>NZ_JAIXCQ010000002.1 GCF_020297055.1 Isoptericola luteus | reverse complement strand
GACGCGGACGCGCAGCTCGCGCAGGGCATCCGCGGCTGACGTCGGTCAGCTCGCGCCGGCCTTCGTGCCGGTGCTTCGAGGGGCGGTCCGGGACTCCCGGACCGCCCCTCGGTGCGTGCACGACACCTCAGGCACGCACGGAGAGCCGCACGGAGCGGCGCGATCCGATCCGGCCCTCATCATGGTGTCGCCCCACCCCGTCGTCCGTCAGGAGACCGTATGAACGCCGGCGCCCGCCGCACGCTCTTCACCACCGTGCTCGTCCTCTTCTTCGTGGTCTCCGTCGCGCGGCTGGTGGTCATGACCCGGCGCGACGGGCTCGAGAGCGCCACGGTGTGGATCGCGGTCCTGGTGGTGGCGCTGATCATCGTGGTGACGCTCGCGGTGATCGTGCGGCGGGCGCGGTCGGTGGCGGCGCACGTCGCCCGGCGCCGGCCCGGAGTGCCGGTGATCCCCGTGTTCACGACCGGCGAGACGCGCGACGAGGCGCAGGCGGCCGGCGCCCCGGTGCGGGGCATCGCCGCGACCGGGGGCAGTCCGGCGGCCCTGGCGCTCGTGCCCGGCGAGGTGGAGCTGTGGGTACGCCGTGAGGATGCGCCCCGCTGGTCGGTGCGCCGGGTCCACGGCGGGGCGCAGGAGGCGCGGGCCGTGTACGGCTCGCGCGGGACGGCGGCCCTGCGAGTCAGCGATGGCGCGACCTCCGTGACGGTGGTGCCCGCGTACCGGCCGCTGCGCGCGACCGGCGGGGCGGTGGGCGACGACGTCGCCCGGGCCGTCCGGGAGGTGGCAGGAGCCTGACCCGGGGAGGGGCGCGGGGCGACAAGGTCCTCGTCTGTTCCGCGAGATGACCAGCGGTCCCGAGATGCGAGACGGTTCGTTCGTGGAATGAGACGATTGTGTCACCCTAGGTAAGGGTGGACCCTGGAAGGTGAGGTAACCCTCACCTGCGAGTCAGGAGAGTCCTCCTAGAATCGAACGTCACGAGTCCCTATCCGGAAGGCGTATCTCGTCGTGAGCAGCACCCGACCTCTGCGCGTCGCCATCGTCGGCGCAGGTCCCGCCGGCATCTACGCCGCGGACATCCTGTCGAAGACCGACCTCGACGTGAGCATCGATCTCTTCGAACGTCTGCCCGCGCCGTTCGGCCTCGTGCGCTACGGCGTCGCGCCGGACCACCCGCGGATCAAGCAGATCATCGTCGCCCTGCACCGCGTCCTGGCGCGCGGTGACGTCCGCCTGCTGGCCAACGTGGACTACGGCGTCGACCTCAAGCTGGACGACCTGCGCCAGTTCTACGACGCGGTGATCTTCTCGACCGGCTCGATCCGGGACGCCGCCCTGCCGATCCCGGGCATCGACCTGGACGGCTCCTACGGCGCCGCCGACTTCGTCTCCTGGTACGACGGGCACCCCGACGTGCCGCGCACCTGGCCGCTGGAGGCCAAGGAGGTCGCCGTCCTCGGTGCGGGGAACGTGGCGCTCGACGTCGCCCGCGTCCTGGCCAAGCACGCGGACGACCTGCTGCCCACCGAGATCCCGTCGAACGTCTACGACACGCTCAAGACGTCGCCCGTGACCGACGTGCACGTCTTCGCGCGCCGCGGCCCGGCCCAGGTGAAGTTCTCGCCGCTCGAGCTGCGCGAGCTGGGCCACGTGAAGGACGTCGACATCGTCGTCTACCCGGAGGACTACGACTTCGACGAGGGCTCGATGTCGGCGATCGAGTCGTCGAACCAGACCAAGCAGGTCGTCAAGACCCTCACCGACTGGACGCTCGTCGAGCCGTCCACGCAGAAGGCCTCGCGTCGCCTGCACCTGCACTTCCTGCACGCCCCGGTCGAGATCGTGGGCACCGACGGCAAGGTCACCGGCCTGCGCACCGAACGCACCGCGCTGCAGGGCGACGGGACCGTCAAGGGCACCGGCGAGCTCCACGACTTCCCCGTCCAGGCCGTCTACCGCGCCGTCGGCTACTTCGGCTCCCCGCTGGCGGAGATTCCCTTCGACGAGCTCAAGGGCGTCATCTCCAACCGTGAGGGGCGCGTCGTCGACCTGGACGGCGAGCACCTGCCGGGCGTCTACGCCACGGGCTGGATCAAGCGCGGGCCCGTGGGCCTCATCGGGCACACCAAGTCGGACGCGTCGGAGACGATCCGCCACCTCGTCGAGGACGTCACCGGCGTGGGCGACGGCGGCGACGTCAGCACCGGCGACCTGGCCGGCGGGCGCTCCGCCGACCACGGCGACCCCCAGGCGGTCCTGGACTTCCTCGCCGACCGCGGCGTCGACGTGGTCGAGTGGGCCGACTTCGAGAAGCTCGACGCTCACGAGCAGGCCCTCGGCGAGCCGCACGGTCGCGAGCGCATCAAGGTCGTGCCGCGCGAGGAGATGCTCGACATCGCCAAGGGGCGCTCGGACTCCTGACGTCCGCGGGTGGGCGGGAACCTCGCCCGCCCGCGGAGCGTTCCCCCGGTGGGATCCTGTCGGTGCACCCCTGCACCGGCAGGGCGCACGGAGGGAGACGGCACCACACATGGGCCACCAGCATTTCAACGGTCTCAAGACGGCGGCGCTGTTCGGCGGCATGTGGGCCGTCGTCCTCGGTCTGTGGGCGCTGTTCTTCCGCGGCAGCCAGTCCATGCTGTTCGTGTTCGTGGCGATCGGTCTGATCACCACGTTCGTCAGCTACTGGAACTCCGACAAGATCGCCATCCGCGCGATGCACGCGTACCCGGTGACGGAGCTCGAGGCGCCGGAGATGCACCGCATCGTGCGCGAGCTGTCCACCGCGGCCCGTCAGCCGATGCCGCGGCTGTACATCTCGCCCACCCAGGCGCCGAACGCGTTCGCGACGGGTCGCAACCCCAAGAACGCCGCGGTGTGCTGCACGGAGGGGATCCTGCGCCTGCTCGACGAGCGGGAGCTGCGCGGGGTGCTCGGGCACGAGCTCATGCACGTCTACAACCGGGACATCCTCACGTCGTCGGTCGCGTCCGCGATGGCGGGCGTGATCACGTCGCTGGCGCAGTTCCTGCTCTTCTTCGGCGGTGGGGACCGCCGCGAGGGCGGCAACCCGCTGGCCGCGCTCGCGCTGGCCATCCTGGCGCCGTTCGCGGCGATGCTGATCCAGATGGCGATCTCCCGCACACGTGAGTACGACGCGGACGAGGACGGGGCGAAGCTCACCGGCGACCCGATGGCGCTCGCGTCGGCGCTGCGCAAGCTGGAGTCCGGTACCGCCAAGGCCCCGCTGCCGCAGACCCGGGAGCTGGAGAACGTCTCGCACCTCATGCTCGCCAACCCGTTCCGCGGCGCGGGCATGGCCAAGCTGTTCGCCACCCACCCGCCGATGTCGGAGCGTATCTCGCGCCTCGAGAAGATGGCCGGCGGCACAGGCTTCGGCCCGGGCGGCATCACCCGCTACTGATCCCGCCGGCCGCGCCGTCGCGACCGTCCCCGCGGCCGCTGCCGTCCCCGCGGCCGCTGCCGTCCCGGCGGGCACGTGCGCACCGGTTCTGGCAGGCTGACCGGCGATGTCCCGCGATCCCGCAGGTCCCGTAGGCCCCGCGGTCCCGGCCGACCCCGCCGGGACGCCGTCGTCCGAGCCGCCCGCGCACCCGGACGCCGCCAGGGCGCGCCTGCGCCGCTGGCAGGCGGCGACGGAACGACCGCTCACGGCCATGGCGCTGCTGTTCCTGGTGGCCTACGCGGTGCCGGTGGCCCGGCCGGACGTCTCCGCGGACGTGCGGTCGGCGTGCACGGCGGTGCTCGTCCTCACGTGGCTGGTCTTCGTCGTGGACTACGTGGTGCGGGTCCGCCTCGCCCCGCACCCGAGGACGTACGTGCGCCGGCACCTCCTCGAGCTGGCCGTCGTGGTGCTGCCGGTGCTCCGGCCGCTGCTGCTCATCTCGGTGGTGGCCCGGCTCGGGCGCCTGAACGCGTTGCGCTTGCGCGGCAAGGTGGTGCGGTTCGCCGCGACGGGTACGGCGCTGCTCGTGCTGGTGGGTGCGCTCACCGTCACGCAGGCGGAACGTGGTGCGCCCGGGGCGAGCATCGACAACCTCGGGGACGGGTTCTGGTGGGTGATGGTCACCATCACGACGGTCGGCTACGGCGACATGGCTCCCGTGACCGGAGTGGGACGCGTCATCGCGGTCGGCCTCATGCTCGGGGGGATCGCGCTGCTGGGCGTCGTCACGGCGACGCTGGCGTCGTGGCTGGTCGAGCAGGTCGTGGCGTCGCCGGACCGGGAGGTCGGCGACGACGGTGGGGGCACCGGCGCGTCGATCGGGGGGATGGGGGACCTGCCGGCGAGCCGCGTCCAGGTGACGCTGCTGACTGCCGAGGTGCAGGCCCTGCGCGCGGAGCTCGCCGCGGTGGAGCGCCGCGACGAGAACCGTCAGGCGGGCGGTACCACCGAGGACTGAGGGGCCGTCGCGGCCGACGGGCCGCTGAGGCCGGCCAGCGGCGCGCGAGCGGACCGGAGCGCCTGCTCGAGCGCCGCGGCGACGCCGTCGCGGTCGTTGGCGCCCACGACGGCGTCGGCGCAGGCGAGCACGTCGGGGTGGGCGTTCGCGACGGCATGGCCCCGCCCCGCCCACCGCAGCATGGGTAGGTCGTTGGGCATGTCGCCGAACGCCCACACGTCCCGCGCGTCGATGTCGAGCCGGTCGCACCACCGGGCGAGGGCCACGTCCTTCGTGACGCCGGGCGCGAGGAGCTCGGCGAGCCCCGCCGCCCCCGAGTAGTGCAGCTCGGCACGCCCGGTGACGGCGGACCGCACCTGGTGGAAGAACGCGTCCTGGGCGGCGTCCTCGACGTGACCCTGCTGCACCACCCCGAAGCCCTGGGCCGGGGTGTCCGGCCGCACGGCGAGCAGCTTGGTCACGGTCCCCGCACCGGCGGCGGCCAGCGCGTCCTCGACGGGGCGCGCCCGCAGGCCGGCCGGGAGGTCCGGCTCGCCCTCGGGGAACGCGGGGTCGAAGAACGGGCCGGAGACGAGCTCCACCGCGAGCGCGACGCCGGGCACGGCCTGCCGGAGCGCCTTGATCAGGTCCTGGACGTCGTCGGCGGCGAATCCGTGCACCTCCAGGGCGCTCCCGCCGTCCAGGTCCCACACGGCCGCCCCCCCGAGGCAGATCACGCGGCCGTGCCCGCCCACGTAGCGGGACAGGGTGTCGAGCCAGCGCGGCGGGCGAGCCGTGACGAACACGACCTCGACCCCCGCGGCCTCGGCGGCGGCGAGCGCGCGGCGGGTGCGGTCGGACACCGTGCCGCCGCTCGTCAACAGTGTGCCGTCGAGGTCCGTCGCGACCAGGCGCGGCAGCGGCCCCGCGGTGGTCACCGGTAGTTCGTGAACTGCAGCGCGACGTCGAGGTCGGCGCCCTTGAGGAGGGCGATGACCGACTGCAGGTCGTCCCGGGACTTGCTGCTCACGCGCACCTCGTCACCGGTGATCTGCGTCTTGGCGCCCTTGGGTCCCTCGTCGCGGATGATCTTGGTGATCTTCTTGGCCTCCTCGCTGGACAGCCCTTCCTTGAGGGTGGCCCCGAGCCGGTACTCCTTGCCCGACGGCTGCGGCTCGCCCTCGCCGGTGTCGATCGCCTTGAGCGAGACGCCGCGCCGGATGAGCTTGGTCTGGAAGACGTCGAGGATCGCGGTCACCCGCTCGGCGGAGTTGGCGACCATGAGGATCGACTCTCCGCTCCAGGTGATCGAGGCGCCGACGTTCCTGAAGTCGTAGCGCTGGGAGATCTCCTTGGCGGCCTGGTTGAGGGCGTTGTCGACCTCCTGGCGATCCACCTTGCTCACGATGTCGAACGACGAGTCGGCCACGGTGCGCTCCTTCAGCTCGGGGTCAGGACCTGGGCACCACCGTAGTGCGTGCACGGGCCTCTGGGCGGGTGCCCGGGGCTGCGGGCCGCCCCGGACCCCGGGAGCGGGGCAGCCCGAGGAAAGGGGCGAACGGGGACAAAGGGACTCCGCAGTGGGTATCGTCCGAGGATGTCCTCGCAGCGCACACCCCGACACCGCGCAGGTCCCGCCTCGACGACAGCGGCGCGGGACGGACGGCCTCGGCCGTTCGCACGCCACATGCGCTCCGCACCACGAGTCCCGGTGGTCGGGGGCGTCGCGGTGGCCCTGCTGCTCGGCCCGCCGCTCGGGCTCACGCTCGCGACCGTCACCGGAGACCTCCGGCCGGAGCACGTGGGACCGTTCGGGCCGGTCGTGGCCGCCCTGCCCTGGCAGGGCGCGGACCCGCAGCGGCTGCTGGCGGAGCGGGCGCAGCTCGAGGACCGCAGCTCGCGCACGCTGGCCGGCGACGAGCGCGACGCCGACGTCGTGGACAGTGCCGTCGGCCCGGTCGACGTGTCGGACGCCCCGGACCCCGACGATGGAGCCGACGGCCCGGGCGGCGAGGACGGGGCCCAGGACACCGACGCCACCGAGACGCCGGAGGATGAGCCTGCGCCGTCGGTCTCCGAGGACGCCGCGTCCGAGCCGCCGATGGAGCCTGAACCCGAGCCTGCGGCGGACGCGGAGGCAGACCCGGGGCGCGAGACGACCTCGGCGGCGGGGTCGACGCCGAAGGCCGGCGCGTCCGCCACGCAGCCGGCTGGTCCGGGTGCGATCTCGGCCGAGGGCGTCGCAGTCGTCGAGGCGACCAACGCCGAGCGGGCCGCCGCCGGGTGCGGGCCCGTGACCGTCGACGACCGGCTCACCGCCGCGGGGCAGCTCCACAGCGAGGACATGCTCGCCGAGGGGTACTTCGACCACACGAGCCTGGACGGGCGTTCGCCGTGGGACCGGATCGAGGCGCAGGGTTACCCGACTCCCGGGGCGGAGAACATCGCCCGGGGGCAGCGCACCGCCGCCGAGGTCGTCGCCGCGTGGATGGACTCGCCGGGACACCGCGCGAACATCCTCAACTGCGGCCTGAAGGAGATCGGTGTCGGGCACGCGGACGCCGTCTGGACGCAGGTGTTCGGCTGGGGCTGACGGCGCGCCGTGGCACCCGTGACGGGTGCCACGTGGGCTGGATTTCCTGCTCGGCGCTCCGGGGCGTTATGGTTCTACCCGCAGGGCCGTCCGCGGCCGTGCACGGCAGGTTGCCCGAGCGGCCAAAGGGATCTGACTGTAAATCAGACGGCTCAGCCTTCGGGGGTTCGAATCCCTCACCTGCCACCACAGCCGGACGGGGCATCGCCCATGGGTGGTGCCCCGTCCGGTGCTCAGGGGAGGGCGGCGCACGTCGCCGTCGGGTGCGATCCAGCGGATTTCGCCCGGCGACGGAAGCCGTGTAAAGTCTTCCCCGCTGCCCCGATAGCTCAGTCGGCAGAGCGTCTCCATGGTAAGGAGAAGGTCAAGGGTTCGATTCCCTTTCGGGGCTCTGTGATACAACGCGGGACCGTCCACCGGTTGTCGGACGGGTGGTCCCGCGTTCTGTCACGCGCGGCGGGGTAGCTCAGCTGGTCAGAGCGCACGACTCATAATCGTGAGGTCGCGGGTTCGAGCCCCGCCCTCGCTACCATCCACACGGTTCGACGGCCGGCGTCGAACCGCATGTTCCTTGACGCACGTGGCGCCTTCCGGGGGCGCGAGAGGTGACACACCATGGCTTCCAAGAGCGCGGACGTCCGCCCGAAGATCACGCTCGCCTGCGTGGACTGCAAGGAGCGGAACTACATCACCAAGAAGAACCGGCGTAACGACCCGGACCGTCTCGAGCTGGCGAAGTTCTGCCCGCGCTGCGGCAAGCACACGTCGCACCGCGAGACGCGCTGACCGGTTCGTTCGCAGAGCACCGCACCGACGTGGCGAACGCTGACTTCGCAGGCCGCGAGTACCCGGCCACGGCTCCCTACAGCGTGGGGCGCGAGAAGATCCGCGAGTTCGCCTCTGCCGTCGGTGCCGACGACCCCGCCCACCACGATCTCGTGGTGGCGCGGGGTCTCGGCTATCCCGACCTGGTCGCCCCGCCGACGTTCGCCGTCGTCGTGGCGCAGCGCGCCGAGGCGCAGTACGTCCAGGACCCGGACGCCGGCGTGGACTTCTCGCGCGTGGTGCACGCCGACGAGAAGTTCGTGCACCACCGGGCGATCGTCGCCGGCGACGAGCTGGTCACCGTGCTCCATGTCGACTCGGTCACGCAGCGTGCCGGCATCGCCATGGTGACCACGCGCTGCGAGATCGCGGCGCTGACCGACGGCGGCAGCGAGCCCGTGGCGTCCGTCTCGTCCAGCCTCGTGATCCGCGGGGAGGGCTCCTGATGGCCGACACCGCCCGCCTTCGCCCGGTGCTCGCCGACCTCGCCGTGGGCGACGTCGTCGGCACGCGCACCGTGGAGCTCGACCGGTCCCGCCTGGTGCGGTACGCGGGTGCGAGCGGGGACTTCAACCCGATCCACTGGGACGAGTCGTTCGCGACCGCCGTGGGGCTGCCGGGCGTCATCGCGCACGGCATGCTCACCATGGGCTCCGTCGTCGGCGTCGTGTCCGACTGGGCGGGCGACCCGGGGGCCGTCGTGGCCTACCAGACACGGTTCACCAAGCCTGTCCCGGTCCCCGTGGCGGGGTCCGCCACCGTCGAGGTGAGCGCCACGATCGGCGCGGTCGACGCCGACGCGGGCACGGTGCGCGTCGACCTGACGGTGACGCACGAGGACGTCAAGGTCCTGGGGCGCGCGCAGGCCACCGTCCGTCTCTGACGGAGAATTTCTCGATTCCACTTCCCATGAAAGTGGATTTCACGGTTCGATGACCGTGTACGCGGAGCACTCGTCTGCCTCCGGGTGCGCACACCGTCATCGAGAGGAGCACTCCCCGTGAGATCCGTACGACGACGCACCACCGCCCTGGCCGTGGCCGGGCTGCTTGTTCCCCTGGTCGCGACACCCGCGCTCGTCGCCGGTGCCGGGCCTTCCTCCCCACCCGCGGACGGGATCAGCTGCGACGACGTCGTCGCGGCCCCCGACCGGCAGGCGGCGTTCGCCGCCGCGAGCGAGGCCACCGGAGTCCCCGCCGACCTGCTCAAGGCCGTGTCCTACCTGGAGTCCCGCTGGGACCAGCACGCCGGCGTGCCCAGCACGGACGGCGGCTACGGCGTCTTCAACCTGCTCGACCACGCCCCCGAGGCGGCGCCCGACGGCGCCGGCAAGGGCGAGCCGGGGCGCGAGCCCGTGAGCGAGGTCGCCCGGGCCGCCGCCCTCACCGGCCTCGACGAGCCCCGCCTGAAGTCGGACGCCGGCGCCAACATCTGCGGCGGTGCCGCACTGCTCGCGTTCTACCAGGAGGCCGCGGGCCTCGGCACCGACGCGGACCTCGAGGACTGGGGGGCGGCGGTGGCTCGCATGAGCGACGTGCCCGGCTTCGCCGAGCGCGTCTACACCACCCTGCGTCAGGGCCAGGAGCGCAGCACGGACGACGGCGGCACCGTCGCGCTCGCGGCGCGTCCCGAGGTCGCAGCCCTCGGTGCCCGGGCCGGTGAGGACAGCGACCCCGCGACCCACTGCCCCCGGAGCCTGGGCTGCGAGTGGCTGCCCGCCCCATACGAGAAGGGCAGCCCGGACCTGCCGGACGACACCGGGAACTACGGCAACCACGACCAGGCCGACCGCACCGGCGCGGGCGGCCCGTCGATCGAGTACATCCTCATCCACGACACCGAGACCAGCTACGACGGCACGGTGAGGCTCGTCCAGGACCCGAGCTACCTGGCGTGGAACTACACGCTGCGCTCGAGCGACGGCCACGTGGCGAACCACCTCGAGCCCGCCGACGTCGGCTGGCACGCGGGCAACTGGTACGTGAACATGCACTCCATCGGGCTGGAGCACGAGGGCTGGGCGGGCACGGCGGGCTGGTACACCGAGGCGCTGTACCAGTCGTCGGCGGAGCTGGTGCGGTACCTCGCGCACGAGCACGACGTCCCCCTGGACCGGGCGCACGTCATCGGCCACGACCAGGTGCCGGGGATCCTGCCCGGGTACACGAAGAACGTGCACTGGGACCCGGGCCCCTACTGGGACTGGGACCACTACTTCGAGCTGCTGGGGGCGCCCATCGGCGCGGGCCTGGACCCGACGACGGACGTCCAGGCGGGCGACGTCGTCGAGGTCGTGGCCGGTGACGACGAGAACACCAACCCGATCACCGGGTGCGAGCAGGCGTCGCCGGGCTCCGGCGACTGCGTCGAGGGCGCGGACACGAACTTCGTCCTCGCCTACTCCGAGCCGTCGCTCGACGCGCCCTACGCGCGCGACCCGGGCTGGAAGCCCGACGGGGCCGCGGGCACCACGCACGCCAGCGACATCAGCGCGCGCGTCACGTCGGGGCACAAGTTCGTCGTCGCCCAGGTCACGGGCGACTGGCTCGGCGTGTGGTGGGCAGGCTCGCTGGTGTGGGTCCACAACCCGGCCGAACGCCCCGTCGTCGTACCCGCCACCGGCAAGACCGTGACGGTCACGGGCACGCAGGACGCCTCGGTCTACGGCCGGGCGTACCCCGAGGCGGCCGCGTACGACCCGTACCCGGGCATCCCGGTGCAGCCGGTCACGCCCATCGAGTACACGATCGGCGCCGACCAGACGTACGTGGTCTCCGACGACGACGTGCCGGCGGACTACTACCGTGCCGTGACGTTCGACGGCTCGGGTCCTGGCGACCGGACCGACGTGCGGGGGCAGGACCACTACGTGCAGCTCTGGTACGCGCACCGGCAGGTCTTCGCCCGCACCGCCGAGCTCACCGTGCACGACCCCGTCGTCACCGACGTCGAGGGGCCGAGCATCCGGGGCAGGGCCCAGATCGGCAAGGTGCTGCGCGCCGACGTGGGGGAGTACCTGCCCGACTCGCGGCACCTGCGCACGCGCGTGCAGTGGCTGCGGGACGGTGAGCCCGTCCGCGGCGCGGACGGCCGGCGGTACCACCTGACCGGCCGCGACCGCGGGGCGGAGATCTCCGTCGCCGTCACCGTGAGCGCCCGGGGCTACGAGTCGGCGACCTTCGTCTCCGACCCCACCGCCCCCGTCCGCCCCCACTGACCGCGAGATAGAGACCCCACCCCGCCGAGATAGAGAGGTCCCCGGCACGAGATAGAGAGGTCATCTATCTCGGCTGTGGGGCCTCTCTATCTCGGCCCTGGGACCTCTCTATCTCGCGGGAGGGGTCACCAGTTGGGGGTGGCACCCGCCGGGGTGCGCGGGAGCTTCACGTGGTGCGGGTGGATGACGTACGTCAGCCCGTCGGTCGACGTCTGCCACACCCGCTCGAAGTTCTCCCGCGTGTACACGTTGCGCACGGCGTCGTTGCTCGGCTTGTTAGGGTCGTTGATGATGGGGTCGCCGTCGGCGGTGAACCCGACGAGCACGAGCAGGTGGCCGTCGGTGCCGTACCCGGCCTCCGGCATCTCGTCCTTCGAGAAGTTCACCGACATGACCAGCGGGACGCCGGCGGCGACGAGCTTCTCGGCCTCCGCCAGCGACCGCAGCCGCGTGACGAACGACTCCATACCGAACCGGTGCACGTAGGCGGTGTTGAACGGCCAGTTGCCCGCGCCCTCGTAGGCGTAGTCCCAGGCGTTCATCGCGGCGTAGTCCACCTGCGGGTCGCCTTGCGGCGCCTCGATCCCGGCCAGCTCGGACCGGGGCACCTCGAACCGCGGGCCGTAGGAGTACTGCACCATCGACGTCGACGTCGGCGAGCACCAGACCTGGCCGCCCCCGCCGAACTCCGGGTACTCGCCCCGGTGGATGTTCTGCGAGAAGCCGGGGACGTCCACCTCGACGTGCCGGCCCAGCGTGAACTCGCTCGTCCCGGTGTACCGCGACGACGGCAGGTACTCGTTGGTCATGGTCGTCACGCCCTCGAGCCGCGGCGTGGTCCGGGTGCCCTGCGGCCGGTACAGCGTGACCCGGGTCTGGAACGCCTCCGGTTCATGCCCGGTCCGGGCGACGAACGTGTCGGTGTACAGGGCTGCGTCCTCGTCGGACTGGCCGTTCACCGACGTGCGGTGGATGTCGCCCACCGCGCCGTCGTCGGGCTGGAAGTCGTCCCCGGAGGCCCAGCGTCCCATGACGAACCACTTGGTCCAGGCGCCGTCGGCTTTGCGCCCGCGGAACTCGACCTCGACCCAGGTGCCCGTCGGCGTCGTGGCGTTCCACGAGGTGACGGACTCGTCGACGGCGTAGCCGGGCTCGACCACGGGTGAGGTCCAGGTCCCGGTCTCGTAGGCGACGGCGGTGCCGTCGCCGAACGGGTCGGTGTACTCGGTGATCTCGCCGCCGCGGTGGCGGATGCCGAGCGTCCCTCCTGCGCCGGGTCGCAGGTTCTCCCACTCTCCCTGGCGCAGGTCGCCGATCCCTTCCCAGTGGGTGGCGGTGATCCTCGCGCCCGACGGCGGTGCGCCGCCCGCGCCGTCGTGCGCCTCCTGAGTCGCGCTCGCCGCACCCATCGGTACGACGACCGCGCTCGCGGCGATGGTCGCCGTCGTCACTCGCATCCAGGTCCTCCGCACGAACGCGCCAGTCATGACACCCCTCCGCAGGCGGAGGCGGCGGACGGTTCCGCCGCCCATGACGACAACTTTCCCAGACGCTGGAACTTGTGTCACTAGTTTCCGCAGGTCCGTTCCGTGGAACGGCGTAGGCCGCCCGTTGGACGCCGCCGACCTGTCGTGCTTAGGTAATGCTCACTAAGGCAAGCCTGGCCTTAGTCCGCGCGTCCGCGTCCCGAGGAGTCATATCGATGTTGAGCCCCCTGTCCGTCGACAGCACGACGACCGCACCCCGTCCCCGGTTCCTCGGGAGCGTCCCGGGACCGACGCCGACGGGCGACGTGCTGCTGCGAGGCGCGACCGCGGCACGGTACGCCGACCTCGTGCACGACGTCGCCGACGACCTCGCGGCCAGGATCGCGGCGGTCGAGCAGCCGTTCTCCGGGGCGAGCCGCCCCGAGCTCCAGGGCCTCGTCGACGCCGTCGACCTGGACGGGCTCCCCGTGGGCACCGCGGACGCACTGCGCGAGACGTCCGACCTGTTCGCGCCGCACGCGGTCTGGTTCCACCACCCGGCGTACGCGGCGCACCTCAACTGCCCCGTCGCCCTGGCCGCTGTCGGGGCGGAGGCGATGCTCGCCGCGATCAACACCTCGGTCGACACGTACGACCAGTCCACCGTGGCCACGCTCATGGAGCAGCGGCTCGTCGAGTGGGCGGCCGGCCGGGTCGGGTTCGCCTCCGGCGACGGCGTCTTCACCTCCGGTGGCACGCAGTCGAACCTGCAGGCGCTCCACCTGGCGCGTGAGCGCGCCCTGACCGACGCCCACGGCGCCCGGCTGCGCGGGCACGCGCGCCAGGAGCGCCTCGCGCGGCTGCGGGTGCTCACCACCGCGTCGAGCCACTTCAGCGTCGCCCGGGCGGCGCTGCTCCTGGGGCTCGACGACGACGCCGTGGTGGCCGTCGGCGTCGACACGGACGGACGGATGGACCCCGAGGCGCTCGCCGCCTCGCTGGTGAGCACCGCGCGGGCAGGCGACGTGGTCATGGCCGTCGTCGCGACCGCGGGCACCACCGACCGGGGCTGCGTCGACCCGCTGGAGCCGGTCGCCGACCTGTGCGACGCCGCTGGCGCCTGGCTGCACGTGGACGCCGCGTACGGCGGCGGGCTGCTGGTCTCGTCGCGCCGCCGGCACCTGCTGGCCGGGATCGAGCGGGCCCGCAGCGTCACGATCGACTTCCACAAGACCTTCTTCCAGCCGGTGTCGTCGAGCGCCCTGCTCGTCCGGGACCGCGCCGACCTGGCGCGCACCACCTGGAACGCCGACTACCTCAACCCCGCGCAGGAGGCCGGGGTGCCCAACCCGGACCTCAACCTCGTCGACAAGTCGCTGCAGACGACACGCCGGTTCGACGCGCTCAAGCTGTGGGCGACGCTGCGCGCCGTCGGCGCCGCCGGGATCGGCGAGCTGGTCGACGCCGTGTGCGATCTCGCGGCCGCCGTGCACGCCGACCTCGCCGCCGACGAGGAGCTGCGCCTCCTGGCACCCACCGACCTGTCCACCGTCCTGTTCCGCTTCCAGCCCGACGGCCTGGACGACGCGCGCGCCGACGCCCTCGTGCCGCAGGTGCGCCGCGTGCTGTTCGACTCCGGCCGCGCGCTCGTCGCCAAGACGGTGCTCGACGGGCGGCCCTGCCTCAAGCTCACGCTGCTCAACCCGGACGCCACGCCCGGCGACGTCCGCGCCGTGCTCGAGCTCGTGCGGTCCGCCGCGCACGGCCTGCTCGCGGGCCAGGAGCTGCTCTCGCAGGAGGTCGCCCGATGACCCGCACCTACGACGTGATCGGCGTCGGCATCGGGCCGTTCAACCTGGGGCTTGCCGCGCTCTCGGCCCCGCTGGACGACGTCGACGCGCTGTTCCTCGACCAGCGGGCAGGGTTCTCCTGGCACCCGGGCATGATGCTCGACGGCGCCACGATCCAGGTGCCGTTCCTCGCCGACCTGGTGACGATGGCGGACCCCACCTCGCCGTACTCGTTCCTCGCGTTCCTCAAGGCCACCGGGCGGCTCTACCCCTTCTACATCCGCGAGTCGTTCTACCCGCTGCGGTCCGAGTACGACCAGTACTGCCGCTGGGTCGCGGGCATGCTCCCGTCGCTGCGCTGGGGGCACCGGGTGGTCCGGGTGGACCGGGTCCCCGGCTCCGACGACCTGGCCGTGGTCGCCGAGGTCACCGACCCGGCGGCGTCCACGCGCACCCGGACGTACCGGGCGCGGCACGTCGTCCTCGGCACCGGGACGACGCCGCGGCTGCCCGCGCCGCTGGCGGGCCTCGCCGAGGCGGCCGGGCAGGACGCCGGCGCCGGCCCGGTGGTCCACAGCGCGGACTACCTCGCGCACCGCGACGCGCTGACGGCCTCGGGCGCCGTGACGGTCGTCGGGTCGGGCCAGTCGGCCGCCGAGGTGTACCGCGACCTCCTCGAGGGCGCGGGCCTCGATACGTACCGCGTGGACTGGGTGACCCGCTCGCCCCGGTTCTTCCCCATGGAGTACACGAAGCTCACGCTCGAGATGACGTCGCCGGAGTACACCGACCACTACCGGTCGCTGCCGACGGACCTGCGCGAGCTGCTCGGTCGCGAGCAGCGGGGCCTGTTCAAGGGCATCAGCGCCGACCTCGTCGACGACATCTACGACACGCTCTACCGTCGCACCGCCCTCGGGCGGGAGGTCCCGACGACGCTCCTGACCGACACGGAGGTCGTCGCGGCGCGCGTCGCCGAGGGTCAGGGGGAGCTCGAGCTCACGCTGCGCCACGGCCAGCTGGGCACGGTCGCGGTGCACCGTACGCGCGCCGTCGTCGCCGCGACCGGGTACGGCTCCGGTGTGCCGGGCTTCCTGGCGCCGGGACTGGCTCGGCTCGACGAGCTGGGCCGCCTGGACGTCGCCCGCGACTACACCGTGGACGACGCCGGGCGGCTGCACGCGTCCGGCACCGAGGTGCACACCCACGGCGTCACGGCGCCGGACCTGGGGTTCGCGCCCTGGCGCAACTCCGTGATCCTCGCCCGGGTGACCGGCCGGGAGCCGTACCCGGTCGAGGAGCGGATCGTCTTCCAGACCTTCGGTCTGCCCGGCGGCGTTCCCGCCGCGTCGACCACCCCTCGAGACACGGAGGCAGCGCGATGACCGCGGCGACCGAGACGACCGCGGCGACCGCGACGGCGGACGTGCCCGCCGTCCCGCACCCGGCGTTCGCGTCGCAGGCGCCGCGCGTCGGCGTCCTCACGCTGGAGCCGGTCGACCCGGCCCGCGACGCCGCCACCGTGCACGCCTGGCTGGCCCACCCGGCGTCGGTGTTCTGGCGGATGGGACACCTGGGTGCGGCAGAGGTGCGTGACTACCTCACCGTCGTCGTCGCCGACGCGCACCAGGATGCGTGGCTCGGGTGCGTCGACGGCGCACCCACCTTCTACGTCGAGACCTACGACCCGGCGCACGGGCCGCTCGCCGGCGTGCACGAGCCGGTGCCCGGCGACCTCGGGATGCACCTGCTGGTCGCGCCGCCGCCCCTCGACCGGGCCCACCGCACGCGCGGCCTCACCGACGCGGTGATGCGCGCCGTCGTGGAGTTCTGCCTGGCCCCGCGCCCCGCGGGCCGCGGGGCCGCGCGGGTGGTCGTCGAGCCCGACGTCGCGAACCGTGCCGTCGCCGCCAAGAACGCGGCGGCCGGGTTCCGCGTGCTGCGCCACGTCGACGTCACCGACGGCGGGCACACCAAGCGCGCGGCGCTGAGCGTCTGCACGCGCGAGGACTTCGCGGCGTCCCCGCTGGGCCCGGGCGTCGACGCCGCACCGCACCTGCGCCCCGACCTGGCCGAGGCCGCGCACCGGCACCTGGCCGCCAAGGTGCTCGGCGAGCTGGCCCACGAGCGGCTGTTCCGCCCCACCCCTGATCGTTGTGGGCGGGGGGGGGGGGGGGGGGGGGGGCCCCCCGCCCCCGCCCCCCCCCCCCCCCCGCCCCCCCCCCCCGCTCACAACGATCAGGGGTGGGGCGGCGGGGCAGGGGGCGCGAGCCGGCCGACCGGGTACGCCCTCGCCCTCGACGGTGTCACGTACCGGTTCGCGGCGCGCACGTTCGCGCTCGAGCACTGGGTGGTGGACCCGGCGTCGATCACCCGCACGGCGGGCCGGGCCGAGCTCCCGGTCGACGTGCTCGAGCTGGTCGTCGAGCTGCAGCCGTTGCTGTCGATCCCCGACGACCTGGTCGCCACCTATCTCGAGGAGCTCTCGGCCACGCTCGCGGCAGCGTGCGCCAAGCGGGAGCGCGAGCTCGCCGGCGGCTCGCCGCAGGTCCCGGCCCTCGTGGCCACGCTCGCTCCGGCGCCCGCCGCCCACGACACGGACGACGAAGCGGACGACGAAGCGGACGACGACGCGCGACGTCGCGCCGACGCCTTCCAGGAGACCGAGGCGGCGATGACCGAGGGGCACCCGGGCTTCGTGGCCAACAACGGGCGGATCGGCTTCTCCCTCGACGACTACCGCGCCTACGCCCCGGAGCGCGGGCAGCGCCTGCGCCTGATGTGGCTCGCCGCCCGGCGCGAGCACACGCACCTGGCGCTCGCGGCCGACCAGTCCGAGCGCCGTCTGTACGACGCGGAGCTGAGCGGCGCCGAGCGGGCGGCCTTCGGCGACCGGCTCGCCGCGCGCGGACTGGACCGGGCGGACTACCTCTACCTGCCCGTGCACCCCTGGCAGTGGCAGCACCGGGTGCCGATCACGTTCGCGGCGGACGTCGCGCGCGACGATCTCGTGCCCCTCGGCCCGGGAGCCGACGAGTACCAGCCCCAGCAGTCGATCCGCACCTTGTTCAACCGCACGCGGCCGGGACGGCACTACGTCAAGACGGCGCTGGCCATCCAGAACATGGGGTTCCTGCGGGGGCTCTCCCCGGCGTACATGCGGGCCACGCCCGCGATCAACGACTGGGTGGCCGACGTCGTGGACTCCGACCCGACGCTGGGCGCCGCCGGCTTCCGGATCCTGCGGGAGGTGGCCTCGGTCGGCTACACCGGCGACGTCTACCACCGCACCGCGCGCCCCAGCGCGCACCGCAAGATGCTCGCCGCACTGTGGCGCGAGTCCCCGCTGCCGCGCACGGGACCGGGCGAACGGCTCGTCACCATGGCCGCCCTGCTGCACCGCGACGCCGCGGGGACGGCGCTGGTCACGTCGCTCGTGCGGGCGTCGGGCGTGGAGCCGCAGCGCTGGTTGCAGGCGTACCTCGACGCCTACCTGTACCCGGTGGTGCACTGCCTGCTCGCGCACCGGCTCGCCTTCATGCCGCACGGGGAGAACCTCGTCCTGGTGCTGCGCGACGGTGTGGTGCGCCGCGCGCTCATGAAGGACGTCGGCGAGGAGGTGTCCGTCCTGTCGGGCGGCGCGGGGCTGCCGCCGCAGGTGGCGCGGATCGGCACGACCGTCGACGACGACGAGCAGGCGCTCGCCGTCTTCACCGACGTGTTCGACGGGGTGCTGCGGCACCTCGCCGGTATCCTCGCCGTGGACGGCGTCCTGGCCGAGGACCGGTTCTGGGCGACGGTGCGGGCGACGCTGGACCGGCACCGCGACGAGCACCCCGGCGTCGGCGCGGGCGTCGACCTGCGCGCGCCGCGGTTCGCGCACTCGTGCCTCAACCGGCTGCAGCTGCGCAACACCCTGCAGATGGTGGACCTCGCCGACCAGTCGGCCTCGCTGCTGTACGCGGGGTCGATGGCGAACCCGGTGGCGGACGGCGCCTGGTCGTGACGCCCGGTACCGGTGCCCGTGCCGCGGACGGCGTCCCGGGAGGCGCGACGGGGAGCCGGTTCGAGCTGTTCCGCGACGCGTGGGGCGTGCCGCACGTGCGGGGCGTCACCGAGCTCGACGTGTCCTTCGGGCAGGGCTATGCGGCGGGCCTGGACCGGGGCTGGCAGGTCCTGGTCGCCCGGTGGCAGGTCGAGGGCCGGTTCGCGGCCCGGTTCGGCGCGGCCGGGCTGGCGTGGGACCGGTTCGCCGTGCGCGTGCGGCTGCGGGACACCGTGCTGCGGGTCTGGGACGCGCTGCCGCCGGCCGAGCGCCGGTGGGTGGCCGCTCACGCGGCCGGGGTGCGCGCCGGGCTTGCCTCGGGCGGCAGCGACGCCCCCGAGATCGACCGCCTCCGGGGCGCGCTCGGGGGTGCGCCGCTGCCCGACGACGACGCGTGGCCCGAATGGATGCCGGTCGGGGTGTTCCTGCTCAACCACGTGCTGTTCAGCGGGTTCGCGCACCTGCTCTGGCGTGAGCACGCGCTGCGCACGCTCGGTGACGACGCGCGGGCCCTCGGGCTGCTGGGGGCAGACGGCGGGCCGTCGTCCGGGTCCAACGCCTGGGCGCTGCACGGCTCGCGGACCGCGTCGGGGCTCCCGCTGCTGGCCGGCGACCCGCACCGGCTGCTCGAGCTGCCGGGCGTCTACCAGCAGGTGCGGCTCGCGTGCACGGGGCCCGACGGCGCGTTCGACGTGCTGGGCCTGGCCTTCCCCGGCGTACCGGGCGTGCCGCACTTCGGCCAGACGAGCGGGCGGGCCGGGTCCGCCGCGTGGGGCATCACCAACGCGCTGGCACACCACGTCGAGCTGTTCACCGAGGACCTGCCGGGGCAGGTCACGGCGTCCGGAGCCGACCTGGTGCCCGTGCGCGGGGGCGAGCCGGTCCCGGTGGTGTGGACCGAGACTCCTCGCGGGCCCGTGGTCACCGACCGGCACAGCGTGCGCTGGCCGGTGCGCGTGAGGGCGGACGCCGGTGTCGCGGCGTGGCGACGGCTCCAGCACGCCGTCACGGCCGACGACGTCGCCGCGGCCTTCGCCGGTTGGGTCGACCCGGTGCACCGGGTGCTGGCCGCCGACTCCGGCGGGTCTGTGGTGAGCCTCACCGCGGGACTCGTGCCGGACGTCGCCCGTGCGGACCGCGAGCGCCCGCGCCCGGCACCCGCGGTGGCGCCGCCGTGGCGCCCGCCCGCCGCCGTCGTCCAGGTCGCCGACGTCGCCGTGGACGCCAACGAGCGCCCGCGCGACCCTGCCGCCGACCTCGGGTACGCCTACGCCGAGCACCGCGCCGACCGCATCCGGGCGCTGCTGGCGCAGGCGTCGGGCGGCACGGCCGGCGGGGCGACGCCCCGCGCACAGGAGCGGATCCTGGGCGACACGCAGGACGCCGGCGCCGCGGCGCTGGTGGGCTGGCTCGACGCCGAGGCCGAGCCGGACGACGCGCCGGACGACGAGGCGGGCCGTCTCGCGGACCGGCTGCGGGCGTGGGCGGCGGCCGGCGCCCGGATGGACGCGGAGAGCACCGACGCGGCGGTGTTCGCCCGCTGGCGGCACGCGCTGGTGCGGCGGATGGCGGCGCACCCGGCGCTCGCGCCGCTGCACGCCGATCCGGCGCTCCCGGCGATCTTCGCGCCCTGGCTGGACGTCACCGCCCGCGTGTCCGATGTCCTGCCGCGCCTCCTCGCCGCCGCCGACGGTCGCGTCGTCGGCGGGCACCGGCTCGACGCGCGTGCCGAGGCGGCGGCCGCGTTCGCGGAGGTCGTGGCCTCGCTGCGCCGCGAGACCGGCGACCGCACCGGCGACGGGCCCGACGGCGAGGGCGACCCGTTCTCCGGGGCGGCCGCGACGTGGGGAGACCTGCACCGGCTGCACCCGCTGCACGCGCTCGGCGAGCTCGCGGGCGCCGACGCGCAGGGCGTCGTCGTGCCGGACGTCCCCGCGGTGGCGCTCGGTGGCGCCGGCGACACGGTCCGCTGCACCGGCGGGGTGCCCGGGGTGACGTTCCTCGCCTCCCGTGGTTCGGTGGCGCGCTGGGTGTGGGACCTCGGCGACCGACGCCGGAGCCGGTGGGGCGTCCCCTTCGGCGCGAGCGGCGACCCTGGCTCGCCGCATTTCGCGGACCAGCACGAGCTGTGGGCGCAGGCCCGCACCACGGCGATCGAGACCGACTGGGCGCGGCTGCGTCCCGAGCACCCGCAGGAGGACCGATGACCACCTCACCCGCCCCCGGCCCCACGACCACCGACCGCACGACCACCGACCGCACGCCGGCTGACCGGGCGACCCCGCCCCGCACCTCGCCGTCCGACCGGCTCCTGCACGGCCGGCGCGGGCAGGAGGTGTGGCGCCGCGAGCTGCCGGGAGCGGGGAAGGTCACGGCGCACGTGGTGGACCCCGACGGCGACCTCGACGTGCTGCACGCGTGGGTGACGGCGCGGCACGCGGGCTTCTGGGGACTGGCCGACCTGGACCGCGAGGAGCTGCGCGCCACGTACGCCTTCGTCGACGCGCTGCCCACCCACGAGGCGTACCTGCTGCGCTGGGACGGTGAGCCGGTCGCGCTGGTGCAGCTCTACCACCCGGAGGACGACCCGGTCGCCGCCGCGTACGAGGTGCGCGAGGGGGACCTGGGCCTGCACTTCTTCAAGGGCGGTGACGGGCCGGCCGCCGCCCACGGCGTCGAGCCCTGGTCGGTGGTCGGCCCCGCCGCGCTCGGCTTCGCGCTCGCCGCGCCGGGGACGCGTCGCCTGGTCGTGGAGCCGGACGCCCGGAACCGGGCCGCCGTCGCCCGCATGGTCGCCTTCGGCTTCGAGCCCGCGGGCACCGTCCGGTTCACCTCGCCGCACGGACCCAAGGAGGCGGTGCTGGCGTTCTGCGGCAGGGAACGAGGGCTGGAGATCGCCGCGACCCACGCCGCCAGCACCGCCACCGCCGGAGCCACGGAGCGGACCAGCTAGCCGACCGGCGCCGAGGGCGGGTCAGCGCCCGGGCGGCGGGCCCGTCGTCGTCCCGGGCACCAGCTCGACCGGGAGCGTCGTGACCGTCGGTTCGTCGCCGGCCAGCACGCCCAGCACGGCGCGGCCCAGCGCGGCCCCCTTGGCCTGGAGGGGCTGGTGGACGCTGGTGAGCACGTCGGGGGAGAGCCACGGCATGTCGATGCCGTCGAAGCCTGCGATGGACACGTCGGCGGGCACCCGCAGGCCGAGCTCACGGGCCGCGATGACGGCGCCGGCGGCGAGCAGGTCGGAGTGCGCGATGATCGCCGTGGGGCGCTCGCTGGCCGGCACCCAGGTGCCGAGGATCTCGGTCGCGGCGTCCCGGCCGTGCTCGACGAGGGACGCGGGTGTCTCCCACGAAATCACGGGTTCGAGGACGTCGCGGACCCCGGCGAGGCGGTGGCGGGTGGGGGTGCGGTCGGCCTGCGCGAGGCGCTCGGTGTCGATGGGGCCCGATCGCTCGGTGTTGCCGAGCGGCAGCGTGATCTCGGCGACGCGGGTGTGCCCGAGGTCGCTCAGGTGGCGTACGGCCTGGGCCGTGCCCTGCCGGTCGTCGAGCGCGACCAGCGGCGCTCCGGGCACCTCTCTGCCCTCGCCGATGACGACGGGGACGCCGCGCCGCTGCAGGGCCGCGAGCGTCGGGTCCTCCCCCAGCGCGCCCCAGACGAGGACCCCGACGTCCATGGCCGCCGTCTCCAGCAGCGGGTCGATCGTGGGCGGCGCGCCGTCCGTGCCCCTGCCCTGGACCCCCGGGATGAGCAGGACGCCGAGGCCCTGGGTGCCGAGCACGTCGACGAGCCCGTCGAGCACCTTGACCGCGACCGGGTCGCGGAACGCGCGGCCAGGCTGGTCCCCGATGACGACGCCGACGATGCCGGAGCGGCCGGAGCGCAGCTGTCGGCCCAGCGGGTTCGGGCCGGAGTAGCCGAGCTGCTCCGCGGCGGCCAGCACCTTGTCCCGGGTCTCCGCGGTGATGGGGCCGGCCCCGGAGAAGGCGAGGGACGCCGTCGACACCGAGACCCCCGCGAGCTCCGCGACCCGGGCGAGGGTCGGTTTGCTGCCTGGGTGGCGAGCCATCAGGCTCTCCTTCCGGTCGGCGTGGCCCCGTCGGCCGTCGTCGGGGCGTCAGCCTACCGTCGGGTCGGAGCGGCCGCTCGAATCGATGTGACGAATCGATTCGATCCAGGACTTGACTCGACGTCGCGCAGGCCCGACCGTCATGGGGTGAGCACCGCACCCACGCCGCCGTCGCGGCCCGTCACCTCTCCGCCGCGCCACGCCGTCCGTGCGGCCTGGGCCGTCTTCGCGGTCTTCGTCGTCGCCGGTGTGGGCATGTCGACGTGGGCCTCGCGCATCCCCGCCGTCCGCGACGGGCTCGCCTTCACCGAGTCGCAGATGGGCGTGCTGCTGCTCACGGGCGCGATCGGGTCGCTGATAGCGCTGCCGCTGTCGGGGATGATCGCGTCGCGTCTCGGCGCCGCCGCCACCTGCGTCTCGTTCGCCGCCCTCAGTGTCGTGGGCTTCGCCGTGGCCACGCTCGCGGTGGGCCAGGACCTCCCGGTGCTCGTGCGCGTCGGGCTCTTCCTCGGTGGCATGGGCGTGGGCGTCTGGGACGCCGCCATGAACCTGGAGGGTGCCGTCGTCGAGCAGCGCCTGGGCCGGTCGATCATGCCGCGCTTCCACGCCGGGTTCTCGCTCGGCACGGTCGCCGGGGCAGGCCTCGGCGCGCTCGCCGCACACGTCGGGCTGTCCCTGCCGGGCCACGTCATCACGGTGATGGTCGTCGATCTCGTCGTCGTCGTCCTGGCCGTCCGGTTCTTCGAGCCGACACCGCACGCCGGCGGCCGCCAGGGCGAGCTCGCGGGCGTCGCCGTCGGCGTGGGGGAGGACCCGTCGACGGCGGTGGAGCCGCCCAGCGGTCACTCCGCGCGCGAGACGCTCGCCGCCTGGCGCGAGTCGCGGACCCTGCTCGTCGGGCTGGTCGTGCTGGCCGCGGCGCTCACGGAGGGCGCCGCGAACGACTGGGTGAGCCTCGCCGTCGTCGACGGCTTCGGGGCCGCGAACGCCGCCGGGGCCGTGGCGCTCGCGGTGTTCCTGACGGCCATGACGGTCACCCGGCTGGCCGGCACGGCACTCATCGACCGGCTCGGCCGCGTCCGGGTGCTGCGCCTGTCCGGTGTGGCGGCCCTCGTCGGGGTCGGGATCTTCGCCCTCGTGCCGGTCCTGTGGGTCTCCGTCGTCGGCGTCGCCATCTGGGGCGCCGGGGCGGCACTCGGGTTCCCCCTGGGCATGTCGGCGGCGTCCGACGACCCGGCCAAGGCCGCCGTGCGGGTCTCCGTCGTCTCGACCATCGGGTACTCCGCGTTCTTCGTCGGCCCCGCGCTCATCGGCTTCCTCGCCGAGCACACCGGGTACCGGGACGCGCTGCTCGTGCTGGCGCTGCCCGTGGCCGTCGGGCTGCTGGTGGCGGGGGCCGCGCGCCCCCTGACGACCGCGGCCGGGCAGCGGACGTCTACCCTGGAGGAATGAGCTCGCACGCGCCCAGCACCCCTGCAGACCTCGCGCCGTCCCCCGTGGGGGGCCTCGACGTGCCCTCCCTGGCGGAGCTCACGACGCTGCGCGTGGGCGGGCCGGTCGGCGCCTATGTCGAGGCCGGGACGGAGGCAGAGCTCATCGACGCCGTCCGCGGCGCGGACGACGCCGGGCTGCCCCTGCTGGTGATCGGCGGCGGTTCGAACCTCCTCGTCGCGGACGAGGGATTCGCCGGCGTCGTCGTGCGCGACGTGCGCCAGGGCCTGGACGCCGACCTCACCGACTCCTGCGGCACCGACGGCGCGTGCGGCGGGGCGAGCGTCACGCTGCCCTCCGGCCAGGACTGGGACGGCTTCGTGGCCGAGGCCGTCGCGAACGAGTGGGTCGGCGTCGAGGCGCTGTCCGGCATCCCCGGCACGGTGGGCGCGGCGCCGGTGCAGAACATCGGCGCGTACGGGCAGGAGGTCTCCGGCGTCGTCGCGGCGGTGCGCACCTGGGACCGCGCCACGAGCTCCCGGCGCACGTTCCCCCTCAGCGAGCTGGGGTTCGGCTACCGCACGTCCCTGCTCAAGCGGACCATGCGTTCCGGCGGCGGCGAGGGCGCGCCCTGGTACCCGACGCCCCGGTACGTCGTGCTCGAGGTGCTCCTGCAGCTGCGGCTGGGCAACCGCTCCGCACCCGTCGGGTACGCCGAGCTCGCGCGGCGCCTCGGCGTCGAGGTGGGCAGCCGTGCGCCGTCGGACGAGGTGCGCGAGGCCGTGCTCGAGCTGCGCGGCGGCAAGGGCATGCTGCTCGACGGCGTCGGGGGCGCGGCGGCCCCCGACCACGACCGGTGGTCCGCCGGGTCGTTCTTCACCAACCCGGTGCTGCCCGCGGACGCCGCGGCGAGCCTGCCCTCCGGCGCGCCCCGGTTCCCCGTGCGCTCGGCCACCCCGCAGACCACGACCGGGCCGAGCCTCGGCGTCGTCGACGAGTCGCTGGTCAAGACGAGCGCGGCCTGGCTCATCGAGAACGCCGGGTTCGGCAAGGGCTTCGGGCTCGCGGGCGAGCACAGCCCGGCGCGCCTGTCGACGCGGCACACGCTGGCGCTGACCAACCGCGGCGGCGCGACGGCGGCCGACCTGGTCGCGCTCGCGCGCGCCGTCCGCGACGGCGTCCTGGACGCCTTCGGCATCGAGCTGGAGCCCGAGCCCGTCCTGGTCGGCACCGCCCTCTGATCGTTGTGGGCGGGGGGGGGGGGGGGCGGGGGGGGGGGGGGGGGGGGGGGGGGGTTGGGCCCCCCGGGGCCCCCCGGGGGGCCCCCCCCCCCCCGCTCACAACGATCAGAGGGCGGCGTCAGTAGAGGATGACGGGGGTGCCCTTGGGCAGCCCCCAGGTGTCCCAGAGCCAGTTCATCGCGGCGTTCGACACCCGCACGCAGCCGTGCGACGCGGGGTGGGGCGGGATCGACCCCGACCCGTGCACCGCGTAGCCGCCCACGAAGTACTTGGGGCGGTACATCGAGCCGAGCTCGAGCGTCGACTCGTGCATGCCGTTGCGCTCCATGTAGACGGCGTACGAGCCTCGGGGCGTCGACGCGCGGTAGGTGCGTCCCTTCGCCTCGTAGGACTCGCCGTTGCCCGACGACGCGTTGATGATGCGCGTGACCTTGCCGTCCTCGACCGCCATCAGCAGCTGACGGTCGATGTCGATCTCGATCGCCTTGCCCGACGACGTCTTCGCGGACGGGCGCACGCCCCGGTCCAGCGCGTCCTGCGTCTTGGGCCCGACGACGCCGTCGCGGTACTGCCCGGCCGCCTTCTGCAGCGCCCAGACCGC
This sequence comes from Isoptericola luteus, assembly GCF_020297055.1. Classification (GTDB taxonomy): domain Bacteria; phylum Actinomycetota; class Actinomycetes; order Actinomycetales; family Cellulomonadaceae; genus Isoptericola; species Isoptericola luteus. The sequence goes on along the minus strand of NZ_JAIXCQ010000002.1, from coordinate 412,692 downwards.
CTGCTGCGTCGCGGGGCCGAAGCTGCCGTCCGCGTCCTGGAGGAAGTACCCGAGCTCCTGCAGCCGCTCCTGCAACGCGGTGACCCGCTTGCCCGAGTCGCCGTACTCGAGCATCCGGTCGCGCTCCTCGGCGGCCTTCTTCTCCGCCGCCTCCTTCTCGGCCGCCTTCGCCGCCGCGGCTTCCTCGGCGGCCTCCTTCTCGGCGGCCTTCTCGGCCTTCTTCTCCTCGGCCGCCTCCTGCTCCGCGGCCTTCGCGGCGGCCTCCACCTGGGCCGCCTTCTTCTCGGCGCGGTCCTTCTGGGCGCGGTCCTGCGCGGCGTCGTCCACCCCCGCGGCGGCGGTCGCGGAGCCGGGCGACGCGGACCGGCCCGGGGACGAGGCCGCCGGCGCCGCCCCGGGCTCGAGATCGTGGGCCGGGGCGCACCCGGCGAGGAGCAGCGCACCCACCGTCGCGAGCGCGACGAGCGCGCCACGGAACGAGGGTGCGTGCCCTCCCCCAGAATGCTGAACCGTGCGCATGTTGTCCCCTCTACGCCCAGAGCCGGCGTCGTCCTGCGCACGACGGCGCGATCTCGGACTCCTAAGGTGCACTGGGCCGGCGCGACCCGCGAGCCCGCCGCACGGCTCGCTCCCGGATCGTCATCGTGTTGTGACCTGTCACCTGCCCTGACGCTCGACGGGCCCGGAACGATGGGGTGAAGATCACAGCCCGCGCACCGCGACCCCGGCCGCCGTCGGACGACGGCCGGGGTCGCGGCGGGGACGCGCAGCGCTCAGCGACGGTCCTCGCGCAGCACGGTGAGGCGGTGGCGGTACTCGGCCTCGTCGATCTCCCCGCGGGCGTACCGCTCGCCGAGCACGTCGACGCCGCCGGCCCCTGCGCGGGCCCACGGAGGTCCGTGCCGGCGGGCGCGGCGCGCGACGAGGACGACGACCGCGGCGAACAGCAGGAACCACAGGATCGGGAAGACGATCCACCAGCTGGGCCCGCCGCCGGCCGCCCAGCCGGCGGGGTGCGCGGCGACGGCCGGGAGGGCCGTCGAGGCGGAGAAGGCAGTGACGGTCGCGAACATCTCGGACTCCTTGTGCGGTGGCCCGCCCGGTGCGGGCCGCTGCGTCCACCGTCCCGCCCGCCGGGGCGGGCGTCGTCCTCCCGTCGTACCGACCCGCGTCGTCCCGGGGTGCTGTCCCACCCCGCGGCTCCACCCCGCCGCCCCTCGTCGCTCGGCGGGGAGGAGGTGCGGGTCAGGCGGTCCAGCCGGGGCGGACGACGCCCGCCTCGTATGCCGTCACCACCAGCTGCGCCCGGTCCCGCGCGCCGAGCTTGGCCATGACTCGCGACACGTGCGTCTTGACCGTGGACTCGGAGAGGTACAGGCTCCGGGCGATCTCGTCGTTGGACAGCCCGCCGGCGACGGCGACGAGCACCTCGCGCTCGCGGGCGGTGAGGTCGTCGAGGCCGCGCGGTGGAGCGACGTCGCGGGTCGCGTCGGCCACCCGGGCCAGCAGCCGTCGCGTCACGGTGGGGGAGAGCAGCGCGTCGCCGGCGGCCGCGACCCGCACCGCGCGGACGAGGTCGGCCGGTTCCGTGTCCTTGACGAGGAACCCCGACGCGCCGCCGCGGATCGCCTGCGCCACGTACTCGTCGAGCTCGAACGTCGTCACCACGACGACGTGCACCCCGCCCGCGCGCGGGTCGGCGACGACGCGGCGGGTGGCCTCCAGCCCGTCGAGCCCGGGCATCCGCACGTCCATGAGCACGACGTCGGGCAGGTGCTCCAGGGCGAGCCGGACGGCGTCCGTGCCGGTGGCGGCCTCGGCCACGACCTCGATGTCGTCCTCCGCGTCGAGCAGCGCGCGGAACCCGCCGCGCACGAGCGCCTGGTCGTCGGCCAGCAGCACGCGGATCACGGCGTCCCTCCGTCCTGGGCAGGGCGGTCGAGCTCCGGTCCGTCGGCGGCAGGGCGCCGGTGCGGCGCGACGGCGGGCACGGCCGCCGCGACGACGAACCCGTCACCCGCCGCGCCCTGCCCCGGACCGGCGTCGAGCCGGCCGGCGGCACCCTCGACCCGCTCGCGCATGCCTCGCAGCCCGTAGCCGGGCGTCGGCTCGTCACCGTCCGCCGCCCCGCCGTCGTCGGACACGACGGCGTGCAGCGTGCCGTCGTCGTGCCGTACGGACACCACGACGCGGCGTGCGGCGGGGGCGTGCCGGCCCACGTTGGTCAGCGCCTCCTGCACCACGCGGTACGCGATGCCCGCCACGTGCGGGGGCAGCGCGCCCTCGGGCTCGAGCGCGGGGTCGACGTCGAAGCTCACGTCGACTCCCCGCGCGCGCAGCGGCTCGGCCAGGTGCGGCAGCGCCGCGAGGTTCCAGGTCGGCGCGCGGGGCTCGCGCTCCGGCCCGGCCCCGTCCGCCGCGTCCTCGCCGCGCACGACGCCGAGCACGGACCGCACCTCGTCGAGGGCGTCCCGGCTGGTGGACTTGATCGCGGCGAGCGCCGACCGCGCCTGCCCGGGGTCCCGGTCGAGCAGGTGCAGCCCGACGCCGGCCTGCACGTTGATCGCGGACAGCGAGTGCGCCAGGACGTCGTGGAGCTCGCGTGCGATGCGCAGCCGCTCCGTGGCGACCGCGGTGCGCTCCCGCTCGTCGCGGGCCGCGCGGGCCGCCGCCGCGCGGGCGGCGCGCTCGCGCGCGGCACCCGCCACGAGGAGCGCGACGGCGCTCCACGCCGCGCCGGCGAGCAGCCCGGCGGGGCGGGGGCCGTCGTCGCGCAGCGCCGCGAACCCCCACACCACCCCCCAGTACAGGGCGGCGCCGGACCAGGCGACGACGCGCGCCCGGCGCGCGTCGCCGGTGAGCATCACCGTCACGAGCACCCCGACCGCACCCGCGAGGGCGGGCCCCCACGCGTAGCCGAGGCCGACGTAGGCGCCGACGGCGGCGACGGCGGCCAGGACGGCGACCGCGGGCGGCCGGGGGTTGAGCACGACGAGCGTCGGCCCGGCCAGCGCCAGGGCCAGGCCGAGGGCGTCCAGGGGGCGGGCGCCGACCTGCCAGTGCGACGCGCCGATGGTGCCCACCACGACCGCCACCGCCAGGGCCACCCCGAGGAACACCCGGGGGCGACGCCGGTCCAGGGGGCCTGCGTCGGGGGTGGGGGCGTCCATGCCCGGCACGCTACGCCGGGCCCGGGCGGCGCGCGTCCGCCCGTGGTGCCACCCCGGACGGTACCGGTGTCGTACCCTGCGCCTAGCGTCGACGGGGTGAGCACCGCCCCGCTCCGGCTGACCCGCGCGCAGGCGCGCCGCCTCGCGGTGCGTGCGCAGCTCCTTGACGGCGAACGGCCCACCGACCTGCTCGCCGTCACCGGGCACCTCACGTACCTGCCGATGGACCCGACGGCGGCGGTGGCGCCGTCGGTGGACCTCGTGCCGTGGTCACGCATGGGGCGGGCGCACTGGGTGGGTGCGGCCGCCGACGCGCTCGCGGACCGCATGCTGTTCCAGCTCCAGGGCACGGCGCGCTCGACGGACGACCTGCCCCTGTACCTGGCCGAGATGGCGCACCGGGCCGAGCACGACTGGCGCGGTGGCTGGGTGCGTGACAACGCGACCTTCCGTGACGACGTCCTCGAGCTGCTCGGTGAGCAGGGGCCGCTGACGTCCAGGGAGGTCCCGGACACGAGCGTGCGGCCGTGGCAGTCGAGCGGCTGGACGGGGCACCGGAACGTCAGCCAGATGCTCGAGCTGCTCTGCCTGTACGGCGATGTAGCGGTCGCGGGCCGGCGCGGGCGAGAGAAGCTGTGGGACCTGGCGGAGCGCGTCTACCCCGACGTCGAGCCGGTGCCCTACGCCGAGTCGCTGGCCGAGCGGGCCGCACGGCGGCTCCACGCGCTGGGGTTGTCGAGGGCGCGGATCCCGGGGGTGCCCGGCGACGCCGACTACGTCACGATGACGGGGGTCGAGGTGGAGGTCGAGGGTGCGGAGGGCGTCTGGCAGGCAGACCCGCAGGCGCTGGACGGACTCGGTGCCCCCTTCGAGCCCCGCACCGCGATCCTGTCGCCGTTCGACGGGCTCGTCACCGACCGGGAGCGACTGCTTCAGGTCTTCGACTTCGAGTACCTCCTGGAGATGTACAAGCCCGCGGCGAAGCGGCGGTGGGGGTACTTCGCGCTGCCGGTGCTGCACGGCGAGGCGTTCGTGGGCAAGGTCGACGCGAAGGTCGACCGCCGGGCGGGCGTGCTGCACGTGCACGCGATCCACGAGGACGTGCCCTTCGCGCCGGAGGTCACGGACGCGGTCACCCAGGAGCTGGACCTCCTGGCGCGGTGGCTCGGGCTCGCGGAGGCGACCGTCTGACGACCCGGGAGGCCCGGGCAGATGAGAGGACTCTCATCCGGTCCTCATGCGGGGCTCGTCGCCGGACGATGGGGTCGGGGCATGCCCGCCGCACCCCCCGCCCCGTCGCGCGTCGCGCCCTCGGACCACGCCGCCTGGCGTGACGTGCTCACCGGAGACGGAGCGGGCGACCTGCTCGCGGCGGCGCTCGCGGCCGACGGCGCACGCCTGGAGTCGTGGGCGGTGCACCAGGTGCACGCCCGCCCGGGCGCGGAGACGACGGTCGCGTACGACGTCGTCGCGAGCCGTGGCGGGCGCACCGCTTCCGAGCACCTCTTCGCCACGAGCGCGGCCGCGAGGTCGCTCGGCCCGGCGGTCCGCGCCGGCACGCTGGAGCAGGGCGTGGTCCGCCTCGACGGGGACGGCCGGACCGTGCACGTGTGGCGGCACCCGCACGACCCCGCGCTGCCGGGCCTGGCGGCCGGGAGCACCCCGTTCGCGGTGGCGCAACGGCTTCGTGCCCTCGACCCGGCGGTCGAGGTCGAGCACCTCGAGACGGTCACGTACCGTCCGCTGCGCCGGGCGGTGCTCCGGGCGCGGACCCGGGGCAGCGGTGACCCGGCCACCGTGTACGTCAAGGTCGTGCGGCCGTCGAAGGTGCAGGACCTCGTGCGCCGGCACGCCCTCTTCGCCGGCGCAGGGCTGCGCGGCGCGGCCACCGCGCCCGCCGTGCTCGCGTGGTCGGACGACGGTGTCGTCCTGCTCGCCGAGGCCGACGGCCCCTCGGTCGCGGACCACCTGGCGTCCGTGCCCGCGGCCCGGCGGGCCACGGCCGTCGACCCGGCCGAGATCCTGCGCGTCACCGCCGAGCTGCCGCGCGACGGCGTCGACCTGCCCCGGCGGCCCGGCTGGGCGGACCGCCTGGACGAGTACGTCGCGGCCCTGCCGGGTGTGCACCCGGTCGACCCCGCCCGTCTGGCCGCGCTCGCCGCCCGGGTGGGCCGGGTCGTGGCGGCGCGCGGGCTGGGCCCGACCGTGACGACCCACGGCGACCTCCACGCGGCCAACCTGCTGCTGATCCCGGGCACGAGCCGTGTCGGCTCCGTGCTCGACGTCGACACCCTCGGGCCGGGGCACCGTGTCGACGACCTCGCGTGCGCCGTCGGGCACCTGGCCGTGCTGCCCTCGCTCAGCCCGGGAGCGTACGACGGCGCCGAGCACCTGCTCGAGGCGTGGCTGGTCGCGTTCGGCAGGGTCGTGGACCCTGCGGTGCTGCGGGCCCGGGCGGCGGCGGTCGTCGTCTCGCTCGCCGTCGGCGCCGCGGACCACGAGCTCGCCGCGACGTGGGTGTCGCTCGCGGAGGAGCTCGCGTCCGGCGGGCCCGTCGCCGGGCGCAGGACCGGCCGTTCCTGAGAAACCTCTCACCAACACCTCCTGGTGGTCTCACGGACGACTCGCAGACTCAGATTCATCAAGGGCGGAGAGACCTCCGCCCGGCCCCCGGTGCGGACGACTGCCCGCACCCGACCGAAGGAGCAGATCATGAAGGCACGCAGCACCTGGATCGTCACCGGAGCGCTCGGTGCGGTCGGTCTCGGCGCGAGCTTCGCGGCCGCCCAGGGCACCTTCGCCGCACCGGACGACGACGTGATCGACTCCGCGGTCACGGTGGGCCAGACGGCCGAGGGCACGGACGCCGCGGTCGCGCCGAGCGCGTCGCCGTCGCCGACGGACGTGCAGAACGGCACGTCGATCACCACGGTGACGCCGGGGTCTGCTGCGAGCCCGGGGACGGCCCCCACGACGCAGAGCGCGAACTCGCCGGCGAGCCCGGTCTCCGCGACGTCGGCGGTCACCCCGGTCTCGACGGCGTCGGCGAAGTCCCCGGTCTCCGCGAAGTCCCCGGTCTCCGCGAAGTCCCCGGTCTCCGCGAAGTCGCCGGTGTCGGCGAAGTCGCCGGTGTCGGCGAAGAGCCCGGTCTCCCCGACGTCGGCGAAGTCTCCCGTCTCCGCCGAGTCGACGGACTGACCCGGCGCCAGGCGCGCACCGACCAAGGACGTCGAGGCGGCCCGCCCCGCGGGGCGGGCCGCCCCTCGGCGTCCAGGCCAGACCGGACCGCCCCACCGAGGCTCACCCGGCAACGGCGCCGGGGTCAGGCCAGCCGGTAGCCCATGCCGCGCACGGTGACGAACCGCTCGGCGCCGAGCTTGTTGCGCAGGTAGCGCACGTAGACGTCGACGACGTTCGACCCGGGGTCGAAGTCGTACCCCCAGACCCGGGACAGCAGCTGCTCGCGGCTGAGCACCTGGCCGGGGTTGCGCAGGAACGCCTCCGCGAGCGCGAACTCCCGGGCGGACAGGTCGACCTCGGTCCCGCTCGCGGTGGCGCGGCGGGTGCGCAGGTTGAGGCTCAGGTCGCCGTGGCTGAGCACGGTCACCTCGCCGGCAGGCTCGGACCGCAGGCGCAGCCGGATGCGGGCGAGCAGCTCCTCGAACCGGAACGGCTTGGGCATGTAGTCGTCGGCCCCGCCCTCCAGCCCGGCGACGGTGTCGGTCACCGACGTCCGCGCGGTGAGGATGATGACGGGCATCGTCACCTTCGCCTCGCGCAGCCGGCGCAGCACGGTGAAACCGTCCTGGTCGGGCAGGCCCAGGTCGAGCACGAGCAAGTCGAACTCCCCGCTGCTCGCCAGGTCGAACGCCTCGCGCCCCGTGGCGACGGTGGTGCTCGCGTAGCCGGCGGAGCGCAGGCCCTTGGCGATGAACGAGGCGATGCGGGTCTCGTCCTCGGCGACGAGGATCTGGCTCACGGGGCGGTCCTTTCCACGGTGCCGGTGGGGGAGGGGTCGGCGTCGGGCACGGGCAGCACGGGGACGACCACGCTGAAGGTCGACCCCTGCCCGACGACGGAGTCGACGGTGACCTCGCCGCCGTGCGCCTCGGCGATCGCCGAGACGATGGTGAGGCCGAGGCCCGCGCCGTCACGACGTTCGCCGGTCTGCCGGCCGCGGGAGAACCGCTCGAAGATCGAGCCGATCTCGTCCTCGGGGATGCCGACGCCCTCGTCGCGCACCCACAGGCGCACCCGTGCACCGTCGGGCGTGGTGCGCGAGCCGATGGCGATGGTGCTGGCATCGCCCGAGAACTTCACGGCGTTCGCCGCGAGCTGCATCCAGGCCTGCGTGAGCCGCTGCGCGTCCGCCATGGTGCGGGCGTCGGTGCGGGCGTCGACGAGCCAGGTGCGGTGGCCCAGCGGGCGCACCTTGTCGAACATGTCGTCGGTGAGGCGGCCGAGGTCGACCGGCGCGAGGCGGACGAAGTCAGGCTGGTCGGCCGTGGCCAGGGTGACGAGGTCGTCGACGATCCGGTGCATCCGGTCGAGCTCGTCCAGCGCGATCCCGCGGGTCTCGGCCGCGTCCGCCGGGTCGTGCGGGTCCATGAGCTCGAGGTGCCCCCGGACGACGGTCAGGGGGGTGCGCAGCTCGTGGCCGACGTCGTCGAGGAGTCGCCGCTGCGCCTCGAAGGACCCCTCCAGGCGCCCGAGCATGGCGTTCACCGTGCCCGAGAGGTGTGTCAGGTCGTCGTTGCCCGTCTCGGGGATGCGCGCGGACAGGTCGGTGTCGCTGATGCGCTGCGCGGTGGTCGCGAGGGTGCGGATGGGGCGCAGCAGCCGGCCGGCGAGGAGCCAGCCGACGACGCCGGCGAAGCCGAGGGCGCCCAGCGCGACGAGCGCGTAGACGCGGAACACCCGCTGGGTCTCCGCGTGCTCCGCGACCCGGTCGTAGGCCAGCACGAGCGCGGCGGGCTCGTCGGCCGGGACGCCGCCGCCCTGCGGGAGTGCCGCCACGGGGGCGATGAGAGCCCGGTAGTGGGTGGTCGGCGTCTGGATCGAGCGGAGCATCACGTGGTCGGAGGTCAGCAGGGGCGTCACGGCCTCGACGAACGCGGCGTCGTCCTCCAGGTGCAGCTCCACCGCCTGCTGGGTGACGAGCGGGCTGCGCCCGGACCGCAGGCCGAGCACGCCCTCGTGGTCCGCGGGGACGTCGAGCTGGATCATCGCCACGACCACCTCGTCCGCGGACGAGAAGGGATCACCGGTGACGGGGTTGACGCCGGAGGCGGCGAGGGTGCGCAGCTCGTCCGCGGACTCGCTGAGGTCGGCGTCGATCCGCTCGTCGATCTGACCGTAGGTCAGCAGGAATGCGGTGGCACCGGAGAACGCCAGGGCGAGCGCGGTCAGAGCCAGGAGCGCGGCCAGGATGCGCGTGCGGACCGTGAGCCCGCGGCGCGGGCCCCCTGCTCGGACCATCAGTCGTCGTCCCCGTCCTCGTCGGCGTCCTCGTCGGCGTCCTCGTCGGCGTCCTCGTCGGCGTCCTCGTCGGCGTCCTCGTCGGCACCGTCGTCGTCGTCGGCGCCGTCGTCGCTCCCGTCATCATCATCGTCGTCCTCGGACGACGGCGGGACCGGAGGGACGGTGGCGCGCGACGTCTCGGTCGCCGGCTCCGGGGACGACCTGTCGTCGGGCGATGCCGACGGCGATGCCGACGGCGATGCCGACGACGGTTCCGGCGAGACCTGGCCGGTCCCGGACGGCAGGCCGGGGAGCGGGGAGGGGGAGACCACGACCGGACCGCCCACGTTGACCTCGTCCGGCGGGCTCATGGTGCTCGCGGCGACGGCCCACACCACGACCAGGGTCAGGACGATCCCGATCACCCACGGCAGGAGCCGGCGGACCACCTGAACAGCCATGCGTCGATCATCGCGCGGGCGGATGAGACGCAGATGAGAGCGGCGGGGCGTCGCCCGCGCCCCCGTCGGGCGACGCGAGCCACGCGTCGACGCCGGCCAGGAGCCGCGCCCTGGTGCCGGACGAGGCGCGGCTCGCCTCGATGGAGGAGCGCGCGAGCGCGGCCAGCTCGGCATCGGTGAAGCCGTGCACGGTGCGGGCCGCCTCGTACTGGGCCCCGAGCCGGGAGCCGAACAACAGGGGGTCGTCCGCGCCGAGCGCCACCCGGGCGCCGGCGTCGACCAGCCGCCGCAGGGGCACGGCCTCGAGATCGGGGTACACGCCGAGCCCCACGTTGGACGAGGGGCAGACCTCGAGCGCGACCCCCGCCGCGACCAGCTCGTCGAGCAGCGCGGGGTCCTCGCCCGCGCGCACGCCGTGGCCGAGCCGCTCGGGGGCCAGCGCCGACACGACCTGCCGCACGTGGTCCGGCCCCAGCAGCTCACCGCCGTGCGGCACGGACGCCAGGCCGGCGCGCCGGGCGATGCGGAACGCCGCGGCGAACTCCTCGGTGTCCCCGCGGCGTTCGTCGTTGCTCAGCCCGAAGCCGACGACCTCGCCCGGCCCCTGCCCGGCGTAGCGGGCGGACAGGCGGGCCAGGGTGCGCGCGTCCAGCGGGTGCCGCATGCGTGACGCCGCGACGACCACCGCCACCTCGGTGCCGTGCGCGGCGCTCGCGACCCGTGCGGCGTCGAGCACGATCTCGACCGCCGGGGTGATCCCGCCCACGAACGGGGCGTACGACGTCGGGTCCACCTGGATCTCGAGGCGTCCGGAGCCCTCGGCGGCGTCGTCGGCCGCGGCCTCGTCGACCAGGCGCCGCATGTCCGCCTCGGACCGCACGCAGGCGCGGGCCGCGTCGTAGAGCCGCTGGAACCGGAACCAGCCGCGCTCGTCGGCAGGGACCCGCAGCGGGTCGCCGTCGAGCAGGACCGACGGCAGGCGCAGGCCGTGGCCCGTCGCCATGTCCTGCAGGGTCGACGTCCGCATCGACCCCGTGAAGTGCAGGTGCAGGTGGGCCTTGGGGAGCTTCGCCAGGTCGCGCACGGGGGCAGTCTCTCAGTCACGCGCGTCCGGCGCCGGGGGTCCGGTGGCCCGAGGGGCTCAAACGAGCCAGCCCTGCTCCCGGGCCACGGTCACGGCCGCGGTGCGGTCGTCGACGCCCAGCTTGGCGAACGTGCGCAGCAGGTGCGTCTTGACGGTCGCCTCCGCGATGAACAGCTCGCGGCCGACCGCGGCGTTGGACATCCCGCGCGCCACCAGCGCGAGGACCTGCGCCTCCCGGTCGGTGAGGCGGCCGGCGACGGAACGGACCCCCGCCACGAGGCGCGTCGCGACCCCGGGGGCGAGCACCGTCTCGCCGCGGGCCGCCGCGCGGACGCCGGCGACGAGCACGTCCCGCGGGGTGTCCTTGAGGAGATAGCCCGTGGCCCCGGCCTCCACGGCACGCAGGATGTCGGCGTCCGTGTCGTACGTGGTGAGCACGACGACGGCCGGCCCGGTCCCGGCGATCCGCGCCGTGGCGCCCACCCCGTCGAGCCGAGGCATGCGCAGGTCCATGAGCACGACGTCGGGCGCCAGCTCGGCGGCCAGCGTCACGGCGGCCTCGCCGTCCGGTGCCTCGCCGACCACCTCGAGATCCGGCTCGCCGTCGAGCATCCCCACGATGCCGGACCGGACCACCGGGTGGTCGTCTGCGACGAGCACCCGCACGGTCCGCGGGCCGGCGGGCGTGGACGTCCTCATGACGCCTCGTGCTCGGGCAGCTCGTGCGCGGGCAGGCGGACCTCGAGTCGTGTCCCGCCGTCCCGCCCGGGTCCGACGTCGATCCAGCCGCCGACGGCGCGGACCCGGTCCCGCATCCCGGCGAGCCCGATGCCCTCCGGCCGGTCCGGGGCGATGCCGGTGCCGTCGTCGTCCACCGCGAGCCGGACGACCCCGGCCCCGAGGTCGAGGCGCACCACGACGGTGTGGGCGGCGGCGTGCCGCCGCACGTTCGCCAGCGCCTCCTGCGCGGCCCGCAGCAGCACGACGTCGGACGTCGGGTCGGGCGCCGGCCCGCCCTGGCCGTCCGCCACCTCGAGGCGGACGGGAGTGCCGGTCTCGGCGGTGAACCGTTCCGCGAGGCGGCGCAGCGCCTCGGCGAGCGTCGAGTCCTGCAGGGCCACCGGCGCGAACGCGGCCACGAGCGCACGGGCCTCGGCGAGGTTGTCGCGGGCCGTCTGCTCCACCAGGAGCAGGCGTTCGCGGGCCCGCGCCGGCTCGTCGCGGTCGAGCGCGGCGACGGCGGCCTGCGCCTGGGTCACGACGCTCGTGAAGCCCTGCGCCAGGGTGTCGTGGATCTCCCGCGCGATGCGCTCGCGCTCCGCCGTCACGCCGGCGGAGTGATGGGACTCGGCGAGCTGCGCCTGCGCCTCCTCCAGCTCCCCGAGCAGCCGGGCCCGCTCGTCAGAGCGGCGCATCACCGTGGCGAACCACAGCCCGAGGAGCAGCGCGAACGCCAGGGCCACCACCATCTGGGGCGCCGCCTCCAGGAGGGTCGGCAGGTCGAAGCCGCCCTGGAACGCGATGCCGAACGCCGTGGCGGTGGCGAGGACGGCGGACGCCAGCGCGGCGCGCCGCGCCGGCTCGAGCAGCATGAAGATCTGGCTGAACGCGGCGAATAGCAGCAGCGTGGCGAGGCTCGCCTGCGCGGTGCTCACCGTCGTGGCGACGATCAGCACCACGACGTACGCGACGGCCGGACCCTGCTCCCGCGTGCGCGCCGCACGGGCGCCCCACAGCAGGTAGGCGACCAGCAGCGCGGCCATCGCGCCCAGCGCGATGCCCAGCGCGGCGCCGGTGACCCCGCTGAGCGGCAGCGCGACGGCGGTGAGCACGACGATGCCCACGAACGCGGCGTCCCACCACACGACCTGGCGGTCCCACGACGCACCGTCCTCGGCGTCGTACCGGTTCAGGGGCGTGCCGCCGTCCGGGAGGCCCTCAGCCGTCGTCACGCCGGCGCCACCGGAACGAGCGGACCCCCAGCACGAGCCCGACCACCAACCATGCGGTCAGTACAGCAGCAACCGCCCCGAGCTGCCAGGACTCGCCCACCTCGAGGATCTCGAGCTCGGGCGGCAGGAACACGGACCGCATGCCCTGCGCCAGCCACTTCAGGGGGAACACGGAGGCGACCGTCTGCATCCAGCCGGGCAGGGCGTAGAACGCGAAGAACACGCCGGAGATGAACTGGAGGATCAGCACGACCGGGGTCACGACGGCGCTCGCCGAACGCCCCGACCGCGGCACCGAGGAGAACCCGACCCCGCAGACCGCGCCCGTGGCGGTGCCCAGCGTGAACACCCAGGCGAACGTCGCCCAGTCCGCGGCGTCGGTGGGCATCGGGACGTCGTAGACCAGCGCCGCGACGGCCAGCAGCGTAACGGTCTGTGCCACCGACGTCGCCAGCGTGAGCACCACCTTTCCCCCGAAGTACGCCGTGGCGGGCAGCGGGGTGGCGCGCAGCCGGCGCAGGGTGCCGTCGTCGCGCTCGACGGCGATGGAGATGGCGATCGACTGGAAGCCGGTGAGCATGATGCCGGTCGCGATCATGCCCGGCAGGAAGTAGCGGGCGAAGTCGACCTCGACGCCCTCCGCGCCCTGCTGGGCGTCGGAGAACACCGTCGAGAAGATCGCGAGCATGATGACCGGGTAGGCGAAGACGAAGATCACCGCGTCGCGCTCGCGCAAGAACTGGCGCAGCTCCACGCCGGCGCGCACGAGGGTGAGGGTGCCCACGCCGGGAAGGCGGTCCGGCCGCCGGCCACGGGGCGGGGCGGCGACGGTGGCCTGCTGCACGGCGCTCATGCTGCGTCCTCCTGGGTTCCGGTGGGGCGGGCGTCCTCGGCGGCGGCCGACTCCGGGCCGCCGACCAGCTCGAGGTAGACGTCCTCGAGCGTGGGCCGGGTGACCCGCAGGTCCGCGATCTCGCCGTCCGGCCCGGCCGCCGTGGCGGCGAGCCGGCTCAGCAGCGCGGTCGGCGTCGTCGTCCGTTCGGAGCGGGCGACGCCGTCCTGCGTCCACGAGACGAGGGGGACGCGGGCCTCGGGCCCGCCGAGCGAGCCGGGCGGCCCCTCGGCGACGACGACGCCGTCGCGCACCACCGCGACCCGGTCGGCGAGGTATGCGGCCTCGGCGAGGTCGTGCGTGGTGAGCAGGATCGTGGTGCCGCTCGCCCGCAGGGCGTGCACGAGGTCCCAGAAGTCGCGCCGCGCGTGCGGGTCGAACCCGGTCGTGGGCTCGTCGAGGAAGAGGAGCTCGGGGCGCCCGACGATACCGAGGGCGACGTCGAGCCGGCGGCGCTGCCCGCCGGACAGGGACCGCACCCGCACGCGAGCCTTCGGCGTGAGCCCGACGGCGTCGACGACGGCGTCCGGGTCGGCGGGCCGGGGGTAGTAGCGCGCCGTGTGGCGGACGGACTCGGCGACGGTGAGCTCCGCCTGGTCGCGCGAGTCCTGGGCGACGACGCCGATCCTGGCCCGCCACGCGTGGCCGCCGGTCACCGGGTCTTCGCCCAGCACGCGGACCTCGCCGCCGTCGCGGGAGCGGAAGCCCTCGAGGATCTCGACCGTCGTGGTCTTGCCGGCGCCGTTCGGGCCGAGCACCGCCACGATCTCGCCCTCGTCGATGTCGAGGTCCAGGCCGTCGACGGCCTGCTTGGTCCCGTACCGCTTGCGCAGCCCGCGGACGTGGACGGCGGTGCCCCCGGGTGCGCCGCCGGGGCGGGGTCTCGTGGCCGGCTGGGGAGTGGCCGTGGTGCTCGTGATCTCCATGCGACCAGCCTGGCGGGGAGGGCAGGACGCCCGCGAGGTCCGGTCGGGGGGACCTCGTGTCCACCGGTCGGTGGACGCTGGCGGCGGTCCGGCGATGGTCCGCGGCGTCCGGCACGGCGTCCCGTGACCGTGGTTCGACCCACGCCCTCGCGTCGCGTACAGTTGTCCCTCGGTGGTTGATGCCCGCCATGATCGAACGCGCCCTGCAGCGCGGCGGTCGGAGCATCGAGCACGAAGGGTAGTGGCGCAATTGGTAGCGCAGCGGTCTCCAAAACCGCAGGTTGCAGGTTCGAGTCCTGTCTACCCTGCCAGCGTGTTCCCCCGCGGGGCCGCGCGCAGCGGGGTCGCACGTCGCGTGACCTCGGAACGCCAGGAGTCTGTGCCGTGGGCGCGTCGCCGGGAGGCGGTGCGGCTGCGGTTCGAACGCGAAACGGGGTACAGCAAGTGAGCGAGTCGCCGGCTGAGGCCGTGCACGACGACGCGGGCGCCCGCGAGGGCCAGCGTCGCAACGTGTTCGCCCGCATCGCGTTCTTCGTCCGCCAGGTCGTGGGCGAGCTGCGCAAGGTGGTCACGCCGACGCGGTCGGAGCTGATCAGCTACACGATCGTCGTCCTGGTGTTCGTGACGGTGGTCATGCTCTTCGTGACGGCGCTCGACTACGTCATCGGGCTGGGTGTCCTCGCCATCTTCGGCGACTGACCCTTCCCCGCAGGCCGTCCGCCAGGACGCCCGTCCTCCACAGCAGAAGTCAGAAAGCAGGTTCGTTCGTGTCCCAGGATCCGCTGGACCAGACGGAGAACGTCGACCCCACGCAGCCCGTCGCCGACGGCGACGTGGCTGACGTCGACGCGCCCACGGACGAGACCACGGACACCGCGGCCGACGACGCTGCCGGCGACGCGGTGGCCGACCAGCCCGCCGATGAGGCTGACGACGAGCCGGCCGAGGCCGCCGCCGACGCCGACGAGGCCGTCGAGGACCCCGCCGAGGAGTTCCGCCGTACCCTGCGCGCGCAGTTCGGCGACTGGTACGTCATCCACTCCTACGCCGGGTACGAGAACCGTGTGAAGGCCAACCTGGAGAACCGCATCCAGAGCCTGAACATGGAGGACTACATCTTCCAGATCGAGGTCCCCATGGAGGAGGTGACCGAGATCAAGAACGCGCAGAAGAAGATCGTCCGCCGCGTCCGCATCCCCGGTTACGTCCTCGTGCGCATGGACCTCACGGACGAGTCGTGGGGCGCCGTGCGCCACACCCCGGGCGTCACCGGCTTCGTGGGCCACACCCACCAGCCGGTCCCGCTGACGCTCGACGAGGTCTACTCGATGCTCGCGCCGACGTTCCTCGCGACGCAGCCCGAGGCCGTCAAGCAGGCTGCCGCCGCGTCCTCCGCGGGCGGCCAGGCCGCCGCCGTCGAGGTCGACTTCGAGGTCGGCGAGTCGGTGACCGTCACGGACGGCCCGTTCGACACGCTGCCCGCCACGATCTCCGAGATCAACGTCGAGGCCGCCAAGCTCAAGGTCCTCGTCTCCATCTTCGGCCGGGAGACCCCGGTCGAGCTGTCGTTCAACCAGGTCGCCAAGATCTGACGACGGGCGGCACCTGCCGCTCGCTCGCCGAACGCAGTACTGCAACCGGGTCATCGCCCACGGCGTCGGTCCACGAACTCAGAAGGACAGGGAAGAGCAATGCCTCCCAAGAAGAAGGTCTCCGGCCTCATCAAGCTCCAGATCAAGGCCGGCGCGGCCACCCCCGCCCCGCCGATCGGCCCCGCGCTCGGTCAGCACGGCGTGAACATCATGGAGTTCTGCAAGGCCTACAACGCGGCGACCGAGTCGCAGCGCGGCAACGTCGTCCCCGTCGAGATCACCGTGTACGAGGACCGCTCGTTCACGTTCATCACGAAGACGCCGCCGGCCGCCGAGCTCATCAAGAAGGCCGCCGGTGTGGCCAAGGGCTCCGCGACCCCGCACACCGTCAAGGTCGCCTCGCTGACGTCGGACCAGGTCCGTGAGATCGCCCAGACGAAGCTGACCGACCTCAACGCGAACGACATCGACGCCGCGATGAAGATCGTCGCGGGCACCGCCCGCTCGATGGGCATCACCGTTTCCGAGTGATGTCCCCGTGCCGGCCGGATCGCTCCGGGCCGGCACGAACCGCCCGGCGAACGTCGTCGGGCCAGTGGCAGGGTCCGCGCGGACCCGTTCACCACGACTGCAGAAGGAGAACGCAGATGGCAACGCGCAGCAAGGCATACCGCGCCGCCGCGGAGAAGATCGACCGCGACGCGCTCTACGCGCCCCTCGAGGCGGTCCGCCTCGCCAAGGAGACCGCGACGGTCAAGTACGACGCGACCGTCGAGGTCGCCTTCCGCCTGGGTGTCGACCCCCGCAAGGCGGACCAGATGGTCCGCGGCACGGTCAACCTCCCGCACGGCACCGGCAAGACGGCCCGCGTGCTCGTCTTCGCGAACGCCGCCAAGGCGGAGGAGGCCCGTGCGGCCGGCGCCGACGAGGTCGGTGGCGACGAGCTCATCGCGAAGGTGGCCGCCGGGTACACCGACTTCGACGCCGCCGTGGCGACGCCGGACCTCATGGGCAAGGTCGGTCGACTGGGCAAGGTGCTGGGCCCCCGTGGTCTCATGCCGAACCCGAAGACCGGCACGGTGACGATGGACGTGACCAAGGCCGTCACCGACATCAAGGGCGGCAAGATCGAGTTCCGCGTCGACAAGCACTCGAACCTGCACTTCATCATCGGCAAGGCCTCGTTCAGCGAGACCGCGCTGGTGGAGAACTACGCGGCGGCGCTCGACGAGGTCCTGCGCCTCAAGCCGTCGTCCTCGAAGGGCCGTTACATCACCAAGGCCACGATGGCGACGACGATGGGCCCGGGCATCCCGCTCGACCAGTCGCGCACCACGAAGCTGCTCGACGAGGCGTGATCCGGCCGGGACCTGCAGGTCCCCGCTGATCGGTTTCTCGACGAAGGCCCGGCACCCCCAGGGGTGCCGGGCCTTCGTGCGTCCGAGGGAGCCCGTCCGGACGTGCGGCGGGTTCGAGCCATGTATCAGGCACCCGCCGCGGCCCTCCTTCGGAGGTGATGACAGTCCACGACCCGCTCCAGGGGGTGAATTCACCGATGGCACCCCCTCGCGTCCCTGCCGAGCGCAGAACGAGCGACCTAGGCTCAGGAGACCCCGGCCACAGCGGTCGGGTCTCGTCGACGAGCCCGCGTGAGGTGCGAACTGCCATGTCAGGAGCGATGCAGGAAGGAACCGTCGACGTGGGCGACGCCGAGGAGAGCCTGGGGGACCGGGCGGCCCGGGCCTTGCTCGAGTACCGCGACGGACGCTCCGGCGCGCTGACCTCGCTGGTGCGGGAGGCCACGCCACTGTTGTGGCACACGGTGCGGGCGCAGGGCGTGGACCGGGACGCCGCGGACGACGTCGTGCAGTCCACGTGGGCGGCCCTGGTCCGGCACGTCGACACGATCGCCGAGCCCAAGGCCGTCCTGAAATGGCTGCTCGTGACGGCCAAGCGCGCGGCGTGGGAGGCGGTCCGCAAGACCCGCGACGACGCCCGCCGGCGCACCGAGCTCCCCGACGACGTCCTGGAGAGCGGCGCCGCGCTCCCGGATCTCGGCCCGGGTCCCGAGGCGACGGTCCTCGACGACGAGCGCGACCAGATCCTGTGGTCCGCGCTGCGTGAGGTACCGGAACGCTGCCAGCAGCTCTTGAAGCTCATCTCGCTCGCGGACCGCCCCGACTACAAGGCGATCTCGGCGGCCCTCGGCATGCCCGTGGGCAGCATCGGTGCAACTCGGGGACGGTGCCTGGCCAAGCTGCGCGCCGTCCTCACCGACCAGGGAAAGGTCTCATGGACATGAACTCAGCACAGGACGGCACGACGAGCGTGCCGGGTGAGGCCGAACCCTTGGACGCGTGGGACATGGCGGTGCTCGGGCGGCTGGCCCGCGTCGTCGAGGAGCGCGACCCGGTGCCCGACGGCCTGGTCGAGCGGTCGCTGTTCGCGATGACGCTCGCTGGGCTCGAGGCGGAGGTCATGGAGCTGCAGCGCATCGACGTGCCGGTGGGTGCCGTGCGGAGCGGGCAGCCGCTCGAGGCACGCACCGTGACGTTCACCCACGAGCGCCTCACGGTGATGATCGCGCTGTCCGCCGCCGACGACGGCGTCTCCGTGCGCGTCGACGGGTGGATCGCCCCGGCAGGGCCGCGCGCCGTCGAGCTGCGGCAGCCCGGCACCACGCTCGAGACGACGGCCGACGACGACGGCCGGTTCGTGTTCGAGGCCGTCGAGCCCGGCTCGGCGAGCTTCCTCGTGCGGCTGCCCGGAGGCACCCCGGTGACGACGCCGGTGGTCGAGCTGTGAGCGCGCCAGGATCCTCGGACGCGCCGCAGCAGAGGTCGTCCGACACGCCGCAGCGTCTGCAGTGGCGCACCCGCACCCTCGACCCGACGGCCGCCCGGCGGTCCGGCTCGCAGGCCTCCCCGCAGCCCACCTGGTACGTCGGGGACCGGCTGCTGCTCGACGTCGAGGCACCGCCGCGGGAAGGGCGGGCCCCGCGCTGGCTGCGGCGCCTGCGGCACGCGGCGTGGCGGCACGGCGTCAACGTCGAGATCGAGCCCGAGACGTACGACGACCTGGACCTCCTCACCGAGGCCGCCGACCTCGGGGGCTTCGACGACGCGCTGCGCGCACGGTTGCGTCAGGTCTTCGGCACCTCCGCCGTGCTGGTACGGCTCGACGAGGGCGGCTTGCCGGACGGCTGGAACCTGCTCACCGCGGTGCGCGGATCGTGGGCCAGACACGACGCACGTCCCAGCGATGAGGTCCTGGGCTACACGCTGCCCTGGCCGGCCGGGAGCGTGTCCGTCCAGGCCGCCGCCGGCCCCGACGAGATCTCGCTCGCCCTCGACCACGTCATCGTCCCCGGTGGTATCGGCGGCGGGGCCGCGAGCCAGCCGCAGAGCTTCACGGCCACCCAGCCGTTCATCACCGGGAACCCGATCACGATGGGTCACCCGATCACGATGGGTCATCCGATCACGATGGGTCATCCGATCACGATGGGTCACCCGATCACGATGGGTCACCCGATCGGCGGGCTGGCCGAGTACACCGCGGCCGGATCGGGCGGTCGCCAGCCGGTGGCCTGGGTCGGCGCCGTGCCGCGGAGCGAGATCCCGGCGGGCGACGACCCGTACGTCGGTGACGACGGGCGACGGCGTCCGGTGGTGGCGCTCATGGACACGGGCGTCGGACCTCACCCCTGGTTCGGGCTCGACGGTGCCCAACGCCCGGTCGGCGTGGGCTGGACGGAGGACGACCGGTCGCGGCCCGACGTCGTGATCCGGGACCCGCGGGTCGTGGGCAGGCCGGTGGGGCTCAGCCCCGAGCCTGCGCACGACTACCAGGACCCGGAGATCGGTGGCGTCTCGATCGAGCCCCTCGTGGGCCCGCTCGACCCGGTGGCTGGGCACGGCACCTTCATGGCGGGGCTCGTCCACCAGCAGTGCCCGGACGCCGTGATCCTGGCCCCGCGCGTCTACGGTGGGTCCGGTGTCATCTCGGAGCGCGACCTGCTCCGTTCGCTGCGGCGGCTGCTCCTGTGGCATCTCCTCGGCCTGGCCGGCGTCGACGGCTACGCGCCCGTGGACGTGGCGGTCCTGTCGCTCGGCTACTACCACGAGCGGCCGCAGGACAGGGACTTCGACCTTCCGTTGGGCACCGTGCTGCGTGAGCTGCGCCGCTGGGGGGTCGCGGTCGTCTGCTCCAGCGGGAACGACGGGCAGGTGCGCGAGACGTTCCCGGCGGCGTTCGCCCCCCGGCTGGACCGGCGTGCGGAGCCCCCGACACCTCTCGAGCCGTTGTCGGTCGAGGAGCCCCCGCTCGTCGCGGTCGGTGCGCGCAACCCGGACGGCACCACCGCCTTGTTCAGCAACGACGGGGACTGGGTGACGTGCCTGCGACCCGGGTCGGCCCTGGTCAGCACGGCGCCGGTGAGCATGGACGGCGTCATCGCGCCCTCCCGATTCATGCGCGAGCTGTTCTCGGACGGGCACCGTGCCACGATCGACCCGGAGGGCTTCGAGGGCGGGTTCGCGATCTGGAGCGGTACCTCGTTCGCGGCGCCGGTGCTCGCGGGCGAGCTGGCCCGGCACCTGCTGGACGGAGGGATCGTGGAGCCGCGGGTTCCGGACGGTGCGGCGGGTGATGCCGCACGGTGCGCGCAGGTCTGGGACGCGATCACCTTGAGCACCGGGCTCCGGCCGCAGGAGGGGTCTGCGTCCGCCCGGAACGACTGACGGGGGCACGGTCCTCCCGCGACGGCTGCCCGAGGACGTACCCTCACCGGGTGGCCGGAGCACTGGAGCGCGCTCGAGCGCTGTACGCGGACGCTCATGCGGCGGAGGACGTCGGGCGCTTCGTCCGTGCGCTCGCGCTGTACCGGCAGCTCGTCGCACTGCTCGAGGCGGAGACGCCGGGCGACGGTCAGGAGGGCGCCGCGCTGAGGGTGCGCGCCCACCTCGGCATCGCCCGGGGCGGCTACGAGACGTCGGGCGATCTCGACGACGCCCTCGGCATGCTCGACGCCGCCGAGCGAAGCTGCGTGGCCGCGGACCTGGACGAGGAGAGGCTCGCGGTCTGGGGCCAGCGGGGTCTGCTGCTCCTGCGCTCGGGCGACCTCGAAGGAGCCCGCGAGGCGCTGGACCGCATCGCCCCCGGCCCGGGCGCCGAGCCGACGTACGACCTCGGGATCGTCCTTCTCAATCGTGGCGCGCTGCACCTCGAGGCCGGGGAGCCCTCGGCGGCGGCGCGTGACCTGCGCGCCGCCGCCGAGATCGCGCGACGCATCGAGAACTCGGCGCTCGAGGCGGCGGCGCGCCACAACCTCGGCTATGCCGCGTTCCTCGGCGGCGACCTTCCGTCCGCGCTGCGCGAGATGGCGGAGTCCGAGGAGCTGGGCGATCGCCCCGAGCCGGTCGCGCTCCTGGACCGGGCGCGGGTGCTGGCAGAGGCAGGGCTCGTCTCCGACGCGGTGGAGGCGCTGGAGCAGGCTGCCGCCCTGCTCGACGGGGGGTCGGCGGTAGTGCTCGCGGAGGTCGAGCTGGCCCTCGCCACGTGCCTCATGGACCTGCGCCGTTTCGACCGTGCTCAGGAGGCCGCTCGGTCCGCGGCCCGCGGGTTCGCCCGGGCGGGAAACACGCCCTGGCGGACGCGCGCTGAGGCGGCGGAGCTGCAGGCGCAGCTCGGTGCCGACCGCTGGGCGGTGCAGGGACGCCCGCGCGCCGGGCTGCGAGGCCGAGCGAAGCGCGCCCGCGAGCTCGCCCGGCGGGGCGAGCGCGCCGGTATCGCCGGGCGGATCACGGTGACATATCCGGCGCTCCTCATGGCCGCCGAGTGGGCGGCGTTGGCCGGTGACCTGGACGAGGCGCGCGCGCTGCTGGCGCAGGTTCCCGCCGACCTCGGCACCGCTCCGTTGTCCCTGCGGCTGGAGCGGTCCGCGATGACGGCCCAGGTGGCGTTCGCGCGGGGGGTGCGTAGCGCCGGGGTGCGTGCCGTGCGGCACGGCCAGCGCACGCTCGCGGCGCACCGGGGACTGGGGTCCGTCGAGGCCGTCGCCGCCACCGGGGTGCACGCGCTGCGGCTCAACCTGGTGGACGTCCGCGCCGCGCTCGGTACCGGCGACGCCGGAGCGGTCTTCGACGCGCTCGAGCGCGGTCGCGCCGCGGCCGCGGGCGCGGCCCGGCTCGTCCCCCCGGACGACCCGCGGCTGGCCGACCTGCTCGGGCGCGCCCGGGCCGAGCACCAGTCGGCACTGGCGCTCGGGTCCGCCGCCACGGCGGACCTGATCCGCAGGAAGCGTGAGCACCTGGTAGAGGCGCGACGGCTGCAGGACCGGGCCCGAGAGCTCTCGTGGCAGGTCGAGGGAGAGCGTCGCCCCGTCGAGCCGGTCACGGCAAGGGAGGTCCGCGCCGCCCTGCGGCGCCACGGGACGGATGGCGACGGCCTCGTCGTGGTCTCGTACACGACGGTCGACGACGAGATCCTGGCCGTCCGGATCGACACCCGCGGGCGCACGCTGCACCGGCTCGGTCTGCGCCCGGCACTGCTCGAGCAGGCGCGCAGGGCACGGGCCGACCTCTCGGTCGTCGCCAACGTCCTCATCCCGCAGCCGCTGAGGGACCTGGCAGCCAGGTCGCTGGCGCAGTCGCTGGCGCAGCTCGACGACCTGCTCGTCGTGCCCCTGGGTGTGGACGGCGACCTGCACGTGGTGGCCCGGGGCCAGCTGCTCACCCTGCCGTGGTCGGCGTTGCCCTCGCGTCTCGGACGCCGGACCTGGGTGAGCGAGCGGGTGGAGCTGGCGGCCCCTGGCGGCGCGGGCCCGGACGCGCGGTCCGGGGTCGTGGTGCTCGCCGGCCCGGAGACCGAGGGCGGCCTGCACGAGGCGGAGGCGGTGGCGTCTATCTGGCCCGGAGCCCGGGCGCTGGTCGGCGACGACGCCACCACGGCAGGTGCCGTCGACGCGCTCGCGCGGGCGAGGGTGGTGCACCTGGCGGCACACGGCACGCACGTGCAGGACAACGCGATGTTCTCGTCGCTGCGCCTGGCGGACGGGCCGCTCTTCGCCCACGAGCTCGACGGGGTGGACCTCGCGGGTGCGACCGTGGTGCTCTCGGCATGCGAGCTCGGTCTGTCGACGTCGGACGTCGGGGGAGAGGCGCTGGGGTTCGCGAGCGTTCTGCTGCGGCACGGAGCGCGCTCGGTGATCGCCGCGGTCGCCCCGCTCCGCGACGACGTCGCCGTCCGGGTCATGCCGGTGCTGCATGCTGCCCTGCGCGACGGGATGCGGCCGGGCGAGGCACTGGCGCGGGCGACCGCCGACGAGGCCGAGGCGGTCCCGCTCGTCTGCTTCGGCGCCCTCGATCTGTGACGTGGACGACATCGTGCGCGGACGAGGTGCGACGGGACCGGGCCCGCGCCCCCGCCCGCACCTCGTCGCCGAGCGGGCTGCACGTGCGACGCGAGGTCGCCGCAGACGACTTGTTGCCGGCGCATCGCTGCAGGTCCGCGGCGTGCCACCCTCACGACGAGAGTTCCCGGGCCATTGCTCCTGCCTCGGCCCGGACAGGCCGCTCCCGGCCACCGGCCACTGACGGCAGCACCGGCCCGCAGCCGGAGCTCGACGGGCGATGCCGGCCCACCGCCTCGGGTCGTGTATGGTCTCTCGGGTAACCCAAGACCGCCGGTCGTCCGACGCTGCCTGGATCCATCCATCGCAGACGAAGACCGAAGTCCCGCTGAACGCGCGGGGGCCTGCGCAGGAGACACGACGACGATCCGCGGCGAACACCGCGACTCCGAGCCCCGTGCGCCTGCGCCGGGGCTCTTTTCTCGTTCCGGGGACCGGTGGCACCACCATCGGAAGGATTGCCATGGCGAGGCCGGACAAGGCAGCCGCAGTCGCAGAGGTCGCGGGCAAGTTCCGCGAGTCGAACGCGGCCGTGCTGACCGAGTACCGCGGGCTCACCGTCGCGCAGCTCAAGGAGCTGCGTCGGTCGCTCAGCGGCAACGCAACCTACGCCGTGGTGAAGAACACGCTGACTGCTATCGCGGCCAAGGAGGCCGGCATCGAGTCGCTCGACGCCGACCTCAAGGGTCCTTCCGCGATCGCGTTCGTGACCGGTGACCCGGTCGAGGCCGCCAAGGGTCTGCGTGACTTCGCCAAGGCGAACCCTGCTCTGGTCATCAAGGGCGGTGTCCTTGACGGGAACGCCCTGACCGCGGCAGAGGTCACCAAGCTCGCGGACCTCGAGTCCCGCGAGGTCCTGCTGGCCAAGGCGGCCGGCGCGATGAAGGCCAAGCTCTACCAGGCTGCCTACGCCTTCACCGCGAAGCCCGCCGAGGCCGCTCGCGTCATCGATGCCCTGCGTCAGAAGCAGGAATCGGAGGCCGTCGCCGCCTGACGGCGGTACGGCAAGCACAACCCCCCTCTGCTTCTGCCGGGCCCCAGGCCCCAGGACGCACCACAACGGATCGCGTGGACGCCCGAGCGGCACCACGGGTCATCGATCGAAAGGAACGCCATCATGGCGAAGCTCACCACCGACGAGCTCCTCGACGCTTTCAAGGAGCTCACCCTCATCGAGCTCAACGAGTTCGTGAAGGCCTTCGAGGAGACCTTCGAGGTCACCGCCGCTGCTCCGGCCGCCGTCGCGGTCGCCGCCCCCGCCGCCGGCGGTGGCGAGGCTGCCGCTGCTGAGGAGAAGACGGAGTTCGACGTCATCCTCGAGGCCGCCGGCGACAAGAAGATCCAGGTCATCAAGGAGGTGCGCGCGCTCACGTCCCTCGGTCTCAAGGAGGCCAAGGACCTGGTCGACGGCGCCCCCAAGCCGGTTCTCGAGGCTGCCGACAAGGACGCCGCCGAGAAGGCCAAGGCCGCTCTCGAGGGCGCTGGCGCGACCGTCACCCTCAAGTGATCCGTGCGGCCTGAGCCGCGCGTCGCTTCTCACGAGGCCCGTACCCTTCCGGGGGTGCGGGCCTCGTGGCGTCCCCGGCCGGGCGAGCGGCGGGGGAGCGGGCGCGCTGACGGGCGTCGGTGCGTCGGTGCGTCGGTGCGTCGGTGCGTCGGTGCGTCGGTGCGTCGGTGCGTCGGACATCGTCGGGGTGACGCACGTCGCCCCGGTGCGTCTGGCATCGGTGCCGCGACGCGAGTATCGTGGGACGACAACCGTTTCTTGGGCGGCATATGGCGGCCACCGAGACAACGTCCTCATCACCCCAGAACCGAGGGCGTCCGCTGGTGTGCCCGCGCGAGTGGACTTTCTTCGGAGTTCTGGCTATGCTAGCGCTTTGCGCTCGCGTGTGCCCCGACGCCCCCTCGCCGACGAAGTCCGCCCCTCGGTCTGTCACCCCTTCGTGACCCCTCGGACGGTCCTCCGACCCGCGGCCGGCGCCTGCAGCCTCGCTGAGCGTACAGCGTGCCACCGAACTGCAGGGAAGGACCCCTCTTGGCTGCCTCGCGCACCCCTTCTGCTCCGTCCGCCGACGCCATCGCGAACCGCACCGCTTCCCGCCGCGTCTCCTTCGCCAAGATCTACGAGCCGCTCGAGGTCCCCGACCTCCTCGGGCTGCAGGTCGAGAGCTTCGACTGGCTGCTCGGCAACTCGTCCTGGCAGGCCCGGGTCGAGGCGGCGAACTCCTCCGGTCGCGTCGGCGTCCCCGCGACGTCGGGCCTCGAGGAGATCTTCGAGGAGATCTCGCCGATCGAGGACTTCGGCCAGTCGATGTCCCTCTCGTTCTCCAACCACCGCTTCGAGCCGCCGAAGTACACGGCCGAGGAGTGCAAGGAGAAGGACTTCACGTACGCCGCGCCGCTCTTCGTGACGGCCGAGTTCGTGAACTACACCACCGGTGAGATCAAGAGCCAGACGGTCTTCATGGGTGACTTCCCGCTCATGACCGAGCGTGGCACATTCATCATCAACGGCACCGAGCGCGTCGTCGTCAGCCAGCTCGTGCGCTCTCCGGGCGTGTACTTCGAGCGCACGCCGGACAAGACGAGCGACAAGGACGTCTTCTCCGCGAAGGTCATCCCGTCGCGCGGCGCCTGGCTCGAGTTCGAGATCGACAAGCGCGACGCCGTCGGCGTCCGCGTCGACCGCAAGCGCAAGCAGCCCGTCACGGTGCTGCTCAAGGCGCTCGGCATGACCGAGGCGGAGATCCGCGAGGAGTTCGCGGACTTCGGGTCCATCCTCGACACCCTCGAGAAGGACCACGTCCACACGCAGGACGAGGCCCTGGTCGACCTGTACCGCAAGATCCGTCCGGGCGAGCCGCCCACGGTCGAGGCCGGTCGCGCGCTGCTCGAGAACTTCTACTTCAACCCGAAGCGCTACGACCTCGCGAAGGTCGGCCGCTACAAGGTGAACAAGAAGCTCGGCGTCGACGCCGAGCTCGCCGACTCGACGCTCGCGGTGTCCGACATCGTGGCGACGATCAAGTACCTCGCCGCGCTGCACGCCGACCACGCCGCCATCTCCGGCACGCGCGACGGCGAGGAGATCGAGGTCCGCGTCGAGACGGACGACATCGACCACTTCGGCAACCGCCGCATCCGCGCCGTGGGCGAGCTCATCCAGAACCAGGTCCGCACCGGCCTGTCCCGGATGGAGCGCGTCGTGCGCGAGCGCATGACGACGCAGGACGTCGAGGCGATCACGCCGCAGACGCTGATCAACATCCGCCCCGTGGTGGCGTCGATCCGCGAGTTCTTCGGCACCTCGCAGCTGTCGCAGTTCATGGACCAGAACAACCCGCTCGCGGGGCTGACGCACAAGCGTCGTCTCAACGCGCTGGGTCCGGGCGGCCTGTCCCGTGACCGCGCCGGCATGGAGGTCCGTGACGTCCACCCGTCGCACTACGGCCGCATGTGCCCGATCGAGACGCCGGAAGGCCCGAACATCGGCCTCATCGGCTCGCTCGCTTCGTACGGCCGCATCAACGCGTTCGGCTTCATCGAGACGCCGTACCGCAAGGTCGTGAACGGCAAGGTCACCGACGAGGTGGAGTTCCTCACCGCCGACGACGAGGACCGCTACATCATCGCGCAGGCGAACACCGAGCTCGCCGACGACGGCACGTTCCTCAACGAGCGCGTCCTGGTCCGCATCAAGGGTGGCGAGACCGACGACCTGCCGCCCACCGAGGTGGACTACATGGACGTCTCGCCGCGCCAGATGGTGTCGGTCGCGACGGCGCTCATCCCGTTCCTCGAGCACGACGACGCGAACCGCGCGCTCATGGGCGCGAACATGCAGCGTCAGGCCGTGCCTCTGGTCCGCTCCGAGGCGCCGCTGGTCGGCACCGGCATGGAGCGCCGCGCCGCCATCGACGCGGGCGACGTCATCGTCGCCACGAAGCCGGGTGTGGTGCAGGAGGTCTCCGCGGACCTCGTCCTCGTGGCCAACGACGACGGCACCACCGGTTCGTACCGCGCCGCGAAGTTCCGCCGCTCGAACCAGGGCACCAGCTACAACCAGCGGGTGCTCGTGGACGAGGGCCAGCGGGTCGAGGTCGGCTCCGTGCTGGCCGACGGCCCGGCGACCGACGAGGGCGACCTCGCGCTCGGCCGCAACCTGCTCGTCGCGTTCATGTCGTGGGAGGGCCACAACTACGAGGACGCGATCATCCTGTCGCAGCGCCTCGTGGAGGACGACGTCCTGTCCTCGATCCACATCGAGGAGCACGAGGTCGACGCCCGCGACACGAAGCTCGGGCCCGAGGAGATCACGCGGGACATCCCGAACGTCTCCGAGGACGTCCTGGCGGACCTCGACGAGCGTGGCGTCATCCGCATCGGTGCCGAGGTCGGCGCCGGTGACGTGCTGGTCGGCAAGGTCACCCCGAAGGGCGAGACCGAGCTGACCCCGGAGGAGCGCCTCCTGCGCGCGATCTTCGGCGAGAAGGCCCGCGAGGTCCGCGACACGTCGCTCAAGGTGCCCCACGGCGAGTCCGGCACCGTCATCGGCGTGCGGGAGTTCAACCGGGAGGACGGCGACGAGCTGCCTGCCGGCGTGAACCAGCTGGTGCGCGTCTACATCGCGCAGCGCCGCAAGATCACCGTCGGCGACAAGCTGGCCGGCCGCCACGGCAACAAGGGCGTCATCTCGAAGATCCTGCCGCAGGAGGACATGCCGTTCCTCCCGGACGGGACCCCCGTGGACGTCATCCTCAACCCGCTGGGCGTGCCGGGCCGCATGAACGTGGGCCAGGCGCTGGAGACCCACCTCGGCTGGGTCGCCAGCCGCGGCTGGGACATCGAGCTGGCCGAGGGCGACGACCTGACGTGGAAGGACCACCTTCCCGAGGTCGCGTCCAAGTCGGAGCCGGGCACCCCGGTGGCGACGCCGGTGTTCGACGGTCTGGAGGAGGTCGCCCTGCGCGGTCTGCTCACGACGACCCTGCCGAACCGTGACGGCGAGCGCATGGTCGGCGTCGACGGCAAGGCACACCTGTTCGACGGGCGTTCGGGCGAGCCGTTCGGCGACCCGATCGCGGTGGGCTACATGTACATCCTCAAGCTCCACCACCTGGTCGACGACAAGATCCACGCGCGCTCGACCGGCCCGTACTCGATGATCACGCAGCAGCCGCTGGGTGGTAAGGCGCAGTTCGGTGGCCAGCGCTTCGGTGAGATGGAGGTGTGGGCCCTGGAGGCGTACGGCGCGGCCTACACGCTCCAGGAGCTGCTCACCATCAAGTCGGACGACGTCCCCGGTCGCGTCAAGGTCTACGAGGCGATCGTCAAGGGGGAGAACATCCCCGACTCGGGTATCCCGGAGTCCTTCAAGGTGCTCCTCAAGGAGATGCAGTCGCTCTGCCTGAACGTCGAGGTCCTCTCGAGCGACGGCTCCTCCATCGAGATGAAGGAGTCGGACGACGAGGTGTACCGCGCCGCAGAGGAGCTCGGGATCGATCTGTCCCGCCGCCCCAACTCAGCCGCCACCGTCGACGAGATCTGACCCCAGCGACCTGCTGCCACGACCATCTGCTTTAGGAAGTAGGACATCTTGCTCGACGTCAACGTCTTCGACGAGCTGCGCATCGGCCTGGCTACGGCCGACGACATCCGTGCCTGGTCGCACGGGGAGGTCAAGAAGCCCGAGACCATCAACTACCGCACCCTGAAGCCGGAGAAGGACGGGCTCTTCTGCGAGAAGATCTTCGGCCCCACCCGGGACTGGGAGTGCTACTGCGGCAAGTACAAGCGCGTGCGCTTCAAGGGCATCATCTGCGAGCGCTGCGGCGTCGAGGTGACGCGCTCGAAGGTGCGCCGTGAGCGCATGGGCCACATCGAGCTCGCCGCCCCGGTGACGCACATCTGGTTCTTCAAGGGTGTGCCGTCCCGCCTGGGCTACCTGCTCGACCTCGCGCCCAAGGACCTCGAGAAGGTCATCTACTTCGCGGCCTACATGATCACGTGGGTCGACGAGGAGGCGCGCACCGAGGACCTCCCGAACCTCCAGAACGAGATCGACCTGGAGAAGAAGGAGATCTCGGACCGCCGCGACAACGACATCAACACCCGCGCCTCCAAGCTCGAGGCCGACCTGGCCGAGCTCGAGGCCGAGGGCGCCAAGGCCGACGCGCGCCGCAAGGTGCGCGACTCCGCCGAGCGCGAGATGGCGCAGCTGCGCAAGCGTGCCGACGCGGAGCTCGACCGCCTCGAGGCGGTCTGGGACCGGTTCAAGAACCTCAAGGTCGCCGACCTCGAGGGCGACGAGATGCTGTACCGCACCCTGCAGGACCGGTACGGCACCTACTTCGAGGGCTCGATGGGCGCCGCGGCGATCCAGAAGCGCCTCGAGAGCTTCGACCTGGTGGCCGAGGCCGAGTCGCTGCGCGAGACCATCCGCACCGGCAAGGGCCAGCGCAAGACCCGCGCCCTCAAGCGGCTCAAGGTCGTCAACGCGTTCCTCACGACGACGAACTCGCCCACCGCGATGGTGCTCGACGCCGTCCCGGTCATCCCGCCGGACCTGCGCCCGATGGTGCAGCTCGACGGTGGCCGCTTCGCCACGAGCGACCTGAACGACCTGTACCGCCGCGTGATCAACCGCAACAACCGGCTCAAGCGCCTGCTCGACCTGGGCGCGCCGGAGATCATCGTCAACAACGAGAAGCGGATGCTCCAGGAGGCCGTGGACTCGCTGTTCGACAACGGCCGCCGCGGTCGCCCCGTCACGGGGCCGGGCAACCGTCCGCTGAAGTCGATCTCCGACATGCTCAAGGGCAAGCAGGGCCGGTTCCGCCAGAACCTGCTCGGCAAGCGCGTCGACTACTCGGGCCGTTCGGTCATCGTGGTCGGCCCGCAGCTCAAGCTGCACCAGTGCGGTCTGCCCAAGCAGATGGCGCTCGAGCTGTTCAAGCCGTTCGTCATGAAGCGGCTCGTGGAGCTCAACCACGCGCAGAACATCAAGAGCGCCAAGCGCATGGTCGAGCGCACCCGCGCCGAGGTGTGGGACGTCCTCGAAGAGGTCATCCAGGAGCACCCGGTGCTGCTCAACCGTGCACCGACGCTGCACCGCCTGGGCATCCAGGCGTTCGAGCCGCAGCTCGTCGAGGGCAAGGCCATCCACCTGCACCCGCTCGTGTGCGCCGCGTTCAACGCGGACTTCGACGGTGACCAGATGGCGGTCCACCTGCCCCTGAGCGCCGAGGCGCAGGCCGAGGCCCGCATCCTCATGCTCTCGAGCAACAACATCCTCAAGCCGTCGGACGGCCGTCCGGTGACCATGCCCTCGCAGGACATGATCATCGGTCTGCACCACCTCACGTCCGACCGTGCGGGTGCCGCGGGCGAGGGTCGCGTGTTCGCGTCGCAGGCCGAGGCCATCATGGCCATGGACCGCGGCGAGCTCGACATCAACGCGATCATCAAGGTGCGCATGTCGGACCTCGTGCCCCCGCTGAAGGGCTTCGAGGCGCCCGAGGGCTGGGAGCCCGGGCAGCAGCTGCTGTTCGAGACCACGCTCGGCCGCACGATCTTCAACGAGGCGCTCCCCGTCGACTACCCGTTCCAGAACGGCGTGATCGGCAAGAAGGAGCTCTCGACGATCGTCAACGACCTCGCGGAGCGCTACCCCAAGGTCGACGTCGCGACGTCGCTCGACGCGCTCAAGGACGCCGGTTACAAGTGGGCGACCCGTTCGGGTGTCACGATCGCGATCTCCGACGTCGCGATGCCGGACTCCAAGAACGAGATCCTCGACCAGCACGAGCAGCGTGCGCTCAAGGTGCAGGACCAGTTCGACAAGGGTCTGATCACCGACGACGAGCGTCGCCAGGAGCTCATCGAGATCTGGACGCAGGCCACCGACAAGATCGCGTCGGTCATGCGCGAGAACCTCGAGAACAACTCGCGGAACACGCTGTACCGCATGGTGTCCTCGGGCGCCCGTGGTAACTGGATGCAGGTCCGTCAGATCGCCGGTATGCGCGGCCTCGTGGCGAACCCGAAGGGCGAGATCATCCCGCGCCCGATCAAGTCCAACTACCGCGAGGGCCTGTCCGTCCTCGAGTACTTCATCGCCTCCCACGGTGCCCGCAAGGGCCTGGCGGACACGGCGCTGCGTACCGCGGACTCCGGGTACCTGACCCGTCGTCTCGTGGACGTCTCGCAGGACGTCATCATCCGCGAGGAGGACTGCGGCACCGAGCGGGGCCTGAACCTCCCGGTCGCGGAGCGCATCGGTGACGTCCTGGTCCCGCACCCGCGGGTCGAGACGAGCATCTACTCGCGCACGTTCGCGACGGACGTGGTGGACGGCGACGGCAACGTCGTCGCGACCGCCGGGTCCGACGCGGGCGACGTGGTGATCGACCACGTCATCGCCGCCGGCATCGAGAGCGTCAAGGTGCGCTCGGTGCTGACCTGCGAGTCGCGCGTCGGCACGTGCGCCAAGTGCTACGGCCGGTCGCTCGCCACGGGCAAGCTCGTGGACATCGGCGAGGCCGTCGGCATCATCGCGGCGCAGTCGATCGGCGAGCCGGGCACCCAGCTCACGATGCGTACCTTCCACACCGGTGGTGTGGCGTCCGCGGAGGACATCACGCAGGGTCTCCCGCGTGTCACCGAGCTCTTCGAGGCCCGCACCCCCAAGGGTGAGGCGCCGATCGCGGAGTACACCGGCACGGTCACCATCGAGGACTCGGACCGTACGCGGCACCTCGTCCTCACGCCGGCCGACGGCGGCGAGGAGATCCGGTACCCGGTCACCAAGCGTGCGCGCCTGCTGGTGGCGGACGGCGACCAGGTCCAGGTGGGCACCCAGCTCGTCCAGGGCGCCGTCGACCCGAAGAAGGTGCTGCGCATCCTCGGGCCGCGTGCCACCCAGAAGCACCTGGTGGACGAGGTCCAGGAGACCTACCGCTCGCAGGGTGTGGACATCCACGACAAGCACATCGAGGTCATCGTGCGGCAGATGCTGCGTCGCGTGACCGTGCTCGACTCGGGTGACTCGCACCTGCTGCCGGGTGAGCTCGCGGAGCGTACCCGCTTCGAGGACGCCAACCGGCGTGCCGTGGCGGAGAACGGGCAGCCGGCCTCCGGCCGTCCCGAGCTCATGGGCATCACGAAGGCGTCGCTCGCGACCGACTCGTGGCTGTCGGCCGCCTCGTTCCAGGAGACGACCCGCGTGCTCACCGAGGCGTCGATGAGCGGCCGTCGGGACCCGCTGCTGGGCCTCAAGGAGAACGTCATCATCGGTAAGCTCATCCCCGCCGGCACGGGCCTGCCCCGCTACCGGAACATCGAGGTCGAGCCCACCGAGCAGGCCAAGGCCGAGCTCTACCCGAGCTTCGGCTACGACGAGATCGACTTCCCGACGCTCGGCATGGGCTCGGGCGAGGCGATCCCGCTGGAGGACCTCGACTTCGGCGACTTCCGCTGATCATGCCGAGATAGAGAAGGCTGACGCCGAGATAGAGAGGGTGCGGACCGCAAGTGTTGCGGTCCGCACCCTCTCTATCTCGGCGTCAGCCTTCTCTATCTCGGCGGGGCGGCGTACGTCACAGTCGGCCTCCTTTGACCCGACTTGATTCGGCGGGTAATCTTGGAAGCCGTGCCCGTGCTGTCGTGCGCGCATCCCGCTGTCACCCCTGAGCTCTCGGCTCGGGTCGACTGCCGGACGCGCCGCCGAACCTGGTCACGAGCATCCCGCGGTCAGTCCCGACCGCCCTCACGGGCGGGGGAGAGGCCCGGGCCATCGAGCCGGTGGTAAGTGGCGTTGCGATCCGTAAGGGTCGCGGGTGCCGCATGCGATCGGCACGCACAAGCCAGACAGACCACCGTCGAGGGCCGGCCGGCCCTCGAGAGCTCGAGAAGACGACGGAGACGTAGTGCCTACGATCCAGCAGCTCGTCCGCAAGGGCCGGAGCACGAAGGCTGTGGCGTCGAAGACGCCCGCCCTCAAGGCCTCCCCCCAGCGGCGCGGCGTGTGCACGCGCGTGTACACCACCACCCCCAAGAAGCCGAACTCCGCGCTCCGCAAGGTCGCGCGTGTCAAGCTGTCCTCCGGTACCGAGGTCACGGCGTACATCCCCGGCGTCGGCCACAACCTGCAGGAGCACTCCATCGTGCTCGTGCGCGGCGGCCGTGTGAAGGACCTCCCCGGTGTCCGCTACAAGATCGTGCGCGGCGCGCTCGACACGCAGGGCGTGAAGAACCGCAAGCAGGCCCGCAGCAAGTACGGCGCGAAGAAGGAGAAGGCCTGATGCCTCGCAAGGGTCCGGCCCCGAAGCGGCCGCTCATCGTCGATCCCGTCTACGGGTCGCCCGTCGTCACGCAGCTGATCAACAAGGTCCTGCTCGACGGCAAGAAGTCCACCGCCGAGTCGATCGTCTACGGCGCCCTCGAGGGTGTCCGTGCCAAGACGGACCAGGACCCGGTCGTCGTGCTCAAGCGCGCGCTCGAGAACGTCCGCCCCGCCCTCGAGGTCCGCTCCCGCCGTGTCGGTGGCGCCACCTACCAGGTGCCGGTCGAGGTGCGCCCCACGCGCTCCACGACGCTCGCGCTGCGCTGGCTCACCGACTTCTCGCGCGCTCGCCGCGAGAAGACGATGACCGAGCGCCTCATGAACGAGATCCTCGACGCCTCGAACGGCCTCGGTGCCGCGGTCAAGCGCCGCGAGGACATGCACAAGATGGCCGACTCGAACAAGGCCTTCGCGCACTACCGCTGGTGATGCGCTCAGGACGGCCCCGGGCGACCCCCGGGGCCGTCCGCGGATCCGGAACCGGCCGGCAGCCGGCCTTCCGGCCCGGCTTCCGACCTTCCACCGACAAGGGGTAAGACACCGTGGCACTCGACGTGCTGACCGACCTGAACAAGGTCCGCAACATCGGCATCATGGCCCACATCGATGCTGGCAAGACGACCACCACCGAGCGCATCCTGTTCTACACCGGTGTGAACTACAAGATCGGTGAGACGCACGACGGCGCGTCGACGATGGACTGGATGGAGCAGGAGCAGGAGCGCGGCATCACGATCACGTCCGCCGCGACGACCTGCTACTGGAAGAACAACCAGATCAACATCATCGACACCCCGGGCCACGTCGACTTCACGGTCGAGGTGGAGCGCTCGCTGCGTGTCCTCGACGGTGCGGTCGCCGTGTTCGACGGCAAGGAGGGCGTGGAGCCCCAGTCGGAGACCGTGTGGCGCCAGGCCGACAAGTACGACGTCCCGCGCATCTGCTTCGTCAACAAGATGGACAAGCTCGGCGCCGACTTCTACTTCACGGTCGACACCATCATCAACCGCCTCAAGGCGAAGCCGCTGGTCATCCAGCTCCCGATCGGTGCGGAGAACGACTTCGAGGGTGTCGTCGACCTCCTCGAGATGAAGGCGCTCACGTGGCGCGGCGACACCAAGATGGGCGAGGAGTACGAGGTCGAGGAGATCCCCGCCGACCTCGTCGAGAAGGCCGAGCAGTACCGGGCCGAGCTCGTCGAGGCCGTCGCCGAGGCCGACGACGACCTGCTCGAGAAGTTCCTGGGTGGCGAGGAGCTCACGGTCGCCGAGATCAAGTCCGGCATCCGCAAGCTCGTCATCCGCTCGGAGGCCTTCCCGGTCCTGTGCGGCTCGGCGTTCAAGAACAAGGGCGTCCAGCCCATGCTCGACGCCGTCATCGACTACCTGCCGACGCCGCTCGACGTGCCTGCCGTGCAGGGTCACGACGTCAAGGACGCCGAGAAGATCATCGAGCGCCGCCCCGACGAGTCGGAGCCGTTCTCGGCACTGGCGTTCAAGGTCGCCACGCACCCGTTCTTCGGCAAGCTGACCTACGTCCGCGTCTACTCGGGCAAGGTCGCGCAGGGCGCGCAGGTCCAGAACTCGACCAAGGGCAAGAAGGAGCGCATCGGGAAGCTCTTCCAGATGCACTCCAACAAGGAGAACCCGGTCGAGGAGGCCCACGCCGGCCACATCTACGCGTTCATCGGGCTCAAGGACGTCACCACCGGTGACACCCTGTGCGACCCGGCGAACCCGGTCATCCTCGAGTCGATGACCTTCCCCGAGCCGGTCATCGACGTGGCCATCGAGCCCAAGACGAAGGCCGACCAGGAGAAGCTCTCGACGGCGATCCAGAAGCTCGCGCAGGAGGACCCCACCTTCCGGGTGCGCCTGGACGAGGAGACCGGCCAGACCGTCATCGGTGGCATGGGCGAGCTCCACCTCGACATCCTCGTCGACCGCATGCGTCGCGAGTTCCGCGTCGAGGCGAACGTCGGCAAGCCGCAGGTGGCGTACCGCGAGACGATCCGCCGCGCCGCGGAGAAGATCGACTACACGCACAAGAAGCAGACCGGTGGCTCGGGCCAGTTCGCGAAGGTCCAGGTGACCTTCGAGCCGCTCGAGACGACCGACGGCGAGCTCTACGAGTTCGCCAACGCCGTCACCGGTGGACGCATCCCGCGTGAGTACATCCCGTCCGTGGACGCCGGCATCCAGTCGGCGATGCAGCAGGGCGTGCTGGCCGGGTTCCCCGTGGTGGGCGTCAAGGCCACGCTGCTCGACGGTGCCTACCACGACGTCGACTCCTCGGAGATGGCGTTCAAGATCGCCGGCTCGATGGTCTTCAAGGAGGGCATCAAGCGGGCCGACCCGGTCATCCTCGAGCCCGTGATGGCCGTCGAGGTCCGCACGCCCGAGGAGTACATGGGCGACGTGATCGGCGACATCAACTCGCGTCGTGGGATGATCCAGTCCATGGAGGACGCGACCGGTGTCAAGGTCGTTCGCGCCCAGGTACCGTTGAGCGAGATGTTCGGGTACATCGGTGACCTGCGTTCCAAGACGCAGGGCCGTGCGGTGTACTCGATGCAGTTCGACAGCTACGCCGAGGTTCCTCGTAACGTTGCTGACGAGATCATCAAGAAGACCCGGGGCGAGTGAGCCCCCACAGGTCGACGACCAGCAGAACCATCAACCTGTAGGAAGCCGCAACGCCCCGCGGGTCTAGGCTTGATCGGCCAACACCCGCAACGTTCGGAACATCTACCCAAGTCCCAGGAGGACCCCAGTGGCTAAGGCCAAGTTCGAGCGGACCAAGCCGCACGTCAACATCGGCACGATCGGGCACGTCGACCACGGTAAGACGACCCTGACTGCCGCGATCTCGAAGACGCTTGCGGAGAAGTACCCGGACCTGCCGGCGAACACGCTGCGCAACTTCGACGAGATCGACGCCGCGCCGGAGGAGAAGCAGCGCGGTATCACGATCAACATCGCGCACATCGAGTACGAGACGCCGAAGCGCCACTACGCGCACGTCGACGCTCCCGGTCACGCCGACTACATCAAGAACATGATCACCGGTGCGGCCCAGATGGACGGCGCGATCCTCGTGGTCGCGGCGACCGACGGCCCGATGGCCCAGACCCGCGAGCACGTTCTGCTCGCCCGCCAGGTGGGCGTCCCCTACCTGCTCGTGGCGCTGAACAAGTCCGACATGGTCGACGACGAGGAGATCCTCGAGCTCGTCGAGATGGAGGTCCGCGAGCTGCTGTCGTCGCAGGACTTCGACGGCGACAACGCTCCGGTCGTGCGCGTGTCCGGCCTCAAGGCCCTCGAGGGCGACCCCGAGTGGACCGCGAAGGTCATCGAGCTCATGGAGGCCGTGGACGAGAACGTCCCCGAGCCCCAGCGTGAGCTGGACAAGCCGTTCCTCATGCCCGTCGAGGACGTCTTCACCATCACCGGCCGCGGCACCGTCGTCACCGGCAAGGTGGAGCGTGGCACGCTCGACGTCAACTCCGAGGTCGAGATCGTGGGTATCCGCGAGCCGCAGAAGACCACGGTCACCGGTATCGAGACGTTCCACAAGCAGATGGACCAGGCCCAGGCCGGCGACAACACCGGTCTGCTCCTGCGTGGCATCAAGCGCGAGGACGTCGAGCGCGGCCAGGTCGTCGTGAAGCCGGGTTCGATCACCCCGCACACCGACTTCGAGGCTCAGGTCTACATCCTGGGCAAGGACGAGGGTGGGCGTCACAACCCGTTCTACTCGAACTACCGTCCGCAGTTCTACTTCCGCACCACGGACGTCACCGGCGTCATCACGCTGCCCGAGGGCACCGAGATGGTCATGCCCGGCGACAACACCGAGATGTCGGTCGAGCTGATCCAGCCGATCGCCATGGAAGAGGGCCTCGGCTTCGCCATCCGTGAGGGTGGCCGCACGGTCGGTTCGGGCCGCGTCACCAAGATCGTCAAGTGATCTGACGTTTCCCGACAGGAGCTCCTCCGAGCTCCGTCGAGCACGGAGGCCCGGGCCCTTCGAGGGCCCGGGCCTCCGGTGCGTCCGGCGTCACACCGGATCGACGGCTCCACGACTTGGTCTGTGTGGAGCCGTGTGGCATGATGTTCAGGTTGCCTGTCACGGGCGCGTTCTTTCTCGTGTCGAACAGTGTGTAGCACCGCAGCCCCCTCGAGCCTCAGGTTCGTGCGCAGGGCTGAATCGGTCCCCCTCCTCCAGGGAGGGGTTCGCGGGGTTGCCAGCTGTCGACGCGCAGGACGCCCCACGAGACCGAGGTCTCGGTGAGACACCGTCTCGGCAGGCTCGACAGACGTCGTGGTCCGCAAGCTCGCGGACCACATCAACGGCCCCTCACCGTCTCGGTGTGTGCCCGGGTATGTCGCCCAGCGCGACACGCCCGAGCGCGGGGGTCGGACAGTAGCGGTTCGAGAGAGAGAGTCAGACGACGCCATGGCGGGACAGAAGATCCGCATCCGGCTCAAGTCCTACGACCACGAGGTCATCGACAGCTCGGCGCGCAAGATCGTCGACACGGTGACGCGCGCTGGTGCGACGGTCGTGGGTCCGGTGCCGCTGCCGACGGAGAAGAACGTGTTCACCGTCATCCGGTCGCCTCACAAGTACAAGGACAGCCGCGAGCACTTCGAGATGCGCACGCACAAGCGGCTCATCGACATCATCGATCCCACGCCCAAGGCTGTCGACTCGCTCATGCGTATCGACCTGCCGGCCGACGTGAACATCGAGATCAAGCTCTGAGGCTGGGGGAGATCATGACCAACCAGCAGATGAACGTGACCGCGGTCCTCGGCACCAAGCTCGGTATGACCCAGCTCTGGGACGAGGGCGGCCGCCTGGTCCCCGTCACCGTCGTGGCGGTCCCGACCAATGTCGTGACGCAGGTCCGGTCCGCGGAGAAGGACGGCTACGCCGCTGTCCAGCTCGCCGCCGGCCAGATCGACCCGCGCAAGGTCACCAAGCCGCTCAAGGGCCACTTCGAGGCTGCCGGCGTCACGCCGCGCCGCCACGTGGCCGAGATCCGCACCTCCGACGCCGCCGAGTTCGCGCTCGGCCAGGAGATCACCGCCGAGGCCTTCGCGGCCGGTGCCGTGGTCGACGTCGTCGGCACCACCAAGGGCAAGGGCACCGCCGGTGTCATGAAGCGTCACGGCTTCTCCGGCGTGGGCGCCTCGCACGGTGCGCACCGTAACCACCGCAAGGCCGGCTCGATCGGTGGCGCCTCGACGCCGTCGCGTGTCTTCAAGGGCCTGCGCATGGCCGGTCGGATGGGCCACGCCCGCCAGACCGTCCAGAACCTGACCGTCCACGCGGTCGACGCCGAGAAGGGTCTGCTGCTCGTCAAGGGCGCGGTTCCCGGCCCCAAGGGTGGCGTCGTCATCGTGCGTACCGCTGCGAAGGGTGCGTGACACCAATGGCTCACCAGACTGTCGACGTGCTCGACGCCCAGGGCAAGAAGGCCGGCTCCGCCGAGCTCCCCGCTGAGGTGTTCGACGTCGTCACCAACGTTCCGCTGATCCACCAGGTGGTCGTCGCCCAGCGCGCCGCCGCCCGGCAGGGCACGCACTCCACCAAGACCCGCGGCGAGGTCCGCGGCGGTGGCCGCAAGCCCTACAAGCAGAAGGGCACCGGCCGCGCCCGTCAGGGTTCGACCCGCGCCCCGCAGTTCGCCGGCGGTGGCACCGTCCACGGCCCGCAGCCGCGCAGCTACGACCAGCGCACCCCGAAGAAGATGAAGGCTGCCGCCCTGCGCGGTGCCCTCTCCGACCGGGCCCGCGCCGGCCGCGTGCACGTGGTGTCCGGCTTCGGGATCGACGGCGTGCCGTCGACCAGGACCGCGCTCAAGACGATCGCGACGCTCACCGAGCGCACGCACGTCCTCGTGGTCACGGAGCGCTCGGACGAGCTGACCATCAAGTCGCTGCGCAACGTCGAGCAGGTCCACCTCATCACGGCGGACCAGCTCAACACCTACGACGTGCTCGTCTCCGACGACATCGTCTTCACCGAGGCCGCCCTGGCCGCGTTCATCGCGGGCCCGGCGACCGGCAAGTCGGTGAAGGCCGTCGCGACGGAGTCCGAGGCGGCAGAGACCACCGAGGAGGCCACCAAGTGACCACCGTGACGAAGGACCCGCGCGACATCTTGATCGCGCCGGTCGTCTCCGAGAAGTCCTACAACCTCCTCGACGAGGGCAAGTACACCTTCGTCGTGGACCCGCGGGCCAACAAGACCGAGATCAAGATCGCGGTCGAGCAGGTCTTCGGTGTGAAGGTCGACTCGGTGAACACGATCAACCGCAAGGGCAAGGCGCGTCGTACGCGCAACGGCCTGGGCAAGCGTAAGGACACGAAGCGCGCGATCGTCACCCTCCGTGAGGGCACGATCGACATCTTCGGTGGTCCGGTCGGCTGATCCGGACGAGAGCAGATCGAGGACAACTTCCATGGGAATCCGTAAGTACAAGCCGACGACGCCCGGCCGCCGCGGCGCCAGTGTCGCCGACTTCGTCGAGATCACGCGCTCGCAGCCGGAGAAGTCTCTGGTCCGGCCGCTGTCCAAGACGGGCGGCCGGAACAACTCCGGGCGAATCACCACCCGCCACAAGGGCGGTGGCCACAAGCGCGCATACCGAGTGATCGACTTCCGTCGTCACGACAAGGACGGCGTGCCGGCGAAGGTCGCGCACATCGAGTACGACCCGAACCGCACGGCGCGCATCGCGCTCCTGCACTACGCGGACGGCACGAAGCGCTACATCATCGCGCCGAACAAGCTGTCGCAGGGTGACGTGGTCGAGGCCGGTGCCGGTGCCGACATCAAGCCGGGCAACAACCTGCCGATGCGCAACATCCCGACCGGTACGGTCATCCACGCCGTCGAGCTCCGGCCCGGTGGCGGTGCGAAGATCGCCCGTTCGGCCGGTGCGTCCGTGCAGCTCGTCGCCAAGGACGGGCCGTACGCGCAGCTGCGCATGCCGTCCGGCGAGATCCGCAACGTCGACCTGCGCTGCCGCGCCACGGTCGGCGAGGTGGGCAACGCCGAGCAGTCGAACATCAACTGGGGCAAGGCCGGTCGCAAGCGGTGGCAGGGCGTTCGCCCGACCGTGCGTGGTGTGG
Organism: Isoptericola luteus; assembly: GCF_020297055.1. Classification (GTDB taxonomy): domain Bacteria; phylum Actinomycetota; class Actinomycetes; order Actinomycetales; family Cellulomonadaceae; genus Isoptericola; species Isoptericola luteus. The sequence continues at coordinate 372,254 of NZ_JAIXCQ010000002.1, read as the reverse complement.
TCATGAACCCGGTCGACCACCCGCACGGTGGTGGTGAGGGCAAGACTTCCGGTGGTCGCCACCCGGTCAGCCCGTGGGGCCAGCCCGAGGGCCGGACCCGCCGCCCGAACAAGCCGAGCGACAAGCTGATCGTCCGCCGTCGCCGTACCGGCAAGAAGCGCTGATAGGAGCCTGACAGATGCCTCGTAGCCTGAAGAAGGGCCCCTTCGTCGACGACCACCTGCAGAAGAAGGTGGACGGTCAGAACGAGAAGGGGACCAAGAACGTCATCAAGACCTGGTCCCGCCGGTCGGTCATCACGCCCGACTTCCTCGGCCACACCTTCGCCGTGCACGACGGCCGGAAGCACACTCCGGTTTTCGTGACCGAGTCGATGGTCGGCCACAAGCTCGGCGAGTTCGCTCCCACGCGAACCTTCCGCGGCCACGTGAAGGACGACAAGAAGGGCCGTCGCCGCTGACCCCCGGGTCAGCCTGGCGACGGACCCTGACGGTCTGAGAAAAGGAAGCAGGACAGCAATGGAAGCCAAGGCGCAGGCGCGGTTCGTCCGTGTCACGCCCCAGAAGGCCCGGCGCGTCGTGGATCTCATCCGTGGCAAGCAGGCCGCTGAGGCCGTCGCGGTGCTGAAGTTCGCGCCGCAGGCGGCGAGCGAGCCGATCCGCAAGGTTGTGGAGAGCGCCGTCGCGAACGCTCGGGTGAAGGCCGATCGCGCAAGCGAGCGCTTCGACGAGTCGGAGCTCTTCGTCTCCGCCGCGTTCGTCGACGAGGGCCCGACGCTCAAGCGGTTCCGGCCGCGTGCGCAGGGGCGTGCCAGCCAGGTCCTCAAGCGCACCAGCCACATCACCGTGGTCGTCGCACCGCGTGAGCAGAAGGAAGGGGCCCGATAGTGGGGCAGAAGGTTCACCCGCACGGGTACCGCCTCGGCATCACCACCGACCACCGGTCGCGCTGGTTCGCCGACAGCACCAAGCCCGGTCAGCGGTACCGCGACTACGTCCGCGAGGACGTGCAGATCCGTAAGCTCATGAGCACGGGTCTCGAGCGTGCCGGCATCTCCAAGGTCGAGATCGAGCGCACCCGCGACCGCGTCCGCGTGGACATCCACACGGCGCGTCCGGGCATCGTCATCGGCCGTCGGGGTGCTGAGGCAGACCGCATCCGCGGTGAGCTCGAGAAGCTCACGGGCAAGCAGGTCCAGCTCAACATCCTCGAGGTCAAGAACGCGGAGATCGACTCGCAGCTCGTCGCGCAGGGTATCGCCGAGCAGCTCGCGAGCCGTGTCTCGTTCCGCCGTGCGATGCGCAAGGGCATGCAGTCCGCGCAGCGCGCCGGCGCCAAGGGCATCCGCGTCCAGGTCTCGGGCCGCCTCGGCGGCGCCGAGATGAGCCGGTCGGAGTTCTACCGCGAGGGTCGTGTGCCGCTGCACACGCTGCGCGCGAACATCGACTACGGCTTCTACGAGGCCCGCACGACCTTCGGCCGCATCGGCGTGAAGGTGTGGATCTACAAGGGCGACATGACCGAGAAGGAGTTCGCCGCGCAGCAGGCGACCGCCGCCCCCCGTGGGGGTCGTGGTGGTCGCCCGGAGCGTGGGGAGCGCCGTGGTGGTCCTCGCCGCACCGAGCGTCCGGCCCAGCCCGCCGCCGAGGCCCCCGCGTCCGACGCAGGGCAGGCTCCGGCTGCGGAGGCTGCGGCCCCCGAGTCCGGAACGGAGGCCTGAGTCATGCTGATCCCCCGCAGGCTCAAGCACCGCAAGCAGCACCACCCCTCGCGCTCCGGCGCGGCCAAGGGTGGCACCACGATCGCCTTCGGCGACTTCGGCATCCAGGCTCTCGAGCCCGCCTACGTCACCAACCGGCAGATCGAGGCTGCTCGTATTGCGATGACCCGCCACATCAAGCGTGGCGGCAAGGTCTGGATCAACATCTACCCGGACCGCCCCCTGACCAAGAAGCCCGCCGAGACCCGCATGGGTTCCGGCAAGGGCTCGCCCGAGTGGTGGGTCGCGAACGTCAAGCCCGGCCGCATCGTCTTCGAGCTGGCCGGCGTCGACGAGGAGCTGGCCCGCGAGGCCATGCGCCGCGCGATGCACAAGCTCCCGATGAAGTGCCGTTTCGTGGTGCGCGAGGGTGGTGCGATCTGATGGCAGTCGGAACGAAGGGCCTGGCGCCCGCCGATCTGGACGGCTTCGACGACGAGAAGCTCGTCGCCGAGCTGAAGAAGGCCAAGGAGGAGCTTTTCAACCTCCGCTTCCAGTCGGCCACCGGCCAGCTGGAGTCGCACGGTCGTATCAAGGCCGTGAAGCGCGACATCTCGCGGATCTACACGATCCTGCGGGAGCGCGAGCTCGGCATCCGTACGGCACCGAGCGTGAGTGAGTGAGGCAGCGATGAGCGAGAACACCAACGCGGCTACGGCCGAGCAGGATGCCGAGCGCGGCATCCGCAAGGTGCGTCGCGGCTACGTCGTCAGCGACAAGATGGACAAGACCATCGTCGTCGAGGTCGAGGACCGCAAGAAGCACCCGCTGTACGGCAAGGTTCTGCGCACCACCGCCAAGGTGAAGGTGCACGACGAGCAGAACAGCGCCGGCACCGGCGACCTGGTCGAGATCATGGAGACCCGCCCGCTGTCCGCGACCAAGCGGTGGCGCCTGGTGGAGATCCTCGAGAAGGCCAAGTGACCTCGAAGGTCTGCTGACCTTCTCCGGCCGTGGCGGGACGTGACACACGTATGCGACCCGCCACGGCCACCACAGCAACTATCCGTTCGGCAAGGCTCGCCCGGCTCGCACCGGGACGAGAACCAGCTCGACGACAGGAGATCAATCAATGATCCAGCAGGAGTCGCGACTGCGGGTCGCCGACAACACGGGTGCCAAGGAGATTCTCTGCATCCGTGTTCTCGGTGGATCCGGCCGTCGCTACGCCGGTATCGGCGACACCATCGTCGCCACCGTCAAGGACGCGATCCCCGGCGGCAACGTGAAGAAGGGTGACGTCGTCAAGGCGGTCGTCGTCCGGACCGCCAAGGAGCGCCGTCGTCCCGACGGTTCCTACATCAAGTTCGACGAGAACGCCGCCGTGATCCTCAAGAACGACGGTGAGCCCCGTGGCACCCGCATCTTCGGCCCGGTCGGGCGCGAGCTGCGCGACAAGCGGTTCATGAAGATCATCTCGCTGGCGCCGGAGGTGCTCTGACCATGGCGAAGATCAAGAAGGGCGACCAGGTGATCGTCATCGCCGGTCGCGACAAGGGCAAGACGGGCCGCGTGCTCGAGGTGCTCACCGAGACGGACCGCGTGGTCGTCGAGGGCGTGCAGCGTGTCACCAAGCACGTCAAGGCCGGCCAGTCGGCTCGTGGCGCCCGTACGGGTGGCATCGAGACCGTCGAGGCGCCGATCCACGTCTCGAACGTGATGATCGTCGACCCGGAGACCAAGAAGGGCACCCGGGTCGGGTTCCGCACCGAGGAGGTCGAGCGCGACGGCCGTACCCGTACGGTCCGCGTGCGCGTCGCCAAGCGTTCCGGGAAGGACATCTGATGACCGAGACCACTCTCGAGGCCCCGGCCCTGCCGCGCCTCAAGGAGAAGTACCGCAACGAGATCATCGCGGCGCTGACCGAGGAGTTCGGCCACCAGAACCTCCACCAGGTCGCCGGTCTGACCAAGATCGTCGTCAACATGGGTGTCGGGGACGCTGCGAAGGACTCCAAGCTCATCGAGGGCGCGATCCGCGACCTGACCGCGATCACCGGTCAGAAGCCGCAGATCAACCGGGCCCGCAAGTCCATCGCGCAGTTCAAGCTGCGCGAGGGCATGCCGATCGGCGCGCACGTCACGCTGCGCGGCGACCGCATGTGGGAGTTCCTCGACCGTCTGCTGTCGATCGCGCTGCCGCGTATCCGCGACTTCCGCGGCCTGAGCCCGAAGCAGTTCGACGGGCACGGCAACTACACCTTCGGTCTCACGGAGCAGTCGATGTTCCACGAGATCGACCAGGACAAGATCGACCGCGTCCGCGGCATGGACATCACGGTCGTGACCACGGCGACGACCGATGACGAGGGCCGCTCCCTGCTGCGCCGTCTCGGCTTCCCCTTCAAGGAGAACTGACATGGCGAAGAAGGCCCTGATCAACAAGGCGGCCGCCAAGCCGAAGTTCGCGGTCCGCGCCTACACCCGGTGCCAGCGTTGCGGGCGTCCGCACTCCGTCTACCGCAAGTTCGGCCTGTGCCGGATCTGCCTGCGGGAGATGGCCCACCGCGGCGAGCTCCCCGGCGTCACCAAGAGCAGCTGGTAAAACCACTACGCCGCAGGTCCGGGCGGTACGCATGTGCCGCCCGGATACCCCGGCGAGGAAGGGCTGGAGCCCAATGACCATGACAGACCCCATCGCAGACATGCTGACGCGTCTGCGTAACGCGAACTCGGCGCACCACGAGTCGGTGACCATGCCGCACTCGAAGCTGAAGTCGAACATCGCGGAGATCCTGCAGGCGCAGGGTTACATCTCCGGTTGGACCGTCGAGGACGCACGGGTGGGCAAGAACCTCACCCTCACCCTCAAGTACGGCCCGAGCCGCGAGCGTGCGCTGAGCGGCGTGCGCCGCGTGTCCAAGCCTGGCCTCCGCGTCTACGCGAAGTCCACCAACCTGCCCAAGGTGCTCGGCGGCCTCGGCGTGGCGATCCTGTCCACGTCCTCCGGTCTGCTGACCGACCGTCAGGCACAGGCCAAGGGTGTGGGCGGGGAAGTCCTCGCCTACGTCTGGTAATCCGGAAAGGAGATACGCCAATGTCTCGAATCGGCAAGCTCCCCGTTCCGGTCCCGGCCGGCGTGGACGTCACCCTCAGCGGTGCGCTCGTGACCGTCAAGGGCCCGAAGGGGACCCTGGAGCACACGGTGCCCGCCCCCATCACGGTCGCGCAGGAGGAGGCCACCCTCGTGGTGTCCCGTCCGAACGACGAGCGTGACTCCCGTGCGCTGCACGGCCTCACCCGTACCCTCCTGGCCAACATCGTCGCCGGTGTGACCCAGGGCTACGAGAAGAAGCTCGAGATCGTCGGCACCGGTTACCGCGTGACCGCCAAGGGATCGGACCTCGAGTTCGCCCTCGGCTTCTCGCACCCGGTCGTCGTCAAGGCTCCGGCGGGCATCACCTTCGCGGTGGAGAGCCCCACGAAGTTCTCGGTCTCCGGCATCGACAAGCAGCAGGTCGGCGAGGTCGCAGCGAACATCCGCAAGATCCGCAAGCCGGAGCCCTACAAGGGCAAGGGCGTGCGTTACGCCGGCGAGGTCGTCCGCCGCAAGGTCGGAAAGGCTGGTAAGTGATGGCTCTCAAGGTTCTGGGCAAGGGCAAGTCCGTCGCTCGTCAGCGCCGTCACCTTCGCCTGCGCAAGAAGATCAAGGGCAGCGCGGCGCGTCCGCGCCTCGTCGTGACCCGTTCCTCGCGCCACATGGTGGCGCAGGTCGTGGACGACACCGTCGGCAAGACGGTGGCCTCCGCCTCCACGCTCGAGGCGGACCTGCGCGCGTTCGACGGCGACAAGACCGCCAAGGCCCGCAAGGTCGGCGAGCTCGTCGCTGCGCGTGCCAAGGCGGCCGGCGTCGAGACCGTGGTCTTCGACCGCGGCGGCAACAAGTACCACGGTCGAGTGGCTGCGGTCGCCGACGGTGCCCGGGAAGCGGGGTTGGAGCTGTGATGGCCGACATCCGCGAGTTCGCACGGAAGATGAGGATCCTCTGATGGCTGCAGGGCAGCGCACCGGCGCCCCTCAGGGCGCCAACGATTCCAAGAACGACGGTCGCCGCGGTGGCGGCGGGCGTCGCGACGACCGCCGCGGCGGTGGCCGCGACCAGGCCGACAAGAACGCCTTCGTCGAGCGCGTGGTGACGATCAACCGCGTCTCGAAGGTCGTCAAGGGCGGTCGTCGCTTCAGCTTCACCGCGCTGGTCGTCGTCGGTGACGGCGACGGCACCGTCGGTGTCGGCTACGGCAAGGCCAAGGAGGTGCCCGCGGCGATCGCCAAGGGTGTCGAGGAGGCGAAGAAGAACTTCTTCCGCGTCCCTCGTATCCAGGGCACCATCCCGCACCCCATCCAGGGTGAGGAGGCCGCCGGCGTCGTGTTCCTGCGTCCGGCCTCGCCGGGTACCGGTGTGATCGCCGGTGGTCCGGTGCGCGCCGTGCTGGAGTGCGCCGGTATCCACGACGTGCTGAGCAAGTCGCTCGGTTCGTCGAACGCGATCAACATCGTGCACGCGACCGTCGCGGCCCTCAAGGGTCTCGAGGAGCCGGCTGCCGTGGCCGCCCGCCGTGGTCTGTCGCTCGAGGACGTGGCCCCGGCCGCGCTCCTGCGTGCCCAGGCCGCCGGACTCGCCGCCAAGGCGGAGAAGTCCGGCGAGAAGGTGGGTGCGTGATGGCCAGGCTGAAGGTCACCCAGGTCAAGTCCGCCATCGGCGGCAAGCAGAACCAGCGTGACACGCTGCGGACCCTCGGCCTCAAGCGGATCGGCGACACCGCCGTGAAGGAGGACCGCCCGGAGATCCGTGGCATGGTCACCACGGTGGCGCACCTCGTCACCGTCGAGGAGGTCGAGTGAGCATGGCCGACAAGACCGAGAAGGCGGCACAGCCGCTGAAGGTTCACCACCTGCGTCCGGCCCCCGGCGCCAAGACCGCCAAGACCCGCGTGGGTCGAGGCGAGGCGTCGAAGGGCAAGACGGCGGGCCGCGGTACCAAGGGTACGAAGGCTCGTTACCAGGTCCGCGCGGGCTTCGAGGGCGGGCAGATGCCTCTGCACATGCGCCTTCCGAAGCTGCGTGGGTTCAAGAACCCGTTCCGCGTCGAGTTCCAGGTCGTGAACCTGGACAAGCTCGCCGCGCTGTACCCCGAGGGTGGCTCTGTCACCGTCGAGGACCTCGTCGCCAAGGGCGCGGTCCGCAAGGGTCAGCCGGTGAAGCTGCTCGGTACGGGCGAGATCACCGTCAAGCTGGACGTCGCGGTCGACGCGCTGTCCGGTTCCGCCCGGGAGAAGATCCTCGCGGCCGGCGGTTCCGTCTCGGAGGACTGAGACACCGCTCCAGGGCCGGTGGCGCGCACGCGCTGCCGGCCCTGTGTGCTCTCGAGGGGGATAGGGTCGGCGGCGTGTGGTCCGGATCACTCGCCGGCGGCACGTAGAATCCCTGACGGTCCGTGCTGCGACCCCGGGTGACCGGGGGAGCGGTGGCCACCGGGCGACCGGTCGGACCGACGACCACCTCGGCGCGACGGCGACGGGCCCCCGGGCCCCGACGTCGGGAATCGCGTCACACCTCGCCGGGTCGACCGGCGACACGACAACCCGCCGCGGCGGGCCAGGAGGATAGGTGCTCAGCGCATTCGGCCGGGCTTTCCGGACACCGGACCTGCGGCGCAAGCTGCTGTTCACGATCGCCATCATGGCGCTGTTCCGTGTGGGGTCGCTGGTGCCGACCCCGGGCGTCGACTACGGCAACGTCCAGCAGTGTGTGGCGGTGCTCGAGGGCAGCACCTCGCTGCTGGGTCTCGTCAACGTCTTCAGCGGTGGGGCGCTCCTGCAGCTGTCGATCTTCGCGCTCGGGATCATGCCCTACATCACCGCGAGCATCATCGTGCAGCTCCTGCGGGTGGTGATCCCCCGGTTCGAGGTCCTGCACAAGGAGGGCCAGTCGGGGCAGGCGAAGCTCACCCAGTACACCCGCTACCTGACGATCGCCCTCGCGATCCTGCAGTCGACGACGATCGTCACGACGGCCCGCACCGGAATGCTGTTCCCGGGCTGTGGCGTCGACGTGATCGCCGACGACAGCTTCATGACGGCGGCCCTCATGGTCATCACGATGACGGCCGGTACCGGCATGGTGATGTGGCTCGGCGAGATGATCACCGAGCGCGGTGTCGGCAACGGCATGTCGCTGCTCATCTTCACGTCGATCGCCGCCAGCTTCCCCTCCGCGCTGTGGTCCATCGCCGGCGGGTCGAACGGCGCGCTGAACTTCATCGTGATGCTGATCGTGATCGTGCTCGTGGTCGGGCTCGTCGTCTTCGTCGAGCAGTCGCAGCGCCGCATCCCCGTGCAGTACGCCAAGCGCATGGTCGGCCGCCGCATGTACGGCGGGACGAGCACCTACATCCCGATCAAGATCAACATGGCCGGCGTCATCCCGGTCATCTTCGCGGCGTCGATCCTCGCGATCCCCGGCCTGATCGCCCAGTTCGGCGACCAGCAGGCCGAGTGGGTCATCTGGATCTCGAACCACCTGACGCAGCAGGACGACCCGCTGTACATCGTGCTGTACACGCTCATGGTCATCTTCTTCGCGTTCTTCTACACCTCGATCACGTTCAACCCGGACGAGGTCGCGGACAACATGAAGAAGTACGGCGGCTTCATCCCCGGCATCCGTGCCGGCCGGCCGACCGCCGAGTACCTCGACTACGTCATCTCGCGCATCACCACCGCGGGGTCGATCTACCTGGCGCTCGTCGCGCTGCTGCCGACGGTCGTGCTCATCGTGCTGGGGGTCACCACGAACATCCCGTTCGGTGGCGTGTCGATCCTCATCATCGTGGGCGTCGGGCTGGACACCGTGAAGCAGATCGACTCCCAGCTCCAGCAGCGTCATTACGAAGGGTTCCTCCGTTGACCGACACGAACGACGGCACCACCGCCCCCACCACGCGCCGCGAGCTGCACGGCTCGCGCGGAGCAGAGGCGCGCGTCACGCGCCTGGTGATCATGGGGCCGCAGGGTGCAGGCAAGGGCACGCAGGCGGCTCGCCTCGCAGAGCTCTTCGCCATCCCGGCGATCTCCACCGGCGACATCTTCCGCGCGAACATCAAGGGCGGCACCGACCTGGGCAAGCTCGCCCAGGAGTACAGCGCCAAGGGCGAGCTCGTCCCCGACGAGGTCACCGACTCGATGGTGCGCGACCGTCTCGCCGAGGACGACGCCAAAGGCGGGTTCCTGCTGGACGGCTACCCGCGCAACGCGCACCAGGTCGCGGCGCTGGACGGCATCCTCGCCGACCTGGGCTGGGAGCTGGACGGCGTCATCGAGCTCGCCGCGGACCGCGACGAGCTGCTCGCCCGCATCACCAAGCGTGCCGAGATCGAGGGCCGTGAGGACGACACCCCCGAGGCGATCGCCCGCCGGCTCGACATCTACGACGAGCAGACGGCCCCGCTGACGGCGGCCTACGCCGAGCGTGGCCTCCTGGCGACGGTGGACGGCATCGGTGAGGTCGACGAGGTCACCGAGCGCATCGTGCAGGCCCTGGCGGCCGAGCTCGGCTGACATGTTCGGTACTCGCGAGCGGATCGAGCTCAAGACGCCCGACCAGGTCCGCGTCATGCGACGTGCGGGCCTGGTCGTCGCGCGTGCCCTCGACGAGGTCCGTGAGGCGGCCCGGCCCGGCATGACGACGGCCGACCTGGACGCCGTCGCGGCGCGCGTGATCGCGGACGCCGGCGCCACCCCGTCGTTCCTCGGCTACGAGGGCTACCCGGCCACCCTCTGCGTGTCGGTGAACGACGAGGTCATCCACGGGATCCCGGGCCCCCGGGTGCTCGCGGTGGGCGACCTGGTGTCGGTCGACTGCGGCGCGGTCGTCGACGGGTGGCACGGCGACTCGGCGGTGAGCCTCGTGCTCGGCGCCGACGGCGCCGTGGATGTCGACGGTGCGGCGGTCGACGGTGCGGCGGTCGACGAGGCTGACCCGGCGGACGTCGCCCTGGTGCGCACCACCCGGACGGCCATGTGGGCGGGCATCGCCGCGCTGGCCGGCGGTGGCCGGCTCAGCGACGTCGGTGCGGCGGTCGAGACCGCGGTGGAGCTCGGCGGCGGCATCGTCGGCGCGGAGTACGGCATCGTCGAGGAGTACGTGGGGCACGGCATCGGCACGGCCATGCACCAGCCGCCGGACGTCGTGAACTTCCGTACCCGGGAGCGCGGCCCCAGGCTGCGTCCGGGCATGTGCTTGGCGATCGAGCCGATGGTCACGCGGGGGAGCGCGGCCACGCGCGTCCTCGACGACGACTGGACGGTCGTGACGCAGGACGGCACGCGGGCGGCGCACTGGGAGCACTCCGTGGCGATCCTGGACGACGGGATCAGCGTGCTCACCGCACCCGACGCGGGGCGGGCGGGTCTCAGCCCGTTCGGCGTCGTCCCGGTCGTGCTCGACTAGAGCGCCGGTCGCGAGGCCGACGTGTCCGTGCGCACACTGCGCGTCTGTCGCACGGGCGCAATCCATGGCGTAGGATGGTCTGTCGGGTGTAGTCCGTTCAGCAGTTCCTCGGTCCAGCAGTTTCCCGGTCCCGTGATGCCGCCCAGCATCGCCCGGTCTTCATGCCGGCGGGCCGTGCCGAGGGTGAGCAGGCGGCACGCACGACCACCGAGCTCCGTCGCGTCACTGACGGGCGCCCGGGGACCAGACGAGAGTTAGCGGAGGACATGGCAAAGAAGGACGGCGTCATCGAGATCGAGGGCAGTGTGGTCGAGGCCCTGCCGAACGCGATGTTCCGCGTGGAGCTGGCGAACGGGCACAAGGTTCTCGCTCACATCTCGGGCAAGATGCGTCAGCACTACATCCGGATCCTCCCCGAGGACCGGGTCGTGGTGGAGCTGAGCCCGTACGACCTGTCCCGCGGCCGCATCGTCTACCGCTACAAGTAACCCACCACCCGATCGATCGCCGTCGAGGCGCCGGTACCAGCCGGCGCGCGCACGGCGGCGGAGGAACACTGATGAAGGTCAAGCCGAGCGTCAAGAAGATCTGCGACAAGTGCAAGGTGATCCGCCGGCACGGTCGCGTCATGGTGATCTGCGAGAACCTGCGCCACAAGCAGCGCCAGGGCTGATCGCAGCCACCCGCTGACGGCACGCGCTCGCCGTCACGCACAGCGCACCACCACGAACCTCGTCGCCCGCTTCCGGGAGCATCGCTCCTCGCGGGACCGACGAGGGGAACCCTCGGTCCAGGGGCCGGGGCCTGCGGTCCTCGCGGGGAGATGGTGCGGGAGACCTCTGGACGAAGTACAGGAGCCGGAAGGCACATGGCACGTCTTATCGGCGTCGACCTCCCCCGCGACAAGCGGCTCGAGGTGGCGCTCACCTACATCTACGGCGTCGGCCGTACCCGCGCCCAGCAGACGCTGGCCGCTACCGGGATCAGCCCGGACCTGCGCGTCAAGGACCTCGGCGACGCCGAGCTCGTGTCGCTGCGTGACTACCTCGAGGGCAACTACAAGCTCGAGGGCGACCTGCGACGTGAGGTCGCCGCGGACATCCGCCGCAAGGTCGAGATCGGGACCTACCAGGGGCTGCGTCACCGCCGCGGCCTTCCGGTGCGCGGTCAGCGCACCAAGACCAACGCGCGCACCCGCAAGGGCCCGAAGCGCACCGTTGCGGGCAAGAAGAAGGCCCGCTGACGCCAGCAGTCCGGCAGGCGGGCTAGCACCCGCCCCGGTCCGACGACCTCAGACCAGGAGAGAACGAGCACATGCCTCCCAAGACCCGCGCCACGGCCGGGCGCAAGCCGCGCCGCAAGGACAAGAAGAACGTCCCGCTCGGCCAGGCGCACATCAAGAGCACCTTCAACAACACCATCGTCTCGATCACGGACCCTTCGGGCGCCGTGATCTCGTGGGCGTCCGCCGGCCACGTCGGCTTCAAGGGTTCGCGCAAGTCGACCCCGTACGCGGCGCAGCTCGCGGCGGAGTCGGCCGCGCGTCGTGCCCAGGAGCACGGCGTCAAGAAGGTCGACGTCTTCGTCAAGGGCCCGGGCTCCGGTCGTGAGACCGCGATCCGCTCCCTGCAGGCGACCGGCCTCGAGGTCGGCTCGATCCAGGACGTGACGCCCCAGGCGCACAACGGCTGCCGCCCCCCCAAGCGTCGCCGCGTCTGATCTCACGACGTCGTGGGGCCCCGCCCCCGGGCCCCCCCCCCCCCCCCCAGCCCCGGCGGGGGGGCCCCGGCCCGGCCCCGGCCGCCCGGTGCCCCCCCCCCCCCCCCCGCCCCCCCCCCGCGGCGCCCCCCCCCCCCCCCCCCCCCCCCCCCCCCCCCCCCCCCCCCCCCCCCCCCCCGCCGCAGCATGCCCGGGCGGGTGGACCGAGTCCTGCCCCGGGCCGCGAGTAGTGATCGCGGATTCGTGATGCGTCATATGGCGGACGCACACTGAAAGGACCATCACAGTGCTGATCGCACAGCGCCCCTCCCTGACCGAAGAGGTCATCTCGGAGTACCGTTCGCGCTTCTCCATCGAGCCGCTCGAGCCTGGCTTCGGCTACACGCTCGGCAACTCGCTGCGTCGGACCCTGCTGTCGTCCATCCCGGGCGCGGCCGTCACCTCCATCCGCATCGACGGTGTGCTCCACGAGTTCTCCACCGTGCCGGGTGTCAAGGAAGACGTCACCGAGATCATCCTGAACATCAAGAACCTCGTGGTCTCCTCGGAGAACGACGAGCCGGTCGTGATGTACCTGCGCAAGACGGGCGCGGGCGCGGTCACCGCCGCGGACATCGTCCCGCCGGCGGGCGTCGAGGTGCACAACCCCGACCTCCACGTCGCCACCCTCAACGACAAGGGCAAGCTCGAGATCGAGCTGACCGTCGAGCGAGGCCGTGGCTACGTCTCCGCGGCGCAGAACAAGAGCGACGACACCGAGATCGGCCGTATCCCGGTCGACTCGATCTACTCGCCGGTCCTCAAGGTCACCTACAAGGTCGAGGCCACCCGTGTGGAGCAGCGCACGGACTTCGACAAGCTGATCGTCGACGTCGAGACGAAGGCGGCCATCGCGCCGCGCGACGCTCTCGCCTCCGCCGGCAAGACGCTCGTCGAGCTGTTCGGTCTCGCCCGCGAGCTGAACGTCGAGGCCGAGGGCATCGAGATCGGCCCGTCGCCCACGGACACCGCGCTGGCCGCGGACCTGGCGCTGCCGATCGAGGAGCTCAACCTCACGATCCGGTCGTACAACTGCCTCAAGCGCGAGGGCATCCACCAGGTGGGTGAGCTCGTGGCGCGCAGCGAGGCGGACCTGCTCGACATCCGCAACTTCGGTGCGAAGTCGATCAACGAGGTCAAGGAGAAGCTGGCCGAGCTCGGCCTGGCCCTCAAGGACTCGCCGCTCGACTTCGACCCGTCCGGTGCCGCGTACTTCAGCGGTTCCGACGACGAGTCGGCCTACCCGGACGAGCAGTCGTACTGACGTCTTTCGCGCCCGCAGCAGCCCGCTCGACCTGACCGGGCCGCGCGACGCGGAACCACCCTCAAGGAGAACCAGAAATGCCTACCCCCACCAAGGGTCCGCGGCTCGGCGGCGGCCCGGCGCACGAGCGACTGATCCTCGCGAACCTGTCGACGGCGCTGTTCGAGCACGGCCGCATCACGACCACCGAGACGAAGGCCAAGCGCCTGCGTCCGCTGGCCGAGCGTCTCATCACCTTCGCCAAGCGCGGTGACCTGCACGCCCGTCGTCGCGTCCTGACGGTCGTGCGCGACAAGTCCGTGGTGCACACGCTGTTCACCGAGATCGCCCCGGCCATGGCCGAGCGCAACGGTGGCTACACGCGCATCACCAAGGTCGGCAACCGCAAGGGCGACAACGCCCCCATGGCGGTCATCGAGCTCGTGACCGAGCCGGTCAGCCCGAAGCAGGCCGTCGTCAAGGAGGCCACGAAGGCCACCGAGAAGTCGGCCAAGTCGGAGCCGAAGGCCAAGGAGACCACCGAGGCGCCCGCCGCCGAGGAGACCACCGAGGCCCCCGCCGAGGAGACCAAGGAGGCCTGACCTCCCTGCTCTGAAGCGCCCGCGAGCCCCGTACCGCCTTCTGGTGGTGCGGGGCTCGTGCGTTGCCGCAGGGGTCTTCGTAGGGTGGTGGCATGCGCGCGAACCCGGTGGTGCTCGTCCACGGCTCCCGGACGTCGAGGACGATGTGGCGCCATCAGCTCGGGGCGCTGGCGGCGGCCGGCGTCGACGCCGTCGCGATCGACCTGCCCGGGCACGGTGCCCGGCGCGACGAGCCGTTCACGCTGGACGGGGCGCTGGGCTCGATCCGGGACGGGGTCCACGCGGTGGGCGGACGAGCCGTGGTGGCCGGGCTCTCCCTCGGGGGCTACCTGGCGGTCGAGCACCGGGCACGGTGGCCGCAGGAGAGCGCCGGCCTCGTGGCGGCGTCGTGCAGCACCCCGACGTCGTCGGCGCTGCGGCCCGCCTGGCTGCGCCTGGCGCGGTGGATCGAGACCTGGCCGGACCACGGTGCACGGCTCAACGAGAGGTTCGTGCGCCTCGCGCTCGCTGCGGAGGCGGCCGACGACCTCGGCGCGGGCGGGTACGCCCTGACGTCGATGGCCGCGATCCTGCAGGCGTCCGGCGACCTGGACACGTTCGGCGCGCTCGCCGCCGCCGACAGTCCCGTGTGGATCGTCAACGGCCGCTACGACCACTTCCGGGGCACCGAGCGCGCGATGCTCGCGGCGGCGCGGCGCTCGGGCGCCCCCGCGCGTCTCGTCGTCGTACCGCACGCACGGCACCTCGTGAGCCTCGACGCCCCCGTGGCGTTCGACCGTGTGCTGCTGGAGTCCGCCGCGGCGACGGTGCGCGGGCGAGGAGTACCCTCTCGGGCGGGGTAGCGGCGCACGTCACTCCAGCGGCAGGTCCCAGGCGCGGGCCCCGCCCACCAGGGCCGCGGAGTTCGGCACGACGACGACGTCGTCCCCGAGCCGTGCCAGGGCCGCGGGCGTGACCCTGCGTGAGTTGCCGCCGCCCAGGTAGAGGCGGTCCCACCGGAAGACGGGGCGCAGCCCGTCGATCGTCGTGACGACGCGGCGCGACCACAACCCGTCGCCCAGGCGGCGGCGCTCCGGCTCGCCGACGTACTGGTCGTACGTGGTGCCGCGGCGCACCGGCGCGTGCGACCACTCGAGGTGCGGTGCGAGCCTGCCGCCGTCGAACAGGGCCGACCCGAGCCCGGTCCCCAGCGTGAGCACGAGCTCGACGCCCGACCCGGCGATCACGCCCGCACCGTGCACCTCCGCGTCGTTGAGGACCAGCGCCGGCATCGAGAGGCGGGCGGTCAGCGCGTGCCGCACGTCGAAGCTGGACCAGGCCTCGACCAGCTCGGGCACCACCCGGGAGCGCGGGCCGGACCGTGTCACGTAGTGCGGGGTGTGCACGACCACCCCGTGGCGGATCATGCCCGGCATGCCGAGCGTCACCCGGTGCGCGGGCGGCAGGGACGCGGCGATGCCCGCGACCGTCTCAACCAGCAGCGACGGGGGCAGCGGATAGGGCGTCGGCACGCGCACGGGGGCCGCGTGGGCCGTCCCGGCGGCGTCCAGCACGTTCGCCTTGATGCCCCCGCCGCCGCAGTCGACGGCCAGCGTCAGGGGGGTCCGTGCGGTCGAGGGCGTCGTCGTCGGGTCGGGCACCGGTCCATCATCCGGCCACAATGGGTCAGTGAGCACGACGACACCCTCGCCGCACGACACCCTGCGGGTCCGGCTCGACCTCGCCTACGACGGCACGGGGTTCGCGGGCTGGGCCACCCAGCCGCGGCTGCGCACCGTCCAGGGCCTGCTCGAGGACGCTCTCGCCACGGTGTTGCGCACCGGTCCGCTCGGCCTGGGCCGACCTCGGCTCACGGTCGCGGGCCGCACCGACGCCGGGGTCCACGCCCGCGGTCAGGTGGCGCACGTCGACGTCCCCCGCGACCGCTGGGACGCCATGCCGGGACGTTCCGACCGGACGCCGGGAACGGCGCTCGCGGACCGCCTCGCCGGCGTGCTGCCGCCCGACGTCGTCGTGCACCGGGCGAGCGAGGCTCCGGGCGGGTTCGACGCCCGGTTCTCGGCCCTGCACCGGCGCTACGCCTACCGGATCGCGGACCGGCCCGGGCTGCGCGACCCCCTGCGTCGCGACTGGGTGCTGTGGCACCGGCGTCCGCTGGACGTGGACGCGATGGACGCCGCGATGCGGCCCCTCGTCGGCCTGCACGACTTCGCCGCGTTCTGCCGCCCGCGGGAGGGAGCCACCACGATCCGCGAGCTCACGCACCTGTCGTGGGAGCGGCCCGCCGCCGGACCGGACGCCGGGCTCGTCGTCGCGACGGTCCAGGCCGACGCGTTCTGCCACTCGATGGTGCGGTCGCTCGTCGGCATGGCGATCGCCGTGGGGGAGGGGCGCCGGGACGTCGACGCGCCCGCCGCCGTGCTGGCGGGGCGCTCGCGGGCCGAGGCGGCGAGCGTCGTCGCCGCGCGCGGGCTCGTGCTGGAGGAGGTCGCCTACCCGGACGACGACCAGCTCGCGGCGCGGGCCGAGCGGATCCGCGCCAAGCGCAGCACGGACGAGGTCGACCCCGCCGGTTGAGCCCTTCAGGGCCCCTCAAGGACCCTCCGGGGTCGTCTCAGGGCTCGTCTCAGGGCTCGTCGACCCAGTGCACGGCGGCCTCCTCGGCGCTGGCGCCCGCGCCGTCGACGCCCTCGTCCTCGCCGTAGACGTCGTTCTCGCGCCGGCCGCCCGCGTCGTCGGGGTCCGCGTCCGCGTCGGCGACGAGCCGCCCGGACCGGGTGGTGTCGGGTCGTGACAGCGGGTCGCGCTCCCAGACGTCGGGCTCCTCCTCGCTGAGCCGGCGGTCGAGGGGCTCGCCGGCCGACTCCTCCCAGGCGGTCTCGCCCCAGTGGTTGGCGCGCGGGCGCTCCAGCGGCGAGTAGCCTTCGTCGAGCTGGTCCTCGACGCCACGGTCCATGAGGGTGTCGGAGTCGGGCAGCTGGTTCACGTCGCCCTCGGCGCCGGTGAGGGTGTCCGGTCGGGTGGCAGGTGTCTCGTCCGTCATGGGTCCACGGTGCGACACGGCCGCGGCCCACGCACCTGGGACGACGGTGGCTCGGGGCGGTGACCGACGTCGCTTTGCCCCTGAGGGACGAGGTCGGCTAGACTAGCGAGCCGTTGTGCTATATCTCCGGCGTCCCGCGTCGTCAGCGCTCCCACTCGCCTCGACGACGCCCCGGCCAGGCCGCCACTCATGGAGTCCCGCGCACAACGCACTGACTCTTCGGGCGCCGCTTCTCGCCCGACGACCACGAACACGAAAAGGTGACGCAACCGTGCGTACTTACACCCCCAAGCCCGGCGAGGTCCAGCGCGACTGGTACGTCGTCGACGCTACCGACGTCGTCCTGGGCCGCCTGGCGACCCAGGTCGCCACGCTCCTGCGCGGGAAGCACAAGCCGACCTTCGCCCCGCACGTCGACGGTGGTGACTTCGTCATCGTCATCAACGCGGACAAGGTCGCCCTGAGCGGCAACAAGCGGGAGACCAAGCTGGCCTACCGCCACTCGGGTTACCCGGGCGGTCTCCGTTCGGTCACCTACGGCGAGCTCCTCGAGAAGAACCCGGAGCGGGCGGTGGAGAAGGCCGTGCGCGGCATGATCCCCAAGACCTCGCTCGGGCGTGACCAGCTCGGCAAGCTGAAGGTCTACCGCGGCGCGGAGCACCCGCACGCGGCGCAGCAGCCCAAGCCGTTCGAGATCACCCAGGTTTCGCAGCAGGCCTGAGCCGCTGCCGGATGCAAAGCGAAGGATTGACAGTGGCCGAGACCACCGCAGACGCCGTGCTGGAGGAGAACACTCCCAGCACCTACACCACCGAGACTGCCGCGCCCGTCGCGAACGGCGGACAGTCCATCACCGCGCCCGGCCAGGCCGTGGGCCGCCGTAAGGAGGCCGTGGCGCGCGTGCGCCTCGTCCCCGGCACCGGGCAGTGGAAGATCAACGGTCGCACCCTCGAGGACTACTTCCCGAACAAGGTGCACCAGCAGCTCGTGAACTCCCCCCTCAAGCTGGTCGAGGTCGAGGGCCGGTTCGACGTGATCGCCCGCATCAGCGGCGGTGGCCCCTCGGGTCAGGCCGGTGCGCTGCGCCTGGGCATCTCGCGCGCGCTCAACGGGATCGACACCGAGGCCAACCGTCCGGCGCTCAAGAAGGCCGGTTACCTCACCCGTGACCCGCGTGCCGTCGAGAGCAAGAAGGCCGGTCTCAAGAAGGCCCGCAAGGCACCGCAGTACTCGAAGCGCTGATCCGACGCTCCTGTCGACAGGAGCGTTCAGCGTCAGGACGGCCCCGTCGGAACACTCCGGCGGGGCCGCCCGCATGTCCGGCTACGATCGTGGCGGCGCCCGTCCGGGTGGCCGTGGTGGCGCGAAGGCACGGATGCCGCGCGCCCAGAGGAGGAAATATCGTGCGACTGTTCGGCACCGACGGAGTCCGTGGGCTCGCCAACCGGGACGTGAGCGTGGAGCTGGCCCTCGGGCTGGGGAGCGCCGCCGCCCACGTGCTCGGCACTTCCGGGGAGTTCACCGGGCACCGCCCCCGCGCCGTCGTCGGCCGGGACCCGCGTGCCTCTGGCGAGTTCCTCGAGGCTGCGGTCGGCGCCGGGCTCGCGAGCTCGGGGGTCGACGTCATCAACCTCGGGGTGCTGCCCACCCCGGCGCTGGCCCACCTCGTCGGTGCCCTGGACGTCGACCTCGGCGTCATGATCTCCGCGTCGCACAACGCGATGCCGGACAACGGGATCAAGTTCTTCGCCCGCGGGGGCTACAAGCTCCCGGACATGGTCGAGGACGCCATCGAGCAGCGTCTCGGTGAGACGTGGGACCGCCCGACCGGGGCCGGGGTCGGCCGGATCCGCTCCGACGTGGGTTCCGCCGCCGAGCAGTACGTGGAGCACCTCGTGGCGACCATCGGCACCACCGCCGACGTGCGGCCGTTGTCGGGCCTGCGGATCGCCGTCGACGCCGCCAACGGTGCAGCCAGCCAGGTGGGCCCCGACGCGCTGCGCCGGGCCGGCGCCGACGTCGTCGTCATCAACGCCAGCCCCGACGGGCTCAACATCAACGAGAAGGCCGGATCCACCCACCCTGAGCAGCTGCAGGCCGTGGTCGTGGCCGCGGAAGCCGACTTCGGGGTGGCGTTCGACGGCGACGCCGACCGCTGCCTCGCCGTCGACCACGGGGGCGTGCTCGTCGACGGCGACCAGATCCTCGGGATCCTCGCGCGCAGCCTCAAGGACGAGGGACGCCTGCCGGGCGACACGCTCGTGGTGACCGTGATGAGCAACCTCGGCCTCATCCTCGCCATGCGCGAGGCGGGCATCTCGACGGTCCAGACCGGGGTGGGTGACCGCTACGTGCTCGAGGAGATGCGCGCCCACGGTTACGGGCTCGGGGGGGAGCAGTCGGGCCACATCATCCTGTCCGACTACGCCACGACGGGTGACGGCGTGCTCACGGCCCTGCACCTGGCCGCGCGGATCAAGTCCACCGGTCGCCGGCTCGCGGACCTGGCGGGGGACGTGCCGCGGCTGCCGCAGACGCTCGTCAACGTCAAGGGCGTCGACAAGGCACGGGCGAGCCACGACGAGGGCGTCCTCGAGGCGGTCTCGCGGGCCGAAGCCACCCTGGGCGACACGGGCCGGGTGCTGCTGCGCCCCTCGGGCACCGAGCCTTTGGTCCGGGTCATGGTCGAGGCGGCCACCCAGACGCAGGCGGACGGCGTCGCCGACCGGCTCGCCGCCGTGGTGCGCGACCGACTGTCGCTGTGAGCGCGGCGGACCCGACGAGCGCACCGGACCGCGGCAGCGCTCACGCCGCGGTCGGCGGCGCCGACGAGGCGCTGCAGGCCGCCGTCGCCGACCTGCTCGACCGCGCGGACGCGGCGAACGACGGCGTGCTGCCGATCGTCCAGGCCGGTGCGCCGGTGCTGCGCACGCCCGCCGCCCGCTACGTGGGGCAGCTCGGCGACCTGCTGCCACGGCTCGTCGACGCCATGCGGCGGACCATGCACGCCGCGCCCGGCGTGGGGCTCGCCGCGCCGCAGGTGGGGATCGGGCTGGCCGTCGCCGTCGTCGAGGACGCCGGCGCCGCCGCCGACGACGACCCGCGCGAGCGGGCGGCGCTCCCGTTCCGCGTGCTGCTCAACCCCTCGTACGAGCCGCTCGACGAGCCGGGTGGCGGCTCCGAGCGGGCCGCGTTCTTCGAGGGCTGCCTGTCGGTGTCGGGGTGGTCGGCGGTCGTGGCCCGGCACCGGCGGGTCCGGCTGCGTGCCGAGGACCTCTCGGGGGCGGCGGTCGACGAGGTCCTGGTCGGGTGGCCCGCGCGGATCGTCCAGCACGAGACGGACCACCTGGCCGGCGAGCTCTACCTCGACCATGCCCAGGTGCGCTCGCTGACCTCGAACGAGAACCTCGTGCGGTACTGGGCCGCGAGCACCGACCCGTCCGACGCCGCCCGCGTGCTGCGCTTTCCCCTCGCCTGACGCGATTCGTGAACCCGGGGTGAATCTTCCGGGGTCAGGGTGGAACCGGGGGATCTCCCGATGCACGGCTGGGCAGGCATCTGCCTAGGCTGGTTCCCGGTGGCGTCGTCCGGCGGCATCGGAGTGCCGGAACGACCCGGCCGACGAACCGAGGGACCGTGCTCGAGACACTCTCGACGATGCTGAGCCAGGTGGAGGAGTCGATCCTCGAGCTGGCCGCGTCCGCGTGGATCTACCCGGCCATGTACGTGTCGGCGACCATCGACGGGTTCTTCCCGCCGATCCCCAGCGAGTCCGTGATCATCACGCTCACCGTCCTCGCTCATGCCAGCGGGAACCCGTGGCTGCCCGGCATCCTGCTGCTCGCCGCGCTCGGCGCCTGGACGGGGGACCAGATCGCCTACCAGATCGGGCGCACGGTCGGCACGGAGCGTGTGCGGTTCCTGCGGTCGCGACGGGGCCGCAAGGCGGTGGAGTGGGCTCGGCAGGCGCTGTCCCGGCGGGGTGCGTCGTTCATCATCGGTGCCCGCTACATCCCGATCGGCCGGGTCGCGGTGAACATGACCGCCGGTGCGGTGGGATACCCGCGGGCACGGTTCATGCTCTACTCGGCGATCGCCGCCGTCACCTGGTCGATCTACTCCATGCTCATCGGGCTCGCGGCGGGGGCGTGGCTGGGCCACAACCCGCTGCTCGCGATGGCGGTCGGCGTGGTCACGGGGGTGCTGCTGGGCCTGGTCGTGGACCAGGTCGTGCAGCGGCTGCTGCGCACGGGCCGGGGCGGGCGGGCCCAGGCGCTGCTGGGCGGGTCGGTTCCCGACGAGGACGTCCCGGACGGCGCGCCTGAGGACAGCGCCTCGGTGCACCGCGCCGCCTGAGGCCGCCGTCAGAGCTTGCGCAGGCGCACGCGCTGGACGCTGTGGTCCGACCCCTTCGTCAGCACGAGGGTGGCCCGCCCGCGGGTGGGCAGCACGTTCTGCTCGAGGTTCGGGGCGTTGATGGATTCCCAGATGGACAGCGCCCGTGCCGTCGCCTCGGCGTCGGAGAGGTCGGCGTAGCGCCGGAAGTACGACTCCGGCCTGTTGAACGCCGTCCGGCGGAGCTGGAGGAACCGCTCCACGTACCACTGCCGCACGTTGCGCGTGCGAGCGTCGACGTAGATGGAGAAATCGAAGAAGTCGCTGACGGCGACCGTGGACTCGTCGACGGACGACGGTCGGGCGGGCTGCAGCACGTTGAGCCCTTCGACGATGAGCACGTCGGGACGGCGGACCACGACCTCCTCGCCCGGCACGATGTCGTAGGTGACGTGCGAGTAGACGGGCGCGCGGACCTCCGACTGACCCGCCTTGACCCGGGAGAGGAACCGGATGAGCGCCCGCCGGTCGTAGGACTCGGGGAATCCTTTGCGGTCCATCATCCCGCGGCGCTGCAGCTCGGCGTTGGGGTAGAGGAAGCCGTCCGTGGTGATGAGCTCGACCCGCGGGGTGTCCGGCCAGCGCGCCAGCATCTCGCGCAGCACGCGCGCCGTGGTCGACTTGCCGACGGCGACGGAACCTGCGACGCCGATGACGTACGGGGTGCGCGGGGGCTCCTCGTGCAGGAACGTCGACGTCGCACGGTGCAGGCCCGCGGTCGCGGACACGTAGAGGTTGAGCAGGCGTGAGAGCGGCCGGTACACGGCGTCGACCTCGGCGAGGTCGATGGGGTCGCCCAGCCCGCGCAGGCGTTCCACGTCGGCGTCCGTCAGCGGCAGGGGTGTCGACGCCGACAGCCGGCTCCATGCCGCCCGGTCCAGGTCCACGTACGGCGACGCCGGGGCCAGGCGCGTGAGGTGGTCGCCGAGGGACTGCGGGGTGTGGGTGCGTGCCGGTGCACCGGTCGGGGGGCCGGCTTCCGGGTCGGGGGGCAGGGGTACCACGGGCCCGATTCTGCCCGATGCCCGACCGGGGCCCGACATCGGGAGGCGCTGCCGCCGTCGGGACAAATAGGCAGGAGGGCTCGCAAAACCGCGAGATCTCGCGGCTCACGAGCCGTCGGCGCGCGGATACACTCGGTGCCCATGTGTGGAATCGTGGGATACGTAGGCCCGGCCGAGGCATCGTCGCGGCCGCTGGACGTCGCGCTCGACGGCCTTCGCCGGCTGGAGTACCGCGGCTACGACTCGGCGGGCGTCGCGCTCGTCGCGCCGGGCCGTGACGACGTGGCGGTGGCGAAGAAGTCCGGCAAGCTGGCCAACCTCGTCGAGGAGCTCGACGCCCGGCCCCTGCCCGGTGCCACCGCGTCGATCGGCCACACCCGGTGGGCCACCCACGGCGGGCCCACCGACGTCAACGCCCACCCGCACCTCGCCGACGGCGGCCGCCTCGCCGTCATCCACAACGGGATCGTCGAGAACTTCGCGTCGCTGCGGGCGGGCCTCGTCGCGGACGGCGCGGTGCTGCTCTCGGAGACCGACACGGAGGTCACCGCGCACCTGCTGGCGCGCGAGTACCGGGCCACGGGCGACCTCACCTCCGCCATGGCGGCCACCGCCCGGCAGCTCGAGGGCACCTTCACGCTGCTCGCGGTCCACGCGGACGCGCCCGGCACCGTGGTCGGCGCCCGGCACGACTCGCCCCTGGTGGTCGGGCTCGGCGACGGCGAGAACTTCCTCGGCTCCGACGTGGCAGCCTTCGTCGCCTCCACCCACGAGGCGCTCGAGCTCGCGCAGGACCAGGTCGTGACGATCACCGCCACGTCCGTCGAGGTGAGCGACTTCGACGGCGCTCCCGCCGAGGGCAAGCGGTTCACGGTCGACTGGGACGCCGCCGCCGCCGAGAAGGGCGGCTTCGACTCCTTCATGGACAAGGAGATCCACGACCAGCCGCAGGCCGTGGCCGACACCCTGCTGGGCCGCTCCGACGCCCAGGGCCGGCTCGTGCTGGACGACCTGCGCATCGACGAGTCCGTGCTGCGCTCCGTCGACAAGATCATCGTGATCGCCTGCGGCACCGCCGCCTACGCAGGCCACGTGGCCAAGTACGCGATCGAGCACTGGTGCCGCATCCCCGTCGAGGTGGAGCTCGCGCACGAGTTCCGCTACCGCGACCCGATCGTCGACGCGCGGACCCTCGTCGTCGCGATCTCGCAGTCGGGCGAGACCATGGACACCCTGATGGCGGTGCGGCACGCCCGTGAGCAGGGCGCCACCGTGCTGTCGATCGTCAACACCCACGGCTCGACCATCCCGCGCGAGTCCGACGCCGTCCTCTACACGCACGCAGGGCCGGAGATCGCCGTCGCCTCCACGAAGGCGTTCCTGTCCCAGATCACCGCCGCGTACCTGCTGGGCCTCTACCTGGCGCAGCTGCGGGGCAACAAGTACCCCGACGAGATCGCGACCCTGCTGGACGAGCTGCGGGACATGCCCCGCAAGGTGCGCACCGTCATCGAGCGCAGCGAGTACGTGCGCGCCACGGCCCGGTCGATGGCGGACGCCGACAAGGTGCTGTTCCTCGGCCGCCACGTGGGCTTCCCGGTCGCGCTCGAGGGAGCGCTCAAGCTCAAGGAGCTCGCCTACATCCATGCCGAGGGCTTCGCCGCCGGCGAGCTCAAGCACGGACCGATCGCGCTGATCGACGCCGGGCAGCCGGTGTTCGTCGTGGTGCCGTCGCCGCACGGTCGCGACCAGCTCCACTCGAAGATCGTGTCCAACATCCAGGAGATCCGGGCGCGCGGTGCCCGGACCCTCGTCATCGCGGAGGACGGCGACGACGAGGTGCGCAGGTACGCCGACGAGATCTTCTGGATCCCGCAGTCGCCGAGCCTGCTCCAGCCGCTGCTCGCCGTCGTGCCGCTGCAGATCTTCGCCATGGCGCTCGCCGGTGCGAAGGGGCTCGACGTCGACCAGCCGCGCAACCTCGCGAAGTCGGTCACCGTCGAGTAGTCCACCGTCGAGTAGTCCACCGTCGAGTAGTCGCGGCGCGTAGGGTGCCGCCATGGAGCTGGCGGCACTGACGGACGAGGTCGAGGTCATCTCCCGGGTCTACGAGCGGCGCTACGGCGTCGAGCGCACCGACGACTGGCTCGTGCTCAAGCTGCACGAGGAGGTCGGGGAGCTGACGCAGGCGTACCTCGCCCGCTCCGGGCGGTCGCGGGACCGCGGCGAGGGCGAGGGGGCGGTGGACGCCGCGTTCCGCGCGGAGCTGGCCGACGTGCTCGCCCAGCTGCTGCTGGTCGCCCGGCGCTTCGACGTCGACCTGGAGGCGGAGATCGAGCGCAAGTGGTTCCGGTGGCGCCACCTGGTGGAGCCGCAGGACGAGGCCGGGGTGCGGGCACGTCCCGCCCCCTGACCGCCTACCCGGCGAGGGACTCCTCGACGCGGTCGAGCCACTCGCCCACGAGGGCGTCGAACAGCGCGGGCTGTTCGATCTGCAGGTTGTGCCCGGCACGGTCGAGGACGGCGAACGTGGCGCGGGGATAGTCCTCGAGGAGCCGCCAGGCGTCGCGGTACCCGGTGGAGGAGTCCTGCCGGCCGACCAGGAAGAGCGTGGGCCGCTCGAACGCCCGGGGCTCGAGCGGGAACGTCCCGGCGTAGCGGGCCCGGACGCGGGCCACGGCATCGACGTCGGCGGCGGCGAGCCCGGGCGCCACCTCGGCCTCGGTACGGCGCCACGTCGCAGGCGTCTGCACGACCGCGACGTCGTCGGCGTCCAGGGCGGCCGCGCCCACCTCCCGGAGCAGCCCCGCGTCGCGGACCAGCACCCGGTGCGCGGGGACGTCCCGGTCCGCCGGCTCGGGCACGATCATCGGGCAGAGCAGGCCGAGCCCCTGCACCCGCTCGGGGTGGGCGGCCAGCAGGCCGCGGGCGAGGTACCCGCCGAAGGACTCGCCCACCAGCACGTACGGCCCCGGCACCAGGGCGTCGACGGCGGCCTGCACGACCGCGAGCACGTCGTCGGTGCTCGACACCCCGGAGGCAGGGCTCGCGCCCATGCCCGGCAGGTCGAGATAGACGCGCCGCCACCCCGGCCGCGACGCGAAGGCGTTCTCGAACGCCGTGAGCATCAGCCGGTGGTCCACCGGAAATCCGTGCAGCAGCACGACGGTGGGGACGTCGGGACCGGGCGCAGCACCCCGCTCGACGTGGTGGACGGGGGAGCCTGCGGCGTCGACGAACATGCGCGGGAGACTAGAGGGCGGCACCGACACGTCGCCCCGGCCGGGATCTAGGCTGGGGGCCATGATCATCGGGGTGGGCATCGACGTCGTCGACGTGGACCGGTTCACGGCGACCCTCGAGCGCACGCCCCGGCTGCGGGAGAAGCTGTTCACCGACGTCGAGCGCGACCTGCCGGCGTCCTCCCTGGCCGCACGGTTCGCGGCCAAGGAGGCCATCGCCAAGGCGCTCGGCGCGCCCGGCAACATGCACTGGCACGACGCGACCGTGCACCGGACGGTGGGCGGCCCGCCCGAGGTCGAGCTGCGCGGCACCGTGCTCGCCCGCGCCGACGCGCTCGGCGTGCGGACGTGGCACCTGTCGATCTCGCACGACGCCGGCATCGCCTCGGCCATGGTGGTGGCGGAGGGCTGACGCCGGGCGGCGCCCGGGTCGCTGGCCGGCGTCGCCGCCGGCCGGGACGCTACTGGAGCGCCGGGACGACCTGACGCTGGAAGAGCTCGATCTGGTCCCGGTCACCGACGGCGTTCGCGAAGTTCACAATGGCGTACGTCATGCCGCGGGCCTTGAGGTCGGTGAGCGCCTCGACGACCTGCTCCGTGGTGCCGACGAGCGGCCCCGTCCGCCAGGTGTTGATCGTGTCCTCGCCGCGCTCGCCCGCGTACCTGCGGTAGTGCGAGGAGATCCACGCCAGCTTGTCGTCCACCTCCGCCTGGTTCTCGCCGATGACGACGTTGTAGTCGGCCGAGCGGGTGATCTCGCCGAAGTCGCGGCCGACGTCGCGGCAGTGCTGCTCCAGCACGGACGACTTGTGGCTGAAGCCCTCGGGGGAACCGTCGAAGTTCGTGTGCTGCGCGAACCGCGCCGCGATCCGCAGGGTCTTCTTCTCCCCGCCGCCGGCGATCCACAGCGGGATGCTCGGGACCTCGGCGCCGCCGTCGCCCACGGGCAGCGTCTGCAGCGGCTGCGGGTAGCACAGGGCGCCGTCGACCTGGTAGGTCTCGCCGTCGAACCTTCCGGACGACCCCGTGCGCCACATCCGGGTCATGATCTGCACGCCCTCGTCGAGGGCCCGGAGGCGCTCCCCGGCGCGCGGGAAGCCGTAGCCGTACGCGCGCCACTCGTGCTCGTACCAGCCGGCGCCGATGCCCATCTGCACGCGCCCGCCCGAGATCGCGTCGACCGTCGAGGCGACCTTCGCGAGGTAGGCCGGGTTCCGGTACGACATGCACGTGCACATCTGGCCGAGCTTCACGCGCTGCGAGCTGGCGGCGAACGCGGCCATGAGCGACCAGGCCTCGTGCGTGGCCTGCGTGCTCGGCACGGGGACGGTGTGGAAGTGGTCGAAGACCCAGGCGCTGTCCCAGGCCCACGGGCCGCCCGGGACCGGCTCGCCGGCGGCGGCGTTGTCGGCGTAGTGCAGCAGGGACAGCATCGTCTCCCACTGCTTCTCGGGCGGGACGTCGGTGAGGTCGTGGCGCCAGCCCTGAGGGATGAAGAGTCCGAATCGCATGGTCCGAGCCTATTCCCCGACCTGCGGCGACGCTGCGGGGCTCGACGGCGCACGGCAGGATGCCCCCATGATCCGTGCCTGGTCCGCCGCCGACGTCCGCGCCGCCGAGGAGCCGCTGCTCGCCGCCCGCGTGCCGCTCATGGAGCGGGCGTCGTTCACGCTCGCCACGCAGGTGGTGCGCGACCTGCGTGCGCGAAGGACCTCTGTCCGCGGCGCGCGAGTCGCACTGCTCGTGGGCGCGGGGAACAACGGCGGCGACGCGCTGCACGCCGGCGCGGTCCTCGCCCGCCGAGGGGCGGCAGTGACGGCGGTGCTCACGTCGGGGCGGAGCCACGCCGGTGGCCTGGCGGCGCTGGTCCGGGCCGGCGGCCGCGTCGTCGACCTGTGCGCCTCGCCCCAGCAGCCGGCGTCCGTGGTGCAGGCCGTGGTGCAGGCCGTGGTGCAGGACGTCGCGGCGTCCGACGTGGTGCTCGACGGCCTGGTGGGCATCGGCGCCCGCGGCCCCCTCCGCGACCTCCCCGCCGACGTCGTGAGCGGGCTCTCGGCCCTGTCAGGGACCCCCGAGGGGGACGATCGCCCGCTCAGGGCGCAAGGGGCGTGGGTGGTGGCGGTCGACATCCCGTCCGGGACCGGCGTGGACGACGGCTTCGTGGGCGGCCCGGTGCTCCCCGCCGACCGGACGGTGACCTTCGGGGCGGCCAAGCCGGGCCTGCTGCTGCCGCCCGCCGCGGGCCTGGTGGGAGAGCTGACCGTCGTGGACATCGGTCTGCGCCTCGACGTCGAGCCCGCCGTGCGTCGTCTGGAGGCCGCGGACGTGGCCCGGGCGTGGCCGGTGCCCGGCGGCGCGGACCACAAGTACACGCGTGGCGTCGTGGGCGTGGTGGCCGGCACGACGACGTACCCGGGCGCCGCGCTGCTCACCACGACCGCCGCGGTGCGCGCGGGAGCCGGGATGGTGCGCTACCGCGGGTCCGACGACGTGGGGCGCGCCGTGGTGGGTGCGCGCCCCGAGGTCGTCACCGCGCCGGGGCGGGTGCAGTCCTGGGTCGTCGGGCCGGGCGTGCCCGGGGGCCCGGACGTCGACGAGAACGGGAACGACGACGGTCAGCGCGAGCGCGGCCGGGGCGGGCTCGCGGCCGCGGCGGGCCGGCTCGGGGGGCTGGCCGGCGGACCGGTCCCCGCCGTCGTCGACGCCGGCGGGCTCGACCTGCTCGAGGAGACCAGCCCGCCCTGGTTCGTGCTCACGCCGCACGCGGGCGAGCTCACGACGCTCCTGCGCTCCCGGGGCGTCGACGTGCGCCGCGCCGACGTCGAGGCCGAACCGCTGCGCTGGGCCCGCCGGGCGCACGAGCTCACCGGCGCGACGGTGCTGCTCAAGGGCGGCGTGACCGTCGTCGTCGGGCCCGGGGTCGCGTACGCCCAGGCCGACGGCCCGGGCTGGCTCGCCACCGCCGGGGCCGGCGACGTCCTGGCGGGCGTGCTCGGGGCGATGCTCGCCGCCCGGTCCGACGACGTCGTGGCGTCCCCGGCGCTCGCGGCCGAGGTGGCCGCCGCCGCGGTGCTCGTGCACGGGCGCGCCGCCCACCGGGCGAACCCGGGCGGGCCGGTCGCCGCGCTGGACGTCGCGCACGCCGTGCCCGCAGAGGTCGCGGCACTCGTGAATTCGGCGTGACTGGCCGCCGCGGCGTCGCTACGGTGACGCCCGTGTCGACCACCCCCGCCCCGACCGTGCCCGCGGTGCAGATCCTGCGCTCCGACGACCCGGAGGCGCTCCGCCTGCTGGACGCCGGGGCGAGCCTGCGGTCTGAGTCGTGGGGAGCCCGCCTGCGGGTCACGCCCGCCGTGCTCGCCTCGTGCCGCGCGGCCGTCGACGGCGCGACCGGGGCGGGCTGGACCGTCCGTGCGCTCGCGGCGACCGAGGCGGAGGCCGTCGTCGACCTCGACACCGTCTCGGCCGCGGACTACCCGCACACCGTGGCGACGGCCCACGACGTGCCGGACGCCGCGGCACTGGCGGCGGCCCTGGGGCGCGGCGGGACGTGGGCGTTCGGTGCGCTGACTCCGGGCGGCCGGCTGGACGCCGTGACCGTCCTGACCCGCCTGACCGACCGGGTCGACACCGATCTCACCGTGACCCGGGCGGCGTCACGGCGCCGGGGGCTCGCGACCGCCGTCAAGGCGGCCGCCGTCCTCGCCCTCGCAGGTCAGGGGCACGCCTGGTTCGGCACCGGCGGGGCGGGCGCCAACGCGGCGTCGCGACGGGCCAACGAGGCGTTGGGCTACGAGGTCACCGAGCGCTGGCTGCACCTGGAGGTGCCGGCCGGCTGAGGGCCGTCGACCCGGTCACGATCAGCGGGGAAGGCCCTTCTCGACCAGCGCGACGACGGCGGGGTCGTCCGGCAGCGTCTGCGGGGAGAAGCGGTGCACGTCGCCGCCCGGCAGCACGAGGAACTTCTCGAAGTTCCAGCGGACGCGGCCGGAGTGGCCGGAGTCGTCGGCGGACTTCTTCAGCTCGGCGTACAGCGGGTGGGTGTGCCGGCCGTTGACCCGGACCCGGGCGAGCACGGGGAACGTCACGCCGTAGGTCATGGAGCAGAACTCGGCGACCTTCTCGTCCGTGGACAGCTCCTGCAGGAACTGGTTGCTCGGGAAGCCGAGCACGGTGAACCCCCGGTCGGCGTACGACTTCTGCATCCGCTCGAGCGTCTCGTACTGCGGGGCCAGCCCGCAGCGCGAGGCGACGTTCACCACCAGCACGACGTCGTCGCGATGCTCGGCCAGCGACGTGGTGGTGCCGTCCATGCGCGCGAAGGGGATGTCGTAGAGGCTCATGCGCCCATCATGCCGCGCGCCCGGGCACCGCGGGACAATGGGGGCATGCCCGCCCACCCCGTCCGCCGCGGCCCGGCACCGCACCGCCCGCCGCTCCCGGTGCGTGACGGCCTCAACCCCACGCGCCTCGTGCTGCCGCACGACGCGGCGAGCGTCGCCCGGTACCCCACCGCCGCCGCCTACCTGCTGCACCGGTTCGCCCACGAGGCGGAGCCGCTGCGCGCCAAGCTCGCCGCGGGCGAGATCGTCACCGGTGCGGGCGCCGTCGTCGACGGACTCACGCCGTACGAGCCCCGCGGCTTCCTCTACCTGTACCGGGACCCGCCCGCCGACGAGCCCGCGGCGCCCGCCCTGGCCGAGCTCGAGGTGCTGCACCGCGACGACGACCTGCTGGTCGTCGACAAGCCGCACCATGTCGCCACCATGCCGCGCGGGCGCTGGGTCACGCAGACGGCGCTGGTGCACCTGCGTGCGACGCTCGACCTGCCCGACCTCGTGCCCGCGCACCGGCTGGACCGCCCGACGGCGGGCGTGCTCGTGTTCACGGTGCGCCCGCAGGCCCGCGGGCCCTACCAGACGACGTTCCAGGACCGCACGGTGCGCAAGGTCTACGAGGCCGTCGCGCCGTTGCCGCTGCCGGGCTCCCGGGCCGCCGGGCTGCTCGGTGCCGACGGCACGACGACGGTGCGCTCGCGCATCGTCAAGCACCGCGGCGTCGTGCGCGCCGTCGAGGAGCCGGGGGAGCCGAACGCCGAGTCGCGGGTCGCGCTCGTCGCGCGCGACGAGGCCCGCGGCCTGGGTCTGTACCGGCTCGAGCCGCACACCGGCAAGACGCACCAGCTGCGCCTGCACCTGGCGTCGCTCGGGCTGCCGATCCTGCACGACCCGTTCTGGCCGGAGCTTCGCGACGACGCTCCCGACGACCCGGCACGTCCGCTGCAGCTGCTCTCCCGGAGCCTCGAGCTCGACGACCCGTTCACGGGCGAGCGCCGCCGCTTCGTCTCGCGCCGCACGCTCGCCGAGTGGCCCGCCGGCGCCCCGGCCCCGGGCCGGTGAGAGAATCCATGACCGTGAGCGCACCCGCCCTGCCGCACCCTGCCGACCTCCCGTTCGAGGCCGGGACCGCCGCGCGCGCCGTCGTCGACCTCACGGCCGTGCGTGACAACGTCCGTGCGCTGGGGGAGCGCGCCGCGGGCGCCGCCGTCATGGCGGTGGTCAAGGCCGACGGGTACGGGCACGGCATGCTGCCCGTGGCCCGTGCGGCGCTCGCGGGCGGTGCCACCTGGCTCGGCACCGCCGTCCCCGCGGAGGCGTTCGCGCTGCGCGCGGGGGGTGTCACGCCCGCGGACGCCCGGGTCCTGACGTGGTTGTGCACGCCCGGCGCCCCGTTCGAGCGCCTGGTGTCGGCGCAGGTCGACGTCGCCGTCGCGGCGCCCTGGGCCCTGGACGAGGTCGCCGCCGGGGCGCGGGCCGCGGGCGAGCCGGCGCGCGTGCACCTCAAGGTGGACACCGGGCTGGGACGCAGCGGGATCATGCCCGCCGACCTGCCCGACGTCGTGCGCCGTGCCGCCGCGTACGAGGCGGACGGCGTGCTGCGCGTCGTCGGCGTGATGTCGCACCTCGCGTGCGCGGACGAGCCGGGGCACCCGTCGATCATGCTCCAGGCACGGGCGTTCGACGAGGCGGCGGCGACGGTCGAGGCCGCCGGGCTGCGGCCCGAGGTGCGGCACCTGGCGAACTCCGCCGGCGTGCTCACCGATCCCCGCCTGCACTACGACCTGGTGCGGCCCGGCATCTCCGTCTACGGGCACAGCCCGGCGCCGGCGCTGGGCGCCCCCGGAGACTTCGGGCTGCGGGGCGCGATGACGCTCCAGGCCCGCCTCGTGACCGTCAAGGACGTCCCCGCGGGCCACGGGGTCTCCTACGGGCACCACTACACGACGACGCAGGACACCCGGCTCGGCGTCGTCCCGCTGGGGTACGCCGACGGCATCCCGCGGCACGCGTCGGGCGGCGCCGTGGGCGTCGGCGGCCCGGTCGGCGTCGGCTCCCGGGGCACAGCCCGCGTGCTGCGCGTCGCCGGCCGGGTGTGCATGGACCAGGTGGTCCTCGACCTCGGCCCGGGCGCGACCGAGCGGGCGGGCGACGTCGTCACGCTCTTCGGGGCGTCCGACGGCGTCGCGCGGGGCGCGCTCCGCCCGAACGCCCAGGACTGGGCGGACGCCGCGGGCACCATCAGCTATGAGATCGTCACCGGGATCGGCGGGCGGGTGCCGCGCGTGCACGTGGGCGCGACCGCGCTCGACACCGCCCCCCGCCCGACCACGGAGGCAGCGCTGTGACCGCCGAGACCGACGCCACCGGGACCGACCAGGGCCCCGTGCGGGTGGACCTGCCCGACGCCGACGCCGCGCGGGCGCTCGGCGCCGCGCTGGTCGGCGTGCTGCGGGCCGGGGACCTCGTGATCCTCACCGGGGACCTCGGCGCCGGCAAGACCACCCTCACCCAGGGCCTCGGCGCCGCGCTCGGGGTGCGGGGCCAGGTGGCGTCACCGACGTTCATCGTGGCGCGCGAGCACCCGCCGGTGCCGCGCCCCGACGGGTCCGAAGGCCCGGGCCTGGTGCACGTGGACGCCTACCGGCTCGGCGGGCTGGACGAGCTCGACGCCCTCGACCTCGACGCGTCGCTGGACGACACCGTCACCGTCGTCGAGTGGGGTCGCGGCCTGGCCGAGGCGCTCACCGACGACCGGCTGGAGATCGACCTCGAGCGGCCGCGCGGCGGCGTCGTCGACGAGGACGACCCGGGTGCCGGGACCCGGCGCGCCACGCTGCGCGGCGTCGGGCCGCGCTGGGCGGGCGTGGACCTGGCCGCCCTCGTGCCGAGCTAGAGCTTTCGCACGTTGCCTCGTCGAGCGGCGGGAAACGTAGGCTGGGGGCGTGGCAGTCCTCGCTCTCGACACCTCCGCAGCCGTCGCCGTCGCGCTCGTCGACGACGACGGCTCCCGCCTGGCCTCGCGGACGGCCGACGAACGTCGCCGGCACGCCGAGTCGCTCGCGCCCCTCGTCGCGCAGGTGCTCGACGACGCCGGCCTCGACCGCACGGCGCTGTCGGCCGTCGCCGTCGGTACCGGGCCGGCCCCGTTCACCGGGCTGCGCGTCGGTCTGGTCACCGCGCGCACCCTCGCCCTGAGCCTCGGCATCGACGTGCTCGGGGTGCCGAGCGTCGACGCGATCGCGGTGCAGGCCGTCGCCGACCTGGGCCTGACGCCGGGCGACGAGGTGCTCGTCGCGACCGACGCACGCCGCAGGGAGGTCTACTGGGCGCACTACCGGGTGGTCGCGCACGAGGGGCCGCACGGCGTGCCCGTCGTCGAGACGCTGGCCGGTCCCGGCGTGGACCGCCCCGCGGAGGTGGCCGCCCGGCTCGCGGACGCCCCCGGTGACGGACGGCTGGTCGTCGTGGGCGAGGGCGCCGCGCTGTATCCGGAGCACCTGCCGGCCGACGAGGACGCCCCGCTCTCCCCGGACGCGGCCGTGCTGGGCCGGCTGGCGCTCGCCCGCCGGGCCGCCGGCGCGGACCTGCCCACCGAGCCGCTCTACCTGCGTCGTCCCGACGTGCAGGAGCCGGCGCCCGCGCGCCTCGTGCCCGCGACCGGGAGCCCGGCATGACCGCCGGGGAGCGCACGTCGTCCGGGGAGAGCCTGCCCCGCACCGTGCAGCACGTGTACGCGCCCGCGTGCCGGCTGAGGCCGCTCGGCAGCGCCGACTTCGACCGGATCCTCGAGCTCGAGCGCGTCCTCTTCGGCGCCGGCGCGTGGACCTACGGGATGCTGGCCGACGAGCTGGCGGCGCTCGGTCGCTGGTACGTCGTGGCGGAGCCCGCGGGCCCCGACGCGGTCGCGATCTACGGCCCCGGGCCCAAGCCCGTGGTCGGGTACGCGGGCCTCTGGTTCGACGGCGACGTCGCACAGATCATGACGATCGGCGTGGACCCCCACTACCAGCGGCACGGGGTCGGCCGGGAGCTGCTGCACGCGCTCCTGGAGCGTTCCCGCACGCTGCGCGCCAGCGCCGTCCTGCTCGAGGTGCGGGTGGACAACGACGCGGCGCTGGCCCTGTACGAGAAGGCCGGGTTCGAACGGATCGGGCTGCGCAGGCGCTACTACCAGCCCGAGGACGTGGACGCCTTCACGATGCGCCTCGACCTCGCGGCCGCGCGGCCCGGCGCCGACGGCGCGACCGAGGGCCCGGCGGGCGACGGCGGCCCGGGCGACGAAGGTCCGAGCGGTGACGACCCGAGCGGCGGCGGCCCGAGCGGCGGCGACCCGGACCGGCCCGTGGGGGACGCGGCATGAGCGCGCCGACCCCGCGCGAGCGGGTGCTCGTCCGCGCGCGGGAGCTGGCTGCCGACCTGCAGGTCGGTGGCGACGTGGACCCGACCGCCGGCGTCCCGGTGCTGCTCGACGTGCGGTGGGCCCTCGGGGTCGCGGACGGGCGCGAGCGCTACCTGGCCGGCCACCTGCCCGGCGCCGTGTACGTGGACCTGGAGACGGAGCTCGCGGCGGCACCCTCGCCGGAGCAGGGCCGCCACCCGCTGCCCTCGGCGTCGTCGTTCCAGGCGGCCGCCCGGCGCTGGGGCGTGCGCGCCGGGTCGCGCGTGGTCGTCTATGACGCCGTGGGCGGGACGTCGGCCGCGCGTGCCTGGTGGCTGCTGCACTACTTCGGCGTCGCCGACGTGCGGATCCTCGACGGCGGGCTGCAGGCCTGGGAGCGCGCCGGGCTGGCCCTCGAGGTGGGTGACGTGACGCACGCGCCGGGCGACCTCGTGGTGCGCCCGGGGCACCTGCGGGTGCTCGACGCCGACGAGGCGGCCGACGTCGCCGAGGACGGCCTGCTGCTCGACGCCCGAGCCGCCGAGCGGTACCGGGGCGAGGTGGAGCCGGTCGACCCGCGGGCGGGCCACGTGCCCGGCGCGGTGTCCGCGCCGACGGCACAGAACCTCGCCGCCGACGGGGAGTTCCTCGACGACGCGGTGCTGCGCGAGCGGTTCGCGGACCTGGGTGCCCAGGAGGGTGTGCCCGTCGGTGTGTACTGCGGCTCCGGTGTGACGGCGGCGCACCAGGTCGCGGCGCTGGCGTGCGTGGGCCTGCCCGCCGCGCTCTACGCCGGGTCGTGGTCGCAGTGGTCCCACGACCCCGCCCGCTCACAGCGAGGAAGCTCTGCCTCGGCGTCAGAGGACCTCGGTGACCTGCTCGAAGCTCAGCCGCGGGCCGCGCGGGTACGAGGTGCCCTCACCCTCGGCGTGACCGACGTTGACGACCAGGAGCGACTTCCAGCCGGTCTCGCCGAAGAACTCGGCGTCGGCACCGTCGAAGTCCATGCCGTCCATCGGCCCGGCGGCCAGGCCCGCGGCGCGCAGGCCGACGATGAGGTAGCCGGCCTGGATCAGGGCGCTCTTGCGGGCCATGGCCTCACGCGCCTCGACGGCGGGGGCGAGCTGCTCCTTGACGCCGGAGACAGCGGGGAAGAGGTAGTCGAGGTGCTCGTGGAACGCCGGGTCGGCGGCGAGCACGAGGGAGACGGGGGCGCCCAGGACGCGGTCCTTGTTGCCGTCGTTCATGTGGGCGGCGAGGCGCTCGCAGGCCTCGGCGGACCGCACCACGAGGACGCGTAGCGGCAGCGTGTTCATGGCGGTGGGGCCGAACTTGGCCAGGCCCCACGCCGCCTCGAGCTGCTCGTCGGTCACCGGCTCGTCGGTGAACTGCGAGGTGGTGCGGGCGGTGCGGAAGAGGCGGTCCGCCACGTCGTCGCCGACGGCGAGAGGGCCCGGGTGGATCATGGTCTCGGTCATGCCTGGCTGAACATGTCGATGCATTCGC
This sequence comes from Isoptericola luteus, assembly GCF_020297055.1. Classification (GTDB taxonomy): domain Bacteria; phylum Actinomycetota; class Actinomycetes; order Actinomycetales; family Cellulomonadaceae; genus Isoptericola; species Isoptericola luteus. Next base: position 336,537 of record NZ_JAIXCQ010000002.1, on the reverse strand, counting down.
ATGATTCCTCGATCCCGCGTGACGTACCGCACACCGGTGCCGGGCCGCGTCCGACGCGATGCGATCATGGGGCCATGGCATCCGGTGGTGACCCCCTCGTCCTCGGCATCGAGACGTCCTGCGACGAGACGGGCGTCGCGCTCGTCCGTGGGGACGAGCTGCTCTTCGACGCGGTGGCGAGCTCGATGGACGAGCACGCCCGCTACGGCGGCATCATCCCGGAGGTGGCCAGCCGCGCCCACCTCGAGGCGATGGTCCCCACCATCCGCCGGGCGATGTCCGAGGCGGACGTCGACCTGTCGCAGGTGGACGCGATCGCCGTCACCGCCGGTCCGGGGCTCGTGGGGCCCCTGACGATCGGCGCCTCGGCCGCGAAGGCGCTGGCGATCGGGCTGAACCGGCCCCTGTACGGGGTCAATCACGTCATCGGCCACGCTGCCGTGAACCAGCTCGTCGACGGCCCGTTCCCGGGTCGCACCATGGCGCTCGTCGTCTCGGGCGGGCACAGCACGCTCATGCTGGTGGACGACGTCGCGATGTCCGTGACGGAGCTGGGGTCCACGCTCGACGACGCGGCCGGCGAGGCGTTCGACAAGGTCGGCCGGCTGCTCGGCCTGCCCTATCCGGGCGGGCCGCACGTGGACCGTCTCGCCCGCGCCGGCGACCCCGAGGCGATCCGCTTCCCGCGCGGCCTCACCGCTGCCAAGGACCAGGCGAAGCACGCCTACGACTTCTCGTTCTCCGGGCTCAAGACGGCCGTCGCGCGCTGGATCGAGGCGTGCGTCGACTCCGGCCGGGAGATCCCGACCGCCGACGTCGCGGCGTCGTTCGCGGTGGCCGTGGCCGACGTGCTCACGGCGAAGACGATCGCCGCGTGCCGTGCGCACGAGGTCGACACGCTCGTCATCGGCGGCGGGTTCTCCGCGAACAGCCAGCTCCGGGAGCTCGCGGCGCAGCGGTGCGCCGAGGCCGGGATCGACCTGCGCATCCCGCCGATCCGCTACTGCACGGACAACGGGGCGATGATCGCCGCGCTCGGGTCCGCCGTCGTGCGTGCGGGGGTGGCGCCCTCGGACCTGGACATCGGCGTCGACTCCTCGATGCCGATGTCCACGATCACCGTCTGACGCGGGCCCGGCCCGTCCGAGGGTCGGCCGCGCGCCCCCGGGAAAGCCCTGGGAGACCGGCGCGGCCGTCGCTAGCGTGGCCGGCGTGACGGACACGCGGCCCAGCATCTACCAGCACCCGCTCGCCTATCTCGTCGGGCTCCAGGGCGTGGCGCTTATGCGCGCCTTCGCCGGCGAGCACGACCGCGCGTTCGTCGAGGCGCGGCTGGCCGACGTCCGGGCGCTGCTCGACGCCGCCGACCGCTTCGGCCCCGGCCGCGACGTCCCGCCGATCGACACCCGGGTCGGCTACCGGCACTGGGCGCCGAGGTACGACGGCCCGAACGGGTTCTGGGGGACGGAGGAGCCGCTCGTCCGACCGCTGATGGAGGGCCTGCCCCGCGGCGTCGCGGTCGACGCGGCGTGCGGCACGGGCCGCCACACGGCCTGGCTCGTGGGGCAGGGACACGAGGTGCTCGCGTTCGACACCTCGCCGGACATGCTCGAGATCGCCCGGGCCAAGGTGCCGGGAGCGCACTTCGCCGAGGCGGACCTGCGTGACCTGCCGCTGGCCGACGCCTCCGCCGACCTGGTCCTCGTCACGCTCGCCCTCTCCCACGTGCGGGACCTCGGGCCGGTGTTCGCGGAGCTGGCACGGGTGCTGCGCCCGGGCGGCCACCTCGTCGTCTCCGACACGCGCGGGTTCTACGTCGGCTCGCCGCTCTACCCGCTCGTGGAAGGGGCGGACGGCACGTTCGGGTACATCCCGAACTGGTACCACGCCACGAGCGAGTACCTCCAGGCGGCCCTGCCGGTCGGTCTGGCGCCGCGGTTCTGCCGCGAGTACGCCGGGGGCGGGGCCGACGACGTCGACGAGGGCCGCGAGTTCACCGCGCGGGCGGACGGCGGGGCCGGTGGTTTCGACCCCGACGCGCCGACCGAGGTCGCGGACCGGACCAGGCCGCCGGACGTGTGGGAGATGATGACCTGGGTCGAGGCGGCGGCCGGTGCGGCCTACGCCGAGAGCCCGGTCCTGATCGTGTGGGACTTCGAGCGGGTGTAGCTACCCGGCCGCCCGGAGCGGGCGACCGGCGTGCAGCTCGGCGACGAGCGACGCGACCACTGCCTCCAGCGCCTCGGGGCCGGCGCCGCCGTGCGCGGCCGCGACGGCCCGCTGGCGCTGGTAGGACGCGCCGCACCGCGTGATCTCGCGCACGCCGTCGAGCTCGGCGGCGCAGCCCAGCCGGTCCGCGACGGGCTCGAGCGTCGTGAGCAGGCGGGGGAGCGCGTCGGTGATCAGCTCCTCGTTCCCGGCGTCGTCGAGGATGATGATGGCGTCGGTGCCGTAGCGGGCGGCCCGCCACTTGTTCTCGTGCACGAACCAGGGCGGCATGGTCGGCAGCGGGCTCCCGTCGTCGAGCAGCGTCGACAGGTGCTCCACGAGGCAGTGCACGAGCGCCCCGAGCGCGGCGAGCTCCAGGGTGTTCGACGTGCCGTCGCAGACCCGCACCTCGATCGTCCCGAAGTGCGGCGCCGGCCGCACGTCCCAGCGCACCTCCGTGAAGTCGTCGATGACGCCCGTGCGGAGCAGGTCGTCGGTGTACCGCTCGAGCTGGGACCAGTCCGTGAACTGGTAGGGCAGCCCGGCCGTGGGCAGCTGCTGGAAGATCATGGCCCGCATCGACGCGTAGCCCGTGTCGTCGCCGCCGAAGTACGGCGAGGACGCCGACAGCGCCTGGAGGTAGGGCAGGTACACGAGCAGCGAGCTGACGATCGGCAGCACCTTGGCCCGGTCCTCGATCCCCACGTGCGCGTGCACGCCGTAGACGATCTGCTGGCGCCCCCACACCTGGGCGCGGTCGACCACGGTGGCGTACCGCTGCTTGTCGGTGACCTTCTGCTGGGACCAGTGCGCGAACGGGTGGGTGCCCGCCCCCATGAGGTCCACCCGCATCGGGCCGGTCGCGTCGTGGACGGCGGCGATCCCGCGCTCGAGGTCCGTGATCGCCTCGCCCACGGTGCGCCGCACGTCGCTGATCACCTCCACGGTGTTGCGCAGGAACTCCGGCTTGACGAAGCGGTGCCGCACGTCGTCCGCGACGGACTCGATCACCGCCGGGCCGACCTGTCGCAGGGTGCCGGAGTCGGCGTCGACCAGGGCGAGCTCCCACTCCAGCCCGACGCTCGACCGGGCCGAGCGGGCGTATTCCAGCACCATGCGGGCAATGCTTCCACGAGCACCCGCCCCGGAGCCTGTCGAACGTGGGCTCAGCCGGCGAGGGGCTCGACGACGAGCACGTGCTGCGCGCCCGCGATCCGCGTGAGCACGAGCGTCGCCTCCGCGTCCCCCTTGAGCGCGAGCTGGGACCGGAGCTGCTCCGGGGTGACGGCGGTGCCGCGCTTCTTGACGGTGAGCCGCCCGACGCCGCGCTCGCGCAGATAGGCCTTGAGCCGCTTGAGGCTGAAGCCCATGACGTCGAGCACCCGGTAGCCGGTGGCGAGCGGTGCGGTGGCGTCGTCGGGCGCGGGGGCCGGGGCGTCCGTCGTGACGTACGCGATGGTCCGGTCGAGCAGCCGCCCGCCGAGCTCGGCGGTTGCGTGCGCGACCAGGCCGGCGCGGATGACGGCGCCGTCGGGCTCGTAGAGGTACGCGCCGACGGCGCCCACGTCGGGCGCGAGGTCGTCGTCGCCGCCCGACCGCAGCAGCCGGGAGGTGGTGGTGCCGCCGGCGGTGGCGAGGACGAGCGCGGACCGCCCGGGGCCGTCGGGGGCGAGGGGACCGAACCACAGGCCCGCCTCCACGACGTCCCCGTCGACGGAGACCCACTGCGTCTCGGCGTCGGCGGGCAGCCCCGGGTGCGGGATGCCGGGGCCGACCTTGATGCCGAGCGCTGGGACCTGGTCGCGCAGCGCCCACACGGCGTCGAGCGGGGGAGCGTAGGCGGCGGGGTCGAACACCCGCCTGCCCCCGCGGGTGCGCCGGGCGGGGTCGGCGTACACGCCGTCCACCCCCTCGGCCACGAGGTCGAGGGACAGGCCGTCGGCGTGCCGCACCTCGGCCTCGGGGAAGTGCCGCAGGTTGACGGTGGCGACGGCGGCGGTGACCTCGTCGACGTCGGTGGCGAGCACGCGGAGCCCCGTGCCGGCGAACGCGAGCGCGTCGGCACCGACGCCGGTGGTGAGGTCGGCGACCTTGGTGACGCCCGCTGCGAGATAGCGCCGGGCGTGCAGGGCGGCGACGACGAGCCGCGTCGCCTGCTCGACGCCGTCGGCGGTGAACAGCATGCCGTCGGCGAAGTCCCCGAGCTTGGCGCGTGCCTTCGCCCGCAGCCTGGACTGGGTGAGGGCCGCCGCCGCGAGGTCCGGGTCGACGCCCTCGGCGCGCAGCCGCATCGCCAGCGCCATCGCCTGCTTCTCGTCGTACGGCGGCAGCGAGTTGACCAGGGCCCACCCCTGCGGACTGAGCAGCTTGGTGAGCGAGGGGGCGTCCATCGGGCCATCGTGTCAGACCCGGACGTGACGCCCTCGGCGAACTGCTGGCACTCGACTTGTCAGAGTGCTAACGGCTGCCTAGATTTGTCGTCAGCGACCGCAGGCTGTCACCGGCACCCGCGACGACGGCCAGCCCTCGGACGCGACCTGGTCAATCAGCAAGTCCATCCCGCACTGCGAAACAAGGAGGTCCGACGTGTCGGTCCCCATCAAGCCGCTCGAGGACCGGATCGTCGTCAAGGCCATCGAGGCCGAGACCACGACCGCTTCCGGCCTGGTCATCCCGGACACCGCCAAGGAGAAGCCCCAGGAGGGCGAGGTCCTGGCCGTGGGCGACGGCCGCTTCGACGACAAGGGCAACCGCGTCCCGGTCGACGTCAAGGTCGGCGACAAGGTGATCTACAGCAAGTACGGCGGCACCGAGGTCAAGTACGCCGGTGAGGACTACCTCGTCCTGTCCGCGCGCGACATCCTCGCCGTCGTCGTCGCCTGACGACGCTCCACCGGGTCGTCTGACGACCCGCGGCACGTGCGCCGCCCGGCGGCGCACCCGCCGGACACGCAGGCCCTGCACCGATCCCGGTGCGGGGCCTTCGTGCGTCTGCGCGTCAACCGGTCTTGCGGGTGGTGCCGGCGAGGATGGCGGACCGCTCGTCCTCGCTGAGCCCGCCCCACACGCCGTACGGCTCGCGGACGCGCAGCGACTGCTCGCGGCACTCCATCATCACGGGGCAGCTGCGGCAGATCGCCTTGGCGGCCTCTGCGCGGCGCCGGCGCGTCGAGCCGCGCTCACCCTCGGGGTGGAAGAAGAGGGTGTCGTCGGTGTCCCTGCATGCTCCTTGGTACTGCCACTCCCACAGCTCCATCACCGGGCCGGGCAGTCGTGAGATCTCCGTCATGGCGAACAACCTACAAGTTGTGCAGAAGTTGTTCAAGGGTCTCTTTCCAGCAACGATGAATCGTTCAGTGTTCAACCTCTGAGTCAGGCACGAATCGGTTCGAACGGGTTCTGAACGGCTTTGTGTGCGAGTTTGGCGAAGTATCGCGGCATGCGCCCTGGCGCGGTGGCGACGTGTCGGTCCTCTCGGCAGAATCGAGGGCATGACCACCTCTCGACCCGTCCCGCAGGGGGACGGGTCTCGCGCGTCGAGTCCTGGCCTCGCCGTCGCAGCGGTCGCCCGGCGCCTGGGAGTTGCTCCCGCGACGCTGCGCACGTGGGACCGTCGCTACGGGCTGGGCCCCTCGGCGCGCACCGCTGGTTCGCACCGTCGCTACACGCCGGAAGACGTGGCGCGCCTGCTCGTCATGCGCCGGCTGACGCTCGAAGGGGTTGCGCCCGTCGACGCGGCCGAGGCCGCGCTCAAGGCCGGGGTGGACGAGCTCGAGGCCGCCGCCGACCGGGCCGGCGGGCCGGATCCTGAGCCCGAGGGCGGGCAGGAGCGGGACACCGAGCACGCCGAGGACGCCGCGTCCGCCGAGGAGCCCGGCACCCGGCAGGGGCGGGCGCACCTGCGCGCGCTCCCGGGCGGCGGAGCGGGGTCGTCCAGCGGGCCCGGCCGGTCCGAGGGGACTGGGGCTGGGAGCGCTTCCGCACGGGTGTCCGCCGTGGTCGACGCGACCCTCGCCTACGACCAGGCGCGCTGCGACGAGCTGCTGCGGATCCCCGCGCACGGGGACCCGGCCGCGTGGTGGGTGCACGTCGTGGAGCCGGCCTGGCAGCGGGTCGCCCAGCGGACCGTGCTCGCCGGGCCGGGTGCCGTGCCCGAGGTCGTGCTCGCCACCGCCGCCCTGGGAGCGCTGCGGGACTTCACCGAGGCGTTCGAGCAGGCGACGGTCGCCGGCGGTGCGCCCCCGGCCAACCACCCGAGCCGCATGCGCAACATCGTGCTGATCTTCGCCGCCCCGGACGAGGTGGTCCCGCTGTCGGCGCACGCGCTGGCCGCGTCGCTGACCGCGAAGCGCGCCACGGCCCGGATCGTCACGGGCCCGGCCAACACCCACCGCGCTCTGGAGCTCGTGACGATGGTGCGGCCCGCCGCGCTCGTGCTGGCCACGACGCAGCGGCGACCGGACCTCGACGTCGTGCACGCCGTGCACGAGGGCTTCCCCGACCTGCCGATCGTCGTCGGCCTGCGCCGCGACGACGCGGCCAGCGAGCTGCCGCTCGCCCCGACGGTGCAGCGGGTCCGGTCGTTCACCGGCATGCTCCACGAGGTGCTCGCCGTCGTGGGGTGACGCCCGGCACCGGGCGGCGGTGAGGCGTCCCACCCGTCGAGCCCCCGGATGAGGGGTGCGCGGGGACCGTAGACTCCTGTCATGACGGACTCGACCTCGCCCGCGCACGACCCGTTCGGATTCCTCGGCCTCACCTACGACGACGTCCTGCTGCTGCCGGGCTACTCGGACCTGGCCCCGTCCCAGATCGACACGACCTCGCGGCTGACCCGCGAGATCTCGCTGCGGGTGCCGCTGGTGTCCGCGGCGATGGACACCGTCACTGAGTCGCGGATGGCCATCGCGATGGCCCGCCAGGGCGGGATCGGCGTGCTGCACCGCAACCTGTCGATCGCCGACCAGGCCTACCAGGTCGACCTCGTCAAGCGCACGCAGACGGGCATCATCACCAACCCGGTGACGATCGGCCCCGACGCCACGCTGGAGGAGCTCGACCAGCGCGCCGGCGAGTACCGCATCTCCGGGTTCCCCGTGGTCGACGCCGCCGGCCGGCTGATCGGCATCGTCACCAACCGCGACCTGCGCTTCACGCCCGTCGCCGAGTGGGCCGGCACCAAGGTGTCCGAGGTCATGACCCCGGCACCGCTCATCACCGGGCCGGCGGGCATCGCGCGCGAGGACGCCACGCTGCTGCTGCGCAAGCACAAGCTCGAGCGCCTGCCGCTCGTCGACGACGAGGGCCGGCTCGCCGGGCTCATCACCGTCAAGGACTTCGTCAAGTCCGAGCAGTTCCCGAACGCCTCGAAGGACGGGCAGGGGCGGCTGCTGGTCGGAGCCGCGATCGGCTACTTCGGCGACGCGTGGGAGCGGGCGACGACGCTCGTCGACGCGGGTGTCGACGTCCTGGTCGCGGACACCGCCCACGGCAACGTGCGGATGCTCGTCGAGATGGTCCACCGGCTCAAGACGGACCCCGCCACGCGCCACGTCCAGGTGATCGGCGGCAACGTCGCCACCCGCGACGGTGCCCAGTCGTTCGTCGACGCGGGCGCGGACGGCATCAAGGTCGGCGTCGGGCCGGGGTCCATCTGCACCACCCGCGTCGTCACCGGCGTCGGCGTCCCGCAGATCACCGCGGTGTACGAGGCGTCGCTCGCGGCCCGCGAGGCCGGGATCCCCGTGATCGCCGACGGCGGGATGCGCCACTCGGGCGAGATCGGCAAGGCGATCGTCGCCGGTGCCGAGGCGGTCATGCTGGGCTCGATGCTCGCGGGCACCGAGGAGGCGCCGGGCGACACCATCCTCGTGGGCGGCAAGCAGTACAAGGCGTACCGCGGCATGGGCTCCATGGGCGCCATGTCGTCGCGCGGCAAGAAGTCCTACTCCAAGGACCGGTACTTCCAGGCCGAGGTCGTCAGCGACGACATGATCGTGCCCGAGGGCGTCGAGGGGCAGGTGGCCTACAAGGGCACGCTGAACACGGTGGCGCACCAGCTCGTGGGCGGGCTGCACCAGTCGATGTTCTACGTCGGCGCCCGGACGATCCCGGAGCTGCAGGCCAAGGGCAAGTTCGTGCGGATCACCTCCGCGTCGCTCAAGGAGTCGCACCCGCACGACGTGCAGGTCACCGCGGAGGCGCCGAACTACAGCGGGTTCTGAGGCTCCGCGGGCCCGCGCGGCTCAGCGAGCCACCGCGGCGACGCGGTCGGCGGGCCAGGCGACCGGGGCGGGCGGCCGGGGCACGGCCTCGGCGGCGCGCTCGGCGTTGACCCGCTGCGCCCAGCGGCGGTAGGCGCCGGCCTGTGCGGCGTGCAGCGCGTCGAGAGCGACGCCCCGCAGGTGCGGGTGCCGCACGAGCTGGGCGTCGAGCACGTCGAGCGTGGCGAGCACGTCGACGTCGGCCGTGTGCAGCGCGAGGTCGCCCGCGATGCCGTACAGGGCGCACAGGTCGCCGAGCCGGCGCTTGCCCTCCCGCCCGCCGTCGAGCCAACGGTCGAGCACCAGCGGGTCCAGCACCGGCGCGACGGGGCGCCCGAGGCGTTCGGCGAGCGTCGCGAGGCCGTGCCGCGCGAGCTCGACGTCCAGCAGCGACAGGTCGAACGTCGCGTTGTAGGCCACGAGCGGGGTGCCGGCCCGCAGGTGCGAGACGAGGCTGCGGGCGATCTCGTCGAGCGCCCCGGCCGGGGGGCGTCCGCGCCCGCGCGCGTGCGCCGTCGTGATGCCGTGGATGGCGGTGGCCTCGGTGGGGATCTCGACGCCCGGGTCGAGCAGCCAGGTCCGCACGTCGGTGTGCCGGCCGGGCGCGCGCACGACCACGGCCGCCGTGACGATCCGGTCGCGGGTGACGTCCACGCCCGTGGTCTCCGTGTCGAAGCCGACGAGCGGGCCGTGGGCCCATCCGGTGTCGCCGTGGTCGTTCATCGTCGTCCTCTCCGTCCCGAGGGCTGTTGCCGCCCCGGGCCTGGCACGGACTGTGCCACGCGCCACCGACAGGGCGCGCGGACGGAGACGGCCGCCCCCGGCCCCCGCCGGTAGTCTGGTCCGGTGAGCAACGAGATCGAGATCGGACGTGGAAAGCGCGGACGCCGCGCATACTCCTTCGACGACATCGCGGTGGTGCCCTCGCGGCGTACGCGCGACCCGAAGGACGTCTCGGTCGAGTGGCAGATCGACGCCTACCACTTCGAGCTGCCGATCCTGGCGGCCCCGATGGACTCGGTGATGAGCCCGGCCACGGCGGTCGCGCTCGGCAACCACGGCGGGCTCGGCGTCCTCGACCTCGAGGGCCTGTGGACGCGCTACGAGTCGCCCGAGGCGCTGCTCGCGGAGATCCGCGGGCTCCCCGCGGGCGAGGCCACGCGCCGCATGCAGGAGATCTACGCGGAGCCGATCAAGCCCGAGCTGATCACGCAGCGGCTCAAGGAGGTGCGCGCCGCCGGCGTCACGGTCGCGGGCGCGCTCTCGCCGCAGCGCACGCAGGAGTACTACCAGACGGTGGTCGACGCCGGCGTCGACCTGTTCGTCATCCGCGGCACCACGGTCTCCGCCGAGCACGTCTCGGGCAACGCCGAGCCGCTCAACCTCAAGCGGTTCATCTACGAGCTCGACGTGCCCGTCGTCGTCGGTGGCGCGTCGACGTACACCGCCGCGCTCCACCTCATGCGCACGGGCGCGGCCGGCGTCCTGGTCGGCTTCGGCGGCGGCGCCGCCCACACCACGCGCGTCGGCCTGGGCATCCACGCGCCGATGGCGACGGCCGTGTCCGACGTCGCGGCCGCGCGCCGCGACTACCTCGACGAGTCCGGTGGCCGGTACGTGCACGTCATCGCCGACGGCGGGGTCGGGCACTCGGGCGACGTCGTCAAGGCGATCGCGTGCGGGGCCGACGCCGTCATGCTGGGCGCCGCGCTGGCCCGCGCGAGCGAGGCGCCCGGGCAGGGCTGGCACTGGGGCCCGGAGGCGCACCACCACGCGCTCCCGCGCGGCGAGCGGGTCGAGGTCGGGACCGCGGGCACGCTCGAGCAGGTCCTCTTCGGGCCGAGCAGCTCGGCGGACGGCACCTCGAACCTCGTCGGCGCCCTGCGCCGCGCGATGGCGACCACCGGCTACTCCGACCTCAAGGAGTTCCAGCGGGTCGAGGTCGTGGTCTCGCCCTACCAGCCGCGGTGAGCGCCCGGCACGCCGCCCACGTCGACGCCGGCGTCCCGACGACGGTGGACTTCCGCGACATCGCCGACGCCGACGTCGAGCAGGTGGTCTCGCTGTGGGAGACCTGCGGGCTGACGCGGCCGTGGAACGACCCGCGCCTGGACGTCGCCGACGCCCGGGCGAACCCGACCTCGACCGTGCTGGTCGGCGTGCTCGGCGACGAGGTGCTGGCCACCGCCATGGTCGGCTACGACGGTCACCGGGGGTGGCTCTACTACCTCGCGGTGAGCCCCGGCGCGCAGCGGTCCGGCCTCGGACGAGCCACGACGGGAGCGGCCGAGAGCTGGCTCCGGGACCGCGGCGTCCGCAAGCTCCGTCTCATGGTGCGGCGCGGGAACGAGCAGGTCCTGGGCTTCTACGAGGGCCTCGGCTATGCCGACTCCGACTGCGTGGTGCTGGGCCGCGACCTGTAGCGCCCCCCGCACCGCGGTGGCCGCGAAGGTTCCCGGTCGCGCTGAGAGCGAACCGCGCCGCGCGCGTTGCCGACATGTCGTCCGGGGCACGTAGGGTGGCGGCCATGTCCACCGCGCACGAGAGCGACGGCGCTCTGGGGGATCTCATCGATCCGGAGCTTCCTGCCGCCACCTATGTCCTCGAGCCTGACGTCGTCGCCCCGCTGGTGCGACGGATCGTCACGTCGGACGACGCCGGCACCCACCGGTCGACGCTGCCGTTCTCGGGCGCGCCGCTGGTGTCGTTCCCGTTGTCGTCCGTGGCCGACGTCGAGGGGGCGGTCCGGCGTGCCCGCGCCGCGCAGCCGGCCTGGGCCGCGCTCTCCCTGCGCGAGCGGACCGTCGTGCTCGACCGCCTCGGGGCCACCGTGCTGCGGCGCCAGTCGGAGATCCTCGACCTGATCCAGATGGAGACGGGCAAGTCCCGGCGCAGCGCGTTCGAGGAGGTCGCCGACGTCGCGCAGGTGACGCGGCACTACGCGGTGCGGGGTCGGCGCTACCTCGCCGACCGTCGCGCGTCCGGCGTGTTCCCGGTGCTCACCGGGGTGCGCGTGCACCGCCGTCCCGTCGGCGTCGTCGGCGCGATCGCGCCCTGGAACTACCCGCTGACGCTCGTGCTCTCCGAGGCGCTGCCCGCGCTTGTCGCGGGCAACGCCGTGGTGGTCAAGCCCGACCCTCAGACGACCCTGTGCGCCCTGTGGGTGGCCGAGGCGCTGGAGGAGTCGGGGCTGCCGGAGGACCTCTTCTCCGTCGTCGCCGGTGGCGGGGACGTCGGCGCCGCCCTCGTGGACCAGGTGGACCACATCGCGTTCACCGGGTCGACGGCCACCGGCCGCAAGGTCGCGGCACGCGCGGGGGAGCGGCTCATCGGCGCCACGCTCGAGCTCGGTGGGAAGAACCCGCTCTACGTGGCCGCGGACGCCGACCTCGACACCACCGTGCCCGGTGTCGTGCGCGCCTGCTTCTCCAACTCCGGCCAGCTGTGCATGTCGATCGAGCGGCTGGTGCTGCACGAGCGGATCGCGGACGAGTTCCTCGAGCGCTTCGTGGAGGCCGTCCGCGGGCTGGAGCTCGGCTCCGCGCTCGACTACACCGCGGACGTCGGGTCCTTGGTCTCGGCCGACCAGCTCGCCCGCGTCACCGAGCACGTGGACGACGCGCTCGCCAAGGGCGCGCGGGCGCTGGTGGGCGGCGTGCACCGCTCCGACGTCGGGCCCTTCTTCTACGCACCCACCGTGCTCGACGACGTCCCCGCCGACGCGCTGTGCGCCACGCAGGAGACCTTCGGTCCGGTCGTGTCCGTGACGCGCGTCGCCTCGGACGCGGAGGCCGTGCGCGTCATGAACGCCACGGACATGGGCCTCAATGCGAGCATCTGGTCGGTCGACGTGGCGCGCGCCCGTCGGCTGGCCGCCCAGGTCGAGGCGGGCACCGTCGTGATCAACGACGGTTACCTGTCGGCGTGGGGCTCGGTCGCGGCGCCGATGGGCGGGTTCAAGGCGTCGGGCCAGGGCCGCCGGCACGGGCGGGAGGCGATCGAGTCGGTGACCGAGGTGCAGACGGTCGCGGTGCAGCGCGGCGCCCGGTTCGGGATCTCGGTCGACTCGCTCTACGCGCTCGGCGGAGAGACACCGAGCAAGGTGCTCACCGTCGCCATGGACGCGATGCGCCGCCTGCGCCTGCGCTAGGTGTACTGACGGCCGGGAGGCGGACGACGCGCCAGGCACTCTCAGGGGCGGGCGAGGAAGGAGCCCAGGGCGGCCTGCGCCGCGGGCTCTCCCAAGAGTCGGGTGAACACCTCGCCCTCGTCCTCGATCCGGTCGAGCAGGGCGGCCTGCGTACCGGCACGCAGGAGCCGCTTGGTCTCCATGAGCGCCGTGACGGGCTTCCCGGCCAGCCGGGCCGCCTGCGCGCGGGCGAAGCCGAGCACCTCGGCGTCGGGCAGCACCTGGTTGACCAGGCCGGCCTCGAGCGCGGCGGCGGCGGGGAGCGGCTCACCGAGCATCAGGGCCGCGGCGGCCCGCTGATGGCCGACGACCTGGGGCAGCAGGAGGCTGGAGCCCGCCTCGGGCACCAGCCCCAGGTCCACGAACGGGAACAGGAGCGTCGCGCCCTCGCCCGCGTACACGAGGTCGCAGTGCAGCAGCATGGTCGCGCCGATACCGACGGCCGGTCCGCAGACGGCGGCGACGAGAGGCTTGGGGAACCGTGCGATCGTCCGCAGGAAGCGGAACCCTGGGTCGTCGGAGCCGGCCTGGGGGCGGTCGACGAAGTCGCCGATGTCGTTGCCGGCGCAGAACACCGCGTCGTCGCCCTGGAGCAGCACGGCGCGGACGTCGGCGTCCGCCTCGGCCGCGTCGAGCGCGTCCGTCAGTGCCGAGTACATCGACCTGGTGATCGAGTTCCTCTTCGACGGGCGGTTCAGGGTCACGGTGGCGACGCCCTCGGCGACGCTGGTGCGGACGTCATCGGTCATGCCGAGACGATAGCGGCCCTCAGTCGGTGAGCGACGCCCGCTCGGCGCGAAGGTTGCGCCCGGCGGCGCCGGACCAGCGCGCCGCGCCGGCGGCCGAGCGGAACAGTGTCGGCGCGGCGCCCGGCCGGTCGGGGAGTCGGTCGGGGAGCCGGGCGAGCAGCTCGTCGAGCACAGCGGACCGCCCCGTGCGGAAGGCGTCGTCGGGGACGTGGCCGTACTCCGCCCGTACCTGGGCGGCGTAGCGCGCGTACCGCCGCGGCTCGCCGCCCAGGACGGCGAGGTCCGCGTCGCTGACCAGCGCCCCCGTGGCGTCGCCGTGCGCGGGATCGTGATCGGCCGTGACGAGCACGAGCCGCGCGACCTCGTCGACGTCGTCGGCCGCGAGCAGACCTGTGCCGCGCGCGCCCCGCGCGCCGGTGGCGAGCGGCGCCAGCAGGCGGACGGCGAGCGCGGCCGAGCGCTCCTCGTCGCGGCCCGCCTCGCCGTCGTGCACCGCGTCGTGGAACCACAGGGCGAGGGCCGCGAGGCGGGCGGACCCCGGGGCCCCGCCTGAGACGAGCGTGTCGAGCGCGTCGAGGGCGTCCGCCAGGTGCAGCCGCGAGTGGTACACCCGGTGCGGTTCGCGCCACCGGCCCACGAGCTCGGCCCCGGCCGCGCGGACGGACGCCGTCGGCTCGGGCCACAGGCCCGCCCACCTTGCCAGAAGTGCCGGCCGGGAGGCTCCGCGCCGTTCCCGTCCCGGCACCCGCAGCACGGACGCGCCGAGGCGGCGGGCCAGGTCACCGCCGCTCACGGCCAGCGCGCCCGCCGCGACCAGGTCGTCGTGCCGGTCCGCGGGCACGTCGTAGTGGTCCAGGTCGAACGACCGGTCGGGCAGCCCTTGCGCCCGGGCGAAGGTCCGCAGCTCGTGCAGCGAGGAGTCGGAGACCAGGTGTGACCACAGCCGGTCGTGCGCCGGCCAGGCGGGCGGGTCGACGTACAGCGTCACCTGTGGCTCCTGGAACGAGGGGGGCGGGTCATGCCCCGCTCGACAGGGTGCGGCGGACCTCGCCGACGAGGGCAGACATCGTCGCCTCGGCGCGGCCGGGGTCGCCGTCCGCCACGGCCCGGGCGACCTTCTCGTGCTGGTCGAGCGCCTCGGGGACGGGTGCGGGCGGCATGAGTCCGAGGCGGGTACGCCCGGTCAGCACCTCGGCGACGACGTCGGCGAGGGCGCCGAACATCTCGTTGCCGCTCGAGCGCAGCAGCAGCTCGTGCATCCGGACGTCGAGCGCGAGGAACTCGGCGAGGTCTCCATGGCTGCCGAGCACGCGCATCCGCCCGGCGAGGTCGAGAAGCTCGGCCCGGGCCTCGGCGGTGGCGTGCGTCGCGGCCCCGGCCGCCGCGAGGGGCTCGACGGCGTGACGGAGCTCGGTGAGCGTGCGGAGCTGGTCGTCGCGCCCGGGGCCGGCCAGGCGCCAGCGGATGACGCGCGGGTCCAGGACGTTCCACTCGCTCATGCCGAGGACGACGAGGCCGACCCGCCGCTTCGAGCGCACGAGCCCGAGCCCTTCCAGGAGGCGCATCACCTCGCGGGCGACCGTGCGCGACACCCCGTGGACCGCGCCGATGGCCTCGAGGGTGAGCGGGGTGCCGGGCGGGACGTCGCCGCTGGTGATGGCGCGCCCGACGGCGTCGAGGACGGCGGCGTGCAGGGCGGGTCGCGACATGGCCCGAGCCTACCGAGGGGCGGGCCTTCCGAGCCGCCAATGGTGATACCTCTGTTGCGAAAGATGCTACCAATGGTCCATGCTCGGACGACGTCGCGACGGGGTCGTCGCTGCGGGCATCGCCGAAGCACCACAGACTCAGGACGAGGCCGGAGCCTCGCCCGCCAGGACACGGACAGGGAAGTCGAAGGACATGGACACCGACGTCACCAGCATCACCCCCGCACACCTCGTCGTCATGGGGGTGTCGGGGTCGGGGAAGACCACGATCGCCGGCCTCCTGGCCGAGCGGCTCGGGTACGACCTCGCGGAGGCCGACGAGTTCCACCCGGAGGCGAACATCGCGAAGATGACGGCCGGGACGGCCCTGACCGACTCCGACCGCGCCCCGTGGCTCGCCGCCATCCGCGACTGGCTCGGCACCGAGACCGACGCCGGGAAGTCCGCCGTGGTGACCTGCTCGGCGCTCAAGCGCTCCTACCGCGACGTGCTGCGCGACGCCCGCGGACGTGTGCGCTTCGTGCACCTGCAAGGCAGCGCCGACCTGCTCGCCGAGCGGATGACGCACCGCAGCGGGCACTTCATGCCGCCCACGCTGCTCCCGTCCCAGCTCGCCACGCTCGAGCCGCTCACCGGCGCCGAGGACGGGCTCGTGGTCGACATCGCCGAACCGCCTGCCGCGATCGTCGAGACCGTCCTGCACTGGCTCTCGGACAACTGAGGAGGCTCGCACCATGACCGACGACTGGACCCAGACCCTCACGGCCGGCCCCCTGCTCGCCATCGCGGCGGGCGCGGTAGCCCTCCTGCTCCTGCTCATCATCAAGGTACGGCTGCACGCCTTCCTCGCGCTGGTGCTGGTCAGCCTGCTCACCGCCGTCGCGGCGGGCCTGCCCAGCGGCGGCGTCGTGGACATCCTGCTCGACGGCTTCGGCAGCACGCTCGCCTCCGTCGCCCTGCTCGTCGGGCTCGGCGCGATGCTCGGCCGGCTCATCGAGACGAGCGGCGGGGCGAACGTGATGACCGACGTCCTCATCGCCAGGTTCGGCGAGAAGCGGGCGCCGCTCGCGCTCGGGGTCGCGTCGCTGATCTTCGGCTTCCCGATCTTCTTCGACGCCGGACTCGTGGTCATGCTGCCGATCGTGTTCACGATCGCGCGGCGCCTCGGCGGGTCGCTGCTGCTCTACGGCCTGCCCGTGGCCGGTGCGTTCTCGGTGATGCACGTGTTCGTGCCGCCGCACCCGGGCCCCGTCGCGGCGTCGGAGTTCCTCGGCGCGAACGTCGGGCTGGTGCTGCTGCTGGGCCTCGTCGTCGCGATCCCGACGTGGTACGTCACCGCCTACCTGTTCGGCAGGTTCGCCGGCGGGCGCATCGCGATCCCCGTGCCGGACATCCTCGGCCGGACCGACGACGCCGAGGTGGAGAACCCGCCGCGGTTCGGCACCGTCGTCGGCATCCTGCTGCTGCCCCTCGTGCTGATCTTCGCCAACACCGGCCTGGCGGCCGCAGCCAGCGCCGGCTGGGTCGACGCCGAGAGCCCGGTCGTGACCTGGGCCGGCCTGATCGGATCGACGCCCGTCGCGCTGCTGATCTCCGTGCTGGTCGCCGCGTGGGCGCTCGGGCGGCGCCGCGGCGTCGAGGGCTCCGCCCTGGAGAAGCTGCTCGACTCCGCCCTCGGACCGGTCTGCTCCGTCATCCTCATCACGGGCGCGGGCGGCATGTTCGGCGGTGTGCTCCGGGCCTCCGGCATCGGCGAGGCGCTCTCCGACGTGCTCGGGGACATGGGGCTGCCCGTCATCGTGGCCGGCTTCGTCATCGCCACCGTCCTGCGGGTGGCGCAGGGCTCCGCGACCGTAGCGCTCACCACCGCCGCCGGGCTCGTCGCCCCGGCCGTCGCCGCGGGCGGTTTCAATCCTGTCGAGACGGCCGCCATCGTGATCGCCGTCGCCGCCGGGTCCGTCGTCCTGAGCCACGTCAACGACTCGGGCTTCTGGCTCGTGGGCCGGTTCTTCGACATGGACGTGAAGACCACGCTGCGCACGTGGACCGTCATGGAGACAGGCATCGGGGTCATGGGGTTCGCGATCGCCTGCCTGGCGTTCGCCATCGCCTGACCCCCGGACACGCACGATGCGGTGCGCCGACCTCAGCCGGACGTGACGGCCGCCGTCGGGTGCTGCCCGTCGACGGCCTCGACACACTGCCGCGCGATGGCGAGCTCCTCCTGCGTGGGGATCACCATGACCAGCGTGGACGTCCAGTCCGGCGAGATGATGCGCTCGCCCGACCCGGCGCCGGTGTTGCGCTCCGGGTCCACGGCGATGCCCATGCCCGCCAGCCCCTCGCAGACCGCGGCCCGCACGAAGGTGTCGTTCTCGCCAACGCCCGCCGTGAAGGCGATGACGTCCACCCGGCCGAGCAGCGCCGCGTACGCGCCGACGTACTTCTTCAGCCGATGGATGTACACGTCGAACGCGAGCGCCGCGTGCTCGTCGCCCTCGTCGATGAGCCGGCGCAGCTCGCGGAAGTCGTTCACGCCCGCCATGCCGAGCACGCCCGAACGCTTGTTGAGCAGCCGGTCCAGCTCGTCGATGCCCATGCCCGCGTTGCGGGCCAGGTGGAACACGACGGCAGGGTCGATGTCGCCGGAGCGGGTGCCCATGACCAGGCCCTCCAGCGGCGTCAGCCCCATCGAGGTGTCGATCGGCACCCCGCCGGACACGGCCGACGCTGACGCGCCGTTGCCCAGGTGCAGCACGATCGTGTTGAGGTCCTGCACCCGGCGGCCCAGCACGCGCGCCACCTTGCCCGCCACGTACTGGTGGCTCGTGCCGTGGAAGCCGTACCGGCGCACGTCGTGCTCGGCGGCCACCTGCCGGTCGATGGCGTACGTGTACGCCTCGGCGGGCAGCGACGAGAAGAACGCCGTGTCGAAGACGGCGACGTGCGGCACGTCGTCCAGCAGCTCGCGGGCCACGCGGATGCCCTGGACGTTCGCCGGGTTGTGCAGCGGGGCGAGCGGCACGAGCGCGTCGATGCGCGCCACGACGTCGTCGTCCACGACGACCGGGCCGGAGAACTCCGACCCGCCGTGCACCACGCGATGCCCGACGGCGTAGATCCCGGCGTCCGCGAGGCGCGGCCCGATCTCCTCGAACAGGCCCAGGGCGAGCCGCAGCGCTTCCCCGTGGTCGGGCACCTCGACCTCGCGGCGCGTGCGGTTGCCCGCGAACGTGTGCGTGACGATCCCCTGGGAACCGCCCGACGTCTCGCCGATGCGCTCGACGATGCCCGCCGCGATGGCCTCGCCGCCCACCGGGTTGACGAGCTGGTACTTCAGCGACGAGGAGCCGGAGTTGAGCACCAGCACCGAGCCGTGAGCCCCGTAGGCGCTGTACGGGTTCGGCCGCTCGGCCTCGGGGACGATGCTCATGCGGTGGCCTCCTTCGCCTGCGCTTCTGCCTGGGCCTGCGCCTCGGCCTGCGCCTGGATCGCTGTGATGGTGACGGTGCTGACGATGTCGGCGACGAGCGCGCCGCGGGACAGGTCGTTCACGGGCTTGTTCAGCCCCTGCAGCACCGGCCCGACGGCGACCGCGCCCGCCGAGCGCTGCACCGCCTTGTACGTGTTGTTGCCCGTGTTGAGGTCGGGGAAGACGAAGACGGTGGCCCGCCCCGCCACCGACGACTCCGGCAGCTTGGACGCCGCGACCGAGGCGTCCACGGCGGCGTCGTACTGGATCGGGCCCTCCACCGACAGGTCGGGACGGCGCTCGCGGACCAGCTCGGTCGCGGCGCGCACCTTGTCGACGTCGGCGCCGGAGCCCGACGTCCCCGTCGAGTAGGAGAGCATCGCCACGCGCGGATCCACGCCGAACTGGGTGGCAGTGGCCGACGACGAGATCGCGATGTCCGCGAGCTGCTCCGCCGTCGGGTCGGGGATGACGGCGCAGTCGCCGTACACGAGCACCCGGTCGGGCAGGCACATGAGGAACACGGACGACACCACGGACACCCCGGGCGCCGTCTTGACGATCTCGAACGACGGCCGGATCGTGTGCGCCGTGGTGTGCGCGGCGCCGGAGACCATGCCGTCCGCGAGGCCGAGGTGCACCATCATCGTGCCGAAGTACGACACGTCGGTGACGATCTCGCGGGCGCGCTCCGCCGTCATGCCCTTGTGCGCGCGCAGCCGCGCGTACTCGGCGGCGAACCGCTCCACGTGCTCCGGGTCGGTGGGGGACAGCACGGTGGCGGCGGAGATGTCGAGGCCGAGCTCGGCCGCCCGCGCCCGGATCGCCGACTCGTCGCCGAGGATCACCAGGTCGGCGATGCCGCGCGCCAGGACGGTCGACGCCGCCCTCAGCACACGGTCGTCGTCGCCCTCGGGCAGCACCACGCGCTTGCGGTCGGCCCGGGCGCGCTCGATGAGGCCGTACTCGAACATCAGCGGCGTGACGACGGGCGCTCGCGGCAGGTCGAGGCGGGCGAGGAGCTCCGCGCCGTCCACGTGCTGCTCGAACAGGGCGCGGGCGACGTCGATCTTGCGGCCCGACGTCACCGTGACGTGCCCGCGGGTCTCGGCGGCGGCCCGGGCCGCGGCGTACGTGCCCATCGTCGTGGACACCACCGGCACGCGGGGGCCGAGCGCCGACAGGAGCTGCGCGATCATCCCGTGCGGCACGTAGCCGCCGGTGAGGATGATCCCCGCGAGCGACGGGAACGACGCCGCGGCGTGCGCGGAGAGCAGCCCGAGCAGCACGTCGGAGCGGTCGCCCGGCGTGATGACGACGGCGCCGTCCGACAGGTGGTCCAGCACGTGCTCGAACGACATCGCCCCGACGATGAGGTCGAGGGCCTCGCGGTGCAGCAGGTCGGGATCGCCCAGCATGAGCCGGCCGCCGACCGCCTCGGTGAGCCGGCCCACCGTCGGGGCCTGCAGGAACGGCTCCTCCGGGATGGTCCACACGGGCAGGTCGCCGTCCGCCAGCGACTGCTTGGCGGGCGACGCCACGAGCGCGTGGTCGGAGCGGTTGACCACCACCCCGACCGGCTGCGCGTGGTTGGCGCGCAGCTCGGCCAGGCTGAGGCGGGTCAGGGCGTGCACGTCGTCGGTGGTGCGCCCGTTCCCGGACACGACCAGCAGCACCGGCGCGCCCAGGTTCGCCGCGACGCGGGCGTTGAACGACAGCTCGGTGGCGCCCGCCACGTCCGTGTAGTCCGTGCCGACCACCACGACGGCGTCGCACTGCTCGGCGACCGCGTGGTACCGGTCGACGATCCTGGCGAGCGCCGCCTCCGGGTCGGCGTGCACGTCGTCGTAGGTGACGCCGACGGCCTGCTCGTAGCTGATGTCGACGCCGTCGTGCGCCAGGAGCATCTCCAGCACGTGGTCGCGCGGCGCGAGCGCACCGGCGTCCGACGCGGGCGGGTCCGTCACCCGGGCCACCGCCCGGTAGACCCCCACCTTCCGGACCTGCCGGACCAGCAGGTCCAGCACTCCCAGGGCGACGGTCGACTTGCCGGTGTCACCCTCCGGAGAAGTGACGTAGATGCTCCTGGTGACGGGTGCAGCGCTCACGGATGTCCTGTCGTCGTGCGGATCGGTGGTGCGGTCGTGCCCGTGCTACGGGTCCATCGTCCCAGGCCACGCCCCGGGCCCGGGACGTGCCGAGGTGGGGTTCCTCACTCGTTGTCGCCGCCCGTGGCCGCGGCCGCGTCGTACTGCGGCCCGCCGTTCTCCGTGGCCGTCTCCCCGACGTCCGGCCACACCCACTCGCGCACCTCGGGGATGTCCTCGCCGTGCTCCCGCGTGTACTGACGGGCCGCGAGGCGCGCGTCGACCATCTCCTGGCGCAGCCCCGCGTAGGTGGAGCGCAGGGACGGGACCCGGTCGATGACGTCGATCACCAGGTGGTAGCGGTCGATGTCGTTGAGCATCGCCATGTCGAAGGGCGTCGTCGTGGTGCCCTCCTCCTTGTACCCGCGCACGTGGATGTTGGGGTGGTTGGTGCGCCGGTACGTGAGGCGGTGGATGAGCCACGGGTAGCCGTGGTAGTTGAAGATCACCGGCCTGTCGGAGGTGAACAGGGTGTCGAAGTCCTTGTCGGACAGGCCGTGCGGATGCTCCTTCTCGTCCTGCAGGCGCATCAGGTCGACCACGTTGACCACTCGCACCTTGAGGTCGGGGATGCGGTGGCGCAGGATGTCGGCCGCCGCGAGGACCTCCAGCGTGGGCACGTCGCCCGCCGCACCGAGCACGACGTCCGGGTCCTCGCCCACGACCTCGGTACCCGCCCACTCCCAGATGCCCAGGCCGCGGCTGCAGTGCGCGATCGCCTGCTCCATGGACAGGAACTGCGGCGCCGGCTGCTTACCCGCCACCACGACGTTCACGTACTGCCGCGAGCGCAGGCAGTGGTCATAGGTGGACAGCAGCGTGTTTGCGTCCGGCGGCAGGTACACCCGCACGATCTCGGCCTTCTTGTTCACCACGTGGTCGATGAACCCCGGGTCCTGGTGGCTGAAGCCGTTGTGGTCCTGGCGCCACACGTGGCTCGACAGCAGGTAGTTGAGGCTCGCGACCGGCCGGCGCCACGGGATGTCGCCTGTGACCTTGAGCCACTTGGCGTGCTGGTTGAACATCGAGTCGACGATGTGGATGAAGGCCTCGTAGCTGGTGAACAGGCCGTGCCGCCCCGTGAGCAGGTAGCCCTCGAGCCAGCCCTGGCACTGGTGCTCGCTCAGCATCTCCATGACGCGCCCGGCGCGGGCCAGGTGCTCGTCGACCTCCGGGCCGTAGAACTCCCCGTTCCACTGCTTGTCCGTGGCGTCGTAGACCGCCTGCAGACGGTTCGACGCCGTCTCGTCGGGGCCGAAGATGCGGAAGTTGTCCGGGTTGTTGCGCACCACGTCGGTGAGCCAGGTCCCCAGGACGCGGGTCGCCTCGGCCACCGCGCCGCCGGGGGTGGGCACGTCGACCGCGAAGTCGCGGAAGTCCGGCAGCCGCAGGTCCTTCAGCAGCAGGCCGCCGTTGGCGTGCGGGTTGCCGCTCATCCGCAGCTCGCCGGCCGGAGCCAGGTCGGCGATCTCGGGGAGCAGACGACCGTCGGCATCGAAGAGCTCGTCCGCGCGGTACGACTCGAGCCAGCCACGCAGCACCTCGAGGTGCTCCGGGGTGTCGCGGGCGCTTGCGAGCGGCACCTGGTGCGCGCGCCAGGAGTCCTCGGTCTTCTTGCCGTCGATGACCGGCGGGCAGGTCCAGCCCTTGGGGGTGCGGAAGACGATCATGGGCCAGGCGGGCCGCTCCTCGTTCCCGGCGTGCGCGTCGGCCTTGATGCGGGCGATGTGGTCGAGCACCTCGTCCAGCAGCCCGGCGAACCGACGGTGCACCTCGACGGGGTCCTCGCCGTCGAACCCGCCGTTGAAGAAGTACGGCGTGTGGCCGTAGCCGGTCATGAGGTCGCGCAGCTCGTCGTCGCTGATGCGGTCCAGCACTGTCGGGTTGGCGATCTTGTAGCCGTTGAGGTGCAGGATCGGCAGCACCACGCCGTCCTGGACGGGGTTGACGAACTTGTTCGAGTGCCAGCTCGTGGCCAGCGGGCCGGTCTCCGCCTCGCCGTCGCCCACCACGGCCGCCACCAGCAGGTCCGGGTTGTCGAACGCGGCGCCGTACGCGTGGCTGAGCGCGTAGCCCAGCTCGCCGCCCTCGTGGATCGAGCCCGGCGTCTCCGGGGCGACGTGGCTCGGGATGCCGCCCGGGAACGAGAACTGGCGGAACAGCCGGCGCAGGCCCTCGTCGTCCTGCGTGATGTCCGAGTACGTCTCGGAGTACGTGCCCTCGAGGTAGGAGTTCGCGACCAGGCCCGGCCCGCCGTGGCCGGGACCGGTGACGTAGAGCGTCGACTGCTCCCGCTCCCTGATCGCCCGGTTGAGGTGGGCGTACAGGAAGTTCAGACCGGGCGTCGTGCCCCAGTGGCCCAGCAGGCGGGGCTTGACGTGGTCACGCGTCAGGGGCTCGCGCATCAGCGGGTTGTCCAGCAGGTAGATCTGGCCCACCGACAGGTAGTTCGCGGCCCGCCACCACCGGTCGATCTGGTCGATCGCCTCCGGCGTGAGCTCGGCGGCGCCGGTCGCGCGCCATGACGACGGGTGGACGGTCGACGAAGGGGTGCTCATCACACGCTCCTGAGCTGCTCGGGGACGGCCGGCGTGCGTGGTGCTGCCGACCTGGCCTCATTCCATCGCAGTCCGAGGCTCGATGCACCATGACCCGCGAGGTGGCGGAGGTGACATCGATCTGTCGCCTCGTCAGGTGCGCCCGGATTCCGTGCGGGGCGTCCGCGACGTCTACGGTGTGCTGGTGTCCAGCCCCCAGCCCGTCCGCAGGCCGCTCTGGGCGGTGGCCGTCCAGCCCCGCATGATCGGGATCCTGCTCGTCTTCCTGCTCGCCGCCGCGGTGTGCGCGCGGCTCGGGGTCTGGCAGCTCGACCGCGCCTACCAGCGGGCCGAGCTGGCCGCGCAGCAGGAGGCCGCGGAAGCCCTCGCCCAAGGTCCGGCGGCGCTGGGCGAGCTGCTGAGGCCCCAGGAGTCGTTCCCCGGCGAGCTCGTGGGCCGCGAGGTCTGGGCGACCGGCACCTACGAGGCCGCGGACCAGCTGCTCGTGGCCGGGCGTTCGCTGGACGGCCGCCAGGGCTACCTGGTGCTCACCCCGCTGCGCGTCGTGGACGACGGGACGGGGGGAGCGTCGTGGGCGGACCTGTCCGGCGCCCCCGTGCTGCCCGTCGTGCGCGGCTGGGTCCCCACGCCGTCCGCGGCCGGAGAGGTGCTGGACGTCCCCGGTGGCGAGGTGCGCGTGAGCGGGTGGCTCCAGGCGTCCGAGTCGGTCCAGGAGGGCGTCGAGCCGCTCCCGGACAACCTGGACGGTCCGCCGCTGGTCGACTCCATCGCCACCGGCGCCCTGGTGAACACCTGGGGCGGGCCGACGTACACGGGTTACGTCGTGCTCACCGGCTCGGACCCGGCGCAGGTCGCGGCGGCCGGCGGCGGGCCCGAGCCGCTGCCCCGCCCCGTCATCGAGGGGAGCGAGGGCGTCAACCTGCAGAACCTGTTCTACGCGCTGCAGTGGTGGGTGTTCGGGCTCTTCGCGGTGCTGCTGTGGGTGCGCCTGGTCCGCGACGAAGCGGCCGGCGGACGGCGCGGGCACCGCGGGGACGACGCCGACGACGCCGTCGGCCGGGGGATCGCCGGCCTCCCGGGCTGACCCCACCCCGACCTCGTCGCGTGGGTGACGGTGGTGGTGGGGAGTCGGCGGTGTCGGTGCCGGCTGCCATTCTGCCGACATGGTGACCATCGACTCGAAGCGTGAGCTGCGTGACCAGTACTCCGCGACGACGACGCCGACGCTCGTCCAGGTGCCGCCGCGCCCCCACCTGATGGTGGACGGCGCGGGCGACCCGAACCTGGTGCCCGCCTATCGCGAGGCCGTCGAGACGCTGTACCCGCTCGCGTACGCCCTGCGAGCTGCGGTGAAGGAGGCGACCGGTGACGCCTACACCGTGATGCCGCTCGAGGGGCTGTGGTGGGCCGACGACATGAGCCGGTTCAGCGTCGATGCCAAGGACGAGTGGCGGTGGACGATGATGATCAGCCTTCCCGCCGTCGTCACCCAGGTGGAGGCGGAGGACGTCGTCGCCCGCGCGGCGCGCGCCAAGGACCTGCCCGCCGGCGACCGCGTGCGGCTCGAGCCCTTCGGAGACGGCCTGGCGGCCCAGGTGCTGCACGTCGGGCCGTTCGCCACCGAGCCGCCGACCATCGACGGGCTGCACGCCTTCGTCGCCGCGCAGGGGCTGGCGCTGAGCGGGCGGCACCACGAGATCTACCTGTCCGACCCGCGCCGGGCCGCTCCGGAGAAGATGCGGACCATCATCCGCCAGCCCGTCGCGCCGGCCTGAGCGCGAGATCGAGGTACCCGTCGCGAGGTCGACCTACTGAAGGTCGATCTCACGACGGATACCTCGATCTCGGCGAACGGGTGCGGAGCGCAGCCCGGATGCGGGCCGCCAGCGCCTCCGCTTGGTGCAGGTCGTCCCACGTGACCCGCACGACCAGCCAGCCCGCCTCCTCCAGCGCGTCCTGCCGGAGCTTCTCCGCGAAGACACGACCCGCAGGGTCGCCGTAGTCGCCGCCCGAGTACTTCACCGCGCCGTCGAACTCGAGGGCGACCTTGCGCTCGGGCCAGGCGAGGTCGAGCCAGACGTCGCCGCGTCGCGTCATCGTGCGGTGGCCCGCCTCGGGCGTCGGCAGCCCGGCGTCGTGCACCACCCAGCGCAGCAACGACTCGCCCGGCGACTCGGATCGAGGATCGGCCAGGTCGACGACCTCTCGGGCCCTGCGCACCCCGCGTCTCCCGGCCGATTCGTCCAGGATCGCGCACAGCACGTCGAGGTCGGCACCCCCGCGCAGGGCCGAGTCGGTGACGACCAGCCCCTGGTCGGGTGGCAAGGTTCGCGCGCAGTCCACCACCGTGCGCTCCAGCGTCGTGGCGGGGAGGCCGTCGATCGTCGTCCGGTCGCGCGGCGGCAGCGCCGTCCAGTGGCGGCGAAGGCCGCGTTCCCGGGACTGCTCCGCGTTGGGGGCCCGCAGCTGCGTCACGTGCACGGCGTCGGAGAGACGCCACGTCCAGCACCCGTGCAGCACCGCCGCGGTGGTGTGCGAGTACCAGTAGGCGGTGGTGAGCCGTAGCTGCACGGCGCGGACGCGTCGGAGCACCTCGGCCCGCCTGGCCCGCGCCGGACCGTCCTCGTCGACAGGGGCCAGATAGACGCCCTTGCGTACGCGCTGGAGGTCCCCGGTCGCCGTCCGCCGTGCGATCTCGGCTCGTCGGCTCTCGCTGAACCGGGTGGCAGGGGGCACTGTCGGGGCGTCGAGGTCCCGGCGGTCGCCCGGCCGCGGTGCGTGCGTCGTCATGCCGGGATGCTGGCAGAACGCCTCGCCGCATCGCTGGGGCCCTGTGGACAACTCGCGAGATACCTCGATCTCGCGGGGCTACTCGTGCTGCCAGCTCTGCCAGAGCTTCGCGTAGTCGCCCCCGGCGGCCACCAGCTCGTCGTGCGGGCCGATCTCGGTGATCCGCCCGCCGTCGACGACGGCCACGCGGTCGGCGTCGTGCGCGGTGTGCAACCGGTGCGCGATGGCGACCACCGTGCGCCCGGTGAGCACGGCGCCCAGCGACCGCTCCAGGTGCCGGGCCGCGCGGGGGTCGAGCAGAGACGTCGCCTCGTCGAGGACGAGGGTGTGCGGGTCGAGCAGCACGAGCCGCGCGAGCGCCACCTGCTGCGCCTGCGCGGGCGTCAGCGTGTGCCCACCCGAGCCGACCTCGGTGGCCAACCGATCGGGGAGCGCCCCGACCCACCCGGTGGCGTCGACGGCGTCCAGCGCGTTCCACAGCGCCTCGTCGGAGGCGGACGTGTCGGCCAGCCGGAGGTTCTCCGCCAGCGTCCCGACGAACACGTGGTGCTCCTGGGTGACCAGCGCGACGTGCGTGCGCAGGTCCTCCAGCGGCAGCTCGACCAGGGGGACACCACCCACGGTGACCGACCCGCCGGTGGGCGGATGGATGCCGGCCAGCATGCGGCCGAGCGTCGACTTGCCCGCCCCGGACGGCCCGACGACGGCAAGCCGCTCGCCGGGCGCGAGGTCGAGGTCGATGCCGTGCAGCACGTCGTGCCCCGCGCGGTAGGCGTACCGCACGGTGTGGGCACGCACCTCCTCCGACGCCGGGACGGCGGTACCGGTGACGCGGTCCGGGCCTACCAGCCCGACGCCGACGACCCGGGCCAGCGCGACCGCGGCGACCTGCATCTCGTCCAGCCAGAAGACGAGATCGAACACCGTCCCGCCCATCTGGTACCCGTACATCGCGATGGTCGTCACGGCGCCGATGCTCACCGTGCCCTGCGACGCGAGCCAGCCGCCCCACAGCACGACGACGATCGGCGCGACCGCGACAGCGGCGTCGAGCGACGGGATGAGCCGCAGCCGGAGGCCGAGCGTGTACGCCTCGGCGTCGAACGCCTCGCGCAGGTCGCGGTCGACGCGGCGGCGGACCCGGGCGCCCAGGTGCAGGGCGTCCGTCGTGCGGGCGCCCTCGACGGCCTCCGTGATGGAGCCGTTGATCGCGGCGTAGGCGGCGGACTCGCGCAGGTAGCCGGGGGTGGCCCGCCGCAGGTACCAGCGGGTCGCGACGACGATCAGCGGCACCCCGGTGACGAGCCCGAGCGCGACGAGCGGGGAGGTGAGGAACGACGCCACCAGCGTCAGCGTGATGGTCACGACGCACACGAGCACCCGTGGGACGCCGAAGCGGACCGCGTGCTGCAGCTTGTTCACGTCGTTCGTGGTGCGGGCCACGAGGTCGCCCGTGCCGGCCTTCTCCACGGTGGACAGCGGCAGCCGGGTGACGGCGTCCATGAACTCCTCGCGGAGCTCGGCGAACACCCGCTCGCCGAACACCATGGACAGCCGCTGCGCGTACCGCGTCACGACTGCCTGCGCGACGACGGCGCCCAGCAGGATCAGCGCGAGCTGGTCGACGGCGCCGATCGTGGTGCCGCCCGCCACCTCGTCGATGATGCGGCCGAGCACGAACGGCCCGACCAGGCCCGCCAGGGCCGCGAGCGTGTGCAGCGTCGCGACGCCGCCGAGCTGGCCGCGGTGGCGGCGGAAGAGCCGGCCCACCGTGCGGTTGACCTCGGGGCGCCCGGCGATCGGCAGCTGGTTCGACGGCGTGCTCATCGTGCGGCCCCTTCCATGCTCTCGTCGGGTGCGGCGTCGTCCTCGGCCATGCTGCGGCCCACGACGTCCCGGTACGCGGCGCCGTCGGCGTCGGTGCGCCGGAGCAGCGCGGCGTGCGTGCTGGAGGTCGCGACGCGGCCGTCGCCGTCGAGCAGCACGACCTCGTCGAGGTGGTCGAGCACGAGCGGGCTGGCCGTGACGACGAGCGTCGTGCGGCCGCGGCGCGCGAGGGACACCCGCTCGGCGATGCGGGCCTCGGTGTGGGCGTCGACCGCGCTGGTCGGCTCGACCAGCACGAGGATCTCCGGCTCGGTGAGCAGCGCGCGGGCGAGCGCGAGCCGCTGCCGCTGGCCGCCCGAGAGCGACCGGCCCTTCTCGGGCAGCTCGCCGCTCAGGCCGCCGGGCACGCTGTCGAGGACGTCCTGCGCGTCGGCGGTGAGCATCGCGGCGAGCAGCTCCGCCTCGGTGGCGCGGCCGCGGGCGTCGAGCTCGGTGCCCAGCACGCCCGAGAAGAGGTGCGGCGTCGCCTCCGAGACGACGACCCGACGACGCAGCTCCTCCTTGTCGAGGTCGGCGAGCAGCACGCCGCCGAGGCGCACCGGCGTGCCGGCCTCGGCGTCGTCGTCGAGCCTGCCGAGGCGGGTCGCGACGGCGGCCGAGACGTCGGGGTCGGCGCACACCAGTCCCACGACCCGGCCCGGGCGCAGCACGAGCCCGCTGGTCTCGTCGACCAGCTCGGCCTCCGCGGGCGGCGCGGGCACCGGGACGGCCGGCGACGGCGTCGCCTCGGTGACGCGCAGCACGTCGAGGACCTTGCGGGACGAGATCACCGCGCGGATCACCATCTGCAGCATCTGCGTGGCCATCTGCACGGGCCACGCGAGGAACGCCGCGTAGCCGTAGAAGGTCACCATCTGCCCGGCGGTGATCTCGCCGCGCACGGTCGCCCGGGCGCCGAGCCACAGCACGAGCGCGGCCAGCAGGCCGGGGAGCAGCACCTGCAAACCGTCCAGGACGGACTGCAGCCCCGCGACCCGCACGCCCTGGCGCCTCACCTCCTGCGACTGGCGCGCGTACCGCCCGGCGAAGACCTCCTCGCCGCCGATGCCGCGCAGGATGCGCAGACCCGAGACGGTGTCCGAGCCGAGCGAGGTCAGGCGGCCGGTCGCCTCCCGCTGCGTGAGCTGACGCGACTGCAGGGGCTTGACCAGCAGCCCGAGCGCCGCCGCCACGACGGGCACGCCGAGCGCCAGCACGAGGCCGAGCTGCACGTGCTGGGACAGCATGACGACGACGACGGCGACGTACGCGAGCACGGCGCCGGTGAAGCGGCCGGCCATGGAGAACATGTCGCCCACGCGCAGCGCGTCGTTCGCGACCGCGGCCACGACCTCGCCGGTGGGCAGCTTGCGGGTCAGGGCGTGCCCCGCACGGGAGGACTTGTGGCCGATGAGCTGAGAGAAGGCGAGCGACGCGCGCACCCAGTTCTCGACGTCCCAGACGTGGTTGTAGACGCCGCCGCCGACGATCACCGCCGCCGCGAGCAGCATCGCGCCGCACCAGGCGAAGAGCTCGGGACCGAAGCCGTGGCTCAGCCCGTCGTCGATCGCGCGCCCGAGGAGCAGCGGCGACGCGGCCTGGGCGAGCATCACGACCACGCCCACCACCAGCGACTTCGCCAGCACGTCGCGCTGACGCCAGGCCTGCCAGGCCAGGAGCCGGGCGGGCGACGTCAGCGGAGGGGTGCCCGGGTCGGGCGGGGGGAGGGGGCGCACGGTCGTCAAGCCTAGGCACGCCTACCGACACCGGGCACCGGATTTTTCTCACTACGATGCCAAGGTGACCACGCCACAGCAGAACCCCGTGCCGGCCGAGGGCCAGGCCACCTCCGAGCAGGCCGCCACCGCGATCCGCAAGGCCCGCGGAGCGATGTCGCGCTACCGCTTCATGGCGATCCTCACCGGTGTGATGCTGCTGATCCTGTGCCTGGAGCTCTTCTTCAAGTACGTCGTCGAGGTGCAGCCGGTCATCGACTACCTGGGCTGGGTCCCGTACGCGCACGGCTGGATCTACGTCGTGTACCTCGTCACCGTGTTCGACCTGTGGTCCAAGATGCGCTGGCGCTTCGGCCGCCTCGCCACCATGGTCTTCGCGGGCGTGGTCCCCGTCATGTCGTTCGTCCTGGAGAAGCGCGTGCACGCCGACGCCGAGGCCAAGCTCCGCGCGCTGGAGCAGCGGTACGCGGCATGACGACCGACGGCCCGGCCCTCGCCCCCCTCGTCGCTCCGGGCGCCGAGCTCGACGCCGCGCGCCTGGCCCGGTACGCCCGGCACCTGCCGCTGCCGGGCGTCGGCGTCGAGGGACAGCGGCGGCTGGGTGCGGCGCGCGTCCTCGTCGTCGGGGCGGGCGGGCTCGGCAGCCCCGCGCTGCAGTATCTCGCGGCCGCGGGGGTCGGCACCCTCGGCGTCGTGGACGACGACGTCGTCGACGTCACCAACCTGCAGCGCCAGGTGGTGCACGGCACCGCGGACCTCGGCCGGCCCAAGGTGGAGTCCGCCCGGGACCGGCTCGCGGACCTGGCTCCCGACGTGCACGTCGTGCCGCACCCGGTGCGGCTCACCCCCGAGAACGTGCTCGACGTCGTGGGCGGGTACGACGTCGTGCTGGACGGCGCGGACAACTTTCCCACGCGCTACCTCGTCTCCGACGCGGCGGAGATCCTCGGCGTCCCGGTCGTGTGGGGCGCCATCCACCAGTTCGACGGCCAGGTGAGCGTCTTCTGGGGCGCGCCGCGGCTGGCCGACGGCTCCCGGGAGCGCGGCGCCACCTACCGCGACGTCTTCCCGGTGCCCCCGCCCGCGGGCACCGTGCCCGACTGCGCGACGGGCGGCGTGCTCGGTGCCCTGTGCGGCACCGTCGGGTCGGTCATGGCCACCGAGGCGATCAAGCTGATCACCGGCGCGGGCACCACCTTGCTGGGCCGCATCGCCGTCTACGACGCCCTCGACCTCACGTGGCGCCAGCTCACCGTGCGCCCGGACCCGACGCGGGAGCCGGTCGTCGCCCTGCTGCCGGACGACGCCGCGTACGCCGCGTTCTGCGGGCTGCCCGTGCCGTCGTCGTCGGGGCTGGGCCCCGCAGCGGTGTCCGCCCGGGACGCCGCCGACCTGCTCGCCGGCGACCCCACGGTCGCGCTGGTCGACGTGCGGGAGGAGTGGGAGGCGCGGCTGCTCCCGCTGGCCGGGTCGCACCTGGTGCCGAGCGGCGTGTTCCTGGGGCCGGACGGCGCGGACGCCGCGCGGGCCGAGCTGCCCGCGGACCGGCCCGTGCTCCTGGTGTGCGCCGCGGGCGCGCGGTCGGCCCGCGTGGCGGACGTGGTGCGGGCCGTCGGCATCGACGCGCGCTCCGTGGACGGCGGAGCGCCTGCCCTCATCGCCGCGAGATAGAGACCCGGGACCGACGAGATAGAGACCCCCGGCCGACGAGATAGCTCTTCGCACTATCTCGTCGGTCGGGGGTCTCTATCTCGGCCCGGTGCCCTCTCTATCTCGCGCCCTGGTGCTCTCTATCTCGGCGAGGGTGCTCCCTGTCTCGGCGGGGAGGGCGGGTCAGAGGGCGAGGTCGAGACGCCCGTCGGGCGAGGAGCTCGCCAGTGCGCCCTCGCGCCGCGGGATGCGTCCCGCCCCGGCGGCGAGGTGCCCGGAGGCGACGGCGAGACGCATCGCGTGGGCCATGCGCACCGGGTCGGCGGCTCGGGTGACGGCGGTGGCGAGCAGCACGCCGTCGCAGCCCAGCTCCATCGCGAGGGCGGCGTCGGACGCCGTGCCGACGCCCGCGTCCAGGATCACCGGCACGGCGGCGGCGGCGGCGATCGCCTCGATGTTGCGCGGGTTGAGCACGCCCAGCCCGGTGCCGATCGGGGCTCCGAGGGGCATGACGGCGGCGCAGCCCACGTCCTCGAGCCGGCGGGCGAGGATCGGGTCGTCGTTGGTGTACGGCAGCACGACGAACCCGTCGCGCACGAGCTGGTCGGCCGCCTCGACGAGGCCGAGCGGGTCGGGCAGGAGCGTGACGTCGTCGGCGATCACCTCGAGCTTGACCCAGTCGGTGCCGCACGCCTCGCGCGCGAGCTGGGCGGTGAGCACGGCCTCGGACGCCGAGAAGCAGCCCGCGGTGTTCGGCAGCGCGCGGATGCCGAGCCGCGCGAGCAGCCCCCAGATGCCGCCGTCGTCGGCTCCCGCGCCCCCCGGCCGGACGGCGACCCGGCGCATCGCCACGGTGGTGAGCCGGGTCCCGGAGGCGACCAGCGCGTCCTCGAGCGTCATGAGGTTGGCGGCGCCCCCGGTGCCCATGACGAGGCGGGAGCCGATCGTGACGCCCGCGACCACGAGCGGCTCGGCGGGCGTCTCGGCGTGCGTGGTGGACATGTTCCTCCTCAGCCGCCCTGGACGGCGGCGACGATCTCGACCCGGTCGCCGGGCGCGATCCGGGTGGCGGCCCACAGGCCGCGCGGGACGACGGCGTCGTTCACCGCGACGGCGATGCCCTGCACCGTCCCGTCGGCGACGAACGCGGGGACGAGCGTGGCGACGACCTGTTCGACGCCGTCGCCGTGCGGCCCGTCGAGCGGGTAGGTCTCGCCGTTCACGACGGCGGTCGGTGCGGTCGTCACGCGGGTGCTCCTTCGGGGGCGCGTCGGGTGGTGGTCGCGAAGCGCCGCGGGTCGGCGGCGCCGAGCAGGTCGGCGGGGGCGTCGGCGGGCAGGCGGAGGGGGACTCCACCGTCGGTGAGGGCCGCGAGGACGGCGTCCGCCGTGAGCGGGGCGAGCAGCACGCCGTTGCGCCCGTGCCCGGTGGCGGCGAGCAGCCCGGGCACGGCGGTGGCGCCGATCAGCGGCAGGTTGTCCGGGGTGGCGGGCCGGGCGCGGGGAGTGACGTCGACGAGCGCCGCCTCGTCGAGGCCGGGGACCAGGGCTCGGGCGTCGCGCAGCAGGGAGAAGACGCTGCCGGCCTCCGCCCGCCGGTCGTCGGGACGCTCGTCGCTCGTGGCGCCGACGACGACCTCCCGGTGCTCCGGCCCGCTGCCGGGCCCGGTCCCGGTGCCCGCCGGGCGCGGCACGACGTACACGGGCCGACCCTGCACGATGCCGCGCACCACGTGCTCGGGCGTGAGCCCGGGCCCGGCGTCGAGGCGCAGCGTCAGGCCCTTGACCGGACGCACCGGGAGGCGCACCCCGGGGACGCCGTCGAGCAGGGTGTCGTCCCGGGGCGTGCCGGTCGCCAGGACGACCGCGCCCGCCGTGTGACGCCCGCCCGCGTCGTCGTGCACCGCGACCACGCGGCCCGCGTGGTCCTGCTCCAGACGTACCGCGGCCCGGCGCACGAGGGCGCCGCCGCCCGCACGACTGCCCGCTCGACCGTCCGCGTGAACGAGCGCACGGGTCAGCGCGGCGTGCACGGCGCGCGGGTCGACGGCGCGGTCGCCGTCGACCAGCGCGGCCCCGGCCAGCCGGGGGCCCAGGAACGGCTCGCGCCGCCGCGCCTCGGCGACCGGGACCTCGGCCGAGGCCAGGCCCCAGCGCCGGTGCAGGGCCAGCACGCGGCGCAGCACGGCGAGGTCGTCGCGGTCGTACGCGACGGCGAGGGTGCCGCGGCGCTGCAGCCCGACGTCCTGACCGCTCGCGGCGGCGAGGTCGGCGGCGAACGCCGGCCAGCGCGCGGCGGACGCGAGGTTAAGTCGGGTCAGGTGCTCCTCGCCGAAGTCCGCCTCGGTCACGGCGGCGAGCATGCCGGCCGCGGCGTGCGTCGCGCCGTCGCCGGGCGACGGGTCGAGCACGGTGACGGTCAGCCCGGCGCGTGCGGCACGCCAAGCGACCGACAGGCCGACGATCCCGCCGCCGACCACGACGACGTCGCGGGCCGGCAGCTCCCGCTGCTCGGGCACGTGCATGATGTGCTCCCTTCGCTGGCATGACCCAGATCAGGTTCGACGGTCGGCGTCCCTCGCCCTCTCAGCCCCGGTGTGGGCTCCCGTGCTGCGGTCACCCTACGCCGCCGATGACCGAGCGGGTGGGTACGCTCCGGCAGGTGAGCACCCCTGGCCCCGACCCGCGCGCCCGGCTCGCCGCCGCGCGCCTGTACCTGTGCACCGACGCCCGCGAGGAGCGCGGCGACCTGGCGGACTTCCTGCACGCGGCGCTCGCGGGCGGCGTCGACGTCGTCCAACTCCGCGACAAGACGCTCGACGTGGCCCGCGAGCTCGAGCTGCAGGACCTCGTCGCGCGCGTCGCCGACGAGCACGGCGCGCTGTGGGCGGTCAACGACCGGGCCGACGTCGCGAGCCTGGTCGGCGCGCCCGCGGTGCACATGGGCCAGGGCGACCTGCCCGTGGCCGCGGTGCGCTCGCTGCTGGGCACGGACCCGGTGCTGGGCCGCTCGACGCACTCCGCCGCGCAGGCGGCCGCCGCCGAGGCGGACCCGGACGTCGACTACTTCTGCGTCGGCCCGCTGTGGGCGACGCCCACCAAGCCCGGGCGGGCTGCGGTCGGCCTCGACCTGCTCCGCGAGGTCGCCGCGAGCCGGCCCGCCACCCCGTGGTTCGCCATCGGCGGCGTCGACGGCGGGCGCCTGGACGAGGTGCTCGCCGCCGGGGCGACGCGCGTGGTCGTGGTGCGGGCCATCACGCAGGCCGCGGACCCGCAGCGGGCGGCGCGGGAGCTGCGCGAACGGCTGGGCTGAGTCCGTGCGGCGGCCGCCAGGTCGCCGGCTGGGCGCCGACGAGCTGCCGCCGAGTTGCCTGAGCTGCCGCCGAACTGCGACCGGATCGCTGTGCGGTCGCCGCCTGAGACGGGCAGTCCTCCCCATGTGCGCAGGCTGTGCGCCGTCGGTGGGGTGTGCCACGCTGGGGCCGGCCCGTGCACCGGGCCGTCACGCCCGTTCCCAGATCCCGGAGACCCCATGACGTCCACGTGGACCACGCGCGCCCGTAGCGCCGCCGCTATCGCCCTCGCGGGCACGCTCCTCCTCGCCGGCTGCACCGGCGGCGGCGAGGACACCGCCGACGACGGCGGGAAGGGCAGCGGCACCTCCACGAACCAGGCCGGCGGTGGCGCGGCCGACCCCGGCACGGCGTCGGTCGCGGACCAGGTCATGGGCGAGCAGACGATGGCCACGCCGCACGGCAGCGGGGACTCCTGGGGCGGCGAGGTCACCGTCACCCTGCGCTCCGTGGAGGTGGGCAGCGAGAACATGACCGTGCGCTGGGCGCTGCGCTGGGACGACGACGAGGCCCCGGCCGACGCCGGGGCCAGCTACTACGACCTGGGCGTCGTCCCCGCGACGACCGTCACCGACCGCAGCGCGCTGAAGGCCTACAAGCCGTACTGCACGGACGGCGCCTGGCAGCCGGACACGGCGAGCGCCGGCGACGCGGGCCTGGAGCGGCTGAAGTGCTCCAAGTCGATGCTGGTCTCGCCGCTCGAGAACATCGGCTTCCAGTTCCCCAACCACGGCACGATCGAGGCCTGGGCGATCCTGCCGGCGCCGGAGGGCGAGCCCGCCACGGTCGACGTCGCGCCGGGGGAGGGCCTGCCGCTGTTCACCGACGCCACGGTGACCTACCTCGACGGGGCCCAGAAGTGACGGTGCGTCGTCACCGGGGCGCGGCCGCCGTCGCCGTCGCCGTCCTCCTCGTCGCCGGTGCCGCCGGTCCTGCAGGGGCGGCAGGCGCGGCCGGACCTGTCGTGAGCGGGGCGGACCCGAGCGTGACGTCGTCGCCGGGCGACCGGACGCCGGACCCGACGCTCGTCGAGGACGCGGCGGAGGACCTCGCCGCCGACCGCGCACGCATCGAGGACACGACGATCACGGACACCATGCGCGCGGCCGCCGTCATCGACCTCGCCGCCGACGACGCGACGCACGACCTGCGTACCGACGACTCGACGTTCGTGCTGCGTGCCGAGGACTCCACCACGGTGCTCGAGACCGAGCGCCAGGAGGAGGACGACACGGTCGTGACGCTCACCTCCGACCTGCTGTTCGACTTCGGCGAGGCGACCCTGACTGCTGAGGCGGAGGCCGCCGTCGCCGACCTCGCCGGGGACGTCCCGCAGGACGCGACGGTCCGGGTGGACGGGCACACGGACGCGATCGGCTCGGACGCCCGCAACCTCACCCTGTCGAAGAAGCGCGCGCACGCCGTCGCCGACGTGCTGTCGGACGCGCGCCCCGACCTCACGCTCGAGGTCGAGGGTCACGGCGAGTCCGACCCCGTCGCGGCGAACGAGGTGGAGGGCGACGACAACCCTGCCGGACGAGCCCTCAACCGGCGCGTCGAGGTGACCTACCCCACCGGGTAGCGGGCCTCGGGGCGCGAAAGGGCGGCAGGGCGCGGCGGCTAGGATGTGCCGGTGACGTCCCCCGCCACCACCCAGCCCCGCCCGGTTCTCGTCGTCGACTTCGGCGCGCAGTACGCGCAGCTCATCGCGCGCCGCGTGCGCGAGGCCAAGGTCTACTCCGAGATCGTGCCGCACACGTTCACGACCGAGCAGATGCTCGCGAAGAACCCGGCCGCGATCATCCTGTCCGGGGGGCCGTCGTCGGTGTACGCCGCGGGCGCCCCGTTCGTGGACCCGGCGCTGTTCGAGGCGGGCGTGCCCGTGCTCGGCATCTGCTACGGCTTCCAGGCGATGGCCCGCGCGCTCGGCGGCACGGTCGCGCAGACCGGCTCGCGCGAGTACGGCGGCACCGAGGTGGAGGTCTGCTCGGCCGGCGTGCTGCTCGCGGGCACGCCCGCGAACCAGACCACCTGGATGAGCCACGGCGACGCCGTGCACGCGGCACCCGAGGGCTTCGAGGTGCTCGCGACGTCCTCCGGCTCGCCGGTCGCCGCCTTCGAGGACTCCGGCCGTCGCCTCTACGGCGTGCAGTGGCACCCCGAGGTCAAGCACTCCGCGCACGGGCAGACGGTGCTGGAGCACTTCCTGTACGAGGGCGCGGGGCTCGCGCCCGACTGGACCGCCGGCAACGTCATCGCCGACCAGGTCGCCGCGATCCGTGCCCAGATCGGCGACGCGCGCGTCATCTGCGCCCTGTCCGGTGGCGTCGACTCCGCCGTGGCCGCCGCCCTCGTCCAGAAGGCCGTCGGCGACCAGCTCACCTGCGTGCACGTCGACCACGGCCTGATGCGCGCCGGCGAGGTCGAGCAGATCGAGAACGACTTCGTCGCCTCCACTGGCGTGCGCCTGATCGTGCGCGACGAGAAGGAGCGCTTCCTGACGGCGCTCGCGGGCGTCAGCGACCCGGAGACCAAGCGCAAGATCATCGGGCGCGAGTTCATCCGTGTCTTCGAGGACGCCCAGCGCGACATCGTCGCCGAGGCCGGCGCGCACGGCGAAGAGGTCCGCTTCCTCGTGCAGGGCACCCTGTACCCCGACGTCGTCGAGTCCGGCGGCGGCGAGGGCGCTGCCAACATCAAGAGCCACCACAACGTGGGCGGCCTGCCCG
The DNA here is from genome assembly GCF_020297055.1 of Isoptericola luteus. Lineage (GTDB taxonomy): Bacteria > Actinomycetota > Actinomycetes > Actinomycetales > Cellulomonadaceae > Isoptericola > Isoptericola luteus. The sequence continues at coordinate 299,119 of NZ_JAIXCQ010000002.1, read as the reverse complement.
ACGACCTCACGTTCGAGCTCGTCGAACCCCTGCGCACCCTGTTCAAGGACGAGGTCCGCGCCGTGGGCCGCGAGCTGGGCGTGCCGGAGGAGATCGTCTCGCGCCAGCCGTTCCCCGGCCCGGGCCTCGGCATCCGGATCGTCGGCGAGGTCACCGCCGAGCGCCTGGAGACCCTCCGCAAGGCCGACGCCATCGCCCGCGAGGAGCTGACGAAGGCCGGCCTCGACGGTGAGATCTGGCAGTGCCCGGTGGTGCTGCTCGCCGACGTCCGCTCCGTCGGGGTCCAGGGCGACGGCCGCACCTACGGGCACCCCGTCGTGCTGCGGCCGGTCTCCTCCGAGGACGCCATGACCGCCGACTGGACGCGCCTGCCCTACGACGTGCTGTCGGTGATCTCCACCCGTATCACCAACGAGGTCTCCGAGGTCAACCGCGTGGTGCTCGACGTGACGAGCAAGCCGCCGGGCACGATCGAGTGGGAGTGAGTCTGGGGTTCTCGGGTGGGACGGGGCGTCGTTCGTTCGAATGAATCGCTCGTTCCTCGCTCGGCTCTCACGAACGACGCCCCGTCCCACCCTGCCTCGTGGGTGAGGTGGGACTCGCTCAGCGCTGGGTGAGGGTTGCCGCGCGGCGGTAGGCGGCCTCGGTGTCCGCGAGGACGCGCGGCCAGGACGTCGCGAGGTCTGCCGTCCGGTTGTGGGCGATGATCGCGTCGAGCAGGTCCGGCTGCCGGGCGAGGCGGACGAGGGCGTCGGCCATCGCGTCGTCGTCGTCCACCAGCAGGGCGTCACGGCCGTCGACCAGCCGCTCCGCGACCCCGGACTGTGACCGGCTGACGACGGCGAGCCCGGCCGCCTGCGCCTCCAGCGCTGCGATGCCGAACGCGTCCTGGACGGCGGGCGCGACGAACACGTCGGCCCGCACGTAGAGGCGCTTGAGCTCCGTCGGGCTCAGCCGGCCGACCAGGCGGACGACGTCGGACAGCCCCTTGTCGCGCACCCACGCCCGGGCCTCGGCGAGCTGGGGTCCGTCACCGCCGATCGTCGCGACCAGGGCGCCGGGGGCGCGCCCGGCCGCGGCCGCGATCGCCTCGAGCATCGGCAGCACCCGCTTGCGGGGGGCGAACCGGGTGGCCGACACGACGTGCACCTCGTGGCCTTCCGCCCGGTCGCCGCGCTCCGTGCGCGGCAGGCGCCAGGCGTCGACGTCGATGCCGTTGCCGAGCACGGACACCCGGGCGTCGGCCTCGGCGGCACCGAGCCGGCGCCCCACGATCCGGCGCAGCGGCGCCGCGGTCAGCTCGCTCACCGCGGACCACTGCACCGGCCAGGCCGACCAGCGTGCGGCGCCGTCGAGCGCGGCGAACGCGCGCTCCCAGCCGTCCCAGACCGAGTGGACGGTGAGCAGGGCGGGGAGCCCCAGGCGGGTGACCGGCCGCAGGGCTGCCTGTGTCGTCGGCGCGAGGACGCCCATGTGCAGGTGGACGACGTCGGGGCGTCGGCCCTCGGCGTCGGCGGCGCGCAGCCGGCCCCGGACGTGGCGGGTGGAGCGGGGGTGGACCGGGTAGCCGCCAGGGACCCGCGCGGCGACGCGGTGCACGGTGACGCCGTCGTCGCCGCGGCCGGTCGTGATGCCGTGCGCGCCGGGCCGGGCGGGCGTCGTCGTGATCACCTCGACGTCGTGACCGGCGTCCGCCTGCCGGCGGGCGAGCCGGGCGACCTGTGTCTCGATGCCGCCGAGCAGGGGCAGGTAGGAGTCCGACACGTGGGTGATGCGCACCGGGACATCCTTCCACCTGCGGGCCAGGTATCCGCAGCCTGCACGTTCGCCGCGACTCGCCGTAGCGATCGGACTACCGTGAGCCTCAGAAGTGCCTGGTCCGCTCGTCCCGCGTCCACGGAAGGTGCCTCCCATGTCAAGCACGGTCACGATCCAGCCCACCAGGGGCGTCCGAGGGATCGGTCTGTTCTCCATCATCGCCGGGATCGTGCTGATCATCGCGGGGGTCGTGGTCTGGGCCGTCGTGGCCATGACCCTCTCCAACGAGAACATCACGGTGGCGGACGACTCCACACTCCTGGGCGGGATGTTCGCGGGCCAGTCCGTCACCGGCCCGCTGACCGCCTACGCGCAGGCCGACGTCATCGACATGCACGCCAAGGAGATGGCGGGCGGCCAGACGTACGCGGAGCTGCCGCAGGACGACCCGCTCCGCGCGAGCGTCATGAACGCGTCGTTCCTGCGGGCGTCCCTGTTCACGTCGGTCGTCGCGTTCGGGGTGTGTGCTCTGGTCGTCGGCATCGGCCTCCTGTTCATCCTGGTCGGCGTGGCCCTGCGCAAGCTGGCCGGGGGGCCGCAGGTCTCGGTCGAAGGGCCGGGACTGAGCTCGCAGGGCGACCTCTCGACCGCCCCGCGTCATGCCGACACCACCGCGACGCCGAACGGCCCCGCCGAGCCGACCCCGCCGCCGCCCTCGCGGACGTCGTACCGCACGGCGGAAGCGCCGGCACCGGAGACGCGGACGCCAAGCACGACGGCGATGCCGGCCCGGACGACGGACACGCCCACGACACGGACCCCGGCACCGGAGCAGCCGACGCAGGCGGACCCCGACGCCTCGGCGCCGGGGTCCACGCGCAGCCCGGAGACCGGGCCGACGGCCTGAGGGGAGTCAGGTCGCCGACCCGACCGCGCTCAGGGGGTGGGCGCCCCCTGGCGACGCCGCCGGAGCGCGCTGACCGCCGAACCGACGACGAGCAGCACGCCCGCCGCCGCGAGCAGCACGATCGCGGCCAGCTCGATGTCGATCCGTGCGCCCGCGGCGTTGGCGAGCAGCCCGACGCCGAACGCGACGACGAGGAAACCCCAGACGATCGTGCTGGACCGCGGTCCCGAGGACACCGGGGGCTTGACCGGAGCGGTGCGGGCCGGCTCGTCCGAGCGGGCCGAAGCCGGTGCCGGTGCCCGGTCGAGCGGTGAGGCAGGGGCGGAGGACCGCTCGGTGGACCGGCCCGGGTCGAAGGGCGGAGCGCCGACCGACGGCGCGGGCTCGCCGGACGGTCGGGGATCGGGCCGGTCGAAGACCGACAGCGGGTCGTCGGGCCCGGCGACGGGGAGCGCCCGCGTCTCGTCGGCCGCGGGGAGGGCCTGCGTCTCGTCGGCCGCGGGGAGGGCCTGCGTCTCGTCGGCCGCGGGGAGGGCCTGCGTCTCGTCGGCCGCGGGGAGGGCCTGCGTCTCGTCGACCTCCTCCGACCCGTCGCGGTGCAGGGGCGTCGTGGGCTTGTCGTCGCTCATCGGGTCTCCTTGATGGTCAGGTCGCCGGCGCGGACGTCGAGGTCGAGCAGCAGCACGATGGTGTCCGCACCGCTGACCTCCTGGGTCGTGAACCGCGCGGGGGCGTCGGTAAACGTGTTGACGGACTGCTCCTGGTCGTCCACCCGCCAGTTCGCGTTGCCGGCCCGGACGTTCACGTCCGCGGCGACGGCCTCGCCGTCGGGAATGAGCACGGTCGTGCTGCCTGCGGTCATCGAGATCGGGACGACGACCGGATCCCCCGGGGACACACCGTCGAGGTCGAGCTCGGTGAGGTCGACGACCGCACTGCCGAAGGACACCTGCACGCCGTCCTCGGCCTGCTCGATCGTCCGCGGGACCACCGTGCCGTTGCTGATGGTGGTGCCCGGCGCGTCCGTGTCGTCCGACACGTCCCACCAGTCCCACGGGTCCGGTCCGCCGGCGAGGGGCCAGGTGAGGATTCCCGCGATGACCGCGACGACGGCGAGGAACGTCAGGCCGCCACCTTTGCGGCTGCGCAGACCGCACACGACGATCCCGAGGCCCAGGACGACGATCGAGACGCCCAGCCAGGTGGGCCACAGCGGCAGGTCGAGCTCGCCCATGCGGTCGGCCACGAGGAGCAGCGCCCCGCCGAGCAGGACGAGACCGAGCACGACTCCGACGGTTGTGGCACCGGGGCCGCGGCGCACGGGCATCGGGGGCAGCGGCGGAGCTGCCGGCGCGGGCAGCGGCGTGGGCCGTGACGCCACGGGCGCCGAGAGATACGGCGCGGAGGCCGTCGCCGCACCCCGGGGCGGCGTCGCCGGGTACGTCGTCGGGTACGGTGCGGGCGTCGCCGGCGTCGAGAGGTACGGCGCGGGCGGTGCGGGCACGAAGTGCGGGTCGCCGGGCGCTGCCGGCGACGGTCCGGTCTGCGAGGGCCCGGTCTGCCAGGGGCCGGGCTGCGGCGGCACGGGGCCGTAGCCCGGGCGGGCGGGCGGCGTCGTGCGCGGCCGGCGGCTGCGGACGAGCTTGACGATCACCCAGACGATCGCGACCCAGACGGCGATCCAGATCAGTCCGTCGACCCAGTCGAAGTAGCCCGACCACCAGCCGACCCCGCCGTTCCAGGCGATCCCGACGACGAGCGCGACGACGGCGCCCAGGAGAGCCACGTCGAAGTCGCCGCGGACCGCCTGCTGGAGGTGGATCCGGCCGTCACGCTGCTCGGGCAGGAGCGCCCAGGCGATGGCGTACACGACGATCCCGGCGCCGGTGAGGAAGAAGCTCAGCACGAGCAGGCCCCGCACCAGGAGGGGGTCGAGGCCGAAGCGTTGCGCCAGGCCTCCGGCGACACCGCCGACCCAGCGGTCGTCGGAGCGGTAGAGGCCGAGGCGGCGGACGGAGTCGAAGAAGCCGTCACCGCTGCGCTGGGGCGGGGGCGTGGGGCCGCCGGTGGGCGGCGCGTCGCCCCCGGTCGGGGGGTTGTGGTCGTCGGTGGTCATGGCTCCATGCTGGCAAGAACGGCGCCCGCTCGGCATCGGGTGCTGCCCTGAGCCGACCCTGAAACCCTGGGGGAGCGGACCCTGAATCCCTGGCGATACGCCCCCGAGGGTGTTCCCGGCGTGTCAGGATCGATGCCGTGACCACCGATCGTGCGCCCCGGCTCCCGCTGCGCCGGCCCCCCCAGGGCCGGCTGCTCGGTGGCGTCGCCGCGGGCCTCGCCGCGCACCTGGGGCTACCCGTCGTGCTGGTCCGGATCTGCTTCCTCGTGCTCGTGCTCGCGGGCGGCGCCGGCGGGTTCGCGTACGTGTTCTGGTGGGTGACGGTCCCCGCGGGCGACCCGCGGACGGCCGCGGCGGACGCGGGCCAGTCGTCGCTGCAGCGGCTGGCGCCCCGGCTGCGGCTGCAGGGTTCCGTGTCGTCCCTGCCGATCCGCGACATCGCGATCGGCGTGGCCCTCATCGCGGGAGCCTTCCTCCTGGTGGCGGTGCGGCTCGGCTGGGAGCTGGGCGCGTCGTGGGTGCTCCCGGTGCTCGTCGCCGTGGGCGGGCTCGCGCTGGCCTGGAGCCAGCTCGATGCGGCCCAGCGGGACCTGGGGCGGGGCGGCGGACGGCGTTCGGCGCTGGTCCTCCGGCTGGCCGGCGGCGTCATCCTCGTCATGGTCGGCGTGCTCCTCCTCATCGGGCAGGACGCGCCGCTGCCGGTGCTGCTGCAGGCGGCGGCAGCGTCGCTGGCGGTGCTGGCCGGTGCGGCCCTGATGCTCGCGCCGTGGTGGCTGCGGCTCGTGCGCGAGCTCGGCGACGAGCGCGCGGCGCGCGCCCGTGAGGCGGAGCGGGCCGACATCGCGGCCCACCTGCACGACTCCGTGCTGCAGACCCTCGCCCTCATCCGCGCCCGCGCGGACGACCCCGAAGAGGTCGCCCGCATGGCCCGCGCCCAGGAGCGGGAGCTGCGTGAGTGGCTCTACACGGACCGCACCGCCCCGGGCACGTCGCTGGCGGCCGAGCTGCGCGACCTCGTGGGCGAGGTGGAGGACGGCCGCGCCGTCGAGATCGAGACCGTCGTCGTGGGCGACTGCGTGCCCACCGAGGAGACGCAGGCGCTGCTGCAGGCGGCGCGCGAGGCGCTGGTCAACGCGGTGGTGCACGGCAGCCCGCCCGTCACGGTCTACCTGGAGGTGGCCGACGACGCCGTGGAGGTCTTCGTGCGGGACCGCGGCGAGGGCTTCGACATGGAGGACATCGCCCCCGACCGGTTCGGCGTGCGGGAGTCCATCCTCGGCCGGGTCCGGCGCCGGGGTGGTACCGCCGGCGTGACCAGCCGGCCGGGGTGGGGCACCGAGGTGCGCCTGCGCATGCCCCGGGCGGCGACCGAGCCGCCGCCGGAAGCCCCCTCGACCCCTGGGACCTCCCCGACCGCCGTACCCGCCGACAGCCCCGAAGGAGCCCGCCCGTGACCACCCCGGACACCGCCACCCCCGCCCCCGCGTCCGGCCCCGTGCCGGTCGTCCTCGTCGACGACCACCACATGTTCCGCACGGGCGTGCGCGCGAGCCTCGACGAGCGCGTGCGCGTCGTGGGGGAGGCCGCGGACGTCGACCAGGCGGTCGCCGTCGTCCACGAGCACCGGCCGCCCGTCGTGCTGCTCGACGTGCACCTGCCCGGAGGCAACGGCGGTGGCGGGGCCGAGGTGGTGCAGCGCTGCGCCGACCTGCTGGGGGGCACCCGCTTCCTCGCCCTGTCGGTCTCGGACGCGGCGGAGGACGTCGTCGCGGTCATCCGGGCGGGTGCGCGCGGATACGTCACCAAGAACATCTCTGCGTCGGACCTGTCGGGCGCCGTGGTGCGGGTCGCGAGCGGTGACGCGGTGTTCTCGCCGCGGCTCGCCGGGTTCGTGCTGGACGCGTTCGGCACAGCGGCGGGCGACGTCGCGGTGGCGGACGACGAGCTCGACCGACTCTCCAAGCGCGAGCAGGAGGTGATGCGGCTCATCGCCCGCGGCTACTCCTACCGCGAGGTCGCGAGCGAGCTGTTCATCTCCATCAAGACGGTCGAGACCCACGTCTCCGCGGTGCTGCGCAAGCTGCAGCTCTCCAGCCGCTACGAGCTCACCCGCTGGGCGGCGGCGCGCCGCCTGCTCTGAGCCGCCGCGCGGTAGCGGTCCAGCACCACGTCGACGAGCTCGGCGGGCGCGTCGTCGTCCGCCACGAGCAGCGCGGGGGTCGTCACGTCGCCCCCCGCCCTCGCGGCGAGGTCGGCGAAGAACCCGGGCGCCAGCAGGTAGGACGCCACGACGACGCGCCGCCCGGGGTGGGCGGCCCGGGCCGCGCCGACCACCTCGTGCACCCGGGGGTCCGCGTTGGCGATGTACCCGACGGGCACGTCGCGGCGCAGGCGTTCCGCGAGCCGAGCCGCGGTCGCCTCGCAGTCGGCGACGGCCCGCGGGTCGCTCGACCCGGCCGCGGCGAGCACGACGACGTCGTCGTCCGTGAGGCCGGCCTCGTCCAGGCGCCGTGCGAGCAGGTCCACGAGCCGGTCGTCCGGTCCCAGGGCGCCGCCGAGCGTGACGTCCATGCCCCGCGCGAGCGCGGCGTCGACGTCGTCCCGCAGGTCGACGTGCACGTGGAAACCGGCCGACAGGAGCAGGGGCACGACGACGGTGGCCCGGCCGACGAGCCCCGTCAGGCACGTGGGCACGTCAGGCTGCTGGACGTCGACGAAGCCGGCGTGCACCTCGACGGGCACCCCCGCGCCGGCAGCCGGGGCCAGCCGGGCGGCCACCGCCTCCACCAGGGTGGCGACGGCCTCGGCTCCGGCGTCCGACGACGTGCCGTGCGAGACGGCGAGCAGAGCGGGTGCGACGTCCATGCGCACCACGCTAGGGGACGGGTCGGCCGGGACGGTTGCGCGGAGGTGAACCCCTGTCACGAGGTCCTCACGGCGGGCGCGGCCGCCCTGTGCGCGTCGTCCTGCCCCGGCCATGCCGGACTGAGGCGGACGACGTCGCCGACGACCGTCACGGCGGGGGCGCGCACGCCCACCGCGGCCGCCCGCGCGGCGATGTCCGCGAGCGTGCCCACGGTGGTGCGCTGGCGCGGCCCGAAGCCGTCCTCCACCACGGCGACCGGCGTCGTGGTCGGGCGTCCGGCCGCGACGAGCGCACGGGCGGTGTCCGCGAGGCGGGTGACACCCATGAGCAGCACCACGGTGTGGTCCGTCCCCCCGGGCACCTCCCCGATCCCGTCGTGCCCCGTGAGCACGCTGAAGCCGTGGGCGACGCCGCGGTGCGTCACGGGGATCCCGGCCGCGGCGGGCACCGACACGGCCGAGGTGACGCCCGGCACCACCTCGACCTCGATCCCGTGCGCGCGGCACGCCTCGAGCTCCTCGCCGCCCCGCCCGAAGACGTACGGGTCGCCGCCCTTGAGGCGCACGACGTCCCGCCCGGCGAGGGCGTGCTCGACGAGCAGCTCCGAGATCCGCTCCTGCGGCACCGGGTGGTGGCCGGCGGACTTGCCGACGTCGATCACCTCGACGTCGCTGCCGAGCCGGGCCAGGAGCGAGCGGGGGGCGAGCCGGTCCACGACGACGACGTCGGCCGTCGCGAGCAGGCGGCGTCCGCGCGTGGTGAGCAGCCCCGCGGACCCGGGGCCGCCGCCGACGAGGGCGACGCGCCCCGCGCGCGGCTCCACGTCCGGCCGGACGCGCCGCAACGGCAGGGTGCCGTCGTCCAGGCCAGCCGCCACGGCGTCGCGCACCCGCTGGGCACGCCGGGGGTCCCGGTGCGCGGTGACCGCGACGGTCACCTCGCCCGCGGTGCGCGCCGGTCCGTCGTCGTCCACCCGCGTGCGGGCGACCGCGGGCACCCACGCGCTGCCGAGCCCCGCGGACGAGGCCGTGATGCAGAACGTGCGCAGCTGCTCGGCGTCGGCGGCCACGCGCGCGTCGACGACAGGGTCGCCGGTGGCGGTGTGCACGAGCCACGCGTCGTCCAGGTCGCCGTCGCAGTAGCCGCGCGTCGCGCGTTCGACGACGCCCGCGGCAACCAGCGCGGCGAGCTCGGGGACGACGTCGGGCGCGACGACCCGCACCCGCGCTCCGGCCGCGAGGAGGCCGCGCACGCGGCGCAGCGCGACGGGGCCGCCGCCGACCACGATGACGAGGCGGCCGGCGACCCGCAGCCCCAGGGGGTAGGTCTCGTGCATGGTGGACACCTTCCGGCTCATCCGTGCAGCCCGCACTCGGACTTGTCCAGCCCGGCCCAGCGTCCCGCCCGGGAGTCCTGGCCGGCCTCGACGCGCTGGGTGCACGGCTCGCAGCCGACCGACGGGTAGCCGTCGTCCAGCAGCGGGTTGACGACCAGGCCGTGCCGCCGCGAGTACTCGGCCACCTGCTCGTCGGTCCACGCGGCCAGGGGGTTGATCTTCACGACGCCGTTGCGCTCGTCGAAGGAGACGAGCGGGGCGTTCGCGCGCGCCGCGGTCTCGCGACGACGTACGCCGGTGGCCCACGCCTCGTACCCCTGCAGCGCCTGCCGCATGGGGGCGACCTTGCGCATCGCGCAGCAGGCCTCGGGGTCGCGCTCGTGCAGGCGCGGGCCGTGCTCGGCGTCCTGCTGGGCCACCGTCAGCTCGGGGAGCACGTCCACGACGTCGACGTCCATCTCGATCTCGACGGCGCCCCGGGTGCCGAGCGTCTCGGCGAAGTGGTAGCCGGTGTCGCCGAAGAGGACGTCGACGAACGGCAGCTGGCGGGAGACCAGGTGGGACAGCACGGTGTCCTGCATGGAGGACGCCACCGCGAGCCAGGGGCCGAACTCGCGGACGGCCCACGCGATGACCTCCTGCGCCGTGGCCTCGGGGCGGTCGCCGTCGGCGTGGAGCTGTGCCTGCCCGCGCTCGACGACGTGCCGCAGGTCGGTGAGGCTGCGGCGCTGCCGGGACGCGCGGGCGGCGCGGCGCTCGATGCGGGTGCGCTCGCGCGTGGCCGCACGTTCCCGGACCCGGGCGAGGCGCTCGCCGCCGGTCACGGAGGTGGTGGCGCCGAGGGTCACGGGGTCGGCGAGCTGGATGGCGCTCACCGCAGCACGTCCTCGTCGGACCGGTGCGCCCACTGGGCGAACGTCTCGTCGCCGTCGCGGTCCGCCTCGTACCGCCGGACCAGCCGCTCGACGTAGTCCGCGACCTCGTCGGCGGGGACCTTCAGGCCGCGCACCGTGCGCCCGAGGCCACCGGCGTCACGGCCCTCGCCGACGAGCCCGCCGCCCAGGTGCACCTGGAAACCGGGCATCTGCTCGCCGTCGACGGTGATGATCTGTCCCTTGAGGCCGATGTCGGCGGTCTGGATGCGCGCGCAGGAGTTGGGGCAGCCGTTGACGTTGAGCTCGATCGGCCGCTCCAGGCGGTCGGTCAGGCCGCCGAGCCGCTGCTCCAGCTCGGCGATGACCCCGGCGGCGGTGTCCTTGGTGTCCACGATGGCGAGCTTGCAGAACTCGACGCCGGTGCAGGCGATCGTCGAGCGACGGAACAGGCTGGGGCGGGCCGTGAGGCCGAGCGGCTCCAGGCCGGCGACGAGCTCGTCCACGCGGTCCGCCGGTACGCCGAGGACCACGATCTTCTGGTGGGCGGTGAGCCGGGCGGAGTCCGCGCCGACGCGCTCGATGAGGTCGGCCAGCCCGGTGAGGGTGCCCCCGCCGACCCGGCCGACGACGGGCGCGGCACCGACGTAGAACCGGCCGTCCTTCTGCTCGTGGACGCCGACGTGGTCGCCGGGCCGGGTCGCCGGCGCGGGCGGCGGGCCGTCGGGCAGGCGGTACCCGAGGTACTCCGTCTCGAGGACGTCGCGGAACTTCTCGGTGCCCCAGTCGGCCAGGAGGAACTTCAGGCGCGCCTTGTTGCGCAGCCGGCGGTAGCCGTAGTCGCGGAAGATGCGGATGACGCCGTGCCAGACGTCGGGCGCCTGCTCCGCGGTGACGAACGCCCCGAGACGCTCGCCGAGGCGCGGGGTCGTCGAGAGCGCACCGCCCACCCACAGGTCGTAGCCGGGGCCGAGCTCCGGGTGGACGACGCCGACGAGCGAGATGTCGTTGATCTCGTGGACGACGTCGAGGCTGGGGTGGCCGGTGACGGCGGTCTTGAACTTGCGGGGGAGGTCGGCGAGGTCCGGGTCACCGAGGAAGCGCTGCTTGATCCGCAGGAGGACGGGGGTGGGGTCGATGATCTCGTCGGCGGCGATGCCGGCCACCGGGCTGCCCAGGAACCCGCGCGGGGAGTCGCCGCAGGCGGTGGTCGTCTCCAGGCCGACGCTCTCCAGGCGGCGCCAGATCTCGGGCACGTCCTCGATCTCGACCCAGTGGTACTGGATGTTCTGCCGGTCGGTGATGTCGGCCGACCCGCGGGCGAAGTCGGTGGAGATGCCGCCGAGCACGCGCAGGGCCGCGGGCGTCAGCGCCTGCCCGTCGGAGCGCACCCGGAGCATGAAGTATCGGTCCTCGAGCTCGTGCGGCTCGAGCGTCGCCGTGCGGCCGCCGTCGATGCCCTGCTTGCGCTGGGTGTACAGGCCCCACCAGCGGAAGCGGCCGTGGAGGTCGTCGTCGGCGATGGAGTCGAAGCCCTGGTGGGCGTAGATCGTCTCGATGCGCTCACGGACGGCCAGCGGCGGCCCCTCCTGCTTGACCTCCTCGTTGCGGTTCAGCGGGGTGGTGCCGTCCACCTTCCACTGCCCGTTCGGCTTGCCGGCACGGGAGGGGCGCACTCGGGACGGGGCGGCGCCCGTGTCGGTGGCGGCAGGTGCGGTGGTCTGCGTGGTCATCTGGGAGTTCCTCGTGGTCCTCGGGGGCGGGGACGCGCGACGACGAGCAGCTCAGCAGGAAGGGGCCGAGGACCGACGGCGCGCGCCGGTGCTCAGCTCCGCGGTCAGGCGGACGGGCTGAGGTGGGGCGCGATCAGCGACAGCGGCACAGACAGCTGCACGTGTGGGCGCACGCCGACGTCTCGTGACGTGTCACGAGGTCCTGGTGCGCGGCCGTGGTCATGGCGTTGACCGTAGCCGACGTCCTCGCAGGTGCGCGAGGGCAGGTCCACATCGTGGGACCAGCATATGGACGCGCGTCGGCGAGGCGGCGCGGGCGCCCCGGCCCGGCCCAGGTTGCCGACGCCTGTCGGTAACCTTCCCGGTGCGCGGCTAGGCTGTGCGCATGGAGATCCTCTACAACGCCCTGCTCGTGCTGCACTTCCTCGGCTGGGCGATCGTCCTGGGCGGGTACATCGCGTCGATCACCAGCCCTGGGCTGTACCGCGGGGTGTTCCACGGCGCGGCGACGGCCCTGGTGGCCGGCGTGCTCATGGTGGGCGTCGCGGAGATGAGCGACCTGTGGGGCGACGGCGGCCCGAGCATGGCCAAGATCGGCGTCAAGCTGACGATCGCGCTGATCATCACCGTGCTCGCGTTCGTGGCCAAGCGCCAGGGCTCCAAGGGTGACAACGGGACAGGTGCCGTCGCGCCCGGGCTCAAGCACTCGATCGGCGCCCTGACGCTGGTCAACATCCTGATCGCCGTCTTCTGGTGACGACCGGCTCGCCCTCGCGTGCCGTGCGGCGGGCGCGCGGATGAGCCTCCTCGGCGAGGTCCTCGTCGGCCTGGGCATCGCCGTCGGGCTGGTGGGGATCGTCGTCCAGGTGCTGCCGGGCAACGTCCTCGTGCTGGGCTCGGTGCTCGTGTGGGCCTGGGTCACGGGCGGCCCGACGGCGTGGACGTGCTTCGCCGTCGCCGCGGTCGCGATCGTGCTGGCCGAGCTCGGCCAGTGGCTCCTCGCGGGCAAGCACATGCGGCGGGCCGACGTCCCCTGGTCGACGCTGGCGCTCGCCGGGGTGGCGGGCCTGGTCGGGTTCTTCGTCGTGCCGGTCGTCGGCCTGTTCCTCTTCTTCGCGGGCGCGGTCTACCTCGTCGAGCTGTCGCGCCGGCGCGACGGGCGTGCGGCATGGCGGGCGACCGTCGCCGCCCTCCAGGCGACCGCCATCACCATCGGCGTCCAGCTCGCCGGCGGCCTCGTCGCGACCCTCGCCTGGGTCGCGGGGCTGATCCTCACCTGACGTCGCCGAGGTCCGTTCGGGGGCACGGCACGTGGCGGGGCATCATCCCTGCCACGACGACGCCTGCGGGTGGTCGGGGCACAGTGCCAGCAGCGCGGCCGCGGTGAGCTCCTGGCCGGGGGCGAGCACGACCGGCCCGACGACGTCCGGTGCCGTGGGTTCGTTGGACGCGCACCTCGAGTACACGTGACCGCTCTCGGCCCCGTCGCCTACGGCGGCGACCTCCGCCTCGCTCGTGGCGGGCGCCTCGGTCGTGGCCTCGCACGTCGGGTAGTGGGCCGAGAGCTCCCACACCGGGCCGAAGTCGGGTGTGCCCTCCGCGGGCCGGGTGACCGAGTAGACGGCGACGGTCAGCCCGTCGGGCGTGGAGCAGGAGATGGACACCGCCCCGACGAGGTCGGTGCCCTCGCCCGCCTCACGGGCGGGGGCGTCCGTCGTGCAGGCGGACAGGGTGAGCGCGGCCACGCCGCACAGCAGGAGCGCGCCGATGCGCGCGGGGATCGTCACGGCCGAAGACTAGCGCCGGGCCTAGGGTGTCTGCGGCAGGTACGGCACCTCGGAGGAGACCATGAACCAGCACGACCCGCGGCAGCAGCGCGACGACCGGTGGGTGGTGCGCGTCGCGACGCTGGACGAGCTGGACGCGCGGACCGCGTACCAGGCATGGGCGCTGCGGCAGGACGTGTTCGTCGTCGAGCAGGACTGCGCCTACCGGGACCTGGACGGCCGCGACCTCGAGCCGGGCACCCGCCACGTCGTGCTGCTCGACGACGGGGACGGCGGGCGGCGCGTCGTCGGCGTCGCCCGGGTGCTCGACGACGGGGACGTCCAGCGGATCGGGCGCGTCGCCTGCCACCCGGACGCGCGGGGGACGGGCGCCTCGGCCGCGCTGATGCAGGCGGCGCTGGACGCCGCGACGACGGCGGCGCCACGGGCCGACGTGGTGCTCGGAGCGCAGTCGCCGTTGACCCGCTGGTACGGGACGTTCGGGTTCGTGCCCGACGGCCCGGAGTACCTCGAGGACGACATCCCGCACACGCCGATGCGGCTGCACCGCCGGTAGCCGCACGGGAAATCGGGTGACCTCCGTCACCCGGCTCACTACCGTCGAGGACATGACGAGCGAAGAGCACGACGACCCGGCCGACGGCTGGTTCCCGGAGAGCGTCGCGGCCAGGTACGACGTCGGCGGACCCTCCAACGACCCGGCCGCGATCACCCGGACGGTCGACGTGCTCGCCGAGCTCGCCGGCGACGGTGCGGCGCTCGAGCTCGCCGTCGGCACCGGGCGGATCGCCGCGCCCCTGGCCGCCCGGGGCGTGCGGGTGCACGGCATCGAGCTGAGCCGGGCCATGGCAGCGCGGATCGCGGCCAAGCCGGGCGGCGACCGTGTCGAGGTCACGATCGGCGACATGACGAGCACCCGCGTACCGGGTGAGTTCTTGCTCGCCTACCTCGTCTTCAACACGATCGGCAACGTCACGACCCAGGACGCCCAGGTGGCCTGCTTCGTGAACGCCGCGGCGCACCTGCGCCCGGGTGGGCGGTTCGTGGTCGAGGTGGGTGTGCCGAACCTGCGCCGACTGCCGCCCGGTCAGGACACCGTGCCCTTCGGCATCGAGCCGTGGGAGGGCGGCGGCTACGTCGGCTTCGACCGCTACGACACGGTGACGCAGGAGTTCACGTCGAACCACGTGACCGTCGAGGGCGGGCACGGCCGGTTCCGCTCGATCCCCTTCCGCTACGTCTGGCCGTCCGAGCTGGACCTCATGGCCCGGATCGCGGGCCTGCGGCTGGTGCACCGCTGGGCGGACTGGGACCGGTCGCCGTTCACCGCCGAGAGCCGGTCGCACGTGTCGGTCTGGGAGAATCCGGCCTAGGCTGTGTGGGCATTTCCTCCGTCGTCACGTCCACTGGAGCGGGACGACGCCCGGCCACGGGACGGCGTGGCGTCGGTTCCGGGTCGTGGTCAGCTGGATTCCGGGTCTCGTGCGGCTTCGCCCAGCAGGAACACCAGCTCCTGCGCGATCTCATCGACGTCGTCGTCAGGGTGGGGGCTGCCTCCGGCACCTGGCACACGACGACGAGGTCGAACTCGTTGACCTCGACGCCGAACGCCAGCGTGCTCTCGGGGACGAGCCCGAGCGCAGCCTGCGTCAGCTGGGCGACGACGTAGTTCTCCCACAGCGGAGCGTCTTCGAGGTTCTGCGGTGTGGGCAGGGTCATCACGAGGTCCGTCTTGGGGTGGCGGGGACGACGCTCGGGCTCGAGCTGCCCTTGATGAAGAAGATGTCGGTCTCCCGCCCGGAAGAGAGTAGCCAGGCCCGCGTCTGAGTGCACCACGGAGAGAGCTGTCCGCCGCGAGTAGGCGGATCGAGCGCTACGGCGGCACCGGGATGTCGGCTGCGGAGCCTAGGCTTGGTCCACGATGACATCCCTGTTCGACAGCCTCTCGCTCCCCGGGTTCACGACCACCGCCAAGGACGACACCGCGCGCCTGCCTTCCACCGCCCCGCGCTGGGACGACGACGCCGCCGACCCCGCGGCCGGCGCCCCCGACTGGGTGCGCGACGTCGCGGCCGAGGCGCACGAGGGCGCGCCGCACGCCCCGGCGTCGCGCGCGGGCGGTGCGTTCTCCCACCTCGACCCGGACGCGCTGCTCGACGGCCTCAACCCGCAGCAGCGGGCCGCCGTCGTGCACCACGGCTCGCCGCTGCTCATCGTCGCGGGGGCCGGCTCGGGCAAGACGCGGGTGCTCACGCACCGCATCGCGCACCTGCTGGCGACGGGCCGGGCGCGGACCGGGGAGATCCTCGCGATCACGTTCACCAACAAGGCCGCGGCCGAGATGCGTGAGCGCGTCACGGGCCTGGTCGGGCCCGCCGGGGGCCGCATGTGGGTCTCGACGTTCCACTCCGCCTGCGTGCGGATCCTGCGCAAGGAGGCCAAGACGCTCGGCCTGCGCAGCAGCTTCTCCATCTATGACGCCGCCGACTCCCAGCGGCTGGTGTCCCTCGTGGTGCGCGAGCTCGACCTGGACCCGAAGAAGTACCCGGCGCGCGGGCTCGCGCACAAGATCAGCGACCTCAAGAACGAGCTGATCGACCCCGAGTCGTACGCGCGCAGCTCGGGCGCGGACGCGACGCCGGAGGGCTGGCGGGAGCGGGCGGCCCGTGCCGAGGCAGGCACCCTGCCCTCGCAGGTGCCGGAGTTCGACGCCGTCCTGGCCGACGTCTACCGGCGCTACCAGGCACGGCTGGCGCAGGCGAACGCCCTCGACTTCGACGACATCATCATGACGACGGTGAACCTGCTGCAGGCGTTCCCGAACGTCGCCGAGCACTACCGGCGCCGGTTCCGGCACATCCTCGTCGACGAGTACCAGGACACGAACCACGCGCAGTACATGCTGGTGCGCGAGCTGGCGGGCGCCACGGCCGACGCGGCGTCCGGCGCAGGCGGTGCGGGCGGCGTGGACGGTCTCGACCCGGCCGAGTTGACCGTCGTGGGCGACGCGGACCAGTCCATCTACGCCTTCCGTGGCGCCACGATCCGCAACATCGTGGAGTTCGAGGAGGACTACCCGGACGCCACGACCATCCTGCTCGAGCAGAACTACCGCTCGACGCAGAACATCCTCACCGCCGCGAACGCCGTCATCTCGCGCAACGTCGACCGCAAGCCCAAGCGGCTGTGGACGGACGCCGGGGAGGGCGCCAAGATCGTCGGCTACGTGGCCGACGACGAGCACGCAGAGGCCCGGTTCGTCGCGGAGGAGATCGACCGGCTCGGCGACACGGAGGGCGTGCGGCCGGGCGACGTCGCGGTCTTCTACCGCACCAACGCCCAGTCGCGGGCGCTGGAGGAGGTGCTGATCCGGGTCGGGCTGCCGTACAAGGTGGTGGGCGGCACGCGGTTCTACGAGCGCCGGGAGGTCAAGGACGCCGTCGCGTACCTGCGCGCGCTCGCCAACCCCGACGACGACGTCAACCTGCGCCGCGTGCTCAACGTGCCCAAGCGTGGGCTGGGCGACAAGGCCGAGTCGATGGTCGCGGGCTTCGCGGACCGCGAGCGCATCTCGTTCGGCGCCGCCCTCGAACGGGCTGACGAGATCCCCGGGCTCACCACCCGCACCACCAAGCCGCTGTTCGCGTTCCGCGACATGATGCGCGACCTGCGCGCGCTGGTGGACGACGGCGACGCGCCGGCCACGATCCTCGGCGCGGTCCTGGACCGCACCGGTTACCTGGCGGAGCTGCGCGCGAGCGACGACCCCCAGGACGCCTCGCGCGTGGAGAACCTCGCCGAGCTGCACGCCGTCGCGGCGGAGTTCAGCGAGCTGGACCCGGAGGGAGACCTGGCCGACTTCCTCGAGCGGGTGTCCCTCGTCGCGGACGCCGACCAGATCCCCGACGAGGACGTCGCCGACGGCGCCGCAGAGGAGGAGCCGATCCAGGACCAGGGCGTCGTCACGCTGATGACCCTGCACACGGCCAAGGGTCTGGAGTTCCCGGTCGTGTTCCTCACGGGCATGGAGGACGGCACGTTCCCGCACATGCGCTCGCTGCACGACGACTCCGAGCTGGCCGAGGAACGGCGGCTGGCGTACGTCGGCATCACCCGGGCGCGGCAGCGCCTGTACATCTCCCGGTCGGCCACCCGGTCGGCGTGGGGCATGGCGAACGAGTTCCCGCCCAGCCGGTTCCTGGGTGAGGTCCCCGAGGAGCTGTGGGACTGGCGCCGGCGCGAGTCCTCCACGCAGGTGCTGCGTCGCGGGGGCTCGGCGTGGGGCGACCGGTCGGGGCGCGGCGGCAGCACCTGGTCGTCGGAGCGCCGTGCGGCCGACCCCGCCCGCCGGTCGGCCCCGTCGAAGCCCGAGGGCGGGCGCATCGGCCGGCCCAAGGAGTCGACCGGCGCGACGTTCGGCTCCGCCACGCCCCGCACGGACAGCCAGATCCCGTCGCTGGGCCTGGGGGACAAGGTCACCCATGACGCGTACGGGCTGGGCACGGTCGTGTCGCTCGAGGGATCGGGCCCGAACACCGTGGCGAAGATCGACTTCGGTGCCGACGGCACCAAGCGGCTGCTGCTGCGCTACTCGCCGGTCACGAAGCTCTGAGGCGCGAGCGGTCACCGGGCGGCGGTTCGTTCGCGCTGGCAGGGTGATCGTGTGCTGCTCGACGCCAGGACGCTGCGCGGGGTCCCCGTTGTGAGCGGGCGATTGGCCCACTTGGACAGAGTCCACGGGGCCAATCGTCCGCTCACAACGTGATGGGGGGCGGACGTCAGGCGGCGCTGTGCGCCTGCTCGACGGCGGTGCGCAGCCCGGGCACGTCCGTGCCGGCGGCGAGCAGCGCGGTCTCGAGGACCCGCCCGCCCGGGCAGTCGGCCCGCACGAGGCCGAGCAGCAGGTGTCCGCCGTGGATGCCGCGGTCCTTGAGCCGGACCGACTCGCGCAGGGCGAGCTCGAGCGTCTTCTTGGCGTCGGCCGTGAACGGGATGTGCTTGCCCCGCCGGTGCTCAGGGGCGCCTGCCCGGTCGAGCGCTCCCGCGCCGAAGACCTCGTCGGTGCGGCGCCGGATCTCGTCGAGGTCCACGCCGACGGCGGCCAGGGCCTCGGCGTCGAGCGGTTCGCCCTGGGAGATGTCGCGCCGTGCGGCGACGACGAGCGCGTCCGGGTCGAGGCCGACGTCGCGCAGGGCGGACGACGCCGGACCGGGGGAGCCGACGAGGGCGATGAGCAGGTGGCGGCTGTCGATCCGGGCCGACCTCAGCTCGCGGGCGACCAGCTGGGCGTCGACGACCGCCGCCCGGGCTTCCTTCGTGAACCTCTCGAACATCAGATCCTCCTGCCGTGCTTCTTGTGGACCGCCTGCCTGCTGACGCCGAGCGCGTCGGCGACCTGCTGCCACGACCAGCCGAGCTGCCGGGCACGCTCGACCTGCAGCGTCTCCAGCCGCTCGGCGAGGTCGCGGAGCGCGACGACCGCGCGGAGGCCTTCGGTCGGGTCGTCACCAGCGGCGGCGACGAGAGTGTTCTCCGTCATGCGTCAACCTTCGTTGACGGGGCCACCGGTTGTCAACCCACGTTGACGCCGCCGCCGAGCCAGGTGTAGGCAAACACGAACGCGGCGGCGACGGCGGAGGCGCCCAGCGTGGCCACCAGGACCGGTCCGGCCGTGCGCACGCGACGCGCGAGCATGACGACCACCAGGGCGACGGCGCCCACCCCGGCGATCACCCAGTACGTCGGACCGGTGGTGTCGACGACGGTCGTCAGGCCGTAGACGGACTCCCCGGCGCCGATGCCCGCGAGGAGCGCGGTGCCGACCGCGGCGCGCCACGGGTCCCGGCGCAGCCACGACGCGGCGATCCCGACGAAGGGTCCGACGGCGAGCCCCACCACGCCGAAGAGCATCGGGTCGTAGTACAGGTCCCGCGCCGCCGACACGGCGGCGTACCCGAGCACGAGCAGCACGAAGCTCGTCGCCCCCAGTGCGGCGGCCAGGCCGGTCCGGACCCGCGACCAGCCGATCAGGACCGCCGTGAGCACGGTCCAGCCGCTCGCCGAGTTGGCGAACGGCACCAGCGCCTCCGGCAGGGCGCCCTGCGCGAACGAGGTGAGGCCGCCGAGGGCGAAGCTCGCGGCGGCCACGGCCGCGGAGCGCAGCGCCGCGCGGCGCCACGTCATCGCGGCCGGCCCGGCGGTCGGGGTCGTCTCGCGAGGTCCCGTGCGGCGAGGGCCCGCGGGTCGGGTGGGTGTAGCGGTCTGGTACGTCACGCGACGACCGTAGGCGGCGGGCCTACCCGGAGGGATCCACCCCCGGGCCCGTCTTCGGTGCCGAGGTCCACCCGTGGGCGGACGGCCGGGTCGCTCGCGAGTGAGCAACCCGACAGGCGACGACGGGCTGTGGGACGCTGGGCGGGTGGGGTTCCGCTCATGACGCGGCTACCCTTGGCGAAGATGTCTTGATGTCGAGACATCGCTCGTGCCGGCCTCTGCCGACCCAGAGGCACCACCGATGGAAGGACGCAGCAGGGTGGACCTGTTCGAATACCAGGCTCGCGACATCTTCGAGAAGCACGGCGTGCCCGTGCTCGGCGGCGTCGTCGCGACGACGCCCGAAGAGGCTCGCGCGGGTGCTCAGGAGCTCGGCGGCGGGACCGTCGTCGTCAAGGCCCAGGTGAAGACCGGCGGCCGCGGCAAGGCCGGCGGCGTGAAGCTGGCGCACTCGCCCGAGGAGGCCGCCGAGAAGGCCGGCGAGATCCTCGGGATGGACATCAAGGGCCACACCGTGCACCGCGTCATGGTGGCCCAGGGCGCCAAGATCGCCGAGGAGTTCTACTTCTCCGTGCTCCTGGACCGCTCGAACCGCAACTACCTCGCCATGTGCTCCGTCGAGGGCGGCATGGAGATCGAGCAGCTCGCCGTCGAGCGCCCCGAGGCGCTCGCCAAGGTCGCCGTCGACCCGATCGTGGGCATCGACGAGGCCAAGGCCGCCGAGATCGTGGACGTCGCCGGCTTCGCCGAGGAGCTCAAGGCCCCGGTCGCAGACGTCATCCGCAAGCTCTGGACCGTCTTCACGGCGGAGGACGCCACGCTGGTCGAGGTGAACCCGCTCGTCCGCACCGAGGACGGCGCCATCGTCGCGCTCGACGGCAAGGTCACCCTCGACGACAACGCCTCCGAGGTCCGGCACCCGGACCACGAGGCGCTCGAGGACAAGGAGGCGGCCGACCCGCTCGAGGCCAAGGCCAAGGCCAACGGTCTCAACTACGTCAAGCTCGACGGCGAGGTCGGCATCATCGGCAACGGCGCGGGGCTCGTCATGAGCACGCTCGACGTCGTCGCCTACGCCGGCGAGGCCCACGGCGGCGTCAAGCCCGCCAACTTCCTCGACATCGGCGGCGGCGCCAACGCGAAGGTCATGGCCAACGGCCTGGACGTCATCCTGAACGACCCGCAGGTCAAGAGCGTGTTCGTCAACGTCTTCGGCGGCATCACCGCCTGCGACGAGGTCGCCAAGGGCATCGTCGGCGCACTGGAGATCCTCGGCGACGAGGCCAGCAAGCCGCTGGTCGTGCGCCTCGACGGCAACAACGTCGACCTGGGCCGCCAGATCCTCACCGACGCGAACCACCCGCTGGTCACCCTGGCCGAGACCATGGACGGCGGCGCCGACAAGGCTGCCGAGCTGGCCAACGCCTGATCGCCCCGAGAAGACGCGGAAAGCAGAGACCTCACTGATATGTCCATCTACCTGAACAAGGACAGCAAGATCATCGTCCAGGGCATCACCGGCGGCATGGGTGCCAAGCACACCGCCCTGATGCTCGACTCCGGCGCCCAGATCGTGGGCGGTGTCAACGCCCGCAAGGCCGGCACCACCGTGGCGCACAAGGACCACGACGGCAACGACGTCGTCCTGCCCGTCTTCGGCACCGTCAAGGAGGCCATGGCGGAGACCGGGGCGAACGTCTCGGTGCTCTTCGTGCCCCCGGCGTTCACCAAGGACGCGGCGATCGAGGCCGTCGACGCCGAGATGCCGCTGATCGTCGTCATCACCGAGGGTGTCCCCGTGCAGGACTCGGCCGCGGTCTGGGCCTACCTGCAGGGCAAGAAGACCCGGATGATCGGCCCGAACTGCCCCGGCATCATCACGCCGGGCGAGTCGCTCGCCGGCATCACCCCGCACACCATCACGGGCAAGGGACCCATCGGCCTCGTGTCGAAGTCGGGCACCCTGACCTACCAGATGATGTACGAGCTGAAGGACCTCGGGTTCTCCACCGCCATCGGGATCGGCGGCGACCCCATCGTCGGCACCACGCACATCGACGCGCTCGAGGCGTTCGAGAACGACCCCGAGACCAAGGCGATCGTCATGATCGGCGAGATCGGCGGCGACGCCGAGGAGCGTGCGGCCGCGTACATCGCCGAGCACGTGACCAAGCCGGTCGTCGGTTACGTCGCGGGCTTCACCGCCCCCGAGGGCAAGACCATGGGCCACGCCGGCGCCATCGTGTCCGGCTCCGCCGGCACCGCGCAGGCGAAGAAGGAGGCCCTCGAGGCCGTCGGCGTCAAGGTCGGCAAGACGCCGTCCGAGACCGCCGCGCTCATGCGGGAGATCCTCCAGGGGCTCTGACCCCGGACCGCCCGACGACGGCGCCCACCCCCTCGGGGGAGGGCGCCGTCGTCGTGTCTGCACCACTTCGGGGCCGGCCCGGGTGACCATGGGCGCGTGAGTGCCACCTCGACCCGAACCCCCCGCACCGTCGAGGACGGCGGCGGAGCCCGCGCCGGCGTCGCCGGGGAGCGGCTCGCCGCCGTCACGTCCGGGGTGTGGGCGACGCTCCAGGGCGTCGTGCTGTCGTACGCCGTCGTCATGCTGCTGTCCGTCGTCGCCGTCCTCGGCGGGCCCCAGGCCACCGGCGCGGCCTGGACGTCGGGGTTCGGCGCGGCCACGGTGCTCTGGCTGCTGGGGCACGGGGTGGCGCTCGAGGCGGGGGGCGCCGTCGTGACGCTTGTGCCGCTCGGCATCGGGGCCCTCGCCGTGTTCACCTGCTACGTCGCGGTGAAACGCTCGACCGTGCCGACTCTTGCCGCGTGGCTGGCGGCGACGGCGACCTACGCGCTGACGACCGGCACGCTCACCGCCGTCGCGACGGGTGCCGCCGCGGCCGGTGGCGAGGTCGGCGGGGAGGTCGGACGGTGGGCGCTCGCCGCGCTCGGTGGTGCCGTCGTCGGGGGCCTGGGTGCGGCGGGGGGCATCCTCGTGCCGCCGGACCGGCCGACGTTCGTCGTGCCCGGTGGCCGGCTGGACCGGGTCGTGCCCGACGTGATGCGGCTGGGGGTGCGCGCCGCCGTCGTTGCCCTCGCGCTGCTCGTCGCAGCCGGGGGCGTCGTCACGATCGTGTGGGTCGTCGCCGGCCGGGCCACGTCGGACGACATCGTCACCGGGCTCGACCCGGGCTGGATCGGCGGGTTCGTCCTCGCCGTGGCGCAGCTCGCCCTGCTGCCGAACCTCGTGCTGTGGGCCACGGCCTGGCTGGCCGGTCCGGGGTTCGCCGTGGGGCAGGGCACCGTGTTCTCCGCGGGCGGCACGGACGCCGGCCCGCTGCCCGCGGTACCGCTGCTGGGCGCGCTGCCCGGCCCGGACTGGGTGAGCCCCGCCGCCGTCGTGGCCGGGCCGGTCGTGGTGGTCGTCTGCGGCGCGGTCGCCGGCTGGTTCGCATGGACGCGCCTGGACCCGGGGCGGGTGCGGTGGGCCGACGTCGCGTGGGTGCTCGCCGGGCTGGTGCTCGCGGTCGGCGCGGCCACCGCGCTGCTGCAGTGGTGGGCCGGGGGAGCGGTGGGCGCCGCGCGGCTCTCCGAGGTGGGCGGCGATCCGCTGCGCCTCGCCGCGGTGGTCGCGGCGGAGGTGGGCGTGGGCGCGGCGCTCGTGCTCGCGTCCGCGCGGGCGGGCCTCACCGGGCGGCTGCGGCGCCGGTAGGCTGACGCGCGTGCAGACCCCCTCCGGCCACCCCGTCGCCTCGACGTCCGCGGAGGCGTCCGCTCAGGCGCGCCTCGTCGTCCTCGCCTCCGGAGGTGGCTCCAACCTCGCGGCGCTGCTCGCCGCCCACGACGACGCCGCCTACGGCGCGCGCGTGGTCGGCGTGGTCTCGGACAAGCCCGCCGCGGGCGCCCTGGACCTGGCGCGCGGCGCCGGCGTCGCGTCGGTCGTCGTCGCCCCGGCGGACTTCGCCGACCGGGCGGACTGGAACGCCGGCGTCGCCGAGGCCGTGGCCGTCTTCCGGCCGGACTACGTGGTGCTGGCCGGGTTCATGCGCATCCTCGCGCCGTCGTTCGTCGAACGGTTCGCGGGGCGGATCGTCAACACGCACCCCGCGCTGCTCCCGTCGTTCCCCGGCGCGCACGGCGTGCGGGACGCCCTCGCGTACGGGGTCCGGGTGACCGGCTGCACCGTCCACGTCGTCGACGCCGGCGTCGACACCGGGCCGATCCTCGCGCAGGCCGTGGTCCCGGTCGCGGACGGCGACGACGAGGCCTCGCTGCACGAGCGCATCAAGGTCGCCGAGCGTGCCCTGCTCGTGGAGACCGTCGGCCGCGTCGCGCGCGAGGGCCTGCGCGTCGACGGGCGCCACGCCGTCATCGGCTGAGTCACCGCGCGCCGGACGGGACCCTGGCGCCGCTGTGCCGTCGTCCGTCGTCCGGCGTCCGCGTGGTTGACCTCAGCCGGACGTGTCGCCCTTCGCCGGGCCGTCGCCGGTGCCGTCGCTCGCGTCGTCGCGGGGGCCCAGGACGCTGAGCATCTGGTAGACGTCGCGGCGGACGTCGGGCGTCTCGCGCGACGCCGCGAGGCTCCGCTCGGACCAGCGGTCGAACACCTCGGCGATCTCCGTGGCCAGCGCGTCGGCCTCGTCCTTGGTCATCAGCAGCGTCGTCATGACGAACTGCCGGCGGGCGGACGCGTCGTCCCGGTCGCCGTGCGCGAAGACGTCCGCCGTCCACCTGAGGGCCGGCCGCAGGAGAGCCTCGCCCGCTGCGGGGGTGTCGCCCTTGACGCTGTAGGTGTCCGCGACGTTCGTCCACACCCGGTCGCGCTTGTCGCGGGCGTGCTCCGGCGCCTCCGTGATCATCCCGGCCTTGGCGAGGACCCGGAGGTGGAAGCTGACGGAGTTGGCCGGCTGGCCGATCGCCGCGGCGAGGTCGGCGGCCCTGGCGTGCCCCACCACGGCAAGCTGCATCAGGATCCGCTGGCGGACGGGGTTCGCGATGGCGCGCAGGGCGTCCGGGTCGCTGATCTCCATGGTCTCGAGCACGGATCGAGCCTAGCAACGACGCGCACGGAGCGTTGCGCAAGAACTAGCGCGCAATAAGTATTGCGCAAGGTTGATTGCGGAACTATCGTCCTTCTCATGACCACCTCGCAGACCGCAGCGACGACCTCGGGTGCGGCGCCCGCCGTCGACATTCCTCCGCTGCGCCGGAACCGCCCGTTCACGCTGCTCATGACCGGGCTCACCACCCAGTCCGTCGGGGTCGGGGTGGCGACGTTCGCCGTGCCGCTGCTGGCGCTCGAGCTCACGGGATCCGCCACCGCGGCGGGAGCCGTCGCCGCGATCGGGCACGCGGGAGCCCTCGCGGCGACGCTGCCCGCCGGCGTGGTCGCCGACCGCACCGACCGGCGCCGGCTCGTCGTGCTCGCGGCAGGCGCGGCCACCGTGCTGTGGGCGACGGTCCTGGTCGCCGGGGCGCTCGGGGTGCTGTCGGCCTGGCACCTCGCTGCCGTCCTCTTCGGGGCGGCGGTCGCCACGGCGTTCCTCGACCCGGCGATCAGCGGTGCGTTCCGCTCGGTGGTGCCCACGCCGCAGCTCCCCACTGCGTACGCCACGGCGCAGGGCCGCGACGCCGTCGCAGGCCTGCTCGGGGGGCCGCTGGGCGGCGTGCTCTACGGCGTCGGCCACGTCGTGCCGGTGATCGGCGCCGTCGTCGGCCAGGCGGCGACGGCGTTCTGCACGTTCTTCGTCAGGGTGCCCCTCAACGACGACGTCACGGCCGCGCGCGTCACGCGTCCGGTGGCGGCGCTGCGCGAAGGGCTGGCCTACGTGTGGTCGTTGCCGCTGTTCCGCGCCAGCCTCGGCCTGTTCGTCACCGTCAACATCGCCCTGAGCGGCATGATGATCGGCATCAACCTCGAGCTCGCGCAGACGGGGACGGACCCGGTGCTCATCGGCGTCTTCGACATGGCGGCCGCGGCGTCGCTGCTCCTCGGCGCCGTCCTGGCGCCTGTGCTCGTCCGGCGGCTGCGCCTGGGCGCCGTCGTCGTGCCCGCGCTGGGGCTGCTGGTGGTGGCGTTCGCCGTGATGGCCATGATCCAGACCTACGTCGGCTACGTCGTCGGGATCGCCGTCGGTGTCCTGCTCGTCCCGGCCGTGAACTCGGCGATGGCCGGGTATGTCGCGGCGATCACGCCCGCGCAGATGCAGGGCCGCCTCTCCTCGGTGCTCGGGCTGAGCGGCGTGGCGGCGATGCCGATCGCCCCGCTGGTGGGCGGCAGCCTGCTCGACGCCGGCGGCATCGGCGTCGTGCTGTGGACGCTTGTGGCGCTGCTCGGCGCGACCGTCGTCGCGCTCGCCCTGGTGCCCTCGCTGTGGCGGGTCGGCCGCCCGGACGACTGGGCGGACGACGCCCTCCCGATGCCGGGGGAGTGACCACCCCGCCGCGAGCTGTCAGGACCGGGAGTCGTCAGGGCCGGGAGTTGTCAGGACCGGGAGTTGTCAGGGCCAGGTGCATGCATCCGTGCACCTGGTCCTGACAGCTCGGCGGAGGTCAGACGGCGGACCAGCCGCCGTCCGAGGCGAGGATCGCGCCGTTGAGGTTCACGGAGTCCCGCGACAGCAGGAACGTGATCGACGCCGCCAGGTGCTCGGACTGGGCGATGCCGGGGATGTTGCCCATGTACCGGCCGAGGCGCGCCGAGCCGAACTCGGCCCGGCCCGGCGTGATGCCGGTGGCGACGCCGCCCGGCGCGACGGCGTTCACCGTGACCCCGGTGCCGGAGTACATCACCGCGGACGACTTGGTCAGCCCGATCACGGCGTGCTTGGACGCCGTGTAGGCGGCGCCCGCCGCGGAGCCGCGCAGGGCCGCCTCGGAGGCGACGTTGACGATCCGCCCGGACCTCGCCTCGAGCATCCCCGGGGCCACCGCGCGCATGAGGCGCATGGTCCCGTCGACGTTGACGCGCATGACGCGCTCCCAGGTGGCGTCGGCCATCTCGTGCACCGCGCTCATGTCGTCCATGATGCCGGCGACGTTCGCCAGCGCGTCGACCCGCTCGCCGGCCGTGCGCACGATCTCGGCGACGGCGTCGGCGTCCGCGATGTCGCCCGCGACGGCGACCACGTCGGTGCCGGGCAGGGAAGCGGCGAGCTCGTCGAGCTTCTCCTTGGCGAGGTCGACGGCGACGACGCGGCCGCCCTCGCGCGCCACGCGGGAGGCGACGGCGCGGCCGATGCCGGACGCTGCGCCGGTGACGATCACGGTCTGGCCGGTGAAGCGGCCGGGCGTGATCTCCTCGACCCAGGCCGCGGGTGCGGTGGCGGCCGGGTCCTCGGTGCCCTCGGGGATCTCGGCGCGGTAGGCGGCGACGAGGCCGTCCACCATCTCGGCGGGGAACGTGCCGTCCGACATCGCCACGAGCTGCTGGAGCGGGAGGGTCCGCGCCGGGGCGAGTGCCTCGGCCGAGGCGCCGGCCTGCTCGAGGACCGCTCCGAGGATGCGGCCGCCCACCGGGTGGTCGAGCCATTCGCCGACGGTCGAGGTTGCGGACAGTGCCATGGTGCCTCCTTGGTGGGCGGTCCCGCACGAGCGGGCTGCCCGGCGGTCTACCGGACAACAGTGTCCGGTACTAGGTTAAGCCCGTGCCCCCTCCCCGACGCAACCTCGGCCCGGCCGCAGCAGCCGGCAATCGTGCGGCCCTGCTCGCCTCGGCGCACGCCGTCTTCGCCGAGTCCGGCGCCCAGGCGCCGCTGAGCTCGATCGCGCGCCGCGCGGGCGTCGGTCAGGGCAGCCTCTACCGGCACTTCCCGGACCGCCTGACGCTTGTCGCCGCGGTCGTCGAGGAGAACGTCGAGCGGCTCGAAGAGGCCTCGATCGACCAGGGCGCCACCCTGGTGGGGCTCCTCGGCCTCGTGACGCGCCACGCCATCGAGTCCGTCGGCGTCGTCGACCTGCTCGCCGAGGACCGCCCGGGGCGCATGCTGGAGCTGCGCGACCGGGTCGCCGCCGTGCTCGACGCGCACCTCGCCGACGGGCTGGCGGCCGACGACGTGCCGGCCGGGACCACGGTCGCCGACCTCATGCTCGGCATCGAGATGGTGTCCGGTGCGCTCACACGGCGTCCCGTGCCCGAGCGTGCGGAGCTCGCCACCCGCGCGTGGGCCCTCGTGGGCGTCCGGGTGCGCGACGTCCAGGACGAGGACCGGTCCGCCGCGGGCCGCTAGACTCGCACCGGCCGTGACTGGCGAGGGTGGGTCACCACCGGGGAGCGGCCGCCCGGTCGTCGGCGTGCAGCACGCGGCGTCGTGCGACCGGCCACCATGCGCGCCGCCCGCCTGGGTGCGAGGGTCTTTCCGCGAGAACCCCGCACCGAGGAGATCCCCATGACCGGCGCACCCACCGCCCCCGACGTCCAGCTCACCGACGACGCCCAGCGCCCCGTGCGGCGCGCGCTGCTCAGCGTCTACGACAAGACCGGCCTGACCGAGCTCGCCACTGCCCTGCACGCCGCCGGGGTCGAGCTCGTGTCCACCGGGTCCACGGCGGCGAGGATCGCCGACGCCGGCGTCCCCGTGACCCGCGTCGAAGAGCTCACCGGGTTCCCCGAGTGCCTCGAGGGGCGTGTCAAGACGCTGCACCCGCGCGTGCACGCCGGGATCCTCGCCGACACCCGCAAGGCAGACCACCTCGCCCAGCTCGCCGACCTCGGCATCGAGGCGTTCGAGCTCGTCGTCGTCAACCTGTACCCGTTCGCCGCCACGGTCGCGTCGGGCGCCGGCCCGGACGAGGTCGTCGAGCAGATCGACATCGGCGGGCCGTCCATGGTGCGTGCCGCCGCCAAGAACCACCCGAGCGTGGCCGTCGTCGTCGACCCGGCGCGGTACGACGACGTCGTGGCCGCCGTCACCGGCGGCGGGTTCACGTTCGCGCAGCGCAAGCGCCTCGCTGCGGCGGCCTTCGCGCACACCGCGCAGTACGACGTCGCGGTCGCCTCCTGGTTCGCCAGCGCCTACGCGCCCGACGAGGCGGCGCTCGAGACCGGGCTGCCCGACGTCACCGGTGCTGCCCTCGAGCGGGCCAGCGTGCTGCGCTACGGCGAGAACCCCCACCAGAAGGCCGCCCTGTACACGCGGACCGACGGCGCGACGGGGCTCGCCCAGGCCACCCAGCTGCACGGCAAGGCGATGAGCTACAACAACTACGTGGACGCCGACGCCGCCTGGCGCGCCGCGCACGACCACGACGGACCCGCCGTCGCGATCATCAAGCACGCCAACCCGTGCGGCATCGCCGTCGGCGACGACGTGGCGCAGGCCCACGCCCGCGCGCACGCCACGGACCCGGTGTCCGCGTACGGCGGCGTCATCGCCGCGAACCGTGTGGTCACGAAGGCCGCGGCCGAGCAGATCGCCCCGGTCTTCACGGAGGTCGTCGTGGCACCCGGGTTCGAGCCTGAGGCGCTGGAGATCCTGCAGGCCAAGAAGAACGTGCGCCTGCTCGTGGTCGACGCCCCGCCGCACGCCGCCGCCGAGAACCGCCCGATCTCCGGCGGCATGCTCGTCCAGGAGGTCGACCGCTTCCAGGCCGAGGGCGACGACCCGGCGTCGTGGACCCTCGCCGCCGGCGACGCCGCGGACGAGGCGACGCTCGCCGACCTCGCGTTCGCGTGGAGGGCCGTGCGCGCGGCCAAGTCCAACGCGATCCTGCTCGCCTCCGGCGGCGCCGCGGTGGGCATCGGCATGGGCCAGGTCAACCGGGTCGACTCCTGCCGGCTGTCCGTCGAGCGCGCCAACACGCTCGCCGAGGGCGACGCGGGTCCGCTCGAGCGGGCGCGAGGCGCCGTCGCGGCGTCCGACGCGTTCTTCCCGTTCGCCGACGGGCTCCAGGTGCTGCTCGACGCCGGCGTGCGCGCCGTCGTGCAGCCGGGCGGGTCCATCCGTGACGCCGAGGTGGTCGAGGCGGCCCGGGCCGCCGGCGTGACGATGTACCTCACGGGCACGCGCCACTTCGCCCACTGACCCCGCGAGATAGAGAGCCCACCTCGCCGAGATAGAGAGCCCACCTCGCCGAGATAGAGAGCCGGTGGGCTCTCTATCTCGGCGAGCCCGGCTCTCTATCTCGGCCGGGTGGGCTCTCTATCTCGGCGAGGTGGGCTCTCTATCTCGGCGGGGCGAGGGCGGACTTGAGCGGGACGGCGAGGTCGGTGGCCCGGGCGAGGTCGAGCCGCAGGGGGACGCCGCGGTTCATGAGCCGCCGCACGCCGCCGACGTCGCGGGGCGAGTCCACGAGCAGGACGGCGCGCACGGTGGCGACGCCGTCGCGAGGTGCCTCGGCGCCGCCGGGTCCGACGTCCTCGGCCGGGTCCAGGTAGAGCGCGGCCCAGGGCCCCTGGCCCGGGATGCCGCGCCAGACGACGGGCCCTGCCGCGGGCGGCAGCCCGAGCAGCGCCAGGTCGTGGCCGAGCTGCTGGGAGAAGACGTACGGCGCGTGCGCGGTGCCACCTGTGACGCCGAGCATCGCCCGGACGGTGGCGTCCGGGTCGTGCAGCGCGGCCGACCAGTGCCCGCCCGGCACCGTTCCGAAGACCGGGTGCGCCCGCGCCGCGACGTCCCCCACGGCCCACACCCGGGGGAGGCCCGGGACCCGACCGTCGGCGTCGACCACCACGTGCCCGCGGGCGTCGGTCTCGACCGCGCCGGCGAACGGGTCCGACGCCGGCCGCGCGCCCACGGCGGCGAGCACCAGGTCGGCGGGGACCACCTCGCCCGACGCCAGCGTCACCCCGTCGGGCCGGACGTCCGCGACGGCCGCCCCGGTGCGCAACCGGACGCCCGCGGCGGCGTACCAGGGCGCCAGGTGCGCCCCGACCTCCGGTCCGAGCTGCCGGGACAGCGGGCTCACGGCCGCCTCCAGGACCGTCACGTCGGCGCCCGCGCCGGCGGCCACCCCGGCGAGCTCGGCGCCGATCCACCCTGCGCCCACGAGCACGAGGCGCAGCCCGGGACGTTCGCGGAGCGCCGTCCGGAGCCGATCGGCGTCGGCGGCGGTGTGCAGCACGTCGGCGTGCTCCCAGCCGTCCGGGCGCAGAGGACGCGACCCGACGGCGAGCACGACGGCGTCCGCGGCGGTCCGCTCGCCCGAGGCGGCGGTCACCGCGACCCCGTCCGGCGCGACGTCGAGGGCCACGGCGGGGTCGCCCAGGCGGACGTCGTCGGCGATCGACTCGACGTCCACCCCGAGGTCGTCGCTCAGCCAGACGGGCCCAGGGCGGGTGAGCAGCTCCTTCGACAGGGGCGGCCGGTCGTACGGGGGCACGCCCTCGGCGCCCAGCAGCGTGATCCGCCCGTCGAACCCGTGGGTGCGTAGCGCGGACACCGTCTGCGCTCCCGCAAGTCCGGCGCCGACGACGACGACGGACCGGGGGTGGGGCGGGGTGGCCGGAACCGCAGGGGGTGCGTCGGGCGTCGTGGTGGGCAGGGGGTCCGGCTCGGTGCTCGCGCTCACCCTCCGAGGGTAGGCTCGTCTGTCGTGGAACCCCGAGCACTGTCCGACCCGGAGCACGCGGGGTCGCCCGCGTGGCACGCCGTCGGCGCGGCCGCCCCCGCGCCGACCGCCGTACCCGCCCGCGGCCCCGAACGCGCCATCGTCACCATGCTCGCGGGCATCGCGCTCGCCGTGCTCCTGGGGATCGTCGTCGGCGCACGGCTGGGCACCCTCGCGATCGCGGTCACGCTCGCCGTCGCGGGCACCTGGCGCGCGACGTCGGGCACCGGCCCCGTGGGCCTCGTGGTGCGCAGCCGCGGCTTCGACGTGTTCACGTGCTGGTCGGCCGCCGTCGTGATCGGCGTCCTGGCGCTCACCGCGCCGGGGCTGGGCTGACCGGTCACCGTCGGCGGGCCGCGTCGGTCAGGCTCTCCGGGAGCGGCTCGTCCGACGTCACGGCGCACGTCATCGGGCCTGGGGTGTCGGCCGCCGGGAGCACGGGCCAGATCTCGAGCCGCTGACCGGCGGGAGCCCGGGCCGCCAGGCCGCGGAACTCCTCGGCGCAGAACGTGCCGGCGTCGGCGTAGCTCTGCGCCATCGGTTCGTCGGTGGTGAGGTCGACCCACCTCGCGGCGTACACCAGGCCGGTGTGCGGCTCGGCGCAGTCGTGGACGGGTGCGACGTCGAGACTGCCCGCGCCGGTGAGAGGGGCAGCGTCGAAGCAGCCGGGTGGGGCGATGAACTCGACGGACGTCCAGTCCGCCGGGACGTCGCCCTCGAAGGTCTCGGCGGTCTCGCCCTCGCTTGGAACCGCCGGGTCCGCCGCGCAGACGACGACGTCCTGACCCTGGCCCCACGGTTCCTCGGCGGCGTGCCACAACGTGTAGGGCGCGTCCCGGGGCAGCCCCCCGAGCTCGGCGAGCGCCGCGGAGCAGGCCTGCTCCGCGGCGCCCGATCCTTGCTCCCCGCCGGGCCAGGGTCCCGGGACGGGAACCGCGGCGAACACGTGGTGGGCACTCGCCGAGCCGCACGCCACCAGCGGCACGAAGATGTTCAGATCGGCGGTGCCGAAGCAGTCGCCGGGGGCGAGAAGGTACCAGGGCTTCGCGGTCGTGAGGGAGACGCCCTCGCCGAGGTCGATCTCCGGCACCGCGACGACCGAGGGCTCGGCGGGTTCCGGGAGCCGCTGCGTGGACGTCGTCGCCCCGGCCGCGAGCAGCGACTGGACGGCGGGTGCCGCGCGCGTCACGAGCCCGGCCCCCACCACGACAACAGCGGTCGCGACCACCGCGCAGGCACCGCAGACGGCGATCGCGGCGAGGCCGTGCGCCCGGACGTCACGGGCCTCGCGTGCGGCGGACTCCTCGTCGTGGACCTCGACGGCTCGGGCGGCACGTCGGGTCGCCAGCACCGCGCCGATCGCCAGGGGCCAGAAGAGGACCACGGCGGCGACGGTCCACGCGACGCTGCGCGCGACCCATGCGGACCGCTTCGGATCGGCGAGCACGCCGTGCGGCGGTGACGGGTGCGGCGTCGTCGGCTGCGACGGTGACAGGTGCGGCGCGCTCGGTGAGGGACGGGACGGGGGGTGCGGCGTCGACAACGACGGCTCCGTTCGGCAGGGGCGGCCCGCGCGGCGGTGCGTGGCTGCGCGTCCCGGGGATTTGCCCCTTGTGTACCAGAAACGCCCCTCCGTCCGTCGGGCGTGGACTCGCTCGACGGCGGAGGGGCGCTTGCTGTGGCGGCCTGTGGGTCAGGACCGGGCGGTCTTGCCGTCCTCGTCGCCGTCCGTGGCCCCGGCGTCGGACGCGCTCTTGTCGGTCGCGTCAGCCTTGCCGGTCCCGGCGTCCGACGACGTGGCGTCGGTCGTCGTCGCCTTGCCGGTCACGCGGTCCGCGACGGACGTGGACTCCGGGTCGGAGGCGAGGGCGCCGTCGTCGACGACGTCGTGCTCGACGACGAGCCCGGCGGCGGGCTCGGTGCCGACGCGCTCCGTGGTCGACGGGAAGTAGACCTCGTCGTCGATCACGACGGGCATGAAGGCGCGGTAGAAGAGCGCGGCGAGCGCGCCACCCAGCAGCGGGGCGACGACGAACAGCCACAGCTGGTCCCAGGTCCATCCCGAGGCGAACACGGTGGAGGCGAAGGAGCGCACCGGGTTGAGCGAGCCGTTCGTCACCGGCCAGGTGACGATGAGCAGGCCGCCCAGCGCGAGGCCGATCACGGCCGCCGCGCCGGTGGCGGTGGAGCGCTTGGAGGTCACGGCGAGGAAGACGCCGACGAACACGGCGGTGGCGACCACCTCGACGAGGAGCGCACCCCACAGGGAGAACTCGGCGGGCGTGCCGGATCCCTGGGTGAGGGTCGCCAGCGGCGAGTGCGAGCCGAAGCCGTTGGCGGTCGTGGCGAACAGGGCGGCCTTGTCCTCCAGGCCGAGCAGCGCGGGCAGCGTCGTCGGGATGACGGAGAACATCACCGCCGCGGCGGCGGTGCCCCCGACGGTCTGGACGAACCAGTACGGGACGAGGTCGGCCCATGACGCGCGGCCCGCGATCGTCATGCCGAGGGTGACCGCCGGGTTGAAGTGGCCGCCGGAGACCCCGCCGACGGCGGCGAAGGCAGCCATCAGCAGGAGGCCGGCAGCGAGCGCCACCGGGAGGATCTGGCCGTTGTTGGCGGCGTTGAACGTGGCGGTGCCGACGATCCCCAGCACCAGTACGAAGGTGCCGAACGCCTCGGCGGCGAGCCTGGCGAACAGGCCGTGCTCGGGCGTGCCGGCCGCCGTCTCGACGGCGACCGCAGGCGTGCCGCTCTGGGCGGCGAGGTCCTGGGACATGGAAGTCCTTCTCTGCTCGGGAGACGGGCGTCTCGGTGTGCCCCGGTACGGGGCGTGTGATGTCCGCGACCGAAGGCCGCGCAGGCATGCTTCCACCGGGTGCTGAACGGTTCCTGGAGGTGCCCTGTCGGCATTGCCGCTGGTCGCACCGTACCGCGACGGGCGGCGGCTCGGGGAGTGGGTCGTGCGGGGTCACGGAGGGCGGTGGCCCTGCCCCGGTACGGGCGAAGTGACATGGGGAGCACCGCAAGAGGTCGACCGCGGGCCGCCGCTGGGCCACAGTAGGGGCATGACAGCACCAGTGAACGTCACCGTCACCGGAGCCGCGGGCCAGATCGGGTACGCGCTGCTCTTCCGGATCGCGTCGGGAGCGATGCTCGGCCCCGAGGTCCCCGTGCGGCTGCGGCTGCTGGAGATCCCCCAGGCGGTGAAGGCCGCGGAGGGGACGGCCATGGAGCTCGACGACTGTGCGTTCCCGCTCCTGGCGGGTATCGACATCCACGACGACGCGGCCGCCGGCTTCGCGGGCACGAACGTCGCGCTCCTCGTGGGTGCGCGCCCCCGTGGCCCGGGCATGGAGCGCGCCGACCTGCTCGAGGCGAACGGCGGCATCTTCGGGCCGCAGGGCAGGGCGATCAACGACCACGCGGCCGACGACGTCCGGGTACTCGTCGTGGGCAACCCGGCGAACACGAACGCTCTCATCGCGGCGTCGAACGCCCCGGACGTCCCCAAGGACCGGTTCACCGCCATGACGCGCCTGGACCACAACCGGGCGCTGTCGCAGGTGGCGCACCGGGCGGACGTCGCCGTGCGGGACGTGCGCCGGCTGACGATCTGGGGCAACCACTCGGCGTCGCAGTACCCGGACCTGTTCCACGCGGAGGTCGCGGGACGCCCGGGTGCGGAGCTGGCGGCCGACACCGCGTGGCTGACCGACGACTTCATCCCGACGGTCGCGAAGCGTGGTGCGGCGATCATCGACGCGCGCGGGGCGTCGTCGGCGGCGTCGGCCGCGAACGCGGCGATCGACCACGTCCACGACTGGGTGCGCGGCACGCCGGACGGCGACTGGACCAGCGCCGGGCTGTGGTCGACGGGGCAGTACGGCGTGCCCGAGGGCATCGTCTCGTCGTTCCCGGTCACGTCGTCGGGCGGCGCGTGGCAGGTCGTCGAGGGCCTGGAGCTCGACGACCTCTCCCGGGCGCGCATCGACGCGAGCGTGGCCGAGCTGGTCGAGGAGCGGCAGGCGGTGGCCTCGCTCGGCCTGATCTGACCGGAGCGGTGCACCGGGTCGGTGTGACCCGGTGCACCAGGTTCGGTGCGGGGGATAAAGAGCGGTGCGTCGTCGGTGGGCCGACGTAGTCTGCTCGGGCCATGATCGAAGCTCCCGTCACCGCCCGCACGGACGACGCCACGTCGCCCCAGCGCGCGAGCCTGCCCACCGACCCCGCCCGCCGCCTCGACTGGAGGCGGCTGCGCGGGCCGGTGGCCTTCGTCGCGCTGCTCGCGCTGACCATCGGCGCGGTCGGCGCGGCGCTGGGCACGGTCATCGCCGGCCGCCTGGCCGAGGACCCGACGGCGGCGCTGCTGGCGCTGCTGGCCACGAGCATCGTGGGCGCCGCCCTGTTCGACACCGCCGGCCAGGTGGTGTGGGCGGGCGTGGTCGACCGTGCCGAGGGCCGGCTCCGCGGCGACCTGCTCACCGCCGCACTGCACCAGCCGCTGGCCACGCTCACGGAGCAGGCCGTCGGCGAGGTGCTGGACCGGGTCGACGACGACACGCACGCCGTCGGCACGCTGGTGCGTCGCCAGCTCTGGGGCGCGGGCCGCACGGTCGTCGGCGTGGTCCCCATGTGGGTCGTGGCCGGCATCACCTGGTGGCCGGCGTGGCTGCTCTTCCCGGCCCTCGGTCTGCTCGCCGCGCTCCTCGCGCGGCCGATGCTGGGCGAGATCGCTCGGCGCAAGGTGATCGAGGAGGCCGCCTGGACCGACCACGCCGCCGCCTTCGAGGAGTCCGTGGCCGCGCGCAACGACCTGCGCACCAGCCTGGGGCGGCCGTTCGCGATCCGCCGCCTCGCCGCGCGCTCGGCGGAGGTGCACCGCACCTTCGAGGCGGTCGTGATCGTCGAGGCGAAGATGCTGCGCCGCGCCGGCGTGGTGCTGGCCGCGCTGCTGGGCGGCGTCGCCGTCGTGGGTGCCGCCCTCGCCGCCGGCGGCGGGCTGGCGGTCGGCGACCTCGTCACGCTGTTCCTCGTCACGGCGATGTTCGTGGGCCAGGTGGACCAGCTCATCCACCACCTCCCGGACATCCAGGAGGGTCTGGGGGCGATCACCAGGATCCGGCAGATGCTGGCGGTCGAGCCGGAGCCTGACGGCGGTCTCGACGTCCCCGAGGGGCCGCTGTCGATCGAGCTGCGCGACCTGCACTTCTCGTACGCCGAGGGCACGTTCGCGCTCGCGGGGGTGAACCTGCGCGTGCCGGCCGGCCAGACCGTCGCCCTGGTGGGGCGCACCGGGTCGGGCAAGTCGACCCTCGCGTCGCTGCTGTCGCGCGCCGTCGAGCCGGAGCCCGGCTCGGTGCACCTGGGCGGCGTCGACGTGCGCGACCTGGACCTACAGAAGCTGCGCGCCGCGGTGGGCGTGGTGACGCAGCGCACCGAGATCATCGCCGGCACCCTCGCGGAGAACATCACGCTCTTCGGCGACGTCCCGCGCACCGACGTCGAGGCGGCCGTGCGCGAGCTGCGGCTGGACGCCTGGGTGGCCGGGCTGACGGACGGGCTCGACACGCTGCTGGGCCCGGGCGGCACCACCCTGTCCGCCGGGGAGGAGCAGCTCGTGGCGTTCGCGCGGCTGCTGGTCCGCGACGTCCAGGTCGTGGTGCTGGACGAGGCGACGGCACGCATGGACCCCCTCACCGAGGCCCGGGTGGTGGCGGCGTCCGAGCGGCTGCTCGCGGGACGCACCGGGGTGCTCGTCGCGCACCGGCTCACGACCATCGAACGCGCGCACCTCGTGGCGGTGCTGGACCACGGGCGCGTCGTGCAGGCCGGGGCGAGGGCCGAGCTCGCCCGGGTGCCCGGGCGCTACCGCACGCTCCTGGAGGCCAGCGGCGAGGCGACCGACGACGCGACCCGGGAGGCGGCCGGTGGCGTCCCGTCCGGGTCCAACGGCCCGGAGGCAGCGCGCTCCGAGGCGGTGCGCTCCGAGGCGGTCGGCGGACGCCGCCGCCGCGGGGCCGTACCCGAGCTGGACGACCCGGGCGACGGGCCGAGCCTGGCGCGCGGCGTGCTGCACGCGCTGTTCGTGCGCCCGTGGTGGGGCCTGGTGGGCGCCGGGCTGTTCCTGGTCGCGAGCCTGGTGTCCGCACAGGGTGCGATCTCCGGCTTCCTCTGGGGCCACGCGGTCGAGAGCCTGCAGACCGGTGCGTTCCCGACGGTGCTCCTGGTGCTGCTCACGGTGCTGCTCGTGGTGGCTCCGCTGTGCCTCGCCCGCGCGCTGTACGTCTACCCCCGCTGGTGGGTCGAGGTGCTGCTGCGCGTGCGGATGGCGGTCATGGCGGGGCAGACGCGCCAGCGTCGTCTCGCGGCCACGCCGCCCGGCGAGATCGTGGCCCGCGCGATGGACGCGGACCGGTTCGTGCGGTACGCGGACCGCTGGGTGGACTTCGTCAACGGCCTGCTCATCGCGGGGGTGACGGCGCTGCTGAGCCGCTCGTGGCTGGCGGGCGCGGTGCTGCTCGCGGTGATGGTGGTGTCGGCGGGCGCGTCGGCGATCGGCCGCCCCATCGCGGGGCGCTCCGCGACCCGGTCGTCGGCGGCGCGCGCGGGGTTCGGCCGCGCGCTGGTCTCGGCCCTCGACTCGGCGCGCTCCGTCAAGCTCGCCGCGCGCACGCCGCAGGTGCACGCCCACCTGCGCGACGTCGACGACGGGCGCGTGCGGGCCGCCATCTTCGAGCACCGGGTGCAGGCCACGCTCGACGGCGTGCCGCTGATCATGGTCCAGCTCGGCGCGGTCGCCGCGTGGGCGGGCTACCTCACGGAGACGTGGGGGCTGGCCACCGCGCTGCTGCTCTTCAACGCGGTGAACGGCTTCGGCTGGTTCGGGGTGGTCGCGGGTGCCGTCGTCACGGAGGCGCCGGGCACCCGTTCCTGGCAGCTGGCCACGAGCCGGTTCGCGGGCGGTGCCGACCTGATGGACGTCCCGGACGACGTGGACCTGCTCACGGGCGACGCGCCGGACCCGGGCCGGGGCCCGCGCACCGAGCTGCGGCACCTCGAGATGGCGGGAGTGACCGCCGTGCACGACGACGGCACGATCGGCGTGTCGGGGGTCGACCTCGAGGTGCGCCGGGGCGAGCTGGTGCTGCTGCTCGGGCAGGTCGGCTCCGGCAAGTCGAGCCTGCTGTCCGCCCTGGCAGGTCTCATGGAGCACACGGGCCGGATCCGCTGGAACGGCACCGACGTGACCGACCCGCAGGTGTTCCTGCGGCCGGGCCAGGTGTCGCACGTCGCGCAGGTGCCGAGGGTGCTCTCGGGCACGTTCTCCGAGAACGTGCGCCTGGATCACGACCGTGAGGTCGTCGGTCCGGTCGCGGCCGCCCGGCTGGAGCAGGACGTGGCCGAGGCCGGTGGCCCGGACTCCCTCGTGGGGCACCGGGGCGTGCGGCTCTCCGGCGGTCAGGTGCAGCGCCTGGCGCTCGCCCGGGCGCTCGC
Organism: Isoptericola luteus; assembly: GCF_020297055.1. Classification (GTDB taxonomy): domain Bacteria; phylum Actinomycetota; class Actinomycetes; order Actinomycetales; family Cellulomonadaceae; genus Isoptericola; species Isoptericola luteus. The sequence goes on along the minus strand of NZ_JAIXCQ010000002.1, from coordinate 260,430 downwards.
GACGGATGCGGAGCTGCTGCTCGCGGACGACGTGTCGAGCGCGCTCGACGCGGCGACCGAGATCGAGCTGTGGGAGTCCCTGCGGGCGCGCGGCACCACCGTGGTGGGGTCGACGTCGAAGCGTGCGGCGCTGGCGCGCGCGGACCGCGTGGTCGTGCTCACCGACGGCGAGGTGGTCGCCGTGGGGCCCTGGAGCGACCTCGCCCCGCGCTGGGGTCACCTGGCCGGCTGACGCGCGGCCGCGGACGACGACGGCGTGGACCCCTGCCGGGGTCCGCGCCGTCCGGCGTTCCGGAGAGGCTCCTGTTGCTCTTGCTGCAAGGTTGCAGCAATGGGTACAGTCGCCGGGTGGTCGCGATCTCGCGCCCGGACGACGAAGGAGTCTTCCCATGCCCCGTGCCACCCGACCGCCCGCGACCGCTCCGGAGCCGGCACCGGCGACCACACCGCGGCGCGCGTCCCGCCGGGCCGCGGCCGCGCTGACCGCCCTCGCCCTCACCGTGCCCGCCGCTGCCGCGGGCCTGGCGGGCGCGACGGCCTCCGCGGCCCCGGCCTCCGCGGCCGAGCGCACCGCGGCGCTGGTGGGCGACCTGCAGACCGAGCTCGGGTGCCCCGCCGACTGGGACCCGGCGTGCGCGGCGACGGAGCTCACCCCGGCCGCCGACGGCACCTTCACGGGCGAGTTCGACCTGCCCGCCGGTACGTACGCGTACAAGGTGGCGCTCGACGACGCCTGGGACGAGTCGTACGGCCGGGACGGCACGGACGCCGACGCGCCGCTCGTGCTCGGCGGCGACGCCCGCGTCCGGGTCACCTACGACGACACGACGCACCGCATCGCCCTGACGCCGCTCACGCTGGCCGGCGCCTACGACGAGGACGCGGACGCCGGCATCGTCGCGCCCCCGGTGCGGCAGGCGGGATCGGACGAGCGGTTCTACTTCGTCATGACCGACCGGTTCGCGAACGGCGACGCCTCCAACGACACCGGCGGGCTCGACGGCGACCGCCTCGACCACGGCTTCGACCCCACGGACAAGGGGTTCTACTCCGGCGGTGACCTGGCGGGCCTCCGCGAGAAGCTGGACTACGTCGAGGGTCTGGGGACGACGGCGATCTGGCTGACGCCGTCGTTCCTCAACCGCCCCGTGCAGGGCACGGGCGCCGACGCGAGCGCCGGGTACCACGGGTACTGGATCACGGACTTCACGCGGATCGACCCGCACCTGGGCACGAACGCGGAGCTCGAGGCGCTCATCGCGGACGCCCACGAGCGGGGCATCAAGGTCTACTTCGACATCATCACCAACCACACGGCCGACGTCGTGGACTACGCCGAAGGGGAGTACTCCTACGTCGACCAGGAGACCTCGCCGTACCTCGACGCGGCGGGGAACGCCTTTGACCCGGGCGAGGTCGCGGGATCGGCCGACTTCCCGGAGCTCGACGCCGCGACGTCGTTCCCGTACACGCCGGTGGTGGCGCCCGAGGACGCCGACGTCAAGGTGCCGGCCTGGCTCAACGACCCGACGCTCTACCACAACCGGGGCAACTCGACGTGGACGGGCGAGTCGGTCACGTTCGGGGACTTCGACGGGCTGGACGACCTCATGACCGAGGACCCGACGGTCGTCGACGGTTTCGTCGACGTCTACAGCGACTGGATCGACCTCGGCATCGACGGCTTCCGCATCGACACGGTCAAGCACGTGAACCCGGAGTTCTGGGAGACGTGGTCCGCCGAGGTCATGGACTACGCCCACTCCCGCGGCAAGGACGACTTCTTCATGTTCGGTGAGGTGTACGACGCCGACGCGGCCAAGACCTCCCCCTACGTGCGGGACACCGCCATGAGCTCGGTGCTCGACTTCTCGTTCCAGGCCGCCGCGACGAGCTACGCCAGCGGCAACAGCGCACGGGGCCTGGCCGGCCTGTTCGCGAGCGACGACCGCTACACCACCCCGACGACGTCGGCGGCGGCGCTGCCCACGTTCCTCGGGAACCACGACATGGGCCGGGTCGGCTACATGCTCGCGGGCACCGACGACGCACTGGCGCGTGACGAGCTGGCGCACGAGCTGATGTACCTCACACGCGGCCAGCCGGTCGTCTACTACGGCGACGAGCAGGGGTTCGCCGGCACGGGCGGGGACAAGGACGCCCGCCAGACGCTCTTCGCCACGCAGGTGGACGCCTACGCCGACCAGCCCCTCGTCACCGGCGAGCAGGCGGGCAGCGTCGACCGGTACGACACCGACGCCCCGCTGTACAGGCACGTCGCCGGGCTTGCCGCGCTGCGCGAGGCGCACCCGGCGCTCGCCACGGGCGCCCAGCTGGAGCGGTACGCCGAGAACGGGGCCGGGATCTACGCCTTCAGCCGCGTGGACCGCACCGAGAAGGTGGAGCACCTGGTCGCGGCGAACAACGCGGCCGACGAGCGCGAGGCCACGTTCACGACCCTCACGCCCGGTGCGTCCTACGAGGTGCTGTACGGCGCGCTCGGGGGCGACGGCCAGGGCGTGACGGCGGACTCGGCCGGCTCGGTCACCGTCCGCGTGCCCGGCGCCTCCGTCGTCGTGCTGCGCGCCGACCGCACCGTCGGCGCGCAGAGCGACGGCACCCTCGAGGTCGCCGTCCCCGCGGCCGGCGCCGCGGTGAGCGGCACCGCGCCGGTCGCGGCCGACGTCGACGACGACGCGTGGTCCGAGACGTCGTTCGCCTGGCGCGAGGTGGGCACGGACGAGTGGTCCGCGCTGGGCACGGCCGAGGACACCACGCCGCGGCTGTTCCACGACGTCGACGGGCTCGCCGCGGGGACGCTCGTGGAGTACCGCGCGGTGACGCAGGACGCCGACGGCGACCGTGCGGCGGCCTCGACGTTCGCCTCCGTGGGCGTGGACGTCTCCGGCGTGGTCGGCGACGTCGAGCCCGAGCCGGAGATCGACATGGTCACCGTGCCCGGCAGCCACAACAGCGAGATGGGCTGCGCCGGGGACTGGACGCCCGACTGCGAGGCGGCCCGCCTGACCGAGCGGCCCGACGGCGTCTGGGCCGGGACGTTCGACCTGCCGGCCGGCGACCACGAGTACAAGGTCGCGCTCAACGGGTCCTGGGACGTCAACTACGGCGTCGGCGGCGCTCCCGGCGGCGGCAACGCCGCGTACACGCACGACGGCGGCGAGGTCACGTTCTACTGGGACCCGGTGAGCCACGACTTCTCCTCCACCGCACAGGGCCCGGTCATCACGCTGGCGGGGTCGTTCCAGGACCAGGTGGGCTGCCCGGGCGCGTGGGCGCCGGACTGCCTGGCCTCCTGGCTCAAGGACCCGGACGGTGACGGCACGTACACCTGGTCCACGGACGCGCTGGACGCGGGCGCGTACGAGGTCAAGGTGGCGCACGGGCTGAGCTGGGCCGAGAACTACGGCGTGGGCGGGGCGCCCGACGGCGCCAACTACGCCTTCAGCGTGGGCGACGGCGAGCACGTGGTGTTCACCTACGACCTCGCCTCCCACGTGCTGACGATCGAGACCGCGAACCCGCCGCTGCCCGGGACGGGCCAGCAGGCCGCGCACTGGGTCCGCGAGGGTCTGCTGCTGGTGCCGGGCGGCCTCGGCGCCGGTGACGACTGGCGGCTCTGGACGGCGCCCGGCGGAGGGCTCGCCGTGGCCGACGGGCAGGTGCGAGGCCCGGACGGCGGCGACCTGCCGGACGGTGCGGCGGCCTGGACGCTCGAGGCAGGGGGCGACGTGCCCGACGACGTCGCCCAAGACTTCCCGGCGCTCGCGGGCCACACCGCCCTGGCGCTCGTCGGCGAGGACGGCGAGCCCGTGGGCCGGGCCGACGCCGAGGCGCTGCTCACGGGCCAGCTCCTGCTGACCCGGGCGTCCGGCGACGGCCTGACGGCGGCCACCGGCGTGCAGGTGCCCGGGGTGCTGGACGACCTGTACGCGCAGGCTGCCCACGACCGGGAGCTCGGCGTCCAGGTGCACCGCAACGGCAGGTGGGCCTCGTTCGCGCTGTGGGCGCCGACGGCGCAGGACGTCGACCTGCTGGTCTGGCCGGCCGGGCGTGACCTCGACGACGACCCCGTGCGCTTCGACACCGCCCGCCAGGACGACGGGTCGTGGACGCTGGACGGCTCGCGGTCCGCGAAGAAGCTCGGGTCGAAGCACGCCACGAGGCACGGCTGGGACGGCGCGCGGTACCGGTACGAGGTCGAGGTGTACGTGCCCGGCACCGGGCAGGTGGAGACCAACGTCGTCACCGACCCGTACTCGGTGGGCCTGACGCTCGACTCGACGCACTCGGTCGTGGTCGACCTCTCCGACCGCCGGTGGCAGCCGAAGGTCTGGCGCTCCTCGCGCCAGCCGGTCGTCGAGCGGCCGGTGGACCAGACGATCTACGAGCTGCACGTGCGGGACTTCTCGATCACCGACGAGACCGTGCGGGCCGACCGCCGGGGCACCTACCTCGCGTTCGCCGAGAAGCGTTCGGACGGCATGCGGCACCTGCGCGCGCTCGAGCGCGCGGGCCTGACCACCGTGCACCTGCTGCCGACGTTCGACATCGCGACGATCCCCGAGGACCGCGCGGACCAGGCGACCACCGGCGACCTGACCGGGTTCGCCCCGGACTCCGACGAGCAGCAGGCGGCGGTGGCCGAGGTGGCCGCCGAGGACGGCTTCAACTGGGGCTACGACCCGTACCACTTCTCCGTGCCGGAGGGCTCGTACGCGACCGCGCCGGACGGGGGAGAGCGCGTGGCCGAGTTCCGCACGATGGTGGGCTCGCTGCACGACGCGGGCCTGCAGGTGGTGCTCGACCAGGTGTTCAACCACACGGCGGCGAGCGGGCAGGACGCGAAGAGCGTGCTCGACAAGGTCGTCCCCGGGTACTACCACCGGCTGCACCCGACCACGGGTGCCGTCGAGACGAGCACCTGCTGCCAGAACGTGGCGACCGAGCACGCGATGGCCGGCAGGCTCATGGTCGACTCGGTGGTGACGTGGGCCCGGGACTACAAGGTGGACGGCTTCCGCTTCGACCTCATGGGCCACCACAGCCGGGAGAACATGGAGGCGGTGCGCGCGGCGCTGGACGCGCTGACGCCGCGCGAGGACGGCGTCGACGGGTCGGCCGTCTACCTGTACGGCGAGGGCTGGAACTTCGGCGAGGTCGCGGACAACGCCCTGTTCACCCAGGCCACGCAGGGCCAGCTCGGGGGCACCGGGATCGGCACCTTCAGCGACCGCCTGCGTGACGCCGTGCACGGCGGCTCGCCGGTGGACGCGGCGTCGCGGTTCACCCAGGGCTTCGGCACCGGGCTCTTCACCGACCCGAACGGGCGGGAGGCCCGCACCGGCGAGCCGGGCAGCGTGAACGACGGGTCCGACGACGAGGCCGCCGACCTCGGCCACCAGACCGACCTGGTGCGCCTGGGGCTCGCCGGCAACCTGCGCGACTTCGCGTTCGTGGCGTCCGACGGCGAGGTCACGAAGGGCGAGGACCTCGACTACCGCGGGTCGCCCGCGGGGTACGCGGACTCGCCCGAGGAGGTGGTCACCTATGTCGACGCGCACGACAACGAGACGCTGTTCGACCTGTTGACGCTCAAGCTGCCGCAGTCCACGTCGATGGACGACAGGGTGCGGATGAACACCGTCTCGCTCGCGACGACCGCCCTGGCCCAGACCCCGTCGTTCTGGCACGCCGGCACGGACCTGCTGCGCAGCAAGTCCCTGGACCGGAACTCGTACGACTCGGGCGACTGGTTCAACGCGATCGACTGGTCGGGGCGGGACAACGGGTTCGGCCGCGGGCTGCCGCCCGCGGCGGACAACTCCGAGGCCTGGCCGGTGCTGGGCCCGCTGCTGGCGGACCCGGACCTCAAGCCGGCACCTGCCGACATCCGGACGGCGTCCGAGGCCTCGCGGGAGCTGCTGGAGCTGCGCTCGTCGACGGACCTGTTCCGGCTCGGCAGCGCGCGGCTCGTCGAGCAGAAGGTGTCTTTCCCCGCCGCGGGGCCGGGCGCCGTGCCGGGCGTGATCGCGATGTCGGTGGACGACACCGTGGGGCGCGACGTCGACCGGCGCCTCGACGGGGTGCTCACGGTGTTCAACGCCTCGGCGGACGCGGTGACCGTCGAGGTGCCCGAGCTGGCCGGGCGGGACTACCGTCTGTCGTCGGTGCAGCGGAACGGCAGCGACCCGGTGGTGCGTCACACCAGGTGGGACGAGGGCTCCGGCACGGTGACCGTGCCCGCCCGGACCGTGGCGGTGCTGGTGGACCGCCAGCGCTGACGGGTGGCGGTCGCCGGCGCACCTTGAGTTCGGGGTGCGAACGAAGCGGTTCGAGCCGGGAGGGTGCCCGCCACGGGCGCCCTCCCGGCTCGTTTCGTGCGGCCCAGGGCATTTCACCCGGTCAGGACGGTGCTGACCCGCTGGTCGCCGCGCCTGTGACCAGATCGTTACGCCTGCGGCTTTGACTTCGGAACTCGAAGACATCACGCTGGGACGCGGACCAGTTCGCCGGCCAGGGTCGCCTGGACGGGACGGGCGCCGGCGGCGAACCTCGCCGCCGGGGGACACTCGACGACGAGAAGGAGCGCGAGGATGCGACTCGCCAGGACCATGAGCGCGGTGGCCGCCGGAGCGGCGCTGACGCTGGCACTGACCGCCTGCGGTGGAGAGGGTGCCGGGAGCGGCTCCGGGGACGGGGCCGCGGGCAACGGTGACGAGGAGGTCAAGGTCGGCGTCGCCATGCCGACGCAGACCTACGAGCGCTGGATCCAGGACGGCAACAACGTCAAGGAGGGTCTGGAGGGGCTCGGCTACACGGTCGACCTGCAGTTCGCCAACGACGACATCCCCACCCAGACCCAGCAGATCGACGCCATGATCACCGCGGGCGTCGACGCCCTGATCGTCGCCTCGATCGACGGCACGGCCCTGACCAGCCAGCTCGACGCGGCCGCCGCGGCGAACATCCCGGTCATCGCCTACGACCGCCTCATCCGTGACAGCGAGAACGTCGACTTCTACACGACGTTCGACAACTACGCGGTCGGCGTCGCCCAGGCGAACGCGCTGCTGCGTGGCCTCGGCGTCCTGGACGCGGACGGCAACGAGACCGACGAGAAGGGCCCGTTCAACATCGAGCTCTTCGCCGGCTCGCCCGACGACAACAACTCGCACTTCTTCTTCAACGGTGCGATGGACACGCTCAAGCCGTACATGGACTCGGGCGTCGTCAGCGTCCCGTCGAAGCAGACCGAGTTCGACCAGGTCGCCACGCTGCGCTGGGAGCTCGAGACGGCCCAGAGCCGCATGGAGGACCTGCTGACCTCCACGTACTCCGGCGGCGAGGAGCTGGACGGCGTGCTCGCGCCGGCCGACGTGCTCTCCCGCGGCATCATCAACGCGCTCCAGGGCGCGGGCATGGGCCCGACGCTCGAGGAGGGCCTGCCGGTCGTCACCGGGCAGGACGCCGAGATCGCCAACATCAAGCTCATCAACGACGGCGTGCAGTCCTCGACCATCTTCAAGGACACCCGCCTCCTCGCCGAGCAGGCCGTGAAGGCCACCGAGTCCTTCGTCAACGGCGAGGAGCCTGAGGCGAACGACACCGAGACGTACGACAACGGCGTCAAGGTCGTCCCGTCGTACCTGCTGGAGGTCCAGACGGTGTTCGCCGAGGACATCGCGCCGGTGCTCATCGACGCCGGGTACTACACGGCCGAAGAGGTCGAGTCCGGCCAGACCGCGGACTGATCCTCGGGGCTTCGGCCTCATCACGGACGGGCCCGCCCGTCGCCGTCCGCGGCGACGGGCGGGCCCTCCCCAGGGCTCGCCGCGGCCGCGTTCCGCGACGGCGCACCCCACTGAAGGAGGGACGAGAGCGCAGATGAGCACGATTCTGGAGATGCGCTCCATCACCAAGGAGTTCCCGGGCGTCAAGGCGCTGTCGGACGTTACCCTCACCGTCGAGCAGGGCGAGATCCACGCCATCTGCGGCGAGAACGGCGCGGGGAAGTCCACGCTCATGAAGGTGCTCTCGGGCGTCTACCCGCACGGCACCTACGACGGCGAGATCGTCTTCGACGGCGCCCCGGCCGAGTTCGGGTCCATCTCGGACTCGGAGCGGCGCGGCGTCGTCATCATCCACCAGGAGCTTGCCCTGGTGCCGTTCCTGTCGGTCGCCGAGAACATCTTCCTCGGCAACGAGACGCGCAACCGTCTCGGGATGATCGACTGGAACGCCGCGAACCACAAGGCCGCCGCGCTGCTGAAGCGCGTGGGCCTGGACGAGAACCCGACCACCCCCGTCGGCACGCTCGGCGTCGGCAAGCAGCAGCTCATCGAGATCGCCAAGGCGCTCTCGAAGGAGGTCAAGCTGCTCATCCTCGACGAGCCGACCGCGGCCCTCAACGACACCGACTCCGAGCACCTGCTCGGGCTGCTGCGGTCGCTGAAGGAGCACGGGATCACCTCGATCATCATCTCGCACAAGCTCAACGAGATCGAGGAGATCGCCGACCGCACCACGATCATCCGCGACGGCAGGACGATCGAGACGATCGACATGTCGGAGCCCGGCTCGACGCAGGACCGCATCATCCGCGGGATGGTCGGCCGTGACCTCGAGCACCGCTACCCCGAGCGGACCGCCGTGGTCGGTGACGAGGTGCTGCGGGTCGAGAACTGGAGCGTCGACCACCCGACGCAGCTCGGCCGTCAGATCATCCTCGACGCGTCGTTCCACGTCCGGGCGGGCGAGGTCATCGGCCTCGCGGGGCTCATGGGCGCGGGCCGCACCGAGCTGGCCATGAGCATCTTCGGCCGCACCTACGGCCGCAACATCCGCGGCGACGTCTACAAGGACGGGAAGAAGATCCAGGTCCGCAACGTCGCCGAGGCGATCTCGCACAACCTGGCCTACGCCACCGAGGACCGCAAGCACTATGGCCTGAACCTCATCGACGACATCCGGCACAACATCTCGGCGGCCGCCCTGGACAAGCTCGCCCCGCGCGGCTGGGTCAACGGCAACGAGGAGCTCCGGGTCGCGGAGGAGTACCGCAACTCCCTGAACATCAAGACCCCCAACGTCCTGGACAGCGTCGGCAAGCTCTCGGGCGGCAACCAGCAGAAGGTCGTGCTGTCCAAGTGGCTGTACACCGACCCGGACGTGCTCATCCTCGACGAGCCCACCCGCGGCATCGACGTCGGCGCCAAGTACGAGATCTACACGATCATCAACAAGATGGTGGCCGCGGGGAAGGCGGTCGTCGTCATCTCCTCGGAGCTGCCCGAGCTGCTCGGCATCTGCGACCGCGTGTACACCCTCGCCTTCGGTCGGATCACCGGTGAGCTCCCCGTCGCCGAGGCGACGCAGGAGCGCCTCATGGAGCTCATGACGATCGAACGGGACCAGCCCCTGCCCACGAAGGAAACCGCCTCATGAACGCCATCGACTCGGTCCGGGACATCCTGACCCGGAACATGCGCCAGAGCGGCATCGTCATCGCCTTCATCGCGATCTCCGTGCTGTTCGCCGTGCTGAACCCGAACTTCCTGTCTCCCGGGAACCTCACGAACATCGTCCTGCAGTACTCGTACATCCTGATCCTGGCGATCGGCATGGTCATGATCATCGTGGCCGGGCAGATCGACCTGTCCGTCGGGTCGGTGGTCGCCCTGACCGGCGCCGTCAGTGCCGTGGTCGTCGTCCGCAACGGGATGCCCTGGTACGTGGGCGTCATCGCCGCGCTCGTGGTCGGGGCGCTGGTCGGTGTCTGGCAGGGCTTCTGGGTCGCCTACGTCGGGATCCCCGGCTTCATCGTGACGCTGGCGGGCATGCTGCTGTTCCGCGGCCTGACGTTCCTCGTGCTCGACAACGCCTCGCTCTCGCCGTTCGGCGGCATCTACCAGGACATCGCCAACGGGTTCCTCAACGGGCTGCTGGGCGGATACGGGTTCGACGTCTTCACGCTGGTCGTCTTCGCGATCGGCGTGGTCGGCTACGCGATCGGCCAGTGGCGCACCCGGCAGGGCAAGATCGCCTACCAGCAGACCGTCGAGTCGATGCCGCTGTTCGTGGTCAAGCTCCTGGCGGTCGCGGCCCTGGTCATGTGGTTCGGCTACCAGCTCTCGATCTCGCGCGGCCTGCCCGTCGTGCTGATCATCCTCGCCGTGCTGATCATCGCGTACACGCTCATCACGCAGAAGTCCGTGTTCGGTCGCCACGTGTACGCCGTGGGCGGCAACGTCCACGCCGCGGAGCTGTCCGGCGTCAAGGTCAAGAAGATCAACTTCTGGATCTTCGTGAACATGGGCGTGCTCGCCTCGGTGGCCGGCATCGTCTACTCCTCGCGCATGAACGGCGCCCAGCCGGGCGCCGGCAACATGTTCGAGCTCGACGCGATCGCCGCCTGCTTCATCGGTGGCGCGTCCACGACGGGCGGCGTCGGCCGCGTCGGCGGCGCGATGATCGGTGGCCTGATCATGGCCGTCATGTCGAACGGCATGCAGCTCATGGGCGTGCCGCAGTCGATGCAGCAGGTCGTCAAGGGCCTGGTGCTGCTGCTGGCCGTGGCGTTCGACATCTACAACAAGCGGCGCGCGAGCGTCGCCCGCTGACCGGGATCGGCCGGGCGCGACGTCGCCCGGCCGGGCCACCGGCGTCACGACGCGCGGGGCGACAAAGGACCGTCGTCCCGCGCGTCGTCGCACCATAGACTTCCGGGCGTGAGAGGACGGCTGCCGATGGGGTCGCAGTCCTCGTTGCGCGAGGCGAACCGTGCCCGCGTCGTCGACGCGGTCAAGCGCCACGGCGGGCTGACCCAGGTCGAGCTGACCGGCGCGACGGGGCTCTCCCCGGCGACCGTGTCGACCATCGTCAAGGAGCTCGTGGGCGGTGGCCTCGTCGAGGTCCGCAACACGATCCGCTCCGGGCGGCGCGCCCAGCTCGTCACGCTCGCGCACCGCGTCGGCCTGGTGGCCGGGGTGCTCGTCGGCGTCCGGCACCTGGCGGTGGCGGTCGCCGACGTCTCGCACGAGGTCCTCGCCGAGCAGGTGCTGCCGCTGCCCGCCGAGCACCGCGCCGACACCAGCCTGGACCGGGCCGCCCTGCTCCTGGTGGACCTGCTGGAGCGCGTCGGCGCCGGGCTCGACGAGGTGCTCGGCATCGGCGTGGGCATCCCGGCGCCCGTCGACGCGTCGTCCGGGCAGGTCACGGTGCGCGGGATCCTGCGCGGCTGGGACGGCGTCCCCGTCGCACAGGTGCTCTCGAAGCGTCTCGCGCGGCCGGTCTTCGTCGACAACGACGCGAACCTGGGCGCGCTCGCCGAGAGCACGGTGGGTGCCGCGCGCGAGGCGCACGACGCTGTCTACGTGCGTGCCGGGCACGGCGTCGGCGCGGGGATCGTGCTGGGCGGCCGCGTGCACCGCGGGGTCGCCGGGACGGCCGGCGAGATCGGCCACGTCCAGGTGGACCCGGCGGGCAACATCTGCGCGTGCGGCAGCCGCGGCTGCCTGGACACGGTCGTGGGGGACCGGGCGCTGCTCGAGCCGCTGCGCAGCAGCCACGGGAACCTCACGCTGCGCGACGTCGTACGGCTGGCCAACGACGACGACCCCGGCTGCCGCGAGATCGTCGCCGACGCGGGTAGGGTGACCGGCGGCGTCGTCGCCTCCCTGGCGACGGCGTTCAACCCGGAGATCGTCGTCGTGGGCGGCGCGCTCGCCCAGACCGGTGACGTCTTCCTGTCGCCGCTGCGCGAGGCGTTGCGCCGACGGACGCTGCTGGCGGCCATCACGCCGCTGGACGTGGTGCCCGCCGGGCTCGGGACGCGCTCCGAGCTCGAGGGGGCACTGGCGCTCGCCCTCGCACACACCGACGTGTTCGAGCCCAAGGACGATGCCGTGGCCCAGCCCAGGGTGCGGGAGGAAGGCCAGTGAACGAACGGATCCCGCTGCTCGCGCTGCGCGAGGTGAGCCGGTACTTCGGCGCCGTCGAGGCGCTGGTCGACGTCGACCTCGAGGTGCACGCGCACGAGGTGGTCGCGCTCGTCGGCGACAACGGCGCCGGCAAGTCGACGCTGGCGAAGGTGATCGCGGGCGTGCTCGCGCCCAGCACCGGCCAGGTGGAGATCGGCGGCGAGCCCGTGAGCGTGTCGAGCCCGTCGGTGGCTAACCACCTGGGCGTGGCGAGCGTCTTCCAGGACCTGGCCGTGTGCGAGAACCTCGACGTGACGGCCAACGTGTTCCTCGGCCAGGAGCTGCGCAGCCGCGGAGGGATGCTGCACGACGGCGAGATGGAGACGGAGACACGGCGGCTGCTCGACCACCTCACCGTGCGCATCCCGTCGGTGCGCACGCCGCTGCGGCACCTCTCCGCCGGGCAGCGCCAGGCGGTCGCGATCGCGCGCACGCTCATCGGCTCCCCGCGCATCGTCGTGCTCGACGAGCCCACGGCCGCCCTGTCCGTGGCGCAGACCGCCGAGGTGCTCACCCACATCGAGCGCCTGCGGGAGCTGGGGCTGGGCGTCATCCTCATCAGTCACAACCTCAACGACGTCCGCGCGGTCGCGGACCGCGTCGAGGTGCTGCGGCACGGCCGCAACAACGGCTCGTTCCCGGGCAGCGAGCCTCACGAGACGATCCTCGCCGCGATCACCGGCGCGATCTGACCGGCCCTGGGTCGAGACGGGCCAGGACCTTGCCGAGCGTGGTCGAGAGCGCCGTGACCTCGTCGGCGTCGAGGTCGTCGTAGACGTTCTCCAGGACGGTGCGGGCGTGGCCGGGCGCGGTCTCGACGACCTTCCGCAGGCCTGGGGCGGTGAGGCACGCGATCGTCGCTCGCCTGTCGTCGGGGTCGGTGGCGCGCTCGAGGTACCCGCGCGCCTCCAGCCGTCGTGCGACGTGCGAGAGGCGGGGGAGCGTGGCGCTCGTGCGACGCGCCAGCTCGCTCATGCGCAGCTCGTGGTCGCGTGCCTCCGAGAGCATCGCGAGCACGATGTACTCGAAGTGGGTGAGGTCGGCGTCCCGGCGCAGCTGGTGGTCGAGGGCCGCGGGAAGGAGCTCGATCACCGCCTGCAGCCGGAGCCAGCTGCGCATCTGCTCGTCGTCCAGCCATCGCGGCTCGTCTCTGGTGCTCGTCGTCATGTGGTCCCCGTCTCGGCCGCAAAGGTTGACGATACAACTATAGCGGCGTAGGTTTGTTGTAGCGTCAACCAATCGGGTGCGGCGCGGACCCTAGGAGGAACCATGGCCACCATCAGCATCGTCGGCAGCGGGAACATGGGCACCGCGATCGCGGGCCTCGCGCTCGCCGGGGGCAACGACGTCCAGGTCGTCGCCCGCGACCAGGCCAAGGTCGCCGTCGACCCCGCCGTGACCACGGCCTCGTTCGGCGACGCGCTGACCGGCGACATCGTCGTCCTCGCGCTCCCGTACCCCGCCCTGGACGACGTCGTCGCCACCTACGGCGACCAGCTCGCCGGGCGGACCGTCGTCGACATCACCAACCCGCTCGACTTCTCGACCTTCGACTCCCTCGTCGTCCCGGCCGACTCCTCGGCCGCCGCCGAGCTCGCCGCGAAGCTGCCCGGCGCGACGGTGCTCAAGGCGTTCAACACCAACTTCGCCGCCACGCTCGCCAGCGGCACCGTCGGTGACGTGACCACGACCGTCCTGGTGGCGGGCGACGACGCCGACGCGAAGGCCGCGCTCACCGCGGCGCTCGACGGGTCCGCCGTCCGCGTCGTCGACGCCGGCTCCCTGCGCCGTGCCCGCGAGCTCGAAGCCCTCGGGTTCCTGCAGCTCACCCTCGCCGCCGGCGAGAGGACGCAGTGGACCACCGGGTTCGCACTGCTCTGAGCCGCCCCGCCCCGCCCCGTCCTCGCACCAGCGTCAGGAGCCGACCATGACCAGCACCACCGACCTGCTCGCGGCCGAGACCGCGATGGGCGCCGTCACCCTGCACGTGGGGGACCTCGGCGCGATGAGCGCCTACTACCGCGAGGCGATCGCGCTCGAGGAGATCCCGGCACTCGGCGCGCCCGACCGGGTGGTGCTCGGTCGCGGCGGCACCCCCGTCGTCGTGCTCCGGCACACGCCGGGACTGCCCCCGACGGCGCGGAACCAGGCGGGCCTGTTCCACACCGCCATCCTGTTCGACACCGAGGAGAGCCTCGCGGCCGCCGTCGCGCACGCCGCGCAGCACCCGCTGTCCCGGTTCGCGGGCAACGCGGACCACTGGGTCTCGCGGGCGTTCTACTTCACCGACCCCGAGGACAACGGCATCGAGCTGTACTGGGACCGGCCGCGCGACACCTGGCAGCGCGACGGCCAGGGCGTCGCGATGGGCTCCGACTACTTCGACCCGCAGGAGTTCCTGCGCCACCACCTCACCGAGGACGCGATGGCCGGCGCCGCCGACCAGGCCGCCCACGTGGGGCACGTGCACCTGCAGGTGGGCGACGTCCCGACGGCGCGGAAGTTCTACGTGGACACGCTCGGGTTCGAGGTCATGGCCACCTTCCACGGCGCGCTGTTCGTCGCCGCGGGCGGATACCACCACCACATGGCGATGAACACCTGGAACAGTGCCGGGGCCGGGCCGCGGGCCGCCACGCTCGGGCTCGGGCAGGTGGCGCTCACCGTGCCGACGCGCGACGAGGTCGGCGCCCTCGCCGACCGGCTGCGGCACGCCGGCATCCCGCTGCGCGACGACGGCCGGACACTGCGGTTCGACGACCCGTGGAACACCCTCGTCGAGGTCTCCGTGGCCTGACCGCCCCCGTTCTTGCGGCCCTCGCTCTTGCGCCGAACAGGAGATTGACACCGTTATGCGGGCCGATCAGCCCGCATAACGGTGTCAATCTCCTGTTCGGCGCTCGGGGCTCAGGCAGCTCTCAGTGGAAGACGACGGTGCGGTGGCCGTCGAGCAGCACGCGGTGCTCGGCGTGCCACCGGACGGCGCGTGCCAGGGTGCGGCGCTCGACGTCCTCACCGATGGCCACCAGGTCCGTCACGGCGCGGGAGTGGTCGACCCGCTCGACGTCCTGCTCGATGATCGGCCCCTCGTCGAGGTCGCCCGTGACGTAGTGCGACGTGGCGCCGATGAGCTTGACGCCCCGGTCGTAGGCCTGGGCGTACGGGCGTGCACCCTTGAACGACGGCAGGAACGAGTGGTGGATGTTGATGACCTGCCCGGACAGGTCGCGGCACAGCTCGTCCGAGAGGAT
Organism: Isoptericola luteus; assembly: GCF_020297055.1. Classification (GTDB taxonomy): domain Bacteria; phylum Actinomycetota; class Actinomycetes; order Actinomycetales; family Cellulomonadaceae; genus Isoptericola; species Isoptericola luteus. Next base: position 245,180 of record NZ_JAIXCQ010000002.1, on the reverse strand, counting down.
CTGCATGTAGCGGGCGAGGACGACGACCTCGACGTCGAGCTCGGCGACCAGCTCGCGCAGCCGGCCCTCCGCCTGCGCCTTGGTGTCCCGGGTGACCGGGACGTGGTGGAACGGCTTGCCGTAGAAGTCGGCGATCTCCTCCAGGTCACGGTGGTTGCCCACCACGCCGACGACGTCGATCGGCATCGACTGGTAGCGCTCGCGGTACAGCAGGTCCACCAGGCAGTGCGGCGCCTTGCTGACCAGCACCAGGGTGCGGCGTCGTCGGCCGACGACGTCCAGCTCCCAGGTCATGGCGAACCGCTCCACCACCGGGGCGAGGGCCGCCTCGAGCTCCGCACGGCCGGCGTCCGCCTGCACCTGGACACGCATGAAGAACAGACCCGACGCCGGGTCGCCGAACTGCTGGGACTCGGTGATGTTCCCGCCGCGCTCGGCCAGCGCGCCCGCGACGGCGTGCACGATGCCGGGCTGGTCCGGGCAGGACAGCGTCAGCACCCACTCGGTGGCGGGCGGCGGTACTGAAGGGTCGAAGGTCGTCACCGGGACATTGTGGCCCGCGCGCGGAGTGCGTCGCCCGACGTGTCCGCGGACGGCGGCCTCTTGGGGGAGTCCGAATTGTCCGAATCTTTCACCCTCTGTTCCCCGTGCCGTGGGCAACCTTCACCGCTAGGTTTTGGGTCGTTCACAGTCGAATATCAGGGATGGTGCCTTCGGTGCGGTTTGGACGGGTCGTCGCGTCAAGTGGTCTTCTTGCGCTGGTCATGTCAGGCATCGCCGGCTGACGGACTCGTGGGTGGTGCGCGCGAAGGCGAGCGTGTGGGACTACGACGCGCACTACACGTACGACGCGGCAGGGAACGTGCTGAGTGTCGCCGATGCACCAGAAGGCGAGACTGCAGACGTGCAGTGCTTCGACTATGACGGGCTGCGGCGGCTCACGCAGGCCTGGTCGCAGGACTCTGCCACGTGCGCGGCCACGCCCAGCACCTCGGTGGTCGGCGGTGCAGCAGGGTACTGGACGAGCTACACGTTCGACCAGGTCGGCAACCGCACTGCCGTGGTGGAACACGCGACCGCGGCGGGTGGGACGGACACCACCCTGGCCTACACGTATCCGGCGGCCGGATCGGCCCAGGCGCACGCAGTGAGCTCAGTCACGGCCTCCGGCACGGCCTCGGGAACCTCGTCATACTCCTACGACGCGACCGGAAACACCACCACCCGGCAGGTAGCGGGCAAGACCGCGCAGACGTTGACGTGGGATGCCGAGGGTGAGCTGTCGAAGGTCGCCGAAGGTGACACGACCAAGGGCCAGTTCGTCTACACGGCCGACGGTGACCGGTTGACACGCACCCAGGACGGGACGACGACGGTACTCCTCCCTGGCGGGATGGAACTGTCACTGTCAGGCACGACGGTGACGGCTCAGCGGTACTTCGCGTTCAACGGACAATCGGTTGCGGTGCGTACCGATGCCGGTGCGTCGGGCCAGACCACGATCGTGGCGGACCATCACGGCACCGGTGTCCTGCAGGTGGCGCAGGCGAACAATTCGGTCTCACGTCGGTACACCGACCCGTACGGGCAGGCACGAGGCGCTGCCGCGGCTTGGACTGGTGACCGCACGTTCCTCGACAAGACCGCCGACGCGACCGGTCTCGTCGCGGTCGGCGCGAGGTACTACGACCCGATCATCGGCCGCTTCATCTCAGTCGACCCCGTCATGGACCTGGCCGACCCCCAGCAATGGAACGCGTACGCGTACTCCAACAACAACCCGCTGACATGGTCAGACCCGTCGGGGATGATCCCCATCGGCGCCGGGCACGTGGGATACAACCCGAAGCAGAAGAACGACAAGCGCAAGTACGACACCTGCTCAAAGGCCACCTCCTGTGTGAAGACGGCCAAGAAGGCTGGGGGGACGGTGCGGGTGCGCGAGAGCTATACGAGGCATGCTTATCGACACTTCAATAAGTATAAGGACAAGTCGGTTGTAGCTCACACGAAGAACATTCGATCGAGAGCGCACGCGACTGCCATGGCGACAACAACCGCAGCCTCCGTTGCGATGTCGGGGCCGCAAGAGACGGCTGCGGCCCTGGAGCGTGTGAAGCGGTGGAACCGGGTAGAGGTGCGCCCCTACTGGCTCCAGACGCGCATGCGTAGCGCGTGGGGACGCCAGACCCAATCTTTCAAGACGAGCCGCACTACACAGACCGTAAATAGCCTTGCGCAGAGTCCGGCTCTCAAGTGGGGTGGGCGCGCCTTGGGGGTCGCCGGTGTGGGTATCGGTGTCTGGGCTTACCATGAGTCGGGAGACGGATGGGGCGAGGCCGCAACCAAGACCGCGGTCGACACTGCGGCAATCATGGGTTTAGCAAAGGGTGGTGCGGTTGTGGGCGCCGCGATCGGATCGCTGTTCCCTGGAGTCGGTACGGCAATTGGGGCAGGAGTCGGGGGAGTAATTGGTGCAGGCATCGGGTTCTTCACGGCGAGTGCTATCAACCAGAGGATCGAGGAGAAATGGTAGAGGGTGTCGAGAGGGTGTGACTAGGTGGCCATCGGTATTGTGCTGATTGTTGGCGTCGCCATCTCGGCATTTTGGTCATGGATGACCATAAAGTTGTGGAAGGATCCGAAACAGGTCGAGTTTTTTATGATTTCGCTATCGATTCTGCCGCTAGGTGAATCAGGTAAGCGGGGAGAAGTCCGAGCCGCGGCGCTCACCGCGGTGACGCTCTGGGGCCTCGTTATCGGCGTGATTTGGAGTATGATCCCCAGCGGGGGCGACCATGCTTCTGGAGCGACGACCGGCAGGGCGATAATGTTTGTCATTATCGCATTGATAGTTGGGCCGCTACTCCTAGAGATTTCCGTGGTGCTCTTTAATCGACCGAGGTTTGTGGTGCCGCCCCATATGCGGAGCGACGCTGGAGCGCTGCCGGAGGCGCTAGCAAAACGCCGAGCCGTGCGAGATCTATCGCGGAGCTCCCCTAGGGGAGCGGGCAGTAGGGTGAGCAGGGAGGCGCCTTGTCGCAAACGCGATTGAATCGCAGGCATGACGCAGCCTCGATTGCTGCGCCCTGGGTTCGGCTGGGCTGGTGACACGCACCGAGTCGCTCAAGGAGTACCAGAACGGTGAGCCGGTCTACGTCCCCGCGTCGCGGACCACGTATGACGCACTGGGGCGGTCAACCTCGGTGACCGACGTCTTGGGGCGCAAGTCCACCACGGCCTACGTGCCGGCCACCGGTGGCCCGGTGACCGGGACGAAGACCACGACCCCGGACCCGGACGGGGCCGGAGCAGCGGCGTCGTTGGTCACCACGACCACCTTGGATCCTGCCTGGGGGGTGCCGGTCAAGGTGAGCGACCCCAACGGTAAGGTCACCGAGGCCACCTACGACGCGCTGGGCCGGTTGGCCAAGGTGTGGAAGCCGGGCCGGGCCAAGGCCAGCGAGACCGCGCACGTGCAGTACACGTACACGGTGCGCTCTACCGGGCACAACGCCGTGACGACCAAGACCCTGGACACGAACAACGCGTATCGCACCTTGGTGAGCATCTACGACGGGCTGCTGCGCGCGCGACAGACTCAGGCCGACGGAGCGAACCGTGACATCGGCGGCCGGATGGTGGCCGACACCCTGTACGACTCGCGGGGGTCTGGTGGCCTACGACGTCGCCCCATGGGCCACCGATGGGGCTCCGGCCACCACGGCGGTGACCCCGGACTCGGCGGTGCCCACCCGCACCAGATTCGACCATGATGGCGCCGGGCGGGTCGTGGCGCAGGTGCTTGAGGTCAACGAGGCCGAGAAGTGGCGCACCACCACCAGGTACGGCGGTGACCGCGTGGTCGTGGACCCGCCGGCCGGGGGCACGCCGACCACGACGATCAGCGATGCCCGGGGCCGGACCAGCACGCTGCGCCAGTACCTCGGTGGCTCCCCGTCCGGCGCGCACCAGGACACCACCTACGCCTACGACAAGGCGGGGAATCTGGCGAAGGTCACCGATCCTGCCGGGAACGACTGGACATACTCCTACGACCTGTTGGGCAGGCTGGTCTCGTCCATCGACCCGGACAAGGGCACCACCACCTCGACGTTCGACGATGCCGGGCAGACCCTGACGAGTACCGATGCCCGCGGCAAGACCCTTGCCTACACCTATGACGCGTTGGGACGGGCGACCGAACGGCGTTCCGGCTCAGCGACCGGGACCCTCGTGGCCTCCTGGGCGTACGACACGGTGGCCAAGGGGCAGATCACCTCGGCGACCCGGTACGTTGACGGCGCCCAGTACGTCACCGCCGTCACCGGGTATGACGACGGGTATCACGCCACGGGACAGACGGTGACGCTCCCGACAGCGGAAGGTGAGCTCGCGGGTTCCTACTCCGCAAACTTCCACTACACGGACTCTGGTGCCTATCGGGGGGCGGCGCTGCCTGCTCTGGGCAACCTGCCCGCGGAGAATGTCGTGACCTACTTCGACGCCGCGGGAATGCCGCAACGATTGTCCAGCGGCGGCGGCGTCGGGGTATATGTGGCCACGACCCGGTATACCTCGACGGGTCAGGTCGAGGCGATGGACCTGGGCAGCACGCGCTCCTACGTGGTCACGAACAACTGGGACCCGGGCACCCGGCGGCTGATGGGGATCAGCCTGGACCAAGAGGGCGTCTCCGGCACGGACCTGGCAGCGACCTACACCTATGACGATGCGGGGAACGTCACCAAGATCGACAACAACCCGACCGCCGCGGACGCGCCGGCACGCGACACCCAGTGCTTCACGAACGACGGGCTGGGCAGGCTGACGTCGGCCTGGACCCCGGCGGACGCGTCCTGCACCACCGCCAAGACCGTGCCCGGGTTGGGTGGCCCGGCCACCTACTGGACCGACTACACCTACGACCCGGTCGGCAACCGCACCAGCGTCACCGAACACACCACCTCGGGCACCAGCACGGCCTCGTACACCTACCCGGCACCGGGTGAGGAGCAACCGCACGCGGTCTCTGAGGTCACCGAGGGCTCGACGGTCTCGAGCTACGCCTATGACGCGTCGGGCAACACCACCACCCGCACCCCGGCAGGCGGCACGACCCAGGCGTTGACATGGGACGCGGAGGGCGAGCTCGCCCAGGTCACCCAGGACGGTGAAGCGGACGCGACCTTCGTCTACACCGCCGACGGCGACCGCCTCGTCCGCAAGCAAGACGGTACGACCACGGTCTACCTGCCCGGCGGGCAAGAGCTCACCCTGACCGCGGACGGGGCCACAAAAGCCACCCGGTACTACACGTGGGCCGGGCAGACCATCGCGGTGCGCACCGGAGCGGGCTTCGACGACGTCTCAACCCTGGTCAACGACCACCACGGCACCGCGGGCCTGTCCATCACGAACGTGACCGCGACCATCACCCACCGGTACCAAGACCCGTTCGGCAACACCCGCGGCACCACACCCACCGCCTGGTCCGGAGACCACGGATTCCTCGACAAGCCCACCGACACCACCGGCCTGACCGCGATCGGCGCCCGCTACTACGACCCCACCATCGGCCGGTTCACCAGCGTCGACCCGATCATGGACCTGACCGACCCCCAGCAATGGCACGGCTACGCGTACGCGAACAACAACCCCGTCACCCTGTCGGACCCCACCGGCCTGCGGCCTGTCGGTGCCGGACACGTGGGCTACACACCGACCCAGTCCGGCCCCCAAGGCGGCGACCCCTGCGCAGGCGCGACGAGCGAATGCGGCGGCAAGAAGGAGGTCGACCCCCCGGTCACAGTGAAAGACACCGGCGGCGGTGGCGATTCGAGTGGCGGTTCAAGGAGTACCGCAAGCTCCTCGTCGACACAATCAGCCGTGGTCGGAAACTCCCACGACGGCGTCATTGGCGAGATCGTCACCTGGGCCCGCGACTTCGAACAAGACCACCCCATCCTGGCAGGCGTGCTCGGCATCGAGGACGCCATCGGATGCCTCGTCGACGGCAGATGGCAGTCCTGCGCATGGCTCCTGGCAAGCTTCATCCCAGCAGGAAAGCTCGCAAAACTCGGCAAAGCCGGCTTCGAAATCGCCGACGCCGCAATCGACGGCACACGAGCCGCGAACGCCGCGGCCCGGAGCACGGACGAAGTCATCGAAGGCGCTGGGGCCGCATGCCGTCTACCGAACAGTTTCGACGCGGGAACCCTCGTGCTCATGGCCGACGGAACCCGCAAGTCGATCGAGGACGTGCAGCTCGGGGACGAGGTCATAGCCTCCGATCCCGAGACCGGGGAACGAGGGCCGCGCAAGGTCATCGACCTGATCCGCCACAGCGGGGTCCACACGATGGTCGACATCGAGTTCTCCGGAGGCGGGCAGGTCGACGCGACCGACGAGCACCCCTTCTGGGTCGCCTCCGAGGACGCGTGGGTCAACGCGATCGACCTGACCGTCGGTGACGTCGTCGTGACAGCGTCCGGTTCGACGCTGACCGTGGCGAGCGTCCGGGACAGCCGGTACGATCTGACGGCCTACAACCTTACGATTGCAGACCTGCATACATATCACGTGGGCGTTGGCGACGTCCTCGTGCACAACCAGGACTACATTCCCGCGCCGAAGGACCTTCCAGGATTCCCGGGTGCGCAACGCGCGAAGCCGATGACGCCAATTACGGGCGGCGGTGGCCTGCGCCGGCGGTGGACCTGGGAAAGGTCGATCCTTGAGTGGGACTCGCAACACGGAACTGTCGAGCAGTACAACAAGCGAGGCAAGCACATCGGCGAGTTTGACGCGATGACGGGTGAGCAAACCAAACCCGCCGACCCTGGAAGGACGTGCAACACCTAATGTGGCACTTGGAGGGATACAGCCGAGCCAGCGGCACCCTTGAAATTGAGGTCGATCTCCCGGGACTCGATGAGGAGGCGCTGGCCGCAATTCTGGGGCACCCGGATCAGCTCTTCGGGGCAGTGTGGCCTGTAAACGATCAGATCCGCGATCTATTATCGAGTTGGGTTGATCACTCCAAGTTTATAGGCGAACTCGAATTCTTCATTGTGTTCTTGAGGCCCTAGTGGTTCGTCTCTGAATTTGACTACTGGGTTGGGACGGTGTCAATTGGTCATAGCAACAGCATCGTCCAAAAGTAGCATTCTCGAATGTCCTGTTGCTTTGACTCCTTGACGCCGCCCTGGTGAGAACACATCAATGCCTTCCCTGTGAACGTGAGGTAGCGAGGTGGAACTGATATACGACAGCCTGCGCACCGACGAACTGCGGGGCACCACGCAAGCGGACTACCTCATCTCCCTCGACGCGCACCTTCGCCTCGTGGACGGCGGAGCGAATGTCCTCGACGAACCAGGTTTCCCAGTGGTCGAACTTGCTCGCAGCTTGCTTGCCTGGCTGGTGGATCCCGAGCGGGACGACTTTGAGTTCGACTCGATGTCATACGAGGAGCGGGGCGCGATCTCCATCTGGAAGGTCCCTGCGCGGTGGTCAATTGGCTCTGTGCTTGCCCCCGGCGCTCGAACCGTGCTAGCAGACAGGCTCGACATCGACGAGTGCTGCCGTCGAATCATCGCGCGGGTCGAGGCCGACCTTGACGCGCTGGGGCTCGATCCCGTCGAGGTGCTTCGGCGGTGATGGCAACTTGACGCGGGACACCGGCACGGACCTGGCAGCGTCCTACACCTATGACGATGCGGGGAACGTCACCCGGATCGACAACAACCCGACCGCTACGGGTGCGCCGGCACGGGACACCCAGTGCTTCACGAACGACGGGCTGGGCAGGCTGACATCGGCCTGGACCCCCCAGGACGCGTCCTGCACCACCGCCAAGACCGTGCCCGGGTTGGGCGGCCCGGCGCAGTACTGGATGGACTACACCTACGACCCGGTCGGCAACCGCACCAGCGTCACCGAACACACCACCTCGGGCACCAGCACGGCCTCGTACACCTACCCGGCCCCGGGCCAGGAGCAACCACACGCCGTCACCCAGGTCACCAACGGCACTGACGGCACCGCGGTCTCGAGCTACGCCTATGACGCGTCGGGCAACACCACCACCCGCGCCCCAGCGGGCGCCGCGGCCCAGACGTTGACCTGGGACGCCGAGGGCGAGCTCGCCCAGGTCACCGGGGACGGGGAGACGGACGCCAGCACGGACGCGAGCTTCGTCTACACCGCCGACGGCGACCGCCTGATCCGCAAGCAAGACGGCACGACCACCGTGCATCTGCCCGGCGGGCAGGAACTCACCCTGACCGCGGCCGGGACCACAAAAGCCACCCGGTACTACACGTGGGCCGGGCAGACCATCGCGGTGCGCACCGGAGCGGGCTTCGACGACGTCTCAACCCTGGTCAACGACCACCACGGCACCGCGGGCCTGTCCATCACGAACGTGACCGCGACCATCACCCACCGGTACCAAGACCCGTTCGGCAACACCCGCGGCACCACACCCACCGCCTGGTCCGGAGACCACGGATTCCTCGACAAGCCCACCGACACCACCGGCCTGACCGCGATCGGCGCCCGCTACTACGACCCCACCATCGGCCGGTTCACCAGCGTCGACCCGATCATGGACCTCGCCGACCCCCAGCAATGGCACGGCTACGCGTACGCGAACAACAACCCCGTCACCCTGTCGGACCCCACCGGCCTGCGGCCTGTCGGTGCCGGACATGTGGGCTACACACCGACCAAGTCCGGCCCCCAAGGCGGCGACCCCTGCGCCGGTGCCATGGCAGGTTGCGGCGGACCCAAGCCGCCGGTAAGGACTAAGGACTCGGGCGACGGTCGCGCATCAAATGGCGGTTCACCGAGTACTGCAAACTCCTCGTCGACACAGTCATCCGTGGTCGGGAACTCACACGAGGGCGTCATTGAAGAGATCGTCACCTGGGCCCGCGACTTCGAACAAGACCACCCCATCCTGGCAGGTGTGCTCGGCATCGAGGACGCCATCGGATGCCTCGTCGACGGCAGATGGCAGTCCTGCGCATGGCTCCTGGCAAGCTTCATCCCAGCAGGAAAGCTTGCAAGACTCGGCAAAGCCGGCTTCGAAGTCGCCGACGCCGCGATCGACGGCACACGAGCCGCAAACGCCGCGGGCAGAAGCGCCGACGAAGTCATCGAAGGCGCTGGGGCTGCATGCCGTCTACCGAACAGTTTCGACGCGGGAACCCTCGTGCTCATGGCCGACGGAACCCGCAAGTCGATCGAGGACGTCGAGCTTGGGGACGAAGTCATCGCGACCGACCCGGAGACCGGGGAACGAGGGTCGCGCAAGGTCATCGACGTGATCCGCCACGGCGGGGTCCACACGATGGTCGACATCGAGTTCTTCGGAGGCGGGCAGGTCGACGCGACCGACGAGCACCCGTTCTGGGTTGTCTCCGAGGACGCGTGGGTGGACGCGATCGACTTGGCGGTCGGTGACGTGGTCGTGACAGCGTCCGGTTCGACGCTCAACGTGACGAGCGTCCGGGGCAGCCGGTACGACTTGATGGCCTACAACCTCACGATCGCAGACCTGCACACGTATCACGTCAGCGCTGACGCCATCCTTGTTCACAACGCGGGCGACGACAGCCCGGTTGGTGAGGTGTTCCGGGATGGGGCCTACCGGTTCCAGATCTTCTCGAACGACCACGCGCCGGCGCATGGGCACCTTCAAGGGCCAGGGATCAAGGGGCATGGCATCCAGATCGGTCAGAATGGGAAGCCGCTGGATCCGAACATCGAGTTGAACTCGGCTCAGCAGCGGGTTGTTGATAGCAACCTGAAGGCGATCCGTAGTTCGATTCGTGGCTACATGAGCTGGTACAAGCAGAATCCGGGCTGCTGATGGCTGAGTCGTTCAATGAGGCGGTGCAGGAACTCGCGGTGTTGGCCCGAGTAGATCCGAGCCTGGCTCTGGAAGACGAGCATGTTCGCTGGGCCGTGTATGAGGCATCCGTTTCTGATCCTGAACGGCATCGGTTGCTTCAGGTGGCGGTCTGCGGCGAAGTGAATGCGCCATTGGCGTCGGCTGTCGTGACGCGTGTGCTAGAGGCGATCTCAGATGGAGAGCGTGGACAGTGGGTGGATCTGCTACCACCCGGGCGCCTTCAGGAATTTGCTAGGACACGGGCTGCCGAACTGCATGTGTGGGACGACTTGGCAGACGGGGCGTTGGGGGAATCTCGTCGGGGCGAACTTGGTGGATGGTCCCAGTGGCTACAACTGCGAGCCGCAGAGCAAAGCAACATCGTTTGGGTGCTCGACGAACTGTCACGCATCGGCGCGACGAAGCGCATCCGCCGACTCGCGCACGAGCGCTTGTAAGGGGCGGTGGACGGTGTCGGGACTGTGTTGCGCCCCGGGTGAACCGCCCCAGGTTTGATGCCGTTCCTTTCTGAGTCACCGACCAGGAAGGATGGGCTCGTGCCCAAGAAGATCGATCCGGAGATTAAGGCGCGTGCTGTGCGTCTCGTGACCGACCACCTCGGGGAGTACCCGACGTTGACCGCGGCGTCGGCCGCGGTCGCGAAGCAGCTCGGCGTCGGGAAGGAGTCGGTGCGTCGCTGGGTGATCCAGTCCCAGGTCGACGGCGGCTCCCGGCCCGGTGTCACGACCGAGGAGTCCGCTGAGATCAAGCGGCTCAAGGCCGAGAACAAGCGGCTGCGTGAGGCCAACGAGATCTTGAAGGCGGCCTCGATTTTCTTCGCGGGGGAACTCGACCCCCGCAACCGCTGATCGTGGGCTTCATCGATCAGATGCGCTCGAAGGGGTATGCCGTCGAGTCGATCCTGGCCGTGCTGCGTGAGCAGGGCGTCACGGTCGCGGCACGCACCTACCGGTCCTGGCGGCAGCCGTCTCGGCCGCTGGCCGCGCGCACCCTCAGCGACGCGGTGGTGACGGACACGGTCCGGGACATCGCGTGGACGACCGGGCCGCACGGGCGCCGCAAGCTGACCCCGGAGGGGTTGTACGGGCGCCGGAAGATGACGGCGTACGTGCGCCGCCACCACCTGCCCGACGCGTCCTGGGGTGCGGTCGACCGGGCCATGCGGACGCTGGGGCTGTCGGGGGTGCGCAGGGACAAGAAGCTACGCACGACGATCCCCGCGAAGGACGGTATCCGGGCCGGTGACCTGCTCAATCGTGACTTCACCGCGCCCGCACCGAACGTCGCCTGGGTGACCGACTTCACCTACGTGCGGACCTGGGCCGGGTGGGTCTACGTCGCGTTCATCGTCGACGTGTTCGCCCAGAAGATCGATCAACGGCCTGTACAAGGCCGAGTGCATCCGTACCACCGTGTTCCACGATGGCGCCTACCGCACCATCGGCGACGTCGAGTTCGCGACCGCCGGCTGGGTCGACTGGTACAACAACCGGCGCCTGCACGGCTCGCTCGGGATGACCACCCCCGTCGAGTACGAGGACGCCCACTACGCTGCTCTCAACCAGCAGGTTCAACCCGCATAGGAGCGGCACAGAACCTGGGGCGGTTCATCTCGCGTGAGCTGAGACGGCACCGGCTCTCGGACGGGACGTACAAGCCGGTCACCGCGGATGCGCGTGCCGAGCGGTCCCGCATGCGGCCCAAGGTGCGCAAGGTCGGAGCCGATCCGGTGCTGGCGGCGCGGGTGCGTGCGGACCTGAGACGCTCGCGCACGCCGCGCCAGATCGCGGGACGGTTGCGCCGGGAGGCCACGGACGCGAGCGTTGCGACGATGAAGCACTCGCCCGACGCCCGGGGCCGCACGGTCAGCCACGAGGCGATCTACCAGTACGTGTACGCCCTGCCCAAGGGTGAGCTCGCCGCCGCGGGGATCATGCTGCGTTCCAAGCGCACCCTTCGCCGGCCCCGCAAGGCGGCTGGTGAACGCAGCGCGCGGATCGTCGCGATGATCTCGATCGACGACCGCGACCCGCAGGCGGCCGGGCGCAGGGTGCCCGGGCACTGGGAGGGCGACCTGATCATCGGCAAGGGCGGCAAGAGCGCCGCGGCGACCCTGGTCGAACGCACTACCCGGTTCGTGACGATCAAGGCCCTGCCGCAGGTCAAGAACTCCGACGGGCTCGCGGACGTGCTGATCGAGGAGTTCAACGAGCTACCCGCCCTGGTGCGCAAGTCCTTGACCTGGGACCAGGGCACCGAGATGGCCCGCCACGCCGCCCTCACCGTGGCCACGAGCATGCCGGTCTACTTCGCCGACCCCCGTTCACCGTGGCAGCGGCCCTCCAACGAGAACACGAACGGGCTGATCCGTGAGTACCTGCCCAAGGGCACCGAGATCACCGACCACCAGCCCTACCTCGACGCGATCGCCGAAGAACTCAACGAACGACCCCGCGCAAGCCTCGGCTTCCTCACCCCACGCGAAGCGTTCGAACGGCTACTCCTCGACGAGGCCGTTGCTACGACCAATTGACACCGCCGTCAGCAGGCTCATTTTTGGCGCGGTCGGGATCGTATGCGTCGCCTACTTCGTTTGGTGCGTGTACGCCATACTTCGCGCGACCTATGACGAGGGTGCGGTGTTGCGGTATGCGAGATCTCGTACTGGCGGCGATCTGGACCGTGCAAGATCTCAGATCAGAGCCTCGCCCCAGAGTTGTTTCTTCATGATCAGCCTTGGTGTTACCCTTTTCGTGTGGTCCGCCCTTGGTCAAAGGGTCCGAGATATTCAAGCCGAGTTGCTCCTGTTTATGCTGACGACGTGGGCGATAATCGGACTTTGGGGTTGGCTTGAATATGAGTTTGCGAAGCCGGGTTGGCTTGTTCCGAAAGGGGTGCAAGGTAGTGCGGGAATGCGTGATGTTGTCCGATCACGACGTGCCCGTGTGAAACGCCCCGAGGCATGATGAGGTTCAGTTCTTGACCTGGAGGGTCAGTCGCAGCCGCCAAGCGACGCAGCATCTGGAGATGGGGTCGGCGCATCCGCGCGCCGTCTGCAACGATGTCCCCATGAGCGAGGCACCAGGCACCGACGCCCCCGACGACCAGCACGAGAAGGGCACCGACACGCTGCGGATCGAGCTGGTCGACGACGCGCACGCGGGCGAGCTGCTCACGCTGCGCCGGGCGGCGTTCGTGAGCGAGGCGCAGCTGTACGACGACCCGCACATTCCGCCGCTGACGCAGACGCTGCACGAGCTGCGCGAGGACATGGCGCGCGACGACGTGGTGACGGTCGGCGCGTGGGAGGGGCACCGGCTCGTCGGGTCGCTGCGCCTGGAGATCGAGGGCCCGAAGGCCACGATCGGCCGGCTCGCGGTGGCGCCGGACCAGCAGGGCAAGGGCCTCGGCACGTCGTTGATGTTCGCGATCCTCAACTACCTGCCCGAGCAGGTCACCGAGGTGTGGGCGTTCACCGGCAAGGACTCGAAGAAGAACCTCGCCATGTACTCCAAGCACGGTTATCAGGAGCAGTACGAGCAGGCGGCGGGCAAGCTCACGCTCACGTACCTGCGTCGTGTGCTCGGCGAGGTCGACGCGCGCAACGAGGCGTCGGGGTCCGACGACGCCGAGCTGCAGGGCTGACGTGTCCGAACCTCGTTCGGGGCGGCGCCCGTCGATGTCGGACGTCGCCGCCGTCGCGGGGGTGTCGCACCAGACGGTCTCGCGGGTCCTCAACGAGCACCCGAGCGTGCGTGGCGAGACGCGGGAGCGGGTGCTGGCGGCGATCACGAGCCTCGGGTACCGCCGCAACAGCGCCGCCCGCGCTCTCGCGACGTCGCGCTCCACGACCCTCGGCGTCGTCGCGACGGGGTCTGCGCTGTTCGGGCCCACGAGCACGCTCATCGCGATCGAGGGCGCGGCGCGCGACCAGGGCTACTTCGTCTCGGTCGCGACGCTGCACCGCTACGACGCGGAGGCCATGCACGAGGTGCTGGAGCACTTCATGGCGCAGGACGTCGAGGCGATCGTCGTCATCGCGCCGCAGGACGACGTGGCGGCCGCGGTCGAGACCTTCCGGGCCCCGGTGCCGGTGCTCGTCGTCGCCGCGCTCGAGCACGTGCCCGCGGCGGCAGGCACGACGCCGGCCGGCCCGACGACGCTGTCGCTCGCCGTCGACCAGCGCGCCGGAGCGCGTGCCGCGACCGAGCATCTGCTCGACCTGGGGCACGAGGACGTGCTGCACGTCGCCGGACCGCAGGACTGGTTCGACGCGCGTGCCCGCGCCGCCGGCTGGCGTGAGGCCCTGGAGGCGCGCGGCGTCGTGCCGACGCGCCCCCGGACGTGCTCGTGGGCGGCGGACGACGGGTATGCGGTGGGCCGCGACCTGGCCGAGGCGATCGCGGCGGGGGAGGGCCCGACGGCGGTCCTCGCGGGCAACGACCAGCTGGCTCTCGGCATGCTGCGGGCGTTCTGGGAGCGGGGGCTGTCGGTGCCCGACGACGTCTCGGTGGCGGGGTTCGACGACGTCGCCGGGTCGGCCTACTTCGTGCCGCCGCTGACCACCGTGCGGCAGCCGTTCGAGGTGCTGGGCCAGCGGTGCGTCGCGATGGTGGTGGCTGCGCTCGCGGGCGAGGCGGTGCCCACGGAACGGATCGCCCCCGAGCTGGTGGTGCGCTCCAGCACCGGGGCACCGCCGGTGAGGTAGGGCCTACCGGGCGTCGTCCTCCTCCTGGTAGACGACGTCGGGAGCGTCGTCCTCGGGGTTCCGGTACCAGTCGAAGTGCTCGCGCAGCACGGCGGGGTCCTGCTGGGACACCGCCAGGAGCAGGGCGTAGTAGGGCACGTCGCCGACGCCGTCGCGCACGCTCGGCTGCCGCACGAACGGTCGGCCGAGGTAGATGTTGCGCTCCACGTCGTGGGCGGGCAGGCCTTCGGCGGGTTCCCGGTACGCCCAGGCGCCGGCGCGGTGCCGCACGGCCACCTCGCCGGCGTACCAGACGCACCCCTGGACGACGTCGCCGGGCTCGTCGGCGGCAAAGGTGTCCACGTCGCGGTACCGGGCGACGACCTCGCGCCCGAGCGCGCTCAGCGAGCCGGGGGAGAAGTCCCACGGCGACGGCGCCGCGTCGTCCCCCGTCAGGGAGGCGGCCCATGCCTCGAACCGCTCGGTGCGCTCGGCCAGCCATGCCGAGAGCCAGGGATGTCGGGGGCCGCCCTGGCCGGGGTCCAGTCCCGGAGTGACCCGCTTGGTCGGACGCCAGGCGGGTGCTGCCGCTCGGCGGGCGGCGACCGCGGCCCCCACCCGGCGGGCTGCGCCCTCGAACACGTCGGTGGCGCCCTGGCCGACGTCCTTCACCAGGTCGAGCGGGTCGATCGGGCCGAGTCCCAGTGCGTCGTCGGGCAGCACGACGGGGCGGCCGGAGCGTCGGCCCCAGCGCCCGCCGCCCACGGCCATGAGGGCCTCGCCGAGGTAGGCCATGACGCCCTGGAGCAGGTCGGCGGAGCCCGGGGTGCCGGGCGCGTAGCTCGCGACGAGCACGTCCTCGAGCACGCGGAGCGACCTGGCGGACAGGTCCGGCCGGAACTCCGGCGGCGTGTGCCAGGTGTCCAGCCGCAGCACCAGGTCGGGCACGCCGTCGATCCAGGTGGCGAGCTCTGGGCCGGACGTCTCGACGTCCGGCGACGGGTCGGCATCGTCCATCCGGCCACTGTACGGACGGTATTCGCCGTGCGGTGGGCGGCACGACCTCCTACGGTGGTTGCTTGGGACGACAAGGGTGCGCGTCGATGCGGCCCGCTCGTCCGGCCGACGAAGTCCTCACCGCCTCCGGAGAGCCGTCACGATGACGCCCACGACACCGCCGCAGACCCCTGCGACCGCTCGCCCACGCCGTCGCAGACCGGGCTGGGCGCGCCGCGCCGCGGCCATGGTGCTCGCCGTGGGTTTTCTGCTCGCGGGCGTCGTCGCCCCGGGTGGTCTGGCACCGGCCGAGGCCGCGCCCCAGCGCTGCACGGACATGTACGGGACGCCGAACCGTGCGCCGGGCCTGCGTGGGCTGCCGGGTTTCAAGGCGACCGGCAAGTACCAGTGGCGTACGCGCGGGGACACGTCCCGGACGTACGACTACGCCAACCCGCGCCGGGCGTTGTCGGGCCTCGAGCTGCCGAGCCCCGAGAAGCTCGCCACGATCAAGCCCGACCGGAGCCTGTACGAGAACGGCACCCCGGAGCACGCGTGGGCGGCCTGGAAGCAGAACCAGGCGAGCGGCAACCCGTATGGCGGCGGCTTCAACGAGTACGTCAACGCGAAGTACATCACCGGGGAGGCGAACAGCCGCGGCGGCAACGCGTACGAGCGCGAGGTGGCGGAGTACTTCAGGCTCGGGGGCCGCGACTGGTACTGCCAGTACTCCCTCAGGGACGAGATGCCGGAGGTCTACGCGGAGATCGTCGCCGAGCTCGTCGAGGAGCTCGGCCAGGAGGCCGCGGACAAGATCCTCAAGGAGAACCGCAAGTTCGACGCGATCAAGCCGAACGGCAGCACCAAGATCATCTACGAGTTCAAGTCCGGCCGGGCAGGGCTCAGCGAGTCGCAGGTGCTCTTCGACAAGAAGATGGCGCAGCGCGGGTACCGGGTGGTCTACATCTTCGGCGAGGACCCGCCGGCCAAGATCAAGCAGATGCTGGGTCGCCACAGCATGAGCTGGTACCGGCACGGCGCGGTGAACAACCCGCAGTTCACCCCTGGCCCGCACACGCGTCAGGACACCGCCTTCACCAACCCCAGGAACGGCACGTCGTCGGGCGGCCCGGTCAACGATCAGGCGCGCAACTCCGGCAAGACCGAGGCCGACGCCCGGCGCAAGGCTCAGGCCCGCGCCCAGGCGCCCTCCGCGGCCAACCGCGTCCGGGGCCCTGGCGGCATCGACTTCTCCACGATGGAGCTGCGGTACGTGACCGAGCCCGTCGAGGGCGAGGGGATGGACTACGGGTTCCGGGCGGAGCTCAACGACGACGAGCTCGAGAACCCGTCGTGGGGCGGTGCGGAGAAGCTCGACCTCGCCTCCGACGCCATGTTCACGTGGCTCGCGCTCGACCCGCAGCGCTTCTGGGTCAACCTCAACCCGAACCAGCCGGACCAGGTCGTGGACGACAAGCTCGCGCAGACCGACGCCGGCCGGGTGCTGCTGGAGGCCGACCTCGAGATGAAGCACGACCTGGCCCGCGTCATGGTCCCCGACAACCCGGTGGGCAACGAGCTCTGGGACTCGTTCCGCCACGTCAACGGGGCCCCGTGCTGGATGGCGTACCGGTACTTCATCGAGCCGGCGCCCGCGCAGGTGCGCGAGCAGGACGGGCGGCTCTACATCCTCGAGGCGCCCATGGACGTCAAGGCGGCGAAGCTCCCGATCGACTACGACCCGCCGTGCGAGCAGCCGCAGGACGTCCAGGAGCACAACTTCCAGCAGATCCGCGAGATCGCCATCCCGGAGCTCGAGAAGATCGTCAACTCCGAGCCTCAGTACGCCGACCTGCGTCGCGTCTACACCTCGAGGATCGCCGCGGAATGGATCAAGGAGCGCGACGCCGTCCGCCCCGGCGACTTCCACGACATCATCGGGTCCGACGACGCGTCCGCCTGGCCGTCGCGCACCGAGTGGGACCGTGACGCGATCTTCCAGGAGTACCTGACGTCCTACAACGAGGGCGACTTCCACTTCACGAGGGAGTACGAGCAGGACGGCACCGTGTTCGAGTTCGAGTTCGCGCTCGGCGGGGTGACCTTCACGGAGCAGCCCACCGAGAACGTGAGCTCGGAGCAGTTCGAGACGGAGTATCCCGAGCTGCCCGTCACGGTGGAGCAGGCCCAGAAGTCGACGGTGCAGTACGCCGACACCACCGCCGGCATCCTGGGCGGCAGCAGCGTCCTGGCGGCCGACGAACCCGCCCCGTCGCCTACGCCCACCCCGTCCCCGACGCCCACGGACGAGCCCGACCCCACTTCGCCACCGGATCCGCGCCCGGGTCCGGACGACCCGTCCGACGGGCGCGACCCCGCGCCCGGGGACGACGACGCGAGCGCCGCCCTCCTGCCCCCGGACGATCCCCGTTCCGGGCAGGCCGTCCCGTACCGCGGGCCGCTGGTCGCGACCGGCGCCGGTGGGTGGGAACCCGTCGCCGGTCTCGGCGCGGCGGTGCTGGTGCTCGCCGGCGCGACGCTCCTGGGCTGGTCGCGGCGGCTGCGCGCCCCGGGCTCGGGGTGAGCCGGGCGGCCCCGGTCCGGCGGAGTCGGTCGAGGGCCGCTCGCCCCCGACAGCATCGAGCGTGCTGACGTGTTCCTCGAGGGCCGAGAATGAGGAACACGTTGGCACGCTCGATGCGACGGGTGGGTCAGAGCACGCCGGGGGTGGGCTTGGGCGTCAGCGATGTGAGCGCTAACATGGGCGGATCACGACGACGCCCGGGCGGCCGGGCAGGGACGGAGCAACGATGATGCAGGCGGCGCAGCCGGACGACACGTCCGCGATCCGGGAGGCGATCGTCGCCGGGCGCACGACGCTCGGCATCGAGCTCGGCTCCACCAACATCAAGGCCTGCCTCGTCGGTCCCGACCACGCACCGGTCGCCAGCGGAACGCACGCGTGGGAGAACGAGCTCGCCGACGGCGTGTGGACCTACTCGCTGGACGCCGTCCACACCGGGCTCCAGGGTGCGTACGCGGACCTCGTGGCCGACGTCGAGCAGCGCTTCGGCGTCCGCCCCACCACGTACGCCGCGCTCGGCGTCTCGGCAATGATGCACGGCTACCTGCCGTTCGACGCCGACGGCGAGCTGCTCACCCCCTTCCGCACCTGGCGCAACACCAGCACGGGCCCGGCGGCGGCGGAGCTCTCCGAGCTGTTCGGGTACAACATCCCCCTGCGCTGGTCGATCGCGCACCTGTACCAGGCGATCCTCGACGACGAGCCGCACGTGCCGCAGGTCGCGTCGTTCACGACGCTCGCCGGCTACGTCCACCGGGCGCTGACCGGCGCCCACGTGCTCGGGGTCGGCGACGCGTCCGGCATGTTCCCGGTCGACCCGGCGACCCGCGACTACGACGCCCGGATGCTCGAGCAGTTCCGGCACCTCGTCGCGGCCCGGCGCCCCGGGCTCGACGTCGAGGGCCTGCTGCCGCAGGTGCTCACGGCGGGCGCCGACGCCGGGCACCTCACCGTCGAGGGCGCCGCGCTGCTCGACCCCACGGGCACCCTGCGGCCCGGCGTGCTGCTCTGCCCGCCCGAGGGCGACGCCGGCACGGGCATGGTCGCGACGGGCTCGGTGGCGCCGCGCACCGGCAACATCAGCGCCGGCACCTCGATCTTCGCCATGGTCGTGCTCGAGGAGCCGCTGACGAGCGTGCACCACGAGCTCGACCTCGTGACCACGCCGGCCGGGGACCTGGTGGCGATGGTGCACTGCAACAACGGGGCCAGCGAGCTCGACGCCTGGGCCGGCGTCCTCGGGCAGTTCGCGGCCGCGCTCGGCCGGCCCGCGGACCCGGACGCCGTCTTCGGCGCCCTGCTGGGCGCGGCGCTCGACGGCGCCCCCGACGGCGGCGGTCTGCTCGCCTACAACTACCTCGCGGGCGAGCCGATCACCGGCCTGGACGAGGGGCGCCCGCTCCTGGTGCGGACGCCGGGCAGCCGGCTGACGCTCGCGAACTTCGCGCGCACCCAGGTCTACGGCGTCTTCGGCACGCTCGCCCTGGGCATGCGGGTGCTGCACGGCGAGGGCGTCGCCATCGACACGATGTTCGCGCACGGCGGCCTCTTCCGGACGGCCGGCGTCGCCCAGCGCCTGCTCGCCGGCGCGATCGACGCCCCCGTCGCCGTCGGCGAGACAGCCGGGGAGGGCGGGGCCTGGGGCATCGCCGTCCTGGCCGCGTTCGCGGCCGCCGCGAACGCCGCGAACGGCGCGACCGGAGCGAACGGCGCGACCGGCACGGGCGGCGAGGCCACCGCACCGGCCCTCGATAACTACCTGCGCGAGCGGGTCTTCGCCGACGTCGTGCTGGACGTCGCCGAGCCCGACGCCGCCGACGTGGCGGGCTTCGCCGCGTACCTCGAGCGCTACGCGGCAGGCCTCGCCGTCGAGCGCGCCGCCGTCGACGCCCTCTGACCCGAAGGAGACCCCCCATGAGCACCCCCACCACGGTCCCCGCCCACCTGCGCGCGGCCGTCGACGCCGCCAAGGAGCGCGTCGCCGCCCTGCACGCCGAGCTGCCCCGCTGGGAGCTCGTCGTGTGGACGGCGGGCAACGTCTCCGAGCGCGTGCGCGACCCGCGGGGCGCCGACGACGGCTCCGACGACCTCCTCGTCATCAAGCCGTCCGGCGTCTCCTACGACGACATCACCCCCGACGCCATGGTCGTGTGCGACCTGGAGGGCGCCCTGGTCGAGGGCGACCGGTCGCCGTCGTCGGACACCGCGGCCCACGCCTACGTGTACCGGCACATGACCGACGTCGGCGGCGTCGTGCACACGCACTCCACCTACGCGACGGCGTGGGCCGCGCGCGGCGAGGAGATCCCCTGCGTGCTGACGATGATGGCCGACGAGTTCGGCGGCCCGATCCCCGTCGGCCCGTTCGCGATCATCGGCGACGACTCCATCGGCCGCGGCATCGTCGAGACCCTGGGCGGTCACCGCAGCCCGGCGGTGCTCATGCGCAACCACGGCCCGTTCACCATCGGCAAGGATGCCCGGGCCGCCGTCAAGGCCGCGGTGATGGTCGAGGAGGTGGCGCGCACGGTGCACGTCTCACGCCAGCTCGGCGAGCCGCTGCCCATCGCCGCCGAGCACGTCGACGCGCTGTACGACCGCTACCAGAACGTCTACGGCCAGCACTGACCGGCCCGCTCCACCGTCGCACTCCCGCCACCCCCGGAAGGATCTCCCCACCATGAGCAAGCCCTACGCGGACCGCGAGGTCTGGTTCTTCACCGGCAGCCAGGACCTGTACGGCCCCGAGACCCTCGAGCAGGTCGCCGCGCAGTCCCAGGAGGTCGCCGCCGCGCTGGACGCGTCCGGCGACGTGCCGGTGCGCGTCGTCTGGAAGCCGGTGCTCAAGGACGCGGGCTCGATCCGCCGGGCCATGCTCGACGCGAACGCGGACGACGCCGTCCTCGGCGTCATCACCTGGATGCACACGTTCAGCCCCGCCAAGATGTGGATCGGCGGCCTGGACGCGTTGCGCAAGCCGCTGCTTCACCTGCACACGCAGGCGAACGTCGAGCTCCCGTGGTCCGAGATCGACATGGACTTCATGAACCTCAACCAGGCCGCGCACGGCGACCGCGAGTACGCCTACCTGGCCACACGCCTGGGCGTCGCGCGGACGACGGTCGTGGGCCACGTCTCGAACCCGGCCGTGGCCCGGCGCGTCGGCACCTGGGTGCGCGGCGCCGCGGGCTGGGCCGCCACGCACGAGCTCAAGCTCGTCCGGTTCGGCGACAACATGCGCAACGTCGCCGTCACCGAGGGCGACAAGACCGAGGCCGAGCTGCGCTTCGGCGTCTCGGTGAACACGTGGGGCGTGAACGACCTGGTCGCGGCCGTGGAGGCCACAGGCGACGCCGCGGTGGACGCGCTCGTCGCCGAGTACGAGGACCTGTACGACGTCGCCGCCGAGCTGCGCCAGGGCGGCGAGCGGCACGACTCGCTGCGGTACGCCGCCCGCCAGGAGATCGCCATGGAGACGTTCCTGGTCGAGCGCGGGGCCAAGGCGTTCACCACCAACTTCGAGGACCTGGGCGCCCTGCGCCAGCTCCCCGGCATCGCCGTGCAGCGGCTCATGAGCAAGGGCTACGGCTTCGGCGCCGAGGGCGACTGGAAGACGGCCGTCCTGGTGCGCGCGGCGAAGGTCATGGGCGAGGGCCTGCCCGGCGGCGCCTCCCTCATGGAGGACTACACCTACGACCTCACGCCCGGCTCGGAGCTCATCCTCGGCGCGCACATGCTCGAGATCTGCCCGTCCCTCACGACGTCGAGGCCCCGCGTGGAGATCCACCCGCTGGGCATCGGCGGCAAGGAGGACCCGGTCCGCATGGTCTTCGACGCGGACGCCACGCAGGGCGCCGTCGTCGTGTCGCTGGCCGACATGCGCGACCGGTTCCGCCTCACCGCGAACGTGGTCGACGTCGTGGCCCCCACGCACGACCTGCCGAACCTCCCCGTGGCCCGCGCGGTCTGGGCGCCGCGCCCGGACTTCACCACCTCGGCCGAGGCGTGGCTGACCGCGGGCGGCGCGCACCACACGGTGATGTCGACGGCGGCCGGCATCGAGGCGTTCGAGGTGTTCGCGGACATCGCGCGCACGGAGCTGCTCGTCATCGACGAGTCGACCACGCGCCGCGGGTTCGCCGACCAGGTGCGCTGGAACCAGGTCTACCACCGGGTGGCGCAGGGCCTGTGACCCGGCGCTGACCCGGCACCGGCCCGGCACCGGCCCGGCACCGGCCCGGCACTGACCCGGCACCGGCCCGTTCGGTAGGCTGTCGACGCCACGGCGCCGGCCGGCGACCGGCGGACGAACCCGATGGAGGCCCCGCATGGCGAGTCCCGGCGCCGACAGGCCGAACATCCGGCAGGTCGCCGAGCGCGCCGGAGTCTCGGCCATGACGGTGTCGCGGGTGCTCAACGGGCACCCGCACATCAGGGACGCCACCCGGCGCCGGGTCGAGGGCGCCATCGAGGAGCTTGACTACCGCCCGAACATGACGGCCCGTGCCCTGGCCACCCAGCGCACCCGCCGCATCGGCGTCATCGTGGAGAGCGCGGTCGAGTTCGGGCCGACCAGCACCGTGCGCGCCGTCGAGTCCGCGGCCCGCGCCTCCGGGTACACGGTCAGCTCGGTGCTGCTGCGGGCGGGGGAGGAGATCTCCCCCCAGGAGGCCGTCGACCACCTGATCGCGCAGGGCGTGGACGCGCTCTGCGTCGTCGCGCCCCGGTCGTCGTCCATCGCCGCCCTGCGCCGCATCGCGGTCGGGGTGCCCGTGCTCGTCGTGAAGCCCGACAAGGATCCGACGTTCCTCACGGTGACGGTCGACCAGCAGGCGGGGACGGCGCTCGCCGTCGACCACCTCGTCTCGCTGGGGCACCGCGACATCCTGCACGTCGCGGGCCCGCTCGACTGGCTCGACGCCCGGACGCGCGAGCGGGCGTTCCACGCGCGGGCGAAGTCGTGGGGCGTCCGCGAGCGTCCCGTGGTCATCGGGGACTGGACGGCGGACTTCGCGTACGACTTCGCGCGCGGGATCCGCGAGCTGCCGGACTACACCGCGATCTTCGTCGCGAACGACGACATGGCGGTGGGGCTGGTCCACGGGCTCCACGACCGCGGCTTCTCGGTGCCGGACGACCTCAGCGTCGTCGGGTTCGACGACATCCCGCTGGCCAGGCACATCGTTCCCCCGCTCACGACCGTCCGGCAGGACTTCGACGCGCTCGGCGTCGCGATCGTCGACGTCCTGAGAGCCGCGATCGAGGAGCGGGAGATCCCGGACGTGACGCGGATCCCGGCCCAGATCATCGCCCGGGCGTCGAGCGCGCCACCGAGGAAGGCCCACTGATGGCTCCGCGGACGGCTCCGGCCGACCCGGTCGTCGAGATGTACGGGATCACCGTGGAGCGCTCCGGGACGCGGGTGCTCGACGACGTGGACCTGCTGCTGCGTCCGGGCGAGGTGCACGCGCTCATGGGGGAGAACGGCGCGGGCAAGTCGACCCTCATCGGCGCGCTCACGGGGACGGTGCCGATCCTCGCGGGGGACGTCCTGGTCGACGGTGCGCCCCGCACCCCGGAGAGCGTGGCCCGGAGCCGGGCGGAGGGCATCGCGACCGTCTTCCAGGAGTCGCACCTGAGCCCGCACCTGACCGTCGCCGAGAACGTGATGATCGGCCACGAGGTGCGTCGCTGGTTCGGCATCGACTGGTCGAGCACCAGGGAGCGCGCCTCGGCCGCGCTCGCCGCGCTCGGCCTCGAGGACGTCGACCCGCGGGCGCCCCTGGAGGACCTGTCGCCGGCGACCAAGCAGCTCGTGGCGGTCGCGCGCGCGATCGTCCTCGAGCCCCGGGTGCTCGTGCTCGACGAGCCCACGTCGAGCCTGGACGCGGCGGAGGCGTCCCGCCTGCTCGGCGTCGTCCGGCGGCTGCGGGACCAGGGCGCCGCGGTGCTGTTCGTCTCCCACTTCCTCGAGCAGGTGTTCGAGGTGAGCGACCGGTTGACGGTGCTGCGGGGCGGCCGGGTCGTGGCGGAGTACCGCACGGCGGAGGTCGAGCGCGCCGAGCTCATCTCGAAGATGATCGGGGAGGACATCGACGCGCTCCAGGCGCTGCACTCCGAGCGGCTCTCGCACCACTACGCGCAGCCGGGCGAGGTGACGCTGCGGGCGGCGTCCCTGGGGCGCCGCGGCGTCCTGGAGCCCACGGACGTCGAGCTGTCCCGGGGCGAGGTCGTCGGGTTCGCCGGCCTGCGCGGCTCGGGGCGCACCGAGCTCGCGCGCCTGATGAGCGGGGTGGAGCGCCCCGACCGCGGCGAGCTGTGGTTCGACGGCGCCCGCGTGCAGCTGCGCAGCCCCGGGGCCGCGCTGCGGTACCGGATCGCGATGTCGAGCGAGAACCTGCGGGACGACGGGATCGTCGCCGGGCTGACGGTGCGGCAGAACATCGTGCTGGCGCTGCAGGCGCTGCGCGGCTGGACACGGCCGCTGTCCCGCGGCGAGCAGGACGCGATCGTCGACACCTATCTCGACGCCCTCCGGCTGTCGCCCGACGACCTGGACCGGCCGGCCGGCGAGCTGTCGGGGGGCACGCAGCAGAAGGTGCTCCTGGCCCGGCTGCTGGCCACGCGACCTCACGTGCTGATCCTCGACGAGCCGACGCGCGGCATCGACATCGCCGCCAAGCTCGACATCCAGCGCCGGGTCGCACGGCTCGCGGGCGAGGGGGTCGCCGTCGTCTTCATCTCCTCGGAGCTCGAGGAGGTGGTGCGCCTCAGCGACCGCATCGTGGTGCTCAAGGACCGCGAGAAGATCGGCGAGCTCAGCAACGGCCCGGGAGTCACGGTCGACACCATCGTCGAGATGATCGCCGCGGACACCGGTGAGGCCGGCCCGGACGCCGAGGGCTGACCGCACGCGCCTGGCCGTGCGAGCGTCCCCCCCGCTCGGTTCCGACGGAGTTACCGAATCGTGATGCGCGGGCCTATGTTACCGGTCACAGGTTCGCTATGTTATCGGTCACAACGCAAGCTTGCCGGGGGTCGACGTCGACCTCACGGGCCGGGCGGCCACCGGCCGACCGGCGTCTCGAGGAGGAGAACATGAGCAAGAACTTCCGACGCGTCGGTGCCGCACTGTTCGCGACCCTGACCGCGACCGCGCTCGTGGCGTGCAGCAGCGAGCAGGCGCCGTCCGACGCCGGCTCGGACGGTGGCGACGCCGCGGCGGCCACCGACACCATCGTCCTCGGCTTCTCCCAGGTGGGCGCCGAGTCCGGCTGGCGGGCCGCGAACACCAAGTCCATCCAGGACACCCTGACGGCGGAGAACGGCTTCGAGCTCAAGTTCTCCGACGCGCAGCAGAAGCAGGAGAACCAGATCCAGGCGATCCGGTCCTACATCCAGCAGGGCGTGGACGTCATCGCGTTCTCGCCGGTCGTCGAGACCGGCTGGGACGCCGTCCTCCAGGAGGCCAAGGCGGCGAACATCCCGGTGATCCTCACCGACCGTGCCGTGGACAGCACCGACGACACCCTCTACGAGTCGTTCATCGGCTCCGACTTCGTGCTCGAGGGCCAGATGGCCGGCGAGTGGGCCGTGGAGCAGTACGACGGCGAGGGCTACAAGGCCGTCGAGCTGCAGGGCACCACGGGCGCCGCCCCGATGATCGACCGCCAGCAGGGCTTCGCCGACGCGATCGCCGGCAGCGACATCGAGGTCATCGACTCGCAGACGGGCAACTTCACCCGCACCGAGGGCAAGCAGGTCATGGAGGGCTTCCTGCAGAAGTACGACGACATCGACCTCGTCTTCGCCCACAACGACGACATGGGCCTGGGCGCCATCGAGGCGATCGAGGCAGCCGGCAAGGTGCCGGGCGAGGACATCAAGATCATCACGGTCGACGCGGTCAAGGACGGCATGCAGGCCCTGGCCGACGGCAAGATCAACTACATCGTCGAGTGCAACCCGCTGCTCGGCCCGGACCTGGCGGAGATCGCCAAGAAGGTCATCGCCGGCGAGGAGGTCCCCAAGCGGATCGTCGTCAAGGACGAGGCCTTCGACCAGGAGGCCGCCAAGGAGGCGCTGCCCGACCGCCAGTACTGACGGTCGGTGGCTCGTGGCACGGTGGGCGCGGCGCACGTCGCGCCCACCGTGCCGGTACGACGGCACTCCACGGAAGGTCAACGATGACAAGCTCGAAGGACACGGCGCGGCCGATCGTCGAGATGACCGGGATCTCGATCGAGTTCCCCGGCGTCAAGGCGCTCGACGGGGTCGACCTCCGCCTGTTCGGGGGTGAGGTGCACGCCCTCATGGGCGAGAACGGCGCCGGCAAGTCCACCCTGATCAAGGCGCTGACGGGGGTCTACGGCATCGACGCCGGCGAGATCCTCGTGGGCGGCGCACCGCACCGGTTCTCCGGCCCGGGCGAGGCGCAGGGCGCCGGCATCGCCACGGTGTACCAGGAGGTCAACCTCTGCGAGAACCTCACGGTCGCCGAGAACATCATGCTCGGCAACGAGCCGCGACGGTTCGGCGCGATCGACTGGCGCGCCACCCGCCGTCGGGCGGCCGAGCACCTGGCGACCATGGGGCTGGACATCGACCCGGCGTCCTCCCTCGGCTCCCACTCGATCGCCGTGCAGCAGCTCGTCGCGATCAGCCGGGCGATGGTCGTCGACGCCAAGGTCCTCATCCTCGACGAGCCGACCTCCAGCCTCGACGCCGACGAGGTGGCCCGCCTGTTCGAGGTCGTGCGCGCGCTGCGGGACCAGGGCGTGGCGATCCTGTTCGTCTCCCACTTCATCGAGCAGGTCTACGAGATCTCCGACCGCATGACGGTGCTGCGCAACGGCGGCCTGGTCGGGGAGTACCGCACGGCCGAGATCAGCCGGGGCGAGCTCGTCTCGCGGATGATCGGGCGCACCATGGAGGTGCTGGAGGATCTCCAGGTGCGCACCGACCATGCGGTCGACCCCACCGCCGGCACCCCGTTCCTGCAGGCCGTGGGGCTGGGCCGCCGCGGCTCCGTCCAGCCGTTCGACCTCGACGTCCACCCGGGCGAGGTGGTCGGCCTGGCCGGACTGCTGGGCTCCGGGCGCACCGAGGTGGCCAGGCTGCTCGCCGGCGCGGACCGCGCCGACGCGGGCACGCTGCACGTCAAGGGCGAGCCGGCCCGACTGCGCAACCCCCGGGCCGCGATCGACCGCGACATCGCCTTCTCCTCCGAGGACCGCAAGGCCGAGGGCGTGGTCGGCGACCTCACCGTGCGCGAGAACATCGTGCTCGGGCTGCAGGCGGAGCGCGGCTGGCTGCGCCGCCTGCCCGGCAAGCAGGTCGACGAGATCGTCGACCGGTACATCACGGCGCTGGGCATCCGCCCGGCGAACCCGGACGCTCTGCTGCGCAACCTCTCGGGCGGTAACCAGCAGAAGGTGCTGCTCGCCCGGTGGCTCGCCACCGCGCCCGAGCTGCTCATCCTCGACGAGCCCACGCGCGGCATCGACGTCGGGGCCAAGGCCGAGATCCAGCGGCTCGTGGCGGACCTCGCGTCCCGCGGGATGGGCGTCGTGTTCATCTCCGCCGAGCTGGAGGAGGTGCTGCGGCTCAGCCACCGCATCGCCGTCATGCGCGACCGGCAGAAGGTCGCGGAGCTGACCAACGGCGAGGCCGTCGGCCTCGACGACGTCGTCGAACTCATCGCGAGCGGAGGGACCCACTGATGTCCGCCACCAGCGCGCCACCCCCGCGCACCGCCGGCCGCCTCGGCGCCGTCACGTCGCACACCCTGTTCTGGCCCGTCGTGGCGCTCGTGGCGCTGCTCGCGGCCAACACGATCTTCCGGCCGAGCTTCCTGTCGGTCTCGGTGCTCAACGGGCACCTCTTCGGGTCACCGATCGACATCCTGCGCAACTGCGCCCCGCTCATGCTGGTCGCGCTCGGCATGACGCTCGTCATCGCCACCCGGGGCATCGACCTGTCGGTGGGCGCCGTCGTGGCGATCGCCGGCGCCGTCGCGCTGAGCTTCATCGCGACGGCGCCCGAGCCGGAGGCGATCGGGACCGTCCTGACCGCGATCGGCATCGCGCTCGTGCTCTCCCTGCTGCTCGGGGTCTGGAACGGGTTCCTCGTCTCCGTCGTCGGGGTCCAGCCCATCATCGCCACGCTCATCCTCATGACGGCCGGCCGCGGCATCGCGATGCTCATCACCCAGGGACAGATCACCACGGTCACCAGCGCGCCGTTCAAGACGCTGGGAGCCGGGTTCTGGCTCGGCCTGCCCGTGGCGACGCTCGTCGCGTTCGGCGTCTTCGGGCTGGTGTCCTTCCTGACCCGGCGCACGGCGCTCGGGATGCTGGTGGAGGCCGTGGGCATCAACCCGTCCGCGAGCCGGCTCGCGGGGGTGCAGGCACGCACCATCGTCTGGACCGTCTTCGCCCTGGCCGGCCTGTTCTCCGGCCTGGCCGGCCTCATCCTCGCCTCGAACGTCATGGCGGCCGACGCGAACAACGCCGGCCTGTTCATCGAGCTCGACGCGATCCTCGCGGTGGTGATCGGCGGGACGTCCCTGGCCGGCGGGAAGTTCTCCCTGTCGGGGACGTTCGTCGGCGTGCTGATCATCGCCACCCTGACCCTCACCGTCACCAACCTCGGCATCTCGCCCCTGGTGACCCCGCTGTTCAAGGCGCTCGTGGTCGCGGCGGTCACCCTGGCGCAGTCGCCGGTGGTGCGTCGCAAGCTCGCCGAACGAGCCGTGCGCCGTCCCTCGACCTCCAAGGCGGTGGCCTGATGACGACGACGGTGCCTGACGGCGGGACCACCCAGGGCGCCCGCGCCCGTCGAGGCGGCGGCGGGCCCGCGACGCGCCGCGCCCTGCGCCTCGACCGCCGCTACCTGCCGGTCGTCGGGACGTTCGTCGTGCTCGCGCTCATCCTCGTGGTGGGCGGGATGCGGTACGACAACTTCCTGTCGGTGGGCGTGCTGGCGAACCTGTTCATCAACAACTCGTTCCTCATCGTCCTGGCGGTGGGAATGACGTTCGTCATCCTCACCGGCGGCATCGACCTGTCGGTCGGCGCGGTCCTGGCGCTCTCGGCCGTCACCGCGGCGTACCTGCTGAACGCCGGGATGCCGGCGGGCGTCGTCATCCCGCTGGTCGTGCTCGTCGGCTCGGTGATCGGTCTCCTCGTGGGCGCCATGGTGCACGTCTTCGAGATCCAGCCGTTCATCGCGACGCTCGCGGCGATGTTCTTCGCGCGCGGCCTGTGCTTCCTCGTCGCGCCGGAGTCGATCCCGATCAGCGAGGAGACGTTCGTCGCCCTCGCGGGCTGGGACACGTGGATCGGCGGGCAGTGGCGCATCACGTCCAGCGTCGTGATCGCGCTCGTCGTGGTGGCCGTGGCCTTCTACCTGCTGCACTACACGCAGTTCGGGCGCACGGTCTACGCGATCGGCGGCGGGGAGCAGTCCGCCCGCCTGATGGGCCTGCCCGTGGCCCGCACCAAGGTGCTGGTCTACGTGGTCAGCGGCACCTGCGCCGGCATCGGCGGCCTGCTGTTCGCGATGTACTCCCGGTCGGGGTACTCCCTGACCGGCGTGGCGATGGAGCTGGACGCCATCGCCGCCGTCGTGATCGGCGGCACGCTGCTGACCGGCGGCACGGGATTCGTCCTGGGGTCGGTGCTGGGCGTGCTGGTGCTCGGCCTGATCCAGACCGTCATCACGTTCGAGGGCACCCTGAGCTCCTGGTGGACCAAGATCGTCATCGGCGGCCTGCTGCTGGTGTTCGTGATCCTGCAGCGCGTCCTCACCGTGCGGCGCACCTAGCGCCCGTCCGGGCGCCCGGCCGGCGGCGGCATCGCTGCCGGCGCCGGCCGGGACGTCCGTCCGCCCCACCCCGTCATCGGTACGACGTCGTACGACACGGAGGTTCTACAACGATGCATACGCGTGCCCGGCGGTCGGCGCCCCTCGCGCTGGCCCTCGCCCTGGCCCTGCCCGCCTCGACGGCGCTCGCCGTCGGCCCGACGTCCGCGGCCGCGCCCCCCGGGGAGTCCGCGCCGGCGGCCGCGGCCGACGACCCCGCCGCCTACGTCTTCCCCTACTTCGCCGGGGAGGGATCCGACGACGGCGAGAAGATCTACCTCGCCGTCAGCGACTCCGACGACCCGACCCGCTGGCACGCGCTGAACGACGGCGCGCCGGTCCTGGAGTCGACGCTCGGCACCGAAGGGCTGCGGGACCCGTTCCTGACCCGCTCGCCGGAGACCGGCACCTACTACCTGCTGGCCACCGACCTCAAGATCTACGGGGGCGGGAACTTCGGCGACGCGCAGGAGACGGGTTCGCGCTCCCTCATGGTGTGGGAGTCCGACGACCTGGTCACCTGGTCCGAGCAGCGCGAGGTCGAGCTCGCGCCCGAGAACGCCGGCAACCTGTGGGCGCCCGAGGCGCACTGGGACGCGGACGCCGGCGAGTTCCTCGTGTACTGGGCGTCCGCCCTCTACCCGGAGGACGTCGACCCCGCCGACCGTGACATCGCGACGTCGTACCAGCGGATGATGTCGGCGACCACCACCGACTTCACGGAGTTCTCCGAGCCGCAGCCGTGGATCGACATGGAGCGCGGCGACGGCCGCGGCATGATCGACTCCACCGTCGCCGAGCTCGACGGCACGTACTACCGCTTCACCAAGGACGAGGCGGACATGACGGTGCGCCAGGAGTCCTCGACGGACCTGCGGCGCACCCAGGGCGTCACCGACGGCGACGGCTGGGACCTCGTCGCCGAGCACGTCGGCGTGGGCGAGCCCAACCCGTGGGGCGGCACCTTCACCGCAGGAGAGGGGCCCACCGTGTTCCCGGCCCTGACCGACGACTCCTGGTACCTCATGATCGACCAGCCGTCCTACCACGGCGGCCAGGGGTACATGCTCTTCCGCACCGACGACCTGGCGAGCGGCGACTGGTCGGCGGTGCCCGACGTCGACCTGCCCCGCAACCCGCGCCACGGCACCGTGCTGCCGATCACCGCGGCCGAGCAGACGGCGCTCGCGGAGGCGTACCAGCCCGACCTGCTCGCCGAGGGGACCACGATCGACCGCACCGAGGTGCGGCTGCGTCCCGGGGGCACGACGACGCTGACGGCCACCGTCACCCCGATCACGGCCACCGACCGGTCCGTCACCTGGACCACCAGCGACGCCGCCGTCGCGACGGTCGACGACGGCACGGTCACCGCGGTCGCCGCGGGCACGGCGACGATCACCGCCACGTCCCCGCACGGCACGGCGACCGCGACGGTCACCGTCGCCGACCCGGGCGCGGCGCCCCGGCCCGACGGTGCGTGGGTCGACCAGTTCGACGGCGACACCCTCGACGCCCGGTGGGGCATCGAGCGCGAGGAGGCGTCCGCCTGGTCGCTCGGCGACGGGGCGCTGACCCTGCAGTCGCAGCCCGGCGACACGTACCAGGGCGACGCGAACTACGAGAACATCTTCATGGTCGACGTCCCCGCGGGGGACTTCGTCGCGCAGACGTCGCTCGCCGCGACCCCCGTCGCCGACTTCCAGGGCGCCGGCATCATCGCGTGGCAGGACCCGGACAACTACGTGCGCGCCGGCCTGACGCACGCGACGGTCTTCGCGGACGGGCCGGTGGGCATCGAGACGGGCACCGAGACCGGCGCCGTCTACTCCTCGACGTTCGCGCCGCGCGAGGGCTCGACCGGCGAGACCCTGCGGCTGGAGCGCGTCGGCGACGAGCTCACGGTCTGGGTATGGGACGAGGTGGACTGGACGCAGGTCGCGTCCACCTCCCTCGCACCGGACACCACCCAGGTCGGTCTCTACGCGCTCGCCGCCGGGTCGGCCCCGAGCCACGAGGTGGTCTTCGACTACTTCGCGCTCGTCGCCCCCGAGGGCGCGGACGTCGTGCCGGACGGCGAGTTCACGCTGCAGGGGGCGGACGGCCGTCATCTCGTGGACGACGGCGGGTTCGCCCTCGTCGACGAGCGGCCGCTCGAGACGACCGGCGTCGTCGCGACCGAGGTCGACGGCGGCGTGACGCTGGCGACGCCGGGCGGCGCACCCGTCGTGCGCAGCACCGACCGGCTCACGGTCGGGGGCGCGGGCGACGGGCCCGCGGTGGTGCGGCTGCGCGACGTCGGCGGGGGCAAGATCGCCGTCCTGGTGGGCGACGACGTGCTCGTCGAGGGCGCGGACGGTGCCCTGCTCGTCGACGCGGACGCGGAGCTCGCCGACGCCGCCCGGCTCGTCGTCGTGCCGGTCTCGGTGACCGAGCACGAGCTGACGATCGACGCGGACGCCGAGCGCACCGAGATGAGCGACGACCTGTACGGCGCGTTCTACGAGGACATCAACTACGCGGCCGACGGCGGCCTGTACGCCGAGCTGGTGCGCAACCGATCGTTCGAGTTCAACGCGTCGGACAACGCGTCCTTCACGGGGCTCACCGCGTGGTCGCGGGTGGGCGGCGGCGACATCGCGGTGGAGTCGGAGCGCGACGAGTGGCTGAACGACTCCAACCGGTACTACCTCACCGTGGACTCCGACGGCACGACCGGCGTCGCCAACTCCTCGTACAACGAGGGCGTGGCCGTGACCGACGGCGAGTCGTACGACGTCTCGCTGTGGGCGCGCACGCCGGTGGCGCAGGACCTGACCGTCCGGGTGGTGTCCGCCGACGGCGAGACCACCTACGCGACCGGCACGCTCGCCGCCGACGGCTCGGACGAGTGGGCGGAGCTCACGACGACGCTGACGGTCGACGGCACGGCGAACGACGCCCGCTTCGAGGTCGTCTCCGGCGCCTCGGGCATTCTGCGCCTCGACATGGTCTCCCTGTTCCCGCAGGACACCTGGGTGGGGCCGGTCAACGGCAAGAGCGTGCTGCGCAAGGACCTCGCCGAGATGGTCGACGAGCTGAACCCCCAGTTCCTGAGGTTCCCCGGCGGCTGCGTCACCAACGTCGGCACGTTCGACACCTACCTCGGCTCCGACGGGGAGGACCGCCGGCGCACCTACCAGTGGAAGGAGACCGTCGGGCCGGTGGAGGAGCGGCCGACCAACTGGAACTTCTGGGGCTACAACCAGTCGTACGGCATCGGCTACCTCGAGTACATGGAGTGGGCCGAGGACCTGGGGGCGACCCCGCTGCCCGTCGTCTCCGTCGGCGCCAACGGCTGCGGCTCGACCATCGGCGAGATGCACTCGGGCGACGCGAACTTCGACCGGTGGGTCGCCGACACCGTGGACCTCATCGAGTTCGCCAAGGGCGACGCCGACACCGAGTGGGGCGCCGTGCGCGCCGAGCTCGGCCACCCCGAGCCGTTCGACCTGCGGTACATCGGCCTGGGCAACGAGGAGAACACCGACACGTTCCAGGAGAACTTCCCGGCGTTCCGCGACGCGGTCGCGCAGGCGTGGCCCGACGTCACGATCATCTCGAACTCCGGCCCCGACGACACGGGTGCCCGCTTCGACGAGCTGTGGGAGTTCAACCGTGAGCAGGGCGTCGACATGGTCGACGAGCACTACTACAACGACCCGGCGTGGTTCCTCCAGAACGACGAGCGGTACGACTCCTACGACCGCTCCGGGCCGCACGTGTTCCTCGGCGAGTATGCCTCGCGCGGCAACACCTGGGGCAACGCGCTGGCTGAGGCGGCGTACATGACGGGGCTGGAGCGCAACTCCGACCTCGTCGAGCTCGCCTCCTACGCGCCGATGTTCGCCAACGAGGACTACGTGCAGTGGTCCCCGGACATGATGTGGTTCGACAACGACGAGTCGTGGGGCTCGGTGAACTACTGGAACCAGCACCTGTTCATGAACAACGTGGGCGACCAGGTGGTGCCGAGCAACCACACCGGGCCGCCCGCCGACGGCGAGGGGCCGCTCGACGGCGGAGTCTTCCTGTCCACGTGGGCCACCCAGGCCGCGTACGACGACGTCACGGTCACGGACAACACGTCGGGCGAGGTGCTCTTCTCCGACACCTTCTCCGACGCGTCGCAGTGGTCGCCGGTGGGCGGGTCGTGGGAGGTGACAGACGGCGAGTACGTGCAGTCGGGCACCACGACCGACGCGCGCACGGTGCCGACCGGCGGTTACGACGTCGACTGGAGCGACTACACGCTGGAGCTCGACGCCCGGAAGCTGTCGGGCAACGAGGGCTTCCTCGTCGGCTTCGCCGCCGGCGGGCCGAACGACTACTACTGGTGGAACCTCGGCGGGTGGAACAACACCCGTTCCGTGCTCCAGCGGGCGTCGGGCGGCTCGGCGAACGAGGTCGCGGCCATCGAGGGGCGGTCGCTGGCGACCGGACAGGACTACCACGTCAAGGTCGTCGTCAGCGGGCGCACCGTCGAGCTCTACCTCGACGGCGAGCTGCAGCTCACCTACACCGAGCCCGCCGCCAAGTCGCTCTACCAGGTCGTCACGCACGACGACGCGACGGGGGAGCTCATCGTCAAGGTCGTCAACCCGGGCGGCTCGACGGCACGCACCGCGGTGGACGTCGCCGGTGGGTTCGCCGTGGCCGAGCAGGTCGCGGTGACGGAGCTCGTCGCCGACCCGTCGGCGACGAACTCCAAGGGGGACCCGGACGCCGTCGTGCCCGTCGAGCGCACGTGGGCCGGCGGGGCGAACGAGTTCACCTACGAGTTCCCCGCGTACTCCGTGACGTTCCTGCGCCTCGCCGAGGCGCAGGAGCAGGAGGAGGCCTGGGAGGCCGGCACGGTCTACACCGCCGGTGACCGCGTGTCGCACGACGGCGCCCTCTGGGAGGCGACCTGGTGGACGAAGGGCCAGGAGCCGGGGTCGTCGGTCTGGGGGCTGTGGCAGGAGGTCGCCGTCACGGCGGACGGCACCGCCGTGTGGACGCCGTCGCGGATCTTCGAGGCGGGCGACGTGGTCGAGCACGACGGCGCGCGCTACACCGCGCGGTGGTGGACGCGGAACCAGGAGCCCGGGCTCACGGTCTGGGGTCCGTGGGAGCCGCTCGCCTGAGGCCGTCCGCGCCCAGGTCGCTCTGGGGGCCGCCGTCCGACCGGACGGCGGCCCCCGCTCCCGGCACGCGGGCGTCCGCATCTCGGACGGGGCCGCTAGCCTGTGCCCGTGATCGACGACGAGGTGGAGCGCCTCGCGGCTGCTGCGGCTGCGGGCCGGCCTGCCGCTCTGGACGCCCTGCTCGCCCGGGTACGACCCGACGTCCTGCGGATCTGCGCCCGGTTCCTGCCCTGTGCCGAGGATGCCGAGGAAGCCTGTCAGGACACGCTCCTGGCACTGTCGCGGAGCATCGAGAGCTTCGAGGGCCGGTCGGCCTTTCGCACCTGGCTCTACGGCGTCGCGGCCAACCGGTCACGATCGACGTACCGGCGGTTGCGGCGGCGGTCAGAGCTCGAGGGCTCGGGACCGCCGCCGGAACACCCCGACCCGCGGCGCACCAGCGTCGTCGCGGGCACCCGCGTGGACCTGCTCGACGGGCTGGCCCGCCTCGGCGCCGACCGCGCGGAGGCAGTCGCGCTGCGCGACGTGGTCGGGCTCTCGTACGGCGAGATCGCCGCGGTGCTCGCGGTCCCGGAGGGCACTGCCAAGTCCCGGGTGCACGAGGGCCGGCGGCGCCTGCGGGCCCGCATGACCGTCACCGAGTGACACGGATCACACCATGAGCAGCGAACCGTACCGGCCGCTGCGCGGACTCATGGGGTGACGGATCGACCAGAGGAGAACATGATGCACAGGACAGTCCGCGCAGCAGCCGTGGGGATGGCGCTGACCCTCCCGTTCGCGGTGGGCGCCTGCGGCGGCCCCGCCGACGAGGCGGTCAGCCCGCTCGCCGGGACCTCGAGCGACCCGGCTCCGACCGGCGACGCCGGCAGCGAGGACGTCGCCGCCGACGCCGCGGCGGTGGACGTGGCGCGGGTCGTCGACGCCATCACCGAGCGGACGGTCGCCCACCGCGCCGCCGACGTCACCGTGCTGGGTGGCGAGGTCTCCTACGAGACGCCGGACACCTGGGTGGACGACGGCGCCGAGCCCGTCCTGGGCGAGGTCCTGCACCTCTATCTCGAGGTGGAGGTCGCCAACCGGCTGCTCAACACGGGCCTGCTGCTGCAGGACGGCATCTACCTCGACCTCGGCACGGGCGAGCCGGTGGAGAACGTGGTCCGCACGGACGCGACGGGCAACATCGCGGACGGCGCGGTGGCCGAGGGGTGGTACGGGTTCGAGCTCCCCGCGGCGGACGTGGACCTCGACCAGGCGGCCCTCGTGCTCGGCGAGCTCGACCGGCGCAAGGACCGGCTCCCGCTGTCCGGCGAGGTCCCGGCCCCGGAGTACCCGCGGGCGGTCACCGTCGACTCCCCGGGGCGGATCCAGGTCTGGCCGGGGGACGGGACGTGCCCGATGGACGTCGAGATCACCGGCGCGACGCTGGCGCACTGGTTCGGCTTCGACGAGGACGGCCGCTCGTCCGAGACCGACCAGGCTGCGGCCGACTCGCTCATGCTGCGGATCGACCTCGACGCGAGCGTCCCGGTGGGTCCGGGGAGCTGCTTCATCGGTGCGGTCGACGACGTGCGCCTGGTGATCGACGGCGACCGGCGCGGCGACATCCCGCAGCTGGAGAACACGAACAACGTCGCCGGCGGCACGACCGAGCCGGAGTACCTGATCTACGAGATCCCGGCGGACGCCGAGGTCGAGATCGAGTGGGGTCGCCTCGACGGCGAGACGGTGCGGACCGCCGTCCCGCTGCCCTGACCTACGGGTCGACCGTGACGCCGGCGAGCAGCGAGTCCGTGAGGCCCGGGTCGCTCCCCGCCGGCGTGGCGACCTGGACGTAGACGAGGTCCGTACCCGACGGCGCCGTCCCTGCCGCCTCGACGACCTGCGGCGAACCGCTCGTGCAGCCGTCGAACGTCGCCACCACCCAGGTGATCTCGTCGTGCTCCACCCGCGTGGTGCTCGGCGGGTCGCAGTGGTCGTGACGGCGGCCGGCGACGTAGTCGGCCGGCGTCGTCTCCCGGGCAAGACCGGCTGAGAGGCCGACGAACGCGCCGGGCACGGCGGGGTCGGTACCCCAGGCGTCCGGGTCCGGCGAGACCACCAGCGCGGGCTCCAGCGTGCCGTCGGTCCCGGTCCGGCCGGACCACCCCGAACCGTGGCCCTGCCAGCCGTCGGGCAGCGCCACGGTGAGGCGGCCTTCCGCGGTGGTGGCCAGGGGAGCGCCGGACGCCTGCCACCACACCACGGCGGCGAGCCCGACGATCCCCGCGAGCACGATGGCCGCCGGACGGCGCCATCGCGGGCGACGGACGACGTCGTGCGGCGGCTCTCCCGGCGTCTGCCGGACGGCGTCGGTCAGGGCGGCCGCGAACGCCGACGCGTCGGCGTACCGGTCCTCGGGGCGCCGGGCCGTGGCGCGGTCCACCACGTGGCCGACGGCGTAGGGGGCGCCGGGCCGGGGCCGCCGGCCGGGCCCCGTGCCGGCGGGGTCGGTCAGGAGCTCGGCGGCCAGGCGTCCCAGGCTGTAGACGTCGGTCCGGGTGTCCACGCTCGACAGCGGCTCGTCCTGCTCGGGCGCCATGTAGCCCGGGGTGCCCGCCCGCGCCGTCAGCCCGGAGGCGGCGGCGAGCTCCTTGGCGAGTCCCAGGTCGGCCACGACGGCCTGCTCGCCGTCTGGGCGACCGCGGAAGAGGACGTTCCCGGGTGTCAGGTCACGGTGCACGATCCGCTCGTCGTGCAGGCGCTGCACCCCGGCGGCGACCTCATGCAGGATGCGCAGGGCCGAGGTGACGTCGGGTCGGCCCGAGGCGAGCCGGTCGCGCAGGCTCCCGCCGTCGGCCCAGGCGAGGACGGCGTAGGGGCGGCCGTCGGGCAGCTCGTCGAACGCATGGACGCGCAGCAGGTGCGGGTCCTCCAGCCGCCAGAGCAGACGAGCCTCGTCGACGAACCGTTCCCGGACGCGCAGGTCGTGGCTCCAGTTCTCCGCGAGCACCTTGATCGCCACCCGGACGTCGAGCGTCTCGTCGTGCCCGAGCCAGACCGTCGCGAACGACCCGACGCCCAGGAGTCGCTCGATCCGGTAGCGGCCGATGCGCTCGGGGAGCTCCATGGCGTCCAGGCTATCGGGCGGGTCGGCAGGTCCTCGCCGCGGACGCCGGCCGGCGATGGTCACGATCGGCTCCCGATGCCCGCGCGGCCGTTGACTTCGTCAGCAACGACCTGTTGATATATGGATCCATCACCATATTTCGGAGGAATACGTGACTGAGCAGGACGTGCCGGTGCCCACGGCAGGCAGTGCCGCACCGAGACCCCGGTATCGGGGCCGGCACCTCCCCATGGTGGCCGTCGTCGTCGCCGCGACCATCGCGACCGCGCTGGCCTACAGCGGCATGGTCCTGTTCGGGCTCGAGGTCGCGCACATGTCGCGGCCCGAGGCCTACGCGCTGGCGGGCTTCCTGGAGGTCAGCCTCGTCGCCGTCGCCCTCATGGCGCGCAACGCCGCCCTGGAGGGGCGGCCCTACGGCGTGCTGCTGACGCTGACCTGGGTGCTGTCCGGCACCTCCGGCATGTTCGCGGCGCTGCACGAGGTCGCGGTGCCGAACGGCAGCACCCCCTACATGGTGGCGTTCCGGTTCGTGCCGCCGCTCGTCGCCGCCCTCATGTGGCACCTCGCGCTGGTGGGCGAGCGGCACATGGTCACGGGGCACACCCTCGACGAGCGACGCCGGGAGCGGCGGGTGCACCAGTACGTCGTCGCCCTGGAGTCGTGGCGCGACGCGCGGCTGGACAGCTCGGGGTCGCGACAGGGCATGCGCAAGGTCCGCGGCGCGCACCGCCGTCAGCGCACCGCGCGCGACGGCGCCCTCAAGCTGCTGACGGTCGAGGACTTCGAGCGGCGCATGCAGGTGTGGGTCGAGCGGCTCGAGGCCGCCGAGCGCCACGGCAACCGGCTGGACTCCATCGGCGCCAGCTCGGCCGAGCGGGGGATGACCCGCGGGCCCGTGACCGAGGTCCGGTCGCGCGCCCTCGTGGGTCGCGACAGCGTGCCGGCCCTCACGGCGTCGGCCGAGCCCACGCCGTTCGCCGAGGAGTTCCACGCGGCGCTCGTGGACCAGCCGGGGGAGCGGCCCCGCGCGGCCCGCGAGACCGGCGCCGACGCCACCTGGTACGCGGAGGACGACGCGGAGCAGGCCCGGGGCGACTGGCGTGACGAGGACGTCCGCGCGGCGGCCGACGACGATCACGGCGCCACCACGGACGCTGCCGATGCCGATGCCGATGCCGATGCCGATGCCTACGCCGGCGTCGACGCCGAGCCCGAGCGGGACGCGGAGGACGTGCGCGCCGACGCCGCCCCCGACGGCTGGCCGGAGCCGCTCCCCGAGACGGGGCACACGCGTCGCGTCGAGATGTTCGACCTCATGCGCCCGGACCTGCGGGCCGCGGCGGAGTCCCGCGCGCTCGCGAACGACGAGCACCAGGCACCGGGCGACCTCTCGGCGGACGAGCAGTTCGCCTCCGAGCGTGACCGCCTCATCGTCGAGCTCGCCGCGGAGGGCCTGACGCAGAGCGAGATCGCCGAGCGCGTCTCGGCGTCCCGCACCACCGTGAGCCGCGTGGTGCGCAAGTACCGGCCCGTCGCGGTCTGACCCGGCAGACAGCCCCACCCGGACCGCCGGACGCAGGTCGTCTACGCCCTCCGGCCGGAGGGCGTAGACGACCCCGTGCTCGGCGCCCCGGGGTGGTGGGGGCAGAGGTCAGGCGCGGGCGAAGGTGCCCGCCAGCGCGGTCCAGGACTCCGGGGCGAGGCGCACCGTCGTCGAGCCGTCGGTGCCAGGGGTGACGGCGGCCGCGACGTCGACGGCGGACCAGCAGGAGTCGGCGACCTTGGCCGCGTGCTCCGGCCCTGCCACGGCGGCCTCGTGGTCGGCCACCATCTGCCACCCCTCGCTCACTCCCAGGGCCGCGCCGACGTGCGCCAGGTCGACCTCGACCTCGTGGTCCGACCGGTTCGTGAGGAACAGCCCGAGGCTGCCGTCGTCGTCCACGGTCGCGGCGGCGGTGACCACCGGTGCGTCGCCGTGCCGGGCGGTGCCGTACGTGGGCGCGTCGACGCGCACGTCCAGCGCGGTACCGCGGGCGAGGCGCGCCGTCGTCGCGAAGGGGTGGAACGTCGGCTGCCGCCAGGCCTCGCCACCGGGCTCGGTCATGATCGGCGCGATGACGTTGACGAGCTGTGCGAGGCACGCCACGGGCACGCGGTCGGCGTGGTTGAGCAGGGTGACCAGCAGGTCGCCGACGACGACGGCGTCGAGGCCCGAGTAGACGTCCTCGATGATGCGCGGGGCGTCGCGCTGGATCGGCAGGTTGGCCTCGCCCGGGAAGCGGGTCTCGAGGTACCAGACGTTCCACTCGTCGAAGCTGATGGTGATCTTCTTGTCGCTGCGGCGCTCGGCGCCGACGGCGTCGGCCGAGGCCACGACGCGGTCGATGAAGCGGTCCATCGCGGTGCCGGACGCGAGGAAGGACGCACGGTCGCCGTCGACCTCCTCGTAGTAGGCGTGCATGGAGACGTGGTCGACCAGGTCGTACGTGTACGACAGGACCGTGCGCTCCCACTCGCCGAACGTGGGCATCTGCATGGACGACGAGCCGCAGACGACCAGCGAGATCGACGGGTCGACGAGCTTCATGGCCTTGCCGGCCTCGGCGGCCAGCTTGCCGTACTCGTGGGCGTCCTTGTGGCCGATCTGCCACGGGCCGTCCATCTCGTTGCCGAGGCACCAGAGCTTCACGCCGTACGGTTCGGTGCGACCGTGGGCGATGCGCAGGTCGGCCCAGCGGGTGCCCGCCTCGCCGTTGCAGTACTCGACGAGGGCGGCCGCGGCGGCGAC
Source organism: Isoptericola luteus (assembly GCF_020297055.1). Lineage (GTDB taxonomy): Bacteria > Actinomycetota > Actinomycetes > Actinomycetales > Cellulomonadaceae > Isoptericola > Isoptericola luteus. The sequence goes on along the minus strand of NZ_JAIXCQ010000002.1, from coordinate 204,064 downwards.
GCCGCGCGTGCCGAGGTTGACCGCCATCATGGGCTCGATGCCCTCGCGCTCGGCCCACTGCAGGAACTCGTCGGTGCCCACGAGGTTCGGCTCGACGGTGCGCCAGGCCAGGTCGAGGAACGGCTTGCGCTCGGCGACGGGGCCGACGGCGTCCTCCCAGACGTAGTTGGAGACGAAGTTGCCGCCGGGGTAGCGCACCATCGACACGCCCAGCTCACGGGTGAGGTCGGCGACGTCGCGGCGGAAGCCGTGCTCGTCGGCGGTGGCGTGCCCGGGCTCGTAGACGCCGGTGTAGACCGCGCGGCCGAGGTGCTCGACGAAGGAGCCGAACAGCCGGCGGTCGACGGCGCCGCGGCGGAAGTCGGGGTGCAGGGTGACCCGGGCGCGTGGGGCACGGCGGTCGCTGGGGGCGGTGCGGGGGTCGGGCATGGGGCTCTCACGTTCCTCGTCGAAGGGTGCGGTAGGGGTTAGTAGTCGTCGTCGGCAGCCGATATACAACGATGTAGATTGAACCACGGGCGCTGCCCCGCGCACCACTTGCCCCCCGGCGGCCCGATGTGGCGGTGGCGCGCTCGTCGCTCGGGACGCGTTTGGAGAACGTCGTGCGGGCCGTGTAGAACAGACCTGCTGTACAACGATGCACAAGGCCGAGGCGCCGGGCCAGGTCGACCTGCGCCGCGCCCACTCGAAGAGGAGCCCCCATGCGCCCCAGCACCGCGCAGGGTCCGGCCGGCCCCGACACGTCCGTCGGCCACGGCGCGCCGGCAGGTCCCCCCGGCCGCCCCAGGCACCCCGCGTCGCCGGGAGTTCACGGCCCGGTCGGGGGACCGCTGTCGTTCGCGGCGGTGCGCCCCCTCCCGGCCGACGCCGTGCGGCTGCGGCCCACGGGGTTGCTCGGCGCGTGGCAGGAGCGCAACGGGGCCGCGACCATCCCGCACTGCCTCGACGCACTGGAGACGTCGGGCGCCCTCGACAACCTGCGCCGTCTGCTCCCGCCGACGGACCCGGAGCGGCACGGCGGCCCCTACCGGGGGTTCAACTTTGCGGACTCGGACGTGCACAAGACCCTCGAGGCGCTCGCCTGGGAGGCGTCGCGCACGGGGAACGGCACCGCCGGCACGCCTGCGCACGAGGAGACGGCACAGCGGATCATCGCACTGCTCGCGCGGGTCCAGGCGCCGTCCGGCTACCTGGACTCGCACGTCCAGGGCGGCGCGGCGCCGTTCTCGGAGCCGTACACCGACCTGCGCTGGGGCCACGAGCTGTACGTGCTCGGCCACCTCGTCCAGGCGGGCGTGGCCAGGGCACGGACCACCGGGAACGACGACCTGCTCGACGTCGCGATGGCGTGGGCCGACGACGTGGCGGACCGCCTCGACGCCGGCGAAGCGCTGTTCTGCGGCCACCCGGAGGTGGAGTCGGCGCTGGTCGAGCTGTCCCGGGAGACCGGCGACGCGCGGTACCTCGCCGCCGCGCGCCGGATGCTCGAGCTGCGTGGGCACGGTCGCCTCGGATCGGGCCCGTTCGGCCCCGCCTACCACCAGGACGCCACGCCCGTGGCCCGGGCCACGGAGGTCACCGGGCACGCGGTGCGCCAGCTCTACCTGCTCGCGGGCGTCGTCGACGTCGTCCTCGAGACCGGGGACGCCGAGCTGCTGGCCGCAGCGCAGCGACTGTGGGACGACGCCGCGGGGCGCCGCACGTACGTCACCGGCGGCATGGGCTCCCGGCACAAGGACGAGTCCTTCGGCGACCCGTACGAGCTGCCCCCCGACCGGGCGTACGCGGAGTCCTGCGCGGGCATCGCGAGCATCCAGTGGGCGTGGCGGATGCTGCTCGCCACGGGTGACGGGCGGTACGCCGACGCCGTCGAGCACGCCCTGCACAACGTGGTGGCCGCCGCGGTCTCGCTGGACGGCACACGCTTCTTCTACTCCAACCCGCTGCAGGTGCGCGACGGGCACGACGGTTCCGACGAGTACCAGGCGTCGGGGCGCCGCGGGTGGTTCGCGTGCGCGTGCTGCCCGCCCAACCTGGCACGGCTGCTGGCCTCGCTGCACACGATGGTCGCGACGTCGGCCGCCGACGGCACGGTCGCGCTGCACCTGTACGCCGACGCCGACGTCGTGCTGGGCGAGACGCGCCTGTCCGTGCGCACCGGGTACCCGTGGGACGGCGACGTCGTCCTGACCGCGGCCGCGCCGCTGCCGGCGATCGCGCTACGGGTCCCCGGCTGGGCGGACCCGGCGGCGGTGCGGCTGACCGTCGATGGCGTCCCCGCGCCCGTGGCGGTGCGTTCGGGGTACGCGGAGGTCCCCGCCGGGGCCCGCGAGGTCCGGCTCGAGCTGCCGCTCGAGGTGCGTGTCCTGCGCGCCCACCCGCGGGTGGACGCCGTGCGGGGTTGCGTCGCGCTCGCGCGGGGGCCCGTCGTGCACTGCTTCGAGCAGGTGGACGTCGACGCGAGCCGTCCTGAGCCGGGCGCCGTCGTCCTCGACGACGTCGAGCTCGACCTGGCCCACCCTGTCACGGTCGGCCCCGCGGACCCCGAGCTGGGGGTGGGCGCCGTCCTGCTGGCCCGAGGGCGCGCCCGCGGCACCGCGCCCGCACCGCTGTACGCTGCGGAATCACCCGACGCCGCCGATCCCGCGCACCCCGTGACGCTGCGTGCGGTGCCCTACGCTGTGTGGGGAAATCGAGGAGAGGGACCGATGCGGGTCTGGATACCGGCGGCACTGCCGGAGAGGCGGTGAAGGCGGTGGCCGTGACCATGCACGACGTGGCGCAGCGCGCCGGGGTGTCGATCAAGACGGTCTCCAACGTCGTCAACGGCTACCCCCACATCCGGCCCGAGACCCGGCAGCGGGTCGAGGAGGCGATCGAGCACCTCGGCTACCGGCTGAACACCACGGCCCGGAACCTGCGGACGCGACGCACCGACATGATCACCCTCGCCGTGCCGGAGCTGTCCCTGCCGTACTTCGCCGAGCTCGCCGACTCGATCATCCGCGCGGCCGAGGACGAGGGCCTCACCGTGCTCATCGAGCAGACCAGCGCGAGCCGCGAGCGTGAGATCGAGGTGCTGACAGGCCTGCGACGTCACCTCACGGACGGCCTGATCTTCTCCCCCCTCGCGCTGGGGCCGCACGACGTCGGGCTGCTGTCCGTCGACCGGCCGCTCGTCGTGCTGGGCGAGCGGATCTTCGACGCGCCCGCCGACCACGTGACGATGAACAACGTCGCGGCCGCGAAGGCCGTCACCCAGCACCTGGCAGCCCTGGGCCGACGCCGGATCGCCGTCGTCGGCGCGCACGAGGGGGAGCAGGTGGGCTCGGCGGCCCTGCGCCTGGAGGGCTACCGGCAGGGCCTCGAGTCGGCGGGACTGCCGTTCGACCCGGCGCTGGTCGGGGAGGCGGGTCTGTGGCACCGGTCCACCGGCGCCGAGGCGATGGCGCAGCTGCTCGACTCCGGGGTCGAGGTGGACGCCGTCTTCGCGCTCAACGACGCGATGGCGCTCGGCGCGCTGCACGCGCTGCACGCGCGCCGGATCGACGTGCCGGACGACGTCGCGCTCGTCGGGTTCGACGACATCGACGACGTGAAGTTCTCCGTGCCGACCATCACGTCCGTCGACCCGGGCCGTGAGGAGATCGCGCGCACGGCGGTCGCGCTCCTCGTCGAGCGGATCGCGGAGGCGGGCGTGCCACGGCCGTTCCGGCGGGTCGTGCCTGCGTCGCGGATCGTCGGGCGGGAGTCGACGGGGGACGTCCTCGAGGGCGGCGGCCAGGTCGTGGCCGCCGTGCAGCCCGGCGGCGTGGAGGAGATCGAGGACGCCCGGACCGCCTGAGCGGAACCGGCGCCCGGGAATCCGGACAGACCGGGGTCCAGGCGCCGGTGAGCGGCTGGGCCCGGGGAAGCCGGCTCAGGGCGGGTCAGGCCGGCCGGGCGTCGATGCGGTCCAGGCGGTCGTCGACGAGCCGGGCCGTGGCCCACAGCGGGAACGAGACGCCCGCGAGCACGGCCACCAGCGGGAGTGCTGCGCCGGCGAGCGCGGTGGCGCCGAGGACGACGACCACCGCGAGCGTCGTCGTCGGGCCGAGCAGCGGGGCGAGCAGCAGGAACCGCCAGGTCCGGGCGGCGCCGTCGCCGTAGCGGCCCACGACCCGGGGCCAGTACGCGAGCGCGACGGCGCTCCACGCCATCGCGACCACGAGCCCTACCTGCAGCACCGAGCGGGCGGGCCCGGACAGCAGGGTGACGGCCACGCCGTCGAGCCAGAGGAGCGCGGCCACCACCCACACCGGGGCGAACAGCAGGTTGGCGCGACCGAGCTCGGCGCGCCACGTGCGCCAGAAGGTGCGCCAGGGCGTCGGCCCGTCGGTCGTCGCCGCCGCGGCCTCGCTGCCCGCGCGCAGGGCGGGACCCAGTCCGGCGAGGACGCCACCGGCGAGCGTGCCGAGCACGACCATGACGTTGATCTCGACGAGCAGCGTGACCCACCGCAGCACCGCCATCACGCCGCCCGCCCAGCCGGGCACCTCCGCGTCCGCGAGGCCCCGGCGCACGGCGACGCGCGGGTCCTCGACCTGCGGGCCCGAGGGGTCGGTGGTCACGGGCGGTCTCCCTCCGGGGCGGTCTCGGGGGCCGGTCGGGGCAGCCTGGTGGCGAGCAGCGTGCGGCCCCGGTCGTCGAGCGTGCTCAGGCACAGCGTCGCACGCCCGCGCACTGCGTCCCAGCCAGGGTGGACGACGGCCGAGACGTGGGCGCCGTCGTCGGCGAGCCAGGCGAACCGGCCCGGCGCGACGACGCGGACGTCGGCACGGCGGGGCAGGGGGCCGATCACGCCGTCCTGGACGTGCGTCGCGTCGGCCCCGGGGGCGAACGACTCCCAGGGCCCGTCGAGGACCGTGGGGTCGGTGGGCCACCGGCTCTCGTCGTCCTGCTCGCGCCCCGTGCCGGCCCAGGGCTGCGGCGAGACGAGCGGCCACCCGTCGTGCGTCCAGACCAGGCGCCGCACCTGCACGCGGTGCTCGGTGGGGGCGTCGGCGTCGCGCACGTGGTGCACGAGCAGCTGCCGGACGCCGGGCGCGCCCGGGGCCGGCTCGGTGAGCACCGACGCGTGCCCGGGTCCGAGCAGACCACGGCCACCGGCCAGGCGGTGTCCCGACAGGACGGGGACGCCCACCGCCCAGGGGTCGGCCGCGGCAGCGTCGAGGTCAGCCAGGTCGAGCCCGCCACGGTCGCGGTACGGGCCGGTGACCCGGTCGGCCACGGCCGCCCGCAGGTGGTACGACCCCGCGAGGGAGTCGTAGGAGACGAGCAGCGCCCAGCCGCCGCCGGGCCGCGGGAGCACGAACGCGCCCTCCACGGCGCCGTCCGCGGCGCGCGGGCGGCGGGCCAGGCAGCGGCCCGGGGCGTCGCGCAGGGCGCCCGGGCGGCCCGAGACGTCCGCGACGTCGGAAGCCAGGAGCCCCGTCGCCGGGTCGAGCGGCAGAACGTGGACCCCGCCGAAGAACGAGCCGTACACGAGCCACTGGGACCCGTCCGCCTCCGTCACGACGTTCGCGTCGATCGCGTTCGGGTGCCCGAGCCCCTCGGGGGGCTCCACGTGGTCGCTGGCGACGACGATCCCGTGGTCCGCCCACGGCCCGGACGGGTGCGGTGCCGTCGCGAGCCCGATCGCGGAGCGGCGCGAGCCGAAGCTCGACGCGGAATAGTACATCCGCCAGCCGCGCGTCCCGTCCCTGAGGGTGACCTCGACGACCTCAGGCGCCCACAGGCCCTCGGCCCCGGACCAGTCCGCGGCCGGGCCGGGAACGCCGGGCAGCGCCCACCCGACGAGCTCCCACGTGACCAGGTCGCGCGAGCGGCGGATCGGGACGCCGCCACGCACCGGGCCGTCGTACCGCGCGTCGGTGGAGAACAGCCAGTAGGTGCCGTCGCCGTCGCGCACGACCGTCGGGTCGTGGACGTGGCGGCCCCCCCAGGCCGCCGTGTCGAGGGCGGTCCGGGTCTCGGTGTCGGTCATCTCAGCCCTTCGTCCCGGTGAGCGCGACGGACTCGATGATCTGGCGCTGGAAGACGAGGAAGACCACGAGGATCGGCAGGAGCGCCACCACGGACGCCGCCATGATCAGCGGGTAGTCGCGCTGCGTCGCGTACTGGACGTTCATGTTGGCGATGACCACCTGCAGGGTCTGCCGCTCGGGCGTGTTCAGGTACAGGATCGGTGCGAGGTAGTCGTTCCAGACCGCCATGAACCACAGGATGAACTGCGCGGCGACGGCGGGCCGGATGATCGGCATGATCATCCGCCAGAAGATCTGCCAGTAGGAGGCGCCGTCGATCTTCGCGGCCTCCACCAGAGAGTCCGGCACGCTGGTCAGGTACTGGCGCAGGAAGAAGATCATCACGATGTTGCCGAAGATCGCGGGGACGATGAGCGGCAGCAGGGTGTCGACCCAGCCGATCTTCGCGAAGATCACGAACTGCGGGATCATCAGCGTCGGGAACGGGATCATGATGCCCGTCAGCAGGCCGATGAAGATCGCGTTGCGGAACGGCAGGCGCATCTTGGCCAGGGCGAACGCCGCCAGCGAGCAGGTGAACGTGCCGATGATCGTCACCGTCAGCGACACGACGAGGCTGTTCTTGAAGCCGTCCAGCACGTACGAGTCCTGCCACATCCGCACGTAGGTGTCCCACTGAGGGAGCTCGGGGATCCAGACGGGCGGGAGCGCGAAGACCTCCAGCTTGGTCTTCAGCGAGGTGGAGAACATCCACACCAGCGGCGCGATCATGAAGACCGCCCCGGCGGCGAGGACGACCCAGACGGCGGAGTCGGTGATGCGCGAGCGAGCTCGGCGGCTCAGGTCCTTGGTCATGTCTTCTCTCTCGGCCTCAGTCGATGACGAAGCTGCTGCGCTTGTTCAGGCGGAACTGGATCAGCGTGATGATGAGGATGAGGATCCCCAGCACCACCGCCATCGCCGTCGCGTACCCCATCTGGCGGTACTGGAAGGCCTGCTTCCAGATGTGGAACACCGCGGACGCCGTCGAGTACTCGGGGCCGCCGGTGGGCGTCATGATGTTGATCTCGGTGAAGATCATGGCGCCGGCGATGATGTTGGTGACCACGAGGAAGAACGTCACCGGCTGGACCATCGGCAGCGTGATCGCCCGGAACTTCGACCAGGAGCCGGCACCGTCGAGCTCGGCCGCCTCGTACAGGGAGCGGGGCACCGACTGGATCGCCGCCAGGTACAGCAGCATCGAGTACCCGAGTCCCTTCCAGACCGCCATGATGATGATCGCCGGCTTCGACCACGACGCGTCCGACAGCCAGTTGGGTCCCTCGATGCCGAAGAACCCCAGGAACTGGTTCACGAGCCCGAAGTCGCCGTTGTACGCCCACTGCCACAGGATCGCGATCGCGGCGAGCGACGAGATCACGGGGATGTAGTAGATCGTCCGGAACGCCGTCAGGCCCATGATCTTGCGGTTCATGGCGATGGCCAGCGCGAGCGACAGGGCCAGGCCGATCGGGATGCCGATCATGTAGAAGAATGTGTTGAACAGCGACTGCTGGAACCGTTCGTCGTGCAGCAGGTTCGCGTAGTTCTCCAGGCCGATGAACTGCATGGGGCCGAGGCCGTTCCAGCGGGTCAGCGAGGCGTACAGCGCGAACCCCGTCGGGTACGCGATGAACAGGAGGTACCCGACCACCGGCGCGGCGACGAAGGCCAGCGCCCACTTCTTCTCGCTGCGGTGCAGGCGCTTCGAACCGCCGCCGGGCGTCGCCGGTGCGGAGGTCGGTACGGGGGTGCGAGGTCCGGTCGTGGCCGGCGCCGCGGTGGACGTCATCGCTGACTCCTTCGTGCGGGGTGCGAGAGGCGGGGGGGGGGGGGGGGGGGGGGGGGGGGGGGGGGGGCGCCCCCGCCCCCCCCCCCCCCCCCGCGGGAGGGGGAGCGGTGCGCTGCGGTCAGCCCGCGGCGCCGGCCGCTGCGGCCTGCTCCGCCTGCTCGTTGGCCTGGTCGAGGAGCTCCTGCATGCGGGGCTGGACCTCGGCGAGGTAGTCGGCGGCCGCGCGGTCGCCGTCGATCACCGGCTGGATGTTGACGAACAGCTCGTCGTACCAGGCGGGGCTGAACGTGAACGCGGCGGGCATGGCACGACCGTAGCTCTCGACGATGTCGAGGAACTCCTGGCGGTTGGCCGGCTCGGCGTCCGGCGCCGCGGCCCACTCCTCAGCGGTGTCGATCCGGTTCGGGATCTGGATGTTGGCGTCGACGAGCGTCTGCTGGGCGGTCTCGTCCGTGGACAGGTAGGTGGCCAGCTTCACGGCCTCCTCCGGCTTGGCGGTCGAGCTCGAGACGCCGATGCCGAGCGAGCCGATGTAGGTGGCGGGCTCACCGGACTTCCCTGTCGGCCAGGGCATGAGGTCGTACTCGAACTCGAGCTCGTTGTACGTGCTGACGTCCCACGGGCCGACGGGGAAGAACGCGATCTCGCCGGCCATGAAGCGCTGGTACGTGTCGAGCGTCTGCGCCTGCTCCGGGTCCGGGGTGACCTTCTCCTTGGTGGTGAGGTCCGCGAAGAACTGGAGCGCCTCGGCGAACTCCGGCGTGTCGACCGTGACCTGCGTGCGGTCAGCGTTGGTCCAGTCGCCGCCGTTGCTCCAGACGAACGACTGCAGCGTCCAGCTGACGTTGAGGCCCGTGCCCCACTGGTCGAGCTCGCCGTCGCCGTCGGTGTCCTGGGTGACCTTCTTGAGTATGTCGAGCCACGCCTCACGGGTCAGCGGCTCGTCCGGGTCGGGCAGCTCGACGCCGGCCTCCTCCAGCATGGTCTTGTTGTAACCGAGCGCCATCGGGCCCACGTCCTTCGGCAGGGCGTAGAGCTGGCCGTCAGCCGTGCCCTGCAGAGTGCCGTCGTAACGGTAGGAGTTGACGCCGTACTCCCAGATGTTCGCGAGGTCCACCCCCTGCGCGGCCACCTGGTCGGTGATGTCCATGAGGACGCCGGAGCTGACGTACGACTGCAGGCTGCCCTGCTCGACGTAGAAGACGTCGGGGACCTTGTTGCCGGCGACGGCCGCCTGGAGCTTCGTGGCGTACTGGTCGGCGTCCGTGACGATCACCTTGACCTTGACGCCGGTGTCCTCGGTGAAGCGGTCGATGGCGTCCTGGTAGGCCGCCTTCTCGTCCTCTCCGCCGCGGAACATGAAGGTGAGGGTGTCGGCGTCGTCGCCGCTCCCGCCACCTGAGCTGCAGGCAGTAACGGCACCGGCGGTCATCAGGGCGGTGACGATGCCGGCAATCAGGCGTGACTTCCTCATCACGGGGTCCTCTCGGAGATCCGGGCCGCTCCCGGGGCGGCTTCGCCCCGGACGGTTTACATCGATGAAGAACCATCGACGGCGCCAAATCTTGCACGAGCGGGCGCAGGGGTCAAGTGCTGCCGGTCACGGCTCTGCAACGATGAACGGCGGCCGGGCGGTGTGCCTGGTGCGTCCCTGGGTGTGTCGTCGCTGGCCACGACCGTTCCGGCCCGCGGCTTTACATCAGTGCGGCAGTTCGGTATCACCGCGGCAGTTCGAACTGCCGCGGTGATACCGAACTGCCGACCAGACCCGCCCGTGGCGCACGGGTGTGGCACCAGGTGGTCGGGGCTGGTGGGGCTGGTGGGGCTGGCGGGGCCGGCTGGATGACGGCGGCGTGGGCGCGGCTCGGGGCAGCTCGGTTGACGCTCCTGGCGTCACCAGGGCATGCTCGTGCACTACAACGATGTAGATCCGCCCGTGATGGGCGACGACGCCGACGAGGAGGAGCGATGCCCGACCCGTCGCGAAAGGGCACGAGGCGTACGGCGATCGCGACCGCGGCGACCGTCGCGGCGCTGGTCGTCGCGGGGGGCGCCGTGCTCGCGGTGACGCGGCCGTGGGAGCCGCGGCCGGAGCCGCTCGAGCTGTCCGGAGACCTCTCGGTGCACGACCCGGCGCTCGTCGTCGGCGAGGAGGGCGAGCCGTGGTTCGTCTACTCCACGGGGGACGTGCGCGTGGGTTTCGGTGCCCCTCAGGTCCGCCGGTCCGACGACGGCGGCCGCACGTGGGAGATGGTCGGCACCGCGTGGGACGCGTCGGGGGACCCGGCGTGGGTGCGCGACGAGATCGACGGCGTGCAGAACTTCTGGGCGCCGGAGCTCGTCGAGCACGAAGGCACCTGGTACCTGTACTACTCGGCGTCGACGTTCGGCTCGAACAGCTCGGCCATCGGGTTGGCCACGGCCACCACCCTCGACCCCGACGACCCGGCGTTCGGCTGGACCGACCAGGGCATGGTGCTGCGCTCCACCGCCGGCGTGGACGACTACAACGCCATCGACCCTGGCGTCGTCACGGACGAGGCCGGGGACCCGTGGCTGTTCTTCGGGTCGTTCTGGAGCGGCATCCAGCAGGTGCCGATCGAGTGGCCGAGCGGCAAGGTCGTGGGCGGCGCCGAGCCGGTGCGCGTGGCCGGCCGCTCGGGCGTTCCCGAGCCTGCGGTCGAGGCGCCGTACGTGGTCCACCGAGACGGTTGGTACTACCTGTTCGTCTCGTGGGACCGCTGCTGCGCGGGTGTGGACTCCACGTACTCGATCCGCGTGGGGCGCTCGCGGGACGTCACCGGCCCGTTCGTGGACCGCGACGGCGCGGACATGGCGCTCGGCGGCGGCACCCTGGTGCTCGCGACGCAGGAGCCGATGATCGGGCCGGGCGGGCAGTCCCTGGCGGCCGGGTACCTGGGGTACCACTTCTACGACGGTGCGGAGGGCGGCGCACACCGGCTGGCGATCCAGCGACTGGCGTGGGACGACGAGGGCTGGCCGGTGGCCACCGCTGCGCCGGCAGCCACGGAGGGTACGTCGGCCGGTCGCATCGGCTAGCATCGAGTCGTCGCGACTGGCGTACAGGTGGATCACCACCGGGGAGCGGCACGCTGTGCAGACGACGGGTCGTTCGCCTGGGCCCGTTCGCTCGAAGACGACACTGCCCGACCACCCGATGGCCGGCCACTGCCGGCCGACCGCCGTCCGACACAGCAGGAGAACGCCGCATGAGCACTCCCGACCCCACCTTCAACGCGCCGCTGGCCGAGCTCGACCCCGAGATCGCCGCGGTCCTCGACGGCGAGCTGGCCCGCCAGCGCGACACGCTCGAGATGATCGCCTCCGAGAACTTCGTGCCGCGCGCCGTGCTGCAGGCACAGGGCTCGGTGCTGACCAACAAGTATGCCGAGGGCTATCCCGGGCGCCGCTACTACGGCGGCTGCGAGCAGGTCGACATCGCGGAGAACCTCGCGATCGCCCGCGCCCAGGACCTGTTCGGCGCCGAGGCGGTCAACGTCCAGCCGCACTCGGGCGCCCAGGCCAACGCGGCCGTGCTGCACGCGCTCATCAACGCGGGCGACAAGATCCTCGGCCTCGAGCTGGCCCACGGCGGCCACCTCACGCACGGCATGAAGATCAACTTCTCGGGCAAGCTGTACGACGTCGGCGCGTACGGCGTCGACCCCGAGTCGTACCGCGTCGAGATGGACGAGGTCCGCAAGAAGGCGCTCGAGCACCGCCCGGACGTCATCATCGCGGGCTGGTCCGCCTACCCGCGCCAGCTCGACTTCGCCGCGTTCCGCGAGGTCGCGGACGAGGTCGGCGCCAAGCTGTGGGTGGACATGGCGCACTTCGCGGGTCTCGTGGCCGCGGGCCTGCACCCGAGCCCCGTGCCGCACGCCGACGTCGTCTCCTCGACGGTGCACAAGACGATCGGCGGCCCCCGCTCGGGCTTCATCCTGAGCAGGTCCGAGTACGCCAAGAAGATCAACTCGGCGGTGTTCCCGGGCCAGCAGGGCGGCCCGCTCATGCACGTGATCGCCGCGAAGGCGGTGGCCTTCAAGGTCGCGGGCACCGACGCCTTCAAGGAGCGCCAGGAGCGCACGCTGCGCGGCGCGCGGATCATCGCCGAGCGGCTGTCCCAGGCCGACGTCGCGAAGCAGGGCGTCTCCGTCCTCACCGGCGGCACCGACGTGCACCTGGTGCTCGTCGACCTGCGCCACTCCGCGCTCGACGGCCAGCAGGCCGAGGACCTCCTGCACGACGCCGGCATCACCGTGAACCGCAACGCCGTGCCGTTCGACCCGCGCCCGCCGCGTGTCACGTCCGGGCTGCGGATCGGCACGCCGGCGCTCGCCACGCGCGGGTTCGGCGACGCCGAGTTCACCGAGGTCGCGGACATCATCGCGGTCGCGCTGCGCGACGGCGCCTCGGCCGACGTCGACGCCCTCGCGGCGCGCGTCGCGAAGCTCACCGCGGACTTCCCGCTCTACCCCGGCCTCCAGCAGTAGCCCCTCGCCCTGGTGCCGAGCACGGGGTTCGGCGGGGATCCGGACGGCGAATCCCCGCCGGACCCGTGCTCGGCGAACGATCACCGCATGCTCGACGTGAGGACTTCTCGATGACGGCACAGATCCTGGACGGCAAGGCCACCGCAGGAGACATCAAGGCAGAGCTGCGCGAGCGCGTGGCGGCGCTGCGCGAGCGGGGGATCACCCCCGGGCTGGGCACCCTGCTCGTGGGTGACGACCCCGGCTCGCAGTGGTACGTGGCGGGCAAGCACCGCGACTGCGCGGAGGTGGGCATCGAGTCCCTCCGCGAGGACCTGCCCGCCGACGCGACGCAGGACGAGATCGAGGCGGCCGTGCGCCGGCTCAACGACGACCCCGCGTGCACCGGCTTCATCGTGCAGCTCCCGCTGCCGAAGGGCATCGACACCCACCGGGTGCTCGAGCTCGTCGACCCCGGCAAGGACGCCGACGGCCTGCACCCCACGAACCTCGGGCGCCTCGTGCTCCGGGTCAACGAGGAGATCACCTCCCCGCTGCCCTGCACCCCCCGGGGCATCGTCGAGCTGCTGGCGCGGCACGACGTCGACCTGGCGGGCAAGGAGGTCGTCGTCCTCGGGCGCGGGGTCACCGTGGGCCGGCCGATCGGCCTGCTGCTCACCCGGCGCGCGGTGAACGCGACCGTCACGCTCACGCACACCGGGACGCGCGACCTGGAGTCCTTGGTCCGGCGGGCCGACGTCGTCGTCGCGGCGGCCGGCGTGCAGGGCATCGTCCGGGCGGACTGGGTCAAGCCCGGTGCCGTCCTCATCGACGTCGGCGTCTCGCGCGAGACCGACCCGGAGACGGGCCGGTCGCGCGTCGTGGGCGACATCGACCCGGCCGCGCGCGAGGTCGCGGCCTGGTACTCGCCCAACCCCGGCGGCGTCGGGCCGATGACGCGCGCGATGCTGCTGGCGAACGTCGTCGAGACCGCGGAGCGGCTCGCCGGCTGACCACCGTTCCGGAGCGTCCCGGGCCCGTCGTCCGTTCCGGGCGACGGGCCCGCGCTCGTCGGCCATGATGAGCGCATGTCCGCGAAGACCACCGACCTTGACGCGATCGTCGTCGGCGCCGGGTTCGCCGGCCTCTACCAGCTCTACGCGCTGCGAGAACGACTCGGCCTGCGGGTGCGGCTCTTCGAGAAGGGCGCCGGCGTGGGCGGCACCTGGTACTGGAACAGGTACCCGGGAGCCACGTCGGACACCCAGAGCCCGTTCTACCGGTACTCCTTCGACGCCGAGCTGTTGCAGGAGTGGGGCTGGTCGCGCCGCTACGTCGGCCAGGCCGACGTCCTGGCGTACCTCGAGGAGGTCGTGCGGCGTCACGACCTGGGCCGGGACATCCGACTGGGCACCGAGGTCACCGGGATCGTCCTCGACGAGGGGGACGGCACCTGGACCGTCACCACCGCCGACGGCGCGTCGACGACCGCCCGCTACGTCGTCACGGCGCTCGGCGTGCTCTCGACGACCAACGTGCCCGACATCCCCGGGATGGACACCTTCGCCGGGCGCGTCGTGCACACGGCCGAGTGGCCCGACGACCTCTCGATCGAGGGCAGGCGCGTCGGGGTGATCGGCACCGGCTCGACCGGGACCCAGCTCATCGTCGCCGCCGCTCGGAGCGCCAGTCACCTCACCGTGTTCCAGCGGAACGCGCAGTACTGCGTGCCGTCGGGCGACGGGCCGGTCGAGCCGGGCGAGGTCGAGGCGTACCAGGCCCGCTATGACGAGGTCTGGGCGCAGGTCCGGGGCTCGCAGGTGGGCTTTGGGTTCGACGAGGCGACGACGCCGGCCTCGGCCGCCAGCCCGCAGGAGCGGGAGCGGGTGTTCCAGGAGGCCTGGGACCGCGGCAACGGCTTCTACTTCATGTTCGGCACGTTCAACGACCTCGCGACCGACCCCGCGTCGAACGAGGCGGCCGCGGCGTTCATCCGCCGCAAGATCGCGGAGATCGTCGACGACCCGCAGACGGCGCGCAGGCTCACGCCCACGCAGCCGTACGCGAAGCGCCCGCTGTGCAACCAGGGCTACTACGAGGTCTTCAACCAGGACCACGTCGAGCTGGTCTCCCTCCCGGAGAACCCGATCGTCGAGATCGTCCCCGAGGGCGTGCGCACCGCCGACGGCGTCGTCCACGAGCTCGACGTGCTCGTCCTCGCCACGGGGTTCGACGCCGTCGACGGCAGCTACCGCCGTCTGGACCTCGTCGGGCGCGACGGCGTGACCGTCGACGAGCACTGGCGGGACGCGCCGACGAGCTACCTCGGCGTCGCCACCGCAGGGTTCCCGAACCTGTTCATGGTGCTCGGCCCGAACGGCCCGTTCACCAACCTCGTCCCCACGATCGAGCTCCAGGTGGACTTCATCACCTCGCTCGTGGAGCGGGCCGAGGCGGAGCAGGCGACCGTCGAGACCTCCCGGGAGGTCGAGCGCCGCTGGTCGGCGACCTGCCGGGAGATCGCCGAGGCCACCGTGTTCTCCCGGGTCGACTCGTGGTTGTTCGGCGCGAACGTGCCGGGCAAGAAACCGTCGGTGCTGTTCTACCTGGCCGGGATCGCCGCGTACCGCGGCGTGCTGGCCGACGTCGTCGCCGACGACCTGCGCGGCTTCTCCGTGCGGCCGGTGCCGGCGCCGTCGGGCATGCTGAGCGCATGACCGCGAAGAGTCAGCAGGGCTGGACCGGGGATCCTGCCGAGCTGCTGCGTGTCGGGGAGGGGTTCCGGCTCGCGGACGTCGACCCGGACGCCACGCCCGGGTACGGGGGCAAGAAGTCGGACGGGCGGGCGGACCTGGCCGCCGGCGCGGACGAGGTCGGCGACCTGCAGGAGCGGCTGTTCGCCACCAGCCGGGAGGACGCCGCCACGCCCTCGGTGCTGCTGGTGCTGCAGGCGATGGACACCGCCGGCAAGGGCGGGATCGTGCGGCACGTCGTCGGGGCGGCCGACCCGCAGGGCGTGCACCTGGTCGCCTTCAAGAAGCCGACGGACGCCGAGCTCGCCCACGACTTCCTGTGGCGGATCGAGCGGGAGCTGCCGCCGGCGGGTTTCATCGGCGTCTTCGACCGCTCGCACTACGAGGACGTGCTCATCGGCCGGGTGCGCGAGCTCGCGCGGCCCGCCGAGATCGAGCGCCGGTACGGCGCGATCGTCGACTTCGAGAAGCGCCTGACCGACGCCGGTACCCGCGTCGTCAAGGTCATGCTGCACATCTCGCCGCAGGAGCAGAAGGCGCGGCTCACCGAGCGGCTGGAGCGGCCCGACAAGCACTGGAAGTACCACCCCGGCGACGTCGACGAGCGCCTGCTGTGGCCGCAGTACATGGACGCCTACCAGACGGCCTTCGAGCGCACGTCCACCCAGGACGCCCCCTGGTTCGTGGTGCCCGCGAACGCGAAGTGGTACGCGCGACTCGCGGTCCAGGCGCTGCTGCTGGACGCGCTGGAGGACATCGACCCGCAGTGGCCCGTCGCGACCTTCGACGTCGCGCAGGAGAAGGAGCGCCTCGCGGCCAGCTGAGCGTCCCGCCCGGGGCACCCGGCCGGCGCGATGCCGACGTCCTCGGCCGGACGGCGCCGGCGTCGATGAGTTCGCCGCGGCGGCGCGGTCTCAGAGACGACGGCAGCGGTCGCGAGGACCGCAGCCCTGCGCAAGGGAGAGCAGCCATGGTGACCGCACGCGCACACCTGTGGTTCGGCAACGACAAGGCTCACGAGGCGGCCCGGTTCTACGCCGAGCACATCCCGGGGTCGTCGGTCGAGTCGGTCCTCACGTCGCCCGAGGGCGTGCCGGGCACACGGCCCGGCGAGCCGTTCGTCGTCGAGTTCACCGTCGCGGGCCTGCCGGTGACCGGGCTGAACGCCGGCCCGGAGTTCCACCTGGACGAGGCCTTCTCCTTCTACCTGCGCGTCGACGGCCAGGACGAGGTGGACCGCTACTGGGACCTCCTGACCTCCGACGGCGGGGAACCCGGCCCGTGCGGCTGGTGCAAGGACCGGTTCGGGGTGTCGTGGCAGGTGGTGCCGACCCGGCTCGAGGAGCTGTGCGGCGACTACACGACCGACGCCAACCTGCGGGCGATGCAGGCGATGCTGCGGATGCACAAGATCGACGTCGCGGAGCTGGAGGCCGCCTACCGCGGGGACTGACGCCGGGGGGGCGCGGTGACGACTCTCACGCGGGCACGGGGGAGAGGCGGCCTCGACGTGTGATGGGATGTCGGCGTGCTGACCGTCGCGACCGCCAACGTCAACGGCATCCGTGCCGCCTTCCGCCGCCGCATGGACACCTGGATCGCCGAGCGGACGCCCGACGTCCTGCTGCTGCAGGAGGTCCGCGCCCCCGACGACCTGGCCCGCCAGCACCTCGACGGCTGGCACGTGGCGCACCTGCCCTGCGACATCAAGGGCCGGGCGGGCGTGGCGGTCGCGTCACGGCTGCCGCTGCGCGCGACCCGCGCCGGGCTCGTGGCCTACGGCCCCGCCGGGGAGCCGGAGCCGCCCGTGGACACCGGCCGCTGGGTGGAGGCCGACGTCGAGCTGCCGGGCGGCGGCCTCCTCACCGTCGTGTCCGCCTACCTGCACTCGGGGTCGAACGCCGTGGGCCAGGAGCACACGATGGCGGCCAAGTACGCCCACCTGGACAAGGTGACGGCGCGGCTCGCCGAGCTCACGTCCGCGGAGCACCCGGTGCTGGTGGCCGGCGACCTCAACATCGCCCACCGGTCCGTGGACATCGCGAACTGGAAGGGCAACCTCAAGAACGCGGGCTTCCTGCCTGCCGAGCGGGCGTACGTCGACCGCTGGACAGGCGAGCTGGGCTGGACCGACCTGGGCCGCACGCACGGTGGCGACGGACCCGGGCCGTACACGTGGTGGTCGTGGCGCGGGCAGTCGTACGTCAACGACCGCGGGTGGCGCATCGACTACCAGCTCGCCAACCCGGCACTCGCCGGGCGGGCGGTCAAGGTCGAGGTCGACCGTGCGCCGACGTACGACGAGCGGTGGAGCGACCACGCGGCCGTCGTCGCCACCTACGACCTGTAGCTCTGTCGTGGGGGGGGGGGGGGGCGGGGCCCCCCCCCCCCCCGCCCCCCCCCCCCCCCCCACGACGGGTCAGCGCCGGCCGCGGGGGAACATGGCGCGCAGGACGGCGTCGTGCACGTCGGTGTTGAGCTGGGCGCCGCCGAGCCCTCGGGCGCCCGGACCCTGCGCGGTGATCGGCGTGGCCTCCCCGGTGTGCCCGCCCGTGGTCCAGTCGACGGTGAACTCGAGGTCGGTCCCGGGCACGGGGAACGGACCGTCCTCGGCGGTTGCGCCCGCGCCGGACTCGTCCTCGTCGTCGACGTTCTCGATCGCCACCCCGCCCGTCGCGTGGTCGCCGACGACCAGCACAAGCGTGTCCCGGTGCTTCTTCTGGAAGTCGAGCGCCAGGGCCACGGTGGCCTCCAGCGCCTGCCCGGCCTCGATGGTGCGCGTGGCGTTGCTCCGGTGGGCGAACTCGTCGATCGCCTCCTCCTCGAGGAACAGGAAGAACCCGTCGCGGTCCTGGGAGACCACCTCGAGCGCCGCGGCGGCCATGTCGACGAGCGGCACCTCCGGGGAGTAGACGTCGCCCTCGCCCTCGTTCGCCTGCTGGAACATCTCCTCGTTCGCGAACAGGCCGAGGAGGCGGTCGCCGTCGGCCGCGGCGAGGCCCTCGGCGTCGCTCACATGGGTGTAGCCGAGCTCCTGGGCACGCTCCACGAGGTTGCCCTCGGTGCCCTTGCTCTCCTCGGTCGGGTCCTCGGCGGGGTTGTCCGGCCAGGCCCCGGGGTCGCCCGCCGGGTACCAGAAGTCCTCGCCGCCGCCGAGCAGCACGTCGGGCCGGGAGTCCTCGAGGTACTGCCGGGCGATCTCGCTCTGGTCGTACCGGTCGACCACGTGGGCGCCGAACGCCGCAGGGCTGGCGTCGGTGACCTGCGCCGTCGAGACGAGACCCGTCGCCTTGCCCGACCGCTTGGCGCGCTCGAGCAGCGTGGTCACGGGGTTGCCGTCCGCGTCGACGCCGACGCCGCCGTTGAAGGTGCGCACCCCGGTGGAGAAGGCGGTGGCGCCGGCCGCGGAGTCCGTGACGGCGTCGTCGGGGTCGACGGAGTCGGTGGCGGTCCAGCCCGCGTACTCCAGGGTGTCCATGGCGAGCTGACCGTCCTTGCCCTCGGTCGCGATCCTGATCAGCTCACGCGTCGAGAGCCCCATCCCGTCACCCTGGATGAAGATGACGTTCCGGGCCCGGTCCTTGCCGTACCCGTGCCCGTGCCCGTGTCCCTTGCCGTGGCCGTGCCCGCGCTCGTCGCCGGCGTGCGTCCCGTGCCGCTCGGCGTCGAAGGACGCGGACGCGCCCACGGACGCGGCGGCTGCGGCGAGCACCGTCAGGCCGGCCGCGCCGGCCCTGAGGAAGGTGGTACGTACGGTCATCGTTCCTCCTCGAACGATCGGATCCCCGCCCCGGCGGGCGGGTCCTGGCACCGTAGGCACGGGTGTCCCCGGCAAGCACCTCGGGAGGGCGGACCGGGGACGACGCGAGGTGGGGTCAGGCGGTGCGGCCCGCGGCGTGCGACGGCGGCGCCAGCAGGAAGCCCGGGGCCCGCAGACCGACGTCGTCGAACGCCCGCTGCACCGCGGCGACGACGTCGTCGACGGCGCCACGGCGCACGAGCGCGATCGCAGAGCCCCCGAAGCCGCCGCCGGTCATCCGTGCGCCGAGGGCGCCCGCGGCCCGCGCGGTGTCGACCACGAGGTCGAGCTCGCGGGCCGACACCTCGTAGTCGTCGCGCAGGGAGTCGTGCGACGCGTCCATGAGCGGCCCGACGTCGGCGACACGCCCGGCGCTCACCAGGTCTGCGAGCTCGCGCGTCCGGGCGATCTCCGTCACGACGTGCCGCACCCGGCGGCGCAGCACCCCGTCGTCGTCGTGCTCGGCGAGCCGGTCCAGGGCCCCCTCCAGACCGTCGGCGGGCACCTCGCGCAGCGTGACGACGCCCAGCAGCTCCGCCGCGCGTTCGCACGTCGCGCGGCGCTGGGCATACTGCCCGTCGACGAGCGCGTGCTCGGCTCGGGTGTCCACGACGAGCAGGGTGAGGTCCGCGGCGGCCGGGTCGAACGGCACCGGCGTCGCCGACTCGAGCGGTGTCAGGCCGGGCCGGCAGTCGAGCAGGACGGCGTGGCCGGCGGAGCTGCGGAGCGACGCCGCCTGGTCCATGCCGCCCGTCGGGGCGCCGGCGATCTCGTTCTCGGCCCGCACGGCGGCGGCGGCCAGGGCGGCGCGGCCCGCGTCGTCGGCGGCGAGGCTCAGGCCGTGCACGTCGTCGAGGGCGACCGCGACCGCGCACTCCAGCGCCGCGGAGGACGACAGCCCGGCGCCGAACGGCACGCACGAGTCGACCACGGCGTCGAAGCCGCGCACGTCGTGGCCGGCCGCACGCAGCGCCCAGGCGACGCCCGCGACGTAGGCGCCCCACCCGGACACGGCCCCCGGCGCGACGTCGGCCAGGCGGACCGTCCACCGCTCCCCGGGTGCCTGCGCCGAGGCCAGCCGGACGACGTCGTCCTGACGCCCGCGCAGCGCCACGAACGTGCGGTGCGGCAGCGCCGTCGGCAGCGCGAGGCCGCCGTTGTAGTCCGTGTGCTCCCCGATGAGGTTCACGCGGCCCGGTGCGGACCACACGCCGTCGGGCTCGGCGCCGTCGAACGACGCGGCGAACAACGTGCGCACCCGCCGGGCGCCTTCGTCGGGGGACCAGGACTCGAGCCACTCGGGCGTGCTCACGGCAGGGCTGCTCCTTCGCAAGAGGGGAGAGGTGAGGCCGACGGGAGGTCGGCGGGAGGTCAATGGGTGACGGGCGTGATGCCGAGGCTCATGCCCGCCAGGCCGCGCGAACGCTTCGCGAGCGACCGGGCGACGTCGCGCAGCACGCGGGCGCCGGGGGAGTCCGGGGCGGCGAGCACGACGGGCGTGCCGTCGTCGCCGCACGCACGGACCGTGACGTCGAGGGGCACCTGCCCGAGCAGCGGCACGTCGGTGCCGAGCGTCTCGCCGAGCCGGTCGGCGACGCGCTGCCCGCCGCCGGAGCCGAAGATCTCGAGGCGGGAACCGTCCGGCTGCTCCAGCCAGGACATGTTCTCGATCACGCCGACGACACCCTGCGACGTCTGGGTGGCGATGGACCCGGCTCGCTCGGCCACCTCGGCCGCCGCGGCCTGCGGCGTCGTCACCACGATGATCTCGCTGCCCGGCAGGAGCTGCGCCACCGAGATCGCGATGTCCCCGGTGCCCGGGGGCAGGTCGAGCAGGAGGACGTCGAGGTCGCCCCAGAACACGTCGGCGAGGAACTGCTCGAGCGCGCGGTGCAGCATCGGCCCTCGCCACACCACGGGCTGACCCGCGGGCACGAACATGCCGATCGACACGACCTTCACGCCGTGCTCGATGGGGGGCAGCAGCATGGAGTCCACCCGCGTGGGCTGGCGGTCCACGCCCAGCATGCGGGGGATGGAGAACCCGTAGATGTCGGCGTCCACGACCCCCACGCTCAGGCCGTCGGCGGCGAGCGCGGCGGCGAGGTTGGCCGTGACGGACGACTTGCCCACACCGCCCTTGCCCGACGCGATCGCGTACACCTTGGTCAGCGAGCCGGGCTGCGTGAACGGGATGACCGGGTCGCCGTTCCCGCCGCGCAACCGGGAGCGCATCGACGCCCGCTGCTCGGGCGTCATGACGCCGAGCTCGACGTCGGCGGACGCGACTCCCTCCACGGCCACCGTGGCGGCCGTGACCTCGCGCACGAGCTGGCTCTTCATCGGACAGCCCGCGACGGTGAGGTCGATACCCACGACGACGTGCGCGCCGGCGTCGGTCACGCCGTGCACGTCGACCGAGCGGACCATGTCCAGCTCGGTGAGGGGGCGGCGGATCTCGGGGTCGATGACGGCGGCCAGGGCCGCGCGGACGCGACCGGCGACGTCGGTGGTGTCCGTGGTGCTCATGGGTCGATCCTACGAGCGGTTCGGCACCTGCCGACCACGGGGTGGTGCGGAGAGAGTACTTGACGAGGTCCGACAGGGCCTACGACGCGGGGATCTCGTCCGACGGCGAGACCAGGCCCACCCGGTAGGCGAGCACCACCGCCTGCACCCTGTCGCGCAGGCCGAGCTTCCCCAGGATCCGGGACACGTAGGTCTTGACGGTCTCCGGGGTGATGACGAGCTCTTCGGCGATCTCCGCGTTGGACAACCCGGCGGCGAGCTGTTCGAGCACCTGCATCTCGCGGGCGGTCAGGCTGTCGACGACCGCGTCCCTGGCGGGCCGGGACGTGTCGGCCGGGCGCAGCCTGCCGGCGAAGCGGCCGATGAGGGCACGGGTGACGGTGGGCGCCAGCAGGGACTCGCCCCGGGCGACCGTCCGGACGCCGTTGATCAGCTCGGCCGGCGTCGAGTCCTTGAGGAGGAAGCCGCTGGCCCCCGCTCGGAGCGCCTGGTAGACGTAGTCGTCGACGTTGAAGGTGGTGGTCATCAGCACCTTGGCCGGCACGTCGACGTCCGGCCCCGCGATCTGTCGCGTGGCCTCGATGCCGTCCAGCACGGGCATCCGGATGTCCATGACCACCACGTCGGGACGCAGCCGGCGCACGGCCTCCACGGCAGCGCGCCCGTCCTCGGCCTCCCCGACGACCTCCATGTCGGGCTGCGCGGAGAAGATGGTGACGTAGCCGATCCGCACCAGCTCCTGGTCCTCGCAGACCAGCACGCGGATCGGGGTTCGCGGCTCCGCCGGTGGGACGGTCATGAGCTCCTCCTGGTCGGGACGGTCGGGACGGTCGGGACTGATGGGATCAGGGCGCGTACCCCGAACCCGCCGCCGGGCAGCGGGCCGGCCTCCAGCTCGCCGTCGAGCACCCGGACGCGCTCACGGAGACCGGCGAGGCCGCGTCCGCCGGGCGGCGACACCGGTGCGGTGACAACGGGAGCGGTGACGGCGGGAGTGGCGGCGGGAGCGGTGGCGGCGGGAGTGGTGGCGGGTGCGGCGGCGGCGGGGCCGGTCGTGGTCACCTCGACCTCGAGGTCCTCGTGGCCGTGCCGCAGGCGGACCACGGTGGGTTGCCCGGCGGCGTGCTTGAGCGCGTTGGTGAGCGCCTCCTGCACCACCCGGTAGGCCGCGAGCTCGACCGCGTCGGGCCGCGGCCGCCGGTCGCCGTGCTCGGTCCACTCCACCGGCTGACCTGTCTGGCGGGCCTGTTCGACGAGGTCGTTCACGCGCCCCAGGGCCGGCGCCCTCCCTGCCGGCGAGGTCTCACCGGTGGCCTCGAGCACGCCCAGGAGGTACCGCAGCTCGGTCAGGGCACGGCGGCCGGTACCGCTGATGGCGGCGAAACCCTCGCTGGCCCGGTCGGGGGCCGAGGGCAGCAGGTACTGCCCGGCGTCGGCCTGGATCACCATCGCCGTCACGTGGTGCGTCACCACGTCGTGCAGCTCGGCGGCGATCCGGGCTCGCTCGTCCGCCGTCGCGACAGCGGCGGCCAGACGGCGCCGTTCGACCTCGTCGGCGCGCCGACGGCGCATCCCCGTGCCGGCCAACCAGATCACCACCAGGACCAGAGCGAAGGCGAGGAACACCGGGAGCCGGTGGGGAGATCCCAGACCGGGCAGCGTGGCCGCCAGGGCGGCGTAGGCGGTGGCCGCCGCGGCGGCGAGGCCGCGGCGGGACCGCGCCAGGTATGCCCCGGCCGAGTACACCGCGACGTAGAGGCCGATGCTCGCGAACGTCGGCGGGTAGGACAGGGCCTCGTGCAGGGCGAACGCAGCCCCGACGACCACCAGGCAGACCCCCGGCCACCGGCGGCGGACCGCGAGGGGCAGGCACTGCGCGAGGAGGAGCGTCACGGCGAGCGCGTCCGACGGCCGCTCGGGCAGGTCGGCGAGCTCGACGCCGATGGTCGACAACGTCGGGACGAAGCCGAGCACGGCGAGCAACGCCGCGAGCAGGCCGTCCCGGACGCCCGGCCCGGGTGCGCCCCACCGGCCGAGCGCCGCACGGGGGCGAAGGTACGAGGCCAGGGCGGGGGCGGGGTCGACGGGCACCCGATCGAGCCTACGGGCGCGAGCGCCGCGTCCGGACCAGCGTCCCGCGGCGCCGGGCGAGCAGGAGCATCGGTACGGCGAGCAGTGCGCTGATCGTCACGGTCACCAGCGAACCCTCGATGCCGAAGGCGCCACCCGTCAGCAGGCTGGGCCCGGTGACGTCGGCGGTGAGCAGCCCCGGAGCGGTGTGACCGGAGACGGGGAGGCCGAGCAGCCCGACGGTGGAGTTCCAGGCGAAGTGGAGCCCGATGACGAACCAGAGGTTGCGACGCCACAGGAACGCCGCGCCCAGCAGCCCGCCGGCCTCGATCGCGATCGCCAGCGTGGACCACAGGGTGGCGCCGGGGTTGAGCAGGTGCGCCAGGCCGAAGAACGACGCCGTGACCGCCAGCGCGACCCAGCTGCCGAGCAGCCGCTCCAGGGCCTGCACCCCGAAGCCGCGGAACATCAGCTCCTCCGTGACGGCGGCGCCGCACGCGACCGCGAGCAAGGGGCCCGCGACCGCGAGGACGTCCACGTCGGCCCAGGTGAACGAGTAGCCGCCGAGCACGCTGACGACGGACGCGGAGGCGGCCACGAAGCCCACGCCGACGGCAGCACCGAGTGCCGCCTCCGGCACCGCGCGGCGGCCGGAGATCTCCGGCGTGCGTCGTCGTGCGACGAAGCGCATGACCACCAGGTAGACGACGACCGCCAGCGCGGCACCCAGCACGGGGAGCATCAGGAACGGCTCGCTCGGTGCGGTCACGCGGCCGACGACCCCGACGCCGACCAGGCCGATCAGCATCCAGGTCAGGGGGAACCGGAGGAGACGTGCGACGCGGCCGCCCGCCTCGCCCGCTGTGCCTTCGCGGGGTCGTCCGGTCGTGGGGCTCGTGGTCGCACTCGTGGTGGGAGTCGTGGTGGGGGTCGTGGTGGGACTCGTCGTGGTACTCATGAGGGCCTCCGTCGCTGCTCTGGCCGCGCGGACCGGCGGCCGACGACAACGCTAGGAGCGCGCGCCGGCGGGCACATCGCCCGCAGGTCAGCAGCTGGGGTAGCTCGCTCGGGGGACGGCTGGCCCCGATCCGTGCGGGTCGGAGGTCCCCGCAGCGTGCTGGCCCCCGGCGCGCCCGGCGCGTCCTCTGCGCCCCGTGTGCCCGGGCAGGGCGGCCCGCACGTGCCGGGCCAGCAGGGCGGTGTCGACCGGTCCGCGCGTGCTCTGCCGCACCACCGGCCCGAGGGCGAGCGGCTCGCCCTGGGCGGACCACCGGGCCCACTCGGCCGCCGGGTCACGGCCGCCCGCGTGCACGGGGTGCCGGTCCGGCACCGCCTCGTAGCGGTCGCGCGCGACGTCGGGCGGCAGGTCGCACCAGACCTCGACGACGGCGTCCGCGCCGGCGACCGCCAGCCCGCGCAGCACGCCGTCCAGGTCCCGTGGGCGGAACCACCAGGACTCGACGACGGCGAGCGCCATCGGCGCCGCGGCCAGCCGCCACACCGCCTCCGTCGCGGCGGCACCGAGAGCGGCGTGCGCACCGTGGTCCACGACGTCGGCCAGCGCCTCCCTGACGACGTCCTCGCTCAGGAGCGGAGCGCCCAGGAGCGCCGCGAGCGGGCGGGCGATCGTCGTCTTGCCGGAACCGGGCAGCCCGTTGACGAGCACCACCTGACGTGCCACGAGCTGCTCCTGATCACGACCGCACGGGGACCTCCCGTCCGCGGGTGAGCCTAACCCGCACCCCGGCGGGTCAGGGACGCTCGCGGTCCTCCGCGGTCCGGTCGCGCTCGTCGAGGTCCTCGAGCAGGTTGCGGATCTCCGAGCGGACGAAGTCGCGGGTCGCCACCTCACCCAGCGCGATCCGCAGGGCGGCCATCTCGCGCGCCAGGTACTCGGTGTCCGCGAGGTTGCGCTCGGCACGCTGGCGGTCCTGCTCGGCGGTCACGCGGTCGCGGTCGTCCTGCCGGTTCTGCGCGAGCAGGATGAGCGGCGCGGCGTAGCTGGCCTGCAGCGACAGCATCAGCGTCAGCGCCGTGAAGCCGTTCGCCGCCGAGTCGAACCGCAGCGACTCCGGGCCCCACGAGTTCCACGCCAGCCACAGCACGCAGAACACCGTGAGGTAGACGAGGAACCGCGGCGTGCCGAGGAACCGGGCGATCCCCTCGGTGGACCTGCCCACGGCGTCCTGGTCCATCTGGACCCGGGGGATCAGGGTGCGCCGGCTCTCCTTGGGCTGGTCGAGGCGGTCAGCCACGCGGCACCTCCTCGAGGTCTTCGTCGATGTGCTCGCGCCAGTCGTCCGGGAGGATGTGGTCGAGCACGTCGTCGACGGAGACCGCCCCGAGCAGACGCTTCTCGGTGTCGATCACGGGCAGCGCGAGCAGGTCGTAGGCCGCCAGGAGCCGCGTCACCCGGCCCACCGGGGCGTCTGGCGTGAGCCACTCCAGGTCGGTGTCGAGGATGGACCCGATCGAGGCGTGCGGCGGCTCGCGCAGCAGCCGCTGGAAGTGCACGACGCCGAGCAGCCGACCGGTCGGCGTCTCCAGCGGCGGTCGCACGACGAACACCATCGACGCCAGCGCGGGCGGCAGGTCCTGGCGGCGGATCTGCGCCAGGGCGGTCGCGATCGTCGTCTCCGGGCCGAGGATGACGGGCTCGGTCGTCATGAGCCCGCCAGCGGTGTCCTCGTCGTAGACGAGGAGCCGGCGCACGTCCTTCGCCTCCTCGGGTTCCATGAGCTCCAGGAGGCGCGCCGCCTGCTCCTGGGGCAGCTCGTTGAGGAGGTCCGCGGCGTCGTCGGGCTGCATCGCGTCCAGGACGTCGGCGGCGCGGTCGGACTCCAGCCGCGACAGGATCCCGACCTGGTCGTCCTCCGGCAGCTCCTCCAGCACGTCGGCGAGCCGCTCGTCGTCCAGGGCGCTCGCGACCTCGAGGCGCCGCACCTCGCCGAGCTCGCGCAGGACGTCGGCGAGGTCGGCGGGCCGCATGTCCTCGTACGCCTCGAGGAGCTTCGTCGCAGCCTGCTCCTGCGTGGACCCGGCGAGGCCGGTCACGGCGTCGACGGCCACCACGAGCGTCTCGCCGCGACGGCGCAGCGACAGCCCCTTCGACGGCCGGCGACGCCGGACGAAGAGCTGGTCCACCAGCCAGTCGCCGTTGCGCTGCCGGCTGATGGACAGGTCCTCCACCGTGGCCTCGCCCGACCCGTCGGTGAGGGTGACCGTGCGGTCGAGCAGCTCGCCGAGCACGAGGGACTCCATCGCACGCTGCTCGAAGCGGCGCATGTTGACCAGGCCGGTGGAGATCACCTGGCCCGTGTCGATGCTCGTGACCCGGGTGAGGGGGAGGAAGACGCGTCGTCGCCCGGGCACCTCGACGACGAGCCCGACGGCGCGCGGCGCGCCCTTGGCGCGCACGAGGACGAGCACGTCGCGGACGCGCCCCACCTCGTCACCGATCGGGTCGAAGACCTGGGTGCCGGCGAGGCGTGCCACGAAGACCCTGGTAGCGACGCTCACGCGGTCAGCCTACGCGGGGGGACCCGCAGGCCGCCGCAGGGCGCAGGGTGTGGTGGTGCCGCCCCATGCAGTGGTACAGACTGGGCGAATGAGCTTCAACAGGCAGAACCCTGTGCCCCGCGTCCCCACCCTGCCGCGCGGCGACGAGGTTGCGGCGTACGACACCTACCTCCAGGCCCAGCAGGCGGTCGACTACCTGTCGGACAACAAGTTCCCCGTCGAGCACGTGACGATCGTCGGCACGGACCTGCGCATGGTGGAGCGGGTCACCGGGCGGCTCTCCTACGGGCGGGTGGCACTGGCCGGCGCGCTGTCCGGGGCCTGGTTCGGGTTCTTCGTCGGCCTGCTGCTGTCGTTGTTCGGCGGCACGGCCGCCACGGGCGTGATGTTCGTGGCCATCGGCCTCGGCGCCGGGTTCGGGCTGCTCTTCTCCGTGCTGTCCTACGCGTTCACGGGCGGACGGCGCGACTTCACGTCGTCCTCGCAGATCGTGGCCTCCACCTACGCCATCCTCTGCCAGACCGAGCAGGCGGGCGAGGCCCGCTCGATGCTGCTCACGTCGGAGATCGGGCTGGGCAAGGGCCCGCAGCGCACCACCCCGAGCGTGCCCGCGGCGGGGGCACCGGCGCCCGGCGTCGCGCCGGCGGCGCCTCCGGCGGCGGCCGCTCCGAGCGCCCCGCGCACCCCGGACCCGCGCTGGACCATGCCCAGCGGCGAGCCCCGCTACGGTGCGATGCGGCCGGCGTCGGACGGCTCGCCGAGCACGTCGACGGACACCCCACCGTCGGGCAGCCCGGCCGAGCCCGGCGCCCCGGCGGAGCCCGGCAGGACCGCGGAGCCCAGCGCGCCGGCGGAGCCCGGCAGGACCGCGGAGCCCAGCGAGCCCGAGGACCCGTACCGGCCGCCACGCCCCTGAGTCACGGCCACTGACGCGACCGGTCCCGGCCCGGCAGGAATCCCTGCCGGACCGGGACCGGACCGTCGGTCGGAGGTGGTTCAGCCGCGCAGGCGCGCCATCCAGGCCTCGACGTCCTCGGGACGACGGGGGAGCGCGGCCGACAGGTTCTCGTGCCCGTCCTCGGTGACCAGCACGTCGTCCTCGATGCGCACGCCCATGCCCCGGTACTCCGCGGGCACGGCGAGATCGTCGGCCTTGAAGTACAGGCCCGGCTCGATGGTGAACACCATGCCCGGCTCCAGCACGCCGTCGACGTACAGATCACGACGCGCCTGGGCGCAGTCGTGGACGTCCAGCCCCAGGTGGTGGCTGGTGCCGTGCACCATCCAGCGCCGGTGCTGCTGGCCCTCGGGCGTCAGCGCCACCTCGGCGGTCACGCCGTCGGGCAGCAGGCCCCACTCCTCCAGGCGCGCCGCGATGACCTCCATCGCGGCGGCGTGCAGGTCGCGGAACCTCGAGCCCGGCCTCGCGACGGCGAAGGCGGCGTCCGCGGCGTCGAGCACCGCCTGGTAGACGCGGCGCTGGACGTCGGTGAACGTGCCGTCGACGGGCAGGGTGCGCGTGACGTCCGCCGTGTAGAGGGAGTCGACCTCGACGCCGGCGTCCACCAGCACGAGCTCGCCCGAGCGGACCTGGCCGTCGTTGGTGATCCAGTGCAGCGTGGTGGCGTGCTCGCCGGCGGCGGCGATCGTCTCGTAGCCGACGGTGTTGCCCTCGAGCCGCGCGTGGGCGTCGAAGGTGGTCTCGATGACCCGCTCGCCGCGGCGGTGGGCCAGGGCCCGGGGGAGGGCCTGGACGACCTGCTCGAAGCCCTCGACGGTCCGGTCCACGGCCTCGCGCATGTGCTCGATCTCGAGCGCGTCCTTGACGAACCGCAGCTCGGAAGCGGCCTCGGCCAGCCCGGCGTCCTCCTCCTCGGCCTCCTCGACGCCCGCCTCGGCGCGGATCGCGGCGACCAGGGCCTCGACGGCGTCGTCCGACCCGGTCACGACGAGCACGCGGACGCCGTCGGCGCCGACGTCCTTGGCCAGGGCGTCGCGCAGCTCGTCGACGTGGCGGGCCTCGACGCCGGTGAGCGTCGTGACGTCGTCCAGCGAGGGGCGGGCGCCCACCCAGAACTCGCCGTAGCGCGCGTCGGCGTAGAACTCCTCGGTGTCGCGCGCGGCCAGGGGGCGCACGTACAGCACGGCGTGGTGGTTCGACCCGGTGCCGTCCGCGCCGGGGTCGCCCGCGCCCTCGGCCGTGGGGTGCAGCACGAGGACGGCGTCGGGCTCCTGGTCGGTACCGAGGCCCGTGAGGTGCGCGAACGCGGAGTGCGGCCGGAACCGGTAGTCCGTGTCGTTGGAGCGGACCTTCAGCGAGCCCGCCGGGACGACGAGGCGGACGCCCGGGAAACGGGCCGACAGCTTCGCGCGGCGCTCCGCCGTGAACGGTGCCGCGGTGCCGGGCTCCACGGCGAGGTCCGCCCGTGGGCCCCACTGGGAGGTGATGAACGCCTTGAAGGCGTCCGAGTCGGGACGGTGGGAACGGTTGTTCACGCGCTCCGTGACCTCCTCGGTGGGGGTGGTCTCGTCGCGCAGGGTTGCGTCGGTCATGCGTACCAGTCTCCCACCGGCTCGGGGTCGGGCGTACGGGATCGGACGACGGGCGGCTCAGGCCCGCGCGAAGTGCGTCAGGGCGCGGCTCAGCACCCGGTTGAAGGCGTCGGGGGCGTCGGAGTTGACGTCGTGCCCGGCCGCCGGGACGACGACGAGCGCCCCGTCACGTGCCGCGGCCAGGTGCCGCGCCTCCTCGAGCCGCATGCGGTCACGGGCCCCGTTGACGAGCCACACGGGTGCCGCGATCTCGCGCAGGTGGGCTGTCGAGGACCGCCCGGCGAGCTGGCTCAGCGCGTCCGTCACGACGTCCCAGCCGGGGGCGGCCGCGGCGCCCGCGGGGACCGTGCCCCGGGACGCGGCGGGGTACAGCAGTGCGGCGGGCTCCGCACCTCCGGCGATCGAGCTCCCGCCGGTCAGGGCCCGGCGCCACGTCGTGCCCGCCGCGGACGTGCCGCGACGCACCGCCGCCGCCCCCGCGACGGTCAGCCGGGCGACGTCCCGGAACAGCGCCACCGGCTTGCCCCGCGGGTCCGCGGTGCAGCCCGACGCGACGACCCCGGCGAGGCGGGGCCCGTCGTGCCCGGCGGCGGTGAGCCGCGCGTGCCGGGCCGCCCACGCGAGCGAGGTGTACCCGCCGAGCGAGAGACCGACGACCACCACGGCCGTCCCGGGGCGGAACGACCGGGTCGCGGCGTCGATCACGTCGAACGCCGCGGGCATCGAGAACCGCTGGCCCCGGCGTGCGCCGTGCGCGGGCAGGTCGACGGCGAGGGCGTCGTGACCGGTGGCGCGGACGTGGTCGACCTGGCGGTCCCAGATCGCCGAGGACGTGCGCATGCCGTGGACGAAGACGACGCCGGTGCGACCCGGGGTGCCGGCGGCGACGAGGGGTACCGGGTGGTGGTGGGCGTCGGGCCCGGGTCGCCGGACCGGGGCGCTCAGGAGCGCGGGCTGAAGAAGCATCCCCTCGATGGTCCCCCGCGGCTACGGGGGTGCCGCGCCCGGCCCTGGTGGGCTCCGTGGAGAGTTTGTGTGTCCGGCGTCCTTAGACTTGGGCCGTGATCGACCTCCATACCCACTCGCGGGCCTCGGACGGCACGGACCAGCCCGCCCAGGTGTTGGAGGCCGCCGCGGCGGCCGGCGTGCGCGTGGTCGCGCTGACCGACCACGACACGACGGCGGGCTGGGCGCAGGCCGCGGCCGCCGTGCCGCGCACCGGGGTCGCGCTCGTGCGCGGCACGGAGATCTCCACCCGCGCGAGCACCCCGGCCGGGGGCATGAGCGTGCACCTGCTGAGCTACCTGCACGACCCGGACGACGTCGTGCTACGAGCCGCCTGCGACCGCACGCGCGACGACCGGCTGTCGCGGGCCCGGCGCATGGCGGAGCTGCTCGGCGAGGACTTCCCGGTGACCTGGGACGACGTGGTCGCGCAGACGGGGGACGACGCCACCGTCGGCCGGCCCCACCTGGCGGACGCCCTCGTCGTGGCCGGGGTCGTGGCCACGCGGGACGAGGCGTTCGCGACGATGCTGCACCCCGGTGCGCGCTACTACGTGCCGCACTACGCGCCCGCGACGGCCGACACCGTCCGCGCGGTGCTCGCCGCGGGCGGGGTCCCCGTCGTCGCGCACCCGGGGGCGGGCGGGCGCGGGCGGACGCTCACCGACGACGACGTGGCCGCCCTGGCCGCGGCCGGGCTCGTCGGGCTCGAGGTCGACCACCGCGACCACGACGCCGCCGCGCGGGACCGCCTGCGCGGGCTGGCGCACGAGCTGGACCTGCTCGTCACGGGGTCGAGCGACTATCACGGCACGGGCAAGCTCAACCGGATCGGGGAGCACACGACGTCCCCCGAGGTGCTGGCACAGATCGAGGAACGGGGAACGTTGGACGTGGTCAGGCCGTGAACCAGGTGATCGACATCGCCCTCTTCACCGAGGTGTTCGTCACCCTCTTCGTCATCATGGACCCGCCCGGCACCGTCCCCGTGTTCCTGGGGCTGACGTCCGCGATGGGGCACAAGCAGCGCAACCGGGCCGCCCGGCAGGCGATCCTCGTCGCGTTCGGCGTGATCGTGGTGTTCGCGCTGTTCGGGCAGCAGGTGCTGCACTACATGGGCATCTCGCTGCCGGCGCTGCAGGCCTCGGGCGGCCTGCTGCTCCTCCTCATCGCGATGGACCTGCTCACCGGCAAGATGGAGGAGCCGGCGCCGAGCGGCAACAAGGGCGTCAACGTGGCGCTCGTGCCGCTGGGGACGCCGCTGCTCGCCGGTCCGGGCGCCATCGTCGCCACCATGGTCTTCGTCCAGCAGACGAAGGTGTCCGACGAGGGCGGGGTGCCGCAGCTCGTCGCCATCGCGGCGGCGATCGTGCTGGTGCACGTGAGCCTGTGGCTGTCGATGCGGTTCGCGAACGTCATCCACCGCGTGCTCAAGGATTCCGGGGTCACGCTCATCACCCGGATCGCGGGCCTCCTGCTCGCGGCGATCGCGGTGCAGGGGATCGCGACGGCGGTCACCGAGTTCGTCCGGATGGCGCAGCAGGGGGCGTGAGCACGCCGCGGCGCTGACGCCGGCTCACGTCCCGACGGGCTCCAGCGTCACGTCGACGACGTCGCCAGGGCCCAGCCCTTCGGCGTGGCGCACCGCCTTCTTCATCGGCAGCACGTAGCCCTTCTGCTCGTCGCTCGGGAAGACCGACGTGGACCACGTGGTGCCGCCCACCGTCACGGTGACCTTGATCGACCCGAACCCGCGCGGCGGCAGGGGCAGCTCGGCGAGCGTGTCCGACTCGTCCGGCGGCACGGTCACGAACCACCACGAGTCGGTGCGTACCTGCCACTGCCACAGCGGTGCACGGAACGTCAGTCGCATCCCCGCAGGCTACGGCCGACCCCGGACACGCATCGAGCGTGCAGACGTGTTCCTCGAACGTGGCGTTCGAGGAACACGTCAGCACGCTCGATCGGAGCGGAGGGTCAGCCCTCCGACGGCGCCTGCGGGGCGGACGCGCCACCCTCGACGGGACGACCGCCGCGGGTGCGCCGGCGGTTGCGGCTGCGCCGACGGCGCTCGCCCTGCTCGCCGCCCCCGGCCTGGGGGGTGTCGGACGCCGGGCCCGACGCCGTCGCGGGCCGCTCGCCTCGTGCGGAGCCGCGCGACCCCTCGCCGGAGCGCGAGCCGCCGCGGTCGCCGCGCGCCCCACCGTCGCGGCGCCCGCCGTCGCGCCGTCCGCCGTCGCGCTGCCCGCCGGAGGAGCTGGTGCGCTTGCCGGTCTCACCGAGGTCCTCGAGCTCCTCGGCCTCCAGGCCCGCGAGCTTGCGCTGATCCTTGGGCAGACGGCCCTTGGTGCCCTCGGGGATGCTGAGGTCGGAGAAGAGGTGCGGCGAGCTCGAGTACGTCTCGACCGGCTCCGGGAACCCGAGGTTCAGGGTGCGGTCGATGAGCTGCCAGCGGGGCACGTCGTCCCAGTCGACGAACGTGACGGCGGTGCCCTGCTTGCCGGCCCGGCCGGTGCGGCCGATGCGGTGCAGGTAGGTGCGCTCGTCCTCGGGGCACTGGTAGTTCACGACGTGCGTGACGTCCTCGACGTCGATGCCGCGCGCCGCGACGTCCGTGGCGACGAGGACGTCGATGTGGCCGTGCCGGAACGCGCGCAGCGCCTGCTCGCGGGCGCCCTGGCCGAGGTCGCCGTGGATGGCGCCGGCGGCGAACCCGCGGTCGCGCAGCTCGTCCGAGACCTTGGCGGCGGTGCGCTTGGTCCGGGCGAACACGATGGAGCGGCCGCGGCCCTCGGCCTGCAGCAGGCGGGCGAGCACCTCGACCTTGTCCAGCGCGTGCGCGCGGTAGACGACCTGGCGCGTGTTCTTCACGGTCGCGCCGTCGTCGTCGGGCTCAGCGGCGCGGATGTGCGTGGGCTGCGACATGTAGCGGCGGGCCATCGAGACGACCGGGCCGGGCATGGTCGCGCTGAACAGCATCGTGTGCCGCACGGCCGGGGTGCGCGACAGGATCTTCTCGACGTCGGGCAGGAACCCGAGGTCGAGCATCTCGTCGGCCTCGTCGAGCACGACGGTCGCGGCGCGCGTGAGGTTCAGGTGGCCCTGGTTGAGCAGGTCGACCATCCGGCCGGGGGTGCCCACCACGACCTCGACGCCGTTGTTCAGCATCTCGATCTGCGGCTCGTAGGCGCGGCCGCCGTAGATCTGCGCGATGCGCACCGAGCGCTTCTTGGAGGCGGTGGCGAGGTCGTTCGCGACCTGGACGGCGAGCTCGCGCGTGGGGGCGACGACGAGCGCCTGCGGCCGGCCGGGGGCGGGCAGCTCGTCGTAGCCCGGCTCGCCGGGGGCGACGACGCGGTGCAGCAGCGGGACGCCGAAGCCCAGCGTCTTGCCGGTGCCGGTCTTGGCCTGGCCGATGATGTCGTGCCCCTGCAGCGCCACCGGCAGCGTCATCGCCTGGATGGGGAAGGGGTGCGTGATGCCGGAGTCGGCCAGGGCCTGGACGATCTCGGGGCGCACCCCGAAGTCGGCGAAGCTCACGTCCTGGGCCTGGATGGCGGCCGCGGACGAGTAGTCGGGGGTGCTACCGGTCGTGGATCCCGCCTGGTCGGCGGTCGTATCGGTGGTGGTCACTGGTGCCTTCGTGTGCTCGTCGGCGCGCGCGTGCCGTGGGCCCACCGATCGGGCCGAGGGCCGTCGACGGTCGCGCGGAGCGCCGAGATGGTCGGCAGCCGATCGTGGAGGAAATTCGCACGAGCACCGCGAGAGAAGGCCCCGCGGGTCGGAGCGGTCAGGTCAGCACGTGACGACCGGGCAACCGAGGTACCCCTCCATGGTACGCGACCTGCTTGTCGGCACCAGCGAGCGCCGCGGGAGGCGGGTGTGCGACCGGCGCGGACGGGCCGGCCAGACGGCGCCTATCCTGGGCGCGTGAACGAGCGACACGGCACGGCGGACCCTGGCCCGACGACGGGGGAGGGCGGCGCCGGTCTGGTCGCGCTCGCCGGGCTCGCGGCCTATACCGAGCTGGCGGCGTTCGGCCTGCTCGCGAGCCGCTCGGTCGACGCACCCGACCTGGGGACCCGTCAGGCCCTCGCCACGGCCGCGGGGCGCGCCCTGCACCGGCAGCGCGGGCTGCTCGACCTGGCCGCCGTCCACGGCGTCGAGCCGGCGTCGGTGATGGCGCCGTTCGACGGCGTGCTCGCCGACTTCGACGCGCGGACGACGCCCGGGAACTGGCACGAGGGGCTGCTCAAGGGGGTCGTCGGCCACGGGGTGGCGGAGGACTTCTGCCGCCTGCTCGCGGCCGGGCTGGCGCAGGACCAGGTGGACGCGCTGCGGAGCGCGGTGGCGCTGGACGCCGAGGTCCCCGACGCGAGCGAGGTGCTCACCGCGGCGGCCGCGGCCGACGCGGTGCTGGCCTCCCGGCTCGGGCTGTGGGGACGCCGCGTGGTCGGCGAGGCGCTCGGGCTGGTGCCGACGCTGCTGACGGCGCACCCGGAGCTGTCCGCGCTGGCCGCTCGCGCACGGGCGGCCGTGGAGCGCGACGGTGGCGCGCTGCCCGGCGACGACGGCGGCCTGCAGAGCTGGTTCATGGCCCGGCTCACGGCCGAGCACACACGCCGCATGGACCGGATGCACCTCGCGGCCTGACCGTCGCACGGCCTGACCGTCGCCCGGCCGGGCGGAGCGGCCGGGCGACGGTCAGACGGCCGCCGTCACCGACGGCGACCGGTCGTCAGTGCGCGCCGCCGAAGCCGACCCGGCGCTGCTCCTCGGCCCCGAGCTCGACGTAGCCGAGGGAGGCCGTGGGCACGAGGATGCGCCGACCCTTGGAGTCCGTGAGGTCGAGCACACCGCCTCCGGCGATCGCCTCGCGCACCGCGGTGGTGACGGACTCCGCGGTCTCGTCGGACTCCAGCGTCAGCTCGCGGGCCTGGTTCTGCACACCGATCGTGATCTCCACGTTGTCTCCTTCGCGAGCTGTGCCGGCGGGGCCGGCACGGATGTCCACCGGGGTCTCCCGGACGTCCCGTCGATCCTAGCCAGCCGGCGCGGGATCGGTGCGCACGGCGGCCCGGTCTCCGCGCAGGGCGAAACCGCCGTGCCGGGTTCGCGACAGGCCCGGGCGGGCCTTCCGTCGCTGTCGGTGCCCCGTGATCGAATCAGGCCGTGACCTCAGCGAGCCGACCCGAGCCCCGCCCTGAGCCTCGCTCCGGGCCGCGCCCGGCGCCGGGCCGCGCGTTGCGCCTCGTGCCGCCGCCGGAGGCGGGGGCGCACGGGGAGCCGGGCGCTCCGGGGCAGGCCGGGCCGTCGCTGGACGCCACCCAGCAGGCCGCCGTCGACACCGCTCGCGAGCACCCGGTCACGCTCGTCGTGGGCGCGCCAGGCACGGGGCGGACCACGGTGGCCGCCACGGTGGCGGTCCGTGCGCTCGACGACGGGCTGGACCCGGCGCGCGTCCTGGTGCTGGCGGCGTCCCGCCGGGCGGCCGCCCGGCTGCGTGACGTCGTCACGGCCCGCGCGGGCCGCACGGTGGGCGCGCCGATGGTCCGCACGGCCGCGTCCGCGGCGTTCGCGGTGCTGCGCACCCGGGCCGCGGCGCACGGCGACCCGCCCCCGACGCTCGTCTCCGGGCCGGAGCAGGACCTCGTCCTGGCCGACCTGCTCGCCGGTCACGTGGCGGGCGAAGGCAGCGAGCTCGACCTGCCGCCCGACCTGCCGCCGGAGTCGCTCGGCCTGCGCGGCCTGCGTCAGGAGCTGCGCGACCTGCTGATGCGGGCGGCCGAGCGAGGGCTGGCGCCCGTCGACCTCGCGGAGCTCGGCGAGCGGCACGACCGGCCGGAGTGGCGGATGGCGGCCCAGCTCTACGAGGAGTACCTGGACGTCACCACGCTGCGCCTCGGGACGCCGGACTCGGGCGCCCGCTACGACCCCGCGGGCGTCGTCGACGAGGCGGCGCACGCGCTGGGCACCTGGGAGTCCGAGCTGCCGCACGTGCCGCGCCCGTCGTGGGACCTCGTGGTCGTGGACGACTACCAGGAGGCGACCGTCGCGACGGCGCGGCTGCTGCACGTGCTGCACGGCGCGGGTGCGCGTCTGGTGCTCCTGGCCGACCCGGACTCGGCGGTCCAGGGGTTCCGCGGCGCGGCGCCGGGCCTCGTCGGCCGGGCGGCGGCTCCGGCCCGCTCGGGCGCCGTCGGGGCCTTCGACGCGCGGACCGTCGTGCTCGGCACCGCCTGGCGGCAGCCCGCGGCGCTGCGTGCGGTGACCCGGGACGTCTCGGCGCGCGTCGCCACCGTCTCCGGTGCCTTGCACCGCGGCGCGGGAGCACGTCCGGACGACGCAACGGACGACGCAACGGACGTCGTGTCCGACGACGTGTCCGACGGCAGGCGGGGCGCTCCTGAGGAGGTGCGCGAGGGCGCCCGCGGCACCTCGCCCGGCGATGCCGGTGGTGCCGGCGGTGCGGGTGGTTCCGGCGGCGTCGACGGCGCCGTGCCGGACGCCGACGCGCCCGTCGGCGTCCGGGTCGCGGTGCTCGCCGGTGCGGCGCAGGAGGCCGCGTACGTGGCCCGCGAGCTGCGTGCGGAGCACCTGCTGCACGGCACACCGTGGGAGCGGATGGCGGTCGTGGCACGCAGCGGCGACCGGCTCGCCTCGCTCCGGCGCGACCTCGTCGCCGCGTCGGTGCCGGTGGCGCTGCTCGGCTCGGACCTCCCGCTGCGCGACGAGCCCGCCGTGGCACCGCTGCTCGCCGCGCTGCGCGTGTGCGCCGGCGGGGGCGGGCTGGACCGGATGCTCGCCGACGAGCTGGGCGAGCCGACCTCCACGCTCGACGCCGACACCGCCGCGCTGCTGCTCGTCTCCCCGGTCGGCGGCCTGGACGCCGTCGCGCTGCGGCGGCTCCGGCGCGCGCTGCGCGCCGAGGAGCTCGCCGGCGGCGGGGGACGGTCGTCGGACGCCCTGCTGGTCGAGGTGCTGGACGACCCGGCCCGCGCCGAGACCCTGCCCGCTCCCGTGCGGCGCAGCCCGCTCGCCGTCGCGCGCGTGCTCGCCGCCGGGCGGCAGGCTGCCGCGGAGCCCGGTGCGACGGCGCAGACCGTGCTGTGGTCGGTGTGGGCGGCCACGGGGCTGGCCGAGCGCTGGCGCGACCAGGCGCTCGCGGGCGGCCCGGCGGCAGGGCGGGCGGACCGGGACCTGGACGCGGTGCTCGCCCTCTTCCGCGCCGCGGAGACGTACGTGGACCGTATGCCGGGTGCGCCCGTCGCGGCGTTCGTGGACTACCTGGCCTCGCAGGACCTGCCCGCCGACTCGCTGGCGGCGGCCGCGGTGGGCGCGCGCTCGGTCGAGGCGCTGACGCCCGCCGGCGCGGCCGGGCGCGAGTGGGACGTCGTGGCGGTGGTCGGCGTGCAGGACGGGGTCTGGCCCGACCTGCGGCTGCGGGACTCCCTGCTCGGCTCGCAGGCGCTCGTGGAGCTGCTCGCGGGCCGCAGCAGCACCGCGCACGGGTGGGGCCCGGAGGCGCGGCGCCAGGTGCTCGCCGACGAGCTGCGGTCGTTCCTGGTCGCGACGTCGCGAGCCCGGCGCCGGCTGGTGGTGACCGCCGTCGAGGACGCGGAGGAGACGCCGTCGGTGTTCCTCGACCTGGTGTCCCCGCCCCCGCCGGACGACGACGGTCCCGACGGGGAGAGCCACCTGGACGGGCCGGACCCGCGGCGCGTCACGGTTGGTCCGCCGCTCGACCTGCGTGGCGTCGTCGCGGCAGCTCGTGGCGAGCTCGTGCGCGACGTGACGGCGCAGCGCGACGGCGGTCCGGCGGCGCCCGCGCAGGCGGCCGCGGCGCTGCTCGTGGACCTGGCGGGCGCCGGCGTGCCGGAGGCCGACCCGCGCACCTGGTACGGCGTGGCGGGCGCCTCGGCCGACGCGCCGCTCTGGGGGCCTGCCGACGAGGTCGTGGTCTCGCCCTCGAAGGTGGAGACGGTGAGCAGCTGCGCCCTGCGCTGGGCCTTCGAGTCCGCCGGTGCCACGGCGCCGGACGCCACCCACCAGACGCTCGGCACGCTCGTGCACGCGATCGCGGAGACGTTGCCGCAGGGCTCGCTCGCCGAGCTGCGGAGCGAGCTGGACCGCCGGTGGCCGGAGCTCGCTCTCCCCGACGGGTGGCCCGCGCGCCAGCTGCGCCGGCGGGCGGAGCAGATGATCGAGCGGCTCGCGGCGTACTACGCGCAGGCGGGCAGGCCGCTGCTCGTGGAGCCCGCGTTCGAGGTGATGGTGGGCCGGGCCCGGCTGCGCGGCAAGATCGACCGCGTCGAGGAGGCGGGGGAGCCCGGCGAGGACGCGGTCGCCGTCGCGGACCTCAAGACCGGCCGCACCGCCCCGGCGCGGGCCAAGGCCGCCGAGCACCCGCAGCTCGGGGCCTACCAGCTCGCCGTCACCGAGGGCGCGCTCGACCTGCCGGACGGGACGCGGAGCGCGGGCGCCCGGCTGGTCTACGTCGGGACCCCGACCGTGGCACCGACCGTGCGGGACCAGCCGGGGCTCGACGTCGGCACCGACGGCTCGAGCTGGGCGCGCGAGCTCGTCGAGGGGGCGGCCGACACGATGGCCGCCGCGCGCTTCACGGCGCACCAGAACGAGCTGTGCCCCATGTGCCCGGTCCGTCGCTCGTGCCCGGTCCAGCCCGAGGGAAGGAACGTGATCGGATGACCGAGCCGGCACACGGCGCCCCGCAGGGCGACGCACCCGACCCCGCGTGGGACGCGCTGGACCTGCCCGACCGCGGCGCCGACCTCGGGTTCCCCGAGCTGGCGGACCTCCTGGGCGAGCCGGCCGTGCGCCCGTCGGACGCCGCCGACCCCCTGGCGGAGCCCGCGGCGGGCACCGAGGCCCCGGTGGCCCCGCGGACCTCGGCCCGGCAGATCGCCGAGCTGCTCGGCCGCCCGGCGCCCACCGACGAGCAGGTCGCGGTGATCGAGGCACCCCTCGAGCCCGTGCTCGTCGTCGCGGGCGCCGGCTCCGGCAAGACGGAGACGATGGCCGCCCGCGTCGTGTGGCTGATCGCCAACGACCTCGTCGCGCCCGAAGAGGTGCTCGGCCTGACGTTCACGCGCAAGGCTGCCGGCGAGCTGACCACGCGAGTGACCTCCCGGCTGGCCCAGCTCGCCCGCGCCCGGGGGCGCGCGGCCTCCGGGCTGGACCTGCTCGCGCGGCCCACGGTCGCGACGTACAACGCCTACGCCGCCGCGCTCGTGGCGGACCACGGCCTACGGCTCGGGATCGAGCCGGGGTCGCGGCTCCTCGGCGAGGCGAACCAGTGGCAGCTCGCCGCTCAGGTCGTGGAGTCGTGGGCGGACGACCTCGGCACCGACAAGGCCGTGAGCACCGTGGTCGGTGCGGTGATCGCCCTGTCGGGGGCGCTCGGGGAGCACCTCGTGACGGTCGACGACGCGCGGGACGCCCTGAGCGACGTCGTCGACAGGCTCGACGCCCTGCCGCTCGGTCCGCGGCAGAAGCGCCGCACCAAGGAGATCCAGCAGCTCGTCGACTCCGTCGCGGAGCGGACCCGCCTGCTCGACCTCGTCGCCGAGTTCCGGCGGCGCAAGCGCATCGCCGACTCGCTGGACTTCGGCGACCAGATCGCGTTCGCGGCCGAGCTCGCCCGCTCCGTGCCGGCCGTGGGCGCCACGGAGCGGTCGCGGTACCGGGTGGTGCTGCTCGACGAGTACCAGGACACCTCCTATGCGCAGGTCGAGCTGCTCGCCGGGCTCTTCGGCGGCGGGCACGCGGTCACCGCCGTCGGCGACCCGCACCAGTCGATCTACGGGTGGCGCGGGGCGTCGGCCTCGGGCCTCGCCCGCTTCCCGGAGCGGTTCCGCACCGGCGCCGGCGCGCCCGCGGCGGTGCGCTACCTGAGCACGTCGTGGCGCAACGACGCCGCCGTGCTGGCGGCGGCGAACGTCGCGGCCGCGCCCCTGCGGGAGCAGGCGCTCGCCACGGGCACCGGGGTCGACGTGCCGCCCCTCGACCTGCGTCCGGACGCGGGCACCGGGGTCGTCAGCGCCCACGTCGCCGCGACGAGCGAGGAGGAGGCGGAGGCCGTCGCCGAGTTCGTCGCGGCACGGTGGCGGCGTGCCGCGCGCCGCGACGGGTCCGGCCGCGTCACGGCGGCGGTGCTGTGCCGGGCGCGGTCCCAGTTCGCCGCGGTCGAGGTGGCGCTGCGCCGCCGCGGGCTCCCGGTGGAGGTGGTGGGGCTGGGCGGGCTGCTCACCACCCCGGAGGTCGTCGACGTCGTCGCGCTGCTGGAGGCGGTGCACGACCCGTCCCGTGGCGACTCGCTGCTGCGGCTGCTCACCGGCCCCCGCGTCAACCTGGGCGCGTCGGACCTGCACGCGCTGGGTTCGTGGGCCGCGGACCTCGCGCGCCTGGACGGGGCGCGTCCGCCCACGGGGCGGCAGCCGGGCGGCCCCGGTGCCGACGACGGGACGCCGGCGGTCGTGGAGGGCGACGTCGTGGACCACCGGTCGATCGTGGACGCGCTCGACGACCTGCCCGAGCCGGGCCGCGCCGCGCGCGACGGCCGGGTCCTGACGGCGGACGGGCACCGCCGCCTGAGCGCGCTGGCCCGGCTCCTGCGCGACCTGCGCGGCCTGACGTACCTGTCGCTGCCGGAGCTGGTCGCACAGGCCGAGCGCGCGCTCGGGCTCGACGTCGAGGTCGCGACGGCGCAGGTCCTCGCGGACCGGCTCGCGGGCGGTCTCGGGGACGGGGTGAGCCAGCGTGGCCGCGAGCACCTCGACGCGTTCCGGGACGTGGCGGCGTCGTTCGCGCAGTCGGCGGACGTGGCCACGCTCGGTGCGTTCCTCGCGTGGCTGGGCGTGGCGGGCGACCAGGAGCGCGGCCTCGACATGCCGGTCCGTGATCCGGACCCGGACGCCGTGCAGGTGATCACCGCGCACGCGGCCAAGGGGCTGGAGTGGGACGTCGTGGCCGTGCCGGGGCTGGTCGACGGCGTGTTCCCCAGCCAGGCGGAGAGCTCTCAGGGGCGCACCGACTCCGGCTGGCTCACGGACCTCGCGGCGCTGCCGTACCACCTGCGCGGCGACGCCGACGACCTGCCCGAGCTCGCGTGGCAGGACGCGACGGACACGAAGGACCTCGCCGACCGGCGCGCCGAGTTCCGGCTCGCCTGCGGCGCGCACCGGCTGGCCGAGGAGCGCCGGCTCGCCTACGTGGCGTTCACCCGGGCCCGCCGCGAGCTGCACCTCACCGGGCACTGGTGGGGCACGGGCAGCACGCCGCGGCGCGTCTCACCGTTCCTCGCCGAGCTCGTCGAGGCGGGGGTCGTGGCGGGGGACGCCTGGGCGCCGCCGCCGGAGCCGGGCACCGGCAACCCCCGTGACGACGTCGAGGTGACGGCCACGTGGCCCGAGGTGGACGCGCCGGACGTCGCGCTGGACGCGGTCGCCGCGCCGGACACCGTCGCCGGGCAGGCCGCCGCCGCGGTGATCGGGATCACGCCGTCGCCCCGCACGGTGCTGCGCGCCACCGCGGCGCGGGTCGCCGCCGCGGCGGCCGTCGGGGAGGCGGCGCCGACGGGGATGCTGCACGACGCGGCGGGGCGCGACCTGGTCGCGCTGTCCGGGATCCTCCTGGCCGAGCGTGGCGCGCGTGACGTCCAGGGCGAGATCGAGATGCCGGCGCACGTCTCGGCGTCGGGCCTCGTGCGGCTGGCGGCCGACCGTGGGGAGTTCGCGCTCCAGCTGCGTCGCCCGGTGCCGCACGAGCCGACCGTGCACGCCCGCCGCGGTACGCGGTTCCACGAGTGGGTCGAGCGCTTCTACACGGCGTCCTCGCTCCTGGACGTCGACGACCTCGCCGGCGCGGAGGACGGCGAGCTGCCGGCAGACGTCGACCTCGAGACGATGCAGGCCAGGTTCGAGGCCTCCGAGTGGGCCTCGCGCAGCCCCGTCGCCGTCGAGGTCGACGTCGAGACCCCCGTGGCGGGCATCATGCTGCGGTCCCGGATCGACGCCGTCTTCGTCGACCCGGACGCGCCGCCCCCGGCGGAGGGCAAGGCGCCGGCGGTGCTGGTCGTGGACTGGAAGACGGGACGGGAGCCGAAGGACGCCGCGGCGCGCGCGGCGCGCGAGGTGCAGCTCGCCGTGTACCGGCTGGCGTGGTCCCGGTACACGGGGGTGCCGGTGGAGCGGGTATCCGCCGCGTTCTGCTATGTGACGACGGGAGTCACCGTCCGGCCGGAGCGGCTGCTCGACGAGGCCGAGCTCGAGGCGCTGGTGCGTGGCGCCTGACCGACGTCGCCGACGCCGGGGTCAGCCGACGGGTGTGGAGAACCGGTCCTCGGCGGCGGCCTTGACGGGCTCGCCCGGACCCTCGGGGCCCACGCGCAGCCGCTCGGGCCGGGTGCGGTAGTGCGTCAGGTACAGCGGCAGGCCCACGAAGACGAGGCCGCCCACGAGGTTGCCCAGCACGGTCGGGAGCTCGTTCCACACGAGGTAGTCGACGAGGGTGAAGTCGCCGCCGAGCAGCAGGCCCGAGGGGAACAGGAACATGTTCACCACCGAGTGCTCGAACCCGAGGTAGAAGAACAGGAAGACAGGCATCCACATCGCGATCGCCTTGCTGATCGTGTCCTTGGACATGAGGAACGCGACGACGCCCGTCGACACCATCCAGTTGCACAGCACGCCGCGCACGAACAGGGTGAGCATCCCGGCGGCGCCGTGCTCGGCGTACCCGACGGTACGGCTCTCGCCGATCGCGCCGAGGGCCTGCCCGATCTCGCCCGGCGGGGTGGAGAACCCGTAGGTGAGCGTGATCGCCATCAGGACGGCCACGGTGAGCGCCCCGGCGAAGTTGCCGCAGAACACGAGCCCCCAGGTGCGCCACACGCCGCGCCACGTCGCGCCCGGGCGGCGGGCGAGGACGGCGAACGGCACCATCGTGAAGACGCCGGTGAGCAGGTCGTAGCCCATCAGGTACAGCATGATGAAGCCGATCGGGAAGAAGACGGCTCCGAGCAGCGGGTTGCCCGTGGTCGTGCTGATGGTGACGGCCAGCGCCGCCCCCATCGTCAGGAGCGCCGCACCCATGAAGGACCGGATGAGCGTGTCCCGGGTGGAGGTGAACAGCTTCTTCTCACCCGTGGCGACCATCTGCGAGACGAAGTCCTGCGGCATCACGTACGACATGGCGACCCTTCGGAGAGGTGACGGCGTTGGTGCTGCCGCCGATCCTCGCCCGGGCGGGTTGTGGCGATGTTGTGCGAGTGTTCGGGTCGTGTTTCGACCTGCCCGAACCCGGTAAGACCCTCGTGTCCGTCGTCTCACCGGTGGGCCGTCGCCCCTGAGAGGACCAGGTCGCGGGACCGGGACGGCTCAGGCGCGGGCGTCCTCGCGGGTCGCCTCGTCGAGGTCGGCGAGCATCGCCTCGGCGTCCGCCACGACGTCGGGCAGGGAGCGCCGCACGCCGTGCAGGAGCCAGCGGGCCAGGGCGAGCTCCCCGACGAGCAGCGCCCGGTCGACGAGCCGCACGTCGTGCAGCTCCGTGCGGCGGAG
This sequence comes from Isoptericola luteus, assembly GCF_020297055.1. Taxonomy (GTDB): domain Bacteria; phylum Actinomycetota; class Actinomycetes; order Actinomycetales; family Cellulomonadaceae; genus Isoptericola; species Isoptericola luteus. The sequence continues at coordinate 159,906 of NZ_JAIXCQ010000002.1, read as the reverse complement.
CTGGTACGCCTCCATGATCGAGTCGACGGCCTCGGGCGGGGCCGCGACGAGGAGCCAGGCGAGGTCGTCCGCCGGGTCCGCGACGCGAGCCTCGGACCAGCCGCTGACCGACGTCACCCGCCCGCCGGTGACGAGCATCTGGTCGGGTGCGAGGTCGCCGTGCACGACGACCGGCTGGAAGCGCCACAGCGCGACGTCCTCGAGCGCCGCCTCCCAGCGGCGCAGGAGCGTGGGCGGGACCCTGCCGGTGGTGGCCGCCTCGTCGAGCTCGACCAGGCGTCGCTCGCGGTACTCGGAGGCGGTGTAGGACGGTAGCCCGCAGGACTCCACGACGGAGGTCGGCAGCTCGTGCACGGCGGCCAGCGTCCGGCCGAGGTCTGCGGACAGCCCCGGCCCCGGGCGCAGGGAGTCGAGGTCGAGCGGGGCCCCGGTGACGTGGCGGTGCACGACGGCGCGCCCGCCCTCGGGCAGCAGGGCGAACCCGGCGACCTGAGGGACGGTGAACGGCAGCACGCCGGCGTCGACGTACAGGTGCAGCGCGTCGAGCAGCTCGATCTCGGCCTCCAGGGCGGCGCCGGCCATCGTGGTGCGCGGGGCGCGGACCAGCCACTCGCGCTCGTCGGCCGCGGTGACCACGGCGACGTCGTAGTCGCCCGGGAGCTCCTCGGGGCGCACCGAGAGGGCGTCCAGACCGGGGACGGCGGCCGTCGCGAGCGCGGCGAGGGCGAGCGGACTGCGTGGCACCCGCCCACCGTAGTCCCGACGGCACCCCTGCACGGGTACGGTCGGGAGCGTGTCCGACGCCGTCCCGCTCCCCGACCTGACCTACACCAGGGCCACGCACGACCGCGCGGCCCACCGGCGCGGGGAGCCGGACCTCCTCGAACGGCTGCTGGCGGACGCGACCACGCGCGTGGTGCTGGTGCACCGGGGGCGCCCCGCCGTCGACCACGGCGGGATGCTCGCGCTGCTGAGCCCGGGAGCCGTCGCGGACGTGTCCGTCCAGCCCGAGGCGGACGGTCGGGCCGGGCACCGCTGGCTCTTCCTGGGCGAGGACCTCACGACCCGCGGTGCGTACCTGGCGCTGGTCCTGCCCGACGACGCCGACACGGAGGCCGTCGACATCGAGGGCGTGTCCCCGGCCGCGCCGGCGACGCGCCTGGTGCGGCGGTACGCCTGGGCGGGGCTGCGGGCGCTGGGCGGGCGCGAGCTCGACGGCCTCGCCGCCGAGGCGGTCGCCCTGGCCGCATGGCACGCCGCGCACGCCCGGTGCGCCCGTTGCGGGGAGCCGACCGTCGTCGAGCAGGCGGGGTGGGTGCGCCGGTGCGTCGCACAGGACGTCGTCGTGTACCCGCGCACGGACCCGGCGGTGATCATGGCCGTCGTCGACGACGACGACCGACTCCTGCTCGGCCATGCCGCGCACTGGCCCGAGGGCCGGTTCTCCACCCTCGCGGGCTACGTGGAGCCGGGGGAGGGCCTCGAGCAGGCGGTGCGCCGGGAGGTGGCCGAGGAGACCTCCGTCGAGATCTCGTCCGACCCCGGCGGCGTGCTGTACCGGGGGAGCCAGCCGTGGCCGTTCCCCGCCTCCCTGATGCTCGGGTTCCGCGCCCGGGCCCGCACCACGCAGGTGCGCGTCGACGGGGTCGAGGTCACCCAGGCGCGGTGGTTCACGCGGGCGGAGCTCGCCCGGGCGGTGGACGAGGGGCAGGTCGGCCTGCCGGGTCGTCCGTCGATCGCGCGGGCGCTGATCGAGGAGTGGTTCGGCGGCCCGATCGACGAGCCGTAGGCGCCCGTGGGCCGGCCCAGCGGCCGTGTGCGTCCTGCGCGCCGCACAGGTGGTGGGTGCGGGACCCACCACGTGGACCCCGCACCCACCGTCTGTCCGCGGGGGTCAGGAGCCGAGGCGTTCCTTGACGTCGGCCAACGACGGGTTGGTCGCCGCGGTCCCGTCCGGGAAGACGACGGTCGGCACGGTGCGGTTGCCGCCGTTGACCTGCTCGACGAAGGCGGCCGTCTCCGGCTGCTCCTCGATGTCCACCACCGTGTAGCCGATGCCCGCCGAGTCGAGCTGCGTGCGCAGCCTGCGGCAGTACCCGCACCACGTGGTGGAGTACATCGTGACGGTGCCCGGCGCGGGGGCCTGGGGCGAGGCGGACGGAGCGGCGGTCATCGGGAGGTCCTCCATGGGTCCTGGCGGGTTCTGACGAGCTCTGGCGGGCGTGCCGCGTCGCCCTGGGGACGACGGGAACGCGATGTCGCCGGCGCCTGCGACAATCGCAGACGATGTCGACAGCCACCAACTCCCCAGGCAACACCGGCCTCGACCGGGTTCATCCCGACGCGATCCTCGACGCGCTCGACCCGGAGCAGCGCCAGGTCGCACTGGCCCTGACCGGCCCGGTCTGCGTCCTGGCGGGCGCCGGCACGGGCAAGACGCGCGCGATCACGCACCGGATCGCCTACGGGGTGCGCAGCGGCGCGTACAAGCCGACGTCGGTGCTCGCCGTGACGTTCACCGCCCGGGCGGCGGGGGAGATGCGCACCCGGCTGCGCGAGCTCGGCGTCGCGGGCGTCCAGGCCCGCACCTTCCACGCCGCGGCGCTGCGCCAGCTCGGCTACTTCTGGCCGCGCGTCGTCGGCGGCGCCCCTCCTCGGATCATGGAGCACAAGGCTCCGGCGGTCGCGGAGGCCGCGCGCCGCGTCGGTGCAAGCGTCGACCGCGTCGCCGTCCGCGACCTGTCCAGCGAGGTCGAGTGGGCCAAGGTCTCGCTCGTCACGGCCGACGACTACGTCAAGGCGTCGCTCGCCGACGACCGGCCACCGCCGTCGGGCTTCGACCACCAGACGGTCGCACGACTCATCTCCGCGTACGAGGACGTCAAGACGGAACGGGGCGTCATCGACTTCGAGGACGTGCTCCTCATGCTCGCGGACATGCTCTCGTCCCACCGGGTGGTGGCGGACGAGGTGCGGTCCCAGTACCGGCACTTCGTCGTGGACGAGTACCAGGACGTGTCGCCGTTGCAGCAGTTCCTCCTCGACCAGTGGTTGGGCGGGCGGCGCGAGCTGTGCGTCGTGGGCGACCCGTCCCAGACCATCTACTCGTTCACGGGTGCGACGCCGCACTACCTGCTCGACTTCACGCGCACCTACGCGGACGCCGAGGTGGTGCGGCTGGTACGCGACTACCGGTCCACGCCCCAGGTGGTGCACCTCGCCAACGAGGTGCTGCGCCGCGGCCGCGTGGCCGGCGCGCTCGAGCTCGTCGCCCAGCGGCCGCCGGGGCCGCCCGCGAGCTTCACGGCGTACGACGACGACGAGGCGGAGGCTGCCGGCATCGCTGCCCGTGCCGGGCGGCTCATCGCCTCGGGGGTGCGCGCCAGCGAGATCGCCGTGCTGTACCGCACCAACGCGCAGTCGGCGGCGTTCGAGTCGGCGCTCGCGGACGCCGGGATCAGCTATCTGGTGCGCGGCGGGGAGCGCTTCTTCCAGCGCAAGGACGTGCGCGACGCGATCGTCCTGCTGCGGGGGGCGGCGCGTTCGGCCGACCCGGACCAGCCGATGGGCGAGCAGGTGCGCGACGTCCTGACCACGGCCGGCTGGTCCTCCCAGCCGCCTGCCGCGCGCGGCGCCGCCCGGGAACGGTGGGAGGCGATGCAGGCGCTCGTGGCGCTCGCGGACGACGTCGCCGCGGCGGCCCCCGCGGACGCCCCTGCCACGGTCACCACCCTGGTCGAGGAGCTGACCGAGCGCGCGTCGGCCCAGCACGCCCCGACGGTCGAGGGGGTGACGCTGGCGTCGCTGCACGCAGCCAAGGGGCTCGAGTGGGACGCCGTCTTCCTCGCCGGGGTGAGCGAGGGGCTCATGCCGATCTCCCTGGCCGAGACGGACGAGGGCGTCGCGGAGGAGCGCCGCCTGCTCTACGTCGGCGTCACGCGCGCCCGGGAGCACCTGGAGCTGTCGTTCGCTCGCTCGCGCAACCCGGGCGGCCGGGCGACGCGCAAGCGCACCCGGTTCCTCGACGGCCTGTGGCCGGACGAGCCGAGCGGTCGTGGGCGGTCGCGGGCGGCGCGGGGGCAGGCGCGCCAGCGCCTCACGGGCGACCACGACGTCGCGCTGTTCGACGCCCTGCGGGAGTGGCGGCTGTCGGTGGCGCGGGAGACGGACAAGCCTGCCTACACGGTGCTCGGGGACGCCACCCTCGCGGCGATCGCGGAGCTCAAGCCCACGTCCGTGGCGCAGCTGGCCCGGATCAACGGCATCGGTCCGGCCAAGATCGACCGCTACGGGGCCACGATCCTCGCCATCGTGGGCGGTGCGGTGGACTGACGAGGGACGTTCAGCGGCTCTCGAAAAACTTGTCGGAAAAAAACTTCTAAAAAAGATGTGGCAGCCCGGCAGGCAGCGTCTATGCTCGAAGAGTTCGTGACGGAGTGACGCGTGCCGAGAGGCTCGGGTCCGATCGCAGTGAGGAGGGGAGTTTGCAGTGAACACGAAGCACCTGATCGTGACGATGAAGGCGCCGGCATTCGGCGCGTCCGGGCACACCTCTGCCCAGATGCGACTTGTGTCCGTCGATCCGTCTCGCGTGCGTCTGTACGCCGGCGGTGTCGCAGCCATCGGCCACACTCGCGCTCCCGACTCCGCCCCCTGGAGCCCACCGGTCTAAGCACCGGTCCAGGCCGCGGAGTCCACCCAAGGACCCGCGGCTTTCGTCTTTCCGCCCAGGGAAGAAGACCTCACCAGGTCGCACGAGCCGGACCCCTGACAGCAGGGGACCATCCGCAGGTCCTGAACATCGAAGTTCATCTCAACCTCAGGACCTGACGGAGGAACTCGTGCGTCTCGCACAGCTGTTGGACGAGCGGCTGCTCGACACGATCCCCCAGGGCGGATCCGGCCCCTGGACTCCCCATCAACCCCTCACGCAGAGCGCGGCCGAGGCGGACGAGCTCGACCGCCAGTTCGCTGCGCTCCTGCCCTGCCGCACCAACGACCCCGAGCTCTGGTTCGCCGAGCACACGGCCCAGGTGGAGGCGGCCAAGTCGCTCTGCCGTACCTGCCCGCTCCAGGCGGGGTGCCTCTCGGGCGCCCTCGACCGCCAGGAGCCCTGGGGCGTGTGGGGCGGTGAGGTCTTCGTCGACGGCAAGGTCGTGGCCCGCAAGCGCGGTCGTGGCCGGCCGCGGAAGTCGGAGACCGCGGCGGCATGACCGCCGGCGTCGCCGGGATCTCGACGGGTCCCGGTGAGAGCGGACGAAGGGGCGGGCTGCGGACGATGCGACCCGCCCCTTCGTGTTCTCGTCGGGGCTCGTCTCCCTATCGGGAGGACGGCCCCGGCAGCGCGGTGCAGCCGCAGGCGGGGTGCGGCCTGACCGGTCGTCGTCGCGGCACGGCCTCGGGCAGCGCGACCTCGAGCTGGGCACCGGCCGTGACCGGACGGGCGCCGTCGACGAAGGCCAGCACCTGCCCGGCCGCGAGCACGCCGGCCAGGGCGGCGAGCGTCGTCTCCTGCGGCGCGGGCCGGGAGGCGCCGACCAGCGCCCGGGCCACGACGGGCCATCGCTCGTCGAGGTCGGCCGCGTGACGTGCGGCGCACCCGACGCACGCCGAGACCCCCGGCACGACGAAGGGCCCCACGACGACGTCCGCCTCCCGCACGACGACGGGCAGGTGTGCCACGCCGCTGCCCAGGAGCCGTTCGTACCGGCCCGGGTCGACGGCGTGGGCCTGGACCTCGACGACGACGTCGGGCGCGGCCGCGTCGTCCGGCCCGAGCACCAGCGTCTCCGGGTGCCGCGCCCGCAGCCGACCCGCCAGCGCGGATGCCCGCGTCCGGCCGACGTCCTCCCGTTCGTACCCGCCGATGCCGAGGTCTACGACCTGCACCGGTTCGAGATCGTCCAGCACGAGCGTCCCGATGCCGGCAGTGGCCAGGTGCTCGGCAGTGAGCGCGCCGATCCGGCCCAGCCCGGACAGGCCCACGGTGCGGCCCGCGCGCTCTGCGAGGGTCGCGTCCCCGGCGTCGTCGGGTCGCAGCGCGCCGAGGACGACGGCGTCCGCGGCCCGGTCCACGAGCGCACCCGGCTCGCCGCGGTGTGCGGGCACCATGTAGCCCGCCCGTTCGAGGACCTGCTCGAGCAGCGCCCGTCGCTGTGCGTCCACCCCCCACCGCCGCGAGACCTGGTTCAGGGAGCGGTGGCGGCGCACCGCGGCGTCGCACAGCCAGCCCGCCTCGGCGGGGGAGAGACCGGTGAGCACGACGCTCCACCGGGGATCGGTACCGAGCTGGACCTCGCCGTCGCCGCGGTCGACCACCGGGGTCCCGGTACGGAGCCGCAGGGGCGCCGGCACAGGGGCAGTGCTCGATCCGCTGGGCGTCATGTCCGCCACTCTGGCACGACGTCGGCGGCCCTGGCCGGCGTCGTCCACAGGCCCGGCCGCAGGCTATTGACGTGTGTTCTTGTTCACAAAGATGACGAATTCCCGGTACGGTCGTGCCGTGGCCCACGACACGATGGCGTCTGTGGAGGTTCGACGGAGCCGCCGTCGGACCGCCACGGTGAGCGCGTACCGCGATGGTGAACGCACCGTCGTGGCCATTCCTGCGCGCTTCTCGCGGGACCAGGAGCGCGAGTGGGTGGCCAAGATGCTGGCCCGTCTGGAGGACAAGGAGCGTCGGCGGCGGCCCTCCGACGAGGAGCTGGCCGAGCGGGCGCGCGACCTGGCGCAGAAGTATCTCGGCGGCCGGCCGCGCCCCACGAGCGTGTCCTGGTCGTCGCAGCAGGAGCGGCGATGGGGGTCGTGCACGCTCGTCGACGGGTCCATCCGTATCTCGACGCGGGTGCAGGGCATGCCCGAGTGGGTCCTCGACTACGTGCTGCTGCACGAGCTGGCGCACCTGGTCCACGCCGGGCACGGGCCCGACTTCTGGAAGCTGCTCGAGGCCTACCCGCGCACCGATCGTGCCCGGGGGTTCCTCGAGGGCGTGTCCTTCGTCCAGGACGACGCCGGCTAGCGTCCCCCGGCCGGGCCCGGCTCCCCAGAGCCGTCCTCGTCGCGTCCCTCGTCGCCGCCTCGGTCCGACGGGTCCGTCCCGTCGGCGTCCGCGGAGCCCAGGATCTGGGCGAGCGCCGCGTCCACGTCGGCCTGCTCCTCGGCGAGCGCGGCGCGGCGCGCGTGGTAACCGGCGGGGTCGTCGAGGTCCGCGTCGTCGGGCAGCAGGTCGGGGTGCTGCCACACGGCGTCGCGGGCCTCGGGGCCGCCCTCGGCCAGCAGGTGCGCGAACAGCGCCGTCGCCTCGCGCGACCGGCGCGGCCGCAGCTCCAGCCCGACGAGCGTGGAGAAGGTGTGCTCGGCCGGGCCGCCGGCGGCCCGGCGCCGGCGCATCATCTCGCGCAGCGGGTACGTGTGGGGCAGGTGGGGCAGGGCGGCGGCCGCGGCCACCTCGGTCACCCAGCCCTCCACCAGCGCGAGCGCAGTCTCCAGCCGCAGCAGCGTCGCCTCCTGCTGCGGGGTGTGCTGCAGGCCGAACACGCCGCCGGTGAGTGCTCCCCGCAGCGCCTCGGCGTCGCTCGGGTCGATGCCGCGGATCTGCTCCTCGAGCACGTCGAGGTCGATCGTGATGCCGCGGGCGTACTGCTCGACCAGCGCGTGCAAATGGGCGGGCAGCCACGGGACGTGCGCGAACAGCCGTGCGTGCGCGGCCTCCCGCAGCGCGAGGAAGTGCCTGACCTCCTCCAGCGGGACGTCCAGGCCGTCGGCGAAGGCGGCGACGTTCGTCGGGAGCAGGACCGTGGCGGGCTCGGCGAGCAGCGGCACCCCGACGTCGGTCGCGCCGAAGACCTCCCGGGACAGGGTCCCGGCGGCCTGGCCGGTCTGCATGCCGAACACGGCGGCGCCGAGGCGACGCATCATCTCGGCAGGATCGAGCGCGCCGAGCGCCCCCACGGGCAGGCCGGGGAGGGCGGGCATCCCGCTGCCGGACAGGTCCTCGGGGAGCTGGTCGCGCAGCACGGTCGCCAGCGCCTCGGCCACCGACGTCGCGACCGGGGCCACCAGCCGGTTCCAGGCCGGCAGGGTCGCCTCGACCCACTCCGAGCGGCTCCACGCGTGCGAGGGCCCGCCCGCCGGCGGCAGGTCGGTCACGGCGTCCAGCCACAGCTCGGCCAGCCGCAGGGCGTCGGTGGCCGACTTCGACTCGCCGCCCGTGAGCGAGGGGTCGCCCTCGCTGGCGGCGACCTGGCGGGCGACGTCGTGCGCCACGTCGGTGTTCACGGGGCCGTCGCCGGACGCCGACAGCAACCGCTGGACCTGGGCGAGCACCTGCTGCATGACGGCGGGGTCGGGGGCGCCGGCGCCGGGGACCCCCGCCAGCGCGGCCGGGTCGATCCCCTGGGCGCGCATCTGGGCGAGGACCTCGTCGGTGCGGTCGCCGAAGAATCCCTCGAGCATGGAGTGCAGCATCCGCTCGCGCTCCTCGGCACCCTCGGGGTCGTCGGGCAGGTTGCTCATGTCGGGCTCCTCGGCTGGCGTGCGGCGAACTGGCGCGAGATCACCGTAACCACGCGCGGTGCCCGGCCAAGGTGCGACGCGGAGCAGGTTCGCTCTGGGCGCAGGAACCCCTGACCCTGCGTGTCGCCTCCCGCCGGAGTGCTGCGTCCTCGGGCAGGTCGGGGATGATGGGGCGGTGACCTTCGACCGCGACGTGCTCACCCCCGACGACGCACCGACGCCCTTCGCCCCGCCGGTCTCCCCGCGGAGCGTGACCCTGGGGATCTCCCTGCTGCTGACGGCGGTGCTCGCCGCCGTCCTCCTCGTGCTCCCGGCGCCGTACGCGATCCGCGCGCCCGGACCGACCGAGGACGCGCTCGGCCTCCTCGAGCAGTCGGACGGGTCGGCGAGCGACTCCGGCGCGGCGGACGGCGCGAGCGCGACCGCCGTCCCGGTGGTGCAGATCGAGGGTGCGCCCACCTTCCCGGTCACCGGCGAGCTGCGGCTCACCACGGTCTCGGCCTTCGGGGGACCGGGCGGGGACATCCTGCTCGGCGACGTCCTGCAGGGCTGGTTCTCGACCCAGCGGTCGGTGCAGCCGGTCGAGCTGGTCTTCGGCGAGGAGTCCCCGCAGCAGCAGCAGGAGGTGCTGCAGGCGCAGATGACGAGCTCGGAGCAGTCGGCCACCGTGGCTGCCCTCACGGAGCTCGGGTTCGAGGTGCCGGCGACCCTGACCGTCGCGGCCGCGGTGCCCGGGTCCGGCGCCGAGGGAGTGGTGGAGCCGGGAGACGTCGTGCGCAGCATCGGCGGCACGCCCGTGGTGACCCACCAGGACCTGCTCACGGGGCTCGACGACGTCACCCCGGGCGACGACGTCGTCCTCGGGGTCGAGCGCGGCGGGGAGGACGAGGACCTCACCGTCACCACGGGCCAGGGCGACGGCCGGGCGGCGCTAGGCGTCTACCTCGAGCCCGAGTACGACTACCCCGTGGACGTGACGATCCGTCCCGGGGAGATCGGCGGCTCCAGCGCGGGCACGATCTTCGCGCTCGCCATCATCGACAAGCTGACGGAGGCCGACGAGCTCGACGGAGCGGTGGTCGCCGGCACCGGGACCATGAGCGTCGACGGGCTGGTCGGCCCCATCGGGGGCATCCGCCAGAAGCTGTACGGGGCCGTCCGGGACGATGCCGAGTGGTTCCTCGCGCCGGCGAGCAACTGTGCCGAGGTCGTGGGGAACGTGCCCGACGGCCTGCGCGTCGTGCGGATCTCCACCCTCGCCGACGCGCGGGAGGCCGTCGAGGCCATCGGCGCCGGGGAGGCGGACGACCTGCCGACCTGCACCTCCGGCTCCTGACGCCCCCTGCCGGCACGTGACCGCACCGTCACGGAGACCGTGACGGGACCGTGACGACGTGGGGGCACGTGGTGGGGCGAACCGTGGGAACCTGGGAGGGACCCGAGACGTTCAGGTAGGACGTCCACCCGTCCCGAGCACGAATGAGGTGCCCGCACCGTGTCCTTTGCTGCCCCGCCCCGCCGACGTCCTGGTGGCCCGCCCGCCAAGCGACGGCGCAGCCCGCTCGCGATCACCCTGACGGTGGTCGCCGTGGTCGTGGTCGCCGTGCTCCTCCTCGCGCAGTTCTGGACCGAGGTGATGTGGTTCGACGCGCTCGGCTTCTCGAACGTCATCTGGACCGAGTGGGGTGCGCGCGCGGTCCTGTTCGTCGTCGGCTTCCTGATCATGGGGGCGGCGGTGTTCTCGTCGTTCACGCTCGGCTACCGCGTGCGCCCCGTGTACGCGCCGTCCACCCCGGAGCAGGCGACCCTCGACCAGTACCGGGAGGCCGTCGAGCCCTTGCGGCGGGTCGTGACGATCGCCGCGCCGGTGCTCGTCGGGTTCTTCGCCGGCGTGGCCGCGTCCGCGCAGTGGCGCACGGTGCTGCTCGCCTTCAACGGCTCGGCGTTCGGCACCGAGGACCCGCAGTTCGGCATCGACCTGGGGTTCTACGTCTTCACCCTGCCGGCGTTGCGCTTCGTGGTCAGCTTCATCATGGTCGTCGTCGTCATCGCCGGTATCGCGGCGCTGGTGACGCACTACCTCTACGGCGGGCTGCGCCTCGGCCCGGTGGCCGACGGCGAACCCCGGACCACCCCCGCGGCGCGCGTGCACCTCGCGGTCCTCGCGGCCGTGCTCATGCTGCTCATCGCCGCGAACTACTGGCTGGACCGGTACTCGCTGCTCACGTCGACCAACGCCAAGTACGACGGTGCGTCGTACTCCGACGTGCACGCCGTCATCCCGTCGAAGCAGATCCTCACGGGCGTCGCGGTGCTGGTGGCCGCGCTCTTCGTGGTCGCGGCGATCCGCGGCTCGTGGCGGCTGCCCGCGATCGGCGTCGGCCTGATGGTGGTCTCCGCGATCGCGATCGGCGGCATCTACCCGGCCGTCGTGCAGCGGTTCCAGGTGAACCCGAACGCGCAGGAGCTGGAGGCGGAGTTCATCCAGCGCAACATCGACTCGACGCTGGCCGCGTACGGTCTCGACGACGTGGAGACGACGTCGTACGACGCCACGACCGAGGCGGAGCCGGGCGCGCTGCGCGACGACGCCGAGACCACGGCGTCGGTGCGCCTGCTCGACCCCCAGGTGGTCAGCCCGTCGTTCCGCCAGCTGCAGCAGAACAAGCAGTACTACAACTTCACGGCGAACCTGGCCGTGGACCGGTACGACATCGACGGGGAGTCGCGGGACACCGTGATCGCGGTGCGGGAGCTCAACCTCGACGGCCTCGGCGACAGCCAGCGCAACTGGGTCAACGACCACACGGTGTTCACGCACGGCTACGGCGTCGTCGCCGCGTACGGCAACCAGCCCGGCCCGGACGGCCAGCCCGCGTTCTACGAGGGCGGCATCCCCACCCAGGGTGCGCTCACGGACAAGGGGTACGAGCCGCGGATCTACTTCAGCCCCGAGACCACGGACTACTCGATCGTCGGTGCGCCCGAGGGCACGACCCCGTGGGAGCTGGACTACCAGGCCGACGACGAGGAGGGCGGCGGCCAGGTCAACACCACGTTCCCGACCGACGACCACCAGGCGGGCCCGGAGATCGGCTCGTTCGGCGCGAAGCTCCTGTACGCCCTGAAGTTCGGCTCGGAGCAGATCCTGTTCTCCGACCGGGTCACCGAGGCGTCGCAGATCCTCTACGACCGGGACCCGCAGTCGCGCGTCCAGAAGGTCGCCCCGTGGCTGACGCTCGACAACCGGACGTACCCGGCGGTGGTCGACGGCCGCGTCAAGTGGATCGTCGACGCGTACACCACGACCGACGCCTACCCGTACTCCTCGTCGCAGCCGATGCAGGAGGCGACCGCCGACTCCCTGACGCTCGCGGCGCAGGGCGTGCCGGTCGAGACGCAGCCCGAGGTCAACTACATCCGCAACTCGGTGAAGGCCACGGTCGACGCCTACGACGGGACGGTCACGCTGTACGCGTGGGAGCCGGACGACCCGATCCTCAAGGCGTGGTCGGGAGTGTTCCCGACGTCGGTGCGCCCGATGTCGGAGATGTCCGGGGACCTCATGAGCCACGTGCGCTACCCCGAGGACCTGTTCAAGGTCCAGCGGGCGTTGCTCACCAAGTACCACGTCGAGGACGCCGGTCAGTTCTTCTCCGGTCAGGACTTCTGGGACAACCCGGAGGACCCGACGGTGGGCGGAGAGAGCCCCAAGCCGCTGCAGCCGCCGTACTACATGTCGCTGCAGATGCCGGGCGCCGCCACGTCGTCGTTCTCACTGACGAGCACCTTCATCCCGGGCGGCAACACCGACCGAGAGATCCTCACCGGGTATCTCGCGGCCGACGGCGACGCCGGGTCGACGGCGGGCGAGAAGAGCGACGACTACGGGAAGCTGAGCATGCTCGAGCTACCCCGTGACTCGACCGTGCCCGGGCCGGGTCAGGTGCAGAACAACTTCGACTCGAACCCGACCATCTCGGAACAGCTGAACATCCTGGAACGCGGCTCGTCGAGCGTGGTGCGGGGCAACCAGCTGACCCTGCCGGTGGGTGGCGGCCTGCTGTACGTGCAGCCGGTCTACATCCAGTCGTCCGAGGGCACGCCGTTCCCGCTCCTGCGTCGCGTGCTGGTCGCCTTCGGTGACCAGACCGGGTACGCGGAGACCCTGGACGAGGCTCTCGACCAGGTGTTCGGCGGCGACTCCGGCGCGAACGCCGGCGACGCCGAGGGCGAGGTGGAGACGGACGTGCCCACCGCTCCCGTCGAGGGCGAGGACGGCGGCACCGAACCGTCGGCCGAGCCGAGCACCGAGCCGTCCGGGGAGCCGTCGACCGAGCCGTCGGGCGAGGCCACCGCGCCCGCCGGTGACGCGCAGGCGCAGCTCGACCAGGCGCTCCAGCAGGCCAACCAGGCCATGCAGGACGCCGACGCGGCCCTCGCCGAGGGCGACTTCGCGGCGTACGGCGAGGCGCAGGACCGCCTCCAGGCGGCGATCGAGGCTGCGATCGCAGCCGAGGGTGAGCTCGGGGGCTGATCCCGGGACGCCCGGTCAGCACCATCACGGGAGCCGCCATCCGACCGGATGGCGGCTCCCGCGCTCTGTGGAGCGGAGCGGACTCTGAGGAGGGCCGCCCCGGGTTTTCGGCAGAATCCCGCGGCTGACGACGCGCCCCCGCCGCCGCGCGGATGTGACCTGCGTCCCATCTGCCTGGATATGGCCCTGGTGGGTTTGTCTCGCCGGAATCCATGCCGTAATGTTCAGGGAGTCGACGCGGGGTGGAGCAGCTCGGTAGCTCGCTGGGCTCATAACCCAGAGGTCGCAGGTTCAAATCCTGCCCCCGCTACCACAGGATGTCTGAGGACATCCGAAAGGCCCGGACCTACGAAAGTAGGCCCGGGCCTTTCGCGTTCCCCCTCGACGCGGGCTGGCCGCTCACCCCCGATCGACGACGTCGGCGCCCGGCCTGTGGATGACTGCGGGTCCGCCGCCCCGCCAGAGGCTACGTTCGAGCAGTCGCCGGCGAGCGCCCGCGACAGGCGTCGACGAAGGGCTCCGATGACACAGCAGCACCCGCCGGTGACGATGCCGGCGTTCTCGCCGAGCGGCCACGCCGAGACGAAGCGGCTGGCGGTGACCTCGCTGATCCTGGGACTGCTGTGGCTGGGTGGTATCGGCTCGGTGCTGGCGCTGGTCCTGGGGTATCGCGTCCTCGGGCGGCTCGGGCAGGTCGAACCGTCCTCGCAGCGGGAGGTGCGCTCGATCGCCGTGCAGGCCATCGTCCTGGGCTGGGGAGGTGTGGCGTTCGACGTCGCCGGGATCCTCCTGGCGATCGGGATGGCCGTGTACGGGGCGGTCGGCCTCGTGCAGCTGTCCACGCCGTCGTGGTGAGGCCGCCCTGCCGGGCCGGGGCCAGGAGCGCATGATGGGAGGGACCGGTGCGGTGACGGATCGAGGAGGTCGGCGATGAGGGCGACGGTGGGCGACCGGATCGTGGTGGCGTCGGGGGTCGTGGGCGGCGCGGTCAGGGACGGCGTCGTGGTGGCCTGCGAGCGTGAGGACGGGTCGCCGCCGTACCGGGTGCGCTGGTCCGACACGGGGGAGGAGACCCTGGTCTTCCCGGGTGCGGACACCCTGGTGCGTCACGGTGACGACGACCAGGTCGTGGAGCCCACCCCGGCGCGTTCGGTCACCTGGCAGGTCCAGCTGACGCTGCTGGAGGCCGCGGGCAGCACGACGGCCGAGGCGACGCTCGTCGCCGGACCCGCCGAGCACGGTGACGTCGGGGCGATCCGCGCCGTGGGGCACGCACGCAAGGACCCGGGCGACGTCGAGGTGCCGGTCATCGGAGACGAGGTCGCGGCGGGTCGTGCGCTGCGCCGGCTGGCCGACGCCCTGCTGGGCCAGGCCGAGCAGGACATCTCCGCGCGCACGGGTCACGCCGCACACGTGCATCCCTGACGTGCGTGCCAGGCGGCCGGACGTCCGGGTGCGGGGTGTGAGCGGGGACACGGGCGGCAGGGCCCTGAGCCCGCCACGGCGCGCATAGGCTCGGCTGCGTCTCCTTGCTCGCACCCCCTTCGCGTGAAAGGCCCTGCCGTGCCCCTCGTACTCCGGTCCCGTCGCACTCTCACCGCCGCCCTCGTCCCGGCGCTCGCGCTCGGGCTCGCGGCCTGTTCGTCGGACGGCGGTGAGGAGCCGGGCAGCTCGTCGTCGAGCGCCGCCGCGGCGGACTGCACCCCGGAGGGTCTGCAGACCCTCACGGACGGCACCCTCACCGTCGGTGCGAGCGAGCCGTTCGAGCCGTGGTACGTGGGCGAGCCGACCAGCGGCGAGGGCTTCGAGTCCGCCCTCGTGTACGCCGTGGCGGACGAGCTGGGCTTCGCGAAGGACGACGTCGTCTGGGAGTCGGTGACGTTCGAGCAGATCATCAGCCCGGCGATCAAGCCGTTCGACGTCGCGGCCTACCAGACCACCATCACCGAGGAGCGCAAGGGCGCGGTCGACTTCTCCAGCCCGTACCTCACCAGCCGGCAGGGCGTCATCGTCGCCGACTCCGGCGAGTTCTCCGCCGCCGCGAGCCTGGCGGACCTCGAGGGCGCCAAGGTGGGCGTGACCGCCTCCCAGACGTCGCTCGACGTCACCGAGGCGGCATGGGGCGACAAGGTCGAGGTCGTGCCGTTCAGCGCGGTGGCCGACGGCATGACGGCACTGAGCTCCGGCACGGTCGACGCCATGGTGATGGACGTCGACCAGGGCGTGGCCGCGACGACGGTCTACTTCCCGGACACGCACGTCGTCGGCACGCTGCCGTCGGTGGGCGAGCCGGAGCAGCTCGGACTCGTCCTCGACAAGGACTCGGCCCTGACCGCGTGCGTCTCGGCCGCCGTCGACACGCTCGCCGAGGACGGCACCCTCGACGAGCTGAAGACGACCTGGCTGAAGTCCGACGACGTCCCCGAGCTCTCCTGACCGGTCGGACGCAGGTGAGCTCCGCGGGGGACGAGGCGGCCGACGGCTGGCAGCCGTCGGAGCGGGCGCGGGCCCGCACGGCGTTCCGCCGCGCCCAGCGGCGCCGTGCGCTGCTGGTCGCGGGCGTGGCCACCGCCCTCGTGGTCGCCGCCGTCGGGTACGTGGTTGTCACGGCGCCGGGCTGGGAACGGGCGCGCGAGGCGTTCTTCTCGCCCGAGCGGGCGTGGGAGGTGCTGCCCCAGGTCGCCGAAGGGCTCTGGCTCAACCTGCGGGTGTGGGCGGTCGCGAGCGGGGTGGGCCTGGTCGTGGGCATGCTGATCGCCGTGGTGCGCACGTCACGGCTGCCCGTGCTGTTCCCCCTGCGGCTGCTCTCGGTGGCCTACGTCGACGTGTTCCGCGGCGTTCCGCTGCTGCTGGTGCTGCTGCTGGTCGGCTTCGGGCTGCCGGCGCTGCGACTGACCTGGCTGCCGGTGAGCGCCGCGTTCCTGGGCGGGCTCGCCATCGTGCTGACGTACACGGCGTTCCTCGCCGAGCTGTTCCGGGCGGGCATCGAGTCGGTGCACCCGTCGCAGGTGGCGGCAGCGCGTTCCCTGGGCCTCACGCGCGGCCAGACGGTGCGGCGGGTCGTGCTGCCGCAGGCCGTGCGCAACGTGGCCGCCCCGGTCGCGAGCATGCTCGTGTCCCTGCAGAAGGACTCGGGGCTCATCTCCATCCTCGGTGCGGTGGACGCGATCCGGGCCGCGCAGATCGCCACCACCGGTGACTACAACTTCACGCCGTACGTGGTGGCGGGCCTGCTGTTCCTCGTGATCTCGATCCCGCTGACCCGCGTGGTGGACGCGTGGTCGGCACGCCAGGGGTGGCGCGGTCAGCTCCGCGGCGTCGCGGGCGCGGGGGTCGTGCGATGAGGGCCCCTGGCGGTGTGACGGGGGCGCCGCTGCTGTCGCTGCGCGGCGTGCGCAAGTCGTTCGGCACCGGTGCGGCCCTCAACGTCGTGCTCGACGGTGTGGACCTCGACGTCGAGCAGGGGTCGTGCGTCGTCGTGGTGGGCTCGTCGGGATCCGGGAAGTCGACGCTGCTGCGCGTGGTCGACCTGCTCGAAGACGTCGACGACGGGCAGGTGCTGCTCGACGGCGAGGACGTCGCCGACCCGTGGGTCGACGCGGACGCCGTCCGCGCCCGGCTGGCCATGGTCTTCCAGCAGTACAACCTGTTCCCGCACCTGCGGGTCCTCGACAACGTGACGCTCGCGCCGCGCGTCGTGCACGGGAGGCGCCGCGCCGAGGCCGAGGACGCTGCGATGGCGGTGCTGGAGCGGGTCGGGCTGGCCGACGTCGCGCGGGCGTACCCCGACCAGCTCTCCGGCGGCCAGCAGCAGCGGGCGGCGATCGCGCGGGCCCTGGTGAACGGGCCCGAGCTGTTGCTGCTCGACGAGGTGACCTCGGCGCTCGACCCCGAGCTCGTGGGGGAGGTGCTCGACCTCCTCCTGTCGTTGCGCGCGGACGGGGTCGCCGGCGGCCCGACGACGATGCTCGTCGCCACCCACGAGATGGGCTTCGCCCGCGAGGTCGCCGACGAGGTGGTGTTCCTCCACGCCGGCCGCGTGCACGAGCGCGGCACCCCCGGCCAGGTGCTCGACGACCCGCAGCGGGAGCGCACGCGGGACTTCCTGCGCCGGCTGCGCTGAACCGCCCTCCGCGCCGGTCGAGCGGTATCAGGATGGTTCCGGGCCGCCTCCGTCAAGGGTGGAGGGACCATCATGAGACGACTGGTGCTGTGCTGTGACGGCACGTGGAACCACGCGGTGAACGACCAGGTGTCGAACATCGAGAAGCTCGCGCGAGCGGTGCGGGTCGGCGAGTGCGCCGGGCCCGGCGGCCAGAGCGTCTCGCAGGTCGTGGGCTACGTGCCGGGCGTCGGCGCCCGCGGCTACCTCGTCGACCAGCTCCTGGGCGGTGCGTTCGGCTACGGTTTCACGCGCAACGTCGT
This sequence comes from Isoptericola luteus, assembly GCF_020297055.1. Taxonomy (GTDB): domain Bacteria; phylum Actinomycetota; class Actinomycetes; order Actinomycetales; family Cellulomonadaceae; genus Isoptericola; species Isoptericola luteus. The sequence continues at coordinate 142,430 of NZ_JAIXCQ010000002.1, read as the reverse complement.
CGACGGCTACCGGTTCCTGACCATGAACTATCGCCCGGGCGACGAGATCGTCGTCGTCGGGTACTCCCGGGGCGCGTACACGGCCCGCAGCATCGTCGGGATGCTGTCCCAGGTGGGGCTGCTGCGCGCCGACGCGGTCGACGAGGGCCTCCTCTGCGAGGCCGAGCGCGTCTACCGGCTCAAGCCGCCCACGCCGCGCCGTGTCGCCGCCGCCGAGCGCGCGGTGGAGCGGACCCGTCCCGGGTCGTGGCGGCGACGCCGCGCCGACGCCGTCCTGCGCCGGGGTGACGAGGTCCGGGCGGCGAAGGCGACGTTCAAGGCCGCGCACGGCCACGCCGTCCCGGTGCGCTTCCTCGGCGTCTTCGACACCGTCGGCGCGCTCGGGGTGCCGGGGCCGTCGCGGCGCCAGAACCGCTTCCACGACGTCTCCCTCGGCTCGATCGTGCAGACGGCCCGGCAGGCCCTCGCCATCGACGAGCGCCGGATCACCTTCGCGCCGTGCCTGTGGAGCGTGCCCGACGACGACCCGCCGGGCCGCGTCGAGCAGGTGTGGTTCCCCGGGACGCACGGTGACGTCGGAGGCGGCGGCGCACGCTGCGGGCTGTCCGACCTGTCCCTGCAGTGGATGGCGGACGAGCTGCGCGCCGCCGGGGTGGTGTTCGACGACCGGCGGCTCACGCGTCAGCTCGCGCCGCACGCCCCGCTGCTGCTCGTCCAGGCGCCCCCGTTCATGTTCCGTGCGCTCAGCACCGTGCGGCGGATCGTGCCGGGGTACGAGGTGGTCGACGGCCGCGAGGTCTTCCGCCGCGGGCTGCGGGTGCTCGCCCTGCCGTCGGGCACGGACGCCTGGCGCGACGGCGTCCGGCTCGCCGACACCGTGCTGCGCTACGTGCTGCGAGACAGCTACGCGGCCCTGGCGCCGAACCTGTCGTGGTGGGTGTCCGAGGCGGGGGGCGTGGAGCGTGTGCCGGTCGAGCCGATCGGCGCCGCGCGGGCCGACCTGCGACCGCTGGTGGTGCCGGCGCGCCGGGCGAGAGCTTCGGGGCAGCGACCCCGAGAGCTGACGGCTGGTCGGTGAGGCCGGGGTCGCGGGCGGTCACCGCGCGGTGGCGTCAGGCGTCGTAGACGTCCTTGACGACGAGCACCGGCACGGGGGAGTCGAGCAGCACGCGCTGGGTCGTGGTGCCCATGAGGAACGTGCCCGTGCTCGAGCGCTTGCGGGACCCGATGACGACGAGGACCGCCCCCGTCCTCTCCGTGGTGTCGAGGATGAGGTCGGCCGGCTCCGTGCCGTGCGGCCGCACGGTCACGGGCTGGACCTCCACGGTGTCCGGCACGGCGGCCAGCAGCGCCTCGAGCGGACCGGGGCCGCCGTCGTCGGGCGGTGCCAGGGCCACGACGTGCAGGGGGGCCCGTCGGCGGGCCGCCTCGTCGATCGCGGTCCGGAGCGCCGCCTCACCGTGTGGCGAGGGGTTGTAGGCCACGAGCACCGTCATGGGCACACTCTCGCACACCGGGAGGTGCCACGGCGGGGCTGGCCGGGCGACAGGGTGTGGGAACCTCAGGAGGGCGCGGCACGTTCAGGCGTGCACAAGGCCGATGCCGCCGATGCCGCACGCCGGGCGACGCCCGTCCGGCGACGAACGAGGAGCAGCCCACGATGCAGTGCCCGCACGACGATGCCGTCCTGGTCATGACCGAGCGCAAGGGCGTCGAGATCGACTACTGCCCCCAGTGCCGCGGTGTCTGGCTCGACCGGGGGGAGCTCGACAAGATCATCGACCGCTCGATGGAGGCCGAGATCGCGGCGGAGGCGGGGGCCCCGACGATGCCCTACGCCCCGCGCCTCGACGACCGGCCCGTGCCCGACCGGCGCACGGCGGACCGGCGGCCGGACGATCGGCGTCGCGACGACCGCGGGTTCGACCCGCGCTACGACGAGCGTCGTCGTGACGACCGGCCGTACGACCCGCGCCGCGACGAGTACCGCCGCCGCAAGAAGAAGGAGTCCTGGCTGGGCGACCTGTTCGACTTCTGAGCGACCGGGGCAGGGCTCAGGCGGCCAGCTGCTCGCGCACCTGCCGCTTGGCCCGCGTGAGCATGCCCGCCATGCCTCCCAGCCGCAGCGGGCTCACGGCACGGTTGAGCCCGATCATCAGCGGGAAGTCGTCGGGGACGTCCAGCACCTGCTGGGTGGACAGCCCGGACAGCCCTTGCGCCAGGATGGACGCGAACCCCCGCGTCGTGGGCGCCTCGGCGGGCGCCGTCGCGTAGAAGTGCACGACGTCGTCGTCCACCTCGGCGAACGCGCGCACCGGGGACTGGCACTCCTCGACGCGCTCCAGCAGACCGGGCATGGACGCGTATCGCTCGGGCAGGTCCGGCAGCTCGTGGGAGAACTCGAGCAGCAGCTGCAGCCGCTCGCGTTCGGGCAGGGCGAGGAAGTCCTCGCGGATCTCCGCGAGCGCCGCGGGCAGCGCAGGGGTGTCGGTCATGGATCCAGTCTCTCGTACGCGGGCGGCCGCCGGTCGGACCCGTCCGGTCACCGGTCGGACCCTCCGGCCAGAGGTCGGGCCCGTCGGCACGAAGGCACGACGGGCCCGACCGGGGGCTCGGCGGTCAGGCGGCCTGGGCGGCCTTGGCCTTGCCGGGGACCTCGCCGACCTCGGCGCCGGAGACGATCGGCACGCGCACGGCGTTGCCCCACTCCGTCCAGGAGCCGTCGTAGTTGCGCACGTCGTCGATGCCCAGCAGGTAGCGCAGGGCGAACCAGGTGTGGCTGGAGCGCTCGCCGATGCGGCAGTACGTGATCACCGAGTCGTCCGTGGCGATCCCGAGGCCGCCCTCGCGGTAGATGGCCTCGAGCTCGGCGCGCGGCTTGTAGGTGCCGTCCTGGGCGACCGCCGTGGCCCACGGCACGTTGTGCGCGGTGGGGATGTGGCCGCCGCGCAGCACGCCCTCCTCCGGGTAGTCCGGGATGTGCAGGCGCTCACCCGTGTACTCCTGCGGGGAGCGGATGTCGACGAGCGGGCCGTTGCCCAGGTGGGCGAGCACGTCCTCCTTGAAGGCGCGGAACGTGGTGTCGTCGCGCTCGACGACGGGGTAGTCGCCGCGCTCGGGCGTGGGGACGTCGGTGGTGAGCTCGCGGCCCTCCGCGACCCACAGGTTGCGGCCGCCGTCGAGCAGGCGGACGTCCTCGTGGCCGAACAGCGTGAAGACCCAGGCGGTGTACGCGGCCCACCAGTTGTTCTTGTCGCCGTAGAGCACGATCGTCGTGTCGCGGGAGATGCCGCGGTCGGCCAGCAGGTCGGCGAACCCGGCGCCGTCGAGGTAGTCCCGCTCGACGGGCTGGAGCAGGTCGGTGTGCCAGTCGATCTTCACCGAGCCGGGGATGTGCCCGGTCTCGTAGAGCAGCACGTCCTCGTCGGACTCCACCACGACCAGGCCCGGCTCGTCGAGGTGCTCGGCGAGCCAGGAGGTGGTCACCAGCCGCTCGGGGTGTGCGTACTCGGCAAGGCGCGGGGTCGGGTCGGTGGGTGCGGCCATGGTTCCTCCAGGATCGGCGGGGCGGGTGGGTCCAGGGCCACTCTAGGAACACGGCGACGTGGGCCGACAGAGCATGTCCAGCATTTGGGACCACAATTTGAGACGGGGCGGAGATGGTGCCCGCTGCTAGCGTCGTCGTGCCGACGGCGGGCCCGGGCCGCCTGACGAAGAGTCGGGCGGTGGTCGACCAGACGCGTCGATCCGACACCGGCAGCCATCAGCCGGGCGGGAGTCGGTCGTCGCCGAGACCGTGGGAGGTCACAGTGAGAGGCAGTCCTGGAGAACGTCGTCACGCCGAGCACCTGGAGAGGGCCGTCGCGCTCGCCGTCGCGAGCGTCGCCCAGGCCGGGGGGCCGTTCGGCGCCGTGCTCGTGACCGCCGACGGCCGGGCCTTCGAGGGCACCAACCGGGTCGCCGAGGACAACGACCCCACCGCGCACGCCGAGGTGACCGCGATCCGCCGCGCGTGCGCCGACCTCGGCACCTTCGACCTGACGGGCGCCACGCTCTACTCCAGCTGCGAGCCGTGCCCCATGTGCCTCGCCTCGGCGCTGTGGGCCCGCGTCGAGGCCGTGCGCTTCGCCGCGGACCGGCACGACGCCGCGGCGGCGGGCTTCGACGACGCCGTGTTCTACGACTACTTCTCCGCGGACGCCGCGACCCGGCGGTCCGGCAGCATCATGGTCGTCGGGCAGGCGCGCGCGAGCCGCCCGCTCGCCCCGTTCGACGCCTGGCGCGAGCTCGGCACGCGCGTCGAGTACTGACCGCCGGGTGAATTCGTGCCGGCGCGTCACCGGCGCGTGGAGCGCGACGGCCCGACGATCGGCCGCCCCGGCGCCCGGGCCTCGGTGTTTGACCAATCCTTGAGGGTTTCATCGTCGTGGGTGCGCGCCGCTATGCTCTGCCCGCCGGGGCGCCCGCGCCCGACTCGTACGACACCGAAGGAGTCCGGATGAGCTTCATGGAGAAGCTTCGTGGACAGCTGATCGACATCATCGAGTTCCTCGACGAGAGCCGGGACACGATCGTGTGGCGGTTCCCCCGCCAGGGCAACGAGATCAAGAACCAGGCCAAGCTGGTCGTGCGCGAGGGCCAGACGGCCGTCTTCGTCAGCGAGGGCCGGCTCGCCGACGTGTTCGGCCCGGGCACGTACACGCTCGAGACGAGCAACCTGCCGATCCTGTCCACCCTCAAGGGCTGGAAGTACGGGTTCAACTCCCCGTTCAAGGCGGAGGTCTACTTCGTCGCGACGCGCCAGTTCACGGACCTCACGTGGGGCACGCAGAACCCGGTGATCCTGCGCGACCCCGAGCTCGGCGCGGTCCGCCTCCGTGCGTTCGGCACGTACGCGCTGCGGGTCGTCGACCCGGCCGCCCTCCTGCGCCAGCTGGTGGGCACCGACCCGCAGTTCCGCACCGACGAGATCGCCGACTACTTCCGTCGTCTCATCGTCGGGCAGCTCGGCCAGGCGCTCGCCGAGGCGGGCGTGGCCGCGATCGACCTCGCCGCGAACCAGCGCGAGATCGCCGAGCGGCTCGCGGGCCAGCTCACCGCGGACCTGGCCGAGTACGGCGTCGCCGTCCCGCGCTTCGTCCTCGAGAACGTGTCGTTCCCGCCGGAGGTCGAGGCGGCGCTCGACAAGCGCACCCAGATGGCCGTGGTCGGGAACCTCGACCAGTACACCAAGTTCCAGACGGCGAACGCGATCGAGACCGCCGCCGCGAACCCGGGAGGCGCGGGCGAGGGCCTCGGGCTCGGCATGGGGATGGCGATGGGCCAGCAGATGGCCCAGACGCTCGCGCCCGGCGCCCAGGCTGCGCCGTCGGCCCCCGCGGCTCAGGCCGGCCCGCCGCCGCTGCCGGCCACGCCGTCGTGGTTCTGGGCGGTCGGCGGCACGCAGGCCGGTCCTGGCACGACGACGGACCTCGGTGCGCGCGTCCACGCCGGCGAGGTGACGCGCGAGACGCTCGTGTGGCAGCAGGGCATGGCTGCCTGGACGGCCGCCGGGCAGGTGCCAGCGCTCGCCTCGCTCTTCGCCGCGGCGCCGCCGCCGCTGCCGCCGATGCCGCCGGCACCCGGCACGTCGACGAGCAGCGAGGGCTGACGGTGAACGACGCCCAGGGCGAGCTCGTCCGCACGCGCTGCGAGGCGTGCGGGTCCCAGCTCGCGTACGCGCCCGGTACCGGGCACCTGAGGTGCGTGGCGTGCGGCGCACAGGAGGCGATCGTCCACGCGGACGACGACGCCGTCGACGAGCACTCGTTCGAGGCGTGGGCCGCCGCCCAGGCCGGGTCGAGCGCCGCGCTCCTCGACGACCGCCTGCTGACGTGCGACGGGTGCGGCGCGACCACGCAGGGCACCGACCTGTCCGTCGCGTGCCGGTTCTGCGGCGGCCACCTGGTGGCCGTGGCGGAGGCCGACGGGCTCGTGCAGCCGGAGGCGGTCGTGCCGTTCGGCGTCGAGCGGGCGCAGGCCCGCGAGGCGTTCCGCCGCTGGGTGCGCTCGCGCTGGTTCGCGCCGGGCGAGCTCAAGAAGGTCGGCGACACGGAGTCGCTCCACGGCTCGTACCTGCCGCACTGGACGTTCGACGCCGAGACGTCGTCCGCGTACACGGGCCAGCGCGGCGACGCGTACTACGTCACGGTCAAGAACGGGGACGAGGAGCGGCAGGAGCGCCGCGTGAGCTGGAAGCCCGTGTCGGGGCAGGTGGAGCGGTCGTTCGACGACGTGCTCGTCCCGGCTTCCTCGCAGGTCGCCGAGCGCGATCTCGCCCGCCTCGGGCCATGGCGGCTCGAGGACGCCGCCCCGTTCCGGCCGGAGTACCTCGCCGGGTTCTCGGCGGCGCGGTACGAGGTCGAGCCGCCCGAGGGCCTCGAGCGGGCCAAGTCGACGATGGCCAAGACGATCACGCGCGACGTCCGCCAGGACATCGGGGGCGACGAGCAGCGTGTCGGCACCGTCCGGACCACGTACGCCGACGTCATGTTCAAGCTCGTGCTGCTCCCGCTGTGGATCGCGACCTACGTGTACGCGGGCAAGCAGTGGCAGGTCATGGTCAACGCGAACACCGGCCAGGTCGTCGGCAAGCGGCCCTTCAGCGTCGGCAAGATCGTCTTCGCCGTGATCGTCGGCCTCGTCGTGGCCGCGGTGCTGGTCTACCTGTACGTGCGCTACAACGGGTGACGTCAGGCGTCCCGGCGGGCGTCGTACGCCCGCTGGGACGCGGCGACCTCGACGGTCGCGCCCTCGAGGACGTCGATGAGCCTGGTCAGGTCGTCGGCGACGCGCCGGCCCAGGGCGGTGAGGGAGTACTCGACGTGCGGCGGGATCGTCGCACGCACCTCGCGCACGACGACGCCGTCGCGCTCGAGCGTCTGCAGGGTCTGGGCGAGCATCTTCTCGCTCACGCCGTCGATGCGGCGGCGCAGCGCGTTGAAGCGCACGGCTCCGTCGCGCAGACCGACCACGGTGAGGACGCCCCATCGCCCCGTCACGGCCTCGAGCAGCTGGCGCGACGTGCAGTCGCGCTGGAAGACGTCGGCCACCATGGCGTCGGTGGGGCCGAAATCCTCGAGGGGGCGGGCGTCCGTCATCGCGCCAGGATACGGCTCCTCCCCGCCGCGGGCACTGTTGGGCACGCCATGCTGCGTAATGGGTGGCACTAACGAAAAGTAAGTGCATACTGGCGGAGGCCCGGCGCTCGGCCGTGCCGCCCGCACCCGAAGGAGCACCAGCATGTCCATCGCCGTCACCGGAACCAGCGGCCACCTCGGCCGGCTCGTCGTCGAGTCGCTGCTCGCCCGCGGCGCCTCGCCCGCCGACGTCGTGGCGCTCGCGCGCACCACGAGCAAGGTCGCCGACCTGGCCGGCCGCGGCGTCGTCGTCCGTGAGGCCGACTACGACCGCCCCGAGACGCTCGCGACCGCCCTCGACGGCGTCGACGTCCTCGTGCTCGTCTCCGGCTCGGAGATCGGCCAGCGCGTCCGCCAGCACGGCGCCGTGGCCGACGCGGCGAAGGGCGCCGGCGTCTCCCGCGTCGTCTACACGAGCGCCCCGCACGCCGACACCTCGTCGCTGGTGGTCGTGCCGGAGCACAAGGCCACCGAGGAGCTGCTCGCGGCGTCCGGCCTCTCGACGACGTTCCTGCGCAACGGCTGGTACACGGAGAACTACGTCCCCGACGTGCAGCAGGCCGCGCAGACCGGCGAGATCGCGCGCAGCGCCGGGGACGGCCGGGTCGCCAGCGCGAGCCGTGGCGACTACGCCGAGGCGGCCGCCGTCGTCGCGCTGGACGTCGGTCGCGACGGGTCGCACGACGGCGCGGTGTACGAGCTGTCGGGCGACGCGGCGTGGGACTTCGACGAGCTCGCGAGCACCGCCGCCGAGATCCTGGGCCGCCCGGTGGCCTACCGGCGGCTGACGTCCGACGAGCACCGCGACCTGCTCGTGGGCGCGGGGCTGGACGAGGGCACCGCCGGGTTCCTCGCCGGCCTCGACGCGAACACGGGCGACGGCCTGCTGTCCGAGACGTCCGGCGACCTCGCCCGGTTGATCGGCCGCCCGACGACGCCGCTCGTCGACGGGCTGCGTCGTGCGCTGACACACTGACCGGAGCGCACGACCGGAGCGCACGACCGGAGCGCACGACCGGAGCGCATGGCCGGAGCGCGCGCCGCCCGGGGCGCGGGGCCGGTCCGTAGACTCGCCCGGTGCGTCGTGTCCTGAGCCGGTGGGTGGACCCGTTCGTCGTCGCCCTGGTCGGCGTCCTGGTGCTGGGCATGGTGGTGCCGATCGGGCCGGACGTGCAGCGGGTGGCCGACGTCGTGGCGGACGTCGCGGTCACCGTCCTCTTCGGTGTCTACGGCATGCGGCTGTCCACGGGCGAGGTGTGGGCGGGGCTGCGGAACTGGCGGCTGCAGGGCGGCATCCTCGCCGCCACGTACGTGGTGTTCCCCGTGCTCGGGCTCGTGGTGGCGTGGGCGGTCACGCCGCTGGTGGGCGCGCCCCTGGCCGCCGGGATGCTGTACCTGGCGCTGCTCCCGTCGACCGTGCAGTCGTCGGTGGCGTTCACGTCGGTGGCGCGCGGGAACGTCGCCGGTGCCATCTGCGGCGCCACCGTCTCGAACGTGCTGGGCATGGTGCTGACCCCGCTGCTGGTGCTGTGGCTGATGAGCGGTGCGGACGGCGTCGCCGCCGGGGCCTCGGGCGGGTTCGGCGGCCTGCGGACCGTCCTGCTGCAGCTCCTGGCACCGTTCGTCGTCGGGCAACTCCTGCAGCCCTGGGTGGGCGAGCGGGTCCGCGCGCGCCGCCGCCTCACCCAGGCCGTGGACCGCGGCACCATCCTCGTCGTGGTGTTCTCCGCGGTCGCCGCGGCCTCGGCCGCCGGCGTATGGGCAGACATCTCGGCGTGGGCGGTCGTGGCGCTGCTGGCGGTGAGCGCGCTGCTGCTCGGCGTCATGCTGGCCGTCACCTGGTGGGGCGGGGCGGCGCTGCGGCTGCCGGTCGAGGACCGCGTCGCCCTGCTCATGTGCGGGTCCAAGAAGTCGCTCGCCACCGGCCTGCCGATGGCGAGCGTGCTGTTCCCCGTCGCGGCGGCGGGCGTCATCGCCGTGCCGGTGATCCTCTTCCACCAGCTCCAGCTCGTCGTGTGCGCCGTGCTCGCGAGGCGCCTCGCGCAGCGCGACTGAGCCGCACGATGCCGGTGACGGGCTGAGCATCGGGCAGGGCGACGCAGGACGACGACGACCCCGCGCGCATCGCCGCGACCCTCCAGCGCTCCGCGGAGGCCGGCGACCGGCGCCGGGGCACGCCGTACCAGTCGGCGATGTCGATGCTGACGTTCTCCGTCAACCGCGCGGGGAAGAGCCTGCCCGCCGGGCGGCGCGACGTCCTCGAGCGGGCGAAGGACGAGCTGCGCGCGGCGTTCGGACGGAACTGAGGCAGCAGCCCGGCCGTCGGGACCGAGGCGCCCTACACTGGCCGCACGCACGCACCGGACGACGACGTCGGGAGGTCGGGTGGAGCGGTCGGACGCCTCGAGGGCGCGCGCGGTCGGCGGCGCGGACGGCGGCACGGGCGGCGGCACGGGCGGCGGCACGGGCGTGCGCCGTGACCCGCGTTCCGTGCGGGCCGCCTACGAGCGCTTTCTCGGCACGGGGGAGGCGCCCGGGGGCGTCGACCCCGTGGTCGCCGAGTCCTGGCGCCGTTCGCTGCACAGCGGCGTCGACCCCGACACCCCCCGTCCGGGCGTCTCCCTCGCCTCCGGCGAGCTCGCCGCGTACCGCGCCGGGCACCCCGTCGCGGCGGTGATGCCGGTGGTGCGTGAGCTCGTGGTCGACGGCGCAGCCGACGACGGCCTGGTCGTGGCCGTCTCCGACGAGGCGGGGCGGCTGCTGTGGGTGGAGGGCGACCGGCGTCTGCGGCGGGTCGTCGACCGGGTCGGGTTCGTCGAGGGCACCGTCTGGCGCGAGGACCGCGTGGGCACGAACGCGCCCGGTACGGCGCTGGCCACGCGTCGCGCCGTCCAGGTGATCGGCGCCGAGCACTTCTCCCGTCCCGTGCAGGAGCTCAGCTGCGCCGCCGCCCCGATCCGCGACCCCGCCGGGCGCGTCGTCGGCGTGCTCGACGTCACGGGCCGGCGGGCCGCGGCCTCGCACGTCGTGCTGTCCCTGGTCCGGGCCACCGTCGCCACGGTCGAGCGGGAGCTCGCCGCGCGCGCCGTCGGGGCCGGCGGCCGTGCCGCCGCGGACCAGGCGCCGGTCGACCTCCAGGTGCTCGGCCGCCCGCTGCTGCGCACCGGGGACGGGCCACGTCCGCTGTCGCTGCGGCACGCGGAGATCCTCCTGCTCCTCGCCGAGCACCCGCGCGGGCTCGGTGCCGAGGAGCTCGCCGTCCTGCTGCACCCCGGGGCGCTGTCCGACGTCACGGTGCGGGCCGAGGTCTCCCGGCTGCGCCGCGTCGTCGGGCCGCTGCTCGCCGACTCGCGGCCGTACCGGCTCGGGCGGCCGCTGCGCACCGACGCGGGGCTCGTGCGGTCCGCGCTGGCCGCCGGGGACGTGCACGGCGCCCTGGACGCCTACGCGGCCCCGCTGCTGGGCAGGTCCGTGGCACCCGGCGTCGAGCGGCTGCGCGCGGAGCTCGCGGCGGAGGTCCGCGCCGCCGTGCTCGCCTCCGGTGACCCCGCCGCGCTCGACACGTGGGTGCGCGGCATCGACGGCACCGACGACCACGCCGCCTGGGTGCGGCTCCTCGCCGCCGCGCCGCACGGCAGCCCGCAGGCCATCCGGGCGCTCGCCCACGTCACCCTGCTCGACGCCGACCTCGGCGGCTGAGCCCGCGGGGACGGGCTGGCGCCGGTCAGGCGCCGGCTGGGCGTCGGCCCGTGCCGGCGGCTCGGTCCGCCTGCCAGCCCGCTACCGCCCGGGCGACGACTGCAACGGTGCTGCAACCCGCCGCCGTCTACCGTCGCGGCATCGCGGCGCGACGAGGCGCCGCGAGCACGTTGCGAGGAGGCATCCCTTGACCGTCTACGCAGCCCCCGGCCAGCCCGGGGCGATCGCCGAGTACCGGCCCCGCTACGACCACTGGATCGGCGGCGAGTACGTCCCGCCGTCGAGCGGGCAGTACTTCGAGAACCCGAGCCCCGTCAACGGGCAGCCGTTTACCGAGGTGGCGCGGGGCAACGCCGCCGACATCGAGGCGGCCCTCGACGCCGCGCACGGGGCCGCCCCCGCCTGGGGCCGCACGTCGGCGACCGAGCGCGCCAACATCCTCAACAAGATCGCCGACCGCATGGAGGCGCACCTCGAGGAGATCGCCGTCGCCGAGACCTGGGAGAACGGCAAGCCCGTCCGCGAGACGCTCGCCGCCGACATCCCGCTCGCCATCGACCACTTCCGGTACTTCGCGGGCGCCATCCGCGCCCAGGAGGGGTCGATCTCCGAGATCGACGAGGACACCGTCGCGTACCACTTCCACGAGCCGCTCGGCGTCGTCGGGCAGATCATCCCGTGGAACTTCCCCATCCTCATGGCCACCTGGAAGCTGGCGCCGGCGCTCGCGGCGGGCAACGCCGTGGTGCTCAAGCCCGCGGAGCAGACGCCCGCGTCGATCCTGTTCCTCGTCGACATCATCGGCGACCTGCTGCCGCCGGGCGTGCTCAACGTGGTCAACGGCTTCGGCGTCGAGGCGGGCAAGCCGCTCGCGTCCAGCCCCCGCATCCGCAAGATCGCGTTCACCGGCGAGACCACCACGGGACGCCTGATCATGCAGTACGCCTCGCAGAACATCATCCCCGTGACCCTGGAGCTGGGCGGCAAGAGCCCGAACATCTTCTTCTCGGACGTCGCGGCGCAGCGGGACGACTTCTACGACAAGGCGCTCGAGGGGTTCACGATGTTCGCCCTCAACCAGGGCGAGGTGTGCACGTGCCCCTCGCGCGCGCTCATCCAGGCCGACATCTACGACCAGTTCCTCGGTGACGCGCTCGAGCGCACCAAGGCCGTCACGCAGGGCAACCCGCTCGACACCGACACGATGATCGGCGCCCAGGCGAGCAACGACCAGCTCGAGAAGATCCTGTCGTACATCGACATCGGCAAGGCCGAGGGGGCGACGGTGCTCACCGGCGGGCACCGCGCCGAGATGGAGGGCGACCTGGCGGGCGGCTACTACGTGACGCCCACCGTCTTCGAGGGCAAGAACTCGATGCGGATCTTCCAGGAGGAGATCTTCGGGCCCGTGGTGTCCGTGACCCAGTTCGGGGACTTCGACGACGCGATGAAGATCGCCAACGACACCCTCTACGGGCTCGGCGCCGGCGTCTGGTCGCGTCAGGGCGACGTGGCGTACCGCGCCGGGCGCACCATCGAGGCGGGCCGCGTCTGGACGAACTGCTACCACGCCTACCCGGCGGCCGCGGCGTTCGGCGGGTACAAGGGCTCCGGTGTCGGGCGCGAGAACCACAAGATGATGCTCGACCACTACCAGCAGACCAAGAACCTGCTGGTCAGCTACTCGGGCACCAAGCTCGGGTTCTTCTGAGCGGCGACGGACCAGACATGACCGACGACACGATCTCCCGTGTCGCCGTGACGGACGCCGCGGCCGGGCTCCTCGCCCGGCTGCGGCGTCAGCACGGCGAGCTGATGTTCCACCAGTCCGGCGGGTGCTGCGACGGCTCGAGCCCCATGTGCTACCCCGACGGCGACCTGCTGCTCGGCGACGCCGACGTGCACCTGGGCGACCTGGACCTCCAGGACGAGACGGAGGACCGGCCCGGCGCGCCGCGGGACGAGTTCACCGTGCCGGTGTGGATGAGCCGGGCACAGTTCGAGTACTGGAAGCACACCCACCTGACCATCGACGTCGTGCCCGGGCGAGGCTCCGGGTTCAGCGTCGAGGCGCCCGAAGGGGTGCGCTTCCTCATCCGGTCACGGCTGCTCACCGACGAGGAGTGGGAGCGGTCGGCCGACGCGCGCTGAAGGCGGCGTCGGGCGGCGGGGCGTCGGTCAGGCGGCGAGGACGTCGGCGAACCGGCCGACGGCGACGAACGCCGCGAGGAGCGCCAGGAGCACGTTGATGCCCAGCTGCGACGTCTCCCGCCGGCGCACGTGCACGGAGATCGCGAGCACCTGCAGCACGACCAGGCACGCCGCGGCGACCGGCGTCAGGACGGGCACGCGGCCGGTCGCCCAGGGGAGGATCAGGCCCACCGCTCCGGCGATCTCGCACAGCCCGACGAACCGGACCACGAGGTCGCCGAAGTCCTCCACCCACGGCATGCGGTCGGCCAGCCCGCGCCTGCCGCGGACGAGCTTGACGACGCCCACGGCGAGGTAGAGCAGGGCGAGCAACCCAGCGACGACCCACAGTGCGATGTCCATCCGGCCCCTCCTCGGGTGGCGGCTGCCCTCAGCAAGCATCACCGCCGGAGCGCCGGCGACGCCGTCGTGCCTGGTCGCGAACCTACCGCCTGAGCGCGACGCAGGGAACGACCCGGCCACCGGGTGTCGCGCAGGGGCTCTCGCCCGATATGTTCTGCCCGTGACCCGAGAGAACGAGACCCTGCCCTCCCTGTCGGCGATGCCCGCGTGGCTCGTGCCGTCCGTCTACCTGCACTGGTCGGCCGAGTGGCTGCGCGAGTCGATCGCGATCGCCACCCGCTCGCGCGAGCACAGCCTCCCGGGTGGCAACGACGGGCCGCAGCGCGGGGACGTCGTGGTGACCGTCCTGGGCGACGCCGGCGTGGTCGCCGCCGTCGAGCTCATGGGCGCGACCGAGGGCGAGAGCTGGGTCACCGACGACCTGTTCGGCCCGGACCGTCCGATCGTGTGGGCGGACCTGTTCGACGGCGCCGACAACTACACCGGGTCGTCGGGCTGGCTGCCGGCCGAGCACGCCCGCCTGGTCCTCGACGGGATCGCCGACCAGTTCCGCACCGGGCCGGTGCACACCCTCGACCCGGGCGACTGCGGCACCAGCAAGACGGCACCCGACGTGCACGCCCTGCGCATCCTCGGCCACCGGGCCGTGACCGGATGGGCCATGCGCCGCGAGGAGCGGTGCGCGTCGTGCGAACGCTTCGTCGACGTGCAGCAGATGCACGCCCACGACGACGGCGCCGTGCGCCTCGGCACCACGACCGCCGGCGGGCGCACCCTGGAGCAGGTCGTGCGCGACGTCCACCTGCTGTGCGAGCCCTGCCACGACCTCATGCACGCGCACACCGTCGCCGCCCAGCGTGCGCGGATGCGACCGCAGTGCCCCGGGTGCGGCGCTCGCGGCAAGACCAAGCGCGTGGTGTGGGGCATGACGTTCCAGGACGACGTGATGAACGCCGAGCCGGACGTCGTGTACGGCGGGTTCGAGGTGCCGGTGCCCACCCCCGAGTGGTACTGCACGTCGTGCCACGCGAACTTCGCCAGCGCCGTCATCGCCTCCCGTGCGCTCACCGCGACGGGGTCCAGCCCCATGACCGGGGCCACGCCCCTGGTCACCGACCCGCCGGAGAGCGAGCCGCTGGCCTGACGCGCGGCGACGCGCGCCGGCGGCGTCGTCAGACAGCCGGCGGGCGGTGGCGGGCGGCGTCAGGCAGCGGCGGGCAACCGCCGCTGCCGGCGCACCAGCCCGTGCTCCGGCGGCGGCACGAACGGGGCCAGGCGCAGCGGCATGCCGGCCTCGAGCGGGGTGCGGTCGGCCTTGCGCGCGTTGCACGGCTCGCACGCCGCCACGAGGTTGAGCCACGACGTGTCCCCGCCGCGGGAGCGCGGCACCACGTGGTCGACCGTCTGGGCGGGGCCGCCGCAGTACGCGCACTCGCCGTCGCGCCGCTTGACGCCGTCCTTGGTGACGGGTGGCCGCCCCGCGGAGCGGTACCGCCACCGCATCGCGACGTACCGCACCAGCCGCAGCACGCGGGGAAGCGGATACGGCCCGAACGTGTGGCCCTCGACCGACTCCTCGACCACCGCGACGCCCCGGACGAGCATCGTCACGGCGTGCTTGAGCGACACGCGGTGCAGCGGTTCATAGCCCGCGTTGAGCACCAGCACGTCGGCCACGGCTCCGCCTCTCGTCTCGCACGCTGTGAATCCGGTCACAGCAGTCGTCCGAGGTGAAAGTATTCCGCCGCGGCGCGGAAGTCCAGGAACTTTGACCCATCCCGCGCCGCGGGCCTCCTGGCGCCCCGCCTCCCCTTCCCCGCCGAACAGGAGGTTGACACCGCAATACCGGCCTCAGGGCGCTCATTGCGGTGTCAACCTCCTGTTCGGCGGGGAAGGGGAGGGGTGCAGCGTGAGGTCAGCGGAGGTGCAGGGCTGAGACGAGCTCGTCCTCCTTGACCTCCTGCGGGACGACCACGGCATCCTTGAGGGCCACCTTGCTGCGCAGCAGCTGGTCGAGCCTGACGTCGAACGACTCGACGTCGGGGTGCAGCGCCATCGGGTGGTACACGTGCACCTCGCGGCGCTGCCCGATGGTCCCCGTGCGAGGGGGCCGTGCCTGGGGGGAGGAGCTGCACGGCGCCGGCACACTCGGCGCCGACGCGCACGAGCAGCCCGAAGGTGTCGCCGGGGTGCGCGAGATGTTCGCGTTCGAGCACGGTGCGCGCCACGCCCTCAGGGGAGCAGATTGTCGAGCAATCTCTTGAGCTCGGGGCCTTCTACCCGCCGCTCGGGCAGGGGCAGGGCAGGGACAGGGGTGGCTTCCCTCGCCCCATCGGCCCAGCTCGATGCGAACCGGAGGCGGAGGCGTCCGTTCGCGCAGGCGGCGGACCTCACCGAGCTCCTCTCCCGGGGATGTCTCGCGAGGACGTCGACGGTGCTCAGTCCCGCTCGCTTCCATGCGCCTCAGAGATGATCGGCGGAATGCGCTTCGGGCGCTCAGGCCGATGGCGCAGACGGAAGCCCTGGCGCCCCGCTACGCGGCCTGAGCCCGAAGCGGCCCCAGGCCCGGCCGAACAGGAGGTTGACACCGCTTTGACAGCCTCAAGCGGTCGATTGCGGTGCCAACCTCCTGTTCGGCGAGGGGGGAGCGCGCGGTCGGCGCGTCAGGGACGGGCTTCGTACACCAGGTTGAACGGCGTCCGGGCGACCTCGCGGAAGCGTGAGAGCCCGCCCGCGGTCACGACGTCGCGGATGCGCGCTGGCCCGGCCTGCGTGCCGAGCGCCAGCCCGACGTCCTGGGCGAGCGACGTCGGCGTGCACAGCAGGGTCGAGAAGCCGTAGTACGCGCGGCCCACGGGGTTGAGGTTGTCCTCGACCCGGTCCCCGGCCATGGGCTCGACGATCATCCACGTCCCGTCGTCGGCGAGGGCGCCCCGCACGTGCCGGGCGGCGCCGACGGGGTCGCCCATGTCGTGCAGGCAGTCGAACATGGTCACGAGGTCGAAGCCGGTGCCCGCGAAGTCCTGCGCGGACGCGACGTCGAACCGCACCCGGTCACCCACGCCGGCCGCCTCGGCCCGCTCGCGGGCGGTCGCGATGGACCCCTCGTGGTAGTCGTAGCCCACGAACGTCGAGCCCGGGAACGCCTGCGCCATGAGGATGGTCGACGAGCCGTGGCCGCAGCCGACGTCGGCGACGACCGCCCCCTGCGTCAGCCGGTCGACGGTGCCGTCGAGGGCGGGCAGCCACGAGCCGACGAGGTTCGCGTGGTAGCTGGGGCGGAAGAACCGCTCGCAACCGACGTGCACGTCGACGCCGTGCTCGTGCCAGCCGACGCCGGTGCCGGCGCGGGCGGCGTCGAGGATGTGGTCGGTGTCGTGCACCGTGCCCAGCGCGATCTGGAACAGGCCGGGCAGGAACGCCGGGCTGTCCTCGACCGTGAGCGCGACCGCCTGCTCGGGCGGGAGCGTGTAGCGGCCCGACGCCGGGTCGTAGGTCACGTACGCGCCCGCGGCCTGCGCGTTGAGCCACTCGCGGGCGTACGGCTCCGCGGTGCCCGTGCGGGCCGCCATCTCGGCGGGCGTGCTCGGCCCGTGCTGCGCGAGGTCCCGGTACCACCCGAGCTTGTCGCCCATCACGACGAGGCCGGCGTTCAGGGTCGCGCCCGCCTCCTCGACGGCGCGGAACACGAACGCCATCAGGGTGTCCATGTCGACCTGCGGTGCCTCGGTCGGGTCGCCAGTCGTCCGTGTGTCGGTCATCGTCGCCTCCGTCGGCCGGTCGCCGGCGGGCGCTGGCGTCCATCGACCGACCGTAAGGACCGGCCGGGTGAGATCGCGTCAGGGGCCCCACCTGGTCGTGCGACGCTGCCTACACTCGGGGGGTGCTCCTGGGGCGCGACGCCGAGGTCGCGAGGATCGGCCGACTCATGGCCGGGGCCCGGCTCGGGGAGGCCGGCCGGCTCGCCGTCCTCGGAGAACCGGGCGTCGGCAAGAGCGCGCTGCTCGAGCACACCGCCACCCGGGCGCAGGGCTCGCTGCGGGTGCTGCGGGCCACCGGGACGGCCGCGGAGTCCGGCATCGCGTTCGCCGGGCTCTCCCAGCTGTTCGGGTCGTCCCTCGACCTGCTCGCCGACCTCCCCGCGCGACAGGCGGACGCGCTCGCGTCGGCCCTCGCCCTGGGGGACGCGCAGAGCGGCGCCCCGCGGCGTGCCGGGGAGGGCGCGCGGCGCGGCGCCGACGCGGACCCCGGCGACCGTCTCGCCGTCGGCGCCGCGACGCTCGGCATCCTGACCCGCCTCGCGGAGGGCGGACCGGTGCTCGTGCTGGTCGACGACCTCCAGGAGCTCGACGCGCCGTCGGCCCAGGCCGTCCTCTTCGCCGCCCGCCGGATCTCGGCGGACCGGGTGGCGATGCTCCTCGCGGGCCGGACGCCCGAGGCCGACCCACTCGTGGAAGGGATCCCGGCGCTCGGCCTGACCGGCCTCGACGCCGGGCCCGCCCGGGACCTCGTGGAACGCACCGTCGGTGCGCCGGTGCCGCACGCGCGGTTCGTGGAGCTCAACGCCCGTGCGGCCGGGAACCCGCTCGCGCTCATCGAGCTCGCGGCCCACCCGGACCCCCTGTGGCCGGAGGTCCCCGGCCTGCCGTCGACCGTGCCGCAGACCATCACCCGGGCGTTCGCCGACCGTGTCCGGCGGCTGCCCGACGCGACCCGGCAGATGTTGCTCGTCGCGGCGGCGGCCGACGGCGACACGGCCGTGGTGTCGGCCGCCGCGTCAGGTCTCGGCCTCGACCCCGGTGCTCTCGCCGCGGCGGAGGACGCCGGCCTGGTGACGGTGGGCGGTGGCGGCGTCCTGCGGTTCCGGCACCCGCTGCTGCAGTCGGTCGTGTACTCCCACGCGGGCGCGGCCGAGCGGCGCGCGGTGCACCGTGCGGTCGCGGCGGCGCTGTCGCCGGCCGACGCCGACCGGCGCGCCTGGCACCTGTCCGCGGCGGTCTGGGGCGTCGACGAGGAGATCGCCCGCATGCTCGACGCGGCGGGCGAGCGGGCGGAGGTGCGCGCGGGGTACGCCGTCGCGTCGTCGGCCTACCGCCGCGCCGCCGCGCTGAGCGCGTCCCCGACCGCCCGGCGCGACCGTCTGCTCCGCGCCGCCCGCGCCACCTGGGCCGCCGGCGACGCGCGCGGCGCGCTCGGCCTGCTCGACGAGCTGACCCGGCAGCCGCCGGATCCCGCGACCGACGGCGCGGCGCTCGAGCTGCGGGCCCGGGTGGCCTCGCGGACGGGGGCGCTGCGCGACGCGGTCGGGATGCTGCGGCGGCTGGCCGCCGACGCGGCGAGACCGGACGACCGGGTCCAGCACCTCGCCGACGCGGCGTACGTCTCGTTCTTCCTGGGGGAGACGGCCACGTCCGTCGACCTCGCGGACGAGCTGGAGGCGCTCGCGCCCGTCGCGTCCACGCCGCGCGTCCGTGCCCTGGCCCTGCTCGGCTGCGGCATCGCCCGGGTCCTCGCGGGCCGCGGCGGCACGGACCAGGTCGCCGCCGCCGTGCCGCTCCTCGCCGCCGAGCGACACCTCGCGGCCGACCCGCGCTGGTGGCAGTGGCTGATGATCGCGCCGCTGTACCTGCGTGACGCGGCAGACGCGGCGGACCTTGGACGCCAGGTGCCGGAGGTCCGCCGGGTCGCGACGGTCGCCGACCTGCCCGACCTGCTGTTCCTCGCCGCACGCGGCCACGCGACCCGCTCGGAATGGGGCCGCGCGACGGCGGAGTACACCCTGGCGGTCGACATCGCGCGTGAGACCGGGCAGGTGGGCCCGCTCGCCGCGGCCCTGGCCGGCCGCTGCTGGCACGCGGCCCGGCAAGGGGACGAGGAGCGCTGCCGGTCCGACGCGTCGGAGGCCCTCACCCTGTGCCGCGACGGCGACATGTACCTGCTCGAGGCGTGGGTGCACTTCGCGCTGGGCGACCTGGCGCTCTCGGTGGGCGACGTCGCGACCGCCGTGGCCGAGCTCACCGGGCTGGAGGGGCTGCTGGCACGCCGGGGCATGAAGGACGTCGACCTCGCGCCCGTGCCCGAGCTGGTCGAGGCGCTGGTCCGGTCGGGCGACCTGCCGGCAGCGCGCCTGCGGGTGGGCCCGTACGCGGCAGCGGCCGGCGCCAAGGGGCGGCCGTGGGCGCTGGCGCGGGCCGCGCGGGCGGCCGCCCTCGTCGCCGCAGACGAGGACCTGGACGGCCCGTTCCCGGCCGCTCTCGAGCTCCACGGCCGGACGGCGGACGTGTTCGAGACCGCGCGGACGAGGCTCGCCTACGGCAGGCGCCTGCGCCGGGCCGGCCGCCGTGTGGACTCACGGCCGCACCTGCGGGCGTCGCTCGCCACCTTCGAGGAGCTCGGCGCGGTGCGCTGGGCGGACAACGCCGCCGGGGAGCTCACCGCCACGGGCGAGGTCGTCCGGCGGTCGGGCGACACCTGGCACGCCGACCTCACGCCCCAGGAGCTCCAGGTGGGTCTGCTGCTCGCGGACGGCCACACCACCAGGGAGGCCGCCGCGGCCCTGTTCCTGTCGCCGAAGACCGTGGAGTACCACCTGCGGAAGGTGTACCTGAAGCTGCAGATCCACTCGCGCGAGGAGCTTGCGGCGGCGATGACGGGAGCACCGGGCTCCGGGGTGAGCGGCCCGGGGCGTCCGTAGTCTGACCGTGAGGGGAGGAACGTCGGCATGTCGAGCACCGTGGCTCCGTCGTCGGACGGGCGGGGCGCCGCACTCCGCGCCGCGAGGGCGGCGTTCGCGGATCACGACTGGCCGACGGTGCGCGACCGGTACCGGGCCGCGGCCGCCGCGAGCGACGACGCGCTGGGCACGGACGACCTCGCCGCGCTCGCGACGGCCTGCTGGTGGCTCGGGCTGCCGGACGAGTCCGGTGCGGCGAACGCCGTGGTGTACCGCAGGCTCCGGACCGAGCAGCCGGCGCGCGCGGGGCTCGTCGCGCTGGAGCTCGGGTTCACCGAGGTCGTGCGTGGCCGCGGTGACGTCGGGGCGGGCTGGCTCGCCCGCGCCCGCCGGATCTTCGACGAGGTGCCCGGCGCCCCCGAGCGCGGCTACCTGCTCGCCCTCGACGCCGACCTGATGCTGGCGGAGGCCGGCGCGGGCAGCTCGTCGAGCCTCGACGAGGCGGACGCGCTGGCCCGGCAGGTGTGGGAGATCGGGGACGGCACCGGCGAGCCGACGCTGCAGGCGCTCGGCCTGTTCCTCCTCGGGCAGGTGGCGTCGCTGCGGGGGCAGGCCGTCGACGCCGCCCGCCGGTGGGACGAGGCGATGCTGACCGTCCGCACGGGATCCGTCGTGCCCGAGTGGGCGGGCAACCTCTACTGCCGGATGATGCAGGTCTGCTACGAGCTCGCGGACGTCCGACGCGCCCGGCACTGGACCGACCTCACCGAGGAGTGGTGCCGTGGACACGCGCCCGCCGTGATGTTCACCGGGATCTGCCGGGTGCACCGGGTCCAGCTCCTGGTGGTCGAGGGCGAATGGGCCCGGGCCGAGGAGGAGGCGTCCCGGGCGGTGCGGGAGATCGCCGACCTCGACGTGGTCGTGGTGGCGGAGGCGCACTACCGGATGGGGGAGCTGCACCGGCTGCGGGGTGCCCTGGACGACGCCGAGAGGTGCTACCGGCAGGCGCACGAGCTGGGCCGGGACCCGCTGCCCGGTCTTGCGCTCTGCCACCTGCGGCGCGGGCGGGTCACCGTCGCCGCGTCGGTGCTCGACGCGGCGCTCGCCGTCGTGCACCACCCGCTGCACCGGGCCCCGCTGCTGGTGGCCGGTGTCGAGGTGTGGCTGGCGGCCGACGATCCCGGCCGCGCCGCCACGTGCCTCGACGAGCTCGAGACGATCGCCGTCGCGTACGACAGCCCGGGCTGGCGGGCCGAGGCGGCACGGTGCCGGGGCACCGCGCTCGCCGCCGCCGGGAAGGCCGCCGAGGCGGTCGTGCTGCTGCGTGAGGCGAGGGCCCGCTGGCACGCCGTCGGCGCGCCGTACGAGGTGGCGCGCGTCCGCGCCGACCTCGCCACCGCGCTGGACGCGCTCGGCGACCGGGACTCCGCCCGGCGGGAGCGCGACTCTGCGGCCGCCGCCTTCTCCGGGCTCGGGGCGACCCGCGACCTGGCTCGCCTGTCCGCTCAGGAGCGACGCGCGCCCGCGCCCGCCGGGATCACTCCCCGTGAGCTGGAGGTGCTCGCCGCAGTCTCGGCCGGCAGGACCAACCGGCAGGCGGCCGGACACCTGGGGATCAGCGAACGCACGATCGAGCGGCACCTCGCCAACGTCTACGTCAAGACGGGGCTCTCCTCGCGCACCGGCGCCGTCTCGTGGGCCCGGGACCACGACCTGCTCTGAGGGACCGCACCGTGCAGGACCGGGCAGGGCACGTCTGCATGATTCGACCGATGCGCGGCCCCGGTGACGCTCCCTAGCGTCGGTGGTGGACGCAAGCACCGCAACGACCTCGCGCGAAGGAGCACCGAGATGACTACCACGGACGCCCGACCCGCCGCCGCAGGAGCGGTGGACCCTGCCCGTGTCCAGGAGTTCGCCGGGCA
The DNA here is from genome assembly GCF_020297055.1 of Isoptericola luteus. Taxonomy (GTDB): domain Bacteria; phylum Actinomycetota; class Actinomycetes; order Actinomycetales; family Cellulomonadaceae; genus Isoptericola; species Isoptericola luteus. Next base: position 120,402 of record NZ_JAIXCQ010000002.1, on the reverse strand, counting down.
GATGTTCGGCGCGCTGAGCGCCGGCGCCACGACCCTCATGGTCAGCATCGGCCACCGGACCGGGCTCTTCGACACCCTCGCCGGGCTGCCGCCGTCGACGAGCGCTCAGATCGCGGCCGAGGCCGGGCTGCACGAGCGGTACGTGCGCGAGTGGCTCGGCGCGATGACCGCGGCCCGGATCGTCACGTACGACCCGGCCACCGCCACCTACCTGATCCCGCCGGAGCACGCCGCCGTGCTCACGCGTGCCGCGGGCCCCGACAACCTCGCCTCCCTGATGCAGTTCGTGCCCCTGCTCGCCGGGGTCCAGGACCCCGTCGTCAGGTGCTTCCGCGAGGGCGGCGGCGTCGGCTACCCGGCGTTCGACAGGTTCCACGACCTCATGGCGGAGCAGAGCGCCCAGACGAACGACGCCGCCCTGATCGACCGGGTCGTCCCGCTGGTACCGGGGCTGGCCGCACGGCTGGCCGAGGGGATCCGGCTCGCCGACATCGGCTGCGGGCAGGGTCATGCGGTGAACCTCCTGGCGCGCGAGTACCCCCGCAGCGAGCTCGTGGGCTACGACTTCGAGGCCGACGCCGTCGAGGCGGCCCGCGCCGAGGCGCGGGAGTGGAACCTGCCGAACGCACGCTTCGAGGTGCGCGACGTCGCGGACCTCGCGGGGACCGGGACCTTCGGCGCGATCACCGCGTTCGACGCGATCCACGACCAGGCGCACCCGGCAGCGGTGCTGTCCGAGGTCGCGGCGCACCTCGACCCGGACGGCGTCTTCCTGATGGTCGACATGAGGGCGTCCAGCGACCTGGAGAAGAACCTCGAGATCCCGTGGGCCCCCTACCTGTACACCGTCTCGACCATGCACTGCATGACGGTGTCCCTCGGGCTCGACGGCGATGGTCTGGGCACCGTCTGGGGCGTGGAGACCGCGCTGCGGATGCTGGCCGAGGCGGGCTTCGAGGACGTGCGGGTGGAGACGCTGGACGAGGACTTCATCAACGCGTACTTCGTGGCGCGTCGCTGAGCCGGCAGGTCACGGGGCGTCAGGGGCGTCGCCGGCGTCGTAGGCGTCGTCGAGGGTCAGGGGGCGCACCGCGCCGCCGGCGGCCACGAACACGCCTCGCACCCGGGCGTCGTCCTGCGCGCGCAGCGCGGCGTTCCAGGCCCGGTCGCCGGCGTTGATCGCCGGGTCGCCGGGTCGCTCCAGGACGGCGACGACGCTGCCGCCGGGCGCGTTCTCCGCGAGGACCGCACCCATCAGTCCACCGAGGCCGGGGAGCGTCGAGGGTTCGGGTGCGACGGGGAGGTCCGAGACGGGCATGACCAGGCCGAGCAGGCGGTCGTCGGCGTCGAGCCACGTGAGGGTCAGGCAGCGACGTCGTGCGGCGACACCCCCGGCGAGGAACGTGGCGAGCTCGAGGAGCTCGGCGTCGTCGGCGACGTGGTCGCCCGGGTGGAACGGTTCGGTGAGCGTGTCCATGCCTCTGTTCATGCCTCAACACCCTGCCGCACATCGCCGTCGTGCCGCCGCGCTCATCCACAGCCCCCGCCCGAGAATGCACCCGCGTCGGGGGGGGGCGGGGGGGGGGGGGGGGGGGGGGGGGGGGCGGGGGGGGGGCCCCCCCCCCCCGCGCCCCGGGGCGCGGGGCGCGCGCCGGCGCCCCCCGGCCCCCCCCCCCCCCCCCCCCCCCCCCCCCCCCCCCCCCCCCCCCCCGACGGTGGGTGGGGCCGGCGCGGGCGGGGAGCCGGTCAGGCCGCGAGGTAGCGGGCGTACGCGCCGGTGGTGAGGAACGGCGGGAACTCCTCGCCGAGCGCCACCTCGCGGAACAGCGCGACGGCGTCGGCGTACCGGTCGCCGCCGAACCGCGGCAGCTCCACGACGACGGACCGCAGCACCGCCTCGCACCGCTCTCGTGTGATGGGCTCGCCGTCGTCGGTGGTGGTCCCCGCGTTGATCCACTGCCACACCTGCGAGCGGGAGATCTCCGCCGTCGCGGCGTCCTCCATGAGGTGGTCGATGGCGGCGGCGCCCCCGCCGCGCAGCCAGGACTCGATGTAACGCACGCCCACGGAGATGTTGGTGCGCAGCCCGGCGCCGGTCACCGTCGCGCCGGCACGCCGCGCGGAGGCGACGTCGAGCAGCTCCGCCTGACCCACGGTGACGTCGTCACGCAGCCGGGACACCTGGTTCGGGGCCTCGCCGAGCACCTCGTCGAAGGCGCCGCGGGCCACCTCGATGAGATCCGGGTGCGCCACCCAGGTGCCGTCGAAGCCGTCGTTCGCCTCGCGCGTCTTGTCGGCCCACACCTGGGCGACGGCGCGCTCGGTGACCTCCGGATTGCGGCGGTCGGGGATGAACGCGCTCATCCCGCCGATGGCGTGCGCCCCGCGGCGGTGGCACGTCGCCACGAGCAGCTCGGTGTAGGCCCGCATGAACGGCGCGGTCATCGTCACCTGCCCGCGGTCCGGCAGCACGTAGGACTCGCCCCGGGTGCGGAAGCACTTGATGATGCTGAACAGGTAGTCCCAGCGCCCCGCGTTGAGGCCCGCGCAGTGGTCGCGCAGCTCGTAGAGGATCTCCTCCATCTCGAACGCGGCCGGCAGGGTCTCGATGAGCACCGTCGCCCGGATGGTGCCGAGGGGGATGCCGAGCGCTTCCTGCGCCGCCGAGAAGACCTCGTTCCACAGCCGCGCCTCGCGGTACCCCTCGAGCTTGGGCAGGTAGAAGTACGGCCCGCGCCCGCGGGCGATCAGCTCGGCCGCGTTGTGGAACAGGTACAGCCCGAAGTCCACGAGCGTGCCCGACGCCGGCTGCGTCGAGCCGTCCGGGCCGGTGTAGGCCAGGTGCGACTCGAACAGGTGCCAGCCGCGCGGCCGGAACACGATCGTCGGGAGCTCCGCGATCTTGTCCGAGCGCAGGTCGTACCGCTTGCCGGCGTCGTTCGTGAACGTCAGCTCGCCCCGGATCGCGTCGTGCAGCGCGAGCTGGCCCTCGACGACGTTGCGCCAGGTGGGCGCCTGCGCGTCCTCGGCGTCCGCCAGCCAGCAGCGGGCCCCTGAGTTGAGCGCGTTGATCGTCATCTTCGGGTCCGTCGGGCCGGTGATCTCGACCCGCCGGTCCTCGAGCCCCGGTGCCCCGGCCGACCCCGCCACCCGCCACGACGGGTCGTCGCGGACGGGCCTCGTGGCCGGGTTGAAGTCCGGGTCCTCGCCGTCGGCGATCCGCCGCATCCGGCGCTGACGCTCGAGCAGGAGGGCCGTGCGGTCGTCGGCGAAGCGGTCGTGCAGCATCGCCAGGAACGCCAGCGCCTGCGGGGTGAGGATCTCCTCGTCGCGCTCACCGACCGGTGCGGAGAGGGTGACGCTGCCCTCGGCGAGGGACTCGGAGCCCCAGGTGGCGGGGCCTGCGGCCGTGTCGGCCAGCGGCGTGTCGGTGGTGCGACGGGTGGTGGGGGGAGCAAGCGTGGTCATGGCGTACCTCCGGCGGTCTTCCGCGAGATGGAGAAGGGCTCTGTCTCGCGGGGGTCAGAACTGGGCGGCCTCGGTGGAGCCGGCGAGGGCGAGGGTGGCGGCGTCGGGGTTGAGCGCCGTGGACACGCGGTCGAAGTACCCGGTGCCCACCTCTCGCTGGTGCTTGGTCGCGGTGTAGCCGCGGTCCTCGGCGGCGAACTCGGCCTCCTGCAGCCGCACGTACGCCGACATCTGCTCGCGGGCGTACCCGTGGGCGAGGTCGAACATCGAGTAGTTCAGGGCGTGGAACCCGGCGAGGGTGATGAACTGGAACTTGAACCCCATGGCGCCGAGCTCGCGCTGGAACTTCGCGATCGTCTCGTCGTCCAGGTGCTTCTTCCAGTTGAACGACGGCGAGCAGTTGTAGGCCAGCATCTGGTCCGGGTAGTCGGCCTTGACGGCCTCGGCGAACCGGCGCGCGAGCTCGAGGTCGGGCGTGCCGGTCTCCATCCAGATGAGGTCGGCGTACGGCGCGTAGGCCTTGGCGCGCGAGATGCAGGGCTCGATGCCGTTGCGGACCTCGTAGAAGCCCTCGCCGGTGCGGCCGCCGGTGAGGAACTCACGGTCGCGCTCGTCGACGTCGGACGTGATCAGGGTGGCGGCCTCGGCGTCGGTGCGGGCGATCACGACCGACGGCACGTCGGCGACGTCGGCCGCGAGACGCGCGGCGTTGAGCGTGCGCACGTGCTGCTGCGTCGGGATGAGCACCTTGCCGCCCAGGTGGCCGCACTTCTTCTCGCTGGCGAGCTGGTCCTCCCAGTGCACGCCCGCGGCGCCGGAGGTGATCATGGACTTCATCAGCTCGTACGCGTTGAGGGGACCGCCGAAGCCGGCCTCGGCGTCCGCCACGATCGGCGCCACCCAGTCGCGGGTGGGGGTGCCGTTCTCCGACACGTCGATCTGATCGGCGCGCAGCAGGGCGTTGTTGATGCGGCGCACGACGGCCGGCACCGAGTTGGCCGGGTAGAGCGACTGGTCCGGGTAGGTCTGGCCCGCGAGGTTCGCGTCGCCCGCGACCTGCCAGCCGGACAGGTAGATGGCCTGCAGGCCTGCCTTGACCTGCTGCACCGCCTGGTTGCCGGTCAGCGCGCCGAGCGCGTTGATGTAGTCCTCGGTGTGCAGCTGGCGCCACAGGCGCTCGGCGCCACGACGCGCGAGGGTGTGCTCCTCGGCGACGGAACCACGCAGCGCCACGACGTCGTCCGCGGTGAAGCTCCGCTCGATGCCGGCCCAGCGCGGGTCGGAGGCCCACCGCTCGGCGAGCTCGGCGGCCGTCTGGGTCTGGTCGCCGGTGCGGGCGGTCTGGGTGGACTGGGGCTCCAGGGTGGCGGTCATGGGAGCTGCCTCTCGGTCGTGGCGACCCGGGGGGATCGCGGTGGAACGTCTGTCGTGATGACGACTCTGGCGTGCCCCGCACCGGCTCGGCCAGCGAATCTGCGTAGAAGTTTCACGGTTCTTCTCCTGGACGGAAGGCGTGGCGCATGTCACCCTCGACCATGGCCTTCTCGACCTCAGCAGCCCCGGGTACCAGGAACGCCGGCGCCGCGGGCACCACCATCCCGCTCGACGCCGAGCCCGACGCGCTCACGATCGGCCGCCGGGTACGGCACCTGCGCACCCGGCGCGGGATGACCCTGGAGGAGCTGGGAGCAGCGATCGGGCGCGCGCCGTCGCAGGTCTCGATGCTCGAGAACGGCAAGCGCGAGCCGACCATCGCGCGCCTCCAGGCGGTGGCGCGCGCGCTCGGCGCGAGCGTGGAGGACCTGCTCTCCCCGGAGGCGCCGTCGCGTCGCGACGCGCTGGAGATCGAGCTGGAGCGGGTGCAAAGAGGACCGCTCTTCTCCGCGCTGGGGGTGAGCGCGGTGCGCGTCGGGAAGTCGCTGCCCAGCGACGCCCTCGAGGCCATCGTCGCGCTGCAGCACGAGCTCGAGCGGCTCCACTCGGAGCGGGCGCTGACGCCGGAGGAGGCGCGGCGGGCGAACACCGAGCTGCGGGCCGACATGCGCGCGCAGGACAACTACTTCCCCGATCTCGAGGTCGTGGCCCGCCGGCTGCTGGACGACGTCGGGCACACCCGTGGGCCGCTGCCGCAGCGCGCGGTGGGGGAGCTGGCCGCGCACCTGGGCTTCTCCATCCACTACGAGCCGGACCTGCCGCACTCGACGCGGGCCGTGATCGACCAGCGGCACCGGCGCGTCTACCTGCCCAGCAACGGGATCCGCGGCCGCTCCGACGCGCGGTCCGCGCTGCTGCAGGCGCTGGCCTCGCACGTGCTCGAGCACTCCGAGCCGGGGGACTACCGCGAGTTCCTGCGCCAGCGGGTCGAGGCGAACTACCTGTGCGCGGCGCTGCTGGTCCCGGAGCGGGACGCGGTGAAGCACCTGCGCGAGGCGAAGGAGGCGCGCGCCATCTCGCTGGAGGACCTCCGCGACGCGTTCGCCGTGTCGTACGAGACGGTGTCCCACCGGTTCACGAACCTGGCGACGCGGCACCTCGGTATCGGGGTGCACTTCATGAAGGTCCACGAGTCGGGGGCGATCCACAAGGCGTACGAGAACGACGGCGTCCGGTTCCCGGCCGACCCGCTCGGCACCGTCGAGGGCCAGCACGTGTGCCGCAACTGGACGGCTCGCGTCGTGTTCGGCATCACCGACCGGCTCAGCCCGTACTACCAGTACACCGACACCCCGACGGGCACGTACTGGTGCACGTCGCGGGTCACCGACACGGCAGACGGGCGGTTCTCCGTGAGCGTCGGGGTCCCGTACGCGCAGGTCAAGTGGTTCCTCGGCCGGGAGACGACGGCCCGCGCCACCTCCCGCTGCCCCGACGACGCGTGCTGCCGCCAGCCCGCACGCCCCCTCGCCGAGCGGTGGGCGGGGCAGGCGTTCCCCAGCGCGCGCCCGCACGCGTCCATGCTCGCGGCGATGCCGTCCGGCGCGTTCCCCGGCGTCGACACGACCGAGGTCTACGAGTTCCTGGAGCGCCACGCCCCCGGCGACTCCTGACGCCGTCCCGCCCTGCGCCTCGGCGCAGGGCACGTGCTGAGGCGCGAAGGGGCAGGTCTCGGGGGATGGTCGGGTTTTCCCGGGGTCGAATCGGGGGGACACCTGATGGTCGTGAGGCCGCGCACGACCCAGGGTGGAAGTCATGTTCGAGACGATCGCCGCCGGCTGGGCCGAGCTCGAGGCCGCGCTCTTCGCGCTCGTCTCCTCCGTCTGGGCGTTGCCCGCGCTGTTCGTGGCGACGGCGGGCGACGGGTTCTTCCCGCCGGTGCCGGGCGAGACGGTGATCATCATGCTCGCGGTGGGCGCCCAGACGGGCGGCGGGCCGGGTCTGGGCTGGGTGGTCCTCGTCGCGGCGCTCGGCGCCTGGTGCGGGGACCAGCTCGCCTTCTCGCTCGGGCGGGCGGTGGGAGCCTCACGGATGCCGTTCCTTCGCGGCGCGCGTGGCCGCCGGGCCGTGGCGTGGGCCGTCCGGTCGTTCGAGCGGCGCGGTGCGTCGGTGGTGCTCGGCGCCCGGTTCGTGCCCGTCGGCAGGATGGCGGTCAACGTCACGGCGGGGACGGTCGGCTTCTCGCGCCGCCGCTTCATGGTCCTGTCCGCGGCGGCCTCGGTCGCGTGGTCGCTCTGGTCGGTGCTCCTCGGGGTGCTGGCCGCGGACCAGCTCGGTGACCGCCCCCTGCTCGCCGTCGCCGTCGGGGTGGCGGTCGGGACGGTCGTGGGCCTCGTCGTCGACCGTGCCGTGAGCGTCTGGGGCGCTCGCCGACGGCGGCGAGCCGCACCGGCCGCGCCGGACCGGGGGCCGCTCCCGGGGCCGGCCCTCGCCGGCGTCGTCCACCCCGGCGGGAGCGACCTCCGGGTCTGTGACCTCAGTGCGCCTGGCGGTCGCTCTCGTCCCCGATGAACTCGGTGACGTTGTCCTCCAGGTCGTCGCGGTTCATGTCGGACGAGCGCGCCTGACGCGCGTCCCAGCGCAGCATCAGCGCGCCGAGGACTGCCGCCAGCACGGAGGCCAGGAGGATCGCGGCCTTGGCGCCCAAGGTGTGCTCGGACCCGTGGCCGAACGACAGCTCGGCGACGAGCAGCGAGACGGTGAAGCCGATGCCGGCCAGCAGGGCGATCGGCAGCAGGTCGCGTACGCCGATGCCCTGCGCGAGCCGCAACGGAGTCAGGCGGGTGACGAGCGCCGTCGTGCCCAGGACGCCCACGACCTTGCCGACGACGAGTCCGGCCACGATCGCCGGGACGACCGGCTGCCCCATGATCTCGACCACGCCGCCGCCGTCCATGAGGTCGACGCCCGCGGCGAAGAACGCGAACAGGGGCAGCGCGAGACCCTGCGACCACGGCTTGACGGCATGTTCGTAGCGCTGCGTCCGGGGCGCGGCCTCCCCGTGCGCAGGCCGCGCGGCCACGGTGAAGCCCATGAGCACGCCCGCGACGGTCGCGTGCACGCCGGACGCGTGCATCAGCGCCCACGCCACCACGAACAGGGGGATCAGCAGCCACCACCGCGGCGTGCGGGAACGGACGTGCCACCCGAACAGGGCGACGGCCACGAGCGCGGCGCCGAGGTACGCGAAGTGGAGCTCGTCGGTGTAGAAGACGGCGATCACGATGATCGCGAGCAGGTCGTCGACCACCGCCAGGGTCAGCAGGAACGTACGGATGGCGATCGGCAGGCCCTTGCCGAAGACGGCGAGCACGGCGAGCGCGAACGCGATGTCGGTCGCGGTGGGGATCGCCCATCCCTCCAGCGCGCTCGGGTCGCCCATCGTCGTCACGACGACGGCGTAGATGACGGCCGGGACGGCCATGCCGCCCACCGCGGCGAGGATGGGGACTCCCGCCTCCTTGGGGCTGCGGAGGCTGCCCGCGACGAACTCGTGCTTGAGCTCGATCCCGACGACGAAGAAGAAGACCGCGAGCAGGCCGTCCGCCGCCCACTCGGCCACCGTGAGGTCGAGGTGGACCTGCAGGGGGCCGATGGACGAGATCCCGACGACGGTCTCGGACAGGTCGAGGTACCACTGGCGCCACGGCGAGTTCGCCAGGAGGAGCGCCAGCACCGCGGCGCCGATGAGGAGGGCGCCGCCCGTCGTCTCGCGGGAGACGAACCGCCGCAGGCGGTGCCCGGGGGTGAGGGTCGTGTCGTCGGTGCTCAGGGTGGTGCTCCTGTCCGGTCGGGGGTCGATCGAGGACCGGCGTCGCAGCCGGTACCACCGACCAGACTTCCCGGCTCACCGCGGGACACGATACCGGCGGGCGGTGCGCCCGCGCTCATGGCACGCGGCGGCCCCGCCCCCTCACGGCGCGGGCGCACGAGCCATCGTCGCCAGGCGCGTCACCGTGTTCCAGTTGCGCCCGGTGGTCCAGGTGCCGGCGGCACGGTCGAGCTGCGCAGGCGTCACGCGCGACGTCCCGATGCCGTCCACGTAGCGCACGTACAGGACCCCCTCGGCGACGGCGAACAGCTCACGGCCCCGGTTGCCCAGGTCGAACCGCGCGATGCCGGCCGCGTCGACGGGCGCGGGGCCCACGTGCACCTGCAGGCGGGCCGGGTCGTCGCGCGCGGCACGGGGGAACGGGTTCGCCCGCACGACGGCGTCCCACCGTCGCGCGGTGAGGGCGACGGCCGGCACCTCGCTCTCGGTGACCTCGGTGAGTGCGGCGGTGACGCGTGCAGCGACGTCGTCGTCCCGCTCGGGCGCGACGGCGACGAGGTTCCCGCTGTTCGCGTGGGTCCGCGGGTCAGCGAGCCCCGCGGCGACGGCGGCCTCGCGGAGCTGGGCGGACGTCACGCGCCGGTGGGCGCCGAGGTTCACCCCCCGGAGGAGGACGACGTAGATGGTGCGGGCCATCCACCCATGCTGCCTCTCTTCGACCCGCGGGCGCACCCCCCGCGAACGTCAGGTGAACATCTGCCGACCCGCCGCGCCACGTCCGACCGCCGGGAGAGCGCCGTCGTAGTTTGCGAGACAGGGACGGCAACCAGCCGTCCCGGGGGAGGCCAGCCGTGGGGTTCATGCTCCGTGCAGGAGGGCCGGCACCGGCCCTGCGTCGTACGGCGCCCCGGGCCGGTCGTCCGCCCACCCACGAGCCTGGAGCACGCCGTGGCCCACACCGCACCCACCCCTGACACCGCCGCGTCCCCGACGCCGTCCGGCGCCGAGACCTGCCGTACGTTCGTCGTCGACACGTCGGTGCTGCTCTCCGACCCCCGGGCGATCTACCGGTTCGCCGAGCACGACGTCGTCCTGCCCGTCGTCGTCGTGACGGAGCTGGAGGCCAAGCGCCACCACGCCGAGCTGGGGTACTTCGCCCGCAGCGCGCTGCGGATGCTCGACGACCTGCGGGTCCAGCACGGTCGGCTCGACGCCCCGATCCCGATCGGCCAGGACGGCGGGACGCTGCGTGTCGAGCTCAACCACACCGACCCGCAGGTGCTGCCCGCCGGCTTCCGCCTCGGCGACAACGACACGCGGATCCTGGCGGTGGCGGCCAACCTCGCCGGCGAGGGCCGCGACGTCACGGTCGTCTCCAAGGACCTGCCGATGCGGGTCAAGGCGTCCGCCGTGGGGTTGCGGGCGGAGGAGTTCCGGCACGAGCTCGCCGTCGACTCCGGGTGGACGGGCATGCGTGAGATCGATGTCGCCGACGAGCAGGTGGGCGAGCTCTACGAGGGCGGGGAGGTCGAGCTGGCCGCGCTCGACCCGGCGGTGGTCGAGGCCGCGTCGCCGCTGCTGTGCCACACGGGCCTGGTCGTGCACTCGCCGCGCGGCTCGGCCCTGGGCAGGGTCACCGCGGACAAGAAGGTCCGGCTCGTGCGCGGCGACCAGGACGTGTTCGGCGTGCACGGCCGCTCGGCCGAGCAGCGGATCGCGATCGACCTGCTCCTCGACCCCGAGATCGGCATCGTCTCCCTCGGCGGGCGGGCGGGCACCGGGAAGTCCGCGCTCGCGCTGTGTGCCGGGCTGGAGTCGGTGCTCGAGCGTCGTCAGCACCGCAGGGTGATCGTGTTCCGCCCCCTGTACGCGGTCGGCGGCCAGGAGCTGGGGTACCTGCCCGGGTCCGAGTCCGAGAAGATGAACCCCTGGGCACAGGCCGTGTACGACACGCTGGGGGCGCTCGTCTCGTCCGAGGTCGTCGACGAGGTGATCGACCGGGAGATGCTCGAGGTGCTGCCGCTGACGCACATCCGCGGTCGCTCGCTGCACGACGCGTTCGTCATCGTCGACGAGGCACAGTCGCTCGAGCGCAACGTGCTGCTCACCGTGCTCTCGCGCATCGGCCAGGGGTCGCGCGTGGTGCTCACGCACGACGTCGCGCAGCGCGACAACCTCCGGGTGGGGCGTCACGACGGCGTCGCCGCCGTGATCGAGGCGATGAAGGGCCACCCGCTGTTCGCGCACGTGACGCTGACCCGGTCCGAGCGGTCGCCCGTCGCCGCGCTCGTGACGGAGATGCTGGAGTCGCTCGAGATCTGACGCGGCCGTACCGGCGGTCGGGCCCGGCGGTCGCCGTCGGGCCCGACCGCCGGTGCTCCGGCGTGGACGGCCCGGCGCGGCCTCCGGCGGTCCGTGCGCGGCGTCGGCGCGGTGTCCGTGCTCGGTGCTCGGTGCTCTTGACCGCGGCGTACCGCCGGAGGCGCGCCGTCCTCGGTGGAACCCCCCAGCCCCGTGCACTCGGCGACGCGCCTCCCGCGTACCGGCGACACTAACAGGTGAGGTTAGCCTTACCAAACACGTCCGCCTGGCGTCGTCGCGGACGAGACGCCGCCAGGCGGACGGACCGGACGGTCAGGCCGTCGGAGGCTTCGTCATCTTCAGGACGTCGAGGGCCTGGTCGAGCTGACCCTCGGTGACCTCGCCGCGCTCGACGAAGCCGAGCGCGACGACGGCCTCGCGGACCGTGAGGCCCTCCTTGACCGAGTGCTTGGCGACCTTCGCCGCGGCCTCGTAGCCGATGACGCGGTTGAGCGGCGTGACGATCGACGGCGAGGACTCCGCGAACGCCCGCGCGCGGTCGACGTTGGCCGTGATGCCGGCCACCGTCTTGTCCGCGAGCACGCGGGACGCGTTGGCGAGCAGGCGGATGGACTCCAGCACGCCCTGCGCGATGACCGGGATCTGCACGTTGAGCTCGAACGAGCCGCTCGCGCCCGCCCAGGCGACCGTGGCGTCGTTGCCCACGACACGCGCCGCGACCATGAGCACGGCCTCCGGGATCACCGGGTTGACCTTGCCCGGCATGATCGAGCTGCCCGGCTGCAGGTCGGGGATCGCGATCTCGCCCAGGCCCGTGTTCGGGCCCGAGCCCATCCAGCGGATGTCGTTGCAGATCTTCGTGAGCGACACGGCGATCGTGCGCAGCGCGCCGCTGAGCTCGACGAGGCCGTCGCGGGCCGACTGCGCCTCGAAGTGGTCCCGCGCCTCGCGCAGCGGCAGGCCCGTGTCCTCGCGCAGCAGCTCGATGACCCGCTGGGGGAAGCCCGCCGGGGTGTTGATGCCGGTGCCGACGGCCGTGCCGCCGAGCGGCACCTCGGCCGCGCGGGGGAGCGCCGACTCCAGGCGCTCGATGCCGTAGCGGATCGCGGCGGCGTAGCCGCCGAACTCCTGGCCGAGCGTCACGGGGGTGGCGTCCATGAGGTGCGTGCGCCCGGACTTCACGACCGTGGCGAACTCGGCGGCCTTGGCCTCCAGCGCCTCGGCGAGGTGCGCCAGCCCGGGGATCAGGTCGCCCGTGGTGCCCGCCGTGGCGGCCACGTGCACCGACGTCGGGAACACGTCGTTCGAGGACTGCGACGCGTTGACGTGGTCGTTCGGGTGCACGTCCTTGCCCAGCGAGCGGGTGGCGAGCGTCGCGAGCACCTCGTTCGTGTTCATGTTCGACGACGTCCCGGAGCCCGTCTGGTAGACGTCGATCGGGAAGTGCGCGTCGTGGACGCCGGAGGCGACCTCGTCCGCGGCGGCGACGATCGCGTCCGCGACGTCCTGGTCGAGCACGCCCAGCTCGGCGTTCGCGCGTGCGGCCGCCTTCTTCACCCGGGCGAGCGCCTCGATGTGCCCGCGCTCGAGCGGGGTCCCGGAGATGGGGAAGTTCTCGACGGCACGCTGGGTCTGCGCTCGGTACAGGGCGTGCGCCGGGACGCGCACCTCACCCATCGTGTCGTGCTCGATGCGGTACTCGGTCTCGCTCGCGCCGGGCGCGCCGGCGGTGGGGACGGCGTTGTCGGAAGTCATGCCTCTATCGTGCCGCACCCGCGCGGCGGTGCCGTCGTGAGCCCGGTCACTGTGAGGCGGGCAGCGTGCCGCGTGGGGCCGGCACCCTGCCGCGTCAGCGCAAGGGCTCCTCGCCGACGTCGCCCGCGACCTCCACGAGCCGCGCGCTGCCGTCGTCCAGGTCGTACTCGACGCCCACGATGGCGATGCGGCCCTCGGCGATGCCCTGGGCGAGCGCCGCGGAGTACCCGGGCAGCATCGCGACGGTGTGCTTGACGTGCTCCGTGCGCAGCACGTCGACGTCGAAGGGCTCCTGCATCCCCTGGCGGCTCGTGATCGACGTGATCGACGGGATCACCTTGTCGACGACGGCGCGGACGAAGCCGGGCGGCTGCTCGCCGGTGGCCAGCGTGTGCGCGGTCGCGGCGACGGCCCCGCACGAGTCGTGCCCGAGCACCACGATCAGCGGCGTGCTCAGCAGCTCCGTCCCGTACTCGATCGACCCGATGACGGTCGTGTCGACGACGTGACCCGCCGTGCGGACCACGAAGACGTCGCCCAGCCCCTGGTCGAAGATGATCTCCGCCGCCACGCGGGAGTCCGAGCAGCCGAAGATCACCGTGTGCGGGTGCTGCACGGTGCGTAGCTCGGTGCGGCGGACGGCGTCCTGGTCGGGGTGCTCTGGCTCGTTCCGGACGAACCGGTCGTTGCCGGCGCGCAGGCGCGCCCAGGCCTCGGCGGGGGTCATGCGGTCTCCTCGGTCGACGGGCGCGTGGCCGGCGCGGGGATCGTGGCCGGTCCGGTGGCGTGGGCGGGGTGCGGGAGGTCGGGCGGCCAGGGCGGGTTCGCCCCGGCGCGGGACACGGTGACGGCAGCGACGGCCGCTGCCCGGGTGAGCATCCGGGCGGTCGCGTCGCGGTCGATGCCGCGCAGCGCGTCGCGCCGGGCGGCGCCCAGCAGCCCGGCGCCCCACAGCCAGTCCAGCAGCGCGCCCATGAACGAGTCGCCGGCGCCGACGGTGTCGACGACGTCCACCGCGGGGGCCGCGACGGTGACCTCGCCGGCCTCCGTGAGCGCCGTCGCGCCGGAGCCGCCGCACGTCACCACCACGATCGCGGGACCAGAGCGCAGCCAGGCCCGGGCGGCGTCGAGCGGGTCGGCGCCCGGCACGAGCCAGGCGAGGTCCTCGTCGCTCACCTTGACGACGTCGGCCAGCGCGACGAGCTCCTCGATCCGCGGCCGGGCGTCGGCGGCGTCGCCCATGAGCGCCGGGCGGGCGTTGGGGTCGTACGTGATCGTCGACGTCGCGCGGGCTGCCTCGACCAGGCGGCGCACGTCGGTCGCGCCCGGTTCGAGGACGGCGGCGATCGAGCCGGTGTGCACGGCGAGGGTCCCGGCATCGGTGGCCACGCCCGCCGGCACCCGCCACTCGAGGTCGAACTCGTAGGTCGCCGCACCGGAGGCGTCGAGGGTCGCCTGGGCCACGCTCGTGCGCGCGGCGCCGTCGCTGCCCGGGGCGGCCTCGACGTGGGACTCCCCGAGCCACGAGCGGACGGCGTCGCCGCGGGCGTCGGCGCCGAGCCAGGTCGCCAGCCGGACGTCGCGCCCCAGACGCCCCAGCGTCAGTGCGACGTTCGCCAGGCTGCCGCCCGGGTGCTCCGCGCTCGTCCCGTCGGGACGGTGCACCACGTCGACGAGCGCCTCGCCGACGGCCAGCACGTGGCCGCTCATGCGCCGTCCTCGACGTTGTCGGGGGCGGCGTCGGGAGTGTCGCCGTCACCGGCGGAGCCCGGCGCCACCCGGGGGGCCTGCGCGGCGGCGAGGCGCTCGCGAGCCCCGTCCAGCCACTCCTGGCAGCGTGCGGCCAGGGCCTCGCCGCGCTCCCACAGGGCCAGCGACGACTCGAGCGGCTCGCCGCCGGCCTCGAGCCGCGCGACCACGTGCACGAGCTCGTCGCGAGCCTGCTCGTAGGTCAGCGTGGCGACGTCCACGGGGGTGTCGGTGCTTCGCTCCTCGGTCACGGGGGACAGTCAACCTCATCGGTGCGACACCGCGCCGAGGTGTCCGCCAGCCGACGTCCGGACGCCGGGGACGCCGAGGCGGCGACCCGGTGGCGCGCCGAAACTCGCTTGCCCTGGTGCGTCGTCGCGGGAGACCCTGCCCACCATGGGACACCTCGAGGTCGGGCACGTGGAGCACGTGCTGCCGGACGGACGCACGCTGCTCGACGACGTCTCCTTCCGCGTGCCCGAGGGCAGCATCACCGCCCTGGTCGGGCCGAACGGTGCGGGCAAGACGACGCTGCTGCGCCTGCTGTCCGGCGAGCTGACGCCGCAGGCTGGCACCGTCGTCGTCACCGGCGGGCTCGGCGTCATGCCGCAGTTCGTCGGCTCGGTGCGCGACGAGAGCACCGTGCGCGACCTGCTGGTCGCCGTCGCGCCCCCACGGATCAGGGACGCCGCGCGGGCGCTCGACGCCGCCGAGCTCGCGATCATGGAGGTCGACGACGAGCCCGCCCAGATGTGCTACGCCCAGGCGCTGTCGGACTGGTCGGAGGTGCAGGGCTACGAGGTCGAGACCCTCTGGGACGTGTGCACCACCGCGGCCCTGGGCGTGGAGTACGAGAAGGCCCGCTGGCGCGACGTGCGGACCCTCTCCGGCGGAGAGCAGAAGCGGCTGGTGCTGGAGGTGCTCCTGCGCGGCACCGACGAGGTGCTGCTGCTCGACGAGCCCGACAACTACCTCGACGTGCCGGGCAAGCGCTGGCTCGAGGAGCAGCTGAGCGCGACCCGCAAGACGGTCCTGTTCGTCTCGCACGACCGCGAGTTGCTGGCGCGGTCGGCGGGCCGCATCGTCGCCCTGGAGATCGGCCCCAGCGGCACGGACGCGTGGGTGCACGGCGGCTCGTTCGCCACGTTCCACGACGCACGCCGCGAACGGTTCGCCCGGTTCGACGAGCTGCGCCGGCGCTGGGACGAGAAGCACGCCCAGCTCAGGCGCCTCGTGCTGGACCTGCGGCAGGCGGCGGCGAACAGCCCCAAGATGGCCTCCCGGTACTCGGCCGCGCAGACCCGCCTGCGCAAGTTCACCGAGGCGGGGCCCCCGCCGGAGCCGCCGCGCGACCAGGACATCCGCATGCGGCTGCGCGGCGGGCGCACCGGGGTGCGTGCCCTGACGTGCGAGGGGCTCGAGCTCACCGGCCTGATGAAGCCGTTCGACCTCGAGGTCTTCTACGGCGAGCGGGTCGCGGTGCTCGGGTCGAACGGGTCCGGCAAGTCGCACTTCCTGCGGCTGCTCGGCGGCGGCGACGTCGCGCACACGGGCGGGTGGCGCCTCGGGGCGCGCGTGGTGCCCGGCATGTTCGCTCAGACCCACGCGCACCCCGAGCTGCTGGGCCGCACCCTCGCCGACATCCTGTGGGAGGACCACGCCAAGGACCGCAGCGCCGCGATGTCCGTGCTGCGTCGCTACGAGCTCACCGTCGCCGCGGACCGGTCGTTCGACCGGCTCTCGGGCGGGCAGCAGGCGCGGTTCCAGATCCTGCTGCTCGAGCTCGCGGGGTGCACCGCCCTGCTGCTCGACGAGCCGACGGACAACCTCGACCTCGCCAGCGCCGAGGCCCTGCAGGACGGGCTGGAGGCGTTCGACGGCACGGTCGTCGCCGTCACGCACGACCGGTGGTTCGCCCGCTCGTTCGACCGGTTCCTCGTCTTCGGGGCCGACGGCGAGGTGCGCGAGACCTCCGAGCCGGTCTGGGACGAGGGCCGCGTCGCCCGCGCGCGCTGACCGTCCGCAGCGGCCGGCGGCCGGGGCAGCCCGCGCGGGCGCCCCGGCCGCCTGTCCTGGCACCGGTCACTCCCGGCCGTCGAAGAAGGCGCGCAGGTCGGCCGCCAGCAGCTCCGGCTCCTCCATCGCGGGGAAGTGCCCGCCCTCGGAGTGCTCGACCCACTGGTCGACGGCACCCCAGGCGTTGAAGACCTTCGCCATCAGCGGGTGCGTGTCGAACACGGACCACGCCGACGGGACGTCGGCCGCCGACATCCACTGCAGCCCGGAGTGCGACGCCTCGTAGTAGAACTGCGCGCTCGACGCGCCGCTGCGGGTGAACCAGTACAGGCTGACGTTCGTCAGCAGCTGGTCGCGGTCGACCGACGCGTCCGGCGTCGCGCGGGCGGGGTTCGTCCACGTCTGGAACTTCTCGGCGATCCAGGCGAGCTGGCCCACCGGCGAGTCCGTCAGGGCGGGGCCGATCGTCTCCGGCCGGTGGTTCTGCATCTCGTAGTAGCCGCGCTCGGCGGCGTCCAGCGACCGGACCCGCTCGATCTCGGCGACCTCGTCGTCCGTCAGGCCGTCGGGGAAGGGGAACTGGTCGCCGACCATGCCGAGCGACCGCCCGTCGCTGCCGACGTGCGTACCGATCACGCGCTGCGGGTGGAGGGCGGCGAGCCGACCCGCCACGCCCGCGCCGATGTCGGTGCCATGCACCCCGAACCGCTCGTAGCCGAGGCGCGTCATGATCTCGGCGTACGCGCCGGTGGTGCGCGCGACCTCCCAGCCGGTGCCGGACAGGGGCGTCGAGAACCCGAACCCCGGCAGGGACGGCACCACCAGGTGGAAGGCGTCGGTCAGCAGCGGGACGAGCCGCTGGTACTCGACGAACGAGCCCGGCCACCCGTGGCACAGCAGCAGGGGCGTGGCGTCGGGGCGGTCGGAGCGCACGTGCATCACGTGGAAGGTCTGGCCGTCGACGACGGTCGTGACCTGCTCGAACCGGTTGAGCGCGGCCTCCTGGGCGCGCCAGTCGAGACCGTGCCAGTGCTCGGCGAGCTCGCGCAGGGCGGGCGCCGGGATGCCGCGGCTGTAGTCCGCGCGGTCGTCGCGGCCGGGCACGGGGAGCGGCCGGCGCGTGCGCGCCAACCGGTCGCGCAGGTCGTCGACGTCGGCCTGGGGGACGGCGATGCGGAAGGGGGTGAGTGCGGTGTTCTCGGTCATGACTCCACGCTCCCACCCCATGCGGAAGAGGAGGTTCCGCAATGGGTGACATCGTGGGGTCGTGATCGAGACCTCGGCCCGGCTCCTGCACCTGCTGTCGCTGCTGCAGCTCCGGCGGGACTGGACCAGCGCGGAGCTCGCCGACCGGCTCGGGGTGAGCACGCGGACCGTCCGCGCCGACATCGCCCGCCTGCGCTCGCTGGACTACCCCGTCCAGGCACGCCCGGGCGTCTCGGGCGGCTACCGGCTCGCCGCCGGTACGGCGATGCCGCCGCTCGTGCTCGACGACGACGAGGCCGTGGCGGTCGGCGTCGGGCTCGGCGTCGTCGCGACGCAGGGGGTGGGCGCGGGGGAGACGTCCCTCACGGCGCTCGCCAAGCTCGAGCAGGTGCTCCCGACCAGGCTGCGACGGCGGGTCGAGGCGGTGCGGGAGGCCACCAGCGTGGTCACAGCCGCCGGTGCTGACCTCGACCTCAGGGTGCTCAGCGCCGTCGCCGCGGCCGTCCGGGCCGCGGAGCGGCTCCGGTTCGGGTACACCGCGCACGACGGCACCGAGTCCACCCGGCACGTCGAGCCGGCCCGCGTGGTGCGGTGGGGCACGCGCTGGTACCTGCTCGCGTGGGACCTGGGCAGGGACGACTGGCGGGTCTTCCGGGTCGACCGGATGGTGCCGCGCCCGCCGACCGGAGCCCGGTTCCCGCGCCGGGAGATCCCGGAGGACTCGGTCGTGGAGCACATCGTCGGCAGCGTGCGGTCGGCGAGCTGGCGGTACCGCGCCCGCATCCTCGTGCACGCGCCCGCCGCGGACGTCGTCGCCAAGGTCGGCGGGCCGCTCGCGGTCGAGGAGGTGGGCCCGTCCGCGTGCCGGGTCGAGGTGGGCTCCGACGACCCCGACCGGCTCGCGCTCTGGGTCGCGCAGCTCGGCGCCGACGTCGAGGTGCTCGAGGGCGCCGAGCTGGCCGCGGCGTTCGACCGCCTGGCCGAGCGGTTCCGGCGTGCGGCCGGCGCTACGCCACCGACGCCTCCGCCGACGTCGCCCTGACCTCGGCCTCGAGGGTGCCGTCGGCGAGCCGCACGCGCAGGGCGTCCCCCGCCGTGACGTCGCCGGCGGCCCGCACCACCTGCCCGTCGGCGCGCTGGACGACGGCGTAGCCGCGCTCGAGCGTGGACGCGGGCGACAGCGCCCGCACCTGTGCTCCGAGCCGCCCGACCTCGCCCGACGCGCGCAGCAGGGCGGCGTCCAGCAGGTGGCGGGCGTGCCGCACGTGCTGCCCGACCTCCCGCTCGCGGACATCGACGACGGTCTGCGGGTGCGCCAGGACCGGCCGCGACCGGAGGGCGTCGAGCCCGTGCTGCTCGCGGTCCACGCGCGCCCGGACCGCGGCGCGCATGCGCTGGCGTGTCTGGGTCAGGCGCGCCCGCTCCTCGGCGACGTCGGGCACGATCCGCTTGGCGGCATCGGTGGGCGTCGACGCCCGGTAGTCGGCGACCAGGTCGAGCAGCGGGGCGTCCGTCTCGTGGCCGATGGCGCTGACCAGGGGAGTGGTGCACCCTGCGGCGACGCGCACCAGTGCCTCGTTGCTGAAGGGCAGCAGGTCCTCCACCGACCCGCCGCCGCGTGCCACGACCAGGACGTCGACGTCCGGGCGGGCGTCGAGCTCGGCGATCGCCGCACTCACCTCGCGCACCGCGTTCATGCCCTGCACGGCGACCTCACGGATCTCGAACCGCACCCGTGGCCAGCGGGCCCGGGCGTTGACGACGACGTCGTGCTCCGCCTTGGACTCGCGCCCGCAGACGAGGCCGACCACGGCGGGCAGGAACGGCAGGGGCCGCTTGCGCTCGGCGTCGAACAGGCCCTCCGCGGCGAGCACCCGGCGCAGCTGGTCGACGCGGGCGAGCAGCTCGCCGACGCCCACCTGGCGGATCGCGGTGGCGCGCATCGACATCCGGCCGGTCTTGACCCAGAACTCGGGCTTCGCCTGGACGACGACGTGGTCGCCGGACTCGGGCTTGCGGGCGATGCCGTCGAACGCCCGGGTGAGCATGTGCACGGGCAGCGACGCCTCGACGTCGGTGTCGCGCAGGGTGAGGAACTGCATGCCGGACCGGCCGCGGTAGGTGTGCTCGACGACCTGGCCCTCGACCCAGACGGGAGACATCCGGGCGACGTAGTCACGGATCTTCTCCGACAGCAGCCGCACCGGCCACGGACGCTCGGCGGTGGTGTCGCGCGCGAGGGCGGGCAGGGGCGCCGGACCGGTCGGGTCGCCGTCGGCGCGGGCGTGGTGCAGGTCGGTCACCCGGTCCAGCATGCCGCACGCCACCGACCACGACTCGCCGTCACAGGTCGTCCACATGCGCCCACCTAGACTGTGGGCGTGACTTCGACCGTTCCGGACCCCACGAGCACCCTGACGACCGAGCCACCCGCCAAGCGGGTGCTGCTCGCCGCGCCGCGCGGCTACTGCGCCGGCGTCGACCGCGCCGTCGTCGCGGTCGAGAAGGCGCTGGAGACCTACGGCGCTCCCGTGTACGTGCGCAAGGAGATCGTGCACAACAAGCACGTCGTGGAGACGCTCCGCGACCGCGGCGCGATCTTCGTCGAGGAGACGGACGAGGTGCCCACCGGCGCCCGCCTCGTGTTCTCCGCGCACGGCGTCTCGCCGGCGGTGCGGGAGGCGGCCGCCGCGCGGAGCCTCGACACCATCGACGCGACCTGCCCGCTGGTGACGAAGGTGCACAAGGAGGCCGTCCGCTTCGCGAAGGACGACTACGACATCCTCCTCATCGGCCACACCGGGCACGAGGAGGTCGAGGGTACCGCGGGCGAGGCGCCCGACCACGTGCAGGTCGTGAACTCCCCCGACGACGTCGACGACGTCGTGGTGCGGGACCCGGCCAAGATCGTGTGGATCTCGCAGACCACCCTCTCGGTCGACGAGACCATGGAGACGGTCCGCCGGCTGCGCGAGAAGTTCCCCGAGCTGCAGGACCCGCCGAGCGACGACATCTGCTACGCCACGCAGAACCGTCAGGTCGCCGTGAAGAAGCTCGCCCCCGACTGCGACGTCGTCATCGTCGTCGGGTCGGCGAACTCGTCGAACTCCGTACGGCTGGTCGAGGTGGCGCTCCAGGCGGGCGCCCGCACGTCCTACCGCGTCGACCGCGCCACCGAGATCGAGGACGCGTGGCTCGAGGGCGCTCGGACGGTCGGCGTGACCTCGGGGGCCTCGGTCCCGGAGATCCTCGTCGAGGACGTGATCCGGCACCTCGACCGGCACGGCTTCGGTACCGTCGAGGAGGTGCGCACCGCCACGGAGGACCTCATGTTCTCCCTGCCGCGCGAGCTGCGGGCCGGCCTCAAGGCCTCCGGGCAGGACGCCAAGCGCCCGCGGCGCGAGAGCCGCACCCAGCTGCCGGTCCAGCCTGTCTGAGCCCCACCCAGGTCGGGGCTGGTTCGGCCCCGGCGGCCCCCGGCCGCGCCACCGTGCTCAGCCCGCGGCGGACTCGCCCTTGCCGTCCGCTCGGTCAGCACGGTCGGCGCGCTCGAGGTCGCGCTGCGCGGCGTCCACGAGCGACTCGACCGAGTCGTCCCGGTCGCCGTCGAGGGAGAGCGTGCCGAGGTCGACGACCAGACCTTCCTCGACGGCGAGCAGCTCGGGCTTCGTGACGGCACGCGTCGTGTCCTCGACCGCCTTGAGGGGCTCGATCGCCTGCCCGGCGTCCACGACCTTGAGCTCGACCATGCGACGCGCCTGCGGGAGCACGCGCGTCTCGAGCGACCCGATGAACGCGTTGTAGTGCTTGGTCGCCGTCGTCATCGACTGGCCGAGCCTGGTGATGCTCTTGGTCATGGTGACGATGCGGGCGTACAGCTCCTTGCCGGTCTGCAGCACGCGCTGCGCGTCCTCGGCGATCGCGTCCTGCTGCCAGGCGTAGGCCACGGTGCGCAGCATGGCGACCAGCGTCATCGGCGTGGCCACGAGCACCCGCTTGCGGATGGCGGTCTCGAGCAGGTCGGGCTGGTGCTCGACCGCGGCCGCGAGGATCGGCTCGGCGGGCACGAACAGCACCACGAACTCGGGCGCCGAGTCGAACTGCGACCAGTACGCCTTGCCGGCGAGCACGTCCACGTGCTTGGCCAGGTCCCTCGCGTGGGCGTCGAGCTCCTTGTCCGCCTCTCCCGGAGCAGCGGACTGCTGGGCCCGCAGGTACGCGCTCAGCGGCACCTTCGCGTCGACGACGACGTGCTTGCCGCCGGAGAGGTTGACCACGAGGTCGGGGATCAGCACGTCGCCCTCGGCCGTAGTGCGGTGCGCCTGCACCTCGAAGTCGACGTGGTCCATCATCCCGGCGGACTCGACGACGCGGCGCAGCTGGAGCTCGCCCCACACGCCGCGGGTCTGGTTGGAGCGCAGGGCCGAGACCAGGTCGCTGGTGCCGACGCGGAGCTGGGAGTTGACCGCCTCGAGCTGGCGCAGCTGCTCGGTGAGGGCCGTGTGACCCTGCAGGCGCGACTGCTCGGCGGTGTCCACGCGGGCGTGGACCTTGTCGAGGGTCTTGCTCATCGGGTCGAGGAGGGCGCGGATGGCCTGCTCGCGCTGGGCCAACGTCTCGTCGTGCTTCTGCGTGCTGCGCTGGAGCCGCTCGTTCGCGAGGTCGAGGAACTGCGTCTGGTTCTTCGCGAGCACCTCGTTCGCGAGCGCGGTGAAGCGCTGCGCCGCCGCCTCCTGGTCACCCTTGGCCTCGGCCAGCTGCCGCTCGAGGTCCGCGCGTACCTGGGACAGCAGCCGGTCGCCCTGCTCGCGCGCCTCGACGACCCGCCGGTCGGCGTCCTCGCGCATCCGTGCGAGCTCCCGGGCGGCCTGCTCGCGCTCGGCGGCGGCCCGGCGCTCGCCGTCGTCCGCCGCGCGCTCCAGGCGGCCGCGCAGGTCGGCCAGGTCGCGGCGCGCCGCCTCGAGCTCCCCGTGCGTGCGCACCAGCTCGACCTCCTCGGACCGCCGGCCCCGCGCGGCGCGGTTCGCGTGCCAGAGCCAGCCCAGGAGCACACCGACGGCCAGGGCACCGAGCGAGAACAGAGCGGTCGTCATGCGCCACAGGCTTTCATGCGGCACCGACACCGCCGAGGGACCGCGCCGGGCACCCGGGAACCGCGCCGCGGAACCGCGCAGCGCGCCCGTCCTGAAGGGTGTTCTGGGTAGGGTTGCCGCCGTGACCGATCCCGCAGCCCCACCACCACCTCCCGACCTCTCCGCGGCGCTCAGCCTGCGCGGCCTGTGGAAGCGGTTCGGGGAGAAGATCGCCGTCGCGGGCGTGGACCTCGACGTGCCCTCGGGCTCGTTCTTCGGCCTCGTCGGGCCCAACGGCGCCGGCAAGACGACGTCCCTGTCGATGGCGACCGGCCTGCTGCGCCCCGACTTCGGTGCGGCGCACGTGCTCGGCACGGACCTGTGGGCGCACCCGGACGAGGCCAAGGCCATGCTCGGCGTGCTGCCGGACGGCGTCCGGCTCTTCGACAGGCTCACGGGCGCGCAGCTGCTCACCTACGCGGGCCTGCTGCGGGGCATGGACCGCGACGTCGTCGCCGAGCGCACCGCCGACCTGCTCGCCGCGATGGACCTGGTCGGCGACGCCGACACGTTCGTCGTCGACTACTCGGCGGGTATGACCAAGAAGATCGCGCTCGCGTCCGCGATGATCCACGCGCCGCGCGTGCTCGTGCTCGACGAGCCGTTCGAGGCGGTCGACCCGGTCTCGGCCGCGAACATCCGCGACATCCTGCGCGGGTACGTGGACGGCGGCGGCACCGTGGTCGTCTCCAGCCACGTGATGGACCTGGTGCAGCGCATGTGCTCGCACGTCGCGGTCATCGCCGGCGGCCACGTGCTCGCGGCGGGCACCGTGGACCAGGTCCGGGGCGAGCAGAGCCTCGAGGACCGCTTCGTGGAGCTCGTCGGTGGCCGTCGCGAGTCGGAAGGACTGTCGTGGTTGCGCAGCTCGTCCGCCTCAAGCTGACCCTGCTCGGCAACACGTTCCGACGGAGCGTGTGGCAGACGATCGGGATGGCACTGGCCTCGGTGTACGGGCTCGGCATCATCGTGATGGTGGTGGCCGCGGCCGTGCTGGGCGGCACGACCGACCCGGTCACGACCGGCCAGGTGCTGACCCTCGCCGGGGCGCTCGTCGTCCTCGGCTGGTGGGTGGTGCCGCTGTTCGCCTACGGCGTCGACGCGACCCTCGACCCGCAGCGCTTCGTCACGTTCGCCATCCCCCGGCGTCGGCTGCTGGCCGGTCTCGCGGCCGCGGGCGTGGTGTCGGTGCCCGGAGCGGTGACGCTGCTCGGCGGGCTCGGGGTGTCCTTCGCGTGGTGGCGAGAGCCGCTCGCCCTGCTCGCGGCGCTGGCCGGTGCGCTCGTCGCGGTGGCGCTGTGCATCGTCGGCTCGCGCGCGACGACGACGCTCCTGGCGCCGCTGCTGGGCTCGCGCCGGTACCGCGAGGTGCTCGCGATCGTCGCGGTGGTGCCGCTCGTGCTTCTCGGGCCCGCGATCGGCTCGCTGACGAGCACCTTCTCGATCGGCCCGGACTCGGTCGGCGAGGCGGTCGAGCCGCTGGCGAGGGTCGTCGCGTGGACCCCGTTCGGCGCGCCATGGGCGCTCGGCTCGGCGGTGCACGACGGCGCGTGGGGGCTGCTGGCGGCCCGGCTCGCCGTCGTCCTCGCGACGCTCGCCGTCCTGTGGACCGTCTGGGACCGGGCGCTGGCCCGGGCGCTCGTGACGCCCCCGGGCGGGGAGACGGCGGGCGCCGGCAAGGGCCTGGGCTGGTTCTCCCGCCTGCCCGCCACGCCGACCGGTGCGGTGGCGGCCCGCAGCGCCACCTACTGGCTCCGGGACCCGCGGTACGCGGCGTCCATCGCCGTCGTGCCCCTGCTCCCCGTGGTGATGTATGTGACCGGCGTCAACGCGGGCGCCGGGACGAGTTTCCTCATGCTCCTGGTCGCGCCGCTGGTCGCGTGGGTCCTCGGCTTCGGCATCTCGAACGACGTCGGGTACGACAACACGGCGTTCGCGCTGCACGTCGCCATCGGCGTCCCGGGCCGTGCGGACCGGTGGGGGCGTGCGCTGCCCGTGCTGGTGGCCGGCACCCCGATCGTGGTCGCGTTCGCCCTGGTGGGCTGCGCGGTCGCCGAGCGCTGGGACGCCCTGCCGGCTCTGCTGGGGATCTCCGCGGGCGCACTGACCACCTCGGTCGGCATCTCGAGCGCGGCGTCGGCGCGGTTCGTGTACCCCGTGCCCAAGCCGGGGGAGAGCCCGTTCAAGACGCCGCAGGGGGCGACGGTCGCGACGATGGTGGCCCAGTTCGCGGCGATGGGGCTCATGCTCGCGCTCAGCCTGCCCACGCTGGTGCTGGGGATCGTGGCGATCGTGACGGGCCTGCCGGCCGTGGGCTGGGTGGCGCTCGCCGTCGGGATCGTCTTGGGCGGCGTCGTGCTCGTGGGTGGCGTGCGATGGGGTGCGCGGACGGTCGACCGTCGCCGTCCCGAGCTGCTCCAGCAGGTCATGGCCTTCCGCTGACGGGCGCGCGACCCCCAGGGGTCGAGGGCCGGTGTTCTGAGGGTCATGGGGGGTTCAAGCGCGGTTTGGCACAATAGGCCCGTGAGTCCTGACGACCTGCCCACCCTGCCCGCCGGCTTCACCACCACCACGACCACCCTCGACGACGTGCCACGGCTCTGCGAGCTGCGTGGCGCGGCCGCCGCACCGTGGACGGGCTCGACCGCCGTGGACACCGACGCGGTCGCGTCCGAGGTCGCCGGCCCGATGTCGTGGACGCGGCGCCAGCTCGTGGTCCGGGACGGGGCCGGGGTGATCCGGGCGTGGGTCACGGCGCACGACCGTGCGGCCGGCCGCGTCGTCGTCGGGGTCGACGTCGACCGTGGAGTACCCGTCGCCGCGGACCTCGCCGCGTGGGGCTACGCCTGGGGCGCGCAGCAGGGGCGGGAGCTCGCGGCGCAGCGGGGCCTGGCCGGGACACAGCTCGACTCCGACGCCTACGCCGGCGACGAGGAGCAGCGCGGCTGGCTCACCGTCGCCGGCTACGCCCAGGCGCGGTCCTGGCTGCACATGAGCCGCGCCGTGGTGCCCGCGGAGGCGGAGCCGGGCGCCCTGCCCGAGCCGTTCCCCGGCGTGACCGTGCGCCGCATCGACACCTACGACGGCGGCCTCCCGCTGGCCGAGGACCTGCAGGCGGTGCACCGCGTGCTCGAGGCGGCGTTCGAGGACCACTTCAACTCCTACCGCGAGAGCTTCGGCGAGTTCCTGGTGCGGCTGCGCGCCGACCCCGGGCACCGCTGGGACCACTGGTGGCTCGCGCTCGTGGCCGACCCCGAAGCCCGCCCCGGCGAGCCGGGAGCCGAGCCCGAGGTGATGGGCGCGCTCGTCGGCGCCGAGCTGCCCTCCGGGCCGTCCGGCAAGGAAGGCAGCTACATCGAGTACCTGGGGGCCGACCGCCGGGCGCGCGGCCGCGGGGTCGCGACGGCGCTGCTCTTCGCCGTCGTGCAGGACGCGGCGGCGCGCGGGCGCGACCGGGTCGGCCTCGAGGTCGACGCCGACAGCCCGACGGGTGCCGCCGCGCTCTACGAGAAGTGGGGCTGGCGCACCGAGTACCGCACGGAGTCCTGGCACCGCGACATCACCCTCTGAGGACGCGGCTCCGGGCGTGGCCGGTGGCCGCGCCCGGTGCCTGTCGGTGCCTGTCGGTGCCTGGCCCTAACGTCGCCGGCATGACGAGGTTCGGGCCCGACGACGACCTGCGGGGCGTCCAGGTCGACGAGGCGGACATGACCGGCGCCAGCTTCCGGCTGGTGAAGCTCGACGCGGTGCGGATCGACCAGAGCTTCCTGCCGGGCGCCCGGATGCGCGGCGTCGACCTCACGGAGGCCGACATCGACGGGGCGATCTCCGGCCTGCGCGTCAACGGGGTGCAGGTCGAGCCGCTGATCGAGGCCGAGCTGGACCGCCGGTCGCCGGGCCGGGAGCAGTCGCGCTCGCAGGATCTCGCCGAGCAGCGGGCCTCGCTGGAGCAGGCGCTGCGCCGCTGGGAGGCACACCTGGAGCGGGCGGCTGCGCTCGGGCCGGGTGCGGTCGACGTCTCCGTCGACGGCGAGTGGTCGACCGCCCAGACGCTGCGCCACCTCGTGCTCGCCGTCGACGGGTGGGTGCGGTACGGGCTGCGGGGCGTCGACGACGCGTTCTGGTACGCAGGGCTGCCGTTCACCGAGTACGAGCCGGAGGTGGGGCGGTTCGGCGTCGACCTGACGGCCGAGCCGTCGTGGGAGGAGGTCCGTGCGGCCCACGCCGACCGGGTCTCCCAGGTGTTCGCCGCCTACGACGACCTGGCGGGCACGGACGTCATGGCGGACGCGCCCCGACTGCCGCCGTGGGCGCCTTCGGGGATGACGTCGCCGGTGTGGCGCTGCCTCGGCGTCATCGTGCGCGAGCACTGGGAGCACCTGCGGTTCGCCGAGCGCGACCTGGACACGTTCGTCGCGCGCGGCGGTCGCGCGTCGGGGGTGCGCGGGTGAATGCGCTGGTCGCGTGCTGCCGCCCGTCCCTACGGTGACGCCATGACCTCCGGCCTCACGTCCACCGACCTGATCGTGCTCAACGGCGGATCCAGCTCCGGCAAGACCACGATCGCGCGACGGCTGCAGGACCTGCTTCCCCGGCCGTGGCTCGCCTTCAGCATCGACGACTTCGTCGACGCGATGCCCGCCAGCCTGCAGGACGGCGAGGAGGGGCTGGACGTCGGTGCGGACGGTGGCGTGAGCGTCGGTCCGGTGTTCACGGCGCTGGAGGCGGCGTGGCGGGCCGGTGTCGCCGCGACGGCACGAGCCGGAGCGCCGGTGGTGGTCGACGACGTCTTCCTCGGCGGCGTGCGCTCCCAGGACCGGTGGACGGCCGTGCTCGACGGGTTGGACGTGCTCTGGGTGGGGATCCGGTGCGACCCTGCCGTGGCCGCGGCCCGCGAGGCGGCGCGGGGTGATCGTGCGGCGGGGATGGCGGCGCTGCAGGCCGACGTCGTGCACCGGGGAGTGCGGTACGACGTCGAGGTGGACTCGGGCACCGCCGACGCGGGGGAGTGCGCGCGGCAGATCGCCGCGCACGTGCGGTAGGTGGCGGGCGCGGGGGTCCGTGCCCCGGCACGTAGACTTCCGGGCGTGGCACTCACCATCGGCATCGTCGGCCTGCCCAACGTCGGCAAGTCCACCCTGTTCAACGCCCTGACCCGCAACCAGGTGCTCGCGGCGAACTACCCGTTCGCGACGATCGAGCCCAACGTCGGCGTGGTCCCGCTCCCGGACCCGCGGCTGGACCAGCTCGCCGAGGTCTTCGGCAGCGAGCGGACCCTGCCCGCGACCGTGTCGTTCGTCGACATCGCGGGCATCGTCAAGGGCGCCTCCGAGGGCGAGGGCCTCGGCAACAAGTTCCTCGCGAACATCCGCGAGGCGGATGCGATCTGCCAGGTCACGCGCGTGTTCGACGACGGCGACGTCGTCCGCGTCGAGGGCTCGGTGGACGCCGAGGGCGACATGGAGACGATCGCGACGGAGCTGATCCTCGCCGACCTCCAGACGCTCGAGAAGGCGTTGCCGCGGATGGAGAAGGAGGTCAAGATCAAGCGGGGCGACCCGGCTCTGTTCGCCGCCGCCTCCACCGCGCAGAAGATCCTCGAGGAGGGCACCACCCTCTTCCAGGGCGCGAAGGCCGCGGGCCTCGAGCTCGCCGACGTCGCGTCGCTGCAGCTCCTGACGGCCAAGCCGTTCATCTACGTCTTCAACACCGACGACGCCGGGCTCGCCGACGCGGGCATGCAGCAGCGCCTGCGCGACCTGGTCGCCCCGGCCGATGCCGTGTTCCTGGACGCGAAGTTCGAGGCCGAGCTCGTCGAGCTGGAGCCGGACGACGCGCGCGAGATGCTCGCGGACTCGGGCCAGACCGAGGCCGGGCTGGACCAGCTCGCCCGCGTCGGGTTCCACACCCTGGGCCTGCAGACCTACCTCACGGCGGGCCCGAAGGAGTCGCGCGCCTGGACGATCCGCAAGGGCTGGACCGCTCCGCAGGCCGCGGGCGTCATCCACACCGACTTCGAGCGTGGCTTCATCAAGGCGGAGGTCATCTCCTTCGACGACCTCATCGAGGCGGGCTCCGTGCAGGCCGCTCGTGCCGCCGGCAAGGCGCGGGTCGAGGGCAAGGACTACGTCATGCAGGACGGCGACGTCGTGGAGTTCCGCTTCAACGTGTAGCTCCGCCGGATACCACCGGAGCGGGCGATCGCACGGGTACGGCTGCTCGCCACCCTGAAGGATCAGCGCGGCAGTTCGTGATCAGTGCGGCAGGTCGAACTGCCGCCCCGGTCACCCACCTCCCCGCCCCTTTTCGTTCCGGGGGGGTTGTTGTTTTTCTGGGGGGCTTTTCGACCTGCCGCACTGATCACGAACTGCCGCGCTGATCCCTGGTGGCTCCCCGGGGCGACGCGTTCCACCAGTTCACGGCCTATCCCCTCACACCAGCGGACGGTGACGCCCGACCCTTGCGGGCGTCGGCGCGCGGCGGCTTCAGCATGGAGCGGCTGGCCGGCCGGCCGCTGCAGTTCGTCATCGCGTGGCCGATCGCGCTGGGGCTGACCATGGTCGCCTGGCCGGCCGCCATGAAGCTGGCCGGACTCACCCTGGCCGCCACGGCTGCCACGGCCGCCACGGCTGCGAAGAAGGCCGAGGCCTGACCTCGCGGCGCCGCGCTCCGTGATGTCGGCGAGGTGTGGCGCCGCGCGCATGGCACGATCGGGGCGTGGCATCGAAGCAGACTCTCAGCGACCCCAGCCGGCGCGTCCTCGCGCGGTGGGCGGCGGACTGTGCGGAACGTGTGCTGCCGCTGTTCGACGCCGATCCCGATGCCGACCCGGCGGCCGGTGAACAGGTCCGGGACGCGCTGGCCCGCACGCGCGCCTACAGCACCGGGCAGAGCACCGCTGCCGAGGAGATCAGCAAGCGGCTCGGCGCGGCGAAGGCGGCGAGCGCGGCCGCGAGCCCGGCGGGCGCCGCCGCTGCCCGGGCCGTGGGCCAGGCCGCGGCGGTCGCCCACATGGGTGCCCATGCGCTGGGAGCGGCGGCGTACGCGGCCAAGGCGGTCTCCCTCGCGCACCCGGACCGACCGGAGAAGGTGGCGGAGGAGGTCCGCTGGCAGCTGGCCCGGCTCACCACCCAGGAGCGTTCGCTGCTGCGCGAGCTCCCGCCGCTGGGCGCCGACCCCTCCGGGCCGCTCGGTGAGGGCCTGCTGTCGCGGGGGATCCTCGGCTCCGTCATCCGCCAGATCCAGGACGATGTCGCGCGGTCCTGAGCGCCACGCCGACGCGGCAGGTTCGTTCCCCGGTGAATCCGAGCCCCTGGCGGCGGCGCGGGCGCCGGCGATCCTACTGACCACGGTCGTCGCGGCGCATGGCGGCACGAGCACCGGTTCGAGCCCGTGGACGGCGGGACGCTGATGACCGACGAGGTCGACTTCGCGTCCCCGTGCGGGCTGCTGGGCGCGGGCGTCGACCGGGTGTTCCTGACGGCGTACATGTCCCGCCTGCTGCGCACCGGAACCGTTGGCTCGCCGCGTCGCTGGAGGCGTCGCACGGATCCGCGCCCTCGTCGTAGCCGGGATGCGGACGGGCGTCGGCGCGCGGGCCCGTCGCGTCCGGCGGGCGCTCTTGCTCCGATCGGCCGTGGCTGCCACCGTGGTCGACATGCCTCGACAGCGACCGCTCGCCGCCGCCTCGCGCACGGCCGGCCGCCTGCCGCGCCGGGGCGCGGTAGGGGCCTTCGTCGGCGGCCTGCTGGTGGGCAACAGCGCCCCGCACCTCGCCTCTGCCGTCACCGGCAGGGTGCACCTGACACCGCTCAAGGGCAGGGACTCGGGCCCGCTCGTCAACCTGGCGTGGGGCGCGGCGAACCTCCTCGGCGGTCTCGCCGTGACGAGGGCGTGTCTCGGCCGCGGGCGCCGGTGGGACCGCTCGCTCGTGGCGTTCGACGCGGGGGTCGCGACCTTCGCGGCCTGGATATTCGTCTCGGAGTACGCGATGCCGCTGAACTCCGCGCCGGGCGGGTCGCCGACGGCCGGAGGCCCACGATGAGCGGGGTGCCCGCCCGGCTGCGCCGGACCGGGTTCGACGCCCGGCTGCGCCGGACCGGGTTCGACGCCCGGCTGCGCCGGGCATGGCTCGAGTTCGTCGGTCCCGAGGCGACGCCCGTCAACCATGCGCTGACACTGGCGTCGACCGTCGTGGGAGCCGCCGTCGCGCCGGTGGTCGCCCGGCGGCGTGGTGGCGACCGGCGGCGGGCGGCCGTCGCCTCCCTGCTGGCGACGGACCTCGCCGGGGGCGTCTATGTCAACAACACCCTGGCCTGCGCGCGATGGTACGAGCGGCCGGGACAGTCCGAGACTGCTCACCTGGCGTTCGCCGCCCTCCACGTGCACCCCGCCGTCGTGGCGTGGCTGGACGCCGGGGCGGGTGGACGCCGGGTGCCTGGCCCTGCGTGGGCCGCCGCCCACTACGCGTACCTCGTGGCCGCGACCGTCGTCGTGCGGCGCTCCGGCGCCCACCGGCGGCCCGTCGGGCTGGCCCTCACCGCGGTCGGGATCGTGCTCGACGGGCTGCTCGGCCCGTCGGCGTGCGCCCCCTGGTTCGCGTGGACCTACTACCCGAAGCTCCTGGCGGGTCATGCGGGCGCGGCGCTGTGGTCGGACGCCGCGTTGCGTGCGGAGCCGCGTCCCTAGCGTCCCTCCGGCCGGTCTTCGGGGCGCAGGGCGGCGACAGCCAGGGCTCGAGGACGGGCAGCACGGCGCTCGCGTGCATCGCGGCCATGTGGTCCATGCCCGGCAGCACCGCCACCTCCCACCCGTGGGACTCGAGCTCCGCCCGGTGGCGCACGACGGCGCCGGCGATGACCACGTCGACGTCGCCCCAGGCAGGGCCGTAGGTGATGTCGTCGTCCGCGCCCACGAGCACCAGGCGGGGCGCGTCGAGGGTGAGGGAGACGTGGTCGTCGAACCCGGCCAGCGACTCGTACAGGGTGAGGTACTGGCGGGTCAGCGCCGGGTCCTGCGGGGCCGCGGCGGCGTCCCAGTCGCCGGGCTCGACCTCCCCCGCCCGGTCGTCGTCGGGCGGCTCGGTCGGCTGGGCCGTCGAGCGGGCATGGGCCGCGCGGGTGACGGCGAGCATCGCCTCGTACGGTCCCTCGAGCGGCGGGAACCCGCCCATGGCCAGCGCGGTGATGCGGTCGGTGCGCAGCGCGAGCTGGAGCCCGGCGAGGGCGAGCCACGAGTAGCCGTACCAGGCGAACCGCTCCGCGCCGGCGACGTCGGCGACGGCGAGCAGGTCGGCCGTGACGGCCTCAGCGGTGAGCGTGGCGGGCTTGGGGTGCTCCGCCAGGTGTCCTTCGTAGTCGGCCGTGACGACCCGGAACCCGGCGTCGGCGAGACGGGTGGCCAGGGCGCTGCCTGCGTCGGGGTCGCCGCCCCAGGCGCGGGTGGCGTCGGCCTGCGGCCCGGGCAGCGGCGTCGTGCGGACCGGCAGCAGGAGGGCGGGCCCGTCGCCGCGGACGGTGACCTCGATCCTCGACCCGTCATGGAGTCGCGCGTCGTCGTGCCGGGTGAGCGGTGCGTGGGCCATCGGTTCCTCCGTGTGCGTCAAACAACACTATACAGTGTATAACGATGAGAGGATGGTGGCCATGGGTGCAGAGGACGCCGTCGACGCGCACGTGCGCCGCCTGTGGCGCCACCGCGGCGCGGAGCCGGCCGGACCGCGACGCGGTCCACGACCGCGCCTGACCGTCGACGAGGTGCTCGACGCGGCGGTCGAGGTCGCCGACGCCCAAGGGCTGGGCGGGCTGTCGACGCGCGCGGTCGCGACGCGGCTCGGCCTGAGCGCGATGGCGCTGTACCCGTACGTCGGCACCAAGGAGCACCTGCTCGCCCTCGCCGAGGACCACGCGTCCCCCCTGCCGCCGTGGCCGGACCGGGCCTCGTCGCTGGCGGACGACCTGACGACGTGGGGGGAGCACCTGCTCGACCTGTACGCACGGCACCCCTGGCTGGCGGAGCTGCCTTGGGCCGACGCGGCGGGCGGGCCGAACCAGCAGGACTGGCTGGAGAGGCTGCTCGAAATCCTCGAGCGCTGGGACGCCCGGCCGGAGTCGAGGGCCGCCGTCGTCACCGCGCTGTACGCGGTGGTCCGGGCGGCCGCGCAGACGAGCGCCTCCTACGCGCGCGCCGGGGCGTCCGGCGACGACCGGGCCTGGCTTGCCCGCGCGGACGCGACCCGGCGCGTCGTCGGCGATCTCGCCGAGCGGTACCCGCTTGCCGCCGCGCTGCCGCAGCACGCCGCCCAGGACTGGCGCGACGCGCCGCGGGCGTCCGTGCGGCACGTCGCCGAGGTGCTGGGGCGCGGCCTGGAGGCGACGGGCGTCCGGTCGCCCGGATGACGTCGTGCGCCGCCGCGAAATCGGTTGTCACCGGCATCCCGAGATGGCAGCGTGCACCGACATGACCATCCCCGCTGCGGCCGGAGACCCCGACCCGGGCCGGCTCCTGGCCGCCTACGACACCCACCTGCGCACGGATGCCGAGACGCCGGGCGCCATCGACGTCGTGCGCCTCGGACCGCTGCGGCTCGTGACCTTCCCCGGCGGGCGGGGGTTCGTCACCTACCAGGACCTCGGAGGAGCGGACGCCGCGACGATCCGCGGCTTCGTCGCCTCCGCGATGGTGCACTTCGCGGCCGACGACGCCGTCACGCGCGTCGAGTGGAAGACCCGCGGCCATGACGTCGCGCCGGGGCTCCACGACGCCCTGGTGGACCACGGGTTCGTCCCCGACGACCCGGAGTCGATCATGGTCGGCCCGGCGGAGGGCCTCGCCGTCGACGTGCCGCTGCCGGACGATGTCACCCTGCGGCAGATCACCGCCGAGGCGGACGTCCGGGCGATGTCCGCGATGTCCGACGAGGTGTTCGGGGACGACCCCGAGACCTCCCACCACGCGGAGCAGGTCCTGGCCCGTCAGGCGCTGGACCCGCAGATGGAGCTGTGGGTCGCCGAGGCAGACGGCCGGATCGTCGGTGCCGGCCGCCTGGAGCCCGTCGCCGGCACGCCGTTCGCGGGCGTGTGGGGCGGCTCGACCCGCCCCGAGTGGCGCGGCCGCGGCATCTACCGGGCCCTCACCGCGGCGCGTGCCCGCTCGGCGCTCGCGGCGGGCAAGACGCTGATGCACTCCGACTCGACGGAGTTCTCCCGCCCGATCCTGGAGCGGTCCGGGCTGGTCAAGGTCTCCACGACGACGCCGTACGAGTGGAAGCGCTGAGGCGATGGGGCTCGAGGACGACCCGTTCGACCACCGCGTGACCAAGGACGGCAAGGTGCTCGTGAGCCGCGGCGGGCGCCACGTCGTGACCGTCGCGGGAGCGCAGGCGGCCCGGTTGGTGCCGCTGCTGGGCAAGGACGACGCCACCGACCAGGAGCTCCTGGCGCGCGCGACCGGGAACTACCGCCGCGGGAACGAGAAGCGTGCCCATCGTCGGTGACCCCGTGACCTGCCTGCCGGCGGGCCGACCGGATGACGACCCGACGACGACCCCCCGACGGGGCGGACGACCGGCCCTGACGCCGAAGCCGCGGTCGACGTCGTGACCGAAGCCGTGCCCCGGCGTGCGGCGGCTGCACTACCCTCCGTGCCATGAGCCGCGGTGTTCTCCTCGCTCGCCGGGCCCGCGGGCACCGTGGCCTCCTCGCGCTCGTGGCCGTGCTTGTCGCGGTCGCCTCGTTCGCGGCCTGCACGGCGGTGGGCTCCCTGCGCGCGAGCGCCGCGGAAGTGCTCCGCGAGGGCTTCGTGCAGGCCGGGGACGACGCGGCCCTGGTCCTCATGTCGCGCTCGGCGCCCGACGCCGCGGGCGACGCCGCCCAGGACGCCGCGCTGCGGCGGGTCGTGGCCGCAGAGCTCGCCGGTCTGCCGTACCGCGTCGCCGAGGACATGACGACCCTCCCCGACGTCGGCGAGCCGCTGCGCCGGTGGACGGTCACGGTGGACCTCGAGCAGCTCGACGCGGGTCATCTGACCGGGCTCGCCGAGGGGGTCGCGAGCCTGCCACGGCTGCTCGCCGCCGACGACGTCGCCTCGGGCCGTGGCCTGCGGGTCGACGGCGGTCTCGCCGCGACCGCAGCCGCCGCCGCCACGACCGTCCGGGCGGCGGCAGCCACGACCCTCGTGCCGCTGACGCTGCTCGCGCTCGTCGGCGTCGTGGCGCTCGCACAGGTGGCGCGGTTGCTCGAGGCCGCCCGGGAGACGGAGGTGGGGCTGGCCGTCTCGCGCGGGGCCTCGCCCCGGCAGGTCACGCTCGCCTCCGGCCTCGAGGCCCTGGTGCTGTGCGGCGGCGCGAGCGCGCTGGGGGCGGTCGCGGCGGGTGCGGCGGTCGGTGTCCTGCGGGCCGGGCCCCCGGCAGCCGGCGCGCCGGGCGGCGCGCAGGTCGTCGCCGGCGTCGTCGTCGCCGGTGCCACGGTCGGGGTGCTGGCCGCGGCGACGATGACGCTCGTGGCCGGGATCCAGGCGCGCGGTGCTGCCGCACGTCGCGTCGTCGACCGGTCCGGGCGGCGTCGGCAGGCGACCCGGGCGGGCACCGTCGTGCTCACCGTCGCGGCGGCCCTGGTGACCCTGTACCTGCTGCGCCGCCACGGGTCCCCGTTGGTGCCGACCCCGACGGGCGGGCAGGTGGACCCCGCCGCGGCCGCCGCGCCGGCGCTCGTCCTGGCGGCGGTCGCCCTGCTCACGACGCTCGTGCTCGGTCCGGCGGCCCGGGCCTGGGAGCGGGTCGCCGCCCGCAGGCCGGGGCTGGTCGGCGCGCTCGCGGCCCGGCAGGTCTCGCGCCGGGTCTCGGTCGCGGTGGTGCCCGTCGTGCTGCTCACCCTGGCCGGCGGCACCGTCGTGGTGACGGCCGCGTTCTCGGCGACCGCGCGGCACCTCGGTGAGCGGACGTCGGTGCTCGCCGTCGGGGCCGACGCGCGGGTCGCGTTCCCCGACGGCGTGATGCCGGGCCCGGTCGGTGCGTTCGCCGCGCTCGGCGGCGCCGCCGCGGCCGCGCCGGCCCTGGTGAGCACCGCGACCGTCGCGAGCGACGAGCTCACGCTGGTCGCGCTGCCCGCGGGCCGGCTGGACGACGTCCTCACGACGTCCGACGGCGGCCCCGACGCCGCGGCGCTCGCGGCGGCGCTGGGGGGCGCCGACCCGTTTCGCGACGCGCTGCCCCTGCCCGGCGGGACGCGCACGCTCGACCTCCGCCTCACGGGCAGGCTCTCCGTCGCGAGCCCGGACGCGCCGACCGTGCCCGTCGACCCGGCGACCCTGACGCAGGGCAGCCCGCGCGCGGAGGCGCAGATGGACAAGTTCGCCTCGAGCGCCGTCGGGGTCGCGCTCTGGTTCGCGGACGGCGACGGGCGGCTCACCCGGGTGGCTGCGGGAGAGCTCGACCACGACCCGTACGGCACCGGCGAGGGCGCGCACCCGGTCGGCCCCGAGCCGAGCACCCAGGAGCTGAGTCTCGAGCTCCCGCCCGCGCTGGCGGACGCGTCGGAGCCGGGCGGGCTCGTCGGCCTCGAGGTGGTCACGGTGGGCGCGACCGACTGGCTCGTGTCCCTGGACGTGTCCCTCGACGCGGCGACAGCGGTGACGGACCAGGGCGACCGGGTGCCGCTCGAGCTCGGCGCGTCCCGGTGGTCGCCCGCAACGGGCCGCGGTGGGGGAGGCGGCGTCCTCGTGGACCCGGGCAACGGGCCCGCCCTGTCCCGGCTGCACCCGACGGGCACGACCCCGCAGCCGTACCGCACGGTGCTCTCCCACCGGCCCCCGGCCGTCCCCGCGGTCGTCTCCGCGCCGCTGGCGGACCTGCTTGACATCGGGCCCGGAGGGCAGGTCGAGCTGCACGTGGGCGGCACGGCGGTGCGGGTCACGGTCGCCGACGTCGTCGAGGTGGTCCCCGGCGCCCTGGAGCCGTTCGCCGTGCTGGTCGACCTGGAGACGCTGAACGCCCGCGTCCTCGACGTCGCGTCGCGGCCACCCCCGGTGAACGAGGTCTGGGTCGCGGCGTCGCCGGGCGGCGCGGTGGACTCCCTGGGCCGTGCCGCGGCCGACGTCGCCGGCGCGGCGGCGGGCGCCCAGGACAGACCTCCCACGGTCGCGACCGTCACAGGCGGCCGGTACGGCGGGATCCTCGACGTCGTGCCCGCGCCCACCGGCTCGCGCCTCGCGGACGCCGCGGTGCCGGTCGACGAGGCGTTCCGGCTGACGGCGCTCGGGGCCGTGCTGCTGGCCGTCGTCGGGCTCGCCGCGGTCGTGGTGACCGGGCTGGGCGCCCGACGGGGCGAGGTCGTGGCCCTGCGGGCGACGGGCGTGCCGCCGCGGGCGCAGGGCCGGGGGCGGGCGGTCGAGCTGCTCGTCGTCGGGCTGGTCGCCACGGGAGTCGGGATCGCCGGCGGAGCCCTCGTGTCCGCGCTGACCGTGAGCGGCCTCGCGCAGGGCACGGTGACGGGCTACGCCGTCGTCCCCGGGGCGCAGCTGCACGTGTCGCCGGCGATCGCCGGTACGGGGCTGCTCGCCCTCGTGGCCGGCGTGGTGGCGGTCGCGGTGGTCGTCCGAACCCGGGTCGTCGCGCAGGCGCGGGACACCGAGTACCGGGAGGAGGTCCGATGAGGTCGCTCGCGGTGCTCCTCCTGCGCCGCCACCTGCGCCTCGCGCGGGGGGCGACGCTCGTCGTGGCGCTGGTGTCGGTGCTGGCCGCCGGGGTGGCGACGACGGCCGCCCGGGCGATCGCCGGGATGCAGTCCAGCCAGGTCGCGCACGTGGCCGGGCAGATGACCCCCCAGTCCCGGGACCTGACGGCGGGCAGCAGCCTGGTGCCGGCGCAGGTGGTGCCCGTCGAGGACAGGAGCTTCCTGCCGCCGGACGTCGAGCCCGCGCTGCCCGCCGAGCCGGGCTGGGAGGAGTACCTCGACGGGATGCGGCGTGCCCGGGACGACCAGCCCGCGCCGCTGCGGGACGTGCTGGGCGAGCCCGACTTCGTCGTGTGGAACGAGGCCGCCGGGGTGGCCGCGGGGCCGGCCAGCGAGATCGAGGTGCCCCGGGCCGTGCTCAGCTTCGCCCCCGGCCTCGGCGACAGCGTGCGCCTCGTCGAGGGGACGTGGCCGGGCCCGACGCCGGTCGCCGTGCGGCCGGGGGAGACGGTGCTGGACGGGCCGCTCCAGGTGGTGGTCACGACGGCGGGCGCCGACGTGCTCGACTGGGAGCTCGGCGGCGTGTACGCGGGGTCGTACGACGTCGAGGTCGTCGGGATCGTCGAGCCGGTCGACGCGGGCGCGGACGTCTGGGCGCACCGCCCGTACGCGCCCGAGCCCGTGCTCGCGGTCGACTTCGACCGCGGGGACGTCGCCACGGTGGCGGTCTACGGGGCGCCGGCGATGGCGGAGCCGATGACGACCCGCCGCACGAGGACCACCCTGTGGTTCGACACCGACGTCGGCACGGTCGAGCCGGGCGCGGTGGCCACCCTCGCCGCACAGCTCCGCGGCTTCACGAGCCGGCCCGTGCAGGTCGTCGCGGGCGACGGGCTCACCCCGCTGCTGCGTTCCGACCTCGAGGGCGTGCTCTCCCAGGTGCTGGCCGCGCGGGCGGGCACCGACGCGATCCTCGCCGTCCTGGTGTCGGGCCCGCTGGGCGCGCTCGCCGCCGTGATGGTGCTCGCCGCGCGGCTCGTCGTCGAGCGACGGCGGTCCGCCCTCGGGCTGCTCGTGGCGCGCGGGGCGACCGGAATCGGGGTGCGGTCGCTCATGGCCGCCGAAGGCCTGGTCGTGAGCGTCCCGGCCGCGGCGGCGGGGCTCGCCCTCGGCCTGGTCCTGCTGCCGGGGCCGGTGACGACGACCCAGGTGCTGCTGGCGGCCGCCGCCGGGCTCGCGCCCGGGGTCGCGGCGGCGCTCTCGACCGTGCCCGGGAGCCTGCGCACCGAGCGCGTGGACGCGGGCGCGCCCCGGCGCTCGCGGGCCCGGCTCGTCGTCGACCTGCTCGCCGTCGGGCTCGCCGCGCTCACGACGGCGCTGCTGCTGAGCCGGGGCGCGATCACGGGCTCTCCCACGGGCACGACGACGGGCGCCGCGGCGGTCCCGCTGGACGAGCCCGCCGTCGACCCCCTGCTGGCCGTCGCCCCGCTGCTGGTGAGCCTGGCCGGGGCGCTCGTCGTGGTGCGCCTGACGCCACCGTTCGCCCGCGCCGCCGAGCGCATGCTGGCACGCCGACGCGACCTGGTCCCGTTCCTCGGTGCGGCGCGGGCCACCCGCGCCCCGGCGGGCGGCGTGGTGCCGGCGCTCGCGCTCGTGCTCGGGGTCGCCGTGGCGGCGTCGTCGTCGGTGGTGCTGGCCACGCTCGACCACGGCATCGAGACCCATGCGCACCGCACGCTGGGCGCCGACCTGCGGCTCACGGGCCCCGTGATGAACGATGCCACCGTCGGCGAGCTGCGGCAGGTCGACGGCGTGCGCGAGGTCGCGACCGTCGAACGGCTCGCCCGGGCGGGCGAGCTCACCCGCCGGCTCGGCATGCCCGGCGACGACGTCGCGGTGCTGGCGGCCGACACCGCGGCGCTCGCCCGCGTGCAGGCCGACGTCCCCGGCGGGCAGCCGGGGATCGCTCGGCTCGGCGCGGCCGGCCAGGTGGCGGGCGAGCCGCTGCCCGTCGCGGTGCACGCGATGGGGCAGGCCGCCGCCGGCGCCGAGCTCGTCCTGGAGGTCCCGGGCGCCGACACGCCCGTGCGCGTCGTGTCGGTCATCGGCACGGTGCCCGGCGTCGCCTCGGACCTCCCGTTCGTGCTGGTGGACGCCGCTGCCGTCCCCGACCTCCTCGAGCAGCCGGTGGAGCCGCGCACCGCCCTGGTGTCGCTGGAGCCGGACGCCGACCCGGCTGAGGTCGCGGCCGACGTCGCGAACGTCGTGCCGGGCGTGCAGACGCAGGACCGGGCCGCCACCGCCCGCGCGGTGCTCTCCACGCCGTCGGCGGCCGGGCTCGAGCGGGCCGCGGTGCTGGCCACCGCGCTGGCCGCGGTGCTCTGCGTCGTGGCGGTCGTGCTCATGCTGGTGCTGGCGACGCCGGAGCGGTCCCGGCTCCTCGGGGTGCTGCGGTCGATGGGCCTGCGCCGGTCCGAGGCCCGCGGCATCGTCGCCTGGGAGGTGGTGCCGTGGGCGGTCGCGGCGCTCGTGGGTGGCGTGGCGCTGGGCGTCGCGGTGCCCGCGCTGGTGCTCGCCACCGTGGACCTGGGGCCGCTCGTCGGGGGCGGTGGCACGCCACCGCTCGTCGTCGACCCGCTGCTGGTCGCGCTGGGCGTCGGCGGGCTCGTGCTCGTGCTCGCCGTCGGCGTCGCGGTGGCCACCGTGCTCGGGCGGCGCGGATCGACCGCGTCCGCCCTGCGAGGTACCCCGGAATGAGGAGGGATCCGATGAACGGTCCGACGAGCCGCACCGCGGCGACGGTGCCCGACCCGCCCGCGCGGGGCGTCCACGCCTCGATCGTCTGCCACGGTCTGGTGCGGATCTTCGCGACCGACGGCGTGGAGGTGCAGGCCCTGCAGGGCCTCGACCTCACGGTCCAGAGCTCGGAGCTCGTCGCGGTCGTGGGGGCGTCGGGCTCCGGCAAGTCGACGCTCCTGGGCATCCTGTCCGGTCTGGACACGCCGACGGCCGGCGCGGTGCGCGTGGCGGGCACCGACCTGCTGACGATGGACCGGCGCGCCCGGGTGCGCTACCAGCGGCACACCGTCGGCTTCGTGTGGCAGCAGACGGGCAGGAACCTGCTGCCGTACCTCAGCGCCGCGGAGAACGTGCGGCTGCCGCTCGAGATCGCGGGAAGCGGGTCGCGTGCGGACCGCACCCGCCGCGTCGCCCAGCTGCTGGACCTGCTCGACGTCGGCGCGCTGGCCGACCGGCGGCCGGGGGAGATGTCGGGCGGGCAGCAGCAGCGCGTGGCGATCGCCGTCGCGGTCGCGAACGCCCCCCGGGTGCTCCTCGCCGACGAGCCCACCGGCGAGCTCGACGAGGCGACGAGCGTCGAGGTGCTCGAGGCCCTGCGCGCGGTCAACCGCGAGACCGGGGTGACGACGCTCCTCGTCACGCACGACCCCACCGTCTCGGAGCACGTCGCGCGCACCGTGCAGATCCGCGACGGGCGCACGTCGACCGAGGTGCTGCGGCGCACCGAGGTGGACGAGCACGGGGACACGCAGGACGTCGCCGAGGAGTTCGCCGTCATGGACCGGGTCGGCCGCCTGCAGCTCCCGTCGGAGTTCGTCGAGGCGCTGGACCTGCGCGCCCGCGTCCGGCTGGCGCTCGAGCCCGACCACGTCCAGGTCCGACCGGACCGCCCCGGCCCTGCGGACCCGGGTCCGGCCCGCCACGAGGAGGCACGATGACCAGCCCCACCCACGCGCCGGTCGGGCGCCCGACGGCGACCGCGCCCGTCCTGCGCGCCGAGGGGCTCTCGCGGGCCTTCGGCACCGGTGCCGGGCAGGTGCACGCCCTGGCGGACGTGTCGCTCGAGGTCGAGGCGTCCGAGCTGGTGGTCGTGGTGGGCCCGTCGGGGTCCGGGAAGTCCACCCTGCT
Source organism: Isoptericola luteus (assembly GCF_020297055.1). GTDB lineage: Bacteria > Actinomycetota > Actinomycetes > Actinomycetales > Cellulomonadaceae > Isoptericola > Isoptericola luteus. The sequence goes on along the minus strand of NZ_JAIXCQ010000002.1, from coordinate 78,952 downwards.
GCACCTCCTGGGAGGGCTCGACGCGCCGTCGTCGGGCAGGGTGTGGCTCGGTGGCGGCCCGGACGGCGCGGTGCGCGAGCTCACGGCGATGGCCGAGGAGGAGCAGCACGCGGTGCGGCGGTCCGAGATCGGCTACGTCTTCCAGGCGTTCGGGCTGGTCCCGGTGCTGTCGGCCGCCGAGAACGTCGAGGTGCCGCTGCGGCTCGCGCGCACCGGCGTCGCGGAGCGGACCGAGCGGGTGGCCGCGGCGCTCGCCGCCGTGGGGCTGTCCGAACACGCGCTGCAGCGTCCGTACGAGCTCTCGGGCGGCCAGCAGCAGCGGGTGGGGATCGCGCGGGCGCTGGTCACCGAGCCGCGGGTCCTGCTCGCGGACGAACCCACCGGCCAGCTCGACTCGGGCACGGCGGCGGTCGTGATGGACCTGGTGCGCGACCTCGTGCGCTCGCGGGGCGTCGCCGCCGTGGTCACGACGCACGACCCGGAGCTGATGGCTCGCGCCGACCGTGTGCTCGTGCTGCGGGACGGCCGGCTCGACGCCGGCTGACGGTGCCGGCTAACGGTGCCGGCTGACGGTGCCGGCTGACGGTGCCGGGGCCGGGCCTTGAGGGCCCCGACGGCGGCCCGGCACAGCCTGCTGCGACGGGTTTCGAGGCGGGTGCCCGCATGACGGCGAGGTTGCGCCCAGATACCGGAATGGTCACGGTTGCAGGCACAATCGCGGACAAGGGTGCAACTGCCGCGGGAACGTGACTAGAGTCACCCGCGCATAGTGCAGCGCGCTCCCACACGCGCTCGCACCTCACCGGGGTCATCCCCGCGGTGAGCGACCCTACTCAGGAGGACACGTGACACCTCGACGACGACTTGCAGGCATCGGGGCCTTCACCCTCGCCTCAGCCCTGCTGCTGTCCGCGTGCGGCGGCGGCACCGGTGACGACCCCGACGCGACCAGTGCCGACGGCCCCAGCACCGGGATCGTGACGATCAACGGCACCGAGCCCCAGAACCCCCTCACCCCGGGGATGACGAACGAGGTCGGTGGCGGCCTCGCGGTCAAGAACATCTTCGCCGGGCTGGTCTACTACGACGCCGACGGCGCCATCCACAACGAGATGGCCGAGTCCATCGAGTCGGACGACAACAAGACCTGGACGATCACCATTCAGGACGGCTGGACGTTCAGCGACGGCACGCCCGTCACGGCCGAGAGCTACGTCAAGGCGTGGAAGTACGTGGCCGACCTGGACAACGGTCAGAACCAGCAGTACTTCTTCCACGACTTCGCGGGCTGGTCCGACGCCGAGAGCTCGGAGATCGCCGTCGAGGCCGTCGACGAGCTGACCTTCACGGCCGAGCTGATCGCGCCGTCCTCCGACTTCCAGCTGTGGCTCGGCTACACGGCGTTCATGCCGATGCCCGAGGTCTACTTCGAGAACCCGGACGTCTACAAGGACGCGCCCGTCGGCAACGGCCCGTACGTCGTCGAGGAGTGGGCGCACGAGGACGTCATCTCGCTGCGGCCGAACCCCGACTACAAGGGCGACCGCACGCCGCAGAACGGCGGCATCGACATCGTCGTCTACACCGACGAGAACACCGCCTACAACGACCTGCTCGGGAACAACCTCGACATCATCTCGAACGTGCCGTCCTCGGCCTTCGCGACGTTCGAGAGCGACCTGGGCGACCGTGCCGTCAACCAGCCTGCCGCCGTCGTGCAGGTCATCCAGGTGCCCGAGTGGCGCGAGGAGTTCCAGGGCGAGGCCGGCGTGAAGCGCCGCGCCGCGATCTCCATGGCGATCGACCGCAACCAGGTCACCGAGACCGTGTTCGCGGGTACCCGTACCCCGGCCACGGACTTCACCTCCCCGGTCATCGCCGGCTACTCCGACGACATCCCGGGCTCCGAGGTCCTCACGTACGACGCCGCGGGCGCGAAGGCGCTCTGGGACGAGGCCGAGGCCGAGGACCCGATCGGCGACTACACGCTGCAGCTCGCGTCCAACGCGGACTCCGACCACGAGACGTGGATCACGGCGACCTGCAACACCATCCGCGACGCGCTCGGCATCGGCTGCGAGTTCTACCCGTACCCGACGTTCGACGAGTTCCTCGACGCCCGCGACAACCAGAAGGTGCCCGGCATCTTCCGCGGCGGGTGGCAGGGTGACTGGCCGTCGATGAGCAACTTCCTCGGCCCGATCTACGGCACCGGTGCCGGCTCGAACGACGCGCAGTACTCGAACAAGGAGTTCGACGCGCTGCTCTCCGAGGCCGGCAAGGCCGCGACGCCGGAAGAAGGCATCGAGCTCTACAAGCAGGCGCAGGAGATCTTGTTCAAGGACCTGCCCGGCATCCCGCTCTGGTACAACAACGCCACGGCGGGCTACGCGGAGACGGTCGAGAACGTCCAGTTCGGCTGGGACAGCGACCCGCTTCTGCACGCGGTCACCAAGTCCGAGTGACCACCTGACGACCGTTCCGGCCCCCGAGGGGGCCGGGGCGGTCGTCGATTGTGGCCGCGGCGCCTCCGTCCTGTACGGTCGCCGTCGGCCGCACTGACCACGGGGGCGGGGCGTGCCAATGTTGTGCGCCTCGCCCTTGACCTTGCCCGGACGACGTCTGCCCGGGACCATGAACCCGTAGCCCGGGCACCCCCGGAGCGAACGAGGAGAGAACACGCATGCTCTGGTATCTCGGACGCAGGCTCCTACAGGTGATTCCTGTGTTCCTGGGGGCGACGCTTCTGCTGTACGCCCTGGTATTCCTGCGGCCCGGTGACCCCGTGGCCGCGCTCGGCGGGGAGCGTGGGCTCCCCGAAGCGGTTCAGGACGAGATCCGCGAACGCTACAACCTGGACAAGCCGTTCATCGTCCAGTACCTGCTCTTCCTGCGCGGCGTCTTCACGCTGAACTTCGGCGTGGACTTCCGAGGCCGTGAGATCACGGAGGTCATCGCCGGCGCGCTGCCGGTCACCTTCCAGCTCGCGGTCATGGCGCTGATCATCGAGGGCGTCCTGGGCCTCCTGTTCGGCCTGATCGCCGGCATGCGCAAGGGTGGCTGGTTCGACGGCACCGTGCTCGTGCTGAGCCTGATCGTCATCGCCGTGCCGACCTTCGTCATCGGCTTCGTGCTGCAGTTCGTGCTGGGTGTCGAGCTCGGGTGGTTCCCCGTCACCGTCGGTAGGGATCCAAACTTCTACAGCCTGCTCCTCCCGGCGATAGTGCTCGCGGCCACGTCGTTCGCCTACGTGATCCGCCTGACGCGTACCTCCGTGGGGGAGAACCTCAGCGCCGACTACGTGCGCACCGCCCGGGCCAAGGGCCTCAACCGCACCCAGGTGACCGGGCGCCACGTGCTGCGCAACTCGCTCATCCCCGTCGTGACCTTCCTCGGCGCCGACCTCGGCAACCTCATGGGCGGCGCGATCGTCACGGAGGGCATCTTCAACATCAACGGTGTCGGTGGAACGCTCTTCAACGCGATCCAGCGTGGAGAGAGCGTCACCGTCGTCTCGTTGACCACCGTGCTGGTGATCGTCTACATCGCAGCAAACCTGCTCGTCGACCTCCTGTACGCCGCGCTCGATCCGAGGATCCGTTATGCCTGAGAACCGTTACCAGACCGTTCCTGGCGGCAGAGCCCCCCGACGCGGGCAGGAGCACTTCGCCGCACCCTTCGACGAGGGCGGGCTCGGCGCCATCGACGCCGTCCGCGACTCGGACGCGCCGTCGAGCATGTGGCACGACGCCTGGCGCGACATGCGCCGGCGGCCCATGTTCTGGATCTCGGCCGTGATCATCGTCGCGGTGATCCTCGTCGCCGCGTTCCCGAGCTGGTTCACGTCGGTGGACCCGCGACTGTCGTGCCAGCTGTCCAAGTCGCTGCAGGGGCCCGAGGCGGGCCACCCGTTCGGCTTCGACTTCCAGGGCTGCGACATCTACGCCCGCACGATCTACGGCGCGCGCGCGTCCGTCGTCGTCGGCGTGCTGTCCACCGCGATGGTGGTCGTGCTCGGCACCGCGATCGGCTCGATCGCCGGCTACTTCGCCGGCTGGTTCGACACGATCCTGTCGCGCATGACGGACATCTTCTTCGCGATCCCGCTGGTGCTCGCCGCCATCGTCATCATGAGCCTGACCGAGAACCGGACGGCGTTCACCGTGGCGTTCGTGCTGGCGCTGTTCGGCTGGACGTCGATCGCCCGCATCACGCGCGGCACGGTGATGTCCGTGAAGAACAACGAGTTCGTGACCGCGGCCAGGTCACTCGGCATGGGCCGCGGCGGCATCCTGCTCAAGCACGTGCTGCCGAACTCGGCCGCGCCGATCATCGTCTACGCGACCGTGGCCCTGGGTACCTTCATCGTGGCCGAGGCGACCCTGAGCTTCCTGGGCATCGGGCTCCCCCCGGACGTGGTCTCGTGGGGCGGTGACATCGCCCGGGCGCAGAACTCGATCCGGGTCGCCCCGCACATCCTCTTCTACCCGGCCGGTGGCCTCGCCCTGACGGTGCTCGGCTTCCTCATGATGGGCGACGTCGTGCGCGACGCCCTCGACCCGAAGGCACGGAAGCGATGACGACACAGTTCCCAGTGACCCACGGCAACCTGCCCCTCGGTGGTGACGGCCAGGCCTACGAGGCGGGGACCGACAAGCCCCTGCTGGAGATCAGCGGCCTCGAGGTGTCGTTCACCACGACGGAGGGCGTGGTCCACGCCGTGCGCGGCGCCGACATCGTCGTCTACCCCGGCCAGTCGGTCGCGATCGTCGGCGAGTCCGGGTCGGGCAAGTCGACCACGGCGCACGCCGTGATCGACCTGCTGCCGGGCACCGGCAAGGTGACGGGCGGCAGCATCAAGTTCGACGGCCGCGAGATCGTCGGCCTGCCGCGCACCGAGATGGAGGCCATCCGTGGCCGCGACATCGGCCTGGTCCCGCAGGACCCGATGTCCAACCTCAACCCCGTCTGGCGCATCGGCACCCAGATCGACGAGGCGCTGCGGGCGAACGGCTTCGAGGGCAGCAAGGCGGACCGCAAGGAGCGGGTCGCGGGGCTGCTCGCCGAGGCCGGCCTGCCCGACGCGGCACGCCGCGCCCGGCAGTACCCCCACGAGTTCTCCGGCGGCATGCGGCAGCGCTCGCTCATCGCCATCGGACTGGCGGCTCGGCCCAAGCTGCTCATCGCCGACGAGCCCACCTCGGCGCTCGACGTCACGGTGCAGCGGCAGATCCTCGACCACCTCGACGTGCTGACGCAGGAGCTCGGCACGGCCGTCCTGTTCATCACGCACGACCTGGGCCTGGCCGCCGAGCGCGCCGAGCACCTCGTCGTGATGTTCAAGGGGCGCGTCGTGGAGTCGGGCCCGGCTCGCCAGATCCTGGCGGACCCCCAGCACCCGTACACGAAGCGGCTCGTCGCCTCGGCGCCGTCGCTCGCCTCGCGACGGATCCAGGTGGCGCACGAGCGGGGCCAGAACAGCTCAAAGCTCCACGCGCCGACCAGGGGCGGCAAGGGCTCGGACATCGTCGTGGCCCGCAACCTCACCAAGGTGTTCAGCATCCGTGGTGGGCGCCCGGGCGCGTCGACGGACTTCACCGCGGTCGACGACGTGAGCTTCTCGCTCAAGCGCGGGCACACCCTCGCCCTCGTGGGCGAGTCGGGCTCCGGGAAGTCCACGGCCGCCAACATGGTGCTGGGCCTGCTCGACCCGACCTCGGGCGCGGTCGAGTTCGACGGCAAGAACATCGCCGAGCTGTCCCCGAAGGCGGCCTTCGCGTTCCGCCGCCGGATCCAGCCGGTGTTCCAGAACCCGTACGGCTCGCTCGACCCGACGTACTCGATCTTCCGCTCCATCGAGGAGCCGCTCCTGCTGCACCGGATCGGCAGCAAGAAGCAGCGGGAGAAGCGGGTGCGCGAGCTGCTGGACATGGTGTCGCTGCCCCAGTCGGCCATGCGTCGCTTCCCGAACGAGCTCTCGGGCGGCCAACGTCAGCGCATCGCCATCGCGCGGGCCCTGGCGCTCAAGCCGGAGGTCGTCGTCCTGGACGAGGCCGTCTCGGCGCTCGACGTCCTGGTTCAGGCGCAGATCCTCGACCTGCTCGGTGACCTGCAGGAGGACCTCGACCTGTCGTACCTGTTCATCACGCACGACCTCGCAGTGGTCCGTCAGATCGCGGACGAGGTCGTCGTGATGCAGAACGGCAAGGTGGTCGAGCACGCCACCACCGACCAGGTCTTCGACGACCCGCGCGAGCAGTACACGCGCGACCTGCTTGCGGCCATCCCGGGCGCCGGCCTGGAGGGCGCCGAGATCGCCAGCTGACCCAGCCTGGTGCGGCGGCCGACGACGGGGCCGGTGGACGACGTGTTCGTCCACCGGCCCCGTTGTCTCCGTTTGCCCGTCCCGCGGCGCGGGGCGAAGGTGAGAGGCATGGCGCGGGCGTCGACACTGAGCCGGGGGGTCTTCTACCCGGCGGCCGGGATCATCCTGCTCTTCGTGCTGCTCGCGGTGGTCACCACCGACGCGATGACGAGCGTGCTGAACACGCTGCAGTCCGGGGTCATCGCGGTGTTCGGCTGGTACTACGTGCTGATCGTGGCGGCGTTCGTCATCTTCGCCGTCTGGATGGGGCTCAGCCGCTTCGGCGACATCGTGCTCGGGCCTGACGACGAGGATGCGGAGTTCCGGCTCCCGGTCTGGTTCTCGATGCTGTTCGCCACGGGGATGGGCATCGGCCTGGTCTACTACGGCGTCGCGGAGCCGCTCTCGCACTTCGTGAGCCCCAAGCCCGGGGTCACGGGCGACGGCCCGCAGCTCGCCCAGGCCGCCATGGGGCAGACGTACCTGCACTGGGGCCTGCACGCCTGGGCCATCTACGTGGTCGCCGGCCTGTCGCTGGCGTACGCGATCCACCGCAAGGGACGTCCCGTCTCGATCCGTTGGGCGCTCGAGCCGCTGCTCGGGGACCGGGTCAAGGGCTGGGTCGGCCACGCCATCGACGTGGCGGCGATCATCGGCACGGTGTTCGGTGTGGCGACGTCCCTGGGGCTCGGGGTGCTGCAGATCGCGCACGGCCTCGGCTACCTCATGGGCATCGAGGCCACGCTGGTGTTGCAGATCTCGCTCATCGTCGCCATCACTGCCCTCGCGACGCTCTCCGTCGCCTCGGGCCTGACCAAGGGGATCAAGTGGCTGTCCAACGGCAACATGGTGCTCGCCGGCGTCGTGCTCGTCGTGGTGCTGATCCTGGGTCCCACGCTCTTCCTGCTGCGCGAGTGGGTGCAGTCGCTCGGGTACTACGTCGCGAACGTGGTTCAGCTGACCTTCGACACCCTCGCGTTCCGCGGTGGCGAGGGCCTCGAGTGGGAGTCGTCGTGGACGATCTTCTACTGGGGCTGGTGGATCTCCTGGGCGCCGTTCGTCGGCGTGTTCATCGCGCGGATCTCGCGAGGCCGCACGGTCCGCGAGTTCGTGCTCGGCACGCTCGCGGTGCCGATGGCGATCACGACGATCTGGTTCAGCGTGTTCGGCGGCTCCGGGATCCGCCAGGAGATGACCGAGCCCGGCAGCATGCTGGACCCGGCGACCGGCGAGGTGAACACGGACACCGCCATGTTCCAGCTCTTCGACGCACTGCCCGGGGCCGGGACGTGGCTGTCGATCGCGGGCATCGTGCTGGTCGTGATCTTCTTCGTCACGTCGTCGGACTCGGGCTCGTTCGTCGTCGACATGCTCGCCCACGGTGGCAACCCCAACCCGCCGCTGTGGAGCCGGCTGTTCTGGGCGATCCTCGAGGGCCTCGTCGCGATGGCGCTCCTCCTGGCGGGCGGGCTGTCGGCGCTCCAGACCGCGGCCATCCTCATCGCGCTGCCGTTCTCCCTCGTGCTCATCGGCATGGCCGTGTCCATCGTCAAGGAGCTGCGGGTCGAGCACCGGGCGATCCTGCGCGCCGAGCGCCGTGCCGCACGTGCGGAGTTCACGGAGCACGTGACCGAGAAGGTCGCCACCACGCTGGCGGGGCGCTGGGAGAACGTGCTGCCCGCCCCGCCGGGATCCCTGCGGTGGCGCGGGCCGCGGCGGCGGGGTCGTGACGCGGCCCCGGAGCAACGCGGCGACGGTGGCGGGCATCACATCGAGGGCGGCGACCACCCAGGAGTGGACCCGGGCGGGTAGGATTCTCGGTGGCCCGATCTCGGGCTCCCTCCCTCCATGAAATGAGATCCGTTGATGTCTGTGCGCTCCGACCTGCGCAACGTGGCGATCGTCGCCCACGTCGACCACGGCAAGACCACGCTGGTCGACGCCATGCTGCGCCAGGCCGGCGCCTTCTCGGCGCACCAGCACGTGGACGACCGCGTCATGGACTCCGGTGACCTGGAACGCGAGAAGGGCATCACGATCCTCGCGAAGAACACCGCGATCCGGTACGCCGGGCCCGCCGCGGTGGCGACGGGCGAGTCCGACGGCATCACGATCAACGTCATCGACACCCCCGGCCACGCCGACTTCGGTGGCGAGGTCGAGCGCGGCCTGTCGATGGTCGACGGCGTCGTGCTGCTCGTGGACGCCTCCGAGGGACCGCTGCCCCAGACGCGGTTCGTGCTGCGCAAGGCCCTCGCCGCGAAGCTGCCGGTGATCGTCGTCGTCAACAAGGTGGACCGGCCGGACGCCCGCATCACCGAGGTCGTGGGGGAGACCACCGACCTGCTGCTCGGGCTCGCGAGCGACCTCGCCGACGAGGTGCCGGACCTGGACCTCGACGCGATCCTCGACGTGCCCGTCGTCTACGCCTCGGCCAAGGCCGGCCGCGCGTCGACCGAGCAGCCCGGTGACGGCTCGCTGCCGGTGGACGAGGACCTCGAGCCGCTGTTCGCGACCATCCTCGACACCATCCCGGCGCCGACCTTCGACCCCGAGATGCCGCTGCAGGCCCACGTGACCAACCTCGACGCGTCGCCCTTCCTGGGCCGACTCGCGCTGCTGCGCATCTTCAACGGCACGCTGCGCAAGGGCCAGACGGTCGCCTGGGCGCGTCACGACGGCACCCTGAGCAGCGTCCGGGTCACCGAGCTGCTGGAGACCAAGGCGCTCGACCGCGTCCCGACCGAGTCCGCCGGCCCCGGCGAGATCGTTGCGGTCGCCGGCATCGCCGACATCATGATCGGCGAGACCCTCACCGACGTCGACGACCCGCGCCCGCTGCCGCTGATCACGGTCGACGACCCGGCCATCTCCATGACCATCGGCATCAACACCTCCCCGCTGGCGGGCAAGGGCGGCAAGGGCCACAAGGTCACCGCGCGCCAGGTCAAGGACCGCCTCGACGCCGAGCTGATCGGCAACGTCTCGCTCAAGGTGCTGCCCACCGAGCGCCCGGACGCCTGGGAGGTCCAGGGCCGTGGCGAGCTCGCGCTCGCGATCCTCGTCGAGCAGATGCGCCGAGAGGGCTTCGAGCTGACCGTCGGCAAGCCGCAGGTCGTCACCAAGGAGATCGACGGCAAGCGCTGCGAGCCGATGGAGCGCATGACCATCGACGTCCCCGAGGAGTACCTCGGCGCCGTCACGCAGCTCCTCGCGCAGCGCAAGGGCCGCATGGAGACCATGAGCAACCACGGCACCGGCTGGGTCCGCATGGAGTTCATGGTGCCGGCCCGCGGCCTCATCGGGTTCCGCACGCGGTTCCTGACCGAGACGCGCGGAACGGGCATCGCGGCCTCGATCTCCGAGGGCTACGAGCCGTGGCACGGTCCCATCGAGTCGCGCAACACCGGCTCCCTCGTGGCCGACCGCGCCGGCAAGGTGACGCCGTTCGCCATGATCAACCTGCAGGAGCGCGGCTCGTTCTTCGTCGACCCCACGCAGGAGGTGTACGAGGGCATGATCGTCGGCGAGAACTCCCGCAACGAGGACATGGACGTCAACATCACCAAGGAGAAGAAGCTGACGAACATGCGGTCCTCGACCGCCGACAACTTCGAGAACCTCATCCCGCCGCGCCACCTCACGCTCGAGGAGTCGCTCGAGTTCGCGCGCGAGGACGAGTGCGTCGAGGTGACGCCCGAGGTGGTGCGCATCCGCAAGGTCGCCCTGGACGCCACCGCGCGCGCACGCGCGACGGCCCGGGCGAAGCGCGGCTGACGCCGCTCGCGGCCATGGCGCCGAGCGGGCGGCTCCTGGCCGTGCACGCACACCCGGACGACGAGACCCTGGCGACCGGGGCGCTGCTGGCGACCTGGGCTGCGGCCGGCGAGCCGGTGGCGGTCGTGACGTGCACCCGGGGGGAGCGCGGCGAGGTCATCGACACCCCGTCGCACCCCACCGGCGTCGGGCAGCTGGAGGGGGACGGCCCCGCGCTGGCGGCGCACCGGGAGCGTGAGCTCGCCGGCGCGCTGGCGGCCCTGGGCGTGCACGAGCACCTCTTCCTCGACTCCGTCCCCGCCCCGGGCGCCGGTGACGGTGCCTCGCGGCTCGAGGACTCCGGGATGTCGTGGGTGAGCCCGGGTGTGGCCGGCCCCGCTGACGACGCCCCCGCGACGGCGTTCTCCCGGGTGCCGCTGGACGAGTCCGCCCGCCGGCTCGCCGCCGTGGTCCGCGCCTGGCGCCCCGACGTCGTCGCCACCTACGAGCCCGGCGGCGGGTACGGGCACCCTGACCACGTGCGCACCCACGACGTCGCCGCGCGGGCCCTCGAGCTCGCGGCGAACGGCGGCGCGGCCCTGCCGGGGGACCCGTGGACGGCCGAGCTCTGGGAGGCCGTGGTGCCCGAGAGCGAGGCGCGTGCCGCGAGGCGCGCCCTCGCCGCGGACCCCGCCGTGCGGCGCCTCGCGACCGTGGAAGGACTCGACCTTCCCGACGCGGCAGGCCCGCTGCCGCCCGTGGCGAAGCGGGCCGTCGAGCTCGCCGGCCGGCAGATCGTGCGGATCGAGGTCGCGCCCGTCCTGGACGCGCTCCTGGCGGCCATGCGCGCACACGCCACGCAGGTCCAGCACGTGGCGGCGTGCGCGGCCGACGACGGGGACGGGCCGGTGCTGCTCGGGCGGTATGCCCTGAGCAACGCGGTGCTCGCACCGATCGGTGTGCGCGAGACCTACGTGCGTCGCGCCCGGGTAGGCTCGCCGCGATGACCTCCACGACGCCCGCTCGACCCACGTCGCAGCCGCCCCGGCGCCTCCTGCCGGTGGTCGGTCGCGTGCCGCTCGCCGCGCTGCTCGGCGTGACCATCGGGGTCCTGGGCACCGTCGCGCACCGGGCCGAGTGGGGTGACCTGCCGGTCGGGATCGTCCTCGCCCTCGCGATCACCCTGTCGGCGGCGGTCCTGTGCCGGGCGTGGGCGGGCATGAGCACCCTCCTCGCCAGCGGTGTCGGGTGGGTCGTGGCGGTGCAGATGCTGTCCGTGGAGGGCCCGGGCGGCGACGTCCTGGTCCCCGCGCAGACGGTCGGCCTCGTGTGGACGTACGGCGGCCTGGTCCTGTTCGCCGTGACGGCGTTCCTGCCCCGCCGCTGGTTCGCCGACGTCGCCGCGTGACGGTGCCGGGGCCCGGCAGTGTGACGGGCCTGTGGAGGGTGTTGGTCCAATGATGGCGAACCTGTGCGAAGGGTGGCCCGATTTGTCACTTTCACCCCGGCAGATGCCCAAGGCTGCTGCCGTGCCCGAGTAGGATCCTGCAGGCGGGCCGAGCCCCGCTCTCCCTGTCCTTCCGGGGCGGACCGCGCCCTGACCTCGAGCCCTCCACGGAGTCGTCCATGGGTCACCCGACCGAGCGTGAGCCTGCGCCCGAGCCGACGACCGATCAGCCCGGCAGCGCTGCCGAGCCCCAGCAGCAGCCCGCCACCGGTGAGGCCGCCACACCACAGCAGGGCGACGCGTCCGGCACGCCTGCCGCGCCGCCCGAGAAGCCGGCGCCCGTCGCGCTCCCGCCGGCGCTTCGCCAGCAGCCTGCCGAACCGGCCAAGCCTGTGGAGCCGGTCAAGCCTGCCGAGGCTGTCAAGCCTGTGGAGCCGGTCAAGCCTGCCGAGGCTGCCAAGCCTGTGGAGCCGGTCAAGCCTGCCCAGGCTGCGGAGTCGACCAGGGCTGCGGAGTCGGCCGAGCCCGCGGGGTCCGAGCCCTCCAAGCCCGCGGAGTCGCGCGAGCCATCGCAGCCGGGAGAGCCTGCGGCGAAGGGTGCCGGGAAGCCGGCCGAGCCCGTGGTCCCGCAGGCTTCCGCCGCACCCTCTCAGGGCGCGTCGGGCAAGCCCGCCGAGGCCAGCGCGCCCAGCGCACCCAGCGAGCCCAGCGAGCCCAGCGCTCCTGCGCCTCCGATGGTCCGCGGTATTCCGCAGGCTCGGCCCGAGTCGCCGCAGCCGCAGCCGCAGCCGCAGCCGCAGCCGCAGACGCCGCAGCCGGAGAGGGTCGCACCGCCGTCCAGGCCCGCCGCGACCGAGCAGCGGTCGACGACGACCCCCGCCCAGCCCGCCGAGCCCGCCCGTCCTGCCGACGCCGGCGTGCCCGCATCCTCGACCGTTCGTGTGGTGCCTCAGCCTCAGCCAGAGCCGCAGTCTCGGCCCTACGTACCCGAGCAGCAGCCGGCGGCACCGGCACCGACGGCCAGCCCGACGCAGTCGCCTGCGTCCGCGCAGTCGTCCGCTTCCGCACAGGTGGCCGGGTCCGCCGCGTCGGCGCAGTCTCCCGCGTCCGCACAGGTGGCCGGGTCCGCCGAGCCCACGCCGTCGTCCGCGCAACCGGCGATGCCGCCCGCACAACGGCCCGGCGTGCCGGCCGCGTCCGAGCCGGCCGCGCCGACCAACCGGGCAACGCCCGTGGAACCGGTGGCGACGGGCCCCGAGGTCCCGTACCAGCCGGCGGTGCGTGCGTACGAGCAGCGTGTGATCGGGACGGTGCCCGCGCCGTCGGCGGCGGGCGAGCCGACGCAGGCCCTGCCCCTGGTCACGGCGGCCCAGGCCTCGACGGAAGGCGGGGGCGAGGAGCCGCCCGCGGGCTCCCCTCTGGAGGGGCTCAGCGGTGACGGCGCCCCCAGCCGCGTGCCGAAGGTCGCGATGTGGGCCGGGATCGGCCTGGTCGTGCTCGCGGGGATGTACGCGAGCGCCGAGTGGGCCGTCGCGGGCACGGTCGCGGACGACACCACGGTGGCCGGCGTCGAGATCGGCGGGCTCACCGAGGAGCAGGCCGTCTCGGCGCTCGAGCAGGGGCTGGGGCCGCGCGCGGCCGAGCCGTTCACGGTGGAGGCCGGCGAGGCGTCGACGACGGTCGACCCGGCGGTGGCGGGTCTGGCGCTCGACGGGCCGGCGACGGTCGACGGGCTCACCGGGTTCACGTTGAGCCCGGCGCGCCTCTGGGAGCACATGGTGGGCGGCAAGGAGATCACCCCCGTCCTCGACGTGGACACCGCCGCCCTCGACGCTGCCGTGGCTGGTCTCGAGGAGTCGCTGCAGGTGGAGCCCGTCGACGGCACCGTGTCGTTCAGCGACGGCGAGGCCGTCGCGACGGACGCGGTCGAGGGCTCGACGATCGTCGTCGAGGCCGCGACGGACGTCATCACCTCGGGCTGGCTCGTCCGGTCCGACCCGTACGTGCTGCCGGTCGAGCCGGTCGAGCCGCAGATCGACCAGGGCGAGACGGACGCCGCGCTGGAACAGGCGGAGCAGGTCGTCTCCGGTCCCGTCGTGGTGAACGTGGGCGACCAGAAGGCCGAGCTGCCGGCCGACGAGCTGGCCGACGCGACGTCGTTCACGCCGGTCGACGGCGAGCTGGTGCCCGAGGTCGACGGCGAGAAGATCGTCAAGGCCGTCATCGACCGGACGAACGACCTGCTCACCGACCCGGACGACGCGCACTTCGAGTTCTCGGACGGCAAGCCCGTCGTCGCCGGCGGGGAGCCTGGTACCACGCTCGACCCGGACGCCAGCGCGAAGGTCGTGGCCGCGGCGGAGGTCGGCGACGACCGGACCGTCGAGCTCGAGCTCGTCGAGCGTGACCCGGAGCGCACCAAGGAGGCGCTCGAGGACATGGGCGTCAAGGAGGTCGTGTCCTCCTTCTCGACGCCGCTGACCAACGAGCGGATCCGGACGAAGAACCTCGCGCGCGGTGCCGAGCTGGTCACCGGCACGCTCGTCGCACCGGGGGAGACGTTCTCGCTCGTCGACACGCTGTCCCCGATCGAGGTCAGCAACGGCTACTACTCGGCCGGCGTCGTCAACAACGGCATCCACACGGACGCCGTGGGCGGCGGGCTCTCGCAGATGGCGACCACCACGTACAACGCCGGGTACCTCGCGGGCTTCGACGACGCGGGCCACCGCCAGCACAGCTACTGGTTCAGCCGGTACCCGGCGGGGCGCGAGGCCACGATCTACGTGGGCTCGATCGACATGAAGTTCACGAACGACACCCCTTACGGCGCCGTGCTCCGGTCGTGGGTGTCGGGCGGCGAGCTGCACGTGGAGATCTGGTCGACCAAGCACTACGAGGTCAAGTACTGGGCGGGCGACAAGACCAACGTCGTGCCGACCACCCAGGTGCACAAGTCGGGCCCGAGCTGCGAGAACTACCCTGCGGGGAACGACGGCTTCCGCATCGTCAACTACCGCCAGGTCTTCCTCGACGGCAAGAAGGTCAAGGACGAGTCGTACCCGTGGACCTACAAGCCCGACAACGGCGTCGTCTGCGACGCGCCGAAGGCGGACCGCGGCGGGGACCGGGGCAAGAGCGACGAGCGGGGCGAAGGCAGCGCGCGGGACGAGGACGCGGAGGACTGATGCTCGGACGCACGGAGCGCGAGTCGCCGACGCAGGCCGCCGCGGCGGCGCGGCAGGCCGGCTGGTCGGGGGTCGCCCCGGCGTCGCCGGCCGCTGGGCTGCCGGGCGAGCCCTCGGAGCTGCTGGACCTGGGCTCGACGACGGACACGCTGGCGACGGTCGCGGGCATCGGGGACCTCGCCGCGGTCGTGCACCTCGGGCACCCGGAGCAGCCGTCGCCTGGCCTCGAGGAGGCCATCCTCGCGGGCGACCCGAGCCTCATCGTGACGGGAGCCGTCGCCGTCCCTCCGCAGTGGGTCTGGGTCGCCCCGGCCGGCGCGTCCGGCGGTCAGGTCGTGATCGACGAGGCGGGGCTGCGCGACTGCCGCGAGGTGCTGCGCGGCATGGGGGTCGGCCCTCGCCTGGTGCCGACCCGCACGTCGGTCGAGGAGCGGGCGCGGCTTGCCGGGCCCACGGGGTCCCTCGTGGTCGAGCGGGAGCGCGTCCCGGCGGGCTGGGCCGAGCTGCCGGGCAGCGCACGCCTGGGCGAGCGCGGCCCGGTCTGGTACGGGCTGCTGGAGCCGCGGGACCGGTGGCCGGCCTTCGACGCGCCGGCACAGGTCTGGCTCGCCGTCGGTCCGTCCGACGACCACCGGGGCTCCCTGCAGGGCACCCTCGCCGTGCTCTCCGACGCCGGGGTGGACCTGCAGCACCTGCGCAGCCACCCGTCGACGCTCGGGCCGCACGTGTTCTTCACCTCCTTCCGCTGCCCGCGGGTGGAGATCCTCGACTCCCTGGTCGCCGAGCTCGACGCGCGGGGGGTCGCGCACCGCACGCTCGCGGTGCTGCCGGGCGACCGACCGGAGCCCGGGCCCGACCTGCTCGCCCCGCGCTGGCCCGGCGTATGACGGTCGTCGCGTTCCTCGGCCCCGAGGGCACCTTCACGCACCAGGCCGTGCTGGCCTGGGCGCGACGGAGGGGCGTCGGGTCCGCGGCCGACGAGGTCACGGCCGTGCCGCTGGGCACGGTGGGTGAGGTGCACGACGCCGTGGCCGCCGGGCGCGTGGACCGTGGCGTGATCGCGATCGAGAGCTCGGTCGAGGGGTATGTGGTCCCCT
This sequence comes from Isoptericola luteus, assembly GCF_020297055.1. Taxonomy (GTDB): domain Bacteria; phylum Actinomycetota; class Actinomycetes; order Actinomycetales; family Cellulomonadaceae; genus Isoptericola; species Isoptericola luteus. The sequence goes on along the minus strand of NZ_JAIXCQ010000002.1, from coordinate 63,100 downwards.
CCCTCGACGCGCTCGTCGGCAGCGGCGAGGTGGTCGCGGTCGACGAGGTGGTGCTCGACGTGTCGTTCGACGCGTTCGTGCGCCCCGGGCGCGCCGACCCGGCCGGTCTGCGGGAGGCCACGGCCCACCCGCACGGCCTGGCCCAGTGCAGCCGGTTCGTGGCGGGGCGACGGCTCACGCCGGTCTCCGCGTCGTCCAACGCCGCGGCGTGCCGCGACCTGAGCGATCATCAGGTCGCCCTGGGCCCCCGGCTGTGCGGCGAGCTGTACGGGCTGGAGACCCTCGCGACGGCGGTGGAGGACTTCGCGGGCGCGCGGACCCGGTTCCTGGTGCTGAGCCGCCGCGACGCGGCGTCGGCCGGCTGGGCATCCCTGCGGGCCGAGGGGGAGCGCGCGTGGCGCACCATGGCGGCCGTGACGCCGGTGGTCACGGGCCCCGGCGTCCTGGCGCGCATCACGGCCGGGTTCGCGGAGCGCGGGGTGAACATGTCGAGCCTCGTCGAGCGGCCGCTCAAGGTGCGCGAGGGCCAGTACGTGTTCGTGGTGACGCTCGACGCCGCCCCCTGGGACCCTTCCGTGACGGACCTGCTGCGGCAGCTGCTCGCCGCCGGCGACTCGCTCAAGGTGCTCGGCGCCTATCCCGCCGAGCCTGGGGGCCGTGGGCTCGACGGCGTGCTGCCCGACCACGTGCCCGCAGGCAGCGTGCGCGCGGACGACGACGACGCCACGCTCGCGCGGGGCCTGCTGTGGTGAGCACGGTGGGCGCCGGGTCCGACCCGGTCGGACGGGTCGGCGTCGTCGGGCTCGGGCTCGTCGGCGGCTCGCTGGCCCGGCTGCTCGCGGAGCGCGGGGTCGACGTCGTCGCCACGGACGTCTCGGCGACGACACGACGGGCAGCGCGGGCGGCGCGGCTGGCGGTGGTCGACGACCTCGCCGCGCTGTGCGGTGCGCTCCCGGACCTCGTCGTCCTGGCGGTGCCGCTGCGTGCCATGCACGCGACCGCGGGCGCGCTGGCGCCGCTGCTCGCGGACGCGGCCGCCGCGGCCGGCCCCGACGGCGGCCCGACCGTGACCGACGTCGGCAGCGTCAAGGGCCCCGTCCGCGCGGCGCTCGGCGAGGCGGGCCTGGGCGGGCGCTACGTGGGTGCCCACCCGATGTCGGGCACGGAGCACAGCGGGTTCGAGGCGTCGTCCGCGGCCCTGCTCGACGGCGTCGCCTGGGCCGTCACGGTGGCGCCCGACGGCGTGGAGCAGGGGAGTCCCCAGCGGCTCGCCCACGTGCTGCGGCTGGTCACAGGGCCGCTGGCGGGTACGGCCGCCGTCGTCACGGACACCCAGCACGACGAGGCGGTCGCCCTGGTCAGCCACGTGCCGCACGTCGTAGCCACCCAGCTCCTCAACGCCGTGGCGGGCGCTCCGGTGCGCGACCTCGCCCTCGGGCTCGCGGCCGGGAGCTTCCGTGACGGCACCCGGGTGGCGCGCACCGACCCGGGACGGACCGAGGCCATGGTCACCGAGAACGCCGCCTGGGTGGCCCCGGCGTTGCGCAAGGTGGTGCGGGACCTCGAGATCGTCATCGGCGCGCTCGAGACGAACGGGTCGCCGCACGCGTTCTTCCACGCGGCCGACGAGGTCCGGGCCGGCGACCCCGCCCCGCCCGATGACCCCGGTCGGTCCGGCGACGGCGGGCTCGAGCCGCTCACCGAGGGGTGGCCGGGCCGGCTGGTCGAGCGGTGCGTGGCCGGCGACGTCGTCGCGGGCCTGTCCGCCGATCACGCGCGGCTGGTGCGCCGGCCGGGGCCACCGCACCCTGTGAGGTAGCCCACAGCGTGACCCGCTACCCGCCCTCGTGGCAGTGGCGCTCAGTGGTGCTCAGTGGCGCTCCCCGCGACGCGCAGGCCGGGGCGGGACGGGCTTGACCACCTCGACGTCCGCCGCGGCGACGTGCACGACCTCCAGCCCCGGCCTGCGGTCGGGCCGCACGTCGAGCCCCGCGCCGTCCAGGGCGACGACGACGCCGACGACGTCGGTCCACCGTTGCGGCGCTCCCTCGGCCTGCTCCTCGGGTCGCAGCCGGCGGCGCACGACGACCCGTGCGCCGACCTGCAGGTCTCGCCAGTCGGACGGTGGACGGACGTTCGGCTCGGTCACCACGTCAGCGATACTAGAGTTCACCGTGAGGGACGGCGCCCGTGGCGCCGCCCGTCGAAGATCGCGGCCCCGCCCCGGCGGCGGCCGCACCTCGTCACCTGGAAGGTAGCCGCAGTGACCTACGTGATCGCTCAGCCGTGCGTCGACGTCAAGGACAAGGCGTGCATCGAGGAGTGTCCCGTGGACTGCATCTACGAGGGCTCCCGGTCGCTCTACATCCACCCGGACGAGTGCGTCGACTGCGGTGCGTGCGAGCCTGTCTGCCCCGTGGAGGCCATCTACTACGAGGACGACGTGCCCGAGGAGTGGAAGGACTACTACCGCGCGAACGTCGAGTTCTTCGACGACCTGGGCTCGCCCGGTGGCGCGGCGAAGATGGGGCTCATCGAGAAGGACGACCCCATGATCGCGGCCCTGCCCCCGCAGGCCTGAACCCTCGACGACCGGCTCGCTCGTGGGATTCGCCGATCTCGGTCACCTGCCCTACCCCTGGGACACCCTCGACGACGTGCGGGCCACGGCCCGCGCGCACCCCGACGGGGTCGTGGACCTGTCGATCGGCACCCCCGTCGACCCCACGCCCGACGTCGTCCGCGACGCGCTCGTGGGGGCGTCGGACGCGCACGGGTATCCGCTGACGCACGGCACGCCCGCGCTGCGCCGGGCCGTCGCGGACTGGTTCGCGCGCCGGCGGGGGGTGCCGGACGTCGACCCGGCGGCCGTGCTGCCCACCGTGGGCTCCAAGGAGCTCGTGGGCCTGCTGCCGTCGCTGCTGCACCTGGGCCCTGGCGACGTCGTGGTGCACCCCGCCGCCGCGTACCCGACGTACGACGTCGGGGCGCGGCTGGCGGGCGCGACGCCGCTGGCCACGGATGACGTCGACGCCTGGGCGGGGCGCACCGACGTCCGCCTCGTGTGGGTGAACTCGCCGGGCAACCCGACGGGCGCGGTGTCCGACGTGGCGCACCTGCGACGCGTGGTCGCCGCGGCCCGCGAGATCGGGGCCGTCGTCGTGGGCGACGAGTGCTACGCCGAGCTGCCGTGGGACGCGCGCTGGGTCGGGGACGGCGGCGTCTCGCGGGTCCCGAGCCTGCTGGACCCGCGCGTCACCGGCGGCACGCACGAGGGCCTGCTGGCCGCGTACTCGCTGTCGAAGCAGTCCAACGTCGCCGGCTACCGGGCGGCGTTCGTCGCCGGGGACCAGGGCCTCGTGGCGCGGCTGCTCGCCACGCGCAAGCACCTGGGCATGATCGTGCCCGCCCCCGTCCAGGCCGCGATGACCGCCGCCCTGGGTGACGACCACCACGTCGCGGCGCAGCGGGCCGTCTACGCCCGCCGGCGGACGGCGCTGCGCGGGGCGCTCGACGCGGCCCGCCTCGCCGTCGACGGCTCCGAGGCCGGGCTGTACCTGTGGGCCCGCCCGGCCGGCGGATCGCCCCTGGAGGGCGCGGGTTCCCGCGAGCTGGCGGCCTGGTTCGCCGCCCGCGGTGTGCTCGTCGGTCCGGGCGAGTTCTACGGCGTCGCGGGGGAACGGCACGTGCGGGTCGCGCTCACCGCCTCGGACGACGACGTGGCTCGCGCTGTGGTGCGCATCACATCCGCTTGACCCGGGGATTGGATCACCATGGTCTTGGGGGGTAAGTTCGTCCGAAGGTCGTGGTCGCCCTAGAGGAAGCCATGGCCGGCGTGCCCCGGGCCGCCCGTCCAGAGTCACGAGTCACGCGTTCGCCGGAACCCGCCGTCGCGTCCCGCCGAGCCCGTCAGGGAAGGAAGCCATGACCTCCACCCAGCCTGCCGCCGGTACGCCGGCCGGCTCCGCCGCCGTCGAGCTCACCGTCGACGGCACGACCCGGCAGCTGCCCGTGGTGCCCGCGACCGAGGGCAACGACGGCATCGTCGTGTCCTCGCTGCTGCGCGACACCGGCATGGTCACCGTGGACCCGGGCTTCACCAACACCGCGTCGTGCGAGTCCGCGATCACGTACATCGACGGCGACCAGGGCATCCTGCGCTACCGGGGGTACCCGATCGAGCAGCTCGCGGACTCCTCGACCTTCCTCGAGGTCGCCTACCTGCTCATCCACGGCGACCTGCCCTCGGCCGCGGAGCTCGAGGCGTTCACCGACCGGGTCAACCGGCACACGCTCGTCCCGGAGGGCTTCCGGGCGTTCCTCACGTCGTTCCCGCGCGGCGGGCACCCGATGTCGGTCCTCGCGTCGGGCGTGAACGCGCTGGCCACGTACTACCCTGAGTCGCTCGACCCGTCCGACGACGAGGCCGTCGAGCTCGCGACCGTGCTGATCCTCGCGAAGGTGCGCACGATCACGTCCTACCTGCACCGCTCCATGCGGGACGAGCCCCTGATGTACCCGGACTACGCCCGCGGCTACGTCGACGACTTCCTGCGCATGACGTTCTCGCGCCCCTACGAGCAGTGGGAGGCGGACCCGGTCCTCGTGTCCGCGATGGACAAGCTCCTCATCCTGCACGCCGACCACGAGCAGAACTGCTCCACGTCGACGGTGCGGATCGTCGGCTCCTCGAACGCGAACCTGTACGCCTCGGTCGCGGCGGGCGTCAACGCCCTGTCCGGTCCGTCGCACGGCGGGGCCAACGAGGCCGTGCTCGCGATGCTCGAGAGCATCCGCGCGGGCGACGACTCCGTCGAGACCTTCATGAAGAAGGTCAAGAACAAGGAGGACGGCGTCCGGCTCATGGGCTTCGGGCACCGCGTGTACAAGAGCTACGACCCGCGTGCCGCCATCGTCAAGAAGCACGCGGACGCCGTGCTCGACAGCCTCGGCGCCAAGGACGAGCTGCTCGACATCGCTCGCGGCCTCGAGGAGATCGCGTTGTCCGACGACTACTTCGTGGAGCGCAAGCTCTACCCGAACGTCGACTTCTACACGGGCCTCATCTACAAGGCCATGGGCTTCTCGCCGACGATGTTCACGCCGCTGTTCGCGCTCGGCCGCATGCCGGGCTGGATCGCCCAGTGGCGCGAGATGCGCAACGACCCGCAGACCAAGATCGGCCGTCCGCGCCAGGTCTACACCGGCCCGACGGCGCGCGACTACGTGCCGGTCTCCGGCCGCTGACGGCCCCGGCCACCGTCGCCCGCTGCTCACCAAAGGGGTCAGGATCTCGCGTCGAGATCCTGACCCCTTCGGCGTCTGTCGTGATGCCGGGCGGTGCGGCTACGCGCCCAGGTGGACGGTGACCTCGCCCACCGCCTGGTCGCCGGCCGACGGGTCGTCCGCCTCCTGCGCGGGCGTCCAGGAGGCGCTCTCGCGGGTCCAGACCTGGTCGGCGACGCGCACCTCGGTGGTGCCGGTCGTCAGGGCCGTCGCCACCGCCCAGTGGGCCACGGCCCACGCGGAGCGCCCGGCGTCGTCGTAGGGCAGGGACGTCGCGTCGACGACGGCCGACGCACCGTCGTCGGACAGGGCGACCACGTCGCCCGGTAGGCCGAGGTCGCGCGTCAGCAGCTCCGCGAGGTCCGCGGTGCTCCCGCCGTCGCCGACCGCGGGGTCGTCGGGGTCCGGCACGGGCAGCGAGCAGGTGATCGCACCGGGGGACGCGCCGGTCAGCGCCGAGGCCCAGGCCCGGGACCGGGTCTCGTGCTGCGCGTAGGCGTCCGGGAACCCGGAACGCTGCACCGCCTGCGCGGCGACGGTGACCTCGAGGTCCTCGTAGCCGTCCACCTCGACGAGCCCGTCGTAGAACTTCCCGGTGGAGTAGACCGGGTCCATGATCTCGTCGACGCTGCCCCAGCCCTGCGACGGCCGCTGCTGGAAGAGGCCGACCGAGTCCCGGTCGCCGTAGTCGATGTTCTCCAGGCGGGACTCCTGCAGCGCCGTCGCGAGGGCGATCGTGGCGGCCCGTGCGGGCAGCCCGCGCTGGATCGACGCGCCGGCGATCAGGGCGGCGTTCTCGGCCTGGACGGGGGAGAGGTACCAGTCGGTACCGTCCAGCGCGGCCGCGCACCGCACGGGCCGGGCGGGCTCGTCCAAGGACCGCAGGAACCACACGACGCCCCCGGTGGCGGCGACGGCGACGGCCAGCACGGAGGCGACGGCGACACCCGCGACCACGCCTGGCCGTCGTTCCCGCCGCCGACCTGCTCGGGACACGACCGTCAGTTCGCGTGCAGGGCGGCGTTGAGCTCGATGCCCACCCCACCGCGCTGGAGCACCTCGACCGCGCCGGTGCGCGAGTTGCGGCGGAACAGCAGGTTGTCCCGGCCCGCGAGGTCGCGCGCCTTGACGACGAGCGGGTCGCCGTCGGCGCCCATCTCGCCGAGCACGGTCACCTTGGTGCCGGCCGTGAGGTACAGGCCGGCCTCGACGACGCAGTCGTCCCCGAGCGGGATGCCGAGCCCCGCGTTCGCCCCCAGCAGCGAGCGCTCGCCGAGGCTGATGACCTCCTTGCCGCCGCCGGACAGCGTGCCCATGATCGAGGCGCCGCCGCCCACGTCCGACCCGTCGCCGACGACGACACCGGCCGAGATGCGGCCCTCGACCATGGAGGACCCCAGGGTCCCGGCGTTGAAGTTGACGAACCCTTCGTGCATCACGGTGGTGCCGGGCGCCAGGTGCGCGCCGAGGCGCACGCGGTCCGCGTCGGCGATACGGACGCCTGCCGGGACGACGTAGTCGACCATGCGGGGGAACTTGTCGATGCCGTAGACGGTGACGGCCCGGCCCGTGTCGGCGCGCAGCCGCAGGCGCGTGGCCTCGAAGCTCTCGACGGCGCACGGGCCGTGGGACGTCCACACGACGTTGGACAGCACCCCGAAGAGCCCGTCGAGGTTGAGCCCGTGCGGCGCCACGAGCCGGTGCGACAGCAGGTGCAGGCGCAGGTACGCGTCCCGGGCGTCCACGGGAGCGGCGTCCAGGTCGATCTCGGTGCGGACGACCATGACGTCCACGCGCCGGGCGTCGTCCCGCTCCGTCAGCGCGTCGAGCTCGGCGGGGACCGTGACGTCGCCGGCCGGGGGAGCGCCGACCACAGGGGACGGGTACCAGACGTCGAGCGTCGTCCCGTCGTCGGTGACAGTGGCGAGACCGAGGCCCCAGGCAGGGCGCGAAGCAGCAGGCGTCGTCATGGGCCCAGCGTAGTGCGCCGGTCTGTCACGATGGTGCGCGTGACCACGGACGCCGCCCCCTCCCTGCCCGTCGACCTGCTCGAGCTGCTCGACCCCGACGAGGTCGCCTCGTCGGACCTCGTCGACCTGCTCGCCGCGATCTGCGACGTCCCGTCGGTGTCGGGCGACGAGACCGCGCTGGCCGACGCCGTCGAGCGCGCGCTGCGCGCCCAGGCGCACCTGGAGGTCGTGCGCGACGGCGACGCGGTGGTAGCGCGGACGACGTTCGGCCGCTCCCGCCGGGTCGTGCTCGCCGGGCACCTGGACACCGTCCCGCTGACGGCGGAGCCGAACCTGCCCACGCGGCTCGTCACGGCACCCGACGGCGAGGTCGAGATGTGGGGCCGCGGCACCGTCGACATGAAGGGCGGCATCGCGATCATGCTCGCGCTCGCCGCCGAGGTGGGCCGGCCGGGTCGCGAGCCCGGCGTCGACGTCACGTGGGTGTTGTACGACCACGAGGAGGTCGAGGCGACCAAGAACGGGCTGGGACGCCTGGCCCGGAACCGGCCCGACCTGCTCGCGGGCGACTTCGCGATCCTCGGGGAGTCGAGCAACAACGGCATCGAGGGCGGCTGCAACGGCACGCTGCGCGTCGAGGTGCGGACCACCGGCGTGGCCGCCCACTCGGCCCGGTCGTGGACGGGCGTCAACGCGATCCACGCGGCCGCGCCGGTCCTCGCGGCGCTCGCGGCCTACGACCCGCGCGAGATCGAGGTCGACGGGCTCGTGTACCGGGAGGGGATGAACGCCGTGGCGATCAGCGGTGGCATCGCCGGCAACGTCGTGCCTGACGCCTGCACGGTGACGGTGAACTTCCGGTTCGCGCCGTCCCGCAGCATTGCGGAGGCGGAGGCCCACGTGCGCGAGCTGTTCGCGGGGTTCGAGGTGGTCGTCACCGACGCCGCGCCCGGCGCCCGGCCGGGGCTGGACGCGCCGCTCGCGGCGGACTTCGTGGCCGCCGTCCTCGGTGCGACCGGGGGCGTGCCGCGTCCGAAGTACGGCTGGACGGACGTCGCCCGCTTCGCCGAGCTCGGCGTCCCCGCCGTGAACTTCGGGCCCGGTGACCCGGCGCTCGCGCACAAGGACGACGAGCGGCTGCCCGTGGCCCGGCTGGCCGTCGGGCGGGACGCGCTGCGCGCGTGGCTCCTCGGGGCGTCGACCGGCGAGGCGGTCGAGGCGCGCGACGGAGCATAGGCTCGAGGCATGACGCGAGCGACGACATCCGGCCCGACCCAGGGCAGCCCCCGCGACCGCGGCGACGACGGCGTCCCCCAGACGGGACGCGGCTACCGCAAGGGACCGGTGCTGCTGCGCGGCACCCAGATCCCCGCCCAGACGACCGACCAGCGCCTCCTCGCGGCCGGCGCCGACGCAGACTGGGTGCACACCGACCCGTGGCGCGTGATGCGTATCCAGTCCGAGTTCGTCGAGGGCTTCGGCGCGCTCGCCGAGGTGGGCGCGGCCGTGTCGGTGTTCGGTTCTGCCCGCACCCCGCGCGACCACCCGGACTACGCGCTGGCGGTCGAGGTGGGCCGCCTGCTCGCCGAGGCCGGGTACGCCGTCATGACGGGTGGTGGCCCGGGCATCATGGAGGCCGCCAACGAGGGCGCCCACAAGGCGGGCGGCACGTCGATCGGGCTCGGCATCGAGCTGCCGTTCGAGCAGGGGATGAACGAGTACGTCAACCTCGGCGTGAACTTCCGGTACTTCTTCGCCCGCAAGACGATGTTCGTCAAGTACGCGCAGGGCTTCGTCGTGCTGCCCGGCGGGTTCGGCACGTTCGACGAGCTGTTCGAGGCGCTGACGCTCGTCCAGACGCACAAGGTCACCGAGTTCCCGATCGTGCTCGTGGGCACGGACTACTGGAGCGGGCTCCTGGAGTGGCTGGGCAGCGCCGTCGCCGACCGCGGCATGATCAACCCGGCGGACCTCGACCTGCTGCACCTGGCGGACACGCCTGCCGAGGCGGTCGACTACGTGCTGGAGCGCGGGGCCGCCCTGGCGGCGTCGGAGCGCGAAGCCCTGGCCGGGCTCGTCGAGGACCAGCAGGAGGCCGCCGACACCCCGCCGGCCCAGCAGTGAGGGCCACCGGCCCGGCGCCCGACGTGGCGCGACGGGCGGCGCAGGCCGGGCCGGGCGGCGCGCCGCCCGCGCACGTCGTGCCGCTCGTCCTGCGGGGCCGGGAGGTCGGCCGTGGGCCCGACGGCTCGCTGCGGCCGGTGGTGATGGCGATCGTCAACCGCACCACGGACTCCTTCTACGCCCCCGCCCGGCTGCCCGACGACGACGCCGCCCTGGCCGCGGCGCACCGGGCCTGGTCCGACGGCGCGCAGATCGTCGACGTCGGCGGCGTGCGGGCGGGCGTCGGGCCCGAGGTGAGCGCGGCCGAGGAGATCGACCGCGTCGTGCCGTTCGTGCGCCGGGTGCGCGAGCAGGTCCCGGACCTGCTCGTCTCGGTGGACACGTGGCGCGCGTCCGTGGCGCAGGCCGCGGTCGACGCCGGGGCAGACCTGATCAACGACACCTGGGCCGGGCACGACCCGGGCCTGGTCGAGGTGGCGGGCGCGGCGGGCGTCGGCGTCGTGTGCTCGCACACGGGCGGGGCCACGCCCCGCACCGACCCGTACCGGGTGGAGTACCCGTGGGGCGCCACCGGGCACGCCGGCGCCGGACGGGACGGCGCCGACGCCCGCTCGGGCGTCGACCCGCGCGACGGCGTCCTGGACGACGTGCTGACGACGCTGCGCACCTCGGCGGCGCGTGCGGTCGCGTGCGGCGTGCCGGCGCGGTCGGTGCTGGTCGACCCCACGCACGACTTCGGCAAGAACACGTGGCACTCGCTGCACCTGCTGCGCCGGACGGCCGAGCTCGCCCGGCTCGGGTACCCGCTGCTCATGGCGCTGTCGCGCAAGGACTTCGTGGGCGAGACGCTCGGCCTGCCGCCCGACGAGCGTCTGGAGGGCACCCTGGCAGCGACCGCGCTGGCGGCCTGGATGGGGGCGAGCGTGTTCCGCGCCCACGACGTGGGGGCCACGCGGCGGGTGCTCGACATGGTGGCGGCCGTCCGCGACGACGCCCCGCCGCACGGGGCGTTGCGCGGGCTCGGCTGACGGCCGCTTCCCGGACGGTGGGCGGCGATCTCGCCTGTCGACCCGTGGTGTCCGGGGTATGGAAGAACTGCTCCCGTTCTGAACTAGAATGGTGAGGCGCGCCTCATCCTCGCCCCATCGAGCAGCCTTGCTGCTCAGCGGGTCCCCGAGGGCGAGGTCAAGCCGAGAACCGGACAACGGAATGGGAGAGCCACAGATGGCTGCGATGAAGCCGCGGACGGGCGACGGGCCGCTGGAGGTCACCAAGGAGGGCCGCGGGATCGTCATGCGGGTCCCGCTCGAGGGTGGTGGCCGTCTGGTCGTCGAGCTCAACGCCACCGAGGCGACGGAGCTGGGCGAGGCGCTCCAGGCCGTCGTCGCCTGACGCCGCGTGCCGGGACGCCGGCCGCATCGACCCGCGAGGCGCGGGGCAGCACCGCTGCCCCGCGCCTCGTCGTCGTCCGGGGCACGCCGGCGGTGCCGAGCGGCTCAGCGGCGTACGGCGAGCAGCAGACCGTCCCCCGACGGGAGCAGCGCCGGGACCACCCGCTCGTCGGCGCGGAGCGCGCGACCGACCTCACGGACCACGGTCGTGACCTCGTCGCGGCGCGCGGGATCGGGCACCCGCCCCTCGTGCAGGGCGCCGTCCACCGCGAGCACGCCGCCGGGACGCAGCAGCCGCAGCGCCTCCTCCACGTACTCGGGGTACGCGTACGGGTCGGCACCGACCAGCACCAGGTCGTAGGCGCCGTCGGTGAGCCGCGGCAGCACGTCGGCCGGCCGTCCCGGGATGGTCCGGGTGCGGCCGGGGGCGATGCCCGCCTCGGCGAACGCCCGCTTGGCCGCGCGCTGGTGCTCCAGCTCGACGTCGATCGTGGTCAGGACGCCGTCGGCGGGCATCCCGCGCAGCAGCCAGAGCGATCCCACGCCCGTCCCTGTCCCGACCTCGACCACGGCGCGTGCCGCCAGGGACGCGGCCATCACCCGCAGGACGGCGCCCGTGCCCGGCGGCGGAGCGTGGCACCCGAGCTCGGCGGCGCGTTCCCGGGCACGCAGGAGCACGTCGTCCTCAGGGACGAAGGACTCGGTGTAGGCCCAGCCGGCGGTCCGTCCGTGGCGGGCGTCGACGTCGCTGGTGATGATTCCTCCACGGGGGGGCACCGGCGGGCCGGTGGAACGATGGGCGCAGGGCGATCGTACGCGGGAACGAGTTGAGGTGCCCGGACGTTGCCGTGGGACCATGGGAGTGATGACACGACCGATCACGGGCAGCCCCGCCGCACCTCAGGGCGTCGACGGCGGGCCCGCGCCGGCGCCCGACGCCGCCTGGACGCCGCCGACCTGGGACGCGATCGTGCGCGAGCACTCCGCCCGCGTCTACCGGCTCGCCTACCGGCTCTCGGGCAACCAGCAAGACGCCGAGGACCTCACGCAGGAGACGTTCCTGCGGGTGTTCCGGTCCCTGTCCAGCTACACCCCGGGCACCTTCGAGGGGTGGCTGCACCGCATCACGACGAACCTGTTCCTCGACCAGGTGCGCCGTCGCCGTCGCATCCGGATGGAGGCGATGGGGGACGACGCCGCACGGGTCGAGGCCCCCGAGGGCCCGGGCCGCCCGGAGCGGGGCTTCGAGCACGCGAACCTCGACCGTGACGTGCAGGCCGCCCTCGACGCCCTGCGCCCCGAGTACCGCGCGGCCGTCGTCCTGTGCGACATCGAGGGGCTGAGCTACGAGGAGATCGCCGTGACCCTGGGCATCAAGCTCGGCACCGTCCGGTCCCGCATCCACCGGGCGCGTGCCCAGCTGCGCGGCGCCCTCGAGCACCGTCGCGGCGAGGTGACGTCCGAGGGGTCCCGGTGACGGGCCACCTCGGCTGCTGGGTCAGCGACCTGGCCGACGGTCAGCTCGACGCCGCGTCGGCGGAGCGGGCGTTCGAGCACGTCGCCGGCTGCGCCCGGTGCGCCGACGAGCTCGAGGCCGCCCGCGCCGCCCGCCGCGCCCTGGCCGCCGCGCGCGACGTCGCCCCCGACCCTGGGCTGACGGAGCGGCTGCTCGCGCTGTCCGCGTCCATCCCGCCTGCCGCGGGCGACCCCCTGCGCGGGTCCGGGCGGGCGGACCGGTGGGACAGCCCGCACACCTGGGAGCCGCTCCTCACCGGCGACCTGAGCGGGCGGCGCCGCAGGCAGCGGCTGCGCCGGGTCTCGATGGTGGGCGCGGGCGGGGTGGGGGTGCTCGGCCTCCTGCTGGTGGCGCTCGGCCAGGGGCCCGTCGTGACGCCGGACCCGTCGCGCTCGGCGGCTCTGACGCTCCTCGCCTCGGTCGGCCCGGGGGCGATGTCGGGTGACGACGCGCTCGTCTGGCTCGACGCGAACGGCTGGGCTGCCCCGACGCGGCTGCCGGAGGGCTACGAGATCACCGCGGTGCACGTCGTCACGACGTCCGGCACCACCCCGGAGGTCGAGGTGGACCTGTCCGGGCCGGACGGCGCGGTCGTCGTGCGGCAGCGGCCCGGCCGCCTGTCCGGCGACGCCCGGGCCACCCTGCCAGTCCCGGGGCACGACGTCCAGGTGCTGTCGAGCGACCCGTGGCACGTGGCCTGGCAGGCGGGCGAGACGGCTGTCGAGCTCACCGCCGACGCGCCGCGGGACGAGGTGGCCGCGCTCGTGGCGTCCTTCCCGGGCGGTGGCTACGATGCCGGGGTCCTGCCGCAGCTCTCGCGCGGCTGGAGCACCGTGACAGGAGCACTCCTTCAGCCATGACGCAGCGCCCCGACGACCTCTTCGCCCCGCCGACGCCGCCCGAGCCGGCTGCGCCCTCCGCGCCCGAGCCGGTGCCCCCTGCGCCCGAGCCCGCTGGGCCCCCTGCGCCCGAGCGGACGTCCGCCACACCCGAGCCCGCCCTCGCGCCGCCGTTCACCCCCACGACCGCCGACGCATCCGGACCCGTCGCCGGCGCGGTGCCCGCCATGCCGCGGGTGCCCGCCGCCGACTCCGCTGCCGTCGACTCCGCTGCCGTCGACTCCGCTGTCGCCGACTCCGCTGCCGCCGACCACGCAACGGGCGGCCCTGCTGCCGGCGCCGACCGGGCGCTCGACGACCCGCTCCCGGCACCGGCGGGCCCTCGCCGCCCTGCGCACCGGCGGCTCGGTGCCGGCGTGGTGGCGCTGGCGATGGTGGCCGGCCTCGTGGGCGGGGTGGTCGGGGACCGGCTCTCGGACGCCGTCGGGCCGGACCGGCCCTCGGACGCGGACCTTCCTGCCCCCGCGGACGGGGTGGCGCTCGACGGCACGCCGTCGCGGCCCGCGGACTCCGTGGCCGGCATCGCCGCGGCCGTGCTGCCCAGCGTGGTCTCGATCGAGGTGACCGGCGGCGACGGCGTGTCGACTGGTTCGGGCTTCGTGCTGCGCTCGGACGGCTACATCCTCACGAACAACCACGTGGTCTCGGGCGGTGCGGCCGACGGGGACGTCGTCGTGACGTTCGCCGACGGCCACGAGCGCGACGCCGAGCTGGTCGGGCGGACGACGGACTACGACCTCGCCGTGCTCAAGGTCGACGAGTCGGGTCTGGAGCCGCTGGTGCTGGGCGACTCCGACGACGTCGTGGTGGGCGACGCGGTGCTGGCGGTCGGCGCGCCCCTCGGTCTGGACGCCACGGTCACCACGGGCATCGTGAGCGCCCTGCACCGGCCGGTGCAGGCGGGCGACGACGCCGAGAGCGCGTTCATCGACGCCATCCAGACCGACGCGGCGATCAACCCGGGCAACTCCGGGGGGCCGCTGGTGAGCTCGGCGGGCGAGGTGGTCGGCATCAACTCGGCGATCGCGCAGCCGCCGGGGGCGCTCACCGCGACCGGCAGCATCGGTCTCGGCTTCGCCATCACCGCCAACCAGGCGCGTCACACCGCCGAGCAGCTCATCGAGACGGGGCGCGCGACGTACCCCGTCATCGGGGTCCTGCTCGACACGACGTACGGGGGCGAGGGCGTCCAGGTCTCCACCGGCGCCCAGCAGGGGCAGCCCGCGGTGACGCCGGAGGGGCCCGCCGACCTCGCGGGCATCCGCGCGGGTGACGTCATCCTCGCGATCGACGGCCGCCCCGTGGCCCGCAGCGACGAGCTGATCGTCGCGATCCGCGCCCGCCAGCCCGGCGACGCGGTGACGCTGCGGGTGCGCACGGACGGCGACGAGCGCGACGTCCGGGTCGTCCTCGACGGGCAGGAGTCCGGGTGACGCGGGCGGTCCGGGCCCTCCGTGGGCCGATAGGCTGATCCCGTGCTCGACATCAACGGCGGAGAGCTCGTCGTCCTCGTGGTGCTCGCCGTCATGCTCATCGGCCCGGAGCGGCTTCCCAGGTACGCCGCCCAGCTCGGTGCGCTCGTACGGCGCGGCAAGGCGCTGCTGATGGACGCCAAGTCGCGCGTGGACACGGAGCTCGGGCCGGAGCTCAAGGACGTCGACTGGTCGAAGCTCGACCCACGCCAGTACGACCCGCGTCGCATCGTGCGCGACGCCCTGCTCGACGACACGCCCACGACACCGAGGCCTGCGGACGGCATGACGAGCGGCATGGCTGCGGGCGGCATGGCAGCAGCGGCGGCAGCTCCGCGGCCGGCTGCGCCGGACGGGCCCGCCCCGTTCGACGACGAGGCCACCTGACCCGGCCCGCCGCGCCCGGCCCGCCCACCAGGGCGTTTCCAGCACACCCGTCCCACCTGCCACAATGAGGAACATGTCCGACGTCGTCACCCCGGCCGCCCCGCAGGACGGCACCTCCCCGGCGGTCCCCGCCGTCAGGCCGCGCATCTTCTCGGGCATGCAGCCCACGGACGGGTCCCTGCACCTGGGCAACTACCTGGGTGCGTTGGCCCAGTGGGCGAGGCTCCAGGACGACTACGACGCCCTGTACTGCGTCGTGGACCTCCACGCCCTGACGGTCGGACCGGACCCGGCCGAGCTGCGGGAGCGTACGCGTCGCACGGCGGCGCAGTACCTCGCGGGCGGCATCGACCCGGAGCGTTCGATCCTCTTCGTGCAGTCGCACGTGGCCGAGCACGCCGAGCTGGCGTGGCTGCTGAGCTGCCAGACGGGGTTCGGCGAGGCCGGGCGGATGACCCAGTTCAAGGACAAGTCGGCCAAGCAGGGCGCCGAGGGCACCACCGTCGGGCTCTTCACCTACCCCGTGCTCATGGCCGCGGACATCCTGCTCTACGACGCCGCCCTCGTGCCGGTCGGCGAGGACCAGCGCCAGCACCTCGAGCTCACGCGGGACCTGGCCGAGCGGCTGAACACCCGGTTCGGTGCGGGCACGGCCGTGGTTCCGGAGGCGCACATCGTCAAGGCCGTGGCCAAGATCCAGGACCTGCAGCAGCCCACCGCGAAGATGAGCAAGTCCAACGCAGGCGGCAAGGGCGTCATCTGGTTGCTCGAGGACCCGAAGAAGGCGGCCAAGGCGGTGAAGTCCGCCGTGACCGACGCCGACGAGTCGTACGGGGTGCGGTTCGACCCGGTGAGCAAGCCCGGCATCTCGAACCTCCTGACGATCTTCTCGGCCGTCACCGGCCGCGGGGTGGACGAGATCGCGACCGAGTACGACGGCCGCGGCTACGGCTACCTCAAGGTCGACCTCGCGGACGCGGTGGTGGCCTTCCTCGAGCCGTTCCAGGCCCGGGCGCAGACCTACCTGTCCGACCCGGCGCAGCTCGACAAGGTGCTGGCCGACGGCGCGGAGCGGGCGCGGGCGATCGCGCGGCCGGTGCTGGACCGCGTCTATGACCGCTTCGGGCTGCTGCCGCGAGGCGCCCGGTGAACATCCCCGCCCGTGGTCCCGCCCAGGTGCGGATCGGCATCGCCATCGCCGTGCCGGACCCGTTCGCCGAGGAGCTCCAGACGGCTCGAGCCGACCTGGGCGACCCGCTCGCCCACGCGATCCCGCCGCACATCACGGTGATCGGGCCCACGGTGGTCGACGAGTCGGTGCTCCCGGCCGTCGTCGAGCACCTCGAGAAGGTCGCGTCCGAGACGCCGGCGTTCCGGGTGCACCTGCGGGGGACAGGAACGTTCCGGCCCATCTCCCCGGTCGTGTTCGTCGCCCTGGCGGAGGGCATCGCCGAGTGCGAGATGCTGGAGGCCGCGACGCGATCCGGCATTCTGGCCCAGGACCTGCGGTTCAACTACCACCCGCACGTGACGGTCGCCCACGAGGTGCCCGAGGCCGAGCTTGACCGGGCGCTCACCGACCTGGCCGGATTCGACGGGGCGTTCGACGTCGACCGTCTGTGGCAGTACGAGCACGGCGACGACGGGGTATGGCGACCGCAGCGCAGCTTCCGGCTCGCGGGGGCCCGTTCGGCTCCCTAGGGTCGTCCACTGTGGACCACCGTCTCGAACGCGCCCGCGAGCGCTGGTCCGCCGCGTTCGAGTGGTACAAGGACCTGCGGCCCGTCCGCTCGGTCTACTGGTACATCGACCGGCGCGGTGCGCTGCTGTGCGGCGGTATCGCCTACACGGCGATCTTCTCGCTGTTCGCGGCGCTGACCATCGCGTTCACCGTGTTCTCCTCCACGCTGGCGGACCGTCCCGAGCTCCAGGACGCGGTCTTCGAGCAGATCGACACCTGGCTCCCCGGCCTGATCCGCTCGGAAGAGAGCCCGAACGGGATCGTGCCACCCAGCGAGCTGCTGCTCCCCTCCGCGGTCACGTGGTACTCCGTAGCCGCGGCGGTCGTGTTCCTGTGGACGGCCGTCGGGTTCATGCGGGCCCTGCGGGTGTCGGTGCGGTCGATGTTCGACCAGCCCGTCGTCGGGGTCAGCCCCGTCCTGTCGAAGCTCCGGGAGCTGCTCGGATTCGTGCTCCTGGGGGCCATGGTCGTGGCGTCGGCGGCCGCGAGCGTCGTCTCGCAGGCCGCCAGCCGGCGGGTCGAGGACCTGCTGGGCGGGTCCGTGGTCGTCACGCAGCTCACGGCCGTGGGGACCGCCGCCGTCGGGGTCGTCCTCGACGCGCTCCTCGTGCTCCTCATCATCCGGGTGGTCGCCCGCGTGCGGCCCCACCGGACCCGGGACCTGCTGCTCGGCTGCCTCGCGGCCGGTGTCGTCGCCGGGGGCCTGCGCTGGCTGGGGACCTCGGTGGTCGCGGCCGGGGCCGACCGCAACGCGCTGCTCGCCGCGTTCGCCGGCCTCGTGACGGTGCTGGTGCTGGTCAACTTCGTGGCGCGGGTGCTGCTGCTGGTCTGCGCGTGGATGTACGACCCGCCGCGGCTGGACGAGATCGCGCAGGCCGAGGCACAGGTCGCGGCGATGCGGGACGCGGCCGAGATCGAGCGGGTGGTCCGCCGGGGCCACGGGTCCGGGAAGCCGTGGAGCGTCGTCGTCCGCGGGATCCGCCGGGGCATCTCCCCCCTGCCGAGATAGAGAGGGCCACCCGCCGAGATAGAGAGGCACCTCGCCGAGATAGAGAGGCACCTCGCCGAGATAGAGAGGCACCTCGCCTCTCTATCTCGGCGAGGTGCCTCTCTATCTCGGCGAGCAGGCTCTTGGCGGGCTAGAACGCGCGGGTGATCATCGCGCGCTTGACCTCCTGGATCGCCTTGGTGACCTCGATGCCGCGCGGGCAGGCCTCGGTGCAGTTGAAGGTCGTGCGGCAGCGCCACACGCCCTCCTTGTCGTTGAGGATCTCGAGGCGCTGCGTCCCGCCCTCGTCGCGGCTGTCGAAGATGAAGCGGTGCGCGTTGACGATGGCGGCCGGGCCGAAGTACTGCCCGTCGTTCCAGAACACGGGGCAGGACGACGTGCACGCGGCGCACAGGATGCACTTGGTCGTGTCGTCGAAACGCTCGCGGTCCGCCGCGGACTGGAGGCGCTCCCGGGTCGGCTCGTTCCCCGAGGTGATGAGGAACGGCATGATCTCGCGGTAGGACGCGAAGAACGGCTCCATGTCGACCACGAGGTCCTTGACCACGGGCAGGCCCTTGATGGGCTCGACGGTGATCGGCTTGTCGGGGTTGACGTCCTTGAGGAGCGTCTTGCAGGCGAGCCGGTTGCGGCCGTTGATCCGCATGGCGTCCGAGCCGCACACGCCGTGCGCGCACGAGCGGCGGAACGTCAGCGAGCCGTCCTGCTCCCACTTGATCTTGTGCAGGGCGTCCAGGACGCGGTCGGTGCCGTGGGCGGTGACCGTGAACTCGTCCCAGACGGACTCCTCGCCGTGCTCCGACTCGGGGTTGTAGCGCCGGACCCGCAGGGTGACCTCGAAGGACGGGACGGCGCCCACCTCAGGCTTCGGCGACTCGGTCGCAGGGTTCTCGAGAACAGCAGTCATCAGTACTTCCGCTCCATCGGCTCGTAGCGCGTCTGGGTGACGGGCTTGGACCCGAGGACGACCTTGTAGTCCCCGAAGTCCTCGACGTGGTCGAAGTAGCCCGCGACGTGCCCGTCACCGGCGTCGGGGGCCGACGTCGGACGGCGGTACGCCATCGTGTGCAGCATGTAGTTCGCGTCGTCCCGCTCGGGGAAGTCCTCGCGGTAGTGGCCGCCGCGCGACTCCTTGCGGTTGATCGCCGCGACGACGGTCACCTCGGCGATGTCCAGGAGGAAGCCGAGCTCGATCGCCTCGAGGAGGTCCGTGTTGAACAGCTTGCCCTTGTCCTGCACGGACACGTTCGCGTAGCGCTTCTGCAGCTCGCGGATGTCGGACAGTGCCTGGCCCAGCGACTCGCCGGTGCGGAAGACCTGGGCGTTCGCGTCCATGGTCTCCTGCAGGGCCTTGCGGACCTCGGCCACGCGCTCGCCGTCGGGGCGGTCGCGCATCTCGGTCAGCTGGGCCTCGACGCGGGCGGTCGGGTCCGCGGGCAGCTCGGCGTGCTGGTCCACCGTCTTGGCGTACGCGGCGGCCGAGCGGCCGGCGCGCTTGCCGAACACGTTGATGTCCAGGAGCGAGTTGGTGCCGAGGCGGTTAGAGCCGTGCACGGACACGCACGCGACCTCACCGGCGGCGTACAGGCCCTTGACGACGTTGTGGCTGTCGCGCAGCACCTCGCCCGACACGTTGGTCGGCACGCCGCCCATCGCGTAGTGGGCGGTGGGGTACACCGGCACGGGCTCCGTGTAGGGCTCGATGCCGAGGTAGGTGCGCGCGAACTCGGTGATGTCGGGGAGCTTGGCGTCGATGTGCGCGGGCTCCAGGTGCGTCAGGTCGAGCAGGACGTAGTCCTTGTTCGGCCCGGCGCCGCGGCCCTCGCGCACCTCGTTGGCCATCGACCGGGCGACGATGTCGCGGGGTGCGAGGTCCTTGATGGTGGGGGCGTAGCGCTCCATGAAGCGCTCGCCGTCGGAGTTGCGCAGGATGCCGCCCTCGCCGCGTGCGGCCTCCGAGAGCAGGATCCCGAGGCCCGCGAGACCCGTCGGGTGGAACTGGAAGAACTCCATGTCCTCCAGCGGCAGGCCGCGCCGGTAGGCGAGCGCCATGCCGTCACCGGTGAGCGTGTGCGCGTTCGACGTCGTCTTGAAGATCTTGCCCGCGCCGCCCGTGGCGAAGATGATCGCCTTGGCCTGGAACACGTGGATCTCGCCGGACGCGAGGTCGTAGGCCACGACGCCGGTCGCGTTGACCTCGGCGCCGTCCCCGATGTCCTCGGTGGTGAGGTCGTGGTCGGTGAGCAGGTCGAGCACGTAGAACTCGTTGTAGAACTCGACGTTCTGCTTGACGCAGTTCTGGTACAGGGTCTGCAGGATCATGTGACCCGTGCGGTCCGCGGCGTAGCAGGCGCGGCGGACCGCGGCCTGTCCGTGCTCCCGCGTGTGCCCGCCGAACCGGCGCTGGTCGATGCGCCCCTCCGGGGTGCGGTTGAACGGCAGCCCCATCTTCTCGAGGTCGAGGACGGAGTCGATCGCCTCCTTGGCGAGGATCTCGGCCGCGTCCTGGTCGACGAGGTAGTCGCCGCCCTTGACCGTGTCGAAGGTGTGCCACTCCCAGTTGTCGTCCTCGACGTTCGCCAGTGCGGCGGCCATGCCGCCCTGGGCGGCACCGGTGTGGGAGCGGGTCGGGTAGAGCTTGGAGATGACGGCGGTGCGGACCTCGCCGGAGGCCTCGAGCGCCGCACGCATGCCGGCGCCGCCAGCGCCGACGATGACGACGTCGTACTGATGTGTCTGCATCGGAGGGGCCAGTCCTTAGATCGTGGGGCAGAACGACGGCAGGAGGTTCGCCGGGGCGTCCGGCGGGCACGGCTCGAACGTGAAGATCACGAGCGTGCCGAGCACGACGACGACCGTGAACGCCAGGTAGAGCAGGCCCTTGAGCACCATCCGGGTGGTGTCGCGCTGCGCGTAGTCGTTGACGATCGTGCGCACGCCGTTGGTCCCGTGGATCATCGCGAGCCAGAGCATCAGCAGGTCCCAGATCTGCCAGAACGGGGACGCCCACTTGCCGCCGACGAAGCCGAAGTCGATCGCGTGCACGCCGTCGCCCACCATGAGGTTGGTCCACAGGTGGCCGAAGATCAGCACGAGCAGGACGACGCCGGAGCCGCGCATGAAGACCCAGCTGTACAGCTCGAAGTTGCCGCGGGTCGTCTTGCGGCGCACGTACGGCGAGCGCGGTGAGGGGATCGTGGACTGCGTGGTCATCAGTGGCCACCTCCGAAGACGTTCATCAGGTGGCGCGGCAGGAAGCCCGCCATCGTCACGACGAACAGGCCGACGACGACCCACAGCATGACCTTGTGGTAGCGCGGACCCTTCGCCCAGAAGTCGACCAGGACGATGCGGATGCCGTTGAACGCGTGGAAGACGATCGCGGCCACCAGGCCCGCCTCCCCGAGTCCCATGATCGGCGTCTGGTACGTCCCGATGACGGCGTTGTAGGCCTCGGGCGAGACGCGTACGAGCGCGGTGTCCAGGACGTGCACGAGCAGGAAGAAGAAGATGAGCACGCCGGTCACGCGATGCGCGACCCACGACCACATGCCTTCACGGCCGCGGTAGAGCGTGCCAGCAGGTGTGGGCACGGGGGGAGCCTCCGTTGGCGGGGATTCTGTGTGGGTTCCGTTCACGGTCACTGTAGTGACATCTGGTCGTCTCGCGTGACGCGGGGCCAGGCAAACCGGGATGTCACCGGCCCTTTCGTGACCTATTCCACACGGTTCACGGCGTTGTCGCGGAACCCGTCACTATGCTGCCCTCATGACCACCCCCGCCCTGTCCGGGCCGATCCCCGGCTTCCACGCCGTCGTCCCAGCCGGAGGCGCGGGCACCCGCCTGTGGCCGCTGTCGCGGGCCGGGGAGCCCAAGTTCCTGCTCGACCTCACGGGCTCCGGACGCAGCCTGCTCCAGTCGACGTTCGACCGGCTCGCGCCGCTGGCCGGGGCCGACGGCGTCGTCCTCGTCACGGGCGAGCGCCACGTCACGGCCGCGCGGGACCAGCTCCCCGAGCTCGGGGACGACGCCGTCCTCGCCGAGCCGTCGCCCCGCGACTCGATGGCCGCGATCGGCCTCGCTGCGGCGGTCCTGGAGCGCCGGCACGGCGACGTGGTCGTCGGGTCGTTCGCCGCCGACCAGGTCGTCTCCGGCACCACCGCGTTCGACGGCGCCGTGCGCGAGGCCGTCGCCGTGGCCCGGGCGGGGTACGTCGCGACGATCGGGATCGCGGCCTCGCGCCCGTCCGTCGCGTTCGGGTACGTGCGCAGCGGCGACCCGCTGGGCGTCGAGGGCGCCCCGAGCGCCCTGCACGCGCGGGGCTTCACCGAGAAGCCCGACGCCGCCACGGCGCGCACGTACGTCGCCTCGGGGGAATACCGCTGGAACGCGGGCATCTTCGTGGCCCGCACGTCGGTGCTGCTCGGCCACCTCGCCGACCAGCGCCCCGCGCTGCACGACGGCCTGCGCGCGGTCGCGGAGGCCTGGGACACGCCGCGCCGCGCCGCGGTGCTCGCCGAGGTGTGGCCGGGCCTGGAGAAGATCGCGATCGACCACGCGGTCGCCGAGCCCGTGGCCGCCACCGGCGGGGTCGCGGTCGTGCCCGGCACCTTCGGCTGGGACGACGTCGGTGACTTCAACTCGCTGGCCGCCCTGCTCCCGTCCGACGACGACGCCGGGTCCAAGGTTCTCGGCGACGGCGGCGACGTCGTGCGGGTGCAGTCCGCGGGGTCCGTCGTCGTGCCGGGCGGAGAGCGGCTGGTCGCGCTGCTCGGGATCGACGACGTCGTCGTGGTGGACACCCCGGACGCGCTGCTCGTGACCACGCGGGCCCGTGCCCAGCAGGTCAAGGGCATGGTGGACGCGGTGCGCGCGCTCGGCCGCGAGGACCTGCTGTGAGCTCCGCGGCCGACCCGGGCGCCCGCCTCGACGAGCTCGTCGAGGCGCTCGTCCCCGAGCTCGTGGAGTTCCGGCGCGACGTGCACGCCCACCCCGAGCTCGGGCGCGAGGAGGTGCGCACGACGGCGGCGGTCGCCGACCGGCTGCGGCGGGCCGGGCTGAGCCCGCGGCTCCTGGAGGGCACGGGGCTCGTGTGCGACGTCGGCCCGGAGCCGACGGGCGCGGCCGGGTCCACGGGGCGGGTCGCCCTGCGGGCCGACCTCGACGCCCTGCCGTTGGAGGACTCGTGCGGGCTGCCGTTCGCGTCCGTCGTGCCGGGGGTCGCGCACGCCTGCGGCCACGACGTGCACACGACGGTGGTGCTCGGCGCGGGCCTGGCCCTCGCCGCGCTGCACGACGAGGGCCGGCTCGACGTCGGCGTCCGGCTCGTCTTCCAGCCCGCCGAGGAGATCATGCCGGGCGGCGCCCACGACGTCGTCGCGCAGGGAGCGCTGGACGGGGTGGACCGGATCGCGGCAGTGCACTGCGAGCCCAAGCTCGACGTCGGGCAGGTCGGCACGCGGATCGGCCCGATCACGTCCGCGTCCGACTCCGTGACGGTGACGTTGTCCTCGGCGGGCGGGCACACGTCGCGACCGCACCTGACGGGTGACGTGGTGTACGCGCTCGGCCAGGTCATCACCCAGGTGCCGGCGGTCCTGGGCCGCCGGCTGGACCCGCGCTCGGGCGTGAACCTCACGTGGGGCGCGGTGCACGCGGGCAACGTGAGCAACGCGATCCCGTCCACCGGCACGGTGAGCGGCACGCTGCGCTGCCTCGACGTGCGCGCGTGGGAGCGGGCCGGCCAGGTGCTGCACGATGCCGTCGGCCAGGTCGTGGCCCCGTACGACGTCGACGTCACGGTGCGGCACGCGCGCGGCGTGCCGCCGGTCGACAACGACGCGGCGGTGACCGCCGCGCTCGAGGCCGCCGGGGCGGCCGTCCTGGGGCCCGGCGGCGTCGTGCTCACCGAGCAGTCGCTCGGCGGCGAGGACTTCGCGTGGTACCTCACCAAGGTGCCCGGGGCGATGGCGCGGCTCGGCACCGGGACGCCCGGCGGTCGCCGGTACGACATCCACCAGGGCGACCTCGTGGTCGACGAGCGGGCGATCGGGCTGGGAGCGCGCCTGCTCGCGAGGTTCGTGCTCGAGCCCTGAGGGAGGGGCCGCGACGACGCGCGTCCGGCTCGTCCCGAAACGTGACCGTCGCTCGACGCCGCTTGGATACCGCTTCGATAACGACTTTCGGCGACGGCCTGCACGGGGCGTCCACATGGTGGTCAGGTGATTAGGCTGCACGCCGAGACGGGGGTCGGGAGAACCCGGCCCTCTTGGACTGAACGATCGACAGGAGCTACAGGTGAAGAGAGCGATCCAGCTCACCGCCCTTGCCAGCGTCGCCGCGCTCGCGCTGGCGGCCTGTGCGGAGGCCCCGGACGAGACCGGCGACGGCAACGGGGGGAACGCGGCGAGCGACTTCAAGCCGTGCATCGTCTCCGACCAGGGTGGCTTCGACGACAAGAGCTTCAACCAGCTGAGCTTCGAGGGCGCCTCGGCCGCGGCCGAGGAGCTGGGTGCCGAGCTGACCGACGTGCAGTCGCAGTCCGAGAGCGACTTCAAGCCGAACATCGAGTCCCTCGTCGGGCAGAACTGTGACGTCATCGTCTCGGTCGGCTTCGCCCTGTCGGCGGCCACCGTCGAGTCGGCCACGGCCAACCCGGACACCGAGTACATCATCGTCGACGACGCCGCCGACAACGACTTCGACGGCACCACCGACGCCGAGAACATCAAGCCGCTGCTGTACGACACCGCGCAGGCGGCGTTCCTCGCGGGCTACCTGTCGGCGGGCTACTCGGAGGCCGGCAAGGTCGGCACCTTCGGCGGCCAGCCGTTCCCGACCGTCACGATCTTCATGGACGGCTTCAAGCAGGGCGTCGAGCACTACAACGAGGTCAAGGGCGCCGAGGTCGAGGTCATCGGGTTCACCGGCGGCGAGGAAGGCTCCTTCACCGGCGGCTTCGAGGCCAACGAGACGGCCAAGACGACCGCGCAGAACATCATCGACCAGGGCGTCGACGTGCTCCTGCCCGTCGGCGGTCCGATCTACCAGTCCGCGATCGCCGCGATCCAGGACTCCGGTCGCGACATCGCGCTCGTCGGCGTCGACGCCGACTTCTTCGAGACCGACCCGTCCACCCAGGACTACGTGCTGACCTCCATCCTCAAGCGGATGGACGTCTCCACGCAGGAGGCCGTCACGGCCGCAGGCAACGGCGAGTTCGACCCGACGCCGTACGTCGGCACCCTGGAGAACGAGGGCGTGGGCCTGGCCCCGCTGCACAACTTCGAGGACAAGGTCGACCCCGCCCTCATGGACGAGGTCAACACCCTCAAGGAGCAGATCATCTCCGGAGAGGTCGAGGTCACGTCCTACCTCGCCGGGAGCGAGTGACGGGTACGCTCGGCGCTTGAGGCGTGCGCGGGTCCCGGGTGAACACACCCCGGGACCCGCGCACGCGGTGCGCGGGGCGGCGGAGCGCCTCCCGCGATGGGAGGCTGACGGCGGGCAAGGGTCCAGGCCCTGGCGAGGAAGGCAGAGCATGCGGCTCGAGCTGCGAGGGATCACGAAGCGCTTCGGTGCGCTCGTGGCCAACGACCACATCGACCTGGTGGTGAACCCGGGCGAGATCCACAGCCTGCTGGGCGAGAACGGGGCGGGCAAGTCCACCCTGATGAACGTCCTGTACGGCCTGTACAGCGCCGACGAGGGACAGATCCTCCTGGACGACGAGGTCCAGCGCTTCGCGGGTCCGGGCGACGCGATGGCCGCCGGCATCGGCATGGTGCACCAGCACTTCATGCTCGTGCCGGTCTTCACCGTCGCGGAGAACGTCATGCTGGGTCACGAGTCGACGCGCGCCGGCGGCGTGCTCGACCTCGAGGAGGCGCGGGCGAAGGTCCGCGAGATCTCCGCACGGTTCGGCTTCCACGTGGACCCGGACGCGCTCGTCGAGGACCTCCCCGTGGGCGTCCAGCAGCGGGTCGAGATCATCAAGGCGCTCTCGCGCGACGCCGACGTCCTGGTCTTCGACGAGCCGACGGCGGTGCTCACCCCCCAGGAGACCGACGAGCTCATGGGGATCATGCGGCAGCTGCGCGACGAGGGCGCCGCCATCGTCTTCATCACGCACAAGCTGCGCGAGGTGCGCGCCGTCGCGGACCGCATCACCGTGATCCGGCACGGCAAGGTCGTCGGCGAGGCGAGGCCGACCGCGAGCGACGCCGAGCTGGCCTCGCTCATGGTGGGCCGCGCCGTCGAGCTCACCGTGCACAAGGACGCCCCGCAGCTGCGGGACAACGCGCTCGAGGTCACCGACCTCGAGGTGACCGGCCCGGACGGTCAGGTGCTCGTGGACCGCATCAGCTTCACCGTGCGCGGCGGCGAGGTGCTCGTGATCGCGGGTGTGCAGGGCAACGGTCAGACGGAGGTCACCGAGGCGCTGCTCGGCCTGCAGGAGAACGTCTCCGGCAGCGTCCGCCTCGACGGGACCGAGCTGGTGGGCCGCACGGTGCGCCAGATCCTCCAGGCGGGCGTCGGGTTCGTCCCCGAGGACCGCAACGAGGACGGCCTGGTCGGCGAGTTCACGATCGCGGAGAACCTCGTCCTCGACCGGACCGACGGCCCGCCGTTCGTGCGCCGGGGGATGCTCCAGCTCGCGACCCGCGACGAGTTCGCCCGGGACCGGGTCGCCGAGTTCGACGTACGCACCCAGGGCATCGAGACCCGCGTGGGGCGCCTGTCGGGCGGCAACCAGCAGAAGGTGGTGCTCGCCCGCGAGCTGTCGCGCGAGCTGCGGCTGTTCGTCGCCGCGCAGCCGACCCGCGGCGTCGACGTCGGGTCGATCGAGTTCATCCACAAGCGCATCGTCGCCACGCGCGACGAGGGCGTCCCGGTCGTCGTCGTGTCGACGGAGCTGGACGAGGCCGTCGCCCTCGCCGACCGGATCATGGTCATGTACCGGGGGCGCGTCGTCGGCATCGTGCCGGCGGACACGCCGCGCGACACGCTCGGCCTGATGATGGCCGGCATCGCCCCCGAGGACGGCCCCGGCGCACCTGCCGGGAACGACGGAGACGAAGGAGATGCGGCGTGAGCGGCGAGACGCCCGACCGGGACACCACGCCCGGTCGCGACACGACGCCCGAGGCGGCGGCCGAGGGTGTCGTGGAGAACCCGCTGGACGAGGCGCTCGGGTCGGTCGACCCCGAGGCCGAGCCCGGCCTCGCGGAGGAGCTCGAGCAGGAGGTCGCCCGCGAGCAGGCTCCCGACGTCCCGGACACCGGTGACCGGTGGCGCGACGCGTTCCGCCGCGCGACGTCCGGCAGCTGGGTGGTGGCGCTCGGCGCCATCGTGCTCGCCATCGTCGCGGGCTCGGTCCTCATCATCGTCACGAACGAGGCGGTGCTGGCGGCCGCCCCGTACTTCTTCTCCCGGCCGGGGGACACGTTCGCCGCGATCGGCGAGGCCGTGGGCGGCGCCTACAGCGCGCTCTTCCAGGGCGCGGTGTACAACTTCGGCGCGGACTCCTTCGCCCAGGGCATCCGTCCGCTGACGCAGACGCTCACCAACGCGACCCCGCTCATCGCGGCAGGCCTGGGCGTCGCCCTGGCGTTCCGCGCCGGCCTGTTCAACATCGGTGGTCAGGGCCAGATGCTCGTGGCCGCGATCGCCGCGGGCTGGATCGGCTTCGGCGTGACCGGGGTGCCGTGGCCCTGGCACATGCTGCTCTGCCTGGTGGCCGGCGTCGCCGCGGGTGCGCTGTGGGCCGGGATCGCGGGCCTGCTCAAGGCACGCACCGGGGCGCACGAGGTGATCGTCACGATCATGCTCAACTACATCGCGTTCTACCTGCTGTCGTACTTCCTGGCGACGCCGGGCCTCATGCAGGCGCCGGGTTCCGCGAACCCGAAGACGCCGCCCATGCAGGACGGGGCGGTGCTGCCCCCCCTGCTCGGCGAGCAGTACAACCTGCACTGGGGCTTCGTGCTCTCGCTCGTGGCCGTCGCCTACGTGTGGTGGCTGCTCAACCGGTCCAGCACCGGGTTCGCCTTCCGTGCCGTCGGGGAGAACCCGAAGGCCGCACGGGTGGCGGGCATCGACGTGTCCCGCACCACGGTGCTCGTCATGCTCGTCGCGGGTGGGCTCGTCGGCCTCGCCGGCACGCAGCAGGTGCTCGGCACCGTGACCACGGGGTTCAGCGCCGACATCGACGCGGGCATCGGGTTCGACGCCATCACCGTGGCGCTGCTGGGCGGCTCGTCGCCGATCGGCGTGCTCGGCGCCGGCATCCTCTTCGGCGGGTTCAAGGCCGGCGGCTCGGCGATGCAGGCGGCCGAGGGCGTGCCGATCGAGATCGTCCTCGTGGTGCAGTCCCTCATCGTGCTGTTCATCGCGGCACCGCCCCTGGTCCGCGCGATCTTCCGGCTGCCGCAGCCCGACCGGCGTCCCCGCGCGCCGCGTCGGCGCGCTGCCGCGACCCCTGCCACCACCGAGGAGGGTCAGGCATGACCGCCACGACCGTCGATGCCCCGACCCCCGACACCGCCCCGCGCACCGCGTCGACGGCGACGTGGAAGGCCGTCATCGGCCTGGGCGTCGTGCTGGCCCTGTACGCGCTGCTCCTGGCCCTGGTGCCCCACGAGGGCGCGGCCCGGTTCCGGCTCGCGACCGACTCGGACTTCGTCGTCCTGCCCACCCTCGTGGTGCCGGCCATGACGACGGCCTGGGTCTGCGGGCTCGTCGGCCTCGCCGTCCTGGTGCTCGCGGCGGTGCGCACCCGCGCCGGTCACCGCGTCCCCGTGTGGGCGATCGCGGTGTTCGCGGCGGCGCTCCTCGTCGGCTTCCTCGCCTGGGCGGCTGCGGGCAGCCCCCGTGACCTGCCCGTCGTCGGGCTGCTCAGCGGCGCCCTCGCGCTCAGCGTCCCGCTCATCTACGGCGCCCTCGGCGGCGTCATCGGCGAGCGTTCCGGCGTCGTGAACATCGCGATCGAGGGCCAGCTCCTGGCGGGTGCGTTCACGGCCGCGATCGTCGGTTCGCTCACCGACAGCCCGTGGGCGGGGCTCTTCGCCGCCGTCGTGGCCAGCGCCCTCGTGGCACTGGTGCTGGGCATGTTCACCATCACGTACAAGGTGAACCAGGTCATCGTCGGCGTCGTGCTCAACGTGCTGGTGATCGGCCTGACGAGCTTCTTCTACTCGGAGGTGCTGGTCCCGAACGCGCCGACGCTGAACTCGACGACCCGGTTCCCGCAGCTGCCGATCCCGTTCCTCGAGCAGATCCCGATCATCGGGCCGGTGCTCTTCGACCAGACCATCGTCGGCTACCTCATGATCGTCATGGTGTTCGTCGTGTGGTTCGCCCTGTTCCGCACCAAGTGGGGCCTGCGCGTCCGCGCGGTGGGCGAGCACCCGAAGGCGGCGGACACCGTCGGCATCGACGTGATCCGCACGCGCTACCGCGCGGTGCTCATCGGCGGGGCGATCGCCGGCCTGGGCGGCGCCTTCTACACCGTGGTGTCGATCAACCAGTTCGGCCGGGAGATGACCGCCGGGGCGGGATTCATCGCCCTCGCAGCCGTCATCTTCGGCAAGTGGGACCCGCTGCGCGCGGCGCTGGCCGGCCTGCTGTTCGGCTTCGCGACGAACCTGCAGAACGTGCTGTCCGTCGTCGGGTCCCCGGTGCCCAGCCAGTTCATGCTCATGCTCCCGTACGTGGTGACCCTGCTCGCGGTCGCCGGCCTCGTCGGCCGGTCGCGGGCGCCCGCCGCGTCGGGTACGCCGTACACCAAGGAGTAGCCCATGTCGTCGGTCCAGCGGCCTGATGCGCCCGTCGACTGGGACGGGCTGCGGGCCGCGGCCCGCGAGGTCGTCGAGCGCGCCTACGCGCCGTACTCGCAGTTCCCGGTGGGGGCGGCCGCGCTCGTCGACGACGGACGCGTCGTGGTCGGCTGCAACGTCGAGAACGCCGCCTACGGCGTGACGTTGTGCGCCGAGTGCTCGCTCGTCTCCGCGCTGGTCGTCGGGGGCGGGGGGCGCCTCGTGGCGTTCACGTGCGTCGACGGTGCCGGGCAGACCCTCATGCCGTGCGGCCGGTGCCGCCAGCTCCTGTGGGAGCACGGCGGCGCCGACCTGCTGGTCGACTCCGTGCGCGGCGTCGTGCCCATGACCGAGGTGCTGCCCGACGCGTTCGGGGCGCCCGACCTCGCCCGTCCCCGTCTTCGCCCGCCGAGCACGGATGCCGAGGCACCAGCAGGCGCGGACACCGCAGCAGACACAGACACAGACCAGGAGTCCTGATGGCCACCCCTCACACCGAGCCGTTCGACGCCGTCGAGGTGATCCGCGCCAAGCGTGACCGTGCGACGCTCACCGACGCGCAGGTGGACTGGGTCGTCGACGCCTACACGCGGGGCGTCGTCGCCGAGGAGCAGATGTCCGCGCTGGCGATGGCGATCCTGCTCAACGGCATGACGCGCGCCGAGGTGTCGCGGTGGACGAACGCGATGATTGCCTCGGGCGAGCGGATGGACTTCTCGGGGCTCAGCCGGCCGACGGCGGACAAGCACTCGACCGGTGGCGTGGGGGACAAGATCACGCTGCCCTTGGCACCGCTCGTCGCCGTGTTCGGGGTCGCGGTGCCGCAGCTGTCCGGGCGCGGGCTCGGGCACACGGGCGGCACCCTGGACAAGCTCGAGTCCGTCCCGGGCTGGCGGGCGGCGCTGACGAACGACGAGATGATGGCGCAGCTCGACGACGTCGGCGCCGTGATCTGCGCCGCGGGGGCCGGCCTGGCGCCCGCCGACAAGAAGCTCTACGCGCTGCGCGACGTCACCGGGACCGTCGAGGCGGTGCCCCTCATCGCCAGCTCGATCATGAGCAAGAAGATCGCGGAGGGCACGGGCGCGCTCGTGCTCGACGTCAAGGTCGGGTCCGGGGCGTTCATGAAGGACCTCGACATGGCCACGGAGCTCGCCCGCACGATGGTCGACCTCGGCACCGACGCGGGAGTGCGCACCGTCGCCTTGCTCACGGACATGCAGGTGCCGCTGGGCCGCACCGCCGGCAACGCGCTGGAGGTCCGCGAGTCCCTCGAGGTGCTCTCCGGCGCGGGTCCGGCCGACGTCGTCGACCTCACGGTCGCGCTCGCCGTCGAGATGCTCGCCGGGGCCGGGCGCCCCACCCCGGATGCCGAGGTCCGTGCGGCGCTCGCCGACGGGCGGGCGATGGACGTGTGGCGGCGCATGATCGTGGCGCAGGACGGCGACCCGGACGCCCCGCTGCCCGTGGCCGCGCACCGCCACGACGTGGTGGCGCAGGGCTCGGGCGTGCTCGGCACCCTGGACGCGTACGCCGTCGGCGTGGCCGCGTGGCGCCTCGGTGCAGGCCGGTCGCGCCGGGACGAGCCCGTGCAGGCCGGGGCCGGCGTCGAGGTGCACGTGCGGCCGGGCGAGCCGGTGACCGCGGGCCAGCCGCTGCTGACCCTGCACACCGACACCCCCGAGCGGTTCGACCGGGCCCGCGCCGTGCTCGACGGGGCGTGGAGCCTCGCCGACGACACGGGGACCGTGGCGGCCCGGCCGCTGCTCATCGACCGCATCGGCTGAGGCCCGACCTGCGAGGTCCGGGGACCCGGGCCACGATGGGCGCATGAGCACGGTGCCAGAGGACGGCCGGCGCGACGCCGGCCTCGACGACCCGGACGAGACGAGCCTGCTCGACGAGGCGACGGGCGCGGACCCGGACCCGGACCCCGACGCGGCCCGCGACGGCGAGTACCGGCCGGCGTTCCCGCGCCCGGACCTCGACGGCGCCGCGTCCGAGGCCGACGTCGTGGAGCAGTCCCGGACGGTGCCCGGAGCCGACGAGGACGACCTCGGCGCGGGGGCGGACGACGCCTGAGGGCAGGTAGGTTGGGCCCATGACGCAAGCCCTCGTCGACCTGATCCCCGACCTGCCCAAGGTCCTGCTGCACGACCATCTCGACGGAGGTCTGCGACCGCAGACCGTGCTCGAGCTCGCGGACGAGGTGGGGCACACCCTGCCCGCCCTGGACGCCGACTCCCTCGGCACGTGGTTCGTCGAGTCCGCGGACTCGGGGTCGCTGGTGCGCTACCTCGAGACGTTCGACCACACCATCGCCGTCATGCAGACGCCCGAGGCCCTGGCCCGCGTGGCCCGCGAGGCCGTGCTCGACCTCGCGGCGGACGGCGTCGTGTACGCCGAGCAGCGCTGGGCGCCGGAGCAGCACCTGGCCAAGGGCCTCTCGCTCGAGGCGACGGTCGAGGCCGTGCAGGCGGGCATCGACGAGGGCATCCGCGAGGCGGCGGCCGCCGGGCGCATCATCCGGGTCGGCCAGCTGGTCACCGCGATGCGGCACACGGACCGCTGGCAGGAGGTGGCGCAGCTCGCGGTGGCGTACCGGGACCGCGGCGTCGTCGGCTTCGACATCGCCGGCCCCGAGGACGGTTTCCCGCCGTCGCGGCACGCCGAGATCTGGCGGTTCCTCGCCGAGCACGACTTCCCGGTGACGATCCACGCGGGGGAGGCCGCCGGCGTCGACTCGATCTCGCAGGCCGTGCACCTGGGCCAGGCCGACCGGCTCGGGCACGGCGTGCGGATCATGGAGGACATCACGCTCGGGAGCGGCGAGGAGCCGGGGAACGGCGAGCGGCGGGCCGAGCTCGGGCGCCTCGCGCACTGGGTGCGCGACCACCAGATCGCCCTCGAGGTCTGCCCGGTGTCGAACCTGCAGACGTCCGCCGCGCACGGTGCCACCGGCATCGCCGACCACCCGATCACGGTGCTCAAGGAGCTCGACTTCGCGGTGACCCTCAACACCGACAACCGGCTCATGTCGCGCACGTCGATGTCGCACGAGATGACGCGCCTGGTCTCCGAGGCCGGCTGGACGATCGACGACCTCGCGGACGTGACGATGACCGCCGCGTGGAGCACGTTCATGCACCACGACGAGCGACGCAGCCTCGTCGACGACGTGATCCTGCCCGGCTACCAGAAGATCGAGGGGGCCCTGCGATGAGCGACCGGACCACGCCCGAACAGTCCGAGCCCACCCGGGAGCCCGCTGGGGCGCCTGCGGGCGTGCCCGCCGACGCCGCCGCGCTCGCCCGGTTCGTCGACCACACGCTGCTCAAGCCGGAGGCCGTCCCGGCGGACGTCACCGCGCTCGTCGAGGAGGGCGCGCGCCTCGGCGTGTTCTCGGTGTGCGTCTCGCCCACCTTCGTCGCGCACGCCGTCGAGGTGGCCGCGGGGCGGCTCGCCGTGGCCACGGTCTGCGGTTTCCCGTCGGGCAAGCACGTCAGCGAGGTCAAGGCGGCCGAGGCCGCACGCTCCGTGGAGGACGGCGCGGACGAGGTCGACATGGTGATCGACGTCGGCGCCGCCAGGGCCGGGGACTTCGACGCCGTCCAGCAGGACATCGCCGCCGTGCGCGCGGCGGTGCCCGCGGGCAAGGTGCTCAAGGTCATCATCGAGTCGGCGGCGCTGGACGACGAGCAGATCGTCGCGGTCTGCCGTGCGGCGCAGGCCGCCGGCGCGGACTACGTCAAGACGTCCACCGGGTTCCACCCGGCCGGCGGGGCGTCGGTGCACGCCGTGGCGCTCATGGCGTCGACGGTGGGCCCCGAGCTCGGGGTGAAGGCCTCGGGCGGCGTGCGGACCCTGTCGGACGCGCTCGCGATGATCGAGGCCGGCGCCACGCGGCTCGGCCTGTCGGGCACGGCGAGCGTCGTGGCAGGCTTCGCGGAGCCAGCGGGGGACGGGTCGGACGGCGGCGCGACGGCCTCCTCGGCCGTCGGCTACTGACGTCGGCGTGACGCCCCCGGACGGCCTCGGCCCGGTCGCGCCCTCGGCGGACGAGCCGGACGTGCCGGCGGAGCCGGATGCGATCGTCGAGGTCGCCGGGGCGACCCGCACCCACGGCACCGTGGAGGTGCTGGCGCCCACGACGCTGCGGGTGTCGCCCGGCGGCGCCGTCGCGGTGGTGGGGCCGAACGGGAGCGGCAAGTCCACGCTCCTGCGGCTCCTGGCGGGCAGGGACGAGCCGACGTCGGGCACGGTGCGCGTGCTCGGGCTGCCCGCGGCCCAGGCCCGTCGGCGTCGCCGCGAGGACGTGGCGGTGCTGCTGGGCGGGCTGCCGGCCTACCCCGACCTCACGGTCGCGGAGCACCTGCGGCTGGTCGCCTCGGCGTGGGCCGGGAGGCACCGTGGGCCCTCGGTCGACGCGGCGCTGGAGGCCGCCGAGCTCGACCGGGTGCGCGACCAGCTCCCCGGCGAGCTCTCCTCGGGCGAGGCGCAGATGTTCGCGCTGGCGACCACCCTGTTCCGGCCGGCCCTGCTGGTCCTGCTCGACGAGCCCGAGCAGCGCCTCGACGCCCGCTGGCGCGCCGTCGCCCGCCGTCTGGTCGGCGGCGCGCTCGACGACGGCCGGGCGCTCGTCGTGGCGACGCACGACGCGGACCTGCGCGCCGACCTGGCCGGGCGCGGCCAGGTGGTGGCCATGTCCGCACCTGTCCGCACCTGTCCGCCCGGGGCGCGGTGACGGCCGGGTGACGGCTCCGGACGACGGGACGGCGGCGAGCGGGGCGTCCCTGCGCGTGCCCTATCGTCGCTGGCGCCGGTGGGTGCGCTCGATGCGGCGCCGCACCGCGCTGGTACGGGCCGCGGAGGCGGGCGGTGACCCGCACGACCGCGTGTACCTCGGGTACGGCGTCGTCCTTCTCGCCCTGGTCTACGGGCCGATCCTCTGGTCGGCCGTGGCCGTGGCCGGCGGCGTGCTGCCCGTGGGGGCCTTCGCGGGGTCCCTGCTCGGGCTCGGGCTGGCGAGCGCGGGGACCGCCCTCGCTGCCCGGACGGGCGGCCCGCTGTGGGTGAGTCCCGCCGAGGCGACCTTCGTGCTGGGCGGGCAGTTCCGCCCCCGGACGGTGCTGCGCCTACGTGGCGCCAGCCTCGTGGCCGGTGCCGCGGTACTGGGGGCGTTCATGACGACGGCCCTCGCGTCGGCGGGCGGCGGACCCGCGCTCCTCGGGTGGGGGCTCGCGGGTGCGCTGGGGGCCCAGGTGCCCCTCGCCGTGGGCGTGGCGGCACAGACGCCACGGTGGCGCCGGACGGCGCACGGTGTGGCCGGCGCGCTCCTGGTGCTCGGCGGGGCGTGCCTGCTGCTGCCGTCGGCAGTGCTCGCACGGCCGGGGGCCCTCGGCGCGCCAGGCTCCCTCGGCGGGCTCGTCCCGCTCGGCGTGGTCGCCGCCGTGGGCGTGGCCTGCGTGCTGCTGGTGCTGCGGGTGCTCCCCGACGAGGTCGACGCCGACGAGGCGGCGGCCGGGTTCCGTCGTACCGCGATCGCCGGGAGCGGGCTCGCGGGCGGCGACTCCGGGGGGACGGCAGAGCTCCTGGGCGCGCGGCGGTCCGGTGGCCGGGGCTCCACGTTCGTCGCACCGCTGCTGCGCCGGGCGCCTGTCGTGGCGCGCGACCTGCTGGGCCTGCGGCGTCTGGTGAACGCCTCGCTCGCGTCGGTGCTCGTCGGGGGGCTGGGCGGGCTCATGGTGCTGTCCGGCGCCGACGGGGGAGCCGGGGACGCTGGGGGAGGCGGGGGAGCGCTGCCGGTCGTGATCGGCGCGGCCGCCCTGTACGCGTCGAGCGCCGGATGGGCCGGCGGGCTGCGGGCGTTCGCGTCCCAGCCGGAGCCGGGCCGGCTGCTGCCCGGCCCGCCCGGGCGGCTCCTCGCCGCACACCTCGTGATCCCG
Source organism: Isoptericola luteus (assembly GCF_020297055.1). GTDB lineage: Bacteria > Actinomycetota > Actinomycetes > Actinomycetales > Cellulomonadaceae > Isoptericola > Isoptericola luteus. The sequence goes on along the minus strand of NZ_JAIXCQ010000002.1, from coordinate 27,544 downwards.
GCGGCGGTCGCCGCAGGCGTCGGTGGCCTGGCCCTCGGCGTCGGGGCGGTGCTCGGCCTGTCGGGCCCGGTGGCGGGGCCGGTGCTGGTCGCCCTGCTCGTGGTCGTGCTCGCCGCGCGGGCCTGGGTCGCGGGGGCGTCCGCGGCTCCCCCGGAGATCTTCACGCCGATGATGACGCCGGCGGGCGACATGGCCATGCTGGTGCTGGCGGCGTGGTACCTGCGCGGGTGGCTCGTCGTGGTGACGGTGGCCTGGCTGGCCCAGCGGGCGGGACCCGGCGCGGGCGTCACGACGGCGGTGCTCGCCGTGGCGGTCGCCGTGTGGCTCGTCCGCGCGGCCGTCCGTCGGGTCGCGCGCGCCTGACCGGCGCCCCTGCCGCTCCCTCGCGCAGACGCTCGATCGAGCCGATGCCGTGCTGGGTTAGGCTCGCCTCACCATGAGCCAGACTCCCGGCGGACCTCCCGCACGCAAGCGCACCCCCAAGCACGCGACCGTCTCCGCGGTACGGCGGCTCAGCCCCCACCTGGTGCGGGTGACGCTGCGCGGCCCCGAGCTCGCGACCCTCGAGCCCATCGGGTTCACGGACAGCTACCTCAAGCTGGTGCTCGGCGAGCTGGAGGACGGGCGCCCCCTGCTGCGCACGTACACGGTCCGGGCGTTCCGCGGGGACGAGTGGGACGTCGACCTGGTGCTGCACGGCGACGAGGGGGTGGCGGCCCGCTGGGCCGCCCGCGTCGAGCCCGGGGAGCCGGTGTCCTTCATGGGGCCGGGCGGGGGCTACGCGCCCGCGCCGGACGCCGCATGGCACCTGCTGGTCGGGGACGACTCGGCCTGGCCCGCGATCGCGGCGTCGCTCGAGGCGCTGCCCGCCGGCGCGGTGGCGCACGCCGTCGTCGAGGTCCCCGGGCCCGAGGACGAGCAGCCGGTTCAGAGCGCCGCCGACCTGCACCTGACCTGGGTGCACCGCGGTACCCGCAGCCTGGTCGACGCGGTCCGCGAGGCGCACGCTGCCGGCGAGCTGCCGGACGGCTCGCCCCAGGCCTTCCTGCACGGCGAGGCGTCGTGCGTGCGCGACCTGCGCCGCTGGGTACGGGCCGAGCTCGGCGTCCCCCGCGAGCGGCTGTCCGCGTCGGGCTACTGGCGTCGCGGCGTCGACGACGAGGGCTGGCGCGCCGCGAAGCGCGACTGGGCCGCCGCCGTCGAGCAGGACGACGCCGCGCTGAGCCCCGTCGGCTGAGTCAGCCCCCGAGCCCCATCGCCGCGCGCATGTCCGCCTTCACCCGGTCGAGCCGGGCGTGGGCGGCCACGCGGATGCGGCCGACGTCGTACGACGTGGCGTCGGGCGCGACCGGTTCGACCACCTCGAGGTAGCACTTCACCTTGGGCTCGGTGCCGCTCGGCCGGACCACGACGCGGGTGTCGTCCGCCGCGAGCAGCACGATGCCGTCGGTGGGCGGCAGGCCGTCCACGCCGGCCGTCAGGTCGAGGACGTTCGCGACGGCCGAGCCGGCAAGGGTGCGCGGCGGGTTCGAGCGCAGGTGCGCCATCGTCGCGCCGATGCGCTCGAGGTCGGAGAACCGGGCCGAGAGCTGGTCGGTGAGGAAGAGCCCGTTCTCCCGGGCGACGTCGTCGAGCGCGTCGATGATCGTGCGCCCCTCGCTCTTGAGCCGGTCGGCGAGCTGCGCGACGAGCACCGCGGCGCTGATGCCGTCCTTGTCCCGCACGCTGGCCGGGTCGACGCAGTAGCCGAGCGCCTCCTCGTAGCCGAACACGAGGCCCGGGGTGCGTGCGATCCACTTGAACCCCGTGAGCGTGGTGACGTGTGCCGCGCCGTGGTGCGCCGCGATGGACGACAGCGCCCGCGACGAGACCACCGAGGAGGCCAGCACCGGCCGCTGCGCGCCCCGGACGGCGTCGGCGCGCGCGGCGATCTCGCGCCCGAGGAGCGCGCCCACCTCGTCGCCGTGCAGCATCCGCCAGCCGTGGGAGCGTGCCGTCTCGGCGCCCTGGTACGTCCCGACGGTGGGGTCCATGACGGCGACGGCGCAGCGGTCGGCGTCGGGGTCGTTCGCGATGACGAGGTCCGCGCCGACGTCGGCGGCGAGGCCGAGCGCCATGTCGATCGCGCCCGGCTCCTCCGGGTTCGGGAACCGCACCGTGGGAAAGTCCGGGTCCGGGTCGGCCTGCTCGGCGACCGGGACGACGTCGGTGAAGCCCGCGTCGGCGAGCGCCCTCGCCAGCACGCGCCCCCCGACCCCGTGCAGCGACGTGGTGACGACCTTGAGCGTGCGCGGCCGGCCGTCGGACAGCGCGCGCACCGAGGCGAGGTATGCCAGCGCGATCTCGCGGTCCAGGACCGTCCAGCCGGACTCCGCCCGGGGCACGCCGGCTGCCGGCCCGACCGCGGCGATCCGCTCGGCGATGCCGGCGTCGTGCGGGGGCACGATCTGGGCGCCCTGCCCGTCGTCGACCACGACGCGACCGCCCAGGTAGACCTTGTACCCGTTGTCCGCCGCCGGGTTGTGGCTGGCGGTGACCATGACGCCGGCGTCGGCGTCGAGGTGCCGGACGGCGAACGCGAGGACGGGCGTCGGCAGCGCGGAGGGCAGGAGCAGCACCTCGGCCCCCGCGGCCGTGAGGACGGCTGCGGTGTCGGTCGCGAAGTCCTTCGAGCGGTGCCGCGCGTCGAAGCCGACGACGACGCGCGCCGCCGAGCGCGGCCCGAGCGACGCTGCGAGGTAGGCACCCAGACCGGCGGCGGCCGCCGTCACGACGGCGCGGTTCATGCGGTTCGGCCCGGCCGCCATCGCCCCGCGCAGGCCCGCCGTGCCGAACTGCAGCGAGCCGGTGAACCGGTCCCGCAGCTCGGCCACCGCGGCGTCGCGGGTCCTGCTCACGTGCGAGCCCGTGGCCTGTGCGAGCGCGGAGAGCTCGGCCTGGTCGGTCTCGTCGACGTCGTCGCGGATCCAGCGCTCGACCTGGTCCAGCAGCAGGTCGAGCGGGATCTCGCTCCGGGCGCCCGCGCCGGCGTCGAAGGCCGGGTCGTCGGTGTCCAGGCTCATGGGGCCTCCTTCAGACCGAGGATGCGGGTCAGAGCGACTTCACGACGCGTGCGAGCAGGTCGCTGATGCGCGGGCCGGCCTCCTGGCCCGCCTCCAGCACCTCGGCGTGCGAGAGCGGCTGCGGGCTGATGCCGGCGGCGAGGTTCGTCACGAGCGAGATCCCGAGCACCTCCATGCCGGCGTGCCGGGCGGCGATCGCCTCGAGGGTCGTGGACATGCCGACGAGGTCCGCGCCGAGGAGCCCGGCCATCTTCACCTCGGCCGGGGTCTCGTAGTGCGGGCCGGGGAACTGGGCGTACACGCCCTCGGGCAGGTCGGGATCGACCTGCTTGGCGATCTCGCGCAGACGAGGGGAGTACAGGTCCGTCAGGTCGACGAACGTCGCGCCCTCCAGCGGGGAGTGCGCGGTGAGGTTGATGTGGTCGGATAGCAGCACCGGCTGCCCGGGGCGCCACGAGATGTGCAGGCCGCCGCAGCCGTTGGTCAGCACGACGCTCTCGCAGCCGGCCGCGGCGGCGGTCCGCACGCCGTGGGCGACGTGGCGCACGCCCTTGCCCTCGTACAGGTGGGTGCGCCCACCCAGCACCAGCGCGTGCCGGACGGCGCCGTCCGGCCGCTCGACGCGCACCGAGCGTGTCGTCGTCCCGTGGCCCGCCACCGACGGCTTCGAGAAGCCCGGGATCTCGTGGGTGGGGATCTCGGCGACGACGTCCCCGACGAGCTCGGCGGCGGCGCTCCAGCCTGAGCCGAGCACCAGCGCCACGTCGTGCCCGGGAACCCCCGTGGCCTCGGCGATGTGGGTGGCGGCGGCGCGCGCGACGTCGAACGGGTCGGTGGTGGGGTCGTCCAGGTCGGGGACGGCGGTGGTGCTGGTACTCATGGTGCAGAGGGTATCCCCGCCCGGACGGCCTTGCCGTGCCGGTGCCGGTCGCAGGGCCTGTCGGGGGCCTGACACAATGGGCCCGTGCCCACCGTGAACACCCCTCCGCAGGACACCCCTGCTCCCGTCGCCGCACCTGGCGCGCCGGGAGCAGACCCCCGAAGCCAGCGCGTCGTCGTCGTCGGCGGTGGCCCGGGCGGCTACGAGGCGGCCCTGGTCGCCCGCCGGCTCGGCGCCCGCGTGACCGTCGTCGAGCAGCAGGGTCTCGGCGGTGCCGCCGTGCTCACCGACGTCGTGCCCTCGAAGACCCTCATCGCGACCGCCGAGTGGCTGACCATCGCCGAGCAGGGTCCCGAGCTCGGCATCCGAGGCGGGGACCCGGGCGAGCCCCGGGACCGCCGCGCGATCGTGGACCTGGAGGCGGTGAACGCCCGCGTGCTGGCGCTCGCGGAGGCCCAGTCCGCCGACATCCGCGCCCGCCTCGAGCGCGAGGGCGTGCAGGTCGTCCACGGCCGCGGGCGGCTGGACGGTCCGTCGCGCGTCGTCGTCGAGCACGACGGTGCCGACGGTGCCGACGGGGCCGGTGACGGCGCGACCACGACGCTGGACGCCGACACGATCCTGCTCGCCCTGGGCGCCACGCCCCGCACGCTGGACACGGCGGTGCCCGACGGCGACCGCATCCTCACCTGGACCCAGCTCTACCGGCTCACCGAGCTGCCCGAACGGCTGATCGTCGTCGGCTCCGGCGTCACCGGCGCGGAGTTCGCCGGCGCCTACCAGGCCCTCGGGTCGGAGGTCGTGCTCGTCTCCTCGCGCGACCGGGTGCTGCCCGGCGAGGACATGGACGCCGCCGAGCTGCTCGAGGGAGTGTTCCGCTCCCGCGGCATGACGGTGATGTCGCGCTCGCGCGCGGCGACGGCGGAGCGCACGGCCGACGGGGTGGCCGTCACCCTGGCCGACGGGCGCGTCGTCACCGGCTCGCACGTGCTCATCGCGGTCGGGGCGGTGCCCTCGACGGCGGGCCTGGGCCTCGAGGAGGCGGGCGTGCGGCTCACCGAGTCCGGCCACGTCGCCGTGGACAAGGTGTCGCGGACGTCGGTGCGCGGCATCTACGCCGCCGGCGACTGCACCGGCGTGCTGCCCCTGGCGTCCGTCGCGGCCATGCAGGGGCGCATCGCGATGTCGCACGCGCTGGGCGACGCCGTCGCGCCGCTCAAGCTCGGCCGCGTCGCCGCGAACATCTTCACGGCCCCCGAGATCGCGACCGTCGGGTACAGCGAGGCCCGGCTGCGCGAGCAGGGGTCGCGGTACGTCACGACGATGCTGCCCCTGGCGCGCAACCCGCGCGCCAAGATGCTCGGCATGCGTGACGGCTTCGTCAAGCTCTTCGCGCATCCCGAGGCGGGCGTGGTCCTCGGCGGCGTCGTCGTGGCGCCGCGCGCCAGCGAGCTGGTGTTCCCCATCACGCTGGCGGTCGCCCACCGGCTCACCGTGGACGACGTCGCCGAGGCGTTCACCGTCTACCCGTCCCTGTCGGGGTCGATCGCCGAGGCCGCGCGCGTGCTGCACGGCCAGGTGCGCTAGCTAGCCCAGCAGGGCGTGCAGCCGCGGCCACGCCGCGGCGAACGCGGGGAGCAGGGGGAGGGTCGCCAGCTCGTCGACCGCGACCCAGCGGACCTCGAGGCTCTCGGGGTCGGCGGGCGCGGGCCGCACGACGGCGCCCGGGGTGACGTCGGCGACCACCGTCGTGTACGCCCACGGGCCGTGGTCCAGGACGTGGGTGCCGAGCACGTGCACGGCACCGGGCGGGATCGCGGCCTCCTCCAGCGACTCGCGCAGGGCGCCGGCCTCCGGGCTCTCGCCGGGGGCGAGCGCGCCGCCGGGAACGCCCCAGGTGCCGCCCTGGTCGGACCAGAGCGCGCGGTGCTGCAGCACGACGTGGGTCACCGGACCGGCGAGCGGTCCTGCGGCCGCGTCCCCGCGGCGCGCCAGCAGCAGCCCCGCGGCGCCGTGCGTGCCCCAGTGCTGGTGGTCGCCGCACGTCACCCAGCCGTCGCCGGCGTGCCGGTGCAGGACGTCGGTCGGTGGAAATCTGCTGGGCACGCCGCCAGGCTACAACCGAGGATGGACGCGTGAACGACATGGCCACCGGCTCCACCGACGAGTCCGGGCACGAGCACCGGTCTACCCCGGACATGACGGACGACCCGACGAACGACATGCCCGGCTGGAAGCGGAACGTCGCGCTCTTCCTCACCGGCCAGACGATCTCGCTGCTCGGCTCGATGCTGGTGCAGTTCGCCGTGATGTGGCACCTGACCATCGAGACCGGGTCCGGCGCCGTGCTGATGCTCAGCATCGTGTTCGGCATGCTCCCGCAGGCGTTCGTCTCGATCTTCGGCGGGGTCTGGGCCGACCGGCACGACCGGAGGCTGCTCATCATCGGTGCGGACACCGCGATCGCGACGATCACGCTGGCCCTCGCGCTGCTCATGGCCTCCGGGATCGACGACCTGTGGCTCATCTACGTGGCTCTCGCCGTCCGGTCCACCTTCGCCGGCATCCAGACGCCCGCGGTGAGCGCGATGATCCCGCAGATCGTGCCCGCCGACCAGCTGCTGCGGATCAACGGGATCAACCAGTCCATCCAGTCGGCCATGATGCTGCTCGCCCCGGCGGTGGCCGCGGGCGTCTACGCGAGCTACGACATCGTGGCGGTGTTCTTCGTGGACGTCGTGACCGCGCTCGTCGGGGTCGGCCTGCTGCTCCTGGTCACGGTGCCGCGCCTGGTGCGCCAGGACGCGGACGGTGCCGTGAGCTACTTCGGCGACCTCGCCGCCGGGGTGCGGTACGTCGCGGCGCACGGTCCCGTGCGGTGGCTCATGGTGCTCTTCGCCGTGTCGATGGTGCTGGTCGGTGCGCCGTCCTACCTGACGCCGCTCATGGTGGTCCGCACGTTCGGTGACGAGGTGTGGAAGCTCACCGCGAACGAGATCTTCTGGGCGGCGGGCATGCTGGCGGGCGGGATCGTGATGGCGGCGCTCGGCCCCCGGGTCAGGAACAAGGTCGCGCTGATCGTCGGGTCCGTGCTCGCGGCCGGGGCGTTCACGGCGCTCCTCGGGCTGGCCACGAACCTGTGGGTGTTCTACGGCATCGGGTTCGTCATCAGCGTCGCGTTCGCGTTCATGTCGGCGCCGAGCATGACGATCCTGCAGGAGTCGGTGGAGCCGCAGATGCTGGGCCGGGTGTTCGGGTTCGTCGGAATCGTCATGACGGTGGCGATGCCGCTGAGCATGGTCGTGTTCGGGCCGCTCGCCGACCGGTTCGCGATCGAGCCGCTGCTCGTCGTGGCGGGGCTGCTGCTCGTCGCGTTCGTCGTCACGGTGCTCGCGATCCCGACCGCCCGCCGGTCGCTGGCCGCCGTCGAACGTCGTCCCGTCCCCGAGGCCGTGCCCGACCCCGCGGCCTAGGCTGCGGCCGGCCCCGCGAGTTGTCAGGTCCACGTCGACCGGAACGTGCACGTGGTCCTGACAACTCCTGGGCCCGGCGAGTTGTCAGGTTCACGTTGATCGGAACGTGCACGTGGTCCTGACAACTCGCGTGGGGCTTCTCGTCCACAGGACGTTCCGACACGATCGCGTCAGATCCCCTAGGGTCTCCACGTTGTCGTCGTCGACCGAAAGCATCCCGTATGCCTCGCGCAACGCTCGCCGCCACTGCCGTCGGCCTCGCCGCGGTCCTGCTCCTCGCAGGCTGCGGCCCGGACGGACCCGAACCGCCGCCCGCCGCGTCGGAGTCCACGACGCCGGGGCCATCACTCTCCGCGTCACCGTCCGTGTCGCCGAGTCCCACGTCGACGGTCGCCCCGCCCGAGCGCCCGGTGGAGATGGACGACGACGGCCCCGCCGGTGCGGAGGCGGCCGCGGTGTACTTTCTGCGACTCGACGACTACATCATGAAGACGGGCGACACTGCTCAGTGGGAAGCGATGTCACACAAGGAGTGCGACTACTGCGTAGAGCGCCTGGAGCAGGCGCAGGAGATCGCCGACCACTCCTATGCCTGGACGAATGAACTGACTGAGGTCCGGGTGCAAGAGTCTTACGTTCAAGATTCTGCAACAGGTCTTCAGAGGGTAGACGTCGCGGTCAGTCAGGGCGCAGTGACCGTTACAGACGGGTCCGGCGACGAAGTCTTCCAGCAGGATGCGATCGAGCTTGTCATGGGCGTGGAACTTGCTCTCGCCGACGAGGATTGGGTAATCGTCGGTATCACCAACGTGACGGATTCATAGGATGGGCGCCAAGTTCAAACTTGCCGCGATGGCGGCACTGGTCGGACTTCTGACAGCCGCGGCCGAACCGGAAATTCAAGGGCGTGGCACTCCTGAAGGTGACGGTTTCATCGCGGAGCACAAGGAGCGCGGCGGCGGCAACGTCCCCGTCGAGGACGACGGGGCAAGTGGACTCAGTGATAGGTACGTGCGCGTGGACGCGGTCACGTGCTTGCAGCTGAACGACACGAACTATCTGCAGGACATCGTGGATGCGCCTGGGGCTTGTGATGCGGGCGAGGCCGGCTTCATGGCGGACCCGGACTGTGACGAGTACTGGTTGGCGCCGTTGTGGGTCCAGCGGGTCCGTGACGACGGGAGCTACGGCGCGCCCGAGCAGCTTTCTGACGGGCAGTGTGTGACTCCGGCGGACCTGGCGGTGGAGGCGGCGCGGGAGTTCGCGGTGATGAAGGTCCCGACGCCGCCGGTGACGGTGCAGGGCGGTGAGCCGATGCTCGTCAACGTGCACTACCCGGCCTACACGACGGCTGAGCCGCAGGAGCTCGAGGCCGTGCTGCTCGACGTGCCGGTGGTGATCCGGGCGGATCCGGCGCAGTTCGTGTGGGACTTCGACGACCCGTACTCGGCCGGTGGCGGCACGTTGACCACGACGGAGCCGGGTCGGGCGTGGAGCGAGGGTGATCCGTTGCCGGACGCGTCCTGGGTGGGGCACACGTACAGCCGGCTGGGGGAGCCGGGCACGGACGTGGGGACTGCTGTCGACGCGGAGGGGGACGTCTACCGTTCCGGGATCGAGGTCTCGTTGACCACGACGTGGCGGGGCAGCTTCCGCATCCAGGGCAGCAGCACGTGGACGGCGATCGAGGGCACCATCACGACCACCAGCACGACCGCTCCCGCGACGGTCACCGAAGCGCGCACCCGTCTGGTCTGCGAGGACCTCCACGGCAACGACGTCTGCTGACCAGGGGCGAGGGTGCCACCCGGTACCGTCAGTCGACGATGTCGCAGATCGCCGTGCCAGCGCTCACGCCGGCGCCGGGCTCGAGGCTCAGCGACCGGACGGTGCCCGAGCGGTGCGCCAGCAGCGGCTGCTCCATCTTCATGGCCTCGAGGACGACGACGAGGTCCCCCTCGGCCACCTGGTCGCCCTCGGCGACGGCGACCTTGACGATGGTGCCCTGCATGGGCGACGCGAGGGTGGCGCCGCCGGCGCCGCCCGCGCCGTTGGAGCCGCGCGCGGCCGACCGGCGGGCCGGACGGCGGGCGGCGTTGGCGCGCCGGGCACGACCGGCGGCGACGCCGAGACCGGCGGGCAGCACGACCTCGAGGCGTCGTCCGCCGACCTCGACGACGACGCGCTCGGCGAGCGGCTCCTCGTCGTCGGAGTCGTCGGCAGCGGGGGCCGGGGCGGAGGCGCCCAGCCCGGCGACGGTGTCGGCGAAGTCGGTCTCGATCCAGCGGGTGTGCACGCGGAACGCGGAGCCGTCCGCGGGGACGAAGTCGTCGGCCTCGAGGACGGCCCGGTGGAACGGGACGACCGTGGGGATGCCCGCGACCTCGAGCTCGCGCAGCGCACGGCGGGCCCGCTCGACGGCCTGCGTGCGGGTGGCGCCCGTGACGATCAGCTTGGCGATCATCGAGTCGAACGCGCCCGAGACGGTGTCGCCCTCGACGACGCCCGTGTCGACCCGCACGCCCGGGCCGCTCGGCCAGCGCAGCGTCGAGACGGTGCCCGGCGCCGGCAGGAACCCCGCGGCCGGGTCCTCACCGTTGATGCGGAACTCGAGGCTGTGCCCGCGCACGGTGGTGCCGTCATAGCCCAGCGGCTCACCCGCCGCGATGCGCAGCTGCTCGCGCACGAGGTCGATGCCCGTGACCTCCTCGGTCACCGGGTGCTCGACCTGCAGGCGAGTGTTCACCTCGAGGAACGACAGGGTGCCGTCGGTGCCCACGAGAAACTCGCAGGTGCCCGCGCCGACGTACCCGGCCTCGCGCAGGATCGCCTTCGAGGCCCGGTCGAGCTCGGCCTCCTGCGCGGCGGTGAGGAACGGGGCCGGGGCCTCCTCGACCAGCTTCTGGTGGCGGCGCTGCAAAGAGCAGTCGCGGGTCGAGACGACGACGACGTTGCCGTGCGCGTCCGCCAGGCACTGCGTCTCCACGTGACGGGGGCGGTCGAGGTACCGCTCCACGAAGCACTCGCCGCGGCCGAACGCCGCGGTGGCCTCCCGGACGGCGGAGTCGAAGAGCTCGTCGATCTCGTCCGCGGCGCGGGCGACCTTGAGGCCGCGCCCGCCGCCGCCGAACGCGGCCTTGATGGCGATGGGCAGCCCGTGCTCGGCGGCGAAGGCGCGCACCTCGGAGGCGTCGGCCACGGGGTCGGCGGTGCCGGGCACCAGGGGGGCGCCCGCGGCCTGCGCGATGTGCCGCGCGCTCACCTTGTCGCCGAGGGCCTCGATGGCGGCGGGCGGCGGGCCGATCCAGACCAGGCCGGCGTCGATCACGGCCTGCGCGAACTGCGCGTTCTCCGAGAGGAAGCCGTACCCCGGGTGCACGGCGTCGGCGCCGGAGCGGCGGGCGACGTCGAGCAGCTTGTCGACGTCCAGGTACGTGTCGGCCGCGCGCAGGCCGCCGAGGGCGAACGCCTCGTCGCAGAGGCGGACGTGCAGGGAGTCCCGGTCCGGGTCCGCGTAGACGGCGACGGAGGCGACACCGGCGTCGGCGCACGCGCGAGCGATGCGGACGGCGATCTCACCGCGGTTGGCGACGAGGACCTTGCTGATCGTGGGCACGGCTCACGGTAACGCGCGCGCCCACGTGCTCCCGCACCCGCGCGCTGCCCGTCGGGGAAGTCTGTGCCGGGTGCCAACGACGCTCCGGAGCGTTTGGAGGTTTCCGACATGGACTCTGCGCATGAGGCCTGCCGAAGCCACCAGGCGTTGGTGGTTTCGACAGGCTCGACCCGCGGGTCCCGACCTGTTCAGCCCCCGGAGCGCAGGGTACGCCAGGGGACGTCGATCTCGGCGAGCAACTCGCGCAGCAGCGGCAGGCTCAGCCCCACCACGCCGTGGTGGTCGCCCTCGACCCGCTCGACGAACGGGCCGCCGAGGCCGTCGATCGTGAACGCGCCGGCCACCTGCAGCGGCTCGCCGGTGGCGACGTACGCGTCGATCTCCGCGTCGTCGACGTCGGCGAAGTGCACGGTGGTCGACGACGTCGCGCCGAGGGTCGCCCCGGTCCCGCCGTCGCCCGCGTCGCGGACGTCCACGACCCAGTGGCCGCTGTGCAGCACCCCGGCCCGGCCGCGCATGGCCCGCCAGCGGGCGCGTGCCTCGGCGGCGTCGGCGGGCCTGCCCAGGACCTCGCCGTCCAGCTCGAGCATCGAGTCGCAGCCCACCACGAGCGCCGACGTCGTCTCCTCCACCTGGCGGGCCACGTCCTCCGCCTTGGCCTGCGCCAGGACGAGCACGGCGTCGGCGGGCTCGAGGGTGCCGAACCGCTCCCGGGCGGCGGCGAGGACCGCGGGCTCGTCGACGCCGGAGACCACCACGGCCGGGGTCACGCCGGCGGCGGCGAGCGTCGCGAGGCGGGCGGGCGACCTGGAGGCGAGGACGAGCGGGACGGGCGTCGCGGCAGGCGTGACGGCTGACGGGGGAAGGGCGTCGGTGGGCACGGCTGCACGCTACCTCCTCAGTGCAGCAGCACCGTGGCCACGACGAGCACGACCGGCGAGAGGACGGTCGTGACGAGGACGGTGTCGCGCGCCAGCACCTCGCCGGTGCGGAACCGTGCGGCGTAGTTGTAGATGTTCTGGGCGGTGGGCAGCGCGGCGAGCGTCACCGCGGCGACGACCGTGGCCTGGTCGAGCTCGAAGGCGTACCGGGCCAGGACGAAGGCGAGGGCGGGCATCACCACGGACTTGAGCGCCGACGCCACGAGGATCGCGCTGCGGCCGTCCCCGGGCGCGAGCGGCCGCGATCCGTGCAGCGACATGCCGAACGCGAGCAGGATCATCGGGATCGCGCCGCCGCCGAGGATCTCGAGGGGGGCGAGGACGACGTCGGGCACCGTCCAGCCCGTGACGGAGACGACAGCGCCGGCGAGCGACCCCAGGATGATGGGGTTGCGCACGGGCTGGCTCAGCACGAACCCGAGCGAGACCCGGCCCGACGTCCGGGCGTCGAGCACGAGCAGCGTGACCGGCGCGAGCACCAGCAGCTGCAGCAGGATGACCGGCACGACCGCGGTGGCGTCGTCGAGCACGTACACGGCGACGGGCAGGCCGATGTTGTTCGCGTTGACGTACCCGGACGCCGCCGCGCCCACGGTGGCCTCCGCCATGGGGCGCCGGAGCCACAGCACGTTGGCCACGACGAAGATCGCCGCGCACCCGAGCGCCGCCGCGGCCTGCACCAGCAACGGGGCCTGGAACAGCTCGGCGACGTCGGCGCGGGCGATCACCGTGAACAGCAGCGCGGGACTGGCGACGAAGAAGCCGATCCGGTTCAGCGCGGTCTGGGCGTCCGGCCCCCCGAGGCGCAGCCGCGCCGCGAGGTAGCCCACCGCCATGACCACGCCGATGATGGCGAAGCCGGTGAGGATCCCTGACACGGGTCCTCAGGCGCGCGGGTCGTCGCGCAGCGCGGAGCGGAGCACGTCGAGACCGACGGAGCCCAGCCCGAGGGCGCGAGCGTGGAACGCCTTGAGGTCGAAGTCCTCGCCTCGGGCGGTGGCCGCCGCGCGGGCCTCGTCGCGGGCCTGCTCCCACAGCCGCTGGCCCACCTTGTACGACGGTGCCTGGCCGGGCCAGCCGAGGTAGCGGTTCAGCTCGAACCGCACGAACGCCTCCGGCATGTTGACGTTGGCCAGCAGGAACGGCCACGCCTTGTCGGCGTCCCAGACGCCTCCGCCCCACTGCTCAGGTGCCCGCTTGCCCAGGTGCACGCCGATGTCGAGCACGACGCGCGCCGCGCGCATCCGCTGCGCGTCGAGCATGCCGAACCGGTCGCCGGCGTCGTCGAGGTGGCCCAGGTCGGCCATCAGCCGCTCGGCGTACAGGGCCCAGCCCTCGCCGTGCCCCGACACCCAGCACATCAGGCGCCGCCACGAGTTCAGGGTGTCGCGGGCCTGCACGGTGGCCGCGCACTGCAGATGGTGGCCGGGCACGCCCTCGTGGAAGACGGTCGTCTTCTCGCGCCAGGTGTTGAACTCCGTGACGTCGGCGGGCACGGACCACCACATGCGCCCCGGCCGGGAGAAGTCGTCGCTCGGCGGGGTGTAGTAGATGCCGCCGGTCTGCGTCGGGGCGATGCGGCACTCGATGGTGCGCACCGGGCCCTCGATGTCGAAGTGGGTGCCCGCAAGGTCCTCGATGGCGGCGTCGGCCGTCTCCTGCATCCACCGCCGCAGGGCGTCCGTGCCGTGCAGGGTGCGGGCGGGGTCGGCGTCGAGCGCCGCCACCGCGTCCGCGACGCTCGCGCCCGGGCCGGCGATCTCGCGGGCCACGGCCTCCTGCTCGGCGACCACTCGCGCCAGCTCGTCGAGGCCCCACTCGTACGTCTCGTCGAGGTCGACCTGGGCGCCCAGGAACTCCCGGGAGAACAGCGCGTACCTGTCCCGCCCGACGGCGTCGCGCTCGGGGGCGCGGGGCGCGAGGTCGCGCTCCAGGAAGGTCGCGAGCCGGGCGTAGGACGCGCGCGCGGCGTCGGCGCCGCGCTCCAGCTCGGCGCGGATCAGGCTGCAGGCGCCCGACTCGTCGAGCACCGAGTCGACCTCGGGGCCACGGATCAGCTCGCGGAAGAACGAGTCGTCCCCGGCGAGCTCACGCGACTGCGCGATGCCCTCGCGGACCTGGCGGACCGCGGCGACCTGGCCGCGGCGCGCGGCCTCGGACAGCGAGGCGACATACCCCTCGATCGCCTCCGGGATGCCCGTGAGGCGCGACGCGATGTTCTCCCAGGCCTCGGTGGTGCCGGTGGGCATGACGTCGAAGACGTCGCGGAGCTCCTGCACCGGCGATGCGATGTTGTTGAGGCTCGCCAGCGGCTCTCCGGAGTCGTGCAGCTCGAGCTGGAGGCCGAGACGCTCGCGCATGGCCGCCAGGGTGACGCGGTCGATCCCGTCGAACTCGTGGCGCCCGTCGCGCTCCAGGGTGTCGAGCTCGCGCAGCACCGCGCGGTCGGCGGACGCCCGCGCCTCGTGCCCCGCGGGCGACAGGTCCGTCATGGCGTGGTCGTGGCCCGGGACGCCGATCGCGGTGGCCGTGAGCGGGTCCAGCTCGGCGACGCGCTGGACGTAGGCGTCGGCCACGGCGTCGATCGCGGACGGCGTGCGAGACGAGGCGGGATCGTTCGAGGTGGTGTGCGCAGTCACACGCCGCAGCCTAGTCCCGCGCACCGCCGGGTCCCGCGCACCGCCGGGTCCCGCGCACCGCCCGTGTCGGCCGGCCCGCCTGCCCCACGGCCCCGTCAGACGGGCGGCGGTGTGCGGTCGTCGTACCGCTCGACGCGGTGGCTGGTGTGTGCGCGCTGGCGGTTCTGGACCAGACCGAGGATGAGGGCGAGCACGCCGGCAGCGATGCAGATGTAGCCGACCACGTTCAGGTTCACGACCTCCCACGTGTCGGGAGAGATCGCGAACGCGAGGATGGCGCCGACGACGATGAGGAAGATGCCGCTTCCGATTCCCATGAGCGTGCCTCCGTTCCCAGGTACCGAGGTCGGTACCCGTCGCCCCGATCATGTCGAGCCGCGTGCTTCCTCGCACGTGGACGCGCTGCCGAGACGGTCGTGTCCGGGAGCGGCGGAGGAGCTAGCCTCGGTCCTCGTGCACGACGACGTGATGGACCCCGCCCCCGACCGGCGCGCGCTGCGCGTCGTCGTCGCCCCCGACTCGTTCAAGGGCAGCGCCACGGCCGCCGAGGTGGCGACGGCGCTCGCAGCCGGCGCCCGCGCGGCCCTCGGCGACGCCGCGCGGGTACGGGCCGTGCCGTTCGCGGACGGCGGGGAGGGCACGCTCGACGCGATCCTCGGGGCGTGGGGCACCGGCGCGCGCACCTGCGCGACCACCGACGCACTGGGCAGGCCGACCACGGCGCGGTACGGGGTCTCGCCCGACGGGCGGACACTCGCGGTCGAGGCGGCGGAGGCCAACGGCCTGCCGCAGGTGTCCGACGTGCCGTTGCGCCCCCTCGACGCCACCAGCCGCGGGGTGGGCGCGGTCGTGCTCGCGGCGCTCGACGCGGTGCCCGGGGCGCAGGAGGTCGTCCTCTTCGTGGGCGGGTCGGCGACGACCGACGGCGGTGCCGGCCTGCTGGGCGCCCTCGGCGCACGGTTCGTCGACGCCGCGGGTGCTCGGGTGACCCCGGGCGGCGGCGGGCTGAGGTCCCTGGCGGACGTCGACCTGACGGGCCTCGACCTGCGCGCCCGCGCCCTGCGCTGGCGCATCGCGTGCGACGTCGACAACCCGCTGCTCGGGCCGCGGGGCGCGGCCGCCGTCTTCGGCCCGCAGAAGGGGGCGACGCCCCAGGACGTGGCGGCCCTCGACGAGGGCCTCGCCCGCCTGGCCGACGCGCTCGCCGCGGCGACCGGTCACGACGCGCGCGACCTGCCCGGCGCGGGCGCGTCCGGGGGGCTGCCGGTGGGGCTGTCGGCGGCGCTCGGGGCCGAGCTGGTGCCCGGGGGCACGCTCGTCGCCGAGGCGGTCGGCCTCCCGGGGGCGCTCGCGGACGCCGACCTCGTGCTCACGGGGGAGGGGCGTCTCGACGAGCAGTCGCTGCACGGCAAGGTCGTCGACACCGTGGTGCGGCTGGTGGCTGGTCGTGCGGCCGTCGTGGTCGTCGCGGGCGGTGTGGAGCTCACGCCCGGCCAGGTCGCGGAGGCGGGCATCACCGCGGCGTTCTCCCTGGCACCCGGCCCGCGGTCGCTCGCCGAGCTCTCCCGCGACGCCCTGACGGAGCTCGAGAGCACGGCAGCGCACGTCTGCCGCCTGTTCGCCGCGGGGCGCGCGGCACCCTGACCGCCCGGGCCCTGGGCCCCGCCCTGCGTCCGCCTCAGCGCCCCCGCGTGCGGCGGCGGACCGACTCCGCCCAGCCGCGGTGGTACCGGGCCACGACGACGTCCGTGCCCGGCGCCCACCACACCGCGACCGGGTCGCCGTCGCGCGGCGGCAGCGGCACGCGGGCGGTAGCGCCGTCCCGGTCCTCGCCGGCCGTCTCGTCGTCGGACCGCTCGCCCGACCGCTCGCCCGACTGCTCGCCCGGCTGCTCGTCCGCGGACCGGGCCGGCAGCATCGCGGACCAGGTCTGCTCCGCGGTGCCGTCGTCGGTCGGGTAGGAGAGCAGGCCGCTCAGCAGCCGGCCGCTCGAGGTCGCCCGCTCACGGACGAGCACGGACCCGGTGACGGAGCGTGCGCCGGCGTCGAACGCCCGGGCCGCGGCCTGCTCGGTGCCACGGCGCTGGTCGTCGCGGTACCGGACGAGGCACGCGACCGCCCCGACCATCGCCGCCGCGAGCATGCCCATGAACAGCCAGAGCTCCAGCTCGCCCGACGGGTTCTCGAGCTGGCGTCGCACCACGTACAGCGCGAGCGCGACCCCGAGCGCGGGCGCCCACAGCCAGCGGCGCACCCATCCCGGCGGGTCGGCCTGCGGAAGGGCCTCCAGCGGCGCCTCGACGTCGTCCGCGTGCTCCACCTGCTGCCACAGTACGCTCACGACTGGAGGCTCCAGCGCCAGGCGTCCGCGTGGTGGCGGCCCCAGCGGCCGCCGAAGCTCTTCGCCGTCGTGCCCGCGCCGTTGCCGCGGACCGTGCGCGCACGGTTGGTCCACTCCTCGACGGGCGCGACGTCGTCCGGCAGCCCGTCGGCGGCGGCCACCGCCGCAAGCCCGGCGACCAGCGCCGCGACCTCGGCGTCGTCGGGGGAGCCGCGCAGCACGCGGACCTGGTCGTTCATCGGTCGCCGCCCTGCGGTCCGTCGTCGGTCGCGTCGTCGCCGCCGTCGACCTCCTCGTCCAGCTCGTCGTCGTCCAGCTCGTCGTCGTCCAGCTCGTCGTCGTCGCCGAAGTCGACCGCTGCGCCGCGCGACGTGGCCCACTCCGCGACCTCGTAGCCCCCGTCGAAGAGGCGCTGCGCGACGTCGGTGCCGGCCTCGTCGAGCAGCTCGACGACGCCGTCGAGCGTCATGCTCGCCCCGGCGGGAGGATCGGCGATCACGAAACCGAGGTAGAAGACCTCGGCCGGGACCGCGCCCTCGGGCGTGCCGTGGGCGTGCTCCGGCTCCTCGTCCTCCTCCGGCTCCCACACCGAGCTCGTGAGGTCGGGGTGCATGCCCAGCGAGTCGTGCAGCGAGTCGAAGACGGCGGCGTTGAGCTGCCCGACCCTGTTCTCGAGCGCGAGCACCCGGGGGTCCTCGTCCGCCTCGGCCGCGCCGAACTCCGTGCGCACGCCGACCGCGGTGGTCACGTACTCGTGCAGCGCGGCGGCCAGCGCGTCGACGGCGCGGTGCATCGGCTCGGGGTCGACCGACCCGAGCGGGGCCGGTCCGTGGGTGGCGTCCTCGTGGCTCATGCGGGCATTCTCTCTCGGTTCCTGGTCCTGTCGACGCAGGGCACGGTCGACCGGCGGCGGGTCACAGGGGGATGTTGCCGTGCTTCTTGGGCGGCAGGGACGCGCGCTTGGTGCGCAGCGCCCGCAGCGCGCGCACCACCTGCACGCGCGTCTCCGACGGGCGGATGACGGCGTCGACGTACCCGCGCTCGGCCGCGTCCCACGGGTTGACGATCGCGTCGGTGTACTCGTCGGTCAGGCGCTGCCGCTCCGCCTCGACGTCACCGCCGGAGTCCGCGACCTCCTTGAGCGCCGAGCGCTGGAGGATGTTGACGGCGCCGCCGGCGCCCATGACCGCCACCTGCGCGGTCGGCCAGGCGAGGTTGACGTCGGCGCCGAGCTGCTTGGAGCCCATGACGATGTAGGCGCCGCCGTACGCCTTGCGCGTGATGACCGTGACCAGGGGGACGGTCGCCTCGGCGTACGCGTAGATGAGCTTGGCGCCGCGGCGGATGATGCCCTGGTGCTCCTGGCCCACGCCGGGCAGGAAGCCCGGCACGTCGACGAACGTCAGGACCGGGATGTTGAACGCGTCGCACGTGCGCACGAACCGGGCGGCCTTCTCGGCGGCGTCGATGTCGAGGGTGCCCGCCATCGACAGCGGCTGGTTCGCCACGACGCCCACCGACTGGCCCTCGACGTGGCCGAAGCCGACCAGCACGTTCGGCGCGAACAGCGGCTGGACCTCGAGGAACGACTCCGGGTCGAGCACGGCCTCCACGACGGCCCGCATGTCGTACGGCTGGTTGTCGCTGTCGGGGACGATGACGTCGAGCGCCTCGTCGTCGGCCGTGACCTCCAGCGGCAGGTCGTCCTCGGGCGGGAACGACGGCGCGTCGCCCAGGTTGTTCTGCGGCAGGTAGTCGAGCAGGTGCCGCACGTAGTCGATCGCGTCGTCCTCGTCGGCGCCGAGGTAGTGGGCCACGCCCGACGTCGTGTTGTGGGTGCGGCCGCCGCCGAGGGTCTCGAAGTCGACGTCCTCGCCGGTGACCGTGCGGATCACGTCGGGCCCGGTGATGAACATGTTCGACGTGCCGTCGGCCATGACGATGAAGTCCGTCAGGGCGGGGGAGTAGACCGCGCCGCCCGCGGACGGGCCGAGGATGAGGGAGATCTGCGGCACCACGCCGGACGCGGCCACGTTGCGGCGGAACATCTCCGCGAACTGCGTCAGCGCGGCGACGCCCTCCTGGATCCGCGCGCCGCCGCCGTCCGAGATGCCGATGATCGGCACCCCGGTGCGCAGGGCGAGGTCCTGCACCTTGGCGATCTTCTGGCCGTGCACCTCGCCCAGCGAGCCGCCGAACACCGTGAAGTCCTGGCTGAACACGCACACCTGGCGGCCGTCGACCGTGCCGTACCCGACGACGACTCCGTCGCCGTCGATGCGCCGTCGCTCGAGGCCGAAGTTGCGGCTGCGGTGCTTGGCCAGCGCGTCGAGCTCGACGAAGCTGCCCTCGTCGAGCAGGGCGTCGATGCGCTCGCGCGCCGTCTTCTTGCCGCGGGAGTGCTGCCGGGTGCGGGCGTTCTCCTCGGCCGTGGCGTGGGCCAGCTCCCGACGGCGCTCGAGGTCGGCGAGCTTGGCGGCGGTGGATGTCGAGGTCGCGTCGTTCACCCGACCGACCCTAGTTGGTGGGTTGCCACCGATCGATGGGCGACAGGCCGCGTGACCGCCCGCTTCTTTGGTGGGACCCCACAAATCTGCGGCGGGGTCCCGCGACGTGGGCCCGGTGCGGCACGATCGTGCCGTGACCCGCGACCTCCTCGACATCAGCGCCCTGCGCCGCGACCTGCTCGCGCCCAACGGCCCCCTCGCCTGGCTCGACGTGCTCTCCGAGACGCCGTCGACGAGCACCGAGCTCGTCGCCCGGGCGCGGTCGGGCGCCCTGGCCGCGCCCGGGGTCCTGGTCGCCGAGCACCAGGCGGCGGGGCGGGGGCGTGCCGGGCGCACCTGGGCGACGCCCCCGCGGGCCGCGCTCACGGCGTCGTTCCTGCTGCGGCCGCGGGTGCCCGCCTCGGCGCTGGGCTGGCTGCCTCTCCTGGCCGGTCTCGCGGTGGTCGGCGCGCTGCGGGACGTGGGGGCCGGCGACGAGGGCGCCGCGCGGCTGAAGTGGCCCAACGACGTGCTGCTGCCCGCGGCCCCCGCCGTGCCCGGCTTCGGGGAGTTCCGCAAGGTGGCGGGCATCCTGGCGGAGGTCGTGCCGGGACGCCCCGGAGCCCCCGGGGAGCCCCGCGCCGACGAGGGCGCCGGAGGGTCCGGGAGCGCGGGCCGCTCCGCCGTCGTCGTGGGGGTCGGTGTCAACGTCTCCCAGACGGCGGACGAGCTCCCGGTGCCGACGGCGACCTCGCTCGCCCTGGCCGGGGTGCAGGTGGACCGCGGTGAGCTGCTGGGCGCGCTCGCCCGGCGGCTGTGCACCGTCGTCGGCCGGTGGGAGGAGGCGGGCGGCGACGTGGCGTCCGCCCGGCTGGACGAGGCCTACCGCGCGGCGTCCGCGACGCTCGGGACGCCCGTGCGCGCCGAGCTGGTGGGCGGCGCCGGGGCGTACGAGGGCACGGCGTCCCGGCTCACCCCCGACGGCTCGCTCGTGCTCGACACCCCCGACGGCGAGCGGGTGGTCACCGCGGGGGACGTGCACCACCTGCGCCGGCCCTGACGACACCCAGCCGGCACACAGCCCGCGCTGGCTACAGTGGGGACGTGACGAGCGACACCACCACTGGCACTCCCGCGGGGGCCACCCCGGACGACACCGCCGCGAGGCTCGACGAGGCGATCCTCGGCGGACCCCGGCGGTACACCCTGGCCGAGCTGGTCGCGGGGACGGGGCTGTCGCGGGAGTTCATCGAGAACTACTGGCGGTGGCTCGGCCTTCCCGTCACGCACCCCACGGAGACCCTGTTCACCGACGCGGACATGCAGGCGCTGCGCGAGGTGGGCGATCTCGTCACGGACGAGCAGCTCGACGAGCAGGCGCAGATGACGTTCATCCGGTCGCTCGGGCACACCACCGACCGGCTCGCGCTGTGGCACGTGGAGGCCCTGGTCGAGCTGATCCAGCGGCGGCACGGGCTCGACGACGCGAGCGCCCGCCTCGCCGCGCTCGACCGCGTGCCCGACCTCGCGGACAAGATGTCCCGCCAGCTCGAGCACGCCTGGCGGCTGCAGCTCGCGGCGCTCACCGGACGTCTCGCGACGGAGTTCGGCGGGATCCGGGCGACGTCGGACGCCGCTGCCGTCGACCAGCTCCCGCTGCGGCGGGCGGTCGGCTTCGCCGACATCGTCTCGTTCACCAAGCGCACCGCCGGCCTGGGCTCCCAGGAGCTCGCCGAGTTCGTGCAGGTCTTCGAGTCGCGGGCGCGGGACGTCATCACGGAGGCCGGGGGGCGGGTCGTGAAGACCATCGGCGACGCGGTGCTGTTCGTCGCCGACGACGTCACGACCGGCGCCGAGGTCGCGCTCGGGCTGGCGGCGCCGCACACCACCGAGGACGAGATCCCCGTGCGGGTCGGCTTCGTGTGGGGGCGCGTGCTGTCGCGGTTCGGCGACGTCTTCGGCCCGGACGTGAACCTCGCCTCCCGCATCACGGAGCTGGCGGAGCCGACGTCCGTGCTGGTGGACCCGCCCACCGCCCGCCTGCTCGCGTCGTCGTCGCGCTACGCCCTGACCGCGCAGGAGCCGCAGGAGCTCCAGGGCATCGGCGAGGTCACGCCGGTGCGGCTGCAGCGGGCGTACACCGGCGCCTGAGCGTCGCGGACGCGCCCGGCCCGCTTGCGTCCGGGCTGCTCGTCTCCGGGCTGCTCGTCTCCGGGCTGCTCGTCTCCGGGCTGCTCATCGCCGGACGGCTCGTCTCCGGAGGCTCAGGGGCCGCCCACGGCGACGACGTCAGGGTCGCGGGGGTCGGGGTCCGGCTCGATGAGCGAGGGCCGGTTGTTCTGCACCGAGCCGACGGCGTCCCCGACGGGGCGCGTGGCCATGCCGACCTGCGGACCGCCGACGATCGACATCGCCTCCTCGGCGCCGACGGCAGGGTCGAGCCAGGCGTCCCAGGCGTCCGCCGGGAGGATCACCGGCATCCGGTCGTGGATGCGCTCCAGGTCCTTCGACGCCGCGGTGGTGATCACGGTGGCCGAGACGAGCCAGCGGTCCGGGTCGTCGTCGGCCTTGGACCGGTCCCGCCAGAACTCGTAGAGGCCCGCGAGCGCCGCGACGCCCCCCTCGGCGGGGTGGATCCAGTAGGGCTGCTTGGGCACCTTGCTCGTGGACCCGGCCCGGGCGGGTGCGCCGTCGGGCAGGGTGAGCTTGCGCCACTCGTAGTAGCCGTCGGCCGGCAGCAGGCAGCGGCGCACCCCGAGGGGCTTGGCGAACGCCGACTTGTCGAGCAGCGTCTCCGAGCGCGCGTTGATCATCCGGGCGCCGATGCCCGGGTCCTTCGCCCACGACGGGACGAGCCCCCACCGGGCGAGCCGCAGGGAACGGGTGATCTCCCCGGTGTTCCTGCCGTCGATGCGCTGCGGGCGCTCGACGACGATCCGGACAGGGTCCGTGGGTGCGACGTTCCACGACGGCGGCAGCAGCCGCGCGTCGTCGGCGATGTCGGCGACGGCGAGGTCGTCGGCGATGTCCTGGGCGTCGCGGAAGGACGCGTAGCGACCGCACATGCCTCCATCGTGACGCACCCCACCGACAGCCTCCCGTCCCCGCCGCGGAGACGGGACGGGGAGTGGGGTGAGAGGGCTCACGGGACGCGGTGCCGGTTTCCCCTGCCACGGATCGTAACGATTCGATACGATGGCCGTCATGCCCCAGCCCCCCGCGACGCCCACGCGTGCCCGTTCGCCGTTCCGCTGGGTGATCATGCTCGGGGCTCTCGCGGCGCTGCCGGCGTTCACGGTCGACATGTACCTGCCGTCCCTTCCCGAGGTGGCCGACGAGCTGGGCTCCTCGGCGTCGTTCGCGCAGCTGTCGATCTCGGTCATGCTCATCGGCGGCGCGATGGGGCAGCTCGTCATCGGCCCGCTGTCCGACCGCTACGGTCGGCGCGCACCCCTGCTCGTCGGGCTCGCCCTGCACGTCGTCACCTCGGTCCTGTGCGCGTTCGCGCCGACCATGGCGATCCTCGTGGGGCTGCGGCTGGCGCAGGGCTTCTTCAACGCCGCGTGCGGCGTGGCGGCGATGGCCGTGCTCCGCGACCGCTTCGTCGGCGCCGAGGCCGCGCGCATCCTATCGCGCCTCATGCTCGTCATCGGCGTCGCGCCCATGCTCGCCCCCACCTTCGGCTCCGCCATCGCCGCCGCCGCCGGCTGGCGCTGGGTGTTCGCCGCGCTGGCCCTGGCGGGCGTGGCGATGGCGCTCGTCGTCCTGCGGCTCATGCCCGAGACCCTGCCTCCCGAGCGGCGCCAGACGGGCTCGCTCGGCTCGGTGTTCGGCGGCTACCGCACCCTGCTGCGCGACCGGCGCTTCATGGCCCTGGCCGTCATCCCCGGGCTCGGCCAGGCGGTGCTCATGAGCTACGTGGTGGGCTCACCGTTCGTCTTCCAGACGGGCTACGGCCTCAGCCACTCCGAGTTCGCCCTGCTGTTCGCGGTGAACGGGCTGGGTCTCGTGCTCTCGGCGCAGGTCAACGCCGCACTGGTGCGCAAGGTCGCCCCCATCCGCATCTTGCGCGCCGCGATGGCGATCCAGGGGGTGTTCGCGATCGGGTTGCTTGTCGTCGCGCTCACCGGGGCGGGCGGCCTGCTCGGGCTCCTGGTCATGCTGTGGGTGGTGCTCGCGTTCCAGGGGATGATCCCGGCGAACGCGTCGGCGATCGCGCTGTCGCGCCACGGCGAGCGGGCCGGCACGGCCGCCGCCGTGATCGGGGCCGTCCAGTCCGGGATCGGTGGCGTGGTGTCGCCCCTGGTGGGCGTGCTGGGTGGGGGAGCCGTCGCGATGTCGGCAGTGATGCTCGGCGCCCTGTGCAGCGGGCTGCTCGTGCTGGGCCTCGCCACGCCCGCCTACCGCCGCGACGGCTGGGTCGAGCTCGCCCACTAGGACTGCGGGGAGCGGGTTTGTCGAGCCGCACCTCCCACGAGGTGGAACAGAGGTGCTAGGTCGTCGCGGTCTCTCGATCGTCGTACCACGCTGGGAGCATGCGGCGCCCGCGCGCGCAACGTGCTGCAGCCGACGCGTCGTCGGCCGAGCAGACCGGGACGACCCAGAAGCTCGAGCCGGGATCGGCCCTCCGGGGCATCCAAGATCGCAGCCGACATGGACGACGGCGCCCCGGCGCTCGTGGAGACCGCATCGTGCCAGGACGAGCGCGGGTCCCTGGTCAAAGCTAGTTTCTGCCGTGCATGGTACGGGCGCCCACTTCCCCGTGAGGAGCATGTCGATGACGCACGTGATTCGGACAATTGCAGGAGCCGTACTTGCAGCGGTGCTTGCATTAATACCCGTTTATTCGGCATCCGCCGCAGTGGCCCCCAAGAGTCCAACCGCCACAAGCGCTGATGTGGCGCCGCTCGATTCGTGAGTACCCTACGACTATGCCCACATTACATCGGCTGCTGCCTGTGAGCGTCGGCGGACCTGGCTCGTGAACAACGTCCACTGGGTGACCTACGTCAACTCTGACTGCTGGAGGTTCACGAAAGTTCAGTGCCCACCGTCCTATTACTGGATGGTGATGGTTCGCGAGAACGGTGTTCTCGTCGCACGAGGCTCGACCGGCGACGTGGCTAACAAGCAGGACTATGCGACAGCTTGCTGAGGGATCGGAGGCGGGGCGCTGGGGGCCGGCCACTCCGATGCTCCCTGGAGGGGCGATTCTGTGAGCTATGTATCCGACTACGGCGCAATCACTCATTGCGGTGACCTCTTGGGTGACGAAGGTCGTCGATATGTCTACGCGAATGCAGTTCGATACGTGGCATCCTCACCCGATGCCACCGTCGATGAGGTCCGCTACCGCCTGATGATCTTTGATCAGAATGCAGTGCAACTTGAATACCTCTCGCGCATGCTCGGCAGTGTTCGCGTCGTCTTCGCCGGGAGGTTTCGACCCGGGGGTGACGGCGGCGAGGTAGGAGAGGTCCAGGTCGAGCACCTCGGCCTCCAGCTCGTGTCGGACTATGTCGAAAGTGTCGCCGGCACCGACGGCGGGGCCTGAGCCTCGATCCTGGAGATGCGAAATGGGCAGCATCTGCCGGCGAAGCGAGAGGCCGGCGACGGCAAGGACGACGTCATCATCGTCCAGGACCGCCCCACGGAGCAGAGGTTCACGCAGTCGATGCCCGGGCGTCCTGTCCTGTTCGTGCGAGCGTCTCCGGCCTGGGGTGGGATCGCAGCATGAGATCCTCTCGGCTCGTCAGCGTCGCCGCGGCCGGTACCGCCGCGGCCCTCCTGCTCACCTCGGCACCTGTCGCGTTCGCCGGCCACGGCCATGACGGCCATGGTGGCGGCCACGGCAGCGGTCACGACCGGCCCGGCAAGGTCACGACGCACCTCGTCCCCACGCTCGAGGGGCGTGCGACCCTGTCCGCCGACCACCTTGCCGAAGGGCCGCCGTCGGGCGCCCAGGCGGCGTCCGCGAACGGACGCCAAGGGCCTTGGGACGGCCAGGTGATCCCGGGCTTCTCGGCGATGGTCGACAACGGCGACGGCACGTTCTGGGCGCAGCCCGACAACGGGTTCGGCAGCCAGGGCAACTCGGCGGACTTCCTGCTGCGCAGCTACCTCGTGGAGCCGGACTGGGACACGGGCGGCGGGAGGAGGTCCGGATCCGGCGAGATCGAGGTGCTCGACCACATCTCGTACAACGACGCGAACGACGTGCTGGACTTCGAGATCGTGCACGAGGACACCGACGACCGGCTGCTCACCGGGGCCGACCTCGACATCGAGTCCGTCGTCCAGGCCGACGACGGCACGCTGTGGGTGGGTGAGGAGTTCGGGCCGTTCCTGCTGCACTTCGACGCGGACGGCACCCTGCTGGAGAAGCCGTTCTCGCTGCCCGGGGGGCTGAGGTCCCCGCAGAACCCGTACCTGGCGGACGGCGAGGAGCCGACGCTGCGCGCCAGCCGCGGCTTCGAGGCGATGGCGGGCACGCGCGGCGGGCGCTACCTGTACCCCGTGCTCGAGGGCGCGATCGTGGACGACGCCGACCAGCGCCGTCGGGTGATCCACGAGTTCGACACCCGCCGGGGTGAGTACACCGGCCGCACCTGGGACTACCAGACCGACCAGGAGGCGAACGTGCTCGGCGACGCCTTCGCCGTGGGGCGGGACTCGTTCTGGATCGTCGAGCGCGACGACTTCGAGGGCCCCGCATCGGTCACCAAGCGGGTCTACGAGATCGACCTGAGCCGCACCGACCGCGACGGCTACGTGCGCAAGGAGCTCGTGCTGGACGCGCTGCGCATCGAGAACCCGCGCGGCATCGACGCGGGCGAGGGCTACGGCCTCGGCGAGACGTACGCCCTGCCGGTGCAGTCGTTCGAGACGGTGCTGCGCCTCGAGGACGGCCGCATCCTGATCGGCAACGACAACAACTACCCGGGCAACGCCGCGCGCAACCCCGGCACCCCGGACGACACCGAGATGGTCGTCGTCGACCTGGAGCGCGAGCGCACCCGGGACGACGGCGTGACCGTCATCGGGCACCGCGGGGCCTCCGGGTACCGGCCGGAGCACACGCTCGCCGCCTACGAGCAGGCGATCCTGCAGTGTGCCGACGTCATCGAGCCGGACGTGGTGCCCACCTCCGACGGCGTGCTGGTGGCCCGCCACGAGAACGAGATCGGCGGCACCACGGACGTCGCCGACCACCCCGAGTTCGCCGACCGCCGCACCACCAAGACCATCGACGGCCGCGCGGTGACCGGGTGGTTCACCGAGGACTTCACGCTCGCCGAGCTGCGCACGCTGCGCGCCGTCGAGCGGCTCCCCGAGGTCCGTCCCGGCAACACCGCGTTCGACGGGCTCTACCAGGTCCCGACGCTCGACGAGGTGCTCGACCTCGCGCGGCACTCCGAGACGTGCGACGGGCAGCCGGTCGGCGTGGCCCCGGAGACGAAGCACCCCACGTACTTCGACTCCGTCGGGCTCCCCCTCACCGGGCCGCTCGTGGCCGAGCTCCGGGCGAACGGGTTGGACTCGCGCCGCGCCCCCGTGGTGCTCCAGTCGTTCGAGACCGGGAACCTGCGTGAGCTCGACCGGCGCACCGACGTCCGGCTGGCCCTGAACGTCTCGGCGAGCGGCGCGCCGTACGACCTGGTGGCCGCCGGCGACCCGCGGACCTACGCCGACCTCGTCACGCCGAAGGGCCTGCGCGGGCTGGCCAGGTACATCGACATCGTGAGCATGGAGAAGAACGTCGTCATCCCGCGGACGGCGGACGGGTCGCTCGACGAGCCCAGCCGCGTGGTGCGCGACGTCCACCGGGCCGGGCTCGAGGCCTATGCCTGGACGTTCCGCGCCGAGAACCAGTTCCTGGCCGCGGACTTCCGCTCGTCCGACGACCCGGACGCGCACGGCGACCTCGCCGGCGAGATCGACGCCTTCCTCGACGCCGGGCTCGACGGGCTGTTCTCCGACCACCCGGACATCGCCGCCGCGGCCGTCGACGCGCGTCGCTGACGTGGCGTGGGGGGGGGGGGGGCGGGGGGGGGGGCGGGGGGGGGGCCCCCCCCCCCCCCGGGGGCCCCCCCCCCGCGCCGGGGG
>NZ_JAIXCQ010000019.1:25555-44259 GCF_020297055.1 Isoptericola luteus | reverse complement strand
GCCTGCTGGCGGTGGTGGTCGCGTTCATCCCGATCGTGGGCACGGCGTTGGCGGGGGTGTTGATCGTGGTCGCCGCGGTCGCGGCGATCGTGTCCGCGCTGGCGAACCTGACGTTGGCCGCCACGGGCCTGTCGAAGGCCGCCCTCAAGCAAGGCGCCAAGACCGGCGCGAAGAAGGCGTGGTGCAAGGTCGGGTTCGGTACCTGCTTCACCGCGGGCACCCTCATCCGCACCCCCGACGGCCCTGACGGCCCCGACGGTGTCAAGCCGATCGAGGACATCCGTGCCGGGGACAAGGTCTACGCCCACAACCTCGCCACGGGTATGGACGAGCTGCAGCTCGTGGCCGAGACCTTCGTGCGTCAGACCACCACCCTGTACCACCTGACCATCGACGGGCACGTCGTCACGACGACCGACGAACACCCCTTCATGGTCGCCAACATGGGCTGGATCCTCGCCCGCGACCTGCAACCCGGCGACATCCTCCTCACCCCCGACGGGACCGTGACGCTGGACCGGATCGACGTCGAGCACCGCGACGAGAACGACCCCGACGGACCTGTCGCGGTCTACAACTTTCACGTCGCCACCCACCACAACTACTACGTCCTGGCCGGCGACCTGTCAGTCCTCGTCCACAACGCAGGAGGCCACGGCGAGCTCGCCGGAGAGGCGAGCCAGGCCTTCGCGAAGCAGCTCAAGAAGTACGGCAAGGACGGCTTCAAGCAGCTCGAGAACGGCCGCTTCCGGTTCTACGGGCGCGTGACACCCGCGGCCAACCCGGGCGAGATGATCGGTCGGCGCCTGGTGCGTGAGTGGGATCCCGGGACCGGCGCGAAGCGCCTGTGGCACGAGACTGTCGACGGAACGGGACGCGTCAGGATCGTCCGCCCGGACGTGAGCGTCACCGGGGGGACGAAGGTCCACTACGTCTTTGACGCCGCGGGAAACTTCACGGGAGTGTTCTGACCATGGAAGCCACTGACCGATCCACCGTCGACTCCAAGCTGACCGCGCTGGCCAACGGCTCGCTCGATCCAGGCGACGCGGCCGACTGGGCCATGACCGCCCTGCGCGACATGGACGACGACGAGGACGTGGACGATGCCGTGATGGAAGCCCTCGACAAGCTCTCCGGTGCGGACCTTCTCTCGGGACCCGGGACGTACCTGCACGGGCCTGCTGACTTTAGGACCTGGCTCAGCGAGTTTCGCGCTGCGGCGTCGTGACCTGCGGAAGCTCAGCGCGTCCGCGGAGGACGGCGTGCGCGTGATGGTGTTCGAGACGTTCGGCGCAAGTGCCCGCCCAGGCGGCGCGCCGACATGACGACTCCGCACGATGAGCGCCCGAGCAGCCTGCTCGACCCGCACGAGATCGCGCTCTTGTCCCGAGCGTTGGTCGAGTGGGGTGGCCCCGCCCGCGCCAGCGACCTTCTCGCGCGAGGGATGGGGTTCGCCGACGGTCGCACGCTGGTGCAGCGGTGCGCCGCCCTCGGTGCGGACCTGACGCAGGACATCCCCCTCGAGGCGGCGGACTGGGCGCGGGTCCTCCTCGCGGTGGAGATCGTCTTCGCCAGCGACCTCGTCGGCTCTGGGACCGACTGGCGTACCACGACAGGCCTGGACGACGACGAGACGATCCGTCTCCTGCGCAGGATCCAGCGCAAGCTCGGCAGGGTCGTCCGGCCCTATTACGGCACGACGCCCGGGACGTCGTCCTGAACAGCGGTCCGCGCGCTCGGGAAGCACGGCGACATGACCGGCCCCGACGGGATCGCACGCCGTGCCGGCTTCGAGGTCCTCGGGACGGCTGGCACCGTCGGGGAAGTGCGTGACGTCTGGTGAGCGTTCTCCTCCGTCTCGGCGGTCCCGACGGTCCGCATCGCTGACGACGACCCCGATCCGGCGGCCGTCGAGACCGCGTGGACTCGGGTCGTCGAGTCGACCGGCCTGGTGTCGTCGACGGGCGAGCTTCTCCTCAGCGTCAGCGCGACCGGTACTCATGACGCAGCGTGGCTTCGCGTGCGGGCTGGTGCTGACGCCCGCGTTCTCGATCTCGGGCCCTCCGACGGCGTGCCGGACTTCGTCGCCACCAACGTGGGTCGGACCGTATCGGTGGCGGTCACCTCCGCGGAGGACGAGACCTGGATCCTCGTCTCCACTCGTGAGGAAGAAAGCTGAGCGTTCCAGCCGTGCGGGCGCCGGGAGGGGAGCTTTGCATCGCGGACGTCTCATGGGAGGCAGTCGTCGGGCGGGCAGGTGAGCTCGCCCTCTGACACCACGCGGACGGCGTGCGAGAGGCGGGGCGTCACCCGGGATAGACGTCCACCTCTGCCGCCTTGACGGACAGCCAGACCTGGGCGCCCGGCACGAGTGACAGCTCGGCCACGGACTGGGGGGTGACGTCCGCGGCGAGGTGGCCGGTGCGCACGCGCACCAGGTCGCCGCGGGGTTCCAGGGACGTCACCGTGCCGCGGAAGGTGTTGCGCGGAGAGCCGTGCTGCTCGTCGAGGTAGACGGAGACGGCGGCGGGGCGGAAGACGGCGGTCATGGGCACGCCGACGGCCAGGCCGTCGCCGGGGGCGTGGCCGTGCACCACCTCGCCCGCGGTCGTGCGGACCCCGTCGCCGGTCCACGTCCCGGCGAGGAGGTTGAGCCCGGCGATCTTCGCGGCGAACGTGCTGCGGGGCCGGGCGAGCACGTCTGCGGTCGCGCCGCGCTCGACCACCCGGCCGCCGTCGATCACGGCGATCTCGTCCGCCAGCAGGAGGGCGTCGAGCACGTCGTGGGTGGTGATGACGGTGGTCTGCTCGGCGAGCAGGTGCTTGAGCGACTGCCGCAGGGCGGGCGTGACCTCGACGTCGAGCGCCGCCATGGGCTCGTCGAGCAGCAGCAGCCGGGGCTCGGCGGCGAGCGCCCGTGCGACGGCCACCCGCTGGGCCTGACCGCCCGAGAGGGTCGACGGCGCACGGTCGGCCAGGCTGGCGAGGCCGACGTCGGCGAGCCGGCGGTCGGCCGCGGCGTCGGCCTCGCGGCGGCGAGCTCCCTGCGAGCGCGGGCCGAAGGCGACGTTCTGCCGTACCGACAGGTGCGGGAACAGCAGCGCCTCCTGCGCCAGCAGTGCGACCTGCCGGGCGTGCGGCGGCACCCAGGTGCGGGTGCGGCCCGCCTCCGCGTGGACCAGGGGCCGGCCGTCGAGCGTGACGTGCCCGTCGTGCGGGCGCAATGTCCCTGCTGCGAGGCCGAGCGCCGTCGACTTGCCCGCCCCGTTGGGGCCCAGCAGCGCGAGGGTGCGGCCCTCGGCGACGTCGAGCTCGACGTCGAACCCGCGGTCCGGCAGCGTCGCCGCGAAGGTGAGGGTCATCGCACCCTCCGGTGCGTGCGGGTGGACGCGATCACGAGCACAGCGACCAGGACCAGCAGGAACGACAGGGCCACGGCCGCGTCGGGGTCCGTCTCACGCTGCAGGTAGATCTCCAGCGGCAGGGTGCGCGTGACCCCCTGGAGGCTGCCGGCGAACGTGATGGTCGCGCCGAACTCGCCCAGCGCCCGGGCGAACGACAGCACCGTCCCGGACGCCAGGCCCGGCCACACCAGCGGGAGCGTGACGCGGCGCAGCACCGTGGTCGGGCGCGCGCCCAGGGAGGCCGCGACGACGTCGTACCGGGTGCCGGCCGTGCGCAGCGACCCCTCCAGGCTGATCACCAGGAACGGCAGCGCGACGAACGTCTGCGCGAGCACCACCGCCGTCGTCGAGAAGGCGATCTGCACGCCCAGCACCTCCATGGAGGAGCCGAGCAGGCCGCGGCGCCCGAACGTGTACAGCAGCGCGATGCCCCCCACGACGGGCGGCAGCACCAGCGGCACGAGCACCAGCGAGCGCAGCAGGTCCAGCCCGGCGAACCGCGCGCGGGCCAGGACGAGGGCCATCGGGATCCCGAGCACGAGGCAGAGCAGCGTGCTGGTCGCCGCCGTCCGCAGGCTGAGCCCCAGCGCCGCGAGCGACGACTCGCTGGTGATCAGGGACGCGAAGCTCGACCAGTCCACGCGGCTGCCCATCGCGACCAGCGGGAGCAGCACGAGGAGCCCGCCGACCGCCGCGGGGACGAACGCCCACCGGGGCAGGCCGACGGCGGGCTCGCCGGCCGGGCGCACGGTGCCCGAGGGCCGGTGAGAGGCCCGGTGAGGGCCCGGGACCAGGGAGGTCATGGCGCGCCGAAGCCGAGGTTGAGGAGCGTCGCCCGGCCCTCGGCGGCGAGGACCAGGTGCACGAACTCCTGCGCGAGCGCGGGCTCGGCGGAGCCGGCCACCGTGGCGACCGGGTACGTGGTGGGCGCGGCGGAGGACTCGGGGAACGCGATGCCCTCCACGCCGTCTCCGGCCGCGGCCACGTCGGTGACGTAGACCAGCCCGGCGTCGGCCTCGCCCGTGGTCACCTTGCCCAGCACGTCGGTGACGCTCCGCTCCTCGCTGACCGGCCGGAGGTGCAGTCCCGCGGCCTCCTCGACGGCTGCGGACGCCGCACCGCACGGCACCTCGGGGGCGCAGAGCACGAGGGCGAGGCCCGGGTCGGTGAGGTCTGCCAGGGTCTCGACGCCGGCCGGGTTCCCGGGCGGGACGGCGATCTGCAGGGCGTTGGTGGCGAAGGCCTGCGGTGCGCCGACGAGGTTGTCGGCGGCCAGCCGGTCCATGGTCGCGGTGCTCGCGGTGGCGACGACGTCGGCCGGGGCGCCCTGCTGGACCTGGGCCACGAGGTCGGCCGACCCGGCGAGGCTCAGCCGCACGTCGACCCCCTCGTGGCGGGCCTCGAACTCCGTGGCGACCTGCTCGAACGCGTGCTGCAGCGAGGCTGCGGCGAACACGGTGAGGGTGGTCGTCCCTGCGCTCGTCCCGACGTCGCCGCCCGCGGCGGGACCGCAGCCGCCCAGGGCGGTCGCAGCGAGTGCGAGCCCGGCGAGCCCGGCGCCGGCGGCCGGTGTCCGGGGGCGCCGTCTCATGCGTCTCCTCGGTCCGGGGCCTCGACGACGACGTTCGTCGACTTGATGACGGCCACGGCCACCGAGCCGCGCTCGAGCCCGAGGTCGCGCACGGCCTCGCTGCTCATCAGCGACACGACGCGGAACGGCCCGCACTGCAGCTCCACCTGCGCCATCACGGCGTCCACCGTGAGGTCGGTGACCAGCCCGACGAACCGGTTGCGGGCCGAGCTCCGCATCCCGGGAGGCAGGCCGGGCGGGGTCGCGTGCTCGCGAGCGACCATCGCCACCTCGTACCCGTCCACGACCTTCCGGCCCGACGTGTCGGTGTTCGCCCGGAGCAGCCCGCGGTCGATCCAGCGGCGCACGGTGTCGTCGCTGACGCCGAGGTAGACGGCGGCCTCGGATACTCGCATCTGCGGCATGGAACGGAGCATAGTCCCGCAGACGCGGACGTAGCGCGCTGGTCCGCGGTCCCGGCAACAGGCCGGGAGGGTCGGGAACCGCACCCGCCCGCTCTCAGGCGCCGGCTGACCCGTCGGGGACCTCGCCGTCGTGCACCTCGCCGTCGGGCAGCCCGCCGCGACATAGGCTGACGCCGTGCATGACGACGCGACGCATCCCCGTCGGCCGGTGGCCGACCACGCCGCCGAGATCGCGGAGCGGGTGACGCCCGCGCTGGTGGCGGCGCTGGAGCGGGACACCGAGCGGGTGACCGTCGCCCGGCTGCTCGCCGCGGCCGCGGCCGGTGCTGCGCTGGCGCCGCGCGTGCTCACCGCCGACGCCGTCGCGGCGGCCGCCCTGCCGGGCTTCGACAACTCCCAGATGGACGGGTATGCCGTGCGGTCCACCGACCTCGCGGGCGCGACCCGGGAGGCCCCGGTCGCGCTCCGGGTGGCGGCGCCGGTGCCCGCCGGCACCCAGCCACCGCCGCTCGCCGCCGGGACGGCGGCGCCCGTCATGACCGGTGCGCCCGTGCCCGCCGGTGCGGACGCCGTCGTGCGGGTCGAGGACGCCGACCCGCCGCACTTCGGCACGCCCGGGGCGGCGACGCCCGGGGCAGCGACGTCCGGGGTGGCGGAGGAGCCCGCGGCGGAGGTCCGCTTCGCGGCGCCGGTGACCGTGGGCGCGTACGTGCGGACCACCGGGTCGGACGTCGCGGCGGGGGAGGTGCTGCTGCCCGCCGGGGCACCGCTCGGCGCGCCGCAGCTCGGCGCGCTCGTGGCGGCCGGCATCCGCACCGTCGACGTCGCACGACCCCCGCACGTGCTGCTGGTCTCGACCGGTTCGGAGCTGGCGCCCGCCGGGCGGGCGCTCGGTCCCGCGCGCGTGCACGACGCGAACGGCGCGGCGCTCACGGCCGCGCTCGCGCAGGTCGGGGCGCGGGTGACCACCGCTGTCGTCCCCGACGAGCCGGACGACCTGCGCCGCGTCCTCGAGCGGGCGCCGGGCGACGTGGCGCTCGTCGTGACCACGGGCGGCGTGTCCGCGGGGGCGTTCGAGGTGGTGCGCCAGACGCTCGACGGGCTGTGGTTCGGCCACGTCGCCGTGCAGCCCGGCGGTCCACAGGGTCTCGGCACCGTCGTCCTCGGCGGGCCCGGGGCCCAGCGGGAGGTGCCCGTCGTGGCGTTCCCGGGGAACCCGGTGAGCGCGCTGGTGTCGTTCGAGCTGTTCCTGCGCCCGCTGGTCGCCGCCGTGACAGGTGCCACGCCGGCGCGCCGTCCGACCGGGCGCGCACCGCTCGCGGCACCCCTCAACTCGCCGCCCGCGCTGCACCAGGTGCGGCGGGCGTCGCTCGACGACGCCGGGCGCGTGCACATGACGGGCGGCCCCGGGTCGCACCTGCTGACCCACCTCGCCGCCGCGACGATCCTCGTCCACGTGCCACCCGGCGTCGCGCGCCTCGAGCGTGGCGACGTCGTCGACTACTGGGAGCTCCGATGACCGTGCCGACCCCTGACCTGTCCCACTACCGCGCCGACGGCGCGGCCCACATGGTCGACGTGTCCGGCAAGGACGTCACGACGCGGGAGGCGACCGCGACCGGCGTGCTGCGCACCCGGGCCGACGTCGTCGAGCGCATCGCGTCGGGGGACCTGCCGAAGGGCGAAGCCATCGCCACCGCGCGGATCGCCGGCATCCTGGGCGCCAAGCGCACCCCGGACCTGGTGCCCCTGTGCCACCCGCTGCCTCTCTCGGGCGTCGAGATCGACGTCGTCCCCGCGGGCGACCGTGTGGAGCTCTCCGCGACGGTGCGCACCACCGGCCGCACGGGGGTCGAGATGGAGGCGCTGACCGCCGTCACCGTCGCGGGCCTCACGCTCTACGACATGATCAAGGCCGTGGACAAGGCCGCGGTGCTCACCGACGTGCGGGTCGTGGCGAAGTCCGGCGGCAAGTCCGGCGACTGGGCCCGGCCCGCCGCGGGCACGGCAGGCGGGGAGGACGCGTGAGCGCCCACGAGCACCGCCCCACGGCGGCGGACAAGCCCCTGAGCGGGCCGGCGGACGGGCTCGTGGAGGGGCCCGCGCGCCGGGTCGCCGTCGTCGTCGCCTCCGACCGCGCGGCGGCGGGGGAGTACGAGGACCGGTCCGGTCCCGCCGCCGTCGAGTGGTTCGCGGCGCGCGGCTGGCGCACGTCGCCCCCCGTCGTGGTGCCCGACGGCGACCTCGTGCGGGCGGCGCTCGCCGCCCTGCTCGCTGGGCAAGGCGGCGAGGACGGCGGCGAGGACGGCGGCGAGGTCCCCGACGTCGTCGTGACCAGCGGCGGCACGGGGCTGGGGCCCAGGGACGGCACCCCCGAGGCGACCCGTGCGGTGCTGGACCGTGAGGTGCCGGGGATCGCGGAGCTGGTCCGCGCGCGGTCGCTGACGCCGTCGGACCCCGCGAGGCGTGCGGTGCCGGCCGCCGCGCTGTCCCGGGGGATCGCCGGCGTGGCCGGGCGCACGCTGGTCGTCAACCTGCCGGGGTCCGTCGGCGGGGTGCGCGACGGGCTCGACGCCCTCGCCGACGTGCTGCCGCACGCCGTGGACCAGCTCCGCGGCGGTGACCACCCGGCACCGGGCTGCGGCGTCGCTCCCGCTGACGCTCCCACGGCCGCTCCCGTTCCCGCTGACGCCGACGCCGCGACCGTGCTGCGCGCCGACGTCGTCGACGAGCCGCTGGACCGGCTGGTCGCCGAGCTGGGCGCGCTGGTGCGCGACGACGCGTGCGGCGCGGTGGCGACGTTCACCGGCTACGTCCGTGACCACGACGGTGGCCGCGGCGTCACCCGGCTGCACTACGAGGCGCACCCCGACGCCGCGGCCGTGCTGCGCGCGGTGGCCGAGCGGGTGGCCCGGCGGACGGCACGAGCCACCGGGGACACCGTGCGGGCCGCCGTCGTGCACCGCGTGGGCGACCTGGGCATCGGCGACGTCGCGGTGGTGGCGGCCGTCGCGGCCGGGCACCGGCAGGCGGCGTTCGCCGCGGCGTCCGACCTCGTCGAGGAGCTCAAGGCGGAGGTGCCGGTCTGGAAGGAGCAGGGCTTCACCGACGGCACGTCGGAGTGGGTGGCCTCGCTGGGCTGACTGCGGTGCCCGCCCGGGTGATCCTGCAGGTCACCGGGTGTTCATCCGAGGGACGGGGTCGCGACGGCGCCCGTCCACCGGCGCTCCCTAGCCTCGGGCCGACAGACCCCCCACGGCCCTACCCCAGGAGTGCCACGATGACGATCGCCCCCGAGTCGCGCCCGTTGCTGGAGCTCGCGGCCACACCCTCGCACGTGCGCGGCAAGCGCAGCCCGGTGACGTGCCGGCTCAAGTGCGCCGACGCCTGCTCCCACCCGGCCCCGAACGCGTCCGCCAACGAGTACTTCCGGGACATTGCGGCGCGCGCCCTGTCCCGGCGCGTCATGCTGGGCGGGATCGCGGCTGCGGCGGCCACCGTCGTCGTCGGCGCCCAGGTCGTGGGCGCCCCCGAGGCGAGCGCCGCCGTCGCGGCAGGCCGCGGCCACGGCAAGGGGCTCGCGTTCAGGCCCATCGCCCCGCAGCCCGCCGCGACGGACGCGTTCGTCGTCCCCCAGGGGTACGAGTGGTCGCCGATCATCCGCTGGGGCGACCCGATCCTCCCGGGCGGGCGCGCCTTCGACGTCGCCCGCCAGACCCCCGAGCAGCAGGCGAAGCAGTTCGGCTACAACGTCGACTACCTCGACATCCTGCCCGCAGACCCGGACGACATCCGGCCGAGGGGCCGCACCCGGCGCGGCCGCCGCGGCCTGCTCGTGAGCAACCACGAGTACACCAACCCCGAGATCATGTTCGACGCGTCGTACGACGCCGCGACGCGCCGCGCCATCGAGCGGGCGGCGCACGGCATGTCGGTCGTCGAGGTCCGCCGCGAGCGCGAGGGCTCGCCCTGGACCTACTCGCGGATCAGCCGGTTCAACCGCCGCATCCACCTCGACACCGAGTTCGTTGTCGACGGCCCGGCCGCCGGCAGCGACCTGCTCAAGACGGTCGCCGACCCCAGCGGCAGGCGCGTGCTCGGTACGCTCAACAACTGCGCCGGCGGGACGACGCCGTGGGGCACGGTGGTCTCCGGCGAGGAGAACTTCCACGGCTACCTGCGGGTGAACGGCGAGGACCCGCGTGACGCCCGCTACGGCCTGGCCGACAGGGCCACGGGCTACGGCTGGGAGCTCGACGACCCGCGCTTCGACGGCAACAACGCGGGCTACGAGAACGAGAACCACCGGTTCGGCTGGGTGGTCGAGATCGACCCCTACGACCCGGACGCGCCCCCCGTGAAGCACACCGCGCTGGGCCGGTTCAAGCACGAGGGCGCCAACGTCATCCTCTCGCGGCGCGGTCACGCGGTCGCGTACATGGGGGACGACGAGCGGTTCGACTACGTCTACAAGTTCGTCTCGACCGAGCGGGTGCGGCCTGGCAACAGCCGCTCGGCGCGCCGGCACAACAAGACGCTCCTGTCCTCGGGCGACCTGTACGTCGCCCGGTTCACCGGCGACTCCCCGGCCGGTGAGATCGACGGCACGGGCGCCGTCCCCTCCGACGGCGCGTTCGACGGCCGGGGGGAGTGGGTGCCGCTGGTCTCCGGCGGCGAGTCGCAGGTCGAGGGGATGAGCGTCGAGGAGGTGCTGGTCTTCACGCGCCTCGCGGCCGACGCGGTCGGCGCCACCAAGATGGACCGCCCGGAGGACGTCGAGCCCAACCCGGTCACGGGCCGCGTCTACGTCGCCTGCACCAACAACACCGACCGCGGCAAGGCCGGCAAGGAGGGGGCCACGGAGCCCAACCCCCGCAACGCCAACCGCAACGGGCACGTGGTCGAGATCATCGAGGACCGGGGCGACCAGACGGCCACCACGTTCCGCTGGAACCTCCTGCTCGTCGCCGGCGACCCGTCCGTGGACGACTCGGCGTACTTCTCCGGCTTCCCGGCCGACAAGGTCTCGCCGATCTCGTGCCCGGACAACCTGGCGTTCGACGCGGAGGGCAACCTGTGGATCTCCACGGACGGTCAGCCGGGGACGATCCAGAAGTGCGACGCGCTGTTCAAGGTGACGCTGGACGGCCGCCGGCGCGGCAACGTCGAGCAGTTCCTGTCGGTCCCGCGGGACGCGGAGACGTGCGGCCCGCTCGTGGACTCGCTCGACGCGATGGTCTACGTCAACGTGCAGCACCCGGGCGAGGACGGCAGCTTCGGCGCCCAGACGTCGTACTTCCCCGACTACATCGGTCAGGGCGAGGAGGTGCCCGCCGGGGCGTGGCGCGGCCCGCGCCCGTCGACCGTCCAGGTGTACCGGGCAGGCCGGGGCGAGCGCCCCGGCGGTGGTCACGGCGGCGGTGGTCACGGCGGCGGTGGTCACGGTGGTGGTGGTCACGGTGGTGGACACGGCGGCGGCTGGGACGGCCCCGGACCGTTCCCCTGGCCCCGCCGCCGGGGCCCCGGGGTGGGCACGGGGCGTGCTGCCCGGCCCCTCACACCGCCGGTGTGAGGACCAGGTCAGCACGCTCGTTGCGTCCCGGGGGACGCTGGGGGGACTCCTGGGGTCGGGGGAGTTCGTAGGATGGTGGACCGTGACCACCGGTTCCGCGTACCTCGACCACGCCGCCACGACACCCATGTCGCCGGCGGCGCTGGCGGCGTTCGTGGCGGAGGCGGGACGCACGGGCAATGCGTCGTCCCTGCACTCGGCGGGCCGCGCCGCCCGACGATCGGTCGAGGAGGCCCGCGAGTCACTGGCCGCCGCGCTGGGTGCACGCCCGAGCGAGGTCCTCTTCACCGCCGGCGGCACGGAGGCCGACAACCTCGCGATCAAGGGCGTCTTCTGGGGCCGGCGTCGCACGGACCCGCGCCGCACGCGCATCCTGGTGTCCGCCGTCGAGCACCACGCCGTGCTCGACCCCGCGTTCTGGCTCGCCGGGCACGCGGGCGCCGAGATCACGCTCCTGCCGGTCGACGGCGAGGGTCGGCTGGACCTCGCCGCCCTGCGGGCGGAGCTCGCCGCCCACGCGGACGAGGTCGCGCTCGTCTCGGTGATGTGGGCGAACAACGAGGTGGGCACGGTGCAGCCGGTGCGCGACGTCGTCCGCCTCGCCCACCAGCACGGCATCCCCGTGCACACGGACGCCGTGCAGGCGGTGGGGCAGGTCGAGGTCGACTTCGCGGCGTCGGGCGTGGACGCGCTGACCGTCACCGGTCACAAGCTGGGCGGGCCGCTCGGCGTGGGTGCGCTGCTCGCGCGCCGCGACCTGCCGCTGGAGGCGGTGCTGCACGGCGGCGGCCAGGAGCGCGGCGTGCGCTCCGGGACCCTCGACGCGCCGGCGATCCGCGCGTTCGCCGTCGCGGTGGCCGACGCGGTGGACCAGCAGCCGGAGCGCGCCGTGGCGCTCGCCGCCCTGCGCGACGCGCTGGTCGCGGGCGTGCGCCGCGCCGACCCCGAAGCGGTGCTACGGGGCCCGGAGCCGCGCGCCGACGGCGGGGCCGGCGGTGCCCCCGCACGGCTGCCCGGCAACGCGCACTTCACCTTCCCGGGCACGGAGGGCGACTCGCTGCTCTACCTCCTGGACTCGGCCGGCGTGCAGGCCTCCACGGGCTCGGCGTGCCAGGCCGGCGTGCCGCAGCCGTCCCACGTGCTCCTCGCCATGGGCGTGCCGGAGCTCGACGCGCGCGGCGCGCTGCGCTTCACGCTCGGCGCGACGTCGACCAGGGACGACGTCGACGCGCTCCTCGCCGCCCTCGGGCAGGTCGTGGAGCGGGCGCGGGCGGCCGGTCTCGTGTCGGGCCCGGCCCTGGCGGGAGGTGGCTCATGAGGGTGCTCGCCGCCATGTCGGGCGGGGTGGACTCGGCGGTCGCGGCGGCGCTCGCGGTCGAGGCCGGGCACGACGTCGTGGGCGTGCACATGGCCCTGAGCCGCAACCGCGACCAGTTCCGCACCGGCTCGCGCGGCTGCTGCTCCATCGAGGACGCCGGGGACGCGCGCCGCGCCGCCGACGTGCTCGGGATCCCGTACTACGTGTGGGACCTGTCCGAGCGCTTCGAGGAGACCGTCGTCGCCGACTTCCTCTCGGAGTACGCCGCGGGCCGCACGCCCAACCCGTGCGTGCGCTGCAACGAGCACATCAAGTTCGAGGCGCTGCTCGACAAGGCCACCGCCCTCGGGTTCGACGCCGTCGCCACCGGGCACTACGCGCAGGTCGTCACGCGCGACGGCGCGGGCGATGCCGGTGATGCCGGCGATGCCGGTGATGCCGGCGATGCCGGAGGAGCCGGCGGCACGGTCCGGCGCGAGCTGCACCGGTCGCCGAACGCCGAGAAGGACCAGTCCTACGTGCTGGCCGTCATGGGCCCACAGCGGCTGGCGCGCGCGATGTTTCCGCTCGGCGGCTTCACCTCGAAGGAGCAGGTCCGCGCCGAGGCGGCCGCGCGCGGCCTGTCGGTCAGCGCCAAG
This sequence comes from Isoptericola luteus, assembly GCF_020297055.1. Classification (GTDB taxonomy): domain Bacteria; phylum Actinomycetota; class Actinomycetes; order Actinomycetales; family Cellulomonadaceae; genus Isoptericola; species Isoptericola luteus. The sequence continues at coordinate 31,329 of NZ_JAIXCQ010000019.1, read as the reverse complement.
CCGGACTCCTACGACATCTGCTTCGTGGCCGACGGCGACACCCCGGGGTTCCTGCGCGACCGGCTGGGATCCCGGCCCGGCGAGGTCGTCGACGTCGACGGGAACGTCGTCGGGGACCACGACGGTGCCTACGCGTTCACGGTCGGCCAGCGCAAGGGCCTCGGCCTCGGCCGCCCGGCCGCCGACGGCCGGGCACGCTACGTGGTCGACGTGCAGGTGCAGTCCAACACCGTCGTCGTCGGGCCCGCCGAGCTGCTGTCGGTGGACCGTGTCGCCGCCGAGAAGGCGGTCTGGTTCGAGATGCCGGGTGCCGGCGCAGGCACGCCGGACGCCGGGTCCGACTGGTATGACGCGGAGCTGCAGATCCGTGCCCACGGGACGCCTGTCCCCGTACAGGTGCGCACCACCCCGGGCACGCCCGGCGCGCGGGGTGCCGTGGCCGACGACGGCGTCCCCGGCCTCGAGGTGCGGCTGGTCGAGGCACCGCTGCGCGGGGTCGCGGCCGGTCAGTCCGCCGTGATCTACCGGGGCACGCAGGTGCTGGGCCAGGCGACGGTGACCGCCGCCTGGCGTGCGTGACCGGTCACGTGGCTGACCGGTCGCGGGGCTGACACGTCGCGAGGCCGACGGTCGTGCGCGGGGCTCAACCCTGGGCGGCGCGCAGCTCGCGCTCGAGCCAGGCCTCGTCCCGCACCACCCAGTGCTCGGCCTCCAGGCCGTCGCGGCAGCGGATCGTGTGCATCTCGCGCACGGTGAACCGGCGGAACGTCGGGGGCAGGCCGCGGAAGAGGCCCGTGTGCCGGGCGCTGAACGCCAGGTGCAGGCTGACCAGATCGCCCTCGGCGACCGCGTGCAGCACCTCCACGCGCTGGTCGCTGAAGGCGCCGTCGAACCAGTGCATGGTGGCCACCAGCGCGTCGCTGCCGCCAGAGCAGCCGGGCAGCACGTCGTGGTTGCGGAAGCCCGGCGCCAGCAGGCGGCGCAGCACGGCCTCCGCGCATGCGGGCACGGCGCCCGCGTGCACCCGCACGGCCAGGGCCTTGTTCGCGGCGGCGGCGTCCGGCGCGGGCAGCGGCGGGCTGCCCAGGTCGGGCACGGTCAGGGGGATGGCCCCGTGGTGCACGGGGGCGACGGTCACGGACATGTCTCAGACTCCTTCGTCGGCCGACTACCGTGCTCTCGTTGATGGAGAGCGACGAACGGCACCGCGGTGACGCGGACGCCGAGGTGAAGTTTCGCCGGGCCTCTCCCGAGAGATGGTGGTGACGGATGACGACGGTGACCGGACACGGGGCCTGGCCGGGCGGACTGCGGGACGTCCTGGAGGCGCAGCTGGCGGTGTTCGACGACCTGTCCGCGCTGCCGTCGGGCATCGACGCGCTGCCGTTCCTGGTGCAGCTCACCGGTCGGGGACCGGGGGCGGACCCGGTGGGCCGGACGGGCGCGATGCTGACGGAGATGCCTGTGGAGCTCGGCCCGCACGGCTGGAAGCTCGCGGACGCCGGCGGCGTCGACGAGCGCCGTGCGGAGGGCTTCCTGCGCGACGACCTCGAGGCGCTCGCCGTCGCCGCGCACGGGCACACGGGCTCCCTGACGGCCGAGGTGCTCGGACCGTGGACACTGGCCGCCGAGCTCTGGTCCGCCCGGGGCGACCGCGTGCTGGCCGACGTCGGCGCCCGCGCCGACCTCGCGCTCGCGCTCGCCCAGGCGGTGCGCGACCACGTCGCCCGGCTGACGGCGCAGGTCCCGGGCGCCGACGTCGTCGTGCAGCTCGCGGAGCCGCTGCTGGGCCAGGTGCACGCGGGGGTGCTCCCGAGCTTCTCGGGCTTCTCCCGGCTGCGGCCGGTGCCGGGGCCGGAGGTGATCGACGGGCTGCGTCCCGTGATCGACGCCGCGCACGACGCCGGGGCGCGCGTCGTCGTCCACCTCGGGGCGACGTGGGTGGGGGTGCCGCCCGTCGCGCTGGCCGGGGCGGACGCCGTCGGCCTCGACCTCGCGGCGCTCGGCCCGGACGGCTGGAACGAGCGCGCGTGGGAGCTGTTGGCGCGCGCGAGCGAGCGGGGCCTGGCGCTGTGGGCTGGCCTGCCGCCCGCGCGGGTCTCGCAGTGCGCCGGGCCGGCGCTCGGGGAGCTCGCCGACCTGCTGACCGTGCCCTGGCGCCGCGTCGGGCTGCCGGTGTCCGGCCTCGCGGACGTCACGCTCCTGGGCGCCGGGACCGAGCGGCACGGCGGCCCGGCGGCGACGGGGACGCCGGACGCGCATCGGGCGCTGCTGGCGAACCTCGGTCGGGTGGCCGACGTCGTCACGGAGCGCGCCCATGCCTGAGGCGGCCCCGCGGATCGGGTCACACACCGCGACGGGCTTCGCTCGCGGATGGCCCAGTGCATAGGCTGACCGAGGGCGTCGGAGCCCGCCGGGCCGGCAGCGTCCGACCTTGATCCGTCATCGACCGCAAAGGACCCCCGTGACAAGCCTGCGAGCCGTGCTGTTCGACCTGGACGGCGTGCTCACGCCCACCGCCGAGCTGCACATGCGAGCCTGGGCGGACCTGTTCGCCCCCTATTGCGAGGCCCTCGGCCTGGCGCCGTACACGCCCGCGGACTACTTCGCGCACATCGACGGCAAGCCGCGCTACGACGGTGTCGCGACGTTCCTCGCGTCCCGCGGCGTCGAGCTGCCGCGCGGCACGGCCGCCGACGCCCCCGGCGAGGGCACCGTCTGCGCGCTGGGCAACCGCAAGGACGAGATCGTGAACGGGCTCTTCGCCACCGAGGGCATCGAGCCGTACCCCGGCTCGGTGCGCTTCCTGGACGCCGTCACGGACGCGGGCGCGCTCGTGGCGGTCGTCTCCTCGTCGCGCAACACTCCCTCCGTGCTCGCCGCGGCGCACCTCGCGGACCGCTTCGACGTGGTCGTGGACGGCAACGTCGCCGCCGCGGAGCACCTGCCGGGCAAGCCCGCGCCCGACACCTACCTGCGGGCGGCGGAGCGGCTCGGCGTGCCGGCCTCGGAGTCGATCGTCGTGGAGGACGCGTTGTCCGGGGTCCAGGCGGGCGCCGCGGGACCGTTCGGCCTGGTCATCGGCGTCGACCGGGGCGTGGGCGCGCAGTTGCTGCGCACCCACGGTGCCGACCTCGTGGTCGCCGACCTCGGCGAGCTCGACGCGTCCGTCCTCGAGACCCCCGCCCCGGGGCGGGAGACGCGCGCATGAGCCACCCCACCGCCGCCGAGCTCCAGGACGTCGACAGGCTGCGGTTCCCCGCCGAGCCGTGGCGACTGGTCGAGGCGCAGTTCTCCGTCGAGGACCTCGGGGTCTCGGAGACCCTGTTCGCCGTGGCCAACGGGTACCTCGGGATGCGCGGGAACGTCGAGGAGGGGCGCGAGTCCCACGCCCACGGCACCTTCATCAACGGTTTCCACGAGACGTGGCCGATCCGGCACGCGGAGGACGCGTACGGCTTCGCGAAGGTCGGTCAGACCATCGTCAACGTCCCGGACACCAAGGTCATCCGGCTGTACGTGGACGACGAGCCGCTCCTGCTGCCGGTCGCCGACCTCGTCGAGTACGAGCGTTCACTCGACCTGCGCGACGGCGTGCTGCGGCGCGACCTGCTGTGGCGGACGCCGTCGGGCAAGCACGTGCAGATCAGCTCCCAGCGGATGGTGTCGTTCGCCGAGCGGCACCTGGCCGTGATGACGTTCGAGGTCACGCTGCTCGACGCCGACGCCCCCGTGGCGATCTCCTCGCAGATCCTCAACCGGCAGGACGGGCAGGACGAGTACCACGTGCCGGCCGCCTCGCTCGGCGAGGGTTTCGACCCGCGCAAGGCGGAGCAGTTCGCGGGGCGGGTGCTGCAGCCGCGCACCCAGTGGGGCGACGACCAGCGCCTCGTCCTGGCCTACCGGTGCACCAACTCCGGCATGACGCTCGCCGTCGCGGCCGACCACCACCTGGAGACGCAGAACGAGTGGGACGTGCGCACCCAGGTGGACGAGGACCTGGCCAAGCACGTGTTCCGCGTCGACGCGAAGGCGGGCGTGCCGATCACGCTGACGAAGGTCGTCAGCTATCACACGTCGCGGGGGGTGCCCACCCGTGAGCTCGTCGAACGGTGCCGGCGCAGCCTCGACCGCGTGCGCACGGGCGGCGTCCAGGCGCAGTTCACGCACCAGCGCGAGTGGCTCGACGACTTCTGGGAGCGCTCGGACGTCGAGATCCCCGGCCAGCCGGAGATCCAGCAGGCGGTGCGGTGGAACCTGTTCCAGCTCGCGCAGGCGACGACGCGCGCCGAGGGCAACGGTGTCCCCGCCAAGGGGCTGACCGGCAGCGGGTACTCGGGGCACTACTTCTGGGACACCGAGGTCTACGTCCTGCCGTTCCTCACGTACACGAGCCCGAGGTTCGCGCGCAACGCGCTGCGCTTCCGCTACCAGATGCTCGACGCCGCCCGGCGCCGCGCGGCCGAGCTCTCGCAGAAGGGCGCCCTGTTCCCCTGGCGCACCATCAACGGCGAGGAGGCCTCGGCCTACTACGCCGCGGGCACCGCGCAGTACCACATCAACGCCGACATCAGCTTCGCGCTGGTGCAGTATGTGCGGGCCTCGGGCGACGTCGACTTCCTCCGCCGCGAGGGCGTGGACATCCTCGTGGAGACCGCGCGCATGTGGGAGGACCTCGGGTTCTGGCGCGCCAACGGTGACGACAACTTCCACATCCACGGCGTCACCGGCCCGGACGAGTACACGACCGTCGTCAACGACAACCTGTTCACCAACGTCATGGCGCGGTTCAACCTGCGCGCCGCGACGTTCGTCGTGGAGCGCATGCGCGCCGAGTTCCCGGAGGACTACGGCCGGCTCGTGGAGCGGCTGGGCCTGCGGGAGCACGAGCTCGCGGAGTGGACCCGTGCCGCCGACCACATGTCCATCCCGTACGCGGACGGCATCGGGATCCACCCGCAGGACTCGCACTTCCTGGAGCGCGAGATCTGGGACCTGGCGGCCACGCCGGCCGACATGCGGCCCCTGCTGCTGCACTACCACCCGCTGGTGATCTACCGCTACCAGGTGCTCAAGCAGGCCGACGTCGTGCTGGCGCTGTTCCTGCAGGGCAAGCACTTCACCGCGGACGAGAAGCTCGCGGACTTCGAGTACTACGACCCGCTGACCACCGGGGACTCGACGCTGTCGGGCGTGGTCCAGTCGATCGTCGCGGCCGAGGTGGGCTACCAGGAGCTGGCCCTGGACTACTTCCGGTCGTCGCTGTTCGTGGACCTGGCGAACCTGCACGCGAACGCCTCGGACGGCGTGCACGTCGCCTCGGCGGGCGGGACGTGGTCCGCGCTCGCGTTCGGGTTCGGCGGCATGCGGGACTACGACGGCGTGCTGAGCTTCGACCCGCGGCTGCCGCAGGGGTGGGAGGCGCTGACCTTCCGCGTGACGTGGAACGGCTCCCGGCTGCGGATCACCGTGACGCCCGACGCGCTCGAGCTGACCCCGGAGACGGGTGAGGGCGCAAGGGTGGTCGTCCGCGGCCAGAAGGTCACCGTGCCCGCCGGCGAGGTGACCCGCGTGCCGCTCGAGGGTCAGGGTCCGCTGCGCCCGGGCCGACCGAGCCTGCGGGCGTTGTCGGGCAACCGCCGCGAGGACGGCACGCTCATCACGGCGACGGTGCCGCACTCCTGACGCCCGCCGCCCGCCGAGATCGAGGTACCCGTCGCGGGGTGGCCCCACCCGCGGGGGCACGGGCGCCCGGGACCACGCGAAAGGCGGGG
>NZ_JAIXCQ010000019.1:0-25545 GCF_020297055.1 Isoptericola luteus | reverse complement strand
CCCCCCCCCCCCCCCCCCCGCCCGTCCCCCGCCCCCCCCCCCCCCCCCCCACCCCCCCCCCCGCGACGGGTACCTCGATCTCGGCGGGGGATCAACCCGCCAGGCGCTCGTGCAGGAACGTCCAGGCCAGCGCCGCCATGTGCGCGGCCTGGGCGTTCGTGGCGGCGCCGCCGTGCCCGCCCTCGACGTTCTCGTAGTAGGTGACGTCCTTGCCCGCGGCCAGCATCAGCGCCGCCAGCTTGCGGGCGTGCCCCGGGTGCACGCGGTCGTCCTTGGTCGACGTCGTGAACAGCACGGGCGGGTAGTCGCGGGCGCCGTCGAACAGGTGGTACGGCGAGAACGTGCGGACGAAGTCCCAGTCGTCGGTGTCCGGGTCGCCGTACTCCGCCATCCACGAGGCGCCGGCGAGCAGGTGGGTGTACCGCTTCATGTCCAGCAGGGGCACCTGGACGACGACCGCGCCGAACAGCTCCGGGTACTGGGTGAGCATGTTGCCGGCGAGCAGCCCGCCGTTCGAGCCGCCCTGCGCGCCGAGGTGGGCGGGCGAGGTGATGCCGCGGGCCACGAGGTCGCGCGCCACGGCCGCGAAGTCCTCGTAGGCCCGGTGGCGGGCCGAGCGCAGCGCGGCCTGGTGCCACCGCGGGCCGTACTCGCCGCCCCCGCGGATGTTGGCCACGACGTAGACGCCGCCGCGGGCGAGCCACGCCCGCCCGACGCTGCCCGAGTAGCCGGGCAGCAGCGGGATCTCGAAGCCGCCGTACCCGTAGAGCAGCGTGGGGGCCGTGCCGGGCGTGCCCGGGTCGGCCGGGTGCACCAGGTCCGAGCGCCCGACGACGAAGTACGGCACGCGCGTGCCGTCGACGGACGTGGCGAAGTGCTGGACCGCGACGAGGCCGCGGGCGTCGAAGAACGCGGGCGCGGACTTGAGCACCTCCGGGGTCGCGGCAGGCGCGCCCGGACCCGACGCCGTGGACAGGGCGAGCGTCGACGGCGTGAGGTAACCGGTCGTCGTCAGCCACACGGCGTCGCTCTCGACAGGGTCGACGGCGCGCACCGCGACCGTGACGAGGTCGTCCGAGACCGGCAGCTCCGAGCGCTCCCACCCGGCCCCGGGGGCGCCCGCCGAGGCGTCGGCGGGCGGGGTGAGCACGTGCAGGCGGTTCTTCACGTCGTCGAGGACGGTGACCACCAGGTGGTGGCGTGTCCACGTCGCGCCGACGAGCGAGGTCGTCCCGGTGGGCTCGAACAGGACGGTGAGCTCGCGCGACCCGGCGAGGAAGGCGTCCACGGGCGCGGCGAGCAGCGACCCGGCCGGGTACGTCACCTCGCCGGGCGCCCCCGCGGGCGTCCAGTCCTCGCGCAGCTCCACCAGCAGCCACTCGCGGTGGAACCCCACCTCGGCGGACTCGGGCACGTCGACCTTGACGAGCACCTGGTCGGGGGTGCCGACGCGTTCGGCGAGGAACGTCTCCTGGCGGTAGAACGCGATCGACCGGCTGACGACGTCGCGCTCGAACCCGGGCGTGCGCGAGCGCCGGGCGGAGATGTACATGTCGTCCGCGGCGCCCTCGTAGACGACAACGGCGTCGGCGAGCGGCGTGCCGCGCCGCCACAGCTTGACGACCCGCGGGTAGCCCGACGGCGTGGTGGTGCCCGCGCCGAAGTCGGTGAACACGTAGACGGAGTCCTCGTCCGCCCAGGCGAGCCCGCCCTTGGCGCCGAGCGACCCGTCGGAGCGGGCAGTGTCGCGCTCGAAGCCGCCCTCGGCCGCGGGCACGAACCGCTTCTCGACGAGGTCGAGCTCGCGGGTGACGTCGGCGTCGGAACCACCGGGCGACAGGTCCACCAGGGCGCGGCGCCAGGGCTCGCCCGCGGCGAGCTGCTCGGGCGTCGGGCGCAGCAGCGACGCGCCGTGCCACACCCAGCTGACCCCCTCGGCCTCGGCGAGGGCGTCGAGGTCGAGGACCGTCTCCCACCGCGGGTCGTCGGTGCGGTACTCGTCGAGCGTCGTGCGCCGCCACAGGCCGCGCTCGTGGGTGGCGTCGCGCCAGAAGTTGTACAGGTGGTCGCCGACCCGGCTGACGTCCGGGATGCGGGCGTCCGAGTCCAGGACCTCGCGGATCGCCTCTTCGATGGCGTCCAGGCCGCCGCCGCCGAGGGCGTCGTGCGCGCGGTCGTCGCGCTCGCGCACCCACGCCAGCGCGGCGTCGCCCTCGACCTCCTCGAGCCACGCGAACGGATCGGGGCCAGCGGTGCCGAGCGGGGTCGTGGGAGCGGGAGCGGGCGTGACGGTCTCGAGGTGCTCGGCGGTCATGCTGGGCACCCTAGCCGGAGCGTCCGACGGCCCGCGGGTCCCCTTCCACCAGGGGGGCGACCGTGGTAGAAACTCCTGGTCGGGGCAATTATCCCGCTACGAAACGTTCCGGCGGGTTTCGCGGAGAGGTCGCGCTGTCGCGACCGGCTTCTCGCCGGGTCCGTCCACACGACACCGGGGGTGCGGTGAGCTCCACCAACGAGCGACGAGGCGCCGGCGCGCTGGTCGTCGCCTGGCTGAGCGCTGTGGTAGCGCTGTCATGCGTCGTCGGCCTGCTGCTGCTCGACGGCGACGACGTCGGCCGCACGGGGGCGCTGGCAGCGGGTGCCGTCGTCCTGACGCTGCTCGCCGTCGCCGTGCTCTCCCGAGCCGGGCGTCGAGCTCGGTCCGCCTGGACCGAGGCCGCCGCCGAGCGCGACGAGCTCGCGGCCGAGCTCGCCAGGACCCGGGGGGCCCTGCAGGCGGTGACGAAGGACCACGAGAGCTCCCAGCGGGTGCAGGTCGAGCGACGGACCGCGGCCGAGACCGCCATCGTGGCGCTCTGCCGCAAGGTCCAGGCGTCCGCGCACCGCATCCAGGAGGAGGCGGCGCGCATGGTGCAGCGCCACTCCGCCGACCCGGACGTGCTCCAGACGTCGATGCGCATCGACCACGCCGCCGCCCAGCACGCGCGCCAGGCGCAGAGCCTCGTCGCGCTGTGCGGGCACCGCCCTGGCCAGACGTGGGACGACCCGCTCGCGCTGCCGGACGTCGTGCGGGCCGCCGCCGGGAGGATCACCGCGTTCCACCGCGTCGAGGTGTCCGGTGACCCGGGCCTGTCCGTCGTCGGACGGGCGGTGGAACCGTTCGTCCACCTCGTCGCCGAGCTGCTCGCCAACGCCACGCAGTGCTCGCCGCCGAGCACGCAGGTGCTGGTCGTGATCCGGCAGGTGCAGCGCGGCGCCGTCGTGGAGATCGACGACTGCGGCGTCGGGATGGCGCCGCGCGAGCTGGAGCGGGTCCGGGAGATCGCGTCCGGTGCCCGGACGATGGGCTTCGCGGACCTCGGCGAGGTGCCGCAGACCGGGCTCGCCGTCGTGGGCACGTATGCGCGTCTCCTCGGGCTGCGCGTCGACCTCACGGAGTCGGTGTACGGGGGCCTGCGTGCCGTCGTCCTCGTGCCGGGCGAGCTCACCACGGCCTCGGCCGGCCTGCGCACCCTCGCGCCGAGCGTCGACGACGCGTGGCCCCAGGACCCGGAGATGTCGGGTGCAGCGATCTCGGGTGCAGCGACGTCGGGCGCGGGCGCCGACGGACACCAGCCGGCCGCCGACGGCGGCGTCCCGGAGCCGCTGACGGAGACCTCGAGCCTTCCGGCCCTGCCGCAGCGCAGGTCGCGGCGCGCCTCGACCGACGGCGCGGGCCAGGGTGCCGCGCCCGCACGGCCGGAGGCCGCCGGAGCGTCCGTCGGCGACGAGCCGGAGTCCCAGCCGACCGCCGAGGAGGCGGGCGCCTGGATCGGAGCCTTCTTCTCGGCCGACCACCGGTCGTCGCAGGACGACCCGGACACCCAGCAGACGTCCGCCGTGACCGCGGCGGACGTGACCTCGGAGGACACATGACGACGCAGACGACCGACGGTTCGCCCCTCGCCGCCGCCCATCCGGACAGCTGGATGCTCGACCTCGTGGCGGGGGTGCGCGGCGTCCGCCACGTCGTGGTGCTCAGCTCGGACGGCCTGGTGAAGGTGCGCACGGACGTCACCGACCCCGACACCGCGGACAAGGTCGCCGCCGCCTGCGCGGGCCTCGTGGCGCTCGGCTCGAGCATGGGGCGCGAGTTCGGGGCCGGCAACCGGCTGCGCCAGGTGCTCGTCGAGTTCGAGGGCGGCTTCCTCTTCGTGCGGCGTGCCGGGGACGGCACGCGGCTGGCCGTCGTCACCGACGCACAGGTCGACCCGGGGCTGGTGGCCCAGCAGATGCAGGCCCAGGTGCTCATGATCGGTGAGCGGACCCTGCGCACGGACCCCGCCGAGCAGCCGGGCGAGCAGCCGGCCGAGCGTCCCTCCGAGAGCTGAGGGGGCCCGCCGATGCAGACGGACGGCTTCCGCGACCACCCCGTGCGTTCGTACGTCCTCACCGGCGGGCGTGCGCATCCCACCCGCAACACGCTGCGGCCCGAGACGCTGCTGTGCGCCGTGGACGACGGTCGGGAGCTCCCGGCCTCGGCCGGGCGGCACGAGCGGGCCCTCCTGGAGACCTGCCGCGGCACCCTCGCGCTGGCGGAGCTCGCCGCGTACCTGCACCTGCCCACGAGCCTCGTCGCGGTCCTGGTCTCCGACCTGATCGACGCGGGCTACCTCGCCGTCCGGTCGGGCGTCACCCACGACCTGCCCGGGCTCGACCTGCTGGAGGAGGTCCTCGATGGGCTCCGTCGGTTCTGACCCGGCGACACGGCACCTGGCCCCGACGGTCGAGAGGTCGGTCAAGGTGCTCGTCGTGGGCGCCTTCGGCGTCGGCAAGACGACCCTCATCGACGCCGTGAGCGAGATCCCGGTGCTGAGCACGGAGGAGACGATCACCACGGCCAGCGTCGGGGTCGACCCGGCGCGGGCTGCGAAGTCGACGACCACCGTGGCCATGGACTTCGGCCGGGTGACCGTGGGCGGCACCACCGCGCTGTACCTGTTCGGCACGCCCGGCCAGCGCCGGTTCTGGGACCTGTGGGCCGGGCTGGCGGACGGCGCGGTCGGCGCCCTCATCGTCGTCGACACCCGCCGGCTGGAGGAGAGCTTCGAGGTGCTCGACCAGCTCGAGGAGCACACCCGCATGCCGCTCGCGGTGGTCGTCAACGAGTTCCCCGACTCCCCGCGGCACAGCGGTGACGCGGTGCGGGCCGCCCTCGACCTCCCTGCGGGCACCCCGGTGGTGTCCGGCGACCTGCGTTCCCGGGCGGACGCGGTCGAGGCGCTCCAGGTCCTCGTCGGGCGGGCGGTGGAGCTGCGCCGCGCCGAGGGGGGCGCGGCCGCATGAGCCTCACCGCCGCGGGGCGCGTCCTGCGACTGGAGGAGGTGGCCGACCGCCCGCTGCTGGCGGACCTGGCCGGCGCGCCGGACCCGCGTGCGAGCTATGACGCCCTCCGGTCCCGGTGGGGTGTGCTCGCACCGGTCGACCTCGAGCCGGGCGTGCCCGCGTGGCTCGCGCTGGGCTACGACGCCGTCACCCAGGTGCTGCGCAACGAGGCGCTGTTCTCCCGCGACTCGCGACACTGGCGCTACGAGTCCGAGCGACTGGTGCCCTTCCGCGGCCCGACGCGCGCGGTGCTGGCGCAGCGTGACGGGGTGCACGACCGCGACGGGTCCGAGCACCGGCGGCTGCACGGGCCGGTGGCTGACGCCCTCGAGGCGGTCGAGGAGCGCCGGGTCGCCCGTACCCTCGCGGTAGCGTGCTCGGCCGTCCTCGACCGGCTCGCGACGCGGGGCAGCGCGGACCTGGTGGCGGAGTACGCCGTCGACGTCCCGGTACGGGTCCTGGCGGACCTGCTGGGGATGACGCTCGGCGACGCGCGACGCATGCACGAGCTCACCGTGGACCTGCGGTCCGGGACGGACGCGGCGTACCCGGCCGTGGCTCGCATCGAGGACCTGCTGGCCGAGTTCGTCGCCGGGCGGCGGGCGGAGCCGAGCGACGACCTGACGTCGGTGCTGCTGGCGCACCCGGGCCACGACAACGACCTCGAGGTGATGAGCGCCGTCGCGGTGCTCTTCCAGACGGCGCACGACGCCGAGGTCTCCTGGATCGCGAACACCCTCCAGCGACTGCTGGGAGACCCGGCGTTCGCCGGCCGGCTGCACGGCGGCCGGATCTCGCTGGACGACGCCCTGGACGAGGTGGCCCGCGAGACGCCGCCGCTGCCGCACCTGCTGCCGCGTTACGCGCTGGCGGACGGCGAGCTGGGCGGCCAGCCGGTCGCCGCCGGTGACGCGGTGGTCCCCGCTGTGGCGGCGGCGAACGCGGACCGCTCGGTCCGGTCGGCAGACCCGTGGGAGCAGGTGGACTCGCGGTTCCACCTCACCTGGGGGACCGGCGCGCACGCCTGCCCGGCGCACCGCACGGCCCCCCTGATCACGCGGACGGTGGTGGGGCACTTCCTGGCCCGCGTCGCGGACATCGAGCTGGCGACCGCACCGGAGGACATCGCTCCGGTGCGGTCGGCATGGACGCGGTACCCCCGCGAGCTCCCGGTCCGCTTCGTCAGGAGCGCTGCTCGACCCGCTTCCTGAGGCGTCCGGACACGTGCCGGAAGGCCTTCGGGTCGACCGGCAGCAGCCACTGGGCGGCCTTGGCAGGGCCGGACAGCTCCAGGTCGAGGTCGGCGAGCATCTCGTCGATCTGGTGCAGGGAGAACGGGATGACGTTCGTGCCCCGCGCGTGCTTGCCCTCGGTCCGCTTCTCCATCCAGTCGAGCCGGTCGGTGACGTGCTCGCGCCGCACCGCCAGCGGGGGCAGCGTCATCGCGCCGGCGAGGTAGCCGGCCGTCCACACCGCGCCGATCTCGGCCGACAGCGGGCTGAAGAACGACGAGTTGTAGCCCGCGAAGGTCAGGTGCGGCACGTCGTGCGGCAGGATCTGGCGGTACAGCTCGAAGTTCCCGCGGTCGTCCAGCAGGCGGGCCTGGAGGTCGTCGTCGAGGAACGGCACGCGCTGGTGGAAGCCGGTACCGCAGACGACCAGGTCGGCGCGGACGGTCTTGCCGTCGCTGAGCACGGCGACGGGGGCGCCGTCGTCGTCGACCCCCAGTCGTTCGATCTCCGTGTCCCGGTGCACCGTGATCGCGCCGCGTGCGACCTGCTCGTAGAAGCCGTCGGTGGCGAGGGAGACCGTGGAGCGGGCGATGTCGGCGAACTCGCCGTGCGGCACCAGGCTGAGCTCCTTGAGCCGGAGCTGCTTGACGCCCACCGAGCCGACGCTCCGGACCATCGCCGCGCGTACGGCGTTGCCGGGGCCGTGCAGGAATCGCTCCACGGGGTGGCCCAGCGTCTGGTAGCGGAAGAGGCCCTCGCCGAACCGGGTGAGCAGCAGGTACTTGTAGTTGAGCACGTTGCCGAGCTTCTTGGGCAGCTTCCAGAGCAGGTGGCGCGCCACGACGTGGGTGCCTGCCGCGACCTGCCCGAGCTCGCCGGCGACGTCGCAGGCGGACTTGCCGTAGCCGACCACGACGGTGTTCTTGCCGCGCGCGTCGTCGAGCGAGGTGAGCTGGCTGGCGGCGATGACCCGGCCCCCGGCACGCAGGAGCTGGGCGAGGCCCTCGAACCGCGGGATGACCGGGTCGCAGAAGATGCCGTTCGCCACCACGAGGTGGTCGAAACGCTCGGGGTCGCCCACGGGCTCGCCGGCCCGGCGCGTGGTGACGAGCCAGCCGTCCTCGTCCGTCGTCAGCTCGGCGCGGACGACCTCGGTGGAGAGCCGCAGGCTCTCGGTCAGGCCGTGGTGGGTCACGTACTGCTCGAGGTACGCCTGGACCTGCGCGCCCTCGGGCCACTCGGGGAAGTCCTTGGGCATGGGCAGGTCGGAGAACGAGTAGGAGCCCTTGTTGTTCTGCGTGGTGAGTCCTGTATAGCGGCGGGTCGCGCTCCAGACGCCGCCGACGTCGGGCGCCTTGTCGAGCACGGCGACCTCGTGCCCGAACTCGCGGAGGACCTTGGCACTGGCGAGACCGGCGAACCCGGCGCCGACGACGGCGATCTTCATGTGCGTCCTTGGGGTAGGTCGAGAGGTCATCAGATACAGGGTGAAATCATCACAACCGTAGCGGTCTGGACACGACGGCAACAGGCCCCGGTCCGAGCGGTGGACGACGTGCCGCGCCGTCGCCCGGCTCGTGTCGGCGCCGGGCGGCAGGATGGGGGCGTGAGCGACATCGACCCCCCCGTGCACGACGAGGCCACAGCCCAGCGACGCTGGGCGGAGCTGGTCGCCCTGGTCGAGGAGGACCAGCGCGCCTACTACGAGGACGACGCCCCCAGGGTCTCGGACGCCGAGTACGACGCGCGCATGCACGAGCTGCAGGCGATCGAGGCCGCGCACCCGGCGCTCGTCACGCCGGACTCCCCGACGCAGCGTGTGGGGGGCGCCGCGGCCGGAGGCTTCGCCACGGTCGAGCACGTCGAGCGGATGCTCAGCCTCGACAACGTCTTCTCCGTCGAGGAGCTGCGCGCGTGGGACGCCCGCGTGGCCCGCGACGTGGGTGCCGAGCGCATCGGCTACCTCTCCGAGGTGAAGATCGACGGGCTCGCGATCGCGCTGCTGTACGAGAAGGGCCGGCTCGTGCGGGCCGCCACTCGCGGCGACGGCCGCACGGGTGAGGACGTCACGCAGAACGCGCTGCGGATCGCCGACATCCCACGCCGGCTCGCCGGTGAGGGCCACCCCGACGTCGTCGAGGTCCGCGGGGAGGTGTTCATCCCCGTCGCGTCGTTCGAGAGGCTGAACGAACTGCAGGCGCAGCTTCGCGACCGCGCCGTCGTCGAGGCGCGCGAGCGGCACGGAGGCCGGGCGGCCACCGCCCGCCCGTTCGACGAGGAGCGGGCCCGCGTCGCGGCGCTGCGTCGCTTCCCGCAGTTCGCCAACCCGCGCAACGCGGCGGCCGGCGGGCTGCGCCAGCTGCTCGACAAGAAGGAGGGCATGGAGGCCGAGGCCGGCCTCGCCCGGGTGGAGTCGCTCCGCCTCTACGTGCACGGCGTCGGCGCGCTGCAGTGGACCGCGGGCGAGCACACCGAGCTGGCCCGGCAGTCGGAGGCCTACGAGCTCTTCGCCCGCTGGGGCCTGCCCGTCTCCCCGCACAACCGCGTGGTCGAGGGCGTGGACGGCGTGGCCCGGATGATCGAGCACTTCGGCGCCCACCGCCACGACATCGAGCACGAGCTGGACGGCATCGTCGTCAAGGTGGACGCCCTGGCCGACCAGCGCCGCCTGGGCGCCACGAGCCGGGCGCCGCGCTGGGCGATCGCCTACAAGTACCCGCCGGAGGAGGTCACCACCCGGCTGCTGGCCATCCAGGTGGGCGTCGGCCGCACCGGCCGGGCCACGCCCTACGCGGTGATGGAGCCGGTCAAGGTCGCGGGCTCCACGGTGCGACAGGCCACGCTGCACAACCAGGACGTCGTGCGGGCCAAGGGCGTGCGCATCGGCGACATGGTGGTGCTGCGCAAGGCGGGCGACGTGATCCCGGAGATCCTCGGGCCGGTCACGGCGCTCGCCGACGACGGGTACCCGCGCGAGGACTTCGTCATGCCTGCCGAGTGCCCCGAGTGCGGCACGCCCCTGCGGCCCATGAAGGAGGGCGACGTCGACCTGCGCTGCCCCAACGCCGAGTCCTGCCCCGCGCAGGTACGCGGTCGGGTGGAGCACATCGGGTCGCGCGGCGGGCTGGACGTCGAGGCGCTCGGCGAGGTGACGGCCTCCGCGCTGACCCAGCCGCAGGTCCCCGAGACCCCGCCCTTGCGCACCGAGGCCGGTCTGTTCTCCCTCACGCTGGACGACCTCCTGCCGATCGAGGTCGTGGTCCGGGACGCGGAGACCGGGCTCCCCAAGGTCGACGATGACGGCGTGGCGCGTCGACGCACGCCGTTCCGCAAGAAGCTCACGTACACCAAGGCACGCCGCCTCGCGGCCCAGGAGGCGGGCGAGGTCCTGGCGGACGCCGAGCCGTCGGCCGCGGCCACCAAGCTGCTCGACGAGCTCGAGCGCGCCAGGACCAAGGACCTGTGGCGCATCCTCGTCAGCCTGAACATCCGGCACGTCGGGCCGGTGGCGGCGCGGGCGCTCGCGGACTGGTTCGGGTCGCTCGACGCGATCCGGGCGGCGACCCGCGAGGAGCTGGCCGCCGTCGAGGGGGTGGGCGGGATCATCGCCGACGCCGTCCGGGCATGGTTCGCCGTCGACTGGCACCTGGAGATCGTCGACGCCTGGGCGGCGGCAGGGGTCCGGTTCGCCACGCCGGGGCACCCGGGCCCGGCCGCCATGGCGGCGAAGGCCGACGAGGGCCCGACCGGTCCGCTCGCCGGCCTGACCGTCGTGGTGACGGGCTCGTTGGAGGGCTTCAGCCGTGACGGCGCCAAGGAGGCGGTCATCGCCGCCGGGGGGAAGTCTGCGGGCTCGGTGTCGAAGAAGACGGACTATGTCGTCGTGGGGGAGAACGCGGGGTCCAAGGCCACCAAGGCGGAGGACCTCGGCCTGCCGATCCTCGACGAGGCGGGGTTCGTGCGCCTGCTCGAGGGCGGCCCCGCAGCGCTGGGGGACGCGACGGGAGGTGAGACGGCGGGCGACTGACGGTGGTGGTTCATCGGCTGGCCCAGAGCAGGCCGCGCTCGACGATGGTGCGGATCCCGGGGATCTCGAGATCCGCGAGCTGGTGCCCGTCGGCACACACGAAGACCCTCCCGGTGCCCCATCGCCGCGTCCACACTGCGGGGCAGACGACCGGCTCGTGCCACGGGTCGTCGTCCAGCGGTGGGATGGTCGTGGTCGCGAGCACGTCGACGGCGGAGTCGGTGTGCACCCAGTACTGCTCGGAGAACAGCTCGATCGTGCCGAGCCCTTCGACGATCGGGTGGTCGGCACGGTCGGGCGCGATCTCGACCGTGTAGCGCACCAGGTCGTGGGCGTGCGCGACGAACTGGCCGCCCACCATCTGCTGGTACTCGGTCGCCATGCGGAAC
Organism: Isoptericola luteus; assembly: GCF_020297055.1. Lineage (GTDB taxonomy): Bacteria > Actinomycetota > Actinomycetes > Actinomycetales > Cellulomonadaceae > Isoptericola > Isoptericola luteus. Next base: position 14,533 of record NZ_JAIXCQ010000019.1, on the reverse strand, counting down.
GAGTCGAGGACGCCGCCGTGCCACCCGGCGAACCCCGTGCCGCCGGCGACGGCCCGGCGCAGGCCGCGCAGCTCGTCGGGGAGGATCTCGCCCATCGTCCAGCACTGGACGATCAGGTCGACGTCCGCCATGAAGTCCGCGTCGGCGTAGACCTCGAGCGTCTCGGTCGTCGTGACGTCGAACCCGGACTCCTTGAGGAACGGTGCGAACAGCTCGGTCGCCTCGACGGGGGCGTGCCCCGGCCACCCGCCGCGTACCACCAGCGCCCGACGATCCTGTCCGGTCATGAGTCCTCCTCGACCCCGCTGTCCCTGCGTGCTCCGGATGCTCCCGTGGCCCGCACGCACCGATGCTTCACTGGTGCCCCGTCGTCGTCAACACGTCGGGCATCATCACCCGCCGTCAGATGAGCGCGTCGATCGACGCGGGGGAGAGCACGTGGTCGACGGCCATCGCGCTGGCGCCCAGCACCCCCGCCTCGCCGCGCGTCTGCGACGTCACGATCCTCAGGTGCTGCGTGGCCAGGGGCAGGGAGCGCCGGTAGACGACCTCGCGGATCCCGGCGATGAGGTGCTCGCCCGCCTCGGCGAGGACGCCGCCGATGACGATCACCGACGGGTTCAGCATGCTCACGCACGCGGCGAGGACGGTGCCGATGTCCCGGCCGGCCTGGCGCACCGCCGCGCTCGCCGCCAGGTCGCCGGACCGCACCAGACGCACGACGTCGGCGCTCCGGTGGGCGTCGAGGCCGCCGGCGGCGAGCCGCTCGGCCACGGCCTGTCCGCTCGCGATGGCCTCGAGGCAGCCGACGTTGCCGCACCGGCAGGGCGCGTCCTCCGCCCCGGCGACCGCGACGTGCCCGAGGTCGCCCGCCGCGCCCTGGGCACCGCGGCGCAGGGCGCCGTCGGCGATGATGCCGGAGCCGATCCCGGTGGCGACCTTGACGAACAGCAGGTTGTCGACCGTCCGCCAGGCGGCGCGATGCTCGCCGAGCGCCATGATGTTCACGTCGTTGTCCACGAGGACCGGCGCGTCGAAGTGCCGGCGCAGGATGCCTGGCACGTCGACGCCGTCCCAGGCGGGCATGATCGGCGGCATGATCGGGTGCCCCGTCGAGTGCTCGACCGGGCCCGGGAGCCCCACGCCGACCCCGGCCAGCTCGCCCTCGTCGCGCTCGGCCGCGGCGAGGAGCTTGTCCCCGTTCTCGACGACCCAGCCGAGGACGGCGTCCGGACCCTCCGCGATGGACAGCGGTGCGTCGGTCTCGGCCAGCACGTGGGACGCGAGATCGGTGAGCGCGATGCGGGCGTGCGTCGCCCCGAGGTCGATGGCGAGCACCACCTTCGCCCGGGGGTTGAACGCGAACGTCGCCGGGGGCCGGCCGCCGGTCGACGTGGCCTCGCCGGCCGGGGCGATCAGGCCCGCCGACATGAGGAGGTCGATGCGCGCGGCGATGGTCGAGCGGGCCTGGCCGGTCGCCGTCGCGAGGTCGGCGCGCGTCCGGGGCTGACCGTCCCGCAGCAGCTGGAACATCTCCCCGGCCCCCGTCGGCCGGGGAGCGAACTTCAGCAGTTCCTCCATGTTCACAGTCAATCATGATCACAGTCGTGCAACTTTTGGTTGACGCCCGTCAGAAGTAGCCCTACGTTGTGACACATGGTCGACGAAGACCCCCGAGTCGCTCCCGCACAGGAGCCCGTCCCGCCGTCCGGCGAAGCAGCCGGCGTCACGAGCCGTCCCCCGTTGTTGCGCATGGAGGGCATCGTCAAGCACTTCCCGGGAGCCAAGGCGCTCGACGGCGTGGACCTCGAAGTCCTGCCCGGTGAGGTGCACTGCCTCCTGGGTCAGAACGGCGCCGGCAAGTCCACGCTCATCAAGGTGCTCTCCGGCGCTCACCAGCCCACCGCGGGGCGCATCGTCGTCGACGACGCCGAGGTGACGATCGGGCACCCGGTCGCCGCGCTGGCCCACGGCGTCGCCACCATGTACCAGGAGCTGGACGTCGTCGACGGGCTCACGGTCGCGGAGAACATCTACCTTGGCCACGAGCTCGCGACCGGCGGCTTCACGCAGCGCCGGGAGGTCGCCCGCCGTACCCGGGAGATCCTCCGGCGGCTCGGGCACCCCGAGATCTCCCCGCACCGCGAGGTCGGCCAGCTCCCGGCCGCCGGCAAGCAGATCGTCTCGATGGCGCGCGCGCTCTCCCACGACGCGCGGGTGATCGTCATGGACGAGCCGTCCGCCGTCCTCGACTCGGGTGAGGTGGAGAACCTCTTCCGCGTGGTGCGCGAGCTCACCGCGCAGGGCGTGGCGATCGTCTACATCTCGCACCGCATGGAGGAGATCCGAGCGATCGGCGACCGCATCACCGTCCTCAAGGACGGCCGGACGGTCGGGCGGAACCTGCCTGCCAGCACCCCGACCCGCGAGCTCATCACCCTCATGACCGGGCGCTCGGTCGAGTACGCCTTCCCCGCGCGACCGGGGGTTCCCGACGACGCGCCGGTGGTGCTCGACGTCCAGGGCCTGACGCTCCCGGGCGCGTTCGAGGACGTCTCCCTCCAGGTGCGGGCGGGAGAGGTGGTGGGCCTGGCCGGGCTCGTGGGGTCCGGCCGCTCCGAGATCCTCGAGACGATCTTCGGGGCGCGCAAGCAGTCGGCCGGGACCGTCAGCGTCTCGGGTCGCCGCCTGCGTGCCGGGTCGGTGCCCGCGGCGGTGGCCGCGGGCGTGGGCCTGGCCCCCGAGGAGCGCAAGAGCCAGGGCCTCGTGCTCGACGAGGCGGTCTATCGGAACATCACCCTGTCGACGTTCGCCCGCACGGCGAAGGGCGGCTGGCTCGACGAGCGCGCGGAGCGGCGTGCCGCGCGCGCACAGGCCGAGGCGCTGGACCTGCGCCCGCCGGACGTCGAGCGGGCGATCCGCACCCTGTCGGGGGGCAACCAGCAGAAGGCCGTGCTGGCGCGCTGGCTGGTGCACGGCTGCGACGTGCTCCTGCTGGACGAGCCCACCCGCGGCGTCGACGTCGGCGCCCGCTCCGAGCTCTACGGACTGGTGCGGACGCTCGCCGACAACGGGACCGCCGTCCTCGTCGTCTCCAGCGAGATCCCCGAGGTCCTCGGCCTGGCCGACCGCGTCCACGTCGTCTCCGACGGACGCGTGGTGCACCAGGCCCCCGCGCAAGAGATCGACGAGCACCGTGTGCTCGACCTCGTGATGGAAGGAAGTGCCGCGTGAGCGCATCCACGGCCGCCCCGCCGGCCGACGCATCGACCGAGCGACGCTCGTGGCTCTCCGGCCCCGCCGGCCGGAACGTCGGGCTCGTCGTCGCCCTCGCCCTGATCTGCGTCGCGGGAGTCGTCACCGGCGGCGAGCGCTTCGCCGACATCGACAACGTCGTGACGATCCTGCGGGCCGCCGCGGTCACCGGCGTCGTCGCCATCGGGATGACGTTCGTGATCATCTCCGGCGGTATCGACCTGTCCGTGGGCTCCGTGCTGGGGCTGACGGGGGTGTGGGCGACCACCGTGGCGACCCAGACGATGGCCGAGGACGTCCATTGGCTGGTCATGGTGTTCACGGCGCTCGTGGTGGGCGTCGGCGCCGGCCTCGTCAACGGCGTGATCATCGCGTACGGGCGGGTGGTCTCGTTCATCGCGACGCTCGCCATGCTGGCCAGCGCCCGCGGGCTCGCGGAGATGATCTCCAACCGGCAGACGCAGCGGGTCGAGGTCGCCGGGTTCACCGACTTCTTCGACCTCGACCCCCTCGGCGTGCCGATGCTCATCTGGATCTTCGCGCTCGTCGCGGTCGCCGGCTGGTTCCTGCTCAACCGCACGACGTTCGGCCGGCGCACCGTCGCCGTCGGCGGCAACGCCGAGGCCGCGCGGCTGGCGGGCATCAAGGTCAAGCGGCACACGCTGTACATCTACGGCCTCTCGGGCCTGGCCGCCGGCATCGGCGGGGTGATGATGCTCGGTCGCACGACGGCGGGTACGTCGACGAACGGTGTGCTCCTCGAGCTCGACGTCATCGCCGCCGTCGTCGTCGGCGGGACGCTGCTCGCAGGCGGGCGGGGCACGATCGTCGGCACCGTGTTCGGCGTCCTCATCTTCAACACGCTGACGAACATCTTCGTCATCAACAACATGTCGACGTCGGCACAGGGCGTCGCCAAGGGCGTCATCATCGTCGCCGCCGTGCTGCTCCAGCAGCGCTTCGCCAACCGCAGCAGGCCGACCTGACCGGGCGCGGCCGCCGCACCCCTCACCATCACGCAGCACCGGACCGAATCGAGGAAGATCCCATGTCCGCACGAATGACTTCGCGACGCCGCACCCTGACGGCCGTCGCCGGTGCCACCGCCGCGCTCCTGCTGGCGGCAGGCTGCACCAGCAACGAGCCCCCGGAGGAGGAGGGCTCGGGCGCGACGGAGGCCGCCGCGCCCGTCGAGGCCAACGACGAGCCCGGCGAGAAGGTCGTCATCGGCTTCTCGGCCCCGGCCGCCGACCACGGCTGGATGGGTGCCATCACCAAGGCCGCCGTCGACACGGCCGGGCAGTACGAGGACGTCGAGCTGCGCCAGGCCGAGGCCACCAACGACGTCAACATGCAGATCAGCCACATCGAGCAGTTCATCAACGAGGGCGTGGACGCCATCGTGCTCCTGCCGTTCGACGGCGCGGCGCTCACGGACGTCGCCACCCAGGCGATGGAGGCGGGCATCCCCGTCATCAACGTGGACCGCGAGTTCTCCAGCCCGTTCGCGGCGCGCGCCACGATCCTCGGCGACAACTACGGCATGGGGGTGAGCGCCGGCACCTACATCTGCGAGCAGCTCGGCGACAACCCCGACGCGATCGTGGCCGAGATCCAGGGCATCGAGTCGCTGCCGCTCACCCAGGACCGCAGCCAGGGCTTCGAGGACGCGCTGTCCGACTGCGGCCTCGACGTGGACCGCCGCGTGGCCGCGGACTTCACCATCCAGGGCGGCGAGACGGCGACGTCGAACCTGCTGCAGGCCGAGCCCAAGATCGACGCGATCTGGAACCACGACGACGACCAGGGTGTCGGCGTGATGGCGGCGATCGAGAACGCGGACCGCGACGAGTTCTTCATGGTCGGCGGCGCCGGGTCGCTCGACGTCATGGAGGAGATCAAGGCCGGCGACTCGGTGCTCAAGGCCACGGTCGTCTACCCGTCCACGCAGGCGGCCGACGGCATCAAGCTCGCCCGGCTCATCGTGCAGGACAAGAACATGGGCGACCTCGTGTCCCCGGGAGTGCCGCGCACCACGACGCTCTTCGCCCCCGTGGTGACCTCGGAGAACGTCGACCAGTTCATGGACATGGGCTTCCGGTCCTGACGACACGCACACCCGACACGCAAAGGAGGCGTCGATGAGCGCGCCCGGTACGCCCACGCTCGGCATCGGCATGGTCGGCTACTCGTTCATGGGCCAGGCCCACTCCCAGGCCTGGCGGACCGCGCCGCGGTTCTTCGACCTGCCGCTGGCCCCGCGCATGCGGGTCGTGGCCGGCCGCGACGGCGACGCGGTGCGGGCAGCGGCCGAGCGGCTCGGCTGGGACGAGTCGGTCACGAGCTGGCAGGAGCTGATCGCGCGGGACGACGTCGACCTCGTCGACGTGTGCACCCCGGGCGACACCCACGCGGAGATCGCGATCGCCGCGCTCCAGGCGGGCAAGCACGTGCTGTGCGAGAAGCCGCTGGCCAACTCGGTCGCCGAGGCCGAGGCCATGGTCGCGGCGGCGGAGCGCGCCGCGGCGCGGGGCGTCCACGCGGCGGTGGGGTTCACCTACCGCCGCGTGCCGGCCATCCAGCTCGCCCGGCGCCTCGTCGAGCAGGGGCGGATCGGCGAGGTGCGGCACGTGCGCGCGCAGTACCTCCAGGACTGGCTCGCCGACCCGCAGGCGCCGCTCTCGTGGCGGCTCGACAAGGAGAAGGCCGGGTCGGGGGCCCTGGGTGACATCGGCGCGCACGTGGTGGACCTCGCGCAGTTCGTCACAGGGGAGCTGCTGACCGGCGTGGCCGGCATGCTCGAGACCTTCGTGCGCGAGCGCCCGGTGCCGGCGTCGTTCGCCGGGCTGTCCGGCGAGGCGGGGGAGGGCACCGGCCCGGTCACGGTGGACGACGCCGCGGTCTTCTTCGGTCGCCTCGCCGGGGGCGGCCTCGCGACCTTCGAGGCGACCCGCTTCGCGTGGGGCCGCAAGAACGCCATCCGGCTGGAGGTCAACGGCACGCGCGGTTCGCTCGCGTTCGACTTCGAGGACATGAACCTGCTGCACTTCTTCGACGCCACGGACGACGCCGAGGTGGCGGGCTTCCGCCGGATCGTCGTCACGGAGCCGGAGCACCCCTACGGCGGGCACTGGTGGCCCGCCGGCCACGGGCTCGGCTACGAGCACGCCTTCACCCACCAGGTGGTCGACCTCGTCGAGGACCTGGCGGCGGGGAAGCAGCCCACGCCGTCCTTCGCGGACGGGCTCGCGGTGCAGCGCGTGCTCGACGCCGTCGAGCGCAGCTCGGACGCGGGAGGCGGGTGGGTCGACATCCCCTGATCCCCGCCCCGATCCCCGAGGCACGCATCGCACCACGGCACCAGAGCACCACGGCAGCATCAGCTCGGCACCACTCGGCGGCCGCGCCCCGCGACCGCACATGCAGCAGGACACCCGACGCTCGACGAGGAGACACGGTGACTTTCATGCGCAGGACGAGGTCGACGGCGGCCCGAAGGTTCGTACCAGGAGCAGTGGCGGGCGCGACGACGCTCGCGCTGGGGCTGACCATGGGGGCGGCGGCGGCACAGGCCGCCGTCCCCGGTAGGCTCCCCGCCTCGGTGCCCGGAGCGCTGCCGGGAGCCGGGCCGGTCTCCCAGCACCCGATCGAGGAGCACGACGCCGAGCCGTTCGACGCGCTCGTGTTCTCGAAGACGGCGGCGTTCCGTCACGACTCGATCCCCGCCGGGGTCGCCGCGATCGAGCAGCTCGGTGCCGACCACGGCTTCGCGGTGACGGCCACCGAAGACGCGAGCGTCTTCACCGACGAGGGGCTGGCCGGCTACGAGGTCGTGGTCTTCCTGTCCACCACGGGCGATGTGCTGGACGCCGCGCAGCAGGCCGCGTTCGAGCGCTACGTCCAGGGCGGTGGCGGGTACGCCGGCATCCACGCGGCGTCCGACACCGAGTACGACTGGCCCTGGTACGGCGAGCTCGTGGGTGCCTACTTCGACTCCCACCCGCAGAACCAGGACGCCACGGTCAAGGTCGAGGACGGCGTGCACGGGTCCACGGCGCACCTGCCGCAGCGCTGGGAGCGGTTCGACGAGTGGTACAACTTCCGGTCGGACCCCCGCGACACGGTGCACGTCCTGGCGAGCCTGGACGAGACGACGTACGACGCCGGCGGCGGCGCGATGGGCGCCGAGCACCCGACGGCGTGGTGCCAGGTGTACGACGGCGGACGCTCCTGGTACACCGGCGGCGGCCACACCGCCGAGTCCTACACGGAGCCGGAGTTTCTCGACCACCTGCTCGGCGGGATCATGACCGCGGCGGGTGCCGTGGACTCCGACTGCAGCGCCACGCAGAGCGCCAGCTACGAGATGGTGCCGCTCGACGAGGGCACCCAGAACCCGATGATGCTCGCGGTGGCCGACGACGGCACCGTGTTCTACGTCGAGCGGGACGGCCGCGTGCGCGTGGTCGACCCGGCCTCGCAGACCACGTCGACGGCGATGACGCTCGACGTCACGCTCGCCAACGAGGACGGCCTGACGGGCATCGTGCTCGACCCGGCGTTCGCGGAGAACGGCTGGGTCTACCTCTACTGGTCGCCGGCCGACGTCGGCGCGGACGGCCCGCACAACCGCGTCTCCCGCTTCGTCTACGACGCCGCGAGCGGGACGATCGACCCGGCGAGCGAGGTCGCCGTCCTCAAGGTGGAGACGCAGCGCGACCGGTGCTGCCACGCGGGCGGGGACATGCAGTTCGACTCCGCGGGCAACCTCGTGGTCGTGACCGGCGACAACACCGACCCGTTCGAGTCGGGCGGGTACGCGCCGATCGACGAGCGTGCGGGGCGCGAGCACTTCGACTCGCAGCGCACCGCGGCGAACTCGGACGACCTGCGCGGCAAGGTGCTGCGCATCCACCCCGAGCCGGACGGCACCTACACGATCCCCGACGGCAACATGTTCGCACCGGGGACCGCCGACACCCGGCCCGAGATCTTCGCCATGGGCTTCCGCAACCCGTTCCGCATCGCGATCGACCCGGCGACGGACAACGTCCTCGTCGCCGACTACGGGCCCGACGCCGGGTCGGCCGACCCGGCCCGCGGCCCCGCGGGCACCGTCGAGTGGAACGTGGTCAGCGAGCCCGGCTTCTACGGCTGGCCCTACTGCACCGGCGCCAACAACGCCTACGTCGACTACGACTTCGCGACAGGCCGGTCCGGGGAGCCGTTCGACTGCGCCGGCGGCGTCGTGAACGACTCCCCGAACAACACGGGCGTCACGCAGCTTCCTCCCGCGATCGGGGCCGAGGTCTGGTACGGCTACGCCGGCAACCCCGCGTTCCCCGAGATCGGTGGGGGCGGAGCCCCGATGGGCGGCCCGGTGTACTCCTACGACCCCGACCTCGCGTCCGACCGGCAGTGGCCGGAGTACTGGGACGGCAAGGCACTGGTCGGTGAGTGGAACCAGGGCCGCGTCTACTCGTTCCAGCTCGCGGGCGACGTCCGCGACGACCTCGTGGACATCAACCGGGTGCTGCCGGGCCTGCTCGACCCGAGCGCCGGGTTCGACCGGCCCATGGACATGGAGTTCGGTCCCGACGGCGCCCTGTACGTCGTCGACTGGGGGTCCGGCTTCGGCGGGGACAACGACTCCTCCGGCGTCTACCGCGTCGACTACGTGGAGGGCGACCCCGCGCCGATCGCGAAGGCGAGCGCCGACGTCACCGACGGGCCCGCGCCCCTGAGCGTCCAGTTCTCCTCCGAGGGCACCCGGCACCCGGACGGCGAGCCGCTCGAGCTCGCGTGGACGTTCGGCGACGGTTCCGCGCCGTCCGCGGAGGCGAACCCCTCCCACACCTACGCCGAGAACGGCGGGTACACCGCCCAGCTCGTCGCCACGGCCCCGGACGGACAGACCGGCGTGGCGAACGTGGAGGTCGTCGTGGGCAACACCGCGCCCGAGGTGGAGATCACCTTCCCGGACGACGGCGGGACCTTCGACTGGGGCGACCAGATCGCCTACGAGATCACCGTGACCGATCCTGACGGCGAGGTGGAGTGCGCCGACGTCCACATGCGGACGTTCCTCGGCCACGAGGCCCACGGGCACCCGATCGAGGACCTGACGGGCTGCTCCGGCGTCGTCCAGACCGCGCGCGACGAGGGGCACGGGATCGAGGCGCGCCTGTTCTGGATCCTCGAGGCCGCGTACACCGACGACGGCGGCGAGGTGGGGATCCCGCTGACCACGACGCACCAGCAGATCCTGCAGCCCAAGCTCCTGCAGTCGGAGTTCTTCACCGACACCGGACGCCTGCCCGGATCGACCAGCAGCGGCGACGCGGGCGTGCAGACCGAGCAGACCGGCGACAGCGCCGGCGGCGGCATGAACGTCGGTTTCGTCGAGCCCGACGACTGGTGGGCGCACGATCGCCTCAGCCTCGCGGGCGTCGAGGAGGTCGGCCTGCGGGCCGCCTCGGGTGCCGGCGGCGGCACCGTCTCGCTGCGGTGGGGCGCCCCCGACGGGCCGGAGATCGGCCAGCTCGAGGTACCCGACACGGGCGACTGGCAGAGCTATGTCGACGTCTCCACCCCGCTCACCGATGCTCCCGAGGGCACCGGGACGCTGTACTTCGTCCTGCTCGACGGCGGGATCAACAGCAACTGGACCGCGTTCGCCGGCCGGGGCGCGGCCGCCAACTCCCGGCCGACCGTCGACAGCCTCGACGTCGGCCCGCTCGCCGGGCTGGCTCCGCTGGAGGTGACCGCGTCGGTCGCCGCGACCGATCCCGAGGGTCACGCGATCACCTACGCCTGGGACGACGGCCTCGGTGGTGGCTTCGTGGACGGGACCGACACGTTCGCCGTGACCTACGACGAGCCGGGGGAGTACCGCCTGCAGGTGCGCGCGACCGACGAGCTCGGCGCGTACACCACGCAGGCGGTGACGGTCACCGTCACGGCGGAGACCACGCCGCCGCCGGTGTGCCTCAGCGGCCGCTCCGACGGCTTCGACGGGACGGACCTCGACCCCGACCGGTGGACCGTGCTCGACCGCGACCAGCAGCTGCGGGTCGCCGACGGACACCTGACCGTCCCGGCGACGCCGGCGGACTTCTACGGCACGGACAACACGACGGTGCCCAACCTGGTGCTGCAGGACCTGCCCGACGGGCCGTTCACGGCGACCGCACGCCTGACGATCGAGGCGGACGCGCAGTACCAGCAGGCCGGGCTGCTCATCTACGACGGGCCTGACGACTACGCGAAGATGGTGCTCCAGGGCAGGTCGGCCCCGGCCGACCCGGCCACGCGGATCTTCCAGTTCATCCGTGAGGAGGGCGGCGCCCCGAACGAGGTCGCCGAGTCCAACACCGGGGCGCTCGGCGCGGGCTACCCGTCCACCGTGTACGTCCGGTTCACCTCCACGGACGGCACCGATCTGCGGGCGTCGTACTCGCACGACGGGGCCACGTTCACGGAGATGCCGCAGACCAAGTCGCTGGCCGGTCTCACCGACCCGCGGATCGGTCTGATGGCGCTCGCGGGCAACGGCACGACGGCCCCGGTCACGGACGCCGCGTTCGACTGGTTCCAGATCACGCCGGACGACACGGCCACGACGACGGGTCCCGACGACGAGTTCGACGGGGACGCTCTCGACGCGTGCCGCTGGTCGGTGCACCGTGAGGACCCTGCCGGCTACCGGGTCGCGGACGGCGCGCTGCACATCGACACGACGCCGACCGACATCTACTCCGGCGACAACTCGGACGTGCCCAACATCGTGCTGCAGCCGCAGCCGGGCGCCCAGCCGGGCGACGACTGGACCGTCGAGACCAGGGTGGACGGGTCGACGTTCGACCGCCAGTACCACCAGGGCGGTCTCATCGTGTACGGCGACGACGACAACTACGTCAAGCTCGACCTCGTCACCGACAACGCGGCCGGCGACCCCCTGACGCAGCGCATCGAGCTGCGGAGCGAGGTCGACGCCGTCGTCACGAACCCGCAGCCGCAGGTCGGGCAGCTCACCGGCGCCGTGTGGCACCTGCGCCTGACGAAGGCCGGCGACACCTTCTCCGCGGCGTACAGCGCCGACGGCGAGGAATGGACCCCCCTGGGCGAGCCCGTGACGCACGCAGGCCTCGCCGACGCCCGCGTCGGCCTGTTCGCCCTCGGCGCCGGGACGTCCGGCGCGAACCAGGGCACGGCGTCGTTCGACTACTTCAGGGTCACGAGCGACGACGGCGAGCCGCTCGCCGTGACGGGCGCGCTCGACCCGGCGGAGCCGGACGGCCCTGACGGCTCCTGGCTCGGCCCCGTGTCAGTGTCGGTCGAGGCGACGGGAGGGCCCGTGGGCGAGGCCCCGGTCGTGGAGGTGGACGTCGACGGCGCCGGCTGGACGGCGTACACGACGCCGTTCGAGGTCACCGACCCCGGGAGGCACACCGTGGCCGTCCGGGCGACGGCGGGCGGGGAGACCGTCGTCGGGGAGACCCTGACCTTCACGATCGCCGCGCCCGCGAGGCCCGTGACGCCGTCCGTCGTCGTCACCCAGGCCGCTTGCGGCTGGGCGCCGGACGGGACGCACGACGTGTCCGGCGGGGCGATCGTGCCCGCGGACGTCGAGGGCGTGCGGTACGTCGTCCGCCCGCTCACCGACGAAGGTGCAGGCCCGGTCGTGGACGACCCGGCCGACCTCGAGCCGGGGACGTACCGGGTGGCTGCCCGGCCCGCCGCGGGTTACATGATCGAGCCGGGCGAGGGCTGGCGGGTCAACGCCGCGGGCATCGGGGTCCTGGAGGTGACGATCGACGAGCCCGAGTGCCCGCCGGACGACGCGCCTGCGGTGCTCGTGACCCAGCCCACCTGCGACGACCCCACCGGTGAGATCGGTGGCGTCCCCCTGGACGTCGTCCGGGACTACCGGGTGAACCACTGGGTCGACGGGTCGAAGCGCGGCAAGGTGTCCGACACCTCCGCCCTCGCGCCCGGCCAGTACCTGGTCACGGCGTCCCCCGCGAAGCGGGCCACCCTGGCGATCACCGGCGACTGGAGGGCCGCGCCCGGCGGCAAGGCCACGCTCGTCGTCACGATCACCGCGGCCACCTGCGACTGAGCTCCGTACGAGAGGAATGAGCACGACATGTCACGACCGATCACCCTGTTCACGGGTCAGTGGGCCGACCTGCCGCTGGAGGAGGTGGCCCGGCTCGCCTCGGGCTGGGGCTACGACGGCCTCGAGCTCGCCTGCTGGGGCGACCACCTCGACCCCTGGCGGTGGGACGACGACGCCTACGTGCAGTCCCGGCTGGACCTGCTCGACCGCCACGGGCTCAACGTGTACGCCATCTCGAACCACCTCAAGGGGCAGGCGGTGTGCGACGACCCGATCGACGAGCGGCACCGCGACATCCTGCCCGACGTCGTGTGGGGCGACGGCGACCCCGAAGGAGTGCGGCAGCGGGCCGCCGAGGAGATGAAGCACACCGCGCGGCTGGCGGCGAAGCTCGGGGTCGACACGGTGGTCGGGTTCACCGGGTCGTCGATCTGGAAGTACGTCGCCATGTTCCCGCCCGCCACGGACGCGATGGTGGAGGCCGGCTACCAGGACTTCGCCGACCGCTGGAACCCGATCCTCGACGTCTTCGACGAGGTCGGGGTGCGGTTCGCGCACGAGGTGCACCCCAGCGAGATCGCGTACGACTACTGGACGACCGTGCGGACGCTGGAGGCCATCGGCCACCGGCAGTCGTTCGGCCTGAACTGGGACCCGTCCCACATGGTGTGGCAGGACATCGACCCGGTGAGCTTCCTGTGGGACTTCCGCGAGCGGATCTATCACGTGGACTGCAAGGACACGAAGAAGCGGATGACCAACGGGCGCAACGGCCGCCTGTCGTCGCACCTGCCGTGGGCGGACCCGCGGCGTGGCTGGGACTTCATCTCTACCGGGCACGGCGACGTCCCGTGGGAGGACGCGTTCCGGATGCTCAACACCATCGGCTACGCCGGGCCCATCTCCGTGGAGTGGGAGGACGCCGGGATGGACCGGCTGGTGGGGGCGCCGGAGGCGCTCGAGTTCGTGCGCAAGCACGCGTTCGACGCGCCCGACGCCGCGTTCGACGCGGCGTTCTCGTCGCGCTGAGTCCGCCGTCGGTCGCTTGATGCCCGGGTCCTGGGTGGTTCCGCCGGAGGGCAGGACGCCTCGGGCTCGGGCCAGGACCGCCGTGCGGGCTCAGCGGGGGGTGTGCAGCATGACGACGTCGTCGTGCTGCACGCCCCCGACGTCGTAGGTGCGCCGGCCGATCACCTCGAAGCCGTGCTTGCGGTAGAAGGCCTGGGCGCGGGCGTTCTCCCCGTTGGTCCCGAGCCAGAGCGGGAGAGGGCCGCCGCCGCGGGCCGCCACGAGCTCCGCGGCTGCCGTGACAGATGCCGTCATGAGCCGGCCCGCGACGCCGGTCCCGAGTGCGGACGGGTGCGCGTAGATCTTCGAGAGCTCGGTGTACGGCCCTGGGCCGCAAGCCGTGCGCAGCGCCTCGGCCTCCGCGGCGCCGGCGGGCTCGCCGAGCTGGACCAGGGCGTACCCGAGCGGGACGTCCTGCGGACCGTCCGCGCGGGGTCGGGCGACGAGCAGCGCGTGCCGGGGCGAGCGCGCCCACTCGCGGAAGGCCCCGGGGTGCAGGTGCGCGGCGACGTGTGCGGCCATGGTGGGCACGGGGGTCCCGGGCGGGCAGGCGAGCGGGAACGTCAGGGCCGCGAGCCACGCCACGGCGGCGGCCTCGTCAGGGCGGGCGCGGCCCACGACGGTGCCGTCCGTGCCGGGCCGTGCGGGTTCGGGAGCGTGATTCACAGCGTGAACCTAGCCCTGTCGACGCCGGTGTGCCCCGGGTCACCCCGGGGGTGGTGGTGAGCACCCCCGGGAGCGTGTAATGTTCTCGGAGTCAGCCCGACAGGGAGACGGACACGAAGAGCCTCACGGATCACTCCGGAGGGCGAGTGGCCGCCCGGGGCTGAAACTCCCATCGAGGATCGGGTGCTTTCGTAGACCCCGCGTCTTGGATGTGGGGGCCTGCTGGCGAGTCCCACTGCGCCGACCGACCGGAGATCCGGTGGTCGAAGCGGCCGGGAGGGTCTGGTAAGGTTGGAGAGTTGCCCCGGACGGGATCGGAGCGGTTGCTTCGGTGTTGGATGGTGTGCGTCGGTTGTTTGAGAACTCAACAGTGTGCTTGATAGATAGTCAATGCCAATAGTTTGTTGGAACCTTTGTTGGTTC
>NZ_JAIXCQ010000018.1 GCF_020297055.1 Isoptericola luteus | reverse complement strand
GGGGCCGATCGCCCGCTCACAACAGGTTCAGCGCCTGGTCGACGCCGGTGAGGGGGATGTGCACCCAGTCGGGCCGCTGCCGGGTCTCGTACACCACCTCGTAGAGCGCCTTGTCCAGCACGAGCGCCCGCAGCACCACCTCCGCCGTCGGCGGGTCCGCCTCCGGGGCGTCGGCGCGCTCCCGGTACGCGTCGAGGAACGCCTGCCCCGCCTCGGAGTACCAACCGACCGGGGCGGACGCGCCGCCCACGGCCGCCGCGTACCCGAACGAGCGCAGCATCCCGGCGACGTCGCGTGCCGGCAGGTCGGGAGCGGTGCGCTCCGCGGCGGGGCGCTGCGGCTCCCCCTCGAAGTCGAGCACCTTCCATCCCGACGGGCCGTACAGCGCCTGCCCCAGGTGCAGGTCGCCGTGGATCGCCTGCAGCCGCAGCGCCGGGAGCCGTCGCTCGAGGTCGTCGAGCAGGGCGGTGATCGCCGCCGACCGCGCGGCGAGAGCGGGCGCCTCGGCCACCGCCGTCGCTGCGCGGCGACGCAGCGCCTCGACGAAGTCGTGCGGAACCAGCCGGGGGCCCGGCGGCAAAGCCTGACGCAGCACGGTGTGCAGCTCCGCGACGACGCCGCCGAGCTCGGCCGCCCGGGGCGCGAAGGACTCGTCGCGGCCGGCGAGCTCGCACGCGAGCTCGAAGCCGTCGCGGGCGCCTGGCACCAGCTCGGCCAGCACCGCGAGCGCCGTCGGGCCGCCGGGCCACCGGGCGCCGTCGGTCGTGCTCGCGCCGACCACCGGCGTCTCCACCTCCAGCGCGCCGAGGAACCGCGGCACGCCCGCGAATCCCGCGCGGGTGAGGGCCTGCGGCACCACGACGTCCGGGTGCGGGCCGGGCACCACGGTGCGCAGGATCTTGAGCATCCCGCCGGTGCCCGCCGGCGACGGCACCCCCGGCAGCACCACGCTCGTGTTCGACTGCTCGCCGGCGAGCACGCGGCCGCCGGCGACGAGGGCGTCGTCCGCGGCGTCGTCCAGCCCCATCGTGTGCAGGAGGGCGAGCCAGAAGGCGGGGTGCGCGGCGCCGTCGTGCACGGCGACGTCGCCGGACCCCGTGGTCACCACGGCGATGAACCCGGGCCCGCGCTCGGCGGCGGAGGAGAGCACCAGCGGCACCTGCACCACGGCCGTCCCGCCGGGCAGGCCCGCGCCGGTCAGCCGTACGAGCAGGACGACGACGTCCGCCCCCGGCGCCGAGGCCCAGGGTCCGGGTCCGGGTCCGGCGTCGTCGAACGTCACCGCGAGCCAGGGCTCGGCGTGCACGGAGCCGCTGCCGGGGAACCAGCGCCGTCCGGGCAGCCATGCGGCGAGGAGCTCCCCGACGGTCGGGTCGGGCTCCGCGCCCGCGGGCTGCACCCAGACGCCGGTCATTCCCCGTCGCCGCCCGGCCGCGCGTCGTCGGGGGAGCCGCCACCGGGCGGGGTGAGCAGCAGCCAGTAGAAGTCGCGCGACCCCCACGTCATCGCGACCCCGCCG
Organism: Isoptericola luteus; assembly: GCF_020297055.1. Lineage (GTDB taxonomy): Bacteria > Actinomycetota > Actinomycetes > Actinomycetales > Cellulomonadaceae > Isoptericola > Isoptericola luteus. Next base: position 43,976 of record NZ_JAIXCQ010000018.1, on the reverse strand, counting down.
TCCGCGCCGACCGCCGGGAACTGGGCGCCGCCGAACACGTCCGTCAGCGACCAGCCCTCGTACCCGGGCAGGTAGATGCTGGCGGAGCGCGCCGTCGTCGACAGGTTCGCCGTCACCAGGAGCGTCTCGGCAGGGGTCGAGCGGGTGAAGGCGAGGACGGCCTCGTCGTCGGCGTCCAGCGCGGTGAACGTCCCGACGCCGAACGCCGGGTGCAGCCGCCGCACGGCGAGCATGCCGTGCACCCAGTGCAGCAGGCTGGAGGGCTGGTCGAGCTGGGCCTCCACGTTGTGGTGCTCGTAGTGGTAGACGAGCGACTGGACCAGCGGCAGGTACAGCTTGCCCGGGTCGGCGGTGGAGAACCCTGCGTTGCGGTCGGGCGTCCACTGCATGGGCGTGCGCACGGCGTCGCGGTCGGGCAGCCAGATGTTGTCCCCCATGCCGATCTCGTCGCCGTAGTACAGGCACGGCGAGCCGGGCAGGGACAGCAGCAGCGCGTGCGCGAGCTCGATCTCCTTGCGCGAGCTGTCGAGCAGCGGGGCGAGCCGCCGCCGGATGCCCACGTTGGCGCGCATCCGTGGGTCGGGGGCGAACCACCCGTACATCGCGGCACGTTCCTCGGTGGAGACCATCTCGAGCGTCAGCTCGTCGTGGTTGCGAAGGAACGTGCTCCACTGCCCGCCGGGGGCGGGGACGTCGGGCGTGTCCGCGAGGATGTCGAGCAGCTGGCGCGAGCGCTGGTCCCGGATCGCGTAGTACAGCCGGGGCATCACCGGGAAGTGGAAGCACATGTGGCACTCGGGCTCGTCCGCGGTGCCGAAGTAGTCGACCACGTCGCGGGGCCACTGGTTCGCCTCGGCCAGCATGATCCGGCCCGGGAACTCGTCGTCGATCATGCGGCGCACCCGGCGCAGGAACGCGTGCGTCTCGGGCAGGTTCTCGCAGTTGGTGCCCTCGGCCTCGAACAGGTACGGCACGGCGTCCAGCCGGAAGCCGTCCACCCCGAGCCCGAGCCAGTACCGCGCGACGTCGAGCATCGCGTCGGCCACCCGCGGGTTCTCGAAGTTGAGGTCCGGCTGGTGGGAGAAGAACCGGTGCCAGAAGTACTGGCGGCGCACCGGGTCGAACGTCCAGTTGCTCGTCTCGGTGTCGACGAAGATGATCCGCGCGCCCTCGTAGCGGGTGGTGTCGTCCGACCACACGTAGAAGTCGCCGTAGGGACCGTCCGGGTCGCTGCGCGACGCCTGGAACCACGGGTGCTGGTCGCTGGTGTGGTTCATCACGAGGTCGACCACCACGCGGATGCCGCGCGCGTGGGCCTCCGCGACGAGCTCCGTGAAGTCCTCCACCGAGCCGTACTGGCCGGCGATCGCGGTGAAGTCCGAGACGTCGTACCCGCCGTCGCGGAGCGGGGACGGGTAGAACGGCGGCAGCCACAGGGCGTCGACCCCGAGCCACTGCAGGTAGTCCAGGCGCGCGGTGATCCCCCGCAGGTCGCCCGTCCCCGAGCCGTCCGTGTCGGAGAACGCGCGCACGATGACCTCGTAGAACACCGCGTGGCGGTACCACTCGGGGTCGTCGTCCAGCCCGGGCTTGTCGAGCGGGGGCGGTGCGGGCTGGCGGCGCGGAGGCAGGGCCTGCACCGGTAGCTGGCGGGTGATCGGGCGTGGCACGACGGCGGCCCCACGGGGGTCGCGCTCCCGCCCTGAAGGGGCCGCCGTCGTCACGACCGCGCCCTCATGCCAGGCCCACCCGCAGCAGGTGCGCCACCTGGACCCGGGGTTCCAGCCGCACGTAGGGATGCGCGCCCCAGGGGTACGTGGCACCGGACAGCTCGTCGTGCGCGACGAAGAAGGGCTGGTCCTCGACGCCGTCCGGCCGTGCGAGGCCGAGGGCCTCCAGGTCGAGCAGGACCGTGGCCTCCTGGACGCCCCACGGGTCGAGGTTGAGCACGACGAGCACGACGTCGTCCTGGCTGCCGGCGTGCCCCGTGGCCGGCAGGTGCTCCGCCCGCACGCGCCGGGAGAACGCCACGACCTGGTCGTTCGTCGTCGGGTGCACGGTGAGGTCGCGGAGCTGCTGGAGGGCCGGGTGGGCGCGGCGGAGCTCGTTGAGCCGGCGCAGCAGCGTCGAGATGCCGATCACCTCGGCCTGCGACCAGTCCCGGGGCTTGAGCTCGTACTTCTCGTTGTCGATCTGCTCCTCGACGCCCGGGCGCGGCACGTTCTCCACGAGCTCGTACCCGGAGTAGATCCCCCACGTCGGGCTGCCGGTGGCCGCCAGCACGGCGCGCACCGCGAACCCCGCCACGCCGCCGTGCTGCAGGTACGGGGGGAGGATGTCGTGCGTCGTCGGCCAGAAGGACGGGCGCAGCACGGAGCCGGCAGGACCGGAGACCTCCGTGAGGTACTCCTCGATCTCGGCCTTGGTGTTGCGCCACGTGAAGTACGTGTACGACTGGTGGAAGCCGATCCGCGCGAGCGTGGCCATCATCGCGGGCCGCGTGAACGCCTCGGACAGGAAGATCACGTCGGGGTGCTCGGCGTGCACGCGGGCGAGCAGCCACTCCCAGAAGTCCAGGGGCTTGGTGTGCGGGTTGTCGACGCGGAAGGCGGTGACGCCCCGGTCGATCCACAGCAGCACGATCCGCAGGATCTCGGCGCTCAGCCCCTCGGGGTCGGTGTCGAAGCTTAGCGGGTAGATGTCCTGGTACTTCTTCGGCGGGTTCTCGGCGTAGGCGATCGTGCCGTCCGCGCGCACCGTGAACCACTCCGGGTGCTCGGTGACCCAGGGGTGGTCGGGGGAGCACTGCAGCGCGAGGTCGAGCGCCACCTCGAGGTCGTTCTCGTGGGCGGCGGAGACGAAGTCGCGGAAGTCCTGCTCGGTGCCCAGCTCCGGGTGGACGGCGTCGTGCCCGCCGTCCGGCGAACCGATCGCGTACGGGCTGCCCGGATCGCCGGGCTGCGGGTCGAGGGTGTTGTTGCGGCCCTTGCGGAACGTGGTGCCGATGGGGTGCACCGGCGTGAGGTAGACGACGTCGAACCCCATCTCCGCGATGGCGGGCAGGCGCTTCGCCGCCGTGCGGAACGTGCCCGAGCGCCACACGCCGCGCTCCTGCGTGGCTCCCTCGGAACGGGGGAACATCTCGTACCAGCTCCCGGCGAGCGCCAGCGGCCGGCTCACGCGCAGGGGGTAGGTGGCGCTCGCGGTCACCAGCTCGCGCAGCGGGGAGCGGCGCAGGGCGTCCTTGACCGCCGTCGTCATCGCCATCGCGAACCGGGCCTCCGGGGGCCGGGCGTCGTCGGCCAGCTCGCGGGCGGCGGCCGCCAGGACGTCGGCGTCCTGGCGGGTCCGGGCGGCCTGGGACGCGGGCGTGACGATGCGGTCGAAGATCCGCTCGCCCTCGGCGAGCATGAGGTCGACGTCCTGGCCGGCCTCGAACTTGATGGCGGCGTCGTGGGCCCAGGTCGCGTACGGGTCGGACCAGGCCTCGACGCGGAAGGACCACTCCCCGGTGGCGTCGGGCTGCAGGAACCCGCGGAACCGGTCGAGGCCGGGCGCGACGTCGGTCATGGGCGCGGTGGAGTGGTCCGTGCCGTCGGGGGCCACGAGGACGGCGGTGGCGGAGACGGCGTCGTGCCCCTCGCGGAACACGGTGGCCTCGACGGGCACGACCTCGCCGACCGCGGCCTTCGCGGGCCACCGGCCTCCCTCCACGACGGGGGAGACCTCGAGCACGGGGATGCGCCCGATCGGCGCGGGCGGCGTGGGCTGCGGTGACGTCACGGCCTCCACGCTATCCAGCCCGCCTGCCGACCGCGCGTCCACTCGCTCAGGAGCGGGGCGGCGGACGCCGGTCGTGACGCTCCGGGCGGCCGAGCAGCCGCCACACCACTGCCGCCGCGACGATCAGCACGACGACCGCGCCGACGAGGATCAGGCCCTTGACGAGCGCGTCGTGCACCAGGAGCCGGACGATCTCGTCGCCGGAGGTCCCGGCGAGCCTGCCGGTCACGGCCGGGTCCCTGGCGCGGCGCCGTCGTCGTCGGTGTCCCGGCCGGCGCGACGGCCGGCGTCGTGACGGGCGGGGCCGGCGTACCGGTCGCCGGGCGGTCGCGGCGTGCCGGTGTACCGGTCGACGGCCGCGCGGGCCGCGGCGCGCACGACGGGTTCCATCCGCCGGCGTGCGTCGTCGAGCCGCCCGCGGCGGCGCAGCACGAGGGCGGCGGCGAAGACCGCGACCGCCACGAGCACGACGGCGCCCGCGACGAGGCCGAAGCGCACGAGGAGCAGGGTCGACAGGGTTTCCATGATGTCTCCGTTCGTATCACGACTGTGATAAAACCAGAACGTATCACAGTGGTGATAGAAAGAGCCCATGCCGAAGCTGGTGGACCCGGTGGAACGTCGCGAGCACATCGTCCGCGCCGTCCTGCGACTGGTGGCGCGCGAGGGGTTCGCGGGGGCGTCGCTGCGCAACGTCGCGGCCGAGTCCGGGCTGAACATCGGCTCGGTACGGCACTACTTCACCTCGCACACCGAGCTCGTCCTCTTCGCGATGACGTCGATGGTCGAGCGGGTCTCCGCGAGGCTCCTCGGCCACGTCGAGGCCGCCGCCCACTGGGAACGCCGGCCGCTCGCGGCCCGCCGGGCGACGGTCCAGGCCGCCCTGGAGGAGCTGCTGCCGCTCGATGAGGACCGGCACGCCGAGGTCGCCGTCTTCGTGGAGTTCGCGGCGGCGGCGCGCACCGACCCGGCGCTCGCGGCAGCGGCGCGCAAGGCCGCCGCGGGCACCCGCGGGTTCGTCGCGCGGCTGACGGAGCGCTACGTCACGACCGACGGGATGCGGCCCGGCCTCGACCCCGCCGTGGAGGCCGCCCGGCTCTGGGCGCTCCTCGACGGTGTCGCGACCCAGGCCGTGCTGCAGCCGCAGCTCGTCACGGCCGAGACCTGCCGGCAGGTGCTCGACACCCACCTGCGCAGCCTCGAGGCCACGCGCGGCACCTGACGTGCCCCCGGGGGTGCCCCTGAGCTACCCCGGCGTCAGGCGTCGGCGGCCAGCGCTCGCCCCGTGACGCGGCCGGTGTGCAGGCACCCGCCGAGGAACGTGCCCTCGAGCGCGCGGTGGCCGTGCACGCCGCCGCCGCCGAACCCGGAGGCCTCGCCCACCGCCCACAGCCCGTTGAGCACGGAGCCGTCGGCCCGCAGCACCCGCCCGGAGGGATCGCACCACAGGCCGCCGAGGGTCTTGCGGGTCAGCACCGACAGCCGCACGGCGAGCAGCGGGCCGTCCTTCGGCGTCGTGAGCGGACGCGGCCTGGCCACGCGGATGAGCTTGTCCACGCGGTAGTCGCGGGCGGCCCGGGTGGCGACCACCTGAGGGTCCTTGCCCAGCCCGCTGGCGACCTGGGCGTCGCGCGCCGCGACCACGGCGGCCAGCTCGGCCGGGTCCACGTGCCCCGTCGATCCGGGCGTCGCGTCGACGAGCGCGTTCATCTTGCCCGCGAGCTCGGCGGGGGAGTCCGCCCACAGGAACTCCGGGGACTCGGCGGCGAACCGTGCCACGGGGCCCACGGCGCCGGGCAGCACGCGCTGTGCGAGCAGCCCGAGGTTCTTCCCCGTGAGGTCCGGGTTCTGCTCCGACCCCGACAGCGCGAACTCCGACTCCATGATCGCCTTGTTGAGCACGAACCACGAGTGGTCGTCACCGCGCCCGGTGACGTGCTGCAGCGCACCGAGGGCGTCGAACCCCGGGAACAGCGGCGCAGGCAGCCGGTGCCCGTCGGCGTCGAGCCACAGCGAGCTCGGCCCGGGCAGGATCCGGATGCCGTGGTCGGTCCACACGGGAGAGTGGTTCGCGATGCCCTCGGGGTAGTGCCACATGCGGTCGGAATGGACGACCGCCGCCCCGGCGTCGGCCGCGACGTCCAGCATCAGCCCGTCGGTCGAGTCGGGCACACCGGACAGCATCCGCTCCGGCAGCGTCCCGGCCGCCGGGTCCCAGTGCTTGCGCGCCAGGTCGTGGTTCGCCCCGATGCCGCCCGTGGCGATGACGACGGCCCCCGCGGAGATCTCCTCCGTGCCCACCACGTCGCGGTTCGACGGCGCGCCGCGACCTGCGAAGGGGTGCGCCGGGTCCGGGGGCGCGTCGGCGAGCACCTCGGCCCGCACCCCGGTCACCCGGCCGTCGGTGGTGACGAGCTCGGTGACCCGCCGGCGGAAGCGCACGTCGAGCAGGCCGGCGTCGCGGGCCGCGCGGGCCGCCGTCACGAACGGCGCCAGGATGCCCGGCCCGGTGCCCCACGTGACGTGGAAGCGGGGCACGGTGTTGCCGTGCTCGAGCGGCGCGCCGCCCTCGTGGCCCACGGTGTAGCCGCCGCGCTCCGCCCACTGCACCAGGGGGAACCAGCGCACGCCCTTGGCGTGCAGCCAGGAGCGCAGGTCGCCGGCAGCGAACTCGACGAAGCGGTGCGCCCACGCGTACCCGTGCCGGTCCGGGCCTTCGCCCCGCTCCGCGCCGGGGGCGAACTGCGCCGACCCCAGCCAGTCCGACCAGGCCAGCTCGGGGGAGTCGTGCACGCCCATCGCCCGCTGCTCCGGCGACCCGACGAGGAACAGCCCGCCGAACGACCACCACGCCTGGCCGCCGAACGACGCCTCGGGCTCCTGGTCGAGCAGCACGACCCGTCTCCCGGCCGCGGTGAGCTCCGTGGCGGCGACCAGGCCGGCGAGGCCCGCTCCCACCACGATCACCTCGGCGGACGGTCCTGCGGGCTGGGCAGCGGGGGAAGCGTCGGCGCTCATGCCCGCAGTGTGGCAGAGGAGCAACGTCCAGCACACGGGTGACGTCCGGCCGTCACCGCCCCAGGAAGAGCTCCACGCTCAGCGACTCCAGCACGACGTCCTCCGGCTCGTCGTCGGCGGGCGGCTCAGGACGGTCCCAGGTGGAGCTCCACACCCGCTCCCACGCGGTGCCTTCGGGGGCGGGCGCCAGGGTGACCGGGACGTCGTCGAGCGCGCCGTTGAGCACGAGGAGCACGTGCGCGTCCCCGTCGCCCGGGCCGTGGCGAAGCATCTGCACGGTGCGCCGACCGGCCACGTTCCAGGCGTCCCGGTCCATCGGCGTGCCCTCGGCGGTGAACCACAGCAGGTCGGGCACGTCCTCACCGGGGCGGGGCGTGCCGAGGAAGAACGAGTCCGCCCGCAGCGCCGCGTGCTCCCGCCGCAGCGCGAGCAGGAAGCGGGTGGTCGCGTACAGGTCGCGGGCCGCGGCGGTGTCGTCGGACGTGCGCCAGCCCCAGTCGAGCCAGGTCGTCGCGTCGTCCTGCGTGTAGGCGTTGTTGTTGCCGCCCTGGGTGCGGCCGGACTCGTCGCCCGCGGTGAGCATCGGCGTCCCGGCGGAGAGCAGCAGCGTGGCGAGCAGGTTGCGCTGGGAGCCCCGCCGCAGGGGCACGACGGCGGACCACGGTTCCGTGGTGGTGTCGGGGTCACCCTCGCCGTCGGGCGCGTGGCCCTCGACGCCGTGGTTCCACGACAGGTTGTGGTCCGACCCGTCGCGGTTGCCCTCGCCGTTCGCCTCGTTGTGCTTGTGGTCGTACGCGACCAGGTCGGCCAGCGTGAAGCCGTCGTGGGCGGTGACGTAGTTGACCGACGCGACCGGCCCGCGCATCAGGGGCGGGTCCGAGTGGCCGAACAGGTCCGCCGAGCCGGCCAGGCGCGTCGTGAGCTCCCGCAGGCCGTGCATGTCGCGCCCGTGGGAGCCCTGTCGCGGGGCGTCCAGCCAGAACCCGCGGGCCGCGTCGCGGAACCGGTCGTTCCACTCCGCCATCGGCGGCGGGAACTGGCCGGTCTGCCACCCGCCGGGGCCGACGTCCCACGGCTCCGCGACCAGCTTCAGGCCGCTGAGCACGGGGTCGGTCTGCAGAGCCACGAGGAACGGGTGGTCCGGCGAGAAGCCGTGCGAGCCCCGGCCGAGCGTCACGGCCAGGTCGAAGCGGAACCCGTCCACGCCCACCACCTCGGCCCAGTAGCGCAGGGAGTCCAGGGCGAGCTGGACCACGCGCGGCCGGCGGAAGTCGAGGGAGTTGCCGGTGCCGGTCACGTCGGCGAGCGCCGCGGGGGACGCGCCGTCGTGCAGGTAGTAGCCCGCGTTGTCGAGGCCGCGCCAGGCCACGTGGAGCCCGTCGTCGCCGCCCTCGCACGTGTGGTTGTAGACGACGTCGAGCAGCACCTCGATCCCGGCCTCGTGCAGCAGGTGCACCATGCCGCGGACCTCGTCCAGGACGGCGGCCGCCCCGGCGTCCTGCGCCGCGCGCGTCGCGTACGGGGCGTGGGGGGCGAAGAAGCCGAGCGTCGAGTAGCCCCAGTAGTTCGTCAGCCCGCGCCCCGCGAGCCAGGGCTCGCTCGTGGACGCGTGGACGGGCAGCAGCTCCAGCGTCGTGACGCCCAGGTCCTGCAGGTGGGCGATCGTCGCCGGGTGCGCGACGCCCGCGTACGTGCCGCGCAGCTCGGGCGGCACGTCGGGGTGCTGCATCGTCAGGCCGCGCACGTGCGCCTCGTAGACCACGGTGTCGGCCCACGGCACGCGCGGACGGCTCAGCGGCGGCGGGGCGGGCTGGGACGCGACGACGACGGAGTGCGGCACGAAGGCGAGCGAGTCGCGCTCGTCCGGCGCGCCGTACCGCTCCGCGACCCAGCGGCCGGGATCCTCGCCGTCGCCGTCGCCGTCGACGAGCGTCGAGACGGCGCCGAGCGTCTCGGGTCCGTACGCGACGTCGCCCACGATGCCGCGCGCGTACGGGTCGACCAGGAGCTTCGCGGGGTTGTGACGCTGGCCGGCCTCCGGGTCCCACGCGCCGTGCACGCGGAACCCGTACCGCTGACCGGGACGGACGTCGGGCACGTGCGCGTGCCAGACGCCGTACGTCGGACCGTCCAGGACGACACGCCGCTCGGCGTACCGCTGCGGGTCGTGCGCGTCGCGGTCGGGGTCGACGACGTCGACGAGGCACAGCTCCACGCCGTCCGCGTGCGCCGCCGCGACGGCGACGTCGACGCCGCCGTCCGGCGTGGGGTGCACCCCCAGCGGCGGCACGTGGCTGCGTCGGGCGGCGGGGCGGACCAGCGGTGTGACCTTGGGGCGCGACTCCATGGGGCCATGGTGCCCGTGGAACCTCAAGGCCGCGCGCGGCCCCGCGGCGCGGCGGCCTCGCCGTGCCGAATCGTGACCGATGCGTAGCATCGTGCGTGTGGTCACCACCGTGACGCGCGTGAGCATCGTCGAGGACGAGGCGCTGATGCGCGGCATGCTCGAGGAGGCGTTGGCGTCGCACGAGGGCGTCCGCGTCGTGCACTCGGTGCCCGGCGTCCAGGAGGCCCGGCTGGTGATCACGCCGGGGAGCTGCGACGTGGCCGTGCTCGACGTGAACCTGCCCGACGGCAACGGCGTCTCGCTCGGGCTGCAGCTCCAGCGCGCGGACCCGCGGCTCGCGATCATGCTGCTCTCCAGTGAGGACGTCATGGGCCTGTTCACCACGGTGCAGGACCAGGTCAGCAAGCCGTGGAGCTACCTGTCCAAACGGTCGAGCTTCGCGCGCGACGTGCTGGTGCGCGCCGTCACCGCGACGGCGCAGGGCCAGGTCGTGCTCGACCCGTACCTCGTGCAGCGGTCGTCGCCGCGGGCGAAGACGGCTGTCGCCGAGCTGACGCCCGCGCAGTTCCAGGTGCTGCGCCTCGTCGCGGAGGGCTGGTCGAACCAGGGCGTGGCCGAGCAGCTCGGCATCAACGAGCGGTCGGTGGAGAGCCACCTCCAGTCCATCTACCAGCGCCTGCAGATCGGCGGCGAGGGCCACAACCGACGCGTCGCGGCGGTGCTGGCGTTCCTCGAGCAGACGGGGCGCTCGTGGCGGGGCTGATCCGGCAGCGCAGCCTCTCCGAGCACGGCCGGGTGGCGCTCGTCTTCGCGGTCGTGAACGTGGCGCTGTTCGCGATCCTCGACCTGTCGCAGTGGATGGGGTGGGGCGGGCTGGCGGCGGCGAAGTCGAAAGGAGTTCTCGGCGTCGTGTCCGAGGGGCTGGTGCTGACCTCGGTGAACCTGGTCTTCGGCCTCCTCGTCATCGGCGGGGCGTTCCTGTTCCGGGTGCTGAGTCGCCCGTGGGCGACCCGGCTCGTCGCCGTCGCCGGGCTGTCGGCGGTGTTCGCGATGCCGCGGGTGCTGGCGCTCCTGGAGATCGGGACGACGCCGACGGGCTCCCTGTTCGGCCTCGTCGAGGGGGCGGTCGGCATCGCCGCCGGCACCGTCGCCGTGGGCATGGCGCTGTTCGCCGCCGACCTCATCGAGCAGGCCCGCACCGAGGCGCAGCGGCGCGAGGAGGAGCAGGCGCGCGCCGCACGGGCCGTCGACGAGCTGCAGGCCGAGGAGATGCGGATCCGCCGCATGGTGTCCGACCAGCTCCACGGCACGCTGCAGTACCGGCTCGTGACCGTCACGGCCGCTCTCGACCAGCTCGCGTCCGACCTCGCCGGGGGCAAGGAGACCGCCGTGGCGGACATCCGCCGCTGGGCGGAGGCGCTCGAGGAGATCCGCGAGACCGAGGTCCGTTCGCTCAGCCACGCCGTCTTCCCCGCGGGCCTGGAGATCGGCGCCGTCGAGGCGATCGAGCTCATGCTGCGCCGGCTGCCGACGGCGATCGCGACGTCCGTCGAGCTCGGACCTAGGTATCGCAGCCACATCGCCGAGGAGCAGGGCGCCGCGCTCCTCCCGGTGACCGAACGGCTCGTCGCCGTGTACGCCGTCGAAGAGGCGGTGACGAACGCGCTCAAGCACGGCCGCGCCCGCACCGTCCGCGTGCGCGCGGAGGCCTACCCACGCCAGGAGCCGGGGCACTGGGTCTTCGAGGTCACGGTCGACGACGACGGCTCGGGGCCCCCGGACCCGGTCCCCCCGTTCCACGGCCTCGACCGGCACCGCTCCCGCATCGAGTCCCGCGGCGGGGTCCTGGAGCTCACCACCAACCCCGACGGCGGCGGCCGGCTGCACTTCACGCTGCCCTTCCGGCGCGAGGACGACACCACCGCGGCGGAGCGCCCGGGACGCTGAACCCGGCTCGTCGGCGAGAGCTCGACGAGCTCCTCCGTACTACCACGGACGTCGGTGCGGGTTTTCCTCATGACTGCCGTCTTCGTGCGAGTGCGTCCCGCCATTCTTCTTGCAAGCCCAGCAGGGCGAGGGCGGAGGAAGAAGCGCCGTCCGCGACGCCGGTCCCCAATGGGCCGCGGCGACATGTCGACTCGGAGGAAGCACCATGCAGAAGAAGACCAAGGGACTCGTTGCCGGTGTCGCCGGTGGAGCGCTGCTGCTCGGCACGGCCGGGACGTTCGCGCTGTGGTCCGACACGGACACCATCGGTAGGGCGGAGATCACGGGGGGTGCGTTCAAGCTCACGGCGCCCGCCATGTCGTGGGCCGAGTACGAGATCGACGAGGTGGGGGAAGGGAAGGAGCTGGACGGCAGTGGCGACTCCACTCTCAAGATCGTTCCGGGCGTTGTGCTGAAGGGCAAGACCACGATCTCGACGGAGCTCTCGGGTGACCACCTCGCCGCAGAGCTCAAGATCGACGGCGTCGAGACGCAGCCGGAATGGCTGGACATCACGTGGCAGCTCGAGGGCAGCGAGGCCGGCGAGGGCTGGACCACCACCCTCACGCCGGCGAGCGCCGGCACGACGGAGCTCAGCGTGGCGATCCAGCTGAAGGAGCAGGGCGGCAAGTACTCCACCGTCAAGGACAAGACCTGGGGTCCCGAGAACATCGAGGTCACCCTCGAGCAGCTCCCGCCCAGCAGCACGCTGCCCCAGCCGTGACACCTCGTAGCACCAGCCCGGCCTCGGCTCCTTCCTGGAGCCGGGGCGGGCCCACCCCGCCAGAGGAGGCGACATGATTCGCAACCGCGCGGTGGTCTTGACCACCGCAGCAGCACTGGTCGGCGTCCTGTCGGCCGGAGCGCTCGCCAGTGGTGCCGGAACGACGTCGGCGCTCTGGCGCAGCCATGTATCGCTCGCGCTGCCCGCCATCGTCGACGGGTCGGAAGTCAAGGCTCCGACGATTACGCCCGAAGAGTATCCAGACAAGGTTGCGCTCGAGACGAACGATTCCCCGAAGTCAATCGCCGGAATTCAAGTCTCTGGCATTGCCGAGCAGGGCGCCTATCGTTTGACGATGGCGCTCCCTGACACATGGGAATTTCTGAGCTTTCACAAGCCGGAGTATCGGTTTGTGATCTTGCAGGAAGGGAAGGAAGTTGGGCATTCCGCTGACAACCCTGGACGGCCATTCGACATTGTCTTGACCACGCCGGGAGCGAACGTCGGTGGCCAGTTTGGCGATCTGCGCGCCGAGGTGAATTCGGCCCAGGATGTCACGATCCTGCTTCAGGTGTGGAGGAGCGGGGGAGGCAATGAAGCCAGTTCTGCAACTGGCTTGAGTGTCGATCTCAGTGTCTTCGACGGCCAGAGCTTTGTTAAGGTCGCCGACGAGATTATTCCCGTGCCCGAGATCGTGCACAGACTCAAGAATGTCAGCAGTCCAGCCCGCGATCTCCGAGGGCCTGTTGACCATGGCGTCATCACGGGGGGTTCTCAGGAACGAGTCGCCCAGCCTGTTCCTGGAGAGTCCGAGACGGCGCAGAAGGAGGCCCTCGCGCCTGAGCCAGGGGAACCGGAGGCTGTCGAGACCGAGGAGTCGGTGGCGGCCGCCGAGCCAGAGGAGCTGGCAGTGGCTCCTGAGACGACGGAAGCCCTGCCCGAGCTGGAGGAGCCGGCTACCGACGCCCCGTCCGCGGACCCGGTCGAACCGGACGTGATCCAGGCCGACGAGCTCGAGCCGGGCGAGGCCCAGGCGGTGGACGAGTCCGCCGAGGACGCCCAGCCCGCCGGCGACGCTGGCGACGCTGCCGACGCCGCGTCCACGGAATCGGTGGAGCCGGACGGAGCCGAGTCGGCCAGGGAGCCTGACGACGTCAGGCACGAGGACGACGAGGACGACGAGGCCGACGAGGCCGACGACGAGACGTCGGACGACGAGTCCGACGACGACACGCAGGACGGCGACGAGGAGGCGGACCGATGACCGACCTGGACCAGCGCTCGGCCACGGCCGACGCTGCTGTACAGGCTCCGGTGCAGGCCGGGGCCGCCGGCCCCGGTGGGTCGCCTCGACCGGTCGCCGCCCGGGTCGGGTCGATCCTGCTGACCGTCGTCATGGTGGCGCTGGTCGTTCTCGCGGCGGCCGTCGCGGTGGTCCCGCGCCTCCTCGGCGCGGTACCGCTGACGGTGCTGTCGGGCTCCATGGAGCCCGTCTTCTCGCCGGGTGACCTGGTGGTGACCCAGCGGGTGGACCCGAACGAGATCCAGGCCGGCGACTTGGTGACCTTCCAGCCCGTCTCCGACGACCCGACGCTGATCACGCACCGCGTGGTCGGCCTCCAGTGGGACGCCGACGGCGTCACCGGCTTCGTCACCCGTGGCGACGCCAACGGCGCGGACGACGACCCGATCGTCGCGGACCAGGTCATGGGCCGCGTCGTCTACTCGGTGCCCCTCGTGGGGCACGTGACCAACGCGGGCTGGGGCCCGGCGGCCGCCACGATCGGCGCGGTGTGCCTGCTCGTCTACGGGGTCGGGACGCTCGTCTTCCCGGACCGGAACAGGAAGGAGTGAGCTCATGTCGAAACTCAGGTCACGACGGTCCGGCGGCTTCGCCGTCCTCGCGACGGTGCTCGCGCTCATGGCCACCACGGCGGTCACGGCGCAGGCGGCCGTCACGCCGGCCACGCCGGTCGTGCCGGAGCCTGCCGTGCACGACGTCGCGATGCGATGGACGGGCGAGGCCGGCCACCTCACGGTCCAGGGCGACGCCCTGGGGATCGTGACGGTCGTCCCCGGTGACGCGGGGGCCACGACCGTGCGCGTCACCAACGAGGGCCCGAGCTCCGGGAACCTCACCGCGAGCATCGTCAACGCGAGCTTCGGCGGCGCCGATGCCGACGACGAGTTCTTCCGCGACCTGCGGATCAACGACGTCGCCGCAGCCGACCTGGCCGGCGATGACCACGTGATCCACGAGGTCGAGCTCGCCCAGGGCGCCACCACTGAGGTGCCGCTGACCTACGAGTTCCCGCTCGAGGCCACCAGCGGCAACCGGGCCGAGGTCGGCGAGCGCAAGTTCGCCTTCGACGTCCAGCTGCGGATCACGGGCGACCCGTCCGCGACGCGGGACGCGGACCCCGCGCCCGCGACACCGGGCGGAACCGGCGGGGCCGATGTCGGGTCGACCGACACGAGCGACCTGCGCCTCGCGGAGGTCGCCGACAAGGCGACCGGCGGGGGCCTCTGGGCGGGGAGCACCGCCGCTACCGGCGGTGCGGCGCTGCCCACCGCCGGGTGGATGCTCTTCCTCGCGGGTGGACTCCTGACCCTCGCGCTCGCCGCGGCGAGGGCACGACGCGGCGTCCCGGCCGAGCAGGAGGACGTGTGAGCAGGTGGGTCCGCAACGCCCTGGGCGCCGTCGTCGTGGCGGCGCTCACGGGCGCGGCCGGGCTCACCTGGCTGGCGCTCGGGGACGACCCGGGGGGCCACGTCCTCACCGATCTCGACGGTCACCGGGTCGCCCTGGACGCCGTGCCCGACACCCGCGCCGCCGACGTGCGCCCGACCGGCGGCCGGTTCCAGGCTCCGAGCCAGGGTCTGGACGTGCCGCTGGTCGAGATGTCGGTCGCGGGCGGCGTCCTGAACCCGCCCACTCTCACCGAGGCGTTCGTGGTGCGCGATCCCGACGGCGAGACGGCGGAGGGCGTGCGCCCGCGCGTCGTCGCGCTCCACGCGGTGCGCGACGGACGTGCGCCGGGGAACGCCTTCTTCGAGCACGCCGCGGCCGACCCGGCACCGACCGTGCGCGCGGGTGACGAGCTGGTGCTCGACGGTGTCAGGTACACCGTCGAGGGCACCGACGTCCGCACCAAGGCGGAGGCCGCGCAGTCGGCGGACATCTGGGCGCCGCGGCCCGACGGCGCCGACCGGCTCGTAATCATCACCTGCCTGCAGCGCGCCGGCCGCACCGGGGCCGCGGCGGAGAACCTGGTGGTGCACGCGGCACGCACCTGAACGGCGGGTGGGTCGGCACGTCGCGACCCGGCGGTCTCTCGGCGCGGGATCTCGGTGCAGGGGCCGAGGAATGGTGCTCGGACCTGCGGTCATATCGCCTCTGGCGAGGGTTCCCCCCGTGGTTGGGTCTTCCTGTAGAGATCTATCCCTAGTAGTAGCCGTGGCTCGGGCTGTGAATCCGTGGACGACGCACACGAGCTCCAAGGAGGCGGCTCCTGCCTCGTCAGGAACACCCGCCCGGTGGTTCCTCGCCGTCGTGACGGTGCCGCTGAAGTACTCCATCGCCAACGGCAGCGCCAGTCTCTGTGTACCGCTCCCGCGCGCCGGTGTCTCTCCCTCGTCTCGCCCGGTCGTGACGCCGAGGTGATCTGTCTCGTCGAGGGCGAGGGCCTGCCCGTCTCGACGTCCCGGCTGCCACTGTGGGACGCGTCATGCAGCGTCACCGCGAGACGCTCGTCGCGGCCGCCGTCTGAGACGCCACCCCCCGGCCCCGGCTCGAGATCGAGTCAGAGCTTCGTGGTTTCTCGCACGCCACCTATCAACTGCTGACAGGTCGCTTGACGAAAGCGGTACCACTATTGGTACCGTCGTCGCGTGACGAAGACGGACAAGGCTCTCGCCAAGATGAGACAGAGCCCGACGTCCATCCGGTTCGAGGAGCTTGAGCGCGTGTGCGTGGAGTTCTTCGGCGATCCGAGACAGAGCGGGACCTCCCACCAGGTCTACGCCACACCGTGGCGGGGCGATCCCCGGGTCAACATCCAGAACAAGGGCGGCATGGCCAAGGCCTACCAGGTCCGCCAGGTCCTCGACGCGATCGACAAGCTCAAGACCATGCAAGATGAGGACGACTCCAAGGAGGAGGAGAAGTGAACGCCGCCGAGCACTACAGCTACCGCGTGGCTTGGTCCGCCGAGGATCAGGAGTTTGTCGGTACCGTCCTCGAGCTGCCGTCTCTCTCGTGGCTTGAGTCCGAGCCGGGCGCCGCGTTCGCTGGCATCCAGCTACTGGCGGCCGAGGTGGTCAACGACCTGCTGGCCACCGGCGAGCAGGTTCCCGAGCCGATCTCCGAGCGCAACTACTCTGGCAAGTTTCAGGTACGGATCCCGCCGGCTGTGCACCGCCGGCTCGCCGAGGAGGCTGCCGAGCAGGGTATCTCGATGAACCGCCTCGTCAGCCACAAGCTCTCAGCCTGAGACAGCACGAAGCCCCCCGTCGCCGGCCGGGGCAGGTAGCTGTCCAGCACCGCTCGCCTCTAGCGTCGCCGCTTGGCGGGTGCTGTCGCAGGTTGATGACAGCACCCTGTGACGTCCCCCCGCACCGCCCGCTCCGGGAGGTCTGCCGAGTAGGCTCGGCATCGTCGGCCGTGGACCTGCGGCCGGCCGTCACACCGTGAGCTGGAGGTCGCCGCCCGTGCGCATCGTCGTCGCCGTGAAGTACGTACCGGACATCAACGCGGAGCGGCGGTTCGTCGACGCTCGCGTGGACCGCAGTCCCGACGTGGGCACGCTCAACGAGCTCGACGAGAACGCGATCGAGGCCGCGCTACGCCTCGTGGAGGCTCTGCCCGACGACGAGCGCGAGGGCAGCGAGGTCGTCGCCGTCACGGTCGCGCCGGCCGAGGGCGACGTCGCGCTGCGCAAGTCGTTCCAGATGGGCGTGCACCGTGCCGTGCGGGTGAGCGACGTCGCGCTGGCCGGGTCGGACTACTTCGGCACCGCCGCGGCGCTGGCCGCCGCCGTCCGCCGGCTCGGGGCCGAGGCCCCGGTGGACCTGGTGGTGACCGGCATGGCGGCCCTGGACGGGCTCGGCTCGGTGGTGCCGGCGCTGCTCGGCGCGGAGCTGGACCTCCCCGTCCTCACCCTGGCCAAGAAGATCGCGCTCGATCACGCCGGCGACGCCGCCACCCTGCGGATCACCCGCGAGACGGACGAGGCCACCGAGACGCTCTCGGCCCCGCTGCCCGCGGTGCTGTCCGTCGCGGACACGGCGAACCGGCCGCGGTTCCCCGACTTCAAGCTGATCATGGCGGCGCGCACCAAGCAGATCGAGCAGTGGACCGCCGCCGACCTCGGGCTCGACGCCGCCGCCGTCGGGACCGCCGGTGCCCGCACCGAGGCGTTGAGCGCCGAGCCCCGCCCCGCAAGGGCCGAGGTCGAGCTGGTGGTCGACAAGGGCGAGGGCGGCAACGCGCTCGCCGACTTCCTCATCCGCAACGAGCTGGTCTGAGAGGGCTGCCGACATGACCAACCGCACCGTCCTCGTCCTGGTCGACCCCGCCACCGAGGTGCGCTCCAGCGTGCTGGAGCTGCTCACCATCGGCCGCGGCCTCGGCCGCGTGGAGGCCGTGACCGTCGAGTCCCCGACCGTCGAGGTCCTCGCCCAGCTCGGCGCCTACGGCGTCGAGACCGTGCACCAGGCCGAGATCGCCCCGGCCGCCCTGGGATCCGTCGGCGGCGAGGCCGCCCGCCACCTGCCCGTCGTCGTCGCCGCTGCCCTCGCGACCGCCGTCCGACGCACGGACGCGGACGTCGTCCTCGCGCCCGCCACGTTCGGTGCCAAGGAGGCAGCCGCCCTGGCCGCGCACGCGCTCGGCGCGGGGCTGATCATCGACGCGGCCGCCGTCGGGGAGGACGACGACGGCCGCATCGTCACGGGCAAGCGGGTGTTCGCCGGCGCGTGGGACACCCGCTGCGCGGTCACCGCGGACGTCGCGGTGCTGACCGTGCGCTCCAACGCGGTGGTGCCCCAGCCGGCCCAGGCGGCCGTCGCGACCGACGTCGAGGGCCTCACGGTGGAGCTGCCCGGAACCCGTGGCGTCGTCGTCGAGTCGCGTGACGTCAAGGACCGCCCGGTCGGGCGCCCCACGCTCGAGGAGGCTGCCGTCGTGGTCGCCGGCGGGCGCGGCACCGAGGGCGACTTCGGCCCGGTCGAGGAGTTCGCGGACGCCGTCGGCGCTGCCGTCGGCGCCACGCGCGACGCGGTCTTCGAGGGCTGGTTCGACCGGTACGTGGGGCAGACGGGCGTGACCGTGGCCCCGCGCCTGTACGTCGGCGCGGGGATCTCGGGCGCGCCGCACCATCGGGGCGGCATGCAGGCGTCGCAGGTGATCGTCGCGGTGAACTCCGACCCTGAGGCGCCGATCTTCGAGATCTGCGACTTCGCCGTCGTGGGCCAGCTCGCGGACGTGCTGCCGCAGGCCGCGGCCGCGATCCGGGCGCACCGCGAGTCCTGACCCGCCGGAGCAACGAGCGTCCTGGTTCGATCCTCAAACGGCCCGTCTGAGGATCAGACCAGCACGCTCGTTGCTCTGGCGGGGCGGGTCAGCCGCCCGCGAAGGGCGGCAGCAGGTCGAGGCCCGCGCCGTCGGGCACGACGTCGGACGGTGCCGCCCGGCGCCCGTCAAGCAGCACGCTGCACCGGGCGAGTACGGGTGCAGCAGCAGGGGTCGAGGCCGACAGGCGCGCGACGACGTCGCCGACCGTGGTGCCGGGAGGCACCGTGAGCGCCTCGCCCGACCGGCCCAGCGCGGCCCGCGCCGCGGCGAAGTAGCGCAGCTCGACGGTGGTCGTGCCGACGGTCGTGGTGGGGGTCATCTCATCCTCCGATGGCGCTCATGGTGCGTTCGGGCTGCGTGAACCCTTCACCGAAGCCCGTGTCGGTCATGCCGTGTCCCGCCTGCTTGCCCCACATCGCGGTGCGCCACAGGTCGGCGAGCACCGCGTCGTCGGCGCCGGCACGCAGGGGGCCGAGCAGGTCCGTCTCCGTGTGCGCGAACAGGCAGTCGCGCACCCCTCCCTCGGCGGTCAGGCGGGTGCGACGGCAGTCCCCGCAGAACGGCTCCGTCACCGACGCGATGATCCCGACCCGCCCCAGCCGGTCGCCCGTCCCCTGCGGGGACCGCACGACGAAACGCTCCGCAGGGGCGCCGTCGCGGGGCTCGACGTCCGGCTCCAGGGCGAACCGCTCGCCGAGCAGGTCGCGCACCTCGGCGGCCGTGACCATCGCGGAGCGGTCCCACGCGTGGTCGGCGTCCAGCGGCATCTGCTCGATGAACCGCAGCTCGAACCCGCGCTCCAGGCACCAGGCCAGCAGGTCGGCGGCGTGGTCGAGGTTGACCCCGCGCACCAGCACGGCGTTGATCTTGACCACGTCGAAGACGTCGGCCGCGGCCGCGATGCCCGCCAGCGTGCGCTCCAGGAACGGGCGGCGGGCGAGGGTCGCGAACGTGTCGGGGTCGAGCGTGTCCAGGGAGACGTTCACCCGGTCCAGCCCGGCGTCGCGCAGCGCACGCGCCCGGGAGTCCAGCCCCACGGCGTTCGTCGTGAGGCTCAGCTCCGGCCGGCGGGGCAGGGCGGCGCAGTCGCGCACGATGTCGAGCAGGTCGCGGCGCAGCAGCGGCTCCCCACCGGTGAACCTGACCTGCCGGACGCCCAGGTCGCGGGTCGCGATGCCGACGAGCCGCACGATCTCCGCGCGCGTCATGGTCGCGTCGCGGGGGAGCGCGGGCAGGCCCTCGGCGGGCATGCAGTACGTGCAGCGCAGGTTGCAGCGGTCGGTGAGCGACACGCGCAGGTCCGTGGCCACGCGCCCGAACGAGTCCACCAGCCCGCCGGTGTCCGGGCGCCCGCTCGGCAGCGCGACCGGGCCCGCCGCCGGCGCGGCGGGGCGCGGCGTGGGGATGCCCAACGTGACGACGGCCATCGTCAGGCCTGCCCGGCGGGGCCGGCGTCGCGCCAGGCGAGCGCCGCGGCAGCGGCCCGCTCGACGGCGTCGCTGGACTCGCCCCGGGCGGCCGCCAGGCCCGCGGCGTACCCCGCGACGTACGTGCTGACCGGGGCCGCAGGGCGCGCCACCTGGTGCGCCGCGTCACGGGCGAGGTCCAGGACGGCGCCGATGTCGACGGTCCCCGGCGGGAGCGAGAGCTCGGCCTCGAGCGCGGCGACCCACCGGTCGAGCACCGAGGTTCCGGGGGCGCTCGGGGTGGGCGTCTGGTCGGTCATCGGCGTGCCTCCTGACTGCTGTGCGGGCGTGGTTCGTCCGGGGGCCCGGCCACGGGTCGTCGGGCCTCTACCGTAAGCCGTCGGGCGTCGTCCCAGGTGTCGACGTCCTGGCTCAGCCCCTCGTCGTCGGGTACCTCGAGGCAACGCAGCGGCGCGAGGAGCTGGCGTACCGGGATCCCCGCGGGTCCGTCCGGGCCGCAGACCGTCGCCAGCGCCCGCCGCAGCGCGTCGTGCCGGTACATGCCGACGAGCCACTGGGGCCGGCCGTCGTGCACCAGGTAGGCGCCGTCGGTGCCGGGCGCCGCCGTCGCGGCCGCGGCGCGCAGCCGGGGGACGGCGACCGCGGCGTGCGGCACGTCCACGGCGAGCAGGAGCACCCACGGCGGGTGCTCGCTGTCGCCGTCGTCGGCGTCGTCCGCGCCGCCGGCGGCGGCGGGGCGGCGCAGGGCCTGCAGGCCGGCATCCAGGCCGGCCACGGGCCCGCCGAACGGGGGGTCCTCCCGGGTCCGTACGACGTCGCGACCGGGCGGCCACCGGTGCCCGGGGGCGGGCGTCGTCGGCACGGGGCCGACGACGACGGTGCGCCGCGCGCCGACGGCGGCGGCGAGCGCATGCTGCTCCAGGGTCGTCCCCCGCAGGACGAGGGTGGGCTTGGGCACCCCGCCGAGACGGCGGGCACGCCCGCCGGCGAGGACGACGGCGTCGAACCGGTCGTCCTGGCGGGCGAGGTCGCGCGGCGTCATGCGTGCCTGCCGGGCGGGACGCCGTCGAGGGGCAGCACGTCGAGCTCGTCACCGACGGCGACCTTCTCGACGTCGGCGGGCACGACGGCCAGGGCGTCGGCGCCGAGCAGGGCGGAGGAGGCGTGCCCTGCCGGTCCGACCACGTGCTCGACGTCGCCGGACGCGAGCGTCCGCACCGGCACGACGTGGACCCGTCCCGGCGGGCTCGACCACGCGGACGCCGACCGCCGCCGGAGCGTTCTGACGTCGGGTGCGCGGCCGGCCAGGGCGTCGATCGCGGGCCGCACGAAGAGCGCGAACGAGACGAACGCGCTCACCGGGTTCCCGGGCAGCGCGAGCCACGGGACGTCACGCCACCGCGCGAGGGCCTGCGGGTGCCCGGGACGCAGCGCGACGGCGGCGACCTCGACGGCCCTCAGGCGGTCGTCGGGCGTCGCGAGGACGGCGCGCACGACGTCGGAGGCCCCGGCTGAGACCCCGCCCGTCGTGACGACCAGGTCGACCTCCCGCGCCGCGGGGGGGGGCCTAGCGCCCCCCTCGACTCCGTCCGAGGGGGCCGATCGCCCGCTCACAGCGTGGTCGAGGGCGGCGCGCAGCGCGTCGGCGTCGTCGGGCACGGCGCCGGTGCGCACGGCGTCGGCCCCGGCTGCGCGCACCAGCGCGGCGAGCAGGAGGGAGTTGGAGTCCGGGATGCGTCCGCTGTCGGTGGTGTCGGCCCCGGCTCCGGCGGGCAGCAGCTCCGAGCCCGTGGACAGCACGGCCACACGTGGCCGCCGTCGCACGGGCAGGGTCGTCAGCCCGCCGGACGCGGCGACGGCGACGAGGGCGGGCGTGACGGCGGAGCCCGCTCGGGCGAGCAGGTCACCGGGAGCGACGTCCTCCGCGCGACGACGGACGTGGGCGCGGGGCTGGCGGGCGAGGGTGACCTCGTGCTCCGTCGTCGGGCTGCCGGCGACGAACCGGCCGGTGGACGTGCGCTCGACCGGCACGACGGCGTCCGCCCAGGCGGGCACCGGTGCGCCGGTCATGATCCGCACGACCCCGGTGACGCTGTGAGCGGGCGATGCGCCCTCCGCACCGGCGGAAGCCGGGCCCATCGCCCGCTCACAGCGGTGGGCGGGGGAGCCGGGGCGGGAGTCGCCGACCACGGGCAGGGTGACGGGCGTGCCGTCGGGCGGAAGGTCCGCCAGACGCACGGCGTAGCCGTCCATGGCGGCCGCGTCGAACGGGGGCACGGCCGCCTCGGCGTGCAGGTCGCCGGCGAGCACCAGCCCCGGCTCGCCGACCGCGAGCCCGGCGAGCCCGACGTCGACGGCCACCAGGGGAGCGACGTGCGCCAGCACCGCCGCGACGTGCTCCTCGACGCCTCGGGACGTGCGGCCGGTGCTCATGGGGCCACGCTAGGCCGGGTGCGTGACGCGCGTGCGGCACGCACCTCACCGCCGGGCGTGCGGCGGGGTGAGATGACCTGACGGGTCATCCGGCGTTCGCCCGTACCCGCTTGCGCACCGGCCCCAGCGTGAACAGCAGCGTGAGCAGGCCGGTCAGCGAGAGCAGGCCGAACCCGATGTTGTAGTCGCCGTTCGCGGCGTACACCGCGCCCATGATGAGCGGCGGGATGAAGCCGCCCAGGCCGCCTGCGGCCCCGACGACGCCGGTGACCGCGCCGACCGTCCCCGGCGGCGCCATCTTCGCCACGAGCGCGAACGTGGCGCCCGAGGAGGCGCCCAGGGCCGCCGCCAGGCCGAGGAACGCGATCGTGGAGCCCGGCAGGAGCTGCGGCTCGAACAGCATCATCCCCGCGAAGACCGTCACCGCGACGAAGCACGCGACGGACACCGGGATGGCGCCGACCTTGTCGGACAGCGTGCCGCCGATCGGCCGGCACACCACCGCCAGCACGACGAACCCGGCGGTGCGGAGCGACGCGTCGGTGGCACTGAGGTCGTAGCCGTTCTGCAGGAACGTGGGCAGGTAGACGGAGAAGGCCACGAAGCCGCCGAAGCCGATGGCGTACAGCCACGAGAGCTGGAGCGTCGCGGGGAGCTTCAGGGTGGCCCAGGTGCGGGCCCACATGCCGCCGCCGGTGCCGGGGGTCCACGCGGGAGAGTCCGTCAGCAGGGCCCGCGACGCCACGGCGAAGATCGCCAGCGCCACCGAGACCACGACGAACGGCGCCCCCTCTCCCCATGCCTCGCGGATCGGCACCGTGGAGAAGGCCGCGACGGCGGTGCCGCCCATGCCGGCGCCGAAGATGCCGAGGGCGGTGCCGCGCCGTGCCGGCGGGTACCAGTTGTTGACGAACGGGACGCCGATGGCGAACGTCGTGCCGCCCAGCCCCAGCAGGAACCCGCCGACGAGCAGCCAGACGAGGCTGTCCGCGACGAAGCCCACGAACAGCACCGGGACGATCGTCAGCGCGCTGCACAGCGGGAACATGACCTTGGCGCCGAAGCGGTCGGTGAGCGCGCCGATCGGGATGCGCCCGAGCGAGCCCACGATCACCGGCACGGCCACGAGGACCGACACCTCGAAGTCGGACAGCGCGTACAGCTGGCCGTACGTGTTGCCCAGCGGGCCCAGCAGGGCCCATGCCCAGAAGCAGATCGCGAACCCGAGGGTCGCGAGCGCGAGCTGCGTGGGGTTGCCGGTGACGGCGACGGGGGCCGCCGTCGTGCCGGCCGGGCCGGGGGGCGGTGCCGAGGTCATGTCTCCTCCTGGGGCAGGGGCCGTGCGCAGCGGGGCTGCATGGGGGCGGGCGCGGTGGCGAACGTGGTGGCGGGCGTGGCTCGTCGGCCGGTCAGCGGGCCCGGTCGGTCGGGTCCCATCCCGGCCGAGGGGCGCGGGACGAGACCGACACGTCGCGGGACCGGTAGACGACGTACGGGCGGAACGGGTACTGCACGGGCGCCGAGAACGCGTGCACCAGGCGGGTGAACGGCCACAGGGCGAACAGCAGCATCGCGGCGGCGACGTGCACCTGGAACGCCACGGGCACGCCGGCCATCAGGGCGGGCTCCGGCTGCAGGTACCACAGCGACCGGAACCACGGCGAGATGGTCTCGCGGTAGTCGTACCCGTGGCCGCCCGCGAGGATCTGCGTCTGGACGGTCGCCCAGGCCCCCGACAGGATCGAGGCCGCGAGGAACACGTACATGGTCTTGTCCATGGCCGTCGTCGCGAGGAACACGGGACCGGTGGAGCGGCGCCGGTAGATGAGGATGACCAGGCCGGCCACGGCGACCACCGCGGCGGCCGTGCCCATGGACGTGGCGATGAAGTGGTAGAAGCCCTCGGAGACCCCCACCGCCTCGGTCCACGTCTTCGGGATCACCAGCCCCAGGACGTGCCCGAGGACCACGAACAGCAGCCCGAAGTGGAACATGGGGGAGCCCCACCGCAGCAGGCGCTTCTCGTACAGCTCGCTGGAGCGGGTGGTCCAGCCGAACTTGTCGTAGCGGTACCGCCAGAGCGATCCCACCACCAGCACGGCGAAGGTCACGTACGGCAGCACCACCCACAGCAGGACCTGGCCCATCGTCGCGTTCGTCATTCCCACGGCAGCTCATCCCCGTTCCCGTACCCGCTCAGTCCGACCAGCTCGGCCGGGGGCCCGGCCGTCACCAGGTCCGCCACCCGTGCCGCGGTCGCGGCGTCCACCGGGGGCAGGGTGAGGCACACGGCCTCGACGGCCGCCGTCCACGGCGAGCCCAGGGAGGCGAGCGCCGAGCGCAGCACCTCGATCCCGTCGCGGTGCGCGGCCAGCAGGGTGCCGGCGATCCGGGCGCCGTCCGCGTCGCCGCGGGCGGACAGCTCGAGCACCGTGGGCAGGTAGTCCGGCAGCTCCCCGTCGGTGGCCTCGAACCCGGCGGCCCGGTAGGCCTCCACGAACCGGACGAGGGCGTGCCCGCGGCGCCGGGTGTCCCCGGCGGCGTAGTACGACAGGTACATCGCGCAGCGCCGCTTGAGGTCGAACGTCGCGACGTAGTCGGCCCGCAGCGCGACCGGGTCGCCCTCGAGCAGGGTGGTGGCGAGCCCGGCCAGCCGGTCGCGGACCGGCACCGGGAGCCCGGCGACGGCGTCCCGGACCGTCGGTGCGGCGGCGAGGGTGTCGTCGTCCGGGTAGGCGAGCAGCAGCGACGCCGCCATGTGGGCGACGGCGCGCCCGCCGTCGTCGAGCGGCACCGGCGCCAGCGGGTCGAGCTGCTTCGCGCGGACGCCGGGGCGCGGGAGGAAGGCGAGCCGGCTCATCGCGCGCTCCCGTCGAAGCCGTCGGGCGAGTCGGGTGCGGCGTCCTGCCGACCGCCGGGCAGGCTGCCAGGGTCGCCCGGGGCGGTGCCGCCCGGCTGCGCGGGAGTCTGGGGCTCGTCCGGCGGGAAGAGCCCGGTCGGCTTGCCGTTGCCGTCCCAGTTGAGCAGGTTGACGCGCCCCGGCGTGGACGGGCCGTAGGGGGAGTCCGCCGTCTGCCGGGAGGAAAGCGCGTGGAAGTTCTCCACCGCCACCGGCACCGGCGTCCCGGACGACGAGCCGAAGGGCCCCGCCCCGCCCATGCCTGGCCCGCCCTCGAAGTCGAGGGAGCAGGCCATCTCCTCCAGCTCGCGCGCCACCTCGGAGTGCGCGGTCGGGATGACGTACCGGTCCTCGTACTTGGCGATGGCGAGCAGGCGGTACATCTCCTGGACCGCGTCGCCGGTCATCCCGACGGCGGCCGCGTGCTCCTCCGGGAACTCGCGGCCCAGGTTGACCTCCCGCATGCCGGAGCGCATCGCGGCCAGCCGGCGCAGCACGCGCTCGACCGGGCCGGTGTCGCCGGCGGTGAACAGGCCGGCCAGGTACTCGAGCGGGATGCGCAGCTGCGAGATCGCGGCGAACAGCGTGCGGCCGTCCTCGCCGTCGCTGCCGGAGCTGGCCACCACGTCGACGACGGGCGACAGCGGCGGGATGTACCAGACCATCGGCAGGGTGCGGTACTCGGGGTGCAGCGGCAGGGCGACCTCGTACTCGTGGATGAGCTTCCAGATCGGGGAGCGCTGGGCGGCGGTGATCCAGTCGTCCGGGATGCCCTCGCGGCGGGCGGCCGCGACGACCTCGGGGTCGTTCGGGTCGAGGAACACCGAGCGCTGCGCGGCGAGGAGGTCGTGCTCGTCCTCGGTCGCCGCGGCGGCGCCGACCTTGTCGGCGTCGTACAGCACGAGGCCGAGGTAGCGCAGCCGGCCGACGCAGGTCTCCGAGCACACCGTGGGCAGCCCCACCTCGAGGCGCGGGTAGCACAGCGTGCACTTCTCGGCCTTGCCGGTCTTGTGGTTGAAGTAGACCTTCTTGTACGGGCAGCCGGTGACGCACATGCGCCAGCCGCGGCACTGGTCCTGGTCCACCAGGACGATGCCGTCCTCGACCCGCTTGTACATCGCGCCCGAGGGGCACGACGCCACGCAGGACGGGTTGAGGCAGTGCTCGCAGATGCGCGGCAGGTAGAACATGAACGTCTGCTCGAGCTCCTCGGCGACGTGCTCGCTCATGTGCTTGAGGATCGGGTCGTCCTGCATGGTCTCGGTCGACCCGCCGAGGTTGTCGTCCCAGTTGGCCGACCACTGGATGGACATGTCGTCACCGGTGAGCAGCGACTTCGGCTTCGCCACCGGCGTGTGCTGCCCCTGCGGGGAGCTGAGCAGCATGTCGTACTCGTACGTCCACGGCTCGTAGTAGTCCTGGATGGACGGCAGCTTCGGGTTGTGGAAGATCGAGGCGAGCTTCTTCGCCCGTCCGCCCGCGCGGAGCTTGAGCTTGCCCCGCTTGGTGCGCTCCCAGCCGCCCTGCCACGTCTCCTGGTCCTCGTAGGTGCGGGGGTAGCCGAGGCCGGGGCGGGTCTCGACGTTGTTGAACCACACGTACTCCATGCCGGTGCGGTTCGTCCACGCCTGCTTGCACGTCACCGAGCAGGTGTGGCACCCGATGCACTTGTCGAGGTTCATGACCATCGACATCTGCGCCATGACCTTCATGCGGCCGCGCTCCCTTCCGTGCTCGTTCCTCGCACTCCACGTCGCCGCTCGGTCACTGGTAACGCACCTCCTGGCTACGACGTCGGATGACCGTGATCTCGTCCCGCTGGTTGCCGGTGGGGCCGAGGTAGTTGAATGCGTAGGTGAGCTGGCCGTACCCGCCGGCCAGGTGGGTGGGCTTGAGCAGGATGCGCGTGAGCGAGTTGTGGATGCCGCCGCGCAGCCCGGAGGTCTCCGACAGCGGCACGTCGACCGTGCGGTCCGTGGCGTGGTGCATGTAGACGGTGCCCTCCGGCATCCGGTGCGAGACCACCGCGCGGGCGACGACGACGCCGTTGCGGTTCACCGCCTCGATCCACTCGTTGTCCCGGACGCCGATCTTGGCGGCGTCGGCGGGACTCATCCAGACGTTCGGGCCGCCGCGGGACAGGGACAGCATGAACAGGTTGTCCTGGTACTCCGAGTGGATCGACCACTTGGAGTGCGGCGTCAGGTAGCGCACGGCGACCGTGGCGTGCCCGCTGCCGCCCTCGGACGTGCCGTCGTCGGTGTCTCCCGGCCGCGGCGAGTCGCCGAACAGGTGGTGCAGGTCCAGCGGCGGCCGGTACACCGGCAGCTGCTCACCCAGCTCGATCATCCAGTCGTGGTCGAGGTAGAAGTGCTGACGCCCCGTGACGGTGTGCCACGGCTTGAGCCGCTCCACGTTGACCGCGAACGCCGTGTACCGCCGTCCGCCGTGCTCCGAGCCGGACCACTCCGGTGAGGTGATCACCGTCGTGGGGCGGGACTGGACGTCGGGGAAGGTGACGCGCTTGGCCTCCTCGTCGCGGGCCAGGTCGGCGAGCTGCTGCCCGGTGCGCTTCTCCAGGTGCTCGAAGCCCTGCACCGCCAGGCGGCCGTTCGTGGTGCCCGACAGGGCCAGGATCATCTCGCAGGCGTGCGTGTCGCGGTCCAGGCGCGGGCGTCCTGCCGCCGGGCCGGACGTCACGCGCCCGTTGACGTCGCCGAGCTTGCGCACCTCCTGGTCGGGCATGAACGCGACTCCCTTGGTGACCATGCCCTTGGAGTCGGTGAGCGGCCCGAGCGCCGCCATCCGCGCGGCGAACGCCGGGTAGTCGCGGGTGACGACCTGCAGCCGCGGCATGGTGACGCCGGGGACCAGCTCGCGCTCGGTGATCGGCTGCCCGGCGTCCGTGAGCGTGCCGTGCGGCACCGCGAGCTCGTCCGGGGTGTCGTGCGCGAGCGCCGTGGCCACCAGGTCCTCGCGCACGCCCAGGTGCTTCTCGGACATCTGGGACACGAGCCCGGCCAGCGTGTGGAACGTGTCGAAGTCCGTGCGGGTCTGCCACGGCGGGCTGATCGCGGGGTTGAACGAGTGCACGAACGGGTGCATGTCGGTGCTCGACAGGTCGTGCTTCTCGTACCAGGTGGCCGCCGGCAGCACGACGTCGGAGAACAGGGTGGTGCTCGTCATGCGGAAGTCGAGGGTGACGAGCAGGTCGAGCTTGCCGCGGGGGGCCTCGTCGCGCCACGTCATGGACTTCGGACGACGGTCGGGGCCCGCCTCGTCGGCGAGCACCGCGGCGTCGGTGCCGAGCAGGTGCTTGAGGAAGTACTCGTTGCCCTTGCCCGACGAGCCCAGGATGTTCGCCCGCCACACGGTGAGCACGCGGGGGAAGTTCGCCGGGTCGTCCGGGTCCTCGCAGGCGAACCGCAGGCGGCCCGCCTTGAGCTCGTCGACGACGTGCTGCTCGGGCTCCTTGCCGGCGGCACGCGCCTCGTCGACCAGGTCGAGGGGGTTGCGGTCGAACGTCGGGTAGCTCGGCATCCAGCCGCGCTGCGCGGACTCGACGAGGGAGTCCGCCGTCGTGCGCCCGGACAGGTGGCCCGGGGCGAGCGGCGACGCGAGCGCGTCGGCCGGCATCCCGTCGTAGCGCCACTGGTCGGTGGCCAGGTAGAAGAACCCGGTGCCGATCATCTGCCGCGGCGGGCGCACCCAGTCCAGACCGCCGGCGTACTGCGCCCACCCGGTGATCGGACGGCACTTCTCCTGGCCGACGTAGTGCGCCCAGCCGCCGCCGTTGACGCCCTGGCAGCCGGTGATCGTCGTGAGGGTGAGGAAGGCGCGGTAGATGGTGTCCGAGTGGAACCAGTGGTTCGCGCCGGCGCCCATGATGATCATGGACCGGCCGCCGGACTCCTCGGCGTTGCGGGCGAACTCGCGCCCGATCTGTGCCGCGGTGTCGGCCGGCACGCCGGTGATCTCCTCGGACCAGGCGGGCGTGCCGGGGGCGGTCGGGTCGTCGTAGCCGGTGGGCCACTCGCCCGGGAGGT
Source organism: Isoptericola luteus (assembly GCF_020297055.1). Classification (GTDB taxonomy): domain Bacteria; phylum Actinomycetota; class Actinomycetes; order Actinomycetales; family Cellulomonadaceae; genus Isoptericola; species Isoptericola luteus. Next base: position 14,739 of record NZ_JAIXCQ010000018.1, on the reverse strand, counting down.
CGAGCTCGTGGCGCTCGACGCCGTACTGCGCCAGCAGCAGGTCGAGGACGGTCGTGACGAGGTGGCCGCCGACGCGCCGGGTCGGCACGCCGCGGGTGACCACGCCCTTGCCGCCCAGGTGCGCCTCGTCGTCGGACGCCTGCCCGTCGGCACCGGCGCCGTCGGTCCCGGGCACGATGTCGAACCGCGGGAGCAGGACCGGCACGCCGGTCCCGGCCCCCGCGGGGAGCGAGGTGGCGTCGGCCACCGACAGCAGCGGGTCGACGTCACCGAGGTCGAGGTTCCAGGTGCCCTCGTCGGCCTCGCCGTAGCGGTGGCCGAGCGTGCCGTTGGGGGCGACGGGCGTGCCGTCGGCGTCCAGCAGGATCGTCTTGAAGTGGGCGTTGGCCATCGCCGAGGCCCCGGGCAGGGTGGCGTCGTCGAGGTCCGCGGCCGTGAGGAACTTGCCCGGGGTGTACGCCGGTGCGCCGGCGGCCGCCGTCCCGGGGTGCTCGTCGAGGCGCACGAGGAACGGCGCGTCGGCGAACCGCTTGAGGTAGTCGGCGAACGGCGCGGTGCGGCGGTCCACGAGGAACTCGCGCATGATCACGTGGCCCATGGCGATCGCCAGGGCGCCGTCGGTGCCGGGCTGCGGCGCGAGCCACTGGTCGGCGAACTTCGTGTTGTCCGCGTAGTCGGGGGAGACGGACACGACCTTGGTGCCGCGGTAGCGCGCCTCCGTCATGAAGTGCGCGTCGGGGGTGCGGGTCACCGGGATGTTCGAGCCCCACATGATGAGGTACGAGGAGTTCCACCAGTCCGCGGACTCGGGCACGTCCGTCTGGTCGCCGAACACCTGCGGGGACGCGACGGGCAGGTCCGCGTACCAGTCGTAGAACGACAGCATCGTGCCGCCCAGCATCTGCACGAACCGTGCGCCGACGCCGTGCGAGACCATCGACATCGCCGGGATGGGCGAGAAGCCCGCGACGCGGTCCGGCCCGTGCTCGGCGATCGTGTGCACGTGCGCCGCGGCGACGATCTCCGCCGCCTCGTCCCACGTGGCGCGGACCAGGCCGCCCTTGCCCCGGGCGCTCTTGTACGCGCGGGCGGTGTCGGGGTCGCTCGTGACGCGCTGCCACGCGAGCACGGGGTCGCCACCGACGGCAGCCTTGGCCTCCCGGTAGGCGTTCAGCAGGACGCCGCGCACGTACGGGTAGCGCACGCGCGTCGGAGAGTAGGTGTACCAGGAGAAGGCAGCGCCGCGGGGACAGCCACGCGGCTCGTACTCGGGGGAGTCCGGGCCCACCGACGGGTAGTCCGTCTGCTGCGTCTCCCACGTGATGATCCCGTCCTTGACGTACACCTTCCACGAGCACGAGCCCGTGCAGTTGACGCCGTGGGTGGAGCGCACCACCTTGTCGTGCGACCAGCGGTCCCGGTAGAAGACGTCGCCGTCGCGGCCGCCGGTGAGGAAGAGCTGGCGCAGGTCGGCGGACACCTCGCCCTTGCGCAGGTGCTTGCCGAGCTTGAGGAGGGACTCGGCGGCCCCGGTCGGGGGGGCTGCCCCGGCGTCAGCGGTGACGGGTGGGCGTGTCGTGGACATCCGTACTCCAGGGCTGGGGGTCCGAGAAGGTACTCATCGCATCATCGAGTGCCGGAAGCATTGCCGCACGTCGGCGCGCCGTTCGGCAAGGGCACGGCTTGTGAAAACGATCACGAGCGGCCGTCATCTCGTCGCCCGGTACGATGCGGCAGGTGTCCCGGCCGTCCGTGGCCGGTCGGCGACGGAGAGGAACGGGCCATGTCGCGCGGAGCCGAGCGATGGTCGGCGGCCCTCGTGCGCACGCTCTTCCCGGGCATCTTCGCGATGGTGATGGCCACCGGGATCATCGCCATCGGTGCCGGCCTCCTGGGACTGCGCTGGCTCGCGCTCGGCCTGCACGGGATCGCGGCCGTCATGTACGTCGTGCTGACGGTGCTCGTCGTGGCGCGCGCCGTGACGCGCCCCCGCGAGCTGTGGAAGGACCTCACCAGCCACGCGCGCGGCTTCGCCTTCCTCACGATCGTCGCCGGCACGGGGGTGCTCGCGGACGGCATCGGCCTCCTGTACGGGCGGTGGGGCGTCACCGCCGCGTTCGGCGTCGTCGGCACGGTGCTGTGGTTCGTGCTCGTCTACGTCGTCCTGGTGGCCACCATCGTGGGCCAGACCAAGCCGGGCCTCGAGCGCGGCATCAACGGCACGTGGTTCCTCCTGACCGTGAGCACGCAGTCTCTCGCGGTGCTCATGGCGCTCCTCCTCGGCCGGGCGGGGGAGCACAGCGACATGCTCGCCTTCGGTGCGGTCGCGGTGTTCATGCTCGGGGTCCTGCTCTACGTCATCGTCATGACGATGGTGTTCCTGCGGTGGACGTTCCTGCGGCTCACCCCCGACGAGGCCGACCCGCCCGTCTGGATCGCGGCGGGCGCGCTCGCCATCACCGTGCTCGCCGGGTCGAACCTCATGCTCGCCGCCGACGGCTCGTCCCGGATCGCCGGGCTGCTGCCGTTCCTCGAGGGGATCGTCATCATGGCGTGGGGCACCAGCACGTTCTGGTTCCCGCTGATGATCGCGATCTCCGTGTGGCGTCACCTGGTGCGCCGCCTTCCGCTGCGGTACCACCCGGCAAACTGGTCGATGGTGTTCCCCATCGGCATGTACGGCGTCGCGACCATCCGGATGCGCGACGCGATCGACCTCGAGCCGCTCGGCTGGGTGGCTCCGCTCGTCCTCGCGCTCGCCCTGGCGGCGTGGCTGCCGACCTTCGTCGGGATGCTCCGCCGGCTCGTGGTCGGCAGGCGTTCCGGCACCGAGGCGGTGAGCGCCCCCGCCTGAGTGCCGGAGCGACCTCACAGTCGCGAGAAGTCCACTGTGAGTCCCCGCACACGCGTATTTCACGCCGGCGCGCCCGGCGTCGAAACACCGCCTCCATAGCGTCAGGGCACCGGCCCGACGTCGAGCCGGTCGGCACACCACGGCACCGGAGCACTCCGGGCCGTCCGACCGCCCGACGACGTCGGGCTCGCGCCCAGGAGGACACGCGATGGCCGCTCCGCCCGCCGTGACCACGCCGGACCGCACCCGCACCGCCCCGCCTCAGGCCCCCGGCCGGCCCGGCCGGCGCGGCCGCTGGATCGAGGACTGGGACCCCGAGGACCCGGGCTTCTGGGCGGGCGGCGGGCGCAGGGTGGCCCGTCGCAACCTCGTCCTGTCGGTGTTCGCCGAGTTCCTCGGGTTCTGCGTGTGGGCGCTGTGGTCCATCGTCGTGCCGCAGCTCCCGGCCGCCGGGTTCGCGTACAGCGCCGACCAGATGTTCTGGCTGATCGCGGTGCCCGCCCTCGTCGGGGCCACCCTGCGCATCCCCTACACGCTGGCGGTGCCGGTCTTCGGCGGCCGCACGTGGACGGTCGTCTCGGCGTCCCTGCTGCTGGTCCCGGTGCTCGCGATGGTGTGGGCGGTGCAGCGGCCCGACACCTCCTTCGGCGTCATGCTGGCGGTCGCGGCGCTCGCGGGCTTCGGCGGGGGCAACTTCGCCTCCTCGATGGCGAACATCTCGTTCTTCTTCCCCGAGCGGGCCAAGGGTGCGGCCCTCGGCTGGAACGCCGCGGGCGGCAACCTCGGAACCGCCGCGGTGCAGCTCGCCGTGCCGCTCGTCATCGTCACGGGTGCGGGGGTCGCGCTCGAGCGGGCGGGGCTGATGCTCGTGCCGTTCGTCCTGCTCGCTGCGGTGCTGGCCTGGCGGTACATGGACAACCTGGCCACGGCCCGGTCCGACCCGCGGTCGTTCGTCGTGGCGCTGCGCGAGCCGCACACGTGGATCATCTCGTTCCTCTACATCGGCACCTTCGGCTCCTTCATCGGGTTCTCCGGGGTGTTCCCGACCCTGCTCGCCGGGCAGTTCCCCGAGGTGGCCCTCTCGCTCGCCTTCCTGGGCGCCCTGGTGGGGTCGGTGACCCGACCGCTGGGCGGGGTGCTGGCCGACCGGTGGGGCGGCGCCCTCCTGACGATCGCCTGCTACGGCGTCATGGCGGTCGGCGCGACCAGCGCGGTGATCGCCCTCGGCAGCCGCAGCTTCCCACTGTTCTTCGGCTCCTTCCTGCTGCTGTTCGTCGCCACGGGCGTCGGGAACGGGGCGGTCTACCGCATGATCCCGGTGGCGTTCCGGGTCGCCGGTGCCGCGGGCGGCGGGGCGGCGACGGCGCGTGCCGCCGCCGGGTGCATCGGCATCGCCGGAGCTGTCGGGGCCTTCGGCGGGTTCCTCGTCCCGCGCGGGTTCGCGATGTCGACGGCGGCCACCGGGTCGCTGGCCGCGGCCCTGTGGGTGTTCGTCGGGGCGTACGTCGTGATGGCGGCCGTGACGTGGGCGGTCTATGGCCGCCGCGGCACGGCGATGCGGGCGGCGCGCGTATGACCGCGGCGGTCGCTCGCCCGACGCCGGCCCGGCCGACGGCGACGCACTGCCCCTACTGCGCGCTGCAGTGCGGCATGGACCTGACGCCGGCCGCCGCCGGCGGCGCTCCGGTGACCAGCGCTCCGGTGGCCAGCGCCGCGGTGCCCGTCACCGTGTCGCCGCGGGACTTCCCCACCAACCGTGGCGGGCTGTGCCAGAAGGGCTGGACCAGCGCGAGCGTGCTGCGGGCCCCCGACCGGGTGACGACGCCGCTGCTGCGCGGCGTCGACGGCGCGCTGGCGCCCGCGACGTGGGACACCGCCCTGGACCTGATCGCCACGAGGGTCGCCGCGATCCAGGCCGAGCACGGGCCGGGCGGCGTCGCCGTCTTCGGCGGGGGCGGGCTGACGAACGAGAAGGCGTATACGCTCGGGAAGTTCGCCCGGACCGTGCTGCGCACCCCGCACATCGACTACAACGGCCGGTTCTGCATGGCGTCGGCCGCGGCGGCCGGGAACAGGGCGTTCGGCCTCGACCGGGGCATGCCGTTCCCCGTCACGGACCTGGCGGGCGCCGACGTCGTCGTGCTGCTCGGCTCCAACGTGGCCGAGACGATGCCGCCGTTCGTGCAGCACCTGGCGAGGGCCCGCGCGGCCGGTGGGCTCGTCGTGGTCGACCCCCGGCGCTCCGCCACGGCCCGGCTGGTCGACGACCCGCAGGGTGGCGCACCCCGTGCGGGCCGCGGCGGCGTGCACCTGCAGCCGGTGCCGGGCACCGACCTGGTCGTGCTGCTCGCCCTGCTGCACGTGGTGCTCGCCGAGGGCCTGGCCGACCGTGACTACCTGGCCGCGCGCACCTCCGGGTTCGACGACGTCGCGCGGTCGGTCGTGGCGTGGTGGCCCGAGCGCGCGGAGGCGGTCTGCGGCGTCCCCGCCGACGAGCTGCGCCGGGTGGCCCGGCTCCTCGCGGCGGCGTCCCCGTCACGGGGCGGGCGCGGTGCGTACCTGCTCACCGGGCGCGGCGTCGAGCAGTCGACGCAGGGCACCGCGACCGTCACCGCGGCGATCAACCTGGCGCTCGCCCTCGGGCTGCCGGGCCGGGCGGGCTCGGGGTACGGCTGCCTCACCGGGCAGGGCAACGGGCAGGGTGGGCGCGAGCACGGTCAGAAGGCCGACCAGCTCCCCGGCTACCGGCGCATCGACGACCCCGCGGCCCGCGCGCACGTCGCGGCCGTGTGGGGCGTGGACCCCGCGACGCTGCCCGGACCGGGTCGCCCCGCGGTCGCGCTGCTCGCGTCCCTCGGCACGGACGGCGGGCCGCGTGCCCTGTTCGTGCACGGCTCCAACCTCGTCGTCTCCGCGCCGAACGCGGACCGGGTGCGCGAGCGGCTGGGCGCGCTCGACCTGCTCGTCGTCTGCGACACCGTGCCGTCGGAGACCGCGCTGCTGGCGGACGTCGTCCTGCCCGTCACCCAGTGGGCGGAGGAGGAGGGCACGATGACCAACCTCGAGGGCCGGGTGATCCGCCGGCGGCGGGCCGTCGACGCGCCGGGGCACGTGCGCTCCGAGCTGTGGATCCTGGCCGAGCTCGCCCGCCGTCTCGGGTCGCCCGTGGACTTCCCGGACGACCCCGCGGTGGTCTTCGACGAGCTCGCCCGGGCGTCGGCGGGCGGGCCCGCGGACTACTCGGGCCTCTCGCACGCGCGCCTCGACGCCGACGAGGCCGCCGGCGGGCCCGGCCTGTTCTGGCCCTGCCCGGCCACCGGGCCCGCCCGCGAGTTGTCAGGACCAGGACCACTGGAACGTGCACCTGGTCCTGACAACTCGAGAGCCCGCGAGTTGTCAGGACCACGTGCAGGTATAGGTGCACCTGGTCCTGACAACTGGCGGGGGCAGCACCCCGGCACGCCGCGCGTGTTCCTCGAGCGGTTCGCGACGCCCGACGGCCGGGCCCGCGCCGTCGTCGTCGACCACGTCGGCCCCAGCGACGACGTCCGCCCCGACGCCCCCGTCTACCTCGTCACGGGACGCGTGCTGCAGCACTACCAGTCCGGGGCGCAGACCCACCGGGTGCCGGAGCTCGAGCGGCTCGTGCCCGAGCCGTACGCCGAGCTGCACCCGCACCTCGGCCAGCGTGTCGGCGTGCCCGACGGCGGCCGGGTGCGGCTCACGTCCGCGCGCGGGGACGTCGTGGCGACCGCCCGCTGGACGGACGCCGTGCGTCCCGACACCGTGTTCATGCCGTTCCACTGGGGTGGTCCGGGCAGCGTCAACCGGGTCACGACCGACGCCGTCGACCCCGTCTCCGCGATGCCCGAGTTCAAGGTGTGCGCGGTGTCGGTCGCCCCCGCCGAGTCGCCCGAGCCGCTCCCGGCCGCTGCGCCCACCGACGACGACTCGGCAGTGCCCACCGACGACGACTCGGCAGTGCCCACCCAGGAGGTACCCGTATGACCCTGCCCCCGCTCCGCGTGCCGCAGCGCGTCATCGTGGTCGGCCTCGGCATGGTCGGCGCCCGGCTCGCCGACGAGCTGGCGCGCCGAGACACGGACGGCGCCCTCGACGTCACCGTGCTCGGGGCCGAGCCCTACGAGCCGTACAACCGGGTGCTGCTGAGCGACGTCGTCGCGGGCCGCACGGACGTCGCCGCGATCGTGATGCCGTTGCCGGGCGGCGAGCGGGTCGCCGTGCGGCGCGAGGTCGCGGCCGTCGCGGTCGACCGCACGGCGCGCGAGGTCCTCGCCGACGACGGCACGCGCCACCCGTACGACCACCTCGTGATCGCCACCGGGGCCGTCGCCCGCGTCCCCGAGGTGCCGGGGCTGGCCGCGGTTCCTGGGCAGGGCACCGGGTCGGACGGCGCGTTGCCCGCCGGCGTGCACGCGCTGCGCACGCTGGACGACGCGCGCGAGATCGTCGCCGCGACCGTCAACGCGCCCCGGGCCGTCGTGGTGGGCGGGGGAGTGCTCGGTGTGGAGGTGGCGACCGGGCTGGCGAGGCGCGGCCTGCAGGTCGCGCTCGTGCACCCGGGGCGCTCGCTCATGGAACGCCAGCTCGACGACGACGCGGCGGGCGTGCTGCGCGCGAGCCTGCGCGACGCCGGAGTCTCGGTGCACCTGGGCGCCCCGCTCGCCGAGGTGCTGGTCGTGGGCGGCCGCGCCGTGGGCGTCCGGGTCGGGGGCGAGGGTGACGGTGAGACAGGCAGGGCGTCGGCGGGCGAGGTGATCGGCGCCGGGCTCGTCGTGCTCGCGTGCGGTACCGTCCCCGCCACCGCGCTCGCCCGGCGGGCGGGGCTGGCCGTCGACCGCGGGGTCGTGGTCGGTCCGGACCTGGCGAGCGTGAGCGACCCGCGGGTCTACGCCGTCGGGGACTGCGCGCAACCGCCGGAGGGCTCGCGCGGCCTGGTCGCGGAGGGCTGGGACCAGGCACGGCGGCTGGCCGAGCGGCTGGTGACGCTCGCCGCCGCCCCGCCTGCCCCCGTGCCCGTGCGGCGCGGACCGTCCGAGCACCTGCGCCTGCCGCACGACGGCGAGCGGCCCACGATGGCGGTGCGGCTCGGCACGCTCCTGACGAGCCGGGCGCCGTCGGACCGTGGCGTGGACACGCGCGGCACCGACGTCGTCAAGGTCAAGGCGGGCACGCTGAGCGTCGTGTCGATGGGGCGCTCCGGGGCCGGGCGGGTGGCGGTGCCCGGCGAGCGCGCCCTGCGCCTCGTCGACCCGGCGGCGGGCAGGTACGTCGAGGCCGTGGTGGCCGACGGCGTGCTGGTGGGCGCGACGTGCGTCGGGGACGCCCGGGTGGCGGCCGACCTCACCGCCGCGTACACCCGCCGTGTCCCGGTGCCCGTGGACCCGGCCTTCCTGCTGCTCACCGCCGTCATGCCGGCCGCGGAGACCACGTCGAGCCCCGAGCGCATGCCCGACGACGCGACCGTGTGCCGCTGCAACGGCGTGACCAAGCACGACATCGCGGCCTGCGTGGCCGACGGCGCGACCAGCACCGAGGACGTCGCCCGCGCGACCCGTGCCACGACCGGCTGCGGAAGCTGCACCGAGGCCGTGTGCGGGCTGGTGGAGTGGCTGGGGGCGGCGGGCCGAGAGACCCCGACGCCCGTGACCGCGAGGTAGTGCTTCCCGTACCCGAGTAGTGCCCGCCGGGCACTACCGCGGTACGGGAAGCACTACCTCGCGGTCGGGTCCCCTCACTTCCCCCAGCACGTGGCCCTCCCGGACGCAGCGCACGTAGGTAGGGTCGTCGGCCATGACGGCACACCTGGTCCTCATGTGCGGCCCGGCAGGGTCCGGGAAGTCGACGCACGCCCGTCGCCTCGAGGCCGCCGGCTGGGTGCGCGTGTCCGTCGACGACCTGGCCTTCGCCGAGGGGTTCACCGCGCACCCGTTGCCCGACGACGTCGCGCAGCGGGTCGCGGCCGACCTGCGCGAGCGGGTCGCCGCGCTGCTCGACGAGGGGCGGGACGTCGTCGTCGACAGCTCGTTCTGGTCCCGGGCGTCCCGCGACGAGTACCGCCGGCTCGGCGCGGAGCGCGGCGTGGTCGCGCAGGTGGTGTTCGTGTCGACGCCGCGGGAGGTCGCGCTGGCGCGGGTGGCCGCGCGCACCGGCGCCCATGCGCACGACGTGCTGCTGGCTCCCGACGTCGCCGCCGCGTACTACGACGGGTTCCAGGTGCCGACCCCCGACGAGGGCCCGCTCGAGGTCGTCCCCGGCGGCTGACCTCCGCGCGCGACGGACTCCTCTCGCCCGGATTGTTTCGCGCGTGAGGCAGATGTTCCCGCCGGGTAACGACCGGCGCACCCGGGTGAAACGGCGGTTTCCTAGCGTCGGGGCATGAGCAGCGAGCCCCCCACCACCAGCGTCGACGGCCCCGGCGACACGCGGCGGCACGTGGTCGTCATCGGCGGCGGCATGGTCGCCCAGCGTTTCGTCGAGGCCCTGCGGTCCCGCGACACGGACGGCGCGTGGCGTGTCAGCGTCTTCGCCGAGGAGCCCCGCAAGCCGTACGACCGCGTGGGGCTCACCCGCTACTTCGAGGTGCGCGACGCCGACGAGCTCACCCTGGGCGACCCGGCCCTGTGGGACGACCCGCTGGTCGAGCTGCACCGCGACTGCAAGGTCTCCGCGATCGACCGCGAGGCGCGCACCGTCACCGACCGGCTCGGGCGGGTGCACGCCTACGACGAGCTCGTGCTCGCCACCGGCTCGAACGCCGCCGTGCCGCCGATCCCGGGCAACGACCTGCCCGGCGTGTTCGTCTACCGCACCATCGACGACGTCGCGGCCCTGCGCGGCTGGGTCGAGGCCAAGCGGGAGGCGGGGCGTGTGGAGACGCGCGGCGGCGTGGTCGAGAAGCCGGTGCGCGGCGCCGTCGTGGGTGGCGGCCTGCTCGGCCTGGAGGCGGCGGGCGCGCTCAAGGCGCTCGGCGCGCAGGCCACGGTGATCGAGTTCGGCACCCACCTCATGGGCGTGCAGATCGACCTCGGCGGCGGGCAGGCGCTCAAGCGGCTCATCAACGACAAGGGCATCTCGGTGCGCGCCGAGACCGCGACCAAGGAGATCCGGCCGCACCGGCGCACCGGCCACGTGGGGCGCATGGACTTCGCCGACGGCGGCCGGCTCGACGTCGACGTCGTGGTCCTGGCCACGGGGGTGCGCCCTCGCGACGAGCTCGCCCGTGCGGCGGGGCTGGAGACCGGCGAGCGCGGCGGCGCCGTCGTCGACCTCACGTGCCGCACGGCCGACCCGCACGTCTGGGCGATCGGCGAGGTCGCCTGCATCGAGGGGCGCTGCCTCGGGCTGGTGGCGCCCGGCAACACGATGGCGGAGGTCGTGGTCGACCGGCTGCTCGGCGGCGAGGCGGTGTTCCCGGGCGCGGACACGGCCACCAAGCTCAAGCTCTCCGGCGTCGACGTGGCCAGCTTCGGCGACGCGCACGGCCGCACCGAGAAGTCGGTCGAGATCGTGTGGGCCGACCCGCTGGCGGGCGTCTACAAGAAGCTCGTGATGTCGGACGACGCCCGCACGCTGCTGGGCGGCGTCTTCGTCGGCGACGCGGCGCCGTACGCGTCGCTGCGGCCGATGCTCGGCGCCGAGCTCCCCGGCGACCCGGCCGCGTTCCTGCTGCCGGAGGGCGGCGGGGCGCCGGCGCTGGAGCTGCCGGACGAGGCGCAGGTGTGCTCGTGCAACAACGTCTCCGCGGGCGCCGTCCGCGGGGCGGTCACGGAGCACGGGTGCACCGACGTCGCGGGGGTCAAGGCCTGCACCCGGGCCGGCACCACGTGCGGGGCGTGCGTGCCCCTGGTGACCAAGCTCGTCAAGACGGAGCTCACCAAGGCGGGCGTCGAGGTGAGCAACGCGCTGTGCGAGCACTTCGAGCTGTCCCGCGCGGAGCTGTTCGACGCCGTCCGCGGGGCCGACCTGCACACGTTCTCGGAGATCATCGCCCGCTTCGGCCGGGTGCCCGACGGGACCACCGACGCCGGTCGCGGCTGCGACGTCTGCAAGCCGGTGGTGGCGTCGGTCCTGGCGAGCCTGGGCAACGGGCACATCCTCGCCGGCGAGCAGGCGGCGCTGCAGGACACGAACGACCACATGCTCGCCAACATGCAGAAGGACGGCACGTACTCCGTCGTCCCGCGCATGCCCGGCGGGGAGGTCACCCCCGAAGGCCTGATCGTCGTCGGCCAGGTCGCCAAGGACTTCGGCCTGTACACGAAGATCACCGGCGGCCAGCGCATCGACATGTTCGGCGCGCGGGTCGAGCAGCTCCCGCAGATCTGGGCGCGGCTCGTGGACGCCGGGTTCGAGTCCGGCCACGCGTACGGCAAGTCGCTGCGCACGGTGAAGTCGTGCGTCGGCTCCACGTGGTGCCGCTACGGCGTGCAGGACTCCGTGGGCATGGCGGTGCACCTCGAGCTGCGCTACCGGGGGCTGCGCTCGCCGCACAAGCTGAAGCTCGGCGTCTCGGGCTGCGCGCGCGAGTGCGCGGAGGCCCGCGGCAAGGACGTCGGCGTCATCGCCACCGACAAGGGATGGAACGTCTACGTCGGCGGCAACGGCGGCCAGACACCGCGCCACGCGCAGCTCCTCGCCGAGGACCTGGACGACGCGGCCCTGATCCGCACCATCGACCGCTTCCTCATGTACTACATCCGCACGGCCGACCGCCTGCAGCGCACCGCCCCGTGGCTGGACGACGTCTCCGGGGGGCTCGACGGCGTGCGCGCGGTCGTCCTGGACGACTCGCTCGGCATCTGCGCCGACCTGGACGCCGCGATGGCGGCACACGTCGAGGCGTACGAGGACGAGTGGAAGGCCGTCCTCGCGGACCCCGAGAAGCTCGCCCGGTTCGGCTCGTTCGTCAACGCGCCGACGACGCCGGACCCGGCGCTCGCGTACGTCCCCGAGCGCGGGCAGAAGCGGCCCGCCACGCCCGACGAGGTCGCCGCCGGCGCCTTCGACCCCGACCTGGTCCCCGTCGTCGACGCTCCGGTCCTCGTGGCCGGTCCCACCCTGGAGGTTCGCGCATGAGCACCCTCGCCCCGACCCCGCCGACCTCCGCCCCGCCGGTCGTCGCCGGCCCCTGCTGGACCGCCGTCTGCCCGCTGGACGCGCTCGTCCCCGAGCGGGGGGTGGCGGCGCTGGTCACCGGGTCCGACGGCGAGGAGGTGCAGGTCGCGCTGTTCCGGCTCGTGGACGGCACGGTGCACGCCGTCCAGCAGCTCGACCCGTACGCCGGGGCGAACGTCATGTCGCGCGGCATCGTGGGGACGCGGCGCGGCACGCCCACCGTCGCCGCCCCCGTGTACAAGCAGGTGTTCGAGCTCTCCTCCGGACGGTGCCTCGAGGCCGCCGGCAAGGAGCCGCGCGAGGGGCTGTCCGGCGACCTGGCGTCGTACCCCGTCGTCGTGGCGGACGGCGTCGTCCACGTGGGGCTCGGATGACCTCCTTCGGGCGGGTGACGCTGGTCGGCGCCGGGCCGGGCGCGGCCGACCTGCTCACCTACCGTGCGTGGCGGGCCCTGACGACGGCGGACGTGGTCGTCACCGACCGGCTCGTGCCTACCGAGGTGCTGGACGACCTGGGGCCGGGGGTCGAGGTCGTCGACGTCGGCAAGACGCCCGGGCGGCACACGCTGCCGCAGCACGAGATCGACGCGCTGATCGTGGCCCGCGCGCAGGCCGGCCAGCGGGTCGTGCGGCTCAAGGGCGGCGACCCGTTCGTCTTCGGCCGCGGCGGGGAGGAGGTCGCGGCGTGCCGTGCGGCGGGCGTCGAGGTCGAGGTGGTGCCCGGTGTCTCGTCGGCGCTCGCGGCCCCGGCGCTGGCCGGCATCCCGCTCACGCACCGCGGGACGACCACCGCGTTCCACGTCGTCACCGGGCACACCCGCGAGGGGGAGGCGGGGCACGGTCCTGTCCTCGATGCGGTCTCCGTGTCCTGCGTCACGCAGCGCGCCGCTACCCTGGTCATCCTCATGGGGGTCTCCGCCCTGCCCGCGATCGTGGCCCACCTGCTCGACGCCGGTGCAGACCCCGGTACCCCCGTGGCGATCGTGGAACGGGGCTCCCTGCCCGACCAGCGCGTCACGCGCGCCGCCCTCGACCTGGCGGCCAAGCGTGCCGAGGAGGTCGGCGTGCGGTCTCCCGCCGTGGTCGTGGTGGGGGCCGTGGCGGACGAGGGACTTCTGGAGGCTGTGCGTGTCGCAGGAGGAGGCCGGGCGCCCGGCGGGGCCGGCGACCGCCGCGCCCGAGCCGTGGGAGGGGCCGGTGGCTGAGCCGACCCGCCCGGTGCTCGGGCAGGTCATGGCGGGCTGCACGGTGCTGGTGACGGCGGACCGGCGGTCCGGCGAGCTCGCCGCGGCGCTCGAGCGCCGCGGCGCCTCGGTGCGCCACGCCCCGGCGCTGAGCATGGTCTCCCACGTCGACGACGACACCCTGATCTCCGCGACGCGCGCGCTGCTCGACGACGCGCCCGACGTCGTCGTCGTCACCACCGGGGTCGGGTTCCGCGCCTGGGTCGAGGCCGCCGACGCGCACGGCCTCGCGGACGACCTGCTCGCCGCCCTGGGCCGGGCGCGGCTCGTGGCGCGGGGGCCGAAGGCGCGCGGCGCGATCCAGGCGGCGGGGCTGCAGGCCGACTGGGTCGCGGAGTCCGAGACGTCGGCGGAGGTCGCCGAGGTGCTGCTCAGCGAGGGGGTCTCCGGGCTGCACGTCGCGATCCAGCACCACGGCGCGGGGGCGGACGGCCTGGACGTGGTGTTCGCCAAGGCGGGCGCCCGGGTGTCGGCGCTCGTCGTCTACCGGTGGGGGCCGCCGCCGGACCCGGCGGCCGTCGAGGCGTCCGTGCGCGCCGCCGCCGCCGGGGAGATCGACGCGGTCGCGTTCACCTCGGCCCCGGGGGCGGAGGCGTGGATGCGTGCGGTCGAGGACCAGGGGCTGCTGGACCAGGTCGTGGCCCGGTTCGCCGACGGCTCGATGGTGGCCGCCGCCGTCGGCTCGGTGACCGCCCGGCCCCTGGAGTCGCGCGGGGCGCCGACCCTGCAGCCCGACCGCGGTCGCCTCGGGGCGCTCGTGCGCACGCTCGTGGGGCACTACGAGCACCTGGAGTCCGTGGCGCTGTCCACCGTGGCCGGGCCGTTGGTGATCCGGGCGCGCGTCGCGGTGCTCGACGGTCAGGTGCTGCCGCTGTCGCCCACCGGGGTCTCGGTGCTGCGGCTGCTCGCGTCCGCCGGGGGCGACGTCGTGCCGCGCGAGCGGGTCCTGGACGTGCTGCCGGGTTCCTCGCGCGACCCGCACGCGGTCGAGGTCGCCGTCGCGCGGCTGCGCGAGGCGGCGGGGCGGCGGGACCTGGTCAAGACGGTCGTCAAGCGCGGCTACCGCCTGGAGCTCGCGCACAGCATCTGACCAGGGCTGATGGGGAGCTCTCCCCTGGGCGGCACCGGCCGAGGCTGAGTACTCTCGTGCGGACGAGGACGGGAATTTCGCTGGCTGACCTCCGGGGGAGCCGAGGAGGGGAGAGGCACCATGGTGAGGCCTGCTGACTGGTCGCCGGTGGGGTTGGATGCGGATCCGACGCCGGGGGATCCGGTGCTGGTGCTTGCCGGGGGGCAGGACTATCTGGAGGTCGCTGAGTAGATCGATGGTGCGGCGGGGGCGATGTCGCGTCTGGATGTGGCGGGGTCGGTCTCCCGGGCGGTGGATGCGTTGATGGAGACCAAGGAGGACACGGTCTCCCAGATCCGGCGGGCGTATGCGCGGTATGAGGCCACCGGGAGCGCGTTGGTGGATTATGCGTCCGCGTTGGAGCGGGTGCAGGCC
>NZ_JAIXCQ010000017.1 GCF_020297055.1 Isoptericola luteus | reverse complement strand
CCAGGGTGATACGTCGGGTGCGGTGGATGCGATCGGTGAGATCGCGGACATCATCGGGCAGATCAACGACTACCAGCTGACGATCGCGTCGGCGGTGGAGGAGCAGACCGCGACGACGAACGAGATGGGTCGTGGTGTGGGCGAGGTCGCGACGGGTTCCAGCGAGATCGCCGTCAACATCACCGGTGTCGCCGACGCCGCGGCGCAGTCGAGCGAGACCCTCGTCCAGATCGGCGACTCGGTCTCCGAGCTCGCCCAGGTCTCCGAAGCACTGCGTGCCCAGGTCTCGCGCTTCCAGATCTGACGGACCGGAATCCCCATGACCACCCGCACACCGAGGACGGCCGCTCGCCGGCGGCCGTCCGCGCACCGACCGAAGGGAGGGCACCGATGATCCGCGTGCTCGTCGTCGACGACTCCGTCGTCATCCGCCGTCTGGTGACGCAGACCCTCGAGCGCGACCCGGACATCACCGTCGTCGGCACGGCGGCCGACGGGCGTCTCGCGCTCGCGAAGGTCGCCCAGCTCGACCCGGACGTCGTCACCCTCGACATCGAGATGCCCAGGATGAACGGCATCGAGACGGTGGCCGCCCTGCGCGCCGCCGGCCGCCGGGTGCCGGTGATCATGTTCTCCACGCTCACGGAGCGGGGGGCCGCGGCGACGCTCGACGCGCTGACCGCCGGCGCCACGGACTACGTGACGAAGCCGAGCGGGACCGGCTCGGTCGCGACCGCCCTCGAGCGGGTCGGCGCCGAGCTGGTGCCGAAGATCAAGGCGTTGGTGCCGCAGCGCACGCGGGCGGCGGCCACCGCCCGCCCGGCCGGCGGACGGGCGGTGCCGACCGCCCGGCGCGCGAACCCGGTCAAGCCCGTGCGCGCCGTCGTCGTCGGATCCTCGACGGGAGGGCCGGAGGCCCTGCGCCGTGTCCTGTCGGAGCTCGACTCCCCGCTGCCCGTGCCCATGCTGATCGTGCAGCACATGCCGCCCGTGTTCACGCGTCAGCTCGCCGAGCGCCTCGACCGCGTGGGGCCGATGACCGTCGTCGAGGCCGCCGGGGACGAGCCGCTGCTCCCCGGGCACGCGTACCTGGCGCCCGGCGGCCGGCACCTCGAGGTCGTCGGCCAGGGTGCGGGGGTCCGCACGCTGCTCACCGACGGGCCGCCCGTCAACTTCACGCGCCCGGCCGTGGACGTGCTGTTCCGCTCCGCGGTCCGCGTGCTCGGCGGGGACCTCCTCGCGCTCGTGCTCACCGGCATGGGCTCGGACGGGCGGGACGGCGCGGGGGAGATCGCCCGCGCCGGCGGCCACGTCCTGGCCCAGGACGAGCAGACGTCCGTCGTGTGGGGGATGCCCGGCGCCGTGACCACGGCGGGACACGCCCACCAGGTGCTGCCCGTCGGCACCATCGCCCAGGCCCTCGCGGCCGCGACCTCGGGGACGCGCCCATGACCGTATCCACCCAGTCCTTCACCTACGTGAGCGACCTCGTCCGCACGCACAGCGCGATCCAGATCAACCCTGGCAAGGAGTACCTCGTCGAGTCCCGGCTCGGTCCGCTCGCGCGCGAGAAGGGCCTCACGGGCCCGGGCGCCGTCGAGAGCTACGTGCAGCGCTACGTGCGCGGCGGCAGCTCGACCGAGGTGGTGCGCGTCGTCGAGGCCATGACCACGAACGAGACGTCGTGGTTCCGGGACACCGCGCCCTTCACCGCCCTCCGCCAGGCGATCGTGCCCGCGTTCGCGGGGGCCGAGATGAGGATCTGGTCGGCCGCGTGCTCCACCGGCCAGGAGCCGTACAGCATCGCGATGGTGCTGCGCGACGCCGGGGTGCAGCGGTACTCGATCCTGGCGACCGACCTCAACGCCACGGTCGTGGAACGGGCGCGCACGGGCCGCTACAGCCAGCTCGAGGTCAACCGCGGGCTGCCCGCCCCGATGCTGGTGCGCAACTTCCGTCGCGCCGGCGCCGAGTGGGAGGTCGACCCCGCGCTGCGGCGGTCCCTCACGTTCGAGAAGCACAACCTGCTGACCCCGCCGCCTGGGTCCGGGCTGTTCGACGTCGTGTTCATGCGCAACGTGCTCATCTACTTCGACCTGCCCACCAAGCGGTCGATCCTTGCCCGGCTCCACCGACGCGTGCGACCGGGGGGCTTTCTCGTCCTCGGTGCCGCCGAGACCACCGTCGGCGTCGACCCCGCCTGGGAGCGCGTCGACGTCACGCAGGGCTCCATCTACCGACTCAGAGGAGGCAGCGCATGAGGGCGCTGATCATCGACGACGCCCGCGTGATGCGCAGGATCGTCGCCACGACGCTGAGGGATCTCGGCTTCGAGACCGCCGAGGCGGGGGACGGCCGCCAGGCCCTCGACCTGCTCGAGGCGGGCGAGGAGTTCGACCTGGCGTGCGTCGACTGGAACATGCCGGTGATGGACGGGCTGGAGTTCGTCCAGGCGGTCCGTACCCGCCGCGAGTGGCGGGACCTCACGCTGATGATGGTCACCACCGAGTCGGAGCAGGGCCAGATCGTGCGGGCACTCGCCGCCGGGGCCCACGAATACCTCATCAAGCCGTTCACCCCGGATGCACTGATGGCGAAGCTCGACCTGCTCGGGCTCCTGGCGACGAAGGAACTGCCGCGATGACCGACACGACGACGGAGACGATGACGGAGACGCTCGCTCGCAGCGTCCTGCCCATCGCCCAGGACCTGTTCAGCGCCATGATCGACGGCGAGCCGGGGCTGCTCCAGGCCGGGACCGGCACTGCCGACCTGGCCGCCGGCTCCGTCCGGGCGCGGGTCGACATCGTCGGCCCGACGTCGACGCGTGCCGAGGTCGTCACGACCCGGCCCACCGCCGACCGGATCGCTCGTGCCCTGCTGCAGATGGCGGACGACGAGCCGCTGTCCGGCGAGGACGTCGAGGACGCGCTGGGGGAGGTGGCGAACGTCGTGGGCGGCAACCTCAAGGGGATGCTTCCCGAGGGGTCGTCGCTCACCCTGCCCGTGGTCGAGCTCGACGAGCCTGCGTCCGCGCCGGCCGCCGACCACGACGAGCTGTTGCTGTGGCGGGGGGAGCCCCTCGTCATCTCCCTGTGGACCATGAACGGAGAAGAGCTGTGAAGGTACTGGTCGCCGACGACTCCCGCGTGATGCGGCAGATCGTCATCCGCACGCTGCGTCAGGCGGGCTTCAGCGCCTGGGAGGTGGTCCAGGCCGGCGACGGCGCGGAAGGGCTCGACACCACTCTGCGCGAGAAGCCCGACCTCGTGCTCTCGGACTGGAACATGCCCGAGATGAACGGCATCGACTTCCTGCGCGGCCTGCGGGCCGCCGGGTCTCAGGTCCCGTTCGGGTTCGTCACGTCGGAGGGCTCGCCCCAGATGCGCGAGCTCGCCGAGAGCGAGGGCGCGCTGTTCCTCATCGCGAAGCCGTTCGATGCCGACACCTTCGAGGACGCGCTGCGGCCGCACTTCCGCTGAGCCGCAGCAGCACCTCGATCTAGGGCCTGTTTCGGAAGTGGTCTGAGCGTTGGGCGTCGGCCCAGGTCTTGACGTCGGTGGCGATCGTGATGAGGTCAGCGGTGGTCGTCGTGTGGGTGGGGCCGTTCGCTTCGCTGCGCTCGATCGTGAACGCGCCGAAGGCGCTGGCACCGCGGGTGACGGAGATGAACCACTGGTCTTCCTCGTCGTGGGGGTAGACGACGAAGAATGTGTTGTTGGTCGTGTTCAGGGCACCGATCAGGGCGAGCAGGTCGTCCTGGCCGGGTCGTCGACATGGTCGCCGCTCTCGGCATCGGCGTAGAAGGTCACGATGTTCAGGATGCCAGCGGCCCCCGGCCGGATGGTCACGTGCGGGCGGTGAGGGTGATCAGCCAGTCGCCGATCACGGCGATCTGCACGGTCGCGGTGAACCGCACGGCGAGCTTGTCGTATCGGGCGGCCACGGCCCGCCACCGCTTGAGCCGGTTGAACATGCACTCCACCGCGTGCCGGTCGCGGTAGTCGACCCGGTCGAAGTGTGGCGGGCGTGCGGCCGCGGCGTGGACCTTGGTCGTCAACCCGCCCCGGGATCTGCCCAGCGGTGATCGTCCGGCTCACGATGCACACCGCCCGCAGGCTCTACCTGCTCGGCGCCGCAGCGGCGGGCGCCCCCGGCGTGCTGATGAGCACGCGAGGTCGTCAAGTCGATCGACAGCTCCCAGCAGATCAGCCTGCGTTCGTCCGCGGCTGCTCGCAACAGGTCCGCGACCTCGTCCCACACGCCCTGGCGCTGGAACCTTCGAAAGAGCCGTTAGACGCTCTGCCACGGCCCATATCTCTCGGGCACATCGCGCCACGGCGCGCCGACCCGGACCCGCCACCGGATCCCGTCGACCGGTCGCGGCAAAACCGCGGCGGACGCCCACGAGAGGCCACTGGCTGCAACGGCTCGAGCACCGCCAAGCCGCATCACTCAGGTCACCACGCGCCACGACCCTTAATCGTGCCGAACCCGGCAGACCGCGCGGAACGGACTTCCGAAACAATCCCTATAGCTCAGACTCGCGCTTGCGGTGTGCGGGCATGGCACCTCCTCAGGGGACGAGAACTGTGGGAGCCCGCGGCGACGCCCCGACGCGGCGTGGCGAGGATCGCTCGGCATGAACGTGTGGCGAGAGGGGGGCGAAGGCGCCGGCAGCGAGCGTGACGCTGGACTTGCAACTGCGAGAGCGGGTGAATTGTCGTGTCTAGCAGATGCCCTAACGAATCGTGTGGTCGTATTCGTTGCGTCGGGCTCCAGTCCCGCACGCATGCGGGGCAGGCCGAGCCGGCGCGAGCTGTGTCGGCTGAGTCATTTTTCTCAAGGTGGAGGAAACGTGAAGAGTTGCAGCCTGCGTCGATCGGCCGGCCGGGTGGGGGTGGCTGGGCTGAGCCTGATGGCTCTCGTGGCGGTGGGTGCGGCGGCTCCCGCGTCAGCAACCAACAGCACCGATGTCGGAACGGTCGCCAGCCAGCCGGCAATCGCGGAGCAGGGCAGCGGTACGGCTGAAGCAGATATCCCGGCGGATGTGCTGAAGGCGATCGAGCAGTACCTAGCGGCCCAGGACGCAGTCCGCGTCGACCCGGTGGTAGCGGAGCGTGCTGGCAGCGGGACGCGAGCGCTGTCCGCCGTTGCGGGTGCAGACGACAGTGCAGCAGGCGATGCCGCCGCCTACGCAGAAGCAGGGCTTGACATCGTCGAGTCGGTCACCCCGAACACGGAGCTGAGCCCGTCGGTGGTCGGGGAAGATGGCTCGGTCAGAGTCCACGCTGACATCACGACGACGGTTCAATCGGTCGAGCAGGGGACGTCGAATGTTCCTGAGGAGTCGAGCTGGACCGACGAGCACATCTACAAGGCGACTCCGCAGCCCGGGGGCAGCTACGTCGTAACTAACGACGTCATCGTGCCGCCCCCTTCGGACGGATCGGTCGAAGGAGATGTCACACCGCCCGAGGATGTCACGGACCCGCTTCCGGAAGACGAGTCCGTTCTCGAGCGTGATCCGGAAGAGGAAGCGGCCGGTTCGATCGAATTGTTCCAGTCCTCGACCAGCGGTTCCGCGACCGCCGCCTACGCCAAGAAGTGGACGAAGGCAAACAAGCTCAACACCGCCTACCCTGACCTGCCGAACGACTGTGCCAACTTCGCGTCGCAGTCTCTTCGAGCGGGGGGATGGGACCTTAAGGGTGGCACGAATCCGCGTGACACCAACAACTGGCACTACAACCTGACTGGACCGGCGGGGCCGTCGTGGACGTGGTCGAACTCCAAGACGCTCTACTACTACGCTAAGGTCAGGGCGAACTGGACCAAGTACAACAGCGTGTACAGCGCCAAGCAGGGTGATCTGATCTTCGCCGACTGGGACCCCAAGGGCAAGGCTGATGGCACGCTCGACCACACCATGGTTGTCACGGGGATGAAGAAGACGGGAAGTAAGAACATGCCGTACATCTCTCAGAAGTCATCCAATCGCTACAACATCCCGTTCTCGCAGTCGCTCAAGCTTGCGAAGGACCAGGGGAAGACTTCCATGAAGTTCTATGCGTTGAAGCACCGCTGATGAGGGAGTTTCTCGGGGTCCTCATCTGGGTTGTGCTACTTCTTGCTGCGATCGCCATCGCTGTCGTCACGATTGCCGTGGCGGTCCGCGGCCGAGGCAGCGTTGCACGCTGGGTGTCTGGCCTCGTCGCGGTGCTCATCATCGGCTGCGCGCTATGGTTCTCCGCCGCTCCAGTTATCGTCGACGGCGTGACTTGTTCGTATGGCCCTGCTGCCAAGGGTTTGGTCTACGACGGGGCGATACCGCTCACGGACTTCACAACTACGTGTCTCCATCAAGCACGGCGGATCGAGGCTTGGTGGCTCGTACTCGCAGCCATCGCTGCGGTCGGATGGCTTGTTTTGATCCGCGGATCGAAAGGCTCATTGATCGGGCGATGTAGTGGGTGAGGTTGCGGAAGCCGAGGGCGGAGCCTCGTAGGTGCTCGAGCCTGCCGTTGAATCTCCTATGTTCGTCAAGTGGTCACGAGTTCGGCTTGGGCGGCAGCGTTGAGGTGGCGGTAGATCTCGCGGGCGAGGTAGCGCTTGAGGCATCTGCGGATCTCGCGCAGGGTGCGGCCTTCGGCGGTGCGACGCTCGACGTAGGCGCGGGTGCGGGGGGCCATGCGCATGCGCGTGACGGCGGCCATGTGGAGCGCCCGGTTGAGGCGGCGGTCCCCGCCGCGGTTGATGCGGTGTCGCACGGTGTTGCCCGAGGAGGGCCTTCTCCCCGAAAAGTGGACACGCGGGGTGGGGTCTATGCCGCTGTTGGCAGCGTAGTCGTGCGGGGTGCGGGTTCCGGTGTCGTGGCCGTAGAGCGTGCCTCGAAGGTCACTGGCGGCTGGTAGCCGCAGCGGGAGTGGCGGCGGGTGTTGTTGTACCTGTTGACCCATCGGAACACGGCCATGCGGGCGTCTCGTTCGGTGGCCCAGGCCGCGTCGCCACGCAGCGTCTCGCGTTTCATGGACGCGTTCCACGACTCGGCCAGGGCGTTGTCCGCGCTCGAGCCCACCGCGCCCATCGAGAGCTTCACGTCGAGGCGCTTGCACAGGGCCGCGTAGTCCTTGGAGGTGTACTGGGCTCCGTGGTCGTGGTGCACGATCGCGCCTCGCAGGCTCCCGCGTTCGCGGGCGGCGGCGTCAAGGGCGTCGGTGACGAGGCTGGTGCGCATGTGGTCGGCGATCGCCCAGCCGACCAGGCGCCGGGAGTAGCAGTCGATGATGGTGGCCAGGTGAGAGGAACTGCCCGGCCCCGTAGGGCAGGTAGGTGATGTCGCCGACGTACTTCAGGTTCGGCGCTGGCGCGGTGAAGTCCCGCTTGACCAGGTCGGGGACCGGGGTGGCGGACTGGTCCGGGATCGTGGTCCGCTTGCGCCGTCGTAGCCGTAGCCCGGCGATGCCGCGCTCGCGCATCACGCGCGCGACGCGCTTGCGGTTCACGCGTTCGCCCGGCGCGGCGCCGTCGTTGAGCTCGGCCGTGATGCGCGGCGCGCCCTGGGTGGTGTCTTTGTCGTGCGCGGTGCGGATCCGCGCCGCCAGCGCGTCGTCGTCCGCTCGTCTCGCGGCACGCTTGGCAGCTCCGGCGAGCCACTTGTAGTACGACGAACGGGCGATCTCGACGATCTCGCACAACCGCTTCACCTCGAAGGTGTCGGAGTGGTCGGCGACGAACTGGAAGCGGTTCACCAGCCCGTCTCCCCGGCGAAATACTTCGCTGCCTTACGCAGGATGTCTCGCTCGGTCATCAACCGCTGCTTGTCAGCGGCGAGCTTGCGGACCTCGTCGCGCAGCCGCGCGAGCTCCTCGTCGGGGTTCTCCCCGCTCACCGTCGTGCTGTCCGCTCGCACCGCCGAGCGCGGGCCGCGAGTCGGGATACCGGCCTGCTCGACCCAGCGCGTCAACGCCGACTTCGAGCAGCCGAGCTCGGCCGCGATCTCCACGATGCTCGCGCCCTCGGTAACGCGGTACAGCTCGACCGCATCACGCCGGAAGTCCTCCGGGTAACGCTTGTTCGCCATGGACAGATTCTCGCTTCCTCCGACCGAAGCCGGATCGAGCGTGTCCACCAAACAGGGTCAGGCCCCCCGACGCGCCGACCGGCCCCGCAACGGCTGCTACACCCTCATCTGCGTTGAGCCAGATTTGTGACCAATTGAGTCCCGCATGTCAGCGGCGGCAGTGTCGGGGTCATGCAGCGGCGAACCGAAGGGGAGCTGCGCTGCCTCATCAGCACGAGGGCCCCCCGGAGGGGGAGCCCTCGCTAGGCGCCGTCGTCGGGCAACGGGTACGTCACGCGACGTCCCTCGCCGACGACGGCGCCCGCGCTCAGGCGCGCGGGGTCGACGTGGCCTCTGCCGACGATGTGCCGCACCTCCTCGCCGTGGGCGAGGAGATGGTCCGCGATGATGCGGCGGTGGCACCGCCACCACACCGCCTCGGAGCACATGACGGCCAGACGCCGTGCGTGTCCCTGCTCGCGCAGGTCCGCCAGCGCGTGCCGGAAGTCGTCCGAGAGCGCATGGTCGGCGTAGTTGTGAAAGCTCCGGTTCTCCCACCAGGCGTTCATCTCGAACGGCACGTCCTTGCTCACCGGGCGCCGGCCGGTCAGGCCCTCCGCGCGCTCGAAGCCGACCCTGACGGAGCGCAGCGACGCCGCGAGCGCGTCCTCGTCGAAGTGCGGGTACCGGGCGGAGCCGGGCAGCCGACGGACGTCGACGAGCAGCTCGACGCCTGACTGCCGGAGCAGGTCGACGAACTCCTGGAGCGTGCGGCTCGAGTGCCCGACGGTGAAGAACGGCTCGCTCGGCGTCGGGTCGGTCCGATCAGGCACCTCGTCCCCTTTCCCTCCCCGCCATGGGATCACCTCGGCGGGGATCGCGCACGGACGACGGCCGGGGTGCGCAGCGGTCGGCGCACAGGTCAGGGCCTGCGGGGCCTGGTCGGCCCCGCAGGCCCTGGAGGGTCCTGCGGATCGTGGTCCGTCCCGCGGACCCGTCGGTCCCTCGGCCCTGGTCGGGCCGGGGCCGTGGTCAGCGCAGGACGACGGTGAGCGCCCCGCCGCCGTAGCCCGCGATCTGCACCGTGGCGTCGAGACGCCGGCCCGTGCTGCGCAGGAACGACACCGGCAGACCCGGGAGGGCGCCGCGGTGGGAGTCCACGACGTCCTCGAGCTTGAGGTGCGGGGCGTCGTCGGCGTTGAAGAGCGACGCCGTGACGTTGAGGACCTCGCTGAGGTTCTCCAGCAGCACGTCGCTCAGGGAGCCGTCGGCCACGGCGTCCTTCGCCGGGCCGGGCGGCATGAGGCCGATCGCGGCGCCGAGGTAGGCACCGAGCGAGAGGTCGACGGCGACGACGGCCTCGACCTGGGCGCGGTGGCTCACGTAGGTGGCCGCGACGATGCCGCGCGTCTCGGGGGTCATGAGCGCGCCGGCGCGCTCGGTGGTGCAGTCGCGGCCGACCAGCCCCGCGAACAGGTCGCGGATCTCCTTGAGCTGGGGCAGTGGCGTGATGGTCACGGGATTCGTCCTTCGGTAGCAGCGTGCGTCGTCGTGCGGGTGTGGCGGGAGGCGCGGCGGGGCTCAGGCATGGACGAGCGCGCGCCGGATGTCCAGCCCCTGCCCGTCGAGCACGGTCTGGACGGCGGCACCGGTGTCCGGGTGCACGAGCACGGGCGCCAGGAGGTTGACGCTCAGCGTTCCGTCGTGGGTCCCGGCGACGACCAGCACCACGGGGTCGGGCCCGGCACCGGTGATGCCGATGCGCTCGAGGTCCGTGGCCGGCAGCGCGGGGGAGTAGTCCGGTACCCACAGCCCCGGGTCGAGCACGAGGAGCGTGAGGCCGGGAGCGTCGAGGGCGACCAGCGTGTAGACGCCGTCGGCCGGCTCGGTGACGAGCTCGAAGCGGCGGGCGGCGAGGCCGGGGGGCGGGGTGACGAAGGTGAGAGTGGTCATCAGCGGATGTAGTCCATGAGGGTCGGCTGCAGGATGCTGGCACCGATGCTCAGCGTCGCCTGGTAGGCCACCTGCTTGAGCTGCAGGTCGATGGCGAGCTCGGCGAGGTCGACGTCCTCGATCGTGGAACGTCGGGCCTCGAGGTCGGTACGCACCCCGAGGTTGGTGTCGGCCGCCCGCTCGAGCTGGCTCTGGCGGGCACCGACGGTGGTGTGCTGGGCGAGGACGGCGTCGAGGCGCTCGTCGACGGCGGCGAGGTGGCCGCCCGAGCCGTTCCCGGCGCGCAGGTCGGCCGCCATCGTGTCGAGCAGCGCGAACACCGAGCCCGCGCCCGCCCCGAAGACGGCCGAGCCGTCGACGTCTACGCGGACGGTCGAGTCGGCGCCGATGCGTCGCTCCACGGTCGTGCCCGCCACGCCGGTGTACGAGTAGTCGTCGCGGAACGCGACGCCCTCGTCCGAGGTGCCGGCGAACACGGTGCGGCCCAGGTACGTGGTGCCCGACTGGCGCAGCAGCTCGTCACGGAGCTCGACGAGCTCGCCGGCGATGGCCTCGCGGCCCTCGGCCGACGTCGTGTCGGAGGCGCCCCGGAGAGTCAGGTCGCGCACGCGCTGGACGATGTCCGTGACGGTGCCGAGCGCCGAGTCCAGCGTCGCGAGCCAGCCCGTGCCGTTGTCGACGTTGCGGGAGTACTGCTGCTCGGTGGCGAGCTGGTTGCGCACCGACAGGGCGTCGGCGGCCGCGGACGGGTCGGACGAGGCCCGCGTGAGCCGGCGCCCGGAGGTGCCCTGCTCCTGGAGCTCGGCGATCCTCGCGAGGTTGGTCTGCAGGCTCCTCGTGACGTACGAAGCCTGCATCTGAGGGGTGACGCGCACGGTTCTCCTCCTGACGGACGGCGGGTCGGGCTACAGGCCGACGCGGCCGGTGCGGTTGATGAGCTGGTCGAGCATCTCGTCGACGGCGGTCAGTACCCGTGCCGCGCCCGAGTAGGCGTGCTGGTACTGCATGAGGTTCACGGTCTCCTCGTCCAGCGAGACGGCGGAGTGCGACTGCAGGTCGTAGACGGCGGCGGACGACGCCGCGGACGCGATCTGCGCCTCGTAGTCGGCCGAGCCGGACCGGACCGCGAGCTGCGTGACGTGCGCCGACCACACGGCGTCGGGGCCGTCGTCGTCGAGCCCCAGTCCCGCGATCGCGTCCGCCACGGACCCGTCGAGCGCGCCGGACCCGGCGGCGCCGGCGGCGACCTGGCCGGGTGCCGTCACGGCGACCCGGAGCCCGGCACCCGCCGGCACGCCGGGGTCGAGGGCGAAGAAGTCGCCGCCCGCGTCGCCCGACGGGGTCAGGGCGCTCGCGTGCAGGGCGTTCACCGTCGTGGCCAGCGTCGTGGCCAGGGCGTCGTAGCCGGCCGCGGCCTGCGCGTAGACGCCGCCGTCCGAGGCGGGGGCCATCGCCGACAGGTACCCGGCGAGCTCGCCGCCCGCGAGGTCGACGTCCGAGCCCGCGCGGTGCGCCCACTCGAGCCGCACGGGGTCGCCCTGCGTGCCGTCGAGCGTCGTCGAGCCGGTGAGCCGCACCTGGTTCGTCCGGGTGCCGTCGACGAGGAGGTTGCCGCCCACGAGCACGTCGACCGTGCCGTCGGGAGAGGTGCTGGTGCTCGCGCCCGTCAGCCGCGCGAGCTGGTCGGTGAGCTGGTTGCGCTGGTCCACGAGCTCGTTGGCGGTCCCGCCGTCGGAGGAGAGGATCCGGTCGTTCAGGATCGCGACCTGGCCCGCGAGGGTGTTGACCTCCTCGACGCGCGCGGAGGCTCTGGTGCGGGCCTGCGTCCACTCGGCCGCGACCCGGGAGCGGCCGTCCGCGATCTGCGTGGCGAGGGCGCCCGCCTGTTCGATGACGACCCACCCCTGCGCGTCCTTGCCGGGGGAGTTCGCGACGTCCTGCCACGCGCCCCAGAAGGACTGGAGGGCGGAGGCCACGCCGATGTCGGAGGGCTCGCCGTGGATGTCCTCGGCCGCGTGGTACGCGGCGGCACGCACCGACGAGTACCCGTCGCCGGACGCCGTCTGGCGCACGCGGGCCTCGAGGAAGAGGTCGCCGAGACGGGCCACGCCGTCGACGGACACGCCCTGGCCGTTGGTGACCTGCCGGCTGAGGCGGCCCAGTCCCATCTCGGTCAGCGGGGCCACCGCCGACTGCTCCACGCGCTGACGCGTGTAACCGGGCGTGTTCACGTTGGCCACGTTCTGGCCGGTGACGTCGATGCCCGCCTGGGCGGCGCTCAACCCGCGGGCGGCGGTGTTGAGGATGGCGAACGAGCTCATGGGGGGACTCCTCCTGCGAGGTCCGGGACGGTCGGGTCGGCCAGGGGTGCGGTCTACAGGACCGTGTCGAAGAGGCGGGCGCCGTCCGACTGCGCGGTCGCGGCGCCGGACGCGTCGTAGGTGCGCGCCTCGCCGTCGAGGTTCGCGAGGGTCTCCTGGGTGGAGCGCGCCGCGTGCGTGACGAACTGGGCGTTGGAGTCGCGGACGGTGCGGATGCGCACCGTCAGCTCGGTGAGCCCGGCCAGG
Source organism: Isoptericola luteus (assembly GCF_020297055.1). GTDB lineage: Bacteria > Actinomycetota > Actinomycetes > Actinomycetales > Cellulomonadaceae > Isoptericola > Isoptericola luteus. The sequence continues at coordinate 63,463 of NZ_JAIXCQ010000017.1, read as the reverse complement.
TGACCCTCGAAGATCTCGCGCCAGGGCCCGGGTTCCGGCGCCCCCGCGGCGAGCTCCCGCAGCGTGGCCTCCGGCGAGAGGCCCCACGTGGTGGCCACCGTCTCCGAGGCGACGGTGCGCACCAGGGTCGCCTCACGGACCTTCTCCATGACGTTCTCGACCTCGCGGTTCGCCTGCGCGAGCCAGCGGGTGCGGCCGGAGGTGAGCAGCAGCTGCTCCTCCTCGAGCTTGAACTGCAGCATCTCGAGCAGCTCGCGCTCTCGCCACAGCAGGGTCGACAGCTCCTGGGGGCCCACGGGGCTCTCCTCTCGCGGGTTCGGGTCGGTGGTCGGGTGAGCGGCAGCCCTGCCGAGGCAGGACGCCGTTCACCGAGCACTGTCGGCAGCCGCGGCACGGATGTGGCCCGCCCCGCCCCGCGACCTGTCAGGGAGAGGGGCTCGGGAGTTGTCAGGGCCACGTGCACGGTGCGGTGCACCTGGCCCTGACAGCTCAGAGGGCTCGGGAGTTGTCAGGGCCACGTGCACGGTGCGGTGCACCTCGTGCTGACAGCTCGGGACTGACCGGCGCGCCCGGTGCATGGGGAGTCCCAGACGCGGCCGACGCCGCGACCGACTCCCCGTCCCCGGCGCCGCGCCCGGGGACGCCACAGCAGAAAGGTGCTTCGGCGTGAACCTCACCGAGCGCAACGCTCTCGTCGTCGACAACCTTGCCCTCGTGGGCTTCCTCGTCTCCGACCTCGCCCACCGTGCCGACCACGTGTCGCGCGAGGACCTCGCGTCGGTCGGGGCGATGGCGCTGACCACGGCCGCCACCAACTACGACCCGTCCCGCGGGGTGCCGTTCGGCGCGTACGCCCGACGGCGCATCCTCGGCGCGCTCGCGGACGAGCTGCGCTCCCAGGACTGGGCGCCGCGCTCCGCACGCCGCCGGATCAAGGAGCTGAAGGCGGTCGAGCAGTCGCTCACGGCCTCGCTCGGGCGCCAGCCCACCGACGAGCAGATCGCCCAGACGATGGGCGTGACCCTCGCCGAGGTGCGGGACATCCGCGACGACGCCGGCCGCTCGATCGTCGCCGTCGAGGACGACACCTACGACCGGGTCGTGCACGACGCCCCCAGCCCCGAGGACGAGGTGCTGGCGGTGGAGGAGAGGCACGTCGTGCGGCAGGCGGTCGCGGCCCTGCCGGAGCGGATGCGGTACGTGGTCGAGGCGATCTACTTCTCCGACCGCAGCGTCGGCGAGCTGGCGGCCGAGCTCGGCATCGGGCACTCCACGGTGTCCCACACGCGGATCGAGGCCGTGCAGATGCTGCGCGAGGCGCTCGAGACGCATTACGCGGCCGCGTCCGCCTCCCCCGGGGCGTCGCAGCCCGGAGAGCCCGCGCCGCGTCCGGCCGTCCCCCTGACGCAGCGCCGCCGGGACTACGCCGCAGCGGTGGGCCAGCGGGTCGCGGGCGGTGCCACGCGCCGCGCCGCCTGGGCGGTCCGGGCCGCGTCCTGAGGTCCGGCCGAATGTGACCCAGGTCACAGGCCACATCAGCGGGGAGCCTGTCGAGAGTGCTCCATGAACCGGCCCACGGATGGGCCGGAGGGAAACAGATTTCCACCCGCCCGTCTCACGGAGGATCTTCATCATGGGCTTCAGCGTCAACACCAACGTCTCGGCACTCAACACGTACCGGAACCTCACCAACACCCAGAACAGCCAGAGCAAGTCGCTCGAGAAGCTGTCGTCGGGTCTGCGGATCAACCGCGCGGCCGACGACGCCGCGGGCCTCTCGATCGCCGAGGGCCTCAAGGCCCAGGCCGGTGGCTACTCGATGGCCGCCCGCAACGCGCAGGACGGCATCAGCGTCGTGCAGACCGCTGAGGGCGCCCTGGGCGAGGCCCAGTCCATCCTGCAGCGCATGCGCGACCTGTCGGTGCAGGCGTCCAACGACACCAACAACGCCGACGCCCGCTCGGCGATCTCCGCGGAGCTCGGCGAGCTCGCCAACGAGCTCGACCGCATCGTCGACTCGACGAACTTCAACGGGATCAGCCTGCTGTCGACCACCGCCGCGGACCTGAACGTCCAGGTGGGTGCCGAGGGCAGCGGTGACGGCAACACCATCACCATCGACCTGACCACCAACAACCTGCAGACCGTCATCGAGGCGGGCGTGTACGACGCCGGCGGCGCCGGCGGCACCTCCCTGGACGTCACCACGGCTGCCGGTGCCCAGGCCGCCATCGAGACCCTCGACACGGCCCTGACCGCCGTCTCGACCGCCCGCTCCGGCCTCGGTGCGACGCAGAACCGTCTCGAGTACGCCATCTCCAACATCAACGTCGCCGCGGAGAACCTGACCGCCGCGGAGTCGCGGATCCGCGACGTCGACATGGCCAAGGAGATGATGAACTACTCGCGGACCAACATCCTGGCCCAGGCCGGGACCGCGATGCTGGCCCAGGCGAACCAGTCCTCCGCCGGCGTTCTCCAGCTCCTCGGCTGAGTCTGACGGAGCCATCTGCGGTGGGCGGTGCGGTGCATACCGCGCCGCCCACCGCGGCACCCGGGCGCTGGCGCGCGCCCCACCCCTTCTGTCGCCCCCACCCGATCGACGTCCCATCCTGGAGGCTGCCCGCATGAGCATCTCGTTCACCGGAATCGCGAGCGGCATCGACACCGCCGCGCTGGTCAAGCAGCTCATCGCCGCCGAGTCGATCCCGCAGCTCCAGCTCCAGGCCAAGGTCTCGGCCGAGCGGTCGGAGATCAGCTCGCTCCAGGACCTCAACACGCGGCTCGCGGCCCTCGCGAAGTCCGCGAAGGAGCTGACGGGCCCCGACGCCCTCTCGCTCTTCACCGCCACCAGCTCCTCGGACTCCGTCGCCGTCGCCGCCCGTGCGGGCGCGGGCGCCGGGAGCCTCGACATCGTCGTCGACACCGTCGCCGCTGCGCAGAAGTCGGTCACGGCCGCCACGAGCGCGGCGACGACCACCAGCTTCACCATCACCGGCTCCGACGGCTCGCACACCGAGCTCACCGCCGCCTCCACGTCGCTCGACGACGTCGTGAGCGCGATCAACGAGGCCGACGCCGGCGTCCGCGCCGTCAAGGTCGCGGCCGGGACCGACGCGGGGACCGGCGAGCCGGTGTACCGCCTGCAGCTCACCGCCACCGACACCGGGGCCGCGAGCGCCTTCTCCTTCCACGCCGGTACAGCCGCCCAGGTCGACGCCGGCACGGCCACCGACCTGCTGGCCGCACCGGGTGCGGCCACCGTGACGGCCGCCGCCGACTCGTCGGTCCGCCTCTGGGCGGGCACCGCCGCCGAGCAGACGATCACCTCGGCGTCCACGACCCTCACCGACGTGCTGCCGGGCGTGGACGTCACCGTCTCGAAGCCGACCACCGACGCCGTGACCGTGACCGTGGGCGACGACCCAGAGGCCCGGGCGAAGGTCGTCCAGGGGCTCGTCGACTCCGTCTCCGCCGTCCTGTCGCGCATCGCCGCGCAGACCAAGGTCACCGTCGGCACCGACGGCTCCACCTCGGGCGCGACGCTGGCCGGCGAGTCGGTCGTGCGCAGCGCCCGCCAGGGGCTGCTCGAGTCGCTGACCTACCCCGTCGGCGGCGTCTCCCTGTCCACGATCGGCATCGAGATCACCCGCTACGGCGACGTGTCGTTCGACGCCGACAAGCTCTCCGCCGCCCTCGCCGCCGACCCGGACGCCGTCATGGCCCGGTTCTCCGCCGTGGCCACGCGGGTCCAGGAGACCGCCGAGTCGTTCTCCGACAAGTACGACGGTCTGCTGACCACCACCATCCAGGGCCGGGTGACGAGCGCGAAGCGGCTGGACGACCAGATCCTGGCGTGGGACGCACGGCTCGAGCAGCGGTACAACCGCCTCACCACGCAGTTCACCGCGATGGAGGTGTCGCTCGCGCAGCTCCAGTCGCAGCAGGACTGGCTCACGGGGCAGCTCGCCTCGATGAACGCGTCGAAGTCCAGCTGACCGCCCTCCCCACTGAGGAACTGACCGTGACCCACATCGCCCAGAGCGCCTACGGGCGCGACGCCGTCCTGACCGCGTCCCCTGCCCGGCTGCTCACCATGCTGTACGACCGCCTGGTGCTCGACCTGCGCCGCGCGCAGGCGGCGCAGGCCGAGGAGCGCTGGTCGGCCGCGTCCACCCAGCTGGTGCACGCGCAGGCGATCGTCGCCGAGCTGATGGGCTCGCTCGACCGGACCGCGTGGGACGGTGCCGAGGACCTCCTCGCGCTGTACGTCTACGTGCACGAGGCGCTCGTGGCCGCGAACGTCGGCCGCGACGTCGCGCGCACGGCCGAGGCGCTCGAGCTCGTGCTACCGCTGCAGGAGGCCTGGCAGCAGGCCGCCGACCAGCTCCCCGCCGCCGCGGGCGCGAGCCTGGTCGGAGGTGTCTCCGGTGTCGCGTGAGGCGGAGGCCGACCGCGACCGGTGGACGGCCGTGCTGGACGAGCTCGACGCGATGGCGGCAGGTTCCGTCGACCTCGCCGACGAGGCGATGGTCGCGCGGCTGTGCGGCTGGGAGCCGCCGCTGGACCTGGACCGGATCCCGGCCGACCTGCGACCGCGGGCGCTGGAGGTCCTGGACCACCTGAGCGACGTCGTCGGCCGGCTGCGTGCCCAGATGGCGGACCACCGCCGCCAGGCACGCGCCCTGGCCGAGGTGCCCCGGACGCACGACGCGGGGGCGGCGGCCTACCTGGACGTCTGCGCCTGAGCCGGAGCACGGCTCACCCGCCCGGCCCTTGCATAGGGGTCGGGTGACGATCAGAAAGAGCGCGAAGCGCACGGCGAGGACGGATCGCTCGCCCGGCAGGCCATGGGACGGCCGACCCCAGCACCACGGGAAGACCTCCATGTTCGACTCCGTCACCTCCCTGGCGCTCCAGAGCGCGCTCGACGGGCTGTCCGCCCGCCAGAGCGCGATCGCGGAGAACGTCGCCAACATCAACACGCCCGGCTACACCGCCAAGCGCGTGCAGTTCGAGGAGGCGCTCGCAGCCTCCGTCGGCGACGGCGACGGCGACGTGCGCCCGACCGTGTCGCGCTCCCTCGAGCCGACGCAGCTCGACGGCTCGAACGTCAACCTCGACACCGAGACGATCTCGAACATCGACACGGTGCTCCGCTACCAGTTCGCGACGCAGGCCGTGGGCGGCGAGGCCGCCGCCCTGCGGGCCGCGATGAGGACGGCCTGACATGACGTACGACGCCCTGGGGATCGCCGGCACCGGCCTGTCCCTGCACCGCAAGTGGCTGGACGCCGTCGCGGACAACATCGCGAACGTCAACACCGTCACGTCCACCGACGACGAGGCCTTCCGGGCCCGCTACGTCCTCGCGACCGAGGGCACGGCGGACGACCCGGGCGCGTACGTCGCCGGCGCCGCGTTCGGCAGCGCCGAGGGGCGGATCACCTACGAGCCGGACCACCCGCTCGCCGACGAGGACGGCTACGTGCGCTACCCGGACATCGACATGTCCGAGCAGATGGGCAGCCTCATCCTCGCCCAGCGCGGGTACCAGGCGAGCGCCGCCGTCGTGGACCGCGCGAAGACCGCCTACGAAGCAGCCCTGCAGATCGGGAAGTGACCACGATGCCCCTCACGCCCATCACCCCCGTCGAGGCCACCACCGCGACCGGCTACCTCTCCGCCGCCGAGAGCTCCGTCGCCCCGTCCTCCGCGTCGCCCACCGGCGCCTCCGACTTCGCGCAGGTGCTCGGGTCCGCGGTCGACGGCACCCAGCAGCTGCAGGGAACCGCGAACGAGCTGGCGATCGCCGCCGTCACCGGCGACCTCAAGAACGTCCACGAGGCCACGCTCGCCGCGACCCGCGCCCAGACGACCCTCGAGCTCGTCGCCACCGTGCGCAACAAGGCGGTCGACGCGTTCAACGAGATCATGAGGATGCAGGCCTGACATGCCCGAGAAGATCAAGTCCTCGCTCGGCCGCGCCTTCGGCGCCGTCCGCGACTTCACCATCGCGCAGCGCACGCTGGCGGTGCTCGCCCTGGCGATCCTCGCGGTCGCCGTGGTGGCACTCGTCATGTGGGTGACGCGCCCCAGCTACTCGCCGCTCTATTCGGGGCTGTCCAGCGCGGACGCCTCGGCGATCGTCGAGCAGCTCCAGTCCTCCGGCGTCCCCTACGAGCTGTCCGACGGCGGCGCGACCGTCATGGTCCCCGAGGAGCAGGTCTACGACCAGCGCCTCGCGGCGGCCGCCGCGGGCCTGCCCGCCGAGGAGCCCGTCGGTGGCTACTCCCTGCTCGACGAGATGGGCGTCACCTCCAGCGAGTTCCAGCAGGACGTCACGTACAAGCGCGCCCTCGAGGGCGAGCTGGCGCGCACCATCTCCGCGATGGACGTCGTCGAGACGGCCACCGTGCAGCTCGCCATCCCCGAGGAGACGGTCTTCGTCGACGAGAAGGGGAAGCCGACGGCCTCCGTGTTCCTCCAGCCGTCGCACGGCAAGCAGCTCGAGACCGACGACGTCGAGGCGGTCGTCCACCTCGTGTCGGCCTCGATCGACGGCATGGCGCCCACGGACGTCGCCGTCGTCGACGCGGACGGAGAGGTGCTGTCCGAGGTGGGCGTCGGGACGCGCTCCTCGGGGACGCAGGCCGCCGAGTACGAGGACCGGGTCGCCGGCCAGGTGCAGACGCTGCTCGACCGCGTCGTCGGCCCCGGCAACGCGACCGTGGCCGTCACCGCCGAGATCGACCAGTCGAGCTCGGAGCGGCTCGCCGAGAGCTTCACCGCCCCCGAGGGCGAACCGGTGCTCAGCGAGTCGACGAGCACCGAGGGCTACACGGGCGGCGCCGGGGGAGAGGCCGGCGTGCTCGGCCCCGACAACATCGCCGTCCCCGGCGGAGGCGCCGCGGGCAGCAACTACACGTCCGAGAAGGCGACGCGGAACAACGCCGTCGACAAGGTCACCGAGACGACGACGACGCCCGCCGGCGCGCTGACGCGGCAGAACGTGTCCGTCGCGGTGGACTCCGACGCGGCCGGGACGCTCGACGCCGAGGCGGTCACCGCCCTGGTGTCCACCGCGGCGGGGATCGACGACGAGCGCGGCGATGTGGTCGAGGTCGAGATCCTGCCGTTCGACACGAGCGCCGCGGACGAGGCCCAGGCGGCGCTCGCGGCGGCCGATGCGGCGGCCGAGGCCGAGCGCCAGGAGGCGTTCGTGCGCAACCTGGTCGTCGGCGGCGTCGCGCTCGTCCTGCTCCTGCTGGTCGTGATCGGCCTGCTTCGCAGCCGCAGCCAGCGGCGCCGGGAGCGTCGCGAGTCGATCGACGCGGACGCCCTCGCGCTCGCGAGCGGAGACGACCTCGCGGCTCTGACCGCGGGCGACGGGCTCGCTCCCGAGCTCCCGCCGGCGCCCCCGCGCCCGGCGATCCAGCCGCCGGTGGCGCGCATGACCGACGTGGACCAGCGCCGCGCCGAGGTGGACGCGCTCGCCGCGGCCGACCCGGACAAGACCGCGGAGTACCTGCGGGGGCTGCTCACCGAGGGCCGGGCGGGGGTGACCCGATGAGCGTCGCCACGTCCCCCGCCGACGCGACGACGGTGCTTCCCGCCGTCGTCGCCGAGTCCGGGCCGTCACCCGCCCTCGTGCGCAAGATCGCCTCGATGACGGGCGTCCAGAAGGTCGCCCTGGTCCTCATGCAGATGAGCCAGGAGCACGCCGCGACGATCATGTCGCTGTTCTCCGAGGACGAGGCCGGCGAGGTGGCGGCCGAGATCATGCGCACCCAGGTCGTCGACGACGTGCTCGCCGTCGCGGCGCTCGACGAGTTCTACGACATGGCGCTGTCCGGCAGCCCCCGCCCTCGCGGCGGCAAGGACTTCGCCGTCGGGCTGCTCGAGGCGTCCCTGGGTGCCGATCGGGCTGCCGAGATGGTCGACCGCCTGGTGACGAGCATGCAGGGCAAGGCCTTCGAGTACCTGGACGGGACCGACCCCGGTCAGATCGTCTCGCTGCTGGACGGCGAGCACCCGCAGACCGTCGCCCTCGTGCTCGCGCACCTGGGGCCGCACGCGGCGTCGGCCGTGCTCGCGAACCTGGCGGACGACTACCGCACCGACGTCGCCCAGGCGCTCGCCACGATGGGCACGGCGTCCCCCGACGCGGTGAAGCTCGTCTCCGAGCAGTTCCGCACCCGGATGGGCGCCAGCATCGCCCCGCGCCAGCCGGCCGAGACCGTCGGCGGCGTCCAGCCTCTGGTCGACATCATCAACCGCGCCGACGTGGCCACCGAGAAGGCGCTCCTGGACGGGCTGGAGGCCCGTGACCCGATGCTGGCCGAAGAGGTCCGCTCGCGCATGCTCACCTTCGAGGACATCGCGTCGTTCGACGCGCGCGACGTGCAGACGATCCTGCGCGGCGTCGAGATGGCCGTGCTCGCGCTCGCCATGAAGGGCACCAGCCGCCGGGTCGTCGACACGATCACGGCGAACATCTCCGAGCGCAACCGCGCCGTCCTCGAGGACGAGACCGCGGGCCTCGGCGGAGTGCGCATGAGCCAGGTGGAGGAGGCGCGCGCCGACATCGTGCGCATCGTCCGCGACCTGGAGTCCGAGGACAAGATCACCATCCACCGCACGGAGGAGGACGAGCTTGTCTACTGACTTCGTCGCCGCCCACCGGGCGGCGGACCACCAGACCACCGGCACCTTCGTGCCGCAGGTGGCGCCGGTGCTGCCCGGCACGCACCTCGCGCGGCTGGAGGCCTCGGCCTCCGCCCGCGGGTACGCGGCGGGTTACGCCGCGGGCGCCCGCGCCGCGCGGGAGGAGGCTGCCGCGCTCCGCGCCAGGCTCACCGCGCAGGACGAGCGGCGGGCGGCGGAGCACACGGAGCGCACCGCGCGCGCCCGGCAGCTGCTCGACGCGGCGGCCCGCTCCCTCACCGAGCGGACCGTGCCGGTCGTCACCGAGGCGCAGGACGCCGTGCTGGCGGGCGCCCTCGACCTGGCGGAAGCCATCGTCGGGGTCCACCTCGCCGACCCTCCCCACGCCGCGCACGCCGCCCTGGCCCGGGCGACCTCCGACCCGCAGGGCGCCGTCGTGGCGGTGCGCCTGCACCCGGACGACGTGCAGCTCCTGGCCGATACGGGCGTCGCGGACGTGCCGCTCGTGCCCGACCGGACGCTGCGGCCCGGCGACGCGGTGGCCGAGCTCGAGCAAGGATTCCTCGACGCCCGCGTGCGCACCGCCGTCGAGCGGGCCCGCGCGGCCCTGGACGACCGCGGCGACGCCGGAAGTGCCTCGTGACCGCCACGACGACGGCCACCGGGACCACCGCCCGCCCGAGCGCCGGGTGGGTGCCGTCACGGACCCGGCCGCGCGCGTTCGACGCGCTGCTCTCCGCCGCCCGCCCCGAGCGGGTAGGGGTCGTCACGTCGGCGGTCGGGCTGAGCATCGAGGTCGCCGGGCTGCGCTGCGCGATCGGTGACCTGGTGCAGGTGGGCTCCGCCCCGAACGCCGTCGACGCGGAGGTCGTGGCCACCGCCGAGGGGCGCGCGCGCTGCATGCCGCTCGGGCGGCTGTCCGGGATCGGCGCCGGCGACCCCGTGCGCACGAACGGCAGCGGCGTCGTCGTGCCGACCGGCCGCGGGCTGTTCGGACGGGTGATCGACGCCCTCGGGCGTCCGGTCGACGGCCTGGGGCCCCTCGACAGCGGCGCCCGGGTCCCGGTCGACAACGAGGCACCCTCGGCGATGGACCGCGCCCGCATCGACACCCCGCTGACCACGGGGGTGCGCGTCCTCGACACGCTCACCACGCTCGGCCGCGGCCAGCGCATCGGCCTGTTCGCCGGGTCCGGCGTCGGCAAGTCGTCGCTGCTGTCGATGGTCGCGCGCGGTACCGATGCCGAGGTCTCCGTCATCGCCCTCGTGGGCGAGCGCGGTCGCGAGGTGCGCGAGTTCCTCGAGGACGACCTCGGTCCCGAGGGCCTCGCGCGCTCCGTCGTGGTCGTCGCGACCTCCGACGAGCCGGCGATGATGCGCCGCCGGGCCGCGTTCACCGCGACCCGGATCGCGGAGTCGTTCCGGGACGCCGGCAAGCACGTCGTCCTCATGATGGACTCCCTGACCCGCGTGTCCATGGCTCAGCGCGAGATCGGGCTGTCGGTGGGCGAGCCGCCCGCGACGCGCGGCTACCCGCCGTCGACCTTCTCGCTCATGGCGAGCCTGCTCGAGCGTGCCGGCACCGGCCCGACCGGGTCCGTCACCGGGATCTACACGGTCCTGGTCGACGGCGACGACCACAACGAGCCGATCGCCGACCAGGCGCGCTCCGTCCTCGACGGGCACGTCGTGCTGGACCGTGCGATCGCGGTGACCGGTCACTACCCGGCCGTCGACCCGCTCGGGTCGATCTCGCGCGTCGCGTCGCGCGTCACGACGGCGGAGCAGCGCTCGGTCGCCCTGACGCTGCGCAAGGTGCTCGCCGCGCGGCGCAAGGCGCAGGACGTCCTCGACATCGGCGCCTACAAGACCGGCACGGACCGGCTCGTCGACGCCGCGCTGGAGCACGAGGCCGCGATCAACGGCTTCCTGCAGCAGGCGATGACGGACCAGACGCCGGCACCCGAGGCGTGGTCGCGGCTGACGCGGCTCGCCGAAGCATTGGCTGGGGAGGAGGCCTGATGGCGAACACGTTCCGGCTCGCAGGCGTGCTGCGTCTGCGCAAGCTCACCGAGGACCGGGCGAAGCTGCGGCTGGCGGGCGCCGGCGCGGAGCTCGACGGCGCCCTCGAGCGGGCGGGCGGTCTCGCCGCCTACGTCGAGAGCTCTCCGGAAGGGGCAGGCACCAGCGCCTCGCTCGCGGCCCTGGCCGCGTCGCGAGCCGCGGCCGGCGCCATGTACTCCGTGCTCGAGTCCGAGGTGCGCCTCAAGGCGCAGACCGTGGACGAGGCACGCGCCGCGCTGCAGCAGGCCCGCAGCGAGGCCATGGGGCTGGAAAAGCTCCAGGAACGGCACGACCGCGCCGCTGCCCTCGCCGAGGGCCGCACGGAGCAGGCCGCGCTCGACGAGGTCGCCTCGTCGGCGTGGCACCGGACATCGGGAAGGACCGCAGGACCGTGAGCATGACCGAAGCGCTGACCCGGGTCGGCGAGATCCGCACCCAGATCGCCACGCTGCAGGACGTCGCCGCGGGGCGCACCACCGCGACGGCGGGCACCGCCACGGCGACGTCGGCGGCGACCCAGCAGAACGCCACCCAGTTCGCGTCCGCGCTGGCCGCGGCCACCGGCACCGATCTCACGAACCTCACGGCCCAGCTTCCGGGCACCCCGGCGCCGGGCGTCACCACCACCCAGCCCCTGGGCGGGGTGGTGGGCGCCGCGACGACGACGGGCACCGGGACGGCCACGAGCGCCCCGGCGTCCACCGACGCCGGCGCCGCCAAGGGGCAGCAGATCGTGGAGACCGCGAAGGAGTACCTCGGCACCCCGTACGTGTGGGGCGGCGAGTCGCTCGCCGAGGGCGGCCTCGACTGCTCCGGCCTGGTGCACCTCACCTACTCGCGGCACGGCATCGACCTGCCACGCGTCGCCCGCGACCAGATGCGCGAGGGCACCACCATCGGGTCGCTCGCCGAGGCCCGCGCCGGCGACCTCATCATCCAGCGTGGCGGCAAGCACGTCGGCATCTACCTGGGTGACGGGCAGATGATCCACTCGCCGCGGCCGGGCAAGACCGTCGAGATCGCGAGCATCACCGACGATCGCGTCACCACCATCCGACGCATCCTCGACTGAGGCGCCGACCCATGACACTGACGACTCCCACCAGCGCGCCGTTCGCCGGCGTGCCCGCACCGGCCCGCAACCGTCCGGCAGCCGGCGGCGAGCACGCCGCCGCCCGGTCCGACGACTTCGGGCGCGCCCTGGCGAGCGCCGCCGGCCAGGACGACGCTCCGGACCCGGCCCCGGGCCAGGGCTCCGGCGCGGGCGCCCTCGGGGACGCCGACACCGGTGCGCGGGCGGCTGCCCTCGCAGGCCCGACCGAGGCCGGAGCCCTGCCGCTCCCGGTCTCGCCCCCGCCGACGGACGCCGCGTTCCCCGGAGCCGGCCGCCTCCTCGGCGCCGTGAGCGGCGCCGAGGGTGCGTCGCCCGAGGGCGCCGTGTCGGAGGGCACGGTGCCGCACGGTTCCGTGCCCGCGGGCGACGTGCCCGCGGGCGACGTGCCCGCGGGCGACACGCTCGCGGACGCCGTGCCGCCGTCGCTGTCATCGGCCGAGCCCGCCGGGCCGGCCCCCCAGGCCTCCGCGTCGTCCGCGTCGTCCGCGCCGGCCGGGCTCGGCTCGACGGCCGACCAGGCGCCCGGCCAGGCGCCCGGCCAGGCGCCCGGCCAGGCGCCCGGCCAGGCGCCCGGCCAGGCGCCCGGCCAGGCGCCCGGGCAGGCGACCGGCCAGGCGACCGAGACGGCCCCGGCGGCTCAACCGCCGGCCGGTCCGGCCGGTCCGGCCGGTCCGGCCAGGCCGGGCCAGACGGCGGCCGTGTCCCCGGGCGCGCCCGACGGGTCGGCCGCCCGGGCCTCAGTGGCCCAGCAGTCGGTCGAGTCGGTCGCACCGGTCGAGGCGGGCCGGTCCTCGGCGGCGCTCCCGACGGCCGGCTCCGTCGGCCCGGACCCCCAGGCCCCGGCGTCGCCGGCGGTGGGACCTGCCGCGGCGGCCCGCCCGACCGACGCGCCGCCGTCGACCCCAACCTTCACCACCTTGTCCGGCCCGGCCCCCGTCGCGAGCGCGCCGGCGGTCGCGGGTGCCCGCGGCGCGGGGGGGACCGAGGCGCTGCCCGGCACCCCGGGCGCTGCCGCGCCGACCGCCGGGGTGGACCAGGCCGCCGCAGCACCGGTCCAGGCCCCTGCCGTCCCGGCGTCGTCGGCCGCCGCCACACCTGCCGCCCCCGCGCCGGTCCCGACGCCGCCGCAGCCGCCCGTGCCGCTGCGCACCCAGGTGAGCGGACCGACGTTCCAGCTCCTCGCGGCGGGCGACGGCGACCACGTGCTCACGCTGTCGGTCACGCCCGAGAACCTCGGACCGGTGACCGTGCGCGCCCACATCACCGGGGCCGACGTGCGCATCGAGCTGTTCGCGCCGCACGACACCGGCCGGGAGGCCCTGCGCGGGCTCACCGCCGACCTCCGCCGCGACCTCGCGGGCATCGCTCCCACGGCGACGCTGAGCGTCTCGTCGTCGGACACGCCGTCCACGACCGGTCAGGGCGGGTCGCAGGCGGACGGCTCGGGCGCAGGACGCCAGGCGCCGGGCGACGCCCACGGCCGGGGAGCCGACCGGGCCCCCGTCACGGCCGCCCGCGGGGCCGCCCCGGATCCGTCCACCACCGACACCACCGACCAGCCGACAGTGAAGGACGGGACGTTCGGCGCCACCCGGCGCCTCGACGTCCTCGTCTGAGAAGGGAGCGTCGTGCCAGACGCCGTGTCCGCAGCAACGTCCACCCCCGCGTACGGGTCGGTGCCCGCCACCGGGGAAGCGTGGGCGACCTCGTCGACGGCCTCGACGGCCTCGACCGGCCGCACGCCGAAGCAGGAGTACGACTCCGAGCTGTTCCTCGAGCTGCTGGTCACCCAGCTGCGCAACCAGGACCCGGCCAGCTCCATGGACACCGGCGAGATCGTCTCCCAGACGACCTCGCTGGCGATGATGGAGGCGCTCACCTCGATGAGCGAGCTCGTCTCCGAGACGAACCTGCGCCAGCAGGAGTCGTTCGCGCTCCAGATGCGCAGCGCCGCGGCCGACCTGCTCGGCCAGCGGGTGTCCTACCTCGACGCGGACGGCGTGGAGCACACGGGCACCGCCACGGCGGTCTCGTACCGCGCCGGGGTCCCCACCGTGACCGTCGACGGTACGACGGTCGACCTCGACCAGGTCTCCGCGGTCGCCCACCTGGGCGGCCCCACGGACGGCCCCACGGACGGCACGGACGCCGCCGACAGCCCGGCTGCCACGGACGGCGCCACCGACAGCTCCGGCAGCGGCGACGCCGCCTGACCCGAAAGGACCATCGTGCTCCGCTCTCTCAACACCGGGATCTCCGGCCTGCGCGCCCACCAGACCATGCTGGACGTCACGGGCAACAACATCGCCAACGTCAACACGACCGGCTTCAAGTCCTCGCGCACCCAGTTCCAGGACACCCTGTCCCAGCTCGTCGCGGCGGGCACCGCCCCGGCCGACCAGGCCGGCGGCACCAACCCGGCGCAGATCGGCCTGGGCGTGACCACCAGCGCGATCACCACCCAGTTCACGCAGGGCGCGGCCCAGACGACGGGCGTGGCGACCGACCTCATGATCGACGGCGAGGGCTTCTTCGTCGTCGAGCGCGGCGGGCAGGAGTTCTACACCCGCAACGGCGCGTTCAACTTCGACGGGGCGGGCCGCCTGGTCAACGCCGACGGCGACATGGTCCAGGGCTGGACCGCCGTGGACGGGCAGATCAACTCGAGCAGCCCGCTCGGCCCCCTCACCATCCCCGTGGGCGACGTCGTCCAGCCGCAGGCGACGACGAACGTGCGCCTGGGCGGGAACCTGCCCTCGGACGCCGCGGACGGCACCGAGATCGTGCGCGACGTCGAGGTCTTCGACGTCCGTGGCGGCGCGAGCCGACTCTCGCTGGTCTTCACGGCGACGGGGGGCACCTGGTCCGTCAGTGCCAAGGACGGCGAGACGGGGGCCGCTCTCGAGGGTCCGCAGGACCTCACGTTCACGAACGGTGTGCTCTCGGGCGGTGGCACGCTCACCGTGGGCGGCGTCGACGTCGACCTCGCGGGCGTCACCTCCTACGCGGAGCTGTCGAACGTCGCCGTCGAGGACGCCGACGGCCGCGCGGCCGGCTCCCTGACCAGCTACTCCGTGTCCGGCGACGGCTCGATCGTGGGCCGCTACTCGAACGGCACCACCGAGGTGCTCGGCCAGGTGGCCCTCGCGACCTTCACCAACCCGGAGGGCCTGGAGAAGGCGGGCGGCTCGCTGTACGCCGCGAACCAGAGCGCCGGCGACCTCGTCGTGGGCGCCGCGGGCACCCAGGGCCTGGGCGGCATCACCTCGGGCGCGCTCGAGATGTCCAACGTGGACCTCTCCCAGGAGTTCACGAACCTCATCGTGTCGCAGCGTGGGTTCCAGGCGAACTCCCGGGTGATCACCACGGCCGACGAGGTGCTGACCGAGCTCGTCAACCTCAAGCGCTGACCCGTGACCGCCGTCGACCCTGCCGGAAGGAGGCACCCGTGATCGTCCTCACGCGGTTCAGCGCGGAGCGCATCGCGATCAACGCCGACCTGGTGGCGCGCGTCGAGACCAACCCGGACACCCGGGTGACGCTGATCGACGGCTCGCGCTACATCGTCACCGAGCCGATGGAAGAAGTGATCCGCCTGGTCGAGGAGCACAAGGCGCGCGTGCTGGCCATGGCCCGAGCCCTGCCGGAGACGGACGGCCCCCGGCCCGTGGCCGGTACCCGGCCAGGTCTCGCGGCCGTGCCCGCGCTCGACGACACGCCCGACCGCTCCACCGGCCCCGCACCCTTCACCACCGACCCGAGGACGAGATAGCCATGGACCCCGCAACCATCATCGGCATCATCATCGCGTTCGGCTCTCTCGTCGCGATGGTGATGCTCGAGGGCGCGCACCTCCAGTCCATCCTGCTGCCCGCCCCGATCATCCTGGTCCTCGGCGGCAGCATCGCGGCCGCGCTCGCGTCCGGCACCCTGAAGGACGCGCGCGCCGCGGTCAAGATGCTTCCCCAGGCGTTCGTCGCCAAGGCCGCGCAGCCCGGGGCGGCGATCGTCGACGTCGTGCGCGCCGCCGAGGTGGTCCAGAACGACGGCGGGCTGCTCGCCCTCGAGGCGGAGTCCCAGAAGACGGACGACCCGTTCCAGCGCAGCGCCCTGCAGTCGCTGGCGGACGGTGCGGACGCCGACCAGCTGCGCACCCTGCTGGAGGAGCGCATCGAGACCAAGGCCCGCGAGGACGCCGTCGCGTAC
This sequence comes from Isoptericola luteus, assembly GCF_020297055.1. GTDB lineage: Bacteria > Actinomycetota > Actinomycetes > Actinomycetales > Cellulomonadaceae > Isoptericola > Isoptericola luteus. Next base: position 47,412 of record NZ_JAIXCQ010000017.1, on the reverse strand, counting down.
GGGTTCGTCAACGGCATCGGCGGGTACGCGCCGACCATCGGCATCATCGGCACCGTCGTCTCCCTCACCCACGTGCTGGAGAACCTGTCCGACCCGTCGAAGCTCGGCCCGATGATCGCCGCGGCGTTCATCGCGACCCTGTGGGGCATCATGTCGGCGAACTTCATCTGGCTGCCGCTGGGCGCCAAGCTCAAGCGTCTGTCCGACCTGGAGATCGAGCGGCTCACCGTGCTGCTCGAGGGCTACATGTCGATCCAGGCGGGGACCCGTGCCCGCGTGATCGACGAGCGCCTGCGCACGATGGTCCCCGAGGGCGCCGTGCCGCTCGAGGAGGCGGCGTGACGTCCCGGCGCCGCAGGACCGCCCGCGGCGGCGGGGGCGACGACGGCGGAGGCGGCCACGACAGCAGCGGCAGCGGCCGGTGGATGGTGTCCTACATGGACATGGTCACCGTGCTCATGTGCCTGTTCATCATCCTGTTCGCCATCAGCTCCGTGGACCAGGGCAAGTACCAGGAGCTCAAGTCGTCGCTCGCGGCCGGCTTCGGCACCGTGCCCGACGCCGACGTCGTCGAGGCACAGGTGACGATCCCGGCCGAGGAGGAGCCGGAGACCGACACGGAGCTCGAGCGTGCCGTCGCCGAGGTGGCGGACCTCACCGCCCTGCGAGACGCCATGGCCCGCGACCTCGCCGACCGCGGCATGTCCGACGACGTCCGCTTCGAGATCGACGAGCGTGGCCTGACGGTGCGGCTGGTGTCCGCCGACACGTTCTTCTCCTCCTCCAGCGCCGACCTCACCTCCGACGCCCGCAAGGTGCTCAAGGTCGTCGGACCGACCCTGAAGCCGACGCCGTACGAGATCCGGGTCGAGGGCCACGCCGACGAGATCGCGCTGCACCACTCGTTCTACCCGACGAACTGGGAGCTGTCCGCCGCGCGCGCCACGGCCGTGCTCCGTCATCTCGTGTCCATGCGGGTCACCGACGCCGAGAAGATCGCCGCGGTCGGCTTCGGCTCCGCGCGGCCGCTCGCCGAGGGCCGGGACGCGAAGTCGCTCGCGGCCAACCGCCGGGTCGACGTCGTGGTCCTCTCGGCCGAGCCCGAGGCCGTGCGGGCGCTCATCCCGGACGTGCTCCGGGGCGCCGCGGGGCCCGACTCCGCGAGCTGACGCCGCAGGTCGTCCGCCGGACGGACCCGTGGCGACGCCGCCGCCGGGCGCGCGGGGCCGGCCCGGTCCCGCGCGCGCAGGCTCACGCCGTGCTCCGCGCATAGGACAGCCTCGTGAGCACGCCAACCGTCGGATCCCCAGGATCAGCAGCCCAGCGCAAGGTGGAGGTCTACGACTTCCGCCGACCGACCACGCTCGTGCGCGAGCATCACCGCGTCCTCGAGATGGCGTTCGAGAGCTTCGCGCGCCAGTGGGGCACCCAGCTGACGGCCCGGGTGCGGGTCGTCTCGCAGGCCACCCTCGCGTCGGTGACCATGCGCACCTACGAGGACTACGTCACCGACCTCCCGGTCACCACGACGTTCGTCGTGTGCGAGCTCGACGGCGTCGCGCCGCGCGCCGTCCTGCAGTTCGGGCACACCGACGCCCTGACGTGGATCGCGCACATGCTCGGCGCCGGCTCCAGCATCCCGGAGATCGACCGCAAGTTCACCGACGTCGAGCGCGTGCTGGTGACGACGCTGGTCAACGAGACGCTGCGCGACCTGCGCCACGCGCTCGGGCGCCTGCTCGACGGGCCGCTGCAGATCTCCTCGATCCAGCACAACTCCCAGCTCGCGCAGGCGGCGCCGAGCGCGGAGCTCATGATCGTCGCCGACCTGCAGCTGCGGGTCGGTGAGCGCACGTCCCGCGCGACGCTCGCGCTGCCCTCGGTCGCGCTCATGCCGCACCTCGGCGAGGCGAACCCCACCGAGGACCCCGCCGACGCCGCCCTGCGCGCCCGCAAGCACGTCTCGCGGTCGCTCGTCGACGTCGACGTCCGGCTCACCGGCGCCTCGATGACGCCGGGACAGGTCATCGACCTCGCCGTCGGGGACGTCGTCCACCTGCCGCACCCCCAGTCCCGCCCGCTCGACGTCGTCGTCGACGGCCACGTCCTGGCCCGCGGTGCCGCCGGCTCGTCCGGCTCCCGCCTCGCCTGCCGCATCGTCACCACCGAGGAGAACTGATCCATGAGCACCGCCACCAGCCCCGACCGATCCGCCGTCGACGCCGCCACCCAGGCCGCCGCGGCCCTGGTCGCGCTGATCCCCACCCCCGCCCCGCTGCGCGCCGTGCGCCGCGAGCAGGCCCCCGTCGTCCCCGCCGGCGCCGCGACCGTCCTCGCCTCGTACGTGGGTGGTGCCGGCACCGACCTGGCGCTCGTGCTGGTCGACCAGGCGTCGCTCGCCGACGCGTCCGAGGCCGGCCCCGTGGAGGTCACCGACGTGCTGCGCCCGGCCCTGGAGGCCGCCGGCGCCGCGACCGGGACGGGAGTGCTCACCGAGGTGCGTCCGGGTGACGCCTCCGAGCTGCTCGCCGACGGGGGGTCCGTGGTCTTCGAGCTCACGGGCGGCGACGAGCCGGCCGGCTGGTTCGCCGTGCGCACGCGCCGCACGACGTCGGCGCCGCGCGACACGGTCGTGTCCGACAACCGCCTCGCCCGCATCTCCAACGTCCAGATGCGCGTCGAGGTCGTCGTGGGCCGCACGCGGATGGCCGTGCGCGACGTGCTCGGCCTCGAGCCGGGCGCCGTCGTCGAGCTGGACCGTTCCGCCGGTGCGCCCGCCGACGTCCAGCTCAACGGCCGCACCATCGCCAAGGGCGAGGTCGTCGTCGTCGACGGCGGCGACTACGGCGTGCGGATCACCACCCTCCTCGACGCGGACGACTGACCGGCATGGACCTCGTCACCGTGCTGCGGGTCGCGTTCTCGCTCGTCGTCGTGTTCGGGCTCCTGTGGCTGTCCTACCGGATCGCCGGCCGGGGCGCGCGCAGCACGGCGAAGGCCGCGGGCGCGCAGCTCAGCGTCGTCGCCCGCCAGGGCCTGACCGGCAAGAGCGCCGCCGTGCTGCTCCAGGCGGGCGGCACGCAGTACCTGCTCGGGGTCACCGAGTCCTCCGTGACGCTGATCGACCGGCAGGACGCGCCGCAGCCCGCGGACGTGCCCGCGACCGTGCCCGCGGCGTCCCCGGCCGCGCGCGCCGCGGTCCCGGCTGCCGCGCTGCCGACGACGTCGGCCGTCCCGGCCGAGCCCTTGTTCGACGACGCCGTGATGGCGGCCCAGGACTGGCTCGTCCGCGCCGGCGCCGCGCCGGACGCGGACATCGACGAGGCGCGGCCCGACGCGCGCACCGAGATCCTGGCCGACGTCCCCGCCGAGGCCCCGACGGAGCCTGCGAACGACGTCCCGGTCGGCGCACCGCACGCCACCGGGCGCCCGGCGCTGCCGGACGCCCTGCGGACGTTCCTCGCGCCCGCCACGTGGCGCCGCTCGGCCCTGACCGTGTGGGCGGGCCGGAGATGACCGCTTCCACCACGCCCTCCGCGCCCCTGGCGCGGCGGCGGCTGCGAGGCCCTGCCCTCGTGGTGCTGATCGCCCTCGTCGTCGTGCTCGCGGCGGTCCTGTTCGCCCCCGCGGCGGGTGCCGCGCCCGTCGACCCGACCCCGCCGACCGCGCCCACCGCCCCGGCAGACCCGCAGGACGGCGACAGCAGCGTCTCGGTCGAGATCAACGGACCGAACGGCGAGCCGTCGTCCTCCCTGGTCACCCTCGTCGGGATCACGCTGCTGTCGCTCGCGCCGACGCTGCTGCTGATGATGACGTCGTTCACCAAGATCTTCGTCGTCCTCGCGCTGACCCGGAACGCGCTGGGCACCGCCACGGTGCCCCCGAACATGGTCCTCGCCGGGCTGGCGCTGTTCCTGTCGATGTTCGTGATGTGGCCGGTGATCGGCCAGATCAACGAGATCGCCGTCCAGCCCTACCTCGACGGCGGGATGACGTTCGGTGCCGCCCTCGATGCGGGTGCCGCGCCCCTGCGGGAGTTCATGCTCGCGCACACCCGCGAGGAGGACCTGGCCCTGATGACCCGGGCCGCCGACCTCTCCAACCCCGCGAACCCCGACGTCGTGCCCCTGACGACGCTCGTGCCGGCGTTCCTCATCTCGGAGCTCCGGGCGGCGTTCGTCATCGGCTTCGTCGTGTTCGTGCCGTTCCTCGTCATCGACCTCGTGGTCTCGGCCGCCCTGATGAGCATGGGCATGATGATGCTGCCGCCGACGATGATCTCGCTGCCGTTCAAGCTGCTGCTGTTCGTCCTCGTCGACGGGTGGGGGCTCATCACGACCACGCTGATCAGCACCTACGGGGTGGGCTGAGCCATGGAGACCACCGCAGTCATCGACATCGCCACCCTGGCGCTCGCCATGGCCGCCAAGCTGGCCGCGCCCGTGCTCATCACGTCGCTCGTCGTGGGCTTCGCCATCTCCCTGGTGCAGTCCGTGACCCAGATCCAGGAGATCACGCTCTCGTTCGTGCCCAAGGCCGTGGCGGTCGCCGTCGCGCTCATCGTGTGCGGCAACTGGATGATCAGCGAGATGGTGTCGTTCACCCACGCGATGTTCGAGCAGATCCCCACCCTGCTGGGCGGCGGCTGAGCCCGTGGAGCTGGACATCGACATGGCGTGGCTGCAGGCGACGCTGCTGGCGGGCGTGCGGATGGCGGCGTTCATGATCATCGCGCCGCCCTTCTCGCACCGCGCGATCCCGTCGCAGGTGCGCGCGATCCTCGCCGTCTCCCTGGGCATGGCGGTCTCCACCGGTGCCGCACCGGACTTCGTACCGGTGGGCACCGCCACGCTGCTGGGCTACGTGGTGGCCGAGGCCGTCACCGGCGCCATGCTCGGCGCCCTCGTCATGGTCGTCATGTCCGCGATCACGGCCGCCGGCTCGCACCTCGACCTGTTCGGCGGCTTCTCGCTGGCGATGGCGTACGACCCGCAGACCAACGTCCAGGGCTCCCAGCTCACCCGCCTGTTCGCGCTGACCGCCGTCGTGCTCATGTTCACCTCGGACGCGTACCAGCTGGTCGTGCTGGGCCTGGCCCGGTCGTACGCGGCGGTCCCCGTGGGCGGGCTCGCGGGCGTGCCCGTCGACTCCTTCGTGGCGGCCCTGACCGGCTCGTTCCTCGCCGGGCTGCAGATCGCGGGGCCGATCATCGTCGTGCTGTTCCTCGCCGACGCCGGGCTCGGCCTCGTCAACCGCGTGGCGCCCGCGCTCAACGCCTTCGCGATGGGCTTCCCGCTGAAGATCTTCCTCACCCTGACTCTCGTGGGGACGGTCGTCGTGGCGCTGCCGCACGCCGTCTCCGTCCTGGTGGAGCAGGCGCTGGGCTACATGGGGGAGGTGGGCTGATGGCCGAGAGCACCGAGGAGAAGACCGAGCAGGCCTCCGACCGCAAGATGAAGGAGGTCCGGTCGAAGGGGCAGCTCAGCCGCTCCCAGGACCTGACCGCCTGGATCGGGATGGGCGTGGCGGGCGCCGTCCTGCCGTGGACCCTGAGCCAGGGCGCGCAGGCGGCCACCGACCAGGTGCTGTCCTGGCGCACCGTCATCGAGAAGCCCGAACCCGCCGTCGCGCTCGCGTACCTGCAGCACGCGCTCGGCTCCGTGCTGCCCACCCTGGGCATGCTGTTCGCCGCGACCGCCGTCGCGGTGATCGTCGGCTCGGTCGCCCAGGGCGGCCTGCACCTGAAGAAGCCGCGCATCGAGGTCGAGCACCTCGACCTGCTCAAGGGGATGAAGCGGATCTTCGGGCCGCAGGCCCTGTGGAACGGGGTCAAGGCGCTGCTCAAGACGTCGGTCGTGGGCGTGGTGCTGTACGTCGTCGTGCAGTCCCTCATGCCCGTGCTGCTGGCCGCCGGCGGGCTGCCGATCGCCACGCTGGTGCTGGCGGCGAACGGCGGGGTCGCCTCGCTGCTGATCTGGGCCACCGCGGCCGGCGTCGCCCTCGGCCTGCTCGACGTGCTCGTCGTGGCCAAGCGCAACCGCAAGAAGACGCGCATGTCCAAGAAGGAGCTCAAGGACGAGCACAAGAGCTCCGACGGCGACCCCCTCGTGAAGTCCCAGCGCCGGTCCATGGCGCGGTCCATGTCGCGCAACCGCATGATCGCGTCGGTCGCCGACGCCGACGTCGTGGTGGTCAACCCGACCCACGTCGCCGTGGCGATCAAGTACGAGCCGGGGAAGTCGGCGCCCCGCGTCGTCGCGAAGGGCGCCGACCACGTCGCCGCACGCATCCGCGAGCGGGCCGAGGAGGCCCGGGTGCCGATGGTGCGCGACATACCGCTCGCCCGGGCGCTGCACCAGGCGTGCGACGTGGGCCACGAGGTGCCCGTCGAGCTCTACACCGCGGTCGCCCGCGTCCTGGCCTTCGTCATGGCGCTGTCCCGTCGCGGCGCCGCCGCCTCGGCCGTCCCGCACCGCATGGCGCAGCCGGCGATGGAGCCGGGCACCGTCGTCGCCGAGCGCCCGCTGCGGCGGCGCGCCCGTGCATAGGGAGTCACGGCGGCCGGAGCCGCCGACCCGGAACGTGAAGGAGCAGGTCACAGCGTGAAGAACCCAGGCCTCGGCATGATCGCCGTCCCGCTCGGCGTGGTGGGGATCGTCCTGCTGCTCGTGGTGCCGATCCCGGCCGGGCTGCTCGACGTGCTCATCATCGTGAACATCCTGCTGTCGCTGGTGATCCTGCTGACGTCGATGTTCGTCAAGAAGCCGCTGGACTTCTCGGTGTTCCCGTCGATGCTGCTCATCGCGACCCTGTTCCGGCTCGGGCTCAACGTCGCCTCCACGCGCCTCGTGCTGGGCGACGGCTACGCGGGCGAGGTCATCGGCGCGTTCGGCCACATCGTCGTCGACGGCAACCTCGTCATCGGCATGGTCGTGTTCCTCATCCTCGTGGTCATCCAGTTCCTCGTGATCACCAAGGGTGCCGAGCGCGTGGCCGAGGTGGGTGCCCGGTTCACCCTCGACGCGATGCCCGGCAAGCAGATGGCGATCGACGCCGACCTCAACGCCGGGCTGATCAGCGAGACGGACGCCCGCACGCGCCGCGCGGAGATCTCGGCCGAGGCCGACTTCTACGGCGCGATGGACGGCGCGTCGAAGTTCGTCAAGGGCGACGCGATCGCCGGCATCGTCATCACGCTCATCAACCTGGTGGGCGGCATCGTCGTCGGCGTGGTCATGCACAGCATGCCGGTCATGGAGTCCATCGACACGTACTCGATCCTCACCGTCGGCGACGGGCTCGTCACCCAGGTGCCCGCGCTGCTGATGGCCGTCGCCACCGGCATGATCGTGACCCGGTCGAACGCCGGCGAGGGCGACGTCGGCTCGCAGGCGTCCAAGCAGCTCGTCCAGTCGCAGCAGGCGGTCGCCATCGCCGGCGCGTCCGCCCTGGTCATGGCGCTCATCGAGGGGATGCCCAAGCTCCCGTTCATCCTGCTCGGCATCGGCCTTCTCGTGGCCGCCCAGCAGATCCGCGCCGGCCAGAAGCGGGCCGAGGCGGCCCGCGCGGAGGCCGCCCGCGCCGAGGCGTCGGCGTCGGCGTCCCCCGAGAACACCGACGACCTGCTCGAGCAGATGCGGGTGCACGCGCTCGAGATCCTGCTCGCGCCTGACCTCGTCGACCTCGTCACCGGCGCGCACGACGACCTCCTCGGCCGGGTGCGCGCGCTGCGGCGCAAGATCGCCCTGGACCTCGGGGTCGTCGTGCCGCCGGTGCGCACCCGCGACTCGATCGAGCTGCCCGCCTCCACGTACGCGGTGCGGATCGCGGGCGTCGAGGCAGGCCGCGGGCGTGCCCCCGCGGGCAAGGTGCTGGCCCTGGGCGACGCCCTCGGTTCCCTGCCGGGGCAGGCCACCGTCGACCCGGTGTTCGGCATGGACGGCAAGTGGGTGCCCGTCGAGATGCGGCACAGCGCCGAGATGGCGGGCGCCACCGTCATCGACCGTGTCTCCGTGCTCGTGACCCACCTGTCCGCGATCATCTCGGCGAATGCCGGACGCCTGCTCTCGCGAGAGGATGTTCGTGTGTTGACCGAGGAGATCAAACGCCACAGCCCGTCGGCGGTGGACGAGCTCACGCCGTCGCTGCTGTCGCTCGCCGAGATCCAGCGGGTCCTGCAGGGACTGCTCGACGAGCAGGTCGCCGTCAACGACCTGCCGCGGATCTACGAGGCGCTCGCCCTCGCGGCGAAGCGGTCCACCGACCCGGAGTACCTGGTGGAGGCGGCGCGCGCCGCGCTCGGCCCGGCCGTCCCGGCCCGGCACACGGTCGACGGCACGCTCACGGTGGTGACGATCGCGCCCGCGCTCGAGCAGGCCATGCTCGCGGGGCGCCAGACCGGCGGGGAGCACGGCACGTCCATCCTGCTCGACCCGGCGCGCCTCGACGCGTTCCGCACGTCGGTGGCCGACCAGGCCGCCGCGGCCAGGACCGCGGGCCACGACGTCGTGCTGGTGTGCGCGCCGTCGCTGCGCCCCGCGGTCCAGCGCCTCGTGGCCACCCAGGTGCCCGACCTGCCGGTGCTCTCCTACACGGAGGCCACCGCGGGCCACGCCCTCATCGAGACGGTCGGGGTGGTGAACGATGCCCCGGCGATCGCGGGTCGAGGGTGACTCGCTGCGCGCCGCCCTCGACGTGGCGCGCCGCACCTACGGACCCGACGTGCGGATCGTCTCCGCCGAGCGGGTGATCACCGGTGGGCTCGCCGGCCTCTTCGGGCGTCAGCGCTACGAGATCGTGGTCGAGGCCTTGGAGCCCGGCCAGGGGCCGACCCCGCCGCGGACCGGCGCGTTCCCCGGGTCCCGCCGTCCGGGCATCGCCGCGCTGCTCGACGAGGCGGACGACGGCGACCAGCTCGACCCGGCCACCGGCCGCGACGTCGAGGTCTCGACGGGCGGGGAAGACTTCGCCGCGCTGCTGTCCGGGCTCGTCGCCGAGACGACCGGGCCCGGCCCGGCCACCGAGGTCGACGGGCCGTCGACGCGTCCCGGCGACCTCGTCGCGCTCGTGGGGCTCGCCGACGACGCCGTCGCCGTGGTGCGGGACCTCGCCGAGCGGCTCGGGGTGCTGCCCGCGTGCGCCGGCACGGCGGGCGCCGCCGGGCTGCTCCGGGTCGCGGGCCACCGTGACACCGTCGAGGCGCGGGCCATGGGTGTCCGTGCGAGCACGTCCGTCGCGGTGGGGGTCGGCGTCGGACGCAGCGCCGACGCCGTGCGCGAGGTGCTCGAGAGGCTCGGGCCGGACGAGGTCTGGGTCGTCGTCGACGCGTCCCGCAAGACCGAGGACACCCAGGCGTGGGTCGACGCCGTCCGGCACGTCGCGGCTGTGCGGGCGATGGCGGTCGTCGGACGCGAGCTCACCGCGACGCCCGACAGCGTGGCCGCGCTCGGCCTGCCCGAGGGCTGGACGACGGCTGACATCGAACCCGGTGCATAGGTCTTTCTGAGAGGTCAGGAAGACACGGGTACGTCAGGAGGACGTCGATGCTGGTGCTGGGACGCAAGGCGGGGGACAAGATCCTCATCGGGGACGACGTCGTCGTCACCATCGTGTCCGCGGGGAAGGACGGCGTGCGGATCGGAATCGACGCGCCCGACCACCTGCGGATCCATCGTGCGGAGATCGTCGACCAGGTCGCCGCGGTCAACCGCGCCGCGACGGCCGACGCCGGTGCCGTGAACGGAGCACGCGCGCTGCTCGGGCTGCGGCCGGCCGCACCCGGGGCGTCGCCGCGACCGGCCGACGGCCGCCGCTGACCAGCCGCCGCCGCTGACCAGCCCCACCACGGCGCCGGACGCCGAACGGCCGCCCCGCTCGATGCGGGGCGGCCGTTCGGCACTCCTCGGGTCCGGGTCGGGTCTGGGGGCGGCGACCCCGCGGCGTCAGCGCCGTCCGAACGAGCTGTGGTAACCCCGCTCGTTGCCGTGGGACTTGCCGCGGGCGCGCTGCGAGCTGTCGGAGCCCCGGTCACGGCGGTCCGACGTCGAGGCGGCCTTGGAGCGGACGTGGCCGCCGCGGCTGCGCTCGGCACGGTCGTTCCCACGGTCCTGGGAGGCACGGTGGTCGCGGCTGCGGTCGCTCTTCTGATCCTTCTTGTGTGCGCCGTCGTGGCGCCGGTTCTCGACGGTGGCCTTCTCCCGTGAGGGGTTTCCCCGGCGCTCGCTGTTCTTGGAGGCCTTGCTGTTCTTGGAGGCCTTGCTGTTCTTGGAGGCCTTGCTGCTCGTGAAAGCCTTGTCGGCCCCGCGGGCCGTGGACTTCGAGGCCTTCTCGCCCTTGGTGTCGGCCGTGACCCGCGACGTGTCGTGGCCGCGGTGCGTGTCCCGCGGGCCTGACGGCTTCGTCTCGGTGGCCTTCCGGTCGGAGGCCTTCGCCGACCCCCGATCGGACTTGTCGGCCCGAGCTCCCCCGTCGGACGAGCTCGCGGAGGCCCTCTCGGTCGTCCCGGAGGCCGAGGACTCCTGCGCGTCCACCGCCTCCTGCGCCTCGACCACCACCGGCACGTCGGTCTCGCCCGTGGGCGCGGCCTCGGCGACGGTCGCGGTGAAGGGGTGCACGTAGGAGCCGTGCAGGAACGGGCCGGCGAGCAGGTCGGACGGTGCCGCGGTGGCGGTGGTCTCCACCACGACCGCCTGCTGGCGGCCGGTCTGATCGGTGACGCCCTGCAAGGCGGGGGCGACGCTCGCGCCGACGAGCACCGCGGCTGCCGACATGACGGCCGCGGCACCCCACCGGGCGGGGCGGACGGCGTGCGACGTGCGCCCCGTGAACAGCCCGCGCTGCCGACGGCGGACCGGGGGCACGGGTGCCACCGCGGTGGCAGCCGTCGGCCCGGACGCCAGCGCGCCCCAGCGCGGGGCGGCGGCGAGATCGGCCGTCGGCAGGTCTGTCGCTGCCGGCACGGCGGCCGGGGCAGCCGCAGCCGCACCCACGAGGGTCGTCTCCGTGGCGGCGTCCAGGACGGTCGTCTGGCGCAGCTGCAGCAGGACCGCCCGGTCCGCCGCGAGGCGCTGGCGGTAGGGCGTGGTGGTGATCAGGCCGCGGGCCGCGGCCTCGCGGGCGGCACGCGCAGACTCGAACCGCATCGTCGCCGACCAGGCGCGGTCGTCGACGTGCCGGAGTCCGGTCCCGACGTCGTGCAGGAGGGCGCGCTGTGCGGAGCCGACGACCTCGAGGGCCGAGCACCGGGTGTCGGTGGTGGCGCCCACCGTGCGGGCCGTCCGCCGGGCGGAGCGTGCGAGCTGCGCACGGTGCGCGACGGCGACCGCCGCGATCGCCCCCTCGCGCTCGGCGTCGGGCAGCGCCCGCACCTCGCCGAGCGCGTGCACCAGCCCCTGGCGCTCGCGCCGGCCCCCCGGTTCGTTCATCGATGGATCCCCGTCCCCTGTGTCGTCCGCCCCCGCGGCCGTGTCCCTGTCCGTGGAAGCGCCCACGGTGCGTTCGATCATCCGCCTGGCCGGCGTGTGCCGGACGGACCGCGGTGGTGCCTGCCTACGAGCCCCGCCCTCAGGCGTGAGCCATGCCGGCGGCCCAGGCCGCTCGGCCCGGCGGAGCATCGACGTGGGCCGCCGTGGCCCGGTCGTCCTCCGCCTCGATGCCCATGTCGCGCAGGCGCTCCGCAGCGATCTCACGGACCCGGTCCACGTGGGACAGGGCGGCGCGGCGCGTGAGCCCCAGCGTCCGGGCGATCCACACGACGGTGTCCTGGCCCGGGATCGGTCCGTTGCCGTACGCCTCCGACATCCACAGCGAGGCGACACGCCCCCGCACCGGGTGCTCCGCACGGGCGGCCTCGACCACCTGGCGCAGGAGCACCGGCACGTCGAGGGGGTGCAGCGCGCCGTCGGGCGCGGTGACGACCAGCTGGTCGGAGTCCAGCGCCTCGTCGAAGGACAGCGTCCCCCGCAGCACCAGCTCGTCGGCCTCGCTCACGACCATGCCCTGCCGGGCGCTGTCCGCGCGGGCGGCCCCGAGCCGTTCGTTCGTGGCTCGCACGGCCTCCGTGACGCTCGGGGTGCTCCCGCGGACGGCGGCGAGCTCGGCCCGGGTCCGGGCGAGCTCACGACGGCGCCGCTGCGCCGACACCATGCCGGAGGCGGGGGCGGTCGCGTGGTCCAGGAACGAGCGCACCTTGGGGCGCGCCGTGTACACGACGATCGCCATGAAGGAGCGCATCGTGGCCAGGAACGTCGCCTCGCGCCGGGAGCGCTCGATCATCTCCCACACGGTCTCGGCGACGATCGCCTCGACGTCGTCCAGGTGCTGGCTCGCCGGCACGGAGCTCGTGCGGCACAGGCGGGCGGCGATCCGTCGCCAGTGCGGGCGGTGCGCGGCGAGGAACTCGGTGAGCGCGGCCGGGTAGGCGGCGTCGTCGAGGGCCACGATGCGCTCGACCTGGGCCAGGACCGGGTCGGCGTGGCGCTGGTCGTCGGCCCCCACCCAGGGGGCGCACCGACGCCGCTCCTGGGCCGCGCCTGTGCGCGTGCTGGGGACGGACGGAATGTTCACGCTCACAGTCTGTGGTCGGGATGTGCTCTCGTCGCCCTTCTGCCGCCACTTTCACACTGCGGTTCACCCTGGCGGGGTACCCCGGGGGCTCGTACCGTGTCTGCCCTGGTGGATACACTCGCTTGCCGGGGCCCACCGATGGGTGGCGTGAGACGAGAGCAGGAGGTGGAGCCGTGACCGAGACGCCGTGCGTGTCGTCGCGGTCTCCGCGATGAGTCAGCCCGGGGACGGCGCCACGAGCGTGTGGGACGACGCCACGTGGGCCGCCTGGGGGGTCGGTCTCGTCGAACCCCTGCTGGACCCTTACGACCGCGTCGCCGACCTGGAAGCCATGCGCCTCCAGGCCAGGAGCGAGCGGCTGCGCGCCGTCACCCTGCTCGCCGGGACGCTGACCGACCTGCTCGACTCCCTCCCCGACCAGGACCCGTGGCGCCACCTCGACCCCGAGACCTTCGGGTCGTACCGGGACGGGCTCGACCTCGTCCCGACCGAGGCCACCGAGATCCGTGAGGACATCGGGCTCGCGGCGCTGGCGCGGCCGCTCGGGCGGGACGCCGCCCGCCTCATGCGCGCCTGCGTGCACGGGTGGGAGAGCGCGGCGCACGACGCGAGCGGGTTCGAGGACCCGGTCCCGCTGCTGGTCCGTGCCGTCACCTGGGCCACCTGGCGGCGCCGCGCCTACCTCGGGGAGGACAACTACCCCGTCCTCGTCGTGTTCTCGTGGCTGCGCCGCGCGGCGCTGATCGCGGGCGGAGGAGAGCTGGACGACGACCAGGCGCACCAGCAGATGCGGGCGTCGGCCAAGATCGTCGACGACGTCGTCTGAGCCGCCGCGGCTCGCAGGTCAGGTGTCAGCGGGCGGCCCCGGAGGTGTCCAGGTGCTCGGGCATGATGATGCCCAGGTCCAGCCCCTTGGCGAGCGCGTCCTCGCGCCGCCGGACGCCGAGCTTGCGGTAGATCGACCGCAGCTGGCTCTTGACCGTGTTCACCGACACCGTGAGATCCTGCGAGATCTCGGCCGCCGTGGCGTGGCGCATCAGCGTGTCGAGCACCACGACCTCGCGGTCCGTCAGGGGCTGCTTCAGGTCCACCATCGCGGCGAAGAGCTCCGGGACGGGCTCGGCCGCGGCGATGACCCGCTGTGCCGTCTGGTCGTGGCTGCGGTCGGCGAGCTCGGCGAGCTCGAGAAGCTCGCGCCTGGCGGGGAGCGCGAAGACGAAGGTCAGCTCACGGTCCGCCGTGATCGCGGCGAGCTTGCCGAGCGTGTCGCGTGCCCGCGTCTCCTGCCCGGAGCGGGTGAGCGCCGCGGCGAACAGCATCGTATGCGCGGCGCGATACCGCGGGGAGGCGCCGGGGGGCGGAAGGTGCTCGACGAGCACCTCGGCGGCCGACTGCCAGTGCTCGGTGAGGAGCGCGACGTGCGCGCGCTGCAGCCATGTCAGCGGGGAGCGGGACGACGCCGCGCGCAGGCTGGCGTGCACGGCCCCCACGCGGCCGCGCGCGAGGTTGAGCAGTCCTGCCGAGTACGCGAGCTGCTCGCTGTTGGCCGTCGAGATGCGCTGCCGCCCCCGGTCCGCGGCGACGTAGCGACGCAGCCGTTCGGAGCCGAGCGCCGCCTCGAAGGAGACGAGGTCGATGAGCGACTGCACGTAGGCGAACATCGGCCTGGTCTCGAGCGTCGCGAGGTGCGGCCGCATGATGTCGACGTGCGCCTGCGCCGCGCGGGCGTCGAACCGCTCGACGCACACGAACGCGCGGGCGAGGCGGTAGAGGTCGTGGTCCCGCCCGGCGTGCACCTCCTCGAGCGGTGACGCGTCGATGATCTCGAGGTCGCGCTGCGCGTCGGGCATGTCCCCGCGCATCACGCGGAGGAGCGCCCGCAGCGAGAGCCCGTACAGCGTGCGGGGGTTCTCGGTGGGGGAGTCGCCCAGGTCCTCGAGGACGGCGAGCGCCTCGTCGGCCTCGCCGCCCCGGGCGAGGGACAGCGCGACCTCCGCGCGCAGCCGCGGGATCTCCGGTATCAGCCGGCGGTGCTCGTGCACGTCCAGCTCGTCGATCGTCCTGCGCGCGAGGCGCGCCGGGGCCAGCGCCCGCTTGTTCGCGCCCGTGCTGCGCAGCGCGACGCTCTCCAGCACCTCGAGCACCAGGCGTTCACCGATCCCGGTGGCACGGACCCGCGGCCTGAGCGTCGCCAGGGTGAGGCGGTACAGGTCGATCGCCTCGTCGCGCCCCCCGGGCACGCTGTCGAGGTGGATCGCGAGGGCGCCGGACAGCAGCGGCCAGCGCCGCAGGTCGGCACGCGAGACCCGCTTGAGCGCGGTGAGCTGGTCGAGGGGCCGCGGCTCGATCAGCTCCACCCAGTAGCGCCCCACCACCGCGGACGCCACGTCGAGCGCACCCGCGTTGATCGCGTGCCGCAGCGCCTGGACCGGGTAGCCGTTGGCCATGTACCAGCGCGCCGTCGCCTCCTCGATCCGGGCGATCTCGTCGGCGAGCTCGAGCCGCGCCGTGTCGAGCACCAGCGACCGCACCACGGGGAAGAGGACGAAGACCCGGCCCACCGGACGGCGTTCCCACGTCCCGAGCCCGCGCTCCTCCAGCATGGACAGCAGCTCGATGGCCGCCGGGGTGCGGGTGAGGGACACCGCGAGCTCGCCGGTGAGGACCTCCGGGACGGCGCACCGCAGGAGGAGCTGCTCGAGCTGTGCGCGTGACGGGCCCTCGAGCTGCTTGTCGACGGCGGTGCGCAGCAGCTCGTCGGCCACCTGCACGTGCCCCGGCGTGCCGTGCGAGCCGGCCATCTCGGCGGCCAGCATGGCCACCCGTAGGTACAGCGGCTGGCCACCCGTGCGCACGTAGGCGTCGGCGGGGTCGAGGTCCAGCCCCGCGTTGCGCAGCACGGCGGCCGTCTCGTCGGGGGTGAGGGGAAGCTGCTCGGCGGTGATGACGGTGCGCTCCAGCTCGAGCCCGATGGCCGGGGCCTCCAGCGGGGACGCCACCCGCGTCGCGACGGCGATCGACAGGTTCGGGCACGACCTCAGGAGGTTGAGCACGTCGGCGTGCACCTCGGCCTCCGTGACCTGGTGGTAGTCGTCGATGACGACGAGCACCTCGCGCCGCGTCGACAGGGCGGCCTCCGCCAGCCACTCGAACAGGTCGTCGGTGTCGGCGTGGTCAGGAAGCGGCTTCGTCGTCACATGGTCCAGCGTCGCCCGGGCGGCGCGCTGCGCGATCGCGCGCCACAGCTCGGCCCGGCTGGTGCTGGGCGGGGCCGTGAACCACACGCCCGTGGCGTCCCGCCGTCGAGCCCACTCCGCCAGGAGGGCCGTCTTCCCGCTGCCCGAAGGGCCGCGCACCACGCGCAGCGCGGCGTCGGCGTCGAGCCGGTCCAGCAGGCGTTCGCGCCCGAGCTTTCGTTGCTGCGCCCGCGGGGCGCCGTACAGGCGAAAGCTCCTCTCCTCAGGTTCTGGCATACCCCCTCCGAGCTCTCCCCCTGCAGCGCCGGTCCCGTCGGGCGACTGTGCCCTCCCGGTGACCGACACCGAGCCACTTCGGTCTCACCTTAGGCGAGCAAGCCTGAGGATTCTCGGGGAAGCGCCTGACCGACCGGCTGTTCGCGACTGCCGCGCATAGGGGTGGCGACCCCCGGGACGCGGCGTCAGACGCCGGAGAGGAGACGGGCAGCAGCCCGCACCACCATGAAGCGAACCTTGCCGACCCTCACGGCCGCGCTGGCGGTCGCCCTCCTCGGGGTGCTCGCGCCGGCGCACCCCGCGCACGCCGCCGGCTCCTCAGAGGGCGTCTGCACCGTGACCGGGCACGACGTGACCGGGACCGCCACGGCCGTCTTCGTGCCCGGGGCGGACGGCGCCTGCCAGACCGATCCGGTGCCGGAGCCGACCGCCCCCGCGGACCCCGACGGCACCGGTGACCCGGACGGTTCCGGTGATCCGGACGATTCTGGTGACCCCGGAGGTCCCGCAGACCCCGCAGACCCCGCAGACCCCGCAGACCCCGCAGACCCCTCGGTGCCGGACGGCGCCGAGGGGCCCGGGGCGCCCGGCGGCTCCGAGAGCGCGCCGGGGACGACCGACCCGTCGGAGCCCGTGCCGGGAGCCCCCGGGACCGAGATGCCGGCCGCTCCCGATCAGGACACCGAGCCGGGGGAGGGGGACGCCGACCCGGCCCCCGGCGCTCCCGACGGGACGGTGCCCGACGGGACGGTGCCCGACGGGACGGTGCCCGACGGGACGGTGCCTGACGAGACGGTGCCCGACGGGACGGTGCCCGACGAGACCGACAAGACCGACGAGACCGACGAGACCGACGAGAAGACCGAGACGCGGCAACCGCCGGCGTCGCGCGAGGACGAGCGCCGGACCACGAAGGACACCGAGCGCGACACCGAGCGCGACACCGAGCGCGACACCGAGCGCGACACCGAGCGGGCGGGCGGCGGCGACGACCGCCGTCGGACGACCGGACCGGCGGCGGTGGCGCGGCAGGATGGCGACACGACGGACGCCGGGGCCGACGAGACGGACCCGGCGTCCGAGGGCGCCCAGGCCGCGGCGTCGCAGGAGGATGCTCCATCAGCCGCGGACCCGGGCACGCTGCTCGTCGCGGGCGGGGTGCTGGCCGCCGTGCTGGTGCTGCGCGGGCGCAGGGACCAGCTGCTCTGAGGACAGGCGGGCGGGCGGCTCAGGCCTGCGCGTCGAGCCGGTCCTTGAGCTGGCCGAGCTGCCCCCAGAGCTGGTCGGGCACGCGGCCGTCGAAGGTGGCGAAGAACTCGGCGGTGAGGTCGGCCTCCGCGCGGACCTGCTCGGTCGGGACGGCGAACAGTGCGGCGAGGACGTCGTCGGACAGGTCGAGGCCGGCCGTGTTCAGCGCGCCCGGCGCGGGGAGCAGGCCGACGGGCGAGTGGACGGCGCCGGCGTCCGTGCGCAGGCCCCGCGCGCGGTCGATCTGCGTGACGATCCACTCGATGACGCGGGAGTTCTCGCCGAACCCCGGCCACAGGAAGGAGCCGTCGGCGTCCTTGCGGAACCAGTTCACCTGGAACACCTTGGGGCGCTTGTCCGCGTCGAGGCCCTGCCCCACGCTCAGCCAGTGCGACCAGTGGTCGGCCATGTTGTAGCCGCAGAACGGCATCATCGCGAACGGGTCCCGGCGCAGCTCGCCGACGGTGCCCTCCGCGGCGGCGGTGCGCTCGGAGCTGATGGTCGCGCCCATGAAGACGCCGTGCTCCCAGCTCGTGGCCTGGGCGACCAGGGGCACGTTGGTGGCGCGTCGGCCGCCGAAGACGATCGCGTCGACGGGCACCCCGGCGGGGTCCTCCCAGGTGTCCGCGATGGACGGGCACTGGGCCGCGGCGACGGTGAACCGTGAGTTCGGGTGGGCGGCGGGCGTCTCGGACGCGGGCGTCCAGTCGTCGCCCCGCCAGTCGACGAGGTGCGCCGGCGCCTCGGGCGTGAGGCCCTCCCACCAGACGTCGCCGTCGTCGGTGAGGGCCACGTTGGTGAAGATGACGTCGTGGGAGAGGGTGTCGATGGCCGTCGGGTTGGTCTCGACGCCCGTGCCCGGCGCGACGCCGAAGAACCCGGCCTCCGGGTTGATGGCGCGCAGGCGGCCGTCGGGTCCGGGACGCATCCAGACGATGTCGTCGCCCAGGGTCTCGACCTTCCAGCCGGGGATGGTGGGCCGGAGCATGGCGAGGTTCGTCTTGCCGCAGGCGCTGGGGAACGCCGCCGCGACGTGGTAGGGGCGTCCCTCGGGGGAGGTGACGCGGATGAGCAGCATGTGCTCGGCCAGCCAGCCCTCGTCGCGCGCCATCGCGGACGCGATGCGCAGCGCGAAGCACTTCTTGCCCAGCAGGGCGTTGCCGCCGTACCCGGAGCCGTACGACCAGATCTCGCGGGTCTCGGGGTAGTGGACGATGTACTTCGTGTCGTTGCACGGCCACGGCACGTCCGGCTCGCCCTCGGCGAGCGGGGCACCGACGGAGTGCACGGCCGGGACCCACTGCTGACCCGCGTCGATGAGGTCCAGGACCCGCGCCGACACCCGGGTCATGACGTGCATGGAGACGACGACGTACGGCGAGTCGGTGATCTCGATGCCCACCTGGGAGATCGGGCCGCCGACCGGGCCCATGGAGAACGGCACCACGTACATGGTGCGGCCCCGCATCGAGCCTGCGAAGACGTCGTCCAGCTCGGCGCGCATCTCGGCCGGGTCACGCCAGTTGTTGGTCGGGCCGGCGTCCTGCTCGCGCTCGGAGCAGATGAACGTGCGGGCCTCGACACGGGCGACGTCGGACGGGTTCGAGCGCGCCAGGTAGGAGTTCGGGCGCTTGGCCTCGTCGAGCCTGACGAGCGTGCCCGCGGTGACCATCTGGTCCAGGAGCCGCTGCTTCTCGGCCGCGGAACCGTCGCACCACACGACCTCGTCGGGCTGCGTGAGCGCCGCGACCTCCGCCACCCACGCGTGCGCGTCCGTGTGCGTCGCGGCGGTGCTCCTGGCGGCGCCGGCTGCGGCGTCGGGAGCGAGCTCGGCGATCGCCAGGCGTGTGCGGCGCGGGTTAGCGGTGATGGTCATGTCGTGCTCCGTCCGTCGGCGTGGCCCGGCGTCGCCTGCCGGTGCTCACCCTCCAGCCTGAGCCCGAGCCCATCGACCTTTCGACCGAAACGGCCGTGAAGATTCGCCGATCTTCACGTACCGTGAATCCGTGGCCACGAACGACCCGGCCGGGGAGCCGGACCTCATCACGCTGGGCCGCCGGATCCGGCACGCCCGGACGGCACGCGGCCTGACGCTCGACGCCCTGGGGGAGCGGGTCGGCTGCGCGCCGAGCCTGCTGTCGCTGGTCGAGAACGGCCGCCGCGAGCCCCGGCTGTCGCTGCTGCGGTCCATCGCGGCGGCCCTGGACGTCGGGGTCCCGGACCTCCTGGCGGACGAGCCGCCGTCGCGCCGGGCGCAGCTCGAGATCGCGCTCGAGCGGGCGCAGCGCGGTCCGCTGTTCGGCGCGCTCGGCCTCCCCGCGATCAAGCCCAGCCAGCGGCTGCCGATGCCGGTGCTGGAGCAGGTCGTGGGCCTGCACGACGAGCTCGCCCGCCGCTCGGAGGAGGCGATCGCCACCCCCGAGGAGGCGCGGCGCGCCAACACCGAGCTGCGGCAGGAGCGCGAGCACCGCGACAACTACCTGCCACAGCTCGAGGCCGTCGCCGAGGACCTGACCCGCAAGGCGGGGTACGACGGCGCAGGCGCACTGACGCACCGCACGGTGGCGCGCATGGCCGAGCAGATGGGCTTCACCCTCCTGCACGTGGACGACCTGCCGCGGTCGGCACGGTCCGTCACCGACCTGAGGAACGGCCGCATCTACCTGCCGCCGGCGTCGATCCCCGGCGGGCACGGCCTGCGGTCGCTCGCGCTGCAGGCGATCGCCCACCGGGTGCTGGGGCACGAGCGCCCGCGCAGCTACGCCGAGTTCCTGCGCCAGCGGGTCGAGATCACGTACTTCGCGGCGTCGTGCCTCATCCCGCAGACGACCGCCGTCGAGTTCCTGCAGCAGCGCAAGCGGGACAAGGACCTCGCCGTCGAGGACTTCCGCGACGCGTTCGGGGTGACGCACGAGGCCGCGGCCATGCGGCTGACGAACCTCGCGACGGTGCACCTGGGGATCCCGCTGCACTTCCTGCGCGTCGGGGACGACGGCGCCCTGTTCCGTGGGTACGCGAACGACGGCCTGCCGCTGCCGCGCGACGTCACGGGCGCCATCGAGGGCCAGCTCGTGTGCCGCTGGTGGGCGGGCCGGGAGGCGTTCACGCGCCGCGACCGCGCCACGGAGTCCTACCAGTACACCGACACCCCCGCCGGCACGTTCTGGGACTCGGTGCAGACGGGGACCGCGGCGGACGGCCGCCAGTTCTCCGTCACCGTGGGCGTGCCGTACGCGCACGCCAAGTGGTTCCGGGGGCGCGACACCCACGTGCGGCGCACGTCGACCTGCCCCGATCCCGGCTGCTGCCAGCGGCCGCCGGCGGAGCTCGCCGGACGTTGGGAGGCCGCGGCCTGGCCCAGCGCGCGCATGCACCAGCAGGTCCTCGCGGCGCTGCCGCGCGGCGCGTTCCCCGGCGTCGACGACACGGACGTCTTCGCCTTCCTGCAGCGCCACGCCCCGACCGAAGGGTTGTGAGCGGGCGTTTGGCCCTCCTTCGCGACCGAAGGAGGGCCAAACGCCCGGGGCGTGGCGGGGCGGCTCAGCGGAAGCGCTGGGCGGCCAGCGGCGCGTTCTCGGCCAGGTCCGCCACCGCGGGATGAGCGGCCTCGGCGAACACGTCGCGCAGCGCCCCCGACGCGACGAACATGCCCTCCGCCATGACGTGGACGGTGGGGCACAGGCGGTCCACCAGCTCGACGTCGTGCGACACCAGCAGCACGGCGGTGCCGATCTCGTCGGCCACCTCGGTGAGCCGCCGCACGACCTCCCCCCGCATCGCCGGGTCGACGGCGGTGAGCGGCTCGTCGAGCAGCAGGGCCTCCGGACGGGTCGCGAGCGCCAGCGCCAGCGCCAGGCGCTGCTTCTCGCCCCCCGACAGGGTGTGCACGGTGCGCGGCGCGAACCCGTGGGGGAGGGCGACGTCGTCGAGCAGGTCCGCGACGGTCTGCCCCGAGGTGCGTCCCGCCTTGCGGGCGTCCTTGAGGGCCTCGGCCACCGCCCGCTCGACCGTCCAGCGCGGGTCGACGTCGAGGCCGTTCTGCGCCACCGTCCGCACGGCGGCGCGGAACCGCTTCTTGTCGCGCCGGGAAAGGCGGGACACGGTGCGGCCCTCGAAGGTCACGTGACCCTCGCGGATGCGGATCTGCCCGCCGAGCGCCTGGACCAGCGTCGACTTGCCCGCACCGGACTCGCCGACCACGCCGACGGGCGCACCGCCCGCCACCAGCTCCAGGTCGACGCCCTCCAGCACGGCGGGACCCCCGTATCCGACCACCAGGTCGGTGGCGCGCAGGATCGGGGCGGGGGAGGTCGTGCTCATGCGGTGTCACCTTCGTGAGTGCTCCGGTCGGCGGGGGCCGGCCGATAGTCCGACGAACGACGGTACCCCGCGGTTCCCCGTTCCCCGGCCGACGGGGTGCGCGACGCGGCGAGGCCCGTCCCGGTCAGCCCCCGCCGGTCTACCAGAAGCCCGTCCTGACCCGCAGCGTCTCGGGGAGGACGTTCGCCAGGGCGCCGCGCAGGGACTCGCCCTCCGCGCGGTGCGCCGCGGCCACCTGCGGGTCGTCCCACCGTCGTTCGTGGTCGACGTGCTCGTGGAAGGCGCAGAGGCGTGCGGCGAGGTCGCCGTCGACGGCCGCGCACATTGCCTCGTCCACGAGACGTCGGCCACGGCTAGCGCGCCGGGAGCGCGCCGCCGCGGGCGTCGAGGCGCTCCAGCAGGGTGGGGAACACGTCGCCGAGGCGCAGGCCGTCGTGCTCGAACTCGTTGGTCACCCAGGCGCGGGCGTTCCCGACGTGCGCGGCCGTCTCCAGGGACAGGCCCGCGTCGACGAACATGTCGTCGTAGTAGACGGCGGCCTCCAGGGGCACCTCGTTGCGGGCCAGCACGTCGAGGTCGTACAGGTCCTCCCACCCGGTGCGGGCGGCGAGCGCCTCGGCCGCGGCACGGAAGGGGCGCAGCTCGCGGATCTGCTCGAACATCCAGGGGTAGATCATCTCGCCGGTGAGCAGCAGGGGCCGGGCCGACGGCGCGAACTTGGCATCGGCATCGCGCACCCGCTGCGCCGCCCACGCGGTGGCGCCCGTGCCGGACTGCGCGTAGATCGACTCGTGCAGGACGGCGTACATCGGGTTCGTCGCGAAGCCGGTGGCCGCCTCGACCTCGGCGAGGAACGTGTCCGTCAGCTCGTCGGGCGCACCGTCGTCGAAGGCCTCGTCGAGGATCCAGTGCACCCGCTCGTAGCCGGGGCCCATGCCGAAGGCCATGCCGAGGGTCGCGAAGCGCTCGACCGTCAGCACGTCCCCGGCAGGCAGCCGCACGTCGCCGACGGCGAGGCGGTCCGCGACCCTCGCGATGCGGGCCGCGTCGTCGGGGTAGCGCTCGTGGTACCGGGCGTTCTTGGCCACGACGCGCGGCTGGGTGCGTCGGTACACGTCCTCCGCGCTCGCTGTCAGGCCCGCGAGGCCCCCGGTCACGTACGACGCCGCCACGCCGTGCGGCGCGCGCGACAGGTAGGTGAGGGTGAGGAAGCCGCCGTACGACTGGCCGAGCGTCGACCAGCGCCGACCGCCGTACACGGTGTTCCGCACGTGCTCGGCGTCGGCGACGATCGAGTCGGCGCGGAAGTGGGTGAGGTGCTCCGCCTGGACGGCGGCGTCGCCGAGCGCGGTGAGCGCGCCGGCACGGACCGCCGTCGAGCGGCCGGTGCCGCGCTGGTCGAGGAGCACCACCCGGAACCGCTCGAGCGCCTTGCCGACCCAGCCGTCCGGCCCCGTGGGCCGCGGGCCCTTGCCGCCAGGGCCGCCCTGGAGGAAGACGAGCAGCGGCAGGTCGTCGCGACGCTTCGTGGGGTCCACGAGCTCGCGGACGAACACGGACAGGGTGCGGCCGTCGTCGGGCCGCGACCAGTCCAGCGGGACCCGGACGGTGCGGTCGGTGACGTGCATGCCGGGGATCGTGTACTGCGTGGTGGAGGTGATGGTCACCCGGCCAGGGTAGGGCTGCCTGCCGTCCGGGCGGTGATGAAGGACACGCTTCTTGAGGCGCTCATAAGTTTGATGACTTCAAAACTAGCCGTAGGCTCGCCCCCATGGACGAGGCGCAGGGAGCGCACACCGCGACGGACCGGGCGCAGGCCCTCCGTGAGCACGGGCTGCGCGCGACGGCAGGTCGCGTCGCGGCGCTCGCGTACATCGACGCCCACCCGCACGCCAGCGCCGCGGACGTCTACCAGGGGCTGGTCACCGACCTGCCGTCGACGTCGCCCCAGGCCGTCCACAACATCGTGCAGGACCTGCACCAGCGGGGACTGCTGCGCCGGACGGACCTGCCCGACGCGGGCGGGGCACGGTACGAGACCCGCACCGGCGACAACCACCACCACGTGCAGTGCGTCGTGTGCGGCCGCGTGGAGGACGTCGACTGCGTCGTCGGTCACGCGCCGTGCCTGATGCCGTCCGACACGCACGACATGCGCATCTTCGTGACCGACGTGACCTTCCGCGGGATCTGCCGATCCTGCGAGCAGACGGAGCCGGAGCCCGCCGCGTACTGACGCGAGCGGCCGGCCCACCCACCGAGAGGAACCACCATGGCGACCATCGCCCAGACCCCTGACACCACCACCGTGCTCGACGAGCCCGTGGTCTCCGAGGAGACGCTCCTCGTCGGGACCGTGACCATGGCCGACCTGCGCCAGCAGCACCAGGCCCCGCGCGCCCTGCGCGACGGCGAGTTCGTGGCCACCCTCGCCTGCTCGGCCCCCGGCGCCCCGAGCCACGTCCTCGGTCGCCGTGCCGGCGGACGGGCCTACGACCGCGTCGCCCTCGCGTACACGTCGGGCGGCCGGACCCAGCAGCGGGTCTGGGCCCTCGAGGCCGACCGCGGCGCCCAAGCGCACTACCGGCTCCTGGAGGACACGGGCACGCGCGGCGGGTTCGCCGTCGCGGGCTGAGTCGACATCCACGCCGCAGGCCGTCGTCCGTCAGGACGGCGGCCTGCGGCGTCCGGTCGCGGCTTGCATTATTGGAGCGTGCACTCCAATAATCGACGCGTGCAGACCCCCACCGAGGTGCGACAGCCCGTCGCCGTCCCCCTCCTCGTGCTCGCGGTGACCGCGGCGGTCGCCGTCGGGCTCGGCTCCGTGCTCCCGCCGCTGGCCGGTCGGCTCAGCGACCTGCTCGACCGCACCCCGCTGCCCAGCCTCGGCCCGGTCGAGCTCTTCGCGGGCCTCCCGCTGTCGTGGTCCGTGCCGATCGTCGGCGGGCTCGGCCTGGTGGGCGGGGTGTTCCTCGCGCTCGTGACCGCGGGCGAGGCGCTGCGTCTGACCGTCGCGGACGACCACCTGGAGCACCGCACGGACGACCAGGAGGGCTGGGTCGAGCGGGCCGAGGTCACCGGCGTCTTCCGCGACGGCCACGACCTGGTGCTCCTCGGGGCCGGCGGCGCGCCGCGGGCGCGCCTCGACGCCGACACCCTGCGCGCGGCCGAGGTCCGGGGAGCGTTCGAGACGCACGGCTGGCGATGGCTCGACGGCGACCCCCACGAGGCCGCCTACCTGCGCTGGATGGACGGCCGGCCGGGATTCACCCCGGCCGAGCACGCCCTGCTGCGACGCCGGCTCGCCGAGCGCAAGGATGCCGCCGCCGTCGCGGAGGTCGACGCCGAGCTCGCCTCGCGGGGCGTGGCGGCCCGGCGGCGCGGTGACCGGCTGGAGGTGCGGCGGTGCGATCCGACGGGAGAGGCTCGTGGCACGCACGGTTGACCCCCGGCGGCACGCCCGACGACGCCTGCAGATTATCGACGCCGGACTGAGCGTGCTCGCCGAGCGCGGCTACGAGGGCGCGACCACCGCCGCGATCTGCCGGCGGGCGGGCATCGGCTCGGGCACGTTCTTCCACTACTTCGCGACCAAGAGGGAGCTGGTCCTCGCGATCCTGGAGCTCGGGACGGCCGAGACGCACGAGCAGGCGGCGGCCCTCGACGGGCGGGACGACCCGGTCGGGGTGCTGCTCGACCTCGTGGGCGGGTGGGCCGCCGACGCCGCGGACCCGCGCATCCCCGGCTTCGTCCGCGCCGTGGCGGGCGTCATGCACCTGCCCGCCGTCGCGACGGCGCTCCAGGCCGACGACCGCGCGCAGCGTGAGGTGCTCCTGCCCTGGATCGAGCGGGGCCAGGCGGCGGGCGAGGTGCGCCGCGACGTGCCGGCTGCCCGCATCGCCTCGTGGCTCGTCCTGCTCACCGGCGGCTTCCTCGAACGGGTCGCCACGGACGACGCCTTCACGGCCGTGGGGGAGCGCGACCTCCTGGTGCGCACCGCGGAGTCGTTCCTGCGCGGCTGACGCTCGCGGCTGCGTGATCCTGCGACAGCGACTAGGCATGGGGAATGCCCGCGCGTCCCCTGTCTCCACGGCACCGTTGACGTGGGTGCCCTGCTCGCGCTCGTCTCGGCGGCGATCTACGGCGTGACCGACGTCGTCGGCGGGCTGGCGGCACGCCGGATGGCAGCGGTGCGCGTCGCCTTCCTCGCCCAGCTCGGTGGCCTCGCGACGGCGCTGTGCGTGGCGCCGGTGTTCCGGCCGGGCCTGCTGACCTGGGCGGGAGTGATCGCCGCCGTGCCGGCGCTGTGGCTCGTGTCAGGGCCCGGGCCGGGCGGCACGCCGGGTGACGCCGGCGCCGTGCGGGACGGTCTGGCGTCGAGCGTCGAGCGTCGGGGTCGCGGTGCAGTACTTCGCGCTCGCGCAGGCCGGCGCGGGCTCGGGCATCTGGCCGGTCACGGCCGGGCGGGTCACGGCCGTCGCCCTCGTCGGGCTCGCGGTCCTGGCCACCCGCGGCTCCGCGCCGCCCGCGACCCGGCCGGGGTGGCGGGTGCACCTGGCGGCGGTCCTGTCGGGCGTCGGAGCCGCGGCGGGCCTCGTCGCCTATCTGCCCGCCACCAGGCTGACGCTCGTCACCGTCGCCGTGGCCCTGGCCGCCCTGTACCCGGTGGTGCCGGTCCTGGTCGGCGTGACGGCGCTCGGCGAGCGCCCACGCCGGGTCCAGGTCGCAGGCCTGGCGCTCGCGGGCGTCGCGAGCGCCCTCCTCGTCCTGCCGTAGTCCCAGCATCCCCCCACCAAGGGCAGGAGGAGACGCAGAGCGGCGGGGAGGAACGTCGTGCGGGCGGTCGTCGAAGTTCCCGAAGTGGAGGGCGCCCTGGCGCCCGTGAACGCGACCGCCCGCATGACGTTCCTCCCCGCCGCGGACCGAGAGAACGACCTACTGCACGTCAGCATCCACCCAGTCGAACGTCTTCGTCACGGCCTTCTTCCAGGACCGGTAGAGGCGCTCGCGCTCGTCCTCGGCCGCGGCCGGGGTCCAGCGCTTGTCCTCGGCCCAGTTGGCGATGACGTCCTCCTCGCCGTTCCAGAACCCGACGGCGATGCCCGCGGCGTAGGCAGCGCCGAGCGCCGTCGTCTCGGCCACCTTGGGACGGACGACGTCCACGCCGAGCTGGTCCGCCTGGAACTGCATGAGCAGCTCGTTGGCCACCATGCCGCCGTCGACCTTGAGCTCGGTGAGCTCGACGCCGGAGTCGAGCTTCATGGCGTCGACGACCTCGCGGGTCTGGTACGCCACCGCCTCGAGCGCGGCCCGGGCGATGTGGTTGCGGTTGACGAACCGCGTGAGGCCGACCAGCGCGCCCCGCGCATCGGGCCGCCAGTAGGGGGCGAACAGGCCGGAGAACGCGGGCACGAAGTACGCGCCGCCGTTGTCCTCGACCTTGCGGGCCAGCCACTCGACGTCCGGGGCGTCCTCGAACATGCCGAGGTTGTCCCGCAGCCACTGGATGAGCGACCCCGTCACGGCGATCGAGCCCTCGAGCGCGTACCGGGTCGGCTGGTCGCCGATCTTGTAGCACACGGTCGTCAGGAGCCCGTTCTTGCTCGGCACCTTCTCCGTGCCGGTGTTGAGCAGCATGAAGTTGCCGGTGCCGTAGGTGTTCTTCGCGTGGCCCACCTCGAAGCACGCCTGGCCGAACGTCGCGGCCTGCTGGTCGCCGAGGATGCCGGCGATCGGCACGCCCGGCACGAGGCCGCGGGGACGGCCCTGGCCGTAGACCTCGGAGGAGGACCTGATCTCGGGCAGCATCGACATCGGGATGCCCATGTCCGCGGCGATGTCCTCGCGCCAGCTCAGGGTGTCGAGGTCCATGAGCATGGTGCGCGAGGCGTTGGTGACGTCGGTGACGTGCACACCGCCGTCCGACCCGCCGGTCATGTTCCACAGCACCCACGTGTCGGTGTTGCCGAAGAGCAGGTCGCCGCGCTCGGCGGCCTCGCGCGCACCCTCGACGTTGTCGAGGATCCACTTGACCTTGGGGCCGGAGAAGTACGTCGCGAGCGGCAGGCCGACGATCGCCTTGTACTTGTCGGCGCCCTCGGAGCCGCCGAGCTCGTCGACGATCGCCTGCGTGCGGGTGTCCTGCCAGACGATCGCGTTGTAGACGGGCTTGCCCGTGTTCTTGTCCCAGACGACGGCCGTCTCGCGCTGGTTGGTGATGCCGATGGCGGCGAGGTCGGTGTGCGCGAGGTTGCCGCGCGTCAGCGCGAGGCCCACGACCTCCCGCACGTTGCTCCAGATCTGCTCGGCGTTGTGCTCGACCCACCCGGCCTTGGGGAAGATCTGGTCGTGCTCGAGCTGGCCGGTGGAGACGATCCGGCCGGAGTGGTCGAAGACGATGGCACGCGAGCTCGTCGTGCCCTGGTCGATGGCGAGGACGTAGTCAGCCATGGTGGAGGGTGCCCTTCACGTCGGTGTGTGGATGAGTTCTCAAGGAGGAACGGGTCAGCCGTTGTACGCGGCGCCGAGCAGGCCGGCGATCACGCCACCGACGAGAGGGCCGGCGACCGGCACCCAGGAGTAGCCCCAGTCGCTGGAGCCCTTGCCCTTGATCGGCAGGAGGGCGTGCGCGATACGCGGGCCGAGGTCACGGGCCGGGTTGATGGCGTACCCCGTCGGGCCACCGAGGCTCGCGCCGATGCCGACCACGATGAGGGCGACCGCGAGCGGCCCCAGGCCGGAGGGCGACTCGCCCGAGACGACGACGAAGAACACCAGGACGAACGTCGCGAGGACCTCGGTGACGAAGTTCCAGGCGTAGGAGCGGATCTCGGGGCCGGTGGAGAACACCGCGAGCTTGGTCGCCGCGGGGGCGTCCTCGTCGAAGTGCTTCTTGTACGCGAGGAAGGCGAGGACGGCACCGATGATCGCGCCGATCATCTCCGCCGCGAAGTACATGAACATGTTGCCCACGGTCGGCTCGATCGTGGCGGTGACCATGCCCTCCGGGCCGGTCACCGAGTAGAACGGCATGTCGGCCGAGAACAGCCCGATCGTCACGGCGGGGTTGAGGTGGGCGCCGGACTTGTACGCCGCGAACACACCGGCGAAGACCGCGAGGCCCCAGCCGAAGTTGATCAGCAGCCAGCCGCCGTTGAAGCCCTTGTTCTTGGGCAGCACCACGTTGGCGACCACGCCGGCACCCAACAGGATCAGCGTCGCGGTTCCGATGACCTCGGACCAGAACGCATTCATGAGCAGTGTGTCCATCGTCGGTTTCACTTTCTGCGTAGGGGACTTCGTCGTCCTCTCCTGCACGGAGAGCCCGCGCCGGGCGGGGGCCCGGCTGCGGGTGGCCGCCCCGGTGGACCCGGGGCGGCAGGAGTGTCAGCCCCGCAAGGGCTGCATGGCTGCGACGTCGGCGGCGCGGAGTCGGACCGCCTCGGCCGACGCGTCGTCGGGCTCGCGCCCCGCGGCGTCCTCGGCCTCGGTGCGGGCGAGGTACGCCTCCTTCTCGGACTGGACGGTCGCCTCGTCCCAGCCGAGGAGCGGGGCGACGATGTCCGCGATCTCGTCGACCGCACCGCGCCCGCGGTCCGCCGTCTCGTAGACGAGACGGGTGCGGTGCAGCAGCAGGTCCTCGAGGTGGAGCGCCCCCTCGTGGCTCACCCCGAAGTGGATCTCGGCACGCAGGTAGGCGCCGGCGTGCTCGAGCGGCCGGGCCAGCGACGGGTCCTTCTCGCACAGGTCGACGATGTCGCGCAGCGCGGACCCGTACCGGTGCAGCAGGTGGTCCACGAGCTGCGGGCTCCAGCGGTACCGCTGCGCCCAGGCGCGGGCCTGGCGGCGCACGGCCTGCAGGCCGACGGCACCCAGCAGCGGGATGTCGTGCGTGATGGACGGCAGCGCGGCGGCGCGCTGGCCGATCGCGAAGTCCACGGCGTCCTTGGCCATCACGCGATACGTGGTGAGCTTGCCGCCCGCGATGACGGTGAGCCCCGGGGCCGGCGAGGCGACCGTGTGCTCGCGCGAGACCTTGGCCGAGCCGGTGCCCTCCTTGGTGCCCGGCTGGAGCAGCGGGCGCAGGCCCGCATAGGTGCCGACGATGTCGTCCCGGGTCAGCGGGTGGGCGAGCACCGCGTTGGCGTGCTCGAGCACGTAGTCGATGTCGGCCGCGGTGGCCACGGGGTGCACCGGGTCCTGCTCCCAGGGGGTGTCCGTGGTGCCCACCACCCAGTAGCGCGACCACGGGATGACGAACAGGACCGACTTCTCGGTCTGCAGGATCAGGCCGACCGAGCCCCGGATCCGCTCGCGCGGCACGACGATGTGGATGCCCTTGGAGGCGAGCACCTTGAGCCCGCCCTGGTCGCCGGCGAGCGCCTCGGTGTCCTCGGTCCACACGCCCGTGGCGTTGATGACGTGCCGGGCGCGCACGGTGATCTCACGGCCCGTCTCGAGGTCGACGACGACGGCACCGTTGACGGCCCCGGTGGCGCTCTTCGTCAGCCCCACCACCTGGGTGCGCGCTGCCGCGTTCGCCCCGTAGCTCGCCGCGGTGCGCACCAGGGTCGTGACCAGCCGGGCGTCGTCGACCGACGCGTCCCAGTACTGGACGGCGCCGATGGCGGCGTCGTGCGCGAGGTCGGGGAACTTGCGCTCCATCTGGCGACGCGACAGGTGCCGGTGGATCGGCATGGCGCGCCGTCCGGGGGCGAGCGCCGCGAGCGTGTCGTACAGGGCGATGCCGGTGCCCACGTAGGCCCGCTCCCACACGCGGTGCTCGAGCGGGTAGAGGAACGGGACGGGCTTGACCAGGTGCGGCGCGAGCTTCTTCAGCAGCAGGTCGCGCTCCGTGAGCGCCTCGTGCACCAGGTGGAAGTCGAGCATCTGCAGGTAGCGCAGCCCGCCGTGGACCAGCTTGCTGCTGCGGCTGGAGGTGCCGGACGCCCAGTCCTGGGCCTCGACGATGGCCGTCGAGAGTCCGCGGGTGGCGGCGTCGAGCGCGATGCCCGCGCCGGTGACACCACCGCCGACGACGAGCACGTCCAGCTCGGCACTGGAGTCCTGGGACCCCTCGAGCGCTGCGAGCGCCTGAGCGCGGGACTCGGCGGTGAGCCGGGTGGAGGCCATCGGTCTTCCTTTCGTCGGCGACGACGTCCCCCACACCAACACTTCCGGCACGTCCTCGCAAGCCGGGTGCACGAATGTGCAGAACGTGCGACCGTGGGTCGATGACGTCAGAGCGGGAACGCGAGGTGGTCATGGCCGCGACCATGTACTACCTGCAGGACATGAAGATGGAGACCATCGCCCGGCACCTGCGCACCTCGCGGTCGACGGTGTCGCGGTTGCTCAAGCGCGCGCGCGACACCGGCGTGGTGGAGATCACGTTGCGCCCCGGGCACTCCCGCGCCCCCGGTCTCGGGCAGGAGATCACCGATCGTCACGGCATCGACGCCTACGTCGTCCCCGTCCCGGACTCCGCCGGGGACCCGGAGCGGCTCGAGCAGGTGGCGATCACCACCGCGCGGCTCCTGGCCCGGTGGTTCGACTCCGACATGGTGCTCGGCATCGCCTGGGGAACCACCCTGGCCGCCATCTCCCGGCACCTGCCGCACAAGCCCACGCGGGGGTGTGCCGTCGTGCAGCTCAACGGCGCCGCGAACACCCGCACGTCGGGCGTCAGCTATGCAGGTGACCTGATCACGGGCTTCGGGACGGCCTTTGACGCGCACGTCCACCACTTCCCCGTGCCGGCGTTCTTCGACTACGCGGAGACGCGCGAGGCCATGTGGCGCGAGCGGTCCGTGCGGCGCGTCCTGGACTTCCAGGCGCGTACCGACATCGCGCTGTTCTCCGTCGGCGCGCTGACCGGCGGGGTGCCGTCGCACGTGTACTCCGCGGGGTACCTCGAGCGCGAGGACGTCGAGCTGCTCGACGCCGAGGGCGTCGTCGGCGACGTGTGCACCGTGTTCCTGCGCCCGGACGGGACCTACCGCGACATCCCGCTCAACGCCCGGGCGACGGGCCCGTCGCCGGCCGAGCTGCGCCGCATCCCCCGCCGGCTCTGCGCCGTCGCCGGCGACAACAAGGTCGGACCGCTGCGGGCTGCGCTGGCGGCGGGCGTGGTCACGGACCTCGTCGTCGACGAGGTGACCGCGGCACGCCTCGTCGAGGGCTGAACGTCCGTGCACACGAGACGCCCGGGCCGGGCGCGGGCGCCGAAAGTACAGTGTCGACGTGCCTGAGACCGCCGCGTCGTCGTTCGCCCTGCGCCCCGCCAGGCCCGCCGACATGCGTGCGGTCCGCGGGCTCGTCGAGCCGTACGCGCAGCGCCGCATCCTCCTGGCCAAGGAGATGGTGGGCTACTACGAGGCAGTCCAGGAGTTCGTCGTCGCCGAGTCGGGCGACGGTGCCGGGAACGCCGAGGGCGCCGCGGACGACTCGGGCGGCACCGTGATCGGCTGCGGGGCGCTGCACGTCATGTGGGACGACCTCGCCGAGGTGCGCACCCTCGCCGTCGACGCCGCCTGGCGCGGTCGACGTGTCGGGCACGCCCTGCTGGACGCCCTGGTCGAGCGGGCGGCGTCGCTCGGGCTGAGCCGGGTGTTCTGCCTGACGTTCGAGGTGGCGTTCTTCGAGGCGCACGGCTTCCGCGAGATCGATGGCACGCCCGTCACCGGCGAGGTGTACGCCGAGCTGCTGAGGTCGCACGACGACGGCGTCGCGGAGTTCCTCGACCTGGCGCGCGTCAAGCCGAACACCCTGGGCAACACGCGGATGCTCCTGGAGCTCTGACTTCCGGGGTGTTGTGAGCGGGATTTTGGCCCGGTGGCGCGCCCGAAACCGGGCCAAGATCCCGCTCACAACACCCTGCCGGCGTCCGGCGTCAGGGGGTGGGGAAGCGGTAGCAGCCGGCGTCGTCCTGCTCGACGAGCCCGTCCTCGATGAGCCCCGCGAGGCACCGGTCGACCTGGGCGGGGTCCGGGCCCGAGTCGGCGAGCAGCGCGCGCGCCACGGGTTCGTCCGCGACGCGCAGGGCCGCCATGACGCGGCCACGCACCTGCCGGTCCGTGCCGTGCCAGGCCTGCGTGCGCCGCCGGTGGGCGAGCTCGTCCGGGGGGTGACCGGTCGCCCGCCAGGCGCAGAGGTCCGCCACCGGGCAGGCGTGGCAGCGCGGCGCACGCGCGGTGCACACCAGCGCGCCGAGCTCCATCGACGCGGCGGCCCAGCGGGCGGCGGCCCCGTCGTCGTCGGGCACGACGGCGGTGGCCAGGTCGCGCTCGGCCGCGGTGGGCGACGGTGCGGCGAGCGCCGTGCCTGCCAGGGTGCGGGCGAGCACGCGGCGCACGTTGGTGTCGACCACCACCGATCGGCGGCCGAACGCGAACGCGCGCACGGCGGCGGCCGTGTACTCCCCGATGCCCGGCAGGGCACGCAGCGCGGCCTCGTCGTCGGGGACGGCGCCGTCATGCCGCTCGACGATGGCGCCCGCACACTGGTGCAGGCGCAACGCGCGCCGGGGGTAGCCGAGGCGGCCCCAGGCGCGCAGCACCTCCGCCGCAGGGGCCGCGGCCAGGTCCGACGGCGTCGGCCAGCGCCGCAGCCACTCCCGCCAGACCGGCTCCACACGCACCACCGGCGTCTGCTGCAGCATGACCTCGCTGACGAGCACGCCCCACGGCGTGCAGTCGGTGCGGCGCCAGGGCAGGTCGCGCGCGGCGTCGTCGAACCAGGCGGTGACGCGGCCGACCATCTCGTCCCGGACCGCGGCGTCGCGCGCGGCGAGGGCGGGGGAGGCATGGGGGGCGGCTCGGGTCACGGTCGTCCATTGTGGCCCACCCGTACGTCCCGAGTTGTCAGGCCCACGTGCACGTTCCTGTGGTCCTGGTCCTGACAGGTCGGAGCGCCGGCGAGCTGTCAGGTTCACGTCCACAGGAACGTGCACCTGAACCTGACAAGTGGTGGGCGGGTGGTTCTGGGGACGACGGCGGCGCGGCTCCGTGGTGCGTCGGACCGCGCGTCGTACGGTGGCGCCGGCACGGTTCGAAGACGGAGGGGTGGCCCTGTGGCACCTGCGGACGACAGGCGTCGAGGCTCAGGCACCTCGCGCGGGGCTGCGGCGCGCTCGGGGTCCGGCGCCGCACGCGGTGCGGGCGCCCCGCGGCGGTCCGGTTCCGCCGGTGGCCGCGCCGGTGGCCGCGCCGGCGGCTCCGCGTCGTCGAGCACCCGGGGTGGCGCGAAGTCCTCGACATCGTCGGGCGCCGGGAAGTCGGCGTCGTCGAAGTCGGCGTCGTCCAAGGCCTCCCCGACGTCTGGGCGCACCGCGTCGGCCGGTGCGCGGTCCGGGGCCGGTCGGGGCGGCGCGTCGAAGGGCGCGTCGAAGGGCACGGCGAAGTCCGGGGCCACGAAGTCCGGGGCCACGAAGTCCGGGGCCACGAAGTCCGGGGCCACGAAGTCCGGGGCCACGAGGTCCGGAGCGGCGAGGTCTGGTGCCGGCCGCTCCGGGTCGGGCCGGACGACGGCGCAGCGGTCCGGGTCGTCGCGGCAGAACGCCTCGGGCGGGCAGCGGTCCGGGTCGGCCCGGTCGTCGGGGAGCACCCGGGGCCGGGGCCGCACGTCGGTCTCGACGAACGGCCTGGTGGCGCCCACCACGGCCCGTCGGGCTCCGTCGCGCACCGCCACGCCGCGAGGCCGCCGCCCGGCCGGGCGCCCCCAGACCGACCGCTACAGCCGGAACCGGGTGGTCGGATCGCTCGCGGTCGTCGCCCTGCTGTGCGGCGTGGGGGTCGTCGGCGGCTACGGGATCGGGCGCGGTCTCGACGCGGTACAGGCGATGCTGCCGGGCGCGAACCCCGGGCTGCCGGCCGACAAGGAGGCACCGCCCGAGCCGATCGACCTCACCGGCCCCGCTACGACGTGCCGGTCCGACGCCCTCGACCTCGCGGTGTCGCCGAGCAGCACGACGATCACGGTGGGTGACCCCCTGGTGTTCTCGGTGCGGGTCACGAACGCGGGCCGGGTGCCCTGCCTGTTCGACGGCTCCGACACGAGCCGCACCGTCACCGTGACCGGCCCTTCGAGCAAGGACCGGGTGTGGTCCTCCGGCGACTGCGCCGACGACGGCGAGAAGCTGCTCCTGCTCGGCGCGGAGCATGTCGCGTCGCGCGACCTGCGGTGGAGCTCGGCCCGCTCGGCGCCCGGATGCGCGAAGGACTCGGCGGCGCTGGAGCCTGGCACGTACCAGGTGCGGGCGACGCTCGGCGACGTCGACGGTGCGACGAGCGCGGCGGTCAGCTTCACCGTCCTCGCGCCGGAGCCGACCGGCGAGCCGTCCGCCGAGGCCGGCGACAAGAAGTCCGAGGACGCGGCCACGGACGAGGAGTCGGCGGACAAGGAGTCGGCAGGCAAGGACGACGGCGACGAGCAGGCGGCCGACGTGACGAAGAAGACCGACGAGAAGGCAGAGAAGGACGGCGACGACGAGGGCTGATCCCCCCGCGGTGCCGCGGCCGGTTGCCACCGTCAGGGACGAGCCGCATGGCTCGGGCTGTCGTGCCCGCAGGGCGCCTGACCTCGCCGGCCCGCATCTGATCGGGCGCCATGAGCGATCAGACGTGCCGGCCGATCAGATGTGCCGGCCGATCAGACGTAGCGCTCGAGAATGCTGGACTCCGCCAGCCGGGACAGCCCTTCGCGCACGGCGCGCGCCCGCTGCTCGCCCACGCCGTCGACGGCCATGAGGTCGTCCACGCTGGCGGCGAGCAGCTTCTGCAGCCCTCCGAAGTGCCCGACGAGCCGGTCGATGATGGCGCCGGGCAGGCGGGGGACCTTGGACAGCAGCCGGTAGCCGTGCGGGGCGACCGCGGCGTCGAGCGCCACGCCCCCGCCGGGGAGCTCGAGCACGCGGCCGATCTGGCCGAGGTCGAGGAGCTGGCCGGAGTCGAGCGCCGCGAGGTCGTCCTGGACACCGAGCAGGGAACGTCCGGCCCGCTCGAGCTCGACGTAGTCGCGGACCACGAAGTCGCGGTCCGCGCCGATGCCGCCGATGAGCTCGTCGAGCTGCAGGGCGAGGAGGCGACCGTCGGCGCCGAGCTCGACGACGTAGCCGTCGATCTCCTCGGAGATGCGGCGGACCATCTCGAGGCGCTGCACGACGGAGCACACGTCGCGGACGGTGACCAGGTCCTCGATCTCGAGCGCGGAGAGGGTGCCGGACACCTCGTCGAGGCGCGACCGGTAGCGCTCGAGGGTGGCGAGCGCCTGGTTGGCGCGGCCGAGGATCGTGTCCGGGTCCTCCAGCACGTGCCGGGCGCTGCCGACATAGATCGCGACGATCCGCATCGACTGGCTCACCGACACCACGGGCAGGCCCGTCTGCTTGGCGACGCGCTCGGCGGTGCGGTGCCGGGTTCCGGACTCGCTCGTCTCGATCGACGGGTCGGGCAGGAGCTGGACGGCGGCGCGGCGGATGCGCGTCGCGTCGCGGTCGAGCACGACCGCGCCGTCCATCTTGGACAGCTCGCGCAGGCGGGTGGCGGAGAACTCGACGTCGAGCTCGAAGCCGCCCGAGCACAGCTCTTCGACGGTGCGGTCGAGACCGAGGACGATGAGCGCGCCGGTGCGGCCTCGCAGGATTCGCTCGAGGCCGTCGCGCAGCTCCGTTCCGGGCGCGACAGCGGCGAGCGTCTCCCGCAGGAGGGCGTCGGGATGCGCGGAGGAGGGACCCACGATGCGAATCCTACGACGTGGGGCCGCGCTCGCCGTGGACTTGTCCACGGCCGTGTCGGCCCTCCTCGGCGACCCCGGCGAGCTGGACGGCCTCGGCGAGGTGCCGAGCCTCCAGGAGCTGCATGCCGGGAGGGGCGGTCAGGGCGGCGCCGGCGGGGACGACGGCGCGCAGGAAACCGAGCCGGGCGGCCTCCCCGACCCGGCGTTCGAGCCCTGTCACGGGCCTGATGTCCCCGGCGAGGCCCACCTCCCCGAGCGCGACGGTGCCGGTGGGCAGCGGCTCGCCGGTGCGCGCGGACACGATCGCGAGCGCGGTGGCGAGGTCGGCAGCGGGCTCGGTCACGCGGGCGCCGCCGATGGTGGACACGTAGACGTCCTGGTCGGCGAGCCGCAGCCCGCCGTGCCGGTGCAGGACGGCGAGGATCATCGCGAGCCGGGAGGACTCCAGCCCGCTGGTGGTGCGTCGCGGGTTCGCCAGCGGCGACGGCGCGACGAGCGACTGGATCTCGAGGGCCAGCGGCCGCCGGCCCTCGAGGGTGACGGTGACGCAGGTGCCCGGCACGCCCGCCCCGAGGTGGGACAGGAACAGCCCGCTGGGGTCGCTCAGCCCGACGATCCCCGCCTCGGAGAGGTCGAAGCAGCCGACCTCGTCCGTCGGGCCGTACCGGTTCTTCACGGCGCGGACCATGCGCAGGCGCGAGTGGCGGTCGCCCTCGAACTGGCACACGACGTCGACCAGGTGCTCGAGCGTGCGCGGCCCGGCGACGGTGCCGTCCTTGGTCACGTGGCCGACGAGGAGCACGGGGACCTGCCGGCTCTTCGCCACGGCGATGAGCGCCGCGGCGACCTCGCGGACCTGGCTCACGCCGCCGGGGGCGCCGTCCACCTCGCCCGAGGCGATCGTCTGCACGGAGTCCACGACGAGCAGGTCGGGCTCCGTCACGTCGATATGGCCGAGCACCGTGCCGAGGTCCGTCTCCGCGGCGAGCATCAGGGTCGGTGCCAGGGCGCCGACGCGCTCGGCCCGCAGGCGCACCTGGCCCGCGGACTCCTCGCCTGTCACATACAGCACGGTCCGGTCGTCCCGGCCGTCGACGCCGCGCGCGTACGCCGACGCGACCTCCAGCAGCAGGGTGGACTTGCCGACGCCCGGCTCCCCGGCGAGGAGCACGACCGCACCCGGCACCAGGCCGCCGCCGAGGACCCGGTCGAGCTCGTCCACCCCGGTGGGTGCCGCCTGCGCCGCCGCGACGTCGATGTCGCCGATGGGTCGGGCGGGTTCCCGGGACGGGTTCACGGCCACCGTGCGCGGGCCGGTCTGCGCCGGTCCTTCGTCGGTGACGGTGCCCCACGCCTGGCACTCCCCGCAGCGGCCCACCCACTTGGCGGTGGTCCACCCGCACTCGGTGCAGCGGTAGGCGGGGCGGGCCCGGGAGGCGCGGGCTGCGGTGGAGGTGCTCACGTCGACACACGCTAGGCGGCGCCACCGACAGCGCCGCCCGACGCCCTAGGCTGCCTTGCAGGCACGGTGCTCCCGCGCCCGTCCGGACCTGTCCGACCACGAGGAGAGACCCATGAGCGACGCCCGCACGAGCGGCCGGAGCGGCACGGGGAGAGGGTCGCCCCGCCCGTCGCCCGAGGTCATCCGCCGTCGCCGCCTCGCGGTCGGTGCGCTCGCCGGCGGACTCGTGGTGGTCGTCGCCCTGCTCACGGCGTTCGTCTGGCCAGGGTTCGCGCAGACCCCGGAGCCGGAACCCGCCGTGACGGTCACTGCGGCGGCCCCCACACCGACGACGTCCCCGAGCGCGCTCCCGAAGGACGCCACGACGTTCCTGCAGGCGATGCCGGGCACCGTCCTCCAGCTCGCCCTGGCGGGCGCGACCCCCCACGACGAGTGGGTCGACGGCGCCGACGCGGTCGAGGCCTGGTCCGTGACGTACGCCGAGGGCGACGCCGCGGACGCTGCGAAGGTGGACGTCCTCGCCGGGCAGTGGGAGGACGGCGACGCCGCGACGCGGGCGTACGGCGCGCTCGTCAAGGCCGCGGGCACGCCGTCGGACGAGGGCGAGGTGCTGGTCGGGACCGAGACCGCCGGGGCGTACGTGGTGACGCCCGGTTCCACGACGGGCACCGCCGTCGTGACATGGCGCAACGGCACCGCCGTCCTCCAGGCCACCGGCCCGGCGGACCTCGTCGAGCGCTTCTACTCCGCCTTCCCGCTGTAGCGGGGCGGGGTCGCGGCGACGGTCCGCGGTCGGCGTCGTCCGTGCGCGGGGACGTACGGTGGTCCCCGTGAACGAGCAGACGGACGGGCAGGCCGACGCCCAGGTGAGCGGCGTGACGGTGGCGTTCCTGGGCACCGGGAACATGAACGAGGCCGTGCTGGCCGGGGCGCTCGCCTCCGGGGTCGCGCCGCGGGACGTCGTGGCCACGACGCGCCGGCCCGAGCGGGCCGCGGCGCTGGCCGAGCGCTACGGTGTGCGCACGACGGCGGACAACACGGCCGCCGTCCACGGCGCGCACGTGGTCGTCGTCGGGGTCAAGCCCAAGGACGTCGGCGCGATGCTCGCCGAGGTCGGCGGTGCGCTCGACGACGGCGCGGTCGTCGTGAGCGTCGCCGCAGGCCTGCCGCTGGCGTTCCTCGAGGCCCGGCTCCCGGCCGGCACGCGCGTGGTGCGCGCCATGCCGAACACTCCCGCGCTGGTGGGCGCCGGCGTGACCGCCGTCGTCGGCGGCGCGGCCACGGACGACGCCGACGTCGCGCTCGTCGAGCGGATCCTGGCCGGCTCGGGGCACGTGTTCCGGGTCGCGGAGAAGGACATGGACGCGTTCGGGGCGCTCGCCGGGTCGGGGCCGGCGTACGTGTTCTACGTGGTCGACGCGATGGCGGAGGCCGGCGTCCTGCTGGGGCTGACCCGCGACGTCGCGCGCCACCTCGCCGTGGAGACGGTGCTGGGCTCGGCGAAGCTGCTCGACGAGACGGGCGAGCACCCCGTGGTGCTGCGCGAGAAGGTCTCCTCGCCCGGGGGCACGACGGTCGCCGCCCTGCGCAGGCTCGACGACGGCGGCGTGCGGGCGGCGTTCCTCGACGCTCTCGAGGCGGCGCGGGACCGGTCGCGAGAGCTGGCCGCCGAGCTCGGCTGATCGGCTCGGCTGATCGGCTCGGCTGATCCAGGTGCGGCCTGCGGGCTGCTGGCACGATGGGGCCGTGCCCCGAACGACAGCCCCGTCGCCTCGCCGTGGTCGCCGCCCCGCGGGGCAGGACACGCGCGAGCAGGTGCTGGCCGCCGCCCGCGCCGAGTTCTCGGACCGCGGGTACGAGGCGGTGTCGGTCCGCGGGGTCGCGCGGCGTGCCGGGGTGGACCCGGGCACGGTCCGGCACTGGTTCGGCGACAAGACGCAGCTGTTCACCGCGTCGCTCGGCCTGGCCGACGTCAACCCGTCCGCCCTCGTCCGGACGGTCGTCGAGGGCCCTGTCGAGGGCCTGGGGGAGCGGCTGGTGCGCGCGGTCCTCGAGATGTGGGACCAGGACGGGGGCGACACCGTGCGGCTGGTCGTGCCGGCCGTGATGGCAGACCCGGCCCTGCGCGGGCTGCTGCCGCAGTTCCTCGGGGCGGAGGTGCTCGGCCCGATGGTCCGGCTGCTCGAGGTCTCGGACGCGCGGCTGCGCTCGTCGCTCGTGGCCTCGCAGGTCGCGGGCGTGCTGATGACGCGGTTCCTCGTGCCGATCGACCCGCTGGCGTCGCTGGAGCCCGCGCGGGTGGCGGTGCTCGTCGGCCCCACGCTGCAGCGCTACCTCACCGGGGAGCTGCCGGGCTGATCGGCCGCGGGGTCTTGTGCACGGGCGCTCGCGAGGAGCAGAATTCACCGCATGGTGAATAACGACGTCGCGGTCCGGGTCCGCGGGCTCCGGGTCGAGCGCGGCGGCCGACCGGTCATCGACGGGCTGGACGTCGTGGTGCCCGCCGGGCAGGTGGTGGGCCTGCTCGGCCCCTCAGGGTCCGGCAAGACGACGCTGCTGCGGGCCGTCGTCGGCGTCCAGGCCGCGGTGACCGGAGACGTGACCGTGCTGGGCGAGCCGGCCGGCGCCGCCGGGCTGCGCCACCGCGTCGGGTACGTGACCCAGGCGGCGTCGGTGTACACGGACCTCACGGTGGTCCAGAACCTGCGCTACTTCGCACGCCTCGCCGGGCTCCCCGGTGCCGGGGCGGAGGCGGCGGTGCGCCGTGCCGTCGAGGCCGTCGACCTGGGCGGGCACGAGAAGCAGCGGGTCGGCACGCTCTCCGGCGGGGAGCTGTCCCGGGTGTCCCTGGCGGCGGCGCTGGTCGGCGACCCGGAGCTGCTGGTCCTCGACGAGCCCACCGTCGGGCTGGACCCCGTGCTGCGGCGAGACCTGTGGAACATGTTCCGGCGCCTCGCCGCCGACGGGCGCACGCTGCTGGTCTCCAGCCACGTCATGGACGAAGCCACGCGGTGCGACCGGCT
This sequence comes from Isoptericola luteus, assembly GCF_020297055.1. Classification (GTDB taxonomy): domain Bacteria; phylum Actinomycetota; class Actinomycetes; order Actinomycetales; family Cellulomonadaceae; genus Isoptericola; species Isoptericola luteus. The sequence goes on along the minus strand of NZ_JAIXCQ010000017.1, from coordinate 6,589 downwards.
GCTGCTGCTCCGCGAGGGCACGCTCCTGGCGGACACCACGCCCTCCGAGCTCCTCGAGTCCACCGGGGCCCCGGACGCCGAGCGCGCGTTCCTGACGCTCATCGAGCAGCGCGAGGCACCGACGACCAGCGAGGAGGGGACCCGATGACGCTCACCCTGACCACCGCGAGCCGCGTCCTGGCCCAGCTCCGGTTCGACCGCCGCACCGTCGTCCTCATCATCGGGCTGCCCTGCCTGCTGCTCGGGCTGCTCGCATGGATGTTCGACGGCACGGGAGTGCTCGACCAGTTCGGCCCCATGCTCGTGGGCCTCTTCCCGCTCATCGTCATGTTCCTCGTCACGAGCGTCGCCACGCTGCGCGAGCGGCAGTCCGGGACGCTCGAGCGGCTCATGACGACCCCGCTGCGCAAGGCCGACTTCGTGGCCGGCTACGCCCTGGCGTTCGCCGGGCTGGCGCTCGTGCAGTCCCTGGTCGTCGTGGGCTTCGCGCTCGCCGTCGGCATGAACGTGCTCGGGCCGCTGTGGCTCGTCGTGGTGGTGGCCATGCTCGACGCCGTCCTCGGCTGCTGCCTGGGCCTGGCAGCGTCCGCGCTGGCCCGCAGCGAGTTCCAGGCCGTGCAGATGATGCCGGCCATCATCTTCCCGCAGCTCATCACCTGCGGCCTGCTCATGCCGCGCGACCAGATGCCGCAGGTCCTCGAGTGGCTCTCGCGGGTGTTCCCGCTGACCTACGCCATCGAGGCGATGCAGGACCTGTCCGCCGGGGCCGAGTGGGCCGACGTCTCCGGCGCCGTCGGCGTCATCGTCCTGTTCATCGTCGGCGCCGTCGTGCTGGGGGTCGCCACCCTGCGGCGTCGTACCGCGTGAGCCGGCCGCCGGACGGGCGGGCGATCACGGCCGCGCGGAGAACCGCTCGAGCAGGTCGGCGTGGCCCGAGCACACCAGGAGGTCGTTGGCGCTCACACGGGTCTCCGGCGTCGCGTAGAGGAACTCGACGCCGGGCGACTTCACGCCGATGACGGTCACGCCGTACTTCTTGCGGACGTCCGACTGCGCGAGCGTGAAACCCTGCATCTCCTTCGGCGGGCGCATCTTGACGATGGTGAACCCGTCCTCGACCTCGATGTAGTCGAGCATCTTGCCGCTGACGAGATGCGCGACCCGCGAGCCGGCGTCGGACTCCGGGAACACCACGTGGTGCGCGCCGATGCGCGTGAGGATGCGCCCGTGCTCCGCCGAGACCGCCTTCGCCCAGATCTGCGGGGTGCCCATGTCCACGAGGTTGCCCGTGATGAGCACGGACGCCTCGAGCTGGGTACCGACGCCCACGACGGCGACGCCGAAGTCCCGAGCCCCGAGCTGCTCCAGGGCCTCCGGGTTCGACGCGTCCGCCTCGACCAGCGGCAGCCGGCCAGACCACTGCGCCACCAGGCGCTGGTCCCGCTCGACGGCGAGGACGTCCTGACCGAGCCGGTCCAGCGTCGCGGCGATCGCCGACCCGAACCGTCCCAGCCCGATGACGAGGACACCGGCGTCCCGCTCGCGCTCGCGGGGCTTCTTCTCGGGCACGTGGTCTCCTCGTCGGTCCGGTGAGGGCAGGGGTGAGGCTGCGGTTCTGCTCCGGGCGAGTGCCTCGTTCCTCGGCCCTCACCCTTCGCGGCACCTCCGCCTCACCCGATGATCGGGCGTTCCTCCGGGAAGCGTACGATGCGCCGCCGGTCGCGCAGCGCGAGCGCGCCCAGCACGGAGATGACGCCGACGCGGCCGACGAACATCAGCCCGCAGAGCCAGAGCTTCGCGGCGTCGGGCAGGCTCGCCGTGATGCCGGTGGACAGACCCACGGTCGCGTAGGCGGAGATCGCCTCGAACAGCACCTCGGACAGGGAGTACGGCGTCAGGCGCAGCAGCGCGAGACACGTGACGAGCACCGCCGTCGCACCCATGAAGACGACCGCGATGGACAGCCGCAGCGTGTCGCGGGGGATGCGGCGGCCGAACGCGTCGGTGTCCTTGTCGCCGCGGGCCTCCGAGAGGATGGCGAGCAGCATGACGGCGAGGGTCGTGACCTTGATGCCGCCCGCGGTGGACGCCGAGCCGCCGCCCACGAACATCAGCGCGTCGGTCGCGAGCCACGTCTCCTGGTGCAGCCGGCTGGTGTCGACGCTGGAGAAGCCACCGGACCGGGGCATCACGGAGGCGACGATCGACGACAGGACGCGGGTCGCGCCGTCCTGCGAGCCGAACGTGGCCGGGTTGTTCCACTCCAGCGCGCCGATGAGCACCGCGCCGCCGACCAGCAGCGCGAGGCTGGTGGTCACCGTGAGCTTGGTGTGCAGCGACAGGGAGCGGATCCAGTGGTGGCGTCGCCGCCGGTGGGTGATGACGTTGAGGATCACCGGGAAGCCGAGCGAGCCGATGAACACGCCGAGGCAGATCGGCAGCAGCACCAGCCAGTCGGACGCGAACGGGAGCAGTCCGTCGGCGGTCGGCACGAACCCGGCGTTGTTGAACGACGACACCGCGTAGAACAGGGCGTGCCAGGCGGCCATCCCCGCGGAGTCGCCCAGCGCGAGCAGTCGGGGGAACAGCAGCAGCGCGATCACGAGCTCGATCGACGTCGCCGTGATGATGATGGTGCGCAGCAGGGCACCGACCTCGCCGAGCCGCTCCGTCTTCGTCTCCGAGGCGGTGAGCAGCTTCTGCGTGAGGCCGAGCCGCCGTGACACCGCCAGTCCGAGCAGCGACGCCAGCGTCATCACGCCGAGCCCGCCGACCTTGATCCCGACGAGGATGACGACGTGCCCGTACTCGGACCAGTACGTCGCCGTGTCGTGCACGACCAGGCCGGTGACGCACACGGCGGACGTCGCGGTGAAGAGGGCGTCGACGGCGGGCGCGCCCTGGCCCGACGTCGTCGCCCACGGGGGCAGCAGCAGGAGCCAGACCAGGGTGATGACGGCGGCGAACACCGTCATCGCCAGCCGCGCGGGGTACTCGCGGGCGGCCTGGTCGACCCAGCCGCGTAGCGCCAGCATGCGACGGCCCCACGTCCTCTTCACACCGTCCCCTCTCCGCCCGGTCCCGTGCTGCGCAGTCCGTCGCGCGGCGCGTCTCGCCGACGATCCGCGCGGCCCAAGCCTGCCACGCCGTGGGCTACGGTGACGGGATGCGCGTCGCCCGGCTGCTGTGGAGCCCTGAGCTGCTGCGCTACGACTTCGGCCCCGGGCACCCGATGGCGCCCACCCGGCTCGACCTGACGATGCGCCTGGTCCGCGAGCTGGGTCTGCTCGAAGAGCCCACCCTCGAGGTCGCCGACGTCGCCCCCGCACCCGACGCCGTCGTGCAGACGGTGCACGACGCCGAGTACGTCGCCGCCGTGCGGCGCGCGGCGGCCACGGGGCAGCCCGACCCGCTGCGCGGCCTCGGCACGGAGGACGACCCGGTCTTCGCCGGGATGCACGAGGCGGGGGCGCGCATCGTGGCCGCGTCCGTGGATGCCGCCGAGGCCGTGTGGTCAGGGCGCGTCGTCCACGGGGTGAACGTCGCCGGCGGCATGCATCACGCGCGGCGAGGGTCGGCGTCGGGCTTCTGCATCTACAACGACGCCGCGGCGGCCGTGCAGCGGCTCCTGGACCTGGGGGCGGAACGGGTCGCGTACGTCGACCTCGACGCGCACCACGGGGACGGCGTCGAGTCGATCTTCTGGGACGACCCGCGCGTGCTCACCTTCTCGGTGCACCAGGACGGGCACACCCTCTTCCCGGGCACGGGCAACCCCGCGGACACGGGCGGCACGGCGGCCCACGGGACGGCGGTGAACGTCGCCCTGCCGCCGCGCACGGACGGTGCCCGCTGGCTGCGGGCCGTGAACGCCGTGCTCCCGGCGGTCCTCCGGGAGTTCGACCCCCAGGTGATCGTGTCGCAGCACGGTTGTGACGCGCACGGCAACGACCCGCTGACCGACCTGAACGTCGGCGTCGACGCGCAGCGCACCGCGGCCCGCTGGGTGCACGACCTCGCCCACGAGGTCGCCGACGGGCGCTGGGTGGCGCTCGGCGGGGGCGGGTACGCCGTGGTCGACGTCGTCCCGCTGGTGTGGGCGAGCCTCGTGGCGGAGGCCGCGCACGTGCCGCTACCCGCCGGGATCGTCCTGCCCGAGCACTGGCGCCGGGACGTCGAGGAGATGTCGGGACTCGACCCGGCCGAGCGGCTGGGGGGACGGGACGTCGCCTGGCGGCCCTGGTCCGAGGGCTACGACCCCGCCGACGACGTGGACCGCGCCGTCCTCGCCACCCGCAAGCACGTGTTCCCCACCTGGGGGCTCGACCCCTACCGCGACTAGCGGCAGACGCCCCGGGGCCCACCTGGGCGGCGCCCCCGGCACCGGAGTTCGGGGTACGAGCGTGGATCGGGTACCCTGGAGGACGGACTTTCCGTGTTGGTCGGCTGCACCTGCTCACAGGCTCGTGGGACCAACCGTTCCACCATCCGACCAGCATTGTGAGGACCTCATGGGCTCCGTCATCAAGAAGCGCCGTAAGCGCATGGCGAAGAAGAAGCACCGCAAGCTGCTTCGCAAGACGCGTCACCAGCGTCGTAACAAGAAGTGATCTCGCGCCCGCCTCGCGGCGGGCCGCGCGTCCCGAGCCCGGACCCTCACTGCGGGGGTGCCGGGCTCGTTGCGTTCTGCCAGGCGCGGCCGGGTCAGCCGCGCAGGCGCTTCTGGACGGCGCGCAGCACCAGGCCGGCGACCCAGGCGGCGCCGGCCCACGAGGCCGTGCGGACGCCGCGGCGGGCGGCGCGCTGCCGCCGTCCGCGGAACTCGCGGATGGGCCAGCCGACGTCCTTCGCGTGCCGGCGCAGGCGCACGTCCGGGTTGATGGGGCACGGGTTGCCGACGGACCGCATCATGGGCAGGTCGTTGAGCGAGTCGCCGTAGGCGTACGACGCCTCCAGGTCCAGACCCTCGCGCTCGGCGAGCTCGCGCACGGCGGCACCCTTGGACTCGCCGTGCATGAGGTCCCCGATGAGCCGGCCGGTGTAGTAGCCGCCCGAGTGCTCGGCGATGGTGCCGAGGCAGCCCGTGGCCCCCAGCCGGCGCGCGATGAGCCCGCCGATCTCGACCGGGGTCGCGGTGACGAGCCACACCTGGTCGCCCGCCGCCACGTGGGCGTCGAGGAGACGCTTGGTGCCGGGGAAGATCCGCAGCTCCAGGACGGTGTCGTAGACCTCCTCGCCGACGGCGGTGATCTCGGCGACCGACCGCCCTGCGATGAGTGACAGGGCGCGGTTGCGCACCGACTCGATCTGGGTGCGGGACTCGCCGAAGATCAGGTACTTCGCCTGGATCAGCGCGAACCGGACCAGGTCCGCCGTGCCGAAGAACCGGCGCTGGTACAGGGCGCGGGCCAGGTGGAACGAGCTCGCTCCCCGGATGATCGTGTTGTCGACGTCGAAGAAGGCTGCGGCCCCGGCCGTCGGAGGTGAGGGCTCGGCGGGGGACGGCATACGGTCCACTGTATCGGCGCGGATACGCTGTGCAGGTGAGCAGGCCGCATGGATCCGTCGAACGACCACGGGTCGTCCTGTACACCCGGCCGGGATGCCACCTGTGCGACGATGCGCGGGCGGTCGTGGAGCAGGTGTGCACGGCGGCGGGAGAGCGCTGGCGCGAGGTCGACATCGAGGTCGGTCCGGACGGTGGTGCGCACGGTGCCGGGGGCGGCGGCGATCTGGTGGAGAAGTACGGGGACTACGTGCCCGTCGTCGAGGTGGACGGCGTGCAGCAAGGATTCTGGCGTGTCGACGCGGCGCGCCTGGCGCGGCGGCTTGCCCGGTAGCGGCAAGGAGGGATGGACGTGATCGAGCTCGGTGAGGCGACGGTGCCGGCCGCGACGGTGGCGCGGTTGCCCTATTACCTGCGCGCGCTGCGCGACCTGGTGGACGCGGGGGTGACGACGACGTCGTCCTCGGAGCTGGCGGAACGCTCGGGGGTGGGGTCGGCGCAGCTGCGCAAGGACCTGTCCTATCTGGGGTCCTTCGGCACGCGCGGGGTCGGGTACGACGTGCAGTCCCTGGCGTCGTACGTCGCGGCGGCGCTGGGCCTGGAGTCGGAGCACCGGCTCGCGATCGTCGGCATCGGCAACCTGGGGCACGCGCTGGCGAACTACTCGGGGTACGCGGCCCGCGGCTTCCAGGTGGTCGCCCTGCTGGACGCCGACCCGGGGATCGTCGGCACGACGGCGGCGGGCCTGGCGATCGAGCACGTCGACACCCTCGAGGACGTCCTCGCGCGGACGGGCGTCTCGATGGTGGTGCTGGCCACCCCCGGCCCGGTGGCACAGGGGCTGGCGGAGCGCATCGTCGCCTGCGGGGTGCGCGAGATCCTGTCCTTCGCGCCCGTGGCCCTGCAGCTGCCCGACGACGTCGTCGTCCGGTCCGTGGACGTGGCCGGCGAGCTGCAGATCCTCGCGTTCCACGCGGCCGCCCGCGCCGCGACCAACGGCACGCCGAGATAGAGAAGCCGGACCCGCGAGATCCGGAGGGGACGGTCCGTACCGGCGACGGACCGTCCCCTCCGGATCTCGCG
>NZ_JAIXCQ010000016.1 GCF_020297055.1 Isoptericola luteus | reverse complement strand
AGCTGACCCGCCTGCGACCGCAGCTCGTCGTACGTGACGTTCATGTTCGACATGAAAAGCTCCTCAGCTCCATCAGTGGTTCGGCCGGCCCCCTAGCGGCCGATCCGTCGACGACGACCCTACTGCGGCTTCGAAGCACCCGTCGATGGGGAGGACTCCCCATCGACGCGAGCGCGGCACCGGGGCGCGCCGGCTCGGACGGCTACGGCCGCGTGGTTCCCCCACGACGCAGGCGGGCACGGCGCTGCCTCTCGACGCGCGCCCGGCGGGCGCGGAGCTCGTCGGCGGAGAGGTCGGAGAGGGCCCTGCCCCCCGCCGCCGCGCCCGGACCCTCGGGCTCGAACCGGCGGCGGAACGCACGCGTCCCCAGGACGACCGAGGTCGCGAGCAGGCCGACGGCCAGCACTCCCGCGACCACGTTCACGACGCCTGGGACGCCGGGGACCAGGGCCGTGATCGCCAGCGGCCACGCCAGACCGGCGGGGAGCATCGCGACGACGGTGCGCCCGTCCACGACCCAGCCCGCCACGTAGAACCGCATGACCGCGTCCGTGAACGGCGTCGACCGCACGGGCTGGAGCGACATCGCGACGCCGCTCAGCGTCGGCGGGCCGAACGTGGTCCCCCGCGGGGCGTGCGCCGTGAACGAGAGCTTCTCTCCGGCGTAGTCCGGCGACAGCGCGCGGCCGACGTAGACGAACGACAGCACCGCCAGCGGCCAGGAGGCCGTCAGGACGTGCCAGCCGCCGGCCCCTACCGCCAGCGCCAGGACCGGCAGCGCGAGCAGCACGAACGCGACGGCCTCGACCGGGTTCGACAGGCGTTCCCCGACGCCGCGCACCAGGCTGTCCGAGTCGACGTAGGCGAGGTAGGGCACCGACCCCACGAGCAGGAGCAGCGCCACCAGCACGATCGTCGTCCAGACGACGCCGACGAGCAGGTACCCGACGGGCCGGAGCCTCAGCGCGACCCTGCCGGGCCGTGGGCCCTGGCCCGCCGGCCGGGCCGGGCTCGTCACCTGGTCGTCCCCCATACCGTCCTCATCTCGCACGCAGCCGCCACGGCGTGCCGCCATGGGTGTCCGAACCGGTCTAGGGTCGGCACCCTAGACCATGCCAGCCGACACACCTGCCGACCCCTTGGAGAGCCCACCCATGAGCAACAACGGCACCAGCGACGACCGCGGTCGCGACGCGCGCGGCGCCGCGCCCTCGCGGACAGCGTCCACGATCCTGCTCGTCGGCTTCGTCATCATCGTCGCCGGCGGCGTCACGGCCCGGTTCGCCCCCGACCTCTTCGCCTCCCTCGGCGGGTGGGTGACGGTCGGCGTCGTCGCCGTGCTCATGGTCGTGCTGGGCAGCCTGGGCTTCATCCGTGGCATGCGGCGCAACGCCGACACCTCCGACGACACGCCGCGCTGACCGGGGTCAGCCCGCCACGGACGGGCGGTCCTCCTGCGCGACGAAGCTCACCGAGTCCACGATCTCGTCGAAGAGCGTCGCGAACGGCTCCGCCGACGGGATGTTCGGCACGTTGACTCGGATGAGCAGGAGCTTCGAGCGGTCGGGGTACGGCATGTGGTACTCGAGCCGCATCGTCCGCACGGGCAGCGCGTCCTCGCTGTCGCTGGTGCGCCCCTCGGCCATCTCCACGACGCGCGCCACCGGACCGTTGCGCTGGACAGCGACCTCGCCGCTCGGGTAGGCCGCGGTCAGCGCCGCACGCACCTCGTCCTCGGTGGTCGCGCGCGGCCCCGCGGCACCCGCCGCCGGCCATTCCTCGTCGATCATCATGACGGCGGCCGGGAAGGGCACGCCGGGCACCATCTCCAACGAGAACAGGAACGTGTGCACGCCGAGGCCGACCGCCTCGCGGGCGGTGACGAGGAGCTCCTGCGTCGCCTCACGACGCACGCGCGCGAGCCGGTCCGCCGTGCCCACCTGGTCCTTCACGAGTCGCTTGAGGAACGCCACCGTCCGCGCCGGGTCGTCCACCGGGACGTTCGCCCAGGTGCCCGGCACCACGATGCGCAGACCGCCGTTCCACGACGTCATCTGACGCGTCACGACAGCGGCTCCGTCTCCACGACGAGACCGGCCATGAGGTCGACCATCGCCTGCGGCATGTCCTCGAACGTGCCGACGCTCCGGGCGATCGCCGTGACCTCCACCATGTCCCGCGACGCGGGTGGGAACACCCCGAGGACGACCCGCTCCTCGAGCACCTCGAGGTCCGCCCCGAGGCCCGCGTCCGCCGCGCTGCCCAGCAGCAGGTGGACGCCCACGAGCCGGCCCGCGTCACCCGTCCCCGTGATCTCTCCCGCGTGGACGACCCCGTACCGCTCGGTCGTCTCGACGCCGTGCGACAGGCTCGCGGTGAACTGCTCCACCCCGAGGCCCTGCTGCGCCACCAGGGTGACCATCGCGTCGACCACCCCGGACTCCGGGCGCCGCACGAGCACCGCCGTCTGCATGGAGGAGATGTCGGCGTCGCGCACGACGGCCGCGACGTCGGAGAGCTGCTCCGCGAGCACGTCCGTCGTATCGGCCGCCTGCGCCCCGACGAGGCCCTGAGCGACCGCGCCCCGGACCAGCTCGCTCGCGGTGGCGTGCGACCACGCCCCGACGTCGGCGAGGTCGCCCGGCACCACGTGCCACTCCACCGGGAGACCGAGCTCGAAGCCCACGATCCCCCGGGTCGTCCCGTCACTCATCGCCTGCACCCCGCACCGTGGACCGCACCAACCGTGGACCGCACCATGGGCACGATCATGCCGCAGGTCAGCCGAACCACGAATTGACCTTCATCGGGATGCCCGAGATGTTGCCCCACGCACCGCCGGCGGGCTGGGTGACGACGGAGTTGCCCGTGTCCGCGATGCCCCAGCCGTTGCCGCCGCTGATGTCCGTGCCGAGCTTGACCATGTTGTTCGTCAGGTTCGCCGTCTGGTGGAAGACGGCGCTGACCGTCGCGATGGCCGACGTGGTCGACGTGACGTTGTCGATGCGCAGCCCGGTCTGGCCGAAGTGCGCGATCATGTCCGCCACGTCGTCGTTGCCCAGGGTGAACCGGGCCGCGCCGTCCTTGTACGGCAGCGGGAACTGCGAGCCCCGCCACGTGGTGAAGGCCTTGGCACCCTCCCCGTTCTTGAGCAGCCCGAACACCGCCTTGTCGGTGGACGACCGCAGGAACGGGGACTTGAGGACCTCCCAGGCACGCTGGCCGTTCGTCTGCGCGAACGTCTTGCGAGAGCTCTTGAGCAGCGCCGTGCCGAACTTCGCCCGCGCGGCGCCGTTCGACATCCGCCCCGCGGTCTGGACCACCGAGCGAGCCTTGGCGTACTTGGCGAGCGTGCCGATGGCCTTGCCGCCGAAGAGTCCCATGACCCCGAGGCCGACGCCGATGAGCGCACCCCAGCTGAAGCCCTCCCGCGCCATCTTCACGATGCCCTCGACGATCGCGATGATCGAGCCGATCGCCGCCAGCACGAGGAGCACCTGGCCGAGGACCGGCACCCAGGACAGGAAGATCGCGAGGATCCCGGCGATGTCGCAGATGATCTTGAGCGCCTTGTACAGGAACGACGCGACCTCGCCGACGTGGTCCCAGAAACCGTCCTCGAGCCCGTGCACCTTGTCGCCGGTGACGACCTCGTCGATCGAGTTCTTCGCCGTCTGCGCGGCGGAGTTCTTGTCGCCGTGCGCGTCGTTCCAGCGACCCTGCCAGTAGCTGAGGCTGCCCTCGAGGTTCGACACCCGCGAGTTCGCGGTCGCGAGCGTGCTGTTGGCCGAGTCGACGTCACCGTCGGCGGCGTCCGACGGCAGGTCGTCGACCTCGGACTGGGCGTTGTTCGCCGTCGTCCGCGCGGCGGCCAGGTCGTCCTCGATCGAGGCGATCTGGGTCGCCGCCGTCTCCGACTGCGAGATGGCCGAGTCCAAGGCCGAGCTGTACGTGACGAGCGCGTCCCCGGTGTAGCGGTAGCGGTCCGTCGCCTTGGCGATGTCCTCGCGGACGTCGTCGGCCAGCGTCTTCATCGCGTCCATCGACTTGGCCGTCGTGCTCGCGTCGTTCGAGATCGCCGCGAGGGTCGAGGTGGCCCGCCCGATGGCGTCCGCGATCTCCTGGTACTTCCTGCCCTTGGTGCGGACGAGCTCGGCGTCCCCGTCGAGCTTCTGCCACTGCGTGTCGCCCATGATCTCCCCTACGCCTTCTCGGCGCCCTCTTCGAGAGCCTTCGCGAGCTCCGCGTCGATCTCTGTGAACGTGTCGACGACCTGCTGGATGATGCCCTGGAGCTTGACGACGTTCCCCGTCATCTCCTCGCGCTTGATGCGCCACTTGTCCGCGAAGTCGTTGACCTTGTCGCGCAGGTCGTCGTGGCCGGTCGCGTCCGCGGCGTCCTCCGCGCGGTCGTCGGCGCCCTCGAACTCGTCCTTGATCGTCTTCAGGTCCTCGGCAAGAGTGCGCAACTCTTCCATGTTGATGGACAGGTCGTACCCGGCCACAGCTCCCCCTCGTCCTTGCGGCAGCGTCTCTTTTCTCTGCCGCCACGCACCGTAGCCGAGTGCGGACCGGCCGGTCGATGGGGAGGACTCCCCATCGACCGGGCCCGAGCCTGCACTCCGCTACGGGCGAGTGCCTCGTCCTTCGGCCCGCACCTTGCGCTGCGCTCCGGCTCAGTCCTCGATCCACCGGTCGGACCGAACCTGCACTCCGCTACGGGCGAGTGCCTCGTCCCTCGGCCCGCACCCTGCGCTGCGCTCCGGCTCAGTCCTCGAGGACATAGGGGAGCTGGACCCGCGTGTGCTTCCCCCGCGCGATCCACGCGCCGCGGCCCACGGGGAACTCCCCCTTGCCGGCGCGCGGCAGCGACGTCTTGAGGATCGTGTCGCCGTCGAGGTTCTCCGGCTGCAGGATGATGCCGCGGCGGCCGTTCTTCACCTCGCCGAGCAGCGGCCAGGTCGCGGCCCAGCCCGCCGTCTCCGCCTCGGCGACGAGCAGGTGGTCGCTGCTGCGGATCGCCTTGGTGAGGTCCTGGATCGGCTTGTCCGCGGGAGACTGCAGGTACTCGTTGAGCCCCTCGATGACGACGACGATGCCCGGGTCGACGTCCGGGTCCTGCACGGCGGCGAGGAGGTCCGTGGCCAGCGCCTTGACCTTGTCGATCCCCGTGGCCACCTCCGTCCAGGGCAGCTTGTCGGCGATCGCCGAACGGCCCTGCGCGAACAGGTAGAGCCGCGCCTCCGGGTTGGCACGCCGCACCGCGCGCGAGATCGCGACCAGCGCGTTGCTCCGGCCGGACCCGGGCGGGCCCGCGACGACCATCGTGCCCGTCGGGTCGAACGGCACCACGCCCAGGGTGATGCCGTCCAGGCCGAGGACGGGCTGCCCGTCCACCTGCTCGGGCAGCTCGCCCGCGCCGTACTCGGTGGGCAGCACCCGCACGGCCGGCGCGGGCCGCACGCCCGCCTGCAGCATGGACTGGCCGAGCTTCTCGGTGGCTGCTGCCTGCGCGGACACCGACGTCGTGCCGCCGATGACGGCGATCTGCACCTCGAGACCGTCGACGATCGCGCGGCCGTTGGGCGAGTCCGCCGTGATGATGTCGCGCGGCGCGTTGAAAGCCAGGTAGCCGTCGTCCGTCATCCGCAGCAGGAGGTTGCGCTGCACCATGGAGCGCACGTACGTCGGCACGGCGCCCGACCGGTCGGCGGTGAAGACCACGTGCATGCCCAGCGCACGGCCGTCGTTGAGGATGTCGCGGAACACGTCGAACCACTCGGCACGGCCCGCGCCGACCTCGAAGTCGTCGCGGAAGCCGGGGAACCCGTCCACCAGCAGCAGGATGCGCGGCACGTCGGCCCGCCCGGTGATCTGGCGGTACTCGGTGACGCTCGACGCCGACACGGCGGCGAACGCCTCCCCGCGCCGCAGCAGCTCGTCGCGCAGCATCCGCATGAGGCCGACGACGCGCTCGATGTCGTCCCCACGGGCGATCGTCCCGACGTGCGGCAGCGCGGACAGCATCCGCAGCGCGCCCGCCGCGAAGTCCAGGCCGTACACGTGCACGGGGCCGCCGCGCGGAGTGATGCCCGCCGCCGCCGCGAGGGTGCGCAGCGTCGTGCTCTTGCCGGAGCCGCCGGTGCCGTACACCCCGAGGTGACCGTCGACGTCCGGGTGGAAGTACACCGGACGCTGGGCCTGCTGCTCGGGGATGTCCGCGACGCCGAGCAGCAGCTCGGTGTCGGTGCGCTGGTGCAGCCGGGTGAGGTCGTAGGCGTCGGCCATCGAGTCCAGCCACGGCCGCCGCGGCGCGGGCAGCCGCCCGGCCGCGAACGCCTCGGTGATCCGGGCCACGAGCCGCTGCTGGTCGTTCGGGCCGAGGTCCATGTCGTCGTCCGCCGCGGACTCGACGACGGGCTCCTCCCACTTCTCCTCGCGGCCGAAGTGGAGGCCCGCGACCTCGATCGCCGCGCGCTCGGGCGCGCGGGTGCTCCACGCGCCCGCGTACCCGGACTGGAACGCCTGGAGGCGCCCGGGGCCGGTCTTGACGACGCCGCGGCCCGGGATGGCCGGGTCGATGTGGGCCGCGTCCTTGATGTCGACGACGTCGCTGGAGTCCGACTCGTCGGCCATGCGCAGCGCGACGCGCAGGTTCGTGTTGGCGCGCAGGTTGTCCTTGATGACGCCAGCGGGGCGCTGGGTCGCCATGATGAGGTGGATGCCGAGCGACCGGCCGCGCTGCGCGACGTCGACGACGCCGTCCACGAACTCCGGTACGTCGCCCACGAGCGCCGCGAACTCGTCGATGACGATGACGAGGGCCGGCGGGGTCTCCGGGTCGCCGCGCTTCTCGAGCTCGAGGAGATCCTTGACCTTCTTGCGGTTGAACAGGTGCTCGCGGTGGTGCAGCTCGGCCCGCAGCGACGTGAGAGCCCGCAGCACCAGGTGCTGCGACAGGTCGGTGACCAGGCCGACGCAGTGCGGGAGCTGGACGCAGTCGGCGAACGCCGAGCCGCCCTTGTAGTCCACGAAGAGGAACGTCACGCGGTCCGGGCTGTACTCGGCCGCCATCGCGAGCACCCATGCCTGCAGGAACTCGGACTTGCCGGCACCGGTGGTGCCGCCGACCAGGGCGTGCGGACCCTGGCTGCGCAGGTCGAGGTGCTGCGCGTCCAGGCCCGCCGAGCCGACGATCGCGCGCAGCGTCCCCGCGCGCTTGCGCGGCACCGGGGTGACGCGGTCGTACACCGACAGGTTCTGCCGCCAGCGCTCGAGCACCGCGTTCGGGTCCTCGAACAGGTCGTGCCCCAGCAGCGCGGGCATCGTCACCGAGCGGGGCAGGTCGGAGGAGTCCGCGATGATGGCGCCCGCGTCGAACACCGGGGCGAGCCGGCGGCCGTAGTCGAGCGCCGTCGTGGCGTCGATCTCCTCCAGCTCGAGGTCGTCCACCCAGCGGCCGAGGCGGACCATGCCGACACGCGGCCCCTCGGGCCCGAGGTCCACGAACGTGCGGCAGGCGGCAGGGAGCGACGCCGTGTCGGCGGAGATCCACAGCGGGTAGACGCCCGCGTCGGGGCCCTGCTCGGCGAGCTGCACCAGGCGCGCCTGCTCGACGTCGATGTCGTCGGAGATGAGGACGACGACCGCCGGGACCGGGGACTTCGTGCCCGTCTCGGCCTTCTTGCCGCCGACCTCCGCGCCGCGCTCGAGGGCGGCGTCGTCCTCGTCGATCGCGCCGCGACGCTGCGCCCCGCCGCGCTGGGAGCGCAGGCGGGTCGTCACGAGCTCCTCGAGCTCGGCGATCAGGCGGGCGGCGCCGCTCGCAGAGTCGGCGAGGTGGTGGCCCTCGACCGGGCTCTGCGGGGACGACGTGTGCGGGATCCAGGTGAGCCACTGCAGGTGCTTGGTCCACACTGGGCTGACCATGCCCGTGACGACCAGCTCCGACGGGGAGTGCAGGCCCGTGAGCTGCAGCAGCACCGCGTTGAGGCTGCCGGCCACCTTGGCGGGAGGGCCGGCGAACCCGAGCGCGCCCGCGTCGTACAGGTTCTCCACCACCGGGACGCCGGACACGTTCTCGTAGCGGTCGATCACCGCGTCGAGGCGCTCCTGGTACTCCTTGATGAGCGCACCCTTGGCCGTGTTCTTGACCGAGTTGCGCGACGGCATCGTGCCGATGCCGAACCGCACGTTGAGAAAGCTCCAGTGCTCCGGGCGGCGCGTCCACAGCATCGGCCCGTGGCGCATGGCCTCGGCGAACACGTGCGGCGTGGCCGGGGCCTCGCGCAGGCGCACGGAGCGCTCCGTCTCCTCCTCGCCGGCGAGCGCGTCGCGCAGGGCATCCAGCCGCTCCTCGAAGCGCGCGACGTCGCGCTCCTTGCGCTTGCGGGTCTGGAGGTTACGGGTCAGGTAGTTGCCGATGAGCATGATCGGCGACAGCATGATGAACACCAGTCCCATGGGGCCGCGCCCCATGGCCAGCATGAAGCCGCCCATCAGCACGGGCGCCATCAGCGCGAGCACCGGGAACGGTTGCTTCTCCGTCTCGCTGGGCACCTCCGGGGACTCGAACTGGTCGCCGGAGTAGCGCGCCTCCACCCGCGGGGAGCGGGTGAACGGCACCGGCCCCGCCTTGGGCGCGACCCCCGTGAGCGTCGTCGGCTTGCGGCGCTCGATGGTCATCGTCGTGTCGCCGACCACCACCCGCTGGCTGCCGTCGACGCGCAGGCGCTGCACGTGGTCTCCGTCGACCAGGAGGCCGTTGGCCGAGCCCAGGTCGACGACGTCGACCACGTCGGACACGTCCAGGCGCAGGTGCTGCTTGGACACCAGCGGGTCGCTGAGCACGACGTCGCACCCCTGCGCGCGACCGAGCACCCAGCTGCCCTCCGGCAGGTCGATGGCGCTGCCGTCACCGAAGCGCAGCGTAGCCCGCACCTCGCGCGCCCCCGGGTAGTCGAAGCCGGGACGGTCCAGGTCGACGACGGCGACCTCCGCGCCCGAGCCGATCCACGCCTCGCCGAGCGCGGCGTCCGCGGGCAGGCGCACCGGCCGGTCCTGGCCCGGCAGGCGGGCCTCGAGGGTCCGCGGACCGTCGGGGGCAGCCCCCAGCCCGGCAGGGTCCACGCGGGCGACCGTCGAGGCCACCTCGCCGATCGTCGCCCCCGCGTCCGCGGTGATGACGACGTCGTCCTGCGTGGTGTCCGGGCGTCGGAGCGTCACCTTGACGCGCATCGCTCTCCTCGGTTCGTTCTGTCAGGTCGGTGGTGGTGCAGGTGGTGCAGGTCCTCGGGTGCTGCTGGTGCTCGGGCAGCGCCCGTCAGCGGCGGCCGCGGCGGGCGAGCAGCAGGACGAGGGCGGTCACGCCCGCCCCGGCGGCGGCGCTCAGGCCGATGACACGCCAGTTGCCGGGGTCGGTGAGCTCGCGGCCGATCGCCCGGTAGTAGTCGAGGGGGTTGCCGGTGCCCACGCCGTCCCCCAGCAGGCCGAGGGTCACGACGACGACGAACGCGATCGCCGCGGCCCCGATCGCCATGACGAGCACCATCTGCCCCGGCGTGGGGCGCTGCTTGCCGCTACTCACCGGGCTCCCCCTGGAGGTCGAGCAGGGGCAGGTCCTCGGCCGTGACGAGCCGGGACGCGACCGCGTACTCGACGAGCCGCGCCCGGCGGTTGGTCGCCAGCCCCCCGGTGCTGCCGCGCAAGCCCTTCACGCCGACGCGGTCGAGCTTCTCGCACACGTTGTCGAGCTTGCGGTTGAACCGTGTCGTGGTCCAGCCCAGGCGGGCGGCCGCCTCCGCGGACGACGGGATCTCGGACAGGCCCGTGCCGTCGCGGCGCAGCATCGGCTCGCACAGGGAGACGACGAGCTGGCGCTGGCTGACGGTGAAGGGGATCATCCCGATCGTCGTCGCGCCGCCCTTCGGGTCCTCGGTGTGGATCTCCGCGTACGGGGCCGGCGTCAGGCGCGCGAGGAGCTCGTACGTCGTCGGCCCGGCGGTGAAGACGATCGACGTCGAGGGGAAGACGATGGGCAGCGAAGTGCCCGGCGACAGCCACGACTGGACGCCGCCCGCGGCGTCGCACACCGTCGCGGAGAGACGGTTGCCGACGTTCCCCAACCACCACAGCCCGGAGGTGTGCGTGAGCTGCAGGAACCGCCGGTGCAGGTAAGGGTTGTCGTCGAGCTCGAGGTCACCCTCGCGCCCGATCTCGAAGACGCCTTCGGAGTCGGGCCGGAACCACTCCCCGGCGAACTCGACGGCCAGCTCGCTCATCGGTCGCTCATTCGACGCACTGGACCTTGGGCTGGATCGAGAACGCCCCGGAGCGGACGACGACGACCTCGACGCAGGTGCCCTCCCCGCCCTCGACGCGCGGCACCGTCACCGTGGCCTCGGAGAGCTGCTGGTAGTGGGCCTCGGCGAGCGCGGCCGGCGTGCGCCAGCCGTACGTGTCGCCGTCCTGCGGGTCCGGGTTGGTCCAGGTGAAGACCACCTCGTCGCCCTCGACCTTGCCCTCGAGCTCGGTCACGGCGGGGACCAGCCCGCCCAGGTTGTCGACCGGCGGGGCCGGGTCGTCCCCGCTGCTGGTGGCGACGTCGGTCGCGGCGTCGTCGGGGTCGTCGCCGGTGTTCGGCAGGAGCACCACGAGGAGCGTGACCGCCGCGACGAGCAGCGCCGCCCCCATGATCCCGAGGGCGATCATCAGCCCGCGCCGCTGGGGCGCGTCGGCCTCGGGCGCCGGTGCCGGCACGGCTGCCGTGGGCGCGGCGGGGGCCATCGAGCGGTGCACCGTGTCGCCGAGGTCGTCCTCCAGGGCGACGGCGGGGGCGCCCGCGGGCGCCGGCGCGGGCGCCGGGCGGACTTGCTGACCCGCCCAGCCGCTGCCCGAGGGGACGCTCGCGATCGCGGGACCGGCGCTCGCCGGACCCCGGGGGTCCACCGAGACGACCTCGCGCAGCCGGGTGCCGACCTCGTCGTCGTCCGCCCCGTCGAGCGAGCCGTCGTCCTCGTCCTGCACGTGGCCGCGGTTGTCGAGCAGGTCGATCGGCGTGACGGCGAACGACAGCTCCGTCTGCACGGCCTGCAGGGCGCGGGCGAAGGCCAGCGCCGTCGGGTACCGCGACGCGGGGTTCTTGGCCATCGCCGTGCTGAGCACCCGCTCGAGGGACGCCGGGACGTCGGAACGACCGGTGGGCAGCAGGGGTGCGGACTCGATGCGCGCCACCAGGTCGGCGCTCGTGTTGGAGCCGCCGGGCACCTCGAACGGGGTGCGGGAGGCGAGCAGGGAGTAGGTGGTCGCCGCGAGGCCCCAGACGTCCGTGCCGATGCCGGTGGCCGGGGGCTCGGCGAACGACTCGGGCGGCGACCACGGGATCGACATGCCCTCGGCCCGGCCCGCGTCGTCGAGCGTGGAGGAGATGCCGAAGTCGGTCAGCGCCGGGTGCCCGTACTCGGTGACCAGGATGTTCGCCGGCTTGATGTCACGGTGCAGGATGCCGGCGCGGTGCGCCGTCTCGACCGCGCCCGCCACCTGGACGGCGACGCGCAGCACGTCCGGGACGCTCATCCGCTCGCTGCGGTAGCGGGCGCCCATGTTCGGCCGGGAGCAGAACTCCATGGCCAGGTAGGGCCGGCCGTCCGCGGCGACGTCCGCCTCGTACATCGTGACGATCGACGGGTGGGTCGACAGCGTCGCCATGAGGTCGGCCTCGGCGTCGAACGCCTCGCGCTGCCCCTCCCCCGTCCACTCGTGGAGCAGCACCTTGACCGCCACGCGTCGGCGCGGGCGTCGCTGCTGGTAGAGGAAGACGTCGGAGAAGCCACCGGAACCGACGATCTCGACGTACTCGAACCCGTCGATCTCGGGCGGCGGGGAGGGTGGGCGCTTGCGGCTCACGGTGTCAGAGGATCCCTTCGAACGTCAGCGTCACGCCGTCGCCCAGGTCGACGACGTCGCCGGAGACGATCAGCACCGGCTCGCCCGGGTGGAGCCGCAGCGGAGCCTGCCCGGAGCGCAGCAGGGTCGTGCCGTTGGTCGTGCTCATGTCGCTCACCAGGACGTGCCAGCCCTCGAGCCGCACCTCTGCGTGCGAGCGGGAGATGTCCTGCTCGGGGCTCGGCACCGTGACCAGCCGGGGCAGGTCGTCGCCCGCGGACCGCGGCGAGCGGGGCCGGCGCCCGACCACGACCGGACGGTCCAGCGTCACGCGAGGACCACCGGAGACCACCATCACGCCGAGGGCCGGGCGCGGGACCTGCCGCGCCTCGCCCACGAGGGACTGGCCGCAGGCGGCGCAGTCGTCGCGCTGCGGCGGGTTCGGGTGCCCGGAGGTGCACGAGCGCGCCAGGATCATGGGCCGCCCGGGCATCGGGGCGGGGGCGAACGACGGGCCCGGGCCGACAGGAGCTCCCGAGGTGATCGGGGCCGAGGGGGTCATCGGGGCCGCCGGGCTCATCGGGGCGGCGGCGGCCGGTTCGGGGTCGACGACCAGCGGCACGCCCGCATCGCGCGCCGCCTGCTCCGCGGCGATCGCGCGCAGGTCGGCGATCGCCGACGACATCACGGTGCTGCCGTCGATCTCGTCGTCCCCGGCCGTGCCGAGCCCCTGCGGCGCCAGGGTGCCGACCGGGGCGAGCGTCGGCAGCGGGTCGGGCACGGGGGCCGGGGCCGCCTCGGGCACCGGGGCCGCCACCGCGTCCGGCACCCGGATCGGGGCCGCGGCCGGCTCCTCCTCGTCCTCGTCCTCGTCGGGCGGGCGGACCGCCGCCGCCTCCACGCCGCGCATCACGGTGGAGCCCCAGAGATGGCCGTACCCCGTCGTCTCCTCCACGGGGGCCTCGCCGTCCGCCGCGGGCGCACCGCCCGCGGCCTCGTCCTCGGCGCGGTCCTCGGCGCGGTCCTCGGCGCGGGGGACGTCGTCGCCGGTGACGGTCATCGACGGCACCATGGTCGCCTCGGGGGCGATCGTCGCCTCCGACGCGTCCTTGTCCTCGTCCGCGGGCGCGGGCGCGAAGCCGACCGCGGGCGGCGCCACCGCGACGGAACCCACCGGCACCGACCCCGCCATGACTGACGACGAGTCCACCGGGGCGCCGGTCACGAGACCCGACGACAGCGCCGGCTCGACGGCGTCCCCGGGCTCCTCGTCGCCCGGCGCGTCCCAGGGGTCGGGGGCCCGCTCGCTGCGGCGGGCGGGCCCGGCGGGCGCCACCTCGTCCGTGAGCCGCATCCCGACGGACGCGACCAGCACGACGCCGCCGTCCAGCGGCATGGCCCGGTCGTCCAGCAGGTCGCCCGTCGGCTCGCTGACCCCGACCTGGACCGCAAGGTCCACGACGTCGTCGAACGTGCGCTCGGCCCAGGTGGTCACGCCCTCGCCGGAGACGTGGTCCCGCCCGTCGGGGCGCGCCACCGTCACGGAGGTCGCGCCGCGGGCGGCGACCTGCACCCGGCGGCCGTCGGCCACGGCGATCGCGAACGGGGGCAGGGAAGCCAGGCTCGCGCCGAACGACCCGGTGAGGACCTCCAGCACCGGCACGACGCCCGGCCGCTCGCCGAGCACGGTCCACAGCTCGTCGACCAGCTCCGGCGTCACCTTCTCCGGCAGCACCACGACGGCCCCGGGACGCACCACCCCGTAGGCCGGACCGATCACATAGCGCGACGTCACGTCTGATCTCCCTTCCACGGAGACCGTCGGGGCACCGTGTCCTCGTCGTCGCGGCGGGCCCGCCCGTCCCGGGGGGCCGTGCTCTCCAGGGCGCCCGTCAGCCCTGTGGCGTCCACCACGATGACGGTGATGTTATCCCTTCCGCCCGCGACAAGTGCCTCGTGCACCAGGCGTTCTGCGACCACCTGCGGGTCGGGCTCGGCGAGCAGCACCGTCTCGATCCGCTCGTCCGTCAGCTCTCCGGTGAGCCCGTCGGAGCAGATCAGCAGCCGGTCGCCCGCGTGCACGGGCAGCAGCCAGAAGTCGGCGTCCGGCTCCTCGGGGGCGCCGAGCGCCCGCGTCACGACGTGCCGGCGCGGGTGGGTCGCCGCCTGCTCCCGGGTGATGCGGCCGGCGTCGACCAGCTCCTGCACCTCGGAGTGGTCGACGCTGACCTGCTCGAGCTCGCCGTCGGAGAGGCGGTAGGTGCGCGAGTCCCCGAGGTTCACCACGAGCCAGTAGGGCTCGCCGCCCTGCTCGGTGAGCGCGACGCCGGTCAGCGTCGTGCCCGCGCCCCGCCCGGGCGTCGTCTCGATCGCGAGCACCGACTCGTGCGCGACCCGCACCCGGCAGCGCACCGAGTCCGCCCCGACGACCTCGGACTCGACGAGGGGGCGCAGCGCCTCCACGGCGGCCGCGCTCGCGACCTCACCCGCGTCGTGCCCGCCCATCCCGTCCGCGACGAAGAAGACGGACCCGCTCGCCAGGTAGGAGTCCTCGTTGAGCTTGCGCCGTGCGCCCTGGTGCGTCGCCGCGCCCCACAGCAGACCGAGCTCGGCGTCGACGCTCATGCGCCGCCCGCCCCGACGACGGTGATCCGGCGGGCGCCGGCCTGGACGACCCAGCCCGCGGTCACCGTGACGGGGATCCCGGCGACGAGCTCGTGCACGGTGCCGTCGGGTGCGATCACGGCGCTCCCGTTGGTGCTGCCGAGGTCCCGCGCCTGGAGGCCCTCAGGCGTGGGCACCAGCTCCAGATGGGTCTTGGAGACGGAGCGCGTGGCGTCGGGCACGCTGAGCAGCGTCGCCGGGGCCGCGCCGTCCTGCTGCGGGTTGCGGCCCACGAGTGTCCGCGACGCGACGGTCACCCGACGGCCGGGGTCGATCTCGACGACGATCCGCGGCGGCATCGTCCCGTCGCCCGACGACCGGCGCGACGAGACGCTGAAGCGCGTCGCCTCGAGGTCCTCGAGGTCCTCCGCGTCGGCGGCCGGCGCGACGGCGTGCGGCGGTGCGGCCGGTGCCGGTGCCACGGGCCGCGGCGCCGCGGGCTGCTGGAGGAAAGGCTGCTGGGCGACGGGCCGCTGGGCGGGAGGCTGTGCGGGCGTTGCCGGCGTGGCGGGCGCGGCGGTTCCCGCGCCGTCCGCGCGGACCGGGGCCCGGTGGACCGTGTGCGGGTCGGCGTCGTACAGGCCCGGGCCTGCGGCCCCGGCGGGGCCGCCGTGCCCGGCGCCCTGGGGGTCCGGCTGCGCGGGCGGCGTGCCGGCGGCCGAGCTCCCCGGGACGCCGGTGACGAGACCGCCCTGGTCGCGGGCCGCCTCGGGGAACGCCCACGGGTCCGGCACCGGGGCGCCCGCCCGGGCTGCCCCGGCGGACGCCGCGGCTGCCACCCCCGGCCCGGCGGAGGCCGGGGCGAAGGTCCGCGGCGGGACGCCACGGACGTCGCGCACGACGGACCGGCCGGCCTTGTCGTGCCAGCCCTGCCGCCGGCCGGTCGCGTCGAACGTGGGCGACACCAGCACGAGCACCGTCCCGAGGAGCGGCAGCACGCCCGCTCCGGCGAGCACCAGCCAGCGCAGCAGGCCCCGGCCGGCGCCGACCGGGCCGCCGCCGTCGAGCGCCACGGTGCGGATGCCGAGCAGGCGGTTGCCGAGCGTCGCGCCGGTGAGCCCGTCGAGCAGCGCAAGCAGCACCCAGCCGGCGAGGCTGACGAGGCCCGCGACGCCGTAGACCACGGCCAGCGCACCGGCCAGCTCGTTCGACGCCGCGGTGGCGCCCATCACCGTCGTCGCCTCGGCCAGCGCCGACATGGCCTCGCCGACGCCGGTGACGACGGCGAGGATCCCCGCGACGACGCCGGACACGATCGAGACCGCGAGCACGTCGAGCAGGTACGCGCCCGCCCGCCGTCCCACGCCGGCCAGCGGAGGCTCCGTGGCGGGGGCCGCCGCGGGGGGCGCGAGGGTCGCCCCGCGGCGGGTCGCCTCGCGCATCTCCGGCTCGGTGGCCTCCTGACCCGCGCTCAGCCCGGGCTGCGGCCCGACCCCCGTGGGGGTACCGCACACCGTGCAGAACGCCCCGGACTGCTCCGCCGCGCCACAGGCGCCGCACGTCGTGGTCATCGATCCTCCTGCTGCCGTGCCCGTCGCGCCTCGGCGTCCCTGCGACGCCGTGCGCGGGCCATCCTCTCAGTGACGGGACGCACGGCCCGACGCCCCAAACCGGCGAGGCCCGCCGGCACCGCGCGCGCCCAGCGACCGAGCACCACCTTGACGGGCGGGGCGTCCGCGCCGCGCACCGAGCGCAGCGACAGCCGTGAGGCGACGCGCCTGCGCCACGGCACCGAGGAGCGCATGGTGCCGACCAGCTCGTCCACGTGCGTCCAGTACTCGTCGACCTCCGCCGTGCTGGGCTCCCCGGCACCGAACACCGTGCGGTCCGCCCGGTGGGCGAGCGTCGCCGTGGCCGTCGTGTCCGCCGCCGGGAGCTGCTCGGTCAGGAGCCGCGCGCCCTCGCGGCGCGTCGCGGCGCGGGGAACACCCGCTCCGAGGTCGGTGGCGACGTCGACGACCTCGCGCCAGCCGCCGCTGACGCGGTCCACCACGGCCGGCGCCGACCGGCGTCGACCGCGCCTGCGGGCCTTGTACACGAGGATGAACAGTATCGGTGCCGCGAGGATGAGGAGCGGCACGCCGACGGTCATCACGAAGATGGCGACCTGGCGCCAGTCGATGCCCTCGGCCTCCTCTTCCTCCTTCTCGTCCTCGACGTCGCCCGCCTCCGCCTGCGGCGGCTCCTCGGGCGACTCGGGGGTCTCCAGGACCGGAGGCTTCGGGATCTGCTTGGAGCGCGGCAGCGGCTCGACCTTGTTGTCCTCGTCCGGGATGGCGTCGAACGCCACCCAGCCGTAGTCCTCGAACGGGACCTCGATCCAGGCGTGCACGTCCGCGCCCGTGACCACGTACGGCGTGCCCGGCTTCCAGGTGTCCTCGTCCGGGTAGAACCCCATGACGACGCGGGCGGGGATGCCCGCCTGGCGCGCCATGAGCGCGAGCGCGGTGGCGAACTGCTCGTCGTCGCCCACCATCTCGTCCTGGGCGAGCAGCGCGTCGATGCGCGCGGCCGAGTGGCCCGGGCGCGACGGCGGCTGGTTCTCCAGGCCGCTCGAGTAGACGCCCGTGGCGGCCAGCGTGTCCCGGATGTTGGTGAGGCGCTCGAACGGCTCGGTGGCGTCGGCCGCGAACTGCTGCGACTTGCTCGGCACCGCGTTCGCGACGTCCTTCGGCTCGGGCAGGTCGACGTCGAGGACCTTGGCGGACGCCAGTGCCTCGTCGGACGGCCGCGGCGCGACGATGGCGTCGAGCTCGTACGAGTCCCCCGGCCGGATCCCCGCGGTCACGAGCCCCGTGCCCGACGTCGCGTTGTAGTAGGTGCTGGCCGCGAGCTCGTCGGCGCGCTCGCCGTCGAACGAGATGCCCGCGAGCTCACCGACGTCGGGCATCCAGACGCCGGAGTAGCCGGTGACCGTCACCTGGACGGGCGTGCGGGTGCCCGGCGTCACCGTGTCGATGACCTCGCCGGCGCGGTTGAAGACGCCCGAGCCGCCGCCGCTCGACGCGTCGTACACGGTGCCCGCGTACGCGTCGAGGGTCGCGAGGCGCACGCGGGCGTCCTCGGGCATGCCCGTCACGGTGAACAGCTCGGTGTCCGCGAGGTCCTTGGTGTAGGTGCGGAACGCCACGAGCGGGCTCGTGTACTGGTGCAGGTCCAGCGGCGGCGTGATCAGCTCGCGCAGCACCACGCGCTCGCCGCCCGCGAGCTGCGGGGCGAGCAGGACGGCGGCCGCACCGCCCGCCACGAGCATCATGGCGCCGCCGCGCGCACGCTGGGCGCGCAGGCGCCGCGTCGCGGACCGGCTGGCGTCCGACAGCAGCGTGTTCGCGCCCATCCGTGTCTCGGCGGCCCGCCAGGACGCCCACAGGCTGCCGACGACGGCGACCACGAGGCCCTGGACAAGCGGGTACGCCGGCAGGATCGTGCCCAGCAGGGCCACCGTGGCCAGCGCCACCACCACCGGCGCCAGCGCCCACGCGGCCCGCGTGGAACGCCAGGCGATCGTGCCGGCGAGCACGCCGGTGACCAGCAGCAGCGCGAACGGCACGACGGCGAGGTCGCCGAACGACGACAGCGGGGTGACGGTGGTGACGAACTCCTTCCACCCGTGCACGGCGCCGACGGCGAGCTCGACGACGGTCCGTCCCGTGGGCACCACGCCGGCGATCGTCGTGCCGGGCAGCGCCAGCGCGCCGCCGAGCAGGAAGTAGCCCAGCACGGTCGCCGCCGACACGAGCAGCACAGACCAGCGCAGCCAGGCGCCCAGCCAGGCGATGAGCAGGCCCAGTGCCGCACCGCCGAGGGCGGGCAGCAGGTAGCCGGGACCGCCCCAGGCGGGCCCGAACCCGACGGCGACGACGCCGAGCAGGGCGGCGAGCACGAGCCCGTCGACGAGCCCGCCGACGGTGAGCGCCCGGACCTTCTTCGCAGGGCGGCCGGCGCCACGCGTGGTGCCGGCGCGCACCGACGTGCGCGAGGTGCCACCGGTGTGCCCGGTGTGTCCCGTCCCGCCCGTGTCGCCGGGCACGGGAGCGTTCGGCCGCTCAGTCATTCATCCTCCGCAGTGCGTTCGGCAGGTCGGCGAGGTCGCCGAGCGTCAGCACCTGCATGTCGGCGACCCGGCCCCGGCTCACGGAGCTGCCCGGCGCGCAGCGCATCGCGACGAGACGCGCGTCGGCGGGCAGCCGCACGGCGGCGGACCTCAGGTCGGTGGGGGTGACCCGGCTGCCCACGACGAGGGCGACCACCGAGGCGTCGGTGACCGTCGACGAGGCGACCCGGGCGATCTCGGCGAGGCTCGTGCGCGCCGTCGACAGCTCGAGACGAGTGAGGTCGTCGAGCAGGCGGGTGCGGTGGTCGCCGCGCACACGACCCTGCGGGACGAGCACGGCCAGGCCGCCGTCCTCACGGATCGCCTGCAGGCCGAGGGACCCGCACACCGACACGGCGAGCTCGAACTCGTCGGGGTCGGCGTAGTCCTCCTCGCGCGTCGACAGGATGACGGCGAGGCGCGAGCGGCGCGTCTCCTCGAACTGACGCACCATGAGCTGGCCCGTGCGGGCCGTGGACTTCCAGTGGATGTGCCGGCGGTCGTCGCCGGGCACGTAGTCGCGCAGCGCGTGGAACGACACGTCCGAGTCGGAGATGTCGGGGGTCACGCGGCCCTCGAGGTCGTGCAGCAGGCCCGTGGACGAGCCCGACAGGGGCAGGGTGCGCGGGTGGACGAACAGCTCCTCCGGCTCCGTCCACACCAGCTCGCGGCGCAGCAGCCCGAGCGGGTCGGCGCGCACGGATCGCACCGGCCCCAGGGGGATGACGGCGCGGCGGTGGGTGGGGACGGCGAAGATCTCCTCGTGCTCCCCCTCGGGGCGCAGGCGCGGCACCGGGAACGAGGCGACGCCCTGGCCCACCTGGAGCTCCATCACGGCCGGGAGCATGGCGCGCGACGAGTCGTTGCGGACCAGCAGCCGGCCCACCGCCCGGTCGCCGACGACCACGCGACGCGACGCGACGTCGAGCGTCACGGTGTACCGCAGTCGGCCGAGCACGAAGGCCACGGCGCCCAGCAGGGCGACCGTCACGGCGACCGCGATGGCCGCCCACTCCTCCCAGCGGAGCACGACGCCCGTCCACCACGCCACGGCGGCCAGCAGCAGCACCGTCCAGCCGAACGGCGAGACGACGCCCAGCACGGGCCGGGTCCGGGCCCAGGCGCGCGCGACGGCGTCGCCGACGGCCCGGCCCACCGCCGCGAGGCCGTCGCGCGGGCCGCGACGGCGGCGCGCGGGCGTCGCAGGGGCCTCGGGCCGCGCGGCGTCGTCCGGCGGCGTGTCGAGGTCCGGGTCGGCCGGCGCGGAGGTGTCCAGCTCGGTGGTGGTCGTCATGATGTGCTCAGCTCCCTGTCAGACCGGCGGGCACTCAGGCCGTGCGACGCTCCTGCGGTGCGGGCACGTCGGTCAGGAGGCGCGAGATCGCGGACTCCGCGGTGGCCCCGGCGAACTCCGCCTCCGGGTCCAGCACGATGCGGTGGGCCCACACCGGCTGCAGCAGGTCCTTGACGTCGTCCGGCAGCACGTAGTTGCGGCCGTGCGCCGCGGCCCACACCTTCATGCAGCGCACCAGCGCCAGCGCGCCACGGACGGAGACGCCAACGTGCACGTCGGCCGCCGCGCGCGACTCCTCCGCGAGGCGCGAGACGTACTCCAGCACGGCCGGGTCGACGTGAGCCGCGGCCGCCAGCGCGGCCATGTCCACGACGGCCTGGCCGGTGATGACGGGCTGCAGCGCCGCGCTGCGGTCGCGCACGGCCGAACCCGCGAGGATCTCCACCGTGGACGCGAGGTCCGGGTAGCCGATCGACGTCTTCATGAGGAAGCGGTCGAGCTGCGCCTCGGGCAGCCGGTAGGTGCCGGCCTGCTCGATGGGGTTCTGGGTCGCGACCACCATGAACGGGGTGCCCGTCTTGTGCGTCACGCCGTCGACGGTGACCTGGCCCTCCTCCATGACCTCGAGCAGGGCCGACTGCGTCTTCGGCGAGGCGCGGTTGATCTCGTCCGCGAGCACGATGTTCGCGAAGATCGGGCCCTCGTGGAAGTCGAACTTGCCGGACTTCTGGTCGTAGATCGTCACGCCCGTGACGTCCGAGGGCAGGAGGTCCGGGGTGAACTGGATGCGGTGGTTGGTGCCCTGCACGCTGGCGGCCATCGCGCGGGCGAGCATCGTCTTGCCCGTCCCGGGGGCGTCCTCCAGCAGCAGGTGGCCCTCGGCCAGCATGCAGGTCAGCGCCAGCCGGATCTGGTCGTCCTTGCCCAGCACCGCCTGCCCGACGTTGCCGACGATGCGGTCGAACGTCTGGGCGAACCAGGCGGCCTGCTCAGGGGTCATGGTGCTCATCGAGATTCTCTCCAGGTCCAGTCGTCGGTCTCGTCGCGGTGCTCGGTGATCGGCGCGCGCGTCAGCGCGGCCACGCTCTCTTCTCGAAGGTCCAGTCCTTGCCGTCGACGGTCACCCACACCTGGGCGCCGTTCATGACGCCGACGACGCAGTACAGGTTCGCGGACCCGCCGGCCTGCAGGTACGCAGACTGGGTGGAGAAGTTGCTGTTCGTCCCGCCGAAGTTGTTCCAGCACCTGAAGTTGTAGGTCCCGGACGGGAAGTCGGCGTTGGCGTGGACCTGCACGCGGGTGCACTTGTTCGTGCTGCAGCCGCTGACCTTGTACACGATCCCGGAGTCGCTGGTCCAGACCTTCGGCTGCGGCGGCGCGTCGGTGGAGCCGGAGGCCCGGCCGCCGTTCGTGGTGCCCGCGCCGTTCGTGGCCGACGTGGTCACGGTGTACGACTTGCTGTAGCCGCCGGACACCGCGATCCTCCCGGTGCCCTCCCCGCTCCGGTTCTCCGACCCCGACAGGGACCACTTCACGGTGCCCTTGTCGCCGTTCCAGCTGTTGGGCGCGGTCACGGTGAAGTAGCCGTCGGTGGCCGACGTCTTGGTCCACGTCACGTTGGGCGCACCCGGCTTGCTGTACGTCTTGACGCCGTTCGACGCCGCGCTCTTGCCCGATGTCCCGCCCGCGTTCGTCGCCGTCACGGTGAACGTCGAGGTGGCGCCGTCGGGCAGGCCCGTGAACGTCGCGCTGGTGCCCGAGACGGTGAGCGACCCCCCGGCGGACGCCGTCACCGTGTAGCTGCTCACGGGCGCCCCGTTGGCGTCCGCGGCGTTCCAGCGCACGACGGCGTCGCCCGCGGCGTCCCGCGCCGTGACGCCCGTGGGCGCCTCCGGCCGGCCGAACGGCGTGACGGCGTTGGACGCCGGGCTGGGCTTGCCCGGCCCCGCCTTGTTCTCGGCGACCACGGTGAACGAGTACGAGGCCTCGTTGTTCAGGCCCGTCGCGTCCCACGACGTGCCCGTGACCTCGACGACCGTGCCGTCCTTGACGTTGGTGACGTAGTACTTCTTGATGGCGTCACCGTTGGCGTTCGGCGCGTCCCAGGTGACCCTGATCCGCCCGCCGAGCGGGTCGTCGATGCGCGTGGCACGCGGGGCCGCGGGCGCGGCCGGCGGGCCGGCGGGGGTCTCGGGCGCGGACGCCTCGCCCCACTCGGACGGGTCCGGTGCGGCGTTCACGGCCTGCAGCGCGACGGTGTAGGCGGTGCCGTTCGTCAGGCCCTCCCACTCGAACGTCTGCCCCGTGACACAGGAGACCTGGGCGACCCCGCTCGCGGGCGGCGGCGAGATCATCAGGTTCACGCACTCGATCGGCGAGCGGTCGGTGTACGTCGCGTTCACCCAGGTCACCTTGAGGGACTTGTCCCCGAAGGCGAGCGTCGGCGCGGCCGGCGGGTTCGGCTTCTCGTCCGGCCGGGCCTCGGCGGAGGCCACGGAGGACTTCGACTCCCCGACGGCGTTCGTCGCGGTGACGGTGAACGTGTAGGTCACGTTGTTGGTGAGCCCGTCGAGGGTGCACGTGGTGGTCGTGCACTCGAACGTGTCGCCCATCGACGAGGTCACCGTGTACCCGGTGATCTCGGCGCCGTTGTTGAGCGGCGGCGTCCAGGACAGCACGACCGTCTTGGACCGCACCTCCTCGACCACCGGCTTGGCCGGTGCCTCGGGGACCCCGAGCACGTTGACGTTGATCCGGCCCTCGACCTGGCGGTCCACGTCCTGCGTGGCGTCCTGGAGGCGGTACACGGCGACCAGCGTGCCGACGAAGCTCTGCTCCGGGGTGATCACGACCGAGTCGCCCTCGATGACGGCGTCGCCGACGCCGGTCTCCACGCTGATGCCGACGAGCTCGAGGCCCTTCGGGTCGAACGGGTCGACGTCGTTGGCCAGCACCGGCACGGACACCGGCTTGCCCTGGTGCGCGTCCGGGACGGTGTCCGGGTTCGCCTTGGCGAGCGGACGGGTCGACGCGACGACGGTCACCCGCAGCACGCCGTCCACGGCCGGGTTCTCGCCGTCGCTCACCGTGTAGGCGAGGTCGAACCCGGTGCCCTTGACGACGTCGGGTGAGGCCTGCAGGGTCACGACTCCGCCTGACTGCCCGAGCGTCAGCCCCTCGGGCGCGGCGCCCATGGAGAAGGTCAGCGGGTCGTCGTCGACGTCCGTCGCGAACCGCGACAGGTCGACCGTGCTCTCCTCGCCCGCCGCGACGCTCGCCGTCGGCGTGCCGGGGGTGGGCGGCAGGTTCTCGGGCGGCAGCACGGTGATCGGCACCTGCACGGTGACGACCCGCTGTGCCGCGTCCTTCTTCTCCCCGAGGCCGTCGGTGACCTGGACGCTCACGGCGGCCGGGCCGACGTAGTCGGGCGTGGACGTGTACACGAGGTGCTGCGCGTCGCGGACCACGACGCTGCCGGCGACGGCGCGGGCGCTGCCCGCGTCGGCGATGGCGACCTTGCCGCCCTCGGCGACGGTGACGGCGTTGCGCAGGTCGACCGTGAGCGGCTCGCCCGAGATCACCTCGAGCGGCACGAAGCTGGACTTGAGCAGCGGGGGCGGGCCGAGCAGCTCGTCCTCTTCCTCCTCCGGCTGCTCCGCCTGCGGCGTCTCGAGCTTCTTGGACGCCGGCACCTGGAGGAACGCCTTGCCCACCAGCCCGTCGACGTCGGTGACCGTGTACGTGAGGATCTGGCGCGCGTCCGTCAGGCGCACCTTCACCTCGCCCTCGTCGCCGACGGTGGCCGTGCTGCCCTCGACCTCGACCGTGAGCTCGGTCGCGGCGCCGTCCGGGTCCTCGTCGTTGCGCAGCACCGGCACGGTCAGGCTCGTCATCTGGGGCGTGACCTCGGCCGGCGCGACGATGTCGTCGCGCGCGATCGGCGGCAGCAGCGGTGCGTCGGCCGAGACCTCCAGGGTCACGGTGCCCGTGGCGCGGGCCGCCCACACGTCCTCGATGCCGTAGTAGAAGCTCGAGGTCCCCTCGTCGGAGGGGGTCTGGAGCACGATCCGGTCCTCGACGACCTCCGGGTCCAGCGGCTTCGTCGCCTCGATGGCGCCGGGAACCAGCCCGATCTGGTCGCCGTCGGCGTCGGAGTCGTTGCGCAGCGCAGGCACGGAGACCATGCGGTCCGGGCGCGCGGTGACGATGTCGTCCGCCGCCACCGGCGGGTGGTTCTCCGCGCTCGGCGGGGAGATGCCGATGCGCACCGTCCCCGTCGCGGTCTCGCCACGGGAGTCGACCACCGCGTACTTCAGGGTGTCCTGCCCGGTCGCGCCGGCGGTCGACCGGAAGTCGATGTACTGCCCCTCGGCGATCTCCGCGATGCCCTTCACGGGCGGCTGCACGATGTTGACGAGCTGGACGGAGTCGCCGTCCGGGTCGATGCCGTCGAGCGGCACCTGGACGCGCACCTTGCCGCCGGAGAGCACGCGGGCCTGGACGTCGCCCGGCATCGGTGCCCGGTTCTTCTCCCCGTCGCGGACGTGGATCGTGACCTGGGCGGAGTCCTCCTGCCCGTTCGGGTCCTGGACCTTGTAGATCGCGTAGGCGGTGGTCGCCTCGGCACCCGCCCGGAAGCGCAGCCGCCCCTCGGAGACGAACAGGTCGCCCTGACCCGCCTCGACCGTCTGCTCGAGCTCGTCGTCGAGCGTGAGCTCCAGGCCGTCCGGGTGGGAGTCGTTCGCCAGCACGGGGATGTTCACGTAGTCGCCGGCGTGCACCACGACCTCGTCGGCGACGGCGTTCGGCGGCCGCAGCCGGTCCGGCGCCGGGACGGGCAGGACGCGGACCTCGCCGGTCGCCGTGTCGTCGCCGTTCGAGACGGTGTACGTCAGGGTGACGGGCTCGGCGAGCCGCCGGGTCTCGGTGATGCGGAGCATCTGGTGCCCGAGCGTCGCCACGGTCACGCCCGCGTCGTCCGGCACGTCCACCGACTGCACGACGAGCACGCCGCCCGCCGGGTCGGAGTCGTTGGCGAGCACGTCCACCAGGACGGAGCCGCCCGCCGGCAGCAGCGCCGTGTCCGAGACCGCCACCGGCGGCCCCTTCGCGTCGTCCGGGTCGACGACGTCCACCCGCACGACGCCGGTCGTGGCGCTGGGACCGTCGGTGACGCGGTACAGCACGTCGTACGACCGGGCCTCGGTCGCCACGAACGTGAAGGTGCCGGCCTCGACGTTCTCGGTGATCTCCGCCGGCTTGGCCTCGCTCACGTCGGCGAGACGCAGCTCGTCGCCGTTCGGGTCCGAGTCGTTCTTCAGGGGCTTGACGGTCACCGGCTCGCCGGCGGTCACGACGACGTGGTCGCCGACGGCGATCGGCGCCTCCTGGGTGTCGCCGACGACGTCGACCCACAGGGTGCCCTCGGTGGTCGCGCGGCCGTCGCTCACCGTCAGCGTCACCTTCTTGCGCCCGGTGGCCGTGCCCTCGTCGCGGAACTCGATGCGACCGTCGGGGGTGGCGCGGACCTCGTCGCCCTTGGACGTGGAGGTGGCCGTCGCCAGGTAGAGGTCGTCACCCTCGGGGTCGCGGAAGAACGGGAGCACCCGGATCTCCGCGCTGCGGCCCAGGCCCACCTTCAGCACCGGCTCGCCCGTCGCCTCGGGGCCGGAGTTCTCCGCCCACGGGACGACGCGCACGTCGACGGTCGCGTCGTCCTCGCCGCCGCGCCCGTCGGTCACCGTGTAGCCGAAGGTGACCTTGCCCGTGGCGTCGTCCGGCACGACGGCCTGCAGCGCACGGCCGCCGACCACGCTCTGGATCGCCATCTCGGTCGGGGCGTCGTCGCCCAGCTCGGCCGTGATGACGTCGCCGTCCGGGTCCAGGTCGTTGGCGAGCACGTCCAGCACCGTCGAGCGGCCCGCACGCACGCCGAAGGAGTCGTCCTTGGCCTCCGGCGGGTCCTGCTTCTCGCGGTCCACGACCGTCTGGTCGACGAGCTCGGGGGTGTCGTCGTCGGCGTTCTCGTCCTCGCCGTCACCCTCGGCGGGGAGCTGGACGTCCCAGTCGTCGACCTTCTCGTACTCGTCGAGCGCCATCCAGACCGTGCCCGCCGACAGGTCGTTGAGCACGACGGCGTCCCGGTTGGTGCGGTACTCGAGCTGGGTGCGGTCGTCGATGCCCTCGAGCACCCGGTCGACGTCGCGGTCGGTGCCCTCGCAGTCGCGCACGATCTGGCCAGACGTCGACCAGGCGCCGTACAGGCAGCCGCCGAGCTGGACCGGCGCGGCAGGCACGCCGGTCGCGCGCCGCGAGACCTGGGCGCCGCCGTCGAGCGGCTGGCGCACCAGCGCGCTGCCCGTCGCGTACGCGACCATGGCCGAGTCCTGGCCCGGATGCTGCAGGCGCGCGCCCTGCGCGTCGGCCACGTCGACGACGTCGCCGCCGGGCAGGCGCATCTCGCCGCTGCTGCGGTCGAGGATCACCAGGTCGTCGCCGACGGTCGTCAGCACGACGTCGTCGCCCTCGTCGAGAAGCTCCAGCGTGGCGTGCTCGGGCTTCTCGCCCGGGCGCACCGTCCACAGCATGTCGGTGCTCGGCACCACCGCGTAGACCGTGCCCTCCTGCGACGTCACGACCTGCGCCTCGTCGCCGAGCTCGAGCGTGGGTTCGTCCTTCTCGACGTCGAGGCCGGGGAGCAGCTCCACGCTGCGCACCCACAGGAAGCCGGACTCGTCGTCGAGCACCGCCACCCGGCCACCGCCCAGGGAGAGCTCCGCACCGGCCGGCACGGACGTGCCCGAGGAGAACTTCAGCCGCGCCACGTCGACGAGGTTCGCGGTGCTCGTCCCGTCGTCCGCGACGAGCACCTGGCTCGCCTGCTGGTCGACGTCGAAGTCGGCGCTGCCCGCGAGCAGCGTGCCGTCCAGCGCCTTGGCCTCGGTGTTGAACCGGCCGACCAGCGCCGCGGAGGACTTGGTGACCCACACCCCGGAGTCGTCGAGGTCGGCGTCGGCCGTCGCCTCGCCGTCGTAGAGCACGGCCGCGGCCACCAGACCGAGGGACAGCGACAGCACGACCGTCGTCGAGACAGCCGTACGACGGTCGCGTCGCAGGCGCGAGAGCAGGCCCAATGGTCCCCCAGTAGTGTTCGCGACCGGCAGCCGGGCTGCTCCTCGCCCGACGTCAACGGCGCGGTCGCAGGGCACAGGATAGCCAGAATTCCCTCTGGCAGGGGAGACGTTCACACCAGGGGGGCATGGGGAGAGGTCCCCATGCCCCCCGGTGAGCCCCCTGGTCGGGCCCTCACCAGGTGATGCGGTTGGTGGTCCCGATGCTCGTCCTGATGTAGGCCTGGTTGCCGGGCTGGCCGTAGTAGCACCAGGCCTCGAGCTCACCGAGGTTGCCGTTCGCGTCGGTCCGCGCCGCGCTGCCGTTGTGCATGTTGGTCTGCGTGTAGTTCGAGAACTGCCCGTCCTGGTCGTGGCACGTGTACGTGAACGAGGTGTTCGGCGGCGCGTCCCGGATCGTGAGCGTCAGCCACTTGCACGACGAGTGGCTGCACCCCGACTCCCCGTTGGCACTGCTGCCCTTGCCCACCGTGAACACCGGCTGCGGCCGGGCGGCCGAGGTACCCGACGCGCACCGCTGCGCCGACTGGCCCTCGCTGTCGGTGGCGGTGACGCAGATCTGCTTCGTGTCCGAGTAGCCCGCGGACACGGCCTGCCCGCCGCTGCTCGCGGCGCTGCTGCTGATCGCACCCGACACCTTGACGGTGATCGGACGCCCGTTGGTGCTGGTCGACCAGGAGAACGTCACTTTCTGGTCCTGTCCGCTCGCCGCGCTGACGCTCGGCGCCGGCACCGGGCCGAACGGCGTCACCGCGTTCGACCAGGCCGTCCAGTCGGAGCAGCCCGCGGCGTTGCACGCCTGCACGTGGAACCGGTACGCCGTCCCGTTCGACAGGCCTCCGTAGGTCGCCGAGGTCGCCGTGGTGGTGGTCGAACCGCCCCGGTCGGTGGCGACGGTGTACGTCACCGGGTTGCCGTTGTCGTCCGCAGCCCCCCACGAGACGTTCGCCGCGCCGCTCATGCCCTTGCCGACGCTCGCCGACGGCGCACCCGGCACGGTCGGCTTGCCGTACGGGGTCACCGCGGCGGACTGCGGGCTCGTGCCGCCCTTCCCGGCCTTGTTCTCCGCCGTTACCGCGTAGGTGTAGGACGACTTCGTGTCGAGGCCCTCGAGGTCGAGCGAGGCGGTCGTCGTCGTCAGCGTCCGGGACCTGGTCCCGTTGACGAACTCGTCGACGTCGTACGTCTTGACCGCGTCGCCGTTGTCCGCGGGCGGAGCCCACTCGACGTGCACCTGGCCGCCCAGGGCGGACTCGACGCGCGTCGCGCTGGGCGCGGCGGGCGCGTCCGGCGGGCCGGCCGGGATCTCGCTCGTCGACCAGGCGCCCCACTCGGACGGGTCGGGCGCACGGTTGGTCGCCTGGATCCGGACCTTGTAGGCCGTGCCGTTGGTCAGGCCCTCCCACACGATCCGCTGGTCCGTGACACCTGCCTTGAGGGACTCGCCGTTCACCGGGGTGGGCGAGATCTCGAGGTCCACCGACTCGATCGCGGACCGGTCGGTGTACGTCGCGTTCTTCCAGGTGACCGTGAGCTGGCCGTCGCCGAACGTCAGCGTCGGGGCCGCGGGCGGCTCCGGCTTCTCGTCCGGGCGTGCCTCGGCCGACGCCGGCGAGGCCTTCGAGTCACCGACGACGTTCGTGGCCTGCACCGTGAACGTGTAGGTCACGTCGTTGGTGAGCCCTTCGAGGGTGCACGTCGTGGTCGCGCACTCGAACGTGTCCCCCATCGACGAGGTCACGGTATAGCCCGTGATCTCGGCGCCGTTGTTCTGCGGCGGTGTCCAGGACAGCACGACCGTCTGGGAGCGCACCTCCTCGACCGCCGGCGTCGCCGGGGCCTCGGGCGCGCCCAGCACGTTGATCGTCACCCGGCCCTCGACCTCGCGGTCGGGGTCCTGGGTGGCGTCCTGCACCGTGTAGCGCACCACCATCGTGCCGACGAAGTCGTCCTTCGGGGTGACGACGACCTGGTCGCCGTCCACGACCGTGCCGCCCCGCCCCGTCTCGATGATCGGCTGCCCCACGATCTTCAGCGGAGCGCGGTCGGCGAACGGGTTGGAGTCGTTGGCCAGCACCGGCACGGAGACGGCCTCGCCCTGGTGGGCGCCGTCGACCCGGTCGTCCACGGCGCGGGCCAGCGGCCGCGTGGAGGCGACGACCTCGACGCTGACCTCGCCGTCGACCGGGGCGTGCTCGTCGTCGGTGACCGTGTAGGGCACGCGCAGGACCGTGCCCTGGGGCACGTCCGGCTGGGCCTCGAACGTCACGCGGGAGCCCGCGAGCGTCGCGCCGAGCCCGCCGGGGAGCGTCCCGAGCTCGAACCGCAGGTCGTCCTCGTCGGGGTCCGTGGCGAAGCGGCCCAGGTCGACGGTGTTCTCCTCGCCGGCCGCGACCTGGCCCGAGGGGCTGCCCGGCGTGGGCGGCAGGTTCTCCGGCGGCAGCACGGTGATCGGCAGCGTGAGCAGCGCGACCGCGCCCTCGGGGTCGTCGACGGAGGTGCCGTCCGTGACCTCGAAGGTGACGGCGGCGGGGCCGTCGTAGTCCGCCCGCGGGGTGTAGGTCATCGTCGTGGTGCCGGTGACCTCCACCCTCCCCTCGGTCGCGCTGACCTGGTCCTCGGTGGTCAGGCGCGGGGTGCGGCCCTCCACCACGAGCACGTGGTCGGTGATGTCGATGTCGAGCGACTCGCCCGCCAGCACCTCGAGCGGCGCCTGGCCGGGCTTGAGGATCGGCTCGGCCGACTCCATGCCGGGCACGACGACGAACGCCTTGGCCGCGAGCCCGTCCTGGTCGGTGACCGTGTAGGTCAGCACCTGGCGGGACGGGGCCAGGGTGACGGTGAGCTCGCCGTCCGGCGTCACCGTGGCCGCGTCGCCCGCCACCGTGACGGCGAGGTCGTCGGCGGCGCCGTCCGGGTCCTCGTCGTTGTCGAGCACGGGCACCGTGACCGTCGTCGCGCCGAGGATGTCGGCCACGGGGACGGAGTCGTCCCGCGCGACCGGCGGGAGCAGGGGCGCGTCCTCCGCGACGGTGACGCTCACCGACCCCGACGCACGGGCGGCGTAGGTGTCCTCGATCGCGTAGAAGAACGTGGTGGTGCCGTCGTCGCCCGGCGTCTGCACCACGATGCGGTCCTGCGACACCGAGGCGTCCAGGTCGTCGCCGCCCTCGATCGCCCCGGCGACGAGGCCGATCGTGTCCCCGTCGGGGTCCGAGTCGTTCGCGAGCGCGGGCACCGCGACGCGGCGGTCGGGGCGCACCGTGACCTCGTCGTCGCCGGTCACGGGCGGCTGGTTCGTCGCCGGCGGGCGGGCGATGCCGACCCGCACCAGGCCGGTGGCGACCTCGCCGCGGGCGTCCTGCACCGTGTAGCGGAAGGAGTCCGCCCCTCGCGCGTTCTTGCCCGCCTCGTAGTCGACGAAGCCGTCGACCACCTCGGCGCGGCCCTTGGCCGGTCCCGTCGCCAGGCCGGTGAGCTGCACCGAGTCGCCGTCCGGGTCGATGCCGTCCAGCGGGATCGGGATGCGCGCGGTCGCGCCGGACAGGACGCGGGCGTCGACGTCGTGCGGCACCGGGGCCGAGTTCTCCTTGCCGCCGCGGACGTGGATCGTGACCTGGGCGGAGTCCTCCTGCCCGTTCGGGTCCTGCACCCGGTAGATCGCGTACGCCGTGCCGGGCTCCGCGCCCGCCCGGAAGCGCAGCCTGCCCTCCGAGACGAAGAGGTCGCCCTGGGCAGGGTCGACGGTCTGCTCGAGCTCGTCGTCCACCGAGAGCTCGAGGCCGTCAGGGTGGGTGTCGTTCGCCAGCACGTCGATGTTCACGATGTCGCCCACGCGCACCGTCACCTCGTCGGCGGCGGCGTTCGGCGGCTGCAGCCGGTCCGGCGGGGGCACGGGGAGCACGCGGACCTCCCCGGTGGAGTTCTCCGTGCCGTTCGACACCGTGTACCGCAAGGTCACCGCCTCGGCGATGCGGCGCGTCTCCGTGATCCGCAGCATCTGGTGGCCCAGCACCGCGACGCTCACCCCGGCGTCGTCCGGCACCTCGACGGACTGCACCACGAGCACCCCGCCCGCGGGGTCGGTGTCGTTGGCGAGCACGTCCACGAGCGTCGACCCGCCCGCGGGCAGCAGCGCGGTGTCGGCGACGACGACCGGGGCGCCGGCGGCGGAGTCCTCGTCCTGCACGTCGACGCGCACCACGCCCGTCGTCGTGCCGGGCCCGTCCGTGACCTGGTAGAGCACGTCGTAGGAGCCCGCCTCGTGCGCCAGGAACGTGAACGTCCCCGCGTCGTAGTTGCGGACGATCTCGGCCGGGGAGGCGTCGTTGACCTTCGACAGCCGCAGGTCGTCGCCGTTCGGGTCCGTGTCGTTCTTCAGCGGCTCGACCGTGACGGGCTGGCCGGCGGTCACGGTGACGTGGTCGCCCACGGCGACCGGCGGCTCCTGGTCGCCCACCACGTACACCTTGAGGGTGCCCTCGACCACCTCGCCGAGGCCGTCCCCGACGGTCAGCGTCACCTTCTTGAGCCCCGTGGACGACCCGCCGTCGCGGAACTCCACCGTCCCGTCCGGGTAGGCGCGCGCCTCGTCGCCCTGCACCGTCGGGGACGCCGTGGCCAGGTAGAGGTCGTCGCCGTCCGGGTCCCGGAAATACGGCAGCACCTTGATCCGCGCGCTCTTGCCCTGCTCCACCCGCAGCACCGGGTCGCCCGTCTGCTCGGGCTTCTCGTTGCTGGTGGGCGCCACGACCTTCAGGGTCACCGTGCCCTCGTCGTGGTTGTCGAAGCCGTCCGTCACGTCGTAGGTGAACCGCACGGTGCCCGACGCGTCGGCGGGCACGACCGCCTGCAGCGCCCGGCCGTCCAGCACGCGCTCGACGCGGAGGTCGTCCGGCTGGTCGCCCGCGAGCGTCACGGTCATGACGTCGCCGTCCGGGTCCATGTCGTTGGACAGCACGTCGAGCAACGTCGCGCGGCCAGGTCGTACGCCGAACGAGTCGTCGGCCGCCTTCGGCGGGTCCTGCTTGTCCCGGTCCACGACCGTGTTGTCGACGAGCTCCGGCTTCGCGTCCTCCGCGTCCTCGTCGTCGCCCTCGGCCTGCTCCGGGAGCTTGATGTCCCAGTCGTCGACCTTCTCGTACTCGTCGAGCGCCATCCACAGCGTCCCGGCCGTGAGGTCGTTGAGCACGACGGCGTCGCGGTTGGTGCGGTACTCCAGCCGGGTCGACTGGTCGATGCCCTCGAGCACCCGGTCGACGTCACGGTCCGTGCCCTCGCAGTCGCGCACGATCTGGCCCGACGTCGACCACGCACCGTACAGGCACCCACCGAGCTGCACCGGCGCGGCCGGCGACCCCGACGCCTGCCGCGACGTGGCCGCCCCGCCCTCGATCGGCTGGCGCACCAGTGCCTCGGACGTCGCGTACGCCACCGTGTCGGAACGCTCCCCGGGCTGCTGCAGCCTGGCGCTCTGCGCGTCCGCGACGCGCACCACGTCGCCGCCCGGCAGCCGCAGCTCGCCGCTCGTGCGGTTCAGGACCACCACGTCGTCGCCCACCGTGGTGAGCACGACGTCGTCCTCGGCCGCGAGCATGTCGAGCCCGGTGGTGTCCGGGTCCGCTCCCGGCGCGACCGTGTACATCGTCCGGCGCGACGGGACGACGGCGAACACCGTGCCCTGCGGGGACACGACCACCGTGCCGGCGCCGTGGAGCTCCACCGTCGGGTCGACCTCGTCGGTGTCGAGGAGGGGCAGACGGTCGACCGTCGTGACCCACAGCGAGCCCGACTCGTCGTCGAGCACCGCGGCACGGCCACCGCCGGCCGCCACCGTCGCCCCCGCGGGCACCTTCGTCGTGGCGAGGAACTTGGACCGCGCGACGTCCACCACGCTCGCCTGGCTGTTCCCGTCGTCCAGGACGAGCACCTGGCCGGCCTGCTGGGCGACGTCGAACGCCGAGCTCCCCGCCAGCAACGTCGCGTCGAGCGCCTTCGCCTCCGTGTTGAACCGCCCCACGAGGCCCGCCGACTGCTTGGTGACCCACACCCCGGAGTCGTCGAGGTCCACGTCCGCGGTGGCCTCGCCGTCGTACAGCACGGCGGCCAGCGCCACCGCTGCCGACAACGAGAGCACGACCGACGTCGAGACGGCCGAGCGGCGGTTCGTACGCAGGCGCGAGAGCAGGCGCAAGGAGGTCTCCCGGAGGACGGCGACCGGCGTCCCGGCCGTGCCCGGCAGGCGACGGCGGTGCGGCCGCCACACACCCTAGCCAGATTTCACCCGCTCCAGGGGCGGCTTCGCCGCCCGGACATGGGGAGATGTCCCCATGCCCGGGCAGGACCGGCGCCGGTGCGCTCGGGCGGACGTCACCAGGTCGAGGCCCCGTACCTCTTGCCGTCGATCACCACGGCCACGCTCGTGCCCGGGTAGCCGTAGTAGCAGTCGAGCTGGAACGAGGTGTCACCCCCGAAGGACTTGTTGAACCCCGGCCCACCGGGGCTGGTCCACACCTTGCCCCCCGACATGATGATGTTGTGCCAGCCGTACTCCGTCGAGGCGGGGTTGTTGGCCGACCAGCACTCCACCCGGTGGCTGCCGCTCGGGAAGTTCTTCACCGTGACCCGGAAGTAGTTGCAGTTGCCCGACTGGCAGCCGTCCTGCACGCCCGTGGCGCCGCCACGGCTCACCGTCGCCGTCGGCGTCGGCGTCGTCCCGGACCCGCTGCGCCACGCGCCGCAGCCGGCGGCGTTGCACGCGCGGGCCTGCAGCGTGAACGTGGTGCCCGACGCCTTCTTCGTGGTGATCGTGAACGGCGTGGAGCTCTTGCTGCCGCTGCCGCTGTCGCCGGCGGTGAACCTCCACTCGATGCGCTGGACGGCCCGACCCCCGTTCGACGACGGCGCGGTGACCTTGAACTGCCCCTGGTCGGCGCTCGTGCGCGTCCACGCGACCCCGGGCGCGCTGGGGGTCGTGTACGGGGTGACCTTGCCCGACGGGCCCGCCCACGCGGAGCACCCGGCCTGGTTGCACGCGCGGACCTGGAACGTGTACCCGGTGCCGTTGCTCAGCCCCGTGTAGACCATGGAGGTGCTCGTGGTCGTCTTGGTCCCGGCGTTGTTGGCCTGCACCTGGTAGGTGACCGGGTTGCCGTTGGGGTCGGCGGCGCCCCAGCTGACCGTGGCCCGGCCGCTGGTGTTCGACCCGAGCTTCGCCGTCGGCGTGCCGGGACTCCCGGGCTTGCCGAACGGCGTGACCTCGTTCGACGCGGGGCTGGTGTCGCCCTTGCCCGCCTTGTTCTCCGCCGTGACCCGGTAGGTGTACGTGGACTTGGTGTCCAGGCCCTCGAGGTCGAGCGACGTCTGCGCCGTCTCGAGCGTCCGGGACCTGTTCCCGTTGACGTACTCGTCGACGTGATAGGTGGCCACGGCGTCGCCGTTGTCCACGGGCGCCTTCCACTCGACGTGGATCTGGCCGCCCAGCTCGGTGTCCACCCGCGCCGCACTCGGCGCCGCCGGCGCGTCCGGCGGGCCGGCCGGGATCTCGCTCGTCGACCAGGCGCCCCAGTCCGACGGGTCCGGGGCGAGGTTGATCGCCCGGATCCGCACCTTGTAGGCGGTGCCGTTGGTCAGGCCCTCCCACTCGATGCGCTGGCCAGTGACGCCCGCCTTGAGTGACTCCCCGTTGGCGGGAGCCGGCGAGATCTCGAGGTCGACCGACTGGATCGCGGACCGGTCGGAGTACACCGCGTTCTTCCACGTCACGGTGAGCGAGGAGTCCCCGAAGGCGAGGGTCGGCGCAGCCGGCGGGTCCGGCTTCTCGTCCGGGCGCGCCTCGGGCGACGCCGGAGACGCCTTGGAGTCCCCGACGACGTTCGTGGCCTGCACCGTGAACGTGTACGTCACGTCGTTCGTCAGGCCGTCCAGCGTGCAGGTGGTGGTCGCGCACCCGACGACGTCGCCCTGGCTGGAGGTCACCGTGTACCCGGTGATCTCGGCGCCGTTGTTCTGCGGCGGCGTCCAGGACAGCACGACCGTCTCGGAGCGCACCTCCTCCACCACCGGCCTGGCAGGGGCCTCGGGCACGCCGAGCACGTTCACGGTGATACGGCCCTCGACCTGCCGGTCCGGGTCCTGCGTGGCGTCCTGCACCGTGTAGCGCACCACCATCGTGCCGACGAAGTCACCCTTCGGTGTGACGACGACCTGGTCGCCGTCCGAGACCGCGCTGCCGACGCCGGTCTCCACGATCGGCTCGCCCACGACGGTCAGCGGCTCGCGCTCGGCGAACGGGTTGGAGTCGTTGGCCAGCACCGGCACGGCGACCGCCTTGCCCTGGTGGGCGTCGTCCACGACGTCGTCCACCGCGCGCGCCAGCGGCCGCGTCGAGGCCACGACCTCGACGGCGAGCGTTCCGTCGACCGGCGCGTGCTCGTCGTCGGTGACGGTGTACGGAACCGTGAGCGCGGTGCCCTTCGGGACGTCCGGCGACGCCTCGAGGGTCACCGTCGACCCGGAGAGCGTGGCGCCCACGCCGCCCGGCAGGGCGCCCAGCTCGAAGCGCAGGGCGTCGTCGTCCGGGTCCCGCGCGAAGCGGCCCAGGTCGACCGAGCTCTCCTCGCCGGCCGCGACCTCGGCCGACGGCTTGCCCGGCGTGGGCGGCAGGTTCTCCGGCGGCAGCACCGTGATCGGCAGCGTGAGCACGGCGACGTTCCCCTCGGGGTCGTCGACGGAGGTGCCGTCCGTGACCTCGAACGTCACGCCTGCGGGCCCCTCGTAGCCGGTCCGCGCCGTGTAGGTCATGGTCGTGGCGTCCGTGACCTCGACGTCGCCCTCGAGCGCCGTCACCTGGTCCGTCGTCGTGAGGCGCGGCGTGCGGCCCTCCACCACGAGCACGTGGTCGGTGATGTCGATGTCGATCGACTCGCCCGCCAGCACCTCGAGCGGCGCCTGGCCGGGCTTGAGGATCGGCTCGGCCGACTCCACGCCGGGCACGACCACGAAGGCCTTCGCGCTCTGGCCGTCCATGTCCGTGACCGTGTAGGTGATGACCTGGCGGGACCGGGTGAGGGTCACCGCCAGCTCGCCGTCCGACGTCACCGTCGCCGTGGTCGCGGACGCACCCTCGACGGCCACCTCGAGGTCGTCGGCGGCGCCGTCCGGGTCCTCGTCGTTGTCCAGCACGGGCACCGTGACCGTCGTCGCGCCGAGGATGTCGGCCACGGGGACGGAGTCGTCCCGCGCGATCGGCGGCAGCAGCGGGGCGTCGGCGGACACGGTCACGCTCACCGCGGCCGACGCCCGCGCACCGTAGGTGTCCTCGATCGCGTAGAAGAACGTGGAGGTCCCCTCGTCGCCCGGCGTCTGCACGACGATCCGGTCCTGGTCGACCTCCGCGTCGATGTCGCCGTCGCCGTCGTCCAGCCCTTCGAGCGCGCCCGCCACCAGGCCCACCCGGTCGCCGTCGGGGTCGGTGTCGTTCGCCAGCGCACGCACCGCGACGCGGCGGTCGGGGCGCACGGTCACCTCGTCGTCGGCCGCGACCGGGGACTGGTTCGTCGCAGGCGGCTGGGCGATGCCCACCCGCACGAGGCCCGTGGCGACCTCGCCGCGGGCGTCCTGCACCGTGTAGCGGAAGGAGTCGGCACCGCTGGCGTTCTTGCCCGCCTCGTAGTCGACG
This sequence comes from Isoptericola luteus, assembly GCF_020297055.1. Taxonomy (GTDB): domain Bacteria; phylum Actinomycetota; class Actinomycetes; order Actinomycetales; family Cellulomonadaceae; genus Isoptericola; species Isoptericola luteus. The sequence goes on along the minus strand of NZ_JAIXCQ010000016.1, from coordinate 43,748 downwards.
AAGCCGTCGACCACCTCGGCGCGGCCCTTCGCCGGTCCCGTCGCCAGGCCGGTGAGCTGCACCGAGTCGCCGTCCGGGTCGATGCCGTCCAGCGGCACCGGGATGCGGACCGTGCCCCCGGACAGGACGCGGGCATCGACGTCGAGGGGCACCGGGGCGGAGTTCTCCTTGCCGCCGCGGACGTGGATCGTGACCTGGGCCGAGTCCTCCTGCCCGTTCGGGTCGCGCACCGTGTAGATCGCGTACGCCGTGCCGGGCTCCGCGCCGGCCCGGAAGCGCAGCCGGCCCTCCGAGGCGAAGAGCTCGCCCTGCCCCTCGTCGACGGTCTGCTCGAGCTCGTCGTCCAGCGTCAGCTCGAGGCCGTCGGGGTGGGAGTCGTTGTCGAGCACGTCGATGTTGACGTAGTCGCCGGCACGCACCGTCACCTCGTCGGCCGCGGCGTTCGGCGGCTGCAACCGGTCGGGCGCGGGCACCGGGAGCACCCGCACCTGGCCCGTCGCGGTCTCGTTGCCGTTCGAGACGGTGTACTCGAGCGTCACGGCGTCGGAGATCCGTCGCGTCTCGGTGATCCGCAGCATCTGGTGGCCCAGCACCGCGACGCTCACCCCGGCGTCGTCCGGCACGTCCACCGACTGGACCACGAGCACCCCGCCCGCGGGGTCGGTGTCGTTGGCGAGCACGTCGACCAGCGTCGACCCGCCCGCGGGCAGCAGCGCGGTGTCGGCGACGACGATCGGCGCGCCGGCAGCCTCGTCGGCGTCCTGGACGTCGACGCGCACCACGCCCGTCGTCGTGCCGGGCCCGTCCGTGACCTGGTAGAGCACGTCGTAGGAGCCCGCCTCGTGCGCCAGGAACGTGAACGTCCCCGCGTCGAGGTTCCGGGTGATCTCGGCGGGCGAGGCGTCGTTGACCTTCGACAGCCGCAGGTCGTCGCCGTTCGGGTCCGTGTCGTTCTTCAGCGGCTCGACCGTCACCGGCTGCCCCGCGGTGGCCACCACGTGGTCGCCGACGGCGACCGGCGGCTCCGGCGTGTCGGCGAAGACGTCGACCCACAGGGTGCCCTCGACCACCTCGCCGAGGCCGTCCCCGACGGTGAGCGACACCTTCTTGCGGCCCGTGGCCGACCCTCCGTCGCGGAACTCCACCGTGCCGTCCGGGTAGGCGCGCACCTCGTCGCCCTGGACGGTCGCGGCGGCGGTCGCGAGGTAGACGTCGTCCCCGTCCGGGTCCAGGAAGTACGGCAGCACCTTGATGCTGGCGCTCTTGCCCTGCTCCACCCGCAGCACCGGGGTGCCGGACTGCTCGGGTGCCGCGTTCTCCTCCCACGGGACGACGGTCACCTCCACCGACCCCTGGTCCGTGCCCCCGCGGCCGTCGCTCACCTCGTAGGCGAAGGTGGCGCTGCCGCTCGCGTCCTCGGAGGTGACCGCCTGGAGCGCCTTGCCGCCCAGGACCCGCTGCACGTCGAACGCGTCCGGCGACTCGCCCTCGAGCGCCGCGGTCATGACGTCCCCGTCCTGGTCCGTGTCGTTGGACAGCACGTCCAGCACCGTCGCACGGCCGGGCCGCACGCCGTAGCGGTCGTCGACCGCCTCCGGCGGGTCCTGCTTCTCGCGGTCGAGCACGGTCTGGTCGACGAGCTCGGGCTCCGCGTCCTCCGCGTCCTCGTCGTCGCCCTTCTCCTGCTCGGGGAGCTTGATGTCCCAGTCGTCGACCTTCTCGTAGTCGTCGAGGGCCATCCACAGGATCCCGGACGTCAGGTCGTTGAGGACCACCGCGTCCCGGTTGGTCCGGTACTCGAGCTGCGTGCTCTGGTCGACGCCCTCGAGCACCCGGTCGACGTCACGGTCCGTGCCCTCGCAGTCGCGCACGATCTGGCCGGTCGTCGACCAGGCCCCGTACAGGCACCCGCCGAGCTGTACCGGAGCCGCGGCAGACCCCGACGCCTTGCGCGTCGTGGCCGCGCCGCCGTCGAGCGGCTGGCGCACCAGGGCGGCCGCCGTCGCGTACGCCACCGTGTCCGAGGACTCGCCCGGCTGCTGCAGCCGCGCGCCCTGCGCACCGGAGACGGGGACGACGTCGCCGCCCGGCAGCCGCAGCTCACCGTCCGTGCGGTCCAGGACCACCACGTCGTCGCCCACGGTCGTGAGCTCGACCTCGTCGCCCTCGTCGAGCAGCCCGAGCTCCGTCGTCACGGGCTCCGTGCCGGGCTCGACGGTCCAGAGCAGGTCACGCGCCGGGACGACGACGAACGTCGTGCCGCCCTGCGACACCACGACCTGTGCCGCCCCGTCCAGGTCGGCCGCCGGGTCGGTCTCCTCGGTGTCGAGCGTCGCCAGGCGCTCGGTCGACGTGACCCACAACGAGCCCGACTCGTCGTCGACGACGGCGACCCTGCCGCCGCCCATCGAGACCTCGGCGCCCGCGGGCAGCCGGGTCGTGGAGCGGAACTTGAGCCGGGCGACGTCCACGACGTTGGCCGCGCTGCTCCCGGTGTCCGCCACGAGCACCTGGCTCGCCTGCTGGTCGACGTCGAAGTCGGCGCTGCCCGCGAGCAGCGTGCCGTCCAGCGCCTTGGCCTCCGTGTTGAACCGGCCGACCATGCCCGCGGACTCCTTGGTGACCCACACCCCGGAGTCGTCGAGGTCCACGTCCGCGGTGGCCTCGCCGTCGTACAGCACGGCCGCGAGCACCACCCCAGCCGACAACGAGAGCACGACCGACGTCGAGACGGCCGTGCGACGGTCTGTACGCAGGCGCGTGAACAGGCCCAAGAGATCCCCCGGTGCGGTGGTCGGCGTCGACCCCCCGGCACTGACGGCGCCCGCCGCCGGAGGGCGGAGGAGGGTCGGGTCGTCTGCCAGGGTGCCAGACTCGCCCGCCCCGGGCAACGGTGGAACCACAGTTCGGGCGGAGCCCGCCGCGCGCCGCCCGCCGGGATCAGCGGGCCAGGCGCTCCACCACGGCCCCGTACACCCGGGGCAGGCGGGCCGCCGCGGGCACCACGGCGCGCCGCAGGGGGGACGTCGCGGCCGCGACCAGGCCGCCGGTGAGCAGCCGGTAGTCCCGGGTCAGGTGCGTCCAGGCGCGCTCGTACGCCCTCGCGTCGTCCAGGTGGACGACGGCGGCCCGCGCCTGCGCGAGCCCGACGCGCAGGCCCTCCCCCGTCAGGGCGTCGACATACCCCGAGGCGTCGCCGACGAGCCGCACCCGGCCCGCCGTGCGCGCCGTCGTGACCCGGCGGAGCGGGCCCGCGCCACGGACCGGGCCGTCCGGGGCGGCGCCCGCCAGCCGCGTCGCGAGCTCCGGCAGCGTCGCGAGCTCGGCGTCGAAGTCCGCCCCTGGCGGGCCCAGCAGCGCCACCCCCACCAGGTCCGGCGCCACCGGGGTCACGTACGCCTCGACCCGCGGCCCCCAGTGCACCTCGACGAGGTCGGACCACGGCGCCGCACAGTAGTGCCGGCGCATTCCGAACCGCCGCCCCCGGCCGGGACGCGGCGGGGCGTCGAGGCCGACGTCCCGCCGCACGCGCGAGTGGAGGCCGTCGCACGCCAGCAGCCAGCGTGCCCGCAGCCCGCCCGCCGTCACGCCGCCCGCGTCCTGGTCGACGGCGTCCGCCCGCCGGGCCAGGACCGTCGCCCCGGCGTCGAGGGCCGCCGCGTGCAGCGCGGCGTGCAGGCGGGTGCGCCGCACCCCGCGCCCCGGCCCGGACACGAACCGGTGGTCGGCCGTGCGCCCGTCCTGCCGGTAGGAGATCCCGGCCAGCGGCCATCCCTCGGGGTCGGCGCCGAGCCGGCGCACCGCGGCGAGCGTGCCCGGCATGAGCCCCTCGCCGCACGCCTTGTCGACCGGCGCCGACCGCGGCTCCAGGACGACGACGTCGAGACCCGCGCGCCGCGCCTCGATCGCGGCGGCCAGACCCACGGGACCGCCGCCGACGACGAGGACGTCGGCGTCGGTCATCAGCGGTCGCCGGTCCCCGCGCGGCCACCGGGGTGCGCGTCGGCGAGGCGCAGCGCACGCTCCTCGGCGGGGATGCGGAAGCCGAGCAGCAGCCACGCGTTGAGCACCGTGAAGGCGAGCGCCGTGACCCACGCCGAGTGCACGAGCGGCAGCGCGAACCCCTCGACCACCACCGCCACGTAGTTGGGGTGCGGGATCCAGCGGTACGGGCCCCGGCGCACCAGCGCCAGCCCGGGCACGACGATCACCCGGGTGTTCCACCGCCGGCCGAGGGTCGCGATGCACCACCACCGCAACGCCTGGCTCCCGAGCACGAGCGCCAGCATCGGCCACCCGAGCCACGCCAGGAACGGCCGGTCCGCGACCAGCACCTCGACGACGCACGCGACCAGCAGGCCGGAGTGCAGCGCCACCATGGGCCCGAAGTGCCCGCGCCCGGACTCCACAGCGCCGCGGGCGAACGACCAGCGGGCGTTGCGGGCCGAGACCACCAGCTCCGCCAGCCGCTCGACGCCCGTCGCCAGCACGAGCGCGACGTACAGCGCCACGCTCATGCCGGATCCCCCGCCGTCGCCGGGTCCGGTGCAGCGCCCCGGGTGTTCCCTGGCACAGGCGCCGGTACCGGCTCGGGCCCGCCGCGCAGGAGCGCCAGCTCGACGCCCACGCCCGGGCCGAACGCCATGAGCACCGCCCACCCGCCGGGCGGAGGGTCGCCGTCGGCCAGCGTCGCGGCCAGCACGTGCAGCACGGACGACGACGAGAGGTTTCCCTGCGCGGCGAGCGTCGCGCGCGTCCGCGCCAGCGCTGGCTCGTCCAGCCCGAGCGCGTCGCGGACGGCGTCCACGATCTTGGGCCCGCCGGCGTGCACCACCCAGGTGCCGACGTCGTCCGGACCCAGGTCGTGGGCGGCGAGCAGGTCCTTGACGTCCCCCGCGAGGTGCGCGCGCAGGAGCTGCGGCAGCTCGGGCGAGAGCACGATGGCGAACCCGCTGTCCCGCACGTCCCAGCCCAGGTGCTGCGCCGTGCCCGGGTACAGGCGGCTGCGCGAGCCCACGACCTGCGGCACCCGGCTGCCCGGTGGCGCGGCGACGTCGTCCCCCGCCACCACGACCGCGGTCGCGCCGTCGCCGAACAGACCGGACGACACGAGGTTCGCCGTCGAGGAGTCGTCCCGCTGGAACGTCAGCGAGCACAGCTCGACCGACACCAGCAGCGCGACCTGGTCCGGGTGGCCCACCAGGTGCTCGTGCAGGTGCGCCAGCCCGGCCGCGCCGCCCGCGCACCCGAGCCCGAACGACGGCAGGCGCCGCACGTCGGCGCGCAGGCCAAGGCGGTCCGTCAGGGTGGCGTCCAGCGACGGCGCCCCCACCCCCGTCACCGACGTGAAGAAGACGAGGTCCACGTCCAGCGGTGCGACCCCGGCGTCCGCGAGCGCCCGGCGGCACGCCCGCTCGGCGAGCGCCGCCCCCTCGCGGGCGAAGTCGGCGTTGGCGGCGCCGAACCCGGAGCGGCCCCGGTAGGCGCCGAGCGGGAGCACGAGGTGGCGGGTGCGCACCCCCGACGCCGCGTGCAGACGGCGGGTCAGGGCGCGACGCGGCCCGTCCGGGGCGAGCAGCGGGGCGATGACGTCGGCGATCCGGTCCTGGGGGTGCGCCGGCCCCGGCAGCACGGGGGCGACGGCGAGGACACGAGACATGCTCCGCATCGTGGCACCCCGCGACCGATCCCGCCCGGCCACCCACCGACCCCAGCCCTGCCGCCAGTCCTGCCGCCAGTCCTGCCGCGGCCGTGCTCGACGGCGACGGCGTGGCGCGGGGGCCAGGCGTGGGTGGCGGGGTGGGGCGGCGGCCGGGCGGCTAGGTTGCGGACATGGACGACGGACGCGGGGCCCGGACGCACGTCGGCGCGCGGGTGGGCGGGATGCTCGCCGCCACGCACCCCGCGCCCGCGGCGGTCGTCACCGCGCTGGCGCTGGTGTTCGCGGTCGGGGTCGGGCTCTCCGCAGGGCGCGCGGTGCTCGTCACGGCGGCGGTCGCCGCGGGGCAGCTCTCCATCGGATGGAGCAACGACTGGCTCGACGCCGGCCGCGACCGAAGGGCCGCACGCGCGGACAAGCCGACGGTGACCGGTGCCGTCACGGCCGGTGCACTCCGCGCGGGGGCGCTCGCCGCGCTGGCCGTGTGCGTGCTGCTGTCGCTCGCGACGGGTGTCGTGCCCGGGCTGCTGCACCTCGCCGCGGTGGCCGGCGGCTGGTCGTACAACGCCTGGCTCAAGGGCACCGCGTGGTCGTGGCTGCCCTACGCCACGAGCTTCGGGCTGCTGCCCGCGTTCGTGGTCGCCGCCGCCGGCGACGGCCGCGTCGTCGCCGGGTGGACGGTGCTGGCGGCCGCGCTGCTCGGCGTCGGAGCGCACGTGGCGAACGTACTGCCAGACCTCGAGGACGACCACGCCACCGGCATCCGCGGCCTGCCCCACCGCCTGGGGCGTCGCGGGTCGAGCGTCCTCGCGCCGGTGGTGCTGGCGGCGGGGAGCGTCGTCGTGCTGCTGGGCCCGGCGGGCGCCCCTGGGATCGCGACCGCGGTGCTCACCGGCGTCGCCCTCGTCCTCGCCGGCGGCGCGGGCGTGATCGGCGTCCTGCGCCCGCACAGCCGTGCGCCGTTCGCGCTCAGCATGGCCGTGGCCGCGGTGTGCGTCGCGCAGCTCGTGCTCGCGGCTGGTGCCGTGGCCGTCCCGGCCTGACACCGGCACGATCAGCGCCCCTGGTCGGGTCTTCCCCGGCCGCTTGTCAGGTCTGCCCAAGCCGCTGGTCAGACCGCTGGTCAGGCCGCGCGGTCCGCGAGCGCCTCGGCGAGGTCGCCGAACGCCTGCTTCACGGGTCCGTCGGGCAGAGGTGCCAGCTCGGCGGCCGCCTCGCGCGCCCAGCGCCCGGCCAGCTCGCGGGTCTCGCCGAGCACCTCGTGCGCGCGCAGGTCGGCAACGACGGCGGCCAGCGCCCCGTCGCCCGACAGGTCGCCGTCGAGCCGCTCGACGAGGGCGACGTCGGCCGCGGTGCCCTCGCCGCGCGCGACCCGCTGGCGCAGCAGCAGCACCGGCATGGTGGGCACGTGCTCCCGCAGGTCGGTCCCCGGCGTCTTGCCGGACTCGTCCCCGCTCGAGGCGATGTCGAGGACGTCGTCGGCGAGCTGGAACGCGACGCCCACCTTCTCCCCGTAGGCGCCGACGGCGTCCACGACCTCGGACCGGCAGCCGCCGAACATCGCGCCCAGGCGGGCCGACGTCGCGAGCAGGGACGCCGTCTTGTCGCTGAGCACCTGCAGGTAGTGCTCCACCGGGTCCTCGCCGTCGCGCGGGCCGACCGTCTCGTGCAGCTGGCCGAGGCACATCCGCTCGAAGGTGCGCGACTGCAGCACCACCGCCTCCGGGCCGAGCCCCGCGACGAGGGCGGACGCGCGCGCGAACAGCAGGTCACCCACGAGGATGGCCACCGAGTTGCCCCACACCATGTGCGCCGACGGTGCGCCGCGGCGCAGCGGCGCGGAGTCCATGACGTCGTCGTGGTAGAGCGACGCGACCTGGGTGAGCTCGACGACGACGGCGGCGTCGACCAGCTCCGGCCGCGCACCGTCCCCGAGCTCGCCCGCGAGCAGCGTCAGCAGGGGACGGAACCGCTTGCCGCCCGCAGCCACCAGGTGGCGCGACGCGTCGTCGGCGAGGGTGTCGGCGGAGGCCACGGCCTCGTCGAGGGCAGCGTCCACCAGGGCCATGCGCGCCGACAACCGGTCGGAGAGCGCGGGGTCGTTCAACGGGATCGCCGTGGACAACGGCGACGGCGGCGAGGGCTCCGGCCCGGAGGTCGACGCGAAGGGTGCGCGGGTCACTGTCCGAACCTATCTTTCCGTGCCCCCGAACACGGAACCGAAACGGCTCCCGGGCACGTCGCGTGTCTCACCGCACGGTGGGCGGGCCGCGGCCGCGCCCCCGGACCGGCACCCAGGGGCGCCGGTCCGGGACGAGGTGCGGTCCCCGGCGTCAGGGGCGGAACTGCGCTGCCTGCCCGGCGAGGTCCAGCGCGCCGGCGGGCAGGATGCCGAGCAGCAGCACGCCGACGGCGCACAGCGCGATGGCGACCGCCGCAGGCCCCCGGGAGCCGACGACGGTCACCACGGTGCGCGCCACCACGGCGCGGGTGGCGGTGCCGGTGAGCGCCGGCGCTCCCCCGGCCGGGCCCGTCACCGAGCCCGCGTCCTCCGCAGCCTCCACGACCGCGCCGGGCTCGTCGTCGGACGGCGGCGTGAGCACCATGAACACGATGATGCGCACGTAGAAGAACACCGACACCGCCGACCCGAGCACGCCCAGCAGGGCGAGCGGCCAGGCGCCGGCCTCGACCGCGGCGGAGAACACCCCGAACTTGGCGATGAACCCGGCGGTGAGCGGGATGCCCGCCATCGACAGCAGGAACAGGGAGAACGCTGCGGTGAGCCAGGGCGCGCGGCGGCCCAGCCCGGCCCACTGCGCCAGCGCGGTCGCCTCGCCGAGCACCACGCCGTCGTCCGTCGTGTCACCGAGCGCGCCGGCGCGGTCGTCCGACGACACGGTGCGCTCGCGCACCAGCGTGACCACGGCGAACGCCCCGATCGTGGCGAGGCCGTAGGCGAGCAGGTAGAACACCACGGCGCTCGACCCGACCTCGTCCAGCCCGACCACGCCGACCAGCACGAAGCCGGCATGGGCGATCGAGGAGTAGGCGAGCAGACGCTTGACGTCGGTCTGCACGGCTCCCACCACGCTGCCGATCACCATCGTGAGGATCGCGACCACCCACAGCGCCACCTGCACGTCGTGCCGGGTGTCGGCGTCCAACCCGTGAGCCAGGGTGAAGAGCACCCGTACCAGCGCCCCCACGGCCGCCGTCTTCGTGCACGCGGCCATGAAGCCGGTGATGGGCGTGGGCGCCCCCTGGTACACGTCCGGCGTCCACGTGTGGAACGGCGCGGCGCCGATCTTGAACAGGAGCCCGGACAGGACCAGCAGCAGCCCGACGACGACGAGCCCTCGCATCGTGCCCAGCGGCGACGTCCCAGGGTCGGCGAGCACCTGGACGACGCCCTGCAGGCGGACCGTCCCGGCGAACCCGTAGACGAGGGCGACGCCGAAGACGAACAGCGCGGACGCGAACGCACCCAGCACGAAGTACTTGAACGCGGCCTCCTGGCTGAGCAGGCGCCGACGGCGCGCCGTCGCGCACAGCACGTACAGGGGCAGCGACAGCACCTCGAGGGCCACGAACATGACGATGAGGTCGTCGGTGGCGGGGAAGAGCAGCATGCCACCGGTCGAGAACAGCAGCAGCGGATAGATCTCGGTCTGCTGCAGGCCCGCGCGGCGGGCCTCGTCCTCGTACGTGGTGCCCGGCACGGCCGCGGCCGCGGGGGCGAAGGAGTCCTGCCCGGTGGTGGTGCGGTCGGCGATCACCAGCACGCCGAGGAGCGCGCTGATCGCGATGACGGCCTGGATGCCCAGTCCGAACGGGGTAAGCAGGTATGACCCGCCCACCACGGACACGGCGCCCTCGGACACCCGCTCCCAGAGCAGCCCGACCGCGACGAGCGAGGCCACCAGGGCGGCGAGGGTGAGGGTGATCTGGGTGGTGCGGCGTGCCCGGGCCGGGACGAACGCCTCCAGCAGGACGCCGAGCACCCCCGCGCCCAGCACGACGAGCACGGGCGAGACGGCCGCCCAGTCGATGGTCGGTGCGACGAAGTCGTTCACAGCGCGCTCCCCTCGGTCGCGGGTTCGTCGGTGGAGCCTGTCGGGGCCTGCGCGGGTGGGTCGGTCTCGCCCACCAGCTCGACGGAGACCGCCCCCGGTTCCCGCACGTAGTCGAGCACCGGTCCAGGCGCGACGCCGAGCACGACGAGCGCGGCGACCAGGACGCCGGCCACCGTCTTCTCCCGGACGTCGAGGTCGCGGGCTGCGGCGAGCTCGGTGGTGAGCGCGCCCGTGAACATGCGCTGGTAGGTGAGCAGCACGTACACGGCGGCGAGCACGACGGCGGGCACCGCCACCAGCACGGCCGCGGGCCAGCGGGCGAAGGAGCCGATGAACACCATGATCTCGGAGACGAACGTCGACAGGCCGGGCAGCGACGCGGCCGACAGTCCCGCCACGAGGAACGTGCCGCCCAGCACCGGCGCGACGGCGCGCAGGCCGCCGAAGTCGCCGATGAGCTGGCTCGAGCGCGGGTGCCGCGCGATGGCGAAGCCCGCGATGAGGAACAGCGCACCCGTCGAGATCCCGTGGTTGAGCATCATCAGGCCCGAGCCGGAGACACCCAGCGACGTGAACGTGAAGATGCCCAGCACGATGAACCCGAAGTGGGACACCGACGTGTAGCCGATGAGGCGCAGCAGGTCACGCTGCCCGATCGCCAGGATCGCGCCGTAGAGGATCGAGACCACGGCGAGCACCACGACGAACGGCGCCGCCCAGCGGCTCGCCCCGGGGAACAGCGGCAGGCACAGCGTGAGCATCCCGAACGTGCCGACCTTGTCCAGGACGCAGATGAGCAGCGTCGACGTGCCGGGCGTGGCGTTCTGCGTGACGTCGGGCAGCCACGAGTGCACGCCGAACACGGGCGCCTTGATCGCGAACGCGAGGAAGAACGCGCAGAACATCAGCTTCTCGGCCGTCGGGTCGAGCGCGATGCCGGTGAGGTTCTCGGTGAGGAACGTCTGCGGGCCGCGGTCGGCCGCGGGCACCTGCAGGTACAGCGCGATGACGGCCACCAGCATGACCAGGCCGCCGGCGAGCGAGAAGAGCAGGAACTTCACCGCGGCGTACCGCCGCTGCGCCCCCTGCCCGAACGACCCGATCAGGAAGTAGGCCGGGATGAGCATGGCCTCGAAGAGCACGTAGAACAGGAAGACGTCGCGGGCCGCGAACACGGCCACCATGAACGCCTCCAGCACGAGCACGGTGGCGAGGTAGCGGCGCAGCCGCACGTGGTCCCCGCCCTGCTCGCGCCAGGCGGCCAGGATCACCAGGGGCACCAGGCCGACCGACAGCGCGACCAGCAGCAGCCCCACGCCGTCGACCCCGAGCGCGTAGCTCGCGCCGAGCGCGGGGATCCAGGCATGCGTCTCCGCGAGCTGGTGGGTGCCCGCCGCGCCGGTGTCGAAGGCGGTGAACGCCCCGACCACCAGCACGACCTCGACGAGCGCTCCGACCAGTGCGACGGTGCGGGCCACGCCCGCACCGAACCGCCCACCGCCCGTGACCGGCCCTGCGGCGGGCCGCCCGCGGCCGAGGCCGGTGAGCGCCGTCGCCGCGGCCGCCACGAGCGGCCACACGATGAGGACCGTGAGCCAGGGGAATCCTGTGGACATCGTCATCCTTCCGTCCTCAGCTCGCCAGGATCGCCACGACGAGCGCCACGAGGCCGAGGCCGCCCAGCATCGTCGCCGCGTAGGTGCGTACGTAACCGTTCTGCGTCTTGCGCAGCAGTGCGCCGAGCCTCCCGACGGCCCCCGCGAGACCCAGCCAGCCGCCGTCGACGGCGGTCCTGTCCAGGTACACGAGCGAGCGCGTGAGGTACTGGCCCGGCAGCATGACGACGGCCTCGTTCACCGTGTCCTGGTGCAGGTCGGCCCGGGCGGCCCGGACCAGCACGTTCGCCGCGGGCGCGTCGGTGGGCACGGCCGCCATCGCGTACTGCCGGAACGCGAGCGCCGCGCCGAGCAGGACGAGCACCAGGGTCAGGGTCATGAGCAGCCAGACCGGCAGGATCGGCTCGTGGTGCTCGACGTGCCCGGTCACCGGCTCGAGCCACGTGACGAAGCGGTTCCCGACGGCGAGGATGCCGCCCAGGGCCACCGACCCGACGGCGAGGATGATCATCGGCCACTGCATGAGCAGCGGCGACTCGTGCGGGTGCCGCTCGACCCGGCCCTCGTCGTCCGACCTGTCGGTGCTCCAGCGCCGACGCCCGGCGAACGTCATGAAGAACAGGCGGGACATGTAGTACGCCGTGATCCCCGCGCCGAGCAGCGCGGCCAGGCCGAAGACCCACGGCCGCCAGCCCTCGCCGACGAACGCCGCCTCGATGATCTTGTCCTTCGACCAGAAGCCCGAGAACGGTGGGACGCCCAGGATGGCGAGCCAGCCCAGGCCCATCGTGATCGCGGTGACGGGCAGCAGCCGGGCGAGGCCGCCGAAGCGGCGCATGTTCACGTCGTCGTCCATCGCGTGCATCACGGACCCGGCGCCGAGGAACAGCCCCGCCTTGAAGAAGCCGTGCGTGAGCAGGTGGAAGATCGCGAACGCGTACCCGATCGGGCCGAGACCGGCCGCGAGCATCATGTAGCCGATCTGCGACATCGTCGAGGCGGCGAGCGCCTTCTTGATGTCGTCCTTCGCGGTACCGACGATCGCCCCGAACAGCAGGGTGAGCGCACCGACGATCGCGACGACGAGCTGCGCGTCCGGTGCGGCCTCGAGGACGGGGCCCGACCGCACCAGCAGGTAGACGCCGGCGGTGACCATCGTGGCCGCGTGGATGAGCGCCGACACCGGCGTCGGGCCGGCCATCGCGTCCCCGAGCCACGCCTGCAGCGGGAGCTGCGCGCTCTTGCCGCACGCCGCGAGCAGCAGCATGAGGCCGATCGCCGTCCACGTGCCCTCGGACAGGCCGGCCCCCGCGACCGCGCCGGAGCCCGTGCTGCCGAGCACCGTGGCGAAGTCGACGGCGCCCACGCCCGCGAACATGAGCATCATCGCGGCGACGAGCCCCATGTCGCCCACGCGGTTCATCACGAACGCCTTCTTGCCGGCCACCGCGTTCTCGCGCTTGCCGTCCCAGAAGCCGATGAGCAGGAACGAGGCCAGGCCCACGCCCTCCCAGCCGACGAACAGCAGCAGGTAGGAGTCGGCCAGGACCAGCAGCAGCATCGCCGCGACGAACAGGTTGAGGTAGGCGAAGAACCGGCGGCGGTCGACGTCGTGGCTCATGTAGGCCACGGAGTACACGTGGATCAGCGTCCCGACGAACGTCACCAGCATGACGAACGTCAGCGACAGCGGGTCCACCTGGAAGCCGAGGTCCACGTGCAGCCCGCCGGCGTCGAGCCAGGTGCCCACGGTGTGCTGCGCCACGCGGTCCGCGGCCGGGGTGCCGAGCATGTCGAGCAGCATCACGAGGCCGACGACGAACGTCGCGGCGCTGGCGAGCACGCCCAGCCAGTGCCCCCAGCGGTCGCTGCGCCGGCCGGCGAGCAGCAGCAGCGCTGCGCCGATCAGCGGCAGGGCCACCAGCCAGGGGGCGAGGGAGAGAGTCTGCATCGTCGGAGGCCTCTCAGCTCTGCAGCAGGTTGACGTCGTCGACCGAGGCCGACCGGCGGGCTCGGAAGATCATGACGATGATGGCGAGGCCGACCACGACCTCCGCGGCGGCCACCACCATGACGAAGAACGCGAGCACCTGGCCCGTGACGTCGCCGTGGATGCGGGCGAACGTGACGAAGGCGAGGTTCGTGGCGTTGAGCATGAGCTCCACGCCCATGAACACCACGATCGCGTTGCGGCGCAGCAGCACGGTCGCGGCTCCCACCGCGAACAGGACCGCCGCGAGCCCGAGGTAGTTGGTGAGCTCCATCAGCGCTCCTCCCCCTGGTGTGCGTCGCGGGCGCCGTCGGCGCGAGCACCGTCGTCGTCGGCATCGGCGTCGGCGGTGAGCAGGCCGGCGTCGGCGAGCTCCCGGGCGACGAGCGACTCCTCGGCCGCGAGCACGGCGGTCGCCGAGCGGGCCTGGCCCCGGATCCGCAGCACGCGCGGGACGGAGTGCTCCAGCGGCGCGCCGTCCGGCCCCAGCGCCGGGGTGTCCATCGCGTTGTTCTGCGCGTACACGCCGGGTGCCGGCAGCGGCGTGAGGGTGCGGCCCTGCGGCAAGGCCGCCACGCGTTCCCGGGCGAGGTCACGCTGGGTCACCTTGGGGCTGATCCGGCGTCGGTGCGTGAGCACCAGCCCGGCGAGCGCCGCCGTCACCAGCAGCACGCCGACCACCTCCATCGCGAGCACGTAGTCGGCGAGGAGCACCCGCGCCAGCGCCACGGGGTTCGTGACGGCGTTGGCCTCCGCGAGCCCGACGGCGGGCGGGAACGTCGCGGCGGAGATCACACCGAGCAGCACCGCCGCCAGCCCGAGGCCGAGCAGCACCCCGAGCCACCGCTGGCCGCGGATGGTCTCCGTGAGCGAGTCGGCGGCGTCGATGCCCACCAGCATGAGCACGAACAGGAAGAGCATCATCACGGCGCCCGTGTACACGACGACCTGCACGACACCGAGGAACGACGCCTCCTGCGCCACGTACAGGATCGCCATCCCCACCATCACGAACATCACGCAGATCGCGGCGTGCACCGCGCGGCGCACGAAGATCAGGCCGAGCGCGGCCAGCGTCATGAGCGGCGCGAGCACCCAGAACAGGGCGGTCTCGCCGCCCGAGACGGTCATGCCCGCCCCCCCGCGCTGCCCGTGCCGACGTGGCCGCCGGTCGCGGCCTCACGCGTCGCGACGGCCGCCTTCGTGGCGCTGCCCCGCAGCCGGTGCCGGCTCGGGGTGGGCGGCGGCGCCTCCCCGTGCACGACGCGCTCGGCGCCCGAGAGGGTCGCGTCGTCGGGACGACGGTCGCGCACCCAGTCGAGCTGCTCCGCCGTCGGCGCGGCGACCTCCCCGCGGTAGTACTCGGTGTCGGTCGTGCCCTCCACCATGGGGTGCGGGGCGGCGAGCATGCCCTCGGCCAGCGGCGCCAGGAGGTCCTTCTTCTCGTAGATCATCCCGGCGCGCTCCGGGCCCGCGAGCTCGTAGTCGTTCGTCATGGTGAGCGCGCGGGTGGGGCACGCCTCGATGCACAGCCCGCAGAAGATGCAGCGCAGGTAGTTGATCTGGTAGACGCGGCCGTACCGCTCGCCCGGCGACATGTGGCCGCCGTCGGGCAGGTCGGCGTTGTCCGCCCCCTCGACGTAGATCGCGTCGGCGGGGCACGCCCAGGCGCACAGCTCGCACCCGATGCACTTCTCCAGGCCGTCGGCGTACCGGTTGAGCTGGTGGCGGCCGTGGTAGCGCCGCTGCGGCGGCGTCTTCGTGCGCGGGTACTGCTCGGTCACGGTGGGCCGGAACATCGACGAGAACGTCACGCCGAAGCCTGCGACCGGGGCGAGCAGCTCCCCCAGCGGGCCCTTCTTCGGGCGCAGCGGCTCGTACGGCTTGTCGGTCATCGCGTCTCCTCGGATCGGTCGACGGCGGTGGTGTCTGTGGCGCTCCCGGTGTCGGTGGCGCCCACGGCGGCGGGCGGGACCCGGCGCCGGGCCCGCGGCGACGGCGGCAGGGTCTGCCCCGGCAGCGGGGGCACGGGGTAGCCCCCGGCGAAGGCGTCGAAGCCCGCGCCGTCGGCCCCCGAGGCGCCGTCGGCGCCCTCCTCGGCGCCGGGCGGCGCGCCCCGCCGGTCCGGCCACAACCACAGCAGGCCGACCACGAGGGCTCCCGCGACGACGACGCCGGTGATGAGCTGGGTGCGGGTCACGCCCGCCAGGCCGAGGTACTGGAAGACGCTGAGCACCACGACCCAGGCGAGGGCGACCGGGATGAGCACCTTCCAGCCGAACACCATGAACTGGTCGTAGCGCAGCCGCAGCAGCGTGCCGCGCACCCACACGAACACGAACATGACGGCCCAGAGCTTGACGAGGAACCACAGCACCGGCCACCAGCCGGTGTTGAGCGCGCCGTCGGCGACCGCGGACAGCGGCCACGGAGCCCGCCAGCCGCCGAGGAACAGGGTGGTCGCCACGGCGGAGACGTTGAGCATGTTGATGTACTCCGCCAGGAAGAACCAGGCGAACTTCATCGACGAGTACTCGGTCATGTAGCCGGAGACGAGCTCGCCCTCGGCCTCGGGCAGGTCGAACGGCAGGCGGTTCGTCTCGCCGATCATCGAGATCACGTAGACCACGAACGCAGGCAGCAGCGGCAGGAACCACCAGATGCCCGCCTGCGAGGCGACGATCTGCGACGTCGACATCGAGCCGGCCATGATGAAGACGCTCACCAGGGACAGGCCCATCGCCAGCTCGTAGGAGATCACCTGCGCCGTCGAGCGCACCGCGCCGAGCAGCGGGTAGGTGGAGCCCGACGACCAGCCGCCGAGCACGATCCCGTAGACGCCCAGGGACGCGCACGCCAGCACGTACAGCACGGCGACCGGGAAGTCGGTGAGCTGGGCGGGGGTCGAGTAGTCGGTGAACGGGATGGTCACCTCGGGCCCGAACGGCACGACGGCGAACACCAGCAGCGAGCAGAACACCGAGATCATCGGTGCCAGGAGGTAGACCACCCGGTCCGCCCGCGTGACGTTCACGTCCTCCTTGAGCAGCAGCTTCATGGCGTCCGCGAGCGACTGGAGCAGGCCGAACGGCCCGTGCCAGTTGGGGCCGGGACGCACCTGCATGCGTGCCACGACCTTGCGCTCGAACCAGATCGCGAACAGCACGCTGGTCAGCAGGAAGACGACGATGAGCACGGCCTTGATGGCCGAGACCCAGAGCCAGTCGTTGCTGAAGTCGGCAGCGACCCCGGGGATCATGCGACACCTCCGTCGTCGTCGCGTGCGGTGGTCCCGAGCGGCCCGGCGGCGCCCACCGGCGACGGCGGGGAGATGCGCACCAGGTCGCCGGGCACCGCGCCGAGCTCCTCGTGCACCCGGCACCCGCGCGACGCCAGCGGCAGCCACACCACGTGGTCGACCATCTCGGTGATCGCCACCGGCACCGTGATCGTGCCGCGCTCCGTCGACACGGCGACGTGGTCGCCGTCGTACACGTCGACGCTCGCCGCGGTGGCCGCGGACATGCGGGCCACGGGACGCTTCGCGGTGCCGGCGAGGAACTGTTCGCCGTCCTGCAGGGCGCCGTCGTCGAGCTGCAGGTGCCAGCTCGCGAGCACCGCCGAGCCCACGGGGACCGACGGTGGCTCGTGCCTGTCGCCGTCCGGCTCCGCGGCGCGCGGCCCACGGAACGCGGGCAGGGCGCCGATCGCCTGGTGCGCCGCGAGCGGCGTCGCGGCACCGAGGTCCACCCCGGCCTGCGCGGCGAGCGCGTCGAGCACCCGGTGGTCGGGCAGCGCGGCGGACTCGAGCGCCTGCCCGAACGCACGCACGCGTCCCTCCCAGTTCCAGTACGACCCGGCGCGCTCGACGGGCGGCGCGACGGGCAGGACGACGTCCGCGAGCTCGGTCGCGGCGGTGCGCCGCACCTCGAGGGAGACGACGAACCGAGCCGCGCCGAGGGCGCGGCGCGCGTGCACGGGGTCGGGCAGGTCGGCGAGCTCCAGGCCGCCGACCAGTGCCCCCGCGAGCTGGCCCACGGACAGGGCGTCGAGGATCTCCCCGGCGTCGCGGCCCGCCTCGGCGCCCAGCGCCTCGGCGTCCATGCCCCAGGCCGCGGCGACCTCGCGGCGTGCCGCGGCGTCGGTGACCGGACGACCACCGGGCAGCAGGCCCGGGAGCAGGCCGGCCTCCACGCCGCCGCGCTCTCCGGCGCGGCGCGGGATCCACGCGAGCCGTGCGCCGGTCGCCGCCGCGAGCCGCACGGCGGCGGAGTACGCGCCCGGCGAGGACGCGAGCCGCTCACCCACGAGGACGACAGCGCCCGGCTCCGCCAGCGCGCCGGCCACGGTACCGAGCATCTCGGCGTCCGCGGCCGCGGGGACGAGCCCGCCGCCGGCCTGCGTGGCGAGCGTGCCGAGCCACTCGGCCTCGGTGCCCGGTGCGGCCGGCAGCAGCGTGCCGTCCAGCCGGGCCAGGCCTCGGCTGGCGAACGGCGCCACGGAGAACACCCGCAGCCCGTGCGCGCGCACCGCCTTGCGGAGCCGCAGGTAGGTGACCCCGGCCTCCTCCTCGGCCTCGAGGCCCGCGAGCAGCACGGCCGGCGCCTGCTCGAGGTCGGTGAACGTCACGCCCATCCCCGTACCCGCGACGGCGTGGGCGAGGAAGGCTGCCTCCTCGCCGGAGTGCACCCGGGCGCGCTGGTCGACGTCGTGCGTGTGCAGCACCGTCCGGGCGAACCGCGACCACGCGAACGCGTCCTCGACGGTGAGACGCCCGCCGGGCAGCACCCCGACACCGCCCGCGGCCCGCGCCTCGGCGAGCCCTTCGGCCGCGAGCTCGAGAGCCTCCGCCCACGAGGCGGGCCGCAGCTCGCCGCGGTGCACGACCTGGCCCTCCTCGTCCAGCGTCCGGTCGCGGACCAGCGGCGTCGTCAGCCGGTCGGGCGCGGACTGCCAGGTGAACGCGAAGCGGTCCTTGTCGGTGATCCACTCCTCGTTCACCACCGGGTCGTCGCCCGACAGCCGTCGCAGCACCACGCCCCGACGGTGGTCGACGCGGATCGCCGAGCCGCACGAGTCGTGCTCGGAGACGGCCGGCGTCGACACCAGGTCGAACGGGCGGGACCGGAAGCGGTACGCCGCACCGGTGAGCGCCCCGACCGGGCAGATCTGCACCGTGTTCCCCGAGTAGTACGACGCGAACGGCTGCCCCGACGTGTCGGGCAGCGCCCCGCCGACGGTCGCCTCCGCGGCGGCGCCCTGGGACGTCGGCGGCGCGAAGTCCAGCACCGACTCGTCGAACCGCCCGATCTGCTGGTGCGACCCGCGCTCCTGCAGGGCGATGAACGCGTCGCCCGCGATCTCCTCGCTGAACCGCGTGCAGCGCTGGCACAGCACGCAGCGCTCGCGGTCGAGCAGGATCTGGGTCGACACCGCGATGGGCTTGGGGAACGTGCGCTTGACGTCCTCGAACCGCGTGTCCGGGCGGCCGTTGCTCATCGCCTGGTTCTGCAGCGGGCACTCACCGCCCTTGTCGCACACCGGGCAGTCGAGCGGGTGGTTCATGAGCAGCAGCTCCATGACCCCGTGCTGCGCCTTGTCCGCCACGGGCGACGTGCGCTGGGTCTTGACCACCATGCCGGGCGTGACCGTCATCGTGCACGAGGCCTGCGGCTTGGGCATCGCCCGCACGTTGCCCTCGCGGTCCGGCATCGCGACCTCGACGAGGCACTGCCGGCACGCGCCCGCGGGCTCGAGCAGCGGGTGGTCGCAGAACCGTGGGATCTCGATCCCGACCTGTTCCGCGGCGCGGATGATCAGCGTGCCCTTGGGCACGGTGACCTCGAGCTCGTCGATGGTGAGCGTGACCGTCTCGACGGGCTTGTCGACCGGGCCGCCCGTGGCCGACGTGTCCGTGGTCGCCGTCATCAGTGACCTCCCACACCGGCGAGGGCCGGGGTCCGGGGCTGCTTGGGTGTGTACGCGAACAGCGCGCTGGCACTCGGGTCGAACGGGCACCCGCGCCCGCCGAGGTGCGCCTCGTACTCGTCGCGGAAGAGCTGGATCGAGCTCGTCACCGGCGACGTCGCACCGTCGCCGAGGGCGCAGAACGCGCGGCCGAGGATGTTGTCGCACAGGTCGAGCAGCAGGTCGATGTCCCGCTCCTCGCCCTGGCCGGCCTCGATCCGTCGCAGCACCTGCTTGAGCCAGTAGGTGCCCTCGCGGCAGGGGGTGCACTTGCCGCAGGACTCGTGCGCGTAGAAGTCGGTCCACCGGCTCACCGCCCGCACGACGCACGTGGTCTCGTCGAAGATCTGGAGCGCGCGGGTGCCGAGCATCGACCCGGCGGCACCGACGGACTCGTAGTCCAGCGGGGTGTCGAGGTGGTCCGCCGTGAACAGGGGCGTCGACGACCCGCCCGGGGTCCAGAACTTCAGCTCGTGCCCCGCGCGCACGCCGCCCGCCTGGTCGAGCAGCTCGCGCAGCGTGATGCCGAGCGGCGCCTCGTACTGCCCGGGCCGGGTGACGTGGCCGGACAGCGAGAAGAGGCCGTGGCCCTGCGACTTCTCGGTGCCCATCGAGGCGAACCAGTCGACGCCGTGCTTCATGATGCCCGGCACCGACGCGATGGACTCGACGTTGTTCACGACCGTCGGCCGCGCGTACAGGCCGGCGACGGCGGGGAACGGCGGCTTGAGGCGCGGCTGGCCGCGCTTGCCCTCGAGCGAGTCGAGCAGCGCCGTCTCCTCGCCGCAGATGTAGGCGCCGGCGCCGGCGTGCACCGTGACGTCGAGGTCGAATCCCGAGCCCTGGATGTCCTTGCCCAGGTACCCGGCGTCGTAGGCCTCCTGCACGGCGGCCAGGAGCCGGCGGTACACGTGCACGACCTCGCCGCGCACGTAGATGAACGCGTGGTGGCAGCCGATGGCGTAGCTGGTGATCACCACGCCCTCGATCAGGTGCTGCGGGCTGGCGAGCATCAGCGGGATGTCCTTGCAGGTCCCCGGCTCCGACTCGTCCGCGTTGACGACGAGATAGCGCGGGCCGCCGTCCGGCGGGGGCAGGAAGCCCCACTTCATCCCCGTGGGGAACCCGGCACCGCCGCGCCCCCGCAGCCCGGAGGCCTTGACGGCGGCGACGATGTCGGCCGGGTCCATCCCGAGGGACGTCCGCAGCCCCTCGTACCCGCCCGCGGCCTCGTACGCCCCGAGCGTCCAGGACCGTTCCGCGTCCCACGTGTCGGTGAGCACGGGCAAGAGCTCAGTCATCCTGACCCTCCTTCTCCGGCTCGGGGTTCACGGCCCCGCTCGACGGCGAGCGCCCCGGCTCGTCGTCCTCCGGCGCCACGGGCTCCCGCTCGGCGCTCGACTGCTCCCCGCCGGTCTCGGGTGCGACCTCTGCCGCCCCGTCCTGGCCGGCCGACGTCGTCGGCCCGTCGTCCTGGCGCGGGCCGGAGTCCCCCGCGCCCTCGGGACCCGAGTCCACCGCTTCGGCGGCCCGGGCCAGGCGCAGACCAGCGAGCGACGGCTCCCCCGCCCCCACACCCTCGCCCGCGCGACCGTCGTCGAACCCCGCGAGCACGCGGCTCACGTGCTTGAACGAGCACACCTTCGCCGCGCCGCGGGTGGGTGCGACGTCCTCGCCGGCGCGCAGCCGGTCCGTGAGGTCGGTCGCCGTCTCCGGGGTCTGGTTGTCGAAGAACTCCCAGTTGACCATCACGACCGGCGCGAAGTCGCAGGCCGCGTTGCACTCGACGCGCTCGAGGGTGATGGCGCCGTCCTCGGTGGTCTCGTCGTGCCCGACGCCGAGGTGGTCGCTGAGCTCGTCGAAGATGGCGTCGCCGCCCATGACCGCGCACAGCGTGTTGGTGCACACTCCCACGGTGTAGGTGCCGTTGGGGTGCCGCTTGTACTGGGTGTAGAACGTGGCGACGGCGCTCACCTCGGCCGGGGTCAGCTCGAGCTGCTCGGCGCAGAAGAGGATCCCGTCGCGGCTGACGTACCCGTCGACCGACTGCACCAGGTGGAGCATGGGCAGCAGGCCCGACCTCGGGTCCGGGTAGCGGGACCTGATCTGCGCCGCGTCGGCCTCGAGCGACGCCAGCACCTCGGCGTCGTACCTCGTGGCGGAGCGTGCGCTCGCGGGCTCGGCAGTCATCGGTCCACCCCTCCCAGCACCGGGTCCAGGGACGCGACCGCCACCACGACGTCGGCCACCTGGCCGCCCTCGCACATGACCGACACGGCCTGGAGGTTGTTGAACGACGGGTCGCGGAAGTGCGCCCGGTACGGCTTGGTCCCACCGTCGGAGACGGCGTGCACGCCGAGCTCGCCGCGCGGGTGCTCGACGGTCTGCCACGTCTGCCCGGCAGGCACCCGGAAGCCCTCCGTCACCAGCTTGAAGTGGTGGATGAGCGCCTCCATCGAGTTGCCCATGATGTGGCGGATGTGGTCCAGGGAGTTGCCCTGCCCGTCGTCGCCGACGGCGAGCTGGGCGGGCCAGGCGATCTTCTTGTCCGCCACCATGACCGGCGCGCCGGTGGTGTCGCGCAGCCTGGTGAGGCACTGCTCCACGATCCGCAGCGACTGGTAGCACTCCTCGATCCGCAGCACGACGCGGGCGAAGCAGTCGGCGTCCGTGGAGGTCGGGACGTCGAAGTCGTACGTCTCGTAGCCGCTGTAGGGGAACGCCTTGCGCACGTCGTACGGCAGGCCCGCGGAGCGGAGCACCGGGCCGGTGACGCCGAGCGCCATGCACCCGGTGAGGTTCAGCACGCCGACGTCGACGAGGCGGCCCTTGAAGATCGGGTTGGCGAGCATGAGGTCGCCGAGCTGGCCGAGGTAGTGGCGGATCTTCGGCAGGGCGTCACGGACCTGGTCCTCGAAGCCCTCGGGGGTGTCCTGCGCGACGCCGCCCGGGCGCACGTACGCGTGGTTCATCCGCAGCCCGGTGGCGGCCTCGAACAGCCGCAGGATCTCCTCGCGGGCGGTGAACCCGATGGTCATGATCGTGGTCGCGCCCATCTCGTTGCCGCCCGTGCCCAGACACACCAGGTGGGAGGCGATCCGGTTGAGCTCCATCATGAGGACGCGGATGACCGACGCCCGCTCGGGCACCTCGTCCGTGACACCCAGCAGCTTCTCCGTGGCCAGGCAGAACGCCGTCTCCTGGAAGAACGGGGCCAGGTAGTCCATCCGGGTGCAGAACGTGGTGCCCTGCGTCCAGGTGCGGAACTCCATGTTCTTCTCGATGCCGGTGTGCAGGTAGCCGATGCCGCATCGTGCCTCGGTGACGCGCTCGCCGTCGATCTCGAGCATGAGACGGAGCACGCCGTGGGTGGACGGGTGCTGCGGGCCCATGTTGACGACGATGCGCTCCTCGCCGATGGCCTCGCGAGCGATCTCGTCCCAGTCGCCGCCGGAGGCCTCGAACCCGGGGACGCCCGGGTCGAAGTCGTCCGTCGCCGGCTTCGTGGAGTGGAAGGTTCCAGTGGTCACGAGTACTGCCTCCTCGTGTCCGGCGGCGGCACCGTGGCGCCCTTGTACTCCACGGGGATGCCTCCGAGCGGGTAGTCCTTGCGCTGCGGGTGGCCCGGCCAGTCATCCGGCATCTCGATGCGCGCCAGGCCGGGGTGGCCGTCGAAGACGATGCCGAAGAAGTCCCAGGTCTCGCGCTCGTGCCAGTCGTTGGTGGGGTACACCGACGTCGTGGACGGGACGTGCGGGTCCGCGTCGGGGCACGCGACCTCCACGCGAACCCGCCGCCCGTGGGTCACCGACGTCAGGTGGTAGACGGCGTGCAGCTCGCGGCCGACGTCCTCCGGGTAGTGCACGCCGGAGACGCCGAGGCTCAGCTCGAACCGGAGGTCCTGGTCGTCGCGCAGCGCGCGGCACACCGCGACCAGGTGCGCCCGCGCCACGAACAGGGTCAGCTCGGCGTGCTCGCTCGGGGGGTCGGTCTGCGGGCTGACGACGACGCGCTCCACGGCGTCGTCGAACGTCACGCCCGCCTCGCCCAGCACCTCGGCCAGGACGTCCACGGCCTCGTCGAACCACCCGCCGTAGGGGCGGGTCGCCGCACCGGCCATGACGACCGGCCGCACGAGCCCGCCGTACCCCGACGTGTCGCCGGAGCCCTCGGGTCCGAACATCCCGCGCCGGACCCCGACCACCTCGGGGGCCGCGGCGGCGCCCTCGACGGGCGAGGTCGCCTCAGGCACCGTCCCCGGTGCCGCCACGGTGCCCGGCGACGTCACCGCGGCCGGCGAGCCCGAGGCGCCCGACGTGGCGGCGCGCTCGTCCTTGTCCGTCATCGCAGCAGCCCCTTGAGCTCGAACGTCGGCGTCGCCTCCAGCGCCGCGGCCTCGGCGGCGGCCGCCGCCTCGCGGCGGTTCACACCCAGCGGCGCGTCCTGGATCTGCTGGTGCAGGGCCAGGATCGCGTTGATGAGCATCTCCGGCCGCGGCGGGCAGCCGGGCAGGTAGATGTCCACGGGGAGGATGTGGTCGACGCCCTGCACGATCGCGTAGTTGTTGAACATGCCGCCGCTGGAGGCGCACACGCCCATCGAGAGCACCCACTTGGGCTCGCTCATCTGGTCGTAGACCTGGCGCACGACCGGGGCCATCTTCTGGCTGACCCGGCCGGCCACGATCATGAGGTCGGCCTGCCGGGGCGACGCGCGGAACACCTCCATGCCGAACCGCGACAGGTCGAAGCGGGACGCGCCGGCCGCCATCATCTCGATGGCGCAGCACGCCAGCCCGAACGTCACCGGCCACACCGACGCCTTGCGCAGGTAGCCCGCCAGGTCCTCGATCGTCGTCAGCAGGAAGCCCGACGGCGCCTCTTCCAGCCCCATGTGCCCAACCCCTCGTCAAGAGATGCGCCGCCGTTCGTGCGGCACCGTTGCCGTGCGTTCCCCGGGGGAGCCCGGGGGCGGGTCGTCAGACCCAGTCGAAGCCGCCGCGCCTCCACTCGTAGACGAACGGCACCGTGATCAGCGCCAGGAACGCCAGCATCGCGACGAGCCCGAAGCCGGCCAGGACGGCGAAGTCCACCGCCCACGGGTAGAGGAACACCACCTCGATGTCGAACACGATGAACGTCATCGCCACCAGGTAGTACTTGATGGGCAGCCGCCCGCCGCCGTCGGCGAGGGGCGTGGGCTCGATGCCGCACTCGTAGGCGTCGAGCTTGGCGCGGTTGTACCGCCGAGGGCCGATGACGGCGCTCGCCGCGACGCCCCCGAGGGCGAGCACGGCGGCCACCCCCATGAGGATCAGTACCGGGACGTACGGATTGGTCATCGCCTCTCCCTGCCCTGCGCTCGCATTCCGACCACTTCCTTGTGCTCGTCGTGACTCATGCCGCCGGGACCACCCTGGTGAGCCCCGCGATGACCCGGTCCACCCAGTCACCGCCGCGCGGCTCGTAGCAGTCCGACAGCAGCTTGAGCACGAACCGCATGACCACCGGCCGCGGCAGCCCGTACTTCACGCACGCGCGCATGATCTGCGGGTGCTCGATCAGCTGCACGAACCAGCGCCCGAGCGTGTAGTACCCGCCCAGGTCGGCCCGCATCCGGTCCGCGTACGTCGTCAGGGTCGCCTCGCGGGCGTCGTCGCTGGCGCGGGTGCGCGCCTGGGCGATCGCGTCGGCCGCGACCCGGCCGGCCTGCAGGCCGTAGGCGATGCCCTCGCCGTTGAAGGGGCTGACCATGCCGGCGGCGTCGCCGACGAGCAGCGCGCCGTCGCGGTACAGCGGTCCGCGGTTGAACCCCATCGGCAGTGCGGCGCCCCGGATCGGCCCGACCTGGTTCTCCGGGCGGAAGCCCCACTCGTCGGGGGTGTTGCGCACCCACGTCTCGAGCAGCGCACGGTAGTCGTTGCCGGCCGCGGACTGCTTCGCCGGTGTGGAGCTCACGGCGCCCAGGCCCACGTTGGTGGTGCCGTCGCCGAGGGCGAAGATCCAGCCGTAGCCGGGCAGCAGGTTGGAGGCCCCCGGGGCACCGTCCCACAGCTCGAGGTGGGACTCCATCCACGGGTCCTCGTGCCGCGTCGTCGTCCCCGCCGCGGTCTGCGTGCGGAAGTACGTGCGGACCGCGGTGCCCAGCGGGCGGTCGTCGCGGCGCGTGATGCCGAGCGCCGTCGCGAACCGGGAGGAGACGCCGTCCGCCGCGACGACGACGGGTGCGCGGTAGGTGGTGGTGACACCGTCGGCCCGGCCGCGTGCGTCGAGCGGCTGGGCCTCGACGCCCACGACCCTGCCCGTGCGCTCGTCCAGCAGCGGAGCGGTCACCTTGGTGCGTTCGAGCAGCTTGGCGCCGCTGGCCTGGGCGTGCTGCGCCAGACGGTGGTCGAGCGTCATGCGGGAACGAGCCATGCCGTACCCGGGGTAGCTCACGATGTCCGGCCAGGCCAGCTCCCAGGAGCGGCCGCCCGCGACGACGCGCAGGCCCTCGTTGCGGATCCAGCCGTCCTCTTCCTGCGTGGCGACGCCCATGCGGGCCAGCTCGCCGACGGCGCGGGGCGTGAGCCCGTCCCCGCAGACCTTGTCGCGGGGGAAGGACGCCTTCTCGAGCAGGAGCACGTCGAGGCCCGCGCTGGCGCACCAGTGCGCGGTGGACGTCCCGGCCGGGCCGGCGCCCACCACGATGACGTCTGCGTCGTCATCACGGCCTGCTCGCACGTGCACACCTCCGCTCCCTCGAGCGCCCCGGCGACGGTGCCGGGGTCGACTTGTGAACCCGATCACAACTCTCGCGAGCACTCTAGTCACGTTCGGTGGCCGATGTGTAGGAAGGCTTGCCTTCCCTCCGCCAGGACGGGCGGGAGCAGGCCGTCGGCGTACCCTGGAGCCGATGTCCGCCACGCCTCTGCCCGCGCCCCGCCCCACCCCTGGCGACCCGGCCGGCACCCCCGACGTCCCGACCGGCAGCACGCGGGCGAACCGCCCCGAGCCGCTCCCGCTCGTGGTCCGCACCACCCGGATCGACGACCTGGCGGGCGGCCTCACGGCCCTCGTCGACCTGCTGCCCGGCGCGCACCCGCTGAGCTGGGTGCGGCGCGGGGACGGGATCGTGGGCTGGGGCGAGACGCTGCGCTTCGACACCTTCGGGCCCGGTCGGTTCGCCGACGCGGAGGACGCCTGGCAGGCGACCCTGCGGCGCGCCGTCGTGCGCGACGACGTCCGGCTGCCCGGCACGGGACCGGTGGCGTTCGGGACGTTCGCGTTCGACGACGCGGGCCAGCTCGACGACCAGTACGGCGACGACGGCGCCTCCCGCCCCGACGGCTCGCTCGTCGTGCCGCGCGTCGTCGTCGGACGGCGCGGCGACGTCACCTGGATGACGACGATCTGCGCGGCCGGCTCCCTCGACTCGGCCCCGGGCACCGACGCCCTGCGGCGCGAGACCGTGACGCCCGTCGCGTCCCCCGGCCGCGTCGACTTCGCCGACGGGGCCGTGGCCGCCGCGGACTGGCCCGCCGTGGTGCGCGAGGGCGTCGCCCGCATCCATGCGGGCGAGCTGGAGAAGGTCGTGCTCGCCCGTGACGTCGTGGCGCGCACCGAGCACCCCGTCGACCCGCGCTGGCTGCTGCGCCGCCTTGCCGACCGCTACCAGGCGTGCTGGACGTTCTCCGTGGCCGGCATGGTGGGCGCCACCCCGGAGCTGCTCGTGCGCAGCGAGAAGGGCCTGGTCACCTCCCGGGTGCTCGCCGGCACCATCCGCCGCGAGCAGGGCATGTCCGACGACGACGCCCTCCTGCACGCCGCCCAGCTCGCCCGCTCCTCGAAGGACCTGGAGGAGCACGAGTACGCGGTGCGCTCCGTCGCGCGGGCGCTCGAGCCGTTCTGCAGCTCCATGAACGTGCCCGACGCGCCGTTCGTGCTCCACCTGCCGAACGTCATGCACCTGGCCAGCGACGTCACGGGCGTGCTCGACCGGGCGACCCGGACCGCGGGCGCGCCGTCGTCCCTCACGCTCGCCGCGGCGCTGCACCCGTCGGCCGCCGTCTGCGGTACCCCCACCGTGGTGGCGCGCGACCTCATCCGCGAGATCGAGGGCATGGACCGCTCGCGCTACGCCGGCCCGGTCGGCTGGGTGGGGGCCGACGGCGACGGCGAGTGGGGCATCGCCCTGCGCTCGGCCGAGCTGTCCGACGCCGACCCGCACCACCTGCGCCTGTTCGCCGGCTGCGGCATCGTCGCGGCGTCCGACCCGCACTCGGAGCTCGCCGAGTCGGAGGCCAAGCTCGAGCCCGTGCGGTGGGCGCTCGAGGGCTGAGGCCCACCGAGAACGACGGCCGGTCCCGCCGGGACGTCGGTCGGACGTCAGGGCAGGACCGGCCGGCCGGCAGCCTGGGTGGGGCTACTGCTTCCAGACGGTCTCGCGGAAGTCGGACCACACCTGGACGTCGGACGTGGCGCCCATCAGCCCGATCCGCGCGTCGACCAGGCCGAGGAGGATCTCCACCAGCGACGCGCCGCCCGCGATCTTCTCCCCCAGCTCGACGAGGTCGTCCCCGTCGGGGAGGTTCGCGTGGATCGTGGAGATGTACATCTGCGCGTTGCCCTCCATCGACACGTAGTCGGCATTCGTGACCGTGCCCCCGACGGAGTCGCCGCTGTAGGCGTACGTCTTGAGCCAGAACCCGGGCACCTTCACCGAGTCCACGGAGAGGCGCAGGGCGTCGCGGCGCGGTCCGTCGTTCGTGACCGGGACGTTGACGACGTCGATCCCGTTGATCCCCGTGAGCGGGAGCTGCAGGTCGCGGGTCTCCAGGTCGCCGTCGAGGGAGAAGACGTTGCCGTCCTCGCGCGTGCCGCAGTCGCCCGGCAGCGAGACGTTGATGTCGTACTCCCCGCCGAACGTGATCCGCGCGCACGGCCCGAGCTCGAGCGCCGCCGCCTCGGTGACCTCCTCCTGCGCCTGCTGCTCCGACGGCTCCGTGTCGTCGGCCTCGTCGGCCTCCTCGCCGCCGTCCTTCTCGCCGTCGGACTTCTCGCCGTCGGCCCCGCCCGAGTCGGGCTCGCCGGCGTCCGACGACCGCGGGTCGTCCGTCTCGCCGTCGGCCGCCGCGTCGTCGCCCTCCGCCGGGTCGTCGTCCGCGGACGGCGAAGGGCTCGGAGTCGCTTCGGCGTCGTCCTCGTCGTCGCCGCAGATCCAGTCGAGCCAGCCGAGCGGGTCCCAGCACGAGGAGGCGGACTGCACCTGCGCGGGCACGACGCCGGCCGTCTCGACCGCCGTCGCGCCGGTGCCGCCGACCGCGAGCACGGCCACCGCGGCGACGACCGCCGCGTGCCGTCCGCCCCGCACGGGTTCCTCCGCGGGCGCCAGCAGGTCCTCGACGCCCACCTCGGTGCGGGCCTCGTCCGGCTCCGGGAGCGGGCCCGCCGCCCTCTCGACGTGCCCCGGGGTTGCCACGTCGGCACCGTCGTCGGCACCGTCGTCGGCCCGCTGCGGAGCGGAGGCCGACGCCTGCTCGCCCACGGGCATCCACGAGACCGCGAGGATCCCGCCGACGACGCCCAGGACCATGCCGACCCCGAACCCGCCGAGGTTGACGCCCAGGAGCGAGTAGACCGAGATCGCCAGGGTGATGACGCCGTAGAACACGCGGAACTGCGGCTGCGTCGTCAGCAGGACGCCGAGGAGCACCAGTGCCACCGGCAGCAGCGTCGACTGCATGCCCTCGATGCCGAGTTGGATCTCGATGTCGTCGAGCTCGAGGCGGCCGGAGAACCACAGGCCGAGGCCGGCCAGGACGGTCAGGACGCCGCCCCAGAAGGGCCGGCCCCGGCGCCACGCGGCGAACCGCTGACGTCGCGTGGCCGGCTCGTCGGGGGACGACCGAGGGGTCGAGGTGTTCTCGTCGCTCACGCCAGGACTCCCCGCCCGATCAGAAGCACGCGGTGCCGTCGGAGATCTTCAGGTGCAGGTCCGTGAGCTTGAAGACCGCGGCCGACGTGCTCGACGAGACCTGCTTGAGGTTGTCGATGTTCACGGCGTCGGAGTCCATCGCGAAGTCGCCCTGGTGGCCCTTCGCCTCGGTGCTCACCGTCGAGGCGTCCACGCCGATGCGGATCTTGTCGAACGTGGCCGTCCCGCGCAGGTCGCTCATGCCGATCTGCAGGTCGGTCGCCTCCACCGGGTGCTTCGGGTCGGTGCCCGCCGAGATGAGCAGGCCGATGGGCGCACCCGGCACCGTCACGGACTGGCACAGGTTGTACAGCTTGGCGTCCTTGATGTTCGCGACGGCGACGTCGTGCTTCTTGCCGTCGGCGTCCTTCTGCGTCCCGGCGTACTGCGAGAAGCCGGTGCCCTCGAGCTTGTCGGCCGAGATCTTGAACTGCTGCCCCGAGATCGCCATCGATACCGGTACGGCCCCCTGGGCCACGCCACCCATGAGGACCCCGATGACGGCCACCGTCGGGATCGTGGCGAGCATGGCACGCCCGCGGCGCGTGCGCGTCAGTGCGCTGAGCTTCATTTCCCCTCCAGACGAACGGGCGACCTCGGTGTCGCCTGGAGCGACGGTACGCACGTACTGAGGCACCGTCAATAGTGGTCGGCGGTCGGACGGCACCGCCGGGCGCGCCCCGGACCCCCCTATGCTCCGTACATGGCTGGCCCGCGACGCACCCGTCTGAGTCCCGACGAACGTCGCCAGCAGCTCGTCGCGCTCGGCGTCGCCGCCCTCGCGGACCGGCCCCTCGAGGCCGTGACCGTCGAGGAGCTGGCCGCCCAGGCCGGCGTCTCCCCCGGCCTGGTGCACTACTACTTCGGCAACCGCCAGGGCCTGCACTCCGCCATCGTGCGCACCGCCCGCGACGCGATGCTGCACGCCACCGAGCCCCGCGGCGACCTGCCGCCGCAGGAGCGGCTGCGCGACACCCTGGACCGGTTCGTCGACTTCGTCCGCGACCACCACGCGACGTTCTACTCGATCGTCCGCGGGGCGGCGAGCGGCGACGAGCAGGTGCGCACCACGGTCCAGCACGCCAGGGACGTGCTCGCCGGGCACCTGCGCGACGTGTTCGAGGAGATCGGCGTGCCCCCTTCCCCCCTGCGCGAGGCCGCCCTGCACGCGTGGATCTCGTTCGCCGAGCAGGCGCTCGTGGAGGCCGCCACCGACCGGCAGGTCGGTCCGGGCGAGCTCGCCGGGTTTCTCGAGCGCAGCGCGCTCGGCGTCGTCGCCGCGCTCCATCCGCCGGCTTCTGCCGACGACTGACCCCGCGCCCGGACCGCCGGCCCGGTCCGACTCCGCTCCGTCCACCCGCCGGGACCACCCGCCGTCGAGCCGCCGCCACCGACCCGCCGCCGCTGACACGTCGGCCCCGCACCGGCGGGACGGGGGATGTCTCGTCCGGTGCGGGGCCGCCGGCACGGCGGCAGGCGCCGCGCCGACCGCACGATGCCGTGCGGTGCGCCGAGGGCACAGGGGGCGGTGACCCTCGGCGGTCAGGTGGTCAGGTGGTCAGCTGCCGCCCTGGAGAAGGTCCTCGAGCCAGTCCGGCAGGTTGTTCGGCGACGAGGGGTCGGAGCCCTGGGAGCCTTCGTCCTGCTGCTCCTGCTGGCCTTCCTGGCTCGGGGCCTCGCCCGTCGAGGCGGTCTCCTCGCGCACCGCCAGCGTGACGTCGACGCTCTGCGACCTGCCGTCCCGCACGTACGTCAGGGCGACCTTCTGGTCGGCACTCTTCTCGCGCACGTGGGCGGTCAGGGACTCGGCCCCGTTCACCGGGTCGTCGTCGATCGCGACGATGACGTCGCCCGCCTGGATCCCGGCCTCCGCAGCCGGCGAGCCGGACGTGACCTCCATGACCTCCGCACCGCGGCGCGTGACGCCGTCGGCGGTCGCCGTGGCGTCCTGCATGCTGACGCCGAGGAATGCGTGCTCCGCCGTACCGTTCTCGATGAGCTGGTCGGCGATGTCGACCGCCAGGTTCACCGGGATCGCGAACCCGAGGCCGATCGACCCCGACTGGCCGCCCATGCCGCTCGAGAGCGTGGCGATCGACGACGTGATGCCGATGACCTGCCCCTGGGCGTTGAACAGCGGCCCGCCGGAGTTGCCCGGGTTGATCGCCGCATCGATCTGGATCGCGTTCGTCACGACCTGGGTGCTGCCGTCCTCGCCCGAGGCCGAGACGGGCCGGTCGACGGCGGACACGATGCCCGTGGTCGCGGTGTTCGCCAGCCCGAGCGGGTTGCCGACGGCGAGCACGGCATCGCCCACGGTCACGTCGTCGGAGCTGCCCATGGCCGCCGGCTGGAGATCGTCCGGCGGGTCCTGGATCTGCACGACGGCGAGGTCCGTGGTGGGATCCGTGCCGACGATCTTCGCCTCGTACAGCCGGCCGTCGGACAGCGACACCTGCACCGTGTCGGCGCCGTCGACGACGTGGTTGTTGGTGACCACGTGACCCTCGTCGTCGATGAGGACGCCGGACCCCTCGGAGCTGCGGGTCTGGATCGCGACGACGGACGTGGCGACCGCGTTCGTCACGGCCTCCCAGTCCGGGTTGCTGTTCGTGGAGCTCGACACCGGCGCCTCGTCGGTCGAGCGCGCGGGACCGACGTCGGCGAGCGACGACGTGCCGCCCTCGTCGAACGCGCCCGTGAGGGCGGCGGTGCCGCCGCTGGCCAGGACGGCCCCCGCGAGGGCCGCGACCGTCACCGGCAGCCAGACCGACCGCCTCGCCGGGGTCCGGGGACCACCGTGCGGGCCGGGCCGGCCCGGGATGCCCGCGCCGTGGCCGGCCGCGTACGGGTACGGCTGCTGCGCGGAGCCGTGCTGCTGGGGGTGCGTGGACTGGGCGTGCGGGGACGGGCCGTACGGCGCCTGGCCCTGCGCCGGCTGACCGTACGACGCCTGCCCGTAGGGGGCACGGCCGTAGGGCGCCCGGCCGTACGGCGTCTGCTCACCCTGCTCGGGCCGTCCGTACGGGGGCTGCTGGCCGTACGGGGGCTGCTGGCCGTGCGGCGGCCGCGACGTCGGCAGCTGCTGGGTCGGCTGCTCCCGCGGGTGGTCGCCGCCCGGCGCCTCGGGCCGAGGGACCCGCGCCGTCGGGTGCTCGCTCAGCTGTTCGGTGGGGTGCTCGGCGGGATCGTCGCCGGACGACGACGCGTCCCGCTCCGCGGAGACCTGCTCGGGGGTGCTCGCGGCGTCCTGCTCCGGCGTGGCCCCGGCGCCGTTCGCGGCAGCCTCGGATCCCTCGGCGCCGGACGGGTGCTGCGGTCCGCCAGTGTTCTCGGTGCTCATGGTGCCCTCCTCGACGTGTGGCCCCAGAACACCATCGCATCCTGGCGCCACCCTTGGCCCAACCTGAGAGTTCCCTGCAAAAGCTGGAGATCAGCCGTCAGAGCGCGCGACCCACGGCCTCGGCGACGGCACGGGCCAGGTCCTGCGCTCCCGCCAGCCGGTCCGTGCGGGGCACGCGCACCTCGATCACCTGGATCCCGCGGGTGGGCGCCCGCAGCGCGTGCCGCAGCGACCCGACGTCGAGCACCAGCTGGTGGTCGACGCCGTAGCCGGCGCAGAGCTGGGCGAGGTTCGCCCCGTGCGGGGTGCCGAAGACCCGTTCGAACGTGGCCGCGGCGCCCGGCGAGGAGGCGGCGAGCGCGCCGTGCTCGAGCGTCGCGAAGATCGAGCCGCCGTCGTCGTTGACCACCACGATCTCCAGGTCGACGCCCGGCTCCTGCGGGCCGCGCAGCAGGCCGCCGACGTCGTGCAGGAAGGTGAGGTCCCCGACGAGCGCACGGGTGCGACGACCCTGGCGCGCCGCCGCGTGGGCCACGCCGAGCGCCGTCGAGACGGTGCCGTCGATGCCGGCCAGTCCCCGGTTCGCGACCACGTCCGGCAGGTCCCCGGACTGCGGGTGGTCGAGCCCGAGCACCAGCTCGAGGTCGCGCACCGGGTTGGACGAGCCGACCACCAGGACGTCGTTGGGCCCGAGCACGCCCGCGACCGCGCGGGCCACCGCGAGCGCCCCGTGCGGCGCGGCAGGCAGCCCGCCGCCCACCGCGGCGTCGCCCGAGGCGGTGGCGAGGACGTCGGCTGCCGCGGCGCCGGCGGCGCGCCACCGCGCGACGAAGCTGCCGTCGCCCGGCCCCGGCCTCCCGGTCGGCTCGGTCGGCTCGGTCGGCTCGGTCGGCGGGGCGGACCAGCGCTCCCCGAGCGCGGGTACCACGGCGGCGGCGTTACGGACGGCGTCGGGCCACGGCCCCCCGCCCGGCGCGACGACGGTGACGGCGACGTCCGGCCGGGCGAGCAAGCGCTGCACGGGCCGCGAGAGCGTGGGCCGCCCGAACACCACGACCTGCTCGACGTCGCGGGTCAGCTCGTCGACCCCCAGGACGAGGCGGTAGCCGGCGATCGCGTTCGGCCCGCCGCACGCTCCGGACGACGGCTCGGCCAGCAGCGGCCAGCCCTGCGCCTCCGCGACCGTGCGCGCCTCCGGCCCCGCCCCGTCGCCCGCGACGACGAGCGTGCACGCGGCCCGCCCGGGCAGGACGGGATCGGCGCCGGGCCCGCGTGCCGGCGGGACCACCACGGTCCGGCGGGACCCCTCGGGCCAGGCGTCGCCGCCCGGCGGCTCGTCCCCGTCTCCACCTGGCCCGGTCGGTCGCCCCTGCCGGGACCACGCCTCGTCCCCGCTCAAGGACTCGAGCGGGGCCGAGGGATGCAGCGGGTCGCGGAAGCCGAGGTTGAGGTGCACGGGCCCGGGGCGCACGTCGCGCAGGCCGAGCGCGGCGGCGAGGGCCCGCCCGCTGACGGCGACCAGGTCGCGGAGCTCGCCGTCGCGCCCGTCGGGTGCCGGCACGTCGGCGGCGAACCGCACGGCGGAGCCGAAGATGCCCACCTGGTCGGTGGTCTGGGAGGCGCCCGTCCCCCGCAGCTCGTGCGGGCGGTCGGCGCTGATCACGACCAGCGGCACACCCGCGTGGTGCGCCTCGAGGACGGCGGGGTGCAGGTTGGCCACCGCCGTGCCCGACGTCGTCACGACCGCGACCGGCACTCCCCGCCCCTGCTGCGCCGACCACGTGGTCGGCGTCGCGAGAGGGTCACCTGCCGGTCCCGCCCCCGTGCTCGGCGAGGGGGTGCCGCGAGCCAGTCCGAGGGCGAGGAAGCCCGCCGACCGCTCGTCCACACGCACGTGCAGCGTGAGCCGCCCGGCGTCGGCAGCCTCGGCCAGCGCGTAGGCGAGCGGTGCGGACCGGGACCCCGGGGACAGGACGACGTCGCGCACGCCCTGCCGCACGAGGTCGGCCACGAGCGTCCGCGCCGCCGCGACCGACGGCGGGACGGACGCCCCCAAGGACGGCCCTGGGCGGGGAGGGCTGGCCGGCGTCGTCATGCGGGCACCTTCTCGAGCTGTGCGGCGAGGCGCACGTAGCGCGCGAGCCAGCGGTCACGGGTGTCGTCGTCCGGCGCCGTGAGGGCGAGCGCGTCCGCGTCGGGCGCGGGCCGGCGCACGGCGATGGCGCCGTCCACCGGAAGCAGCGGTTCCGCGACGACGTCGCGGGTCAGCAGCTGCGCGGTGGCCAGGCC
Organism: Isoptericola luteus; assembly: GCF_020297055.1. Taxonomy (GTDB): domain Bacteria; phylum Actinomycetota; class Actinomycetes; order Actinomycetales; family Cellulomonadaceae; genus Isoptericola; species Isoptericola luteus. The sequence continues at coordinate 8,854 of NZ_JAIXCQ010000016.1, read as the reverse complement.
ACAGGCGTACGGCAGCTCGGGCAGCGCGGCGGCGAGCGCCACGCCTGCGGCGAGGCCGACCGACGACTCCAGCGCGGAGGACACCACGACGGGCAGCCCGACCCGCTCGGCAAGGTCCAGGCAGGCACGCACGCCACCGAGCGGCTGCACCTTGAGCACGACGACGTCCGCCGCGTCCTCGCGGACCACCCGCAGCGGGTCGGAGGCGCGACGGATCGACTCGTCGGCAGCGATCGGCACGGCGACGCGCAGCCCGCGGCGGACGGCGGCGAGGTCGGCGACGCCCGCGGAGGGCTGCTCGACGTACTCCAGCCCGCGGGCCTCGGCGTCCAGGACGGGGATGCGCGCCAGCGCCTCGTCCACCGTCCAGGCACCGTTCGCGTCCACGCGGATCGCGCCGGCCCCCGGCCCGAGCAGCTCGTCCAGGGCCGCACGGACGGCGGCCACCCGCTCGGCCTCGGCCGCGAGCGGCTCGACGTCGCCCGGTCTGCCACCGACGGCGGGGCCCCGCTGGGCGACCTTCACCTTGGCGGTACGGCAGCCCCCCGAGGCCAGGACGATCTCTCGCGCACGCTGCGGCCCGACGGCGGGCACGGTGACGTTCACGGGGACGGCGTCGCGCACCGCCGCGGGGAAGCCGAGGTCGGCCGCCTCTCGGGCGGCGCGCAGCCAGGGGGCGGACTCCACGTCGTCGTAGTCCCAGAACGGGGAGAGCTCGCCCCAGCCGGCGTCGCCGCGCAGCAGGACGCCGTCGCGCGCGTCGAGGCCGCGGAATCGGGTGGTCAACGGGGTGCGGTACACCAGTTCGCGGAGCGGCTGCACCCGCTCAGGCTAGCCCGCGTCGCGCACGACTTGCCGACGTCGTGGATTCTTCGGTTCCCGGGCCGGGTCCGGAAGAATTCGCGACGTCACCGTCGACGCAGGAGCATCCCGACAAGCTCGCGGGCGTGGCCCACGGGGTCGCGGCCCTCGCTCAGGGCGCTCACCGCGGCCCCGTCGACGACCGCCACCACCAGCGGCGCCGGGACCGTCAGCCCCAGCGCGGCGACCAGGCCCGCCACCGCGGCGTCCAGCCGGTCGCGCCCCGCGGCGTACGCGGCCACGAGCGCCGGGTGCCGGCCTGCGCCCACGAGGTGCTCGTACGTGCCCAGCACGGCGGGCGCGCCCCCGGGCGGCAGGACGGCGTCCGCGAGCAGTGCCGCCGCCCTCCCGCCGTCGGCGCCCCCGCTGCCCGCGCCCGCGGCTTCGGCGCGCCCGGCGGCCGGGTGCCCTGCCGACGACGCGCGCGCGGACCGGGCCACCCGCTCGGCGTGCTCAGCCCACCCGTCGGCGACGACGGCCCCGGCCGCGGCGAGCAGGTCGTCGCGTCCGGAGAAGTAGTAGGTCGTGGCGGCCAGGGGCACGCCGGCCGTCGCCGCGACGGCACGGTGCGTGACCGCCGCCGGGCCGTCGTCGAGCAGCAGCCGTGCCGCCGCCCGCACGATCGCGTTCCGGCGCGCGGCTCCCCGTGCCTGCACGTCAGTGCCCCGCACCCGAGACGTTGAGCCCGACGATGCCGGCGACGATCAGCAGGATCGAGATCACCTTGAGCACCGTGACGGGCTCGGACAGGAACGTCATCGCGAGCGTCGCGGTGACGACGGCCCCGACTCCGGTCCACACGGCGTACGCGACCCCGACCGGCAGGGTTCGCAGCGCTAACGCCAGGCCGCCCATGCTGGCGGCCAGCAGCACGACGAACGTGACGCTCGGCCAGAGCTTCGTGAAGCCCTCGGACGCCTTGAGGCTGAGCGCCCAGCCTGCCTCGAGCAGGCCGGAGAGGATGAGAACGGTCCAAGCCATGGTGCACCTCCGCGCGTGCGCCGGGTGGCACTCTCCGCCGTCGCGCACGCAAAACTAGTACGACCGTACCAGTTTCGACGCGGATAGGGTGTCGACGTGAGCAGCGCACCGATCCCCACCGAGCTCCCCCCGCAGGTCTCGCAGACCTTCGACCCCACCCGCTGGCGCAAGGTCGCCGGGTTCGAGGGGCTCACCGACCTGACCTACCACCGCGGCGTCGAGCGCGACGCCGCGGGCGCCGTCGTGCGCGACCTGCCCGTGGTGCGCGTCGCCTTCGACCGGCCCGAGGTCCGCAACGCCTTCCGCCCGCACACCGTGGACGAGCTCTACCGCGTCCTCGACCACGCGCGGATGACGTCGGACGTCGGCACGGTGCTGCTCACCGGCAACGGCCCCTCGCCCAAGGACGGCGGCTGGGCCTTCTGCTCGGGCGGCGACCAGCGCATCCGCGGCCGCTCGGGCTACCAGTACACGACGGCTCCCGACGGCGGCGGGGAGGCCGTGACCGCCGACGCCGTCGACCCCGCCCGCGCCGGGCGCCTGCACATCCTCGAGGTGCAGCGCCTGATGCGCACCATGCCCAAGGTCGTGATCGCCGTCGTCGACGGGTGGGCCGCGGGCGGAGGGCACTCGCTGCACGTCGTCGCCGACCTGTCCATCGCCTGCCACGAGCACGGGAAGTTCAAGCAGACCGACGCCGACGTCGGCTCCTTCGACGGCGGCTACGGGTCGGCGTACCTGGCCCGGCAGGTGGGCCAGAAGCGCGCCCGCGAGATCTTCTTCCTCGCCCGGGAGTACTCCGCCGACGACGCCGAGCGCTGGGGCGGCGTGAACGAGGTGGCCGAGCACGACGACCTCGAGAACCTCGCCATCGAGTACGCGCGCATCATCGCCGGCAAGTCGCCGCAGGCGATCCGCATGCTGAAGTTCGCGTTCAACCTGCCCGACGACGGCCTGATGGGCCAGCAGGTGTTCGCCGGGGAGGCGACGCGCCTCGCCTACATGACGGACGAGGCCGTCGAGGGCCGCGACGCGTTCCTCGACAAGCGCGACCCTGACTGGTCGGCGTTCCCGTACGCGTTCTGAACGTCCCCGCGCAGGTCACCGGGCCGGTAGCCTCCGGTCATGCCTCCGAAGTCGCGCCGCTCCGTCCGGCTGGCGTCGTTCGAGCTGGTGCCGGACGACGAGCCCGGGACCCCCGACGACGCTCCCCCGGCCCCGGACGACGACCCACGGGTCGTGGACGTGCTGCGCGCCCGGGCCGCCGCGCTCTGGTCCCGGCTCGCAGCCCGCTGGCGCCGGCTGTCCCGGCGCCAGCGGGCCGCCGTCGCGGGCGCGACCTGCCTCGTCCTGGTCGGGGCCACCACCGCCGTCGTGCTGCCCGGCCGGCTCGAGGAACGGGGCGACCGGTGGCGCGCGGCCGCCGTGGCAGGCCTGCCGGGTTCCGTCGCCGACCTCTCCGCGCCGCTGGCCCGCACCTGGGACCTCGACGCGGGTGTCGACGAAGGCTTCGGTAGGGACCTCGGCGGGGACGCCGAGCCCGCCGTCGCCCTGTCGGACGGTGGCATGGTCGTGACCGGACGTGTCACCGTCGCCGCGATCGACGCCGCGACCGGCGCCCAGCGGTGGGCGTACGACGCCGTGGCCATGCCGACGTGCGGGCCCGGGCAGGGCGGCCTCGACCTCGTCACCGCGCGCGTCGACATGGTGACCTGCCTCGACGGCGGGACGCAGGACCGGACGGCCGTGGTGCTCGACAACCGTGGCGTGGTGCTCGGCTCCCGCCCGCTGGGACCCGTGACCGATTCCCGGAACCGGCAGCACTCCGAGGGGCCTCTCGTCTGGCCGGCCGCCGACGGCACGATCGCCGTGGTGGAGCAGAGCAGCGAGGTCATCGTCCCCATGACCGAGGACACCCCCGGCGAGAAGACCCTGCGCGCCCTGCGGGCGGCCGGCTGGGAGGACCCGACGCTGCGCGTGGAGGACGCGATCACCGGCGAGGTGCTGGCCGAGGCCACGGTGCGCCTCCGTGCGCACGACCTCGCGGGGTGCGGCGTCACCGAGACCGGCGGCGCCCCCGAGCTGAGCCTGCTCCCCTCCGTCTCCACGTCGCCGTCGCTCACCGTGCTGCGGGTGTGCGACGTCGCGGCCGCGGTGACGGCCGACGGCACGGTCCTCGACCTGCCCTCGAACGTCGTCCGGACCGCGCAGCTCCCCACGGGCGCCGCCGTCCTGCACGGCACGACGAGCACCTACCTCGATGACGCCGGGGCGACGGTTGCGACCGCGCCCGGCCCCGGGTCGCTGCTGCAGACCGACGACGACCCCGACGGACCGCTCCTCTCCGCGACGTTCATGGAGGGCGGCAGCGGGACGGTCACGGCCACCGACCGGGCGGGCGGGCGGCTCTGGGCGACCCCCGTCGAGGGGCTCGGCACCGTCCTGGCCCGGGTCGCGGGCACCGTCGTGGTCAGCGCGCACGCCGACGTCGTCGGCCTCGACGCAGCCTCCGGGCGGGTGCTCTGGACGGTGCCGGGAGTGCTCGACGTCGCGGACGGCACGGTCACGCACCACGCGGGGACCGTCACGGACGGCACGCGGCTCCTGGTCGCGGTGGTGGACGAGCGCGGCGCACGACCCCGGCTGGTGGCGCTCGACCTGCGCGACGGCAGCACGGTGTGGGAGGGCTCGCCCGGCGAGGGCGGCTTCAGCTGGCTGTTCGCCGTCGACGGTCATCCGGTGTACCTCGCACAGGACTGGACCACGGTGCGCGGCCTGGGCTGAGCCCCGTGGACCGCAGGGCCGCGGCGGGGCCGGACGGTCAGGAGACCGACCAGCTCCCCGTGCCGCGGGGCACCAGCTCGATCCACGTGCTGCCCGGGTCGAGCTCGACCGGCTCGCCGTCGTGCGTGAGCTCCACCGGCGCGTGCAGGTCCTCCTTGGACCACTTCACCGTCAGCACCTTGCCGCCCGCGGCGAGCACGCCCTGGCCGGAGCCCACGAGCTGCGTCTCCGGGACGGGCGCGCCGCCCGGGTCCTTGTAGGCGGTGTTCACGATCACCGTCGACATCGCGAGCACGTTGCGCGCGGCGTGCCGCGTGCCGTCCGAGGACACGGACTCCTGCGAGCCCTCGCTGCGCAGCCACGTGCCACTGTCCGCGTCCCAGTCCCACACCGAGCGCTGGGCGGGCGAGAGCACGACGTCGAGCGTGCCCGCCTTCTTCCCGTCGGCGCTCGCGGTGCCCTCGCCCGGGGCGTCGGCGTAGTCGAACTGGGCGGGCGGCGGGACGCTCCGTTCGCCGTCGGCCTGGTCGAGGAACGCCTGCATGTCCCCGACGACGTTGTGCGGCGCGTAGCGGCTCCGGTCACGGCTGAACCCCGCGTCGCCACGGTCCATGATCACCGACTGCGTCCCGGACGCCTCGACCGCCTCGATGAACGGCGGCTGCGCCCCCGAGTAGGCGAGCAGCCCGTCGAGGGGCGCCACGATCGCGGGGTCCATCGGGCGCACGGAGCGCACCGGTTCCACGACGTCGGGGATCGCGGAGTGGTAGACCGCGACGAACCGGCTGACGCCGCCCTCGACGACCTCCTCCCACACGATGTCGGCCGCCTCGAGGCCCGTCTGCGGCCGCGCCACGGGGGCGTTCTCGATCTTCACCGCGAGCGCCGGGCGCTCCGCCACCTGATCGGCCGTCACCCCGGTCAGCGGCCACGTCACGGGCACCTCGGGGCTCGGCGGCGCGGACTTGTCGACCGCCGGGTCCGGCGTGACGGTCGTCGAAGGCGTCGGACCACCGGACGAGCAGGCCGCGAGCGCGAGGACGGCGACGACGCCGAGCACCGCGGTGGAGCGTGCGCGACGCAGGCTGGGAACGGTCATCGAGGCCTCCAGGGCACGGTCTCGTGCGCCCACCGCGGTGTGCGCCCGGTCACAGGACGCCATCACCCTACGACGCGCACCCTGCCGGACGGCGGACCTCAGCGCACGTCCCACGACCCGCCGGCGCGCTGCCCGGCCCGCGTCGCAACGGCGGCAGGGCGGCGGTGCCTACGCTGGGCCCGTGCGCCATCCCGTGTCCCCGCCGGTGCCCGAGCTCGTCGCGGCCGTGCGCCGCGCGCTCGACGGCGGCCCCGCCGTCGTCCCCCTGCCCCGCGTCACGCGCGGCCCGCTGCCGGCCGGGACGGCGCTCGTCGTGCGCACGTCCGGCTCCACCGGCACCCCGCGGGAGGTGGCGCTGAGCGCCGACGCGCTGCGGTCGTCCGCCACCGCGACGCACGAGCGGCTGGGCGGTCCCGGTCGCTGGGTGCTGACCCTGCCGCCCACTCACGTGGCAGGGCTGCAGGTGCTGGTGCGCGCCGTGCTCGCCGGGGCACCGCCCGTCGCGGCGCCCGACGCGCGGTTCACCCCGGACGGCCTCGCCGACCTGCTCGAGCCCGCCCTGCACGGCGCGGGTGGCGCCCCGGTGTACCTCTCGCTCGTGCCCACGCAGCTGCACCGGGTCGTCGCCGCGGCGTCGGACGGCGAGGGGAGGCCGCTGCGCACGCTCGCGGGCTGCGCGGCGGTGCTGGTGGGCGGTGCGGCGACGTCGCCGGCGCTTCTGGCGCGGGCGCGCGACGCCGGGGTCCGCGTCGTCACCACCTACGGGATGTCCGAGACCGCGGGCGGGTGCGTGTACGACGGCCTGCCCCTGCGCGACGTGCGCGTCCGGCTCGCCTCCCCGGACCCGTCGGAACCGCCCGTGGCCCGGGCGGGGAGCGGGGCGGGCGGCGACCGGGTGGGCGTGATCGAGCTCGGCGGCCCGACCCTCGCCGCCGGCTACGTCGGCGACGCCGCCGCGTCGGACGCCGCGTTCCGCACGGACCATCGCACCGGCGAACGGTGGTTCCGCACCAGCGACCTCGGGCGCCTCGGGCCCGACGGCGCGCTGGCGGTGCTCGGCAGGGCGGACGACGTCGTCGTCACCGGGGGCGAGAACGTAGCGCCCGCCGCTGTGGAGGCGCTGCTGGGCGAGCTGCTGGGCGGCGAGGCGTGCGTCGTCGGCGTGCCGGACCGGGAGTGGGGGCAGGCCCTCGTCGCCGTCGTCGCCGCCACCTCTCCTTCGGCAACGGGCGGGAGGGGGCTCGAGCCCCTCGGTGACGCCCGCCTCGCGCGGGTACGGGCCGCCGTCGCGACTAGGCTGGGCCCGCCGTCCGCGCCCCGCCGCGTGTACCGCGTGCCCGCGCTGCCGTTGCGCGGTCCCGGCAAGGTGGACCGCCGCGGCGTCGTCGACCTCGTCCGCGAGCACGAGTCCCACGACTGAGCACGCTCGCGACCACGGAGGACGGAGAACGATGGCCACGACGAGCGAGTGGGTGGCGGGTGCCCGCCCCCGGACGCTTCCCGCGGCGGCGGCGCCGGTGCTGATCGGCTCGGGCGCCGCCGCGCAGGTCGACGCGTTCGCGTGGCTGCCCGCTCTGCTCGCGCTCGGCGTGGCGCTCGCCCTGCAGGTGGGCGTCAACTACGCCAACGACTACTCCGACGGCGTGCGGGGCACGGACGTGGACCGCGTCGGGCCGATGCGGCTCACCGCGTCGGGCACCGCTCGCCCTGGCCGGGTGAAGGGTGCCGCGTTCGGCGCCTTCGGGCTGGCCGGCGTGCTGGGGCTGGCGCTGTGCGCCGTCAGCGGGCACTGGTGGCTCCTGGCCGTGGGCGTCCTGTGCGTGCTGGCGGCCTGGTTCTACACCGGCGGACGCACCCCGTACGGGTACCTCGGGCTCGGCGAGGTCGGCGTGTTCGTGTTCTTCGGGCTGGTCGCGACGCTCGGCACCACGTACACGCAGGCGGACCGGGTCACCTGGCCGTCGGTGCTGGGGGCCGTGGGCGTGGGGCTGATCGCCTGTGCGCTGCTCATGGTGAACAACATCCGCGACATCCCCACCGACGTCGGCGCCGGCAAGCGCACCCTGGCCGTCCGGCTCGGCGACCGCCGGGCGCGCCGTGTCTTCGCGGCGTGGATCCTGCTGCCCGTGGTGCTCGGCATGGTCTGTGCGGCGTGGTCGCCGTGGGCGATGCTCGTCACGGTGCTGCTGGCGCCGGGCGTGCTGCTCGTGATCCCGGTGATCGCCGGGGCCCACGGGCCGCTGCTCGTGCGGGTGCTCGCCGGGACGGGGATGTTCGAGCTGGCGTACGGCGTCCTGCTGGGGCTCGGCCTCGCCCTCTGACGGAGGCCCGGAACGGGGCGCCGGGCCCAGGGCGTCGCGACCGCCGGGCGAGGTGACGGGCTCAGCCCGCGGGGTTGTCCCGGTCCACGTTCTCCCGGTCCACGTTCTCCCGGTCGACGACGGAGTCCTCGAAGTCGGTGTCCGCGTCGTGCCCCGTGCGCGCGCCCTGACGGCGCTCCGCACGCTCGGCGAGCCAGGCCGCGGCGGCGTCCCGCGGCCGCCGCAGGGCGAGGTAGGAGACGGCGAAGGCCACGACGAGCGCGAACAGCACCAGGAGCCAGCTGCGCATGCTCAGCAGGTAGCCGAGCCCGAGCGCGCCGACGAAGATCAGGATCCGCCACAGGGTGTAGAGCACGAGAGGCACGGGTCCAGCGTAGGCCCGATTCTCGGGGGCTCTCACCGGCGGACTACCCTGGGGTCATGCGAGTGGTCCTGCCTCTGATCGTGGTCGCGCTCGACCTGTATGCCCTCCTGGACCTCGCGGGGTCAAACGAGGAGGACCGTGGCGGCCTTCCCCGCTGGCTGTGGGCCGTGATCATCGTCCTGCTGCCGATCTTCGGTGCCCTGGCGTGGATCGTCATGCGCCGCGCGGCGCACCGCTCGGGCGGGGGCGGCACCGGACGCAACGGCCGTCCCGGGCGCGGGCCCAAGCGTCCGTCCGGTCCCGTCGCCCCGGACGACGACCCGGACTTCCTGTGGAAGCTGGAGCAGGACCGCCGTCGCCGTGAGCGGGACAAGGGCGGCAGCGGCGAGGGCACCTCCTCCGACCCGCCGAGATAGAGAGGCTCCCCGCCGAGATAGAGAGGGG
>NZ_JAIXCQ010000015.1 GCF_020297055.1 Isoptericola luteus | reverse complement strand
GGGACTGCTGCACGGTTAGGTGACACCTGACCTGTGGTGCCTGCGGGTGCTGCTGGAAGGATGTTCACCGTGCCCAGACCCCATCCCAAGGAGTTCCGCGACGACGTCGTGGCGATCGCCCGCCAGGGCGAGTCCACGGTCAAGCAGGTCGCGAAGGACTTCGGCATCAGCGAGTCGTGCCTGCGCAACTGGCTGCACCAGGCCGATGTCGAGGACGGCGCCAAGCCCGGCGTGACGAAGAGCGAGTCGACCGAGCTGCGCGAAGCCCGCAAGCGGGTCCGCCTGCTGGAGCAGGAGAACGAGGTCCTGCGCCGTGCGGCGGCGTACTTCGCCCAGGCGCACCTGCCGGGAAATGACCTACCCGCTCGTCCGTGAACTTGCTGCTGACGGTGTCCCCGTCACGGTGACGTGCCGGGTCCTCAAGCTCGCCCGCCAGGCCTACTACCGATGGCTCGCCAACCCCGTCACCGCCACAGAGCTCGAACAGGCCTACCTCGCCAACGCCCTGTTCGACGCCCACCGGGACGACCCCGAGTTCGGGTACCGGCTCCTGGGTGACGAGGCCCGCGACGCCGGTCACAGCGCGTGCGACCGCACGATGTGGCGACTCGTGCGCGATGGGCGCTGGTGGTCGGTGTTCGGCAAGCCGAAGGGCACCAAGGGCGGCAAGAAGCCTGGCCCGCCCGCGCACGACGACCTCGTGCGACGCGACTTCACTGCCAGTGAACCGAACACCCTGTGGCTTACGGACATCACCGAACACCCCACCGGCGAGGGCAAGGTCTACCTCTGCGCGATCAAGGACGTGTACTCCAACCGGATCGTGGGGTACTCCATCAGCGACCGCATGAAGTCCTCCCTGGCCGTGGCCGCCCTTGAGAACGCCGTCGCCAGACGGGCCATCGAGGGTCGTGAAGTAGCCGGCTGCATCGTGCACAGCGACAGAGGCAGCCAGTTCCGAAGCCGGAAATTCCTGGCGGCGCTGCGCCGTCACGACCTGGTCGGATCCATGGGCCAGGTCGCCTCCGCCGGCGACAACGCCGCCATGGAGTCCTTCTTCGCCCTGATGCAGAAGAACGTCCTGGACCGCCGCCGCTGGACCACCCAGGCCGAACTGCGGATCGCGATCATCACCTGGATCGAACGCACCTACCACCGCCGACGCCGCCAAGCGCGCCTCGGACGATTGACCCCGATCGAGTACGAAGCCATCATCACCACTCAGGTCGCACTCGCCGCCTGACAACCGCTGTCACCTATCCGTGCAGCAGTCCCGTACACCGCCACGCGAGCGGACGTGACCGCCGGCCACATCAGCAATACCGCGACCGCGAACGCCACTCCGCCACCGGGCACACCAGCCATCACGCCGCAGATCAGCGAGTTCATGCTCGTCTCCGGTGAGAACTCTCTCCCTACCCCGCAACCCACACCGCCCGATCTCTCGTCCCCACCACCTGACGGCGACCTTGCCCAGACCGGCACGGGGATGGCTGCACCACTCGCCGCCGCGATCTTCCTCCTCACGACCGGGGTAGCTCTGCGGCGCGCGCGCCACAACGGACAGCTACAGGAGTGAGCGAGGTCGCGCTGTCGATCCACACGGCGGCGTGTTGGAGCGCAGTTCCCGAGGAGCTCTCGGCTCTTCGGCCACCTGGCCGCGAGTCGCGTGATCGTGCTTGAGCGCGTCCTGGGGCGTCCACGTACCGTCGGCAGCCGCGAAGAATGTACGCATCTCACCCTCGTCCTCGGTGCAGCGCACGAGGTCGAGCCGGTCCGCTCCTCCGGGGTCGCCGTGAGTAGACCGGCCTTGCGGCCGAAGTGGTGCAGGGGCCCGGCCCCGGCGACGCCGACGCGGGCCGCGATCATCCGGTCGACCAACGTCTCGGGTCAGTACGGCTAGGTGTCCGGGTGGGCGCGGCGAATCGCGTCCATCGCGCGGGCGATCTGCTCGGCACGCCGCGCGAGGTCGGCGTCCGTCCTGCCCCCGGCCGTGCCCCCAGGCGCCGTGGCGGGGGCGGGCGCCGGCGACCGCCCGGCCGGTCCCGGCGTGTCCACGAGCCCTGCCGGCACGAGCCGGCGCCACCGGGTGGCGGCCTGCACCACGGGGCCGACGCCGAACGCGTAGGCGATCGTGGCCCAGCCGAAGGTGCCGCCGAGCAGCACACCCGCGAGCACCACGACCACCTCCACGCCCGTCCGCACGAGCCGCACCGACCAGCCCGTGCGCGCCACCAGCCCGGTCATGAGCCCGTCGCGCGGACCTGGGCCCAGGCGCACCCCGATGTAGGCGGCGGTGGCGATGCCGTTGACGATCACGCCTGCCAGGACGAGCACGATGCTCGTGGCCACGCCCGGCTCCGGGGCGACGGCGTCCATCACCCCGAGAAACGGGCCGATCGTCACGCTGATCACGACGACGTTCATGACGGTGCCGAGGCCGGGCCGCTGACGCAGCGGGATCCATGCGAGCAGCACCAGCGCGGAGGTGATCGCGACGACCCAGCCGAACCCGAGGCCCGTCGAGCGCACGACGCCCTGGTGCAGCACGTCCCAGGGCATGCCGCCCTGCCCGGCGTGCAGCAGCATCGCCATCGAGGCCGCGAAGCCCAGCAGGCCGAGGATGAGCTGCACCCCACGGCGCGTCCCACTCATCGCCGGTGCCTGCACCGGCGCGGGCGCGGGTGCGGGCCGGTGCGCCGCCGCGGCACCGGGCCGGGCGGTGGGGCGGGGGGTGGTCTCGCGGATCAGTGTCACCGGTCCAGGTTCGCCGAGATTGGTATTGCCATCCATAGCCATTGACGCGAGAGTGGCCCGATGACGAGCCCCACCGTGCACCACCCCGTGCCGGCCCGCACCCCGTCCGCGGTGCGCCACCTCTCCGCCACCGCCGCGGCCCGGCTGCTCGGCACCTGGCACGCCGGCGGCCCCGCCTACGCCGCCCTGGCCGACGCGCTGCGCGCCGCGATCCTGTCCGGCACGCTCGCCCCGCTGACCCGGGTGCCGAGCGAGCGCGAGCTCGCGGCCGCCCTCGGGGTCTCGCGCACGACGACGTCCGCGGCCTACGCGCGGCTGCGCGACCTCGGGTTCCTGGCGAGCCGGGTCGGCTCGGGCACCGTGACGACGTTGCCGTACCGCGTCGCCGGCAGTGCGGACCGTGCCCGGCCCTGCGCCGGGGACGCACCGGCACCCGACACGGCACCGCCCGCCTCCGCGCCCGGCGGCGTCCCCGCGGACGCCCCCTTCGCCGCCCCGTTCGACCTGTCGCAGGCGACGCCGTCCGCCGCGCCCGCGCTCCACGACGCCTACGTGCGCGCCCTCGACGAGCTGCCCGCCTACCTCGGCACGGGCGGCTACGAGCACCTCGGGATCGTGGGGCTGCGCGCCGCGATCGCGGCGCGCTACACCGAGCGCGGGGTGCCCACGACGGCGGAGCAGGTGCTCGTCACGACGGGGGCCCAGGAGGCGATCACCCTCCTCGCCGAGGCGTTCGTCTCGACGCGCGAGACGGTCGTGGTGGAGTCCCCCACGTACTTCCACGCGATCGAGCCGTTCCGGCGTGCGGGCGGACGCGTGGTGGGCGTCCCGCCGGGCGACGTGGAGTCGCTCGCCTCCGCCGTGCGACGCACCCGGCCCCGGCTCGTGTACCTCGTGCCGGACTTCCACAACCCCACGGGCTCCACCCTGACCGCCGACGAGCGGGCCGCGGTCCGCGACCTCGCCGACCGCTACGGCGTCACGGTGGTCGGCGACGAGACACTCACCGACCTCGCCCTCGAGCCCGGGGTGCAGGTACCGGCCCCGTTCGCCGGCCCGGGCACCTCACCCCACGTCGTGTCGATCGGGTCCGCGTCCAAGACGTTCTGGGGCGGCGTGCGGGTCGGCTGGGTCCGCGCCGACGAGCAGGTGGTGCGGCGCCTGGCGCTGGCCCGGCAGTCGGTCGACATCTCGACCCCCGTGCTCGAGCAGCTCGCCGTGACCGAGCTCCTCGCCCGCCGCGACCAGGTGCTCCCCGACCGGCTGAGGATCCTGCGCGAGCGGCGCGACCTGCTGGTGGACCTGCTCCGGGACGCGCTGCCCGACTGGAGGGTGCCGGTCCCCGACGGCGGGCTGTGCCTCTGGGTCGACCTGGGGCGGCCTGTGGCGCAGGCCTTCGCCGCGGCGGCGGTGGCCCAGGGGGTGCTGGTGGCGGCCGGGCCGTCGTTCACGCCCGACGGCTCGTCCCGCGACCGGGTGCGGCTGACGTTCGCCCGCGAGGCCGCCGACCTGGCCGACGCGGTGCCCCGGCTTGCCCGCGCCTGGGCGCACGTGGCCGGCTGAGCCGGGTGATCAGCTCCGGATGATCAGTTCCGGGTGATCAGCGCCGGGAGGCTACGGCGCCGGCAGCTCGATGCTCGGCGTGGCCTGCGTGCCGTCGTGCAGCAGCCGTACGACGGCGACGCCGGTCGCGGCCAGCTCGCGCCACTGCTCCCCGAGCCACTGCTCGGCGTCGTACTGCGTCGTGAACACCGGGCTCGGCGCCGCGGGGGCCGCCTGCCCCTCCGCGTCGACCAGCGACCACTCCCAGCGCGGCCGGATCACGCGCCGCCCCCGGTGATGCTGCCCGCAGCCATCGAGCCGCGCGTCCTGGTCAGCGAGCGGTTCACCCGGGACGGCCACAGCGGTCCGGAGTAGATGAACGCGGTGTACCCCTGCGTGAGGTCCGCCCCCGCGCGCAGGTACGCACGCACGTCGTCGGCGCCGCTGATGCCGCCGACGCCGATGATCACGGGCTCGGACCCCAGCCGGCGCCGCAGCCGGGCCACGACCGCCAGGCCGCGCTCGAGCAGCGGCGGGCCGGAGAGCCCGCCGGGGCCGCGGTCGTGACCGATGGTCGTGTTCACGGCCACCACGCCGTCGAGACCCAGCTCGAGCACCAGGTCCGCGGCGGCGTCGACGTCCTCGTCCGCGAGGTCGGGAGCGATCTTCACCAGCAACGGGACGCGCGGCCGCCCCGCCGCGGCCGTCGCGGCGTCCGCGGCCTCGCGGGCCGCCACGAGGATCGGGCGCAGTTCCGCGGTGGTCTGCAGGTCACGCAGGCCGGGCGTGTTCGGCGAGGACACGTTGACGACCAGGTAGTCGGCCCAGGGCGCCAGCTCGCGCGCGCAGGCCGCGTAGTCCGCGGCGGCCTCGGCGGCAGGCGTGGTCTTGTTCTTGCCGATGTTCGCCCCGACGACGACGGCGCGCCCGGCGGGCGTGGACCTCAGCTCGCGCAGCCGCCGCGCGGCGGCCTCGGCGCCGTCATTGTTGAACCCCATGCGGTTGCGCACGCCCCGGAGGTCGAGCTCGCGCCACATCCGCGGCCTCTCGTTGCCCGGCTGGGGCCGCGGCGTGACGGTGCCGATCTCGACGAACCCGAAGCCGAGCATCGTCAGGCCGCGGACCGCCCGCGCGTTCTTGTCGAAACCACCGGCGAGCCCGAACGGTGCGGGCACCGTGCGGCCGAGCGCCTCGATGCTCCCCGGTCCGCCGAGCCCCCGGCCGAGGTACGGCGCGACCGCCCCCTGCACGACGTCGCGCAGCAGGGGCACGCTCCCGGCCGCAGCGATCGCCTTGAAGGCGAGCTCGTGCGCCCGCTCGGGGTCCATCCGGCGAAAGACGCTGGAGAAGAGCAGGTCGTACGGGCTCATCGGGCGGCCTCCGGTGCGGCAAGGGGCGTCGTGTCGGGTCGAGTGTGCCAGAGCCACCACAGCCCGACGAAGGGCAGCACCAGGGGGACGTAGCCGTACCCCTGGCCGAACCCGGACCAGACCGTGGTCTCCCCGAAGACCTCCGGCGAGACCACCGACGCGGTGCCGACGGCGAGCACGCCGACGGCCTCGAACGCGACGGTCACCCAGGCGACGACCCGCCAGCGGGGGCCGCCCTTGGCCAGCGCCACCGTGGCGACCACGTAGACGACCGCGGAGAGGGTGGACAGCGAGTACGCCACAGGCGCCTCGGAGAACTTCGTCGCGAGCTCGTACGACGAGCGCCCGATCGCGGCGAACGCGAGGATGCCGTACACCGTGACGAGGAGGCGGCCGAAGCCCGACCCCGTGCGCGGCGCGGTGCGGCTCATGCCGCTCCCCAGATCTGCCAGAGCCGCCAGTCGAGGAAGGCGACGGTCACCGCTGCGGCGGCGAGCACCACCGACGACCACTTGGTGCGCTCGGCGAAGGCCCAGAAGGCGGCGACCGGCAGGATCACGAGGGCCGTGGCGAGATACCCCCAGAACAGGGGGCCGTCGACGGCGTGGTCCTGCGTCGCCAGCAGGACGCCGGCGACGATCGCCTGGACGACGAGCACGGCCTCGATCGCCGCGGCGCCGAAGAGCTGGCGCAGGATCACGGCCCGGTCGCGGACGACGAACCACAGCGCCCACCCGGCGAGCACCGCGCACAGCGCGACCACGAGGATCAGGAGGGGAAGGAGCACGCTCGCAGACTACCGGCCCCGGCCCGTTCCCCCGGAGCCCCCGACCGGCGATAGCATCGCCGGGTGGCTGACCTCACTCTCTCCGGCAAGAATCCGACCGCACTCCAGGTCGACGCCCTCGTCGTCGGGACCTGCTCCACGTCTGACGGCGTCGCCGTCGTCGCGGACCAGCTCCCGGCCGACCTCGTGCGCCAGATCGAGACCCTCGCACCGCAGCTCGGCGTGAGCGGCGCGACCGACGAGGTGCGCAAGCTCCCCGCCGGCGACGGCATCAAGGCCGGCGTCCTCGTGCTCACCGGCCTCGGCGAGCGCGACACCGACGGCACCTTCCCTCGCGAGGTCCTGCGCGGCGCGGCCGGCGCCGCGGTGCGCGAGCTCGCCGGCACCGGCTCCGTCGCGATCGCGCTCCCGGCCGTCGACGAGGACGAGCTGGCCGCCGTGGTCGAGGGCGCCCTGCTCGGCGCGTACTCCTACACCCGGTACCGCGGCGCGGACGTCGCCGCCAAGCGGGCTCCCGTCGGCTCGATCGAGGTCGTCACCTCGTTCGCCCGCTCCGCCCGGGCGAAGGCCGCCGCGGTCCGGGCCGAGGTGCTCGCCGCGGCCGTCAACGGCACCCGCGACCTGGTCAACGACGCCCCGAACGACCTGTACCCGGCCGCGTTCGCCGACGCCGCCAAGGCGGCCGTCAAGGACCTGGGCGTCAAGGGCGTCAAGGTGACCGTGCTGGACGACAAGCAGCTCGCCGCCGGCGGCTACGGCGGTCTCGTGGGGGTCGGCCAGGGTTCCGTCCGCGGCCCGCGCATGGTCAAGCTCTCCTACGCCCCGTCCAAGGCCACCTCGAAGGTCGCCGTGGTCGGCAAGGGCATCACGTTCGACACCGGCGGCATCTCCCTCAAGCCGCCGGCCAGCATGCCCACGATGAAGTCCGACATGGCCGGTGCGGCCGCCGTGCTGCACACCGTGCTCGCCGTGGCGCGGCTCGGGCTGCCGGTGGCCGTCACCGGCTACCTCTGCCTCGCCGAGAACATGCCCGGGGGCAACGCGCAGCGGCCGGCCGACGTCGTGACCATGCGCGGCGGCAAGACCGTCGAGATCACCAACACCGACGCCGAGGGCCGCCTCGTCATGGCCGACGGCCTCGTCTCGGCCGTCGAGGACGGCCACGACGTCGTCCTCGACATCGCCACGCTCACCGGCGCCCAGATGGTCGCGCTCGGCCACCGCACCTCAGGCCTGATGGGCACCGAGGACGTCCGCGACGAGGTCAAGATCGCCGCCGACACCGCGGGCGAGGCCTTCTGGCCGATGCCGATGCCCGCCGAGCTCAAGGCGGGGCTGAAGTCCAACGTCGCGGACATGGTGAATTCCGCCCCCAGCCGCTGGGGCGGCATGCTCTTCGCCGCGCACTTCCTCGCCGAGTTCGTCGGGGACACCCCGTGGGCACACCTGGACATCGCGGGCCCCTCGTACAACGAGGGCTCGGCGTTCGGGTACACCCCCGCGGGCGGCACGGGCGTCGGCGTGCGGACCCTCCTCGCGTTCGTCGAGGCCCGCGCCCGGGCCTGACCCGGCCCCTCGGCCGGCCCTGACCCGTGTCGCACGACGGCGCCCGCCCCCGATCAGCTCGGGGCGGGCGCCGTCGGCGTCTCGATGCACGATGTCCCGCGCCGGGCGGACCGCGGTCAGCGGCCGGGTGCCCGGCGCCGCTGCGCGCTGCTCCAGTCGCGCATGCGCTGCGGGTAGCCCGTGAACCGCACGTTGTAGACGGGGACCCCCAGGGAACGCGCGACCTCGAACGCCGTCCGCTCGTCCGGGACCCGGCGCCGCGTCCACTCCCCCGTCGTCGCCACGAGCAGCACGGTGCTCGGCGTCTGCGCGTTCGGCGGTTCCACGTAGGCCTCCACCCCGACGCGGGTCCGCACGAACTCCTGGAGGTAGGAGACGGTCTCACCACGGGTGCCGGGCGCCTGGGCGGGCTCGCCCGCCGGCGCAGCGGAGCGTCCCAGCAGGCGGCTGAAGGCGGTCCTGAGCGACATGCAGGCGAGAATACCGCCGCACGTCCGGTGACCTGTCGAAAATGGTCGACGGCGGTGCCCGGCGCGAGATGTACCGAGCGTCACACCGCCCGCGGGTGTCCAATGATTGGGGACCTGCCCCCGAAGGTGACAAGATGACACGCAGTGACCAGAACGCGGCATCCGGAGCCCAGTGGCCGGCACGAGCCTGCCAGCCTCGGCACGTCGCCTGACCCACTGATCGAAGGAGACTCCACAGGTCATGTCTGAGAACGTGCAGCTGCCTGCACTCGGTGAGTCCGTCACCGAGGGCACCGTCACCCGTTGGCTCAAGTCCGTCGGCGACCGGGTCGAGGTCGACGAGCCCCTGCTCGAGGTCTCCACCGACAAGGTCGACACCGAGATCCCTTCCCCCGTGGCCGGGACCCTTCAGC
This sequence comes from Isoptericola luteus, assembly GCF_020297055.1. GTDB lineage: Bacteria > Actinomycetota > Actinomycetes > Actinomycetales > Cellulomonadaceae > Isoptericola > Isoptericola luteus. The sequence goes on along the minus strand of NZ_JAIXCQ010000015.1, from coordinate 71,615 downwards.
AGATCCTCGTCGAGGAGGACGAGACCGTCGAGGTCGGCGCCAACCTCGCCGTGATCGGTGAGGGCGACGCCGCCCCGGCTGCCGAGGCACCGCAGGCCGAGGAGAAGGCCGAGCCCGAGCCCGAGGCAGCGCCTGAGCCCCAGGCCGAGGCTCCGGCCGCCGCCGAGGAGCCCGCCGCCGAGGCCGCACCGGCCACCGAGGAGCCCGCCGCCCAGGGCGGCGGCGACGGTTCGGGCACCGAGGTCGCTCTGCCCGCGCTGGGCGAGTCCGTCACCGAGGGCACCGTCACCCGCTGGCTCAAGGCCGTCGGCGACAGCGTCGAGGTCGACGAGCCGCTGCTCGAGGTCTCCACCGACAAGGTCGACACCGAGATCCCCTCGCCCGTCGCCGGGACCCTGCAGAAGATCCTGGTCGAGGAGGACGAGACCGTCGAGGTCGGCGCCGCCCTCGCACTCATCGGCTCGGGCGCCGCCCCGGCCGCGGAGCCTGCCGACAAGCCCGCGGAGCCTGCCAAGGCCCCCGAGCCCGTCGGCGCGCCGGAGCCTGCTCCGGCGGCTCCCGCCGAGGAGAAGCCCGCGCCCCAGGCCGAGGAGAAGCCCGCACCGAAGGCCGACGAGAAGCCTGCTGCTTCCGAGGCACCTGCCCCGGCCGCGCCGGCACCCGCCGCTCCTGCGGCGTCCGCGCCGGCCGCCGGCAAGGGCTCCTACCTGACTCCGCTCGTGCGCAAGCTCGCCGCGGAGAAGGGCGTCGACGTCTCGACCATCGAGGGCACCGGCGTCGGCGGCCGCATCCGCAAGGAGGACGTCCTGGCGGCCGCGGAGAAGGCTGCCGCCCCGGCCGCGGCGCCCGCGTCGTCGGCCCCGGCCGCCGCGCCCAAGGCTCCCGCCGCCGTCCCGCCGGTCTCGCCGCTGCGCGGCACGACGGAGAAGATGTCGCGCCTGCGCAAGATCGTCGCCGAGCGGATGGTCGAGGCCCTGCACACGCAGGCGCAGCTCACCACCGTGGTCGAGGTGGACGTCACCAAGGTCGCGAAGCTCCGCGCGAAGGCCAAGGAGTCGTTCAAGGCGCGCGAGGGTGCCAACCTCACGTACCTGCCGTTCTACACGCTGGCCGCGATCGAGGCCCTCAAGGCCTACCCGAAGGTCAACGCGTCGATCGACCCCGAGAAGGGTGAGATCACCTACCACCCCGCGGAGAACGTCGGCATCGCCGTCGACACCGAGCGTGGCCTCGTGGTCCCGGTCATCAAGAACGCCGGCGACCTCAACCTGGCGGGCATCGCGCGCCAGATCGGCGACCTGGGCGCCCGCACCCGCGCGAACAAGGTGGGACCGGACGAGCTGTCCGGCGCCACGTTCACCATCACCAACACGGGCTCGGGCGGCGCGCTCATCGACACGCCGATCGTCCCGGGTGGCCAGGTGGCGATCCTCGGCACCGGCACCATCACCAAGAAGCCGGCCGTCGTGACGGGCCCGGACGGCGAGGAGACCATCGCCATCCGCCAGTTCGCCTACCTGTTCCTCTCCTACGACCACCGCCTGGTCGACGGGGCGGACGCCGCTCGCTTCCTCACCGCGATCAAGAACCGCATCGAGGAGGCCGCGTTCGAGTCCGAGGTCGGGCTCTGACCGTCTGAACCCGCCCGCATCACGGGCAGCGACAAGGGCTGGTATCCGGATCGGATACCAGCCCTTGTCGTCTGCCCGCCGTCGTCTGCCCGCCGTCGTCTGCCCGCCGGGGCTGGCACCGCCTCCGCGTCCGGGGGGTTCGGCGACCGTACGGTGCCTGAACCAGGTCTGCCACCCGCCTCAGGGCCGGGTGGACGTGCCCTGCTCGACGGAGCGGACGCGCCAGCCGTCGTCCGTCCAGACCAGGTCGAGCGTCGCCTCCCGGGGGCCGGACGCCGGGACCGCCACGGGCTCGTCCCCGGCCCCACGCTGGACGTGGGCGCCGATCTCGTACTCGACGGTGACCCGGACGGCGCCGTGGCCTGCACCGTCGTCCACGTCCACGTCCACGTTCACGTCCCCGACCTCGGCGTCGGCGTCGGCGTCGGCGTCGGCCGAACGCTCGACCCGGGCACGGTGCACGACGACCTCGAGATCCTCCACGCGCGTACCGGAGTCTTCGAGCTGCGCCAAGAGGCGGGAGTCGGCGGCGTGCGCGGGCGAGCCGTCCAGGTCGACGTCCTCGATGGCCCCACCCTTTCCCGAGAGGAGGGCGACCCGCCGCTGGGTCAGGGCCACGGCGGCCGACCCCGGGTCGTCGCGGTTCGTGTCGACGGCGGGCGCGACGTCCGTCGCGGCGGAGGAGGCGGAGGCGCCGTTCGCGGACGGGGGCCGGTGCCCCGCCTCCCCCGACCTCGCCGCGTCGAGCACAGCCACGCCGAGAGCCGTCACCAGCACGACCGCTCCGACGACGCCCCCCGCCCGTGCCACGCCCCAGGCCACCGGGTGCCCGCGCACCCGTCCCCGGCGCCCGGAGCGGTGCAGCGCCGAGCGGCGCACCTCTGATCGACCGGGGACGGCGCGGCGAACCTCCCTGCCCGGTGTGCGCACGGCACGCCGCCGGGTGGCAGGCGCCGCCCCCGGGCCCGGGACCGGGCCCGCCGTGTCCGCTGCCGTCCGCCGGGTGCCCAGAGCGGCCACGGCGAGCTGCGAGCGCTCGGGCAGCCGCACGGGCTCGAGGTCGAGCGCCGCGTCTGCCTGGGCCGCGAACGTTCCCGCCTCGGGCCGCACGAGCGGGTCGGGGGCGAGTGCCGGCGCCAGGACGGCACGCAGGCGCACGGCGCCGTCGTCGGACCGGTCACCGAGCAGGTCGGCCACGAGCGCCGCCAGCTCGTGGACGTCGTGCGCGGCGCCGACGTCGAACCCGCTTCCCCCGTCCGCGGCCTCGGCGGTGTCCGCCGCCCCCGCGGGCGCCTCGACGGCTCGTGGCCGCAGCAGGGCGATCCCGTCGGCCCCGAGGACCACGTCGCCGGCCGCGACGCCGCCGTGCACGACGCCCTGACTGTGCAGCGCGGCCAGCGCCTGCGCGACCGCGATCAGCACGCCGGCCGCCTACGGCACGGAGAGCCGCCCCCGGACGGCGAGCACGGTCGGGAGGTCCGCCGTCGTCCCGGCACCGCGACGCACGCCGATCCGGCCGTCCGGGCGTACCTCGACGGCCGCGAGGGGCTCGACCCGCGGGTGGTCGAGCGCCCCCAGCGTGTCCAGCCGGTGCAGCAGGGTGTCCCGCGCGGCGGCGTCGGCGGGGATCATGATCAGCTCGTCGGACGGCACCGACCCATCGAACACCGAACCGGCCGCGTCGCGGGCGGTTCGTCCACAGGCACGTCCCGAGGCGGTCGCGGGCGCCGGCGTCAGACGTCGAGGCGACGCCCGTCGCGCGCGGACACCCGCGCCGCGTCCAGCACCTCGGCGGTGCGCACCGCGTCGGCCGGGTCCACCGGGGGCGGCGCGTCGCCGTGCAGCCACGGCGCCAGCGCACGGTAGAAGTCCACGTGACCACCGGGGGCCAGCGGCACGGGCCGGCGGTCGCGGCCCTTGGTGAGCCAGCCGAGCGTGCCCTCGGGAGCACCGTCGTCGAAGATCTCCAACGGGGAGGCGTCCTGCTCGAACGTCGTGACCAGGTACGCCCCCGCCGAGCCGAGCACCCGCGTGCGCGGGCCGGGCGCGCCCACCACCGAACCGGCCCACAGCCGCGAGACCACGCCGTGCGGGCTCTTCGCGAGCCCGCCCCCCGGCTCGTGCTGGAGCACGAGGAAGACGTCGTCCTCGGTGGGCGTCGTCAGCGACCGGCTCTGCGCCCACACCGACTCCACGCGGCCGAAGAGCCGGGTGGCCGAGTCCACGAGGTGCGGCCCCAGGTCGAGCAGGAGCCCGCCGCCCTCCAGGTCGTTCTCCTTCCACCGCTGGCGCGGCGTCGGGCGCCAGCGCTCCCAGCGCCGCTCGAAGGTGTGGACGTCGCCCAGCTCGCCCCGTTCGAGCAGCGCCGCGAGGGTCAGCTGCTCCGGGTCCCAGCGACGGTTCTGGAACACCGTGAAGGGCGTCCCGGTGGCGGTGGCCTCGTCCACGACGGCGCGCGCCTGGTGCGCGTCGACGCCGATCGGCTTGTCGAGCACGAAGGCGATCCCTGCCCGGGCGAGCCGGGCGGCGTGGTCCGCGTGCAGCCCCGTCGGGCTGGCCACCACGACGAGGTCGTACGACGACCGGGCCTCGATCAGCGCGTCCAGGTCGCCGAGCAGGCGCGCACCCGGCCAGTCCCCCGCGGCCTGGTTGCGCCGTCCCGGGTCGCGGGTGACGACGGCGGAGACCCGCAGGCCCGCCTCGGCCGCCAGCCGCGCGTGGATCTCGCGGCCCGCGCCGCCGTAGCCGACGATCGCGAGCCGCGGCGCCGGGGCGGCGAGACCGTCCTCGCCCGCGCCGGTGGTCGTCCCGTCCGGGGCACCCTCGTCCATGACCATGGACCCATCGTGCCCGACACGCCGCGGAGCGCCACCGGGTGCCACGCGGTGCGGCGTCACTCCGCGTGGACGCCGGCCTCGGCGGGCTCCGGCCGCTCCGGACGGACGCCGCGCGCGAGCTTGGAGGGCCACCACACCCGGTCACCGACGTCGTGCACGAGCGCGGGGACCAGGAGGCTGCGCACCACGAAGGTGTCCACCAGGACGCCGAACGCGACGACGAAGGCGAGCTGGGCGAGGAACAGCAGCGGGATCACCCCGAGCGCGGCGAACGTCGCCGCGAGGACGACGCCCGCGGACGTGATGACCGACCCCGTGACGGCCAGCCCGCGCAGGACGCCGGGACGCGTGCCGACCTTGAGGCTCTCCTCGCGGACGCGCGTCATGAGGAAGATCGAGTAGTCGACCCCCAGCGCGACGAGGAAGCAGAACGCGTACAGCGGCACCGCCGGGTCGGCGCCGGGGAAGTCGAACACGTGGTTGAACATCAGGGCCGCGACGCCGAGCGCGAACCCGAACGAGAGCACGTTGGCCGCCATGAGCAGCACCGCGGAGAGCACGGAGCGCAGCAGGAGCATCAGGATCAGCAGGATGACGACGAGGACCACGGGGACGATGGTGCGCAGGTCGCGCTCCCCGGCGAGCTGGGTGTCGAGCCGCTCCGCGGCCGCGCCACCCACGACGGCCTCGGGGCTGACGCCGTGCACGGCGGTGCGCACGTCGGCCACCACCTCGACCGCCTCCTGGCTCTCCGAGGGCACGTCAGTCGTCACGTCCACCCGCACCTGGCCGTCGACGACGAGCGGGTCGCCCTGCGCCGGGCGGCCCGGCACCGTCGACGGCTCGTCGGTGACGACCGTCGCGGCCGAGACGCCGTCGGTGCCCTCGGCTGCCTCGACGACCGCGTCGGCGTCCCCTTCGGGCGCCACGACGATCACGGGCTGGGCGGAGATCCCGTCGAAGTGCCGGCCCAGGGCCTCCTCGCCGTCCACCGAGTCGACCTGGGCGAGGAAGACCTCGGCGTCCCCCGTGCCGTTCGCGTCCAGGGTCGGGACGAACGCCGCCCCCGCCGCGAGCACGACCGCGGTGACGATCCAGACGACGCGGTCGTGCCGTCCGACGACGCCCGCGACGCGCGACCAGATGCCGTGCCCGTCGACGTCGACGTGGTTGTCGTCCTCGATCACGGCGGTCACCTCGGCCCCGGCGGCGGCCTGGGGCTCGGAGTGCTTGCCGCTCGCGTGCGGCACCCGGGGCCAGAACACCCACCGGGCCCGCCGTCCGCCGATGAGCAGCAGAGCGGGCAGGAGCGTCAGCGCCGACAGGAAGGACGCGGCGATGCCGATGGCGGCGACGGGGCCCAGGCTGGCGTTCGACGCGAGGTCGGACAGCAGCAGGCAGAGCAGGCCGACGACGACGGTCCCGGCGCTGGCGGCGATCGGCTCGATGGAAGCACGCAGGGCTCGGCGCATCGCGGTGTACGTGGACGACGCCTTGCGCAGCTCCTCTCGATAGCGGGCCACGAGCAGCAGCGCGTAGTCCACGGAGGCCCCCACGACGAGGATCGACAGGATGCCCTGCGACTGCCCGTTGAGGACGAGGACGTCGTTCGCCGCGAGGTTGTACACGACGAGCCCCGCGAGGCTCAGCGCGAACACCGCCGTGAAGATCACGATGAACGGCAGGGAGGGCGAGCGGTAGACGAGCGCGAGGATGAGGAGGACGGCTCCGAGCGCCACGAGCAGCAGCACGGTGTCGATCGCGCCGAACGCGTTCACCAGGTCGACGACGAAGCCGGCCGGCCCGGTCACCCAGGTCTCCAGCCCGTGTGCGGCGAGGCCGCCGTCGGTCACCGGGGCGGCCGCGAGCGCACGCAGCGCGTCGACCGCGAGCTGCGAGATCCGGTCCTCCTCGGCGCCGACCTGCTCGGACGCCACCGAGGCGTCCAGGGACACGACGACGAGCGACGCCTGCCCGTCCTCGGAGGGCACGACGACGGGGTCTGCGACACTCACGTCGCCGACCGTCCTCGGCTCGTCGCCCGACGTGCCCTCCAGCGGTGCGTCGGCGATCGCGTCGGCGAACGCCTTGACGTCCGCGAGCTGGTCGGGGGTGAGGTCGGAGCCGTCGGTGGTCTCGGTGACCACGAGCGCCGGGAGGGTCTCGGAGTCCGTGAACTCGGCGGCGAGCTCGGCGGCCTGCGTGGACTCGGCGTTCGAGGGCAGGAACGCGGCGGCGTCGTTCTTCTGCACGCCGGCGAGACTGCCCTGCGCCTGGCCACCGATCGCGCCGATGACGAGCCAGACGCCGATCACGACGAGGATGACGAGGCCGCGAAGAAGACCCGACCGACGATTGCTCAGCATGCTGAGTATCCTGCCCTGGGAACAAGGAGAGCGCCAGATGACCCACCGCACGACGATCGACCCGACGAGCCCCGACCCTGCGCGATGGCCGACGGCGCGCCTGCTGTCCACCGTCGCCCGCCGCGTCGAGCACGCCTGGGACGACCACCTGGCCGGCTGGAACCTCAACCATGCAGGCTTCCAGGCTCTCGTGCACCTGCTCGTCGGGCCCCGCACGCAGCGCGAGCTCGCGCGGCTGCACGGCGTGACCGAGCAGACGATGAGCCGCGTCGTCGCGCGGCTGGAACGCTCCGGCTACGTGACGCGGTGCGGTGACCCCGAGGACCGCCGGCGCCGCACGGTGGCGGTCACCGCGGCCGGGCGGGACGCGGCCTCCGAGGCGGGCCGGGTGCAGCCCGCGGAGGACCTCGCCACGCGAGGGCTCGACGCCGACCAGGTCGGCGCCCTGCGCGCGGCGCTCGCCGCCCTGGTCCGGGCGGTCCCGGCAGACGGCGAGACGGACCGCGCACCGCGGGCGCCAGAGGACTAACCTGCACGACGTGGACGTGATGACGCTGCCGGGGCTGACCGACTACCACGAGGCGTGGGAGCTGCAACGCCAGGTGCACGCCGAGGTCGTCGCGGGCGAGCGCCCCGACACCCTGATCGTCGTCGAGCACCCCAGCGTGTACACCGCGGGGCGGCGCACCCGCCGCGACGAGCGCCCCGACGACGGCACACCCGTGGTCGACGTCGACCGCGGCGGGAAGATCACCTGGCACGGGCCGGGCCAGCAGGTCGTGTACCCGATCGTCCGCCTCGCGGAGCCGGTGGACGTCGTCGCGTACGTGCGGGCGCTCGAGGAGGCCGTGATGCAGGTGTGCGCGAGCTACGGCCTCGCCACGATCCGCGTGGAGGGGCGCACCGGCGTCTGGCTCGCCACGGACGGCACGCGCCGCGAGCGCAAGGTCTGCGCCATCGGCGTGCGCACGGCCAAGGGCGTGACCATGCACGGCCTCGCCCTCAACTGCTCGCCCGACCTGAGCCGCTTCGAGGCCATCGTCCCGTGCGGCATCACGGACGCGGACGTCACCTCCCTGAGCATCGAGACCGGACGGGCGATCGAGCCTGCCGACGCCGCCGGGCCACTCGTCGAGGCGCTCGCCGCCGCCCTCGCGCCGCTGCGGATCCAGCCGCTCGCCGTGTCCAGCATCACCGCCTGACCGGGCACCCCACCGGCCTCTCGCGCCGGGCTCCGGGCTATCCTGAGCGTCCAGGGTTCGTTGCGCGCCGGGAACGGGTGGGTCGGCGTGCGATCGCCGCATCCCTGGATCCCTGTGACCGACACCCCCACGCGCGCCCCGCGCACGCCCGCGCCCGAGCCCTCGTGGCTCGGCCCCTACGGAGCGCTTCCTCGCCTCGCCGGCGGCTGGTTCCTGCCCATCGCCTTCGCGGCCCGCCTCCCGTTCTCGATGCTGACGATCGGCACGCTGCTGCTCGTGACCGACGCCACCGGCTCCGTCGCGTCGGGCAGCCTCGCCGGCGCCGCAGCCGCGCTGGGCACGGCCCTGGGCGGCCCCGCCCAGGGGTCGCTCGCCGACCGGCGTGGCCAGCGGGTCGTGCTCCTGGTCTGCACGCCGATCGCGACGCTCGCCCTGGTCGCCATGGTCGCGGCGAGCACGAGCGGCGCGACGCCCTCGACCGGACCGGTCCTGCTCGCGGCGGCGCTGGCCGGCGCGAGCGTCCCCCAGGTGGGGCCGCTGGCGCGCGTGCGCTGGATCGGCCTGACCGAGGGCAGGCCGCGCACCATGTCCGCCGCCATGTCCTACGAGAGCACCGCGGACGAGGTCGGCTTCGTCCTCGGGCCCGCGCTGGTGGGCATCCTGGCGACGACGGCGTCCCCGGGCGCCGCGATGCTGCTCGCCGCCGCGCTGCTGGCCGCGGGCGGCACGGCGTTCGCGCTGCACCCGACGGCGCGGGCCGCTGCCCAGGTCGGGGAGGCGCACGCGACGACCGCGGGCGGGACGACGCCGGCCGCCGTCGCCGGCGGTGCCGGACTGCTCGCGCTGGCCCGTGCCGAGGCCGTCCCCCTGGCCGGCATGCTCGCCATGGGCGTCCTGTTCGGCGCCACGCAGACGGCGACGACCGCGTTCACGAGCTCGATCGGCCAGCCCGGCCTGGGTGGCCTCCTGTACGCCGTCATGGGCGTGGGCTCGGCGGCCACGGCGCTGGCCGTCGTAGCGCTGCCGGCCGGGTGGAGCCAGCCGGCCCGATGGGTCGGCTTCGCCACGGGGCTCACGGTCTGCTTCGCGGTGCTGGTACCGCTGGCCGCGACGGGTTCGCTCGCCGCTGTCACGCCGGGGCTCGCCGTCGCGGGACTGTTCGTGGGGCCAGTCATGGTCACGGTGTTCACCGTGGCCTCCGAGCGCGCCCCGGCCGCCCGTACCGCGGCAGCCATGACGCTCGTCGCGAGCGCCAACGTCGTGGGCGTCGCGATCGGCGCGGCCGTTACGGGCCAGGTCAGCGCCCTCGGCGTCCCCGCCGCGTTCGCCGTCCCCGCCCTCGCGGCGGGCACCCTCCTCGTCGTCGGCGTCCTGCTCCGCCGGGGTGGCACAGGTCACGTCCGAGGGCTGGGAACGCAGCGGCGGGCACCCGCGCCCCTCCCGTAGTCTGACCAGGTCCGGCGCGGGAACCGCGCCGCCCAGGCCCGGTCACGACCGGGCGTCCCACCTGCTCGACGACGACCGGGAGACACCCGTGACGATCGCACCAGAGGGCCGCCGCATGCTGCGGGTCGAGGCCCGCAACGCCGCCACCCCCATCGAGAAGAAGCCCGAGTGGATCAAGACGAAGGCCGTGATGGGGCCCGAGTACCGGGAGCTCAAGGGCCTGGTCAAGGGTGAGGGCCTGCACACGGTCTGCGAGGAGGCGGGCTGTCCCAACATCTTCGAGTGCTGGGAGGACCGCGAGGCCACGTTCCTCATCGGCGGCGACCAGTGCACGCGTCGCTGCGACTTCTGCCAGATCGACACCGGCAAGCCGGCCGACTTCGACGCCGACGAGCCGCGTCGTGTCGCGGAGTCCGTGCGCACCATGGGCCTGAAGTACTCGACCATCACGGGCGTCGCGCGTGACGACCTGGCCGACGGCGGCGCCTGGCTGTACGCCGAGACGGTGCGCCAGATCCACGCCCTGAACCCGGGCACCGGCGTCGAGCTCCTCATCCCGGACTTCAACGCGATCCCCGAGCTGCTGGACCAGGTCAACGAGTCGCGTCCCGAGGTGCTCGCGCACAACGTCGAGACCGTGCCGCGCATCTTCAAGCAGATCCGTCCCGGCTTCCGCTACGACCGGTCGCTGTCCGTGATCACGCGGGCGCGCGAGGCCGGTCTGGTGACCAAGTCCAACCTCATCCTGGGCATGGGAGAGACGATCGAGGAGTCCAAGGCCGCGCTCGCGGACCTGCACGACGCCGGGTGCGACCTCGTCACCATCACCCAGTACCTCCGCCCGTCCCTGCGCCACCACCCCGTGGACCGCTGGGTGCGGCCGGAGGAGTTCGTCGAGCTGTCCGACGCCGCCACCGAGATGGGGTTCCTGGGCGTCATGGCCGGGCCGCTGGTGCGGTCGTCGTACCGCGCCGGGCGGCTGTGGGGTCAGGCCATGACCCGTCGAGGCCTGCCGATCCCTGACTCGCTCGCGCACCTCGCGGAGCCGACCACGTCGCGCCAGGAGGCAGCGAGCGTGCTCGGACGCACCGCCCGCTGATCCTGACCATCCGAGAGGCGCCGGGACCGTATTGCGGTTCCGGCGCTCTCGCTGCACCACTAGACTGGACGACCATGGCCCGCACGAAGCCCGACGCCGACGCGCCCGACGCCACCGGCAAGCAGAAGAAGCCCCGCAAGCAGCGCTGGTACCACCAGGTGTGGGCCGCGTACCAGATGACGCGCAAGCAGGACCCGAGCGCCACATGGCTCATCCTCGGCGTCTTCGTCGGCATCCTCGCCGTGGTCGGCGTGATCGTGCTGCTGCTCGACGTCCCGACGGGGTTCAAGATCCTGTACTGGGTCGTCCTCGGCATCCCGTTCGCCCTGCTCGGCGCCATGTTCACGCTGACCCGCAAGGCCGAGAAGGCCGCGTACACGCAGATCGCCGGTCAGCCCGGCGCGGCGCGCGCCGCCCTCGGCACGGTGCGCGGCGGGTGGGAGTTCGGCGACGAGCCCATCGCCATCAACCCGCGCACGCAGGACTTCGTGTTCCGCGGCGTCGGGCGCCCGGGCGTCGTGCTCGTCAGCGAGGGTCCCTCGCACCGCGTGCAGCGCCTGCTGGACGACGAGCGCCGCAAGGTGGCTCGCATCCTGCCCAACGTGCCGATCACCCTCATCCAGGTGGGCGACGAGGCCGGGCAGACCCCGCTGCCCAAGGTCGCCCGCCAGGTGCAGAAGCTCAAGCGCAAGCTCACCCGCCCGGAGACCGACCAGGTCAAGAAGCGCCTCAAGTCCCTCGGTGGCGCGCGGCTGCCGATCCCCAAGGGCGTCGACCCCATGAAGGCCCGCCCCGACCGCAAGGGCATGCGCGGCCGCTGAGCCACCCGCCCTGCAGGCACGCACGAGAGCCCCGGCACCGTCACGGTGCCGGGGCTCTCGTGCGTTCTCAGCTCTGGTGCGTCATCGACGGGAGCCTCAGCGGGGCCGGGCTCAGCGGCGCACGATGACGGTGCCGGCGGCACGGTCGTGCAGGCCACGCCCGTCGTTGCCCCACACCACGGCGGGGATGACCAGGCACAGCAGCAGCGTGCGGACCGCGCCGCGCGCGAAGCCGACGTACGTGCCCTCGGGGGCACCCAGGACCCGCACCTGCAGCCCCAGGAGCCGGTGCCCGACCGTGAAGCCCGCCGTGCTCACGAGGAGCACGTTCTCGACTGCGAAGACGAGGAGCGGCGCCCAGGAGCTCATGTCCGACCAGGAGCCCGGGTTGGTGAGGAGGAACGCGACCAGGCTCGCGACGGCCCAGTCGATCACCAGCGCGACGACCCGCCGTCCGACCCTCGCCGGCGACCCGTGCCCCTCGCCTGGGAGCCCGAGACGCTCCGCGCTCGACGGTCCGGACCTGTCGGCCGCTCCCCCTTCGAGCCACGACCCCATGTCCTCGCGCGATGCCATGCGACCCAGGGTACGTTCCTCGCGGTGCATCCCTCACGGCAGGCGCCGGCAGCGACGTCTACGTAACGTGCACGAAACATGGGCGGCACGCCAGAGAAACGCCCCACCTCTAGCGTCGTGCACGCCGAGCACCGGCCCCTCCCCGGGTACGTCAGAGCAAGGAGCGCACGAATGTTCACCAACGCCGACGAGGCCATCGCCTACACCCGTCGTGAGGGGGTGGAGTTCATCGACGTCCGGTTCATCGACCTGCCGGGCGTGATGCAGCACTTCAACATCCCGACGGAGCAGTTCTCCGAGGACTCCTTCACCGACGGCCTGATGTTCGACGGATCGTCGATCCGCGGGTTCCAGGCGATCCACGAGTCCGACATGAAGCTGGTCCCCGACGTCACGACGGCGTACCTGGACCCGTTCCGCAAGCGCAAGACGCTGATCATGAACTTCTCGATCGTGGACCCGTTCACGGACGAGCCGTACTCCCGCGACCCCCGCACCATCGCGGCCAAGGCCGAGGCGTACCTGAAGTCGACCGGCATCGCCGACACCGCGTTCTTCGCCCCCGAGGCCGAGTTCTACGTGTTCGACGACGTGCGCTTCAAGACCGCGGCGAACGAGAGCTTCTTCCACCTGGACTCCGTCGAGGCCGCGTGGAACACCGGGCGCGAGGAGGAGGGTGGCAACCTCGGGTACAAGACCCGGTTCAAGGGCGGCTACTTCCCCGTCTCCCCCAACGACCAGTTCGCCGACCTGCGCGACGAGATGTGCGCCGTGCTCGCCCAGGTCGGCCTCGACGTCGAGCGCGCGCACCACGAGGTGGGCACCGCCGGCCAGCAGGAGATCAACTACCGCTTCAACACGCTGATGCACTCGGCCGACGACCTGATGAAGTTCAAGTACGTCATCAAGAACGTCGCCTGGCAGGCCGGCAAGACCGTCACGTTCATGCCGAAGCCGATCTTCGGCGACAACGGCTCGGGCATGCACTCGCACCAGTCGCTGTGGCTGAACGGTGAGCCCCTGTTCTACGACGAGAAGGGCTACGGCGGCCTGTCCGACACAGCCCGCTGGTACATCGGCGGCCTGCTCAAGCACGCGCCGTCGCTGCTGGCCTTCACCAACCCGTCGGTGAACTCCTACCGCCGCCTCGTCCCGGGCTACGAGGCCCCCGTCAACCTCGTCTACTCGGCTCGCAACCGCTCCGCGTGCATCCGCATCCCGGTCACCGGTTCGTCGCCCAAGGCGAAGCGCGTCGAGTTCCGCGTGCCGGACCCGACGGCGAACCCCTACCTCGCGTTCGCCGCGCAGCTCCTCGCGGGCATCGACGGCATCAAGAACCGCATCGAGCCGCCGGCGCCGATCGACAAGGACCTGTACGAGCTGCCCCCCGAGGAGCACGCGCAGATCGCCCAGGTGCCTGCGTCCCTCGAGGAGGCTCTGGACAACCTCGAGCGCGACCACGAGTTCCTGACCCAGGGCGACGTCTTCTCCGAGGACCTCATCGCCACCTGGATCGACTACAAGCGCAGCAACGAGATCGACCCCATCCGCCTGCGCCCGCACCCGCACGAGTTCGAGCTCTACTACGACATCTGACAGACGGGTTTTGTAGCCCCTGCTGAGGTCGCCTGAAACGGCGGCTGACCTGCGCGAACGTCTTTCGACGTTGCGCAGCGTCAGCCGCCGTTTCGCGTTCTCGTGTGTGATCCGTGTGTGATCGGACGCCAAAGGCACCCGTAACCCGCCAGCCTCCTGGCTTAGCCGCGACATCGTGTACCCCCACCTTCCGTGAACTCAGCAAGCTGGAATCTAGGCCGCGTGATCGCACCGAGGTCTCGGATTACACGGGTGTCAGCCAGTCGAGGGCGGAGTGCCGGCGCTGGAACGCCCGCTGGACCCGATGAATCCGGTGATCCTGAACGACGGGATTGTGTTCAAGATCCCGGTCGGCAGCGCCAGGGCCGACGACCGTGCCCATGTACGTCGCGATGGCATCAGCGTCGACGACGAGCGGGACTTGCTGGGGAGGTAGGGCGGCCCCACCGGCGGTAACGGAGCCACGCAGTGAACAAGCATGCTGACAGAACTACGCAATTGTGGGATTCTCGACGCGTGCATCGTGTGCTGCAACGGCCTGCGGGGGCTTCCCGAGGCGGATCACCACGCCCTGGCCAGGTGTACCCAGTGCGCAACATGCTGCGGTACGCCTCGAGAAAACTTGCAGGCCGCCAGACGCGAGCTCAATGCGATCTACACCGCGCCCACGCTCGAGGCTGCGCTGCGCGGGTGCCGCCTGAACCCGAGGCCGACGATGAGGAATGAGCGGATCAGTGTCGACCCATGCCGATCGCCAAGCCCGGCTCGCCGACTGGCTGGAGGAAAAGCGTCCGGACTTGGCGAGCATGTACCGGGCCGCTCTGAAGTTGCTCGCGGAAGCCGCAAAGCCAGGCGACGAGCGGACGCGGGTGTCGCACATCTGCCACTCGATGCGGGAAGTAATGAAACACCTCCCGGAAGCAATTTCAGCCGTCGGGCGCGACGAGAGGCGCGCACGAAGCAACAACTTTGTGAGGAAACTCCCGAGCGTCGTGGCGAAGTACCCTGCTCTTGATCTCACCCAGAACGCCGAGAACGTTCCAGTTCCGCAGGAAATCGCACGCCTCTTGGATGAGCTGGTCAGTGCCGCAGTCTCGGAGGACGGGCGATTTCTGGCCGACATCGCCGTTTTCCTCACCGACGATGGCGACACGAAGCACCCCGCCGTCCGAGAGTGGTACGCGGCGTACAACTACTTCGTGAAATGGGCACACCTCCATGGCGAGCAGAGCGACGTTGACGCTCTTCCCACGGACGATGATCTAGTATTCCGGATTAACTCGGTCGAAGTCCTGATGGACGCAAAGCGCGCCGAGTTCTTCGACAGCCTGCGCGCGATCGAGGATCTGCTCGCCGAAGCCAATAGGCTGGATGAGGGAGGCGACAACGGTGGCTAAGCATCAAGCTCCGACGGCAGAGCAGGTCCAGACCGCGCTGCGCAGGCTGACCTCGTTCCAACTCCGTCGAGCGTTCTACGAGGGGCTCAAGAATCCGCTCTGGGTCAAACCGCTCGCTGATGCCGGAGCATTCAGCAGTCCGCCCGAGCCGGAGGTGGGAAGCGATGGTGTCGTTCGCGAGCGATACTGGCCTGAAGCCAGCTATCTGGACGAGATGGCGGAACACGTTCCGGCGGAGGTGGCCGGCGTTCTCGTCACGCTTGCAGGAAGTACCAACCCCTGGGTCCAAAGAATCGCATTCTCTGCTGGCTCGCGCATGCCCGCGGCTATCGCAGCCAAACTGAAGCCCGCTATCGACGGCTGGGAAGACACCGGCTACGGGTGGCGCACCGACCCGCGGGATCTCGTGTCCTTCACCGTCAACTTGCTGGAAGGAGGCGAGACGAAGTTCGGCATTTCGCTTGCCAACAAGCTGCTCCGACCAACTGATGACGAGGGCACTAGCGGGGACCCCGTGACGGAGTTGAAGGCTCATTGGTACTCGCACGAACTCCCGAGGGTGACCCGCGCCCTCGGGGACAACGCGCTGAAGACCATACTTCCTTGGCTCACCCTCTACGAAGAGCACAAACGGAACATCGGCGAGGGTTACGACCACAGCGGCTTTGGGCGATCGGAGATCTCGAGCAGACGGAACAACTACCACGAGGTCGAGGACGCGCTGATCGATGCTGTGCGCGACGCAGCGGTAGATCGGCTCGAGGAGAATCCGGCAGCGGCGTGGGCGGACCTCAATCGGAATCCCATCCTTATCGTGCGCCGCATCTCGCTCTATGCGGTCGCGGAGGTCCTCGAGCGCCAGGTGGCTAACGAGACCGTGAGTTCCGACGTAGTCTCGGTCGCGCGCGAACTCATGCTGGATGCCAAGTCCCGCGACCAACTCGCCGTCTCGGACTTCATTAGGCTCCTCCGCACGCTAGGCACCGTCTCTCCTGCTGAACTTGACCCGCTAGAAGGCGTGTTGGCGTCAGGCCACGCGACCGAGCAGGCGGCAGCGCGAATCACGCGCAACCTGAGTGCTCAGGGTGAGTCAGACGAAGAGATTAAGGACCAGATCGCTCAATGGGATATGCGATGGCGGCACCGCGTGTTGGCCGGAGTTGGACGTGATCTTCTCCCGAAGCCACTCCGTCAGCAACTGGACGAGCTAGACGCTGAAGCCGGGATCGTCGATGACCCGATGCGTCCCACATTTCAGACTTCCAGTTGGACCGGCCCGAACAGCCCAATCTCTCAGGAGGAGATGGCCGCTCTTGCGCCAATGGAGCTCGTAGCCCATCTGGAAGGCTGGCATTACGAGGGTGACGGTTGGGGACCTGAGCCGTCCCACGAGGGGCAAGCGAGAGTGCTTGAAGCAGTCGTCACCAGCAATCCTCGGGCATTGGCTGGACAGCGAGACCTCGTCCAGCGATTGCGCCCTACCTACCTGCGGGCCGTCCTCAGCGGCTGGGAGGGAGCACGCAAGGCCGGGCTTGACCTTCCTTGGGAGCAAGCGTTGGCTCTGGCTGGGGACATCCTCGGCCACTCCGATGAGTCTCGTCTCCCCGCTGAAGGGGGACGCTTCGATGACGATCCCGACTTTACAGAGGCGAAGAAGGTCGCGATCCGATTCCTGGCCCACCTGGCGTCAAACTCCTCGGCTACGAAACTTCCGGAGTATCAGCTAGACCAACTGGCGGATTACCTCTTGACCGCTGCATCCGGAACTTCCGCATGGGATGAATACGTCAGTGCAGTCGGCGAGGAGTCTGGGTGGGACCCGTTCATGGTCTCGCTGAACTGGAAGTGGCCTATCTTACTCCGTGGTCTCGTCTATCTCGTGGGCATGGGGGAAGGCCACAAGTGGCGCGCCAGGGTGCTCGAGGCGCTCCGCGAGCAACTCTCTCTGGAAGACCCTCGGGGAGGCTCCCGAGCAGTGCTCGGCGAGGGACTCGGACGATTGTTCAACCATGCCCGCGACTGGCTTGAAGAGAACCTGGCCATGTACTTCGGCACTAGATCAGCGATCGACCGGAATCAGCAGGTCGCGCTGACAACTGCGATTGCCATGCACTACTACCACCGAGATCTCTATCAGCTTCTGTCGGACCCGATGATCGCCGCACTCGACAGCACCGAGCAAATCGCGATCGGGTGGGGCAACGATGTCTCACCGCAGCAACGAATCGGCCAGTGGGTGATAGAGGCGATTATTCGAGGAGACATCGGCGACGATGACCCGCTGCGGGCCGAGTTCTATACGCGAGCCGACGCCGAGACCCGCGGCGACGCGATCGGGCATACCGCCTGGTCCTTTATGCACGCCGAGGCGGTCGACGACGCTATCCGCGACCGGCTCGCCGAGCTCTGGGACGAGCGGGTTCGTCACGTCGCGTCCCACGCCGAGGACAAGGCAGAGCTCAAGGACTTCTACTGGTTTGTCAGGAGTGGAAAGTTCCCAGCCTCATGGTGGCTCCCCAGGCTGGTGGAGGCGCTTGAACTGTATGGCGAGCTGCCTACGAACGGAATGATCGGCGAGCAAATGGCTGCGGCCGCCGCCGAGCTTCCACGCGTTGCCCTTGACGCGCTGACAATGCTCCTAGCCCCCGCCGAAACATCAGGCCGCGAAGACTACGACCTGCGGACACACGCGCTAGCACCGGTGATCGCCGCAGCTCTCAGGACGTCTGACCCCGAGCTCCAAGCCGATGCACGATCCCTGATGAACCACATGGGTGAGCGAGGGGAAATCGACCTCGAACGGCGCGTCATCGCGATTCTGAGTGCACTACCAGACGCCAAGACGTCAACGCCCTGACGTTGGGTCACCGCAACCAGCCACCAACGGGAGGCGTCTCCGCCGGTCAGCACGTGATGTCTCACCAGCCCTAGGACAGGGGTTCGTGGCCCCGCTGAAGTCGACGAACGGCGGCTGACCTGCGTGAACGTAGCAGCACGATTGCCAGCGTCGGCCGCCGTTTCGCGTTCTCTGGCGGGAACTAGGCGGGACACTTGCCCACGGCACAGTTCAGCTCGGGCGCGCTCCCGTTCCGGGTGCTGATGGCAGCGCATCATCCCGGAACGCTAGCCTGCACCGGACGCCGGAGCATCGGAACGCCGCACAAGCCCTGGTCCCGGTCGCCAATAGAACTGGGACTGCTGCACGGTTAGGTGACACCTGACCTGTGGTGCCTGCGGGTGCTGCTGGAAGGATGTTCACCGTGCCCAGACCCCATCCCAAGGAGTTCCGCGACGACGTCGTGGCGATCGCCCGCCAGGGCGAGTCCACGGTCAAGCAGGTCGCGAAGGACTTCGGCATCAGCGAGTCGTGCCTGCGCAACTGGCTGCACCAGGCCGATGTCGAGGACGGCGCCAAGCCCGGCGTGACGAAGAGCGAGTCGACCGAGCTGCGCGAAGCCCGCAAGCGGGTCCGCCTGCTGGAGCAGGAGAACGAGGTCCTGCGCCGTGCGGCGGCGTACTTCGCCCAGGCGCACCTGCCGGGAAATGACCTACCCGCTCGTCCGTGAACTTGCTGCTGACGGTGTCCCCGTCACGGTGACGTGCCGGGTCCTCAAGCTCGCCCGCCAGGCCTACTACCGATGGCTCGCCAACCCCGTCACCGCCACAGAGCTCGAACAGGCCTACCTCGCCAACGCCCTGTTCGACGCCCACCGGGACGACCCCGAGTTCGGGTACCGGCTCCTGGGTGACGAGGCCCGCGACGCCGGTCACAGCGCGTGCGACCGCACGATGTGGCGACTCGTGCGCGATGGGCGCTGGTGGTCGGTGTTCGGCAAGCCGAAGGGCACCAAGGGCGGCAAGAAGCCTGGCCCGCCCGCGCACGACGACCTCGTGCGACGCGACTTCACTGCCAGTGAACCGAACACCCTGTGGCTTACGGACATCACCGAACACCCCACCGGCGAGGGCAAGGTCTACCTCTGCGCGATCAAGGACGTGTACTCCAACCGGATCGTGGGGTACTCCATCAGCGACCGCATGAAGTCCTCCCTGGCCGTGGCCGCCCTTGAGAACGCCGTCGCCAGACGGGCCATCGAGGGTCGTGAAGTAGCCGGCTGCATCGTGCACAGCGACAGAGGCAGCCAGTTCCGAAGCCGGAAATTCCTGGCGGCGCTGCGCCGTCACGACCTGGTCGGATCCATGGGCCAGGTCGCCTCCGCCGGCGACAACGCCGCCATGGAGTCCTTCTTCGCCCTGATGCAGAAGAACGTCCTGGACCGCCGCCGCTGGACCACCCAGGCCGAACTGCGGATCGCGATCATCACCTGGATCGAACGCACCTACCACCGCCGACGCCGCCAAGCGCGCCTCGGACGATTGACCCCGATCGAGTACGAAGCCATCATCACCACTCAGGTCGCACTCGCCGCCTGACAACCGCTGTCACCTATCCGTGCAGCAGTCCCCTTCTTGTTCTCGTGTGCGATCGGTGTGTGATCGAATGTCGATCAGTTGTCTCGAAGAGGTCCCAGCGCACGATCTCTGCATGTCCGAGCTCGACCTGCTCGCACCGGTATGGATCGAGAGGGCAGACGCCTGCGCGACGGGCTTGCAGGACTCGTGTCGGGTCTGTCCGGACTTGGCCCTGGTTCACGGGACCGTGCGTTGCTCGGCTCTTTCCGCTTTCAGTGGTTGATCTTGCGGACCACCTCCAGCGTTACAGATTACGTCCGGTATGGGACATTATCTGTTATGGCTGGCCACCAGTTCCTCACGATCGAAGAGACGGCGAACGCCCTCGGGGTGTCGACTCGTCACGCCCGCCGACTGGCCGACTCCGGCGCGGTCAGCCGGATTGCTCGCGGGCTGATCGACACCGCCTCGGTCGACCGTTACCGCCAGTCGCAGCGCCAGGGCCGCACCAGAGCGTGGGCGGAACACACCGCATGGGCAGCGGTAGCCCTGCTCGCAGGTCAGGACGCCGCCTGGCTGGGAGCCGGCCAAACCTCCCGGCTCCGACAGAACCTGCGCAAGATCGCTGCCGCGCGGGAAGTCGACGGCCTCCTGACTCGGATGCGCGACCGTGCCCAGGTCCGCATCTACGCGGCCCATCGTGCGGCGATTCCCCGGCTCCGTGACGTCGCCGCCCTCGTCGACATGCGAGCACTCGGAGTCACCGACACCGTGGGCGAGGGCATCGACGGCTACGTCGCCGCCCACGACCTCGATGACCTCGTCCAAACCCTCGGCCTACGGGCCGACGCCGGCGGCGCCGTGACCCTGCGAGTGACCGCGTTCGACTTCGACCGTGTCCATGGGCTGGTCGACACCTCCGTCGCCGCCGCCCTCGACGCGGCTACGAGCACCGATCCGCGGCTCCGGGGCGTCGGTCGCCGAGCGCTGGGCGAGTTGCTGGAGACGTACCGATGAGCGCCGAACGCACCACCATCGAGGTCACCGCCGTGCCCGGCGGCTGGCCAGCTCCAAGGCCTGGCGTCGCAGAGCTGGCCGAGGCTCCCCCGGCCGCGAGCTGGACGCTGGTGGGCGGCCTGATGACCCAGCTCTATAGGATCCATCGCAGGCTCGGCGACGTAGTGGGAGCGGCGCGGCAGTTCCGGCCGAACGGTCCCGCGAGGCGCCGGGTGCCGTCCCGGCACCCGGCCGCCTCGCGGACGAGGCCCCACCCGCACGACTCCGGCTGCGGCGTCGCTCGCTTCCCCCGAGCTGCGCCGCTGCCTCGCGACGTGCGGTGCGGTGGGACCCCGAGGAACACACCCGGTGCTCGCGCCGCCGGTGCAGGAGGCCACCGCCGGCTGAAGCTTCAGGTGCATGCCCGAGGCTATAGCGCTGAAACGAAAAAATCTCCCTGACCAGGCGTTTTACGCGAACAAGATTATTCGGACCAACGCCGCAAGGGGTTCGTTCAGCGCTCGTCAGGCCCCGGCGTCGCGCGCGGACCTGCGTCCGGGCCGGTCCCTGCGTCCGGGCCGGCCACGGCGTCCGGGCCGGCCACGGGCTCGGCACCGTGCTCGTCGGCGTGGTGCTCGTCGGCGTGGTGCTCGTCGGCGTGCTTGGGGCCGAACGGCAGCACGTGCATGACGGCGACCACGACGGCGCCGACCACGAGCCCGACGACAGCGGAGAACAGCGTGTTCACCAACCACGCCAGGAACCCACCGATCGTGGGGACGGCATGGGCGGCCGCCTCCTCGAGGTGGTGCACGACCTCGTACGGCCAGTGGAACCCGAGCTCGTCCGCGCCGGTGAGCAGGATGTGCCCACCGACCCAGAGCATCGCGACGGTGCCGACCACGGACACCACCGCGAGCACCTTCGGCATGCCGGAGACGAGGCTGCGGCCGATCCGCTGGCTCAGCTCCGAGCTCCGACCCGCGAGCGCCAGCCCGACGTCGTCCATCTTCACGATGAGCGCGACCACGCCGTAGACGATCACGGTGATGACCAGCGCGACGACGAGCAGGATGACGAGACGGGAGAAGAAGGGCTCGCTGGCGACCTCGTTGAGCGAGATGACCATGATCTCTGCCGACAGGATGAGGTCGGTCCGCACGGCACCGGCGACGAGCGCCTTCTCGGCCTCTGGCCCGACCGTCGCGGCGGGCTTGGCGTGCCCCTCGTGCCCGCGCAGCCGGCCCCAGATCTTCTCCGCGCCCTCGAACGCGAGGTACGTGCCACCGACCATGAGGATCGGCGTCAGCAGCCACGGCGCCCACTGGCTGAGGATCATGGCCACCGGAAGGATGAACAGCACCTTGTTCCGGATCGAGCCCCAGGCGATCTTCTTGATGATCGGGATCTCGCGGTCCGCAGCCACACCGTGCACGTATTGCGGGGTGACGGCGGTGTCGTCGACGACGACGCCCGCTGCCTTCGCGGTCGCGCGCCCGGCTGCGGCCCCGACGTCGTCGATGGACGCCGCGGCGAGCTTGGCGATGGCCGCGACGTCGTCGAGCAGCCCGAGCAGCCCTGCGCTCACGCGGTCACCACCACGGGCGCGGAGCGGCGGCGTGCGGAGGCGCTCAGGTGGTCGAGCGTCGGAGAGGTGCGCATGCGCCTATCGTGCCGCATCCGGGGCCCGCGGCCCGACCGGAGCCACGCTCCGGACGTGTCATTCCTCGCCGTAGAAGACCCGCTCGACGACGGACCTCGCCCGGCGCGCGGTGCGCAGGTACAGGTCCTCGAGCTCCGCGCCCGTGCCGACGTCGCCCATGAGGTTGGCGATGCCGGCGAGCTCGCGCCGGTCGTGCGGGAGGATGTCGACCTGCGCGCCCGTCGTCCGGCCGGACCACAGCACGACGGCGGAACGCAGCCGGGAGGCGAAGTACCACGCGTCCCGCAGGCACGACGTGTCGTCGGGGTCGACGAGCCCGGCGGCCTGCGCGGCGTCCAGCGCCGTGACCGTGCCTGTGGTGCGCATCGCCGGCACCGCGTGCGCGTGCTGGAGCTGCAGCAGCTGCACCGTCCACTCGACGTCCGAGACGCCGCCACGCCCGAGCTTGAGGTGCCGGGACGGGTCGGCGCCGCGGGGCAGGCGCTCGGCCTCCACCCGCGCCTTGATCCGGCGCACCTCGCGCAGCCGGCCCTCGTCGAGCCCGCCGACCGGGTAGCGCGCGCGGTCGGCGAGCGCGGTGAACCGGGCGGCCAGGGTGGCGTCGTCCTCCGCGCCCGAGATGTCGCCCGCGACGGGCCGCGCTCGCAGCAGCGCCTGGGACTCCCACACGCTCGACCACCGCTCGTAGTACTCGGCGTACGAGTCGAGGGTGCGCACCAGCGGCCCCTGCCGCCCCTCGGGGCGTAGGTCAGCGTCCACGGGCAGCGCCGGCTCCTTCCCGACGGCGGACAGCAGCGACCGCAGCCGGGTCGCCGTGAGCTGCGCGAACTCCTGAGCGGCCTGCGGGTCCGCCCCGGCCACCGGGTCGTGCACGAACATCACGTCCGCGTCCGAGCCGTAGCCCATCTCCCGCCCGCCGAGGCGTCCCATCGCGACGACGAGCATCCGCGTGGGGTCCGCGGCCGGGTCCTGGCCGAGCCCGAGCTCCTCGCGCGCGGCGAACCGGGCGACGCGCAACCCGCCGACGAGCACCATGTCGGCGGCGTCCGAGATCGCGGCCGCCGCGTCCACGGCGTCGATCAGGCCCAGCACCTCGGCGGCACCGGTGCGCGCGAGCTCCCGACGGCGCACGGCACGCAGGCGCGTCGCGGCGGGCTCGGACTCCTCGGCACGCGTGAGCACGGCGTCCGCCTCGCCGGCGAGGCGCTGCGGGCCCCGCGGCTCGAGACCCTTGATGTCCGCCAGCCACTGCACCGACTCCGGGGATCGGGCGAGGGCGTCGGCCAGGTATCGCGACGACGACAGCAGCCGCGACAGGTGGTAGGCGGCGTTCTCCGAGTCGCGCAGCAGCCGCAGGTACCAAGGGGTCGCGCCCAGGTCCTCCGACAGCTTGCGGAACGCCAGGAGGCCCGCGTCCGGGTCCCCGCCCTCGGCGAACCAGCCGAGCAGCACAGGAAGCAGCTGGCGCTGCAGCGCCGCCCGCCGGGACGTGCCCGCGGTGAGGGCCGTGACGTGGCGCATCGCCCCGTCGGGGTCGCGGTAGCCGATCGCGGCGAAGCGCTCCCGAGCGGCGTCGGGGGCCAGGGCGAGCTCGTCGTCGGACAGCTGTGCCGACGCCGGCAGCAGAGGCCGGTAGAAGACCTCCTCGTGCAGCGAGCGCACCTCGCGACGGGTGGCGCGCCACCGCTCGAGGAGCCCGGCCGCGCCGTCGGACCGCATGCCCAGGGACCGCGCGAGCCGCCGCAGGTCCTCCTCCGCCGTGGGCAGCAGGTGCGTGCGCCGCAGCCGGAAGAGCTGCACGCGGTGCTCGAGGGCGCGCAGGAACCGGTAGCACACGCTCATCCGCGCCGCGTGATCGCGGCCGACGTACCCCTGCGCGGCGAGCGCCGTGAGCGCGCTCAGGGTATGCGGGGAGTGCAGGTTCTGGTCGGTGCGCCCGTGCACGAGCTGCAGGAGCTGCACCGTGAACTCCACGTCGCGCAGGCCGCCCTTGCCGAGCTTGATCTGCCGGTCCGCCTCGGCCGGGGGCACGTGGTCCTCCACCCGCCGGCGCATCGCCCGGGAGTCCTCCACGAAGTTGTCGCGGTGCACGGCCGACCACACGAAGGGGTCCACGGCCTCCCGGTAGGCGCGCCCCAGGTCGGCGTCCCCGGCGATCGGGCGCGCCTTGAGGAGCGCCTGGAACTCCCAGGTCTCCGCCCACCGCTCGTAGTACGCGACGTGGCTGTCCAGCGTGCGCACCAGCGGACCCTGCTTGCCCTCCGGTCGCAGCGCGGCGTCCACCTGCCACAGCGCGGGCTCCCCCGAGGCCCCGGAGCACACCCGCTGCAGCCCCGACGCCAGGCGGGTGCCGGCCGCCAGGGCCTCGTCCTCGGACGGCGTGCTCCCGTCCGCGCGCTCGCCCGGCTCGCACACGTAGACGACGTCGACGTCGGAGACGTAGTTGAGCTCTCGCCCGCCCGTCTTCCCCATGCCGATGACGGCGAGGCGGACGCCTGCGCAGGGCTCGCCCACCTCCGCGCGGGCCACGGCGAGCGCCGCCTCGATGGCCGCGGCGGCGAGGTCGGCGAGCGCGGCGGCCACTGCGGGTAGGCGGGTGAGCGGGTCGGGAGCGGTGAGGTCGGCGGCCGCGATGCGCAGCAGGCGCGCGCGATAGGCGCGGCGCAGCGCGTCCGTCGTCGTCGGGGCCGCCGCGTCCGGCCAGGCGACGCCCGGCTCGCCGTCGGGCGACGCCGCCACGGGGACGCCGTCCGCCGGGTCGGCGCCCACGGCGCGCAGCAGCTCCGACCGCACCAGGGCGGGGTCGGGAGCAGGTCCGGCACCGGCGGCGACGTCACCTGCTGCGAGGAAGACCGCGGCGTCGTCGGTGCGGGCCCCGTCGGCGCCGGGCTCGTCCGCGGACTGCACCGACTGCACGGAGCCCGGCCCGGAGCCGGACCCGGGACCGGACTCCCCGGGGCCGGGGCCGTCGTCGGCCGGCGCGGGCGACGTGCGCGGGAAGTCACCGGCCAGCACCGCGAGGAGCTCCGGCCGGCGAACGATCTCGTCGCCGAGCGCGGACGACGCGCCGAGGACGGCGACCAGCCGGCCCCGCACCTGCGCGTCCGGCGACCCGTCGTCGGCCGCCAGCACCGCTCCCAGCCGCGCCGAGTCGCCGACGGACTCCGCGAGCCGCACGAGCTGCAGCAGCGCGAGGTCCGGGTCCGCGGCGCCGCCCAGCGCCGCCAGCACGACGTCGCCGCCGTCGGGCGGGAGCGCCGCCTGGAGAGCCTCGTCCTCCCACAGCCCCGCGGACCGCGTGAGGTCGGCGAAGCCCGCCTGCAGCAGACGACGCGTGAGGGTCGCCTGCCTCCCGGCACCTGACGCCGTGCTCACGACCCGCCCCTCAGAGGTTCTGCAGGAACCGGCGCAGCTCGTACGGCGTGACCTGCGCCCGGTACGCGTCCCACTCCTGGCGCTTGTTCTTCAGGACGTAGTCGAAGACGTGCTCGCCGAGCGTCTCTGCCACGAGCTCCGAGGACTCCATGAGGTCGACGGCCTCGTCGAGCGACTGCGGCAGCGGGGCGATGCCCAGCGCGCGACGCTCACGGTCCGTGAGCTCCCAGACGTCGTCCCCGGACGACTCGGGCAGCTCGTACGACTCCTCGATGCCCTTGAGCCCCGCGGCGAGCAGGACGGCGAACGAGAGGTACGGGTTCGCCGCGGAGTCGAGCGCGCGGTACTCGACGCGCGAGGAGTTGCCCTTGCCCGGCTTGTACATCGGCACGCGCACCAGCGCGGAACGGTTGTTGTGGCCCCAGCTGATGTAGCTCGGCGCCTCGGCACCGCCCCACAGGCGCTTGTAAGAGTTGACGTACTGGTTCGTGATCGCCGTGATCTCGGCGGCGTGCACGAGCAGCCCCGCGATGAACTGGCGGGCGGTCTTGGACAGCTCGTACTGTGCCCCCGGCTCGTGGAACGCGTTGCGGTCGCCCTCGAACAGGGACAGGTGCGTGTGCATCCCCGAGCCGGGCTGGTCCGCCATCGGCTTGGGCATGAAGGACGCGAACACGCCCTGCTCCAGCGCGACCTCCTTGACGACGGTGCGGAACGTCATGAGGTTGTCCGCCGTCGTCAGCGCGTCGGCGTAGCGCAGGTCGATCTCGTTCTGCCCGGGCCCTGCCTCATGGTGGGAGAACTCCACGGAGATGCCCATGGACTCGAGCATCGTGATGGCGGCCCGGCGGAAGTCGTGCGTGCTGCCCCTCGCCAGGTGGTCGAAGTAGCCCCCGTTGTCGACCGGCACCAGGGGGTCGTCGGACGACGAGAGCTGGTTGAACAGGTAGAACTCGACCTCGGGGTGCGTGTAGAAGGTGAACCCGCGGTCGCTCGCCCTCGCGAGGGTCCGCTTGAGGACGTTGCGCGAGTCCGCGAGCGAGGGCTCGCCGTCGGGCGTGAGGATGTCGCAGAACATCCGCCCCGTGCCGTGCCGCTCCCCGCGCCAGGGCAGCACCTGGAACGTCGTCGGGTCCGGCTTGGCGATCATGTCGGCCTCGTACACGCGGGTGAGGCCCTCGATGGAGCTCCCGTCGAACCCGATGCCCTCCGTGAACGCCTGCTCCAGCTCGGCCGGGGCGACCGCCACCGACTTCAGGATCCCGAGCACGTCGGTGAACCAGAGGCGGATGAAGCGGATGTCGCGCTCCTCGACCGTGCGGAGCACGAACTCCTGCTGCCTGTCCATGAGCCCATCCTGCACGAGAAGTGTTAATGGCGGATGACATACGCCCGACGTCGGCGTCGAGCCGGGCGGTGAGGGCGCGAAGCCGAGGCCGCGCACCTCTGGCATACGCTATCGGCCATGGCGACACCAGGTGACAACGCAGTTCAGGACGCCGCGGCCCCTCGGCGACGGCGCTACCGGGTCCACCACCTCGCGCAGGCGAAGGAGCAGGGCACCAAGATCACGATGCTCACCGCCTACGACGCGCTGACGGCCGCCGTCTTCGACGCCGCCGGCATCGACCTGCTGCTCGTGGGCGACTCCATCGGCAACACGATGCACGGGCACACGACGACGCTGCCCGTCACGGTCGACGACATGATCCCCGCGGCGCGCGCCGTCGCGGGCGCCGCCCCGCACGCGCTCGTCGTCGTGGACCTCCCGTTCGGCTCGTACGAGGCCGGCCCGGAGCAGGCGCTCGGCACGGCGGTACGCCTCATGAAGGAGACCGGCGCCGCCGCGGTCAAGCTCGAGGGCGGCCGCACCGTCGCCGCGCAGATCCGGGCGATCACCGACGCGGGCATCCCCGTCTTCGGGCACCTCGGCTTCACGCCGCAGTCGGAGCACGCCCTGGGCGGGCACCGCGTCCAGGGGCGCGGCGACGACGCGGCGGAGGCCCTGTGCGCCGACGCGCTGGCGGTCCAGGAGGCGGGGGCCGTCGCCGTCGTCCTCGAGATGACCACGGTCGAGGTCGCGGCGCGGGCCACGGAGATCCTGCGGATCCCGACCATCGGCATCGGCGCCGGCGCCGTGACCGACGGCCAGGTGCTCGTCTGGACCGACATGGCGGGCATGACCGACTGGACGCCGAAGTTCGCGCGCCGGTTCGCCGAGCTGGGCACGGCGCTGCGCCAGGCCGCGGAGGACTACGCATCCGAGGTGCGCGCGGGCACGTTCCCCGACGCCGCGCACTCCTTCGAGAGCTGAGGGGGCGCCGGCCGGCGCGGTCCGTCAGGCGTGACCGCGCCAGTCGGCCTCCTCTTCCTCCCAGGAGTCGTTGCGCTGCTTGGCCGTGTCCAGGGCCCGCTCGGCGGCCTCCCTGGTCGGGTACGGCCCCAGCCGGTTCGTCCAGCTGGACCGCTCCGTGCCCTCCTCGACCTGCCCGGTCGAGGTGTTGTACCAGTACTGCACCGGACTCTTGTCGCTCATGGTTCGATCCTGCACCAAGATGGGGCCCATGTCCGTGGCATCAGAGCACGTATCGAAGCACGTCGCGTTCGGCATCGACATCGGCGGGTCCGGGATCAAGGGAGCGCCCGTCGACGTGGCGACCGGTGAGTTCGCCGACGAGCGCCGGCGGATCCCCACCCCGCAGGCGTCGACGCCGCAGGCGGTGGCCGACGTGCTCGCGGAGCTCGTCGACTCCTTCCACCTGGCCGACGACGTGCCCGTCGGCGTGGCGTTCCCCGCCCCGATGGACCACGGCGTGGTCCGGTTCATCGCCAACCTCGACCAGTCGTGGACGGGCGTCGACCTGCCGGACCTGGTGCACCGCACGACGGGTCGCGAGGTGCGTGCCGTGAACGACGCCGACGCCGCGGGCGTGGGCGAGCAGCGCTACGGCGCCGCTGCGGGGCAGGACGGCGTCGTCCTCATGGTGACCCTCGGGACGGGCATCGGCTCGGCGCTGCTGGTGGACGGCGTCCTGGTGCCGAACACCGAGCTGGGCCACCTGGAGATCGACGGGCACGACGCCGAGTCGCGCGCCGCGGAGTCCGCGCGCGAGCGGGACGACCTGTCGTGGGAGCAGTGGGCCGAGCGCCTGCAGCGCTACTTCGAGACCGTCGAGATGCTGCTCTCCCCCGAGCTCGTCGTCGTCGGCGGCGGGGTGAGCAAGCACCACGAGAAGTTCCTGCCGCTGCTCGACCTGCGGGCGCCGATCATCCCCGCGACCCTGCGCAACCGGGCAGGCATCGTCGGGGCCGCCGCGATCGCGGCCGACGCCCACTGACGGTGCTAACCGACGGTGCTCACTGGCGGTGCTCACTGGCGGTGCTCACCGGCCCGCGCCGGTGAGCACCGTCGGTCAGCACCGTCAGTGCGCGACGTGCCGCATGTGGTGCACCGAGGCGTGGCTCGGCGTGTCGGTGATCTCGAGGTCGAGCATGTGCAGCGTCTCGCGGACGACCTGCGGCGGGCGGTAGACGGTGACGTTCAAGCCCTCGTCGCGGCCGATCCGGCAGAGCTGCACGAGGAACGCCACTCCGGCGGAGTCGATGAACGTGACCCGCGAGGTGTCCACCACCACGGGGAGGTCACGCTGGAAGGCACCGGCGAGCGCCGCGCCCG
The DNA here is from genome assembly GCF_020297055.1 of Isoptericola luteus. Lineage (GTDB taxonomy): Bacteria > Actinomycetota > Actinomycetes > Actinomycetales > Cellulomonadaceae > Isoptericola > Isoptericola luteus. Next base: position 42,521 of record NZ_JAIXCQ010000015.1, on the reverse strand, counting down.
CCTCGTTGCGGAGGGTGATGTCGATCTCCCCCCACAGCTCCACGACGCTCGCGCCGGGACGCTCGACCAGGGCGATGCCCCCGGTCCGTGCCTCACTAGAGACGGTCACTGCTGCACCTTCGTCCTGCATGGTCCTACCACCTGCGCCCTCATGGGTGAACGCTGCGATCGGAACTCGCGACCTCGTTGTCGCGACGCCGCCACGGTACACCCGTCCGCACCAGGAACGGAACCTGCGTAGAGGAATTCTTTACCGTCTGTTCACACGCGCGAAGCATCCCCGATGCTGCCATCCTGGTGCCGCCACTCGAGTGGCCCACAGCGCGCGCCCGACGACGAGGGCCACGGTGCACGGCGCTCCACCACCTATCCTGTGGAGGCGTATGACTGATATGACCGAGAGATCCGCTCCTGCGGCACTTTCCCGTCCCGCCCCTCCGAGAACGAAGCAGTGAACGACATGACGACGAAGGAGCCGGCCGGGGATTCCGCGGACGGCCAGGTGATCCTCGGTGGAGGCTACGCGGTGGGCGACCTGGTGGGCACCGGGGGGACGTACACCGTGTACGAAGCCACCCGCCTGGAGGACGCCGCCACCGGCGCGGAGGCCGAGCCCCGGCTGCTCGTCAAGGTCCTGCACCCGCACCTGGTCGACGACGAGGTGGCGCGCGCCGCCCTGGCGCGCGAGATCGCCGCCTCCGCCCAGGTCGACCACCCCGGCGTGGCGAAGGTCCTCGACACCGGGGAGGACGAGGTCGCGGGTGCGACAGTGCCCTGGCTCCTGATGCGTCGTCTCCCCGGCCAGCCGCTCTCCGAGCTGGCGGCGGACGGCGGCCTGCCGTGGCGGGAAGCCCTCACCGTCGTGGGCGCCCTGCTCGACGGGCTGCGCGCGGTCCACGACGCCGGTCTCGTGCATCGCGACGTGAGCCCGCGCAACGTCGTGGTCGACCGGCACGACGACGGCACGATGTCGGTCGGGCTGCTCGATCTCGGTCTGGCGACCGTCGCCGGCGGCGAGGGCGACGGAGACGTCGTGACCGGTTCGGCGGCGTACATGTCGCCCGAACAGGCCCAGGGGCGACCACTCGACGCTCGCAGCGACCTGTACTCGGTCGGGGCGCTGACGTACTTCGCCCTCACCGGCAGCGCACCGTACGAGCGGGCCCGGCCCACCGACGTCCTGCGCGCCCACGTCCACGCCCCCGTGCCCGCACCCTCGGCGCGACGCGCCGACGTCCCGGTGCTCGCGGACCGGTTCGTCACCCGCGCGATGGCCAAGAACCCGGCACGACGGTTCGCCACCGCCGGCGCGATGGGGGCCACCGTGGCCACGCTGATCGCCACGACGGCGAGCCTCGGCGTGGGGAGCACCCCGGGCGCCCACAGGCCTCGCCCGGACCGGACGGCCGCGATGGAGAACGTGCCGTCGGAGGACCCGGCGCGGACGGCGGCCGTCGGGAGCATCGGTGCGGCGGCCGGTGCGGCGGACGTCACGACCCGGTTGAGCGCCAGCGGCGACGAGGTCGAGGCCACGCGCCCGCTCGACGAGGTCGTGGCGGGGCCCACGCCCGACCCCGGTGCGGAGCTCCCCGCCGGGGAGGCTGCCGCGTCGGACCCTTCCGAGCCGGGCGCCCGGCGGACCACCGCCTCGAGCCTGAGGTGGGTCGCGCTCGTCGTGCTCGTCCTCGTCCTGGCGGCGGCGACCGTGGGCGCGATCACCTACTGGCCCCAGGGCGACGGGAACGACCAACCGGTCGTGCCCGTCACGCACAGCCCGTCGCCGAGCACGACGAGGACCCCGTCCACGACCGCTCCGCCGGCTCCCACGAACGCCCCGACGTCGCGCCCCGCACGGACGCAGACCCCGACGCCGTCGCCCACCCCGACCCCCACGCCCAGCGGGACGCCCACCGACACCTCCACACCCACCGAGACGCCGACGGATCCCTCGACGCCGACGGAGACGTCGGAGCCCACCCCCACGGAGACGACCGAACCTTCGTCGGAGCCCACCCCCACGGAGACGACCGAACCCTCGTCCGAACCCACCGTCACCGACGACCCGACCCAGCCGGGCGAGGCGGGACCCACCGGCGACCCCGACGATCCCGGCAGCGCCTGATGGGCGCCGAAGCGCCGCCGGTACACGCCGGCGGCTGGTTCCCCGCAGGTCACGTACGAAACCCGCGTGCATCGGCCACGTGCCCCAGGGCATGATGCGTGCGTGCTCCTGACCCTGACGACCACCCACCGCCCGGCGACGGACCTGGGTCATCTGCTGCACAAGCATCCGGACCGGGTGCAGGAGCTCCGCCAGTCGTTCGGGACGGCGACGGTGTTCTACCCCGAGGCGTCGGACGAGCGCTGCACGGTGGCCCTGCTGGTCGAGATCGACCCGGTACGCCTCGCCCGGTCGGCGGGCAGGAGGACGCCGGACTTCTCGCTGGCCAAGTACGTCAACGACCGGTCGTACGCGGCCTCGTCGCTGCTCGGCGTCGCCCTCGCGGACGTGTTCAGCACCGCCCGCCGAGGCCGGTCGGACGCCCGCCAGGCCGTCGCCGACGCGCCGATGCCCCTGGAGATCCGCGTCCCGGTGCTGCCGTGCCGCGGTGGCCCGGAGATCGCCCGCAGGGTGTTCGAACCCTTGGGATGGACGGTGACGGCCGACCCGATCGCGCTGGACGACCGGTTCCCGGAGTGGGGCGACTCCCGGTACGTCTCCCTGAGCCTGAGCGGTGACGTCCGGCTGGCCGACGCGCTGAACCAGCTGCACGTGCTCCTGCCGGTGCTGGACGAGGCGAAGCACTACTGGCAGAGCGACGATGAGGTGGACAAGCTGCTCCGTTCCGGCGAGGGATGGCTGACCGCGCACCCCGATCGCGAGCTCATCACCCGCCGCTACCTGGGCCGGAGCTCCTCCCTGCCCCGCGTCGCGCTGGCGCGTCTTGCCGAGCTGGACGACACCACCGAGGACGCGCTCGAGCCGCCCGAGGACGAGGAGGCCCTGCAGCCACCGGCGCGGCGTGCGTCGCTCAACGTGCAGCGGCACGAGGCCGTGCTCGAAGCGTTGCGGGAGCTCGGGGCACGGTCGGTGATCGACCTGGGGTGCGGCCCGGGCCAGTTCCTGGCCAAGCTCGCCGCCGAGCCGTCCTTCACCAAGGTCACGGGCACGGACGTCTCGACCCGGTCGCTCCAGATCGCCGCGCGCAGGCTGCATCTCGACACGGTCGGCGACCGCCAGGCGGCCCGGATCGACCTGTTCCAGGGCGCCCTGACGTACGAGGACGCCCGGTTCGCCGGGTTCGACGCCGCGGTGCTGATGGAGGTCGTCGAGCACGTCGACCCGCCACGTCTGGCCGCCCTCGAGCGCGTCGTCCTCGCCACGGCGCGGCCGCGCGCCGTCCTGGTGACGACCCCGAACCGGGAGTACAACGCGAACTACGAAGACCTCACCGGCATGCGGCATCCCGACCACCGGTTCGAATGGAGCCGCGCGGAGTTCGAGTCCTGGGCCACCCGGGTCGCCGGAGACCACGGCTACACGGTCGAGCTCCGCGGGGTCGGCGACCGCGACCCCGAGCTGGGCACACCGACCCAGATGGCGGTGTTCCGCCGTGGCTGAGCGCACCGAGCCCGACGAGGAGACCATGAACGACGCAGGGACCGAGGTGCGTGAGATCGGTGTGCCGTCGATGGGTCTGGTACTGCTGGTCGGCGTGTCCGGCAGCGGCAAGACGACCTTCGGCGCCGCGCACTTCAGGAGCTCCCAGGTGGTCTCCTCGGACTTCTGCCGTGGGCTGGTGTCCGACGACCCGAACGACCAGGCAGCCACCCCAGACGCCTTCGACGTCCTGCACTACATCGTCGGGACCCGCCTTCGGCGCGGCCTGCTGACGGTCGTCGACGCCACCAACGTGCAGGCGTCCGCCCGGGCCTCGCTGGTCAGGCTCGCCAAGGAGAACAACGTCCTGGTCGACGCGATCGTCCTGGACGTGCCCGAGGCCGTCGCCGTCGAACGCAACGCGCGGCGCCCGGACCGCGGCTTCGGCGCACACGTGGTCGCGCGCCAGCACAAGGATCTCAAGCGGTCTCTGCGGCTCCTGCGCAAGGAGGGCTTCCGTCGCGTGCACGTGCTGCGCGGGGACGAGATCGAGAGGGTCGTGATCACGCCGGAGAAGCCGTGGAACGACCGACGTGAGCTGCGCGGACCGTTCGACATCGTGGGCGACGTCCACGGCTGCGCCACCGAGCTGGTCATGCTGCTGGAGAAGCTCGGCTACGCGATCACGCGCGACGACGCGGGGCGCGCGGTCGACGCCGCTCATCCCGAGGGCAGGACCGCGGTGTTCGTCGGTGACCTCGTCGACCGCGGACCGGACACTCCCGGCGTGCTGCGCCTCGTCATGGGGATGACCGCCGGCGGTGCGGCACTGTGCGTGGCCGGCAACCACGAGGCCAAGCTGGTGCGCGCACTCAAGGGCGCGAAGGTCCAGGTCCAGCACGGGCTGGGTGAGTCCCTCGCCCAGCTCGAGGCCGCCGGGCCGGCCTTCACCCAGGACGCGCGGGCGTTCATGGACCGCCTGCTGAGCCACCTCGTCCTCGACGACGGCCGCCTCGTCGTCGCGCACGCCGGGCTCAAGGAGGCCTATCACGGGCGGTCCTCCGCGCGCGTCCGGTCGTTCGCGCTGTATGGCGACACCACCGGCGAGACCGACGAGTACGGCCTCCCGGTCCGCTACCCGTGGGCGCGGGAGTACCGCGGCAAGGCCATGGTCGTCTACGGGCACACCCCGGTCCTGGAGCCGGAATGGGTCAACAACACGATCTGCCTCGACACGGGTGTCGTGTTCGGCGGCCGGCTCACCGCGCTGCGGTACCCGGAGAAGGAGGTCGTGCAGGTTGCGGCGCTCGAGCAGTACTACGAGCCCGTTCGTCCGCTCACGCCCGCTGCCGGGGCCGAGGAACGCGAGCCGACCGCGCTGAACATCGACGACGTCGCCGGCACCCGCTGGCACACCACCGAGCACGCCGGACGGGTCAAGATCCCCGAGGAGAACGCTGCCGCCGCGCTGGAGGTGATGAGTCGGTTCGCCGTGGACCCGCGCTGGCTGATCTACCTGCCGCCGACCATGGCCCCGGCACCGACGTCGACCCTCGACGGGTTCCTCGAGCACCCCGAGCAGGCGTTCGCCGAGTACGCCGCGGCGGGCGTGGGCGAGGTCGTCTGCGAGGAGAAGCACATGGGCTCACGGGCTGTCGCCGTGCTCGCCCGCGACGCCGAGGCCGCACGACGCCGGTTCGCGGTCTCCGACGGCACCACCGGAGTCGTCTACACCCGCACGGGACGGGCGTTCTTCTCGCACGGCCACGACGAGCTCGTGGCGCGGCTCACCGACGCGGTGTCCCCGCTGTTCGAGGAGCTCGACACCGACTGGGTCGCCCTGGACTGCGAGCTGCTCCCCTGGTCTGCCAAGGCCGAAGGGCTGATCAAGGAGCAGTACGCCTCCGTCGGCGCGGCCGCGCTCACCGCGCTCCCCGAGGCATCTGCGGCGCTCGCCCGCGCCGCCTCCCGTGGCCTGGACGTCTCGGCGCTGGCCGGGCGCGTGGCGAGCCGCGAGGCCAACGCGGCTGCCTACCGAGCGGCATACGGGGCCTACGTGCGCCGTACCGACGGATTGGAGGGTGTCACGCTCGCCCCGTTCCAGATCCTTGCTGCCGAGGGCCGAGCCCTGGCAGCGACCGAGACCCACCGCTGGCACCTGGAGAAGATCGCGACGCTGACAGACCCCTTGATCACCCCTACCCGGCACCGCTTCGTCGACCTGACCTCCGCGGAGCAGAGGGCCGAGGCGACCCGATGGTGGCTCGACCTGACCGCCGCGGGCGGTGAGGGGATGGTGGTCAAGCCAGCTGCGCCCACCAAGCGTGTCCAGCCGGGACTGAAGGTCCGCGGACGGGAGTACCTGCGCATCATCTACGGCCCGGACTACACCGACTCCCTCGACGTGCTGCGGAACCGCGGGCTGGGCCGCAAACGGAACCTCGCGCTCCGTGAGCACGGCCTGGGCATCGAGGCGCTCACCCGGTTCCTCGCCGGAGAGCCCCTGTGGTCCGTGCACCAGATGGCGTTCGCCGTGCTCGCGTTGGAGTCCGAACCCGTCGACCCGAGGCTGTGAGCGACGGCGCGTGTCGCCCTGCCTGCGGGGACACGCGCCGTGCGGGCTCCCGCCGTCAGCCGGCGGGGAAGTAGTGCCCGTTGTCCAGATCGTCGAGCAGGCTGGGTTGAGCAGGTGCCCAGCCGAGGGTCTTGCGGGTGATGTCGTTGGACGTCGGATAGCTCTGCGTGACCACGTTCGTGAGGAACCCGAAGTACCCCGGCAGCATCAGCTCGTCCAGGGGCACGCTCACGGCGGGCACGCCCAGGCGGCTGCCGATCGCCTCGGCGATCTCGCGGAACGGGATGCCGCCGTCCTCGACCGCGTGCCAGTACCTGCCCGCAGGGCCCTTCTCCAGCGCCAGACGGAACAAGGAGGCGGCATCGCGGACGTGGACGGCGTTCCACAGGTTCTCGCCGTCTCCGGGATAGCCGGCGAAGCCCCTCTGCTGGGCGAGAGCGATCAGCATGGGGAGAAAACCGGCGCGATCGGTGGTGCCGTGCGCAATCGTGGCGAGCCGCACGACGGAGGACCGCACCCCCCGCTCGGCGAGTCCGATGATGGCGGTCTCCACGACGTTCCGGGCTCGCAGGGTGCCCTGGTGCTCGTCGCCGACGACAAGCGCCGGGTCGTCCTCGGTGGCCGGGCGGCCCAGGTCCCGCCCGGTGCCGGGTGAGCCGATGCTCCCCGCCGCGACCAGCGGCTTCCCTGTTCCCGCGAGCGCCTCGCCGTACGCGAGCATGACCGGGAGCTCCGCGGCGGCCATGGCGGCGATCCCACCGGACGGAAGCAGGTCCTGCCGGTGTGCGACGTGGACGACGCCGTCGGAGTCCGCCGCCGCGGCCTTGAGCCCGTCGAGGTCCTGGAGGTCGCCGCGGCGGACCTTCGCACCGAGCGCGGACAGCGCCGCCGCTGCGGTGTCCGACCGCGCCAGGCCGGTGACCTCGTGCCCCGCGGTGATGAGCTCGGGAATGATGTGCGAACCGGAATGGCCGGTCCCGCCAGTGACGAAGACGTGCACGCTGCTGCTCCTTGGGGTTGATGCGGAGGAACGGTGGTGTGGGGTTCGCTCAGGCGCGGAGGTCGACGCCGAGAGCGATGTCGAAGGTCCCGGCACCGTGGCTGGCCAGGCCCATCAGCAGCGGCCCGACTCCTTCCAGCCAGCGGGCCATCTCCAGGGCGCCGGGGCGACCTTGGCGATCTCCTGCGCCCCGGAGTGCCCTCGGGGACGACGAGCCCGGTGGCGTCGGCGTCGAAGGTGCTGGAGATGTCGATGACGATCTTCCCGGCCAGTGCCTCCCCGTACCGGGAGACGACCTGCACGGCGCCGCCGGCCGGTACGCGCGATCACCCGGCGAGCTCGGCGACGACGTCCACCCGGGCCGAGCGACGGACGGGCACCACGTGACCACGCCGGTGGGCCAGCCACATGAGCACGCCGGTGGCCACCACACCGAGCACCACGGCGAACACGCTGCCCTCCGGCCCGAAGGCGCCACCCGTGATCAGCGCCGGACCCGACATCGTCGCGTCCAGCAAGCCCTGCGCGGTGTCGCTGCCGGACACCTCGGTACTGAAGATGGCGCTGGCGGCGATGTTCCAGCCGAGGTGCAGACCGACCGGCAACCAGAGCTTTCGGGTGGCGACGTACGCGGCCGTCAGCATCCCGCCTGCAGAGATGGCGATAGCGATGGCGCCCCACAGGGTGGCGTTCTGGTTGAGCAGGTGGATCAGGCCGAACAGCGCACCGGTCAGCACGAGCGCCAGCCATGTTCCGGTCCAGCGCTCGACGTTCCGGAACAGGACACCGCGGAACAGGAGCTCCTCGGTCACCGCCGCACCCGCCATGATGCCGAGCAGCCCGGCGGCGCCTACCGGCGTGCCGACGCCGCTGATCGTGTAGTCGCCGACGAAGGCGATGCTCGCGATGACCGCCCCGAACAACGCGACCCCGAGCAGCGTGCCCCAGCCGACGCCGGCACCTGCTCCCTTCACCGATATCTCGTCGGGGGCTCGATGCTCGGTGCGCCGCACCAGCCAGCCGTAGACGACGACTGCGACGACGGCCGTCAGCAGTCCGGCGACGAGCGTCAGCCAGGGGTCGTCCTTCACCGCCGCAGTGCCCAGACTGCCGAGGATCCAGACCGTCACCACGACCAAGAGCTGCCATACAAGACGCACGATGACTCCTTTGTGAGAATCTGCGGCGGAGTGCCGCAGGGTGACGTCACCAGGTCCTCAAGTCCGCGGCAGAACCGCGCTCAGGTCGCATCGGTCGCTGACGAAGCCCTGACAAGACGAAGCCCTGACGAACGGAAGGGGCTATGCCGAGCCTCGGTGAGGCTCAGGCTGCGATCTCGTCGACGCCGAGGGCGAAGTTCCCGTGGCCGATCCCGTTTCCGGCGAGGCCTACCGTGACCACTCCCATGCCTTCCAACCAGTGCGACATCTTCAGGCCGCCGACATCCAGCGGGCGCAGCCCGAGGCTCTCGACGAATGCCGCCAGGTTCGCCTTGGCCGACGTGTCGTCGCCGGCGATGAAGACGTCGGGACGGCCCTGCTCGAGGACGCCACGAAAGTTGGTGTTGAAGGCCTTGAACACGCTGGCGCCGGCCGGGGCGATCTTGGCGACCTCCTGCGCGATCGAGGTCGGCTCTTCGTGGGCCAGCCCGTCGAACGTGACGTTGAACGGGTTGCTGATGTCGACGATGATCTTGCCCGCGAGAGCGTCCCCGTACTCGGCGACGGTCGAGACGACACCGTCGTACAGCAGGGCCGCGATCACGATGTCCCCCGTCGGTACGGCTCCCCACCTGCCTGCCGTGGTGCCGCCACCGAGGGCCGCGGCCAGGTCGTCGGCCTTGGACTGGTCGCGTGCCATGATCTCGACGGTGTTGCCGCCCGCCACCGCGCGCGTCCCGATCGTGCGGGCCATGTTCCCCGCACCGATGAAGGTGATGCTGCTCATGAGGTGTACTTCCTTCTGTGCTCGGGGCGTCTGTCCTTCAGGCGCCGCTCTCACTCGTTCGTAGTTCAGATGGCGGTGGTGCCGCCGTCGGCGACGAGCTCCAGTCCGTTGACGTAGGCGGAGTCGTCGGAGGCGAGGAACAGGGCGATGGTGGCGATCTCGTCGGGGCGGCCCATCGCTCCGCGCGGGATGAGGGACTCGAACGCGGCTCTGGTCGCCTGGTCGAAGAGCTCTTCCTGCTTGGCGGTGGCGACCTGACCGGGGGTCAGGACGTTGACCCGGATCCTGCGGTCGCGCAACTCGTTGAGCCAGACGCGGGCCCAGGCCTGCTGGACGGCCTTGCTTCCCGCGTAGAGGCTCCAGCCGGGGAAGGCGCCGAGGGAGGCGTTCGATCCGGTCATCAGGATCGAGCCGTCGTCGTTGATCAGCGGCAACGCCTTCTGCACGGTGAACAGGGTGCCGCGCGCGTTGAGCGAGAAGGCGCGGTGGAACTGCTCCTCGGTGATCTCGCCGAGCACGGCAGGTTCTCCCATCCCTGCGCTGGCCCACAGCACGTCGATGGAGCCCTTCTCACGCTTGACGGTGTCGAACAAGCGGTCCAGGTCGTCGAGCTCGGCAGCGTCGCCCTGGACGGCGGTGACGTTGCGGCCGATCAGCTCGACGGCGGCGTCCAGCGCTTCCTGCCGCCGGGCCTGGATGAAGACGTGCGCTCCTTCGTCCACAAAGAGCTTGGCGCCGGCCAACGCCATTCCGGTGGACCCGCCGGTGATCACCGCTACCTTGCCATCAAGCTTTCCCACGATCGCTCCGTCGAATAGGTATGGATATTGCGAAAGACATCACGCCGACGGGTTCTCGTTCCGAATTCCTGCCCGGCCTCATGAACGTTGCCATGGGCGCGAACCGGGTGTCCAAGACCCTTTTCAGCCGTGGTGATACCTTGGGGGTATCGCCCGACCGGGAGGCTCCGTGGATCTGGACCTGCGCAAGCTGCGCTACTTCGTCGCGGTCGCCGACAGGCTGCATTTCGGCCGCGCCGCCGAGGAGCTGCACATCGCGCAGCCGGTGCTCAGCCGGCAGATCCGTGCGCTCGAGCACGACCTGGGCACGTCGCTGTTCAACCGGGACAGTCATGGCGTGACGCTGACCGATGCGGGCCGACAGCTCATGGACGACGCCGGTCCGCTGCTCGCCTCCGCGCACGCGGTCCGGCGCCGGGTGTCCGCGTCCGCCCTCGGCAGCCGGCGCCTCGTGGTCGGTTTTCGAGCCGGCATCCCGGTCATCCCCGCGGCACGGGTGTTCGAGGCCCGGCACCCGGACGTGGTCGTCGACGTGCAGCGCATGGAGTGGGACGACCAGGCCACGATGCTGCTCGACGGCCGCGTCGACGTCGGGTACGTGCGGCTGCCCATCGACGAGACCGGCCTGCGCCTGACCCCGCTCTACACGGAGCCGCTCATGGCCGTGCTGCCGACCGGTCACCGGTTGGCGGGCAAGGACGAGGTGAGCGAGTCCGACCTGGCCGGCGAGCCCCTGGTCTGGCACGGTGACGCGAGCACGCAGCCCACGCGGCGCCCGCACCCCGACTCCGGGCTTCGGGTGCGCGGGGTGGAGGAGAAGTTGGAGCACGTCGCAGCCGGCCGCGGCATCTCGTTCGTCGGGCGTTCGGAGACCGTGTTCTACTCGCGCCCGGACATCAGCTACGTGCCCGTCCCGGATCTCCCGCCCGCGCAGATCCACCTCGCGATGGCGGCGGACCGCACCTCTCCGTTGGCCGACGACTTCTTCGCCGCGGCTCAGGCGACGGCCGAGGTCACGGCGGAGTGCGGGAACTACGAGATGTGGCAGCGCGCCAACGACGCCGTCTCACGCCACGGCTGAGCCCCTCGACCGACTCCGCGGCACGTGTCGGTCGGCGACCACCGTGGCATAGGTCACGTCACCGATTTTCGTGTACGTTATTCCTATGGATGAGAAGCAGCGCACCATCCACGGCAAGCCGGTCACCGACGAGCAGATCCAGGCGTGGGCCGACGAGGCCGAGGCCGGATACGACCTGCCCAATCTCCGTCAGAGTCGCCGCGGCCGCCCCGCCGTCGGCCACGGCCCCGGCAAGCCTGTCACGGTCCGCCTCGACGAGCAGACCCTGGCCGCCCTTCGGAAGCGCGCAGAGCAGGAAGGCCTGGCGAACGAGTCGGAGGCGATCCGCGCCGCGGTCCGCGCCTGGGCCCACGTGGCGTGAAGGTCCACGAGTCCGCACGCAAGCACTACAAGCGAGACCGCCTCGCCGACGACGTCGTCTTGTACGCGGGCATGCACGCACTGCTGCGCGAGCCGCTTGACGACGAGGACGACCCTCGCCGCTGGCTCTTGCTGGGCGTCGATCCGGTGGGACGCGTGCTGGAGCTCGCCATCCTCGCCTTCGACTCCGGCGACGAGCTCGTGATCCACGCGATGAAGGCCCGCCAGCAGTACCTCGACTGGCTCTGATCGACGGCTCTCGGGGGCACTTCGCGGAATTCTTGCGGACTCTCTGCAGACCGGGCCACCCTCCGCGGCATCAAGCCGCAGGTCAGACCGCGATGCGGGCACGACGGCGCTGATCGAGCAGGTGCACGCGGAGAACTACGGGGTCTACGGCGCCCGCAAGGTCCACGCCGAGCTGCACCGCCGCCTCGGTCTCCTCGCCCGCTGCCGCCTAACCCCAGTCAGCGACGCCGGAACGGAGGTGGCCGCCGACCCCGTCCTCGAACTCAGCGCCTAACCAACGACGGATCACGACGCGCTACACCACCATGCGGGACTCAACTCACACCTGTGGCCAGACTCCGATGACCGGACGCGCGAGGCCGTGGACGCGGTCCTCGGCCTGAAACCGAATCGAGACCGCGACTCTGGCGGCGTCACCTATCTCCCCCGGTCAACGAGATAGGTGCGGACGAGTCGGTCTGTACGCCGGGTTCTGTCCCCGTGCCCGGTTGCCCCGGCACGGGTGACGGCCATCCATCTAGGCCCTGCGTTGCCGCAGGGCTCGAGCGGTCTACCCGACTGTGCTTCTCGAAGAGAATCGGGCGGGCCGCCCTCAAACACAGTCTGTCTGACCTTGCTCCAGGTGGGGTTTACCTAGCCACGCCCGTCACCGGGCGCGCTGGTGGTCTCTTACACCACCGTTTCACCCTGACCGACGCCGGTCGCCCGACGCCGGCGGTCTGTTTTCTGTGGCACTGTCCCGCGGGTCACCCCGGGTGGCTGTTAGCCACCACCTTGCCCTTCGGAGCCCGGACGTTCCTCGGCGGCGACACCCGGGGGCACCGCCGACGCGACCGTCCGACCGACTCGTCCGCGCCGCACAGTCTATGCGCTCCCCGGGCTTGCGCGGACGGCATGTCGGCGCTCGCTCACACCCCCACGGTGTAGTTCAGGGTGAGCTCGTCCCCGGAGCGGCCCCGGATGCCCCAGCTCTCGGCGGGCGACTCGATGACGACCAGCTCCAGGTCGTCCGCCGAGATCCCGAGCGCGGGGGCGACGTCGTCGTACATCCGCCGCACCAGCTCGCGCTTCGCCTCCCGCGAGCGCCCCGCGAACGCGACGATCTCGATCATGAGGTACTCCGCGGAGCGCGGAGCCACGAGGTCGCCGTCGTCCAGCAGCAGGAAGCGGTGGAACCGCTTGTCCTCGGGGATGCGCCACGCCCCGACCAGCGCCGCGTGCAGCGCGTCGGAGACCTCCGGGCGCCGTTCCCCCCAGACCGACCGGTTGCCGTAGACCTTCACCTGGACCATGGAGCCGACGCTAGCCTCGCGGCCGCACCTCTGTCACCAGGGTGTTCACCTGCCGAACAGGAGGTCAGGCCCCTTCGAACCGTGGACGGTCGGCGATGACCTGCGCGGGGTCCCAGGACAGCGCTCCGGACCGGAGGTCCGCGACCACCCGGCGGAGCCAGTCCTGCTCGGCCCGGGTCACGACCTCGAGGTGCTCGCTCTCGAGCATGAAGACCCGGGGCAGCCCCCACCCGGCCGCTCGGTCGGCGTCCTGGGCCGCGTGGGCCAGCACCTCGTCGAGGGCGGCGGCACGTTCCTCGAGCCGGTCGGCGACGAGATCGGGCCCCACGAGCGAGACCACGGCGAGCACCGCGCGGAACTCAGGGAACTCCCGGGCGGGGGACGACAGCGCGGAGTCCATCCAGCGCCGGAGCACCTCACGCCCGGCGTCGGTCAGCGCGTAGAGGTTCCGCGCCGGGGCGGACCCGCCGGAGACCCGTTCGCGCACCTGGACGTAACCGTCGCGCTCCAGGCGGTCGAGCGCCTGGTACACGCTGTTGCTGCGGGCCACGTTGACGACGTCGTCCTTGCGCCTGCCCTTGATGAGCTGCTGCATCTTGTAGGCGTGCATGGGCTCCTCGGCGAGCAGCGCGAGCAGCACCATCGCCAGCGGAGATCGGGGCCGGTCCGTCACGGCGCTCAGCCTACGGGCCCGGCTCGTCCCGGCGCGTCGCGCCTCTTGCCATTTCATGGTTACCCATTCTATGGTGACCAGATGAGAGCACTCGTGATCGGAGGCGGCATCGGTGGACCCGTGACCGCCATGGCACTGCAGAAGGCCGGCGTCGAGGCCACGGTCCACGAGGCGTACGCCCGGACCGCGGACGACAAGGGGGCCTTTCTCACCCTCGCTCCCAACGGGTTGCACGCCCTGGGGGTGCTGGGCATCGACCACCGCGACCTGGGTGGCTTCGACACCCCGATGATGGAGATGCGCGGCGCGTCGGGCCGGTTCCTGACCCGGATGCCGACCGGAGGGGCGGCCGGGGCGATCCCGAGCCAGACCGTGCGCCGTGCCGACCTCAGTGCCGCGCTGCGCGACGAGGCCGAGCGCCGCGGCATCGCCGTCGAGCACGGCAAGCGCCTCACGGACGCCGTCGAGCAGCCGGACGGCACCGTCGTGGCCGCCTTCGCCGACGGCACCACCGCCACGGGCGACCTCCTGGTCGGCGCCGACGGGATCGGGTCGCGCACCCGTCGCCTCCTCGACCCCGCCGGCCCCGCCCCCCGGTACACCGGCCTGCTCAACACCGGCGGGTACGCACGTGGCGTCGACGTCGACGCCACGCCGGGGCACCTCGTCATGGTGTTCGGGCGCCGCGCGTTCTTCGCCTACCTGCGCCGGGCGCCGGGCGACGTGTGGTGGTTCGCCAACGTGCCGCAGGCGGCCGAGCCGACGCCCGCACAGCTCGCCGCCCGGACGCCCACCTGGCGCGCGGAGCTGGAGCGACTCTTCGCCGACGACGACTCCCCCGCCCTCGACCTCCTCGCCGCGACCCCCGAGATCCTCGGTCCCTGGACGACGACGGACCTGCCGCACGTCCCCGTCTGGCACCGCGGACGGATCGGCCTCGTCGGCGACGCGGCGCACGCGATCTCACCGACGTCGGGCCAGGGGGCGTCGCTCGCGATCGAGGACGGCGTGCTGCTCGCCCGCTGCGTGCGCGACCTCGGCGACCCCGCCGCCGCGTTCGCCGCGCTCTCCGCGACACGGCGACGGCGCGTGGAACGGCTGATCACCCAGGCGAAGCGCACCTCGAACCTGAAGATCCCGAACCCCGTGAGCCGCGTGCTGCGCGACCGGGTGATCCTGCCCCTGGTGGGGCGCGTCGCCGCCCGGGCCACGCACGACTGGGTCACCGACTTCAGGGTCGACTGGGACGAGCCCGTCACCGCCACCACCCGGCCGTAAGGTATCGGGGTGCTGATCTGCCTGCCGCCCTCCGAGGGCAAGACCCGCGCGCCCGACGGCGCCGCCCCCGTCGACCTCGCCGCCCTCACGGGTGCCGACGTCCTCACGGCGCAGCGGCACACCGTGGCCGAGGCGCTCGCGGCGGTCAGCACCCGGCCCGACGCCACGACGCTGCTCGGCGTGGGCGCCACCCTCGCCGACGAGGTCGCGCGCAACGTCGACCTCAAGTCCGCCCCGGCCGCCCCCGCGGCCCAGGTGTACACCGGCGTGCTCTACGCCGCGGCCGGGCTCGCGGGCCTCCACGGTGAGCCCGCCCGCCGCGCCGCCCACGACGTGCGCGTCTTCTCCGGGCTGTGGGGCGCCGTCTCCCCCGTCGACCGCATTCCCGCATACCGGCTGTCGATGGGCGTGGACCTGCCGGGCGTCGGCAAGCTCGCGACCGTCTGGCGACCGCACCTGGCCGCCGCGCTCGACGAGCGTGCCGCGGGCGACGTGGTCGTCGACTGCCGCTCCGCCGCGTACCTCGCCGCCTGGAAGCCCGGCACCGCGGCCGCCGACTGGGTCACCGTGCGCGTCGTGCGGGAGACCGCCGGACGGCGCACCGTCGTCTCGCACAACGCCAAGCACACGCGCGGCGTCCTCGCCGGCCACCTGCTGCGCCGTGCCGCGGCCACGCCGCGCACCGGCGAAGAGCTCCTCGCCGCCGCCCGCGAGCTGGACGGCGAGGTGATCGGCACCGAGATCGGCTCGGGGCTGAGCTACCGGATGATCGAGGCCACCCTGCACGACGCCACCACGCGCCGCGGCCCGCGCACCCTCGAGGTCGTCATCGCCTGAGTGTCGGAGGCTGGGGGCACACTGGCTCCATGGCCTACGACGAGGAGCTCGCCGCGCGCGTCCGCGACGCCGTCGGCGAGCGCGCGGCGTTCACGGAGCAGAAGATGTTCGGCGGCGTCGCGTTCATGGTCAACACGCACATGGCGGTGGGTATCGGCCGCGACGAGCTGATGGTGCACGTCGGCACCGGCGGTCACGAGGCCGCACTGGCCGACGGCGCCCAGGAGATGCGCATGGGCGAGCGCACCATGCGGGGCATGGTGTCGCTGCCCCCCGGTGTCACGTCCGACGACGGCGCCCTGCGGGCCTGGGTGGACCGCGGCGTCGACCTGGCCCTCGCCACGCCGCCCAAGACCCCGAAGCGGTAGGCGCCCTCAGCGATCGGTCGGGTGGCCGACGGCGGCGACCTCGACGGCGACGATCCCCGGCCCGCCGGTCCCGCCCGGCCGCAGCCGCAGGACCGTCAGCGAGCACGGCGGGACCCGCAGCAGCCGCCACGACGACGGCGGTGCGTCCAGCGCCCGACCGACCATCGACCGGATCGCGACCAGGTGCGTGACGACGACCGTGGCGCCGACGACCACGTCGGCCAGCCCGGCCCAGGCCCGGTCGGCCACCTCCGCGAGGGACTCGCCGCCGGGCGCACGGTGCGTGCCGGAGGTGGCCCACGCCTCGAGCTCGGCCGGCCAGCCCTCGGCGACCCGGTCGGCCGCCAGCCCTTCCCACTCGCCGAAGTCGCACTCGTCGAACCGCGCGTCGGTGCGCACCGGCTGGCCGGTCCGGCGCCCCACCGCGACCGCCGTCTCCAGCGTCCGCGCCGCGGGCGAGGCCACGACCGCGGCCGGCCGCGCCAGGTCCGGCCACAGGTCCTTGCCGATGCGGAACGTGGCGTCCGCCGCCCGGGCGGCCTGGGTCCGCCCGCGCGTCGTCAGCGACGGCCCCGCGACGCCGCCGCCCGAGAAGGCGCCCACCTCGGTCAGCGGGGTCTCGCCGTGCCGCACGAGGACGACGGTCCGCGCCCCCGGCCCGTCGGACGGGGCGGCACCGGACGGGCGGGTCATCAGGAGGCGGGGGCGTCGTCCGTCACGCGCACGAGGATCCGACCGCACTCCTCGCAGCGCACGACCTGCTCGGGCGGGGCCGATCGCACCGCGGCGAGGTCGCCAGGGTTGAGCTCGAGCCGGCACCCCTCGCAGCGGCCACCGCGCAGCGCCGCGGCGCCGAGCCCGCCGAGCTGGGCACGCAGCCGGTCGTACAGGGCGAGCAGGCCGGCGTCGAGGCCTTCGGCCGTGCTGGCGCGCTTCGCCTTCACCTGGCGGCCGACCGTGTCGATCTCGGCCCAGGCCGCGTCACGCTCGGCCTCCGCCTTGGCCTTGCCGGCCGTGAGCTCGGCGTGCGCCTCCTCGACCTTCGCGAGCGAGGCCTGGTGCGCCTCGAGCCGTTCCATCGCCTCGAGCTCGACGTCCTCCAGCACCGACTGCCGCTTGGCGAGCGCCTCGAGCTCGCTCACGAACGCCTGCGAGTCCTTCGCGGACATCGCGCCGGAGTCCAGCCGCTGCTGGTCGCGGGCCGCGCGCACGCGCACCTGCTCGACGTCGGCCTCGGCCTTCGCGACCTCGCGCTCGAGGTCCGACACGGCGGTGCGCGAGTCGACCAACGAGCCGTGCAGGTCGGCGATGCGCGTGTCGAACTCGGCGAGCGTGGCCAGGGACGGGTGGGTGCGCCGCTGGTGCACGAGCTGCTGCAGCCGGGTGTCGAGCCCCTGCACCTCGAGCAGTCGGCGCTGGTCCTCGGGGGGTGCAGTAACCACGTGTGGTCCTCTCGTGCGGCGTCGGGTCGGGCGGTTCAGCGGCCGGGGCTCGCGACCCGGGCTGTCCACGGGTCGGTGCCCCGCGTGCTCACCCTGGTGGTCACCGTACCCTCTGGCAGCCGCTCGACGAGGTCCTTGGCCGCGTAGCTCAGCCACGGCCACTCGCTCGCGAAGTGCGCGACGTCGACGAGGTAGGGCGTGGCCGGTGTCGTGGGCCCGTCCGAGCCGGGGCGCCGGGCCTCGAACAGGGCGCGCTCGCGCAGCTCCGAGGCGGGGTGGTGGCGCAGGTCGGCGGTGACGTAGACGTCGGCCGCCGCCGCGCGGACGGCGTCGAACAGCGAGTCCCCGGACCCGCCGACCACGGCGACGGTCGCCACCGTCGCGTCGGGGTCGCCCGCCAGGCGCACGCCCTGCGCGGTCGCGGGCAGCACCTCGGCCACGTGCCGGGCGAAGTCGCCCAGCGTCGTCGGCGCGGCGAGCCTTCCGACGCGTCCGATGCCGCGGTCCTCGTCGCCGTCGTGGGCGACCAGCGGGCGCCGTCCGGTGATGCCGAGGAGGTCCGCGAGCGCGTCGGCGACGCCGCGGGGCGCGGCGTCCGCGTTCGTGTGCGCCACGTGCAGCGCGCAGCCGGCCGCGAGCAGCCGGTGCACGACGGTGCCCTTGAACGTCGTGGCCGCCACCGAGTGCACGCCGCGCAGGAACAGCGGGTGGTGGGTGACCACGAGGTCCGCGCCCCACTCGACGGCCTCGTCGACGACGTCGGCCACCGGGTCGACCGCGAACAGGACCTTGCGCACTGGCGCGGCCGGGTCCCCGGCGACGAGCCCGACGGCGTCCCAGCCCTCGGCGGTCGACGGCGGGTACAGGCCGTCGAGGACGGCGACGACGTCGGCGAGCATCGGGGCAGGTGCGGGCGCGGGTGCGGCATCCATGGGACGGACCCTAGTGGACGTCGCGCGCCGGATTCAGCAACTGCTAAAGTCGTAGGGTGGAAACGGATACCCAGCCGTTGTACGGCATCAAGGCAGAGCTGTTCAAGAGCCTCTCCCACCCGGCGCGCCTCCAGGTGCTCGAGGTGCTGGCCGCCGACCCGGGCCTCAGCGCGCCCGTCCAGCGGCTGCTGGAGGTCACCGGTGCGGAGCCTTCCGCGCTCTCACAGCACCTCGCCGTGCTCAAGCGCGCCGGAGTCGTCACGTCCACGCGCACCGGGAACGCGGTCGAGTATCGGCTGACCGAGCCGCTCGTGGCCGAGCTCCTCGTCGTCGCCCGCGCGTTCCTGCTGCAGCGCCTGGCCGGCGACGCCGACCCCGCGCGACTCGCGGCCGCACGCACTCTCCCCGCCCTGCCCGGGGCCAGCGCGCGCGCCGTGCTCGACGCCGCCCGCGAACGAGCCGACCGCCGATGACGGTCCGCACCGCTCTCGCCCGGCTCGACGTCCGCGACCTCCTGCCCCGCCGTGACGACTACGAGCTGCGGCCCCGCACCGTGGGGGCCGACCTCGTCGCCGGCCTGACCGTCGGCGTCGTCGCGCTGCCGCTCGCCCTCGCGTTCGGCGTGAGCTCCGGCGTCGGTCCCGCCGCCGGGCTCGTGACCGCCGTCGTGGCGGGCGTGGTCGCCGCGGTCTTCGGGGGCTCCCGGTTCCAGGTCTCCGGCCCGACCGGGGCCATGGCCGTGGTGCTCGCACCGATCGTCGCCCAGCACGGTCTGCCGTCCGTGGCGCTCGTGTCGGTGCTCGCCGGAATCGTCGTCCTGGCCGCCGGGCTGCTGCGGCTCGGGCGCGTGGTCACGTTCATCCCGTGGCCCGTGGTCGAGGGCTTCACGCTCGGCATCGCGGCGATCATCTTCCTGCAGCAGGTGCCCGCCGCCGTCGCGGTCGAGGGGCCGGTCGGGGAGAACACCCTGGCCACCGCCGTCCAGGTGACGGCCGAGGCCGTCGCCTCCCCCAGCCTCACCACGGCGTGGACGCTCGGCACCGTCGCCGCCGTGGCGGCCGTCATGCTCGCGCTCCCCCGCCTGTCCGGCGCCATCCCCGCCTCCCTCGTCGCGGTCGCCGCCGCGACCGTCGTGGCCGAGGTCGCGCACGCCCCGCTCGCCCGTATCGGGGCCCTGCCCGACTCGCTGCCGGTGCCGACGATGCCCACCGTGGGCGTCGGGGCGCTCGGCGACCTCGCGGGAGCGGCGCTCGCCGTGGCGGCGCTCGCCGCGATCGAGTCCCTCCTGTCCGCACGGGTGGCGGCGTCGATGGAGCCCGGCGGGTCCGTCTACGAACCGGACCGTGAGCTCGTGGGCCAGGGCCTGGCCTCCGTCGCGGCGGGCCTGTTCGGCGGCATGCCCGCCACCGGTGCCATCGCCCGCACCGCGGTGAACATCCGCTCCGGCGCCCGGACACGGCTCGCCGCCGTCGTGCACGCTCTCGTCATCCTCGCCGTGATCTACCTGGCCACCGGGCCGGTGTCCCGGATCCCCCTCGCCGCCCTGTCCGGCGTGCTCATGGTCACCGCGTTCCGGATGACGGGAGCCCGCACGATCCGGGCGGTGCTGGGCTCGACCCGGTCGGACGCCGTGACCTTCGTCGTCACGGCGGTCGTCACCGTCGCGTTCGACCTCATCCAGGCCGTCGAGATCGGCCTCGTCGTCGCCGCGTTCTTCGCGCTGCGGCACGTCTCGCGAGCCTCCGCCGTGCACCGCGAGCCGCTGCCCGGCCAGGCCCGCCCCGGTGACGAGCACGTGGCACTGTTCCGGCTCGACGGCTCGATGTTCTTCGGCGCCTCGGACCGCGTGCTCACCGAGGTCTCCGACGCGTCCGCGCGGGACGGCGTGCTCGTGGTCGTGCTGCGCCTGTCCCAGCTGCGCATGGTCGACGCCACGGGAGCGCGGGCCCTCGCCGAGCTGGTCGGGGCGCTCGAAGGGCGCGGCGTCACCGTGCTGGTCAAGGGCGTGCAGGAACGCCACCGGCAGCTGCTGACCACGGTGGGCGTGCTGGAGGAGCTCCGGCACGAGAACCATCTCTTCGACTCCCTCGACGACGCCGTCGAGCACGCCCGGTCCCACGTGCGACGCTCCGCCGAGGGCACCGACGTGCCCCAGCTCGAAGGGCGGCGCTGAGGGCGTCACTTCGCGTCGGCGTAGCTCTCCACGGCCGCGACGGTGAGCGGGAAGTCCACCGGGAAGTCGCCGAACAGCAGCCGCCCCGCCTCCGCGGCGGCGTCCCGCACCACCTGCCCGACGGCGTCCGCCATGGCCGCGGGCGCGTGCACCACCACCTCGTCGTGCAGGAAGAACGCCAGGTGCGGGCGGCGGGCGAACGGCTCGGGCGCGAGGCCCGCCGGCCCTTCGTCGTGCGTGCCGAGCTCCCACAGCCGGCGGCGGATCGCCGCCATCCAGCACAGCGCCCACTCGGCCGCCGTGCCCTGGACGACGAAGTTGCGCGTGAACCGGCCCCACGAGCGCGTGAACGACCGGGCCCGGGCGGCGGCGTCCGCACCGGCGTCGTCGGCGAACGCACCCGCCTGCGCGGCGTCCCACGCACCGCCCGGCGGCGGGGAGGAACGCCCCAGCCGGGTACTCACGACACCGCCCCGCTCCCCCGTCCGCGCAGCCTCCTCCACGAGGGCGATGGCCCGCGGGAACGCACGGCCGAGCCGCGGCAGCACCTGCGCGCTGGCCCCCGTGGTGCCGCCGTACATCGCGCCGAGCATGCCGACCTTCGCCAGCTCGCGCGTCTCGACCGCCCCGGACGCGACGATCCCCGCGTACAGGTCGCCCGCCCGCCCCGCGCGCGCCATCTCCTCGTCGTGGGCCATCGCCGCCAGGACGCGCGGCTCGAGCTGCGCCGCGTCCGCGACCACCAGCGTCCAGCCCGGGTCGGCCACCACCGCCCGCCGGACGCCCCGGGGCAGCTGCAGCGCTCCCCCGCCCGACGACGCCCAGCGGCCCGTGACGACACCGCCCACCACGTACTCCGTGCGGAACCGGCCGTCCGTGACCCAGGCGTCGAGCCAGTGCCAGCCGTTCGCCGTGAGCAGCCGGTACAGGTTCTTGTACTCCAGCAGCGGAGCGACCACCGGATGGTCGATCTTCTCCAGCTCCCACTTGCGCAGGCTCGCGGCGCCGACGCCCGCGTACTGCATCGCCTTGAGCAGGTCGGGGTGGGAGTCCGGGTTGAGCGACGGCGGCGCGTCCAGCGCCGCACGGACCTGCACCGCGAGCGCCTCGAGCCGTGCGGGGCGCTGACCCTCGGGTGGCCTGGGGCCGAGGGCCTCGGTGAGGATCGCGTCGTGCATGTCGGCCCGCCACGGGAGCCCCGCGTGGTGCATCTCGGCGGCGACCAGGGCGCCGGCCGACTCCGCCGCGAGCAGCAGGCGCAGCCGCCCGGGCTCGGCCGCGGAGGCGATCGCGTCACGCTGGGCCGCCAGCTCCACGAGGGGATCGAGCTCCGGGCCCCCGGCCGCGTGCCCCGGTGACGCGGCAGGCGGGTGCGGCAGCAGGTCGAACAGCGCGTCGGCCTGCGGCTGCGGACGACCCACCGCCGGCACGACGCCCCCTGCGGGCAGCCCCTCGAGCGCGTCCCACGGGCCGGCGGGGCGCTGCGCGAGCCGCGAGCCCTCGGCCAGCACCGACTGCCGCAGGATGCGGTGGGCCAGACGCAGGTCGTGGGACCGCGCCACCCGCAAGCCCGCGTCGAGCAGGGCCGGGTACCAGCGGTTGGTGTCGTCCCAGGCCCAGCGCGGAGCCTGCGCGCCCTCGAGCTGCCGCACGACGTTCGGCAGCCCCGCGACCGGCACGTCGCGGCCGCCGTCGGCGAGGGCCGCCCGCGAGCCCGCGGGCCCGGCTGGGGGCGACGGCGCGGTCGCGGCCTGCGCGGGCTCCGCGTCAGTCGGCGAGCGCACGACCCGGACGGTGCCCGCGGGCTGCGGGACGAGGACGACGGTCACGCGCCCATCGTGCCCGCCGCCACCGACGCCCGGCCGCACGCCGCGCGCGCGACGGCCGGACGGTCCTCGACGAGCGGCTCCGCGAAGCGGGATGCTTCTGGTGCGGGTGCCTCGGCGCGCCACCTCGGCGCCGATGTGGTGCGCTGGCACCAGGCGTCCGAGAAGACGTCCACGACGGCATCCCACAACGGCATCCCACAACGGCATCCCAGAACGGCTTGGAGGAGCGATGGCGACCGAGGCAGCAGCTGCGCAGGACGTGGACGTCGTGGTGATCGGGACCGGACCGGGCGGTGAGGACGCCGTGGCCCGCCTGGCGCGCGCGGGGCTCGACGTCGTCGCGGTCGAGGCCCGGCTCGTGGGTGGCGAGTGCCCGTACTACGGCTGCATCCCCACCAAGATGATGGTGCGCGCCGCAGATGCGCTGGCCGAGGCCCGCCGCGTGCCGTCCCTCGCCGGCCGGGCCGACGTCGAGCCGGACTGGGCGCAGGTGGCCCGGCGGATCCGCGACGAGGCCACCGCCGACTGGGACGACACGGCGGCCGTCGAACGACTGGAGGACGCCGGCGCCCGCCTCGTGCGGGGCCGCGGGCGACTGGCGGGGCACGGCGAGGTGGTCGTCACCACGGACGACGGCGAACGCCGCCTGCGCGCGCGGCGGGCCGTCGTGCTCAACCCCGGCACGGAGCCGCTGGTGCCGCCCCTGGAGGGGCTCGAGGGCACGCCGTTCTGGACCAACCGGCAGGCGGTGCGTGCCACCGAGGCGCCCGCGTCGCTCACGGTGCTCGGGGGCGGGGCGATCGGCCTCGAGCTGGCGCAGGTGTTCGCCCGGTTCGGCACGGCGGTCACGGTCGTAGAAGCGGTCGACCGGCTGCTGGTCGCCGACGAGCCGGAGGCGAGCGCGCTGATCGAGTCGCGGTTCGCTGCCGAGCAGATCGCGGTGCGGACCGGCACGCGGGCGCAGCGCGTCACGCACGACGACGGCGGCGGCTTCACGGTGCACCTGGACGACGGGACCGAGCTCGGCTCCGAACGCCTCCTGGTGGCCACGGGACGCAGGACGGATCTCGCAGCGCTCGGCGTGGGGGCCGTGGGCCTGGACGAGGACGCCCGGACCATCGCCGTCGACGACAGGATGCGAGCCGCCGACGGCGTGTGGGCGATCGGCGACGTGACGGGGCACGGTGCGTTCACGCACGTGTCGATGTACCAGGCGCGGATTGCCGTCGGCGACATCCTCGCGGCCGGCGACCACGGGAGCGGCACCGAGCGCGCGGACTACCGGGCCGTGCCGCACGTGACGTTCACCGACCCCGAGGTGGGCGCCGTCGGGCTCACCGAGGCGGCGGCCCGCGACGCCGGGATCACGGTGCGATCCAGCGTCACCGATATCGCGGCGTCCTCGCGCGGGTTCGTCCACGGACCCGGCAACGAGGGGCTGATCAAGCTCGTCGAGGACGCCGGGCGAGGCGTCCTGGTCGGGGCGACGGTCGCCGGGCCGGCGGCCGGCGAGATCCTCGGCGTGCTCACGCTCGCCGTGCACGCGCAGGTCCCGACGGCGCGACTGCGCCGGATGATCTACGCCTATCCCACGTTCCACCGGGCGATCGAGAGCGCGCTGGGCGACCTGGGCGCCTGAGCGTGTCGGCCCCCGGGCCTAGCCTGCCCGGGTGACCCAGACGTCGGCCCCGCAGCCCATCACGACCGACCACCTCGTCCTGGCCCCGGTGTCCACGGCCGACCTCGACGACCTGCACGCCCTGCACGCCGACCCGCGGGTGTGGACGCACTTCCCGTCCGGGCGGCACACCAGCCGGGAGCAGACGGCCCGACAGGTCGCGGACCTCGCCGCGGACTGGGTGCGTGACGGCATCGGCTACTGGACGGCACGGCGGCGCTCGGACGGCGCGTTCGTCGGCATCGGTGGCGTGCGGCTGCGCGCGGTCGGCGTGCTCAACCTCTACTACCGCGTCGCCGTCGAGCACCAGGGCCAGGGCTGCGCCGGCGAGATGGCCCACGGGGCGACGGCCGCCGCCGCGCGGGCACGACCAGACGTTCCTGTGACGGCGTTCCTGCTGGAGCACAACGCCGCGTCCCGCGCGACGGCCGAACGGGCCGGGCTCCGGCTCGTGTGGCGGGGGCCGGACGCGGGCAACCCGGATGTCGCGGCGGTGCGGCTCGTGCTCGCCAACCGTCAGCTCGACGCGGCCACGCTGGCGCGCCTGGTCGCGGCGTAGCCGGGCCCTTCGGGCCCAGGCCACGCGACCTCGGAGACTTCGGAGATCCCGGCCGGGCGGAAGTACCGGCTCAGCGTGCGTTGCCACGGGTTGTGCGGGAGGTGCGGGTAGCACAGAGCGACTCCGACGCAGTACTTGCTGACCCGGTGCGGTCGGACGCCGCACTCCAGCAGCGCGCGGTCGAGCCTGCCCGCGCCGCCCGGGCTCTTCGTCTCGACCAGCACGTCGTCAGGGCCCCCGAAAACCGCGCCCGCACCGTGCACGATCAGGTCGAGGTCGCACGTGACCCGCTGGTCGCCGTGGGTGAGCGTGACGCGGTGGTACGTCGTGGAGACCACGGGCCGCAGCACGTCGGCGGGGCCGCCCGTGACCAGACCGACGAACCGGCTGCCCTCCGCGCCCAGTGCGAGCGGCCCGTCGGCGTCGTGCGCGACCCGTTCCTTGACGGTCTGCCCGCGGTACCCCTTCGACTTCACCTCGAGCAGGCAGTCGCCCGAGTCGCGGTAGGTGCGGGTGCGCACCTTGTAGCGGTGCCGCCGGCCCTGGACGTGGGCCCGGAAGAAGTCGAAGCGTGGCGAGTCGAAGTAGACGGTGTCGTAGCGGAACTCCCGCCGCCCGTCGATCTCGAGCGCTCGGTAGAAGCCGCCCGACGCGGAGACGATCTGGGCCAGCACCGCTCGCGGCACGAAGTACTTGCGGTCCACGCGGGTCAGGAGGCGTGCGCGGGCGTTCATCTCGGTCAACGAGATCGGTTCCAGCGCGTGAACCGCGACGCCGAGCTCGCTCATGCCCGCACCGGCGAGCCCGTGGCGTCCCAGGCCTGGCCGGGAGCACCAGACCCGACGCGCGCGGCGAGGGCCGGCTCCGGCACGACGTCGTCGTCCTGCGCCGTCGGGTCACCCGTGCGGTACCGCACGTCCACGAGCGTCGTGTCCCGCACCAGGTCGACGTCGAGCACCTCGAGGTGCATGACCCTGCCTCCGAGGCTCTGCTCCAGGTATCGCACCAGGCGCGGCTCGTGCAGGATCGCGCGGTCGATCGTCATCGTGTGGCGCCGGGTCCGGGACGCGACAGGCGGGCTGTCGACCACCGCCATCACCAGCAGGACGAGGGCGGACAGCGCGGGCGCCACCCACCACGGTTCCGGCGTCAGACCGGCGAGCAGGCCCAGCGCGAGCGCCGTGAAGTAGTACGCGATCTCCTGCTGCGTGATCTGGTCCGAGCGCAGGCGGATGATCGACAGGATGCCGAACAGGCCCATCCCGAGGCCGATGCCGACCTCCACGGAGCTCAGCGCGATCGTCACCGCCAGGACTCCGACGTTCAGCGCGATGTAGGCGAGCAGCATGTCGCGCCTGCGATGGCGACGGAAGTAGAGCACGTAGGCGAGCACGACGATGGCGACCAGATCGGTGGCCAGGGCGACGACGTCAGTCATGGAATCCATGGGTCCTCCAGCGGCTTTGCGTTGCCCCGACGTTCCTCGCGCCGCCTGATACGTGCATGAGTCACCCATGAGAAATCTCCCATCTACCCGCTGGTCGGACGTGCGACTCTTGAGCAGTACGAGCGGCGTCGATCCGGGTGGAGCGAGCGCTCGAGGACGCCGAGATCACCGTCTCCTGAGCGTCCCCGCACCACGCCGCGCCGAGCCGGCTGCCCGGCCCGTCCTCGGGGGTCGTCGTGACGACGACGCTCGTGGCGTTGCCCTCGAAGGTGCGTGCACCCCTCAGGGGCCGCGTCGTGGCCGCGCCCCGGCCCGTCCGGCGGGTCCGGATCGCGTCGAACAGGTCGGGGCCGGCCAACCGTGCCGTACCTGCGCCGCGCGACGCACGGGAACCGGCGAGGTCGACGTGGACCCGGACGGCTACGCCGCGCCATCGTTGGCGCGACCGGAGGTCCGTTCCTACAGTGGTCGTCGTGGGCCACGAGGCGGTCGGGGCGTCGGCGTCCGTGGAGCTCGAGCGCCTGCTCCTCGAGGCCAAGTCTGCCGTGCCCCGGCTCCGGCCCGGAATGGTGAGCAGGTCCCCGCTGGTCAGGTCCGCTCGGGGCAGCGGATCCCGAGTCGTCGCCGTGACCGCGCCGGCGGGTTACGGCAAGTCGACGCTTCTCGCCGAGTGGGCGGCGCGCGACGAGCGGCAGGTGGTCTGGGCCACCCTCGACCGGCTCGACGACAACCCTCGAAGGCTTCTGAGCGTCCTCGCCTCCGCGTTCTCGCGCGCCATGGGAGGCCAAGGGGACCTCGTCGCCGACATGACCGGGCCGGACGTCTCGGTGCTCGGCCGGGCCGCGCCGCGGCTGGCGTCGGCCATGCGCTCCGCCCCGCGACCGTTCCTGTTCGTGCTGGACGACCTCCATGAGATCCGAGACCCGGCCTGTCACGACGTGCTCGGCGTCGTCATGGCGGGCGTTCCCGAAGGGTCACAGCTCGTCGCCGCGAGCCGGGCCGAGCAACCTCACGTGCCGCGGCTGCGGGTGTCGGGCGACGTCTCCGAGATCGTGTCGTCCGACCTCACGCTCGACGTCTCCGGCACGGAGCGGGTCTTCGCGACGGCGCGCGTCCCCGTCACCCCGGAGATCGCCGCGGCGGTGAGGGAGCGGACCGAGGGCTGGCCCGCAGGCGTCTACCTCGCCTCGCTCGTCGCCCGCCATCGCGACCCGCGTGACGTGCTGGTCACGGGTGCCGACCCGTACGTCGCCGACTACCTGCAACGCGAGACGTTCGGGCGGCTCTCGGCGTCGACACGCCGGTTCCTGCGCCGCACGGCGGTACTGGACGTCATGTCCGCACCGCTGTGCGACGCCGTCGCCGGCGGACACTCGTCGCGTCGGCTGCTGCGGCAGCTCGAGGCGTCGAGCATGTTCCTCGTCTCGCTCGACCGGCGCCGTGAGCTGTTCCGCTACCACGCGCTGTTCCGGGACTTCCTGCTCGGCGAGCTCGCCGCCGCGGAACCGGGGCACGCTGACGCCCTGCGCGTCCGTGCCGCCGACTGGTTCGAGGCGCACGACGCCCCTGAGCTGGCCGTCGAGCACCTGCTTCCCACGTCAGAGCGGGAGCGCTGCGTCCGGCTCGTCACGCGGATCGTCATGACGAGCTTCCAGGCCGGACGCATCGCGACCGTCGATCGGTGGTTGCGGGCGCTGGGCGACGACGCCGTCGCGGGCCACCCGCCGCTCGCGCCGCTCGCCGGGTACGTGGCCGTGTACGAGGGGCACGCGGTGGAGGCCGAGAGGTGGGGAGCCCTGGCCGACGCGGCGTCGTACGACGAGGACCCCGTCGACGGCGCCACGTCGTTCGACTCCGCACGCGCGACACTTCGGGCCCTGCGCTGCCCCGAAGGGCCGCGGAGGATGATCGATGACGCTCAGCGAGCGCTCGCCGCGGAACCGACGTGGAGCGTATGGCGCGCCACCGCGCTCACCCTGGCCGGCGACGCCCACCTGCTCGTGGCCGACATCGCGAGCGCGACGCGATTCCTGGCAGATGGCGTCGAGGTGGCGCGCGCCGTCAGGAACGCGGACGCTCTCGTGCTCGGCGCCACGATGCTCGCCATGCTCGACATGGACCACGACCGCTGGGACGACGCCGCCGAGCGGCTCCGCCTCGCCGTGCAGACGGTGCACGCGCACCGGATGGACGACTATCCGCCGAGCGCGCTCGCCCACGGCGCCGCCGCTCGCCTCGCGCTCCACCTCGGGGACGTGGAGGAGGCACGCCGGCTGCTGGTGCAGGGGATGCGAGCGCGCGCGTTCTCCACCTTCGCCGCCCCCACGCTCGCCGTGCGTGTCCGCCTCCAGCTCGCCCGCGTGAGCTGGTCGATCGGTGACGTCGCCGCCGTGCGGCACCTGCTGCGAGAGGTCGACGACGTCCTGCGGCACCGGCCCGCGCTGGGAGCGCTCGTCGACGCAGCACACGACCTGCGCACCGCCGTCGGGGCGAGCGAACGGCACGCCGTCCCCAGCAGCGTGGGGGCGCCGCTGACCCCCGCCGAGCTGCGGCTCCTGCCGTACCTGCAGACGCACCTGACGATCCGGGACATCGCGGAGCGGCTGTTCGTCACACGGAACACGGCCAGCTCCCAGATCGGGTCGATCTATCGCAAGCTCGGGGTCACCTCGCGCGCCGGCGCCGTCGACCGGGCCACCGCGATGGGGCTGCTCGGCTCGTGACCGTCACCGACGTGTGCCGTCTGCGAACGCGTCGTCCGCGTCGAACGGGTCGTGGCCGAGCGCGAGCGCAAGCTTCGGCGCGGCTGCGACGACTCCGGGGAGGCCCACGATCGGCACGACCGCGGTGAGGACGTCGACGATCTCGGCCGTCGTCGCGCCAGCACTGACGGCCGCGTCCACGAGGCTCCCGTACGTGGGCTCGGCGCCGCCGACCGCGACGAGCGCTGCGAGGCGGGCGACGGCGGTCGTCCGGGCGTCGAGCGAGGTCGGCTCCAGCTGTCGCTCGGGGTCGAGGCTCGCGTCGTTCACGGCGAAGCGCCGCAGTCGGTCGATGTAGTCCACGAGACCCGCCTTTCCGGGGCTGGTCGACCTTTCCCACCATCGGACCCCGCCGGCCGGACCGAGCGCATCACCCCGATCGAATGAAGCGGGAGGGCGCCGCACCGCGGGCCGAAGACTTCACGCACTCTGCGTGACGACGGTGACCCGGTTCGCACGACACGCTGCGGTCATGGCCGCGACGCCCGAGGCCACGACCTGCGAGGAGGTAGTCCCGTGGACAGCTTCATGGACTGGTTCTGGCTCATGCTCTGGTGGTTCGCGTTCGTCATGTACCTCATGGTGCTGTTCCACATCATCGGCGACCTGTACCGGGACCGAGAGCTGAACGGCTGGTGGAAGGCCCTGTGGACGGTCGCGCTCATCGTCGTGCCGTTCCTGTCGGCTCTGGTGTACCTCATCGCCCGCGGGCGGGGTATGGCCGAGCGGCAGGTGGCGAGGATCTCGCAGGCTCGGGCAGACACCGACGCCTACATCCGTGCGACCGCCGGCGGGACGACCGCTGCCTCGCAGATCACCGAGGCGAAGGGCCTGTACGACGCCGGGGTGATCGACGACAACGAGTTCGCCGCCCTCAAGGAGAAGGCGCTCCTCTGACGGAACGCGTGATGGCTCCGGGCGCGGCGGGCCCGGCGTCGCTCATCTCTCGACCAGCGGAGCCACCGATGACGCCTGAACGCGAAGGGCTCGCGACGACAGCCGTCAGCGCCACGCCCGCCCCTGCCCGCGGACTGGTCCCGGCGGTCCACCAGGCCAAGCTGCGACCGGCGGTGAACCCCGAGTACCTCGTGCCACGACCCCGCCTGGTCGCGCTCCTCGACGCCGCGGTGCGCGCGCCCGTGACGCTCGTCGTCGCACCCGCCGGGTCCGGCAAGACCTCTCTGCTGCGCGACTGGGTCGCCGGCACTGCCTTGCCGCACGCCTGGTTGTCCGTCGACGAGCTCGACCGCGACGCCGCACGGCTCTGGGCGGGGATCCTCGCAGCGCTCGAGGGGATCGCGCCCGGGTGCACGGCGCAGGCGGCCGCTCTGCTACGTCGTCAAGGGTCGCTCCTCGACGCCGTGGGAACGCTCCTCGACGACCTCGAGAGTCGACCGTACGACGCTCGCGTGCTGGTGATCGACGACCTTCAGCTCGTCGACGACGACGACGGCGTGAACGCCTCCCTCAGGCTCTTCCTCCAGCACCTGCCCGGATGGTTGCGGGTCGTCGTGGCGAGCCGTCGGCTCCCGCGGCTGCCGGTGGACCGGCTCCGGGCACGGGGGATGCTCGGCGAGGTCCGCTTCCCGGAACTGAGGTTCTCGTTCGACGAGGCGGCGGAGATGCTGTTCCGGCTGGCTCCCGGGCTGCCCTCCGACCAGGTGCACGCCGCGGCCGTACGGGCGGGCGGCTGGGCCGCCAGCATCCAGCTGAGGGCGCTCGCGGCCCGGGCGACAGACGCCCGGGCGACAGACGATGCGGCCGGTCCCGGAGCCGTGCCGCCGGACGACGGGGCACGAGACCTGGAGGACTACGTCTGGCACGAGGTCCTGCTGGGCGGTCCTCCCGACGTGGTCGAGGTGCTGAAGGCGACCGCCGTGGTGGAGCGCGTCGACCCCGGTCTCGCGCAGGCGCTCACCGGTCGCGCCGACGCTCCGGACCTCCTGGCCCGCGCCGAGGAGAGCGGCCTGTTCACCGCGCGCATCGAGCCCTCCGGGGTGTACGAGACGCACGCCCTGGTGCGTGAGTCCCTCGTCGGGCTACAGCTCCGACGGTCGCCCGAGCGAGTGACGGCGCTGCACCAGATCGCCGCGGGATGGTACGAGGAGCACGGCCAGCCGGTGCCGGCCCTGGAGCACCTGCTGCGCGCGGGCGCTCACCGCGACGCGCTCCGGCTTCTCGCGTCCTGTGTCGCGGAGCTCTACGACAACGGGCTCGAGGCCACCGTCCGGCGTACGGTCGCCGCGATCCCCGAGGGCGTCACCGGGAACGACCTCTCCACCACGATCGACCTCACCTGGTGCCGTCTGTACGTCGACCGGGGCCAGTTCGTACGGTCCGTCGACGAGCTGGTCGCGGGGACGGACGGCGGCTCCGGCCCCGACGACGGAGCGGACATCGGTCCTGTCCTGCGCGCGCGCCTCCGGATGTTGGAGGCCGTCGGGGCCGCGGTCCGTGGGAGCTGGGCCGACGGCGCCGGGCTGGCCCGCAGCGCGCTCGCGACGATCGGCGAGCCCTGGCTGGTCGATCCCGTCGTCCGGTACGGCTGGAACCTCGTGGCCCGCGAGATCGCGCTCACCGAACGCTGGGACGACGCGAGCGCGGAAGTACTGAAGGTGGTGTCGACGATCAGTGCGGTGCCGGAGCGCCGACTCGGCCTCGAGGGCACGCGGGCTCTGGGCGACGCGCTCGCCGGACACCCGGTCGACGCCCTGCGGCTGGTCGCGGGCGCCCGGCAGGGCTCCGAGCAGTCGAACCTCACCATGCTGCGTGCCGAGCTCCTGACCGCCGAGGCCATCGCACGACGCGAGATCGGCGACACCCCGGCGGCGGTCCCGGCCCTGCTGCGGCTCGCGGCGACCGATTGCGACCCGGCCCCGCACTGCCGGTTGCTGGCATGCCTCGAGCTCACCCGGTCGTGGCTCGATCGGGACGACCTCGTGGCAGCCGAACGGGCATTCGGCCAGGCGGCCGAGATCGTCGACACGGAGGTGTCGGGTCCGAACGGCCGCTGCTGGCTGGCCCGCACCGGCACGGTGCTGGCCCTGGCAGACGGGCGGACCGACGAGGCGCGCCGCTGGGTGGCCCAGGTCGACGACCCGTTCTGGGCAGGCGTCAAGACCGCGCGGGTGTGTCTGGCCGAGGGCGACAGCGAGTCCGCCGCGGACGAGCTTCGGGACGTCGACCCCCGGTGCGTGCGCCACCACGTGGTCCGCGACCTCCTGCTGAGCAGGGCCTCGGCGAGCACGGCGGAAGCCGAGTCCTGCCTCCTGAGGGCAGCAGAGCTCGCGGCCGCGCACGGCCTCGTCCAGACCGTCGCGGCCGAAGGGCCGGACGTCGTCGAGTCGATCGAACGGCTGGCGTGGCGGCTCCCGCAGCCATGGTTGGCCCGGCTGCGGCGCATCCCCGCACACGGCGCGGCCTCGTGGGGTGTCTCGGCGGTCGAGCTCACCCGGCCCCTGACAGAACGTCAGCTCGGGATACTCCGGATGCTGCCGAGCCGGCTCACGCTCCGGGAGATCGCGGACGAGCTGTTCATCTCCGTGAACACGCTGAAGTTCCACCTCAAGGTCGTCTACCGCGAGCTCGGGTGCGGGTCGCGCGCCGAGGCGGCAGAGGTCGCGCGGGCTCTGGCGAGCCCGCACCGGCACGATCAGCCGTCGATCACCCGGCGCCGCTGAGCCTCGTACTGCTCGAGCGTGAGAACTCCACGGTCCACGAGCTCGGAGAGCGTCTGCAGCTGCGCGGCCTGGTCCACGGCGAACTCCGGATGATGGCTCATCGCGGGGCCACGGACCAGCAGGTCGGCGAGCGCCCAGCGGTCCGCGCTCTCTCCCGACCCGCCGACCGCCGTCCGGAAGCGGTCGCGGCCCACGCGCTCACCGGCGAGGAGCCGCCCCCCGGCCTCGCGAGCCGCGGCGGAGAGGGCCGCAGCCCAGCGATCCTCGACCAGGAGCAGGAGGGCGGACACGCCCGGCTCCACCACCGCGGCGGCCAGTGCGATGTCATGCGCGCTGAGCCGCGCCCTCGGGACGGTGATCGCGGCGAGAGGGGCGATCACCCCGGACTCCCGCCCGGCCCGCACCGCCACGGACGCCTGGCCGTCGGGGCGGTGCAGCTGGACCACGTCGACCAGCCGGATCCGTCCCGACCTGACCAGCCCGGCCACCGTCGCGACCACACCGTCGAGGCGGCTGGCCGCGGGGACCGCCACCAGGAGGTACTCGAAAAGGTCGGCGTCGAGCCCTCCGGTCGCGTCCGTCGCCGGCACCTGGGTCATGGGGCCCCCGTCCGGCCGTCGTCGCGTCCCGTGCACCCATGCTGACCCGGGCGCGGGTGGGCCGACACCACCCTCGAGCGGATGGCGCGGCACCGCCCTGGCGCAGTGGGGTGCTCACCTCCGCCGTGGTGGTCGGCGCGGCAGCGGTCAACATCGCGGGAGCCACGTCCATCGACCGGGTGCAGAGCGTCATCGTCGTGATCCTGTTCGCCGTCTTCGCCGTCTTCATCGTCACTCTTGCCCAGCTGGACACGGAGCTCCTCGCCCCGACGAGCTACCCCAGGGGCGGAGCGATCATGTCCAGCGTCGCCCTGACGTTCTTCGCCTACCTCGGGTTCACCGTCATCAGCTTCACCGGGGGCGACCTCCCCGACCCGGCGCGGAACCTCGTCGGTGAATGCCAACATCTATGCGGCGGTGGGCTCGACGGTGCCGACGAAGGCGCGCTGTCGTCGCAGCAGCTCGCCAGAAGGTCCCCCGGCTGAGGTCGTCGACCGTTCCTGAGGGTCAGTCCTTCGGCCGGGCATGGCGCCCGGACCGCTCGGTGACCAGCGCCGCCAGCGCAGCCCGCGTCTTGGTCTCCTGCGGGGCGCCGAGGTCGATTCCGTGCCCGGCGAGGAGGACCTTCAGCTCGGCCGCGGCCTGGAACGCGGCGTCCGGGGCCGATTTCATCGACAGCTCGAGGATCCGGCTGCCGTCGGGAAGCACCCACAGTTCCGCGACCATCCGGCGTCGACCACCCGCGGGAAGGAACTTGCACTTGAGCAGGGTGATGGAGCCGAGCCCGGTCAGGTCGGCGAGGACCACGCCCTGAGGCATCCGCTCCGCCACCATCGCCCGCTGGGGACCGTCCAGCGTGTCAGCCACGGACAGCTCGTCTGCCAGCAGCCTCTTGACGTGCTCGTCAGGCACTGCGGCCGTCAACGAGCAGGAGCAGGTGAAGCCTGCCGGGGACGCATCGACCTCGACCTTGAACCCGTCCCGTTCCCGCAGCTTTCGCGGCACGTCGGCCGGCAACATCGGGCGCAGCTTCACCGTGAGGTCTCCGGGCTGGCGCTGGGTACGACGGGCACGGACCACGACCCCTGCGGTCGAGAGCCGGAGATCCGGGGTGTCGATGAACGAGATCTGCCGGACGACGGCGTCGAGCGGGTCGATCCCCAGGGTCTGGACGACGGAACGGAGGCGGTCGTCCGGGACGGTGAGCTTGAGCTCGACGGAGTCGACGTCGGGCAGGATCGCCAGCAGGCCGGCGAGCTGCTCGACGTCGTACGTCGGGACGGCGGTCATCGGTGCCTCCGGCGGGCGACGAGCTTCCACAGCTCCTCCACCACGACCAGGGAGCACGCGATCCCGACGCAGACGCCCCACTGGCGGAGCGACAGGCTGGTGGTGCCGAAGATCTGCGCGAGCAGGTCGATCCCGGTCACGGCGACGATGGCGATCAGGGCGAAGCCATACCGGCGGAGCTGAACCGCGCCCGGCAGGGCATCGCGGTCGAAGATCGTCCCGTGCGGGTCACGCGAGAGCAAGGCACCGACGAGGTGGAACAGAGACAGTGTCGTGAGCAGCATCGTCGTCGGCACGAGCGCACCGGCGTCGCCCGCACCGATCTGGTAGGCGAACAGCGCGCCGACCGTCATGACCGCGCCCTGCACGCACAGTCGGACCCAGTTCGCCCGCGAGAGCACGGGGGCGGAGACAAGTCGTGGCGGCCGCGACATCAGGCCGCGTCCGGGTCGGTCGAACCCCAGCGCGATGGCGAGCGGGATGTCGATCACCATGTTGAGCCACAGGATCTGCAAGGGGTTCAACGGCACCCCGCCGGCGATGCCCAAGGTTCCGGCGCCGATGAAGATCGCGATGTAGGCGACGAGGGTCGACATCTGGAAGCGCAGGTACTTGACCAGGTTGTCGTAGAGCGCGCGGCCGTACGACACGGCGCCGACGATCGTCGCGAAGTTGTCGTCCGTGAGGATCATGACGGCGGCCTCCTTCGAGACCTCGGTGCCGGTGATCCCCATGGCGACGCCGATGTCAGCCTTCTTCAGCGCGGGGGCGTCGTTGACCCCGTCGCCGGTCATGGCCACGACGTCTCCGCGCTGCTGGAGCAAGCGGACCAGCCGAACCTTGTCCTCCGGCGCGACCCGCGCGACGACACCGATGTCGTCGATCTCGGCGAGCAGCCCGTCGTCGCTCGCCGCCGCGAACTGGCGCCCCGTGACGGCCCGCCCCTCGATCCCGAGCTCGGAGGCGATCGCCGCGGCCGTCGTCGCGTGGTCGCCGGTGATCATCCGGACCCGGATACCGGCCTCGCGACACTCGGCGATCGCGGCCCTCGCCTCCGGTCGAGGCGGGTCGACGATGCCGACCATGGCCAGCAACGTGAGCTCGTCGACGAGCCCGATCAGGTCGTCGGTGTCACGGACGGCCGCGGGGTCCAGGTCACGCTGGGCGACCACCATCACCCGTTCGCCGGCGCTCGCGATGGCGTCGTTGGCCGCGAGCGCGCGGACCCGCTCGTCGTCGGTGACCGGTGCGACGGTGCCGTCCGGGCGGCGCGCCGTGGTCGACCGGGCGATCAGGACGTCCGGCGCCCCCTTCACGTAGCAGCGGACCAGGCGGCGCCCGTCCTCGGCCGTGACCTCGTGGAAGGTCGCCATGAACTTGTGCGCGGAGTCGAACGGCACCTCGGCGACACGCGGGAGCGCTGCCCGGGTGCCCTCGATGTCGAGGCCGCCCTTGACGCCGAGGACGATCAGAGCGCCCTCCGTCGGGTCGCCCACGAGTGTCTCGCCGTCCAGCACCGCGTCAGCGCACAGGACCATCGGGAGCAGGTAGGGGTCGAGGTCGAAGCGCTGCCCCCCGACGTGCCTGATCTCACCGTCGGTGCCGTACCCCTCGCCGGACACGGCGAAGCGCCCCACCCCGGGGATGACGAGCTGCCGGGCGGTCATCTTGTTGAGCGTCAACGTGCCCGTCTTGTCCGAGCAGATCGCCGACGTCGAGCCGAGGGTCTCGACGGCCGGGAGCCGCTTGACGATCGCGTTCCGTCGAGCGATCTCGCGGGTGCCCATCGACAGCAGGGCAGTCACGACCGCAGGGAGCCCGGTCGGGATCGCCGCCACGGCGAGCGCGACGCCCGTGATGAAGAGCGTGTCGAAGGAATGGCCCTGCGCAAGGCCGAGCATCACCACGAGCACCAGGGCGACGGCCGCGATCGAGGCGATGATCCTGGACAGCGAGTCGAGCTGGCGCTGCAGCGGCGTCTTGCCGGTCTCCGTCGCGGACAACATGTCGGCGATGTGCCCGATCTCGGTCGACATCCCGGTCGCGGTCACGAGCACCTCGCCTCGGCCCCGCGTGACGGACGTGTTCATGTACACCATGCAGAGCCGGTCGCCGAGGGGGACGTCGTCGCCCGGCACCGGGGCCGCCGTCTTGGCGACGGGCAGGCTCTCGCCGGTGAGCGCGGCCTCCTCGACCTCGAGAGCGGCGGCCAGCCACACCCGCCCGTCGGCGGGCACACGGTCGCCCGCCTCGACCAGGACCACGTCCCCCGGCACCAGCCCGGCGGCGTCGATCTCCACCGCCAGCCCGTCGCGACGGACCCGGCACACCGTCCGCATCATCTGCGCCAAGGCCTTGACGCTCTCCTCTGCCTTGGCCTCCTGACGGAGACCGATCACCGCGTTGAACACCGTGAGCCCGGCGAGCACCGCCGTCGTCCCCACGTCCCCCGTGACGAGCTGGTTCACTGCCGCGGCGACCAGCAGCACCACCTGCATGAAGTCCTCGTACTGTCGCAGGAACGCGCGCCACCCAGGCTCCCCCTGGGAAGCCGTCAGCTCGTTGGGACCGTGCTCGCCGAGCCGGGACCGGACCTGCTCGGCCGACAGACCGCGCGCCGGGTCGACCCCGAGGTTCCTCGCCACCTCCTGCGCGTCGGCGGCCACCGGGTCGCACAAGGGTGCCGGACGCGGTTCGGTGCTCGTCATCGGTCGGCTCCAGGCGTCGGGGGGTTCCGTCACGACCGATCCTGGCGGCGAACCGGGTGGTGAGGCTCCACCCCCGGTGGGGTGGGGCGCGACCACCCCGGGCGGTGGCAGCCTCGTGGTCACGGGCGCAGCCGCCCGCGAGCCTCACGATGGAGGATGACCGTGACCGCCCAGCCCGTAGGACCGATCGACTATCTGGCCGTGGAGTTCCCCGGCGCGAGGCTGGAAGGCAAGGGCCTGGCGGCGTTGCTGGACCTCGTGGAGCGGGGGATCATCCGGATCCTCGACCTCCGGGTCGTCAAGGTGTCTGACACCGGCGACGTCGTGGCGGTCGCGCTCACCGACCTCGACGACGACGGAGAGCTCGACCTCGCCGTGTTCGAGGGCGCCCGGTCGGGGTTGCTGGACGACGACGACCTCGCTCAGAGCGCCCGCCTGGTCGCGCCCGGCGACGCCGTCGGTCTGATCGTGTACGAGAACACGTGGGCGGGCCCCTTCGTCACGGCGATGCGTGAGGCAGGAGCCGAGGTCGTCGCGAGCGGCCGGATCCCCGCCGACGACGTCGTCGCAGCGCTGGACGCCCTCGAGAGCCCCAGCGCAGGCTGAGGTTCACGACCCTCCACCACCCGAAGGAGCGCACGATGGGACTGATCCGTGGCATGGCCCGCACCGCGGTGGTCGCCGGCACGGCGACCGCCGTGTCGAACCGCGTCTCCCGGCGCCAGGCCGGCCGGTGGGCCTCGCAGGAGGAGTACGCGGCCCCACCACAGCAGTACGCGCAGCCCGCGCCACCGCCACCTGCTCCGGCGGCGGCGGCCGGCGGGTCCGACGTGATCGCGCAGCTGGAGCGGCTCGGGCAGCTGCGCGACAACGGCGTGCTCACCGACGCCGAGTTCGCCGCGCAGAAAGCCCGGTTGCTCGGCGTCTGAGGAGATGTCGCCCTCATGCAGCGGAGCCCGAGGAGGACCGTCGGGGCGCGAGAGGCCTGACGGCAGAATCCTGAGGGTGGTGGGCCCGGAGGGACTCGAACCCCCGACATCCACGGTGTAAGCGTGGCGCTCTGACCAGCTGAGCTACAGGCCCTGGCAGCGCTGGCAAGGATACCGTCCGACGAGCGGCGCCGCGCACGTGCGCCCACGCAGGTCAGGACCGGTCGAGGCACCCGTCGCGGCGTCAGATCTCGGCGAGCGCCTCGCGGTATCCGTCCAGGTCCCGCCGCTGACCGCGCGGGTTGACGACGGCCCAGCGCACGATCCCGTCGCCGTCGAGCAGGAAGGACCCGCGCAACGCGTGCCCGCTGCTCTCGTCGAAGGCGCCGAACGCCCGGGCCACCTCACCGTGCGGCCAGAAGTCGCTGAGGAGGTCGAAGCCGAACCCCTCCTGCTCCTGCCACGCCTTGAGCGAGAAGACGGCGTCCGTCGACACCGCGAGGAGCCGCACACCGGCGGTCTCGAAGTCCTCGATGTTGTCGCGCAGCTCGCACAGCTCGCTGGTGCAGATGCCGGAGAACGCGAACGGGTAGAAGACCACCAGCACCGGCTCGCCGCGCAGGTCCGCGAGGTGCACGGGCGTCCCGTGCGTGTCCGGGAGCGTGAAATCGGGAGCGGGGTCGCCGGCGCGCAGGGCGCCACCGGCGGTCGGCGCGGCCGTCACCGCGTCACCGGCCGCGGCCGCGGTTCGCCAGCTTCGT
Source organism: Isoptericola luteus (assembly GCF_020297055.1). Taxonomy (GTDB): domain Bacteria; phylum Actinomycetota; class Actinomycetes; order Actinomycetales; family Cellulomonadaceae; genus Isoptericola; species Isoptericola luteus. The sequence continues at coordinate 3,671 of NZ_JAIXCQ010000015.1, read as the reverse complement.
CGCGGACCAGTCGGGGGCGACGGCGAACGTGCTCGTCGCGTGCAGCCCGGCCGTGGTCGCGGCCTCCTGGATCTCGTTGTGGCCCACGTGGCCGTCGCGCCCCGGCTTGGGGGTGAGCAGCCAGATGAGCGCACCGTCGTCGAGCACTGTCTGGGCGTCGACCAGCATGTCGGTCAGGTCGCCGTCGTCGTCGCGCCACCAGACGATGACACCGTCGGTGACGTCGTCGTAGTCCTCGTCGACGAGCTCACCGCCGACCAGTTCCTCGAGCTCGGACCGCAGCGCGTCGTCGACGTCGTCACGCCACCCGAACTCCTGCACCACCTGGCCCTGCTCGAACCCGAGGCGCGCCGCCAGGGAATCCGCCTGCTTACCCACGTGGTCCTTCGTTCCTCTCTGTCCGACAGTCGACGACACCCGACGACATCTGTACCGCACCGTGCCGTGGAGCACCGCGACACCCACACCCAACGACGGGTCGCGCCTGCGACCCGTGTGCGACAACGTAGTCCACCGCACCCGAGCACGCCCGGCAACCCGTGGCCACGTCCGGTTCGTCCCACCTGTCGGGACGGCACGACCCTACGCGACGTCCGACCCGACCCCGACCGATCCTTGTGACGGCGCAGGTCCGAGGGTAGGCATGACGTAGATCACGGATCCTTGACCGCCCGATGGTGGGCTCGCGGGCTGTCCTGGGGACACAATGTGTGATGACCACCTGATCGTGGGACCCGCGCCGTCGCGACCTGACGGGGCGGAGCCTCCACGGCGGGGAACACCTGACACGGCCGGCGGCGGCCACACAGTCCGCCACCGCCCGCAGACGAGAGAGGTTGCTGGTGGCTTCGTACGACGAGACCGGACCGTTGATCAACGGCCTGCTCAGCGCTGTCCCGGACATCGACCCCGCCGAGACCGGCGAGTGGGTCGAGTCGTTCGACGGGCTGATCGACGACAAGGGTGGGCCGCGTGCCCGCTACGTGATGCTCAACCTGCTGCGTCGCGCGCGCGAGCGCAACGTGCACATCCCGGCGACCACGGCGACGCCGTACGTGAACACGATCTCCGTGCACGACGAGCCGTACTTCCCGGGCGACGAGGCCATGGAGCGCAAGTACCGCTCCTGGATCCGCTGGAACGCGGCCGTCATGGTCACGCGCGCACAGCGCCCCGAGGTCTCGGTCGGCGGGCACATCTCCTCGTACGCCTCCGTGGCGACGCTGTACGAGGTGGGCCTGAACCACTTCTTCCGCGGCAAGGACCACCCCGGCGGCGGCGACCAGATCTACTTCCAGGGTCACTCCTCCCCCGGCCAGTACGCCCGCGGGTTCCTCGAGGGCCGCCTCACCGCGGACCAGCTCGACGGCTTCCGCCAGGAGAAGTCGCACGCCGGCGGCGGCCTGCCCTCGTACCCGCACCCGCGCATGCTGCCGGACTTCTGGGAGTACCCGACCGTCTCCATGGGCCTCGGCCCGGCGTCGGCGATCTACCAGGCGTGGACGAACCGGTACCTGCACAACCGCGGCATCAAGGACACGAGCCAGCAGGACGTCTGGGCGTTCCTCGGCGACGGCGAGATGGACGAGCCCGAGTCGCGCGGCATGCTGCAGCAGGCGGCGCACCAGCAGCTCGACAACCTGACCTTCGTGGTGAACTGCAACCTGCAGCGTCTCGACGGCCCGGTGCGCGGCAACGGCAAGATCATGCAGGAGCTGGAGGCCCAGTTCCGCGGCGCCGGCTGGAACGTCATCAAGGTCGTCTGGGGCCGCGAGTGGGACGCGCTGCTCAACGCGGACAAGGACCGCGCCCTGGTCAACCTCATGAACGTCACGCCCGACGGCGACTACCAGACGTACCGCGCGGAGTCCGGCGCGTTCATCCGCGAGCACTTCTTCGGTCGCGACCCGCGTACCAAGGCGCTCGTGCAGAACATGACGGACGACGACATCTGGAACCTCAAGCGCGGCGGGCACGACTACCGCAAGATCTTCGCCGCGTACACGGCGGCGCGCGCCCACACCGGCCAGCCGACGGTCATCCTCGCGCAGACCGTCAAGGGATACGCGCTCGGCTCGAGCTTCGCGGCCCGCAACGCCACGCACCAGATGAAGAAGGTCAAGAACTCCGACCTCAAGGCGCTGCGCGACAACCTGCGCATCCCGCTGACCGACGAGCAGATCGACGCCGACCCGTACCTGCCCCCGTACTACCACCCGGGCATGGACGACGAGGGCATCCAGTACATGCTGGAGCGCCGCCGCCAGCTCGGCGGTTTCGTGCCTGAGCGCCGGTCCTCGCCCAAGCCGGTGACGCTGCCCGGCGACAAGACGTACGAGATCCTCAAGAAGGGCTCGGGGCAGCAGCAGGTCGCGACCACGATGGCCTTCGTGCGGCTGCTCAAGGACCTCATCAAGGACAAGGACCTCGGCAAGCGGATCGTGCCGATCATCCCCGACGAGGCACGCACCTTCGGCCTGGACGCGATCTTCCCGAGCGCGAAGATCTTCAACACCCAGGGGCAGAACTACCTCGCCGTGGACCGTGAGCTCATGCTGAGCTACAAGGAGTCCGAGGCCGGGCAGATCATGCACACGGGCATCAACGAGGCCGGTTCCGCGGCCGCGTTCCAGTCCGTCGGCACGTCGTACGCGACGCACGGCGAGACCATGGTGCCGGTCTACATCTTCTACTCGATGTTCGGCTTCCAGCGCACCGGCGACCAGTTCTGGGCGGCGGGCGACCAGCTCGCCCGTGGCTTCATCATCGGCGCCACCGCCGGCCGCACCACCCTGACCGGTGAGGGCCTGCAGCACGCCGACGGCCACTCGCCCCTCCTCGCCGGCACCAACACGGCGATGGTGCAGTACGACCCGGCGTACGGCTACGAGATCCGCCACATCGTGCGCGACGGCATCCAGCGGATGTTCGGCGACGGCTCGGACGGCCGCGACCAGAACGTCATGTACTACCTGACGGTCTACAACGAGCCCATGACCCAGCCGGCCGAGCCGGAGGACGTGGACGTCGACGGCATCCTGCACGGCATCCACCGGATCTCGGCGTCCGACGTCGAGGGTCCCAAGGCCCAGCTCCTCGCCTCCGGCGTGGGCGTGCCGTGGGCGCTCGAGGCGCAGCAGCTGCTGGCCGACGACTGGGGTGTGTCCGCCGACGTGTGGAGCGTGACGAGCTGGAACGAGCTGCGTCGCGACGCCCTGGCGGCCGACCACGACGCGATGGTCGACCCCACGGCGACGCCCCGCACGCCGTACCTCACGCAGAAGCTGTCGGACGCGCAGGGGCCGTTCGTCGCCACGAGCGACTACGACCACCTCGTGCCCGACCAGGTCCGTGCGTGGATCCCCGGCGACTACGCGGTGCTCGGCGCCGACGGGTTCGGCTTCTCCGACACCCGTGCGGCCGCGCGGCGCTACTTCCTCATCGACGGCCCGTCGATGGTGGTCAAGACGCTGCAGCTCCTCGCCCGGCGTGGCGAGGTCCCGGCCGACGTCGTGGCCCAGGCGGTCGAGAAGTACCGCCTGCTGGACGTCAACGCCGGCACCTCCGGCGCCGTCGGCGGCGACAGCTGACGTCGGGATAGCGCCGAGATAGAGAGGCACCTCGCCGAGATAGAGAGGGGGGGGGCCGCGAAGAAGCGCGACCCGCCCCCT
>NZ_JAIXCQ010000014.1 GCF_020297055.1 Isoptericola luteus | reverse complement strand
CGCAGAAGCGCGACCCGCCCCCTCTCTATCTCGGCGAGGTGCCTCTCTATCTCGGCGGGGTCTGCTCGGCCTCGGCCAGGGTGCGGGCGAGCTCCGCGCGCAGCTCCTCGGTGCCCTCGCGCAGCTCCAGCGACTCGAGGTGCTGCTTGGCCTCCGCGGTGCGTCCGGCCTCGAGAGCGGCCAGCACCAGCTGCCGCCCGACCTCCGCGACGTGCTCGCGGGCGCGCCAGTGCCCGATGCCGAGCCCGAGCGCCTCCGCCGGCATCCCGGCCTCGCGCAGGATCGCGAGGCCCTCCGCGAGGGCCACGCCCTCGGGGTCCCGCTCGGACGCGGTCGCGAGACGTCGTACCGCCCCCTCGGGATCGTCGGCCAGGGAGAGCCGTCCGAGCTCGAGCAGGGGCCGCCACCCGCGGGGATGCCCGGCGAGCTCCTCGGCGAGCGACCAGACCGCCAGGTCCGCCGCCCGCTGCTTGGCCACCTCGTCCACGGGCGCGGTGAGCGGGTCGTCCGCATGGGGGCTCTCGGCCGCCCGCCGCCGCACGATCTCCGCGAGGGCGTAGAAGGCGCGCTCGTCGTTCGGGTCGTCGGCGAGCATGGCGCGCAGCGCGTCCTCCTGCACCGTGTCCCCTTCCCGCCGGCGGGACGTCGGACGGCGAGCCCCGACGGTCGAGGCAGAGAACGACCGCCGCAGGAGCTGCCGGAGCCGGGGCATGAGTGCCATGCCCTCGACCATATCCAATCACCTGGCCCCGGGCCCCGCGACGGCGGCTTTGTGCACTCCCCACAACCTCCCCCGTATCCTCGGACGCATGGCGACCACACGAAGCGCGACCGCGACGCCCGCCGCCGCCCCCGGGGACTCGTCGCGCGCCCCCGCCGCCGAGCCGGTCCCGCGCGGGGAGAACGTCCAGCGCGTACGCGAGGGGCTCGGGATGCTCACGGCCACGGCCATGCGCAGGCTCGACGAGGAGGTCTCCTGGTACCGGCAGCTTCCTGCCGAGGACCGCTCGTACGTCGGCCTTGTCGCCCAGTCCGCGATCAACGCGTTCGTGAACTGGTTCGCCGAGCCGGCCGCCACCACCCCCCACGGCGTTGGCGAGATGTTCGCCGCCGCGCCGCCGGAGCTGACGCGCTCGATCTCCCTGCAGCACACGCTGCAGCTGGTGCGGCTCATGGTCGACGTCGTCGAGTCGCACTCCGACGAGATCGCCGCACCCGGGTACGAGCGGGACCTGCGCGAGGCCGTGCTGCGCTACTCCCGTGAGGTCGCGTTCTCCGCGGCGGAGGTCTACGCGCGGGCGGCGGAGGTCCGCGGCGCGTGGGACGCCCGGCTGGAGGCCCTCGTCGTCGACGCGCTCGTGCGGGGCGACGGCGACGACTCGCTGCGCTCCCGCGTCTCCGCGCTCGGCTGGAGCGGCCGGGGCCACGCGCTCGTCGTCGTGGGCGAGGCCACGGCCCGCCTGGACGACATGCGCACGGCCGAGCTGCGGCGGCTCGCACGCCGGGCCGCCGGCGACGCTCTGGTCGGCATCCACGGCGACCGGCTGGTGCTCGTGCTGGGCGGCGAGGGCGACCTCGTCGCCGCCGCGACCTCGCTGCTGGACCGGTTCGGCCCCGGCCCGGTCGTGATCGGCGGCGTGGTGCCCGACGTGTCGGCGGCGGCCCTGTCCGCCGGCGCGGCCCTCGCGGGCCTCGCGGCGGCGGCGGCCTGGCCGCACGCACCCCGGCCCGTGCTCGCCGACGACCTGCTGCCCGAGCGTGTCCTGACCGGCGACCTCACCGCCCGGCGCACGCTCGTGGCGCAGGCGTACCGCCCGTTGGAGGCGGCCTCCGGCTCGGTGCTGGAGACCCTCTCGGCCTACCTCGGCACCGGCCGGTCGCTCGAGGCCGCTGCCCGCAGGCTGTACGTGCACCCCAACACCGTGCGGTACCGCCTGCGCAAGGTCTCGGAGATCACCGGGTGGGACCCGCTGGACGCCCGCGAGTCGTTCGTCCTGCAGGTGGCACTGGCGCTCGGCCAGCTCGACACGGCGCACACCGGCTGACGTCCCCCGTCCGCGTGCCCCGCGGGATGAGCCACGCGAGGTGTTGGAGGTTTCCCACAATCGACCTTCCCCAGGTTCGTGCGCGTCGCGACGCACCGCGCGCCCGAGGGGATGACACCGTGGGGACGTGCTCGCCGTCGTCTGCCCTGGACAGGGCTCCCAGAACCCCGGAATGCTCTCGCCCTGGCTGGAGCTGCCCGGCACCGTTGACCTGCTCGACTCGTTCTCCGCGGCGGCCGGGACCGACCTCGCCCTGCACGGGACGACGTCGGACGCCGACACGATCCGGGACACCGCGGTCGCGCAGCCGCTCATCGTGTCGTCCTCGCTGCTCGCGCTGCGCGTGATCCTCGACGGCCGCGCCGCGACCGACGTCGTCGACGTCACGGCGGGCCACTCGGTCGGCGAGCTCAGTGCCGCGGCCGTCGCCGGGGCGCTGGACGACGCCGGTGCCGTGGGCCTCGTGTCCCACCGCGCCCGGGCCATGGCCGAGGCCGCCGCGGCGGCTCCCTCGGGCATGAGCGCCGTCGTCGGTGGCGACCCCGACGAGGTCATGGCGGCGATCGAGGCCGCCGGGCTGTTTCCCGCGAACGTCAACGGCGGCGGCCAGATCGTCGCCGCCGGCGACCCCGAGCGGCTCACGGCCTTCGCGGCCGACGCCCCGGCACGTACCCGCGTCATCCCGCTGCAGGTCGCAGGCGCGTTCCACACCCCGTTCATGGACTCGGCCCGGAGCGCCTTCGCCCAGGTGGCCGAGGGATGGCTGGCGACGGACCCGCGGCTGCCGCTCCTGTCGAACGCCGACGGAGCCACCTACGACTCGCTCGCTCCCGGCTCGCACGGGCACGGCACCGCCGCCGACGTCCTGACGCGCCTCGCAGCCCAGGTGACGGCCCCCGTGCGCTGGGACCTGTGCCAGGCCACGCTCGCCGAGCGCGGCGTCACCGGCATCCTCGAGCTCGCGCCCGGCGGCGTCCTGACAGGCCTGGCCAAGCGTGCGCTCAAGGGTGTCGAGTCCGTCGCCGTGAAGTCCCCCGACGACATCGAGGCCGCGCGCGACCTCGTCGCCCGGCACTCGACCGTCGCCGAGGCCGCCGCGTGAGCACGCGCAAGGCCCTGCGGCAGGCCGAGCCCGTCCGGTACTCGCGCATCCTGGCCGTCGCCGGCGAGCGGGGCGCCAACGTCGTGACGAACGACGACGTCGCCGGCCCGATCGACTCCTCGGACGAGTGGATCCGCCAGCGGACCGGGATCGTCACCCGCCGGCGCGCGGACGCGGCCACCGATGTCCTCGACCTCGCCGAGGCGGCGGCCCGCAAGGCCATCGACGCGGCCGGCCTCACGGGTTCCGACATCGACGCCGTCATCCTCTCGACGGTCACGTACTTCCACCAGACGCCCGCCGGTGCCGCGGTGCTCGCCGACCGGCTCGGCGCGACCCCGGCCGCGGCCTACGACATCTCGGCCGCCTGCGCGGGCTACGCCTACGGCATCGGGCAGGCCGACGCGCTCGTGCGCGCGGGTGCTGCCCGGCACGTGCTCGTCATCGGCGCCGAGAAGATGTCCGACTTCATCGACCCGACGGACCGGTCCATCTCCTTCCTCCTGGGCGACGGCGCGGGCGCCGTCGTCGTCGGCCCCTCCGACGTGCCCGGTATCGGGCCCACCGTCTGGGGCTCCGACGGCGACAAGGCGGCCGCCATCCGCCAGACGCACTCGTGGTCCGACCTGCGCGAGGACCCGTCGGCGGGCTGGCCCACCCTGCGCCAGGACGGCCCCTCGGTGTTCAAGTGGGCCGCGTTCCAGATGGCGCCGGTCGCGGCCAAGGCCATGGCCGAGGCAGGGGTCGAGCCCGAGGACATCCAGGTCTTCGTGCCGCACCAGGCCAACATGCGGATCATCGACCAGATGATCAAGCAGCTCGGGCTGCCGGACTCCGTGGTGGTCGGCCGCGACATCGCCGACACCGGCAACACGTCGGCCGCGTCGATCCCGCTGGCCACCGAACGGCTGCTCGCCGAGGGGCTGGCTTCTTCCGGCGACCTGGCGCTGCAGATCGGCTTCGGCGCCGGGCTCGTCTACGCGGCGCAGGTCGTCGTGCTTCCCTGACCCGGCCTGCCCGTGGGCCCTGCGGGGCCTCGTGGCGGGCAACCCCCCTGGTGCGGAAGAATCGCACCGCACCACCCCATCGGTGCCGGACGGCCGGTACCCCGTACAAGGAGAAACCCACCCCATGGCTTACACCGCGCAGGAGATTCTCGAGGGCCTCGCCGAGATCGTCGCCGAGGAGACCGGTCTGCCGACCGACGCCGTCGTCACGGAGAAGTCCTTCACCGACGACCTCGACATCGACTCGCTGTCGATGATGACGATCGTGACGCACGCCGAGGACAAGTTCGGCGTCCGCATCCCCGACGACGAGGTGAAGAACCTCGCGACGGTCGGCGACGCCGTCTCCTTCATCGAGGGCGCCCAGGCCGCCTGAGCGGCCCGCTCATCGCACGGGACCGCAGCCGCCGTCCCGTCGTGACGCGGGCGGACCGGCGACCCGGTCCGCCCGCGTGACCCGAACCACCGCACCGGCCGACGACCCGGCCGTCTCGACACAGGAGCGACCCACCATGACTGCCGCACCCGCCTCGCGCGACGTCGTCGTCACCGGACTCGGCGCCACCACCCCTCTGGGCGGCGACGCCCCCAGCACCTGGGCGGCGGCCCTGGCGGGCGAGTCCGGCGCCCGGACGTTCGAGAACGACTGGGCCGAGAAGTACGGGCTGCCCGTCACGTTCGCGGCGACCATCAAGGTCCGCCCCGACGAGGTCCTCACCCGCCCCGAGACCAAGCGCATGGACCCGTCCACGCAGTACGCGATGGTCGCGGCCCGCGAGGCCTGGCAGGACGCCGGCGCCCCCGAGGTCGACGGCGAGCGGCTGGGTGCCGTCGTGTCGTCGGGCATCGGCGGCATCTGGACGACGCTCGACGGCTGGGACCTGCTCCAGGAGCGTGGCGCACGCCGCATGCTGCCCATGACGGTGCCGATGCTCATGCCGAACTCCCCCGCCGCGTACGTGTCGCTCGAGCTCGGCGCCAAGGCGGGCGCACACGCCCTGGTGTCCGCCTGCGCCTCCGGCGCGGAGGCCATCGGCTACGGCGTCGACATGATCCGCAACGGCCGGGCCGACGTCGTGGTCTGCGGTGGGACGGAGGCCACGATCCACCCCATGCCGATCGCGGCGTTCGCCGCCTCGCGCACGCTGTCCCTGCGCAACGACGACCCGCAGGGGGCGTCCCGCCCGTACGACGTCGACCGCGACGGCTTCGTCATCGGCGAGGGCGCGGCGGTGCTGGTGCTGGAGAGCGCGGAGCACGCCGCCGCCCGCGGCGCCCGCGTCTACGCGAAGATCGGCGGCGTCGGCCTGTCCGCCGACGCGTACCACATCACCTCGCCCGACCCCGAGGGCACCGGCCAGGTCTCGGCCATGCGCCGCGCCCTGGAGGACGCCGGCGTGACCTCCCGCGACGTCGTGCACGTCAACGCGCACGCGACCTCGACGAAGGTCGGCGACCTCACCGAGACCGCGTCGATCCGCACCCTCATGGGTGGCGAGGCGGACCACGTGCGGCTGTCCGCGACCAAGTCGATGACCGGGCACCTGCTGGGCGGTGCCGGCGCGCTGGAGACGCTGTTCACCGTCAAGGCTCTCGCGGACCGGCTCGCGCCTCCCACGATCAACGTGGCCAACCCGGACCCGGAGCTCCAGGTGCCGCTCGTGCGCGACACCCCGGAGAAGCTGCCCGACGGCGACCTGGTCGCGATCAACAACTCGTTCGGGTTCGGCGGGCACAACGTGGCCCTGGTGGTCACCAGCGCCTGATCCGGCCCGTCTGCCGTCACAGACCACGGCGCCCTGCCACCTCGCGGTGGCAGGGCGCCGTCGTCGTCCGGGCTGCGTGCGGGCGCTGGGCGCTACCCGACGCGGTGCAGCCAGCGCACGGGTGCGCCGGCCCCGGCGTAGCGGAACGGCTCGAGCTCGTCGTCCCACGCGGTGCCCAGGGCGAGGTCGAGGGCCTCGCGCACGGAACGCCCGTCGTGCGCGGAATCGAGCGCGGTGCGCACCCGGTCCTCGGGCACGACGACGTTGCCGTGCACGTCGGTCATCGCGTGGAAGATGCCGAGCTCGGGCGTGTGGGACCAGCGTGCGCCGTCGACGCCGTGGCTCGCGTCCTCGGTCACCTCGTAGCGCAGGTGGTCCCAGCCACGAAGGGCAGAGGCCAGCCGGGCACCCGTCCCTGGGGCGCCCTGCCACGAGAGCTCAGCACGGTAGAGGCCGCGCGACGCCGGCTGGGGAGTCCAGTCCAGCGACACACGACTATCGAGCACTGTGCCCGCTGCCCACTCGACGTGGGGGCACAGTGCACGGGGTGCCGAGTGCACGAACAGCACACCGCGGGTGATCGCACCAGCCATGTTGTCCTCCCTGGATTCGAGGTCCGTCTTCCCCTACGTCCTCGAGCACCAGGCGTCGACATGTCTTGCGCCCCTACGGCGTGTCGCATTGTGTCTACGCGTCACATCCTGCCCGAGTCCTCCCCCCGATGCGAGAGGAAACACGGATTTGAGCAGGACTTGAGGGACCGTGCGCGTTCACGCGCACGGCCTTGTGGCCGGTCAGAGGCGTCCGGGCGGCCTCAGAGACGCTCGCGCAGCTCGCGCATGGCCTTCTTGCGCGTCGCCCGCTCCAGGCGGTCGAGGTACAGCTTGCCGTCCAGGTGATCGCACTCGTGCTGCAGGCAGCGGGCCATGAGACCCGTGCCCTCCACGACGACCTCGTCGCCGTCCAGGTCAGTGCCCACGACCTTGGCGTACCACGCGCGCGTCGTCGGGTACCAGAGGCCCGGGACCGACAGGCACCCCTCGTCGCCGTCCTGCGTCTCGTCGGACACGGCGACGATCCGCGGGTTGAGGACATAGCCGATCTCGTCCTCCACGTTCCAGGAGAACGCCCGCAGGTTCACTCCGATCTGGTTGGCAGCCAGCCCGGCGCGCCCGTCGGCGTCCACCGTCTCCAGAAGGTCGTCGACGAGTCCGCGTACGCGGTCGTCGATGGTGGTGATCTCGTCGCAAGCGGTGCGCAACACGGGGTCGGGCAGCACGCGGATCTCTCGCATCGCCATGGCCGCATTCTCCCACGTCGGCGGACGCCCCGAGGCCCCAAGGTCACGGTTTGATAACGTGACGATGGATGACTGAGACGACGACCGCACCCGTGACCGCTCCTGCCCCCGATGCCGGCGACAGCCCTGCCTCGGACCCCGGGTCGGCGCCCGCGGGCGCGATGGCAAGGTCCGCCGGGCCGAAGTCCACGGGGCCGAAGGCCGCGGGCAGGCCCCGCCTCGCCGCCCTGGACGCGCTGCGCTTCGTCGCCGCCCTCGGCGTGCTCGTCTACCACTACGTCGCCGTGAACCACCAGGCCTGGGGCGCCGAGACTGCCGAGTCGTTCCCCGACGCGCAGCCGGTGGCCGCCTTCGGCTCGTTCGGCGTCCAGCTCTTCTTCGTGATCAGCGGGTTCGTCATCCTCATGTCCGCGTGGGGCCGTGGCGTGCGCTCCTTCACGGCGTCCCGGGTGGGGCGGCTGTTCCCGGCCTACTGGCTGTCCATCGTCGCGGTGCTCCTGCTGCTGCTCGTGGTCGCTCCCGGCACCAAGGACGTCGGCCTGTCGGAGACCGCGGCCAACGTCACGATGGCGCAGCGCGCCTTCGGCATGCAGGACCTCGAGCCCGTGTACTGGACGCTGTGGACCGAGCTGCGGTTCTACGTGCTCATCGGCGTGCTGCTCGCCGTGGGGATGACCCGCAACCGTCTCATCGCGTTCGCCACCCTGTGGCCCCTCGCGGCCGTCGTCGCCGCGCGGTCCGACCACGAGCTGGCCGCCACCGTGCTCGTCGGCACGGACGCACCGCTCTTCGCCGGCGGGATGATGCTGTTCCTGCTCGTCCGCGAGCGCCGGGCCGTCGCCCCGTGGCTGGTGCTCGCCGGCAACGTCGTCCTCGCCTGCGCCGTCTCCGGCCGCAGCCAGTCCCTACGCATCGCGACGAGCACCGGCGTCACCGTGGACCCGCAGGCCTACTGGCCCGCGATCGCCGCGTGCTTCGCGCTGGTCGCCCTCATCGCGCTGACGCCGGTCAACCGGCTCTCGTGGCGTTGGCTCACCGTCGCCGGGGCGCTGACCTATCCCCTGTACCTGCTGCACTCGTCCTGGGGCGAGTGGCTCATCGAACGCCTCTACCCGCACCTGCCGATGGTCGTGACGTTCGCTGTCGTGACGCTCACGATGCTCGGCGCGGCGTACCTCGTGCACCGGTTCGTCGAGCGCCCGCTCGGCCCGCGGCTGCGGCGGGCCGTCGAGCGGGACCTCGACCGCATCGTCCGGGCGCTGACCCCTCGCCGCGACGGGGTGACGTCCGATCAGTCCGCCGAGGTGGAGCCCGCCGCCTCGAGGTAGTCCACCAGGACGTCGCGCAGCACGAGGGCGTGGTTCTGCTCGGTGTCGCGGATCGCGTAGAGCAGCGTCAGCCGCCGCTGCCCCGACCCCTGTTCCGCGAGGCGGGCCACCGCGGGGTTGTCGTCGAGCTCGGCCCGGTACCGGCGCTCGAACTCCTCGAAGCGGGCCTCCTGGTCGTGATGGAACCAGGTGCGCAGCTCTGCCGACGGCGCGACGTCCTTGCACCACTCGTCCAGGCGCGCGTCCTCCTTCGACAGCCCGCGCGGCCACAGCCGGTCCACCAGCACGCGGGTACCGTCCCCGGGATCCGGTGGGTCGTACACCCGCCTGACATCGATGGTCACCCCCACATGACACCCCACCCGGCAGCCCGGCGCATCCCCTCCGGCCGCCGCCCCCCGGTATGCTCACCGGCGCGCCCCGTTAGCTCAGCTGGTCAGAGCAGGAGACTCATAATCTCTCGGTCGCGGGTTCAAGTCCTGCACGGGGCACGGCGGAGAGATCGGCCTGCCACCTGGGCCCGGGCCCGGCGAGTCGCTACGCTCCCAGCCATGTTCCGTGCGCTGCTGATGCTGGCCTACCTCGCCCTGATCGTCTACGCGATCGTCGACGTCGTGCAGGCGGACGATGACGACACGGGCGGCCTCGCGAAGGGCGTCTGGATCGTCATCATCCTGTTCCTGCCGTTCGCCGGCTCCGTTGCATGGATCGTGGTGAGCCAGAGCGCACGGCAGCGCCGCCGCTCGGCCCGGGGCACCGGGTTCCCGGCGGGCCCGACCCCGCCCGCCACCTACCCCGGTCGCAGGCGCACGTGGGAGACCGAGCCCTCCCCGGTCACACCCCACGAGGGCGGTACGGACGACGACGACCCCGAGCTGCGCTGGCTCCTCGAGCAGGCACGGCTGCAGCGGGAGCAGGCAGCCCGCGAGCAGACGTCCGCCGGGCCCGAGCCGGGCACCGGCACCGCCAGCCCTGCCTGACGCGCCGCTACGCTGCCGCCATGTGGTTCCGCCGCCCTTCCCTGCCCGACGACGTCCGACGCACCCTGCCGCTCGCCCGCGGCGAGCGGGTACTGGCCGCGGCTGAGCTGGCCGACGGCGCGTGGACGGTCGCGACGACGACGGCGCTCGCCGTCGTGACCGACGCTTCCGTGCGTCTGCACCGGCCCTGGTCCGACGTCGACCACGCGGCGTACGACCCGGAGCGGTCGGTGCTGACCGTCGAGTGGGTGGACGCGACCGGCGACACGCCGCTCGAGCTCGTCGACGCCGAGCGCACCTCGTTCACCCAGGCCTTTCGCGAGCGCGTCCAGTGGTCGGTGGTGCTCGCCGAGACCGTGGCGGTGCCCGGTGGCGGCCAGGTCAAGGTCGCCGTCCGCCGCTCCGCCGGCGGCGCCCTGTTCTCCCAGGCCATCGCCGGGCCGGGCGTGGACCTCGACGACCCGGCCGTCGCCCGAGTGGTGGACGCCACGGAGTCCAGGGTGCGGGGAGCGTCCGGACTACCCGCGTAGGGCTGGTATTGTTCTTTCCGGTTCACGGGGTCGCACGGCCCGGTGGATCACGCGATCCCGCGTAGCTCAGCTGGCAGAGCATCCGACTGTTAATCGGACGGTCGTTGGTTCAAGTCCAACCGCGGGAGCCGAGACGAGGCCCTGAAACCCCTTCTGACATGGGGATTCAGGGTCTCGATGTATTCCCGGCCATCCCACCGCGGCCTACAACGTGGGCAATCGACGCGGCCCGGCCGATCGGGCCAACACTCCGATGCCGAGTGCCAACAGCACGAGCGGAACGACGGCCCCGACGTCGACGCCGCTCACTCGCACCCTGGGCCGTCGCCGCACTGCCGCCCGGCGTGGACTCGTCGCCGTTCTTGGTGTCGCTGTCCCGGGAGGGTGAGTCGTCGGCATCCTTGCTGTCGTGGGAGAACGAACGCCTGCTGTCGACTTCTTGACGGCGATCTGCCGCGCCACGTATTGCCGATCGACCCGGGGCACTGGAGCGGCTCCACCCTTTGCTTCAACAAGAACGCGCGCTATTGAAGCAAACTCACGTACAGTTCATTACGGCGCGTTCAGAGTGAAGGGTACGTGCATGACCACCACCGACCGGCACGGCAACCTGCGCGGCGACGCTGGACGTCCCTCCGGGCAGGCCTCGCCGTCCGCCGCGGACGACCTCGACGCACCGGCCGAACCTCGACACGGCTGGCCGGCCCTGAGCCACGAGGACCGCGACTGGACCTCGACCATCGAGCCAGGACGGCTGTCGGTCTTCGAGCGCATGCGGATCGAGCGACCCTACAAGGCTGCCGTCGCGCCCGAGATCGCCGATCTCCCGGTGGTGCTCGCTGCCGAGACCACCGAGATCGTCGAGGGTGCCACCCAGGACGTCGTGCGCTTCGACGAGCAGATGTCATCGCTACCCGTCCCGATGCCCGCCGTGCTGCTGCGCAGCGAGTCCGCGTCCTCCTCGCAGATCGAGCACCTGACCACGAACGCGCGCAACCTCGCCATGGCGAGCATCGGCGTCGATGCGAAGCAGAATGCGGCGCTGGTCGCCGCAAACGTGCGCGCCATGACGCTCGCTGCTGACGCGGGAGCCGACCGCGTGGACGCCGAGGCGATCCTCGCTGTGCACCGCGCCCTGATGATGGCGTCCGAGCCCGACGTCGCGGGGCGGTGGCGCACCGAGCAGGTCTGGATCGGCTCGCACACCGCCTATCCCCACGGCGCCGACTTCATCCCGCCTCACCACGACCGGGTCGTCGCTGCCATCCACGACCTCGTCCGCTTCGCGGGGCGGTATGACGTGCCGGCGATCGCTCATGCCGCGATCACCCACGCGCAGTTCGAGACCATCCACCCGTTCACCGAAGGCAACGGCCGCACCGGCCGGGTGCTGCTCCAGTCGGTGCTGCGCCGACGAGGCCTGCTGCGGGCCACGACCGTCCCCGTCTCTGCCGGCCTGCTGGGCGACCCGGACCGCTATTTCCGCGCGCTCACCGCGTACCGGGACGGCGACGTCGACCGCATCGTGACCGAGGTCGCTAAGGCTGCGATGAGCGCCACCGCCAACGGCCGCGAGCTGGCCGCGGCCATCGCGGACATCCGTGCCCGCTGGCACGAGCAGATCAAGGCGCGCTCGAACTCCTCCGCGTGGCCGCTGTCCGACTCGCTGTTTGCCCAGCCCGTGGTCACCGCCGAGCACGTCGCCACCACGCTGGGGCTCTCCGACCGAGGCGCGCGCAACACCATCGACGTGCTGGTGCGAGACGGAGTGCTGACTCCCGCCACCACCGCCAAGCGGAAGCAGTACTGGCAAGCATCCGAGGTCCTGACGGCCATGGACAGCTTTTCCCGACGAGCCGGCCGTCGAGCCTGACCGACAGCCGC
Organism: Isoptericola luteus; assembly: GCF_020297055.1. Taxonomy (GTDB): domain Bacteria; phylum Actinomycetota; class Actinomycetes; order Actinomycetales; family Cellulomonadaceae; genus Isoptericola; species Isoptericola luteus. The sequence continues at coordinate 74,568 of NZ_JAIXCQ010000014.1, read as the reverse complement.
TGACCTCTCCGAGCGTCCGCCCGATAGCCCGAGGCCCGAGGCCCGAGGCTCGAGCGACAAGGATCCCGTCACCCGCTCGACGTGGGAATACCCGCCTGTCACGGGTGGCTTGTCACCTACGTGCCCCGCCCTGCTGACACCGCCGTCGGACTCCGCTCCGAGCGCGGCCCGGTCCTCGCGTCGCTCATGCTCGCGACGGCGCTGGTCGCGCTCGACGCCACGATCATCGCGACCGCCTCGGCGACGATCGCCCGCCACCTCGGCGGGTTTGACCAGGTGCCGTGGCTGTTCTCGAGCTACCTGCTCGCCCAGGCGGTGAGCACACCGTTGTTCGGCCGGCTCGCGGACGTGCTCGGCCGCAAGCGGCTGATGCTAGCAGGGGTCGGGCTCTTCTTCGTGGGCTCGGTGCTGTGCGCGGCGGCGCCGACCATGGGCCTGCTCATCGCGGGCCGCGCGCTGCAGGGGCTCGGCGCGGGTGCCGTCATGCCCGTGTCGATGACGATCACGGCCGACATCTACACCCTCGCGGAGCGGGCGAAGGCCCAGGGCTACCTCGCGTCCGTGTGGGCGATCTCCGCCGTCGTCGGCCCCACCCTGGGCGGCGTGTTCTCCGAGTTCACGAGCTGGCGGTGGATCTTCGTCATCAACGTGCCGCTGTGCGCGGTGGCGGCGTGGATGCTCGCTCGCCGGTACCACGAGCCCGCCCACAAGGGTGCCCGCGAGCCCATCGACTACGTGGGTGCGGTCCTCCTCGCCGGGGGCAGCACGCTGCTGCTGCTCGGTCTGCTGGAGGGCGGCGGCACGTGGGCGTGGACGTCGGCGCCGTCGGTGGGGATCTTCGCGGCCGCCGTGGTGCTGCTCCTCGCGTTCGGGCTGCACGCCACCCGGTCGCGGTACCCCATCGTGGACCTGCGGATCCTGCGCCGTCGCGTGGTGGGCGTGTCGTCCACCATCTCCCTGCTGGTGGGCGTGGTCGTGCTGGGCCTGTCCACGTACATCCCGATCTACGCACAGGGCGTGCTGGGCACCGGGCCGCTCCTCGCCGGCTTCGCGCTCGCGGCGATGACCATCGGCTGGCCGCTCTCGTCGACCAACGCCGGGCACCTCTACCTGCGGATCGGCTTCCGGTTCACGACCCTCGTGGGCACCACGCTGGCGCTGACCGGCACCGCCCTGCTGCTCCTGCTCGACGACGCGTCGTCCCTGGTCATGGTCGCGGCGTCGTGCTTCGTGGTGGGCGCCGGGATGGGCCTGACGTCGGTGCCGACGCTGATCGCCGCCCAGACGTCGGCCGCGTTCACCGAGCGCGGCGCCGTCACCGGCACCAACATGTTCGCGCGGTCCCTGGGTTCCGCCGTCGGCGTCGCGGTGTGCGGCGCGATCGTCAACGCCCGCACCACGATCGGCGCCGGCGGGACGCCGGTCGGCCCCGGGCTGATGTCCGCCCTGCACCTCGTGTTCGTGCTGCTCGTCGGGTGCGCCGTCGTGCTCGTGGGACTCTCGACCCTCATGCCCGCGGACCGCGACGAGGCTCGCCGTCGCCGGGCCGGCACCGTGGAGGCCGCCGAGGGGGCACGCGCCTGAGCCTCAGGCCGGCTCGGGCGGGGTCCACCCCATGACCGCGCGGGCGCCACGGGTGGCGGCCGCGGCCGGGACGCGGCGCATCAGCGTGTTCCGCAGGCCCTGCCATCGCGGCCCCAGGTGCGACCCGAACCGGCCCGAGGCGACCGACGCCCGAGCGAGCGCCCGGCAGCGAGGACGCCGGGCGGCGTCGTAGGCGGCGAGCGCCTCCCCGAGCGGGGCGCCCGACGCGACGCCCGCGGCCACGATCCGCCCCACGCAGATGCCGTCCTCGAGCGCCGTGGCCGCGCCCTGGCCCATCGTCGGCAGGGTCGCGTGCGCGGCGTCGCCGACCATGACGACCCGCCCCCGGACGTACCGGGGAAGGCCGCCGGGCAGGTGGTGCACGTCGTGCCGCAGCAGCGCCTCAGGCGGTGTCGCGGCGATCACCCGGCCCACCTCGTCGGCCCAGCCCGCGAACCGCTGCGTCACCGCGGCGTGCTCGTCCCCGAGGCGGAGGCCCTGCGGCATGCGGACGTAGCCGTACCAGTAGGTCGCGTCGTCGCGCACCGGCATCGTGCCGAACTCGGCGTGCGGGCCCCAGTACTGCACCAGGCCCGGCCCGGCCAAGAGACCTGGCACGACGGCACGCCAGCTCGAGTACCCGGAGTACGCGGGCTCGCGGCCGGCGAACAGGGCCGCCCGTATCGCGCTGCGCACGCCGTCGGCGCCCACGACCAGCTCGGTCTCGATCTCCCGACCGGTGCCGGCGCGGTCCGCGTACCGCACGACGGCGGGCGCGCCCACGGCGTCACCCGGGTCGACGGTCGTGACGCGCGCGTCGGTGACCACCTCGACGCCGAGGCCGCGGGCGCGCTCCAGGAGGGCGTCGTGCAGGCGCGCCCGGTGCACCCCCCGCAGCACCGTCGCCGCGCGCAGGTCCGGGTCGTCCGGGAGGCGCAGGATCGGCCGCCCGGTCCAGTCCCAGGTGCCGGTGGCCCAGGTGCGCCGTCCGAGGGCGTCCACGGCGTCCTCGGCGAAGCCCAGGCCGCGCAGGGCCGCGACGGCGTTGGGCGTGAGTGCCACGCCCGCTCCCACCTCGCCGAGCTCGTGCGCCCGCTCCAGCACGGTCGTGCGCCGGCCCGCCGTCGCGAGCGCGACTGCCGCGGCCAGACCACCGATGCCGCCGCCGACCACGATCGCCGTGGGTGATGCCATGTCGGCTTCTCCCTTTCCGCAGGATGTGAAGTGCCGCAGAGGTGGATCAGTACGGCAGTTCGGGTTCAGCGCGGCAGTTCGAACTGCCGCGCTGATCCCGAACTGCCGCATTGATCACGCTAGGCGCTGTCGCGCAGCGACCGGCGTTGGGCCTCGATGGCGAGGAGCTCGGTGAACGCGTCGGCGTAGGCGGCGTCGCCGGCGTCGAGCCGCCGCAGCCGCCCCTTGGCGTCCGCGATGCGGCGCGTGAGCCCCAGGTCGACCAGCGCCCGCACGACGTCGGCCACGTACGCCGCGATCGCGCTCTCCCGGTCCTCGGGCACCGGGGCGACGGCGAGCTCGGAGACCAGCGGTGCCACGGCCTCCGGAGCCTCCTCGACGACGGATTCCGCCCAGCGCCCCTCCCCCAGGCTGCGCCCGGTGGTCGTGCCGCCCGCCGCCCGCACGGCGGCGTGGACGGCCCGCCACGCGGGCACCCCGAAGGCGTCCTCCCCGAGCTCGTCGAAGCTGTCGGGCACGTGCTGTGGGTACTGCAGCGCGACGATCAGCGCCTGCCGCTCGAGGCGCGCGACCGGGTCGCGGGGGTCAGGCGCGCTCAGCACCGGGACGACGGGCGCCGAGGGCGCGTCGTCGGCACGCGACGGGCGGTCCTGCTGCGCCGTGCGGCGCGACGGGGTCGACGCCGCGCGGGACACCTCCTTGCGGACCTCCTCGGTGTCGATGCCGATCCACCGCGCGAGCGAGCGCGCGTACCCGAGCTGCATCGAGCGGTCCCGGATCCCGGCGACCAGCGGGGCCGACGTCCGCAGCGCACCGACCCGCCCCTCCACGGTGTCCAGGTCGAACTGCTCGAGGGTCGTGCGGATGACGAACTCGAACAGCGGCACCCGGCCGTCGACGAGGGATCGCACCCCCTCCGGCCCCCGGGCCATGCGCAGCTCGCACGGGTCCATGCCGCCGGGCTCCACGGCGACGAACGTCTGCGCGTGGAACCGCTGGTCCTCGCCGAACGCGCGGACCGCCGCCTTCTGGCCTGCGGCGTCGCCGTCGAACGTGAAGATCACCTCGCCGCCGAGCGAGGCCCCGGACGCGAGCTGCAGGCCGCCCCCCGCCGTGGTGTCTCCGAGCAGCCGGCGCACCACCTTGGCGTGGTCGGCCCCGAACGCGGTGCCGCAGGTGGCCACCGCGGACTCGACGCCGGACAGGTGCGCCGCCATGACGTCGGTGTACCCCTCCACGATGACCACGCGCTTGCCCTGCGCGATGGACTTCTTCGCCAGGTCGATGCCGTAGAGCACCTGCGACTTCTTGTACAGGGAGGTCTCGGGGGTGTTGAGGTACTTGGGGCCCTGGTCCTCGTCGTACAGCCGTCGCGCCCCGAAGCCGATGACGGCGCCCGTGACGTCGCGGATGGGCCACACCAGCCGCCCGCGGAACCTGTCGTAGACGCCGCGCTGCCCCTGGCTGACCATGCCCGACGCGACCAGCTCCGCCTCGGTGAACCCGCGCCCCCGCAGGTGCCGCATGAGCGAGTCCCACCCCGTGGGCGCGAACCCGACGCCGAACTTCTCCGCGTCGGCACGGTCGAAGCTGCGCTCGGCGAGGAACGCCCGCGCCGCCTGCGCCCCAGGCCCGAAGAGCTGCTCGGCGTAGAACGCGGCCGCGACCTTGTGGGCCTCGAGCAGGCGCTGGCGCTTGCCCGGCTCCTCGCGGTGCCCGCGGTCGGCCGCCGCCCCGGTGCGCGAGTCCTCGTAGCGCAGCTGCACGCCCACCCGGTCCGCGAGGTACTCCACGGCCTCGGTGAAGGCCATCCCGTCGATCTTCTGCACGAACGAGATGACGTCGCCGCCCTCGCCGCAGCCGAAGCAGTGCCACCGCCCGACGCCCGGGCGCACGTGGAACGACGGGCTGCGCTCGTCGTGGAAGGGGCACAGGCCCTTGAGCGATCCGACGCCGGCCGTCTTGAGGGTGACGTGGGCGGAGACGATCTCGTCGATCCGCGCGCGCTCGCGTACCGCCTCCACGTCCTCGCGCTTGATCAACCCCGCCACGGGGCTGAGTCTATGCGCGCCCGACGGGCGTCGGGACGCCGGTCGGGGACGCCCTGCGCCCCTCCGCGCAGCGCCGCGCGAACGCCGCCGGCGGGACACCGAGGGCCCGGGCGAAGTCGGCGCTCAGGTGCGCCTGGTCGTAGTAGCCGACGGCGGTGGCCAGGTCCGCCAGCGACCGGCCCGGGTCCACGGCGAGCAGGTCCGCCGCGAGGTGCACGCGATGGCGCTGGAGCACCCACTTGGGGCTCACCCCGACCCAGTGCGCGAACAGCCGCTGCAGGGACCGCGGCGTCGTGCCGGCGTGCGCCGCGAGTTCCCGCACCCCGGCGTCGGGCCCGAGCTCCCCGCCGACGACGGCCGCGAGCGCGCGCGCCACCCTGTCCAGCGCGGCGGTCGAGCGCGCGGTGCGGCGCCGCGCGGCGACCGCGCGGAGCACTGGCGTGAGCGGCTCGACGGCGCCGGCGACGTCCCCCGAGAGCGCCGCGAGGACGGCGGCCCGGCCCGCCGCCTCGACGTCCCCGGACGCCGGGTACCCCGGGGCCCGCGCGGCGAACGCCACGCCGGCGGGCATCACCAGGTCGGGGCGGACCGCCTCCGGGTCGCCGAGCAGCATCCGCAGCGCGCCGGGCCGCAGCTTGGTGCCCACCACCGCGCCGTGGCCGTGCAAGGTTCGTGAGAACAGCCCCGCCGGGACGCCGTGCACGCGCCAGCCGCCCGCCTCCGCCACCGCGTTGGCGTTCGGGTGCGGAATCACCACCTGCCTGAACTCGGCCCCCGGCGGCAGGTCCCAGCGGATCACCCAGTGGCGCTCCACCAGGTCGGCGAGGTCGGGTGCCGGCTCGAGGCGCACGAGCTCGAACCCGGTGGCCGCCGCGGCCGGGTCGACGATCCCGTGGGTCGACGCGGTCGGCTGCCGCCGCGCCTCGTGTTCGAACACCTGTCGCATTCCTCCAAGACTGCCCCCGACCACCGACACCAGCATGGGGACGGTCACCACGAGCCCACGGAGGGAACCATGGACCTGTCACCGCTGCACCCCAACCTCACCGTCGCCGACCCGCGCGCTGCCATCGACTTCTACGTCGCCGGCCTCGGCGCGGAGGTGCTCGACACCATCACCGCGGGGGACGCGATCATCCACTCCGACCTGCGCATCACCTCGCCGAGCGGGGCCTCCACCTTCACCGTGGCTGCGGCGTTCCCCGCCGAGGGCGCCGTCGCACCGGAGCCGGACGGCGCCACGACCGGTTCGTTCACCCTGTACGTCGACGACGCCGACGCCGCGCACGCCCGCGCCGTCGCGGCAGGGGCCACGAGCACGCAGGAGCCCGGCGACTGGTTCCCGGGCTTCCGTCAGGCCGCCGTGCGGTGCCCCGCAGGTCACCGCTGGTTCTTCGCCCAGGTGGACGACGGCATCACGGCCGCTGACGTCCAGCGCGCCAGCGACGCCTGGATGGCGGAGCAGTCCTGACCCGGCACACCTGAACCGGCGCGCTCGTCAGCCGGGGCGCCGGACCAGCCGGGAGTGGAGCTGCAACGCCGACAGGTCGGTGAGCGAGGCGACCTGGTCGACGACGACGCGCAGCCGTGCGTCGTCGTCGGCCGCCTCGCGCCAGTCCGCCGCGAAGGCGGGCTCGAGCGCGACGGGCGCCCGGTCGGCGAGCACCCGCACGAGGTCGGCGATGATCTCGCGCTGGGCCCCGTACACGGGCTCGGCCTCCCGGGGCGCCATGACGTAGGCCACGGCCACCCCCTTGAGCGCGAGGATCTCCTCGGCGGTCTCGTCCGGGACGACGAGCTGGGCGGCGTAGCGCGTGAGCGGACCGTCGCCGAAGACCTCGCGCGTGGCGTCCTGGGCCGAGCCGCTGAACCGGCCGATGAGCTGGCTGGTCGCGTCCTTGAGGCGCGCCAGGGAACGCCTGGAGCCGTCGAAGTCGGTGACCAGGTAGCCCGTGTCGCGCAGCCGCACGAGCGCGGCGTCCAGGGCGTCCGGGTCGTGCCACTCGCCGTACCAGGCCCGCACGTGCGCCGCGACGCGGGCGCGCTCGTCGGCGTCCTCGAGCACCCGCAGGTCGAGGCGGCCCCCGACGACGGCGTCCTCGACGTCGTGCACGGAGTAGCTGATGTCGTCGGCGAGGTCCATGACCTGCGCTTCCATGCACCGCACCCGGCCGCTCGGCGCACCACGGCGCAGCCACTCGAAGACGGGGGCGTCGTCGGGGTAGACGCCGAACTTGGGCGTGGGGGCGCCGTCGGGACGCGCGGGGCCGGCCCCGTACGCCCACGGGTACTTCACGCTGGCGTCGAGGCTCGCGCGGGTGAGGTTGAGCCCGCGCGGGGAGCCCTCCGGGGCGAAGATCTTGGGTTCGAGACGGGTGAGCAGGCGCAGCGTCTGCGCATTGCCCTCGAAGCCGCCGATCGGCTCGGCGATCTCCGCGAGCGCCCGCTCCCCGTTGTGCCCGAACGGCGGGTGGCCGAGGTCGTGCGTGAGGCACGCGGTGTCCACCAGGTCGGGGTCGCAGCCGAGCGCGCGGCCCATCTCGCGGCCCACCTGCGCCACCTCGAGGGAGTGCGTGAGGCGGGTGCGCACGAAGTCGTCGCTGCCGGGGCCGAGCACCTGGGTCTTGGCGCCCAGGCGGCGCAGGCCCGAGGAGTGCACCACGCGCGCGCGGTCCCGCTCGAACGCGGTGCGGTGCTTCGACTTGGGCGGCTCGGAGAACCACCGCTCCGTGTCGGCGTCGGTGTACGACCCGAGCCACTCCTCCGCCGTGCCCGGGCGCGCGGAGGGCCCGATCACCGTCGGGTCGAACGCGCCCTGCTCGAACGTCTGCACAGGGTGCAGCCTAGCGAGCACCACCGACGTCCTGGCACGGCCCGCGGTGCCTGCCCGGTGCCTGCCCCGTGCCTGCCCCGTGCCTGCCCGGTGCCTGCCCGGTGCCTGCCCGGTGCCTGGCGCCGCCTCAGGAGGCGGTGACCGCCCGCCCCCGGTAGACGGCCGTGCGCAGCTCCTGCTCCCACTCCGCGTACTGCGGCATGCCGAGGTCGCGGGCGACGGCCAGCTCCGCCTCGACGTCGTACGGCACGCGCACGTGCTGGATGCCGAACGGCCCGGTCTCCGGGTCGTCGGGCACGCCCTCGAGGATCACGTAGGCGGGCGTCGGCTCGTCCAACGGGTTCCCGACGCTGCCGGTGTTGAACAGCGTGCGCCCGTCGGCCGTCTCCAGGTACGCGTCGTGCACGTCGCCGTAGCCGACGACGGTCGGCTCCGGTCCCGGGCCGGTGAGCGGCGTCGCCGCGAACATGCCCGCGAACTCCTCGGGCGTGTGGTGGAAGTGCACCCGGGTGTGCACGCTGGTGGCGGACGCGTGGAACAGGCGCACCCGGCGGCCGCTCAGCAGCAGGTCGTGGCTCAGCGGCTTCGCGGCGATCCGGTCCCGCTGGTCGGCGCGCAGCTCGTCGCGCCACCAGACCATCTCCTCGGGGCCGTCGTCAGGGATCTGCGGCAGGAACTCGTCCCAGTTGCCGCGCACGTCGACCTCGCACACCCGCGCCAGGCGGTCGACGACGGCGCTGCCCCGCGGTCCCTTGCCCGCGTCGTCGCCGAGGTTGATCACCCTCGAGATCCCGCGGTCGGCGACGTCCGCGAGCACCGCCTCGAGCGCGCCGAGGTTGCCGTGGACGTCGGAGATGACGGCGATGCGTTCCAGGTTCACGGTCCCGATGCTGGCACAGGAGGCGGCGAGCCGGGACCGGTCGGCGCTCCGTCGGCGCGCCCGGCGGGTGGGTCAGCGGCGACGGCGGCCGATCGCCCACCCCAGGGCGAGCGCGATCGCGACGCCGACCGCCTGGCCGCCGAGGATCACCCGGTTGAGGTCCAGCACCGGCTGGAAGCGCGCGCCCTCGGGCGAGACGACGATCACGCCCAGCGGCTTGACCCGGACGCCGTAGCCGCCTCCCCCGCCGCCGCCGTCGCCCTGCCCCTCACCGCGGATCTCGGCCCGGGCCTCGCCCTGCGCCTCGCCCTTGGCCTCGCCCTTCGCGTCACCCGACGCGTCCCCGTGCGCCGAGCCCTGCGGTGAACCGCCCGACGGCGCGTCCCCGCCCGACGACACGGCCCCGCCGGACGACGTCGACGCGTCGGACGCGTCCGGCCCGCCGGTGGTCGCCTCCGCCCCTTCCGCGGGCGCACCCTTCGATCTGAAGCTGAACGACCGGCTCCACCCCGCGCCGCCGTCACCGGTCCCCCGGCCGGACCCGCCCGCGGCACCGCTGCCCGTGCCGCTGCCGGTGCCCTGCCCGGAGCCCAGGCCCGAGCCGGTACCCGCGCCGCCACCGGCACCGGTGCCGATGCCGCCCCAGACCTTGGCGACGGGGATGACGAGGTGGCCCTGGTGCTCGTAGGGCTCGCCGTACGCGCGGCGCACGGAGAACGAGTCGTCGGCGGCGTCGGTGAGACGCTCGAGGTCCGGGCTGTAGCTGCGCGTGTGGTCGGTCATGACGCTCAGGCTAGGACCACCGTGTGACCAGCGCCACAACTGGCGGGGAGCCGACGGCGAAGCGCCGGCGCGGCCGGAGCCACGCCGGCGCTCGGCCGGGTCGTCGTGCGGGTCGTCGTGCGGGTCGTCGTGCTGGTCGTCGTGCGGGTCGTCGTGCGGGTCAGCCCTTGACCGACCCGGCGGTCAGGCCGCCCACGATGTACTTCTGGAGGAACAGGAACAGCGCGAGCACCGGGAGCGCCGACAGCACCGCGCCGGCGGCGAACAGCCCCCAGTTGGCCTCGAGCAGGTCCGACACCCAGCCGTACAGCCCCACCGCCAGGGTCCAGTTCGACTCCGACTGCAGCACCACGCGAGCGATGATGAACTCGCCGAACGTGCTGATGAAGCTCAGCAGCGCCACGACCGCCAGGATCGGCGTGACCATCCGCAGGATGATCGTCCAGTACGTCTGGGCGTGGGTGGCGCCGTCGATCTTCGCGGCCTCGTCGAGCTCGCGCGGGACCGTGTTGAAGAACCCGTACATGAGGAACGTGTTCACCCCGAGCGCACCGCCCAGGTACACGCAGATCAGCGCGAGCTTGGAGTTCAGGCCCAGCGCCGGCACCACCTGCCCCAGAGAGATGAGCAGCAGGAAGATCGCGACGAACGCGAGCATCTGCGGGAACATCTGGATGATCAGCAGCGAGGTCAGCCCCAGGCGGCGGCCGGTGAACCGGAACCGCGAGAAGGCGTAGGCCGCCGCAGCCCCCATGAGCACGGTGCCCACGGCCGTCGCGATGCCGATGACGAGCGTGTTCACCATCCAGGTCCAGAACTTCGTGCCGCCCAGCGCCACGTAGTTCGCGCCGCTCACCTCGGCGAACAGCTCGTTGGAGCCCGTCAGGGTGCCGCTGGCCGACAGCGAGGCGGACAGCACGTACACGAGCGGGAAGACCGCGTACGCGGCGGCAAGGACGCCCACCAGGTGCCGCCAGCCCAGCTCGCGCGCCCAGCGCGCGAAGCTCATGCGGTGGCGCAGCACCTGCGCCGGGGCGCCGGCCGCCGTCGCCGTCGTCGTCGTCGTCGTCGAGTGCTGGTTCGAGGTCGTCATCAGCTCAGCTCCTCGAGCTTGCGGGTCTGCCGGAACGCGAGCGCGGAGATCACGCCGACCACCACGAAGATCACGATCGACAGCGCGCTCGCCAGGCCGTAGTCACGCGGTGCCGTCCCGTCCAGGCCCGACACGTTGTAGACCATCGAGATCAGGATGTCGGTGTGCCCCAGGGGCACGGACGCGTCGTCGAACCGTGGCCCGCCGTTCGTCAGCATCTTGATCAGGGTGAAGTTGTTGAAGTTGAACGCGAAGCTCGAGATGAGCAGCGGCGCGGTGGCGACCAGCAGCAGCGGCATCGTGATCGAGCGCCACGTCCGCCATCGTCCCGCACCGTCGATCTTCGCCGCCTCGTAGACGTCGCCCGGCAGGGACTGGAGCGCGCCCGTGCAGATGAGGAACATGTACGGGAACCCCAGCCACAGGTTGACGCCGAGCACCGACAGCTTGGCGAGCCACGGGTCGGTGAGCCACGGGACGTCCGCACCGCCCAGCAGCACCTGGTTGATCACGCCGAAGCTCTTGTTGAGCATGCCGGACCACAGCAGGGCCGCGAGGAACCCCGGCATCGCGTACGGCAGGATCGACAGCGTCCGGTAGATCCTGCGCCCGCGCAGGCGCGGGTCGTTGAAGACCATCGCCAGGAACATGCCGAGCACGAACGTGGTCACCACCGACAGGATGGCGAACGCGAACGTCCACAGGAGGATCTGCACGAACGGCTCGGCGTAGCGCGGGTCGCCGAACGCCGTCGCGAAGTTCTCGAAGCCCACCGTGACGCGCCACCCCACGGGGAGCGTCGACCCGTCCGCGGCCTCGAACTGACCGTCGTCGTTGGGCGAGTACACGGTGCCCGTCGACGTGTCCGTCATCGTGTCGGCGGCCTCGTCGTACGTCAGCACCGACCGGAACACGTAGCCGGTCCGCGCGTCCTGCGTGCGCACGGAGCCTGCCTCGGCGTCGTCGGAGACCGGGACCCGCAGCGTCGTGACCTCCTGCTGGCGCTCGAGCACCTGCGCGCGGTCCAGCACCGACCACCCGGGCACCTGCGTCGCCCGCCCGTCGTCGCCGACGACGGCGTCCGGGGCCGGCTCGAGCGGCTGCGTGGCCGAACCGACCTCGACCCGGCCGTCCTCGTCCGTGACGGCGAACCCGAGCTCGTCGCCGGACTCCAGCACCGTCAGCGGCTCGGCCGGCGACCCCTCGACGCGACGCTCGTTCTGCACGAGCAGCGCCTCGATCGCCTGGCTCTTGGTGGAGTTGTGCCCGTCGCCGTAGTTGGTGAACGCGACGTACCCCGTGTACCCGATCACGTAGACCTGGTAGACGAGCAGGAACGCGAGGCCTGGCAGCACGTACTTCAGCGGCAGGGTGCGCCGGGAGAAGTACACCCAGTTCGCGGCGACGAGCAGCGCGACCATCGCCGCGAGGATCCCCCACGACTCGGCACGCCAGGCGGCGAGCACGCCGAAGACGCCGAGCGCGTCCACGAGTGCCATGAGGACCAGCTTCACGGCGAAGCCGGCTCCGGAACGGGTCCCGGAGCCGGCCACGACGGTGGTGCGTGAGGACATCAGCCGAGCGCGCCGGTGATGTCGGAGACCATCTTGTCCCAGGCCTTCACCGGGTCGGACTTGCCGGTGATGATGTTGGCCTCGGTGACGCCCCAGAAAGCCCACACGGAGCCCATCTCCGGGATGGAGGGCATCGGGACGGCCTCGGCGCCGACCTCACGGAAGCCCGCGATGACCGGGTCGGACGACGCGGCGTCCGCGGACTCGAGGAGCGCCGGCGGGCGGCCGCCGGCCTCGAACAGGGCCGTCTGCGCCTCGGGCGTCGCCAGGTAGTTCACGAGGAAGTCGTTGGCGAGCAGGGCGTTCTTGCTCTGCGCGTTGACGTAGAAGCCCTGGACACCGACGAAGGGCTGAGCAGGCTGGTCGCCCGCGGCCGGGATCGGGTCGATGGCGAGGTCCAGGTCGGCGAACTGCTCGAGCATCCACGGGCCGCCGATGATGAACGGCGAGTTGCCCTTGGCGAACGCCTCCACCGCGATGTCGTACGTGACGTCGGTGCTGAGGTTGCCGGCCTCGCCCTCCTCGGCGAGCCAGGTCGCGAACGCCTCACCGGCGTCGCCGCCGAGCGTGAGCTCGGGCTTGTACGAGCCGTCCGCGTTCTGCGCGAAGACCGGCGCACCGAACGACGTCTGGAACGGGTAGTACGTGTACGGGTCGCCCTCGGTGCCCGTCTGGACGAGGAACGGGAACTTGGTGTCGGCCTTCTCGCCGGCTGCCACCATGTCGTCGTAGGTCGCGGGTGCCTCGGGGGCGAGCTCGGTGTTGCGGATGAGCGCGATGTTCTCGATGGCGTAGGGCAGGCCGTAGACCTGGCCGTCCTGGGTGAAGGCCTGGACCGAGACCTCCTCGAAGGCGGCGGCCTTGTCGCCCAGCTCGATCGGGGCGACCACGCCGTTCGTGCTGAGCTCGCCCAGCCAGTCGTGCGCTCCGACGGTGATGTCGGGGCCCTCGCCCGTCGGGACCTGCGCGAGGAAGTCCGTGCGGATGTCGTCGAAGTTCTTCAGCACGAGCTCGACGTCGACGCCGGACTCGTCCTCGTACGCCTTCGCGGCCTGCTCGACGGCGGCCTGGCGGGTCTCGTCGACCCAGACCGTGAGCTCGCCGGACCCGTTGCCGGCGGCGGCGCTCGGGTCGTCGGTGCTCGCGTCGCCGGTGTCGCCGGCCCCGCACGCCGTCAGGACGAGCGTGGTGGCCAGCGCAGAGACAAGAAGGATGCTCCGTCGCATCGGGTTACTCCCAGTGTCATCGGTGGGTGGCCCCTCCGACGACGTCGTCGGGGCCCTGCTTGCCCATAACGTAGGCACCCGATGCGGCGATTGCAAGATCTTGCGATAACTTTTCAGCAACGGGCTTGCAATCGGTGGCCCGACGGCCGACGGTCGTACTCACGGCGGTCCGGTGACCACGGACGGCCCCAGCCAGGACGAGGAGGTCCGGTGTCCCCTACGATCGTGCGGGTGCGCACCCGTCTGAGCGACCTGGCCGAGCAGGCCGGCGTCTCCACCGCCACGGTCTCGCGCGTGCTCAACGGGAAGCCCGGCGTGGCGAGCTCCACCCGGCAAGCCGTGCTGGCCGCCCTCGACGTGCTCGGGTACGAGCGGCCCTCGCTGCTGCGCGGCCGGTCGGCCGGGCTCGTCGGCCTCATCGTCCCGGAGCTGACGAACCCCGTCTTCCCCGCGTTCGCGCAGGCCATCGAGTCGATCCTGGCCCAGCGGGGCTACACGCCGCTGCTGTGCACGCAGGCGCCCGGCGGCACCACCGAGGACGAGTACGTGAGCACCCTGGTCGACCACAGCGTCGACGGGATCGTCTTCATCTCGGGCCTGCACGCCGACTCCCGCGCCGACCACTCCCGCTACGAGCTGCTCCGCAGCCAGGGGGTCCCGATCGTGCTGGTCAACGGGTACGCCCCGGGGATCGACGCACCGTTCATCTCTCCCGACGACGCCGCGAGCGTCGACGTGGCGCTCCAGCACCTCGTGTCGCTCGGGCACACCCGCATCGGGCTCGCGATCGGGCCCGAGCGGTACGTGCCGTCGCGGCGCAAGCTCGCCGCGTTCACCAAGGGCCTGGTCGCCCGCGGGCTGGCGGCCGACGAGCGCGCGGCGGCCGAGCACACCCGCTCCAGCCTCTACACCCTCGAGGGCGGCCAGGCAGCGGCCGCGGAGCTCTTCGAGTCCGGGCACACGGCCGTGGTCTGCGCGTCGGACCTGATGGCGCTCGGCGCGGTGCGCGCCGCCAGGTCACGGGGCCTGTCGGTGCCGGGCGACGTGTCGGTCGTCGGCTACGACGACGCACCCCTCATCGCGTTCACCGAGCCGCCGCTGACCACCGTGCGCCAGCCCGTCGAGGCGATGGCCCGTGCCGCCGTCAGCGCCCTGCTCACGGAGATCCAGGGCGAGCGCGCCCCGCGCACGGAGCTGCTCTTCGCGCCGGAGCTCGTCGTCCGCGGGTCCACCGGAGCCGTCCCGCGGACCTGATCGGTCCCCCCGTTTCTGCAAACGTTGCAGCAACGCATACACTCGAGGGTCGAACCACCGTGCCGTGCCGACCGACCAGGTGAGGAAGCCTCGATGACCTCCAGCCAGACCGCCGTCCCCGCCGCCCTCCGCAGCACCCACGTCGTGCACGCGGGCAGCGACGCCGCTCGCGAGTGGTGGCGCGATGCCGTCATCTACCAGGTCTACCCGAGGTCCTTCGCAGACGGGAACGGCGACGGCATCGGCGACCTCGCCGGCATCACGTCGCGTCTCGACCACCTCGGGACGCTCGGCGTCGACGCGATCTGGCTCTCCCCGTTCTACCGGTCCCCGCAGAAGGACGCCGGCTACGACGTCTCCGACTACCGCGACGTCGACCCCCTGTTCGGCACCCTCGCCGACTTCGACACGATGCTCGCCGGCGCCCACGCGCGCGGCATGCGCGTCATCGTCGACCTGGTGCCCAACCACACCTCCGACCAGCACGCCTGGTTCCAGCAGGCGCTGGCCGCCGCTCCCGGCTCCCCCGAGCGCGAGCGGTACATCTTCCGCGACGGCCGCGGACCGGGCGGCGACGAGCCGCCGAACAACTGGCAGTCGATCTTCGGCGGGCCCGCGTGGACGCGGCTCGCGCCCCGCGAGGACGACGGCGAGCAGGGACCGCAGTGGTACCTGCACCTGTTCGACTCCTCCCAGCCCGACCTCGACTGGACCCGCCCCGAGGTGCGCGCCGAGTTCGTCGACGTGCTGCGCTTCTGGCTGGACCGCGGCGTCGACGGCTTCCGCATCGACGTCGCCCACGGCATGGTCAAGGCCGACGGCCTGCCCGACTGGGACGGCCACGTCGAGATGGTCGCCGGGTCGAGCGACGAGGTCGCGGACGACGTCGAGCCGGGCGCGCCCGAGGACGGCTCCACCGGCGCCAGCAACGCCGGCCCCATGTTCGACCAGGACGGCGTGCACGAGATCTACCGCGAGTGGCACCAGGTGCTGGCCGCCTACGACGGCGACCGTGCGCTGGTCGCCGAGGCGTGGGTCGAGCCGCTGAGCCGGCTCGCCCGCTACGTGCGCCCCGACGAGATGCACCAGGCGTTCAACTTCTCGTTCCTCACCACCGGCTGGCAGGCCGCGCCCCTGCGCACCGTCATCGCCGCCTCCTACCGGGCCAACGACGAGGTCGGCGCGCCCACCACCTGGGTGCTGTCCAACCACGACGTGGTGCGCCACCCGTCGCGGCTCGGCTCCACCGACCCGTCGGTGAAGGTCAACGGCGTCTTCGCCACCGACCCGCAGCCCGACGAGGCGCTCGGCCTGCACCGCGCCCGTGCCGCCACGCTGCTCATGCTGGGCCTGCCGGGCTCGGCCTACCTCTACCAGGGCGAGGAGCTCGGCCTGCCCGAGCACACCGCGCTGCCGGCCGAGGTGCGTCAGGACCCGGCGTTCTTCCGCACCGGCGGCACCGAGGCGGGTCGTGACGGCTGCCGCGTGCCGCTGCCGTGGTCCGCCGAGGCTCCCGGCTTCGGGTTCGGGACCGCGGGCGAGCCCTGGCTGCCGCAGCCCGAGTCGTTCGCGCGCTACGCCGCGGACGCCCAGTACGGCGTCGAGGACTCGACGTTCGAGATGTACCGGGCGGCGCTGGTCACGCGCCGGGCCGAGGGCCTGGGCCACGGCAACCTCGCGTGGCTCGACGCCTGGGCCGAGGACGAGCACGTCATCGCGTTCCGCAACGAGGGAGAGCACGGCACCGTCACGGTGCTGACCAACCTCGGTGCCGACCCGGTGCTGCTCCCCCGCGGTGTCGAGGTGCTGATGGCGTCCGGCCCGGTCGTCACCGACCGCTCGGCCGACCCGCAGACCCGCGTCCCGCAGGACACGACCGTCTGGCTCCGCGGCTGACCCCTCCGCCGAGATAGAGCACCACCCCCGCCGAGATAGAGACCCCCGGGTGCCGAGATAGAGAGGTCCCCCGTCGAGATAGAGAGGTCGGACCTCTCTATCTCGGCGGGGGGACCTCTCTATCTCGGCGGGGGTGGTGCCGGGTCAACCGCCGCTGACGCTCAGCTCGGCCTCGCGCAGCTTCTCCTCGAACTCGGCGTCGAGCTCGCGCGAGTCCAACCACCCGTAGGGCAGGTGGGGCTGTTTGGGCGAACCGGCGCGACCGCGCGGGCCCTCGGCGCCCTCGCCCGGGTAGGGCAGGGTCAGGTCGAGACCGTCCAGCCGCTCGCGCAGCTCGGCGAGGGACGACACCAGCGCCAGCTCGCGCCGCACCTCGCCGCCCACCGGGTAGCCCTTGAGGTACCAGGCCATGTGCTTGCGCAGGTCGCGCACGCCCTTGCCCTCGTCACCGTCGAAGTAGTCCACCATGAGCCGGCCGTGCCGGTCGATGGTGTCGGCGACCTCGCGCAGGCCGGGGCGCACGCGCACGTCGGAGCCGTGGAACGCGGCGGCGAGGTCCGCGAACAGCCACGGCCGCCCCTGGCACCCGCGTCCGACGACCACGCCGTCGACGCCGGTCTCGCGCACCATCCGCACGGCGTCCTCGGCCGCCCAGATGTCGCCGTTGCCGAGCACCGGGACCGTCCGCACGGCCTCCTTGAGCCGCGCGATCGCGGTCCAGTCCGCCGTGCCGGAATAGTGCTCGGCCGCCGTGCGGGCGTGCAGCGCGACGGCCGCCACCCCGAGGGACTCCGCGATCCTGCCGGCCTCGAGGTATGTCAGGTGGTCGTCGTCGATGCCCTTGCGCATCTTCACGGTCACGGGCACGCCGTGCGGCGCGGCGGCGTCGACGGCGGCGCGCACGATGTCGGTGAACAGCTGCCGCTTCCAGGGCAGCGCGGCGCCCCCGCCCTTGCGCGTCACCTTGGGCACGGGGCAGCCGAAGTTGAGGTCGACGTGATCGGCGCGGTCCTCGGACGCGATGATCCGCACCGCCTCGCCGACGGTCGCCGGGTCGACGCCGTACACCTGTGCCGAGCGCGGTGTCTCGTCGGCGCCGAACGTGACGATGCGCAGCGACTCGGCGTTGCGCTCGACCAGGGCCCGGCTGGTCACCATCTCGGCCACGTACAGGCCGGGGTCGAAGCCCTGGGACGCCCCCGCCTCGCGGCACAGGGTGCGGAACGCCCGGTTCGTGACGCCTGCCATCGGCGCGAGCACCACGGGGGTGTCCACGGTGATCGGACCGATCTGCAGCGGCGGCAGCACACGCGCCGCGGCGGCCGGCGTGCTGACGGGTTCGAGGGTGGAGGTCACGTCATCCATTGTCGCAAACGTCGCAGCCCTGCTGCGGTTGTCTTCGTCACGCCGCCACCGGGCCGTCACCGGGCGTGTGAGCGGGCGTTCGGCCCGGTTCCGCGGAGCGAACCGGGCCAAACGCCCGCTCACAGCACATGGCGAGGTCAGCCGAAGGTGACGCCCTGCGCCAGGGGCAGCTCCGTGGAGTAGTTCACCGTGTTCGTGGCGCGGCGCATGTACTGCTTCCACGAGTCGGAGCCGGACTCGCGCCCGCCGCCCGTGGACTTCTCGCCGCCGAACGCGCCGCCGATCTCCGCGCCGGAGGTGCCGATGTTGACGTTGACGATGCCGCAGTCGGACCCCGCCTCGGACAGGAAGGTCTCGGCCTCCCGGCCGTCGAGCGTGAAGATGGCGCTGCTCAGCCCCTGCGGGACGTCGTTGTGCATCGCGATCGCCTCGTCGAGCGTCTCATACGACATCACGTAGAGGATCGGCGCGAACGTCTCGCGCTGCACGACGGCGGTCTGCGCGGGCATGCGCACGACGGCGGGCGCCACGTACGCGGCCCCGGGCGCGCCGTCCACCTCGACCGCGCCGCCGCCGACGACGACCGTGCCGCCGTCGGCCCGCGCCTCCTGGAGCGCGGCGAGCATGCGGTCGCGGGAGGCGGCGTCCGTGAGCGGTCCGACGAGCGTGCCCTCGGCCCGCGGGTCACCGATCGGCAGCCCGGTGTACGCACGCTCGAGGCGGGCGACGACGTCGTCGACGACCGACGAGTGCACGATGAGCCGGCGCATGGAGGTGCACCGCTGCCCGGCCGTGCCGACGGCGGCGAACACGATGCCCCGCACGGCCAGGTCCAGGTCCGCGGACGGCGCGACGACGGCCGCGTTGTTGCCTCCGAGCTCCAGGAGGTAGCGCCCGCCGCGCGCTGCGACCGCGGGGGCCACCTGCTGGCCCATCCGTTCGGAGCCGGTCGCGGACAGCAGCGCGACGCGGCGGTCGGCCACGAGCGCCTCCCCCGCGTCGCGCCCACCGATGACGACGCTGCTCACGGCCTCGGGGAAGCCGGCCTCGACGAGCGCGCGCTGCAGCAGCGCGTTCGACGCGAGCGCGCTCAGCGGCGTCTTCTCGCTCGGCTTCCACACGACGGTGTCCCCGCACACGAGAGCCACGGCGGTGTTCCACGACCACACCGCGACCGGGAAGTTGAACGCGCTGACCACGCCGACCACGCCGAGCGGGTGCCACTGCTCCATGAGCCGGTGGCCGGGCCGCTCCGACGGCATCGTCCGCCCGCCGAGCGTGCGCGAGAGGCCGACGGCGAGGTCGCAGACGTCGATCATCTCCTGCACCTCGCCGAGCGCCTCGGAGGTGATCTTGCCCGCCTCGAGCGTGACGAGCTCGGCGAGGTCCGCCTTGTGCTCGGTGAGCAGCTCCCCGAGCCGCTTCACGACGGCGCCGCGCACCGGGCCGGGCACCGAGCGCCACGTGCGGAAGGCCTCCGCGGCGGCCGTGACCGCGGCGTCGACGTCGGCCGCGCCGGCCTCCGGGAGGGTGGCGACGACCTCGCCGCTCAGCGGCGAGACGACGGCCAGGCCGCCGCCGTCGGGTGCCGCGGGCACCTCGACGCCGAGGCGGTCCAGCGCTGCCGCCGCGGCGGTGCGCAGCTCGGTGGTGAGCGGGGTGGTGGTGAGCGGGGTGGTGGTGTCGGTGGTGGTCATGCCTGGGCTCCCTCGCCGGTGGGGACGTTCTCGAGCTGGTGGGGGTCGACGCCGAGGTCGGACGCCGCGCGGTCGCGCGACGCCGCGACCTGCGCGGCGTAGAGGTCGAACGGGTCGTGCAGGTCGCGCCCGACGGCGCCGGACAACCAGTCGGCGTCGCGGTCCTCGCCGGACTGGCTGGCGTCCTTGGTGCCTTCCTCCGTGAGGTTGGACTGGAAGATGCCGGCGGCCGAGCGCGGCAGGAAGTCCTCGTAGACGACCGGCTCGCGGGTGATCCCCGCGAGCCCCGCACCGGCGTCGGACACCTCGTAGGTGAAGTACGCCAGCCCTTGCTCGACGAGGCCCGCCTCGGTGTCGGGGAAGGACTCGCGCCAGACCTCGGGGGTGGCGCCCTGCGTGATCGCGGCGTCGTAGCGGGCCCGGCCGGGCCGCGTGAGCGCGATGCCACGCGCCTCGACCTCGCCGAACCGCACGCGCAGCGAGTCCTGCACGACCTCGCCGTCGGGCGTGCGGAAGGTGCGCGGCTCGGCGAGCGCGCGGAACGACGTCTGCCGCAGCAGCACGTCGGGCCCCTCCCACAGGGGCGGGCCCTGGATGGCGTCGATCATCGTGATGCCGCGCGCCTCCATCCGGGCGTACAGGTCGTCGATGTCGAGCACCCGCGGCGTGAGGTGGTTGATGTGCGTGGTGGGCACGCCGCCGATGTCGGCCGCCACGGCCGAGACGGCCTCCAGCTCCCGGTACCACGCCTGGTCGACGGGCTCGCGGCCGAGCTCGAACGCGGCGGTCGCCAGGCGCAGGAACGTCTCGGCGTCGGCGGCGGCCAGCCCGCCGTCGGCCTCGGCGCGGTCCGCGAGCGCCAGCAGCTCCGGACCGAACAGCGTGCGGGCGCCGAGGAACCGCTCGAGCCGCGCCTGCAGGTCGGCGCTGAAGAACCGCCGGTCGCTCGGCACGAGCATCGAGGTGAACACGCGGAAGGGGTTGCGCGCGAGCTCGTCGCGGTCGACGGGCCGGAACGCGGTGGAGATGACCGGCACGGACGACGAGGAGGCGTCGCGCAGGTCGTAGAACCCGACGGGGTGCATGCCCATGGCGCCGAAGATCCGCGCCACCTGGGAGATCTCGGCGGGCGTGCCGACGCGGATGGCGCCGTGCCGCTCCGCGGTGACCCGGTCGATGGAGCCGAGCCGCTCGGCGTCGGCGCCGCGGGCACGCACGACGTCGGCGTTGACCTCGTGCGACACCTCCAGCAGCGTCGTGTACGCGGGCACCTCGCGCCCGTACATGTCGGACAGGGACCGGGCGAAGGCTGCGCGCAGCTGCCAGGGCTCGTAGAAGCTCACGGACGGGTCCACGGGTTCGTTCTCCTCGGGTCGCGGGGACTCAGATGATGTTGACCTCCGCGCGTCCGGCGGCGACCGCGAAGCGGTCGGCGGCGAACGCGCGGACGTCCACGCCGCGCGCGGCCGGGGTGCCGGCGCGCCCGGCGTACAGGTCGGCGACGGCCTCGCCCACGGCCGGCGCCTGGAGGAAGCCGTGCCCGGAGAAGCCGCACGCGTACAGCACGCGCGCCCCTCCCGCGGCCGGGGCCTCGCCGATGAGCGCGTCGTGGTCGGGGGTCATCTCGTACAGGCCCGCCCAGCCGCCGACCAGCGGTGCGTCGGCGAGCGCGGGCGTGCAGCGGGCTGCGACCTCGCGCAGCAACTCCTCCCACGCGGGGTCGTAGCGGGTGTCGAACGCGACGGGCGTCGTGGGGTCGGCGACGCCGAGCAGCAGCGTGCCCGGCCGCTCGGCGTCGTGCAGGTAGTAGGTGCTGCCGAAGTCGATGGTGAACGGGATCCCGGCGGGCCCGATCCCGGCGGGGCGCGGGACGGGCGCGGTGAACGCGATCTGCCGCTTGACGGGGTCCACCGGCAGGTCGACCCCGGCCAGCTCCCCGAGCGGGCGCGACCACGCGCCGGCGCACAGCACCAGGGCGCGGGTGCGCACCCGGCCTCGGCGGGTGGTGACGAGCGTGTCGGTGCCGAGCGGCTCGATGCCGGTCACCTTCGCGCCGGTGCGCACCCGCGCCCCGAGCCGCTCGGCCGCCCCCGCGTACCCGCCGACGACGACGCCCGGCCGGGCCCATCCGTCGCGCGGCGCGTAGGCAGCGCCCGCGTAGCCCGTGGACGCCAGGTAGGGGTTGAGCCGGCGCGCCTCGGCGAGGCCGACCAGGCGTGCGTCGACGCCGTGCTCGCGCTGCAGGGCGACGGACCGCCCGAAGGTCTCGACGTCGTCGTCGGTGGGGAGCACGAAGAGGTAGCCGGGCTGGCGCAGGCCGATGTCGGCGCCGGGACGCCGGGAAAAGCCCTCGAACAGCTCGAGGCTGCGACGGCCGAGCTCGATGTTGGCCGCCTCGGAGAACTGCGCCCGCACGCCGCCGATCGGCTTGCCGGAGCTGCCGCCCGCGAGGTCACCGCCCTCGAGGAGGAGCACGTCAGCGCCGTCCTCGGCGAGGTGGAAGGCCACGGACGCGCCCATCACGCCGCCACCGACGACGACGACGCCGGCGTGCTCCGGCAGGGGCAGCACGGCCCGAGGGTCCTGGGACGGCACCCGACCTCCTTCGCTCGCGCGGGCCCGACGACGGACCCGTCCGCGCCCATCGTCGCCCCTGGGAGTGTCCAGCACCATCGAAGAATCGTCGCCGATTCCGTCCAGACCTTCTGAACGGTCGTAGGCTGGGTGGCATGAGCCCGACGACCGGAGACCTGCGCGACCTGCCGCCTCGTGACCTGCCCTGGTCCGGCCTGCGGGCGCTCGTGGCGCTCGCGGAGCACGGCACGATGACGTCGGCGGCCGCCTCCCTCGGTTTCACGACCGGCGCCGTCTCCCACCAGCTCTCGGCCCTCTCGCGGGCACTGGGCACGGAGGTGGTGCGCGCGCACGGCCGCGGGGTCGTCCTCACCGACGCGGGCGAGGCGCTGACCGAGCGCGCCGACGCCCTCATCGCCGCCCAGCGCCACGCGGTCGACGCGGCCCGCGCCGCGACGGGTGACGCTGCCGGCACCGTCCGGCTCGGCGCGTTCGCGACGGTGGCCGCGAGCCTGCTGCCTAGGCTGGTGGCCGAGCTGGCCCATCAGTACCCGCACGTGACCCTCGAGGGGTTCGAGCTCACCGTCGACGACGTGTCCGCCGCGGTGCGGCGCGGCGACGTGGACCTGGGGCTCGGGCTCGACTACCCGCGCGCACCCATCCCGCGGCTGGCCGGCACCGTGCTGCGGCCACTGCGCACCGAACGCTTCGCGCTGGTGTCGTCGCCGACGACGGACCTGCCCGACCGGCTGCACCTGGCCGACGTGGCCCACCTGTCGTGGATCCTGCCGCCGGCGGGCACCCACTACGGCGCGGCGGTGCGCGGGGCGTGCCGCGCGGCGGGGTTCGAGCCAAGGGCGGCGCACGAGGTCAACGACACCTCGACCACGCTCGCGCTGGTGGCCCAGGGCCTCGGTGTCGCGCTCGCCACACCCGTGATGCGCGGCCTTCGCCCCGGCACCGACCTGTTCACGAGCACGCTGCGCGACGTGGTGGAGCGCGAGATCGTGCTGCTGGAGCCGTCCTCCGCACCGCGGCGCACGGCCGTGGACGTCGTCGCGCACGTCATCGAGCGTGTGGTGCACACCACGCACGTGACGCCCTGAGGAGCGGCGTCCGCGGGCAGGGGTCGAACGTCCCGGTCGCGTGAATCACACCGTTGTGAGACGTTTGAGAAACGGCGGCGCCGACCGGGCGCCGCGTGAAACACAGGAGGTCACCATGCCCGCATGGCTCATCCTCATCCTGATCGGCGTCGTGCTCGTCATCCTCGGGCTCGCCACAGAGATCGGCCAGTTCCTCATCTGGATCGGCGTCGTCGTCCTCGTCGTCAGCCTCGTCCTCGGACTGCTTCGCCGCAGTCGCACCTGACCTTGCCGCCACCGCGGCCGAAATAGCCTGCGGTGCACACGGATGGCGAGGGCCCCGGACCGCACAAGGCGGTCCGGGGCCCTCGTCATTGCCTCGTCCCGGTGGCTCGGGCGGGCGCGTCAGGCGCCGACGAGGTGCCCCGCGAGGTAGCCGGTGACCTTGTCCAGGGACACGCGCTCCTGCGTCATGGAGTCACGGTGGCGGATGGTCACGGCGTCGTCGTCGAGCGTGTCGAAGTCGACCGTGATGCAGAACGGGGTGCCGATCTCGTCCTGACGGCGGTAGCGGCGGCCGATGGCGCCGGCGTCGTCGAAGTCGACGTTCCAGTTCTTGCGCAGCTCGGCCGCGAGGTCACGCGCCTTCGGCGAGAGCTTCTCGTTGCGGCTCAGCGGCAGGACGGCCGCCTTGACCGGCGCCAGGCGCGGGTCCAGGCGCAGCACGGTGCGCTTGTCGACGCCACCCTTGGTGTTGGGCGCCTCGTCCTCGGAATACGCCTCGACCAGGAACGCCATGAGCGAGCGGGTCAGGCCCGCGGCCGGCTCGATGACGTACGGGATCCAGCGCTCGTTCTTCTCCTGGTCGAAGTGGGAGAGGTCCTTGCCCGAGTGCTCCGAGTGGGTCTTGAGGTCGAAGTCGGTGCGGTTGGCGATGCCCTCGAGCTCGCCCCACTCGCCGCCGGTGAAGCCGAAGCGGTACTCGATGTCCACGGTGCGGGTCGAGTAGTGCGACAGCTTCTCTTCCGGGTGCTCGTACAGGCGCAGGTTCTCCGGGTCGACGCCGAGGTCGGTGTACCAGGCCATGCGCATGTCGATCCAGTACTGGTGCCACTCGACGTCGGTGCCCGGCTCGACGAAGAACTCCATCTCCATCTGCTCGAACTCGCGCGTGCGGAAGATGAAGTTGCCCGGCGTGATCTCGTTGCGGAACGACTTGCCGATCTGCGCGATGCCGAACGGCGGCTTCTTGCGCGCGGCCGCCGCGACGTTGGAGTAGTTCACGAAGATGCCCTGCGCCGTCTCCGGGCGCAGGTAGTGCACACCGGACTCGTCCTCGACAGGGCCGAGGTACGTCTTGAGCATCATGTTGAAGTCGCGCGGCTCGGTCCACTGACCGCGCGTGCCGCAGTTCGGGCAGGCGATCTCGGCGAGGCCACCCTCGGGGGCGCGGCCCTTCTTCTCCTCGAACTCCTCGATCATGTGGTCCTCGCGGAACCGCTTGTGGCAGCTCAGGCACTCCGTCAGCGGGTCGTTGAACGCGCCGAGATGACCCGACGCGTGCCACACCGGGGTGGGGAGGATGACGGCGGAGTCGAGGCCGACGATGTCGTCACGACGCGTCATGGCCTTCCACCACTGCCGCTTGATGTTCTCCTTGAGCTCGGTACCCAGCGGTCCGTAGTCCCACGCGGAGCGGGTACCGCCGTAGATCTCGCCGGACTGGAACACAAAACCTCGCCGCTTGGCGAGGGAGACGACGGCGTCGAGCTTGGCGGACGGTGCTGCCACGGATCACTCCTGGGTGTCGGCCCCGCAGGTGGCTTCCTACGGAGCAAAGGGAGGGAGACGCCGGTCGGCGTCAGCGGCCCAGCCTACCTGTCACCCCAGTCGGGCGGCGGTGACGATCTGGAGGCAGCTCGATCGTCATACGGGTACCACTCGCCCGCCGGGTGGCCAACACTGGACACGACGAAGGAGAGCCACGATGCGCTACGCACTGCTGCTGCACAACGACGAGCCAGCCCCCGGGGACCTGCCGGCCGAGGGCATCGCGGAGATGGAACGCCTCTTCGGGGAGTACGGCGACGCTCTGGCCCGGGCCGGGGTGCTCGTGTCCGGGGAGGTCCTGCAGTTCTCCCCCGCGGCGACCACCGTCACGCGCCGTACCGGCACCACCCAGATCCAGGACGGGCCGTTCGCCGAGACGAAGGAGGCTCTGGCCGGCATCTTCGTCGTCGACGTGCCCGACGTCGACGCCGCCATCTCTTGGGCGGAACGCTGCCCCGGTGCCACGTACGGCTCCGTCGAGGTACGGCCGGTGGCGACATCGCTCATCGACGGCGCCTGGACGCAGGCCGGCCCGGCCGCATAGGCCGCGGCCTCGGACCGTGCCCGGACCGACCCCGCGCCCCGCGTACGACGCGGCGGCCGCCGCTGCCCGCGACAGCTACGGCCGCCTCGTCGCGCTGCTCGCGTCGGCCGACGGCGACCTCCAGGCCGCCGAGGACGCGCTCGGCGACGCGCTCGAACGGGCACTGGTGGCCTGGCCCGACGCCGGCGTCCCCGCGAGACCCGACGCGTGGCTGCTCACCGTGGCACGCAACCGGCAGCGCGACCGATGGCGGTCCGCCGAGGCGCGCCGGACCACTCCCCTGGCACCGTTCGTCGCCGACCACCACGCGCCGGTGCACCTGGACGACGTCGACCCCGACGCCATCGGCGACCGCCGCCTCGAGCTCCTGCTGGTCTGTGCCCATCCCGCGATCGCGCCGGCGGACCGCACGCCCCTCATGCTCAACACCGCCCTCGGATGCACCGCTGCGCAGATCGCCGCCGCGTTCACGGTGCCCACGGCGACCATGGCGACCCGGCTCGTCCGGGCGAAGCACCGCGTCAAGACGGCCGGGATCCGCTTCGAGCTGCCCGACCGCTCCCACCTGCCCGACCGCATGGCCCACGTGCTGGAGGCGGTCTACGGCGCCTACGTCATCGAGTGGTCGACCAGCCCGACCGAACTTCGCCGGCTCCCACCCGAAGCCCTCCGCCTCGCCGAGGTCCTGGCCCAGCTCGCCCCCCGCGATCCCGAGGCGCGCGGGCTCGCCGCGCTCGTGCTCCTGTCGTCCGCACGCACGCCGTCACGCACCGACGACGGCGGACGGTACGTCCCGCTGGGACAACAGGACCCCGCCCGGTGGGACGGCGACCAGATCGCCCGGGCGCACGCGCACCTGCGTGCGGCGCACGCCGAGCGGTCGCTCGGCAGGTTCCAGCTCGAGGCGGCCGTCCAGGCGGTGCACTGCGCCCGACGGCGCGACGAACCACCCGACTGGGCGACCCTGCGCCCGCTGCACGAGACGTTGCAACAGGTGGCGCCATCACTTGGCGGCGCGGTGGCGCTCGCAGCCGTCGTCGCGGAGACCGACGGCGCCGCCGCAGGGCTGGCACTCCTCGACGAGCTCGGCACACGCAACCCCGCGGTGGCACGCTTCCAGCCCGCCTGGGCGACGCGCGCCGAGCTCCTCACCCGGCTCGGCCGCGGGGGCGAGGCCGGCTTGGCGTTCGACCGCGCCATCGCACTGACTCACGACACAGCCGAGCGCAGCCATCTCGAGTGCCGCCGTTCCCGATCACCGGACGCTTGAGCACAGCGGGAAGCCGTGCCACACCTGGACCTTCCCAGTACCCGCGCCGCGGGTTGGACCACAAGCCCTTCACTGGCCATCACCGCGATCGCTTCGAACCGCCTTTTGGGGGCACCACCTTCCCAGGGCGGTTTCAAAGTTGATCTCAGGCGGGCAGTAGGTCGGTCAGGCGTCGGGTTCGGCGGGCGGTGGCGCGTAGCGCGGGGCGGATCCGCCGTGCTCCGGCGTGTCGGTGCAGCGTGATCGCGGTGTTGCGTAGGCAGGCGAGGTTGACGGGTCCGTGCCCGGTGTGGGCGGTGTGTCGGTCCTCGTCGAAGGCGAGGTCGCGCACGTGGTGCAGCCCGTTCTCGATGCCCCATGAGCGGCCCTAAGAAATTCGGACGGTTGATTCCCGATTCTTGTTATGCGGCGGATCGGACGGCGTACCACTCTTTCTCGGCCTGGTCCGGGGTGCGGTAGCCGAGGGCGGAGTGACGCCTTCTGGTGTTGTACCTTAGTTCGATGTAGCGGGTGATGTCGGATCGTGCAGCGTCGCGTGTCGGGTAGGCGGTCCGGTGAACGCGCTCGTTCTTCAAGGTGCCGTTGAACGATTCCGCCCAGGCGTTGTCGTAGCAAATACCGGTTCGACCGACCGAGCGGAGGACGCCGACCGTTCTAGCATATCGTGCGTATTCGTCCGATGTGTATTGGCAGCCTCGGTCCGTGTGCATAATTGTGATGCGAACACCGGCATCTATTACGGGCCGCGCAGAGCACGTCAGGGCACGCCGATGAAGACCGCCGGCCAGAACCCCTCGGCCGGCATCACCGGCACCGCCCAGCGCACCGTCTCCAAGGGCGGCTACGTCGGCGTCCTCGCCAGCAAGTTCTACGCCGGCTACAAGCGACACGGCGAACATGTCAATATCACCTGGGACGCGGCGACCGTGACCATCACCGACCAGGCCGGAACGACGATCGCGACCTACCCCAAACCGACCCAGCGCCGCGGCTGGCACGGCCCGAACGAGGCCCAAGCGTCCACGAAGTCCTAAGACATGACTCTGTCAACGATGTCCCGAGACACGTCTGTCCACGATGACCTGAGACATCACATCAGACCGCGGCTACACCCTCGTCTGCGATGAGCCACGTAT
Organism: Isoptericola luteus; assembly: GCF_020297055.1. Lineage (GTDB taxonomy): Bacteria > Actinomycetota > Actinomycetes > Actinomycetales > Cellulomonadaceae > Isoptericola > Isoptericola luteus. Next base: position 46,699 of record NZ_JAIXCQ010000014.1, on the reverse strand, counting down.
CAGCTCTTGGAGACCATGGCGATCCCGCCCGATGCGAGCGCGAAGACCCGTGCAAGCGCCGAGCGAACCTCGGGATCGTGATCGATCCGATCAAGCTCCGAGTACGCCTCGGGTGAGAGGTCGATCGTCGCCACTCCGCCAGCAACAGGACCATCGGCTGCCGAGAACAATACAAGGCATCTGTAGGCCCGAAGCACACCAGCGCGCTCTTCGCGCAGAAGCGGCTGAAGGAGAATGCTGCCCTCTGCGACCTGAGTGCGCAGCGCATCCACAGCCGTCCACCGCGTCGCCCAGCCGTGTTCCTCGGCCTGCCGCTGGAAGTCGACCAGAGTCCCGAGGTCGATCCGGGACACCTTGAAGTCGGCATCTGTCGAATGCACCATGGGCATCGCGATCAATCTCCCTGGAAGATGTCGATGCGGATCGGGGTATCCGCGTCGATCCGGCCATCGTCGATCCTCGTCAGCAACTCATCCCACCGATGGTGACCGCCAAGGATCGTCCCGTTTTGCGAGACCAGAATCCCGTCGCCATCACCCGCGCGGTTGATCGAGTCCAGCAATTCGTCGTTGCTGAGGTACTCGTGGTACCACTGCGAACTCGGGTCGCGCGTCTGCTGGCCCGGGGTGTACTTGCCTCCTAGGCTTCCCGCGCTCTCCGTAGTGTTCAAGTAGTTCGCGTTGTGCACCAGAACCGGCGTGTCGCCGTCGAGGGCGTAGTAGTTGTGCAGACCTGTGACGCGGAAGTTGCAGACCGTCTCCGGGCGCTGCTCGACCAGCTTCCGATCGAGCGTGGCCACGCCGTCCGGGGTGACGAGTACGTCCCCGGGCTTGAGGTCGCCCGCGTTCACCCAGCCGCGGCCGTCGACCCAGAACGGGTGTTCCGCCGTCGTCGTGATCGTGTCGCCGTCGACCGTCAGGTGGACGAGCTCCGCTGTGTGCCGCACGAACGTCTTGTCCACGACCCGCAGCACGGCCTCACCCGTCGCGAGGTCCTTGGCCCAGACCTTTTCACCGACCTCGATCTCCTCGATCGGATTGCGGCCGTCCTCCGTGAGGATCAGTGTCCCCGCCACGAAGCAAGTGCCCCCAGGGATGCCGCAGGCTCCGCCCTTACATCCCGTCTTTGTGGCAACACCGGTAGCCACCACGATTCCGGGCTGCGGGAAGGTATTTCCTAGCCGCTGATCTGCGGAAACATCCTGCGGAGGCCGGTCGAGAGTCTGCGCCGCGGAGGCCGAAGCCCGGACGCGGTTTTCGGCTGCAGGACCGGTGGCCGCCGATGCGGTCCCGGCGGCTAGAAAAAGAGCCGCCACAACCATCAGCGCCGTCCAGACGGCCAGCACCCAGCGCGGCCTGGCCGTGCGAGTCGTGGTGGTCATGACGGTGAGTGTGCCAGCGCCCGGCGGTCACAGGCTCCGCGTCGCGTCAAGCCTCTTCCCTGGCAGCGCGAGTGAGATTTGCCAGCTCATTGGCAAATGCCTCCGCTTCGTCGTGGCTGTAGCCATGCACGTCGAACCGATCGCCCCGAAGGAGGAGATGTTCATCAAGTGCTCCTGCCAGAAGAAGAAACTCGAAACGAGAAAGAGTAATCGTGTAGTCATCACCATCGATCTTGACTTCCATTACTCCCATGCTCCCCCTGCGATCTGACGCTGGATGTAGGGCGGTGTCATACGGTGCAAGCAACACTCCTGGTCAGCGGGGGTCTGACTGGAGGGTTGCTGGGTGGGCGCACGGGTGATGTTGTCGTTCTCGGATCGGGTGGAGATCGCCACCGGCTTCAAGGCGGGCTGGGGTCCGCGGCGGATCGGGCGGGCGATCGGCCGGTCGGCGTCGGTGGTCTCGCGTGAGTTGAGACGGCACCGGCTCTCGGACGGGACGTACAAGCCGGTCACCGCGGACGCGCGTGCCGAGCGGTCCCGCATGCGGCCCAAGGTGCGCAAGGTCGGAGCCGATCCGGTGCTGGCGGCGCGGGTGCGTGCGGACCTGAGACGCTCGCGCACGCCGCGCCAGATCGCGGGACGGTTGCGCCGGGAGGCCACGGACGCGAGCGTTGCGACGATGAAGCACTCGCCCGACGCCCGGGGCCGCACGGTCAGCCACGAGGCGATCTACCAGTACGTGTACGCCCTGCCCAAGGGTGAGCTCGCCGCCGCGGGGATCATGCTGCGTTCCAAGCGCACCCTTCGCCGGCCCCGCAAGGCGGCTGGTGAACGCAGCGCGCGGATCGTCGCGATGGTCTCGATCGACGACCGCGACCCCGAGGCGGCCGGGCGCAGGGTTGCCCGGGCACTGGGAGGGCGACCTGATCATCGGCAAGGGCGGCAAGAGCGCCGCGGCGACCCTGGTCGAGCGCACTACCCGGTTCGTGACGATCAAGGCGTTGCCGCAGGTCAAGAACTCCGACGGGCTCGCGGACGTGCTGATCGAGGAGTTCAACGAGCTACCCGCCCTGGTACGCAAGTCGCTGACCTGGGACCAGGGCACCGAGATGGCCCGCCACGCCGCCCTCACCCTGGCCACGAGAATGCCGGTCTACTTCGCCGACCCCCGCTCGCCGTGGCAGCGGCCCTCCAACGAGAACACGAACGGGCTGATCCGCGAGTACCTGCCCAAGGGCACCGAGATCACCGACCACCAGCCCTACCTCGACGCGATCGCCGAAGAACTCAACGAACGACCCCGCGCGACCCTCGGCTTCCTCACCCCACGCGAAGCGTTCGAGAAGCTACTCCTCGACGAGGCCGTTGCTACGACCAATTGACACCGCCCCCATTAGCCGCCAAGAGGCAGCTGCGCTCACCTCGTCGAGCGCAGCCATTCGTTCAGGACGGCCTCTTCCTCCGTTGCCACCGAGCCCGGCCCGCAGAGGCGGCCGAGTTCGCGGAAGAACTCACCACCTGCCTTGGCAATCACCTTGAACAGTTCGTGACTCGGCGCCACCGCAGTCCGATGGACCGACCGGTCGGCAGTAGTCACAGTCAGCAAAGTGTTCCCGCCCCATGGCGCCACTTCAGCCACGATTGCAATGGGCTGATCAGGGAAGTGCCGCTTACCTGAGCCCGCTTGGCGGCACTCGTTCAACACTTGGATCACCAGCGGCCATAGCCAGTTGATGTCGTCCCAGAGATCCAGGCCCAGCACTTCCACCCCATCCACGACCAGGCTGATCGCTCCCGGGACATACTCACAATCTCCGTCGTGGCCCGCCGCGGCGCTTATCACAGCGAACTCGCCGTTCACCTTCACGTAACTGGTGACCTCAACACGGCTCATGGCAGCACTCCCGGGTAGAACTGGCCGATTCGACCTCGGGAGACGCCAAGGACGTAGTCGACGCCGTTCACGCTTCCCTGGACCTGTCCCGTGCCCGCCCCGATTCGCGCCAACTGCTCACGGTTCTGGCGAGCTACATCTCCGATCGCGGCCTGAACGTCGTCGATCGACATCGACTCATCGAAGAATGACTGCCTTGCCTTCACCGACCCGTCCCAGTAGGTGGGGTGATGCCGCTCCAGCACATGAGTGAGACCGCTCTTGTCGAGCTGGAACGTCGAGTTGCCAAACTGGAGCCGCTGGCTCTGCCAGTTCCGCAGCGCAGGCAGGCACGCGTTGTGCACCAAGACCGCGACCGAGCCAACGTGGTAGGTGTGGATGCCGTCAACCTCGAGGTTGTAGGCCGGTGCCACCCGGGACGTCGAGCCACGCCACTCGTCAACAGTGAGCGTGCGCCCGTCGGCCGTCAGGACGCGTTCGCCCGTGCTGAGCTGGTCGGCTCGCTCGAACCGGCCGTCGGTGACGGACCAGAATGGGTGGTCCACGGTCGTGCCGAGCACGGTCCCGTCGTCCAAAGCGAGGTCGGTGACGGTGTCGTCGTGGACGAAGACGTGCGTGACCTTCCGGGCCTCCTGCTCGCCGGTCTCCGGGTCTGAGGCGATGACCTCGTCGCCAACCTCGATGTCCTCGATCTGCTTCTTCGACCTGTCGGCCATCAGAACGAGCGTCGAGCCTTCGAACGAGCAAGCTTTAGCTGCGGTGTTTGCGGCAGTTGTTGCTGCGTCCGCTCCCTTGACGATCCATTTGATAGGGGTGACGGCCAGGCCGATGAGCGGTATGGCTGCACCGCATGACCATCCGGCGTTGCCCCAACTGCCGGCTCCGGCGTACCAGGCGCAGTTGGCGAGGTCGGGAAAAATTCCGAACGCGGGCACCAGTCCCGCCATATCCAGGGCGATGTGTCCGACGTCCTCGAGGCTGATGTCCGCCCCTGATGTCCCTCCCGACCCGGCGGGTGGCGGGGCTGGGGGAGCCTGCGGAGACGGCGACGGCTCGGGTTGTGGCTCGTCATCCGACAGTTTCACGCGTGGCTTCGGTTTACAGTTGGGGCCGCCGCTAGCCCCGGCGCCAGCGCAAGGGTCTCCTCCGTGGGGATGGGTCTGCGGGTTGTAGCCGACGTGTCCGGCACCGATGGGCAGCAGGCCGGTCGGGTCGGAGAGGGTGACGGGGTTGTTGTTGGCGTAGGCGTATCCGTGCCATTGCTGGGGGTCGGCGAGGTCCATGATCGGGTCCACGCTGGTGAACCGGCCGATGGTGGGGTCGTAGTAGCGGGCGCCGATCGCGGTCAGGCCGGTGGTGTCGGTGGGCTTGTCGAGGAATCCGTGGTCTCCGGACCAGGCGGCGGGTGTGGTGCCGCGGGTGTTGGCGAACGGGTCCTGGTACCGGTGGGTGATGGTCGCGGTCACGTTCGTGATGGACAGGCCCGCGGTGCCGTGGTGGTCGTTGACCAGGGTTGAGACGTCGTCGAAGCCCGCTCCGGTGCGCACCGCGATGGTCTGCCCGGCCCACGTGTAGTACCGGGTGGCTTTTGTGGTCCCGTCTGCGGTCAGGGTGAGTTCCTGCCCGCCGGGCAGGTAGACCGTGGTCGTACCGTCTTGCTTGCGGATGAGGCGGTCGCCGTCGGCGGTGTAGACGAAGGTTGCGTCCGCTTCACCGTCCTGGGTGACCTGGGCGAGCTCGCCCTCCGCGTCCCACGTCAACGCCTGGGTCGTGCCGTCTGACGGGGTGCGGGTGGTGGTGTTGCCCGACGCGTCGTAGGCGTAGCTCGAGACCGTCGAGCCGTCGGTGACCTCAGAGACCGCGTGCGGTTGCTCCTCGCCCGGGGCCGGGTAGGTGTACGAGGCCGTGCTGGTGCCCGAGGTGGTGTGTTCGGTGACGCTGGTGCGGTTGCCGACCGGGTCGTAGGTGTAGTCGGTCCAGTAGGTGGCCGGGCCACCCAACCCGGGCACGGTCTTAGCGGTGGTGCAGGACGCGTCCGCCGGGGTCCAGGCCGACGTCAGCCTGCCCAACCCGTCGTTCGTGAAGCACTGGGTGTCCCGTGCCGGCGCGTCCGCGGCGGTCGGGTTGTTGTCGATCTTGGTGACGTTCCCCGCATCGTCATAGGTGTAGGCCGCTGCCAGGTCCGTGCCGGAGACACCCTCTTGGTCCAGGCTGATCCCCATCAGGCGCCGGGTGCCCGGGTCCCAGGTGTTCGTGACCACGTAGGAGCGCGTGCTACCCAGGTCCATCGCCTCGACCTGACCCGTCGAGGTATACCGGGTCGTGGCCACATATACCCCGACGCCGCCGCCGCTGGACAATCGTTGCGGCATTCCCGCGGCGTCGAAGTAGGTCACGACATTCTCCGCGGGCAGGTTGCCCAGAGCAGGCAGCGCCGCCCCCCGATAGGCACCAGAGTCCGTGTAGTGGAAGCTCGCGGAGTAGGAACCCGCGAGCTCACCTTCCGCTGTCGGGAGCGTGACCTTCTGTCCCGTGGCGTGATACGCGTCGTCATACCCCGTGACCGCAGTCACGTACTGGTTCGCCCCCGCGTACCGCGTGGAGGAGGACACCTGCCCCTTGGCCACCGTGTCGTACTCCCAGGAGGCCAGGAGGGTCCCGGTCGCTGAGCCGGAACGCCGTTCGGTCGCCCGTCCCAACGCGTCATAGGTGTAGGCAAGGGTCTTGCCGCGGGCATCGGTGGTGGTCAGGGCCTGACCGGCGTCGTCGAACGTCGAGGTGGTGGTGCCCTTGTCCGGGTCGGTGGACGAGACCAGCCTGCCCAGCAGGTCGTAGGAGTATGTCCAGTCGTTCCCGGCAGGATCGGTGACCTTCGCCAGATTCCCCGCCTTGTCGTAGGCGTAGGTGGTGTCCTGGTGCGCGCCGGACGGGGAGGCACCGAGGTACTGGCGCAGCGTGGTGGTCCGGCCCCGGGCATCGCTGATCGTCGTGGTCGGCGTGCCCCCGGCCGGCGGGTCCACGACCACGCGGTCACCGCCGTACCTGGTGGTGGTGCGCCACCTCTCCTTCTCGTTGACCTCAAGCACCTGCGCCACGACCCGCCCGGCGCCGTCATGGTCGAATCGGGTGCGGGTGGGCACCGCCGAGTCCGGGGTCACCGCCGTGGTGGCCGGGGCCCCATCGGTGGCCCATGGGGCGACGTCGTAGGCCACCAGACCCCGCGAGTCGTACAGGGTGTCGGCCACCATCCGGCCGCCGACGTCACGGTTCGCTCCGTCGGCCTGAGTCTGGCGCGCGCGCAGCAGCCCGTCGTAGATGCTCACCGAGGTGCGATACGCGTTGTTCGCGTCCAGGGTCTTGGTCGTCACGGCGTTGTGCCCGGTCGAGCGCACCGTGTACGTGTACTGCACGTGCGCGGTCTCGCTGGCCTTGGCCCGGCCCGGCTTCCACACCTTGGCCAACCGGCCCAGCGCGTCGTAGGTGGCCTCGGTGACCTTCCCGTTGGGATCGGTCACCCTCACCGGCACACCCCAGGCCGGGTTCAGGGTGGTCGTGGTCACCAGCGGGGTCGCCGCCCCGGACCCGTCGGGGTCCGGCGTGGTGGTCTTGGTACCGGTCACCGGGCCACCGGTGGCCGGGATGTACGCGGTGGTGGACTTGCGCCCCAGCACGTCGGTCACCGACGTGGTACGCCCCAGGTCGTCATACGTGGTCCGCGACGCCGGGACATAGACCGGCACGCCGTCCTGGTGCTCCTTGAGCACCTCGGTACGGGTCACCAGACCCCTGGTCGGCGCGACCCCGTAGGCCTGCCCGTCGAAGAGGTTCCTGGTGTCGGAGACCACGTCCGCGGGACGACCCACGTCATCGCCGCAGCCGACAGAGAGCACCTCCTCACGCACCATGGCCCCCATGATGTTCGCACTCGCGTTGTGCTTCAAGGTCCGGGTCGTGCACCGCTCGTCGCCGCTCACGGCCAGGTCGCCCTGGTCGTCGACCTTGACGATCTGCCCGTAGGCGTCGAACGTGTTCGTGACCGACGTCTGCCGCTTGTCACCCGCGAGTTCCGGCGCGGTCGTGGTGGTCAGCGTCGTCTTGATCGCCGCCTGGTAGGCCTTGCGCCCGTCGGCGCCGGTGGCCTTGACCCCCGAGCGCCACGGCGTGCTCGTCACCGTACCCACCACGGTGGACCCGACACCGTCGTAGGTAGTCTCCTGGCGCACCATCCCCGCGAACTGGTCATGATCCGTGATCCCGTCCACCTCGACGTCCGCCGTACCACCCGAGGCCGTGCGGTTGGCGTCCATCCCGCGGAAGTACCGGTACCTCGTACGTCCCGGCGTCGAGCTGCCGACATCACCCTGGGTCACGTCGACCGTCGCGTACCCGCGGAACTGACCCCAGGTGCGGTCCTTCTTCTCGACCAACGGGTTGTCGTCGTAGCGCCACGCAGCCCCACCGACATAGTCATATGTCGTCACCACCTGCGTGGGCAGGGACCCACGCGGGTCGTCGACCATCCCCGTCACCACATACTTGTGGAAGTACTCCGTGATGGGCTCCGTGGCGCCCTCCGGCGTCCACCGCACCGGGAAGCAGCGGCGCGTGTTCGACGCCGGATCGGCCGGCAGATCCGACGGCGAGCAGTCATGCCCGGAGTACGTCACCGTCGTGAGCGCGCCGGACTCCGACCTGATCGTCGTCATCCGGTACCGGTTCATCGGCAGCATCGTCGCCGTCTGGGAGACCCGGTTCGCCATCTGCTCACCACCGAAGTCCACCGCGGGCAGCGCCGTCGTGCCACCGACCTTGCCCGAGTGCGTCACCTTGTCCAACCACAGCACCGGGTCCTCAGCGTCGCCCGGGTCGGGGAACGTGTGCGTCAACGCCCACGCATCGACCGCCTGATACGAACCAGACGTGAGGACCTTCGTCGTGACCGTCGTCAACCTCTTGCGGGTGAAGAACGCCGGCGACGTCGCGTCCGGGCACGAGCTGGTCGAGGAGCAGATCAGGTCCGCGGGCACGTCCGGCCATGCCGACGCCGACGAGTCGGTCAACGACGCGCAATCCTGCGTCGACGTCTTCAGGCAGCGCTCAGCCACCGTGAAGTCGACCCGTGCCGGAGCCGGGGAATCCGTCTCGGCGCCCTTGCGCTGCCCGTACTCGATCGACTTCAGGTATCCGCCGCGGGTGTACGACACGGAGTCTGTGTTGTTGTCGCGTCCGTACCGGTTCGTCTCCGCACCATAGGTGTACGTCAACGTGTTGCCCGAGGTGTCGACCACATACTCCAGGTTCCACCGCCACGCCTGCACGCAGGAGGAATCCTCGAACGCCGACGCGTGGCACGGCTCACCCGCATGGTTGCCGAACACCGGCACCGTCCACGCCGAGTTCAACTTGGTGGTGTCTGCCGCCGAGCGCTGCCCGCGCCCGAAGAAGTACTGGGTGCCGTCACTCGTGGTGACCTTCCAGTACTCCCCGTCGTCATCGGCGTTCTGCCCGCCCGTGAGCCGCTGGACCCGCGTCGCGTCATCGTCCTTGGGCCACCACTGACCCGTCGAGGCGTCCTTGATCAGCTCGACCGCGGACCCACCGAACACCATCGACGCGTTGTCCGTGTCCCAGCACAGGTCACCGCTGGGATGCGACGCATTGTTCGCCGCATCACCATCCTTAGCGCCGTCGTCCTGGACACACCCCACATACCGCCGCTCGATGTATCCGGGCCACAGGTTCCACCCGTCCCCGATCCACGACGACTGGTTGTTCGTCGACGCCACCCGGCCGTCCAACGCCCCCGACGAATACCCCAACGCCAGCTCAGGCTCCGGACCCGCCGGCGCCGGCGGCACCCGCATCGGATACGACCACGTGAAATCACCCGTGTTCCCCGACACGTTCCACGCCGCCGACGGCGACAACGACGTCGCCGCCCAGTCCCCCGACGAACCCGACGTGTCCGCAGACAGTGCCATCACCATCGCCCCCGACGACGACCCGAGCGTCGCCGTCACCGTCTGCGTCTGCACGTCGTTGCTCTGGGTCGCCACCGGCGTCCCCCTCGCGCAATCCGCGTCTTTCGGCGTCGTCAGCGCGCACTGCGGCAGCTCCACCAGGCGCAGTCGGTCCGACCAGCCGCCACCGAACGCATCGGCGAACTGCCCGTAGTCGATGCTCACCTCGACGTCACCCACCGGCGCCAGAGCCTCCTCGGCGTCCGAAGCGGCCGAGGTGGACGAAGTCTTCGCTGCGTTGGCGACCTCGCCACCGCCGCCGGCATCGCCGGCACTCTCGGGTCCGCTTACCCGTAACAGCAGCCCCGTGATGCCTGCAGCACGCGTCGTGTCCTGGTCGAAGACCTCGACCCGCACCCGAGACGACGTCTCGATCTGCGTGTCATCGCGTTCCACCGAGCGTTCCGAAGAAGTTCGTCCGGTGCTGTTGGACGCTTCGCGGACGGACACCTCCAGCCCACCGATCTGGTCGCTGGTCGGCTTGGGCTCCGCGTTCAGCTCGGTGACACCGGCACTGGGCCAGGCCACATCCGCCCGGCTGGCCGCGGGCATCGGGGGCGCCTTGGCGGCCGACCCCTCCGAAGTCGTCGACGGGACACGCGCCAGATCGTCGAACTCCGGCAGCAGCTGTTCGCCGTGCTCGGTCCGCTCCGCGTCGCTCCACGACTCGCGCTGCGCCAGCTCGGCGGCCGTGAGCCCGTCATCAGCGGCGCCGGCCGGTGGCGCCGTCAACAACGTCGCGATCAAGGCTGCCACAACCACACCACCCGTGGATCGTCGCAACCTCGACGTCATCCCTGGTCCCCTCGTCAGCGTGAACCCGCTCGAACCCTGACCGAGTCTCACTTTGGCGCGCATCAGTTCTTCTCCGTCGGGTCGTTCAGGTCCCCACCCGGAACCGTGGAGAACATCGGCGCGCCCGTGCACACCCGCCAGATCTTCGCGTCGTCCGCGTCGAGCAGCTGACCGTCGTACACGCGCACGTTGTCCACAGCCCCCCGCCACGGGCTGGTGTACTTGCCGGACGACTTCACGCGGCCGACCTGAAGAGGACCATCCGCGAACCAGGAGGATCCCAGGGCCGCCGTCGCCGACTCCACCGGGTCCGGATCCACCCCGTCGAACGGATCGTCGTCCACCGGCAGCGGATCGCAGACCGTCAGCTTCATCTGCCCCGCCACCTTGTCGTAGGAACCCACGAGATAGACCCACTTGCCCTCGACCACGGCCAGCTCTGAGGTCGCGATCGGTCCACTCGCACCGTCTTCAGGACGCATCGAGAAGATCCAGCACCCGTCGCCCGTGCTCGTCGCACAGCGGTTGGGCGGCGCATACCCGAGCCAGAACCCGTTCGACTCGACCCCGTCCTGGCTCAACGCCGCCGCATACGAACCCAGCGAGTCCAGCCGCACGTGCGCCGAGACCACGAAACTGTCGTCCGTTCGTACCACCGGCCCCAACGTCGCTGCCGTATCCGCCGCATCGTCGAACAGCAGGGCACTATTTCCGGGCAGCCGATCCAGGAATGGGCCGTCGGTCCACATGGACGTGCTTGCGATCTGCAGATCCTGGCGCCCAAGGAAGTCCGCGCCCACGGTGCCCGATCGCTCGTTCAGCTCCCACGCGGCATCCTCACGCGGGGGCGCCACATCGACCGTGTACGCCCGCACCTCGCTCGCGTTCCCCGCCCGATCGACCGCCTGGACCCGCAACGTGTGTGGGCCCGGAGCACGCGGGTCGAACGTGATCGTTCCCGAAGACCCCGACAACTCCGTCGTGACCGCGTTGGCATCGTTCCAGGAGTACAAGAAGTGCGTCACGTCGCTCGAGCCGTTGTTCCCGACGGCGAACTTCCCCACCACACCGATGCCACCGGTCTCGACCCCCGTGGTGTACACCGCAGGTTGACCCGCGACCGGGGACACGGTCGGCGTGTTCGGCGGCGTCACATCGACGTTGAACGTGCACCCTGCCCCCGGGCCCGCACGGCCCCCCGTGTCTTTCGCCTGTACCCGGAACTCATACGATCCCGTCGTCAGCGCATCTGAGGACGGCACGGTTCGCGACACCAGCGAACCATTCGCATACGATGCTGCACTGAACGGACCGTTGTAATGCATCGCTCCGCTCGACCTGTACACGTTGAAGTTGTGATAAACCCGATCGCCGTCCGGGTCACCAATCCTCGCACGCAGTTGCGGCGTGGCGTCCCGCATCCACGCGCTGGCACCGCACTTCACCGCCGTACCGCCGTTCGGCACGATGTCCAGGTCCCACGGCGTCTTCGGCGCCTGGTTGTACGACACCGACAGCTTCGCGTCGTTGCGATACCGCTTCCAGCGCGCCATCGTGGTCTCGGTCGCGGCCTTGAGCCCGATCGTGATGTAGGAGTGGTTCGCCGACGCGGCCTCCTGGGCCGCCTGCTCCACGTCCCACGAGACCCGCCGCGGGCCGTCGTCACAGCCCGACTTGTGCGCCACGTCCTGAGTCGACTGCAGGTTCGCGTCCGTCCACCCCGAGTTCGACGACCACGTCGTGCCCTCAGCGATGTTCTCCACGTTGTACGCCCGCACCCCATACGCCGTGCAGTTGTACGAATGCGCCCCGTACGCCGAGAACGTGGCCGAGGTGATGTCCCCCGACGCCACCCCCGAGATCGTGCTCAGGTCCTTCCCCCGGAACTCCCACACCAGCCGGCTGACGAAGTCCTGCCCGCACGAGGACGCGACCGACACGTCACACATCCCCAGGCCCTGGTCCCCGGAGAACTTGTAGTCCGAGGACATCCCCGACCGGATCGCGGTCCACTCGTTGCGCGACCCCGACACCGACGGGTCGATGAACACCGGCCAGCTCGTCGCCTCGTCCGCGAGCATGCCCGCGTCCGGCGTCAACGACACCACGCTCGAGTCGCCCCCATCGGCAGCCACCCGTGCCGGCAGCACCGCGACCGCACTGTCCAGCGCCGGCGCCGCGACCGGGTCACCCACCACCGGCTCGCCCGAGTCCCCGTCCACGACATCGCCGACAGCTTCCCCGGCAGCAGCGAACGAGCGCACCGACGACGAACCCTCCACGCCAGCCGCAGCGTCACCGATCGAGCCCGAGTCCCACATCAACGGCGTCGGACTGGAGAACACCGCCTCGCCCGCCCCGTCCACGGCGACGAACCCACCCCCGGACTCCGAGACCGTCAGCCCTTCAGAGACCTGCACGTCAAAGGCCAGCTGCGCCAACGCCGGGTTCGCCGCCGCCTCCGGCGAGGCCACCCGCAACACCTCCGAGAACCCCGTACCGTCCGCATCGATCGACGCGATCAGGTCCACCCCGGGCAACACCTGCGGGTACGTCACCCGGTCCCCGTCGACCTGCGGCACCGTCAGGTCGAACGGCACGTCGAACTCCAACACGTGCCCGTCCCGCTCGATCGTCGCCAACGGCATCCCCGCCGTACCGTCCGAGAACACGACCGGCAACGCCGGCGCCGCCGCCACGACCCCCGCCTGCCCCACCGACAACGTCGTGTCGACCGGCTCCCACGACCCGTTCACATCCGTACGCACCGCGGCCGCCGACATCTCCACCCGGGTCTCGCCCGCCGGCGTCACGAACACCGTGTCCCACGCCGACCGCGCCGACGTCAGCTCCACCTCCGTGCCGCACGCCACCGCGATCTGCGCCGCCAGCGCCGGATCCGCCGCCTACGGCACGCACTCCACCGCAGGAACGCCGTCGGCCCCCGCCGATACCGGGACGATGCCTGACATGACCAGCGCCAGAAGACCACTTGACGCGACGATCCGTCCAAACCGCACCGAAGGCACCATCCCTGATATTCGACTGTGAACGACCCAAAACCTAGCGGTGAAGATTGCCCACGGCACGCGCACCAGCGGGTGAAAGAAATGGATATTTCAGACACTGCCCGCCAGGGGCGTCGAGTTGACAACCGTTCTCATCACGACTGAGAATCGTTCTCATGCTTCGCCGACGCGCGGCCCTCGCCGCTCTGCCCTTGCTCGCCCTGCCCGCCGTGCTGGCGGGCTGCGCCGCCGACGACGGGGGCGGCGAGGACGGCACGCTCGAGGTGCTGGCGTCGTTCTACCCCCTGCAGTTCGTGACCCAACAGGTGGGCGGTGACCTCGTGTCGGTCTCGAACCTCACGCCACCGGCCGCCGAACCGCACGACCTGGAGCTCTCCCCCGCCCAGGTGCGGGAGATCGGTGCGGCCAACCTGGTCGTCTTCCAGTCCGGGTTCCAGCCCGCCGTCGACGAGGCTGTCTCGGCCCAGGCGCCGGAGCACGTCGTCGACGCCGCCGAGGTCGCCACCCTCGAGTCCCGCCCCGGCACGTCCGGGGAGGAGCCCGAGGAGGGCCACGACGAGCACGCCGAGGAGGGGGACGGCCACGACCACGGCGCGCTCGACCCGCACTTCTGGCTGGACCCGATGCGTCTCGTGCCGGTGGCGGACGCCGTCGCGCAGGCCCTGACCGACGCCGACCCGGCGAACGCGGACGCCTACGCCCAGGGCGCGGCCGCCCTCACCGCCCAGCTCGAGGACCTGGACGGCCGGTTCTCGACCGGCCTGCAGCAGTGCGAGACCCGCGTGCTGGTGACATCCCACGAGGCCTTCGGCTATCTCGCGGAGCGTTACGACCTGACGCAGATCGGTATCGTCGGCCTCGACCCGGAGGCCGAGCCGTCCCCCGCGCGGCTGCGCGAGGTCGGTGAGGTCGTCACGGCCAACGACGTCAGCACGATCTTCACCGAGACGCTCACCAGCCCCAAGGTCGCCCAGACGCTGGCGAGCGACCTCGGCGTCACCACCGCCGTTCTCAACCCGCTCGAGGGACTGTCCGACGACGAGCTCGCCGGCGGCGCCGACTACGCGTCGGTGATGCAGGACAACCTCACCGCGCTCACCGGAGGGCTCCGCTGCTCATGACGACACTCACGGAGACACCCGCAGAGCGCCGGTCCGCCGGGGCGCCGCCCGTCGAGGCCGCGGACGTGCACGTGCGCCTGGGCGCCAGCCCGGTGCTGCGCGGCGTCGACCTGAGGGTCGCCGCCGGCGAGGTGGTGGCTCTGCTCGGCGCGAACGGCTCCGGCAAGTCCACGCTCGTGCGCACGCTCGTCGGCGTCCTGCCCCCCACGTCGGGCGAGGTGCGGCTGTTCGGCCGCCCGCTGGGCGACGGCGTCCCGTGGGGCCGGGTGGGCTACGTGCCGCAGCGCGTCAGCGCCGCCGCGGGCGTGCCGTCGACCGCCGAGGAGGTCGTGGCCTCCGGCCTGCTGCACGGGCGCCGCCTGCGGCTGCCCCGGGGCTGGCGCGACCGGGCCCACGAGGCCCTCGAGCTCGTCGACCTGGCGGACCGTCGTCGGACGGCGACCCAGCAGCTCTCCGGCGGGCAGCAGCAGCGCGTGCTCATCGCCCGCGCGCTGGTGCGCCGTCCGGACCTGCTGGTGCTGGACGAGCCGGTCGCCGGCGTCGACCGGCCCAGCCAGGAGGCCTTCGCCGCCACGATGGCGCGGCTGGTGGCCGACGGCACGACGGTGCTCGTGGTGCTGCACGAGCTGGGCGAGCTCGCGCCCCTGGTGCAGCGCGCGGTGGTGCTGCGGCACGGCCGGGTGGTGCACGACGGCGCACCGCCCCGCCCGCGGCCCGGGCACGAGGAGGCCGAGCACGAGCACGTGCACCCGCACGCCGCCCCGCGCTCGGAACGCGGGGAAGGTGACATGGGCCTGGCCGAGGGCCCGTTCGAGGCAGGCATGAGCACGACGACGGACGAGGTGGCACCGTGAACGGCCTGTGGGAGATGGTCACCGACCCGTTCATGCAGCGGGCGCTCGTCGCCGCGCTGCTCGTGGGGGTGAGCGCGCCCGTCGTGGGCACCTACCTGGTGCAGCGCCGGCTCGCCCTGCTCGGCGACGGCATCGGTCACGTGGCCCTCACGGGGGTGGCGCTCGGCTGGCTCGTGGGCGCGGCCATGGGCCTCGTGCCCGACGACGCGCTGGCGGTGCCGGGCGCCGTCGTGGCCGCCGTCGCCGGCTCCGTGCTCATCGAGGTGGTCCGGCGCCGCGGCCGCACCTCCGGCGACCTCGCGCTCGCCATCCTGTTCTACGGCGGCATCGCGGGCGGCGTGCTGCTCATCGGGCTCGCCGGCGGCTCCTCGGGCAGCCTCATGGCCTACCTTTTCGGCTCCATCTCCACCGTCACCACGGGCGACGTGTGGGTCACGGTCGTGCTGTGCGGGCTGATCCTGCTCATCGGCATCGGCCTTCGCCCGGCGCTGTTCTCCGTCAGCCACGACGAGGAGTTCGCCATCTCCTCCGGGTTGCCGGTCTGGGCGTTGAACATGGCGGTCGCCGTCCTCGCCGCGCTGACGGTGACGGTCGCGATGCGTGTGGTCGGGCTGCTGCTCGTGTCCGCGCTGATGATCGTGCCGGTCGCCATCGGCCAGCTCGTGACGCACTCGTTCCGCCGCACGATGCTCGTCGCGTCGGTCGTCGGCGTCGCCGTCTGCCTGGTCGGGCTGTCGATCACCTACTGGCACAACGTGTCCCCCGGCGCGCTCATCGTGGTCCTCGCGATCGGCGTGTACGCCGTCACGGCCGCGCTGCACCCGCTGCTGGCCCGCCGCCGCCCGGGGGCCGACCCCCACCCCGACATCCCCGACGACGTCGCCGTCGCCGCAGGCCGCGAGGAGGAGTGCACGCCGTGAACGACACGACGCCGCGGACGGCGGTCCGCATGACCCGCCAGCGGGCCGCCGTCGCCGGGGCCCTCGGGGACACCGACGAGTTCTGCAGCGCCCAGCAGCTGCACGAGCGGCTCCGCACCCGCGGGGACGCCGTCGGCCTGGCCACCGTCTACCGCACCCTGCAGACCATGGCCGACAGCGGCGACGTCGACGTGCTGCGCGGCGAGGACGGCGAGAACCTCTACCGCCGCTGCGAGCGCAGCGAGCACCACCACCACCTGGTGTGCCGGGTCTGCGGCCGTGCGGTCGAGATCGACGGGCCCAGCGTGGAGGCGTGGGCGGCGAGCGTCGGCGCGGCACACGGCTTCGCCGACATCGACCACACCGTCGAGCTGTGGGGCACCTGCGTGCAGTGCCGCCGATGATGTGACGGAATCGACACCGACGTCAGATGCCTACCAGGGGATGATGGCTGCGTGACGCTCCTGAACCCCGCGCTGATCGACACGGCCGGCACCGCCCACGCCTCCGCCACCCCGGGCGCGGGAGTCTTCACCATCGCCGGTGTGCCGTTCTGGGTGGTCTACCTCGCGGCGTTCGGGATCGTCATGATCCGGGCGCAGGCCACGTACTGGGCAGGCCGGGGAGTCGCACGCGGCCTGTCGCAGGGCCGGTTCGCGCAGCTCCTGGCGAGCCCGCGCGCCACCGCCGCGATCGAGCGCGTGCACCGCTGGGGGCCGCCCGCGGTCACGCTGTCCTTCCTCACCGTCGGCATCCAGACGGTGATCAACCTCTCCGCCGGGTACCTGCGCATGCCCTACCCGCGCTACCTCGTCGCGCTGGTGCTCGGCTGCCTCGCCTGGGCCGCGATCTGGACGACGGTCGGCTCGGCAGTCGTCAACGGGGCCATCCTGCTGGGACTGAGCCACCCGGTCGCGCTGGTCCTGCTCGGCGTCGGAGTCGCCGCGCTCGTCGCCTGGATCGTCGTGCGCCGGACGCGTCGCTCGCTGGCCGACGGCGAGGCCTGAGCCCGCCCGGGGCAGGCGACCGCCTGTGCCAGACTGAGGCTGTGCTTACCTCCGCCGGCGACGCCCCCGCCGCGCTCCGCGCACACGGCGTCAGCCTCGGGTACGACGGGCGGCAGGTCATCGAGGGACTGGACCTGGAGCTGCCGGCCGGCCGGGTCACGGCCATCGTCGGCCCGAACGCGTGCGGCAAGTCGACGCTGCTGCGCGGTCTGGCCCGCCTCCACGCTCTCGACGCCGGGCACGTCACCCTCGGGGACCAGGACGTGGCCACCATGTCCCGCAAGGAGCTCGCACGCAGCGTCGGCATGCTGCCCCAGTCGTCGGTCGCCCCCGACGGCGTCCGCGTGGCGGAGCTCGTCGCCCGGGGCCGCTACCCGCACCAGGGCTGGTTCGGACGGCACACCACGGACGACGACGCCGTCGTGCTGCGCGCCATGGAGGTCACCGGCGTCACCGGTCTCGCCGACCGACCGGTGGCAGAGCTCTCCGGCGGCCAGCGGCAGCGCGTCTGGATCGCGATGGTGCTGGCCCAGGAGACCGAGACGGTGCTTCTCGACGAGCCCACGACCTACCTCGACCTGGCCCACCAGGTGGAGCTCCTCGACCTGCTCGCCGAGCTCAACCAGACGCACGGCACGACCGTGGTCATGGTGCTGCACGAGCTCAACCTCGCCGCGCGGTACGCGGACCACCTGGTCGTGATGCGGTCCGGGCAGATCATCGCGCAGGGCGACCCTCGCGAGGTGCTCACGGAGTCCGTGGTGCGCGAAGCGTTCGCGCTGGAGGCCAGGGTCGTGCCCGACCCCGTCTCCGGCACCCCGCTCGTGGTACCGATCGGGCGCCGGCACGTCGCCCCGCTGTGAACGGACCAAGTTAACCGTCCGCCAGCACCGACAGGAGCTGCACCGCCCAGCAGGCCGGGTCCTGCCCGCCGGGGAGCTCGCGGTAGGTGAGCCGGGCGCAGCGCCCGTCGAGGGCATCGCGCATCCGGCGGGTCGGCCCACGCAGCGCCGCTTCCCCGGTGCCCACCTCCAGGTGCACGCGCCCCAGCCGCCAGCCGGGCTCCTCGGCGGCGGCCCCGACGGCGCGCCGCAGCCACTCGTCGTCCTGCGCGGCGTGCCCCGACACGGCCTCCGGCGCCTCGCCGTCGGGCACGGGGACAGCGCCGGGCCACCACCAGGTGGCCGACTTGTACACCGACGCCCCGAAGCGGTGCGGCGCCACGCACTGCGCCCACAGCGCGGTGAGGCCGCCGAGGCCGTGCCCCGCGACCGTCGTCCGCGCCGGGTCGGTGGTGACCGGGCCGCCCAGGAGCTCGCCGTCGGCCTCGGCCAGCAGGCGTCCCAGCTCGGCCACGTAATCGCGCGAGCACGAGAGGTCGGCGGTCCGGCGCTCGGCGTTGCCGCAGCCGACGAGCAGCACCACCGCCGGCCGGATCACGCCGGCAGCGAACGCGGCGTCCAGGGCACGCAGCCCGGCGCCGATCCACGCGTCGCCGTCGAGCAGGACCAGCACGTCCCACCCGTCGGGGCCGGGCGTCACGGGTGGCACGTGCCACCAGGCCCGGCGCCCCGCCGTGCCCTCGGAACGCTCCCCGAAGCCCGTGGCGCGCATCGTGCTGCCGCGCGGCCCCGGCGCGAGCTGCTCCCCCACCCGCACGCCGACCACCCCGGGGGGCAGGGCGGGCGCGTGCGGCCCGGACGCGACAGAGTCGTCTCCGAGCAGCGCGTGCTCACGGGCGAGCGCGTCGGGCTCGCTGCGCAGCAACAGGTCGCACCAGTCGTCGACGGCGGCGTGCAGGTCGGGCGCGAGCGCCGCCTTGGCCTGCTCACGCCGGAGCTCGACGTCGGCCGCGACGCTCCGGGACGCCGTCGGGCCATGCCCGTCGTCCACGGCGAGGGCGTAGGTGGCGCGCCACGCGGCAGGCATCCGCAGGCTCAACGACCACAGGGTGGTGCCCGGGACCTGCTCCATCAACGCACCGGTGTACGTGGTCGCGTCGACGAGCTGCTGGACGTCCAGGAAGACGCGCCGCGCGCCCCCGAAGTCCCGGTGCAGGAACGTGTAGATCCGCTCGTCTGGGCTGCCGGGCACCTCCTCGACCAGCGGCGTCCCCTCCTGCGCGACCCGCCGCCACAGGGCGGCGCGCCGCTCGGGCGCCGGGTCCGCGACGAGGTCTGCGAGCGCCGGGCTGGTCGTGCGCGGCACGGGCGCCGGGCTCGTCGTGCGCGGCACGGGCTCCTGCGGGAGTGCGACCGTGGGCTGTCTGAGGGCGCACGAAGGCGCGCCGAAAGCTCGTACACGCCCCCTGCCGAAAGCTCTCACACGCCCCCTGTCGAAAGCTCTCACACACCCCCTGCTGAAAGCTCTCACACACCCCCTTCTGCGACAGCGTCCACCGCCCCTCCGTATCGTCGGTCGCGCCGGGCGAACTCCTCGACCGCCCGCCACAAGTGGCGCCGGTCGACGTCCGGCCACGGCTCCGGCAGGAAGACCATCTCCGCGTAGGCCGCCTGCCAGATCATAAAGTTGGACGTGCGCTGCTCGCCTGAGGAACGCAGGAACAGGTCGACGTCGGGCAGGTCGGGCTCGTCGAGGTAGCGCTGGATCGTCTTCTCGGTCACCCGGGCGGGGTTGAGCCTGCCCGCGGCGACCTCGCGGGCGATGGCCGCCGCGGCGTCCGCGATCTCGGCGCGGCCCCCGTAGTTGACGCACATGGTCAGGGTGCAGCGGTCGTTCTCACGGGTCATCTCCTCGGCCACCTGGAGCTCGCGGATCACCGAGCCCCACAGGCGCGGGGTGCGGCCCGCCCAGCGGATCCGCACCCCCCAGGACGACATCTCGTCCCGGCGTCGCGCGATGACGTCACGGTTGAAGTTCATGAGGAACTTCACCTCGTCGGGCGAACGCTTCCAGTTCTCCGTGCTGAACGCGTACGCGGAGATGTGCTTGACGCCGATCTCCACCGCGCCCGCCACGACGTCGAGCAGGGACCTTTCCCCCTGCTTGTGCCCCTCGACCCGCGGCAGACCGCGGGCGTTGGCCCATCGCCCGTTGCCGTCCATGACGATCGCGACGTGGTTCGGCACGAACTGCGCGGGGATCTTCGGGGCGGTCGCCCCCGAGGGGTGCGGGTACGGGTCGGCGTACTCGCGTCGTGCACGAGGGGGCATCAGGACTCTCTCTCGATCATGCGCAGGGAGCGCAGCGTGCGTTCCAGGTAGAACTGCGAGTAGGCGGCCACGAGCCCGGACGCCTCCGTGCGGTGCCGCACCTGGGCGGCGTCCGCCGTGTCCCAGTCTCCGCCGAGCAGAGCCCCGAGCAGCAGGAACGTCTCGGCGGCCGGGGCGGTGGCGCCAGGCGGGCGGCAGCGGGTGCAGACGGCGCCACCCTGGGCCACGGAGAACGCGTGGTGGGGCCCCGGCTCGCCGCAGCGGGCGCACTCGGTGAACGACGGCGCCCACCCGGCGACGGCGAGCGCGCGCAGCAGGTAGGAGTCGAGCACGAGGCCCGGCGCGTGGGCGCGCTCCGCGAGCGCCCGCAGCGCGCCCGCCAGCAGCCAGTACTGCTGCACGGCGGGCTCGTGCTCGGCCGCGACCAGCCGGTCGGCCGCCTCGAGCATCGCCGCACCGGACGTGTACAGGGTGTAGTCCTCGCAGATGGCGCGCGCGTACGGCCCGATCGTCTCGACCTGCGTCACCGTGTCCAGGGAGCGCCCGGTGTGGAGCTGGACGTCGACCATCATGAACGGCTCCAGCCGTGCCCCGAAGCGCGACGACGTGCGGCGCACGCCCCTCCCCACGCCGCGCACCTTGCCGTGCTCGCGGGTGAGGAACGTGACGATCCGGTCGGCCTCGCCCAGCTTGTGGGTGCGCAGCACGATCGCGTCGTCTCGGTACAGGGGCACCCGCACAGTGTCCCAGGTATCCCTGACAGACTGTGTCCCGCTGATCGCCCGCCCGCCCGAAGACCCGCCAGGACGCCCGCCCCGAACGCCCGCCCGACCAGGAGCTCCGTTGTCCTTCCGCACCCCGGACCATGCGTCGCTGCCCGACGGCGTCACGCCGCTCGAGCCGGGCGACCCCCGGGACCTGGGCGGGCACCGGCTGCTCGGCCGGATCGGCCGCGGCGGCATGGGCGTGGTCTACCTCGGCGAGATGCGCAGCGGCCGCCGGCTGGCGGTCAAGGTGGTCCGCCCGGAGTTCGCGCAGGACCCGGAGTTCCGGGCGCGGTTCCGGCGCGAGCTCGCCGCGGGGCTCAAGGTGCGCGGCCGATTCACCGCGGCGCTCATCGACGCCGACCTGGACGCCGACGCGCCGTGGCTCGCCACCGAGTACGTCCCGGGGCCCACGCTCGAGCGGGCGGTGACCTCCGGCGGACCGCTGGGTCCCGACGACGTCCGCACGCTCGTCGCCCGGCTCGCCGAGGCGCTGCAGGCGGTGCACCGCGTCGGCCTGGTCCACCGCGACCTCAAGCCGGCGAACGTGCTGCTCGGGCCCGACGGTCCCTGCGTGATCGACCTGGGCATCGCCCTCGCCGAGGACGCGACGTCGTTGACGGCCACCGGCGCGCAGCTCGGCACGCCGGTGTTCATGGCCCCCGAGCAGGCCCGCGGCGACGAGACGTCGCCCGCCACCGACGTGTGGGCGCTCGGGGCCGTGGCGTTCTTCGCCGCGACGGGCCGCCGGCCGTTCGGGGAGGGCAGGCCCGACGTCCTGTACTACCGCGTCGTGCACGAGGAGCCCCGGCTCGACGGCTGCCCCGCGTACCTGGCGTCGTTCGTCCGCGCGTGCCTGTCCAAGGACCCGGCGGGCCGGCCGACGCTGGACGCGATCCTGGACGCCGAGCTCCGCGACCCCGGCGTCCCCGACCCCGGCGTCCCCGACGACCCGCCCGACACCGTGACCCCCCGACCGCCGGCACGGGCCGCGACCGACCCAGCGCAGGACGACGTGCAGGACGACGCGCCTGAGATCGCGGCACCCTCCGGACGCCGACGGCGCAGGGTCGTCGTGGGATCGCTCGCGGCCGTCCTCGTCCTGGCCGCCGCCGGCATCGGCACCGCTCTCGCGCTGCGCGGGGACGGCGACCCGGGCGGCAGACCACGCGCAGCGGCGTCCCCCTCCACCGCCGCGTCGGGTCACGACGGAACCACCGACGGAACCACCGACGGAACCACCGACGAGGCAACGACCGCGCCGACCTCGCAGGCGGAGCAGACCCCGGAGCACGCCGGGGTCGACCCGTGCCTCCTCGGCCGGTGGGAGCAGTCCGCCATGACGGACACGTGGAACCTGCTCGGCGAGGCGGTGCCCGTGACCGGCTGGGACGGCCGCGTCCTCGAGTTCCGTGCCGACGGGACGGAGGTCGTCACGTACGACGACGCCGCCCCCGTCCGGGGAACCACCTCCGCCGGTGAGCTCGTCGACACGTGGAGCGGCACGACGACGTACACGGTCACGTCCCGGGACGGCTCCCTGCGGTTCCCCGCCGTCGACCAGTCGCGGGCGTCGGTCGCGCGGGAGCTGGCGGGCCTGACGGAGACCTACCAGCCGCCGTCGGTCCCCGGCGGCGCCGTGACCTACACCTGTGACGACACCACGCTCGAGCAGGACGCCGAGGCGTACTCCGCGTCGTTCACCCGGATCGACTGACCCGGTGTCACCGAAGCCGGCCGCGCCGTCCCGCCCCGTGCTGCTGGACCGAGCGCGCGCGGAGATCGCCCCGTACCGCCGCGTGATCGCGTGGACGGCGGTCGCCGCCGTCGGCTGGGCGGTCTGGGCCAGCGGCCCCGGCTGGTCCACCCCGGCCCTCGTCGTCGCAGCGGCCTCCGGCGCGGCGCTCGGTGTCGTGGACGCCCGCACGCACCGCCTGCCGGACGCCCTGACCTACCCGACGACGGGTGTCGTCGCCACGCTCCTGGCGCTCGCCGCCGCGGGCAGCGGCGCGTGGGACGCCGCGCTGCGGGCCGTGGCCGGCGGGCTCGCCCTGGGCGGGGCCTACCTGGTGCTGCACCTGGTCCAGCCGACCGGGATGGGGCGCGGCGACGTCAAGCTCGCCGTGCTGCTCGGCCTGGTCGGCGCCTGGTACGGCTGGCCGACGTTCTGGGCCGTGGTCCTGCTGCCCTTCCTCGTCGGAGGGCTCGTCGCGGCCGCCCTGCTCGTCGCCCGCCGGGTCTCGCGACGCACCGCGATCCCGTTCGGGCCGTTCATGCTCGTGGGCGCGGCCGCCGCCATCAGCGGAGCACGGCTCGTCGCCGGGTAGCGCGGGGCTCCCGGCGACGAGCCGTTCCGGCGCTCAGGCGCGGGCGGCCCGGTTCACGGCCGAGACGATCGCCTTGAGCGAGGCCGTGGTGATCGAGGAGTCGATGCCGACCCCCCACAGCACGTCGTCGCCCACCTGGCACTCGACGTAGGCCGCGGCGCTGGCGTCGCCGCCCTCGGACAGGGCGTGCTCCGCGTAGTCGAGCACCCGCACGTCGACGCCGACGTGGGCGACAGCGTCCACGAACGCGGCGAGCGGGCCGTTGCCGGTGCCCTCGAGCGTCAGGTCGGCACCCTGGTCCACGACGTCGACCGACAGGGCCGTCTCGCCGTCCGCGGCCGCCTTGGTGCGCGTCTCGCGCAGGCGCAGACGCCCCCAGGGGCGCAGCCCGTCGACGTCGCTGGCCTCGGCGGGCAGGTACTCGTCGCTGAACATCCGCCAGATGTCGGCGCCGGTGACCTCGCTGCCCTCGGCGTCGGTGAAGCGCTGCACCACGCCGGAGAACTCGATCTGCAGGCGGCGCGGCAGGTCCAGCGAGTGCTCGGTCGACAGCAGGTACGCCACCCCTCCCTTGCCCGACTGCGAGTTGACCCGGATCACGGCCTCGTACGACCGGCCCACGTCCTTCGGGTCGATCGGCAGGTACGGCACGCCCCAGGTGAGCTGGTCGACGTCCTTGCCCTCGGACGCCGCCCGGCCGGCCATGTGCTCGAAGCCCTTCTTGATGGCGTCCTGGTGCGAGCCCGAGAACGCCGTGAAGACGAGGTCGCCCACGTACGGGTGCCGCTCGTGCACGGGGAGCTGGTTGCAGTGCTCCACGGTGCGGCGGATCGCGTCGATGTCGGAGAAGTCGATCTGCGGGTCGATGCCCTGGCCGAACAGGTTCATGCCGAGCGTGACCAGGTCGACGTTGCCGGTGCGCTCGCCGTTGCCGAACAGGCAGCCCTCGATGCGGTCCGCGCCGGCCTGGTAGCCCAGCTCGGCCGCGGCGACGGCGGTGCCGCGGTCGTTGTGGGGGTGCAGGGACAGCACCACGTTCTCGCGGTACGCGAGGTGGCGGCTCATCCACTCGATCGAGTCGGCGTACACGTTGGGAGTGGCCATCTCGACCGTGGCCGGCAGGTTCACGATCACCGGCCGCGCCGCCGTGGGCTCCAGCACCTCCAGCACCTCGTTGCAGATGCGCACGGCGAACTCGAGCTCCGTGCCGGTGTACGACTCGGGCGAGTACTCGTAGTAGACCGTCGTCTCGGGGACCGTCTCCTCGAGCTTGCGGCACAGCCGTGCGCCCTGGAGCGCGATGTCGACGATGCCGTCCATGTCGGTGCGGAACACGACCTCGCGCTGCAGGATCGACGTCGAGTTGTACAGGTGCACGATCGCCTGCTTGGCGCCGCGGATCGCGTCGTACGTGCGCTCGATGAGGTGGTCGCGGCACTGCGTCAGCACCTGGATGACGACGTCGTCCGGGATCCGGTCCGTCTCGATGAGCATGCGGACGAAGTCGTAGTCCGTCTGCGACGCCGACGGGAAGCCGACCTCGATCTCCTTGTAGCCCATCGCGACGAGCAGGTCGAACATGCGGAGCTTGCGGTCCGCGTCCATCGGCTCGATGAGCGCCTGGTTCCCGTCGCGCAGGTCGACGGCGCACCAGCGCGGCGCCTTCGAGATCCGCTGGTCCGGCCAGGTGCGGTCAGGCAGGTCCACCTGGATCTGCTCGTGGAAGGGGACGTATCGCGTGTACGGCATCCCGGACGGGCGCTGCGGGTTGGCGCCGGCGATTCCGGTGGCGGAGGTGCTGTTCATGGTGAGTGCGTCCTTCGGGTGGGGCTCGGTGGCCGACTCCCCCGGTTCGGGTCGTCGGTCATGACCTGTCGGCCGGCGTGCCAGAGCCTCCGCGACGGGGATGCGGCCTGCTAGGGGGCCCCGCCGCGGCACCGAAGAAGAAGGGTCACCGCGTGCTGCACCCTGTCACGGTACACCGAGATCTCACCGTCGCGAGGGACGTCCGGGATCCGGTCGGCAGCGCCCGGCGTCACCGTCGGGAGCGCAGCGCGGCGTCGACCGCGGGGTCGCCGAGCGCACCGAGCCAGTCGAGCAGCGCCGGGTACGTCGAGGGGTTCGACGCCACATAGGCGCGCAGGTGCGGGGCCTCCTGCACGATGCGGGCGAGGTCCGCCAGCGACGTGCCCGGGTCCATCGCCTGCGCCGCGGACCACGGCGATCCCGAGACGTCGGCGACGGGTGGCAGCACCTGGGTGGGCTCGTGCACGGGCTGCTGCACCGGCTGCTGCGCGGGCGACTGCACGGGGGGCTGCACCGCGGTCTCCCACGACGCCCGGGAAGCCGGCGGGTCGACGTCGCGGACCGGCTGGAGCTGCTGCGTGGCGTCCACCGGCGCCGTCCCCCACGGCTGCTGCGGGGCCGGCCCACCCGGCTGGCGGCTCCCGGGCCGGGAGTCCGGCGGGGACGGGCGGTGGGCCGTCGGCTGCGCCGCCGGACGCACGGCGGGCTGCGCGGCGGTGCGCGGCCCGTCTGCCACCCCGCCCTGCGCACCGTCGTCGCCGCCGTCACGCCGGGCATGGTGCCCGGCGTCGTGACCCCGCTCGTGCCCGGTGCCGGTCCCGGGTGCCGGCTCCGACGCGCTCACCAGGTCCCGCACGGACGCGGGAACGAGAAGCGCGACCAGCACGATACCGGGCAGGCCGAAGGTCGCGAGCAGCTCCTCCACGTTCGACTGGGTGCCCAGTCCGGCCCGCGCCACGACGATCACCAGGCCGAGCACCACGAGCACGCACGCGGCGCCCACGGCCGTCGTGTGCCCCTGGCGCGGGTCGCGCACGAGCGCACGGCGCGCGGCCAGCGCCACGCCCACCATCAGCGCGCCGACGACCAGGCGCAGCACGAGGGGCACGGTGTCCCCCCGGTCGCCCACCAGGCGCACCAGCGCGACCAGGGCCACGAACCCCGCGACGAGCATCACCAGGTCGAACGAGCGCACCGCGATCCGCACCCAGCGGGCCGCGTGCTCCGCGGCCGTCTCGGAGGTGGTCGCCGCCGCGGCGTCGAGCACGCCCCGGGCCGCGCACGCCGCGAGGACGGGCAGGAGCAGGAGGCCGAGACGCTGGCCGTGCAGGCTCTCGAACCAGGGGCTCTCGGAACCTCCGGCGAAGAGGACGAGCTCGATCGCGATCGCCCCGCCCACGGCGAGCAGCAGGAGGCCGGCCGTGAGCTCACCGCGCATGTAGGCCACGACCGTGAGCCACAGGACCCCGATGACCAGCGCCGCGTTGAGCACCGCGACCACGGTCGCGGGCCACGCGGCCCCGGCCACGAGCGAGGCGACGGGCGTGGCCAGCGCGCCCAGCGCCACCAGGGCCGCCACCACGGGCAGAGTCCGCTCCCAGGTCGGGGCGATCGCGAGGAGCACCCCCGCGAGGCCGAGCACCAGGCCGGCGCCCACCGCGCCCTCGCCGGCGTCCGGGCGCACGGCGTCCAGCACGAGGTAGAGCACCGCCACCACGAGGTAGGGCAGGTTGCCCAGCAGGCGGGCGCGCGGCGTCGTCACGGTGTCCCAGGACGGCGCGCCCACGCCGGCGCGGCGCACGTACGGGATGGCGAGCGTGAGCAGCGAGAGCACCGTCACCAGCACGATCTCGAGCCGGTCGCTGCCACGGTGGGTGACGTCCCACGGCATCGGCAGCGCGACCAGCAGGGCGGCAGCGGCCACGACGTCGCGCACGACCTCCCGGGACGCGACGCCGTGGAACGGCGAGCGCGGTGCGTCGGGGGCGGCGTTGTCGGTCATGCGTGAGGTCTCCTTGGGAAGGTGCAGCGAGCCGGGAGGGGCCCGCTTCGTTTCTACCTGACGCGGTCGTCCGACGACAGGCAGGGCACGCGCGAGTCGGTCACTCGCGCGCCGGGCCGGCCGCCGGACGGCGGGCCGGCGGTCGATCAGATGCCGAGCTGGTACACGCCCCAGTAGGCGAGGGTGAACAGCAGCACGACGGATCCCACGAGCACGCACCACAGCGTCAGGTGCGCGGGCCAGCCCCGCGCGACGGCGACGTCCTGCGCCTCGGCCGCTGCCGCACCCGCCGCCTCCGCTCCCGCAGGCACCGCCCGTCGCGCCGCGCGCACGTCCGTGACGCGGCGCAGCACGAGCGCGGCGGCGACCGCCGTCGCCACGCCGAGCAGGCGGACGCCCACCCAGCCGCCCTGGACGACGAGGTCGTCGCGCTGGTAGTCGAGCGCCAGCCGTGCGACGGCCAGCAGGTACACCACGAGCGCGACCATCGTGGCGACGGACCCCGCGCCCAGCCCCGCGACCGCCGACCCGAGGCCGCGGGCGAGCCGCGGTGCCGGCACGGCCGCGCGTCGCCGGACGGTGCGACGCACCCCCGCGTGCACGACCCACACGAGCGGCCCGAGCACGATCAGGCCGGCGCCCATGAGCACGCCGCCCACCACGATGTCCCCGTTGCCCCACCAGAACGGCTGCGGCACCGGCAGGGCCAGGTAGAGCTGGCCCGGTGTGTCGCCCGCGATCCGCGGCGCCGCGTCCGCGGTGCCCGGCAGCCCCTGCACCCAGGTCGAGACGTCACGGCCGAAGTCGGGGTGCAGCGCCATGCCGCCGTCGAGCACGACGTGGATACCGTGGTTCGCGCCGGCGTAGAAGCGGACGGTCACCGGGGCGTCGTCGCCGGAGACGGACGTGTCCGCGATGATCTGGCGCGCACCCTGCTCGATCGGCATCGACGGGTCGGCCGTGCCATACACGACCAGCACCGGGGCGGTCTGCTGCTCGAGCCAGGGTCGCACGTCGAAGTCGACGTACTCGAAGCCGCCGCCGGGAAGCTGCATGCCCACGGCCCGCGGGATGGCACGGAACACCTGCTCGGGAACGCCCGTGTTGCGCAGGTAGTTGTCCACGGCGAACGCTGCCTGCACCCGCGGCGGCACCACGGGCGCGGAGACGAGCACGGTGAACGCCAGGTCCGGGTCCTTCGCCTGCATGACCGGCACGATCCAGGTGCCCTCGGACTCCCCGTACGCCCCCACCCGCTCCGGGTCGACGCCCTCGGTGGTGCGCAGCAGCTCGACCGAGTGCTCGTAGTCCGCGGCCATCGCGACGTAGTCGCGGTCCCGGGTGGTGTAGGTGTCCAGGCGCTTGTCCGGGACGAGGGTGACGACGCCCGCGCTGGCCAGCGCCGTCGCGGACTCGGTGAACGCCTCCGTGGACTTGCCGGTGCCCGCGCCGTGCACGTAGACGACGCCCGGCCGGTCCGCGAGCACCTCGCCCGCCTCGTCGAGCGGCTGGCGCAGGAGGCCGCCGACCTCGACGCCGTCGAGCGGGATCGTCACCGGCGTCTCGAGCACCTCGAACTGCCCGACGTCGCCGATCCGGTCGGCGATCTCCGGGTCGACGCCCTGGATCGTGGTGTCCGACGTCGCCGGGACCAGGTGGTCCGACACCGGGACCGGGTCCCACCGCGGCCCCGCGACCGCGCCGACGAGCGCCAGGAACACCAGGATGGCTGCACTCGTCGCGATCGTCCGGAACACGGGGCGATGCTACCCGGCGCACGAGCGCGCGACCGGGAGTCTCAGGAACCGGGAACCCCAGGTACCGGCTGCCTCAGAACCCGAGGCGCTGGAGCTGCTTGGGGTCGCGCTGCCAGTCCTTGGCCACCTTCACGTGCAGGTCCAGGTACACGCGGGTGCCGAGCAGCTTCTCGATGCCGCGCCGGGCGTTCGTCCCGACCTCACGCAGCCGGGACCCGCCGCGTCCGATGACGATCGCCTTCTGGCTCTCGCGCTCCACGAAGAGGTTGACGCGCACGTCGAGCAGCGGCGGCCGCCCCTTGGCCGGGTCGCCGGACCCCTCGCGCTCGACGATCTCGTCGACCACGACCGCGAGCGAGTGCGGCAGCTCGTCGCGCACGCCCTCCAGCGCCGCCTCGCGCACCAGCTCGGCGACCATGACCTGCTCGGGCTCGTCCGTCAGCTCCCCGCCCGGGTAGAGCTCCGGCCCCGCGGGCAGGTGGGACACCAGCACGTCGGTGAGCTCGTCCACCTGGTACCCGTCCTTGGCGGACACGGGCACGATGTCGGACCACTCACGGTCCATGGACCGGGCCAGCTGGTCGACGGCCATGAGGTGCTCGGCCAGCCGCCTCCGGTCCACGAGGTCGGCCTTGGTGACGACGGCGACGACCGGCGTCGCGCGGCGCCCGCCCATCAACGGGGCGAGCCGCTCGGCGATGAACTTGTCGCCCGGGCCGATCTTCTGGTCGGCGGGCAGGCAGAACGCGACGACGTCGACCTCGGCCAACGTCTCGGCCACGAGGTCGTTCAGCCGCTGCCCCAGCAGGGTGCGCGGCCGGTGCAGCCCCGGGGTGTCCACCAGCACGAGCTGGGCGTCCGGGCGGTGCACGATGCCGCGGATGGTGTGCCGCGTGGTCTGGGGGCGCGCCGACATGATCGCGACCTTCTCCCCCACGAGCGCGTTCGTCAGGGTGGACTTGCCGACGTTCGGCCGCCCGACGAGGCAGGCGAACCCGGAGCGGTGCTCCCGGCTCCCCGCGTCGGTGGGGGTGTCGGAGCGGGACGGGTTCGGGGTCATGCGTGTGCTTCCTTCTGGTCTGGCGGTACGACGGCGTCGCCCGCTGCTGGGTGCTCGCCCTGGCCGGTCCGGCGGACGAGCAGGGTCGCGAGCTTCTTGCGGCGGCCCTCGACCTGGTCGGCCTCGAGGTGCAGCCCGCCGACGTCGGCCCCGGCGCCGGTGAGCGGCACCTTGCCGAGCGTCTTGGCGAGCAGCCCGCCCGCCGTGTCCACGTCGTCGTCGTCGAGCCGCAGGTCGAACAGTTCGCCGAGCTCGTCCACGGGCATCCGGGCCGGGACCCGGAACACGCCGCCGCCGAGGTCCTCCGGCTCGTCCTGGCCGACGATGTCGTGCTCGTCCGTCAGCTCGCCCACGAGCTCCTCGATGACGTCCTCCACGGTCACGAGCCCCGCGATGCCGCCGTACTCGTCCACGACGACGGCGATGTGCGAGTGCGACGCCTGCATCTCGCGCAGCAGGTCGTCGGCGGGCTTGGACTCCGGGACGAAGACCGCGGGGCGCGCGAGCTCCGCGGCCAGGCGGGAGTCGGCGCCGGCGTCGGCCTCCATGACCCGTGCCACGTCCTTGAGGTACACCACCCCGACGAGGTCGTCGACGTCGCTCCCGGTCACCGGCACCCGCGAGTAACCGGACCGCAGGAACAGCCGCATGACCTTGCGCAGCGGCGTGTCCGCCGTGGTCGTGACCATGTCCGTGCGCGGCACCATGACCTCGCGGGTCAGGGTGCCGCCCAGCTCGACGACGGACCGCAGGAGCTCCCGCTCGGAGTCCTCGATGGCCGCGTTGTCCCGCACGCGCTCGGCGACCTCGCGCAGCACGTCCTCGCTCGGCGGCGGCTCCGCGTCCCGCTCGGCGGTGCGCTCGGTGAGCCAGGCCGCGCTGCGGTGCACCCGCGACAGCGGCCCGGACAGGGCGAGCAGCACGGCCAGCGGGCTGCGCAGCCCGAGCGCACGCGGGCTGTACCGGACGAAGACGACGCCCGCGACCAGCCCGATGACGGCCGCGACGAGCAGCGCCTGCCACCAGCCGTCGAGCCAGTCCACGAGGAGCAGCGTCAGCGCGGCGAGCGCGACCGTCTCGGCCAGAAGCCGCACCAGCGCGAACGTCGCGACGGCGGCCGGCGGGTCGCCCACCAGGAGCTGCACCGCGCGCAGCCGGCCCAGCCGGGTGGTCCGCGCCGTGTCGGTGAGCTCGGTGTCCGTCTCCGCCTCGATGACGGCGTCCGCGATCGAGGCCCGGGTCACCCGCAGGATCGCCGCCTCGCCCGCGGACAGCGTGCCCGCCAGGGCGAGCCCGACCACGGTCACCAGGACCAGGAGCAGGTCCGGCGCGTCCATCGTCCCGGTCACCTGCCGGCGAGGAACGTGAGCAGGAGGCGTCGCTGCAGGGCGAACATCTCCTTCTCCTCCTCGGGCTCGGCATGGTCGTAGCCGAGCAGGTGCAGGATGCCGTGCGTGGTCAGCAGCAGGAGCTCCTCGACCGTGGAGTGGCCGGCCACCACCGCCTGCTCCGCCGCGACCTCCGGGCAGAGGACGACGTCGCCGAGCGTGCCGGGCGGCGTCTGCTCGCCCTCGCGCCCCGGCCGCAGCTCGTCCATCGGGAAGGAGAGCACGTCCGTCGGGCCGGGCTCGTCCATCCACTGCACGTGCAGCTGGGACATGGCGTCCGTGTCCACGAACAGGATGGAGAGCTCGCTGAGCGGGTGCACGTGCATCGAGTCCAGCACGAAGCGGCCGAGCGCGGCGAACTCCGCCTCGTCCACCTCGGCACCGGACTCGTTGTTGACCTCGATGCTCATCGCGCGATCACCTGCGTGCTCCTCGTTCGTGCTGCTGCCTCCCGCGCGGCTCCGGGCGGGCCGTGGCCACGTCCCAGCGCGCGTAGGCGTCGATGATGTCCCCCACCAGGCGGTGCCGCACCACGTCGGACGACGTGAGCCGGCAGAACTCGACGTCGTCGACGCCGGTGAGGATGTCCTCCACGACCCGCAGGCCCGACGTCGTCCCCCCGGGCAGGTCGACCTGGGTCGCGTCGCCGGTGATGACCATGGTCGAGCCGAAGCCCAGGCGGGTCAGGAACATCTTCATCTGCTCGGCGGAGGTGTTCTGCGCCTCGTCGAGAATGATGAACGAGTCGTTCAGGCTTCGGCCGCGCATGAAGGCCAGCGGCGCCACCTCGATCGTCCCCGCCTCGATGAGCTTGGGGATCGAGTCCGGGTCGACCATGTCGTGCAGCGCGTCGTACAGCGGCCGCAGGTACGGGTCGATCTTCTCGCTCAACGAGCCCGGCAGGTAGCCCAGTCGCTCCCCCGCCTCGACCGCCGGGCGGGTCAGGATGATCCGGTTCACCCGCTTGGACTGCAGCGCCTGCACGGCCTTGGCCATGGCCAGGTACGTCTTGCCCGTGCCCGCGGGGCCGATGCCGAACGTGATCGTGCTGGCGTCGATCGCCTCGACGTAGCGCTTCTGCCCGAGCGTCTTGGGCCGGATCGTGCGCCCGCGGCTGGACAGGATGTTGAACGTCAGCACCTCGGCGGGCCGCTGCTGGGTGTCCGCGGTGAGCATGCGCACCGACCGCGTCACGACGTCGGGCGTGAGCACGGTGCCCGCCTCGACCACCTCGACGAGCTCGTCGAGCAGGCGGGAGACGAGGGCGACCTGCCCGGCCGGGCCCCGGACGACGATCTCGTTGCCGCGGGCGTGCACGTCGACGTCACGGAAGCCGTCCTCGACCGCGCGCAGCACGGAGTCCCCACTGCCGAGGAGGGCGACCATGGGCACGTGCGTCGGCACGACGATCCGGTGCTCGCTCGTGTGCTCGCCGTGGTGGTCCGGGCGGGGCGAGACGTGGGGTGTGGATGTCATGAGCCGGCTCGCGCCGCGGAACTCCTTCGCGCAGGGTCGTCGTCGGGCCCGAGGCGGGCCGGACCGTGGTGCCCCGGGCGGAGGACCGCCCGGGGCACCCAGTCTATCGACGCCCTCAGGCCGGGCTCCACCCCAATGATGCGCCGGCCAGCACGTGACCGTGCACGTGGAACACGGACTGCCCGGCCCGGGGGCCGGAGTTGAAGATCATCCGGTACTGCCCGTCCGCGAGCTCGCCCGCGACACGGTCCGCGACCGCGACCATCTCGGAGAGCAGCGCGGGGTCCGAGCTCGCGAGCACGGACACGTCGCCGTGGTGGTCGCGCGGCACCACCAGGACGTGCACCGG
This sequence comes from Isoptericola luteus, assembly GCF_020297055.1. GTDB lineage: Bacteria > Actinomycetota > Actinomycetes > Actinomycetales > Cellulomonadaceae > Isoptericola > Isoptericola luteus. The sequence goes on along the minus strand of NZ_JAIXCQ010000014.1, from coordinate 13,573 downwards.
GGCCTTCGGGTCGATGTCGCGGAAGGCGACGACCCGGTCGGTGCTCACGACCATGTCGGCGGGCAGCTGCCCGGCGACGATCTTGCAGAAGAGGCAGTCGGGCTCGGAGACGCTCTCGGCACTGGTCATGGACGCACGCTACCGCCGCGTCACGCCCAGCGCCCGAGCCGCTGGCTCAGCAGCGCCACCGCCACCGGCCCCGCCGTGGACGTGCGCAGCACGTGCGGGCCGAGCCGCGCGGCGACGGCACCCGCCCCGGTGAGCTGCTCGAGCTCGCCGTCGCCGATCCCGCCCTCCGGACCGACGACCACGAGCAGCTCCCCGGCTTCCGGGAGCCGGACCTGCGCCAGCGGCGTCGTCGCGTCCTCGTGGAGGACGACGACGGTGCCCCCGGCCGCGGCGACGTCCCGGACGCGTCCCGCGAGCTGCCTGCTGGTGACCGGCTCGTCGACGGCAGGCAGGCACGCCCGGCGCGCCTGCTTGGTGGCCGAGCGGACGGTGGCCACCCACTTCGCCCGCGACTTCGCCGCGCGCTGCCCACGCCAGACGACGACCGAGCGGTCGGCCTGCCACGGCACCACCGCGTCGACGCCCACCTCGACGGCAGCCTCGACCGCGAGCTCGTCGCGGTCGCCCTTGGCCAGGGCCTGGACCAGCGTCAGCACGACCTGCGGCGCCGGCTCGACGACGACGTCCGCGACCCGCAGCCGCAGATGCGGCCCGTCGACGGAGTCGACCAGGCAGCGCAGCCGGGTGCCCGCGCCGTCGACCACGTCGATCTGCTCCCCCGGGCCCCGGCGCTGCACGACGCCGGCGTGGCGCCCCTCGGCGCCGTCGAGCTCGTACACGTCACCGGCCGCGAGCGCCCCGAGGTCACCCCCCTCGGCGAGGAAGACGGGTGCGCTCACGTCACTTGCCGCTGAGCTTGTCGCGCAGGCGCGAGAAGACGCCCGGGTGGGCCGCCGCGAGCCGGGGCTCGGGCCGCTCCTCGCCGCGGAGCGTGGCCAGCGAGCGCAGGAGCTCGGTCTGCTCGTCGTCCAGCGCCGTGGGCACCTGGACCTCGACGTGCACATTGAGGTCGCCGCGACCACCCGCGTGCAGGTGGCCGACGCCGAGGCCCTTGAGGGTGATGACCTGCCCCGGCTGCGTGCCGGGCCGCAGGTCGATCTCCTGGGCGCCGTCGAGCGTCTCCAGGTCGAGGACGGTGCCGAGGGCGGCCGCCGTCATCGGCACCGGGAGCGTGCAGTGCAGGTCGTCCCCGCGGCGCACGAACACCTCGTGGGGCTTCTCCCGGATCTCGACGTACAGGTCGCCGGCCGGGCCGCCGCCGGGGCCGACCTCGCCCTGCGAGGTGAGCTTGATGCGGGTCCCGGTGTCGACACCGGCGGGCACGTTGACCGTCAGGGTGCGGCGCGAACGGACGCGACCCTCGCCGGAGCAGTCCGGGCACGGCTCGGGGATCACGGTGCCGAACCCCTGGCAGGCGGCGCACGGCGCGGTGGTCATCACCTGGCCGAGGAACGACCGCGCGACACGCTGCACGTTGCCGCGACCATGGCACACCTCGCACGTCTTGAGGTCCGTGCCGGGGCGGCAACCTCCGCCGCTGCACGTGCCGCACACCACGGCCGTGTCGACCTGCAGCTCGCGCTTGGCGCCGAACGTGGCCTCGGAGAGCTCGACGTCGAGGCGCACGAGCGCGTCCTGGCCGCGGCGCGCACGGGGCACCGGGCCGGACGGCTGGCCCCCGCCGCCGAAGAAGGTCTCGAAGATGTCCTGGAAGCCGAAGCCGTTGCCGAAGCCGCCGCCCGCGCCGCCGCCGGGGGCGGTCGGGTCGACGCCGAGGTCGTACTGCTGGCGCTTGTCCGGGTGGGAGAGCACCTCGTACGCGCGGGCGACCTCTTTGAACCGTTCCTCGCCCGCCTCGCCGGCGACGTCGGGGTGCAGCTCGCGGGCGAGCTTGCGGTACGCCTTCTTGATCTGCTCGGCCGAGGCGTCGCGCGGGACGCCGAGGATCTCGTAGTAGTCGGTCACAGGTCTCTTTCGGTGACGGGGTTCGTGGTGGGGGCGGACAGGAGCCGGGTCGGTGGCACGCCAGGCTCGTGAGGCTAGTTGGGCAGCACCCGGGACAGGTAGCGGGCCACCGCCCGGACGGACGCGATCGTGCCGGGATAGTCCATCCGGGTGGGGCCGATCGAGCCGAGGAACGCGACCGTGTCGCCGTCGGAGCCGTAGCCGGACGCGACGACGGACGCCTCGGTGAGGCCGTCGAGACGGCTCTCGTGCCCGATGCGCACCCCGACGCCGCTCTCGCCCCACGACGTCTCGGTCTCGGACTCCCCGTCGCTGCGGGGGCCCCGGGGGTCCGCGAACATCTCGGTGAGCAGCCCCAGCAGCACCACCTGCTCCTCGAGCGCCTCGAGCACCGGGCTCAGCCCCTGCTCGAACCGCATCTCGGCGCGTGCCAGGTTGGCGGTGCCCGCCAGGACGATGCGTTCCTCCCGCTCGGCACCCAGGGTGTCGACCACGAGGTCGGCCACGCCCCGCGCGAGCGGCGCCAGGTCGGGTGCGAGGTCGCCCACGACCCGGACGAACGCGGCAGGCAGCTCCGAGAGCCGCTTGCCGGCGGCCGCGGCGTTGAGCCGGGCCCGCAGCTCGCCGAGCGAGCCCTCGTCGAGCACCGGCTCGTCGCACCCGCCACCGGGCAGCGCCCCGGCGTCCGTCTCGACGGCCGTGACCGCGGCCCCCTGCCCGGGCCGGCCGACCACGTCCAGGTAACGCTGCTCGACCCGCCCCGTGTCCGTGATGACGACGACCAGCAGCCGGCGCCCCCCGACGGGGACGAGCTCCAGGTGCCGCAGCCCGGACAGCCGCAGCGAGGGGTACTGCACCACAGCGACCTGACCGGTGAGCTGGGCGATGAGCCGCCCCGCCCGGCCGAGGACGTCGTCGAGGTCGACCGCCTCGGACAGGAACGTCTCGATCGCCCGCCGCTGGGGCGTGGTGAGCGGGCGGACCTCCGCGAGCCGGTCGACGAAGAGGCGGTAACCCTTGTCCGTCGGGACCCGCCCGGCCGAGGTGTGGGGCTGCGCGATGTAGCCGGCGTCCTCGAGGGCGGCCATGTCGTTGCGGATGGTGGCGGGCGAGACCCCGAGCCCGTGCCGCTCGGTGAGCACGCGGGACCCCACCGGCTCACGCGTGTGGACGTAGTCCTCCACGATCGCGCGCAGCACGGCCAGGCGACGTTCCTCGCTCACACGGCCTCCTTCGAGCACTCGTCCAGCCCTTTAGCACTCTCACATCCAGAGTGCCATCCTACGCGGCCCCTCCGACCGAGCGGGCGCGCCCCGCGCCGTGACCGGCCTCTGAGGTACCCAGGGCGGCGGGGGCCCCGGGCACGGGCCGAAGATCCGGCAGGTGCCCGATCCGGGCGCCTACCTCAGGGGACGAACCTGGTGGTGCGGCGGTCGACCGGGCCGTCGCAGAGATCAGGAGGACCGTCATGGACGGCACGCTGTACGGGATGTACTACCTCGCCCACGAGGCGGAGGTCGCCCGCGCCACCGAGGGTCGCCGCCGGGAGAAGGCGCTGCTCGAGCTGCTCGCGCGGCCCGCCGTCGTGCGTCGTGCACGCCGCGCGCCGCGCGTGGCACCCGCGGCATCGTCGCCCGCCCGGCACCGCACGGCGTGAGCGACGCCACGTGAGCGATCCGACGCGAGCGCACGGAGGCCGCCGTCCTGGCCCGGCCCGGGTCATGGGCGCCGGCGCCACGCCGGCGCAGCTCCGGTCGCAGCGGCGCGGCACCGGTCGGCCGGCAGCGTGTCGGGACGGCCACGCGCACGGCCCGACCGTAGGCTCGCCGTCGTGCACGACCGCTACGGCTCCGACGTCCTGTCCTCCTCCGGCTCCACCGGCTCGGCCCACCACCGTCGCCGGCCGGTCTCCGTCCCCTGCCCGGCCAGCCCCGGCCTCGTCGTCGAGGAGGTCACCAGCGGCTGGGTCGGCGCGGTGGTGCGGGTCGAGAAGTCGGGCGGCATGCACGTGGTCGTCCTGGAGGACCGCCGCGGGCGCACCCGCACCTTCCCGCTCGGCCCGGGGTTCTGGATGGACGGCCGGCCCGTCGAGCTGACGGCCCCCGTGACCACCCGCGCCCCCGCAGCGCCGACCCGTACCGCCTCGGGCTCCGTCGCCGTGCACGGGCAGCGGGCCCGCGTGGCACGCGGCAGCCGCATCTGGGTCGAGGGCAAGCACGACGCCGAGCTCGTGGAGAAGGTCTGGGGCGACGACCTGCGCGTCGAGGGGGTCGTCGTGGAGCTGCTCGACGGTGTCGACAACCTCGCGGAGGCGCTGGCCGGGTTCGCGCCCACCACGGAACGGCGCGTCGGGGTCCTCGTCGACCACCTCGTGCCGGGCTCCAAGGAACGCCGGATCGCGGACGAGGCGTTGCGCACCGTGCCCGGCGGCACCGTGCTCGTGCTCGGGCACCCCTACGTCGACGTCTGGCAGGCCGTGAAGGCCGAGCGCCTCGGCCTGGCGTCGTGGCCGACGATCGAGCGCGGCACCGAGTGGAAGCGCGGGATCCTGCGCGAGCTGGGCTGGCCGGCGTCGTCCGCGCACGACGTGGGCCTCGCCTGGCAGCGCATCCTGGCCCGCGTGCGCGACTACCGCGACCTCGACCCGGCCCTGCTGGGCCGGGTCGAGGAGCTCATCGACTTCGTCACGACCTGAGCCGACCTGAGCCGACCTGAGCCGGCCCGGACTCAGAGACCGTCGCGCTCGGCGTACCGGTTGACCTTCTGGGACACGGAGATCACCGCGACGAAGAACTCGAGGCTGATCCTGGCGATCGCCAGGTAGACCAGCGCGACGATCCAGCCGAACGCCAGGAACAGCACGCCCGGCAGCCACCCGCCCTGGAACGCGGCGACCAGGCCGCCGAGCCAGCCCAGCGCCACCAGCACCGTCACGATGACGTAGACGGCCTTGACGATCGTGGGCGTGATGTAGCGGGTGAACGAGTAGTCGAAGAGCGCGCCGAAGAACGAGCCCGCGCCCGCCTCGTGCGCCAGGGGCCGCGCCGACCGGTCCGGCGGGTACTCGTTGCCCGGATACAGGCCCGGGTCGGGCATCTGCTGGCCCGGCGGCGGGTACGACTGGCCGTACGGCTCGTCGCCGTACGGGGGCTGGCCACCGTGGGGCGGGGGTCCGCCGCGAGGTGGCTGGTCCCCGTACCGGCCGGGGTGGTCGTCGGGCATGCTCGGCGGGTTCACGCTCATCGGGTCCTCCTCGAGACGGTGCTGCGGACGGTTCAGACGGGAGCCACCGGCTGCTCGCCGACGAGGCGGCGGTAGACGAACGCGCCCGTAAGGATCGCGAGGGGCACCGTGACCAGCGTCCCGACGACGAGCAGCAGCGCGCCGACGAACAGCAGCGCGATCGCCACGACGAGCGTCAGCAGCACGACGCCCGGGTTCCGGCTCACCAGCGCGACGCTGGAACGGATGGCCGCGAGGGCGTCCTGCCCCCGGTCGATGGCGAAGAAGAGCGACGCAGCCAGGAAGAACCCGATGACGAGCCGGAGCAGGCCGCCCAGGAACGGGATGAACGCGAGCACGAAGGTCAGCGCGCCGTTGATCAGCCCGAGCACGACGATCCCGCCGAGGTTGCGCACCGCGAAGAAGTCGCCGAACACGGCCCGCCCGCGCCGGGTGGCCACGAGCGCCCCGTGAGCGAGCAGCGACCCGACGACGATCTCCACGACGGCGAGCAGCGCACCGAGCAGGACGTCGAGCACCGACGCGCCCGCCGTCACGGCCTCGGTGATCGCGTTCGGTTCGTCGTAGTTCTCCACGATCGCGCGGAAGTCCGGGGTGAGCAGCACCGCCGCCGCGAGCGCGATGGCACCCACGACGACGGTCGCACCGATCCACGGACCCGCGCTGCGCGCGAAGCTGGACCAGGCCCAGGAGAACGCCTGACCCACCGAGACCCCGCCGCCCGGCCTCCCGGAGCCGCCGGACCAGCCGCCGGGACGCAGGGCGTCCGGCGGCACGGGCGGGCTCGCGGGCGGCGGCCCGCCCGCCGCGTACTGGCCGTATGCCGGGGGCTGGCGGGGGTCGGGCTCGCGGTCCGGGTCGCCGGTGGGTTCAGTCATCGGTTCCTCCCTGCGCCCCGGGGCCGCCCGTGCGACCGCGGACGGCGCTGCCGGTCCCACTGTCCCGCCCGGCCGGGCGCGGCGCCAGCGCACACGCCGGGTGCCGGGGCCTCCCGAGATGCGCAAAGATGGGGGGTATGAGCCAGCCTCCGGAGGGAACCCCGCCCCAGCAGCCCCCGTACGGTGAGCAGCCGCCGCACGGTGGACAGCCCCCGTACGGTGAGCAGCCGCCGAGCGGTGGCCAGCCGCCCTACCCGCCGCCGCCCGGCGGCCAGCAGCCGTACCCGCAGGCCTACGGCGCACAGCCGCTCGCGCCCGCCGACGAGCGCATGTGGGCGATCGTCGCGCACCTGGGCGCGCCCGTCGGCGCGCTCGTGAGCGCCGGCGTGCTCGGCTTCCTCGCGCCGCTCGTCGTGTGGCTCGTGCTGCGCGAGCGCAGCGCCTACGTGGCCGACCAGGCCAAGGAGGCCCTGAACTTCCAGATCACCCTGCTCATCGGCTACGTCGTGAGCATCGTCCTGATGTTCGTCGTCATCGGCTTCTTCACGGCTACCGCCATCTGGGTGATGTCCATCGTGTTCGGCATCCTCGCCGCCGTGGCCGCCAACCGCCACGAGTGGTACCGCTACCCGCTGACCATCCGCTTCATCTCCTGACGCGTGTGAGCACGAGACACGCCCTGCGACGCCGTGCGCGCAGGGCGTGTCTTGTGCTCACGACACCACTCAGCTCGCCACGCTCAGGTGGTGAGAGTGCGCACGACGGCGTCTGCCAGCAGCCGGCCCCGGCGGGTGAGCACCGCCCGGCCGCGCACGGCGGCCACGCCGTCGAGCAGGCCCTGGGCCACCAGCCCGGCGACGGCGTGCCGGCCGGCGTCGTCCAGGACCGCCAGGTCCAGGCCCTCGCGCAGCCGCACCCCGAGCATGACGCGCTCGAGGTGCGCCTCGGAGGCGGTGAGCAGCTCACGGCCCGCCCCCGGAGACTTCCCGTCGGCCAGCAGCGCCGCGTAGCGCCGCGGGTGCTTGACGTTCCACCAGCGCACGCCGGCGGGGGTGTCGTCGGACGTCGTCCCGTCGGTCGTCGCCGCGGGGGTCGTGGGTCCGCCCGGCTCGGCCGCTGGAGCGGCAGAGACGTAGGAGTGCGCGCCGGGGCCGATGCCCCACCAGTCGTCCCCGCGCCAGTACGCGAGGTTGTGCCGACAGGCGTGCTCCGGCGTGCGCGCCCAGTTGCTCACCTCGTACCAGCCGAGCCCGGCGGCGGTGAGCAGGTCGTCGGCCAGCTCGTACTTCGCGGCCTGGTCGTCCTCGTCGGGCAGCGTGACCAGGCCACGGCGCACCTGGGCGTGCATCTTCGTGCCCGGCTCGACGACGAGCGCGTACGCGGACACGTGGTCGACGCCCGTGGCCAGTGCCGCCTCGACGGAAGCCCGCCAGTCGTCCAGCGACTCCCCCGGCGTGCCGTAGATGAGATCCAGCGACACGTCGAGGCCGGCGTCGCGCGCCCAGGCCACGACGTCGGGGATCCGGCGCGGGTCGTGCGTGCGCTCCAGCGTGGCGAGCACGTGCGGCACGGCGGACTGCATGCCGAACGAGACACGCGTGAAGCCGCCGTCGGCGAGCAGGCGTAGCGACTCGGGGGTCACCGAGTCGGGGTTCGCCTCGGTGGTCACCTCGGCGTCGTCGGCCAGCCCCCACGCCTCGCGGATGCCGCCCAGCACGCGCACCAGGTCGGCGGCCGGAAGCATGGTCGGCGTCCCGCCACCGAAGAACACCGTGGACACCGGCGCGGAGGCCCGGCCGGCGTCGCGCAGCACCCGCGCGGCCAGGTCGACCTCGCCCAGCGCCGTCGTCGCGTACTCGACCTGGGACGCCCCGCCGCCCAGCTCGGCCGCGGTGTAGGTGTTGAAGTCGCAGTAGCCACAACGCACCGAGCAGAACGGGACGTGGACGTAGACGCCGAACGGGCGGTCGGGCGCGCCCGACACCCACGACGGCAGCGCGCCGTCGCCGGGCACCGGGACGCCGTCGGGCAGGGCAGGCACTACTTCTTCTTGTCCTTCGTCTCCTTGCCGCCGACGCCGTCGGAGGAGAGCGCGGCGATGAAGGCGTCCTTCGGGACCTCGACGGACCCGATGTTCTTCATGCGCTTCTTGCCCTCCTTCTGCTTCTCCAGCAGCTTGCGCTTACGGCTGATGTCGCCGCCGTAGCACTTGGCGAGCACGTCCTTGCGCATGGCGCGCACCGTCTCCCGCGCGATGACGCGCGCACCGACGGCCGCCTGGATCGGCACCTCGAACTGCTGCCGAGGAATGATCTCCTTGAGCTTCGCCGTCATCATGACGCCGTAGTCGTACGCCTTCTCCTTGTGCACGATGGCACTGAACGCGTCGACCTGGTCGCCCTGGAGCAGGATGTCGACCTTGACGAGGTCCGCCGCCTGGTCGCCCTCGGGCTCGTAGTCGAGGGACGCGTACCCGCGGGTGCGGGATTTGAGGTGGTCGAAGAAGTCGAAGACGATCTCCGCCAGCGGCAGCGTGAAGCGCAGCTCGACACGGTCCTCCGAGAGGTAGTCCATGCCGTTCATCTGACCGCGGCGGTCGTTGCACAGGCCCATGACGGTGCCGACGAACTCGCTCGGCGCGAGGATGGTCGCGCGCACCACGGGCTCGCGGACCTCCTTGATCTTGCCGCCCGGGAACTCCGACGGGTTCGTCACCTTGACGGGGGTGCCGTCGTCGAGCGTGACGTCGTAGACGACGTTCGGCGCGGTCGAGATGAGGTCGAGGTCGAACTCCCGCTCGAGGCGCTCGCGCACGATCTCCAGGTGCAGCAGCCCGAGGAACCCGACGCGGAAGCCGAAGCCGAGCGCCACCGACGTCTCCGGCTCGTAGTTGAGCGCGGCGTCGTTGAGCTTGAGCTTGTCCAGCGCGTCGCGCAGCGTCGGGTAGTCGGACCCGTCGACGGGGTAGAGCCCGGAGAACACCATCGGCTTCGGGTCGTCGTAGCCGCCGAGGGCCTCGGCGGCCGGCCTGGTGGCGCTGGTCACCGTGTCGCCGACCTTCGACTGGCGCACGTCCTTCACGCCGGTGATGAGGTAGCCGACCTCGCCCGGGCCGAGGCCCTTGGTGGGGATCGGCTCTGGGGAGATCACGCCGATCTCCAGCAGCTCGTGCGTGGCGCGCGTCGACATCATGGCGATGCGCTCGCGCGGGCTGAGGTAGCCGTCGATCACGCGGACGTACGTGACGACGCCCCGGTAGGTGTCGTAGACCGAGTCGAAGATCATGGCGCGGGACTCCGCGTCGTGGTCCCCGCTCGGCGCCGGCACGCGCCGCACGATGCGGTCGAGCAGCGCCTCGACACCCGCGCCCGTCTTGCCGCTCACCTTGAGCACGTCGGCCGGGTCGCCCCCGACCAGGCCGGCGATCTCCTCCGCGTACTTCTCCGGCTGCGCGGCTGGCAGGTCGATCTTGTTGAGCACCGGGATGATCTCGAGCTCGTTCTCCATCGCCAGGTACAGGTTGGCGAGGGTCTGGGCCTCGATGCCCTGGGCGGCGTCCACCAGCAGCACGGCGCCCTCGCACGCGGCGAGGGACCGGGAGACCTCGTAGGTGAAGTCGACGTGCCCGGGCGTGTCGATCATGTTGAGCGCGTACGGCTCGTCGTCGAGCTGCCACGGCATGCGCACGGCCTGCGACTTGATCGTGATGCCGCGCTCGCGCTCGATGTCCATCCGGTCGAGGTACTGGGCGCGCATGGCACGGGGCTCGACCACGCCGGTGAGCTGCAGCATGCGGTCCGCGAGCGTCGACTTGCCGTGGTCGATGTGCGCGATGATGCAGAAGTTGCGGATCAGCTCGGACGGCGTGGAGCTCGGCTGGATTCGCGCGCTGAGCGCAGGTCCGGGGATGGGCAAAGCGATCTCGCTCCGTCAGGGTGTCTCGGGTGGGGATGAGGGCCTGGTCATTGTCCCATGACTAGCATCGGCGCCATGCCTGCCGAGCGCATCACACCGCGGCCGCGGCCGGTCGTCGATCCGCGCAGCGGCCGCCGCACCGACGGCGGTCCCGAGCCCGACCTTCCGGCGCTGCTCGCCCGCCTCCAGGAGGCGTTCGCCGCCGCCGTGCCTGGCGCGGCCCCGGACGCCCGCGTCCCGGCGTGCGGGGACTGGCGCGTGCGCGAGCTCGTGACGCACCTCGCCGGGGTGCACCACTGGGCCGCGGGCATGGCCGTGGGCGACCCCTCGCGCTCGGAGGAGCTCCCCGAGCCCGAGGGCGGCCCGGCGGGCCTCGCCGCGCTCTACCGGCGGCACGCCGGCGACCTGCGCACCACCTTGGCCACGGCCGGGCCGGACCAGCAGGCCCGGACGCTCCTCGGCGTCGGGCCGGCGTCGTTCTGGTGGCGACGCCAGGTGCACGAGACGCTCGTGCACCTGCACGACCTGCACGCCGCCCGCCTGGGCTCGGGGCCCGCCGCGCTCGCGGCACGGCTCGGGGTCGGCGTCGCTCCCGAGGTGTGGGCGGACTGCGTCGACGAGGTCGTCACGATGTTCGCGCCCCGGCAGGTGCGGCTCGGCCGGACGGCGCCGCTGACCGTCCCCCTGCGCGTCGTGGCGGCCGACCTGGGGTGGTCGTGGACGCTCGGCGAAGGCCCCGCGCCGGCCGCCACCCTGACCGCGCCCGCGCACGGCCTCGCACTGCTGCTCTGGGGACGCCTGGAGCCGGCCGAGGCCGGTGCCGTCGTCACCGGCGACGCCGCCGCAGCCGAACGCGCCCTCGCCGGGCCGCTGGTGCCCTGAGCGGCGCCGCGCCGCGGCATCGCCGCGTCGGAGCCGCTCGCGGAGCCGCGCGGAGCCGCTCGCGCCGGACCGTTCGCGGTGCGCCGTAGGCTGTGCGGCGTGGCGAACAGATGGCTGAACCTGCTGGTGGACGTGCTGCGTTCGACGACGTCGCGGCGCACGCCCCGCTCCCGGACCCGCGCTTCCACCCCCGGGACACCGCAGGCGCCGGCGACGCGCGGCACGACGAAGCCCGCCCCCCAGCCGACCCGGCGGCCCGCGCCCACGGCCCGCACGACGAGGCCCGCAACCTCCGCCACCTACCCGGGTGACTTCCGCGGCACGGTCACGCCGGCGTACGCGCCGCGGCTCGACGGCGACCCGGACCCCGGCGAGATCGTGTGGACCTGGGTGCCGTACGAGGAGGACCACTCCCAGGGCAAGGACCGTCCGGTGCTGCTCGTCGGGCACGACGGCCCCTGGCTGCTCGCCCTGCAGCTCACCAGCAAGGACCACGACCAGGACGCCGCGCAGGAGGCCCGGTACGGCCGCCTCTGGATGGACATCGGCACCGGGCCGTGGGACTCCCGCGGCCGGGCGAGCGAGGTGCGCATCAACCGGGTGATCCGCGTCGACCCCGCGAAGGTCCGGCGCGAGGGCGCCGTCATGGACCGTCGGACGTTCGACCGCGTCGCCGCGGCGATGGTCAAGGCGAGGTCCCTCCGCTGACGGGTCCCGTGCGGTCGCGGGGTCCCGGCGCAGGTCACGAGCCGTGCACCGTGGGCGGCACCTGTCCGGGACGACGGACCCCAGGATCTAGCGCGCGGGGCGGTCACGCATCTCACACGGTGGGCCGTCGTCGGGGATCTCGGCCGCGAGGGTCGCTCTGCTATCGTTGATGTTTGCGTGTCCGCCCAGGTCGGCGGGCACCGTCGCAGTTCCTCACCACGGGTTCCCCACCCCAGTCCCGGATCTGCGACCGCCCTCTACGACCTATCCGCTCGCCGGCAGGCGAACACACCAGGAAGTCCACACGTGGCAAACATCAAGTCCCAGATCAAGCGCAACAAGACGAACGAGAAGGCCCGCCTTCGCAACAAGTCCGTCAAGTCGGAGCTGAAGACCTACGTGCGCAAGGTGCGCGAGGCCGTCGCCGCGAGCGACAAGGAGGCCGCGACCACCGCGCTGCAGGCCGCTTCGCGCAAGCTCGACAAGGCCGTCTCGAAGGGTGTCATCCACACCAACCAGGCTGCCAACCGCAAGTCCGCGCTGGCCAAGGCCATCGACGCGCTCTGAGCTTTCCCACCGAGGTAGATCCGTCTGCCGAGGGAACGACGCCCCTCCACGCCCTGCGTGGAGGGGCGTCGCGCGTTCCGTCCCCACGACCCGGGCCGGGCCCCTCGGGTGCGACCTATCGGCGCCGGGACGCCGCGATGGTCAGGACGGCCCGCTCGACGGCGTAGACCGGGTCGCGCCCGCCGCCCTTGACGTCGGCATCTGCCTGCGCGACGGCGGTGATCGCCTCGGCGAGCCCCTCCGGGGTCCAGCGCGACAGGTCCCGCTGGGCGTTGCGCACCTGCCAGTCCTGCAGCCCGAGCTGGCGGGCGGTCACGCTCCCGCCGCGGATGGCCGCGACCCGCGCGAGGGTGCGCAGCCGCAGCGCCAGCGCGGCGACGATCGGCACCGGGTCGGCGCCCGTGGCCAGCGCGTGCCGCAGGAGCGCCACCGCTCCCCCGGCGTCGCCGGCCACCGCGGCGTCCGCGACCTTGAAGCCCGTGGCCTCGACCCGGCCGCCGTAGTAGCGGTCGACGACGGCCGTGCTGATCGTGCCCGAGGTGTCGGCGACGAGCTGCGCGCACGCCGACGCGAGCTCGCGCAGGTCGGTACCCAGCGCGTCGACGAGGGACCGGACCGCGTCCGCGTCGGCACGGCGCCGGGCCGCCCGGAACTCGGCCCCGACGAACTGCACCTTGTCCGCGTCCTTGCTGATCGCGTCGCACTCGAGCACCGGAGCGCCGCTGGCCAGGATCGCGTCGAGCATCTTCTTGCCCCGCTGCCCGCCACCGTGCACCACCACGACGACGGTCTCCGGGTCGGGCGCGGCGACGTACGCGACCACGTCGGCCACGAGGTCCTCGGTCGCGGCCTCGGCCGCGCGCACCACCACGACGCTCGGCTCGCCGAACAGGGACGGGCTCGCGGCGACGGCGAGCTGCCCGCCCGCGTAGAGGGATCCGTCGAGCTCCGTCTTCTCGGTCTCCGGGTCGCGCTCACGCGCCAGGCGGACGACGCCGTCGACGGCGCGCTCTGCCAGCAGCCCCTCCGGACCGCGCACGAGCAGCACCGGCGCGAGGGTGGGCTCGTGCCACGGACGGCTGTTCGCGGACGGCTTGCCGGAGCGTGACGACGCGGCGGACCGGGACGTGCGCGCGGAGCGGGAGGGGGCGGCGGGAGGCACCCGCCAAGGGTGCCACGAACCACCCACGCTCCGGAGCGGGGCGCTCGTCGCCGGCTCCGTGCCGCGGGTGGCGGTGAACGAGAGCGTGGTCCCGTGGGATCCCGAGACTCCTCAGGTTCGTGCGGCGGGGGGGGGGGGGCCCCCCCCCCCCCCCCCCCCCCCGGGGGGGGGCGGGGGGGGGGGG
>NZ_JAIXCQ010000013.1 GCF_020297055.1 Isoptericola luteus | reverse complement strand
TCCGTGGCACCCACCGACGGATACGGCAACGCGATCTTCGTCCCCTGCAACCGCCGCGGCGCCCGCAGATGAATCCCGTTCGGCAGCTTGTCCACCACCGCACCGAACTGCCGCAAGATGTCCAGGTGGTAGTTGATCGGCCGATCCCCGATCCGACACCCACCCAGATCCGGGATGAACGCCTCCCCCAACCGGTGCAGCAACGGACCACAGAACAGAATCGGGATCCGGCTCGACCCCGCATGCGCATCAATATCCGCCACATGCGCCGACTCCACGTTCGACGGATCCAGCACCAACGTCCCCGCACCCGGATCCGACGCCACCGTCACACCATGCAGCTCCAACAAACCCGTGACCACACCCACATCACGAATCTGCGGCACATTACGCAACACACTGGCCGACTCACCCAACAACGACGCCACCATCGCCTTGGACACGAAGTTCTTCGCCCCGCGCACCGTAATCGTGCCCTCGAGCGGAGTACCACCGTTCACGTACAGCAGATCGTTCATATCTTCGTCGTCGTCCCGTCTCACGATTGCATCGTCTGTGGCGCCGCCGACGCGGCGCGGTCGGCCGTGCCGGGTGCACGGTCTGGAGAGGCGCCGTCGATACTGCCCCGCCCGACCCGGTGGTGCCAACACGCGCCAGCGCCCAGGTATTCACGTTCACCACACCTTCACTCGCCACGCACTGTGAACGCGAGAGCCGTCCGACCATAGCGCGAGACGCGGGCTCACCCTGTGGGCAGTCTCCGAGGGTGCCCGTGACGACCGCCCGGGCAGTGCCGCGAGCTGTCAGGACGACGTGGACCTTCCGGTGGTCGAGGCCCTGACACGGCGAGGGTCAGCAGACGTCGTTGCCGTGGAGGTCCTCGCAGACCAGGCGGGTGCGCGCTTCGGTGACCGTCGCGGGAGCGGTCGTACTGGTGGTCGTGATGGTGCCCTCGATCGCAGTCCACGTGCTGCTGCCCTGGATGCGGAAGCTGCCCCGCCACGTCGTGGTCAACGAGACCTCGATCCCGGAACGGTAGACGTCCCCCTCCGCGTCGACAGCAGTCCCCACGTCCGTGCCCGGCTCCCCCAGCCGGCTGTACGTGTGCCCCACCCAGGACGCGTCCGGCAACGGATCACCCTCGCTCCACGCCCGCCCCGGCTCCGTCGTGGTCAACGTGCCGCCACCGGCCGAGTACGGGTCGTCGAAGTCCCACACGAACTGCGCCGGATCCGCCCGGATCACCACCGGCACGTCCAACAGCACGGCCTCGAGCTCCTGCGGCTCAGCCGTCGTGTAGGCCGGGTAGTGCACGTTGACGAGCATCGGCTCACCGCCCTGCACCGTCACCGGCGGCGTCGGGACCTTCATCACCGCGAACTCCCGCGCCGCCTCCACCGCCAGGTCCGCCGGAGTCACACACTGCCCGTCAGAAAGCTGCTCGGGCGCGCCGTAGCCCCCGTCGTCACGGACCCGCTGGACCCACAACGGCGCCAACCAGTACTCGTCACAGTCCGGGTCCGCCATGAAGCCGGCCTCGCCCGCATCACAAGCCCCCGGCGCATCCACGATGTCCTGCAGATAGTTCGTGTCGTTCAGCTGCAAGCACGTGACCGCGTCGACCCGGACGTACTTATCTTCAGGACCTGCCTGAGACGAATCATCCTGATCATTCTGATGCTGGGCGTTCGACGAGCCGATTGCGGTCGCTGTAGCAGTGTCGTCGACGTCATCAACATCGGCATCATATGTGCGATCGTTCGAGGACCCAAGAAGGAGCGCTCCCGAAATCATGAAGACTGCACCCATCTTCAACATGGTCACTCCTCGTCAAGGTTGGAGACTCCGACGACGGCCCAGTCCTCGCCAACCCGTGACATCTCGATTCGGATCGAATAAGTGACCTTCTCGTACGAGAAGACTGTTTCACCAGCGGGATCGGTAATCTCAACGGCACCCGTTGTTACTTGAAGATCAATCGGCCAGATCCCCGTTGAAGGATCCTGTTCGTAAGTTTGCAGAGTGCGTACATGAGTTTCACCGCCGTGAAACTTGTCCCCATTCTGGGCAATCTCGCGCGACTGCTCGAGCCTGTTGGCACAGGTCTGGCACGTCTTGTGAGACATCGCCTCCCACTCGGCAGTGTCGCCCGTCTTCATGATGTACGGATCGAGCAACTTGAAGTACACCGCCGCAGCCTCGGCACCTGCGGCACCGTCGTCGTCCATCTCCGCCGGGCGCTCGGGCGGGGCGACCGTCGACGTGGGACTCGGCGACACGGACGGTGACGCGGAGAGTGATGGCCCCGGCGTCGTGGACTCCGACGCGGCGGGCGGCGGTTCGGGTCCGTCCAGGCCGCAGCCTGCGAGGAGCAGGACCGCGGCGAGGCCGACGGCAGTGGCGGCGAGCGTTGCGCGAGGCATACGGGATGCTTTCGGTCGACGACGACAACGTGGAGACACGACAACGTGGAGACACTAGGGGATCTGACGCGATCGTGTCGGAACGTCCTGTGGACGAGAAGCCCCACGCGAGTTGTCAGGACCACGTGCACGTTCCTATCAACGTGGTCCTGACAACTCCCGACGCCCAGCAGTTGTCAGGACCACGTGCACGTTCCGATCAACGTGAACCTGACAACTCGCGCAGGGAGGGGCGCTCAGACTGGTTCGACGTCCTCGTGGTGCTGCGTCGCGGACATGAGCGCCGCGCACACGATGCCGATGACCAGCACCGCCCCCACCAGCAACAACGTCTGCGCCGCAGCGTCGGCGAACCCGGCGACGAAGGCCTGCTGCGCTGCGGCTCCGACCTGCTCGGCGATGTCCGCGGGCACCCCGTCGGGCAGCTGGACGGACCCGGTGGCCGTGGTGCCGAGGTCTCCGCTCGCCCGCGTGATGCCGTCGACGAACGACTGCCGGTACTGCTGGGGCAGGCTGGTCGCGAGCTCCTGCGCGGCCGCGGGCACCGTCACGGACAACCGTGAGGACAACGCGGCGACGACCACCGCCGACCCGATGACGCCGCCCACCTGCCGGTTGGTGTTGAACGCCCCTGCGCCGGCGCCGGCGGTGCGGGCGTCGAGGCCGGAGGTCGCGAGGTTCGACAACGGCGAGAACGTCAGGCCGGTCCCGACCCCGAACAGCGCCATCGGCCAGACCAGCACCCACGGGGACAGGGCGGGGTCGAGGACGGCCGCGAGCCACACCACGGACCCGGCGATCCCCGTGAACCCGGCGGCGACCACCCACTTGGCCGGCACCCGGTCCGACAGCCTCCCCGCGATCGGGGCGACCACCCCGGACACCAACGAGCCCGGCATCATCACGAGCGCCGCCTGGATCGGCGTCAGGCCCAGGATCGACTGCAGGTAGATCGTCAGCGGGAAGAAGATCCCGATCATCGCGAAGGTCACGACCATGCCGTCGACGTTGGCCAGCGAGAAGTTCCGCGACCGGAACAGCCGGAGCGGCAGCAGCGCGTCCGCCCCCATCCGGTACTGCCAGGCCACGAACGCCACCATCACCAGCAGTCCGGCACCGATGAGGCTCCACACCGTCACCGGGCCCCAGATCTGCCCCCAGTCGTAGTTCTCCCCCTCCTGCAGGCCGAACACGACGGCGCCCAGACCCACGAGCGACAGCACGACGCCCAGGGGGTCGAGCGTCGTGCCGTGCGAGGGCAGGTGCGGCAGCCGGGTGACGGAGAACCAGAGCGCCGCGACCCCCACCGGGATGTTCACGTAGAAGATCCACTCCCAGCCGACGGTCTCGACGAAGACGCCGCCGAGGAGCGGTCCGGCGATCGTCGCCACGCCCGCCGTCGCGCCCCACAGCCCCAGCGCGGCCCCGCGCTGCCTGGCCGGGAAGACGCGCGTGATCATCGACATCGTCTGCGGCGTCATCAGCGCCGCGCCCACGCCCTGCAGCACGCGGAACGCGATGAGCCACCCGATCTCGGGCGCCGAGCCGATGTTCCCGGAGAACCCGCACAGGAACGAGAAGACCGTGAACACGACGAGCCCGACGATGAACACGGCCTTCTGCCCGTACCGGTCCCCCAACCGCCCGGCGAGCAGCATCAGCACCGCGTACGACAGCAGGTAGGCGCTGTTCACCCAGCCCACCTCGATGAGCGACGCGGAGAACTGCTCGGTGAGGGTCGGGATCGCGATGTTCACGATGGTCGTGTCGACCATGATCATGAAGAACCCGAGGATGAGCGGCGGGAGCACGCTCCATGCGGACCTGCCGCCAAGGTCCACCAGCGGGATCACCGGGGCGCGCCCGGACGTGTCGGTCATGACGACGAGCCTGGCACGCACCCCTGACGACCGCTCCCGATCAGAGAGGACGACGCGCGGCAGCCCGGCCTCGTCGCCGCCCGGGCGCACTGTCCGCCCGGCCCGTACCTCGCGACGAGCTCCGCGCCGAGGCGGGCGAGCTCGGCCTGCACCTCGGGCGGACCCTCGACGTCGGCCTGCGCTCCCCAGCCGGCCAGGTGCCGCGCGACGTCGAGCGGCGTCGGCGCTCCGACGCGCACCCGCGCCCGGCTGCCGTCCCCGTCGTCCCCGTCGTCGACGTCACCCCCGTCGACATCACCCCCGTCGCCATCGTCGCCACCGTCGCGTCCGCCGCCAGGCACGGGTCCCTCCACGTGCGTGTGGCGCCCGAACTGCGCGCCCAGGACGCCGACATGCTCGGCGCGCACGACGACGGTCGTCCACGTCGCCGAGCGCCGTTCCTCCACCTCGCCCACCACCCGCTCCCACTCGGCGCCGAGGTCCAGGCCGGCGGGCACGGTGAAGTGCTCGTCGGTGACCTCGAGCCCGCCGATGCGGTCCACCCGGAACGCGCGGGACCCGTGCGGCGTGCCGGCGACGAGGTACCAGATCCCGTCCTTGTCGACGAGGCCCCAGGGGTCGACGTCGCGCCGCGACGTGCGCCCGGTGGCGCCGGTGTAGTCGATGCGCACACGCCGGCGCTCGACGACGGCCTGCTGCAGCTCGCCCAGCCCTGCGGGCCGTTCCCGCCCGGTCGTGCTCCAGCGCTCTCGGTCGACGACGACGGCCGCGGCGGCCGCCTCGGCCTCGGCCCGGAAGGTGGCGGGCAGGGCGCGCACGAGCTTGCGGAGCGCTGCGCGGGCGTCGTCGGACGACGCGGCGCCGGGCCCGGCGAGGAGGAACAGTGCGCGCGCCTCGGGCGCGGTGAGGCCGGACAGGTCGGTGCGCGACCCGCCCAGGAGTGACCAGCCCCCGCCGCGGCCCGGCTGCGAGTACACGGGCACCCCGGCGGTCGAGAGTGCCTCGAGGTCGCGGCGGGCGGTCGCGACGGAGACCTCGAGGTCGGCGGCGAGCTCCGCGGCGGTCACCCGGGGGCGTGACTGCAGGTGGAGCAGGACCTGGATGAGCCGGTCGGCACGCATGCTCCGAGACTGGCACACAAAGTGCTCAGTCGGTGAGCACTTTGGCGCCCACGATGGTGTTCAGGAGGCGTCGCCCGACGCCCTGACCGAAGGGAACGACCATGCTGCGCGGACTCACCACCATCACGTACCTCGCCGACGACGTCGCCGCCGCCCGCGACTGGTACGCCAAGGCGCTGGACGCCGAGGCCTACTTCGCCCGGGACGCGGACGGCGCCCTCGCCTACGCGGAGTTCCGCATCGGCGACTACCAGCACGAGCTCGGCATCATGGACCGGCGGTTCGCCCCGCCGCAGCCCGACGGCGCGGCGGGTGCCGTCGCGTACTGGGCGGTCGACGACGCCCGCGCCGCGCACGAGCGCCTGCTCGCGCTCGGCGCCACGGAGCACCAGGCGCCCGTCGAGCGCGGCCCGGGATACGTGACCGCGTCGGTCCTCGACCCGTTCGGGAACGTGCTCGGGGTGATGGAGAACGCCCACTACGAGGAGGTGCTCGCCTCGTTGCGCGGCTGAGGGCTGCTGACCGCGCCTGAGTGCGACGGCGCGGAGCCCTCGCCGCCGCGCACCTAGCGTTCGCGGCGGCGGGGCAGCCGCATCGTCAGCAGCGACGCCCGGGGCGCGAGCCGCCCGGCCAGGCCGAGCACGTCCTCGGTGCGCGTGCCGTCGGGGTCGATGACGGAGAACAGGTTGGCGCCGAGGTAGAACGTGATCGCCGCGTTCGCTACCTCGCGCGCAGGGAGCAGGCGCGCCAGCGGCGTCCCGCCGACGACCCGCTCCCAGTGCTCCTCGACGAACGCGACCCAGACCTCCGCCCGGGTGCTGATCTCCGCGCGCAGTGCCGGCTTGGTCACCGCGGCGGCGACCAGCTCGCTGAACGAGGCGAGGTACCCGCGCTCGACGTCGGTGCGGTAGATGGTGACGGCCGCCGCCGTGAGCTCCTCGAGGGTGCGCGCCTGCGCGGCGGTCTCGCGATGCTCGGCCAGGCGGGTCTCGCTCGCGCGGTCCAGCGCGGCGAGCAGCAGCGGGTCGACCCCGCCGTAGTGGTAGAAGACGAGCGCCGGGTTGACCTCTGCCGCGGCGGCGACGGTCCGCACGGAGGTGCCGGCGTACCCGTGCTCGCGCAGCACCCGGTCGGCGGCGTCGAGCAGCCGACGGCGCGTCTCGTCGGCGTTCCTGCCCCGGGTGCGCTGCACCGCCGCTTCCGCCATGGCCCGATCCTATGCTTTGATCGACTGACTTAATCGAGTGATCAACATGAGATCGGAGTCCACGATGATGGTCCCCTCCCCCACGCCGAGGCGAGCGGTCGTCGCGGGGTGGAGCGGGTTCATCGGCCGCGCGGTCGTCGAGGACCTGACCCACCGCGGGTACGACGTCGCCCGCGTGGGCCGCGACGGCCCCGACGCCCGCTGGTCGGACGGCGCCCTGGCGCGCCTGGTCGACGGCGCCGACCTGCTGGTGAACATGGCGGGCAAGAGCGTCGGGTGCCGCTACACCGACGCCCACCGCGACGAGATCCTGCGCTCGCGCATCGCGACCACGCGAGCGCTGCACGACGCCGTCTCCGGGGCGGCGCGGCCCCCACGCCTCTGGCTCAACGCCAGCACCGCGACCATCTACCGGTACGCGCTGGACCGCCCCCAGACCGAGGACGACGGCGATCTGGGCACCGGATTCTCCGTCGACGTCGCCCGGGGCTGGGAGGACGCGTTCTTCGGCGGCGACCTGCCGGGCACGCGTCGCGTGGCGCTGCGGATGGCCATCGTGCTGGGCGGGCCGGCGTCCGACCAGCTCGCGCAGGTGGCACGGCTCGGCGTCGGCGGGCCGCAGCTCGACGGGTGGTGGTTCGGCCACCGTCGTTACCGGGGCATCGGCGAGCACCCGACCGGCGGGCCGGCGCCCGCGCACCGCAGCCGCGGGCGGCAGATGTTCTCGTGGGTGCACCTCGACGACGTCCTGCGCGCCGTGCGGTTCGTCGACGACGACGCGTCGCTCGCCGGGCCGGTGAACGTCGCCGCGCCGCACCCCGTCGACAACCGCACCCTCATGGCGGAGCTGCGACGGACGGTCGGCGCGCCGTTCGGGCTGCCCGCACCGCGGTGGCTGCTCGAGCCCGCGCTCTGGGCGCTCCGCAACGAGTCCGAGCTGCTGCTCAAGAGCCGGTGGGTGCTGCCCGGGAGGCTCGCACGGGCGGGGTTCACCTTCGCGTGGCCCGACCTCGGCCCGGCGCTTGACGATGCCGTCCACCACCGCGCCCGGTAGTCGTGCTCGTCCGGGGGGGCGCCGCGGTCAGGCGTCGCCGCTCTGGCGTCGTCCCGCGACACCGACCGCCACGGCCGCGACGACGCACACGACCGCCGTCGTGAGCAGGCCGACGGCGAAGCTGGTTCCCGCGGCGACGAACCCGACGACGAGCGAGCCGAGGCCGGTGCCGGCGTCGAAGCCGATGTTCCACACCGCGCTGGCGGTGCTGTGCTGCCGTGACGGCACGGCGGCGAACGCGGCGACGAGCGTGAGGTTCTGCAGGCTGCCGTAGGCCAGGCCCACCACCGTCATGCCCAGCACGAGCGGGACCGGCCGGGCGCCGCCCCCGGTGATCGCTCCCGCGCACACGACCAGCCCGACCGCGCAGGCGACGAGCAGCGGCGCGAGGAACGCCCGTGGCCCGAACCGGTCGGCGAGTCCGCCCACTCCCCAGCGGGACAGCGCGGTCGCGGCGGTGAACCCGAGCAGCCCGGCCACCGCCGCGCCGGCGTCGCCGGCGAACTGCGGGGCGAACGTCAGCAGCGCCCCGCCGGGCGTCGTCACCGCGAGCAGCACCAGCGAGGGCATCGCCAGAGCGCGCAGGGTGTGCAGGCGGCCGCCGGGCGCCGCGCTGTCGCCGCCGTCATCGCCGCCGTCATCGCCACCGTCGCGGGCCGCGCCGTCGGCAGCCGAGGACGCGCCGGCAGCCGCGGACGCGGCGGCGGCCTCCGCGGCGTCCAGCCGCCGCCCGAGCAGCACGGCGAACGGCACCGCGAGCGCCGGCAGGGCGCCGAGGGCGAAGACGACGCGGAAGTCGAGCGTCTCGGCGATCCAGGCCGCGCTGGGCACCAGCACGAGCTGCGGGAACGCGACGGACAGCCCGTACAGCCCGATGGCGCGGCCGTGCCGCGGGCCGTCGACGAGGGCGGCGACGGCACTCGAGCCGCACACGGTCAGGACGGCGAAGCCGGTGCCGCGCACGGCGGACAGCGCGAGCAGCCAGCCGAGCTGGTCGGTGGCCATGAACAGCAGCGACGGCACGCCGAGCAGCACCACGCCGGCAGCCATCGTGAGCCGCCACCCCGCGCGCCGCAGCACCCACGGCACCGTGGTCTGCGTGAGCACCGTCGCCAGCATGAGCACGGCGTTCACCAGCCCGGCCCCACCCTCGCCCGCGCCACCGTGCACCGCCCACAGCGGAGCGGCGGGCAGCAGCAGCGCGTATCCGGAGAAGCCCAGCGCCGACATCGCGAGCAACGGTCGGAACCCCGGCACGGCCGCGACCGCCGAGGAGCCCAGCGGGACGGGATGACGCATCCGGCGAACCTATCGCGGTCGCCGTGATCGTTTCGTGACATTAGACCGGTCCGTGCGGTACGTTCCTGCCGGGCCGAGCGGCCCCGGCACGGAAAGAGGTCGCATGACAACGCAGGTCCTTCACGGCAGCACCCAGGACGCTCCGCCGTCGTTCCCGAGCCGGCGCGACCCAGGCCGCGGCGGCCGGAGCCGTCCCCGTACCGGCGCGACCCCGGCGGCCCGACCCGCCACGGTGCAGGCCGGCCTGCAGACCGGTCTGCAGACCACCGCGCAGACCACCACGCAGACCACCAGGAGCACCGCCCCCTCGCCGTCGAAGACCGCGCCGAAGACCAGGCCGACGACGAGGTCCGGCTCGGCCGACGGCCCCCGGCGCACCCCGAACCGCTGGGCCGGGATCGGCGTCGGGCTCACCGTCGCCGTCGCCACCACCACGACGCTCACCGCCACGGCGCCGCAGGCCGCGGCGCCGGAGGTGGACGACCGGCCCACGACCGGCACCCTCCGCGCGGTCACGCAGGCCGCCACGGCGCTGGAGGCGCGCGACGACGCCGCCTCGCGCAGCGGGGTCCGCACCGCGCCCGCGGAGCAGGCCACCACCGGTTCGCAGGTCTCCGTCCCGGCCGAGACGACGCTGTCCGTCGAGACGGTGGGCGAGGGCAGGATCGCGCCCGCACCGGAGCCCGTGCTGCCCGGGTGCGACGGCGAGATCGCCGGGCTCGGCACCAACGGGCAGGTCCCCGCCAGCGAGCTCTGCACGCTGTGGGACGGCCGCACGAAGGTCCGGGCGGACGCCGCCGTCGCCCTCGCCCAGCTCAACGAGGCGTACATCGCGACCTGGGGCGAGCCCTTGTGCATCACCGACGGCTACCGCACCTACGGCGACCAGGTCGCCGTGAAGGCCGCCAAGCCGACGCTCGCCGCCACGCCGGGCACGTCGAACCACGGCTGGGGTCTGGCCGTCGACATCTGCGCCGAGTCGTACGCCGGCTCCCGCTGGGACTGGCTGGCCGCGTTCGGACCCACCTACGGCTGGGACAACCCGGCGTGGGCCCGCACCGGCGGTGCCGGGGCGTACGAGCCGTGGCACTGGGAGTGGACGCCCGGCGTCGCGCAGACCACCGGGGCCTGAGCCCCTCAGGCAGACCCCGCGGGCGCCCGCCCCCGACGCCCCCTCCCCCCCCCCCCCCGGCGTCGGCGGGGCGTCCGCGCTTCGGCCCGACACGACGTCGAGGGCCCGCTCCCGTGCGGGTGAAGTTCTGACGGTGGGTACAGCCGTGCCCCAGGCCGTTCTCCGCTCCTGCCGCGGGCTCGCCCGCAGGGCCAAGTCACCAGGTGACGCTCGGTTTCCCTCGGCATCTTCGTCGCCAGGCGTCAGCGCCCATGAGCTCCGTCCTGACCGTCACCGCCGTGGGCGTACGCCGGGCGTCGACCCTGCCAACGGTTGCTGACCCGCAGAGCCGGACGAAGACTCGAAGCGCCCACCACCGCTGACAGCTCCGGGGGAGACCATGGTCGACACCTACGGGTTCGACGCCGCCTACGCGTCCACCGTCGACACCGCTAACCGGGCGCTCGACACATGGTTCGGCAAGCAGCCGCCGTTGCGGCTCCACTACGACGGCTCGGACACGGCCGACCAGGCGAAGATCGCCCTGTCGAGTGCGTGCCGGCCGTGGCAGATCGTCCGGGGCGGCAGCAACAAGCTGCTCCGGTTCGCGGTGCCGCTCGCCTCCGGCACCCTCGAGGTGGAGGCTCCGAGCCAAGGGATCGATCACGCATCCTTCGACCTGGGGGGTGTCTCCGTCGTCGTCGAGGTCCAGCTCGGGTGGTTCCCGCACGGCCCGGAGCAGACGGCAGCCGGCTCGGGAGGCGGCACGGCGCGGGCCCTGGCGCTGAACCTGTCGACCCGCGGGGCCGGGGTCGGTGACAGCACCCCCGGGGCCGTGACGACGGTCAGCGTCTCCGACCCCGGCAACAAGCTGTCGGAGCTCGGGTCGGCCGTGCTGGCGGAGGTGTTCCCCGATGTCCTGATCGCCCATCGGGCCGACGTCGGGCACGTCTTCGCCACGCTCGTCCCGGTGCCGGACGGCGCCGACGCCTGGATGAACCCGACGGCTTGGGACTACTTCTACCAGGAGTCCTCCCAGGGGCCCGCGGTGCTCTGCGTCCTGACGGTGGTCACCGGTCGCACCCTGCCTGCGACGTCCGCGTTCGACGCGTCCGTGCTCGTCGCGGGCGCCGACAGGTTCGCGGTCGTCAGCGGCCTGCAGCTCCTGACCCACGGTCTGCTCCCAGCGCTGCCGAAAGCGTTCGGCGGCGGGACGTTCGCCGTCACGCCCACGTCGGACACCACGGCGACGATCGTCAACGTCGGGCCCGTCAGGACCAGGACGACGAGCTGGGGCGCGGACACCTACTACCCGCACATCGACTCGTACGCGTTGTCGATCGACGGGTCAGACGTCGTCACCGCCGTGCAAGGGCGGTGCGACATCACCGGCCTCGCGGACGCCTACATCACGTTCAGCGGGACCAAGACGGCGGCCATGAGCTATTCACCGGACACCGGGGCCCTGTCCACCGGCAGTCCGTCGGGCCGGATCGACTCGTCCAAGCACATCCCTTGGTACGACTGGGTCTTCGGCGCCCTCTCCGGCGGCATCGGCATCGCCATCATCGACGGCGTCATCTCGGCGGTCACGGACACCGTCACCGCTTCCGTCGCCGACGCGGTCAGCACCTCCCTCGATGCCTCTATCGCCTCCACGGCCCTGGCGGTCTGCGACTGGGCAGGCCCACGGACCGATCCCACCGCGGGGGGGCTGAGCGGCGCGCTCTGGCTCGCCGGCACGGTGTCCACCAACTCGCGCTGATCTCCGCTCGATCCCTCTGGTTTCCGCTGACGTCTGCTGACGTCCGTTGACGTCCCGTCGATGCACCCGAAAGGGAAGACCCATGACCACCACCGCGCAGACCTCCTCCGACCGGACCACCCGCGGCGTGCCCGCGCACGAGCGAGCCACCGCGTCCGCCCTGGGCGCCGGCGGGGGCAAGGAGGTCGACACCTACGACTGGGACACCTCGTTCGCCATCCGCTTCGGTGACGCGAACGCGGCCATCACCCAGGGCTGGTCGAACGTCCAGGACGACGCCAAGAAGGTCTCGGCAAGCTCCGACGGCTACGGCCTCACGGCGACCCTCGGCCCGTGGCAGCTCGCCCTCGGCGGCGACGGCAGGAACGTCTGGATGAACCTGCCCGTGATCGACGGCTCCCTGCAGCAGCCGGCCGGCGGGCCGGTCGGTCTGGCAGGCGCGACGTTCGAGGTCGAGATCAACCTGCAGTACGTGCCCAACCCCGCGGCCGAGGCGAACCACCAGCTCACGGTGGACCCTGGCGGAACCGCGACCAGCGTGCGGGCCGTCACCGGCGTCGACCTGAGCCCCATCGTCGAGGGGATCGTCAAGGAGCTCGCGAACCTCTGGCTGGGGGCGAACCTGGCGGCCTTCAACCACGTGTTCCACGACCTCGACCTCAGCCAGAACATCGACACCGACGAGACGTGGGCCTTCATCACGCCCACCGCGGTGTCCTACGCGGTGACGGACGGCGGGACCATGGACACCTCGGTGTTCGGAGTGCTGACGATGACGGGCGGACGCCCGGCCCCGGAGACGCACCAGGTCAGCCCCAACGCCATCCCGGACGGCTCGAACAGCGGCTTCAACATCTCCGGCCCGATCTTCACCGACAAGATGCTGCTGACGGGGGCGGCCCTGCAGTTCGAGCAGCCCTCGTCGGTGACGTCGAAGGAGCAGGGGTCCCCGGAACGCCAGAAGGCCTTCGACGACTGGGTGGCGGCCAGCTTCTCCATCACGAACGACGGGATGACGGTCACCAACTCCGCGGCCATGACGCTCGGCAGCTTCGTCGACGACGGCGGTCACACCCGCGCACTGAAAATCCCCGCCACGGACTTCAAGCTCTCGGTCGACTACTCGTTCGTCGAGGTCCAGTTCGTGGACCTGGCATACAGCTTCAGCCCCGGCATCGACGTGCACATCAACTACACCCAGCACTTCACCGCGGGGCTCGCGGACGGCAAGGACGCCCAGGGCAACGCCGTGAAGGTCTTCACGCTCGAGAACCTGGACCGCGACTGCACGGTGAGCGTCACCAAGAGCAGAGAGGTCCAGATCACCCAGATCCTCACGGGCATCGGTATCGGCATCGCGGGTGCAGTCCTGGGCGGCATGGCGGGCGAGGCCGTGGGCGCGCTGATCAAGGGAGCCGGGCAGGCCGCGGCGGACGGCGCCGCCATCGCCGCGGAGGGCGCCAGCATGACGATCGCCGACGGTTCGGGCGAGGTGTCGGCGCAGGCGACGACCCTGGCCGCCGACGGGGCGGCGACGGCCGGTGCGGAGGCAGCCGGCGCCACGGGGGCGAGCATGTCCGGCTTCCTCGCGCGCGTCGCCCCCAAGCTGGTGGGCGCCATGATCGGCGCCGGCATCGGCGGCACCCTCGCCGCGATCCCCGACTTCGTCGTGCTCGCCGCGGGCGACGACTTCGACAAGCTGCCCTCGTTCACCACCTTCGCCGAGCGGTGCATCCAGGCGCACAACTGGCCCGGTCAGTCGGGCTACAGCTTGAAGACCGCCTCGCTGGCGTCGGCGTTCCAGCTCGGGGGCGACCTGACGTGGTGAACGCGGTCGTCGCCCCCTCCGGGCCGGCCGGGGTCGCGGACGGCGAACCTGCCTTCACCTACGGGTGGGACACGGTGTCCGCGATCCCCGTGCCGCACGTCAACGCCGCGATCGTCGCCGCAGGGTCGAGCCCGCCCGGCTTCGAGCACGTCCCGGCCGACGGCGGCTCCGCCGCGGTGCGCGCCACGTTCGGACCGTGGCAGGTGACCAGCGGCGGGGACGGGCGCAACCTGCGCATGAGCGTGCCGATGCCCGTGGTCACGCTCGGGACCACGACGGTCGAGGACGTCGTCGCGACGATCGAGATCACGCTGGCCGACCTGCCGCACACCGAGGCGGTCCCGCCGGCACGAGGGACCCTGCGCAAGCTCGTGCCGCGCACCACGACCCACGATCCCGTCGACGACCCCGTCGTGGTGGTCGTCGACGTCGGCGCACCGCACCCTCTCGGGATCGTGCAGAGGGCCGTCATCAGCGCGGGGCTCTCCGCGTGGGCGAACACGAACCTCGACCAGTTCACCCACGTGTTCGCGGTCGTGAACATCGACGACGAGATCGACGGCGACGCACAGTGGGCGTTCGTCACGCCGTCCTACCTCGACTACGCCTACCTCGACGGCGCGTCGGCGGACACGAGCGTCTTTGCCGTGCTGTGCACCACGGGCGGCCGTCCCGGCGACCGGCTGACGCCCCAGGTGTCGCCGAACGCCATCCCGCAGGGTACGGGCGGTGGCTTCCTCATCTCGGCAGAGCGCTACCTGACGGACCTGATGGTCCCCGCTCTCTGTCACTGCTACCCGGGTCTGGACGCCGACGCCGTGAGCGTCGCGAGCGACGCGTCCTCGGTCAACCTCCGCCCCGGCGTCGCGGTGTCCTTGCCGCCGGTGAGCCATGACGGGAGCTCGTACCGTCCCGAGCTCACCCGGCTCGACATCCTCGTGCGCGGCCAGACCGTCCAGATCACCTCGCAGACGAGGACAGCGGTCAGCCCCGGCATCACGGCCATCACCGACGCCACGCACTGGTACCACGTCACGCTCGTGACCCGCGACGACGGCTCCCAGACCCTCGAGTACGTCGAGTCCCAGCCCGCCTCGGTCGAGCACAGCACCGAGCAGGAGCCCGGCATCGAGATCCTCAAGTGGATGATCATCGCGGCCACCACCATCGGCCTGATCGTGGCCGGGATCCTCACCGACGGTGCGGCCTTCGTCGTCGCGGCCGTCGTCATCGGGGCACTCGGCGGCCTCGCCGCCGCCGCCCCCGAGATCATCGCCGTGGCCAACACGGACGCCTCGCCGTCCATCGACGCACTCGTGGCCAACACGTCCGCCCCCATCGTGTGGCCCGACGTCGCGTTCCGTCTCAGCAGCGCCGGGCTGAACGAGTCGCTCCAGCTCGGGGGCACGCTCGACAAGACGCGAGTCAGGAACCTTCCCTCGACCGTCGTCGGGCCGACCTGGCCCACCGGGTCAGCAGGTAGACGACGACCCCGGCGGCGAGCAGCACCCCCGCGAGCGCCCAGTGCTGCGCCTCCTGCTGGGTGAGCAGCAGCAGGCACGAGGCGATCGCCAGCACGGGGATCACCGTCGGTGACCGGAAGTGCTCGTGCTCCACGTGGTCGCGGCGCAGCACGAGCACGGCCGTGTTCGTCGAGAGGAACACGAAGAGCAGCAGCAGGACGACGGTCGACGCCAGGTCGACGAGCTCCCCCGTGGCGGCGAGCACGATGGCCAGGGCGGTGGTGACGGCGATGGCGACGCCGGGCGTCCGGCGGCCGGGCAGCACCCGCGCGAGCGGCGAGGGAAGCAGGCCCTGCCGCGCCATGCCGTAGGTGAGCCTGCTGGTCATGATCATCGTCAGCAGCGCGCCGTTGGCCACGGCCACGAGCGCGATGACGGCGAACAGCTCGGGGGGCACGGCGCCCGCGACCCGGACCACCTCGAGCAGGGGGCCCGTGGACTGGGCCAGCTCGTCCGGGGGCACGACCGCCGGCGCGACGAAGCCCAGCAGCACGTACACCGCGCCGGCGGTCGCGAGCGCGGCGAACAGGGCGCGGGGGTAGACGCGGGAGACGTCGCGGACCTCCTCGGCCAGGTTGGCCGACGTCTCGAAGCCGACGAAGGAGTAGAACGCCACCAGCGCGCTGCCCAGGACGGCGAGGCCCACGGACGTGTCCGCCGGCGGCGTGAACGCCCCGGCCAGGTCGGCGTCGCCGCGGCCGATCACCCAGGCGCCCAGCACGATGACCAGCACCAGGCCCGCGGACTCGATCGCCGTCATCACGACGTTCGCCCGCAGCGACTCCTTGATGCCCCACGCGTTGACGAGCGCCACGACCAGCAGGAACACGATCGCGGCGGGCACCTGCGGTACGTCCAGGAACGCTGTCAAATACTCGCCGGTGAACGCCAGCGACAGCCCGGCGGCGCTCACCGTGCCGGCCGCCAGCATGCAGAACCCGACGAGGAACGCGAGGAGCGGGCTGCGGAACGCCCGCTCCGCGTACACGGCCGAGCCGCCCGCCTGCGGGTACTTGGTCACGAGCTCGGCGTAGGAGAACGCCGTCAGCAGGGCCATGGCGAGCGCGACGACGAACGACAGCCAGACGAGGCCGCCGGCGTCGCCGGCCATCTCCCCGATGAGCGCGTACACGCCCGCGCCGAGCACGTCGCCCAGGATGAACAGGTACAGCAGCGGGCCGGTGACCGCCCGGCGCAGGCCGGGGCTCGCCGCCGTCATCCGCCGACCGCCGTCGTGTCGTGCGCCATGCCCACGGGCTTGGACTCGGGCGACCCGCGTTCGCGCAGGTAGATCGACAGCACGACCATGCTCAGCACGGCGAGCATCTCGGACTGCCAGTTCTGCAGGGTGCGGCTCCAGAAGTCGGGCATGGTCAGGTACTGGGCCCACGGGGCCGGGTCCTGCAGGTCACGCATCTGCTCCTCGCTGAACGCCACGGCTCCCCCGGCGGACTGCGCCACCCACGACGCGACGAAGATCGCGCCCATCACGAGCGAGAGGGACCGCGAGTAGACCGAGAGCCGCCAGCCCCGGACCTTCGCCCACGACGGCGAGCCCGGCTCGGCGTGCTCGCCGACCTTCTGCTCCTCGTCGGACTCGCGCCCTGCCCCGCCGACCTTCTTCGACTCGGGCGACCCGCGCTGGACCAGCCACACGGTCGCGGTGATGAACAGCAGGAACTGGAGGAACTCCGACTGCCAGTTCTCGGTGACGTCCACCCAGAACGCCGACGACGTGACGTACCGGCCCGCGGTCACGGGCTCGAGCCCCGCCGCCACCTGGTCCGCGTTGAACACCGCGACGCCGCTGACGGCCTGGCCCGCGAGCGACAGCAGGAAGAACAGGCCGAAGAAGATGCTCAGCGAGCTTCCCCGCAGCGGGCGCGGCAGCCCCCTCATCGGTGCGCCCCCGCGATCAGGAACGCCAGGACCAGTCCGACGACGATGAGCAGGATCGTCGTCCAGAACAGTGCTCGGGCCTCCCTCATGCCTCCACCTCACAGTCGTAGGGCCGCTGGGGGCGTGGCTCGCACGCCGCCGCGGTGATGACCCACCCGTCGCCGGACAGCGCGAGGAAGTACGTGTCGTCGCCGGTGGCGACCTGCGCCTGGCGGCCTGCGACGTGGGCTTCCTCCACCTGGGCGGGGCCGTCGGTGCCGACGAGGTCGCCGAACGGTCCCGCGGGGTCCATGACGGCCTGCGGGCACGGCTTCCCCGCCTCCTGCTCGAGCGTCGCCGCGGCGTCGGGCAGCAGGAGGCGGCAGGCCGCGTCCCCGTCCCCCCGCCGTCACGGCCTCGGTGAACACCGTGACGACGTCCTGGGCCTGCGTGACGTCCGGCCCGGCACAGCCCGCGAGCACGGCGGCGGCCCCCGCCGCGAGCGCCGCCGTCGTGCCGATCGGACGGCGCACCACCACGTTTTTCTGGGCCACCAGCGCCTCCGGTGAATGTCACGGATGAGATTTGCTCTGGCCTCATCGTGACCACTTCGCCGGAGGTCGCAACCGGGAGGAGCGGCCCGGGGGCCGGCGCGCGCCTCCCGACCTCAGTCCTTGTGCAGCGCGTCCTTGACGGCGCCGGCGGCCTTCTCGAGCCCCGACGGCTTGGGAGTGGTGCCGTGCAGCCGCTCGTCCGGCTGGGTCGGAGGCGGCATCGGGACGCCGCGGACCGGCTCGGCCACGTACTCGAACTCGCCCTTGCCGTCGGGGGCGGGGCCGCTGGCCCAGCGACCCTCGGAGGCCTGCTCGCCGTCGGAGAAGTTGATGTACTGGTAGGACGCCGAACGGTCCTCCTTGCCGAGCGGGAACGTGCTCGGCACCGGCAGCTCCTCGACGCCCTCGTCGCGCAGCTCCTGCGCGGCGGCGATCCACTGGTTCTGGTGCATCGTGTCCCGGGCGAGCAGGAAGGCGAGCAGGTCCCGCACCCCCGCGTCGTCGGTCATGTGGTAGAGCCGGGCCACCTGGAGCCGGCCCTGCATCTCGGCGTTGGCGTTGGACGTGAAGTCGGCCAGCAGGTTACCGCTCGCCGTGACGTAGCCCGCCGTCCACGGGTTGCCGTTGGAGTCGACCGGGCGGGCGCCGGCGCCCGCGACGATCGCGTGCTGCGGGTCGGTGCCCCCGATGATCGCGGCGACCGTGGGGTCGTCCTGCACGGCGCCCTCGACCGCCCCGACGGGCGCCTTCTCGAGCAGCTGGGCGATCATCGTGGCCAGCATCTCGACGTGCCCGAACTCCTCGGCGCCGATGCCGTAGAGCAGGTCGCGATACTTGCCGGGCAGGTGCGCGTTCCACGACTGGAACCCGTACTGCATGGCCACCGTGATCTCGCCGTACTGCCCGCCGAGGACCTCCTGCAGCTTGCGGGCGTAGACGGCGTCGGGCTTGTCGGGCTTGGCCTGGTGCTGCAGCTCCTGGCGGTGAAAGAACATGGGTGCTCCCGTCCGAGGGCGTGCCCTCGACCTGGTCGGGTGCCGCGCCTCGGCTCGACGCGAACCTCACCACGGTCACCCGCCGCCCGGTCGCCCGCACCCGGAGCAGCCCGCCTGGCCCCGCGGCGGCAGGCGTCGTTGCGGGGAGGTACCAGGCGTGATTGCGTCGGCGGATGAGCGAACCTGATGGCCGGACCCGCAACGTCTTCGTGCTGGGCATGACCGACCTGCAGCGCAAGGAGCTGGAGAGCATGCGGCACGCCGCGCGCTACTCCTTCCACTCGTTGCTCGACTACGACACGCTCGTGAGGGACACGGACTACGACTTCGACGAGCTGCTCGACCAGGCGCGCACCGAGCTGGCCGCGTTCTCCGGGCCGGTCGACGCCATCGTGTGCCACTGGGACTTCCCGAGCTCGCTCCTGGCGCCGATCCTCGCCCACGAGCACGACATCCCCGCACCGTCGGTGACGAGCATGCTCAAGTGCGAGCACAAGTACTGGAGCAGGCTGGAGCAGCAGCAGTCCGTGCCCGAGGTGGTGCCCGGGTTCGCCGCGTTCGACCCGTTCGCCGACGACGCCCTCGAGCAGGTGGACCTGACCTACCCGTTCTGGGTCAAGCCGGTCAAGGCGCACTCGTCGAACCTCGGCTTCGAGATCCACGACGAGAAGGAGTTCGCGGCGGCCCTCGGGGAGATCCGGGCGGAGATCACCGACGTCGGCGACGCCTTCAACCAGGTGCTGCGCCGGGTGGACCTGCCCGAGAGCCTCCACGGCGCGGGCGGGAACACGTGCCTCGCCGAGGAGGTCATCACCGGCATCCAGATCGCCCCGGAGGGAGTGGTCGCGCAGGGCAGGTTCAGCGTGCACGGCATCGTCGACATGCACCGCGACGCGTCCGGGCACAGCATCGACCACCTGGACTACCCCGCCGTGACCGTGCCCGCCGAGGTGCAGCAGCGGATGGTCGACGTCGCCGAGAGGTTCCTGCGGCACATCGACTACGACGACGGCGCCTTCAACGTCGAGTACATGTGGGACCCCGAGACCGACCGGCTGCGGCTCATCGAGGTGAACACGCGCATCTCGCAGTCCCACACCGAGCTCTTCCTCAAGGTCGACGGCACGTCCAACCACGAGGTGGCCATCGACGTCGCCCTCGGCCGGACCCCCCGGATGCCCCACCGGGAGGGCCCGTTCGCCGTCGCCGGCCAGTGGCACCTGTTCCACGACAAGGACGCGATAGTGCGCAGCGTCCCCGGCGAGGCGGACCTGGCCGCGCTCGAGCAGGCCATGCCCGACACGCAGGTCACGCTGCAGGTGCAGCCCGGCGACCGGCTGTCCGAGCTGCCGCACCAGGACAGCTACCGGTTCCGGCTGGGCAGCGTCTACCTGGGCGCCGACGACCACGACCAGCTCGCCGCGCGGTTCCGTCAGGCGGTGGACCTGCTGCCGTTCGAGCTCGAACCCGTCACCGAGGAGGACGCCGGATGAGGACCGTCACCGAGCTGCCCCACGAGACCGAGACCGTCGAGAACCTGTTCATCCCGCTGCGCGACGGCCAGCGGGTGGCCGCGCGGATGTGGGCGCCGGTCGACGCCGCGACGCACCCCGTCCCCGCGATCGTGGAGTACATCCCCTATCGCAAGCGGGACGCCACCCGGGGGCGCGACGCGTTCAACCACCCCTACATCGCCGGGCACGGGTACGCGTGCCTGCGCGTGGACCTGCGAGGCAGCGGAGACTCCGACGGCGTCATGGTGGACGAGTACCGGCCGCAGGAGATCCAGGACGCCGAGGACGTCATCGCCTGGCTCGCGGACCAGCCGTGGTGCGACGGCAACGTCGGCATGATGGGCATCTCGTGGGGCGGCTTCAACAGCCTCCAGGTGGCCGCCGCCGCGCCGCCCGCGCTCAAGGCGATCGTCAGCGCGTCGGCCACCGACGACCTGTACGTGGACAACATGCACTACATGGGCGGCTGCCTGCTGGCCGACAACCTGTCGGAGGCGACGGTGATGTTCGCCTTCAACAGCCTGCCGCCCGACCCGGCCGTCGTCGGCGACCGCTGGCGGTCGATGTGGCACGAACGCCTCGAGGGCAGCGGGCTGTGGCTCGACACCTGGCTGCGCCACCAGCGTCGTGACGACTACTGGAAGCCGGCGTCGGTCTGCGAGGACTACTCCCGCGTGAAGTGCCCCGTGATGGCCGTCGGCGGCTGGGCCGACGGCTACACCAACGCGATCTTCCGGCTGCTGGAGCACCTCGACGTGCCCCGCAAGGGGCTCATCGGCCCGTGGGGGCACCGCTATCCGCACCTCGGCGTGCCCGGCCCGGCGATCGGGTTCCTCCAGGAGCTGGTGCGCTGGTGGGACCACTGGCTCAAGGGCGTCGACACCGGCCTGCAGGAGGAGCCGATGCTGCGCGCGTGGATGCAGGACAGCGTGCGGCCCAGCGCCTCCTACGAGGACCGGCCCGGCCGCTGGGTCGCCGAGCCGAGCTGGCCCGCGCCCGGGGTCGAGGACGTCGAGTACCGGTTCACACCGCACCACCTGTCGCCGGCGGCTGGCGTGTCGGTGGAGCCGGACGGCGTCGTCGAAGGCGTGGGGGGCGACGACGACGGCGGCAGCGAGAACGGCGGCGCTCGCGAGCAGCGGGTGAGCCTGCTCTCCCCGCTCAGCGTCGGGATGTTCGCCGGCAAGTGGGCGTCGTACTCGGCGGTGCCCGACCTGCCGTACGACCAGCGCGAGGAGGACGGCGGCGCGCTCGTGTTCGAGACGGAGCCCCTGGCCGAGCCGCTCGAGCTCCTCGGGCTGCCGCGCGTCGCGCTCGAGGTCTCCGCCGACCGCCCGGTGGCCCAGCTCGCGGTCCGGCTGTCCGACGTCGCCCCCGACGGGGAGGCGACCCGCGTGACCTACGGCGTGCTCAACCTGACGCACCGCGACGGCAGCGAGAACCCGCAGCCGCTCGAGCCCGGGCGCACCTACCCGGTCACGGTCCAGCTCAACGGCATCGCCCAGTCCCTGCCCGCCGGTCACCGGCTGCGGGTGTCGATCTCGACGTCGTACTGGCCGCTGATCTGGCCGGCCCCCGAGCCGGCGACCGTGACCATCACGACCGGCCGCAGCGCGCTGCACCTGCCCGTCCGCAGGCCCCGGCCGGAGGACGAGCGGCTGCGTCCCTTCGGCCCGCCGGAGGCCGCGGAGGAGGACGAGACGACGGCGCTCGCCACCGGCGAGCACTCGTGGCGCGTCACGCGGGACCTCGCCACGGACGTCTCGACGCTGGAGATCGTCAACGACCAGGGCACGTTCCGGATCGAGGACACCGGCACCGTCATCCACCGCGACACCCGCGAGTGGTACAGCTTCCGCTGGAACGACGTCACCTCCGCACGCGGCGAGACCCGCACCGTCCGCCGGCTGGAGAACGGCGACTGGCGCGTCGAGGTCGTCACCCGCACCGTGCTGACGTGCACCAGCACCGAGTTCCTCATCAACGCCCAGCTCGACGCGTACGAGCTCGACGAGGAACAGGGCCACCCGCGCGTGTACTCGCAGAACTGGCAGCGCAGGATCGACCGCGACCTGGCCTGAGCGCGGCGTCCTCGGGCGGCTGGGCGTGGCCTGCGCCGACCCGCCCGCAGCGTACAGTCGGGCCAGGAGCTGACCTCGGTTCCCTGATCTTGGGAGACCGGATGTCCGGCACCGCTCAACGTTCCTCCGTCCCTGTCGCGTCGTCGGACGACGACACGCCAAGCAGCACCCTGCTCTCCCTCGGGCTGCTCGCGGGCTCCTCGATGGAGAACGAGCGGCGGCTGCCGATCCATCCCCACCACCTGGACCGGATCGACCCGGACGTGCGCGCCCGGATGGTCGTCGAGCGCGGGTACGGCGCCGACTTCCAGCTCGAGCCCGGCTACGT
This sequence comes from Isoptericola luteus, assembly GCF_020297055.1. GTDB lineage: Bacteria > Actinomycetota > Actinomycetes > Actinomycetales > Cellulomonadaceae > Isoptericola > Isoptericola luteus. The sequence goes on along the minus strand of NZ_JAIXCQ010000013.1, from coordinate 81,744 downwards.
CGAGTCGCGCGTGGGCCGGGTCGCGGACCGCGCCGAGGTGATCGGGGCCGCGGACGTGCTGCTCCTGCCCAAGCCGCAGGCCGCGGACGTGGCCGCGATCCCCGAGGGCCGCGCGCTGTGGGGGTGGCCGCACTGCGTGCAGGACGCCGGGATGACGCAGACGGCGATCGACCGCCGGCTCACGCTCGTCGCGTTCGAGGCGATGAACCACTGGACCCGCCGCGGCGACTTCAGCCTGCACGTGTTCCACAAGAACAACGAGCTCGCCGGCTACTGCTCCGTGCTCGACGCGCTGCGCCTCATCGGGTCGACCGGCGACTACGGTCCCCGGCGCAGCGCCGTCGTCATCGGCTTCGGCGCGACGGCCCGCGGGGCCGTGACGGCGCTCAAGGCGCACGGCGTCCACGACATCCAGGTGCTCACGCAGCGTGAGGTCGCGGCCGTCGGCTCCCCGATCCACTCGGCCCACATCGCGCAGCTCAACACCGGCGACGTCCCCATCCACCTCAGCACGGTGCTGACGAAGGACGGCGACGCGCTGCTCCCGGAGTTCCTGGCGTCGCACGACATCGTCGTCAACTGCACCCTCCAGGACGTCGCCGCACCACTGACCTACCTGCGGACCGAGGACCTCGCGGGGTTCGCCACGGGGAGCCTGATCATCGACGTCTCGTGCGACGAGGGCATGGGCTTCGAGTGGGCCAGGCCCACCGGGTTCGACGACCCGATGTTCACCGTGGGACGAGGGGTGAACTACTACGCCGTCGACCACAGCCCCTCGTACCTGTGGAACGCCGCGACCTGGGAGATCAGCGAGGCGATCCTGCCGTTCCTGCGGACCGTCATGGAGGGCCCCACGTCGTGGGCGGCGAGCCTCACCATCGAGCGCGCGATCGAGATCCGTGACGGGGTGGTCGAGAACCCCAGCATCCTGAGCTTCCAGCGTCGCCAACCGGGGTATCCGCACGCGCTGATCGCCTGACAGCGGGTCGCGGACCGGTTGCCGGGCCGATCGGGGAGGCGCACGATTCTTGTGCGAGGCACGCGATTCCCCTCTCTCCCGGGTAGGCGACGATGCGAACTCCCCTTCACGCGGCTCTGCGCCGGATGGTCCGCGAACTTCACGACGAGGCTCGAGAACCCCGGCCGAAGGCGGGAGGAGGGCTGACGCGGCGCCAGTTCCTCGGTGGCGCCCTCGCCGCGGCGGGCGGCGTCGCGGCCGCCGGGCCGGCACCGGGTGCCGCGGCGGCCGGGGGTTCCGGACGGCGGCCGCGCATCGTCATCGTCGGGGCGGGCCTGGCTGGCCTGACCGCCGCGTACCGGCTGAAGCGGGCCGGCGTCGGCTCGACCGTCTACGAGGCGTCCGCGCGCCTCGGCGGCCGGTGCTGGTCGAACCGCCGCTGGGACCATGGCCTGGTGTCCGAGCACGGCGGGGAGCTCATCGACACCGGCCACACGCAGATCCTCGCCCTGATCGACGAGCTCGGGCTGAGCGTCGAGAACCGGGTGGTGGCGACACCGCCGGGCCTGGAGCCCTTCTACTTCTTCGACGGCGCGCCGTACCTGGCCGGAGAGGTCCGTGACGACCTGCGTGAGATCCTGCCACAGGCGCAGAGCGACGCGGCGGCCGCCGGCTTCCCGATCCTCTACACCGGCTACACCCCGCGGGCCCGCGAGCTGGACCTCATGTCGATCCGGCAGTGGATCGACGCCTACGTGCCGGGCGGGTCGACGTCCCGGCTCGGCCGCCTGCTCGACGTGGCCTACACGATCGAGTACGGCGCCGACATCGACGCGCAGTCGTCGCTCAACCTGGTCAACCTGTTCGGGTACTCCACGGACGAGCACCCGGAGCTCTTCGGGGAGTCCGACGAGGTCTACCACGTCGCTGGCGGCAACGACCAGATCGTCACGCGGCTCGCCGACGCGCTGCCCGGCCAGATCGAGACCCGCACCGCCCTGACCGGCTTGAAGCGGGAGAGCAGCGGCCGGTACACGGTGCGCCTGACCCGCCGTGACCGGACCACCTCGGTGCTCGCCGACCGCGTGCTGCTCGCGCTGCCGTTCTCCCTGCTGCGGCGCGTCGACCTGCGCGACGCGGGATTCTCGGCACCGAAGCGGACCGCCATCAGGTCGCTGCCCATGGGCGACAACACCAAGCTGGTCCTGGAGTTCGCACGGCCCGCCTGGCAGGACGCCGGCTGCGACGGGGCGACGTTCGCCGACACCGGCTACCAGGCCACGTGGGACACGACGCTGGGTCAGGGCCGCGCCCGAGGCCTCCTGACCAACTTCACCGGCAGCACCGTCGCTCGCGACTTCGCCGGTGGGCCGGCCACCCGGTATGCCCGCCGGTTCCTCGGCCAGCTCGCCCCCGTGCTGCCGACCGTCCCCCCGGAGTGGACCGGTGCCGCCGCACTGGACTACTGGCCCGGGTACCGGTGGACGCGCGGCTCGTACTCGTACTACAAGGTCGGCCAGTACACGACCTTCGCCGGGGCCGAGGCCGAACCGTCCGGGACCTGCCACTTCGCCGGTGAGCACACCTCGATCGACAGCCAGGGCTACCTCAACGGCGCCGTCGAGTCCGGCGAGCGCGCCGCGCAGGAGATCCTCGCCGCGCTCTGACGGCCGCTCGCCCCACGGACCGTCAGCCGCGTTGCTCGCGGGCCATCGCCGCCGAACGTTTCCCGAACGCGGCTGTCAGCGACGACGGGCCGCGGCGGCGAGCCCGCACCGCCGCGTACAGTGAGCGCCGCCACACCGACCAAGGAGAACCGTTGCGCACCGTCAATGCCTACGCCGCGCCGTCCGCGACCGAGCCGCTGGTCCCCACGACCATCGAGCGTCGCGACGTCGGCCCCCAGGACGTCCTGATCGCCATCCGCTACGCCGGGATCTGCCACTCCGACATCCACACCGTGCGCGGAGACTGGGGTCCCATCACCTACCCGCAGGTGGTCGGCCACGAGATCGTCGGCGAGGTGGTCGAGGTCGGCGCCGACGTCACCAAGCACACCGTGGGCGACCGTGTCGGCGTCGGCTGCATCGTCAACTCGTGCCGCGAGTGCGAGAACTGCCGCGCCGGCATGGAGAACTACTGCCTGACGGGCAGCACCGACACGTACGCCGCCGTCGACCGGGACGGCACCATCACCCAGGGCGGGTACTCGACGCACGTCGTCGTCGACGAGGACTTCGTGCTCCGCCTCCCCGACGCCATCCCGTACGCCTCCGCGGCGCCGCTGCTGTGCGCGGGCATCACCACCTACTCGCCGCTCGCGCACTGGAAGGCCGGCCCCGGCAAGCGGGTCGCCGTGGTCGGCATGGGCGGCCTCGGCCACATGGCCGTCAAGATCGCCGCTGCCATGGGCGCCGAGGTCACCGTGCTCTCGCGCACGCTCGCCAAGAAGGACGACGGCCACGCCTTCGGCGCGAAGGACTACCACGCGACCGACGACGACGCGACGTTCGAGGCGCTGGCCAACCGGTTCGACCTCGTCGTCAACACCGTGAGCGCGGCACTCGACGTCGACCGCTACCTGCGGCTGCTGCGCCTCGACGGCACGATGATCAACGTCGGTGCCCCCCCGGAGCCCATGCCGGTCACCATGTTCACGCTGTTCGGCAACCGCCGGTCGTTCGCCGGCTCCACCATCGGCTCCATCGCCGAGACGCAGGAGATGCTCGACTTCTGCGCCGAGCACGGCATCGCCCCCGAGACCGAGCTCATCAGCGCCGACCAGATCAACGACGCCTACGAGCGGGTGCTCTCCAGCGACGTCCGCTACCGGTTCGTCATCGACACCGCCACCCTGTAGCGGACGCTCAGAGCGTGCGGCCGCCCGTCACGCCGAGGCGGTCGCCGGTGATGTAGCTGGCCTCCTGGGACGCGAAGAACACGTACGCGGGCGCCAGCTCGGCCGGCTGCCCTGCACGGCCGAGCGGCGTGTCCGCGCCGAACTGCTCGATCTTCTCGTCCGGCATGGTCGCGGGGATCAGCGGCGTCCAGATCGGTCCCGGCGCGACGGCGTTCACGCGGATCCCCTCGGGCGCGAGCTGCTGCGCGAGCCCCTGGGTGAAGTTGAGGATCGCCGCCTTGGTGGTGGCGTAGTCGAGCAGCTGCGGGCTCGGCTCGAACGCCTGGATCGACGTGGTGTTGATGATCGCCCCACCGCGCGGCAGGTGGTCCAGCGCCGCCCTGGTGATCCAGAACAGCGCGTACACGTTCGTCTTCAGCACGCGGTCGAGCTGGCCCGTCGTGATGCCGCGCAGGCCCTCGTCCTGGGACATCTGATAGGCGGCGTTGTTGACCAGGATGTCGAGCCCGCCCAGGCCGTCGACGGCGTCCGCGACCAGCCGCCGGCAGAACTCCTCGTCGCGGATGCTCGCGTGCCGTCGCCCTCAGGCTGCGAACATCACCATCGACCGTTTCGACGGCGATTTGGCAGTCGTCACCTACGACTACCGGTCGTCCACCGAGGAAGGCACGGTGTCCTCTCAGCCGTGGGTGCTCGAGGATGGCGAGTGGAAGTTCGACGGCTGCTGACGTCGTTCGCCAGGTGATGCCCGCGGATCACCAGTCGAAGATGCGCGCCACGAGGCTCCCCACGCCTCGGAAGAGCCAGACGACGCCGCGTCCGACGTTCACGACGACGCTGATGAGGTCGAACACCTCCAGGACGCGGGCAATGCCGCGACCGAGGGCCCGGAACGGTCGCCACACCTGGTACCAGAAGCCCCGGCGCGGCCGGTTCGGAGGATTCACGACCGAAGAGTGCCACACAGCCGTTCTGAGGGCCGCCCGACCACGGGACTCGTCGTGCAGGCCGCTAGGATATTTCGCATGCGAAGTGACAACGTGGGGCCGGTGGACTCCGACGAGCTGCGGATCCAGATCCCGGCAGGTGGCTGGGTCGCCGGCACGGTGCGCAAGCCCGTCGACGAGTCGCCGCGCGCCGTCGTGGTGATCCATCCCGCGACGGCGGTCCCCGAGCGCCTGTACACCGCCTTCGCAGAGTTCCTCGCGACGCACGGGTACGCGGCAGTCACGTACGACTACCGCGGCACCGGCCGGTCCGGCAGCCCGCGCGACCATCGCGGCCTGCGCATGCGGGACTGGATGTCCGACGACGTCCCCGCGGTCGCCGCGTGGGCTCGCCCGCGGTTCGGCGACGTGCCGCAGCTCGCCGTCGGGCACAGCATCGGCGGGCACGCGCTCGCGCTGGGGCACGGGTCACGCGGCCTCGCCGGGTTCGTGACGGTCGCGTCCCACGCGGGCGTGACCGCGACGATCCCCGACCGCCGCGAGCGGGCGCGCGTCGGGCTGATCCTCCGGGTGCTCGGCCCCGCGGCTGCCCGCGTGCTGGGCTACGTGCCCGGCCGCCGCATGGGTCTCGGCGAGGACATGCCCGCCGCCGCCATGCTCGAGTGGAGCCGCTGGTCGCGACTGCCCGGGTACTTCTTCGACGACCCGACCATGGACGCCACCGCGGACGCCGCACGCGTCACCGGCGACGTGCTCGCCATCGGGCTCACCGACGACCCGTGGGCCACGCCCGCGCAGATCGAGGCGATCACCGACCACCTGACTGCCGCCCGCGTCGAGCGCCGCACCTGGAGCCCGGCCGAGGGCGGCGTGGAGCGCATCGGGCACACCGGCTTCTTCCGCCGCGGCCTGCGCGACACCTTCTGGCTCCAGCTCCTCGCCTGGCTCGACGCCCGAGCCGAGGCCGCCCCGGCGCAGCAGGACGGAAACGTCAGCCTCCGCCCCAGGAAGCCGCGCCGATGACAGCTGCCCGACGTCGCCCGCCGCGGCTGGTGTTCCTCGTCACCGCGGCAGAGCGCCAGATCCGACGGTGGATCGCAGGGCGCGGCAGCGCACAGACGGCCGCGAGCAGCGGCCAGGCCATCAGCGCCCCCGCCGCCGGGGTGCTGCTCCATGTGGCGAACCACCCAGGAGCGACGGTCGGCGAGGTGACGGCCGCCCTACAGGCCTCCCCCGCCGGCGCCAGCGGCCTGCTAGCCCGCATGGAACGCGCCGACCTCGTGCGCCGTCGGACCGACCCCGACGACCGGCGCACCGTGCGCCTAGACCTCACGCCCACCGGCACGGCGGCGCTTGACGGTGTTCGCGCCGGGCTGGCCGAGCTGAACGACCGCCTGACCGACGGCTTCACCGCCGACGAGCTGGCCACCGTCGCCCGCTGGCTCGAGCACGTGACGCACACGCTCCGTTGACCACGTGACAGCGCCCTCCGCCTCGACCCGCCGCACGTCCTCGACATCCCAGGCGGACCGCCGAGCGGCGGCAGGTGCTCCTACTCCTGGTGCTGTTGCACCACGTTGATGACGTTGCCGTCGGGAGCCCGGACGAAGAACCTGGTCACACCCCATGCCTCCATCGTCAGGGGATGCACGATCTCGTAGCCGCGTTCCTGCGCCTCCGCCAGCGCAGCCTCGACGTCGTCGACCTTGATCGAGACGACCGGGTTCACCGGTGCGGTCGCATCGCGAGAGACGAGCTGGAGGTGTGCCCCCGTGTCCGGCGACGTGTACCGGGCCACCCACCCCAGGCTGAACTCTTCGACGCTCAACCCCAGGTAGTCCGCGTAGAAGCCCTTCGCCTCGCCCACGTCGTCCACGGCGATGTCCGCGATGATGCTGACGACACGCATCTGAGCCTCCTCCAAGACAGACGACTTCTCACCGCCAGCATGCCGTCCGCCCATCCCGCGTGCGCACCGAAGGGTCCCGCGAGCCAGCACTGCGACGGTCGGTCAGGGCATCGTGCCCGAGGTGCAGTGGATAGGAGGCACGCAGGGTCGTTGTACGCACGACCCTCCGGAGTCTCACGTGTCGGGTTGGGGCTCACAACGGCACACCGCACACGATCGAGAACCGCCGGCCCGCGACACCGTTCCGGCGACCGCTGAACTCGCGCAGTCCTCACTCCCGTAGCCGCGTCACCAGACGCGGACGTGATGACGAACCAGGTCGAGCCCGCGGGGACCCAGCCTGCGACACAGCTCGACCAGAACCAGAGCGCACTGCCGCGCATCGGCCCCCGCATCGTGGTGGGCGTGGGCACCGATGCTGAGCGCAGCGGAGACGTCGGGCAGCCTGTAGGACGGCAGGTCCAGCACCGACTTCGCCGCGTCGCGCGTGCACAGCCACGTCGACCGTGGCACGAAGATCCCGTGCGCCTCGCTCGCCTGCGCCAGAACCGAGCGGTCGAACGATGCGTTGTGGGCGACGAACGCGTCGCTGCCCGCGAACTCCGCGATCTTCGGGTAGACGACGTCCCACGCCGGCGCACCGACGACGTCGCCGGCCGTGATCCCGTGGACCGCCACGTTGCGGCCGTTGAACGCCTCGTGGCCCGGTGGGGGCTGGACGAGCGTGTCGAGCGCGTCCACGACGACGCCGTCGCGCACCTTGACGACGCCGACGGCACACACCGAGGCCCGCTTCGGATTCGCGGTCTCGAAGTCGATCGCGGTGAACGACAGGCCGGGAAGCTCAGCAAGGTGCACAACGGGCACAGTAGACGACCCGGACGGACCGCCGCGACGAGCACCCGATGGCATCGTTGCAGTTCAGCGGGCGATACCCTTGGACATCGTGTCTGACGATCTCGGCTTCGCCACACCCGTCCTCCGCCGCGACCTGACCGCGTTGCGAGTCGCACTCAAATCTCTCGCCGTGGGTGAGGTGGCCACTGCGACGTTCCAGAACGCTGAGTACGGACGCTTCGCCGTCTCGGGCCAGGTACGCAGGGACCTGACCGACTCCGCGTTCAAGGTCGGCTGGTTCGACGTGACGACCGGCAAGGGCACGGAGCCCGTCCCAGACCTGCAGATCATCGCCACCGCGAGCGCGGACGACGACAACGGCTCGTCCGGGCCTCCCTCGGCCGAGGATGACGCGCTTCGCCGGGTGGTCGCCACGCTCGAGGTGGGTGATGTCGTCACCGCCGGATTCGAGTTCGAAGGGTGCGGCGCGTTCTCGATCGCTGGCGGCATCCGACGTGACGGCAGCGGCACGAGGTGGATCATCGCGGGCCACCATCTCTCCCGCGGCGGCGTCCCGGCGCCGCGCCTGCGCCAGCTCGTCGTCACCCGGAAGGCGGCTCCTGTTGCCGACGAGAGGTTTGACCTGTTCGGCGACTGATCACGTCGACACGGGCGTCATGGTCGGTGGCTGCGACGTCGTCGCGGAGCCCCTGGCGTGGGGTAGGGCACGGTGAACGCCCCTCGAGCGATGCTTCACAGCGACGGACAAGGCTGACCTGACCTCGATACCCGCGACGCGGCGTCGTCCGTCTCGTGACGAGGTCGACCTCATCACCAGCACGGTCCCGGTAGTGGCTCTCATGCCCGGAGAACGTGTCGCCTGCCACCTCGACTCGTCAATTCGCCATCGATGGCTCGTGGATCTGCAGCACCTTGTCCGTGGATTCGCCACGGAACAGGGGAAGCACGCCCGTCCTGCGGTGCCGCCAGAGAGCAGGCGGCCCGAGCCCGCGACGTTCCGCGGACCCGGGCCTCGTGCGAGCCGACCGCCGTCGTGCGGCGTCCGGACCTACCGGTGTCTCCAAGGCATCGCGGAACCCCATCCGACGCATCGCGTGAGCGGCCATCTGCTCTGCCGCACGTTCAGACTGAAGGTGCTCGCCGGGCACCCACGAAGTCGCACTCATGGGTAGATCTTCCCGCGCAGTCGCGAAGACGGCAGCCGCCGAGGCGGAGTGCGCCCCGCCACACCGTGCCGACTCGACGCGCCTCGGGCGCCAGACGTGTGGACGCCTCGGGTCGGTGCGTACGGGGTCACGCGGAGCTGCCGGTTTCGCGTGCACGGTGACGGCGGTCGGTAGGCGCCGAGAACATCGATGTGACAAGGGTTTGCCGCTCCTTCGGACGATACGGTGAGCATCGTGAACGGCGACCAGGAGGCGCTGCTGCGCCAGTTCGAGACCGCCATCAAGGACATGGGTGTCGAGGATCTGCGTGCGCTCACCGGCTCGCTGCTGTCGTCGGGCTCGTCAGCCGACCGAGTGACGTACCGGACGCGTCGGCCGGACCCGGCTTCGCGCCGCTCCCGTCGTCCGCGCCTGCCCGAGCCGGTGGTGTTCCGGCTCCGCGTCGACCTCGTGCGCGCCGCTCCCCCGATCTGGCGCCGGCTGGACGTGCGCTCGGACCTGACGCTCGACGTCGTGCACCAGGTGCTGCAGGACGCGTTCGCGTGGACGGACTCGCACCTGCACCGGTTCACCCTCGGCACCGACGCGTGGGACAACGACGGAGAGCAGTTCCTGTGCCCGTACGACGTCGAGGAGCAGGAAGACGACGAGTCCGGCGTCCCTGAGGAGCGGGTCCGATTGGACGAGACGCTCGACGAGCCGGGCGACGTCCTGCACTACGTGTACGACTACGGCGACGACTGGGAGCTCGTTCTCAAGCTCGAAGAGGTTCTCCCGGCGACTGCCGAGACCCCGGTGGCCGTGTGCGTCGGCGGACGGCGCGGCGCCCCGCCGGAAGACTGCGGGTCACTGCGCGACGCGGATGGCCTGGCTGAGGTGCTCGACGACCCAGCCCATTTCGACCCCGCCGACGTCAACACGCAGCTGCAACGCTCGTACTACCCGCTGCGCCGGTTGGGGCTGCCCGCACACCTGTTGCAGTGCATCGCGATGCTCGAGTACGACGGCGACGACCTGGGCGAGCGTCTCGTCGCGATCGACCCGACCCGTCGGCTGCCCGAGGCCGAGCTCGCGGCCGCGCTGCGGCCGTACCAGTGGTTCCTCGACCGAGCGGGAGGCGGCGGGATCCCCCTGACCGCGGCCGGGTACCTGCGGCCGACCGACGTCGAGGAGGTCACACCGCTCATCCCGGCGATGGCGGGCTGGATCGGCAAGGCGAACCGCGAGGACCTCACCGTTCCCGTCGCCGACTTCCGGGAGTTGCTGATCAGGCCGCTCGGGCTGCTCCGCAAGTACAAGGGGAAGCTGCTGCTCACCAGGGCGGGCGCGGCGGCGCGGCGAAGCCCGCAGGCGCTGTTCGACCATCTCGCCGCGCGGCTCGTGCCCGACGACGACGGCTTCGCCCGCGACGCCAACCTGCTCGTGCTCGCGTACGCGGCCGTGAGCGCCGGCAACGCGCTTCCTCGTCGGCAGATCGCCGAGACCCTGGATTCGCTCGGATACCACCGATCCGACGGGCGTTCGGTCGACGTCCACGCGCTCCGCAACTTCGAGGGCAACGCCCTCGACGTGCTCCTCAATGTCGCCACGCCGCCGTTCGACCGGCGCACCGAGCACCGGATCTCGCCGGCCGCGGCCGCGTTGGCGTACGCCGCGCTGATTCGACCGTCAGCCTAGTCGCGGTCCGCGCCGAGCCCGGTGGACAAGAACCACGCACGCTCGACCGTTCCCTGCCAGGTTTCTATCCATGACCGTGCTGCCGCCGGCCCTCCATGAGCCAGAACGCCACTTCAACCAGGTCGATTCATCCTGAATCACCGTCTAACCTGGTCCGAACGGAGGTCAGACATGAGCATCGCAGCAGTCGTCGAACACGGATTCGAACTGAAGCTGTCGTACGCACGCGCCCGCCTCGCCGAGGTCGAACGCATGCGCCAGGTCTATCTCGCGTCGCTCGACGGGATGCCACAGCGGGAGATCGCCCAGTTCGCACACCTCTCACAGCCCAGCGTGCACCGCCTGGTCGCCCGAGCTCGAGTCCTGGGCGCCGAGCATGAGTCGCTCGAGGAGATCGTGCTGCGACGGTTCGTCGAAGACAGCTCGCCGGACGAGATGGTCGAGCGACTGATCAGCTTCGAGAACTGGGTTCCCCGTATCGCCGACCCGGTCGACGGCGTGCTCGCCGAGGACTCTCAGCAGGCGCTGGAGGACCTGCTGGAGGACGGCTTCATCTCCGAGGAGGAGATCGACCGGGTACTCGACGCACGTGGCTGAGCCGCGCGACGAGACCCACGAGGCCGCGCTTGCCGTCGTGAGGCATGGCTCGCCACTCGACTCACTCCTGACTCGCAGCGAGCTGCGCCACCTCGTCCGCGAGGCGCGCGACTGGTACGTCGGCGCATACGCGGACGGGGTGGGCCGAAGGGGCACCTGCGTCGTCGTCACTGCTGGCCCACCAGGAGCGGGCAAGTCGAGCATTCTGAGGACCGCAATTGACGACCTGTCAATGCGCCTCGTCATCGACGCCGACATCGCCAAGGACCACCTCGCCCGCTGGTGCGCCACGAAGGGGCTCTACGCCGATCTGCTCGGCACGCCGCTGCCGGACGGCGGGGTGTTGCGCCCCCGCGAACTGAGGCCGCTGCTGCAGACGACATCGACCGAGGTGTGCAACGCCGTGCGGCGCGCAGCGCTCCTGGCCCGAATGGACGTTGTCATCGAGGGGACGATGGCGTCACCCGCCTACGGCGACCGGCTGCTCCAGTCGCTGGCCAAGGATGACTACGACCGACTGCACATCGTCTCGGTCGAGACCGACCGCGAGACCGCCGGCAAGCGCGCCGTGGAGCGATGGTGGCAGGGCCGGAACGAAGACTCGGAGATGGGTGGGCGGCTCATCCTTCCCGAGACGATCGACCACGCCTACACCGAGGGGCAGGGCGATTGCAAAGTTGATCTGATGGATGGTGCGGGGCTGGAGTGGCTCGACCCGGACGAGTACTTTGAGATCCTCTGGCCGCCCAGACCTGTGTTCGACGGAGAGGGTTCGACCTGGGACCCAGCGTTGGACGAGTGTGACGAGCACGGCATCGACTATGACGACGATTGCCAGGGCTGCGCCGCGATCGACCAAGAACCGGAGCAACCCTACGACCCCGCGACCTGGCAGTGGTACCTCGACGCTCGTCGCCACCGCTGGGTTGACGAAGACGAGGATGGTGCGCCTGGAGGCGTCGCGCATGACGGCGATGACGACGTCTTCCTCGATGCGGGTGGCGGCCGGGCACACGAGTGTCTCTGGTTCGAGACTGAGATGCACCCCACGAAGTCCACTATTGCGAGATGGGCCCTCCAGGGAACTCCTGGATCGACGCCGGACTCGATCTACTTCGGGAAGGATGACCGAACAGGTCGAGGGCTCGCCCGATGGGCGTCGAGGCCACCGCCGGGGTCGTCGTCGTGGCTCGCATCGGATCACGCATCGTCGTACGGGATCAGGAGCGCTTCGCGAACCTCATCGAGGTTGACCCGGATGAGGCGACCGCCGCCAAGCCGGTAGGCAGGCAGCACATGCGCGGTGATCCGGCGTCGGAGCGTCTTGACCGAGACACCGACAAGGTCGGCGGCAACCGCCAGCGAGACGAACCAGCCGTCGCTCGGCGGGTGCGCCGTGCCGGCGTGGCCGGCGCTGATGCGGGCAGCGCGCCTGACGTTGCCGTAGTGGGATCCGGTTCGCCGGCCGACACCGGCTCGGCCTGGCAGCTGAGCATCCATCGGTCTCTCCTCCCCGCGCGACGCGGCGACTGTGGTGGACAGACGTGCTCGCCTGCCACCCGGTGCATCGCCGTCGCGGAGAGAAGTGGGCCGCCGATATCGAGGAGGGGCGGCGCGCCGCGGGTGCTCCTGGCGGAGAGCCGTCACCCACGCGGTGAGCGCCCGGGCTTACCGAGCGTCGTCGATCTGCGCGACCCAATCGTTGACCGCCGCAACGGCTTCGTCGAGCGGCATCACCAGGTCGGCGTCCTTCGCTGCGGCCGCGTAGTCGCGCACCCAGTGCACATGAGCGCTCATCAGCGGCGGCCATGAGCGCTCAGGACGGCCGAGTTCCCGGGCATCCTGAGCGCGCGCTTCGAAGACAGCGACCGCTGCCGTACGGATGTCGGTCAGGGTCGGTTGCCCCTCCGCCTCGATCAGTGACCGCAGCAGCACGAGGTCGACGACGTCGCGAGGGCGGTCGTTGATCCACGTCGGGGGATCGTGCGGGTCCGAGGCCGCGTGGATCTTCTGTGCGACCTGGAACCGCATCGCGATCGTGACGAGGGCATCCGGCGTAGGCAGGCCGAAGGGTTCGAGGCGAGGCGCCGGAATCGTCTCCGGCGTAGCACCCGCGCCACCCTCGTCGGGGGCGAGCTCGACCTGCACCTTGCGCCACACCTGACCCTTGAGGCTGACGAAGACCTGGAAGCGGCGGGGCTGGACTACGCGGGTCGGCGTCTGGATGACCTCGACCTCCGACCGGGTGAGGGTCAGCGGGCCCCATTGCTCGGCAAAGGCGTCGTCGAGCGCGACGATGAAGTCGTCGATGTCGCCGCGCACGAGTCCGTCGAGGTCGCTGGTCGCGCGCGCTGACTTGCCGAGCCGATGCTGAAGGTACGTGCCGCCCTTGAGCAGGAAGCGGGGCGTGCCGCCGCCGTCGCTCGCGCGCTGGAGCGCAGCGATCACGACGGTAGAGGCCACGAGCCACCCCATGCGTCCACCGGCAGCGGGCACGTCGAGCGCCTTCTCCGCGTGGTTGACCCACTGGGCGAGGATCGACGCGCTGGCCGGCGCCTTGGCCTTGGGCTTGAGGTCGGCGAGCGTCTTGGCGGGCGGCTTGGCCTCGCTCATGAGCGGTCCTCCAGAAGTTGGGTGAGACGGGCGACCTCGTCGCGACGGACCGCGCCGGTCCGCTCTCCGCGTTCGATGGCTTGGCGCAGCAGGTAGGTCGGCGTGCCGCCAGCGGTGCACTGTTCGATCGCTGTCGTCGCGGTGACGATACGCATGAGGTTCCACCAACCGAGCTGATCTGGCTTCAGCTCGTCGACGTGGACGACGAAAGCGTCGTTGTCGGACCGCCTGATGCGCCGCGCCTTGGGAACGGTGACGTGGTACTGCGCAGGGTTGACGTCGCTGATCTCGTAGAGCGCGAGGGCCGTCTCGTGGCTCAACGCGGCGTCCGGGTCGCCGGTGCGGAGCAGCGCGACCTGGAGCCGCTCGTACTCGACGCCCGGCAGGTACGGGACGCGGTAGATCCCACGGGCCACCGGGAGCAGCCCGCCGTGGGCGACGAGATTGTCGACCGCTCCCGCCGTGAGGTCCAGATCGTGAATCGCCTGCTGGCGGGTGACGAGGCCGTTCTGCCCCTCCGCGAGGGCGCGCAAGGCATCTCGCGCGAGAGTTTCACCTGGACCTGGCATGTCAAAAACCTATCACTAGTGATGCATTTTTGACGTCCCATGTCTTGCCCCCGCGCGAGAGTCTTGCCCGGATCCTTGCCCAACCGGCATTTCCCTACCGTGCCGGCGTCGTCATCGCACGGGCGAGCTCTGCGTCGACGCTCGCGCTCATGCGGGCCGCGAGCTCGATGTCGCGGGCCATCGTCGCCTTCTGGTAGCGCAGCACCACCTTGATGTCGGCGTGGCCGCCGCGGCGCATCAGCTCAGCAAGCGTCGCGCCTTCCTGGGCGAATCGCGTGAGCCCCGTGTGCCGCAAATCGTGGAACCGGTAACCCTCGGGCAAGCCCGCGACAGCCTCGCGGCGGTCGGCCCACACCGAGTTCCAGCGCGACGCCGACATGTGTTCCTTGCCCTTCGCGCTCGTCGGGACGATGGGCGACTTCGCACCCGCGCCGACCCACTCGTCGAGGTGCTCCCGCAGCCGGTCGATCATGAGCGGCGGCACCGCCATCGAGCGCACGCCCGTCTCCGACTTCGGGTCGGTGAGCCCGCCCGTGGACCCGTTCTTCTGGCGGCGCACATAGAGCGTCGCCGCGGTGCGGTCGATGTTCCACACGATGTCCCGGCGCTGGAGCCCGAGCACCTCGCCCCGGCGCAGCTGGCACCACGCGGCAAGCAGTACGGCGAGCCGCCACGGCTGCGGCATCGCGGCATACAGGGCCTCGACCTGTGCTGGGGTGGCGACGTCGTCCTCGGGCGCGTGGTCCTGGTCGTGCCGGACGGACTTGCGCTGCGGCGTGGCGACGTCGGGCATGCGCGCAAGCACGCCGTCGGCGACGGCGGCCCGCAGGATCATCTTCAGCACGTCGATCGCGTCGCTGGCAACGCCGTTGTGGGGCGCGTCCGGGCGCAGACGCGACGGGATCGCGACGAGGTCTCGTGTCAGGGCGCGGACGACGTCGGTGTCGATCTCGCGGACCAACGTGTCCCCGAGGCGCTCGCGCAGGTAGTTGTTGACCCGGCCCCGGTACATCATCACGGTCGCGGGCTTGCGCATCTTGCTGCCCTTGCCCGGCTCAGTCGCGATGCGCTCCAGCCAGCGGTCGGCGTACTCGGCGAAGGTGATGTCCCGCGCGGCAGCCTCGGCCTCCTCGCGCTCGCGCCGGGCGGCGGCCTCGGCGGGCGGCTCCCACTCGCCGCGGGCGATGGAGTCATGCACCCGGTTGAGCCAGGCACGCGCGTCGCCCTTGGTGAGGAACGTCAGGGGGCGGTCGTCCTCGGTGCGCGCCGAGTAGAGCTTGCCGTCCGGCGCGGGGTACCGCGCCTGCCACCGCTTCGAGGGGAGCTTGCGCAGTCGGCCCCACGCCTCGCGGCGACTCTTCGCCGTCGCCGTCTCCGCCATCGCCCGTCCCCTCCCCTGAGACCCCTCCCGACGCGTTCCAGCGGTGGGGCACGAGTCTCGCGTTACTCGGATTCGTGCCCCCTGCGTGCCCCACAGAATGAACATTCCCGTCCACCGCTGTCCGCGAGTGTCCACTCGATCGTGGACACAGAAAGAGGCCCTGACCTGCACCGATGGTGCAAGCCAGGGCCTCCGACCAGGACCGCGGACGCGTCCGGTTTATCCCCGCGATCAGAAGTTGATCATGTGCCCCACGAGGCCGTGGATGGACTCCTGCACGGACTCGGACAGCGTCGGGTGGGTGTGCACGTTGCGCGCGACCTCGTCGGCGGTAAGGTCCCACTTCTGCGCGAGGGTGAGCTCGGGCAGCATCTCGGAGACGTCGGGGCCGATCATGTGGGCGCCGAGCAGCTCGTTGTACTTGGCGTCGGCGACGATCTTGACGAAGCCGGTGGTGTCGCCGAGGCCGTGCGCCTTGCCGTTCGCCATGAACGGGAAGCTCGCGACCTTGACGTCGTAACCCTCGTCCTTGGCCTGCGCCTCGGTGAGGCCGAAGGAGGCGACCTGCGGGGAGCAGAACGTAGCGCGCGGCATCATGCGGTAGTCGCCGAGCGTCATGGTCTCGGCACCGCCGATGGTCTCGGCGGCGACGACGCCCTGCGCCTCCGCGACGTGCGCCAGCATGAGCTTGGCGGTGACGTCGCCGATGGCGAAGATGTGCGGCACGTTGGTGCGCATGTGGTCGTCGATGGCGATGGCGCCGCGCTCGGTGAGCTGCACGCCGGTGTTCTCGAGGCCGAAGTTCTCAACGTTGGGCGCGAAGCCGACGGCGGACAGGACCTTGTCGACGACGATCTCGCCGGGCTTGTCGTCCTTGACGCCCTTGTAGGAGACGGTGACGGACGAGCCGTTGTCCTTGATCGTCTGGACGGCGGTCGAGGTGAGGAGCTTGATGCCGAGCTTCTTGTACTGCTTGGCGATCTCCTTGGAGACGTCGGCGTCCTCGTTCGGCAGCGCACGGTCGAGGAACTCGATGATCGTGACGTCCACGCCGTAGTTCTTCAGGACGTAGGCGAACTCCATGCCGATGGCGCCGGCGCCGACGATGGCGATCGACTCGGGGAGCTCGCGCGTCATGATCTGCTTCTCGTAGGTCACGACGTTCTCGGACAGCTCGACGCCCGGGAGCAGCTTGACCTTGGAGCCGGTGGCGATGATGGCGTTGTCGAACGTCACCGTGTCGGTGCCGCCGGAGTTGAGCGTCACCTCGATCGTGTTCGCGTCGCGGAACGTGCCGCGGCCGTCGTACTCGGTGATCTTGTTCTTCTTCATGAGGAAGTGGACGCCCTTGGTGCGGCCGTCCGCGACCACGCGGGACCGGTCGAACGCCTTGCCGAAGTCGAACGTCACGTCGCCCGACATGCCGAAGAAGTCGGCCTGGTGGTTGAAGATGTGCGCCAGCTCGGCGTTGCGCAGGAGGGCCTTGGAGGGGATGCAGCCCACGTTGAGGCACACACCACCCCAGTACTTCTCCTCGATGATGGCGACGGACTTGCCGAGCTGTGCCGCACGGATCGCGGCGACATAGCCGCCGGGGCCAGCTCCGAGGAGGACGACGTCGTAGTGGGAAGCCATGGGGTCAGCCTATTAGCCACGCGGAACTCACGCGGCGTGACGTCCGTCGCACCGCCGACGACGGCGAGGCGGGCCCTCGCGGGGGCGTGCGCCCGCGCTCAGCGGACGGTGTCGACGCCCAGGTTCGCGAGCTCATCTGCCCGCTCGTTTCCCGGGTCCCCCGCGTGCCCCTTGACCCACACCCAGCGCACGTCGTGCTTGGTGACCTCGGCGTCGAGGGCCTGCCACAGGTCGACGTTCTTCACCGGCTTCTTCGCGGCCGTCGTCCACCCGTTGCGCTTCCATCCGGCGATCCAGGTGCGCATGCCGTTCATGACGTAGGAGGAGTCCACGTGGACGACGACGGTGCTGGGCCGCTTGAGGGCCCGCAGCGCCTCGACGACGGCGGTGAGCTCCATGCGGTTGTTGGTGGTGACCTTCTCGCCGCCGTACAGCTCCTTCTCGTGGGTGCCGGAGCGCAGCAGCGCCCCCCAGCCCCCGAGGCCCGGGTTGCCCTTGCAGGCCCCGTCGGTCCACATCTCGACCAGCGGCGTCTCGGTCGTCTCGGTCGTCTCGTCAGGCACCCGCACACCCTAGACGCACGTTGTCTGTGGCGAGTCGTAGCGTCGAACCCGACACCCGAAGGTCCGACGACGGAGGGCAGCAGCATGAGGTTCGGCTTCATCGGCAGCTACGGCACGCCCGCGCAGCAGGTCGCGCTCGCCCGCGCCTGCGAGGACAACGGCTGGGACGGCTTCTTCACCTGGGACGGGATCTCGCTCGACGAGCCGGGGTTCGACGCCCACCCCACCTACGACCCGTTCGCCCTCCTCGCCGCGGTGGCGGCCACCACGGAGCGGATCACGCTGGGCGCGATGGTGTTCGCGCTCCCGCGCCATCGGCCGTGGGAGCTCGCGCAGCGCGTGCTGACCGTCGACAGCCTCTCCGGCGGGCGCCTCGTGCTCCCGGTCGGCGTCGGCGTCCCCTCGGACCAGGCGTTCACGTCCGTGCCGGGCCAGGCCACCGCGCTGCGCGACCGCGCGCACCTGCTCGACGACGTGCTGGGCTGGCTCGAGCGGTCCTGGTCGGGCGAGTCGTTCGACTACGACGGCGAGCTGCTGCACACGGGACCGTTCCGCTTCCCCGCGCCGCCGGTGCACGGCCGGGTGCCGGTGTGGCCGGTCGGGGTCTGGGACGCGCAGCGACCGCCACGGCGCAGCCTCGACCGCGCGCTGCGGTGGGACGGCATCGTTCCGCAGGTGCGGGGCGATTCGCCGGAGGACGCCGAGGCGGGGCCGGAGCAGATCCGCGAGCTCGTGTCCTGGATCGCCGAGCAGCGCGGCCCGGACGCCGGTCCGTTCGACGTCGTGTTCCAGGGTCGGCTCGACGACGATCCCGCCACGGCCGCGCAGCAGGCGCGCGAGGTGGCCGACGCCGGTGCCACGTGGTGGATGGAGTCGTGGTGGGATCCGACCACGACCACCCCCGAGCGCCTGCTCGAACGGGCTCAGCAGGGCCCACCGGCCCTCTAGGCACCGCCCCGGACGGCAACGAGCGTGCCGACGCAGGCGTCAGCCGACGGGGCGCGCCGGCTCGATCGGCACGGACGGCAGGTGCTTGGCCGGCAGGGTCGTGGGCCGCCACGACGCGCGGTCGGCCTCGAACGCGGTGATGTCGGCCTCGTTCTGCAGGGTCAGGCCGATGTCGTCCAGGCCCTCCATGAGGCGCCAGCGCGTGTAGTCGTCGATCTGGAACGGCACGGTGACGTCGTCCGCGGCCGCGGTCTTCGCCCCGAGGTCCACCGTCACCTCCGTGCCCGGCTTGGTCTCGAGCACCTTCCACAGCAGCTCGATGTCCTCGGGCGCCACGATGCCGGCGACGAGGCCCTGCTTGCCCGAGTTCCCGCGGAAGATGTCCGCGAACCGGGAGGCCAGGACGACCCGGAAGCCGTAGTCCTTGAGCGCCCAGACGGCGTGCTCGCGCGACGAGCCGGTGCCGAAGTCGGGGCCCGCCACGAGCACGGAGCCCGCGGAGTAGGCGTCCTGGTTGAGCACGAACGACGGGTCGCCGCGCCAGGCGGCGAACAGGGCGTCCTCGAACCCCGTGCGCGTCACCCGCTTGAGATAGACGGCGGGGATGATCTGGTCCGTGTCGACGTTGCTGCGGCGCAGCGGCACCCCGACACCCGTGTGGGTGGTGAACTTCTCCATGACGATCTCCTGCTCGGTGTCGGGGGTCAGACGAAGGACGGGGCCTCGAGCGGCGCCAGCGGCGAGCCGTCGAAGGTCGTGAGGTCGACGTCGTAGCCCAGGTCGAGGTCGGAGACCGACGACAGCGTGCCGCGGATGGCGGTGGCCGCCGCGACCAGCGGCGAGACCAGGTGGGTGCGGCCGCCCTTGCCCTGGCGCCCCTCGAAGTTGCGGTTCGACGTCGACGCCGCACGCTCGCCCGGCTTGAGCTGGTCGGGGTTCATGCCCAGACACATCGAACAGCCGGCGTTGCGCCACTCCGCGCCGAACTCCTTGAACACGACGTCGAGGCCCTCGGCCTCGGCCTGCAGTCGCACGCGCGCCGAGGCGGGCACGACGAGAACGCGGACGTTCTCGGCCTTCTCCTGGCCCTTGAGCACCTTGGCCACGGACCGCAGGTCCTCGATGCGGCCGTTGGTGCACGAGCCGATGAACACGGTGTCGACGGGGATCTCGCGCAGCGGGGTGCCGGGGGTCAGGCCCATGTACTCCAGCGACCGCTCGGCGGTGACCCGCTCGTTCTCGTCGGCGATCTCGGCCGGGACCGGCACCGACGCGGACAGCGGCAGGCCCTGGCCCGGGTTGGTGCCCCACGTGACGAACGGCTCCAGGTCCGAGGCCTCGAGCACGACCTCGGCGTCGAACCGGGCGTCGTCGTCGCTGCGCAGCGTCTTCCAGTACTCGACGGCGGCGTCCCAGTCGGCGCCCTCGGGCGCGTGCGGGCGGCCCTTGAGGTACTCGAAGGTGGTCTCATCGGGGGCGATCATGCCCGCGCGGGCACCGGCCTCGATCGACATGTTGCAGATCGTCATCCGGGCCTCCATGGAGAGCCGGCGGATCGCCTCGCCGCGGTACTCGAGCACGTAGCCCTGCCCGCCGCCGGTGCCGATCTTGGCGATGATCGCCAGGATGATGTCCTTGCTGGTCGCGCCCACCGGCAGCTCGCCGTCGACGGTGATCGCCATCGTCTTGAACGGGGCGAGCGGCAGCGTCTGGGTGGCGAGCACGTGCTCGACCTCCGAGGTGCCGATGCCGAACGCGAGCGCGCCGAACGCGCCGTGGGTCGAGGTGTGCGAGTCGCCGCACACGACCGTCAGGCCGGGCATGGTCAGCCCGAGCTGCGGTCCCACCTGGTGGACGATGCCCTGGTCGGCGTCGCCCAGGGAGTGGATCCGCACGCCGAACTCGCGCGCGTTGTTGCGCAGCGTGTCGATCTGCGTGCGGCTCGTGAGGTCCGCGATCGGCAGGTCGATGTCGAGCGTGGGGGTGTTGTGGTCCTCGGTCGCGATCGTGAGGTCCGGGCGTCGGACCGGGCGCCCGGCCAGGCGCAGACCCTCGAAAGCCTGCGGGCTCGTCACCTCGTGCACGAGGTGCAGGTCGATGTAGAGAAGGTCCGGCGACCCGTCGGAGCCGCGGCGCACCAGGTGCGCCTCCCAGACCTTCTCCGCCAGCGTGCCGGCCATCATGTGCTCCTCGTCCGCCGCCTCGTGGGCGGCTCTCGTGACTGCGTCGTGCGTCGTCGTCGGGCTGTCGTCGAGTAATTTCGTCCAGTGAGATGTCGTCCCCGACTTGCGGTCTCAGTGGGCGAGACGTCAGTATCGACCTATGGACGATACTAGCGGAGTCGGCGTACTCGACAAGGCCGCGTCCGTTCTGGGCGCTCTCGAGGCCGGTCCGGCCACCCTCGCGCAGCTGGTCTCCTCGACGGGCCTGGCGCGACCCACGGCGCACCGCCTGGCGGTCGCGCTCGAACACCACCGCCTGGTGGCACGCGATATGCAGGGCCGATTCGTGCTCGGACCGCGACTCAACGAGCTCGCCACGGCGGCCGGCGAGGACCGGCTGCTCGCGGCCGCGAACCCCGTGCTCACGGCGCTGCGAGACCACACCGGGGAGAGCGCGCAGCTCTACCGGCGCCAGGGCGACCACCGCGTGTGCGTGGCCGCTGCGGAGCGCCCGGTCGGACTGCGCGACTCGATCCCGGTCGGCGCGACCCTCACCATGCACGCAGGATCCGCGGCGCAGGTGCTGCTCGCCTGGGAGGAGCCCGACCGCCTGCACCGCGGGCTGCGGGAGGCCGTGTTCACGGCCACGATCCTGTCGGGCGTCCGACGGCGCGGCTGGGCCCAGTCGGTGTCCGAGCGCGAGCTCGGCGTCGCGTCGGTCTCCGCCCCGGTGCGCGGGCCGTCGGGTCGCGTCGTCGCGTCGGTGTCGGTCTCCGGCCCGGTCGAGCGGCTCACCCGTCAGCCCGGGCGGCTGCACTCGGCCGCCGTCGTCTCCGCCGCCAACCGCCTCACCGAGGTGCTGCGCCGCGCGGGCGAATGACGCCGCCACCACGCTCACCTGGGCGTTCACGCGCGCGGTGCCTGACGCGCCGCGCCGAGACCGGTACTTTCGGCGCCTCGCCCAGGTCAGTAGGCTCCAGGCTGACGGGCGCAACCCCTGCCCCGCGACTGGAGGGCGTGAGGACCTGATGCCGGCGAAGGCCAAGACACTGCTGATCTGGATCGTCGTGATCTTCCTGATCTATGCGATCGTGACCAGCCCTGACTCCGCCGCGGACATCGTGACGGCGATCTGGGAGTTCATCACGGGCGCCTTCGCCAGCTTCGGCCAGTTCTTCGCGAACCTGGCCTCCTGACGCCGGGCGGACGCCGTGGATCCCGACGAGCCCCACCTCCGCGACGCCGTCCGCGCGCACCGCCACCTGCGTCGGTACGTCCTGCCCCACGAGCGGGTCGTCGTCGCGACCCGGCTCCACTGGGCGCGCCTGCTCAAGCCCGCCGCCGTCACGGTGGCCGCGTTCCTGGTCATCGGCGCCATCGTCATGTCGACGCCGCACGAGATGCGCGGCGTCGTGCAGTGGCTGTGGCTCGTCTGGTTCGTCGTGGCCGGCCGACTGGTCTGGCTATGGCTCGAGTGGAGCCACGAGTGGTTCGTCGCCACCGACAAGCGCCTGCTGCTGCTCTACGGCCTCATCGTGCACCGCGTCTCGATGATGCCGTTGAAGAAGGTCACCGACATGGGCTACGCACGGAGCCCCGTCGGGCAGCTCGTGGGCTACGGGCGGTTCGACATGGAGTCCGCCGGGCAGGACCAGGCGCTGCGCACGATCAACTTCGTACCGCAGCCGGACGCCACCTATCGCGTCCTGTGCGACACGATCTTCACGCCCGGCGCCGCGACGACCGAGCCCGACGGCCCCCGCCAGCCCCCGGCGATCCCCGTCGGCGGCGGCGCCGGCCGGCCCGGCGGACCGGCCGGACCCGGCGGTCCCGCCGGCGGCGCGGTACCTGGCGGCCCGACCGTGACGGTCGGCCACGGCGACCACGGCGACCACGGCGACCACGGCGAGCAGGCCCGACGGCGGCCGATCACCCAGCCGATCGAGGTGCCGCCCCGGGCGCCCGCCCCACGCCCCGCCGACGACAGCGACCCCATCCCGACCGTCGACCCGCCCCAGTGGTACGCGCCGCCCAAGAGCGACGGCGGCGGCGCCGTCGTCCCCAAGCCGTTCCTCTGACCCGCACGCCCAGGGCGCTCGCAGACGGGCCGCCCGCGCCATGGGCCAGGGGATGCGCCCGCCGGGCCTGGGAACGACGAAGGCCCGGTCCGTGATGGACCGGGCCTTCGACAGCTCCGACGAGCGAGTACCCCCAGCGGGATTTGAACCCGCGTTACCGCCGTGAGAGGGCGGCGTCCTAGGCCGCTAGACGATGGGGGCCCAGAACCGCTCCCCCGCGCCGAGGCGAGGTGAGCGAGCGACGCCGGACGAGCCGGCGAACTGCGTACCCCCAGCGGGATTTGAACCCGCGTTACCGCCGTGAGAGGGCGGCGTCCTAGGCCGCTAGACGATGGGGGCCTATGAACTCGATGATCCTGGATCGCTCCCGGTCCACCGTGCTGTGAGAGCTCTTCGCAGAGCGCTGCGCTGGGGTACCAGGACTCGAACCTAGACTAAGTGGACCAGAACCACTCGTGCTGCCAATTACACCATACCCCAAGGGATGGAACCTTCCGGACAAAACCGACTGTGGTCGGCGTGACCGGTCAGGCCCAACGACGCAGAACATTACCGGACCGGAGGCCGTCCTCCAAAACGGGAGGGGGTGCTCTGGATCACTGTCCAGCCGCGAACCGTGCGAGGCTGGACGCCATGACGACCGGCGCGCCCTCCCCCGCATCTCGCCCCGTCGTCACGGGCGCGGACCCGACCTCGCCGGCCGACCGCGCGGCCTCCTTCGAGCGGGGCGCCGACGTGTACGCCGCCGTCCGGCCGTCGTACCCGCCCGAGGCCGTCGACTGGCTCCTGCCGCCGGGCGCGCGCCGCGTGCTGGACCTCGGCGCCGGCACGGGCAAGCTCACGACCGCCCTGTCCGGCCGCGGGCTCGACGTCGTGGCGGTGGAGCCCTCCCCCGGGATGCTGGGGCGCCTGCGGCACGCGCTGCCCGAGATCGAGGCGCACCTCGGCACCGCCGAGACGATCCCGCTGCCGGACGCGTCCGTGGACGCCGTCGTCGTCGGGCAGGCCTGGCACTGGTTCGACGAGGAACGCGCGCCCGCCGAGATCGCGCGCGTGCTGCGCCCCGGCGGCCAGGTCGCCGTGATCTTCAACGACCGCGACCACACGGTGGACTGGGTGGCCCGGTTCGGCGAGATCCTGCATCGGGGCGACCGCCTGGAGCCGAACCCCGCCCGCGGCGCGGCCGGTCCGCGCCTCGGCGCGTCGTTCGGCGACGTCGAGCGCGCCACCTTCACCTGGGCCGACCTGCTGCGCACCACCGCCCTGCGGCCGCTCGCCTCGTCGCGCAGCTACCTCCTGACGCTGCCCGACGACGAGCGCGACGCCCTGCTGGACGACGTCGACACCCTGGTCGCGACGCACCCGGCACTGGCCGGCCGCGACCGGGTCGACCTGCCGTACGTGACGCACGCCTACCGCGCCCGGCGACGCTGACCACCTGTCAGGCCCTCGTGCACCAAAACGTGCACCAGAACCTGACAACTCCCGCGCCCAGCGAGTTGTCAGGCCCACGTGCGCCGGAACGTGCACCAGAACCTGACAACTCGTCGGTCAGCCGGCTCCGGCCTCCGTCACGAGCTGCTGGGCGGTGCGCGAGAGCGTCGCGCCGTCGCGCCAGACCACCCGCAGCCGGCGCGACAGGTCGAGCTGGGCGATGGGGACGGTCACCAGGTGTCCCGCCGCGACGTCGTCGGCCACCGTGAGCGCGGAGAGCACGGTGATCCCGTCGCCGTGGCGCACCGCCGTCTTGACCGCGACGGTGGACCCCAGCACCGTCACGTGGTCCGGCAGCCGCACCCCGGCCTGACCGAGCGCCTCCTCGAGCACGTCGCGCGTCCCGGAGCCCGCCTCCCGCAGCACGAGGTGTCCCGTGACGAGCTCCCCGGGGCTGACGGACCTGCGCCGGGCCCACGGGTGGCGAGGGGCCACGACCGCCACCAGCTCGTCGGTCGCGACCGTCCGGGCCCGCAGCCCCCGGCGCACCGTCGGGCTCTCGACGAACCCGAGCTCGGCCACGCCGTCGAGCACCAGCTCCATCACCTCGCGCGAGTTGCGCACGACGAGCTCGACGTCCGGCGACCCATCTCCTGCGGTCGTGGCTCCGGCCAGCGCACCGAGCCAGCGCGGCGCGAGGTACTCGGCGATCGTCAGGCTCGCCGCCACGCGCAGCCGCTCTCCACGCCCGGCACGGAGCGCCGCGACCGCGTCCTCGAAACGGTCGGACGACGACACCACGTCCCGCGCCCACGCCGCGGCCGACCTGCCCGCTCCCGTCAGGCTCGTGCCCCGGGCGCCGCGCGCCAGGAGCTCCACCCCGAGCCGCCGTTCCAGCCGGCGCAGGCCGGCCGACGCCGTCGGCTGCGACACCCCCAGCTCTCGGGCGGCGGCGCTGATCGACCCGGTGTCGTCGACGGCCACGAGAAGCTCGAGCGCCGCCAGGGAGGTCCGTTCAGCCATAGCGGGAGTCTATGGATCGATCGGAGACTGGGCCTTCTGACGGCCACCCGCGCACGCGAGGGTGGGCACGTGACCGAGACCCTCGCCCCGCGGCCGACGGCGGCCGCGACCCGGGCACCGGCCCGCGCCCTGCCGGGCGTCGTGCTCGCCGGCACCGCGGCCGCCGCCCTCCTGCTCGGCGGCGCGTGGCTCTCGGCGGCGGGCGTCACCGTCGTCTCCCCGCTGGTCCTCGCGCTGCTGGCGGGAGCCGTGGCGGGGTCAGCGCTCGGCAGCTCGCGCCGGGCGGGAGCGCGGCGGTTCACCGACCGCACCGCGCCCGGCGTCGCCTGGGTGGCGCGCCACGTGCTGCGCGCCGGGGTGGTGCTGCTCGGGCTCCAGCTCTCCCTCCCGGACGTGCTGGACCTCGGCTGGCGGGGCATCGGCGTCGTCCTGGTGACCGTCGCGACGACGTTCGCCGCGACGCTCGCGCTCGGGCGAGTGCTGCGGGTGCCGCGCGCGACGTCGCTGCTCGTGGCCACCGGCTTCTCCGTCTGCGGCGCGGCCGCCGTGTCCGCGATGACGGGCGTGCTCGAGCGGACCCCCGTGACGCGGAACGGCGGCGCCCCGCCGCGCAGCGGCCTGCGGGACGACGTCGCGGCCGCGCTCGCGCTCGTCACCCTCTACGGGACGGCGGCCGTGTTCGTGCTGCCCTGGCTGGCCGAGCGGCTCGGCCTCGACGACCACCAGGCCGGCCTGTGGTTGGGCGCGAGCGTCCAGGAGGTCGCGCAGGTGGTCGCGGCAGCGGGGACGGTGTCCACCGCGGCCCTCGCCACCGCGACCGTGGCCAAGCTCGCGCGCGTGGTGCTGCTCGCCCCGCTGGTGGCGGGCACGAGCGCGGTGCTGGCGCGGCGGGCGGCGGCGGCGGCATCAGACGCCCGTGCCCAGGCGGGAGCCAGGGCTGGCGGCGGGCACCGCCGACGCACCCTGCCCGTGCCCGGGTTCGTCCTGGGCTTCCTCGCCGCCGTCATGGTGCGCAGCCTCGGCGTCGTGCCCGACCCGGCGCTCGACGTGGCGGCCCACGTCACGACCGCCCTGTTCGTCGCGGCGATGTTCGCGCTGGGCCTCGGCGTCGACGTGCCGCGGCTCGCCCGCACCGGACGGCGCCCGCTGCTGCTCGGGGCGGCGTCCGCCGTCGTCGTGACGGCGACGTCGCTGGTCGCCGTCCTCGTGCTCACCCCCTGAGCGCGCACCGCACGAGTTGTCAGGTCCACGTGCACCGGAACGTGCACGTGGACCTGACAGCTCGGAGGGTCTGACCGCTCAGAGGGCGAGGGCCGCCGGCAGGTCCGCCAGCCCGGGCACGACGGCGATCCCCGCGGAGCGCATGGCCGCGACGTCCACGTCGTGCTCGCTGCCGCGCCGCGCGCCCGGGCGGTCGAGCCACACCCCGACGAGGCCGGCGTCGTGCGCGGCGCGGGCGTCGACGGTCGGCTCGTCGCCCACGTACGCGGTGCGGGCCGGGTCGGTGCCCAGCTTCTCGGCTCCGGTGCGGAACACGTCCGGGTGCGGCTTGCCGTACCCGAGCGTGTCGACGCCCACGAGAACCGGCAGCCCCTCGAAGAGTCCCGCGGCACGCAGCTTGCGCTCCTGGAGCTCGGTCGCGGCGTTCGTCACGACCCCCACCGCGACACCGGCCGCACGCAGGGCGACCAGGGCCGGCAGCGCGTCGTCGAACGCCGACCACGAGCGCTCGAACGTGCCCCAGAAGAGCGTGTCCCAGGCCCCGAACGACGCCTCCGTGACCTCGCCGCCTCCGAACGTGCGGTGCAGCAGGTCCGCGCGCAGCCGCCGCTGCGTCAGGTGGTCCGTCTCCCCGCGCGTGTACCGCTGGTAGTGCCCGCCCGGGTCGGAGCGCCAGTGGTCGAGCAGCTCCGGGTACCGGTCGGCCGGCACGTGCGGCAGGTACTCCACCGCGACGGCGGTGAGCGCCTTGGCGAACGCGCCCTTGGTGTCGACGAGCGTGTCGTCGACGTCGAGCAGGACCCCGTCGACGGTTCCCCGGCCGCTCACAGCTTCGCGATCGCCGCGTCGACCCGGGCGAGGGTGCGCTCGCGGCCCAGCACCTCGAGGGACTCGAAGAGGGGCAGGCCGACGGTGCGGCCGGTGACGGCGACGCGGACCGGGGCCTGCGCCTTGCCGAGCTTGAGGCCGTGCTTCTCCCCCACCGCGGCGACGGTGTCCTTGAGCGGCTCGGCCGCCCACGGCTCGAGCGTCGCGAGCGCCGCCCGGACGTCCGTGAGCAGTTCCGCGGCCCCCTCCTTCATCGCCTTCGCCCAGGACCGCTCGTCGGTGGCGGGCTCGTCGAGGAACAGGAAGTCCACGTTGTCCGTGATGTCGCTGAGCAGCGCGACCCGGGACTGGGCCAGCGGCGCGACGGCGGCGAACGCGGCGGCATCGAACTGCTCCTCAGTCCAGGGCGCACGCGGGGCGTGCAGCCACGGGTCGACGGCCGCGCTGAACGCGGCGACGCTCATCTTGCGGATGTACTCGCCGTTGAACGACGCCAGCTTCTTGACGTCGAAGAACGCCGACGCGCTGTTGACGTCCTCCACGCGGAACCGCTCGACGAGCTCCTCGAAGGGCAGGATCTCCTCGTCGTTCCCCGGCGCCCAGCCGAGCAGCATGAGGTAGTTGACCATCGCGTCGGGCAGGTAGCCCTCGGCGAGGTAGTCCTCGAGCGCCACCTTGTCGCGGCGCTTGGACAGCTTCTGGCGCTTCTCGTTGACGATCACGGGCAGGTGCGCCCAGACCGGCGGCGTGGCCCCGAGCGCCTCCCACAGCAGCTGCTGCTTGGGCGTGTTCGACAGGTGCTCCTCGCCGCGGATGACGTGCGTGATGCCTTCGTCGAGGTCGTCGACGACGTTCGCGAGCAGGAAGACGGGCGAGCCGTCGCCACGCGCGACGATGAAGTCCTCGAGCGCCGAGTTCGGGAACGACGGGTTCCCGCGGATCAGGTCGACGACGTGCGTCTCGCCCTCGTCCGGGGTGCGGAAGCGCAGCGCGCGCCCGGCCTCGTACGTCAGGCCGCGGTCGCGACAGAAGCCGTCGTAGCCCGACTGGGGGTTGCCTGTGCGGGCGGCGACGTCGTCGCGGGTGCAGTCGCAGTAGTAGGCGCGGCCGGCGTCGAGCAGCGTCGCGGTCGCCTCGCGGTGCTTGGCGACGTTCTGCGACTGGAAGTACGGGCCCTCGAACGTGGGGTCCTCGGCGTGCATGCCGAGGGCCGCGAGCGCCGACAGGATGCCGTCGGTCCACTCCGGCTTGTTGCGCGCGGCGTCGGTGTCCTCGATGCGCAGCACGAACGTGCCGCCCTGGTTCTTGGCCACCGCCCAGTTGAACAGCGCCGAGCGGGCGCCGCCCACGTGGAACATGCCCGTCGGGGACGGGGCGAAGCGGACACGGACGTCGGAAGAGCCTGCAGCGGGGATCACGGCACCAGCGTAGTTGGCCCGCACCACCCGCCGTCGTCGGGGTGGACGACGCCGCGTCCGATTCCCGCCGGACGCCGCCCGCGCCCCCGTCCTAGCGTCGAGCGCATGACCAGCACCTCGAACGGCACCGAGCACGCGACCGAGCACGCGACGCAGCACCCGGCGGGGCACGTCGCCGTCGACCCCGCGATCCTCTACTTCGGCACACCCGTCGTGCTGCTCAGCTCCACCAACGACGACGGCTCGACGAACCTCATGCCGATGTCGTCCGTGTTCTGGCTCGGGCACCACGCCGTGCTCGGCATCGGCGCGCGCAGCCACACGGCGCACAACCTGCGCCGGCGACCGGAGCTCGTGCTCAACCTGGCGTCGCCGGCCGTCGTGACCCACGTCGACCGGCTTGCCCTGACCACCGGCCGGTCCGACGTCTCACCGTGGAAGGCCCGCGCGGGCTACGTCTTCACGCCCGACAAGTTCGCCGCCGCCAGCGTGACACCGCTGGAGTCGGCGACCGTCCGTCCGCAGCGCGTCGCCGAGTGCCAGGTGCACCTGGAGGCGGTGGTCCGCCAGGTGCGTCCGCTCGGCGCCCGCCCGGGGGACGACGTCGACGCCGCCCGCCAGCTCAACGTCGAGGCGGAGGTGACGCGCGTGTGGGTCGACCCCGCGATCCGGCTCGCGGGCCACCGGGACCGCATCGACCCGGACCGGTGGCGCCCACTGGTCATGAGCTTCCAGAAGTTCTACGGCCTGGGCGACCAGGTGCATCCCTCGCGCCTGGCGACGATCGACGAGGACCACTACCGCTGACCGCACGCCGAGAGTCGAGGGCCGCTCGGCGCGGGCCGTTCGACGCCGGGAACCGGCCCGGCGTCGGAAGACGAGTCCCCCGGCGTCAGCCCCGCACGCGCGCCACGGCGAGCGCGACCGGCTCCGTCAGGTCGGGGTTCGGCAGGGCGCCCGTCGGCCACCACCGCACGTCGAGGGACTCCTCGCTCACCGCGTGCTGCGCGCCCGGCGCGGCGACCGCGACGAACCGCACGTCCAGGTGGTGCGCCTCGCCGTCGGCGCCGCAGAACGGCACCGCGTGCTCGTCGAGGTGCACCGGGACCGGGTCGAGCGCCAGTTCGCGGGTGGCCAGCCCCGACTCCTCGGCGGCCTCGCGCAGCGCGGCGGCGGCCAGCGACGGGTCGCCGGGCTCGACGTGCCCGCCGAGCTGGAACCACTGCCGCGCCTTGGCGTGCAGGGTCAGCAGCACCTGCTCGCCGTCGGCGGACAGCACGACGGTCGACGCCGTGAGGTGGTCCGGCCGGCACGTGCGCAGCACGCCGTCGGGGTGGTCCGCCAGGTGGGCGACGAAACGGTCCCGCAGCGCGCGCTGGTACGGCGTCGCCGGTGAGGTCGCCCGCAGGACGGCGAGCGCGTCGTCGTGCAGCGGGGGCACCTCAGTCGCGGCGGAAGACGGGGTTGGCCAGCGTGCCGAGGCCCTCGACCTCGACCTCGACGCGGTCGCCGTGCTCGATGCGGCCGACGCCGGCGGGCGTGCCGGTGAGGATGACGTCGCCCGGCAGCAGGGTCATCGCCCGGCTGATGTAGGACACGAGGAACGGCACGTCGAAGACCATGTCGGCGGTGCGGCCGTCCTGCTTGAGCACGCCGTTGACGTAGCTACGGACGCCGACGTCCTCCGGGTCGAGGTCCGTGTCGATCCACGGGCCCAGCGGGCACGAGGTGTCGAAACCCTTGGCGCGCGCCCACTGCCCGTCCGTGCGCTGCGCGTCGCGCGCGGTGACGTCGTTGGCGACGGTGTAGCCCAGCACGTACGACCTCACGTGCTCCGGCTCGACGTCCTTGCACACCTTGGAGATGACGACGGCGAGCTCGGCCTCATAGCTCACCTCGCGGGTGAACTCCGGCAGGACGATCGGGTCATCCGGGCCGACGACGGCGGTGTTCGGCTTGAAGAACAGCAGCGGGTTGGCGGGGACCTCGCCGCCCATCTCCTTGGCGTGGTCGGCGTAGTTCTTGCCGACCGCCACGATCTTGGAGCGTGGGATCACCGGGGCGAGCAGCCGCACGCCGTCGCCGAGCTCGACCCGCTCGCCCGTCGGCATGGCCGGCATGGAGAGCGGGTCGCCGCCCAGCACGGCGAGGAAGGTGCGGTCGCCCTCCTGCTGGACCAGGGCGAAACGGGGGTCGTCTCCGGTGGTGAATCTCGCGATGCGCACGGGTTCAGGTTACGCGCGGGCGAGGACTTCGCCGTGCAGGATGGCGAACCAGCCGTCGGGCGCCTGCGCCCACGCCAGCCAGTCCTGGGCGAGCTGCTCGAGGGCGACGTCGTCGGCCAGGCCCGACTCCTGGGCCTGCACCGCGAAGTTCGACTCGACGCAGCGCTCCGCCCACACCTGGCCCCACCACTGCCGGTCGGTCGGGGTGGCGTAGCACCACGACGACGCCGACGGGACGATCCCGTCCAGGCCCGCCTCCATCGCCCACGACATGAGGCGCCGGCCGGCGTCCGGCTCGAACCCGTACGCGTGCGTCACCTCGTGGTACAGCGTGTTCCACTCCTGCAGGCCGGGTGACTCGGGGTACCAGGCCATGGCCGCGTAGTCCGCGTCGCGCAGGGCGACGAGACCGCCGGGCCGGGCGACGCGGCGCATCTCGCGCAGCGCCGCGACCGGGTCGCTCAGGTGCTGCAGGAGCTGGTGGGCGTACACGACGTCGAACGAGTCGTCGGCGAACGGGAGCTCGTAGACGTCGGCCTGCTCGAAGCGGACGTTGGTGTTGCCGAGCGCCTCCGCGTGCTGGCGCGCGGCGTCGAGCACCTTGGCCGACGCGTCTACGCCCACCACCTCGCCGCCGGCGAGGATGCGCGCCAGGTCCGCGGTCACGGTGCCGGGGCCGCAGCCGACGTCGAGCAGGGACATGTCGTCGCGCAGGTGCGGCAGCAGGAAGCCCGCGGAGTTCTGCGCGGTGCGGCTGCGGTGGGCGCGCAGCACGGACTCGTGGTGGCCGTGCGTGTACGACTCGGACTCCTTGCTGGGCACGGTGTGGTGCGTGCTCGGTGCCTCGATCGCATCGTTGAGGTCGGCGCCGGCCGGTTCGGCCGCGCCCTCGGAGTCCGTGCGCTGGTCGCTCATGGTGCCTACCGTAGTGACCCGCCCGCGCCGCCACCGGCCAGTTCTCACGGTGCGGGACGCCGAGCCTCACCCGTGGGGCGCCGTGCCGGTGGCATCATCGGCGCCATGGGTGCCGCCACCGCTGCCAGCGAGCCTGCGGGCCGCGCCACCGCACCGGCCGCGGACGGCGGGTGGGTACGGCGCCACGTCGACCGGCTGACCGGCGGGCCCGGCCGCGTGCCGGGCGTCGACGTGGCGCGCGGCATCGCGGTGCTCGGCATGTTCACGGCGCACGTCGGGGTCACCTCGGGCGACCCCGGCACGCTGGAGGGGTGGTTGTCCCTCGCGCACGGCCGGTCGTCGATCCTCTTCGCGCTGGTGGCAGGGGTG
Source organism: Isoptericola luteus (assembly GCF_020297055.1). Taxonomy (GTDB): domain Bacteria; phylum Actinomycetota; class Actinomycetes; order Actinomycetales; family Cellulomonadaceae; genus Isoptericola; species Isoptericola luteus. The sequence goes on along the minus strand of NZ_JAIXCQ010000013.1, from coordinate 49,387 downwards.
TCGATCGCCATCGTCAGCGGCGGGGAGCGCCCGCTCGACGGCGCGGCCCTCGTCCGCGCGCGGACGCGACTGCTCGTGCGGGCCGTGCTGCTGATGGCGCTGGTCGCGCTGCTCGACCTGCTCGGGACCCGGGTGGCCCTGATCCTCGGCTTCTACGCCGCCTACTTCGTGCTGGCACTGCCGTTCCTGCGCTGGCGGCCGCCACGGCTGGCCGCCCTCGCCGTCGTGGTCGCGGCCGTCGGCCCGGTGCTCGCGCACTGGGGTCCGGAGGTGCTCGCCCGCGCGGGCCTGCGGCTGCCCCACGACGGGTCGGGCGCGGCCACCGACTTCCTGCTCACCGGCCACTACCCGGCCGTGGTCTGGATGGCGTACGTGCTGGCGGGGATGGCGATCGGCCGGTGCGGCCTGGGCTCGCGCGGGCTGCGCAAGGGCCTGGTGCTCGGCGGGCTGACGGCGACCGCCGTCGGTGGGGTCCTGTCCGAGTGGCTCGTCGCTCGCGCCGGCGGGGTGACGGCGATCGAGGACCGGGTCACGATGACCTCCAGCGCCCTCGTCCCGGAGCCGTACGCCTGGTCGGACGCCTGGCCGACGTCGTCGTACCTGCTGCTCTCCGGCCCGCACCACGACACGACGTTCGAGGCGGTCGCGTCGGGCGGGTTCGCCGTCGCCGTGCTGGGCCTGTGCCTGTACGCGGGCGCGGTGGGCCGGTGGGTGCTCGCGCCGCTGGCCGCCGCCGGGTCCATGGCGCTGACCGTCTACTCCCTGCAGATCGTGGCGATCTGGCGCTGGGATTTGGTGGGGTCCGCGACGAACGGGCCGCTGGCCCTGATGGTGGTGGTCACGCTCGTCGCCGCGACCGCGTGGCGGTTCCTCGTGGGCCGCGGGCCGCTGGAACGGCTGCTGGCGTGGACGGCCGACGGCGCCGCACGACGTGTCACGCCGTCCCGGGGCTCACGCACCTAGAGAGCGACGGTGCCCTGGATCGTCGTCACCGCGGCGCCGCCCACCCACACCTCGCCGTCGGCGTCACGACGCACGTGGACGCGGCCACGCCGGCCCAGCGCGGTGCCCTGCGAGGCGACGTACGACGTGGGTAGGACGGACCCGGCGAGCCACTGGCCGAGCCCGGCGTTGAGGCTGCCGGTCACCGGGTCCTCGACGACGGCGCCACGCTCGCCGAAGAACGCGCGCACCTCGACGGCGGCGTCCTCGCCCGGCGCCGTGGGCCCGACGACGCCGAGCTTGAGGTCCCCGAGCGCGTCCGGGTCGGGGCGGACGGCGAGCACGGCGGCGGCGTCCCGCAGGCGCGCCCCGACCCAGCCCGGACCGTTGTCGATCCACGCCGCGTCGACGACGTCGGCTGCCGTCAGCCGCAGCGCCCGGGCGACGCGCGCCAGATCCTCGGGCCCGACCGAGCCGGACCGGATCAGCGGCGGCGCCGCGAAGGCGAGCCGGCCGCCGTCCTCGCGGCGCACGCTCACGAGGCCGACGCCGCACTCCTGCAGCACGTCGCCCTCCCCGTCGGCGCTCTGCGGCACGCCGCCCGCCTCGAGCCACGCGTGCGCGGACCCCAGCGTGGGGTGCCCCGCGAACGGCAGCTCGCCGCTCGGCGTCCAGATGCGCACGCGGTAGTCCGCCGCGGGGTCCGTGGGTGCCAGCAGGAACGTCGTCTCCGAGAGGTTCGTCCAGCGCGCGAACGCCGCCATCTGGTCGTCGGTGAGGTCGTCGGCGTCGTGCACCACCGCCAGCGGGTTGCCCGTGAGGGGCCCGGAGGCGAAGACGTCGACCTGGCGGAAGGGGCGGAGGTGCGGCACGTCTCACACGCTAGTGCTGCCCGGGCCGCGCGGCCGCCGGGCGCCCCGCTCGTACGCTGGTGGGGTGCGCGCCACGACCCTCGACGACCTTCAGACGCCCTCCGGGGCGCCGGCCGTCGTGCTGCCCCGCGACGCGTGGGAACCCCGCGCCGACGCGCACGCGGAGCGCGCAGACGCCCTCACCGCCGTCTGGCGCGCGGCCCGCGACCGTGGCGACAAGCACGCCGTCGAGGACTTCCTGTTCACCTACTACCCGACGCGGGTGAGCCACCTGCGGCGCTGGCACCCCGGTCCCGGCGTCGTCCTGGTGGGCGCCGCCGAGCACGCCGGACGGCGCTGGTACCGCGACGTGGCCCTGCCGGACGGCGGCACGGGCGCCGCGCTCGACACCGCGGCGTTCCTGGCCGACCGCGGCGACACCGTCCGCTTCGTGCGGGGGCTCGTGGCCGCCACGGCCGGGCGCCCCGGCACGTTCGGGTGCTTCGGACTGCACGAGTGGGCGATGGTCTACCGCGACCGCGCGGCCGGGCGCGACCAGCGCCACCCGCTCCCCCTGCGGCTGGGGCACGAGGGGACGGACGCCGTCGTCGAGTCGCACCGGGTGGGCTGCTCGCACTTCGACGCGTTCCGGTTCTTCACGCCCGAGGCCCGTGAGCGCAACCAGCTCCGGCCCACCCGCGAGCGCCAGCCCGCGATGGAGCAGCCGGGCTGCCTGCACGCCGGCATGGACCTGTACAAGTGGGCCTTGAAGCTGGGGCCCGCGGTGCCGGGCGACCTGCTGCTCGACGCGTTCGAGCTCGCCCGCGACATCAGGTACACCGACATGGCGGCCGCGCCGTACGACGTCTCGTCCTACGGCGTGGCGGCCGTGGCCATCGAGACGCCGGAGGGCAAGGCGGAGTACGTGCGCCGCCAGCGGGGCTTCGCGGAGCGGGGCCAGGTGCTGCGCGCCTGGCTGGTCGACGTCTGCGACGCCCTGCTGGGTGCTGTCCCCGCCGCCTGAGGCGGGCACCGCCCGCAGGGTCTCAGCCCGCAGGGTCTCGGCCCGCCCGCCCGGCGCGGCGCGCCCGCAGCGCGGCCTGGGCGTTGCGGTTGGTGCACGCGGTCGAGCAGTAGCGCCGCGAGCGGTTGCGGGAGAGGTCGAGGACGATCCCGTCGCAGTCCGCGTCGGCGCACCCGGACAGGCGGGAGAGCTCGTCGGCGCGCACGACGTCGATCATCGCCATCGCCGTCTCGACGAGGATCCGGGTGGCCAGCGGTGCGTCGTCGCCGACGGCGTGCACGTGCCAGTCCTCGTCCCCGTGGCGCACGAGCCGTGGGGTGGCCTCCGCCTCGGCGAGCATCGCGTTGACGAGCGGCGCCGCGTCGTCGCGGTCCGCGAGCAGCAGCTCGCGCAGGCGGGGGGCGAGCGCCCGGACCTGCGCGAGCTCCGCCGTGGTGCCGTCGTGACGGCCGGTGTAGCGGTGCCGGGCGTAGAACGCGTCCAGGTCCGCGACCGTGTCGAGCGTCTCGGGGGGCTCGACGGCGTTGACCACGTCGACGGCGGCGCGGAGCGACTGCTCGGTGTCATGAGCGAAAAGCATGTTGACACGTTACCTCGACCGCCCTAGCGTCATGACCCATGAGCATGATGGCCCATGACGCGCCGCGGCGGTCCGACGTCGGGGCCGGCCTCGCGCTGGCAGTCGCGTCGGCGGTGACCTTCAGCCTGTCCGGACCGTTGGCGGCCGGGCTCTTCGCGACCGGGTGGAGCCCGGGCGCGGTGGTCCTGGTGCGCGTCGCGCTCGGTGCGCTCGTGGTGGCGCCGTTCGGCGTCGTCGCCCTGCGCGGCGACTGGTCCCCGGTGCGCCGCAACGTGCGCCTCCTGCTCGCGTACGGCGCGCTGGCCGTCGCCGCGACCCAGTTCTGCTACTTCGCGGCCGTGCAGCACATGCAGGTCGGCCCGGCGCTGCTCATCGAGTACTCGTCCCCCGCCGCGGTGGTCACGTGGCTCTGGCTTCGGCACGGCCAGCGGCCCGGGCGGGCCACCGTGGGCGGGATCACGCTCGCCGCCGTGGGCCTGGTGCTCGTGCTCGACCTCACCGGTGCACGGCTCGACCCGGTCGGCGTGGCCTGGGCGCTCGGCGCGATGGTCGGGGTCTCCGCCTACTTCCTCATCAACGCCCGCGCCCACACGGGGCTGCCCCCGCTGAGCCTGGCGGCCGGCGGCATGGTCGTCGGGGCCGCGCTGCTGGGACTGCTCGCCGTGGCCGGCCTGATGCCGGTCACCGCCTCCGCCGAGCCCGTCGCCCTGGCCGGCGCCGTCGTGCCGGTGTGGGCCGTGCTCGCCGTGCTCGGGGTGGTGACGGCCGGCGTCGCCTACGTCACCGGCGTCGGCGCCGGGCGACGTCTGGGGGCGCGGCCGTCGTCGTTCGTCGGGCTGGTGGAGGTCGTGAGCGCGGTGGTCCTCGCCTGGCTGCTGCTCGGCGAGCTGCCGAGCCCCGTCCAGCTGATGGGCGGCGCGGTGCTGCTCGCCGGCGTCGTCGTGGTGCAGCAGGGCGACGCCGCGACCAGGCGAGCGACGCCGCGCACCACCGTCGAGCCCGTGGGCGCGCCCGACTGAGCGACGCGGACGACTGAGCGACGCGGACGACTGAGCGACGCGGACGACTGAGCGACGCGGACGACTGAGCGACGCGGACGGCGGCCGCGGGGTGCGACGATGCGTCCATGCCCCGCGTCCTCGCCGCCGCCCCCGAGGCCACCGTCGTCGTCCCGGACCCTGTCGTCGCACTGGCGGCCGGGGACGCCGTCCACCCCGTGTGGCGCAACGAGCTGGGCGGCCTGACGTTCCGCCTGACCGGGCCGTCGGGCGAGCGCTACGTCAAGTGGGTGGCGGCCGGCACGCCCGAGCTGGACCTGGATGCCGAGGCGGACCGTCTCGCGTGGGCCGGCCGGTACACCGCCGTCCCGCGTGTGCTGGAGCGCGGCGCGGACGCGACCGGCCGGTGGCTGGTCACCGCCGGGATCGCGGGCCGGTCCGCCGTCGACCCGCACTGGCTGGCACGGCCCGAGACGGCCGCCCGGGCCCTCGGGGCGGGGCTGCGCGCCCTGCACGAGTCGCTGCCGGTGGGCGAGTGCCCGTTCTCGTGGAGCGTCGGCGAGCGTGTCGCGCGCCTGTCCCCCGCCGCCCGTGCGCAGGTCGGCGAGGTGCCCGACGACGACCGCGTCGTCGTGTGCCACGGCGACCCCTGCGCACCCAACACCCTGCTCGACGACGACGGCCGCTGGACGGCGCACGTCGACCTCGACGCGCTGGGCGTGGCGGACCGGTGGGCCGACCTTGCCGTCGCGAGCTACAGCCTCGGGTGGAACTACGGGGACGGCCACGAGGCCGCGTTCTTCGACGCCTACGGCATCGCGCCGGACACGGAGCGGATCGGGTTCTACCGCCGCCTCTGGGACCTCGGCTGAGGCGGAGGTGCAGCGCAGGGTGGGGGCCGAGGCACGAGGCACCCGCCCGCAGCGCAACCGCAGCCCCCGCCGACAGACGACACAGCCTGAGGCGAAGGTGCAGCGCAGGGTGGGGGCCGAGGCACGAGGCACCCGCCCGCAGCGCAACCGCTGGCTGAGGCGAAGGTGCAAGCACCGGGGCGCTCTCCGCGTACGCGGAATCCCCTAGCCCGAGGCACCGGTCGGCAGGGCCGGGTTACGCAGTTCACCTGATGTGCGGGGGCGGACGACGACCTAGCGTCAAGTTTGTCAAGTTCCCTCACGAACGGGAGAGCAATAGATGCGATGGCGTTCAACTCTGGTCGCTGCGGCCGTCGGAGCCGCGGCCCTTCTCGCGCCGGTCCTCGTGGCACCCACGGCCTCCGCCCACGGATGGGTCACCAACCCGCCGAGCCGGCAGGACCACTGCTCGACCGGGGCGGTGTCGTTCGACTGCGGCGGCCTGCAGTACGAGCCGCAGAGCGTGGAGGCCCCGAAGGGCTCCATGCAGTGCTCCGGCGGCGGCGGCTTCACGGTGCTCGACGACGAGTCCCTGCCCTGGCCGCGCACCCAGATCGACAACAGCGTGACGATGCGCTGGCAGCTCAAGGCCCAGCACGCCACGAGCACGTGGGAGTACTTCGTCGACGGCGTGCTGCACCGCACGTTCGACGACCACGGCGCCAAGCCGGACGCCGTCGTCGAGCACACGGTCGACAACCTCCCGGCGGGCGACCACACGATCCTCGCCCGCTGGAACGTCGCCGACACGGTGAACGCGTTCTACGCGTGCGTCGACGTGACCGTGGGCGAGGGCGGCGGCACCACCGAGCCGCCCGTCGACCCGACCGACCCGCCCGTCGAGCCCGGCGACTGCGACGTCGCAGCCTGGGACCCGGCGGCCGTCTACGTACTCGGTGACCGGGCCACCGTCGGTGGCCACACGTACGAGGCCAGGTGGTGGACCCGGGGCGAGAACCCCACGACCACCGGCGAATGGGGAGCGTGGAGGGACCTGGGCGCCTGTTGACGTCCCGGACCTCGTCCTGACGCGGCGGGCGGACCCTCCCGCGGGCCGCCCGCCGTCGCCAGACGAAGCAAGCACCACACCGGTGCCCCAGAGCAACACGAGGGAGACGAGTCGATGAAGACCAAGCTTCGCTCCGCACTGCTCGCCGCCGCGGTCGGGCTCCTGACCGTCGCGGCCCCCGTCGTCGTCGCGCCGAGCGCGTCGGCACACGGCTGGATCACGTCGCCACCCAGCCGCCAGGACCACTGCGCGACGGGCACGACGTCCTTCGACTGCGGCCAGATCAAGTATGAGCCGCACAGCGTCGAGGCGCCCAAGGGTTCCATGCTGTGCTCCGGCGGCAGCCGGTTCTCGATCCTCGACGACACGTCGAAGCCGTGGCCGCGCACCACGGTCGGCAGCAGCACCACCTTCCGGTGGGAGCTCACCGCCCGGCACGCCACGAGCACGTGGGAGTACTTCGTCGACGGCGTGCTGCACCGCACGTTCGACGACGGCGGCGCCCAGCCGGGGTCCGTCGTCGAGCACAGGGTGGAGAACCTGCCGGCGGGGAACCACACGATCCTGGCGCGCTGGAACGTCGCGGACACCGCCAACGCCTTCTACGCGTGCGTCGACGTGAACGTGGATGGCACCGGCGAGCCCGACCCGGACCCCGACCCGACGGACCCGCCCGGTGACTGCGAGGCGGCCGCCTGGGACGCGAACGCCGTCTACCTCAACGGGGCCCAGGTCTCGCACGACGGCCGGACGTACCAGGCCAAGTGGTGGACCCGGGGCGAGAACCCGGCGAACAGCGGCGAGTGGGGCGTCTGGAAGGACCTCGGCGCCTGCTGACTCCGCCCCACGGTCGATCAGGGCGTGGACGGCGTGGGCCGGGCTGGGACAATGGCCGCACCATGACCTCCCTCGACACCGCCCCCGCCCCCCGCCCCGCCGGCACGCTGCTGCCGCACCTGCCCGCTCCGACGGGCGGCGCCCCGGACGCCGACGTCCTGTTCGAGAGCTTCGGCGAGTGGGCGGCGGGGACCGGTCGACCGCTCTACGCCCACCAGGAGGAGGCGCTGCTGGAGCTCATGACGGGCTCGCACGTCGTCCTGGCGACGCCCACCGGCTCCGGCAAGTCGATGGTCGCAATGGGCGCGCAGTTCGCGGCGCTGGCGGCCCGGCGCTCGGGCCTGGGCGGACGCACGTTCTACACGGCCCCGCTCAAGGCGCTGGTCAGCGAGAAGTTCTTCGACCTCGTGGCCGCGTTCGGCTCGCGCAACGTAGGCATGATGACGGGCGACTCCGCCGTCAACGCCGACGCCCCGATCATCTGCTGCACGGCGGAGATCCTCGCGAACCTGGCACTGCGCGGCTCGGGCACCGACGGCGACGCCGCCGCGGACGGCACCGAGGACGACGCGATCACCCAGGTGGTCATGGACGAGTTCCACTTCTACGGCGACCCGCAGCGCGGCTGGGCCTGGCAGGTGCCGCTGCTGGAGATGCCCAACACCCAGTTCCTGCTGATGTCGGCCACGCTCGGTGACACGACGCGGCTGCGCGAGGACCTGGCGGAGCGCACGGGCCGCCCCGTGGCCGAGGTCGCGGGGGCCGAGCGGCCCGTGCCGCTGACGTTCTCCTACGTCGTCGAGCCGCTGACGGAGGTGATCTCCGAGCTCGTCACCACGCACCGCGCCCCGGTGTACGTCGTGCACTTCACGCAGAAGGACGCCGTCGAGCGGGCGCAGGCGCTGCTGTCGACGCCGCTGGCCGGCAAGGACGAGAAGGCCCGGATCGCGGCCGAGATCGGCGCGTTCCGGTTCGGCACGGGCTTCGGCAAGACGCTGAGCAAGTTCCTGCGCGCCGGGGTGGGCGTGCACCACGCGGGCATGCTGCCCAAGTACCGCCGCCTGGTGGAGCGGCTCACCCAGAAGGGCCTGCTCAAGGTGGTGTGCGGCACCGACACGCTCGGCGTCGGCATCAACGTGCCCATCCGCACCGTGCTGCTGACGTCCCTGGTGAAGTTCGACGGCGAGCGCATGCGCCACCTGTCGGCGCGCGAGTTCCACCAGATCTCCGGCCGCGCGGGGCGCGCCGGGTTCGACACGATCGGCGAGGTGCTCGTGATGGCGCCGGACCACGTCATCGAGAACCGCAAGATGCTCGCCAAGGCGGGCGACGACCCGAAGAAGCTCAAGAAGATCGTCCGCAAGAAGGCCCCGTCGGGCTCCGTGAACTGGACGGACTCGACCTACGAGCGGTTGCGCGACGCCGACCCGGAGCCGCTGTCCAGCCAGTTCCGCGTCAACCACGCGATGGTCCTCAACGTGCTGGCGCGCACCCGGGACGACGGCGAGCACGCCGACCCGGTCGACGCGATGCGGCACCTGCTCAGCGCGAACCACGACACCGAGGCGCAGCAGGCCAAGCACGTGCGCCAGGCGTTCCGCATCTACCGCTCGCTGCGGCTGGCGGGCGTCGTCGAGAAGATCCGCGTCCCGGACGCGGCCCGGCCCACCGGGTACCGGCCGAGCGTCCGGCTGGTCGTCGACCTGCCCCGCGACTTCGCGCTCAACGCGCCGCTGTCCCCGTTCGCGCTCGCGGCCATGGACCTGCTGGACGTCGAGTCCCCGGCGCACGCCCTCGACGTCGTGTCCGTCATCGAGGCGACGCTCGACGACCCGCGCCAGATCCTCTACGGCCAGCAGAACAAGGCGAAGGGCGAGGCCGTCGCCGCGATGAAGGCCGAGGGCATGGAGTACGAGGAGCGCATGGAGGCGCTCGAGGAGGTCACCTGGCCGCGCCCGCTGGCCGACCTGCTCGAGCCTGCGTTCGAGCTGTACAAGAAGTCCAACCCGTGGGTGGCCGACGCCCAGCCGGCGCCCAAGTCCGTGGTGCGCGACATGCTCGAGCAGGCGATGACGTTCGCCGAGCTCGTCTCCGTCTACGGCCTCGAGCGCACGGAGGGCGTGGTGCTGCGCTACCTCGCCGACGCCTACCGGGCGGTGCGCCAGGTGGTGCCCGACGAGCACCGCACCGAGGAGGTCGCGGAGATCGTCGAGTGGCTCGGCGAGCTGGTGCGCGGTGTCGACTCCTCCCTGCTCGACGAGTGGGAGCGCCTGCAGAACCCGGTGGACGACGACGCCGACCTGGTCGTCGAGGGCGAGCTGGCCGAGGCGGGGGCGGAGGCGCCGGCGCGCCCGGTGACCGGCAACCCGCGCGCGTTCCGCCGCCTGGTGCGCAACGCCATGTTCCGCCGGGTGGAGCTCGCGGCCCGCGAGAGCTACGCCGGGCTGGGCGCCCTGGACGGCACGGGGGGCTGGGACGGCGACGCCTGGGCCGAGGCCCTCGACCCGCTGTTCGAGGCCCAGGGCGACGAGGCGATCGGCATCGGGCCGCAGGCTCGCTCCACGGCCCTGCTCACGATCCTCGAGCCGGGGGCCGAGCTGCCCGGTGGCGCGACGACGCGGGGCGTCGGCGGGGAGGGCGAGCACGGCGTCGTCCAGCCCGGCACGTGGTGGGTGCGGCAGGTGCTCGACGACGCCGACGGCGACGGCGACTGGGCCATCACCGGTGTCGTCGACCTGGCGGCGAGCGACGAGGCCGGCGCGGTCGTCCTCACCGTCGTGGACGTCGGGCAGTTCTGAGCCGGTCGCACGCGTCGCCCCCGGTCGCGCGACGTCGCACGTGGCACCGGTTGCAAGCAACGCCGAGGAGCCCTGTGATCGACACAGGGCGCCACCCGGGCGTCCCCGACGTCAGGAGTCCGCCATGGACACCACGACCATCGTCTGGATCGTCGTCGCCGTCGTCGTCGTGCTGCTGATCGTGCTGATCGCCATGGCGCTGGCACGTCGGTCGCGGGCCGCCCAGGAGCGGCGTCGCGACGAGCGTCGCGACGAGGCCGCCGAGCTGCGCCAGCAGGCGGCGCACGACCGCATCGCCGTGCAGGAGCGCGAGGCCGCCACCGCGAAGCTCGACGCGGAGGCCCGGCTGTCGCAGGCGGAGGCCGACCGGAAGGCTGCCGAGGCCGCGCGCCTGCAGGAGGAGGCGCGGAGCCGGGACGCGAGCCTCGGCGAGCGCAGGGCCGAGGTCGACGAGCGCCTGCGACGCGCCGACGAGCTGGACCCGGACCAGGGTCGCGCGCCGGAGCAGGGGCGTCCGCCCGGTCACGCTCCCGAGCACCGCGCCGACGGGCCGCCGGACGCGTCACGACCCGGGGAGCAGGGCGACCGGCCGGTCTGACGTCCGGCCGGGCTGCCGCCGCTCAGCCGAGGTGCAGCAGGCCCCGCACGAGCGTCGCGGCACCACCGAGGTACGCGAGCACGATGAGCCCGCGACGCATCGCGGTCGTGGACACGCGGGGCGCCAGCACGTCGCCGATGACGAGGCCGCCCACGACGGCGCCGAGCACGACGACCCACTGCCACCAGTCGAACGCCGGGAACGTCGCGTCGGCGAACACGACCTTGGACACGATCGCTGCGACGGCGTTCGTCGCGAAGTACGGCTGCGCCGTCGCGGCGAACCGGCGCGGGTCCCACCCGCTCAGCACGGAGTAGATCGCGACCGGCGGCCCGCCGATGCCGGCCGCGACGCTGCCGAACCCGCTCGCCGTGCCGGTGAGCACCAGCGGCCACCGGGCGTCGCGCCGCAGGGGGTGCCGCCCCTCGGTCCGCAGCCGGTTCGTGACCACGGCGAGCGTCATCGCCACGACGACGACGGCGCCCACGGTGATCTCGAGCGCCGCGGCGCTCGCCTCGCGCAGGAGCAGCGCTGCCGGCACGGTCACCAGCACCGACGTGGCGGCGAGCCAGGCGTACGTGCGCCACTCGACGTCGCGCACCACGCGGCCCAGGATGAGCAGCGAGGCGATCGCCCCCGCGAGGTTGACGAAGAGCACCCCATCGAGCGGCCCCACGAGGAGCACGATGAACGGCCCGGCGACGAGTCCGAAGCCCATCCCCGTGACCCGCTGGAGCGCTCCGCCGACGAGGATCGCGAGGACGAGGAGGGCGAGCACCGGGCCACAGTACGCGGTGCGGCGTCGCGGGCCCGCGCACGGCAGAATCGGCGCCGTGGCCAAGAAGGCGAAGCAGACGACGCACGGTACGCCCGCGGTGCTGGCCCTGGAGCGCGCGGGCGTGGCGTACACGCCGCACGCGTACGAGCACGACCCGGCCTCACCGCTCAGCTATGGCCTCGAGGCCGCGGCCGCTCTCGGCGCCGACCCCGCCGCGGTGCTCAAGACGCTCGTGGCGGACGTCGACGGGCGGCTCGTCGTCGGCATCGTGCCGGTCGACGCCTCCCTCGACCTCAAGGCGCTGGCCAGGGCGGTCGGCGGCAAGCGCGCGACGATGGCGGCGCCCGCCGCGGCCCAGCGCGCCACCGGCTACGTGGTGGGCGGGATCTCGCCGCTCGGGCAGAAGCAGCGTCACCCCACGGTGCTGGACGAGGCGGCCGGGTCCCGCGAGCGGGTCTACGTGTCCGGCGGACGGCGCGGGCTGGACGTCTCGCTGGCGCCGGCGGACCTGCTGCGGCTCACGGACGGCGTCCTGGCGCCGATCGCGCGGACCTGACGCCCGATCGCGCAGTCCTGACGCCCGGACGTGGCGGGCGTCACGGTCAGCGCGGCGGCTGCGCCGGGGCGTGCTGGTACGTCGGGAACCGGGCGTCGCTCGGCACGATGTCCTTGCCCAGCGGGAGCAGCGAGACCGGGATCATCTTGAGGTTCGCGATGGCGAGCGGGATGCCGATGATCGTGACGGCCTGCGCGACGGCGGTGGTGATGTGCCCGACGGTGAGCCAGATGCCCGCGAAGATGATCCAGATGATGTTGCCGAGCACGGACCAGCCGCCGGCTCCGGGCTTGTCGACGACGGTGCGGCCGAACGGCCACAGCGCGTACCCGGCGATCCGGAACGACGCGATGCCCCACGGGATGGCCACGATCGTGATGCAGCACAGGATGCCCGCCGCGGCGTAGCCGAGCGCGAGCCAGAACCCGCCGAACACGAGCCAGATGATGTTGAGCAGCGCCTTCATGCGGGCATTGTCCCGCGCGCGGGAGCGGCGCCACCACCCGGGATCCCCCTGAGACGCCCCCGAGTCGCCCTGCCGCTTCGTAGACTGGCGTCATGCCCACCGCACCTCCGGGGATCCCTGCACGCCTGGCCGCCATCCGTGCGCGGGTGGCCGACGCCGCCCGCGCGGCCGGTCGCGACCCGCGCGAGGTGCGGGTGCTGCTGGCCACCAAGACGCAGGATCCCGGCACGGTCGTCGAGGCCGTGACCGCCGCCCTGGAGCTCGCGGCCGAGGCCGGTGACGACCGGCCCGTCCTCGTCGGCGAGAACCGGGTGCAGGAGCTGGTCGCGAAGGCGCCCGCGCTGGCCGGGCTCGTGGCCGCGGGGCGTCTCGAGGCGCACATGATCGGCCACCTGCAGCGCAACAAGGTCAACCAGGTGCTGGCGTCGGCCACGGGCGTGCAGACCGTCGACACCCTGGCGCTCGCCGAGGCGCTGTCGGGCCGGTGCGTGCGTGACGGGCGCACCCTCGACGTCATGGTGCAGGTCAACGTCTCGGGCGAGGAGAGCAAGTCCGGCGTCGCCCCCGACGAGGCGGTCGCCCTCGCGACCGACGTCGCCGCGCTGCCGGGCCTGCGCCTGGTCGGCTTCATGACCATCGGCCTGCGGTCCGACGACGAGGCCGCCGTACGGGCGGGCTTCGCCCGGCTGCGCCGGGTCCGCGACGAGGTCGGCTCGAGCGGCGCACCGGGGACGGCGGCGGCCCGGGAGCTGTCCATGGGCATGACCGGTGATCTGGAGCTCGCCGTCGCGGAGGGCGCGACCGTCGTCCGGGTCGGTACCGCCGTCTTCGGCGAGCGCCCCGTCACGCGGTAGCCCGCGCCGTCGCGCCTGACGTCACCAGGGTGCCCGCCTCGGCGTGGAACCCACCTCGGCACGGCGCCTACTTCGGCGGGGCGCCCCCCAGCCGGGACAGCGCACCGCGCACTCCTCCGCTGCCGTCGAGCGCGCGGCGCGCGGTGGCGCCCTCGACGCCGGCGAGCAGCATGACGAGGGCCACCTGCACCTCTCCCCCGGCCTCGGCGAGGACGGCCGCACAGTCCTCGGGGTCCAGGCCGGTGGCCTGCGCGAGCAGGCGTACCAGCCGCGCCCGCAGCTTGGCGTTGGTGGCGCGGACGTCCACCATGAGGTTCGAGTAGGTCTTGCCGAGGCGGACCATCGTCGCGGTGGAGAACGTGTTGAGCACGATCTTCTGCGCGCTGGCGGCCTTCATCCGCGTGGACCCGGTCACGGCTTCGGGGCCGGTGTCGAGCAGGATCGCCACGTCGACCCCCACCGCGAGGGGCGCCCCGGGGTTCGCGCTGACGAGCGCGGTCCTGGCACCGCGCTCGCGCGCCAGGTCCAGCGCTCCCGCCACGTACGGCGTGCGTCCGCTCGCGGCCAGCCCCACCACGAGGTCGTGGGGCCCCACGTGGTCCAGGTCGCGCCGGCCCACCTCGGCGTCGTCCTCCGCGCCCTCGACGGACACCGTCATCGCGTCCGGCCCGCCGGCGAGGTGCGCGTCGAACCACTCCGCGCCCACGCCGTACGTGGGTGCGAGCTCCACGGCGTCGAGCACCCCGAGCCGTCCCGACGTCCCTGCCCCGGCGTAGTGCACCCGGCCCCCGGCGCGGATCGCCGTGACGGCGAGGTCCACCATCTGCGTCACGCGGAACCGCTCCGCGCGCACGACGCTCGCCACGCCCGCGTCCTCGTCGAGGATGACGCGCACGAGGTCGGCGGTGGACAGCAGGTCGATGTCGGTCGTGCGGGGGTTGCGTTCCTCCGTCGGCGAGGCGAGGCGCACCACGGACAACAGGTCCGGCTCGCCCGCCGGCCGGGGCGAGGCGTCGCGTGCGGCCTCGCTCCCGGGCGGGCGCCCGTCCGCGTCGGTGGTGGTGTCAGGCGTGCGACTCATCGCCCCGCCCCCTTCGGTGTCGTGTCGGCCTGGTCCGTTCCTCGGTCGTCCCCCGCAGGCGGGGAGGCCGACGGATCGAGGTCGTGCGCGTCCCACCCGGCCGCGAGCAGCTCGACGGCGGCCCGGGCGTTCGCCCGCCCGGTGCCGCACGCGAGCACGACGGCTGGCGGAGCGCCCCCGAGGGTCGTGAACCACCGGCGGCCCGCCGTCGGGACACCCGTGTGCACGACGACGAGGTCCGGCCGGACGGCGCGGAGGTCGGTGAGCCGGGCCCGTTCCTCCGAGCCCGGCACAGGCTCGCGCGTCACGACGACCAGCGGGCGCACCGGCTCGTCGCCGGCAGGGCGGCCGGACGGCTCGAGCGCGGCGAGGAGCTCGGCGAACGCGTCGTCGCCGAGCGGCGGGTGCACGACCGTCCCCGGCCAGCGCCCGGTCAGGGCGTGCTGCACGTGCAGTGCCGTGCGGCCCGCCGCGTGGTCGAGACGCACGCGCAGGTCGACCACCTCGGGCCGGGCGCCGTCGCCGAGCGGGGGCCACGCGGGCCCGGACCCGCGGACCGCCTCGCGGGCGACCCGCTCCCCGACGTCCGCGAGCGCCGCGCGGGCCCGCTGGGCCGCCTGCTCCCCCGGGACCACGCCGGCGTCCTCGCGCCGGGTGCGCACCCGTTCCCGCAGCGCCGCCGTCCGCGCGGCGGACGCCTCGAGCCGGTCGGTCGTGACCCTCCCGGCGGCCACGGCCGCGACGAGCGCGTCCACGGCGGTCCGGAACAGGGCCTCGTCGTCGCGGCCCCGCGTCGTGCCGAGGCACAGCAGGTCCGCCCCCGCCTCGACCGCGCGCACCGCGACCTCGCCCACGTCCGCGCCGTCGGACACCGCCCGCATGTCCAGGGCGTCGGTGACGACCGGGCCGGTGAAGCCCCGCTCCCGCGCCAGCGCGACGACGGCGGGCTCGAGCGACGCCGGCGCCGGGCCGAGGGCCTCGACGACGACGTGCGCCGTCATCAGCGCGTCCAGGCCGGGCCCGCCGTCCGCGTCGGCGGCGAGCGCGGCGACGAACGGCGCCAGGTCGCGCCGCTCCAGCACCTCCAGGTCGTCGGACACCACGGGAAGCGTCAGGTGGGAGTCCGTCGTCGTGGATCCGTGGCCGGGGAAGTGCTTCGCGCACGCCGCGACGCCCCCGCGGTGCAGCCCGCGCGCGAGGGCGACGCCGTGCCGGGCCACCAGCCACGGCGAGTCCCCGAAGGCCCGCACGCCGATCACCGGGTTGTCGGGGTGGTTGACGTCGAGCACGGGCGCCAGGTCGAGGTCGACGCCGGCCGACGCGAGCAGCCGCCCCAGCGCTTCGCCGACGTCGTGGGTGGCCCGCTCGTCGTCGAGGACCCCGAGGGCTGCCGCTCCCGGCAACGACGACCCCTCGGCCACCTCGAGCCGCGACACGTCGCCGCCCTCCTCGTCGGTCGCGACCACCAGGTCGGGCGACAGCTCGTGCAGGCGCCGCGTGAGGGCGACCGTCGTCGGCAGGTCCGGGGTGTTGTGCGCGAACAGCACGACGCCGGCCAGCCCGGTCCGCGCCGCGTGCTCCAGCCAGGCCGGCACCCGGGTCCCGGTGAACCCGGGCAGGAGCACGCCGTGCACCGCGCGCAGGACGGCGTCGCCCTCCCCCGCCACGTCCACCCCCGCCACGTCCGCCACCGCCGTCAGCCCTTCACCGCACCGGCGGTGAGCCCGCTGGCCAGGCGGCGCTGCACGACGATGAAGAAGACCATGACGGGCACCGTGATGATCGTCGAGGCGGCCATGATCGCGCCCCAGTCGTTCGAGTGCTGCCCGAAGAACGAGCGCAGCCCGATCGCGACCGTGTAGTTCTCCGTGGCGCCGCCGAGCAGCGTCATCGCGAACACGAACTCGTTCCACGCGGTGATGAAGCTGAAGATGCTCGTCGCCACGAGCCCGGGGGCCACGAGCGGGAACAGGATCGAACGGAACATCCGCCCCCAGCTCGCGCCGTCGAGGTAGGCGGCCTCCTCCAGCTCGACGGGCACCGCCGCGACGAAGCCGCGCAGCATCCAGATACCGAACGGCAACGCGAGCGCGATGTAGACGATGGTGATGCCGGTGAGCGTGCCCAGCAGGTTCAGGTCACGCACCTGGACGAACAGCGGGATGACGAGCGCCTCGAGCGGCACCATCTGCACCACGAGCACCATCATCAGCACCTGGGTGCGGAAGCGGAACCGGAACCGCGCCACCGCGACGGAGGCGAGCAGCGCCAGCAGGGACGAGGCCACCACCGTGGCGAGCGCGACGACCAGCGAGTTGCGCAGGAACACGTCGAACCCGCCGTCGGTGAGGACGAAGCGGAAGTGCTCCAGCGTCGGCTCCGCCGGCACGAACGACGTGCCGATCCCGGCCTTGGCGTCCAGGGCGCTGACGAGCATCCAGTACGTCGGGAACAGGGTGAAGGCGAGCAGCGCGGCGACGGCGACGCCCTTGCCGACCTGCACGCCCGGCTGCGGGCGGCGGCCGCCGCGCACGCGCGCACGCGCGCTCACAGCTCGTCCTCCTTGAGGATGGTGCGGACGTACACGACGGTGATGGCGAGCAGCAGCAGGGTGAGCAGCACCGCGATCGCCGCGCCGAAGCCGTACCGGTTCTGCCCGAACGACTCGGTGTACGACCACACGCCGAGGTTGAGCACCTCACGGTTGGTCCCCGACCCGCCCGGCATGAGATAGACCTGCGCGAACACCTTGAAGTCCCAGATCGTCGACAGGATGATCACGACGGCGAAGATCTGCCGCAGCTGCGGCACGATCACCGAGAAGAACCGGCGCCACGGCCCGGCACCGTCGATCTCGGCGGCCTCGAGCAGCTCGTTCGGCACGCTGAGCAGCCCGGCGAGCACCGTCACCGCCACGAACGGGAAGCCGTGGTGCACGACGTTGAGCAGCACGATGGCGTAGAACGACCAGCGTTCCGTGAACCAGTTGACGGGGGCGTCCTGCAGGCCCAGCGTCTGCGCGACGTGGTTGAACACGCCGCGGTCGGCGTCGAAGATCCACACCCACACGTAGGTGCCCGTCACCGCGGGCATCGCCCAGGCGGCCATGATCGCGCTCGAGACGACCGTGCGCCAGACCCGGCCGAGGGAGGCCAGGAGCACGGCGACCACCGTGCCGAACACCACGGTGCAGGCCACGGACAGGACGGCGAACACCACGGTGTTCGGCAGCACGACCTGCCACAGCTGCTCCGAGGTGAAGATCTCGACGAAGTTGTCCAGGCCGATCCAGTTCGACTCCTTGGAGACGATCTCCTTCAGCCCGTAGTCCTGCAGCGAGAAGAGCGCGACCCGGACGAGCGGCCACAGGAGCAGGACGGCGAGGACCAGCAGCGCGGGGGTGAGCAGCATCCACGGCCGCAGCCGGGAGATGAGGGAACGACCGAGCGGGCGACGCCCGCGGTACCCCGGCTCCGGGCCGGTTCCCGCGGGCGCCGCGACGGGCATCGTGCTCGACATGCGTCAGCTGCCGCCGTTCAGCAGGGACGTCATCTCCTCGGCAGCCTTGGCGCTCGCCGTCGCCACGTCCTCGGAGCCGGAGAGGATCGACTGCATCATCGTGCCGGTCGTGGCCTTGGCCTGGACGGCGCCGAAGTTCGGCGACACCGGGACGGACGCCCCGCCCTCGACGAACTGCTGCGCGAACGGTGCGACGAGCGGGTCGGTGCTCTGGAGGGTCTCGTCGAGCAGCGACGTCTGGCCCGGGAAGTACCCCGCCTGCTCGCCCCACGTGGTGGCGAACTCTCCCGTGGTCATGAGCTCGATGAACGCGAACGCGAGGTCCTGGTCGTCCGTCGTGTTGAACATGCTCAGGTGCGACCCGCCGAGGACCGACGGCGAGATGCCGCCGTCCTTGCCCGGGATCGGCACCGCGGCGAACTTGCCCTCCATGTCGGCGTTGGCCTCGACGATGGCGCCCGGCGTCCAGGAGCCCATGATCGCCATGCCCACGTTGCCCTGGGCGAACGCGTCGAGCACGTCCGTCTCCCGCCAGGTGGTGGCGCCGGCCGAGGAGTAGCCGTCGGCGGCCAGGCCCGTCCAGAAGCTCAGGCCCTCCTGCGACGCGGGGCTGTCGAGGCCCGACGTCCAGGTGTCGCCCTCGAGCGTCGCCACCTCGCCGCCCGCGCCCCAGACCCACGGGTACACGGTGAACTCCGCGTCGCCGGGGACCGCGACGGCGACCTTGTCCGGGAACTCCGCCTTGATCGCCTTGGCCGCCGACTCGATCTCGGCCCACGTGGTGGGCGGCTCGACCCCGGCCTGCTCGAAGATCTCCGTGTTGTACACGAGCGAGCGGACGCCGGCGTACCAGGGCATGCCGTAGAGCTGCTCCTCGTACGTGCCGGCCTCGACCAGCCCCGCCACGAGGTCGTCGCCCAGCCCGGCCTCCGCCACGAAGTCGTCGAGCGGCGCGAGCGCGCCGGCATCGGCGAACTCCGGGGTCCAGGTGGTGCCCGTCTCCGCCACGTCGGGGGTGGTGCCGCCCGCGATCGAGGTGACGAACCGGTCGTGCGCGTCGCCCCACTCCACGAACTCGACGTTGAGGTCCGCGCCCGTCTCCTCCTTGAAGGCCGTGGTGACCTCCTCGAAGAAGGCGTCCGCGCTCGGGTTCGTGCCCTGCATGATCCAGACGTCGAGGGTCTTGCCCTCGCCGTCCTCGCTGTCGCCGCTGTCGCCACCACCGCTGCAGGCGGCGGCGCCCAGCGCCACCAGCGCCGCGGTGGCCACCATCGGTGTCCTCCGGCTCCACATCTCTCGCCGCATCGTCGTCCTTCCTGGGCGGCCGCCGGCCGCCGTCCTCGCCCGGCGCCGGGGGCGCCGTCGTCGATGTCCGTGTCCCGTGTCGACGTCGTCGTCTCTGCGCGACGTCGTCGTCTCGCTGGCTCTGCTCGGTCGGTCGTGCGACGGCCGTCGGCTGAAAGGAACTTCCCGATCACCGTCGCATGATGAAGATTACTGCCGGAGCGTGGGCAGGGGAAGACCCCACGCGCGGGTCGTGACCCGACGGTGACCTGCGAGCGGCCGGGTCGGACGCGGGCGGGCCGCGGGCAGGCGGCCTGCAGGAGCGACGGGATCGGCCGGTCAGGGCACCCGGTTGATCCACGCCGGGTCGGCGAACTTGGTGCGCACCAGCTCGGCGGCACGCTCCAGCTCCTGGGGGCGCAGCTCGGAGTCCACGGTGGAGTGCAGGCCCCGGAAGTGCGCCTCGAACGCGTCGACGATCTGCTCGCGCGACAGGCCCGTCTGCGAGCGCAAGGGGTCGACGCGCTTCGCGGCGCTCCGGGTGCCCTTGTCGGACAGCTTCTCGCGCCCGATGCGCAGCACCTCGAGCATCTTCGCGCTGTCGATGTCGTAGGCCATCGTCATGTGGTGCAGCACCGCGCCGCCGGCCAGCCGCTTCTGGGCCGACCCGGCGAGCTTGCCTGCGGGCGAGGCCACGTCGTTGAGGCCCGAGAAGTACGCCTCGACGCCCACGTCCGCCAGGGCGCCCAGCACCCACTGGTCGAGGAACGCGTAGGACTGCTCGAAGGTCATGCCGTCCACGAGAGAGGCGGGCACCACGAGCGAGAAGGTCACGCAGTTGCCCGCCTCCATGAACATCGCCCCGCCCCCGGAGATCCGCCGCACGACGGTCACGTCGTGCTCGCGGACCCCGGCCGGGTCGACCTCGTTGGCGAGGGACTGGAAGGAGCCGATGAACACGGCCCGCTCGTTCCAGTCCCAGAACCGCAGCGTGGGACCGCGCCGTCCCGCCGCCAGCTCCTCGGTGAGCACCTGGTCGAGCGCCGCCAGCGTCGCGGGCGACAGCGGGCCCGGGCGCAGCACCTCGAAGGTGTGGTCCTCCCACGTCGTGGCCAGGCCCAGCGCCCGGCGGACCGCCACGGCGACGGCCCACTCGTCGAACCCGACCATCGCGACGGGCCCGACCACCTCGCCGGACGTCTCCGCCGCACGCAGCGCGGAGGAGACCGCGCGCGCCAGCTCCCCGGTGGCAGAGGCGGCCGGCACCCCGGTCAGCGCCGCGTCGATGACGCCGAGCGCGTCGTCGGGCTCCAGGAAGAAGTCCCCGCTGAGGCGGACGTCGGACAGCTGCTCGTCCCGCACCTCGAGGTCGACCGCGACGAGCTTTCCCCCGGGAACCTTGTACTCACCATGCACGGCACCACCGTATCCGCGGTTCGACGCGGCTGCGGGAGTACCGTTCGTCACACGCCGACCGGGCGGCAGGCCCGGGAGCAGGGACGACGGTCGCGGGTGAGATTTCCTCCGCAAATGCCCCGGTATCCGAAAACAAATGTCACACTGGGCGCGTGAACGGTGACGTGCTCGTCCGGCTCCGCCAGGCGCTCCCGACCTTGCGCCCCGCGGAGGCCCGCATCGCCCAGGTCGTGCTCGACGACGCCACCGGCGTCGTCGGCGCCACGATCACCGAGCTGGCCGCGCGGGCCGAGACCTCGCAGGCCACGGTGGTGCGATTCTGCCGTGCCGTCGGGTACGCCGGCTACCCCGAGTTCCGGATCGACCTGGCCCAGGCCACGAGCCGGCTCGAGCTCGAGCTCGAGCGGTCCGGGATCGCCGAGGGCGAGATCAACCAGACCGACACGACCACCGACGTCGTCTCCAAGATCGCGTTCCACGAGGCGCGCACCATCGAGGAGACGGCCCGCATGCTCGACCTCGAGGCCCTCGAGCGCGCCGTCGAGGCGGTCGCCGCGGCGCCCCGCACCGACGTCTACGGGGTGGGGTCCAGCGGCCTCACCGCGCAGGACCTCGCCCAGAAGCTGTCCCGGATCGGCCTGGTGTGCACCGCGCCCGTGGACCCGCACGGCCAGCTCACGTCCGCCGCCCTGCTCACGCCGGGATGCGTGGCCGTCGCCGTGTCCCACACGGGGCGCACCGTCGAGTCGAACCAGGCGCTGGGCCTCGCGAAGGAGGCCGGGGCCACCACGATCGCGGTGACCAACTTCCCGGCGTCACCGCTGGCGGAGCTCGCCGACATCGTCCTGACCACGACGGCGCGCGAGACGCAGTTCCGCTCCGGCGCCATGTCCAGCCGCATCGCGCAGCTCGCGGTCGTCGACTTCCTGTTCGTGCGGGTCGCCCAGCAGCGTTACGACGCGACGGCCGCCGCGCTCAAGGCGACGTACGACGCCGTGCAGCCGCACCGCCTGCTCCCGCGCCGCTGAGCCGCGCGCCGGCCCCGCACCCGGCCGCACCCGGCCGCTCCCGGAGTCACCCCGCGGTCTGCGGCTCGACCCCGGCATGCAGCAGCCCGAACACGTACGCGTCGATGAGCGACTCCCACGCCGCCTCGATGATGTTCGGCCCCACCCCGACCGTCGACCACGACCCCTGCCCGTCGCTCGTCTCGACGAGCACCCGCGTGGTCGCGTCCGTGCCGTGCTGCGCGTCGAGGATGCGCACCTTGAAGTCGATGAGCTCGAACCCCCCGATCTGCGGGTAGACCCGGGTCAGCGCGTGGCGCAGCGCCTGGTCGAGAGCGTTCACCGGGCCGTTGCCCTCCCCGGTGGCCACGACCCGCTCCCCGCCCGCGTGCAGCTTCACGGTCGCCTCCGCGACGGCCTCGGCGTCGTGCCGGTCCGCGCTGCCGCCGGCCACCGTCTCGACGATGGTGCGCCAGCTCTCCACCCGGAAGAACGCCGGCCGCTCCCCCAGCTCCTCGCGGAGCAGCAGCTCGAACGACGCGTCGGCCGCGTCGTACGTGTAGCCCTGCGCCTCGGCGTCCTTGACCCGCGCGGTGACGCGCGAGAGCAGCTCGCCCTGGCCGGACAGGTCGAAGCCGAGCTCGCGGCCCTTGAGCTCGATCGACGCCCGGCCCGCCATGTCGGAGACGAGCATGCGCATGTCGTTGCCGACCGCGGTCGGGTCGATGTGCTGGTACAGGTCCGGGTCGACCTTGATCGCGCTGGCGTGCAGACCCGCCTTGTGCGCGAACGCGCTCGCCCCGACGTAGGGCTGGCGCCCGTACGGGGAGATGTTCGTGATCTCGGCGACGGCGTGCGCGATGCGGGTGGACTCCGCGAGCCCGTCGCCCGCGAGGGTCCGCAGCCCGTCCTTGAGCTCGAGGTTCGCGACGACCGTCACGAGGTCCACGTTGCCCGTGCGCTCGCCGTAGCCGTTCACCGTGCCCTGGACGTGCCAGCAGCCCGCCTCGACGGCGGCGAGGGTGTTCGCGACGGCGCAGCCCGAGTCGTTGTGCGCGTGCATCCCGAGGATCGGGGCGCCCGCGGGCGCGTCCCGGCCGTGCTCCAGGGCCAGCGCCCCGCGCAGCTCGCCGACGACGTCGGTCACCCAGTGCGGCAGCATCCCGCCGTTCGTGTCGCACAGCGTGACGACCTCGGCCCCCGCGCCGAATGCGGCCTCGACCGCCGCGCGGGTGAACGCCGCGTCGTACCGGTAGCCGTCGAAGAAGTGCTCCGCGTCGACGACCACACGACGCCCCTCGCCCACCAGGAACGCCACGGTGTCCGCGATCATCGCGAGACCCTCGTCCGGCGTGGTCCGCAACGCACGCTCCACGTGACGCACGTCCGACTTGGCGACGAGCGTCACCACCGGGGTCTCGGCGTCCACCAGGGCCCGGACCTGCGGGTCGTCCCACGCCCGGGCACCGGCCCTGCGGGTCGCGCCGAACGCCGCCAGGACGGAGTGCTTGAGCTCGAGCTCCTTGGCCGCCCGGCGGAAGAACTCCGTGTCCTTGGGCACCGCGCCCGGCCAGCCGCCCTCGATGAAGCCGACGCCGAGCTCGTCGAGCAGCGGCGCGATCGCGAGCTTGTCCGCCACGGAGAGGTTCATCCCCTCCTGCTGCGCGCCGTCACGCAGGGTGGTGTCGTACACGTGGAATCCGGCGGTGGCCATGCGGGGCTCCCCATCTCGGGGACGTCCGGGGGCGGGACGTCGTGGTGCTTCGTGCTCTGGTCATGAAAAAAGACCCCCCGGGGTACGGAAGGTCTGCGCGTCCAGCGGTGGCCGGACGCGCTACGCAATGATCAGCGGACGCTGGTGCGCGAGGCGTGTCATGGCTCACATGGTGCCACACCCGCACCACGCCGGTCACCATCGTCCGCCCGCCGGGCGGGCGAGCCGGGCTCGCCGCCCGCCGCGAGCCTCGCGAGGCAGCGCCTCACCTGCTGTGATGTGATCGCAGTGACGGTCACGACGTCAGGAGGTCCGTCCGATGAACGCATCCATGCACGGCGGCGAGCCGTACGACCCCTCGCCGCGCCCACGGTCCTTCCCTCCGGGCGGGCCGACCCCCGTGCCCACCACCCCACCGGGGACGGTTCCCACCGACGAGCCCGTGGAGGCCTGCGACCTGCCTGCGTCCGCCTCAGACGAACGGCTCGGCCTCGACGTCCGCCGGTACTGGGCCGGCGCCGTCGTGACCGTCGTCGTGTGCGGGCTCATCGGCCTCGCGGCCTCCGTGATCTTCGACCAGGCCTTCGACGTGGGGCTCCTCGACGTGGTCGGAGGGTCGTCGAGCCTGGCCTGGGCGATGACCGGCGCCCTCTTCGGCCTGCTCGCCGCCGTCGTGCTGCAGGTGCTCGTGATGGTGGCACCGCGGCCCCGCATGTTCTTCGGCTGGCTCGTCGCCGTCGTGACCGTGATCCTCGCGGTCACCCCGTTCACGGGGAACCCGGACGCCGTGCCGGCCGTGGTCACCGCCCTCGTGTGGATCGTCCTGGGGCTCGCCACGTCGTCGATGCTCAGCGGCGTGCTCGGACGCACGCTCGTGCGCCCTACGGCTCCACCCACGTGACGGACACCTGCGGGGCGTCCGGCTCGAGGTAGCGCAGCAGCGCCAGCCCCTCGGCCTCCGCCTCCTGCCGGGCCCCCGCGGACGGCTCGACGAACGTCGTGATGCGCAGCGTCGCCGCGTCCTTGTCGCGTTCGGACGCCCACGTGCCGGCGACCCGGCCGTCCAGCAGCACCGTGGGCAGCACGTCGGCGTTGCGCCGGTACACGGCCGCGGCCTGCTCGGCGTCGAGCACCCGCTCCCGCACGTCGAACGCCACGAGCAGCTGGTCCCACCGAGGCAGGAACCGCACCGGCGTCGGCGTGTCGCCCGGCACGACCTCGCCGCCCGCGAGGTCGTACAGGACGCGCCCGTCACGGGCCTCGTACGTCCTCAGGTCGAGCCCCCCGAGGGCGGTCTTCATCGCCGTCGCGCCCCGGATTCCGAGCCCCCGCGCGATGTCGGCCAGCGACGCCGGACCGAACGCCGTCAGGTAGCCCGCGACCGCGAGCGACCGCGCCTCGTCCGGGGCGAGCTGCGGCAGCGGCAGCGGCAGCCGGTCCGCGAGCCACACCGTGCCGTCCTGGTACCGCGGTGCGGCGTGCGAGCCCCACATGCCGCTCGGCGGCACGTGCACGAGCCCGCCCGCCGCGCTCGCCAACCGCCACCATGCCCGGCTCACCCCGCCCGGGATCGCGCCGACGACGTCGGTGCCCGGGTAGAGCGACGCCGCGTGCTCCTCGATCTCGTCCACCGAACGCGGCGTGGCGCAGAACGCACGGACCGCGGCGTTGAGCTCCGCCAGGTCGACGCCGGCCCGGCGGGCGCTCGCCCGCCATGCCGCCGCCCGCTGTTCCCCGGACACCGCGTCCAGCAGCGGCCACCGCTCGCTCGGCACCACGTGCAGCGTCGAGCGCATCAGCGTCGCCTTGACCACGGACCTGCGGGTGAGCGCCGCCTCGAGGTCCGCGATCGTCTGGCCCGCGCGCCGCGACCACAGCGCGACGTACGGCATGTCCGCGTGCTGCGCCTGCAGGCCTCCCACCCGGCCGACCACGTCCTCCAGGGCGTCGTCGGACCGGGCGAGCAGGCCCTGGCGGGCCAGCGTCGTCCGGGTCAGCTCGTCGTCGCTGATGGGTACAGGCATCGGACCTCTCACACGGTGTCTCCTGACGCGCCACATTGCACGCCGGCTCCGGCGCATGCCGCGCCCCTCACGCGTGAACCTACGGTTCCGCTCCTGCTTGCGCCACACCTCCGCTCGCCTGCCTGCGGTTCCGCTCCGGGCGAGTGCCTCGTTCCTCGGCCCTCACCCTGCGCTGCACCTCCGGCTCACGCGGTCCTCATTCTCGCGCGAGCCTGCGGTTCCGCTCCGGGCGAGTGCCTCGTTCCTCGGCCCTCACCCTGCGCTGCACCTCCGGCTCACGCGAGGCGGCGCATCCACCCGTGCCGGTCCGCCGCACGCCCGTACTGGACGTCCGTGAGCTCGTGGCGGATGTCCATGGTCAGCTCGCCCGGCTCGCCCCCGGCCACGGCGTGGTCGAACGTGCTGCCCGCCAACCGGCCCACGGGCGTGACGACCGCCGCCGTGCCGCATGCGAAGATCTCGCGCACGGTGCCGTCCGCCAGGCCCTGCACGATCTCCGCGAGCGGGATGCGGCGCTCCACGACGTCCCGCCCGCGGTCGCCCACGAGCTGAAGGATCGACGAGCGCGTCACGCCCTCCAGGATCGAGCCGGTGAGCTCCGGGGTGTGCACGGAACCGTCCGCCATCACCACGAACACGTTCATGCCGCCGAGCTCTTCGAGGTGGGTGTTCGTCGTGGCGTCGAGGAAGCAGACCTGGTCGCAGCCCTTCTCCTGGGCCAGCAGCTGCGGCAGGAGGCTCGCCGCGTAGTTGCCGCCGCACTTGGCGTCACCGGTGCCGCCGGGCCCGGACCGGTGGTAGTCCTCGTCCACCCAGATCGACACGGGCCGCACCCCGCCCGCGAAGTACGGGCCGACGGGCGAGGCGATGACGAGGTACTCGACCTCGGCCGCCGGACGCACCCCGAGGAACGTCTCGGAGGCGAACATGAACGGGCGCAGGTACAGGCTGGAGTCCTCGCCCGAGGGCACCCAGTCGACGTCCGTGCGCACCAGTGCGGCGACGGAGCCGACGAAGTCGTCGATCGACAGCGCGGGCAGCGCCAGGCGGTGCGCGGAGCGCGCGAACCGGGCCGCGTTGGCCTCCGGCCGGAACGTCCACACCGACCCGTCGTCGTGCCGGTAGGCCTTCATCCCCTCGAAGATCTCCTGCGCGTAGTGCAGGACCGCGGCCGCGGGGTCGAGCTGGAGCGGACCGTACTTCTCGATGCGGCGGTCGAGCCAGCCGTCGGCCTGGCGCCACGTGATGCGCGCCATGTGGTCCGAGAACACGGTGCCGAACTTGGGCGCCTGCAGCGCCGCCTCGCGGTCCGCGTCAGGGGTGGGGTCGTCCGTGCCTCGGACGTCGAACAGTGCGACCAGGTCCTCGAGCTCGGACGGGAGGATGCTGGACGCGGTCGTGCTGGAGGTCGTGGTCATGATCGCAGGGCCTTTCACCTGGGTGATCCCTGTAGTTTTCCACGACAAGCCACCCCGTGGGGGACGTACCGTGCCGACCGCAGCGATCACCCTGGACCGAAGATGCAGGGCGGCTGGGGGAAGGACGGCCGGGAGGGGCAGGCGGCGGCGTCGAGGACGCTCAGCCGGCGACGCGGGCAGCGAGCTCGCGCCCCACCTCGGCCGTCGTGCGTACTCGGCCGTGCCCGGCGGACCGCTCGACGAGGTCGGCGGCGACCGCGGCCTCGACGCGCTGCGCGGCGTCGCTCAGGCCGAGGTGGTCGAGCAGCAGCGAGACCGACAGCACGGTCGCCGTCGGGTCGGCCTTGCCCTGGCCGGCGATGTCCGGCGCGGAGCCGTGCACCGGCTCGAACATCGACGGCGCCGTGCGGTCCGGGTTGATGTTCGCGGACGCGGCGAGGCCGATGCCGCCCGTGATCGCGGCGGCCTGGTCCGTGAGGATGTCGCCGAAGAGGTTGTCCGTGACGATGACGTCGAAGCGCGACGGGTTCGTCGTCAGGAAGATGGTGGCGGCGTCGACGTGCAGGTAGTCGGTCGTCACGTCCGGGAAGTCTGCGTTCACGGCCTCGACCGTGCGGCGCCACAGGTGGCCCGCGTGCACCAGGACATTGTGCTTGTGCACGAGCGTGAGGTGCTTGCGCGGCCGCTCCTGCGCGCGGGCGAACGCGTCGCGCACCACCCGCTCGACGCCGAACGCGGTGTTGACCGACACCTCGGTGGCGATCTCGTGCGGGGTACCGGTGCGCAGCGCGCCGCCGTTGCCCACGTACGGGCCCTCGGTGCCCTCGCGCACGACGACGAAGTCGATCTCGCCCGGGTCCGCCAGGGGGCTGGTCACGCCGGGGTAGAGCTTGCCCGGGCGCAGGTTGACGTAGTGGTCGAGCGCGAAGCGCAGCTTGAGGAGCAGGCCGCGCTCCAGCACGCCGGAGGGGACGCTGGGGTCGCCGATCGCGCCGAGCAGGATCGCGTCGTGGCCCTTGATCGCCTCGAGGTCGGTGTCGGTGAGCGTCTCGCCGGTCGCGTGCCAGCGGCGTGCGCCCAGGTCGAACTCCGTCGTCGAGACCTTGACGTCCGACCCGGCTACCGCGGCCTCGAGCACGGCGAGCCCCTGCTCCACCACCTCGGTGCCGATGCCGTCGCCAGCCACCACTGCCAGGTCGATGCTCCGCGTCATGAGGGGAGCCTAGGTCGCGGAGCGCGGCAATGAGACTCTGGTCTCACTGGTCGGACAGGCGCCGAGGCGGCGCTATCATCTCGCACCGGCTCGTCGTCGCCCCGACGTTCCTCACGCCCCGTAGAGGACCTTGAACCGCTCGCACACCACGGCCATGGACGGGTCGAACTCCCGGCCGAGCCCGCCGAGCGCCCGACGCCAGTACCGCTCGTGCTCCGTGCGCCACGACGCCAGCGTGCGGTCGTCCTCGCCCTCGAGGTAGGCGTGCTCCTCCGTGACCTCGTCGAACGGCACGGTGTCCACGCGGGTCGTCCGGATCAGGAGCCGCGGGTCCCCCGCGCCGTCGAGCACGATCGACAGGTCGCCCTTGGCGGGCGCGGGCTCGTTCGCCTCCTCGTACTCCACGACGAGCGACGCCGTGGCCGTCTTCGTGCCGTCCAGCACCAGCGCCAGGAGCCCGTCGGCGAGCTCCGGCGAGTCGCCGAACGCCCACGCGGGCGGCGGCACGATGTTCTCCGACCGCTCCCCCACCGCCCCGCCGTGGCTGGTGCGGCCCGCCTTGTGGCGCGCCACGTCCCAGAACTGCGTGATGCGCTCTGCCTGCTGGACGTCGTCGAGCATCGGGGCCCCCTCGGGGGCGCCGCCGGGGGTCGCGTCGTCGATCATGACCGCCATCCTGCCAGGCCATGCCCGGCCGCGGAGGGAAACGACGACCAATCTCGAAGCCGAGCCGGCACGATGCCCCGATGATCACGCGTGTCGCGGCCTGCGCCCTCGTCGTCCGGACGACCACATCCTGCTGCCCCACGATAAGGACGTCGACGCCCTCGACCGCGTCGAGCTGGTCGACGTCTGCCGCCGCTGGGCCGGCCTGCTGCCCTGAGCACCGGCGAAGGGTCCGGACGTACGTGCGGCCGCCGTCCGGGGGTCTCCCGGGCGGCGGCCGCGCGCGTCGCTGCTGACGGTGTGGGTCAGCGTGCGGCGCTGCCCTCCGTGTAGTCGGAGTCAGCGGGCTTGATCCACGAGAACATCTTGCGCAGCTCGCGGCCGGTGGTCTCGATCGGGTGCGCCTCGCCCTTGGTGCGCAGGGCGGTGAACTCCGGCGCGCCGGCGTCCTGGTCGGCGATGAAGCGCTCGGCGAAGGCACCGTTCTGGATGTCGGCGAGCACCGCCTTCATGTTCTCCTTGACGTGCGGGTCGATGACGCGCGGGCCGGAGACGTAGTCGCCGTACTCGGCCGTGTCGGACACCGACCAGCGCTGCTTGGCGATGCCGCCCTCGACCATGAGGTCGACGATGAGCTTGAGCTCGTGCAGCACCTCGAAGTACGCGACCTCCGGCTGGTAGCCGGCCTCGGTCAGGGTCTCGAACCCGTACTGGACGAGCTGCGAGGCGCCGCCGCACAGCACGGCCTGCTCACCGAACAGGTCCGTCTCGGTCTCCTCGGTGAAGGTGGTCTTGATGCCGCCGGCGCGCAGGCCGCCGATCGCCTTCGCGTAGGACAGCGCCAGGCCCCAGGCCTCGCCGGAGGCGTCCTGCTCGACGGCCACGATGACCGGCACGCCGCGGCCGTCGACGTACTCGCGACGCACGATGTGGCCCGGGCCCTTGGGGGCGACCATGAGCACGTCGTGGCCGGCCTCGGGCTTGATGTAGCCGAAGCGGATGTTGAAGCCGTGCCCGAAGACGAGCGCGGCGCCCTCGTTGAGGTTCGGCGCGATCTCGTCACGGTAGACGTGCCGCTGGACCTGGTCCGGCGCGAGGATGACGACGACGTCGGCCTCCTTGACCGCGTCGGCGACGGACAGGACGCGCAGCCCCTCGTCCTGGGCCTTGCTCGCGGACGCCGAGCCGTCGCGCAGGCCGATGCGGACGTCGGCGCCGGAGTCGCGCAGGTTCAGCGCGTGCGCGTGGCCCTGGCTGCCGTAGCCGATGACGGCGACCTTGCGCTCGGCGATGATGGACAGGTCGGCGTCGTCGTCGTAGAACAGCTCAGCCACGGTGATGCTCCTTGGTCTCGGTACTTGTCGAGTGCTGGGGGTGGTGCGGGGACGTGCGGGGGCGTGCGGGTCTCAGGCGCTGCGGACGCGGTCGAGGGCCCGGTCGGTGATGGAACGCGAGCCGCGCCCGACGGCGAGCGTCCCGGACTTGACGATCTCACGGACGCCGAAGGGCTCGAGGGCGGACAGCAGCGCCGTGAGCTTGGCCGAGGTGCCGGTGGCCTCGATGACCACGCTGTCCGGGACGACGTCGACGACGTGGGCCCGGAACAGGTCGACCACCTCGAGGACGCCGGACCGTGAGGCCCCGTCGGCGCGCACCTTGACGAGCAGCAGCTCGCGCTGCACCGACGACTCGGCGTCGAGCTCCACGATCTTGATGACGTGCACGAGCTTGTTGAGCTGCTTCGTCACCTGCTCGAGCGGGTGCTCGTCGACGTCGACGACGACCGTGATGCGCGAGATCTCCTCGTGCTCGGTCGGGCCCACGGCCAGCGAGTGGATGTTGAACGCGCGGCGGGCGAACAGGCCGGCGACGCGCGTGAGGACGCCGGGCTTGTTCTCGACCAGCACGGACAGGGTGTGTCGCGACATGGGTGGCTCCGTCTTCCCTCTGCGGCCGATCAGTCTTCGGTGTTCATGGGTCGGATCGAGACTGCGTTCCGCCGCAGCCGAGCGCCTGGCATCGCTGCGGCCCGCAACTTCCGCTTCATCGCGCTCAGTCCTCCCGGTCCCACGCCGGCGAGATGCCGCGGGCGTACTGGATGTCGTCGTTGCTCACGCCGGACGCGACCATCGGCCAGACCATCGCGTCGCGCGACACGTTGAAGTCGATCACCACGGGTCGGTCGTCGATCTCCTGCGCCCGCTTGATCGCGGCGTCCACGTCACGCTCGTGCTCCACCCGGATGCCCTCGCAGCCGTAGGCGTCCGCGAGCTTGACGAAGTCCGGGATCCGCCGGGTGCCCTGGCCGGTGTGCAGGTCGGTGTTGGAGTAGCGCTTGTCGTAGAAGAGCGTCTGCCACTGGCGCACCATGCCGAGCGAGCTGTTGTTGATCAGCGCCACCTTGATGGGGATGTCGTTGATCGCGCAGGTCGCGAGCTCCTGGTTGGTCATCTGGAAGCAGCCGTCCCCGTCGATCGCCCACACGGGGCGGTCGGGCTCGCCGACCTTGGCACCCATCGCGGCCGGGACCGCGAAGCCCATGGTGCCCAGGCCACCGGAGTTGAGCCACGTGTTCGGGCGTTCGTAGCGGATGAACTGCGCGGCCCACATCTGGTGCTGGCCGACGCCCGAGGCGAAGATCGCGTCTGGTCCCGCCAGCTCGCCGAGCCGCGCGATCACCTGCTGGGGCGCGAGCGCGCCGTCGCCCGTGGGTGCGAACCCGAGGGGGTACGTCTCGCGCCAGGTGTCGAGCTGGTGCCACCACGCCGCGAGGTCGGGCCTGCCCACCTTGGCGTGCTCGGCCTCGAGCGCCGGCACCAGGTCCCCGAGGACCTCGCGCAGGTCGCCGACGATCGGCACGTCGACGGCCCGGTTCTTGCCGATCTCGGCGGGGTCGATGTCCGCGTGCACGATCGCGGCGTGCGGGGCGAAGCTCGACAGCTTCCCCGTGACGCGGTCGTCGAAGCGGGCCCCCAGCGCGACCACCAGGTCGGCCTTCTGCAGCGCCGCCACGGCGGGCACCGTGCCGTGCATGCCCGGCATGCCGAGGTGCTGCGGGTGGCTGTCGGGGACGGCGCCGCGGGCCATCAGCGTGGTCACGACCGCGGCGCCGGACAGGTCGACCAGCCGGCGCAGCGCCGCCGAGGCGCCGGACCGGACCACGCCGCCGCCCACGTAGAGCACGGGGCGCCGGGCGACCGCGAGCAGCTTGGCCGCCTCGCGGATCTGCTTGGCGTGGGGCTTGGTCACCGGGTGGTAGCCCGGCAGGGCCAGCTCCTGGGGCCACGAGAACGTGGTGCTCGCCTGCATCGCCGACTTCGCGATGTCGACCAGCACGGGGCCCGGCCGCCCGGTCGACGCGATGTGGAACGCCTCGGCGATGGTGCGCGTGATCTCGTCCGGGTCGGTCACCAGGTAGCTGTGCTTGGTGACGGGCATCGTGATGCCGACGATGTCAGCCTCCTGGAAGCCGTCGGTGCCGATGAGCGCCTGCCCGACCTGGCCGGTGATCGCCACCAGCGGGATCGAGTCCATGTGGGCGTCGGCCAGCGGCGTCACCAGGTTGGTGGCCCCAGGCCCCGAGGTCGCCATCGTCACGCCGACCTTGCCCGTCGCGTGGGCGTAGCCCTGCGCAGCGTGGCCGCCGCCCTGCTCGTGCCGCACCAGGATGTGCCGGAGCTTGGCGGAGTCCATGAGCGGGTCGTACGCCGGGAGGATGGCGCCGCCGGGGATCCCGAAGACGACCTCGGCGCCGACGGACTCGAGCGAGCGGACGATCGCCTCGGCGCCGGTGACCTCCTCACCGGGCACGGCACGGTCGGCGGCACGCGTGGCGCGTGCCGCCACGTGAGCGGGGGTCGGGTTCGGCTGGACCATCGGTGTCTCCTGCCGGTCGAGAGGGGCGGGGCGAACGTGTCGGTGCAATGAAAAACCCCCCGGTCCCGGGACGTCGGGACGAGCGAGGGGTGAGCGCGCTGACGAAGCCTGGACGTGGCCTCAGCCGGCGCGCTCAGGAAGTACTACGAGAAGAATCGTCTGCACGTGTCGAACGTTACGCCCGCGCCCGGTGGATGTCACGTCGTGAGCCGGGCGTCCCGCATCGTGGGACGCCCGGCACGCCGACCGCTGAGACGGTGGGCCCGGGCCACCGGGAAGGAGCGGCCGCCGGTGTCAGTTCACGTCGCGGTACCGGAACACGATGACCGCGACGAACGTGAGCACCGCCGCCACGGCCGCCATGTACAGGCCGCCCTGCGCCGTGGTCACGACGTGGTCCACCGAGGTGCACGAGTACACGCCCCCCGCGTCGGGGACGCACCTGTCGACGGTGAAGACGGTGCCCTCGTGGAGCCAGGCGGTGAGGTTCGTGGTGGGCAGCCATCGCTGCAGCGCGCCCATCGGGTAGGCGAAGATCATCGAGCACCAGAGCAGGGCGGCCAGCCCGCCCACCACCGCGGCCGCGTGCCGCAGCAGGATGCCCAGTGCCACGCCGACGACGGCGACGAACACCCCGGCGGCCGCGAGACGAGCCGTGTACGTGCCCACCTCGGCCCAGAGCCGGGGCGTCATCTCCCCCACCGCGTCGAAGGAGGCGAAGGCCGCGTACGACGCCCCGAACACCAGGGCGAACCCGACCACGACGATCGGCAGCGTGCCCACGGCTGCCGCCGCGGCCTTCGACCAGTAGACCCGCTGACGACGTGGTTCGAACGTGAGCCACATGCCCATCGAGCCGCTGTTGATCTCCGCGGTCACGAAGCTCACGGCCACGACGAGCACGAGCATGAGCAGCAGGGGGGCGAAGTCGTCGACGGCGCCCAGCCCCGACCACCAGTTCCACACCGACGACTGGATCTCCCGGACCGCGGCAGCGTTCGGCGCCGGGTCAGCGCCCGGCACCTCGTCCATGCCGGTCATCATCTCGAGGTCCTCGGCCGCGGGCACGAACGTCTCCGACGGCGGCAGGTAGTGCTCCAGCCGCGGCTCCAGGTCGTCACAGCCCCACGCGGCCGCAGATTCCCCGGCGGCCTCGGCACCCTCGAGGCAGTCGGCGGTCATCTGCTCGCCGTCGGACTCCCAGCTCTCGAGCTCCTGCTCGTAGAACAGCCGGCCCTGGGTGATCTCCTGCTCCGACGGGGGCTCGGCCATCTCGTAGGCCGAGTACCCGCCCAGGACGACGACCAGGAGCACTCCCAGCCACGCCCACCGGGTGACCCGGCGCGCCCAGAGCCTCCTGAGCTCGACCCGCAGCAACCGCATCATGAGGCCACCTCCGTGGTCGGCTCCGGCCGGGCGGCGGGGGCGGCCGCGTGGCCAGGCTCGGGCGGTGGGCCGCCGCGCTTGCGCCGCTTGCCGCGGTGGGTGTGCCCGCCCGGCGTCTCGTGCTGCGTGAGACCGAGGAACACGGACTCGAGGTCGGCATGCAGCGGGGTGAGCTCCTGCACCCACACCCCGCGCTCGCCCAGGGTGCGGTTGACCTGCGCGGCGTCGCCGGCACCGTCGACGAGCAGCGCGTCGTGCTCACGCCGCACGAGCAGGCCGCCCGTCTCCAGCACGCTGGTCGCGATGGTCACGTCCTCCGGCGCCACCCGCACACGCACCGACCGGGTGCTCGCCCCCTCGCCGATGAGGTCGGCCACGCGACCCGCCGCGACCAGCCGGCCCCGCGCCACGATCGAGACGGTGTCGGCGATCTGCTCGACCTCCGCGAGGATGTGGCTGGACACGAGCACCGTCTTGCCCTGGTCCGCCAGCGAGCGCATCGTCTGCCGGACCTCCCGGATGCCCGCCGGGTCGAGCCCGTTCGTGGGCTCGTCGAAGATCAGCAGGTCGGGGTCCTTGAGCAGCGTCGCGGCGATCGCGAGCCGCTGCTTCATGCCGAGGGAGTAGGTGCGGTACTTGTCCTTCGCGCGCCCGGTGAGGCCGACCTCCTCGATCACGGCGTCCACCCGGGACCTCGGCGTGCCGATGCCGTCGGCCAGCAGGCTCAGGTTGCGGCGCGCGGAGAACGCCGGGAAGAACTTGGGGCTCTCGACGATGGCGCCGACGCGGCCCACGACGTCCGGCAGGTGCTTCGGTACCGGGTGGCCGAAGATCGCGGCCGTGCCGCGGTCGGGGCGGATCAGCCCCAGCAGCATGCGGATCGTCGTGGTCTTGCCCGAACCGTTCGGCCCCAGGAAGCCGTGCACTCCCCCGACCGGCACCCGCAGGTCGAGCCCCTCGACCCCCACGGAGGTACCGCGCACGCTCCGGTACGTCTTGCGCAGCCCGCGTGTCTCGATCGCGAGGTCACCGTCGTCGAGCAGGGTCACCGCCACCTCCCTCGAGGCCGCGGCGTCACCGGGCCCGGTCGTCGCACCGGCGTTCCGGCGCGTCCCGGAGCATAGCGGGTCGCCCGTCGCCGCGGGGGTGGCGACGCGACCTCACCTGGGCGTTCGCGGTCGGGCTTCCGGTCCTCCGGTCAGCCCCGCGCCTCCGCACGCCCGGGGACGACGACGAAGTCGACCTCGTTCCCCTCGGGGTCTGTGACCGTCCGCCAGAACGGCGCCTCGGCGTCGCGCACCACCCGCCCGCCCGCGGCGAGGGCGGCGGCCACCCGCGCGTCGGCGGCGTCGGCCGGGAGGAGGACGTCGACGTGGATCCGGTTGCGCTGCTCACGCGGTTCGTCCATCGGCTGGATGAAGACGGACGGCCCCCGGAGCAGCGGGTCGTACAGGTCCGTGTCCTCGCGCGGCAGGTAGCCGAGCGTCGCGGCCCAGAACCGCTGGACCGCCGGGACGTCGAGCGCGTCGAAAGTGAGCTGCACGTCGCGCAGCACGGACGGGTCGGCACGGATCCCGAGGGCGCGCGCCGCCGCCTGGACCCGCTGCGCCAGGAGCAGGCGGTCGGCGTCGATCCAGCCGTCCTCGGGCGGGCCCACCCGCAGCGTGACTCCCGCGTGGCGCAGGTCGGCGAACAACGGCGCGCCGACGTCCTCCGCGATCCGCGCGGCCTGGGCGACCAGCTCGACGCCCGGGTCGAAGCCGCCGGTGGCGTAATAGGCGCTCGCGCCCTGGAGCACCCGCCAGTCCTCGACGCCGTCGGCCGCGCGGAACGAGTCCGGCGCGACCAGGTGGTCGGGCAGGTCGTCGTCGAAGCCCTCCCACGCGTCCACGTCGGCCTCGTTGCCCTCCGGGTCGGCCAGCGTCCACCACCGGGGGACGAACTCCTCGGTCGTGACCCGGCCGCCGGCCGCGAGCGCGGCGTCGACCCGCGCCGGGCGGACGTCGTGCGGCACGAAGACGTCGACGTGCAGGCGGTTGCGCAGCGGGCGCGGGACGTCCTGCTGCGCGAACCTGATGCCGGGCCAGCGCCCGTGCGGGTCCACGAGGTCCCGGTCGGCACGGCGGTAGGCCAGGACGGCGCCCCAGAAGGGCATGACGCGCTCCCGGTCGGCGGCGTCGATGGTGAGCCGCACCTCTTGCACTCCGCCCGGGTCGGCGGCGAGCCCCAGCTCGGCAGCTGTCGCGGAGATCTCGCGGGCGAGGGCGACGTCGCGCTCGCTGAGCCCTTCGACGTCGTGCGAGACCACACGGACCACCACCGCTTCGGGCCGCAGGTCGACGTCGGGGTGGTGGTCGGCACCGTCGGCGAGCACACGCACCCGCTCGAGGAGCACCGCCCCCTCGCCGAGGGAGCTGGTGCGGAAGAGCGCGCTCGCACCCCGGCCCAGGGCGCGCCAGTCACCGGTCCCGGGCGCGTCCTCGAACTGCCGGGGCGTGAGCGCGCCGGGGCCTCCGGCGCGACCGCCGGTGGTGTCGTCGGCCATGGTGCCTCCCGTCGGGTCGTGGGCTTCCGGTCCACCATGGCGCGCTCGCGGACGCCACGCCCGCCGGACGACGCGGCGCCCGGTCATCGCTTCGAGCCGCGTTCGGTACCGTCGTCGGCGCCGTGCGGGACGCCTCGGCGGACGCGGTCAGCGCGACGGCGCGGCCGGGATCTCCAGCTCGCGGGCGGCGTCGCTGATCCGCCGCGCCAGGTCGACGTCACGCTCCGACAGCCCGTCGACGTCGTGCGACGACGTACGGACGGTCACGGTCGCGTAGCGCAGGTCCACGTCCGGGTGGTGGTCGACCCCGTCCGCGATCTCCCCGATCGCGTCGACGAACCGCACGCCCGCCGCGAACGAGCCGGTGCGGAACTCGGCGGCCGCGGACCCCTCCTCGGCCTGCCAGTCGGCGACCCCCTCGGAGGCGGAGAACTGGTCGGGGCTGATCGTGTCGCTCATGGGCCCAGCATCGCCCGGGAGCGGACCGCTCGCGTGCCCGACCCGCCGACGACCATGCGGGGCCTCATCCCAGGACCGCGCCGCGGGAGGCCGACTGCACCAGCTTCGTGTACTTCGCCAGGACCCCGCGCGTGTACCCGTGCGACAGCGGGGCCCAGCCGTCCCGGCGTGCCGCCAGCTCGGCGTCGTCCACGAGCAGGTCGAGGGTCTTGCTCGCCACGTCGAGGCGGATGCGGTCGCCGTCACGCACGAACGCGATCGGTCCGGCATCCACGGCCTCCGGCGCGATGTGGCCCACGCACAGCCCCGTGGTGCCTCCGGAGAACCGTCCGTCGGTGACCAGCAGCACGTCCTTGCCCAACCCCGCTCCCTTGATCGCGCCGGTGATCGCCAGCATCTCCCGCATGCCCGGCCCGCCCTTGGGGCCCTCGTAGCGGATGACGACGACGTCGCCCGCGACGATGGTGCCGTCCTCCAGCGCGTCGAGCGCACCACGCTCCCGCTCGAAGACGCGGGCGGTGCCCTCGAAGACGTCGGAGTCGAAGCCGGCCGACTTCACCACCGCCCCTTCGGGGGCGAGCGAGCCGTGCAGGATCGTGATGCCGCCGGTCGGGTGGATGGGCCGGTCGAGGGCGCGCAGGATCTTCCCGTCCGGGTCCGGGGGGTCGATCTCGGCGAGGTTCTCCGCGACGGTCCGTCCCGTGACGGTCAGGCAGTCGCCGTGCAGCAGCCCGGCGTCGAGCAGCGCCTTCATCACCACCGGCACGCCGCCGATCCGGTCGACGTCGTTCATCACGTAGCGGCCGAACGGCTTGAGGTCGCCCAGGTGCGGCACGCGGTCGGCGACGCGGGAGAAGTCGTCGAGGGTGAGCTCCACCTCCGCCTCGTGCGCGATCGCGAGCAGGTGCAGCACGGCGTTCGTGGACCCTCCGAAGGCCATCACGACCGCGATGGCGTTCTCGAACGCCTCCTTCGTCATGATCTGCCGGGCGGTGATGCCGCGCCGCAGCAGCCCCACCACCGCCTCCCCCGACGCGTGGGCGAAGCCGTCGCGGCGACGGTCCGCCGACGGCGGCGCCGCGGAGCCCGGCAACGACATGCCCATCGCCTCCGCGACCGACGCCATGGTGTTCGCCGTGTACATGCCGCCGCACGCGCCCTCGCCGGGGCAGATGGCGCGCTCGATCCGGTCCACGTCCTCGCGGCTCATGAGCCCGCGCGCGCACGCGCCGACGGCCTCGAAGGCGTCGATGAGGGTGACGTCCTTCTCCGTACCGTCGGAGAGCTTCACCCAGCCGGGCATGATCGAGCCGGCGTAGAGGAACACGCTTGCGAGGTCGAGCCGCGCCGCGGCCATCAGCATGCCGGGCAGCGACTTGTCGCAGCCCGCGAGCAGCACGGAGCCGTCCAGCCGCTCGGCCTGCATCACCGTCTCCACGGAGTCGGCGATGACGTCGCGCGACACGAGCGAGAAGTGCATCCCCTCGTGCCCCATGGAGATGCCGTCCGAGACGGAGATGGTGCCGAACTCCAGCGGGTAGCCCCCGCCCGCGTGCACGCCTTCCTTGACGGCCTTCGCCAGCCGGTCGAGGGACAGGTTGCACGGTGTGATCTCGTTCCAGGAGCTCGCGACGCCGATCTGCGGCTTGTCCCAGTCGCCGTCGGTCATGCCGACGGCGCGCAGCATGCCGCGCGAGGCCGTGGCCTCCAGCCCGTCCGTGACCTGGCGGGAGCGGGGCTTGAGGTCGATGCCGGCGTCGTCGCTCATGACCCCCACTGTAGGAACCACCGCCGCCCAGGGCGCGGCGGAACCATGTGCGGTACGGCAGGATGTGCGCCGTGAACCCCCGCACCCGCCTGACCGGCCTGCTCGCCGCCGGTACCCTCGCCCTCACGGGCGCCTGCTCCGCCGCCGACCCGCCCGCACCGGTCGCCGGCTCCCCGGCCGCCGCGACGGACTCCCCGGACGCCGCGGCCGAGCCGACCGAGTCGGCGGGGACCGCGGAGCCGACCGAGACCGCGCCGCGCACGGATCCGGCCGGCGCGGAGGGCGACGTCAGCACCCCGGAGGGCTCGTTCCGCGCCTGGCTCGCCGCGAGCCGCGAGCCCGACGTCGACACGGCGTGCGGCTACCTGACCCCGGCGCTCGTCGACCGGATGGTTGCGGAGATGATCGCCGACGGCTGGCCCGGCATCACGGACTGCGCGTCGATGACCACGGCCACCGCCGAGCTCTACGCCGCCTTCGACCAGTCCGCCGAGGTGCGCGTCGAGGTCCGCGAGGAGGGACCGGACCTTGCCGAGCTGTCCATCGTCTACGCGACCGGTACCTGTGGCTCCGTGGTCATGGAGCCGGAAGGCGGCCGGTGGGTGATCAACGAGCAGAGCGAGGAGGAGTGTTGACGGGGCCCGCCCGGCCCGTGGCCGGACGCCGGACGGGGTCCCCTCAGCGGCGGGTGATGAGGGAGACGTCGCGCACGGCGCCGCGGTCGGCAGACGTCGCCATCGCGGCGTACGCCCGCAGCGCCGGGGAGACGTAGCGGTCGCGGTCGACGGGCTGCCACGGGTTCTCCCGGGACTCCATCTTGGCGCGCCGCTCCGCGAGGACCTCGTCCGGCACGTTGAGGCGGATGAGACGGTCCTCGACGTCGATCTCGATCTCGTCGCCGTCCTCCACCAGGCCGATGGTGCCGCCGGCGGCCGCCTCGGGCGACACATGCCCCACCGAGATGCCGCTCGACCCGCCGGAGAACCGGCCGTCGGTGATGAGCGCGCACACCTTGCCCAGGCCGCGGCCCTTGATGAACGACGTCGGGTAGAGCATCTCCTGCATGCCCGGCCCGCCCGCGGGCCCCTCGTAGCGCACGACCACGACGTGGCCCGGCTCGACCTGCTTGGTGAGGATCTTCTCGACGGCCTCGTCCTGGGACTCGCACACGAGCGCCCTGCCCACGAAGTGGAAGACGTCCGGGTCCACACCCGCCGTCTTGAAGACGGCGCCGTCGGCAGCGAGGTTGCCGCGCAGGACGGCGAGCCCGCCCTCGACGGTGTAGGCGTGCTCGAGGTCGCGGATGCACCCCTCGGCGGCGTCCGTGTCGAGGCTCTCCCACACGTTCGACGTGGAGAACGCCTGCGTGGTGCGCACACCACCCGGCGCGGCGTGGAACAGCTCGACCGCGCGCTCGGTGGCCTTGCCGCCACGCACGTCCCAGTCGTCGAGCCAGGCCCGCAGGGTCGGGGTGTGCACGGACGTGACGTCGTGGTCGAGCAGGCCGGCGCGGTCCAGCTCGCCCAGCAGGGCAGGGATGCCGCCGGCGCGGTGCACGTCCTCCATGTGGAACCGCGGGTGGTTCGGGGCCACCTTGCTCAGGCACGGCACCTGGCGGCTGATCGTCTCGATGTCGGTCAGGTCGAAGTCGACCTCGCCCTCCTGCGCCGCGGCGAGGATGTGCAGCACAGTGTTCGTGGACCCGCCCATCGCGACGTCGAGCGTCATCGCGTTGGCGAACGCCGCCTTGGTGGCGATCGAGCGCGGCGCGGCCGAGTCGTCCTCGTCCTCGTAGTAGCGCCGGGCCAGGTCGACGATGGTTCGCCCGGCGTCGAGGAACAGCTCCTTGCGCGCCGCGTGCGTGGCGAGCGTGGACCCGTTGCCGGGCAGCGAGAGTCCGAGCGCCTCCGTGAGGCAGTTCATCGAGTTCGCGGTGAACATCCCGGAGCACGAGCCGCACGTGGGGCACGCGTTCTCCTCGACCGCGGCGAGGGCCTCGTCGGAGACGTCGTCGTCGGCCGCGTAGTTGATCGCGTTGACGAGGTTCAGCGGGGTCTTGGCGACGCCGTCCGCGACGACGGCCTTGCCCGCCTCCATCGGCCCGCCGGACACGAAGATCACCGGGATGTTGAGCCGCAGCGCGGCGTTGAGCATGCCCGGCGTGATCTTGTCGCAGTTGGAGATGCACACCAGCGCGTCCGCACAGTGCGCGTTCACCATGTACTCGACCGAGTCGGCGATGAGGTCGCGGCTGGGCAGCGAGTAGAGCATGCCGGCGTGGCCCATCGCGATGCCGTCGTCGACGGCGATCGTGTTGAACTCCTTGGAGACGCCGCCCGCCTCGCGGATCGCCGAGGCCACCAGGTCGCCCATGTCCTTGAGGTGGACGTGGCCCGGGACGAACTGCGTGTACGAGTTCGCGATCGCGACGATCGGCTTGCCGAAGTCCTCCGAGCCCATGCCGGTCGCGCGCCAGAGCGCACGGGCGCCGGACATGTTCCGGCCGTGGGTGGACGTCCGAGAGCGCAGGGGGCGGCTCATGTCTGCTCCTTCGACGAGTACGGCGGTGCGACGTCGCGGACGACGACGCAGGGGAACGTTACGCCCGCCGTCCCAGATCGCGGGCATTCGTCCGCCCAGTGAGCCGTTTTCGTACTGAAACGATCCGGACGTCTCGGGACACTTGCGCTCCCCGGGCAACGCTGCGCATGTTGTGCCGGGTCCGCACGGCGCGGAGTCACCGACCACAGCACCACGCAGCGCACCACGATCAGGGAGCAACCTCATGACCGCGACCGCCGCAGGCAGCACGATCGGCACGACCACCCTCGACAGCCCACCCTCCACGGACCACGTCGCGCCCGTCGTGACCCGGCTCGGCGCGCGACGCGCCCTGGCCCTGTGTCGCCTGCTCCTCGCAGCGGTCTTCCTCTGGCCCGTGGCCGACAAGTCCTTCGGCCTGGGCTACGCGACGCCCGCCGCGAAGGCCTGGGTCTCCGGCGCCTCGCCCACCACCGGCTACCTCGGGTCGATCGAGAGCCCGCTCGCGGACACGTTCGGCTCCCTCGCGAGCCCGGCGACCGACTGGCTCTTCATGCTGGGGATGCTCGGCACCGGGGTCGCCCTGCTGCTCGGCATCGGCCTGCGGGTCGCCGCCGTCGCCGGCGGGCTGCTCATGACGACCCTGTGGCTCTCGGTGTGGCCGTTCGCGGCGGGCTCGCAGAACCCCGTCGTCGACCAGCACGTGGTCTACGTCGCGCTGCTCGCCGCGCTCGCGCTCACCCGGGCCGGCGACACGTGGGGGCTCGGACGCGCCTGGGCGTCCTCGCGCCTGCCCGGCACCGCCACCTGGCTGCGCTGAGGACTCCACGGCCCGCCGAGCCCGCACCGCGCCCCGCGCCGATTCCGAGCCGGGGGCGCCCGGAGCGCCGGCGCTCACGCGCCGGCGCTGTGGGTGCCCTCGAGCTCGTCGGCGTGCCGGATGTGCCGGGTCACCCACGGCGCGAGCAGGAGCAGGAGCCCCGCGAAGACGAGCGCGACCACGCCGATCCCACCGAAGTACCGGGTGTCGGACACCCCCTCGGTCGCCTCGATGGTCTGCGCCGTGATCGCCTGCCCGGCCGCCGACGACAAGAACCACAGGGCCATCGCCTGCCCCCGGAACGCTCGCGGCGCCAGCAACGTCGTCGCGGCGATGCCCACCGGCGACAGGCACAGCTCACCGAGCGTCTGGATCACGAAGACGCCGATGAGCACCCACGGCGGGGCGAGCTCACCCTCGAAGACGGCGGACATCGCCGACAGGAAGAGGAACGAGAGCGCGGCCAGGGTCAGGCCCATGACGAACTTGTACGCCGTCGGCGGGCGGTCGCCCGTCCTGGTCCAGATCCAGGCGAACACCGGGGCCAGGATGATGATCGACGCCGGGTTGACCGACTGGAAGAACGCCGGCGACAGGCCGATGCCGAAGAGCTCCAGCTCGGTGCGGTCCGCGGCGAACGCCGCGAGCGTCGTCGCCGCCTGCTCGAAAATCATCCAGAACAGCATGGCCCCGACGAACAGGGGGATGTACGCGACGATGCGGGGGCGCTCGGCGGCGGTCACCCGCTTCGAGCGGTACATCACCGTGAGCAGCACGATCGGCGTCGCCAGGGCGAGGTAGGAGACGGCGTCGATGAAGGTCTCGACCGCCCAGCCGCCCGCGACCACGGCGGCGACCACGGCCGCGACCACGATCGCAGCGACGACGATCAGCCCGAGCCGGACCACCGCGGGCCGGTCCTCCGGGGTGATCGGGTTCGGGATGTCCGTCCCCGCCTCGCCGAGATGGCGGTACCCGCCCACGAAGAACACCAGCGCGATGCCCATCCCGATCGCCGCCACGGAGAAGCCGGCGTGGTACCCCCACGTCTGCTCCACCACGCCGACGACCAGCGGCGAGAGAAACGAGCCCAGGTTGATCCCCATGTAGAAGATCGAGAACGCCGGGTCGCGACGCTCGTCGTTGCGGGCGTACAGCTCCCCCACCATCGACGACACGTTCGGCTTGAGCAGCCCGGTACCGAACGCCACGAGCCCGATGCCCAGCATCGAGAAGCCGTAGCCGGGCACGGTGAGCGCCACGTGCCCGGCGGCGATGACGATCCCGCCGTAGAGGACGGAGCGCCGCGCCCCGATCACCCGGTCGGCGAGCCAGCCGCCCACCACCGAGAGCAGGTACACCGAGGTGCCGTAGATGGACACGAAGGCCGCACCGGTGGTCGGGTCCATCCCGAGGCCGCCGTCGGCCACCGTGTCCGTGAGGTAGTACAGCAGGATGGCGCGCATCCCGTAGTAGCTGAACCGCTCCCACAGCTCCGTGGTCGCCAGCGTCATCAGTCCGCGGGGATGGCCGAAGAAGGCGCGGTCGTCGTCGTGCTCCGGCCGCGTCGCAGGCCCTTCCGGCTGCTCGCTCATCCCCAAACTGTGGCACCGCCGTGCGGCACCGGCGACCGCACCAGGGGCGCCGCCCTCAGCCGGCGCTCGCC
The DNA here is from genome assembly GCF_020297055.1 of Isoptericola luteus. Taxonomy (GTDB): domain Bacteria; phylum Actinomycetota; class Actinomycetes; order Actinomycetales; family Cellulomonadaceae; genus Isoptericola; species Isoptericola luteus. The sequence goes on along the minus strand of NZ_JAIXCQ010000013.1, from coordinate 5,782 downwards.
CCCGCGCGGAACTCGTCCTCGAGGATGCTCATGACGACGGAGTCCGTCCAGCCGTCGCCGTCACGCAGGGCGTCACGCAGCCGACCCTCCTCGCGGAAGCCGAGCGAGTCGTACAGCATCCGCGCGCGCGGGTTGAGGCTCGGCACCGACAAGCCCACCCTGTGCAGGCGCGGGCCTTCGGAAGCCTCGAACGCGAAACGCAGCACCTCGACGATCGCCTCGCGCCCGTACCCGCGCCCCCGGTAGTCCGGCAGCATCCGCAGGCGCAGGCTCGCCGAGCCCAGCGCGCGGCTCACCTGGTCCAGCGAGATCTCGCCCAGCAGGTCGTCGCTCACCAGCTCCCCGTCCCGCACGGCGGCGGAGGTGATCGCCCAGTCGTACCGACCGGGCCGGTCGGCCGCCGTCGCGGCCCACTCGGCCACCTCGGCACGGGTCGAGGAACCGTTCGTCCCCATGCCCGTGATGCGGGCGCTGTCGGGGTCGCGGAGAGACACCCACAGCCGGTCCGCGTCCTTCGCCTCCAGGGGACGCAGCCGCACCAGCTCGCCGTGCAGGGCGGGCGACCTCACCCGCCGATCCTCTCCAGGACGAGCTCGCGCACGCGCTTGGCGTCCGCCTGGCCACGCGTCGTCTTCATCACCGCACCGATGATCGCGCCGACCGGGCCCTGGTTGCCGGCACGGACCTTGGCCACGATGTCGGGCTGGGCCGCCAGCGCCTCGTCGATCGCCGCGAGCAACGGGCCGTCGTCGGACACGATCTCCAGGCCCCGGGCGACCACGACCTGCTCCGGGTCGCCCTCGCCCGCGAGCACGCCGTCGAGCACCTGGCGCGCGATCTTGTCGTTGATACGACCGGCGTCGACGAGCTGCTGGAGCTCGCCGATCTGCCCCGGGGTGATCGCGAGCTCGGCGAGCTCGACCTCGTCCTGCTTGGCACGGCGGGCCAGCTCGCCCATCCACCACTTGCGCGCCGCGGCGGCCGTGGCCCCCGCCGCGACCGTGGACTCGATGAGGTCGAGCGCGCCCGCGTTGACGACGTCACGCATCTCGGCGTCGGCGAAGCCCCACTCGTCGTGCAGCCGGCGGCGGCGTGCCTGCGGCAGCTCCGGGAGCGTCGCGCGGATCTCCTCGACCCACTCGCGGCTCGGCGCCACCGGCACCAGGTCCGGCTCCGGGAAGTAGCGGTAGTCCTCGGCGTCCGACTTCACGCGGCCGGGCGACGTGCTGCCGTCCTCCTCATGGAAGTGCCGCGTCTCCTGGATCACGGTCTGGCCGGCGTCGAGGATCGCGGCCTGTCGCGAGACCTCGTACCGCACCGCACGCTCGACGGAGCGGAACGAGTTGACGTTCTTCGTCTCCGTGCGGGTGCCGAGCGGGGACTCGGGCGTCGGGCGCAGCGACAGGTTGACGTCGGCGCGCACGTTGCCCCGCTCCATGCGGGCCTCGGAGACGTCCAGCACGCGGAAGATGTCGCGCAGCGCCTGCACGTAGGCCCGGGCGACCTCGGGCGCACGCTCCCCCGCGCCCTCGATCGGCCTGGTCACGATCTCCACGAGCGGGATGCCCGCCCGGTTGTAGTCCACCAGCGAGTACTCCGCGCCGTGGATGCGCCCGGCGGAGCCGCCGACGTGCGTGTTCTTGCCGGCGTCCTCCTCCATGTGCGCGCGCTCGATCTCGACGCGGTGCACCGTGCCGTCCTCGAGCTCGACGTCGAGCCAGCCGTCGAAGGCGATCGGCTCGTCGTACTGCGACGTCTGGAAGTTCTTCGGCACGTCCGGGTAGAAGTAGTTCTTCCGGGCGAACCGGCAGCTCTCCGCGATCTGGCAGTTCAGCGCCAGGCCGATGCGGATCGCATACTCCACCGCGGTGCCGTTGACGACGGGCAGCGCGCCCGGCAGCCCGAGCGAGACCGGCGTGGTCTGCGTGTTCGGGTCGGCGCCGAAGGACACCTCGGCGGCGCAGAACATCTTGGTGCGGGTGCCGAGCTCGACGTGCACCTCGATCCCGAGCACCGGGTCGTAGCGGCGGACGGCGTCGTCGTAGGGGACGAGCCGGGGGGTGCTGGCAGTGGTGGTGGTCGACTGCGTGGTCACAGCGTTGGTCTCCGTCTCTTCCGTCAGCCGAGCTCGGGCGCGCGGTCCAGCAGCGGGCCGCCCCAGGTGGACTCGAGCGCCGCCTCGAGGGCCGCGCCCACCCGGTACAGGCGGTCGTCGGCCTTGGCGGGCGCGAGGATCTGGAACCCGACCGGCAGGCCGTCGTCGGACAGCCCGTTCGGCACCGAGATGCCGGGCACGCCCGCGAGGTTGGCGGGGATGGTCGCGACGTCGTTGAGGTACATCGCCAGCGGGTCGTCGAGCTTCTCGCCCAGCCTGAACGCCGTGGTGGGGGCGGTGGGCGACACGAGCACGTCCGCCTGGCCGAAGGCCGCGGCGAAGTCGCGCTGGATCAGCGTGCGGACCTTCTGCGCGCTGCCGTAGTAGGCGTCGTAGTAGCCGGCGCTCAGCGCGTAGGTGCCGAGGATGACGCGCCGCTTGACCTCGTCGCCGAAGCCGGCGCCGCGGGTGGCCGCCATGACGCGCTCCGCCGTGATCGGGCCGTCCTCGGGCTCGACGCGCAGGCCGAAGCGCATGCCGTCGAACTTCGCGAGGTTGCTGGACGCCTCCGCGGGCATGATCAGGTAGTACGCGGCCAAGGCCGACTCGAAGCTGGGGCAGGAGACCTCGACGACCTCGGCGCCCGCCGTGGTCAGCAGCTCGAGCGACTCCTGGAACCGGGCGAGGACGCCGGGCTGGTACCCGTCGCCCTGGAGCTGCGTGACCACGCCGACCCGAAGGCCGGACAGGTCGCCGAGCGCGCCCTGCCGGGCGGCCGCCACCAGGGCCGGCAGCGGCTCGGGGATCGACGTCGAGTCGCGCGGGTCGTGCCCGCCGATGAGCTCGTGCAGCAGTGCCGAGTCCAGCACCGTGCGCGTGACCGGCCCGGCCTGGTCGAGCGAGGACGCCATCGCGATGAGCCCGTAGCGGGAGACCCCGCCGTAGGTGGGCTTGACGCCGACCGTGCCGGTGACCGCCCCGGGCTGCCGGATCGAGCCGCCTGTGTCCGTACCGATCGCCAGCGGGGCCTCGAACGCGGCCACCGCGGCCGCGGAGCCACCGCCGGAGCCGCCCGGGGTGCGCTCCAGGTCCCACGGGTTGTGGGAGTTTCCGTAGGCCGAGTGCTCGGTGGAGGAGCCCATGGCGAACTCGTCCATGTTCGTCTTGCCGAGGATCGGCAGGCCCGCGGCCCGGATCTTCTCGACGAGGGTCGCGTCGTACGGCGGGATCCAGCCCTCGAGGATCTTCGACCCGGCGGTGGACGGCATGCCCTGGGTGACGACGACGTCCTTGACGGCGATCGGCACCCCGGCCAGCGGGTGCAGCTCCTCACCGGCGGCACGACGCGCGTCGACGTCGGCGGCGGTCGCCAGGGCGTCCTCGGAGCTCACGTGCAGGAACGCGTGCACGTCGCCCTCGACGGCGGCGATGCGGTCCAGGTGCGCGCGGGTGGCCTCCACGCTCGACGCCTCACCGGCGGCGAGCGTCTCGGCGAGGCGGGCGGCGCTGAGTCGGGTCAGGTCGGTCATCTCACTCCTCCCCGAGGATCTGCGGCACGGCGAAGCGGCCGTCCTGGGCGTCCGGCGCCGCGGCGAGAACGTCCGCGACGGGCAGCGCCGGGACAGGCACGTCCTCGCGGAACACGTTCGTCATGGGCAGCGGGTGGCTCGTCGCGGGCACGTCAGGGGTCGCGACCTCGTTCACACGGGCGATGGAGTCAACGATGACGTCGAGCTCGCCGGCAAGCCTGTCGACCTCGTCTTCGCGCAGGTCGATGCGGGCCAGTGCGGCGACGCGCGCGACCTCGTCTCGGGAGATGGTGGACATGGCCGTCAGTCTAGTCGTCGCGGCGCCCCCGCCGGTCGAAGGTCGCGCCCGACTACAGCCCCCGGCCGACGTCCTGGGCGAGCTGCTCGGCGTCCTGGGCGCGGACGGCCTCGACCTCGGTCTGCTTGAGGCCCTCCGTGCGCACGGCGTCGGCCACCGCCTCGGCCACCCGGTGGTCGAAGACGCCCGGGATGATGAACGTCGGGTTCAGCTCCTCGTCGCTGACCACGGAGGAGATCGCGACCGCCGCGACGCGCAGCATCTCGTCCGTGATCTGCGCGGCGCCGGCATCGAGCAGCCCGCGGAAGAGGCCGGGGAACGCGAGCACGTTGTTGATCTGGTTGGGGTAGTCGCTGCGGCCCGTGGCGACGACGGCGGCCGTCTCCCCCGCCGCGATCGGGTCGACCTCCGGCGTGGGGTTGGCGAGCGCGAAGACGATGGCCTGGTCGTTCATCCGAGCCACGTCGGCACCCTTGAGGATGTTGCCCGCGGACACGCCGACGAACACGTCGGCCCCCACGAGACCTTCCCGCAGCGTGCCGGTGAAACCCGTCGGGTTGGTGTTCTCCACGATCCACTGCCGGCTGACGTCCTGGCCCGCCGACTCGGTGGTGAGCGCCCCGTTGCGGTCGAAGCCGATGATGTCACGTGCCCCCTGCGCCAGCAGCAGCCGGATGATCGCCGAACCCGCCGCCCCCACTCCGGAGACCGCGATCCGGACGTCCCCGATCTTCTTGCCCGTGACCTTGAGCGCGTTGATGAGCGCGGCGAGCACGACGATCGCCGTGCCGTGCTGGTCGTCGTGGAAGACCGGGATGTCGAGCTCCTCGCGCAGCCGTGCCTCGATCTCGAAGCACCGGGGCGCCGAGATGTCCTCAAGGTTGACTCCCCCGAAGCCCGGCGCGATCGCCTTGACCGTCCGGATGATCTCCTCCGTGTCGGTCGTGTCCAGGGCGATGGGCCAGGCGTCGACGTCGGCGAACTGCTTGAACAGGGCGGCCTTGCCCTCCATCACCGGCATCGCCGCCTCGGGGCCGATGTTCCCGAGACCGAGCACCGCCGTGCCGTCGGTGACGACGGCGACCGTGTTCCGCTTGATCGTGAGGCGCCGCGCATCCTCTTTGCGCTTCGCGATGGCCAGGCACACCCGCGCGACGCCCGGCGTGTACGCCCGCGACAGGTCGCGGCGGGTCTTGAGCGGCACCTTGGGAGTGACCTCGATCTTCCCGCCCAGGTGCATGAGGAACGTCGAGTCGGACATCTTGAGCACCCGGACCCCGTCGAGGACGTCGAGCGCCGCCACGATCCGCTCGCCGTGCTCCGCGTCCACGGTGTCGCAGGTGACGTCGACGACGATGGTGTCGGCGTGGGACTGTGCGATGTCTACACCCATGACCGAGCCGCCGGCGGCCGCCACCTCGTGCACGAGCTCGCTCGTGGCACGCTGTGTGGCCGGCGCCTCGATGCGCAGCGTGATCGTGTAGCTCGGGCTCGGCATCGCCATGGTGCTGGTGTCCTCTCGACCCTCTGATGACGGCCAGTGGCGATGGCGCTTCGTGCCGCAGGCCCCGTCGCCGGACAACCCTCAGGCTCAGGCTTCCTTGCCACGGAACCGCGTGTACGTGCGTCGAAGCCTCGCGCGCGAGGCAGGACATGTCAAGCACCGGCTATCCGGCCCGCCGTCCTCGGACGGTCGCCTGAAGGGAGAGCGCCAAGGTGGGCGCACGGACGTTGGGTGCATGAAGGCTGGAAATGCATGAAGGCCCACCCCGGGGTGGGGTGGGCCTTCATGTGAATGGTGTCCGGCGGCGTCCTACTCTCCCACCCCCTCTCGAGGGCAGTACCATCGGCGCTTAAGGG
>NZ_JAIXCQ010000012.1 GCF_020297055.1 Isoptericola luteus | reverse complement strand
TCGGTGCCCGCCCGACGGTGACCTGCGCCGACGCTCAGTCGCGCGGGCGGCTCAGGCGGAGGGCGACGAGCACCCCGGCGCCGGCCAGCAGCACGACGCCGCCGGCGATGGCGAGCACCGCCGTGAGGTCGCCGCCCGAGGTCGTCGGGGCCGCCGGGGCCGCGGCGGTCCCGTCGTCGTCCTGCGGGCCGGTCTCGCACCCGAGCGCCGCCGGTGCCGCAGAGGGGTCCTCGGGAGCCGGAGCCCCGTCGGCGGGCGCGAACGTGAAGGTGTGCTCGCCACTGGTCGGGTGACCGTCCGCCGAGACGATGCGCCATGCCACCGTGTACGTGCCCGGCGCGTCGATCCGCACCGGCACGGTGACGGTCCGGTCCCGCGCCGTCGGGCACCCCGTGGTGTGCGGGGCGCCGTCGGCGTCCGTGACCTGGACGACCGTGCCGGTCCCGTCGCCCGTGAGGTCGAGGACGACGTCGTCGAACGTCACCGAGACCTCGGTGGGTGACTCGGTCACGGTCCGCCCCGCCGGGGGCGACGTGTCGACGACGACGTTGTGCGCCGCTGCCGGTGCCGCCGGCACGACCGACCCCGCGACGACGGCGAGCAGCGCGCCGAGCAGGCCCGCCGCGACGCGCGGGGCGAGGGACGAGGCCCGCTTCATCGAGGCCCGCTTCATCGAGGCCCGCCTCATCGGGGCGTGCGGGCGCGGGTGCGGGCGAGCGCGACCACCCCGGTGACCGCGCCGACGAGGCCGAGGCCGAGCCCCGCGGCACCGAGCCCGAGGGCGAGAGGGCCGGACCCGCCGGAGGCGCCGTCCCCGGCCGTCGCGTCCTCGGCCGCCGTGCCCTCGGCCGCCGTGCCCTCGGCCGCCGTGCCCTCGTCGCCGTGGGCACCGGAGCCGTGCGCGCCGCCGGAGCCGGTCGGGGCGGGCGTCACGACGAGCGTCGGCGCCGGGTGCTCGGGTTCGGCGCCGTCCTCGCCGGCGGGCTCGTCCCAGGCCACGACCTCGCCGTCGGAGTAGGTCTGCGTCGCAGGCAGCAGGATCGTGTCGACGTCGTGCGGGACGGCGCCCGCGGAGACGGTGAAGCGCCGGAACTCGCCCGGGTCGATGGCGGCGTCCTCGCTGTCGGCGGTCCACACGACGGTGACGGGGGCCTCGGTGATCTCGGTGCCGTGCACCTCGACCGGTGCGGGCAGCTCCGTCGTGGCGACCTGCGCGGACCATCCTGGCACGGGCTCGACCGAGACGCTGGTGAACGGCGTGTCGGCGGGCAGCGCGACCTCGACGGCGGTCGTGGAGGCGGTCGCGGACTCGTTGGGGACCTTGAACGTCAGGGTGACGTAGCCGCCGGCCTCGGCCTGGTCGGGGGTGACGGTCACGTGCGCCGACGCCGCACCCGCGCCGACGGCGACGAGGAGGAGGGCGGCGCCGCTCACGGTGCCGGTGCGCAGGGCGCGGCGGCGGGCCGTGCGGGTGGATGACGTGCGGTTGGATGACGTGCGGTTGGATGACGTGCTCGTGGCTGACGTGCGGGCAAGCTGCAGGAAGGAAGCGGGCATGACGGGTTCTCCCAGGTGTACGGGTGCGCGAGGTCGCGCGGTGCAGGGTCGCGAACGGCGCCCGCGCACCGGCGCGGCCCGGAGGCCGTCGTCGGTCAGGCGGGCGCGCAGGCCCCGGCCGGCGGCCCGCGGAGCGGCGCCGCGGACCGGTCCGTCCGGTCGTGGCGGGCGAAGGTCCGCCCGCGCACCGGTCCGAGCACCCGCGAGGCGGCGAACGCCGGCGCCCCCTGGACGAGGAGCGCCACCGCCCCCAGCCCGGCGACGACGCCCGCCGCGGCGCGGTCGCCCGCCACCAGCAGCAGGGCGGTCAGGACGACGGCCACGGCGTGCGCGGTGAGCATGAGGGCACCGGCCGCCGCGTCGCTCGCGTGGTGGGCGGTGCCGGGCGCGGTGGCGAGGGCGTCGGCGGCCCCGCCCAGGGATCCCGCGGTCAGGTCCAGATGCGCCGCGTGCACGGCGTCGGAGGCGCGCGGGCCCTCCGCGGCTCCCGTGCGGGCGGCGGCGGTCCCCAGGATCTCGAGGGTGCCGTGCTGCACCACCTGCAGCACCACCATCGCCGGCAGCACGCGGACCAGGGTGAGGCGCCGCCTGCCGGTCCACACGGCGACCGGCAGTGTCAGCGCCAGCACGACGACCCAGGCGAGGGCCGAGCGCGGCAGCGACCCGCCGGCGAGCAGGTGTGCGGCAGCCGCGATGCTGAGCGTCGTGCCGGCGACGAGCAGCTCGCGCGCACGACGAAGGACCACGGGCACGGCGCCACCCTATCCCCGCCCCCGACCGCCGCCGACTGCCGTGCCGCGAGACCGTCGCCACCTGTCACGACGCGTCCGCTACGGTGGCGTCGAACGACACGGGGTGCACCGCTCGCGGTGCTGAGATCACACCCGTCGAACCTGATCTAGCTCGTACTAGCGAAGGGATGTCGGCATGAGCATGCCCATGCTGCACGACCACACCCGCTCCCAGCACACCCGCTCTCAGCACTCCCAGCGGCAGACCGCTGCCGGCGACGGCGCGGACGCGCGACGGCCCGCGGCCGTCCCGCGGGTCCTCGCCGTCGCGGGCTCGGACCCGTCGGGGGGAGCCGGGATCCAGGCCGACCTGAAGTCGATCGCCGCGGCCCACGGCTACGGGATGACGGCGATCACGGCGCTGACGGCGCAGAACACCCTCGGGGTGCGCGAGGTGCACGTCCCCGGCGCGGAGTTCCTCTCGGCCCAGCTCGCCGCGGTGAGCGACGACGTGGCGATCGACGCGGTGAAGATCGGCATGCTCGCCTCCCGCGAGGTCGTCGAGGTCGTCGCCCGCTGGCTCGACGAGCTGCCTGCCGGCCCGGCGCGGCCGGCAGTGGTGCTCGACCCCGTCATGGTGGCGACCAGCGGCGACCGGCTGCTCGACGTCGAGGGGCAGGACGCCGTGCGCGCCCTGCTCCCGCGCGTCGACGTCGTCACCCCGAACCTGCCGGAGCTGGCGGTGCTGGTCGGCGAGCCCACGGCGGACCGCTGGGAGGACGCCGTCGCCCAGGCCGGGCGGCTCGCGTCGCGGTACCAGGTGCTCGTCGTGGTCAAGGGCGGGCACCTGCCGGGCCGTGAGGGCGCCGGCCGGGTGACCGACGCGCTGGTCGGTCCCGCGGGCGTGCTGGACGAGGTCGACGGCCCGTGGGTGACCACGACCGCCACGCACGGGACGGGGTGCTCGCTGTCGAGCGGCCTCGCCACGCGGTACGCCGGCACCGGCGACTGGGGGATCGCGCTGCGCCAGACGAAGGCCTGGCTCACCGAGGCGATCCGCGCCGGGGCCGGTCTCGGGGTGGGGCACGGGCACGGCCCGGTGGACCACCTCGTCCAGCTGCGCACCGGGGCCGTGGGGACGGCGTCCGGCCAGGTCCCCGCCCCGGGAGAGGTGGCGCGCGCCCTCGCGGGGCAGGCGGACGCGAGCGAGGGCGCGACCGACGGTGCGGCGCTGGTCGCGCGGTGGTGGGACGACGCCGCGGGCCACCGCGCGCAGATCGACGCCCTGCCGTTCGTCCGGGGGCTCGGCGACGGCACGCTGGCCGCTGCGCACTTCCGCTTCTACCTGGAGCAGGACGCCCTCTACCTGCGCGAGTACGCGCGGTCGCTGGCCCGGGCGAGCGAGCTCGCCCCGACGCGGGCCGAGCAGGCGTTCTGGGCGGGCGGGGCCCACGGGGCACTCGCCACCGAGCTCGACCTGCACACGACATGGCTGGGCGGCGAGCCGCACGGCGTCGAACCGAGCCCGACGACGGCGGCGTACCTCGACCACCTGCACGCGGCCGGGCGCGACTACGCGACGCTGGTCGCCGCCGTCCTGCCGTGCTACTGGATCTACCAGGACGCGGGGGAGCGGCTGGTGCGGCGCAGCCACGACGCCCATCCGTACCGGCAGTGGCTCGCCACCTACGGCGACCCGGCGTTCGCCCGGGCGACGCGCGAGGCGGTGGCCGTCCTGGAGCGCGTGGCCGGCGCCGCAGGGCCGGAGCAGCGGCACCGGATGTCCGGCGCGTTCGACCGGGCCTGCCGTCTCGAGGTCGCGTTCTTCGACCAGGCGCACGCCTGGGCCGCCGGGGAGCTCGCCGGGTAGGGGGCGGCGTCCCCCGGGGGTGCCGCGACGCCCCCGGGGCTGCCCGCCCGGTGACCCGAGGACATGATGTGGGTGGCCGGTGGGAGAATGCGTGCGATGCCTCACACCACCTCCAGACCGAGCGCGTCCTCGGCAGAAACGTCCGACAGCTCCGACGCAGGCGCCGCGGCGCGCGGCCCCCGCGGCTCCGCGCGCGGCGCGACGGAGAGCGCTCTCCGCCCGGAGGGCCCCGGCGCCCCACCGGCTGCCCCGCCGCCGCCTGTCGGCTCCGAACAGTCCACCTGGTCGTCGTTGCGCCGGCTGTACCCGTACGTGCGACCCGCACTGCCGCGTCTCGTGGCGGGCCTCTTCTCCGCGCTCGGCGCCGGCCTCGCGGCGCTCGCGATCCCGCGCGTGCTCCAGGCCCTCGTGGAGGGCCCGCTGGCACAGGGCGTCGAGTCGCGGGACCTCGGGGCGCTCGTGGTGCCCGTCCTGCTCGTGCTGGTCCTCGGCCTGGCCGAGGCCGGGTTCGTGCTGCTGCGCCGCAATCTGGTGATGTACCCGGGCACCCGGGTCGAGGCCCAGATGCGGATGGTGCTGTTCCGGCACCTGCAGGACCTCCCGGCCGCGTTCCACGACCGGTGGCCCGGCGGCCAGCTCCTGAGCCGGATCATGGGCGACCTGGGGCTGCTGCGCCGGTGGCTCGTCTTCGGCGTGCTGCAGCTCGTGGTGAGCATCGTGACGATCGTCGTCGGGGTGGCGATCCTGCTGACCACCGCCGGCTGGCTCGGCCTCGTCTACCTGGCGGGCGCCGTCCCGGTCGCCGTGATCGCGTTCCGGTTCTCGCGCCGTTACCGCGTCATCGCGCGGCTGTCGCAGGACCAGTCGGGCGACCTGGCCACCACGGTCGAGGAGTCCGTGCACGGCATCCGCGTGCTCAAGGCGTTCGGCCGCGGCCGCGACGCCCTGCACTCCTTCACGGGCCAGGCGGAGGAGCTGCGCCGCACCGAGATCCGCAAGGCCGGCAACCAGGCGACGGTGACGATGTCGCTGCAGATGATCCCGGAGATCACTCTCGCCGTGTGCCTGGTGCTCGGGTCCGTGCTGGCGGCCCAGGGCGAGATCACCCTGGGCAACCTCGTCGCGTTCTTCCTCACGGCCGCCGTGATCAACGGCCCGGTCGTCGACCTCGGCATGACGCTGTCGATGACCCTGAACGCCCGCACCGCCGTCGACCGGTTCTTCGAGGTCGTCGAGACGCCGAACGAGCTCACCGACCCCGACGACCCGGTCGAGGTCGGCCCGTCACAGGGGCACGTCGAGCTCCGCGACGTCACCTACGCCTTCTCCGACGCCGCCGAGCCCCAGCTCGCCGGCGTCGACCTGGAGCTGCCGGTGGGGACCACCACGGCGCTCGTGGGCCTGACGGGCTCCGGCAAGTCGACCCTGGCGATGCTCGTCCCCCGGATCGCCGACGTCACCGGCGGGCAGGTGCTGCTCGACGGCGTGGACGTGCGCCGCATGCGCCGCACCGACGTGCGTCGCGCCGTCGCCGTCGCGTTCGAGGACCCCACCCTCTTCTCCGCCTCCGTGCGCGACAACGTGCTGCTGGGGGTGCCCGAGCGAGGCCCCGGCGCGGTGCCCGAGGCGGAGCGCGAGCGCCGGCTCCACGAGGCGATCGAGGTGGCCCAGGCCGGGTTCGTCGCCGACCTGCCGGCAGGCGTCGACACCCGGATCGGGGAGGAAGGGCTCTCCCTTTCGGGCGGCCAGCGTCAGCGGCTCGCCCTCGCACGCGCCATCGCGGCGAGGCCGGCGGTGCTGGTGCTCGACGACCCGCTGTCGGCGCTCGACGTCGCCACCGAGGAGGCCGTGACCGGCCGGCTGCGCCAGGTGCTCGCGGGCACCACGACCCTGGTCATCGCGCACCGGCCCTCGACGGTCGCGCTGGCCGACCGGGTCGCGGTGCTGCAGGACGGCCGGATCACCGCCGTCGGCACCCACGCCGACCTGCTGGCCACCGACCCGCACTACCGGTACGTGATCTCGAACCTCGAGGAGGACTGGGTGCAGGCGGCCGGCGACGGCGACCTGGACGGCGAGCCGACAGGCTCGGACGACGACGAGACGACGGAGGACCACCGGTGAGCGCGCCGACCACCCCGCCCCAGCCCACCCGCCGTCCTACCGACGCGGCCGCGGACGACGCCACCCGCCTCGACCGCGCGGCCTCTCGCGCCGCGCGCGCCCGCTCGATGCACCTGCTCGGTGCGCTCCTGCGGCCCCGCAAGCGGTCCCTGGCGTGGGCGGGCGTGCTCGTTGTCGTCTCCACGCTGGGCCAGGTCGCCGGGCCGTGGCTCGTGTCCCTCGCGATCGACGACGCCGTGCCCGCCCTCATGGACGGCAGCGCGGCGACGCTCGCCGTCGTCGGGTCCCTGTACGTCGTGGCCGCCGTGCTCGGCGGGCTGTGCGCGGGCGCGTACGTGCGTGCGGCGGCGCGCATCGCCCAGGGCGTGCTGCTCGACCTGCGGCGGCGCGTGTTCCGGCACACCCAGCTGCTGAGCCTGGAGTTCCACGAGTCGTACACGTCGGGGCGCATCATCAGCCGGCAGACGTCCGACCTCGAGGCGTTGCGCGAGCTGCTCGACGGCGGCCTCACGGGCGTCGTGTCCTCGCTGATGCTCATGCTGTTCACCGGCGTCGTGCTGTTCCTGGTGGACCCGGTCTCCGGCGCCGTGCTCGCCGCGGCCCTGGTGCCCGCCTGGCTGCTCACGCGGTGGTTCCAGAAGTACTCGCAGACGTTCTACCGCGAGCAGCGCACCACGTCGGCGCGCCTCATCGTGAAGTTCGTCGAGACGATGACGGGCATGCGCGCCGTGCAGGCGTTCCGCCGGGAGGCCACCACCGAGGCGGAGTACGACCGGCTCGGCGAGGAGTACCGCGACGCGAACCTGCGGATCTTCAGCGTCAACGGTCGCTACCAGCCGGGCCTCGTGCTCATCGGCAACGTCGCGGTCGCGGCGGCGCTCGCGGTGGGCGGGTGGCGGGTGTACTCGGGCGCGCTGGACGTCGGCGTGCTCGTCGCGTCGCTTCTGTACGTCAAGCGGTTCTTCCAGCCGATCCAGCAGCTGGGCATGTTCTACAACGCCTTCCAGTCGGCCACGGCGGCCCTGGAGAAGGTGTCCGGGCTGCTCGCGGAGGAGCCGACGGTCGTGGAGCCGCGGCAGCCCACGCCGCTCCCGCGTGCGCGGGGTGCGCTGCGCCTCGCGGACGTGACGTTCCGGTACGGGAACGGCCCGGTGATCCTGCCCGACCTCGACCTGGCCATCCCGGCCGGTCAGACGGTCGCGCTGGTGGGGACCACCGGCGCCGGCAAGTCGACGCTGGCCAAGCTCGTCACCCGGTTCTACGACGCCACCGAGGGCACCGTGCAGCTCGACGGCGTCGACGTGCGCGACCTGTCGACCACGGACCTGCGCCGCGCGGTCGTCATGGTGACGCAGGAGGCCTACCTGTTCAGCGGCTCGGTGCGCGAGAACATCGCCCTCGGGCGGCCCGACGCGACGCAGGAGGAGATCGAGGACGCCGCGCGGGCCGTCGGCGCGCACGACTTCGTCATGGCGATGCCTGAGGGCTACGACACCGACGTGAACAAGCGCGGGGGGCGGGTCTCCTCGGGGCAGCGGCAGCTCCTGAGCTTCGCGCGCGCGTTCCTCGCCGACCCGGCGGTGCTCGTCCTGGACGAGGCCACCAGCTCGCTGGACATCCCGGGGGAGCGCCTGGTGCAGCACGGCCTGCAGACGCTGCTCGCCGACCGGACGGCGATCATCATCGCGCACCGGCTGTCCACGGTCGCGATCGCGGACCGGGTGCTCGTCATGTCACACGGACGGATAGTCGAGGACGGACCGCCCGCCGAGCTCGCCGGCGGCACCGGCCACTACGCCGCCCTGCACACGGCGTGGCGGGACTCGACCGTCTGAGCCCTGCTGCCCGCGCGCGCCCCCGCGTCCCCCCGGCGTCCCGCGGGTCATCCGGGCGGGTCCTCGTGCGTGCCGCCGGATCGGGTGTCGTGGGGGAGCGCGGCGCCCAGCCGGGGGAGGTCGACGGGGTCGACGAGGGCCTCCGGCTGCTCGCGCACCCACCAGGCGCCGTCGTGCCGGCGCTCGGCGGGCGTCGTGTACCGGTAGCGGTAGACCACGGCGCGCACCCACCGGGGCCGCTCGCCGTCGAAGGGATCGGTCCGCAGCAGGCGCAGGGTCGCCCGGTCCGCCTCGAGCAGCCGCAGCAGCAGGACGTCGAACCAGCGCCCGCCCGCCCCGAGCCCCAGGAACCACATCTGCCAGTCGAGCCGCAGGTGGTACGGCGCGACCTGGGGCGGGCGCCGGCGCACGTCGCCCGGCTTGCCCCGGAACTCGTACTCGCGCCAGTCGTCCGTGCCGGGGCGCGTCGCGAGCGTGCCCTCGAGCACGACCTCGTGCCGGCGGCGGGTCACGCTGCCGAACGCCCCGTAGGCGTTGACCAGGCGCCACGGCTCGAAGCTCGCGTTCATCCGCTGGTGCCGTGAGGCGAGGTTGAGCGCAGGGCGCACGGAGAGCACGGCCGTGAGGAGCGCGGCCGCCGACGCGACCACGACGAACGCCGGGGGCAGGACGACCGCGGCGGCCACCTCTGTGGCACCCGTGGCACCCCGGAGCGCCGCGGTGGTGGGCCCCAGGCCCACCACCGACCCGGCGGCGGCCCACACGCCGTCGGACACCATCGCGGCGCCCAGGACCACGGCCGCCCAGTTGAGCCACGCGAAGTTGCCGGTGACGATCAGCCACCCCTGGGTCAGCACCACGACGGCCCCGGCGACCGACGGCAGCGGCTGCGGCAGCCACAGCAGCCACGGCACGAGCAGCTGGCTGATGTGGTTGCCCACCACCTCGGTGCGGTGCCACCAGCGCGGCAGGTGGTGGGCGTGCCAGCTCAACGGGCCGGGCATCGGCTGGGTCTGGTGATGGTGGTCCATCGCCGTGAGGTCGCGCCAGGCCGGGTCGCCGCGCCACTTGATGAGTCCGGCGCCCAGCTCGAGCCGGAACAGCAGCCACCGCAGGGCGAGGACGCCCAGGAGGGGCACGGGCACGGCGTCCGCGCCCAGCCAGGCGACGAGGAACGCGGCCTCGCACAGCAGCATCTCCCAGCCGTACCCGTAGAAGCGCTGGCCGACGTTCACCAGCGACAGGTACGCGCACCACGCGGCGAGCAGCATGAGCGTCGTCACCCACCACGGGCCGCGCTGCGGGACGCCGGCCACGACCGCCGCCGCGAGGGCGGCGCCTGTGGTGGCGACGGCCACCAGGAGCCGGTCCGAGTACCGGAGGTGGAAGAGCGACGGCGCGGAACGGAACGGCACCCGTGCCGTGAAGCGGGGCACGGGCAGCAGTCCGTGCTCGCCGAGCAGCGGCCGGAACTGGGTGAGCGCCTGGAGGAACGCCAGGCACAGCAGCACGGCGACGCCCCGCTGGGCCACCTCGCGCGAGACGTCGTAGTCCGACGTGGCCCACCAGGCGTCGAGCCACGCCGCCAGCTCGGGGGGCGGTGCGAGTGGCATGCTCCCGACGCTAGGGCCGGGGCGACCTGCTCGACATCGCACCTGCGGCAGTACCCGACGTCATGCCCGACGTCATCCCCGCCGTCATGCCCGTCCCTGGCGACTCCAGCTCAGCGCCGGCGGCCACGAGACGCCCCACGAGCTCGCGAGCGGGCCCGGTGGGAGCGCCCACGGTGAGGGCGAGGACGCGCCGGGTGGCGCCGGGGAGCGGGTCGACGACGACGCCCGGGTTGCGGTGCGCGCGCAGCGCGAGCTCCGGCAGCAGGCTGACCCCCGCCCCTGAGGCGACGAGCGCCTGGACCGCGACGTAGTCGTCCGTCTCGAAGGCGATGCGCGGGGCGTAGCCGAGCGCGGCGCACCGGGTCACCAGGTCGGCGCGGCAGCGCTCGCAGCCGGCGATCCAGTCGGCGTGCTCGAGGTCACCGAGCCCGGGCGTCGCCGTTCCGGCGACGGCACCTGGGCCGCCCGGCCGCACCAGGGTCACGGGCTCCTCGTAGACCTCCGTGACCTCGAACCGGGACAGGTCCGTCGTCGTGCGCCCTTGCCGGACGTCGGAGTGCTCGAAGACGAGCGCCACGTCGACCTCGGCGGCGGTGAGGGCGGCGACCGCCTCCGGTGGCTCTGCCTCGAGCAGGCCCACGCCGAGGCCGGGGTGGTCGGCGCGGAGGCGTGCGACCGCGTCGGGCACCAGGGTGGCCAGCGCCGACGGGAAGGAGGCGAGCCGGGCACGGCCCGCCTGGAGACCGGCGAGGGCGTCCAGCTCGCGGCGGGCACCCTCGACGCGGCCGAGGATCTCCTCGGCGCGGTCCGCCAGCAGGCGGCCGGCCTCGGTGAGCCGGACGCCGCGCCCGGCACGCCGGAGCAGCGGGATCCCCGTCTCGGCCTCGAGCCGCGCAAGGTGGTGGCTCACGGACGGCTGGGCGTAGTGCAGCTCGCGCGCCGCGCCCGTCACCGATCCCGTGCGGGCGACGGCGACGAGCACGCGCAGGCGGGCAAGGTCCAGGGGAACCGACGGCGTCGGGCGGGCAGGCATCGCCCCAGGATACGAGCGACGCATAGGAACCGTCGATGAGTTCGGCGACGAACTGGCATTGGACCTATGTGTCGCCCCGTCCCACCCTGGAGGGATGAGCCTCGCGACCCCTGTGCACGCCCCGGGCGCCGTCCCGGCCCCGCCGACCGTCCACGACGTCCTGCTCGCCGCACACCGGCTCGAGGGTCTCGTGGTGCACACGCCCGCCGTCGTCCATCCCGAGCTCGACCGCGCGGCGGCCGACGCCGGGGCGCAGGGAGCAAGGCTCGTCGTGAAGCACGAGAACCTGCAGCACACGGGGGCGTTCAAGGTGCGCGGCGCCCTGAACCTGCTGCTCGGCTTCGACGCCACGGCGCGGGAGCGAGGGATCGTCGCGTACTCGACGGGCAACCACGCCCAGGCGCTCGCCCACGCCGCCCGGCACACCGGGACGCGCTGCACCATCGTCATGCCGACGGCTCCGAACCCCGTCAAGGAGCGGGCCGTGCGGCGCCTCGGCGCCGAGGTCGTGCTGCACGGACGCACGTTCGACGACGCGCGCGCCCGCGCCACCGACCTCGCTGACAACACCGGAGCGCGGCTGGTGGGAGCGGCCAACGAGCCCGCGCTGGTGGCCGGCGTCGCGACGGCCACGCTCGAGCTGCTGGGCGACGTGCCGGACCTGGACGTGCTCGTCGTGCCCGTCGGAGGCGGGTCCGGCGCGGCGGCCGCCTGCCTGGTGGCCGCCGCGCTCGCTCCGGGGCTCGAGGTCGTCGCGGTGCAGGCCGCCGCGTCCCCGGCCGCGCACGACTCGTGGCGTGCGGGGGAGCTGCGCACGGCGGCCAACACCACGCGCGCCGAGGGCCTCGCCGTGGGGAGCGGGTTCGCCCTGACGCAGCAGGTGCTGCGGGACGGGCTCGCCGACTTCCTCCTCGTGGACGACGACCAGATCGCCGCGGCCCAGCGCGCCTACCTCACCGGGGCGCGCACCGTGGCGGAAGGGGCGGGCGCGGCCGCGCTGGCCGCGGTCCTCGCCCACCCGGCCCGGTTCCTGGGCCGTCGCGTGGGCGTCATGTGCTCGGGCGGGAACGCCGGCGAGATCGAGCTGCGGCGCGCCCTCGGCGCCTGATCCGGCCGTCTGACCTGCGGGCGGGCACCGCGGCACGGGACTACCCTGCGACCATGGCCCGCTTCTTCGACATCCATCCGGTGGACCCGCAGCCGCGACTCGTGGCGCAGGTGGTCGCCATGCTCCGGGACGGCGCGCTCATCGCGTACCCCACGGACTCCGGCTACGCGCTCGGGTGCCAGATGGGCCAGCACGACGGCACCGAGCGCATCCGGCAGATCCGTCACCTCTCACCGGGGCACCACTTCACGCTCGTCTGCGCGGACTTCGCCCAGCTCGGCCAGCTCGTCATCCTCGACAACAGCGCGTTCCGGGCGATCAAGTCGTCGACCCCGGGACCGTACACGTTCGTGCTGCCCGCGACCTCCGAGGTGCCCCGTCGGCTCGCCCACCCCAAGAAGCGGACCGTCGGGGTGCGGATCCCGGACTCCCGGTTCGTGCAGGCGCTGCTGCGCGAGCTCTCCGAGCCGCTGCTGTCGTCCACGCTCATCCTGCCGGGGGCGGAGCAGCCGCTCACCGACGGGTGGCAGGTCAAGGAGGAGCTCGACCACGTGGTCGACGCCGTCGTGGAGGCGGGCGAGGTCGTCGCCGAGCCGACGACCGTCGTGGACTATTCGGACGGCTACCCGCAGGTCGTGCGGGCCGGGGCCGGGGACCCCTCGCGCTTCGAGTGAGACCTCGCGGCCCGGGCGGACGGTGCCGGTTAGGGTGCTGGTCATGAGCGACCGCGGACTCGACCTGGCACGCGACAAGATGACGGCGGCGGGGGTGGCCCCCGCCGCGATCGACACCTTCACCCGCTTCTACCGGCTGCTGGAGTCGGGGGCCAGCGGCCTGGTCCGGGAGGCCGACGTCGAGCCCCTGCGGGACCTGCCGCGGCACGCCGACCTCGCCGTGGACCCCGCCGACGCGCAGGCGGCGCTGGCACGGACCGCCGTCATCAAGCTCAACGGCGGCCTGGGCACGTCGATGGGCATGGACCGGGCGAAGTCGCTGCTCACCGTGCGCGACGACGACCCCGCCGGCGCCGGCGAGGCCCTGACGTTCCTCGACGTCATCGTCGGCCAGGTGCGCGCGGCGCGGCAGAGCACCGGCGCCCGCCTGCCGCTCGTGCTGATGAACTCGTTCCGCACGCGCGAGGACACGCTCGCCGCGCTCGCGCCGTACGACGACCTGGTGGTGGACGGACTGCCGGTCGACTTCCTGCAGAACCGCGAGCCCAAGCTGCGCGCCGACACGCTCGAGCCTGTCGAGTGGCCGGCGGACCCGACGCTGGAGTGGTGCCCGCCCGGGCACGGCGACCTGTACCCGGCGCTGCACGCGTCGGGCGTCGTGAGAGCGCTGCTGGACGCCGGGTTCCGGTACGCCAGCGTCTCCAACTCCGACAACCTGGGGGCGGCGCCCGACGGCGAGATCGCGGCCTGGTTCGCGGCCTCCGGCGCCCCGTACGCCGCCGAGATGTGCCGCAAGACGCCGGCGGACGTCAAGGGCGGGCAGCTCGTGGTGCGCAGGTCCGACGGGCGCATCGTGCAGCGCGAGACCGCGCAGACCCACCCGGACGACCAGGACGCGTCGCTCGACCCCTCGCTGCACCCGTACTTCCACACGAACAACCTCTGGTTCGACCTCGAGGCGCTGGCGGCCGAGCTCGACCGGACCGGTGGCGTGCTCGAGCTCCCGCTCATCCGCAACGCCAAGACGGTCGACCCGACGGACCCGTCATCGCCCGAGGTCGTGCAGATCGAGTCCGCCATGGGGGCGGCTGTCGCCGTGTTCGAGGGCGCGACGGCGATCGAGGTGTCCCGTGCCCGGTTCCTGCCGGTGAAGACCACGAGCGACCTGCTGCTCATGCGCTCCGACGTCTACGAGCTCACTGCCGACTACCGGCTCGTCGCGCAGGTGGACGCGCCGCTGGTCACGCTCTCCGGCGTCTACAAGACGATCGACGCGTTCGACGAGCGGTTCGCCGCCGGGGCCCCCTCGCTGCGTGGCGCGGCGTCGCTCACGGTGGCGGGGGACTGGTCGTTCGGCGCCGACGTGCGGGTCGAGGGCGCCGGGGCGCTGGCCGACGCGGGCGAGCCGGCGACCGTGCCCGACGGTGCCGTCGTGGGGCCTGGCGGGCTCGCCACCCCCTGACCGCCGCCGTCCGCTCACACGGGAGGGACGGGGAGGTCGACGACGCGGGTCGCGCCGACGACCGGGGTGAGGGCGCCCGCGCTGGCCTCGGCGAGGTCGGCGCCCAGCGAGCCGATCTCGCCGGGCGGGACGAGCAGGGTGAGGCGGGCGTCCGCGCCGTAGGCGGTGGCCTCGAGCACGGCGTCGTGCGTGGCGGCCCAGGAGCGCAGGTGGTGGTCGATGCGGCCGGCGTCGGCGTGCGGGACGGCGACGGTCACCTCGTGCAGGGCGGCCCGCCGGCGGAGGAGCCCTCGGGTGGCGGCCTCGTCGAGCACGCCGCTCACCGCCCCGGAGTACGCGCGGACGAGCCCTCCGGCGCCGAGCAGGACGCCGCCGAAGTAGCGGCTGACGACCGCCACGACGTCGGTGACGCGGCGGTGGCGCAGCACCTCGAGCATGGGGATGCCGGCGGTCCCGGACGGCTCGCCGTCGTCGGAGGATCGCTGGGCGTCGGCGTGCGTGCCCACCACGAGTGCGACGCAGTGGTGGCGGGCGTCCCAGAGCTCCTTGCGCACGCGCGCCACGACGGACTCCGCCTCCTCGACGCTCCCCGCGGGGGAGAGGTGGGCGATGAACCGGGACCTCTTGATCACGAGCTCGTGGTCGAGGGGCGCCGCGACGGTGCCGGGCAGCTCGGGAACGTCGCGTCCAGGGGCAGGAGAGGGGTCGGGCACCGGCCGAGCCTACGACGATACGGGACACGCCGTCCGTGGTGGCGAATAAAAAGTGTGCCAAGCGCGAGGATGGACCCATGGCCACCGACCCTGACCCCACCGCCCCCACCGGCGGCGACGCGGCGCCTGCTGCAGCAGAGGCCGGCCCCGCGGCCCGCTACCCGCGCCCGCCGGTCACCCTCGACGAGGCGGAGTGGGTGTGGCGGGAGCTGTCCGTGGAGGCCCTGCGCCCGGACGGGAAGCCGGAGGTGGTGCGGCTCGCCGTGATCGCCGGCCTGACACGCGCGACGGGCGCTCGGTACGGAGATCTCCTGCGCGTGCGGGCGGAGGACCTCGACCTGGGCCCCGACTCCGAGGCGGGCGCGCGACGTGCCCGCGCGGAGGGTCGTGACCCGGGGGAGGGGAGAGCCCTGGTGCGGCACGGCAAGCACCGCGTGCTGCGCGAGCACCGGCTGCCGCCGGAGGTGGTGCTCCTGCTGCGCCACTGGATGGTGGTGCGGCTCGAGCTGGCCGCGGAGCTGGAGGGCTCCGTGCCGCGGGCCCTGCTGCTGACGGTGCACCACACGCACGACAACGGCACGACGGTCTCGAGCGGCCTGCCCATCACCCGGCAGGGGCTGGTGCTGTCCTGGCGCAGGTTCGTGCACCGGACGAACGCGCGGTACGGGGCGGTGCGCGCGCCGTTGCCGACCAGGTTCGAGCAGGTGCGCCGCGCCTGGGTGGAGGCGGGCACGCACGACCCGGGCCGAGCGGTGGCGCCGTCAGCCGTCTGACGGGCAGGCACCAGGCACACCCGCTTCTCGTAGAAAATAGTGTGCCAAGCGTCAGAACACCCCGGTGACCTCCGAAAGCACCTGACCCATCCCGCCCTGACGGGCGGGAGACCCGCGGGCGATCGGAGCACGAGGAAACGCCCGAGGGCCGCTGCCCGGTAGGACGGCGGCCCTCGGGGGCGGCGCAGCGGGGCGCCGACGGTCAGGCGGTCGTGATCCCGAGCAGCGGCGCGGTCGCGGTGTGGGACGGCAGCTCGACGAACCCGTACCTGTCGTAGAACGCCCGGGCGCCGGTGTTGGTGGGATCCATGCCCAGGTGGACGCCGGGGACGCCCTGGTCGGCCAGCGCTGCCCGCAGGGTGTCCATGAGCGTGCGGCCGAGGCCCTGGCCCTGCGCCTGGGGCAGCAGGTCGATGTGCAGGTGGGCGGGGTAGGCGTCGAGCTCGGCGGCGCTGATCCCCGTCACCATGCGCGTGGCGTCGGACCCGCAACGCAGGAGCGACTCCTCCGTGAAGCCGGGTTCGGCACCGGTCGGCGAGATACCAGGAGCAGGGTGCCGGGCGTCGAAGCCCGGCCCCCAGGACTCCTGCCACCAGTCGACGAAGGCGCGCGTGTCGGCCACACCGAGGACGTAGCCGACCAGGACGCCGTCCTCGACGTGCAGCACCTCGTCGGCCGGGTCGCGGCGAGCGGTCTCCGTCTCGTCGAGAGGGTGCACGACGACGAACGCCAGGTCGGGCGCGTACTCGACGTACGGCAGGGCGAAGACCTCGGGCATGAGCCGGTCGTCGGAGTAGACGCCACGGGCGTCGGTGCCGCCGGCGGCGGTACGGACGCAGACCTCGGCGACGGCGGCGCGGTCGGAAGGACGGTAGGTGCGGATCACGGGGCCATCATGCCGGAGGGGCACAGCACGCCGGAACGTGCTGTGCCCCTCCTGCGTCTTCCGTCGGGTGCGACCGGTCGCGTGCGGGTCAGCCGGCGTCCTTCGCCTCCGCGCTGCGGGCCTTGCGCGCGGCGCCGACCTCGGTCCGCGCCCCGGCGGTCGACAGGTCGCCGCCGGCGCTCTCGAGGTGCGCGCGCACGAACCAGTGGAACAGCTCGAGCTCGTGCAGGTGCCCGATGAGCATGTCGTTGGTGACGTCGTCGAGCTCCTCGGTGTCCTTCGCGGCCTTGCGGTGCGCGGTGATGACGCCCTCGTACACCTCGTCGAGCGCGCCCAGGTGCTCGATCGCGGTGGCGCGCCCGAGGCTGTAGTCCTCCCACGCGCGCGCCTTCACGAGCGCGCCCGGGGTCCCGACCGGCTCTCCGCCGAGCGTCGCGATGCGCTCGGCGAGCGCGTCGGTCATCGCCCGGACCGCGTCGACCTGGGGGTCGATCATCTCGTGGACGGCGATGAAGTGCGGTCCCACGACGTTCCAGTGCACGTGCTTGAGGGTCAGGTGCAGGTCCGTCAGGGAGTTGAGGCGCTCCTGGAGGATCGTCGCGAGCTTGTCGCCGGCCTCGCGGGTGAGCGAGGGCACCGTGTAGCGGGGAAGTTTCTTGCGGTCTGCCATGAGGTTCTCCGTCCTCGGTGCGGTGGTGTCGTCACCGGCCATCGTGCCGCCGGGCGATGATCCACGCGAACGCAGCCAGCGCCACGAACCCGAGGACGACCAGTGCGGCGACGGGCCGCCCCGCGACGACCCAGGCCGCGAGCGCCACGGGGAAGGTGGCGAGCACGACGACGGCGTCGCGTGCCGCGGCCCGGCCCAGGGCCGCCACCTCGACGCGGGCCAGCGGGCCGAGCCAGGAGGCCCACCAGCCGAGCCGTACGGCGACATACCCCAGCGGAGCAAGCCACAGCACGGCCGCGTCGAACGGTGTCGTGCCGGTCCCGAGCAGGATGACGGCGGACGCGACCACCGCGACATGGGCCGGTCCTGGTCCCGGTCGCGCGGCGGCCCACGCCGCCAGCAGGAGCGCGGCACCGACGGCGATCGTCGGCAGGAGCCCCGTGCGGCCCGCCGCCAGGAGCACCAGCGCCCCGACGGCCACGCAGGCGGCCAGCCGGAACACCCAGCCCGGGACCCAGGGGCCCACCGTCACCTCGACGAGCGGCAGCGGGCGACGGTCGAGCCGTAGGCGGTGCAGCCGTCTCCGGACGGCGCCGGCGACGGAGGTCATCGGGCCGCCGCCGTCATGCCACCGTGCCGCTGCGCGGCGCGCACCAGCGTCTCGAGGCGCACCGGCGCCTCGTCGCGCGCCGTCCCGGCCCAGCGCACCACCGGGACCCCCTCGGCGCCCATGTGCCGCAGCCGGTCCTCGCGCTCGAGCCGTGTGACCCGCCAGGCCAGGCGCATGTGCTCCTCCGCCACCGCGCGCACGTCGGGCAGCGTGTCCACCACGACGACCGGGTGGCCGCCGGCACGCCAGGCACGGACGAGACCGAGCGACTCGTCGTCGAGGGCGGTGGTGAAGAGGTAGACGATCGCGTCCGCCGGCACCTGTGGCGGGCGCAGCCGCCGAGCGGGGGTGCCGATCGCACGGCTGAGCGCGAGGCCGTGCAGGACGCGCCGCAGCTGGCGGCGCCCGGCCGCCGCCGGCACCGGTCGCCGCGAGCGCCCCAGGTCTTCCAGCCCCACCCGGTCGCCCCCCGCCACGAGGGCCGCGGCGACGGAGGCCGCGGCGTTGCGGGCGAGGTCCAGGGACGTCGGCTCGTCGACCCGCTGGGTGCCCGAGCCCCGCCAGGTGCGCAGGTCGGGCCCGACGTCGTCGCGGGAGTCCAGGACGAGGACGGCGGTCGCCTCGGCGGTGGCGTAGGTGCGCCGCACGTACAGCGTCTCGAGCTCGGGGGAGCGGCGGGCGGTCGTGCGCCAGTCCACGCGCCGGAGCCGGTCGCCGGGGGTGAACGGGTGGATGTCGCGCAGCTCGTCACCGTCGCCGAGCCTGCGGGCGGTGTGCGGGCCCGTGAGCCCGCGCAGCCGCGACGGCAGCGGCACCTGGCCGAGCCGTAGCGGTGCCGGGAGGACGACGCGGTCGGGGGCGGTCGCGGTGACGGGTGCGTGGGGCACGGTGGTGCCGCCCGCGCCGGCGCCGAGGGCGTGGATGCGGAACGTGCGCTGGGGCCCGGTCCGCACGGTGCGCAGGCATACCTCGAGCGTGCGCGGCTCCCCGGCGACGACGGCGACGACCGGGCGGTGTCCGGGGCCGGTGACCCGCACCTGGACCAGCTCGGTGCCGGGCGGCGGGTCGAGGTGCACGACGCCGGCGAGCCGTCCGGGCTCGCGCGGTCGGTCGTCCGACTCGGCGCTGACGTGCACGGTGCCCTCGGGCGGCCTGGCGCGCCAGGCTCCGGGCATGCCGGCCCATCCCGCGGACAGCAGGAGCGGGACGGCCATGATCGCGACGTCGGCACGTCCCACGAGCAGCCCGAGGCCCAGGACGAGCACGCCGGCTGCGATGCCCGCGGCCGTGTGGCTGCTCCGGTCCCAGACGGCCGCGGCGTCGTGGGTCGTCATCCGGCGGTCCCCGCGACGGTGGCGGGGCCGGGCACGGCGGCGAGCAGCTCGAGCACCAGGTCCTCGGCCCGTACCGCGCCGGCCCAGGCGGTCGGGGTGAGGGTGAGGCGGTGAGCCAGCACGGGGACCGCGACGCGCTTGACGTCCTCCGGGAGCACGAAGTCCCGGCCGGAGAGCACGGCCACCGCGCGCGCCATGAGGAGCAGGTTCTGCGAGCCGCGGGGGCTGGCGCCGACCTCCAGCGCGGAGTGCCGCCGGGTGGCGGCGGCCAGGTCGACGCAGTACCCGGCGACGTCGGGGTCGCACTCGGTCGCTTCGACGCCCGCCTGCATCGCGCGCACCGTGGGGACGTCGACGACGGGGTCCACCACGGCGGCCTCCTGACGACGCACGACCCGTCGCAGCAGCACCTGCCGCTCGTCGTCCCGGGCGGGGTAGCCGACGGCGAGGCGGACCATGAAGCGGTCGAGCTGGGCCTCCGGCAGCGGGTAGGTGCCCTCGTACTCGACGGGGTTGGACGTGGCCATGACGTGGAACGGGACCGGCAGCGGGTGGCTCACGCCGTCGACGGAGACCTGCCGCTCCGCCATCGCCTCGAGCAGCGCGGACTGCGTCTTGGGTGGCGTCCGGTTGATCTCGTCCGCGAGGAACAGGCCGGTGAACACGGGCCCGGGGCGGAACACCAGCTCGCGGCTCGCGGGGTCGAACACGGTGGAGCCGGTGATGTCACCGGGCAGCAGGTCGGGCGTGCACTGCAGGCGGGCGAAGTCCAGCCCGAGCGCCCCGGCCAGGGATCGGGCGGCGAGCGTCTTGCCGAGACCGGGCACGTCCTCGAAGAGCACGTGCCCGCCGGCCAGCACGGCGGCCAGCGCGAGCTCGAGCGTGTCGCGCATCCCGACGACGGCGGTCCCCACGGCGTCCAGCACCCGCGAGCCCAGGTCGGCGACCTCGGCGACGGGCAGCGGCGGGACGGGGGCGTGCGCGGTGGTGTCGGTCGTCATGCGTGGCGCCTTTCGTGGGCGGGCGGGGTGGCGTCTGGAGGGGTCGGCACGAGCAGGTCGATCGCGTCGATCCAACGGTGCACCTCGGCGCGGCCGGCGGGCTGCCTGGAGGTCAGGCCGTCGACGACGTCGGATCCCAGGAGGCGTGCTGCCGCGTCGTGGTGGCCAGGGTCGTCGAGGTCGACGCCCCGTTCGGCGAGGCGGGCGGCGGCCAGCGCCCGTAGGCGCTCCCGCATGCGGTTCCCCACGGCACCGTCGCGTGTGAAGGTGGCCCAGCCGAGCTCGCTGACGTCGTTGCGGGCGCCGTCGCGGCGGTCCTCGGGGACGGGCGGGAACGCCGGGTCGGTGCCCTCGTCGAGGGTGCGCCACACGGCGGTGACGGTCGCCACGACGACGACGAGCAGGGCCGCGTGCAGGGGGTCGAGCACGCCGAGGGCGGCGAGCGCGATCCCGGCCACGAGCGCCGTCGCGGCGGTCAGGAGGACGCTGCGGCGCCGGCTCACGGAGCGTCCCTCAGGCCGGGGCGGTCGCCGGAGCCCGTGTCGTCGACGCCAGGGGTCGCGTCCGAGGTCGCGGCGTGGGAGCCGTCGGCGAGGACACGGGCGATGCGCCGCAGGGCGCCGCGAGCGCCGTCCACCTGGCCGGCGTCGACGGGGCGGTCGGTGAAGCGGGCCTCGGAGTAGAGGCGTCGCAGGGTGCTCACCGCGTCGGGGGGTGCGGGCGTGGCGGCGAGCAGCTCGCCGGTGAACTCGGTGGGGGTCTGCGCGGGGGCGCGCCGGTGCCCGTGCTCGGCGGCCGCGTCCTCGAGGGCGACCCATGCGGCGACGACGGCGTCGTGGGGGGTGGCCGCCGCGTCCACGCGGGCGAGGGCGAGCTGCACGGCGTCCTGCAGCTCGGGCACGGCGAGGGCGGGCGCGACGGCGCCGGGTGTGACGGCGTCCGGGATGTCGTCGTCGTCCTCGGGGGTGTCGCGCAGCTCCGCGAGCGCCCGCCGGGCCAGGAGGTACAGGAGGGTGAGGATCAGGAGCGCGCCGAGCAGGGCGAGCACGACGACGATGACGGTGAGCGCCTCGGAGTCCTGCGGCTCCTGCCGGGGGCCGAGCTCCGGGACGGCGGAGAGCCGCACCGGGTCGGGGAGCTCTTGGGGCAGGACGAGGGCGGGGAGCGCCACGCGCCACGGGGTGGCGGCCGCGGCACCGATGACGACCAGCGCGAGCAGGACGTACCCGAGCAGGGGCGCGGGGTCGCGTCCGGTGCGGGGCCGCGGGGTCCGCTCTGGCATGGGGGAACGCTACCGGCTGCCCGGTGCGGCGACGAGGGCCTCGGCGTGCAGGCCGGCGACGGCGGCCGCGACGAACGCGGCCGGGTCGGCGTCGAGCCCGCGGCCCATGGTGGACAGGCGGGCGGGGCTGGCGCGCAGGGCGTCGAGCAGGCCGGTGCCGGCGGGGACGTCGAGGAGGCGGTGCCCGGCGGGGACGTCGGCCAGGGCGGCGGACTGGGCGTGCACGCGGGCGGTGAGGTCGGCCCCCCACCCGGGCAGGGCCTCGACCGGGGGCGTGGGGGCGGGCACGGGGACGTCGGCGGCCGCGAGCGCCACCCGGCCGTAGGCGGTGAGGCTGTGGTGGGAGACGCCGAGGTGCCGCTCGCGGGCGTCGGCGCCGGACACGCGCAGGGAGGCGACGGCGCGCCCCCGCAGGACCGCGGCGGCGTTGACGGCCTCCCCGGCGGCGACGCCGGAGAACCCCCACCGGGTGCCGGTGCCGAGGTTGCCGGGCCCCTGGGCGACGACGACGAGGTCGGCGTGGGCGACGTGCCGGGCGGCGAGGAGCCCGGTGTGCACGGTGACGGCCTCGAGGTCGCCTCCGAACGCCTGCCCGACGGTGACGGTGGCGGCGAGCCAGCCTGCCTCGCGCAGGGTGGCGATGGTGCGGGAGAAGGCGGCGGGCAGGGCGCCGCCGTCGGTCATGACGTAGGCGACGCGCGGTGTGGGCCGGCCGGCGCGCTCGGCCCCGTGGCGGGCGCCGGCGACGACGGCGGGCAGCGCGGAGTGGAGGTCGGCGACCACGACGGGCAGGCCGCCGAGGTCGTCGGCGTCGCGCAGGGTGGCGTGGTGCTCGGACTCCTGCTCGTCGACGCCGAGGACCATGGCCTGCAGGGGGGTGTAGCGGGCCTTGACGAGGTGCCCGGGCCCGGGGGCGGGGTCCGGGGGCGGGGCGGAGTCGCCGGCGGGGCCGACGACGAGCGCATAGCCGCCGGTGCCGAGCCCGCGGGCGAGGGCGGACACGTTGAGCAGCAGGCGGTCGCCGACGCCGGGGTCGCCGACGAGCGCGGTGTACGCGAGCCCGCGGACGTCGGTGCGGCCGGTGGCGCCGTCGTCGCCGCCGGGCAGGGGGACGTCGAGGCGCAGGGTGAGCTCGCGGGCGCCGGCCCAGCTCGCGCGGCGGTCGGTGACCGTCCCGGTGCGCCACGTCACGTGGCTCTGGTCGGCGTGTGGTCGGTTCGGCCCTGTCGTCACCCGCCCGAGGCTACCGGCGACTAGCGTGGACCCGATGCCCGCGAACCCGGATCCCGCCGCCGCGCGAGGGACCCCTCCTGCCGAACGCCTGCTGAACCTCGTCATCGCCCTGGTGAACACCAGCGCCGCGATGACGAAGCAACAGGTGCGCTCGGGCGTGAACGGGTACGGCGACGCGCCGTCCACGGAGGCGTTCGAGCGGATGTTCGAGCGGGACAAGGACACGTTGCGTGCGCTGGGGATCCCGATCGTCACGGTCGACGCGGGCGGGCACAGCGACGACGTGGGGTACCGGATCGACAACGACGCGTACGCCCTGGGCCCGGTCGACCTCACCCCGGCGGAGCTGGGGGTGGTGGCCCTGGCGGCGCAGCTGTGGTCGGACAAGACGCTGCGCACCGACATGTCGCGGGCGATGACGAAGCTGCGCGCGGCGGGTGCGGGCGAGGCGGCGGGGGACGCGGTCGCGGGCCTGGCACCACGGGTGCGGGCCGCGGGGGACGCGTACGTGCCGCTGCTGGAGGCGGTCTCCGAGCGTCGCGACGTGTCGTTCCGGTACCGGGCGGCGAGCACCGGCGAGGTGCTCACGCGGCACGTGGAGCCGTGGCGGATCGCGGCGCGGGGCAGCGGCTGGTACCTCGTCGGGTTCGACCGGGGGCGTGGCGCACCGCGGGTGTTCCGGCTCTCGCGGATCGTGGGGCGGGTCAAGGTGGGCACCCGCCCGGACGCCTTCGACGTGCCGGCCCGGGTCGACGTCGACGCGATGCTGGGCGAGCGGGTGGGGGTGCGCCGGGTGGCGACGCTCGCCGTCGTGCCCGAGCGGGCGCAGGCGCTGCGGGCGCGCGCGACGGCTCCCGAGCCGGCCGCTGGGCGCGGGGCCGAACCGGTGCCGGCCCCGCGGCCCGACGGCCGCGAGGAGGTCCGGGTGCAGTTCCGCAGCCTGTCGTCGTTCGCCGACGAGGTCGCGGCCTACGGGCCGGCGGTCGTCGTCGAGGAGCCGGCCGACCTGCGCGGCGAGGTGGTGCGCCGGCTCGTGGCGGCGGCGGGGATCGACCGCGCGCAGGCCGCGCACGGGACCGCGGGCACACCGACGCAGGCGGGCACACCGACCAGGGAGGGTTCCGATGGCTGAGCGGGCGGATGACCGGCTGGTACGGCTGCTCGGGCTGGTGGCGTTCCTCGACGGCGCGGGCCCGGTGCGCGTCGAGGAGCTCGCCGAGCGGTTCGGCGTCACGCCCCGCCAGGTGCGCGAGGACGTGGACGCCCTGTGGGTGTCCGGCACCCCGGGGTACATGCCGGACGACCTCATCGACTTCGACGCGTTCTCCCTGGACGGAGGGCTGGTGTCGATCACCCAGACCCGCGGCATGACCCGGCCGCTGCGCCTCGGCACCCGGGAGGCGGTCGCGCTCGTGGCCGCCTTGCGGGCGATGCACGCGTCGCCGGCCGTGCAGGCCGACCGGCGCCGCGCGGGGGTCGTGGCGTCCGCGCTGGACAAGCTCTCCGCCGCCACGGGCGAGGCCGCGAGCGCCGTCGACGTCGAGCTGGCGGGCGAGGGGGACCCGCAGGTCGTCGCGGCCGTCACCGAGGCGCTGTCCGCGGGCCGGCGGCTGCACCTGCGGTACGTCAACGCGGCGGACGTCACGAGCGAGCGCGACGTCGACCCTGCGCGCCTGGTCACCCAGGACGGTGCGATGTACCTGGTGGCGTGGTGCCTGCGCGCGGGAGGGCGGCGCACGTTCCGCCTGGACCGGGTCCTGGCGGCGCGGGTCCTGGACGACGCGGCGGCGGACCATGGGCTCGCGGCCGAGGGCGCCGACGAGGACGTGTGGGCGTCCGTCGCCGACGCGCGCGCCCCCTCGGCGACGCTCGTGCTGGCGTCCGCCGCCCGCTGGGTGGCCGAGGAGGTGCCGGCGGAGTCGGTGCGGGACCTGCCGGACGGTTCGGTCGAGGTGCGGCTGCGGGTGACGAACCCCGCGTGGCTGCGCCGGCTGCTGCTGGCCAACGCCCCCGACGTGGTGTCGGTCTCGCCCCCGCAGGTCGCCGAGGAGGTGGCCGCCCTGGCACGGGACGCGCTCGCCGCCTACGGCCGGACGGCGAACCCCTAGGCTGGGCGCCATGTCGTGGTGGGTGTGGGTGCTGCTCGTGGTGGCCGCGCTGGCGGGCGCCGTTCTCCTGGCGCTGTCGCTGTGGCGTTCCGGCAGGGGGCTGGCGCGGGAGGTCGGCCGGTCCGGCCGTGCCCTGGGCTCGGTCTCCGAGCGGGCCGCGCAGGCGGCCGCGGCCGCCACGGCGCCGGACACGTCCCCGACCTTGTTCGCCGACCCGGTCGAGCTGCGCGCGCACCTCGATGAGGTGCGCGCCCGGCGGGCCGCGCGCGCGGACGACCGGCGGGCCCGCCAGCGGCGCACCGCCCGGACGTGGGCCGCCGGGCGGGGCGCCACCGAGGGCTGGCTGGCGCGCCGGCAGGCGGAGAAGGCCGCCGTGCTCCGGCGTGCGCCGAGGGCGGCGGAGCCCTCGACGACGAGGCGTGCGGCGAGGGTCCCCAGCGACCGCCGGACCGCGTAGGGTTGGCCTGGCCGCACCACCCCGCTCACGTCGAGCGTACGAGAACGAGGAGCCTGTTCATGGGCATGCTCAAGCCCTGGCACATCATCGTGCTGGTGATCGTCATCCTGCTGCTGTTCGGGGCGCGCCGTCTCCCCGACCTGGC
Organism: Isoptericola luteus; assembly: GCF_020297055.1. Classification (GTDB taxonomy): domain Bacteria; phylum Actinomycetota; class Actinomycetes; order Actinomycetales; family Cellulomonadaceae; genus Isoptericola; species Isoptericola luteus. Next base: position 95,881 of record NZ_JAIXCQ010000012.1, on the reverse strand, counting down.
GCGCAGCGTCGGCCAGTCGCTGAAGATCTTCAAGAGCGAGGTCAAGGACCTGACGAACGACGACAAGCCGGACCAGCCGGCGTCGGGCGGCACGACGTCGTCCGCGGGCACCGTCCCGCCGGCCACCTCCGGCACGACGAACCCGGCCTCGCCACCGTCGTCCGGCGGCGTGACCCCGCCGGACGCGGAAGGTCCCAAGGCGTAGCACGTGGCCGGCAAGTCCAAGGACCCCGAGGGGCGCATGCCCCTCAAGGAGCACCTGCTCGAGCTGCGCAAGCGGCTGTTCCTCGCCTCGGCCGGCATCGTGCTCGGTGCCGTCGCCGGATGGTTCTTCTACGAACCGCTGCTCGACGCGCTCCAGGCGCCGCTCGCGGCGGCCGCGGAGGAGCAGGGGCGTTCGATCGCCCTGAACTTCACCGGCCTGGCCTCGGCCCTGGACATGAAGATCAAGGTCTCGTTCTTCCTCGGGATCATCGTGTCCTGCCCCTGGTGGCTGTTCCAGCTCTGGTCGTTCGTGACGCCCGGGCTGACGCGGCGTGAGAAGGGGTACGCCTACGCGTTCCTCGGCGGGGCCGTCCCGCTGTTCCTCGCGGGCGCATGGCTGGCCTGGTGGGTCCTGCCGCACGCCGTGGAGATCCTCACGGACTTCGTCCCGGCCGGCGCCACGAGCTTCACCGACGCGCAGGGGTACCTCAGCTTCGTGATGCGGCTGATCCTGGCGTTCGGGCTCGCGTTCGTCTCTCCCGTGCTGCTGGTCGGTCTCAACCTCGCCGGCATCCTGCGGCACGAGACCCTGGCCCAGGGCTGGCGGTGGGCCGTGCTCATCGCGTTCGTGTTCGCGGCCATCATGACGCCCACTCCGGACGCGCTCACGATGATCCTCGTCGCCCTGCCGATCTGCGTCCTGTACTTCGGGGCGCTGGGGGTGTGCCTGCTGCACGACCGGCGGGTGGACCGGCGCCGCATGGCCGCCGCCGTATGACGGCTCCACGAGACACCACGAGCCGGTGAGGACCCCGTGAGGACGCTGTGACCGGCCCGATGACGGGCGCGGTGACGGGTCCGTCCCGGCGCCTCGGCGTCGTCGTCAACCCCACCGCCGGCAAGGGCAGGGCCGCCCGCCTCGGCCGGGACGTCGTGGACGTGCTCAGGGCCGCGGGGCACGCCGTGCACGACCTGTCCGGGCCGAGCGCTGCCCTCGCGCTCGAACGCGCCCGCGCGGCAGTGGACGGCGGGGCGCTGGACGCCCTGGTCGTGGTCGGCGGCGACGGCATGGTGCACCTGGGCGCCCAGGTGCTCTCCGGCACGCAGGTGCCGCTGGGCATCGTCGCCGTCGGCACCGGCAACGACTTCGCGCACACCCTCGGGCTCCCCGTGAAGGACCCCACCGGCGCGTGCGCCGACCTGTGCCGCGCCCTCGGGCAGGGGGACGCCGGGGTGCGGGCGGTGGACGTGGTGCACGCTTCCGGGCCGGGCCTGGTGCCGGGCGCGAGCCCCGCGCAGGGTCGCGAGCGCCCCGGTCTGACGGCGGCGCCCGTGCGGTGGGTGGCCGGCGCCGTCTCCGTCGGGCTCGACGCCGCGGTCAACGCCCGCGCGAACACGATGCTGCGCCCGCGGGGCAGCGCCCGGTACACGATCGCCGCCCTGCACGAGCTGGCCGGCTACCGGGCCTGGTCGTACCGGCTCACGTTCGAGGAGCTCGCCCCCGCGCCGTCCGGCACCGGGGGCGGTACCCAGCCCGGCACCGACCACTCCGGGCACGGGGCGGCGCTGCGCCTGCGGCCCGGGGCGGGTGGCACGGCCACCTGGTCGGGACGGGCGGCCCTGGTCACCGCGGCGAACGGCCCGCGCCTGGGCGGCGGGATCCGGGTGGTTCCCACCGCGCGCGTCGACGACGGCTACCTGGACGTGCTGGTGGCCACGGACCTGTCCCGCGCCGGCGCCGCCGTGCTGTTCCCCTCCATGTTCGCCGGTGCGCACACGCGGCACCGCAAGGTGCACGTGGTGCGGTGCCGCGCGGTGACGATCGAGCCGGGTCCTGACGCGTGGGCGGCGGGGGAGCCCGCCCTGCCCGCCGCGCACGGCGACGGGGAGCGCCTCGGCCCGCTGCCGCTGAAGGTGGCCGTGCGGACCGGCGCCCTGCACGTGCTGACGACCCGGCGCTGACCCACGGAACGGGTGCGGGAACCTGCCGCGTGCGGCACGCCGGGCGCGCCAGGAGAGGTCGCCCCCGGGCCGTAGGCTGACGTCATGACCGCCGCAGCACACCGGGACGGGACGTCCGCACCGGGGTCCGACACCCGGGCCTCGCAGGAGACCGGGCCCGCCGGCCCCGCCGAGCGGTACGCCGCCTCCCGGGCGCGGTCGGCCCGGGACAGGGCCGTCTCCCAGGGCGAGCTCGGCACGTTCCGCAAGGTCCTCGACTTCGAGCTCGACCCGTTCCAGGCCGACGCGTGCGCCGCGCTGGAGGCGGGGCACGGCGTGCTCGTGGCGGCCCCCACGGGCGCGGGCAAGACGGTCGTGGGCGAGTTCGCCGTGCACCTGGCGCTGGCCCAGGGCGGCAAGGCGTTCTACACCACGCCGATCAAGGCGCTGAGCAACCAGAAGTACGCCGACCTCGTGGCTCGCCACGGTGCGGAGTCCGTGGGGCTGCTCACGGGCGACACCTCGATCAACTCGGGCGCACCCGTGGTCGTGATGACCACCGAGGTGCTGCGCAACATGCTGTACGCGGGGTCGAACGCGCTCGACGGCCTCGCGTTCGTCGTCATGGACGAGGTGCACTACCTCGCCGACCGGTTCCGCGGGCCCGTGTGGGAAGAGGTGATCATCCACCTGCCCGACCACGTCCAGCTCGTGTCCCTGTCCGCGACGGTGTCCAACGCGGAGGAGTTCGGCGACTGGCTCGCGATGGTCCGCGGTGACACGACCGTCGTCGTCAGCGAGCGCCGTCCCGTGCCGCTGTGGCAGCACGTCGTGGTCTCGGCACCCGAGCCGCGCGGGATGCCGCGCCTCATGGACCTGTACGCCGGGCACGTCGACCCGACGGACCCGGGCACGGACCCGCCGATCAACCCGGACCTGCAGGCGAGCTTTCGCTCGTCGGCGCGCCCCGACACGAGGCCGGGCGCCGCACGTTCCGGCCGCCACGGCGGCCGGGGCCGTGGGGACCGGGGGTACCGGGGCGGCGGCGGGCAGCGACCCGGCGGGGCGTCGCTCGTGCCGACGCGCCGCACCCCGCCGCGGTTCGCCGTGGTGGACGCGCTGGACGCCGACGCGCTGCTGCCCGCGATCTACTTCATCTTCTCCCGCGCGGGCTGCGACGGCGCCGTGCAGCAGTGCCTGCGCGCGGGGCTGCGCCTGACCGACGCGGCGGAGGAGGCGGAGATCCGCCGCGTCACCGAGGAGCGCACGGCGACGATCCCGCCCGAGGACCTCGAGGTGCTCGGCTACTGGGAGTGGACGCAGGCTCTCGCGCGCGGGGTCGCGGCCCACCACGCGGGGCTGCTGCCCGTGTTCCGCGAGACGGTGGAGCACCTGTTCTCCCGCGGCCTGGTCAAGGTCGTGTTCGCCACCGAGACGCTCGCGCTGGGCATCAACATGCCTGCCCGCTCCGTCGTGCTGGAGAAGCTCGTCAAGTGGGACGGGACCGCGCACCAGCCGGTGACGCCGGGGGAGTACACCCAGCTCACGGGCCGGGCGGGGCGCCGGGGCATCGACGTCGAGGGGCACGCCGTGGTGGTGGACCACACGGGTCTGGACCCGGTGGCGCTCGCCGGCCTGGCGTCCAAGCGCCTGTACCCGCTGCGCTCGAGCTTTCGGCCCACGTACAACATGGCGGTCAACCTCGTGGCGCAGGTGGGGCGCGAGCGGGCGCGCGACGTGCTGGAGACGAGCTTCGCGCAGTTCCAGGCCGACCGCGGCGTCGTGGGGCTGGCCAAGCAGGCGCAGGCTCACGCTGAGGCGCTCGAGGGCTACGCCGAGGCCATGCGGTGCGACCGTGGCGACTTCGCCGGGTACATGGACCTGCGCCGGGCCATCAAGGACCGCGAGAACGAGCTCGCGCGTGCGGCCTCGGGGGTGCGTCGCGCGGACGCCGTGGCGTCGCTGGAGAAGCTGCGCCGCGGCGACCTCGTGGAGGTGCCTGGGGGCCGCCGTCGGGGGTACGTGGTGGTGCTCGACCCGGGGCTGGACCAGCGCGGGTTCGACGGGCCGCGCCCGACTGTGCTCACCCAGGAGCGGCAGGTCAAGAAGCTCACCCTGGCGGACACCCCGGACGGCGTCCAGGTGGTGGGCCGCGTCAAGATCCCGAAGTCGTTCAACGCGCGCCGCCCCGACCAGCGGCGCGACCTCGCCTCCAGCATGCGCAACGCCCTCGGGGCGTTCCGCGACGACGCAGGCTCCGGCAGGCACCCGCACGCCGGCCCGGGACGCCGCGGCCGCTCGGACGCCTCCTCGGACCACGAGCTGCAGCGGCTGCGGGGCGCGCTGCGCGCCCATCCCTGCCACGGCTGCCCCGACCGGGACGACCACGCCCGCTGGGCGGAGCGGTGGGAGCGACTGCGCCGCGAGCACGACCAGCTGGTGCGCCGCGTCGAGGGCCGCACCGGCACCATCGCGCGCACGTTCGACCGCACGTGCGAGGTGCTGGTGCACCTCGGTTACCTCGAGCGGGCCGACGGTCCGCAGGGACGCACGGTGCAGGTCACCGACGACGGCCACTGGCTGCGCCGCGTGTACGCGGAGGACGACCTGCTGCTCGCGGAGTGCCTGCGTCGCGGCACGTGGGACGACCTGGACGCGCCCGGCCTGGCGGCGGCGGTCTCCACCGTCGTGTACTCGGGACGGCGCGAGGAGGCTGCGGAGCCGTTCGTGCCGGGCGGCCCCACGGGCCGGCTCGCCCAGGCGCTGGACGCCACGACGACCGTGTGGTCACAGGTCACCGACCTGGAGGCGGAGCACCACCTGACCGTCACCGGGCCGCTGGACCTCGGGCTGGTCGCGCCGGTGCACCGGTGGGCCTCCGGTCGCGGCCTCGACGCGGTGCTGCGCGGCACCGACGTGGCGGCGGGAGACTTCGTGCGCTGGTGCAAGCAGGTGATCGACGTGCTCGACCAGCTCGCGGCCGCGGCCCCTCGCCCGCAGCTGCGCGCCACCGCCCGCAAGGCCCAGGCGGCGGTGCTGCGGGGTGTCGTCGCGTACTCGAGCCTGTGAGCCCTGGGCGCCCTGTGGCCCCGGCCCCCTGGGGCGACGGGCCGCGCTGCCCCGGCCCGCGAGCGCCGGTTGTGAGCGACCTCGCAGCCGGGACGATCCCCTGATTCCGGACGGTTGCGCCCATCTGTGATCGAACCGTGAAGAAACCGGGGCGTTCCGTGCCCTAGAGTGCAGGCCGTGACCTCCACCCTGTACCGCAACGGAGTCGTCCACTCGTCCGCCGACCCGTTCGCCGAGGCGCTCCTCGTCGACGACGGCGTGGTGACCTGGCTGGGGAGCGAGGACACCGCGGCGGGGCTCGCCGCCCGGGCCGACCGCGTCCTCGACCTGGACGGCGCCCTGGTCGCGCCCGGGTTCGTCGACGCGCACGCGCACGTGCTGGAGACGGGGCTCGCGCTGGAGTCCGTGGACCTGTCGGCGGCGGCCGGCGTGGCCTCGCTGCCCGCGGCGCTGGACGCCGTGGCTGCCGGCGCCCGCGCGCTCGCCGAGGTGGACCCGTCCGGCTCCGAGGTGCTCCTCGCCTTCGGCTGGGACGAGCAGGCGTGGCCGGAGCGGCGGGCGCCCGGGCGCACAGAGCTGGACGCCGCCGCCGGCGGCCGCCCCGTGTACGCGGCGCGCGTCGACGGGCACTCCGCGGTGCTGTCCAGCGCGCTGGCGCGCGGCACGGGGGCGGACCGGCTACCTGGCTGGGACGAGTCCGGCCTCGTCGTCGGCGACGCGCACCACGCGGCCCGCGACCTCGTGCAGCAGCTCTCGGGCGCGCGCCGCACCCGCGCGTACGAGGTGGCGCTGACCGCCGCGGCCCGGCGCGGGATCGTCGGCCTGCACGAGATGAGCGCGCCGCACGTGGACACCCGCGACGGTCTGCGCGAGCTCATGGCGATGACCCGGGACCCGGCCGGCGGGCTGCCGCACGTCGTGGCCTACCGCGGCGAGCTGGTGGGCACCGTCGACGAGGCCCACCAGCTGCTCGCGGAGCTGCCGTTCCTCACCGGCATCGGCGGCGACCTCAGCGTCGACGGCTCCCTCGGCTCGCGCACCGCGGCGCTGCGCCACCCGTACGCCGACATGCTGGCGGGACCGGGGGGCGCCGACGCCACCGGGCGCCTGTACCTGACGGCCGAGGAGATCGCCGCGCACCTGGCGGCCTGCTCCGCGGCGCGCACGCAGGGCGGGTTCCACGTCATCGGCGACCGGGCGATGGACGAGGTGGTGCACGGGCTCGAGATCGCGGCCGCCGAGCACGGCGCCTCGGTGCTGCGGGCCGGGCACCACCGCCTCGAGCACGCCCTGTTCGTGGACGCCTCCGCCCTGGCCGCCCTGCTGCTGTACGGGGTGGCGCTGTCCGTCCAGCCGGCGTTCGACTCGACCTTCGGCGGGACGACCGGGATGTACGCCGGTCGGCTCGGCGTCGCCCGGGCGACGAACCTGTCGCCCTTCGCGGACCTCGCCAGCGCCGGGGTCCCGCTCGCGTTCGGCTCTGACGCGCCCGTCACCCCGCTCGACCCGTGGCAGGGGGTGCGCGCCACGCTCCGCCACGAGGACACCACGCAGCGCATCTCCGCCCGCACCGCGTTCCGCGCGCACACCCGCGGCGGGTGGCGGCTCGCGGGCCTGGACCACACCGGGGCGGGGGAGCTGCGTGTCGGGGCGCCCGCGCACCTGGCCGTGTGGCGCGCCGAGCAGCTCGCGGTGCAGGCCGCGCCCGGCCGGCTCTCGCAGTGGAACCCGGAGGCGCGCGCCGGCCAGCCGCTGCTGCCCGACCTGTCACCGGGGGCCGCCGAGCCCGAGTGCCTGCAGACCGTGCGGGACGGCGTCGTCCTGTTCGACACCTTCGACTGACGCATCCCGCCGTCCGGGACCTCAACCGACCGGCATGGATCCCGCCCGCGGGCGGGCGCCCTCGGTCCCCTGGAGTGTCACGTACCCTGCGGGGGTGTCGCACCCCAGCTCGCCCGCCACGGAGCCGGACGCCCCGGCGCCCGCCCCGCCCCTGACCCCCGCGCCGCCCACCGACCGGTGGGCCTCGCGCCCGGCCACCCTGGGGCTCGCCGTCGCGTCCGGCGTCGCGCTGTGGGCCTCGTTCCCCGACGTCGGTGCGTGGCCGCTGGCGTTCGTGGCGGTGGGGCTGCTCCACGCGGCGCTGCGTCGTGACGGGCGTCGCGCCGCGGGCTGGAACACGCTCGTCGGGCTGGTGGCCGGCGTGACGTTCTGGCTGCCGCACATCTGGTGGGCCAACTTCGCCACCGACACGGTGCCGTGGATCGCGCTGGCCCTGCTCGAGGCCGCGTTCTTCGCCGGGTTCGGCGCCCTGTGGACGTGGGCGCGGCGCTGGCGACAGGTGCGGCGCAACGCCGCCACACAGGCCGTCGTTTTCGCGGTGGTCTTCGTCGCGGTCGAGCAGTGGCGCTCGGAGATCCCGTTCGGCGGCTTCCCCTGGGGGCGGCTCGCGTGGACCGTCGCCGGCGCCCCGACAGGGCGCGCGGCCTGGCTCGGCGGCACCACCGCCGTCTCCCTGCTGATCGCTGCCGCCGGGGTGCTCCTCGCGCTGGCGGCCGGTCGCGTGCTCGCCCGCCGCGCGGCGAGCGCCGCGCCGACGGCAGAGGGCGACACGGAGGGCGACACGGAGGGCACTGCCAGGGGAACCGGCACGAGAACGGCCGGCGGCCGGCGGCTCTCCGGCGGCCTCGTGATGGTCGCCGCGGCGGCCGCCCTGGCACTGGGTCCGCTCGCGCTGCCCTTGCCGTCCGACGCCGGCACCCGCGAGGTGACCGACGCCGCGGACCCAGGACACGCGGGCACCGTGGTGGACGCCGGCACGGGGACCGCCGAGGTGGGGGTGCTCCGCGCAGGGGCGGTCCAGGGCAACGTGTCCGAGCCCGGGGAGGGGTCCTTCGCGAACCGCGCGGAGGTGCTGAACAACCACCTGCAGGGCACGTACACGATCGCCGGCGAGCAGGAGGCGGGGGCGTTCGAGGGCGTCGGCGACGGCGGCGGGGTCGACGTCGTGCTGTGGCCGGAGAACGGCTCGGACCTGGACCCCCAGACGACGCCGGACGTGGCGGCCGCCATCGACGAGGCGGCTCGCACGGTGGACGCCCCGATCCTCGTGGGCGCACAGGAGTACCCCGACACGGGCGGGCGCTACAACGTGGCGCTGCTGTGGGAGCCGGGTTTCGGCGTCACCCAGCGGTACGCCAAGCAGCACCCCGCACCGTTCGGCGAGTACATCCCGATCCGCGGCTTCGTGCGGATGTTCAGCGCACAGGTGGACCGGGTCACGAACGACATGATCGCCGGGACGGAGCCGGCGGTGATCGACCTGCCGGTGGACGGCGCCGACGTGGGCCGCACGCCCGGGCCCACGACGGTGCCCCTGGCCACCGTGATCTGCTTCGAGATCGCGTACGACGAGATCGTGCGCGACGCCGTGCAGCGCGGCGCGCAGGTGCTGGTGGTCCCGACGAACAACGCGTCGTTCGGGTACACAGCGGAGTCCACGCAGCAGCTCGCCATGACCCGGATGCAGGCGATCACGACGGGGCGCGCCGCGGTCCAGGTCTCCACGGTCGGGGTGAGCGGCGTCGTCGCCCCCGACGGGACGCTCGTGGCGCGCACGCAGCTGTTCACGGCCGACCACCTCGTGGCGGACCTGCCGCTGCGCACGACCCTGACGCCCGCGGTGCGGGCCGGGTACTGGCCGGGATGGGTGGTGGGCGCTGCCGCGACCGTGCTGGTGCTCGGCGGAGCGGCGTCCGCGCTCGCGGCCCGGCGTCGCGGCCGTCCCGCCGCATGACTCGGGTCACCCGGGACCGGGAACCCGCGAGGGGACGACGAAGGGCGGGAAACCCGGAGGTTTCCCGCCCTTCGACAATGCTCAGGCGTGCTCGACGACGGCCGAGCCGGTGGCGTCAGGCGCTGCGGCGCAACTTGCCCGCGCGCAGGAGCTCGAGGCGCTCGTCGAGCAGCTCCTCCAGCTCGGAGACGGTGCGGCGCTCGAGCAGCATGTCCCAGTGGGTGCGCTGCGGCTTGGTGGCCTTCGGCTCCGGCTTCTCCGCGTCGCGCAGGAGGGCCTCCTCGCCGCACCGGCACTCCCAGACCGGCGGCACCTCGGCCTCGGTGGAAAAGGGCAGGATGATGGTGTGACCGTTGGGGCAGTCGTAGTGCGCCTGGAACCGCGGGGCGAAGTCGACGCCCTCGTCGGACTCCATGCTCTTGCTGCCGATGCTCATACCGCGCAGGGACCGGTCGGGCATGTCGTCCTCCTGGGGGGTCGGTGGTAGGTGGGCCTTGGGGTCCAACGCGGGGCGCGGGGTGGTTGTTCCGCCGCCGGGTGAAGGTCCCGTGAAACGAGGTCCGGGTGGGCCCCGGCGGCTACCCGGTGAGGACCGGACCGTCAGGGCGCAGCGATGCCACCCAAGGCTGGCCAGTCGCCGCGCTGTACGCAACTCGAGACCCCCGCAGCGGGGCGGTTTGTGCGGGACGTCACGCTCGGGCGGGCCGGGGGCGGGAACAACTCCGCCGGGTCGCCGGTTGGGACGCGTGTACATGCAAATGGATGAATCTCCGGAGGGGCACCGCCCCGAGGGACCATCGACAGGCAGACGACGAGCAGGGGAGACAGGCCGTGCAGTTCGGAATCTTCAGCGTCAGCGACGTGACCACCGACCCGACGACGGGTCGCACGCCGGACGACACCGAGCGCGTGCGCAACATGCTCACGATCGCCCGCCACGCCGACGAGGCCGGCCTGGACGTCTTCGCCACCGGTGAGCACCACAACCCGCCCTTCGTGGCCTCCAGCCCCACCACGATGCTCGGCTACCTCGCCGGCGTCACCCAGAACATCACGCTGTCGACGGCCACCACCCTGATCACCACGAACGACCCCGTCCGCCTGGCCGAGGAGTACGCGATGCTCCAGGTGATCTCGGGCGGGCGCATGGACCTCATGATGGGGCGCGGCAACACCGGCCCGGTCTACCCCTGGTTCGGGCAGGACATCCGCCAGGGCATCCCCCTCGCCGTCGAGAACTACGCCCTGCTGCGCCGGCTGTGGACCGAGGACGTCGTGGACTGGGAGGGCAAGTTCCGCACACCGCTGCAGGGCTTCACCTCCACCCCGCGCCCGCTCGACGGCGTGCCCCCGTTCGTGTGGCACGGCTCGATCCGCAGCCCGGAGATCGCCGAGCAGGCCGCTTACTACGGCGACGGGTTCCTGCACAACAACATCTTCTGGCCGATGCACCACACCCGGCAGATGGTGCGCTACTACCGCCAGCGCTTCGAGCACTACGGCCACGGCCGCGCCGACCAGGCGATCGTGGGCCTGGGCGGGCAGGCGTTCATGCGCAAGCGCTCGCAGGACGCGTGGAACGAGTTCCGGCCGTACTTCGACAACGCCCCGGTGTACGGGCACGGCCCGTCGATGGAGGACTTCACCCAGCAGACCCCGCTGACCGTGGGCTCCCCGCAGCAGGTCATCGACCGCTACGCGTCCTTCGTCGACGACGTCGGCTACTACCAGCGCCAGCTGTTCCTGGTGGACCACGCCGGGCTGCCCCTCAAGACGGTGCTCGAGCAGATCGACCTGCTCGCGGGCGAGGTGGTGCCCGAGCTGCGCCGGATCGTGGAGTCCAAGCGTCCCGCCGACGTGCCCCTGAACCCGCCGACCCACGCGGAGCGCGTGGCGGCCGCCGCGGCGTCCGGCGGGGCCGGCGCCACCCACGTGGGGGACTCCACCGACCCGTACACGGGTACCGTCGCCGAGGGCGACCGCCCGAACGACCCGAAGCACGGCACGCAGGAGGCCCGCGCATGACCACGTCCGAGCAGTCCCGCACGATCGCCGTCGTCTCGGCAGGGCTGTCCCAGCCGTCGTCGACGCGGCTGCTGGCCGACCGCCTCGCCGACGCCGCGGTGCGCGAGCTCGAGGACCTCGGCCAGGTGGCCCGCGTCGAGAACGTCGAGCTGCGCGACCTCGCGCACCCCGTGGTCGACGCGATGCTCACCGGCTTCCCCTCGGGCGACCTGGCCCGGGCCCAGGAGGCGGTGACGGGCGCCGACGGCATCATCGCCGTCACCCCGGTGTTCACGTCGAGCTTCTCCGGGCTGTTCAAGTCGTTCTGGGACATCATCGACCCCGAGGCGTTGGGCGGGGTGCCCGTGCTGCTCGGCGCCACGGGCGGCACGGCGCGGCATTCCCTGGCGCTGGAGTACGCGGTGCGGCCCCTGTTCACCTACCTGCACGCCGACGTCGTGCCCACCAGCGTGTTCGCGGCCACCGACGACTGGGCCGCGAGCGCCGCGGACGTGGGCGCCGGGCTGCCGCGCCGGATCGAACGGGCCGGGCGCGAGCTGGCCCGCCGGGTGGCGCAGCGTCAGGGCGACGGCCCCGCGGACCCGTTCGCGTCGTCGCCCAGCTTCACAGAGCTGCTGGGCGGGAGCTGACGCTCGGCTGGTCCTGCAAGGGGCCGGCCGGCTGGTGGCCGGGAGCCGTCCGCACGGCTCCCGGCCACGCCCTAGGCTGGGCCTATGCGCGTTCTGGTCTCCGGCGGTGCCGGTTACATCGGGTCCCACACCGTCCTGAAGCTCGTTGCCGCCGGGCACGACGTCGTCGTCGTCGACGACTTCTCCAACAGCAAGCCGACGGTCGTCGGCCGGCTCGAGGCACTGTCGGGCGTGCACGTCCCGGTGCACGCGATCGACCTCACCGACGTCGAGAAGACGAACCAGCTGTTCGAGCACGAGCAGATCGACGCCGTGGTGCACTTCGCGGGGTTCAAGGCCGTGGGGGAGTCGGTGACCAGGCCGCTGGCGTACTACCGCAACAACCTCGACTCGACGCTGGCGCTGCTCGAGGCGATGACCCGGCACGGCGTGCACCGCCTGGTGTTCTCCTCGTCGGCCACCGTCTACGGCGAGCACGCGCCCGTGCCCTACCGCGAGGACTACGAGCACCTGTCCTCGTCCTCCCCGTACGGGCAGACGAAGGTCATGATCGAACGGATCATGACCGACGTCGCCGCGGCGAGCGACGGGCTCAAGGTCGCGCTGCTGCGGTACTTCAACCCGGTGGGCGCGCACCCGTCAGGGCAGATCGGCGAGGACCCGCAGGGCATCCCGAACAACCTCATGCCGTTCCTCGCGCAGGTCGCCGTCGGCAAGCGCGAGCGGCTCACGGTGTTCGGCGACGACTACCCGACGGCCGACGGCACCTGCGAGCGCGACTACCTGCACGTGGAGGACCTCGCCGACGGGCACGTCGCCGCCCTGGAACACCTGGACGCCATGACCGACGACGTGCGGGCGTTCAACCTCGGCACCGGCACGGGCACCTCGGTGCTGGCGATGCTGCACGCCTTCGAGCGGGCCGTGGGACGCGAGCTGGCGTACGTGGTGGGGCCGCGCCGCGCCGGCGACCTGCCCGCGTTCTGGGCCGACCCCACCCGCGCGCACGTCGAGCTCGGCTGGCGCGCCACCAGGACCGTCGACGACATGTGCGCCGACACGTGGCGCTGGCAGTCCGCGAACCCGCAGGGCTTCCCCGACGCCTGAGCCCCGCCCCGCCTCCGCCCCGCCCCGCCTCCACGCCGCCACCACGCGGCCAGGGAGCGGCGTGCTCAGAGCACGTCGGCCACGGCAACGTGCTCCAGGGAGTGCGCCTCGGCCACCCACGGGTGAGTGACGTGCCCGGCGTGGGTGTTCAGGCCGTGCGCGAGCTCCGGGTCGTGGCGCAGGGCGTCGCGCCACCCGTGGTCGGCGAGCGCCACCGCGTAGGGCAGCGTCACGTTGGTCAGGGCGAACGTCGAGGTGCGCGGCACGGCGCCCGGCATGTTCGCCACGCAGTAGAAGACGGCGTCGTGCACGCCGAACGTGGGGTCGGCGTGCGTGGTGGGGCGCGAGTCGGCGAAGCAGCCGCCCTGGTCGATGGCGATGTCCACGAGCACGGCCCCCGGGCGCATGCGCGCCACGAGCTCGTTCGACACGAGCACCGGCGCCTTGGCGCCCGGCACGAGCACCGCGCCCACCACCAGGTCGGACTCCACCACGGCCTCGTCGACGGTGAGCCCGTTCGACGCGAGCGTCTGCACCCGTCCGCCGAAGTACTGGTCGGCCGCCTCGAGCACCCGCTGGTTCGTGTCCAGGAGGGTGACGCGGGCGCCCAGCCCGACGGCGATGCGGGCGGCGTTCATGCCCGCCACTCCCGCCCCGATGACGGTGACCTGCCCCGAGGCGACCCCCGGCACGCCCCCGAGCAGCACCCCGCGCCCGCCGGCCGCCCGCAGCAGCGTGGCCGCCCCGACCTGGGGCGCGAGCCGGCCCGCGACCTCGGACATCGGCGCCAGGAGCGGCAGGCGCCCGCCCTCCGACTGCACGGTCTCGTAGGCCACGGCGGTGACGTCGCGGGCCAGCAGCTCCTGCGTGAGCGCCTTGTCCGCCGCGAGGTGCAGGTAGGTGAACAGCAGCTGCCCCGGCCGCAGCAGGTCGTACTCGGAGGCGACCGGCTCCTTGACCTTGAGCACCGTCTCGGCGGCCCAGGCCTCCTCGGCGCCGGCCACCAGGCGCGCCCCGGCGGCCACGTACTCGTCGTCGTGGATCGAGGACCCGGTCCCGGCACCGGCCTGGACGAGCACCTCGTGCCCGTGGCCGACGAGCTCGTGCACCCCGGCCGGGGTGATCGCCACCCGGTACTCGTGGTTCTTGACTTCCTTGGGCACGCCGATGTGCATCAGGTTCCGCTTCCTGTTCGCGGCCGGCTCGTGGCCGCGCCGACTGGACATGACGCGAGATGGTGATCCCGCTCACGTCCATTGTTCTGCGAAAGTTCGGGTCCGCACCACAGTTCGGTGGATGCTTCGGTACATTCGTCAGATGACGCCGGAATCTTCGACGCGGCCGAGTGCTGCGGAGCGGCACCCGAAGGATCTTCGGCGGCCCACGCCGCAGGACTCCGGCCTGGAGCGCCGCGCCGGCGAGCCCGTGCGGCTCGACGAGGTGGACCACCGACTGCTCGCCGCCCTCGCCGACGACGCGCGGATCCCGAACAACGCGCTCGCCGCGTCCGTCGGCATCGCCCCGTCCACCTGCCTGACGCGCGTGCGCCGCCTGCGCGAGGAGGGGGTGGTGCGCGGCTACCACGCCGACATCGACCCGGTGCTCGCCGGGCGCCCCCTGCAGGCGATCATCGCGGTACGGATGCAGGGACCCACCCGGGCTCGCCTGTCCGCCTACCTGCGCCAGCTCGCCGAGCTGCCCGGAGTGCTCAACGTCTTCCTGCTCGGGGGCGCGCACGACTTCTTCCTGCACGTCGCGGCACCCGACGCCGACGGCCTCAACGACTTCGTCATCGAGCACCTGTCGACGGACCCGGACGTGGCGCTGACCGAGACGAACCTGATCTTCCAGCACCTGCGCGCGGGCTGGTACTAGGGCGTGTTGCTAAACCCGATCGACTGTCGGGTGGGCGAGCCTTGGCGTCGTGTTGCGTGATGTCATCTCGGATGAGGTGTGGGCCGTGCTTGGGCCGTTGTTCCCGGGCGCGAAGGCCACGGGTCGTCCACCTGTCGATCGACGCATGGTCGTCGAGGCGACGGCGTGGCGGTTCCGCACAGGGGCTCCCTGGCGGGATCTGCCGGACCGGTTCGGTAACTGGAACACGATCTATAGGAACTTCGACCGATGGTCAAAGGCCGGGGTTTGGGCGCGCGTGCTCGAGCAGGTCCAGGCGATGGCCCACCAGGCCGGCGACCTCGACTGGGTCGCGTCGATCGACTCCACGATCGTGCGCGTCCATCAGCACGGGGCGACCCTGCCGCGGGACACAGGGGGCACGATCGAATTACAAGAAGTTCGGCCATGAACCCCCTGACCACGCGATCGGCCGTTCGCGTGGCGGGCTGACGACCAAGACGCACCTGGTCGCGGACGGCAAGGGCCGGGCGCTGGCGTTCATCCTGACCGGCGGGCAGATCGCGGACACCACGATGTTGCCTGACACGCTCGAGGAGATCCGCGTGGCTGGCATGGCCGGGCGACCGCGCAAGCGCCCGGACCGGCTGCTCGCCGACAAGGGCTACCCGTCCAAGGCGAACCGGGCGTGGCTGCGCGAGCGCGGAATCGCAGCAACGATCCCGGAGCGTGACGACCAGATCGCCCACCGCCGCAAGCGGCCAGGCCGGCCGATCGACTTCGGCGAGGAGCAGCGTGAGCGCTACCGCGGGCGGAATGTTGTCGAGCGCTGCTTCAACAAGCTCAAGCAGTGGCGCGGGCTCGCGATGCGGTCCGACAAGACTGCCCGTAACCACCACTCGGGTCAGTGCCTCGCCGCGACCCTCCACTGGCTCACCAGCGGCTCCGGCGGTTGACCCTAGGATGCGTAGTCCTCGAACTCCCAGAAGCCGAGCCGACCCAGACGGTGGCCGATCCGGCTCCAGTTGTCGCCTTCGACGCCCTGCACTCGGCGCACGAACCAGTCGCGGAGGACTCGCCGGTCAAACTGGTCCAACGTGACGACGACGTGGTGTCGTGCGTCGTAGATGCCGCCCGACGCTCTGCAGGCCTGCGAGAGCCACTCGGGCGTGCAGACGGTGACGTCGAAGGTCTCGTCACCAGGGCCGTCGTCTGGGCCCACCGTCAGCCGAGCGTTGAACCTGAAGGCCGACGGATCGGCAGGAAGGTCGCCAGGATCCGGGTCGAAGTCGAGACTCCGCAATGTCGCACGCATGTCGAAGATCCTGCCTCACGACGGCGTCGCCGACCGGCTTTTCATCGAGCGGGTTTAGCAACAGGCCCTAGGGGACGGCGCCGGATCCTGCACCGGATCCTGCGCCAGGCCCTTCACCGCGTCGTCCGCGGCCAGCTCGAGCGAGAGGAACACGCTGTGCGGGTCGGCGACGTAGGTACCGAACGGCCCGCAGGGCTCGAAGCCGTGCCGCGCGTACAGGCGCCGGGCCGCGGCGAACAGCTCCTGGGACCCGGTCTCCAGGCTCACGCGGCCGTACCGGCGCTCGCGGGCGACGGCGAGCAGCCGGACCAGGACGGCGGACGCGACCCCGCGCCGGCGGGCGGTGCCGGCGGTGCGCATCGACTTCAGCTCCCCGTGGCCGGGGGCACCCGGGCCGGCGGCGGCCAGCTCGACGAGCGCCCCGCACCCGAGCAGCGCGCCGTCGGGCGACCGCGCCGTCAGGAACGTGGTGCCCGGGGTCGCGAGCGCCACGGGGCCGAGCGCGTGCACGGAGTCCGGGGGCGAGGTGGCGTGCATCTGCGCGAGGTGCTCGGTGAGCAGCGCCCGCACGTCGGCGCGGTCCGGGGAGTCAGGGGCGACGAGCATCGCCCCAGACTGCCCTGCGGACGTGACGTGGATGTTTCGGCCGGTGCCGGGTGGGACGGGCGGGCGTCGCCGGGCACGGCTCAGGGCGTGTCCAGCGCCTGGCGCACCAGCTCGGTCGCGGCCTCGGGGCGCTCGAGCACCGGCAGGTGCCCCGCCCACCCGAGCTCCACGTGCTCGGCGCCCGGGATCTGCTCGGCCAGCAGCGCCGCCGCCCTGCGGAAGTGCTCCAGGTCGTGGGCACCGCTCACGACGAGGGTCGGCACCCGGACCGCAGCCGGGTCGACCTCGACGTCGCGGGGTGCGGGGGCGGGCCCGCCGGCCTCGGCGACGGCGTCCGCCGCGAGCTGGACGTCGAACGCCCGCCGCTGCATGGCCGCCACCAGGTCCCGCGCCGCCTCGTCGCCGTCCGGTCCCACCCAGGTCTCGACGTTGAGGCGCACGGCACCGTCGACGTCACCGGCCTCGAGCAGCTCGTCCTCGCGCTCGGCGAAGGCCCGCAGGTCCGCCGTCACCTCCGCACCGTCGTACGGCGCGTTGAGCAGGACGAGCCGGCGCACGCGGCCGGGGTGCGCCGCGGCGAGCTCGAGCGCGACCTCGCCGCCGAACGAGCAGCCCACCACGGCAGCGTCCTCGATCCCCAGCTGCTCGAGCAGGTCGGCGAGGTCGTCGGCGTTCGCGTACGTCTCGCCAGGCAGGGGGGAGTCACCGAACCCGCGCAGGTCCGGGCGCACCACCCGCCACCGGGAGGACAGCGCGTCGGCCATGTGGGTCCACATGCGCCGGTCCGCCACCCCGGCGTGCACCAGGAGGACCGCGGGACCTGAACCGTCGTCGTCGTACGTCAGCATGGCGGGAGCGTACGGTCGCCCACGGCCACCGTCACCGTCATTTCGGCGCTCGCCGGGCACGACCCGGCACGTGCCACGCGCGGAAGTGCCGGACCTCACCCGGTCGCCGCGCGCCTGGTGGGCGCCGACCATCTACCCTGGCCTCGATGAACGCCTGCGAACGCCACCGCGTGAGCCTGTCCGGTGTGCCGGACGGCGCACCCGTCGTGTTCGCGCACGGGTTCGGCTGCAACCAGTCGATGTGGCGGTTCGTCGCGCCTGCGTTCGAGCCCGACCACCGCGTCGTGCTGTTCGACCACGCGGGGTCCGGCGGCGCCGACCCGTCGGCGTACGACCCCGACCGGCACTCCTCCCTCGAGGGGTACGCGGCCGACGTGATCGGCCTGCTCGACGAGCTCGCGCTCGGACCGGCCGTGTTCGTCGGCCATTCCGTGAGCTCCATGATCGGGGTGCTGGCCGCGAACCGACGCCCCGACCTGTTCGACCGGCTGGTGCTGGTAGGCCCCAGCCCGCGCTACATCGACGAACCCGGGTACGTCGGCGGGTTCACCGCCGAGGAGATCGACGAGCTCCTGGCGACCATGGACACCAACTACCTCGGCTGGTCCGAGCTGCTGGCCCCCGTCATCGCCGGCAACCCGGACCGTCCCGAGCTCGGCCAGGAGCTCACCGACGCGTTCCTGCACACCGACCCCGAGCCGGGCCGACGGTTTGCCCGCACCACGTTCCTGTCCGACAACCGCGCCGACCTGCCCGCCGTGCGCACGCCCAGCCTCGTCGTGCAGTGCCGGCAGGACGCGATCGCCCCCCTGACGGTCGGCCGATACGTGCACGAGCACATCCCCGGCTCCCGGTTCACCCTCATCGACGCGGTCGGGCACTGCCCGAACCTCAGCGCGCCCGCCGCGCTCGTCTCGGCGATGCGGGACTTCCTGGACTCATGACGGGGGACCGCGCCGCCTGGTGGGCCACCGCCCCGGCGGCACTCCTGCGCCTCGACCTCGACGGGCACGTGCTCGACGCGAACGCCACGTTCCTCGCCTGGTACGCCGGGTCGGACGGGGACGGCGACCCGTCGCCCCTGGCCGTGCCGGAGCCCGAGGTGCTGGGACGGCGGCTGAGCGACCTGCTCAGCGCCGGCGGCCGGATCTACTGGGACACGCACGTCATGCCTCGGCTCGTCCTGGCGGGCCGGGTCGACGACGTCTCCACGCGGCTGCGCACCCCCGGCGGCCCACTGCCCGTGCTGCTGTCCGCACGGCGCACGACCGGCCCCGACGGCGGGATCGACGCCGTCCTGCTCGCCGCCCACGACCGCGAGAAGTTCGAGCGCGAGCTCGTCGCCGCGCGCGCCCTGACCGAACGCTCCGCGCAGCGGCTGCGCTGGGTGCAGGACGCGACCGCGGCACTGTCCCGCGCCGCCGGGATGCAGGGCGTCGTCGACGCGCTGCTGCAGTCCGTGACCCGGCACGTCTCCGTCGAGGCGGCCGAGCTGCGCGCCGGCGCCGTCGGGCGCAACCCCACGCCCTACGCCACCCCCGACGGCCGCATCCACGTGCCCGTCGGCACCGGGGAGCAGGCCCACGGCACCCTCGTCGTCACCCCCCACCGCCGGCCCGGCGACGAGGAGCTCGACCCCGACGCCCTGGCGACCATCGCCCGGCACGGCGCCCTCGCCCTCGACCGCGCACGGCTGCACGAGCAGAGCGTGTCCGTCGCGTACGAGCTCCAGCACGCGATGCTCTCCCAGGACATGCCGCAGCACGACGGCGTGGGCCTCGCCGCCGCCTACCGGCCCGCCACCCGCGGGCTGACCGTCGGTGGCGACTGGTACGACGTGTTCATGATGACGCGCACCTCGGTCGCGCTCGAGGTCGGCGACGTCGTCGGGCACGGGCTGCCCGCCGCCACGACGATGGGCCAGCTGCGCACCGCCGGCCGGGCGCTCGCAGCCCCGGAGGCGGGCCCCGCGACCCTGCTGAACCGCCTCGACCAGTACGTCACCCGCCACGACGTCGGGTTCGGCGCCACCATGGTGCACGCCGTCCTCGACACCACGAGCGGCACCCTGCGGTACGCGTGCGCCGGGCACCCGCCACCGCTGCTGGTGCGCGCCGACGGCGAGGTCGAGTTCCTGTGGGACGGCCGCTCGGCGCCGCTCGGCGTGGCGCGCGACCCCGCCGGCCGCGTCGAGGCCGAGATCGCCCTGTCCCCGGGAGACGCCGTCGTGCTGTACACCGACGGGGTCGCCGAACGCCGCGACCGCGCCCTGCGCGACGGGCTGTTCCGCCTGTCGGAGGCCGTCACCCGGTACGCCCGCGACCCCGGCCTGCCGGAGCGGCTCGTCCTCGACCTCGGCAACGAGCTCGACGACGCGTGCGTCCTGCACGTCACCTGGCGCGGCCACCCGCCGGCCGGACCCGGCCGACCGACCTCCGCGAAGCCCGCACACCGCGACGACAGGTGAGGAGTCCGTCCCCCAGGGGACGCGGCCCGCCACCGTCGCCTGCCGGACGTGGCACCGGCGACGTTCCTGACCGGGTCCTCGTGCGAGGGTCGGCCCCGTGCGTGACGGCACCGTGTGGTGCAGCCCGGTCCCGGTGCTGCACGGGGCAGTCCTCGGGCTGGTCGCGCTCGCCGGGCGGAGCCCCACGGCGGCCTGGACCGGGCGCCCGTCAGCCGTCGAGCGCCTCGGCCGTCCGCTCGCGGACCGTCGGGGGAGCGACCCGGTAGTCACCCAGGCGCGCCCAGTCGATCCGGACCCGCAGCACGACGATCCCCGGGTCCTCCAGCGAGGCCGCGAACTGCTCGAAGGCGGCCCGGTAGGCCGCGCGGCACCGGTCCAGGTCCGGGCCCGTGGGGAGGTCGGCCCGGCCCTCGCCCTGGAGGGTGACCCCGTCGCGGCCACCGACCACGACGGCGACCCGGGGGTCGCGCCGCACGTTCGCCACCTTGCGCGACGTCGCCCGCGCGTCGAGCACGAGCTCGCCGTCGTCCGTGACCGCCAGGGACAGGTAGGCGGCCTGCGGCGCGCCGTCCGGGCCAGCCGTCGTCAGCACGCCGTCGCCGTGCTCGCGCACGAACGCCACCAGGTCGGCCACGCCGAGAGACTCCACCTTGCTCACCGGCTCTCGCCGCCCGCCAGACGGCCCAGCACCGTCACCCAGCCGCTGCCGTAGCTCTCCCTGGACGCGCGCGGGTCGGGATAGACCTCCCAGCCGCCGTGCTCGAGGGCGACGAGGGTGACGGCGGGATCATCTGTCGGTGTGAACGTGACCCGCACGTGCGAGGCCTCGCCGTCCGTACGGCCGGGATGCCAGGAGAACGCCAGCGCTTGCGGCTCGCGCGACTCCGTGACCGTGCCCCACACGGCCGTCTCGCCCGAGGGCCCGGTCTCCACGATCCGTCCCTCGACGAACTCGACCGTGCCGCCGGCGCCGAACACGCTGAACGCCTCCAATGGCCACCAGGCTCCGACATCGTCCACGAAGCGCCGGAACGCGCGCGGGGGAGGAAGGGACACCAGTACCTCGCGGTGCAGGGGATCCAGACTCATGACGTGCTCCCGTCCTCGACGTGTGCGGGGTGCCCGGAGGGTGCGGCACTCCCGGCGTGGTCGGCGAACGCACCCAGCACGCCGTCCCACTGCTCGGTCAACCAGCGGTGGACGACGGCGAGGCCGCCGGGTGCGAGCGCGTACAGGTTCCGGGTGCCGACGGAGCGATGCTCCACGAGGCCTGCGCCCTGGAGGACCTTGAGGTGCTTGCTCACCGCGGGGCGGCCGACCGGGAGGTCGTCCGCGAGCGCCCCGACCGCGACCGGGCCCTGGCGAAGGCGCTCCACGATCTGGCGACGGGTCGGGTCCCCGAGGGCGTCGAGCGCGGCGTGGGCTACTGGTTGGTTGCTCATGAGTAACCGTTACTCTACGGCAACGGACGCCTGGTCGCCAGGGGCCCGTGGGGCGCGAGCCCTCGGGGCGTTCACGCCGGGCACTTCCTGCCAGGCGCTGTCCTTCGCCGCGGCGCTCGCAGAATGTCACTCTCCGTTGACATTGGGGCCAATGTTACTTAGCGTTGACATCCAGGCGGATGTCGGCGAGCGCTGACATCCGGGTCGATCGACGGGGGAGCGGCGATGATCATCGCGAACGCCGAGGAGCTGGGCGCCCTGCTGCGGCGCGCCCGCAAGGACAAGGGGATGACGCAGGGCGACCTCGCCGCCGTCGTCGACGTCTCGCGCCAGTGGGTCATCGCCGCCGAGGCAGGCGCGCCGACCGCTCGGCTGGACCTCGTGCTCGACGCCCTGCGTGCGGTCGACCTCGTGGTCGACGTGGCCCCGGACGAGCCTGACGACGCGCTGGAGACCGTCCTGGGACGTGCGCGTGGCTGACCGGCTCGACGTCTGGCTCGACGGCACGCCCGCCGGGGTGCTCGAGCGTGCGCGCAGCGGCGACGTCTCGTTCGAGTACACGGCGGCATACCAGCGCCTGCGCGCCGCGCCGTCGCTGTCGGTGAGCATGCCGCGTCACGTGACCCGGCACGGACCCGAGGTCGCGATGCCGTGGATCGACAACCTGCTCCCGGACAGCGACGAGGTGCGCGGCCGCTGGGCGGCGCAGTTCGACGAGCGGCGGCCCACCGCCTTCGCCCTGCTGCGGCACATGGGCGCGGACTGCGCCGGGGCCGTGCAGATCCTGCCCGAGGGCACCGCCCCCACGGACGCCACGGGCAGCCGCGCGCTCGACGACGCCGAGATCGCCGCGCACCTGCGCGAGCTGCGCGCCGACGATAGCTCGTGGGCCTTCGAGCAGCACGGCGGCAGGTTCTCCCTGGGCGGCCAGCAGGGCAAGTTCGCGCTCACGCGCGCCGTCGACGGCTCCTGGCACCAGCCCACGGGCCGGGCCGCGAGCACGCACATCTTCAAGATCGGGGTCGGCGGGCTGGCGCACTCGGACGCCGCCGAGCTGGTGACGATGCGTGCGGCGCGCACGCTGGGGCTCTCCGTGGCGGGCGTGGAGGCCGCCTGGTTCGAGGACCAGCCGGCGGTCGTCGTCGAGCGCTTCGACCGGCTGGCCGCCGCGGACGGGTCCGTGCGCCGCCTCCACCAGGAGGACCTGTGCCAGGCCCTGGGGCTGTGGCGCTCCGCCAAGTACGAGTCCGACGGCGGGCCCGGCGTCCGCACGATCGCGACGGCCGTCGCGCGCAGCGTCGACCGCCGCGACCTCGCCACCGCCCGCGACGACCTCGCACGCTCCGTCGTCTTCAACTGGGTCGCGGCGGGCACCGACGCCCACGCGAAGAACCTCGCCCTGCTGCACGTCGGGGCCCGCACCGTGCTGGCGCCCCTGTACGACCTGGTGGGCGCCAGCCTGCTGTGGCGGCCCGAGGAGGTCCGCTACTCGGGGCGGCTCGCGATGAAGCTCGGCGGCGAGTACCGCCTGCGCGGGATCGGCCCGGGCAACCTCGTGCGGGCCGCCGCCGACCTCGGCGTCGAGGCCGACTGGCTGGTCCAGGTCGCCGCCGAGTACGCGGGCGCGTTCGCCGACGTCGTGCGTGACGCCACCGCCGACACCGCCGGGCTGGTCGGCACCGACGTCACCGCGACGTTCGTGGACCGCGCCGCGCTGCGGGCGGCCGACGTCGCGCGCACGCTCGCCGCACCGAACCGAGGCCCGGGGGAGGAGGCCCCGGGAACGAGCGCGGTCTGGGTGCCGCCGCACGCCCGCTCGGGCCGCGCGGTCGCGGGTCACTGGCGGGCGCGCCCGGGCCGGGGCTGACCTGTTCCTGGGGGTGATCGTGAGGCGCCTCCGTCAGCCCCGCTCGATCGCGTCGAGGTCGCGCACCGCGTAGCGGTGGTGCTCCCACTCCTCGTCGAGGATCACGTGCAGGCACTTGAGGGTCGTCGCGCGCGCCGACGGGACCCACGGTTCCGGGTGTTCCTCGGCGAGCCACTGCGGGCTCGCCCCCGCGATGGCGTCGCGCACCAGCGCGACCCGTCCCGCGCGCACCGCCAGGACCTCAGCGTAGGAGGGCTCGGTCGCCATGAAGACCGACATGTCGAGACCGTCCTCGGCGGCGCCGTTGTTCGCCAGGCCGATCGGGTGGTACGGCTGCGCGTGATCCAGGACCGTGCGGCACAGCCACGTGTCCGTGGCCATCACGAGGTGACGCAGGGTCTGCGCGAACGACCACTCGCCGTCGACGGAGACGTCGACCGTGCCGAGTGGCATCGTCTCGACCCGCTCGAGCGTGGCCGCCCACGTGCGCTGGAGCACGTCCCACGCCGCGAGCAGCCCGTCGCGGTCCGTGGCGTGCCGCTGCCCGCGCCCCGGGAAGCGGCGGTTCAGCTCGTCCTCGACGTACCCGATGACGTCGACGCCGTTGACGAGGAACCGGTCGCTCTCGGGGAGCCACGGCGAGTCGATGTCCGCGTCCGCGACCAGCACCCCGCGCATCACGACCTCGGACAGGTCGCACGCGACGAACCGCGCCCCCTGCAGAGTGACGTCCTCGAACCGCGCTCCGCGCAGGTCCTTCGTGCTCTCGAACGTTGCCATCGCTCCTCCTTGAGCCGGTTGATCTGACACGCTAGCCACGGCGTCCGACACGGGCGCCCGCCCACCGGCCCGGGGCGGTACGGCTAGGCGGGGGCGATCTTCTCGGCGAGCCGGTAGGCGGGGGAGCGGTCCACCGAGGCCGCTGCCGCGACGTACCGCTGCGTCGTCGCGAGCGACGAGTGCCCGAGCATGTCCCGCACGACCTCGATGTTGGTGCCGTCCGTGAGCGCGAGGGTCGCCGCCGTGTGCCGGAGCTGGTGCGGGTGCACGTCGCCCAGCCCGGCCGCGCGGCCGAGGCGCGCCATCTGGTAGCGCGCCTCCCGCTGCGACCAGGGCCGGCCCGTGCGGGTGACGAACACCGGCTCGTCGTCGCCGCGCCCGTCCGCGGCGGCGTGGCACCGTTCGACGGCGAGCGGCGGCACGACGACGGTCCGCGTCTTGTTGCCCTTGCCGCAGACCGTGACGAGCGTCCGCCCGCCGCGGTCGTGCGTGAGGTCCCCGACGGTGACGGACAGGGCCTCGGAGATGCGCAGCCCGGTCGTGAGCAGCAGCGAGACCAGCGCCGCGCTGCGCGGGCCGTGCGCGTCGGCTGCCCCCATCAGCGCGGACGCCTCGGGCGCCGTGAGCCCGAGGATGCGCCGGGCGTCGGACCCGCGCACCCGGGGGCGGGAGGCTCGTGGCGGCATCGGGTCCGCCGTCGTGATCTCCTCGTCGCGCGCCCACGCGTAGAACGACCGGACCCCGGCCATGCGGCGCGCCTTCGTCGCCGTCGACACCTCGAGCCCGTCGAGGTACTGCGACAGGTCCCGGCCCGTGGGCCGCAGCGTGTCGACGCCGTGCTCGGCGCACCAGCGCAGCCAGTCGCGCACGTCGGCACCGTACGCGCGACGCGTCGAACCGGACAGCCCGCCGAGCCAGCGCGCCTGCATCGCCTCGAGCGCGCCGGAGCCGTCGGCGGTGCGCGAGAGCGCGTTCGAGGCGGTCGTCACCAGGTCCAGGGTCATTTCGGCATATTATCCGAAAAGGGGAGTTATCGGATAGTCGTCCCACACCGCGCTCTCGGGAGCCCGAAACCAGCGGGACCGTTGACAGGCAAGTTTCTACTTGCCTAACGTAGGGGAGTGGCGGACGAGCTCTTCAAGGCCCTGGCCGACGCGACGCGTCGGACGATCCTCGACGAGCTCGCGCAGCGCTCGGGGCAGACCCTGTTCGAGATCTGCGCGCGGCTGAGCACCAGGCACGACCTCGGCATGTCTCGTCAGGCGGTCTCTCAGCACCTGGCCGTGCTGGAGGCCGCAGGTCTCGTCGAGACCCGGCGCGAGGGGCGCTACAAGTTCCACGACCTGAACACCGCACCGCTGGAGCACATCGCCGAGCGGTGGACCAGACCCGACGACCACCAGGAGAGAAGATCATGAGAATCCACCTCACCAGCATCTTCGTCGACGACCAGGAGGACGCGCTGCACTTCTACACGGAGGTGCTCGGGTTCACGAAGAGGCACGACGTCCCGGTCGGAGAGGACCGGTGGCTGACCGTGACCTCAACCGAGAGCCCCGACGGCCCCGAGCTGCTGCTGGAGCCCTCCCGACACCCTGCGGTGCGGCCGTTCCGGGAAGCCCTGGTCCAGGACGGCATCCCGGCCACGCAGTTCGCGGTCGAGGACGTGCACGCCGAGTACGAGCGCCTGCGGCTGTACGGCGTGCGGTTCACCCAGGAGCCGCTGGAGATGGGCCCGGCGATCACCGCGGTGTTCGACGACACGTGCGGCAACCTCATCCAGATCGCCCAGCTGGCCGGCTGACGGACCTTCTCACGAGCCGGCTGTGGCGCCGCGGATCCGAGCGCTTGGTAGGCGAACCACAGCTCGCCGGCGCCGCGCCGTGGCCCTCGTCGCGGGCGGAGCCTGCGAGGTCGCGTTCTCGTCGAGGGGCTCCGCCCTGCGGTCGCACGTCAAGTACCTCGTCGCGTACGACGCCGGATGGCTCGTCGTGACGGTCGTGGCGCTCGGGCTTGTGCGGGACGCGGTGACCAGCATCAACCACGGTGCGACGTCGAGACGGTCGGTGAGGCGTGGGAGCAGGACCAGGGGAGTGACCTCGTCACGCACCACACGGGGCTGGTAGAGGTGCGAGCCGCCGAGCGCGCAGGCGCCTCGGGCTCGCCGCCGGCCCCACCGACGACGTGCACCGCCACGAGCCGGCCGAGGCGGTTGACCCTGACGCACGGTCAATGTCTCAGCATGGTGCGATGATGACGAATCCCCGAGAGACCATGCCCGGACCAAGCGGATCCTTCGGCGATCGCGCCTCTGATGGCGAGCGGGTCGCGAGAGGCGACAGAGCGATGTCGCACTTCACGATCCGCCACGACGGTGTCACGATCCCGGTGTCTCGCGGCGGTGGGGGTACGCCGCTGGTGCTGTGTCCTGGACTGAACACGACCCAGGCGGGCCTGCAGGAGCTGGCCGAGCTGCTGCGGCGCGATCACGACGTGCTGACCTTCGACCTCCGGGGCCATGGCCTCGCATCGGCCGCAGCCCGGTACTCGTTCGAGGGGTTCCTCCGTGATCTGACTGCCGTGATGAAGGTGCCGGCAACGGCCCCGGTGCTCGTGGGCTACTCGCTGGGTGCGGATCTGGCTGTGCACTACGCGTCCGAGCATCCAGACGCCGTCTCCGAGCTCGTGCTCATCGACGGGGCGAACCCGGTGCCAGAACCGTTCGTCACCGATTCTGTCGTGCCGCGGCTGCGCGCGATGTGGGAGGACCTGGCGACCCAGCAGCAGTCCGAGCGCGACACCGCTCGACGGGTACAGCTCACCGGCCAGGCGATCCTCGACCTGAACATCGAGGTCGACGCGGTGCGATCCGAGATCCTCGACCGGTACACGAGGATCGACCGGCCCATCAGGATGATCATGTCGACGTCGATGGCAGGCAACAGCGACGAAGGGCCCGCACCGCGGTTCAACCAGAACTGGCGCGCCGGCATCGAGCGACTGGTTCGCGAGCAGCCGCACGTCACCACCTCCTGGCTCGACGCCGACCACGGGCTGGTGCACACCCACGCCTCGGAGATCGCGCAGATCATCCGGGGACACGAGACCCGATCGGCCGACTCACGGGAACTGAGCCTTCATGTTGACCATCGGTGAGCTGGCGTCGTACGCCGGAGTGACGGTGCGGGCGGTGCGGCATTACCACGCCCGGGGACTCCTGCCGGAGCCGGGCCGGGACCACTCCGGATATCGCAGGTATGACGCCGCTGCCGTGATCGAGCTGATCAGGATCCGCACCCTCGCCGAGGCCGGGGTCCCGCTGGCGCGGGTACGCGAGCTGCTCGGAGCCGGCGAGGACGAGTTCGTCGCGGCCCTGGCCGACATCGACGAGCGGCTGAGGGCGGAGATCCTCCAGCGGCAGCGCCACAGAGAGCGCGTGGCCAGGCTCGCCTCGGGTGACGGCCTGGCGCTGCCGCCGGAGGTGGTCGGGTATCTCGACCGGCTGCGCGAGCTCGGCGTCGACCGAAGGATCGTCCGTGCGGACCGCGATGGCTGGGTCCTGCTGGCCGCGCACTCACCGGATCGAGTCGAGGAGTGGATCTCGCGCAAGCGCGCGCAGCTCGCCGACCCTCGGCTCGTCCGCTTCTACCGCACGCTGAGCGACGCTCTCGGCCATGCCCCCGACGACCCGCGACTGGCCGAGCTGGCCGACGAGCTGGCCGCCTACATCACGCAGCTGGCCGAAGACGTGGGGGAGGACCAGGTCGACGACGTCGATCTCGAGCCGTCGCTCGTCACCCTGATGGACTCGCTCGCCTTCGACACCGTGCCGCCTGCCCGTCGACTGATCGAGCTGCTGACGGAACGAGGATGGACCGGCTGGACGAGGCTCGAGCGGGTGGACCCGCAGCCGAGAAGCTAGACCGAGAGATCTACTGAACCGTCATCGCGACGTCATCGCACCAAGGCGCGAAGATCTTGCGGCAGATGCCACTCGCGCTCGTCGTAGCGCGCCGATAATGCGCATTATGTCATGACGACCGGGAAGAGGGCTCTCGACCGCGGGTGGACCGGTCCCCTCACGGACGACCCGACGGTGCTCACGGGCGTCACCGTGCGAGACCGAGCTGCCGGCATGCCGGCAGCTCGGCGTGATGCGGGCGTGCCGGTGTGGTGCAGCAGACGCTCGCAGGAACCGGCCGAGCCTTTGCGGCACGCGCGTCGACGATCTCGCCGATGTCGGCGCCCCTGCGTCCCGGCGCGGCAGCCCCTCGGCGCGCCCCGGTACACCCTGGGACCACAGGACGCCCGCCCTCCCCTGAGGC
This sequence comes from Isoptericola luteus, assembly GCF_020297055.1. Classification (GTDB taxonomy): domain Bacteria; phylum Actinomycetota; class Actinomycetes; order Actinomycetales; family Cellulomonadaceae; genus Isoptericola; species Isoptericola luteus. Next base: position 67,606 of record NZ_JAIXCQ010000012.1, on the reverse strand, counting down.
TCGTCCCGCCAGCCCGCGCCTGGGCACCCTCCCGCGGGGAAACCAACGGTCCGTATCGGAAGGATGCGAGGGTGCGTCGGCGAGATGGGTCAGCCGACCTCGCCATGGAGCAGACTCGGGTCTAGACTGAAAAAGGACATTCAGATCAAACCATTGTGTATGCCACAACACCGTGGTTTCGGACTCTCATCGGTCCGCGCCTCCCCGACGAGACACCCGCCCACGGCCACGGTTCCTGTCGGTGCCGCGTCCTAGTCTCGTCGGGTGGAGACCCCTCTGTACGCGACGTACGCCACCGCGCTCGGCCATGGCGCGCTGGTCTGGGACGCCGCGGCACGGATCGTCGGGTCCACGCTCCCCCAGCCCGATGCCGACGCGGCGCGGCGCGAGGTCCACGGGCGGCACCCCGGTGCCACGCCGGGCCGCCCCTCCCCTGACGTCGTCGCCGTCATCTCGGCCGTGCGACGCCTTCTCGACACCGGCACGGACGTGGAGCACCTGGCCGACGTCCCGCTCGACCTCGCGCGCGTCCCGGAGTTCGACCGCCGCGTGTACGACGTCGCGCGCGCCGTCCCGGCGGGGCAGACCCTCACCTACGGCCAGGTCGCCGCGCGGCTCGGCACACCGGGCGCGGCCCAGGCCGTCGGGCGGGCGCTCGGTCGCAACCCGTTCCCCCCGATCGTGCCGTGCCACCGCATCATCGCCGCGGGACGGCGGCCGGGCGGGTTCTCGGCACCCGGCGGTGCCCGCACCAAGCTGCGCATGCTCGCCGCTGAGGGCGTCGAGCTGGAGGCCCCGACGCTGTTCGACCTCTGAGCTGGCTGCCCGGGTCGAACCGATCGGCTGTCGGTGCCGGCGCCTACCCTCGCCACGAGGCGTCACCGCTGGTGAGCGCCTCGAACGTGTCACCGAGCAGGGCAGGAGGAAGTCATGGTCGCGCCGCCCCGGCTCAACCGCGTGACCGTCGGCCAGGCCGCCGGCCGCTACCTCTCGACCGTCCGCGTCGAGACGGTCCGGGGGGTGCTCTCCCCCGCCACGGCGCGCAGCTACGAGCGTGACGTCACGGAGCTGGCACGGCTGCTCGGCGAGCAGCGCGTGCTCGACGACGTCACGGGTGAGGACGTGGACGACGCCCTGGTGCGTTACCAGTCCAGCCCGGACGGCCGGTTCGCGGACCCGGCGCGCAAGGGTGCACCGGGACGGTCCACGGCTACGGTGAACCGCTTCCGCCAGTCGGTGACGCGGTTCTTCACGCATGCGACGCGGGAGTGCTGGGTCCAGGCCGACCCGATGCAGTGGGCCTCTCCCCCGGCCAGGGTGCGCGGCGGGCTCCGCGTCGCCCGGACGGCGCTGTCGGCCTCGGCGGCGTCGGCGCTGCTACGCACGACGGCGCCGGTGCCAGCAGGCCCGGGATACCGCGGCCAGCGGGTCGTGCGCCGCGACCAGGCGCTCGCTCAGCGGGACCGTCTGGTCGTGGCCCTCCTGCTGGTCCTCGGCCCTCGGGTCTCCGAGCTCGCCCGCGCAGACGTGGCGGACTTCGTGCGTGAGCCGGGCGAGACCAGGTGGCGCATCGTCGGCAAGGGCGGGGTCACCCGCACGGTCGTCCTGTCCCCTCCGCTCGCCGCGGCGCTCGAGGACTATCTCGGCGAGCTCCGTCCGCGCCTCGCGGCGAGACGCGGCGACGACCCGGACGCGCAGCGGGCCCTGCTGCTCACGTGGCGTGGACGCCGGATCGACACCCAGGCGATCCGCGCCCTGCTCTCCCGCGCCGTCGAGCAGATGCCGGCGCCGTACCGCAGGCCCGCGACCCCGCACGCCCTGCGGCACACCACCGCCACCCTCCTGGTCGCGGACGGGTGGGACGTCAAGGTCGTCGCCGAGCTCCTCGGCCACCGCTCGATCGCGACCACGGGCGTGTACCTCGACCGCATCGAGGGCGAGCTCGCGGCGGCGATCCGGTCGCACCCCCTGTCGGCAGGGATGGACCACAGTGAGACACGCGACGTCGGGTGCGAACCGGACAAAGATGGCGCACCGGGCGGTACCGCGAGCAAAGACGCGTCCCCGTCGATAACGTGACCCCGTGCCGCTCCGCCCGCAGAATCCTGCCAGTCCCGTCCGTGTCCGGTTCCAGGTCGACTGGCCGACCGTGCGCAAGCTCGCGACGCGCGCCGCGCTCGTGACGGTCGCCGCGCCGGTCGTCGTCGCGGCCGGGGTGATGGCGCTCGAGCGGTTCCGTCGCCACCAGTACCCGCTCGACGCCCCGTTCCCGACGGCTCCGCCGGCCAGTACCCGGGTGCAGGACACGACGGCCACCGTCTACACGTACGGCGCGGACCTGTACGAGGCGATGCTGGAGGCGATCGAGGGCGCCCGGCACCAGGTGTTCCTGGAGACGTACATCTGGAAGAACGACGACGTGGGCGAGCAGTTCAAGGCGGCGCTGCGCGAGGCCGCCGACCGCGGTGTCGAGGTGTACGTGGTCTACGACGGCTTCGCGAACCTCGTCATCCCGCGCAGCTTCTACGACATGCCCCCCGGGGTGCACATGCTGCGCTTCCCCGCGTTCCGGCCGGGGCTGCTCATGCTGGACGTGCGTCACTCGGGCCGCAACCACCGCAAGATCCTCGTGGTGGACGACGAGATCGCGTTCGTGGGCGGCTACAACATCGGCACCCTGTACGCCACGAGGTGGCGCGACACCCATCTGCGCATCGCCGGCCCGTCCGTGTGGGAGCTGCGCAACGCGTTCGTCGACTTCTGGAACCGGTGGCGCACCCCGGACCTGCCCGTGCTGCAGGACGTCGGGTCGAACCTCTGGCTCCCCCAGCTGCGGGCCGCGCGCAACGCACCGTCCGAGCTCGTGTTCCCCATCCGGGGCATCTACCTCGACGCGATCGACCGGGCGTGCTCGCACATCTACATCACGCAGGCCTACTTCATCCCCGACGCCGACATCCACACGGCGCTCCTGGAGGCGGCCGCCCGCGGGGTGGACGTGCGCGTGCTCATGCCCGAGCGGTCGAACCACGTGGTCGCCGACTGGTTGGCCCGCGGGCTCTACTCGACGCTCCTGCGCGGCGGGGTGCGGATCTTCCTGTACCAGGGCGCGATGATCCACGCGAAGACGGCGACCGTCGACGGCATCTGGACCACGGTCGGCACCGCGAACATCGACCGGCTCAGCCTCACAGGCAACTACGAGATCAACCTCGAGGTCGTCGACGACGGCCTGGCCGCCGAGCTCGAGTCCGCGTTCCGGATGGACGAGAGCAACTCCCGCGAGCTGACCCTCGACGAGTGGGAGCGCCGTCACCCGCTGTCCAAGATCGCCGAGCGCATCATGGCACCGCTGCGGCCCCTGCTCTGACGGCAAGCCCCGGGCCGCTGCCCTGAGGCGCGCGCCTCGGCGGTCGGCTCAGCCGGCGGTGCGCGCGCGCCGCCGGGCGGCGAGCTCGTCGCCCTCGTGAGACGTCATGTCGACGTCGTCGAGCGACTCCGTCGGCATCTCCGACAGGGTGCCCTCGATGTCGCGCCAGACCCGCCCGACGGCGATGCCGAAGACGCCCTGGCCACCCTGCACGAGGTCGACAACCTCGTCAGGAGACGTGCACTCGTAGACCGACGCCCCGTCGCTCATCAGGGTGATCTGCGCCAGGTCCTCCACCCCGCGCTCGCGCAGGTGCGTCACGGCGGAACGGATCTGGTGCAGCGAGACCCCGGTGTCCAGGAGTCGCTTGACCACCTTGAGCACCAGGATGTCGCGGAAGCTGTACAGGCGGTGCGTGCCCGAGCCCGTCGCGGGGCGGATCGACGGCTCGACCAGCCCGGTGCGGGCCCAGTAGTCGAGCTGACGGTAGGTGATCCCGGCGACCCCGCACGCCGTCGTACCGCGATAGCCCGTGCCGGAGTCCTGTTCCGTGAGGTCCTCACCGAACAGGAGGCCCTGAGCGCCGTGCGGCACGGTGGCACCCGTGGGGACGCTTGCCTCACCACTGTTGTTCACTGTGCCTCCTGAGATGTGTTCACCACGCTAGGTCGGCGGCCCGGGGCCGTCAACGATGTGTGGCCCGAACGGTTCGGCGTGTCGCGCCGCCCGGGAAAGCCTCGACCGACGCTCGAGGGTTCGGGTCCCACGCTAACCGACCACAACCCTCGACCGGAGGTTGATGGTCTCCCGGCGTGGCGGGCGCCTCATGGCGGCGAGTCGTCCGGCTGCCCGCCGGCGTCGGGCGGGGCCCCGGGCTCGTGCGGGCCGCCCGGTGCCGTGAAGTCGGCGGCCGTGGCGTGGTCGAGGAAGTCGCGGAACCGTTCCACCTCGCGCTGCTGCTCGACGTCGACCACCTCCACCCCCGCCACGGCGACGATCTCCGCCGAGCACAGCACGGGGCTGTCCGTCCGGACCGCCAGCGCGATCGCGTCGGAAGCCCGGGAGTCGAGCCGTGAACCGTTCGACAGGACGAGCTCCGCGAAGAAGATCCCCCCGTCGAGCGCGACGATCTCGACCCGCTCCAGGTCGACGCCGACGGCGCCGAGCAGGTCGCGCAGCAGATCGTGCGTCATGGGTCGCGGCGTCACGAGGCCCGCCTGCGCCATCGCGATCGCGGACGCCTCGCGGGCACCGATGACGATCGGGACGGCCAGGTTGGCCGCGGCGTCCAGGAGCAGCACGACGATCTCCTGATCGCGCTCCTGCTGGCGCACGCCCATGACCTCCACGGGGACCAGGGGCGCGTCGGCCGGCTCGTTGCCTTCCACCGATCCACGGTACGACGCCGCGGCGTCGTCCGTCGCGTGGGGCGCCCACCCCGGAGTGGCTCGCGTCGCTCGCGTGGCCCGGCGCGACGACGGACGGTTCAGACCAGGTCGTTCGTGCCCTGGCGGACCCATCCGGTGTGCAGCCGGGCCAGCAGCTCGCCGATCTCGCTGGCGAGCTCTGCCGCCTGGGCCCGTGCCGACGGGGTCTGCTGGCTGCGGTACGGCGCCACGAGCTGGTCCACCAGGCCGACGTGCCGGTCCGCGGAGGTGCGCAGCGACCGCAGGTGACGAGGCTCGATCCCGTGCTCCGCGAGCCTGGCGGCGATGCGCACGACCTCGGGCGCACCCGCGTCCAGGCGCCCGCCCGCGATCTCGCGCACGATGCCCGCGGACACGAGCTGCTGCACGAAGGCCGGCGACGTGCCGGTGGCCTCGGCCACGCTCTGGGTGTCCCACCGCCGGCGCGCCGGCGTGGCGGGGGCGCTGCTGTCGGCCAGCCGCGGGGCGGGGCCGGGGGCCGGCTCCCCGGCGTCCATCTCCGCCAGCCGCTCCTTGATGACCTTCAGCGGCAGGTACGAGTCACGCTGCTCGGTGAGCACGAAACGCAGCCGCTCGACGTCGGCGGGGCTGTACTGCCGGTAGCCCGACGGGGTCCGCACCGGCTCGATGAGGCCCTGGTCCTCGAGGAAGCGCAGCTTCGAGTGGGACACCGACGGGAACTCTGGCCCGAGCTGCGCGAGCACGTCGGAGATCCGCATCGACGCCTGCCGCGAGATGCCGTGGGGCCATCGGCGCGGGGCGTCGTCCTCGAACCGGTCGCCCTGCGCTGCCCGCGCTCCGCTCACGACGCGGGCGCCTGCGGGTCCCGCGGCGCCTGCGGGCTGGCGTGGAAGGACATGCGGAACTTGCCGATCTGCACCTCGTCGCCCGTGGACAGCTGTGCGGCGTCGATGCGCTCGCGGTTGACGTAGGTGCCGTTGAGCGAGCCGATGTCGCGCACGGCGAACCGGTCACCCTCGCGGACGAACTCCGCGTGCTTGCGCGAGACGGTCACGTCGTCCAGGAAGATGTCCGCGCGCTCGCTGCGCCCCGCCACCGCACGGTCCGTGTCCAGCAGGAAACGCTCCCCCACGGCTCCCGAGCCGTACTGCACCACGAGGAGCGCCGAGTGCCTCGGCAGCGCGGCCACGGCGGCCGCCTCCTCCGCCGTCAGCGGGATACGGAACGCCTGCTCCTCCGCGGGCATACCGACCCGGCCCAGGTGAGCCGTCGTGTCGGCGGCCGCCTGGTGCGGCGGCAGTGCGCGGGGGTCGGTCATCTGTCCTCCATCGAGGTCGGGCCGGGGGTCGGTCACGTGTCCGACGTGCGCCGTCGTCCGCTCAACCTACCCCGTACCTGCGGCGAGCGGGAAGCCGCGAGGGCTCACTCGTCGCGCGGCTGAGGCGTCGCGTACTCCGGCTCGGACGGCTCACGCACGGCCGTGATCTCGACGTGGTCGCGTCGAGTCGTGGTTGCCTGGGCGCCCGCAGTCCGGACCGTGGCGAGGGCCCCGCCGGGGATCTCCAGCGCGCGGTCCATCGTCTCGGGGTCACCGATCACCGTCCACTCGTACGGCGAGGAGAGCGCCTGCCCGTCGACGACGATCGTGTCGTTCTCGTCGGTGAACCACGTCGACGTGACGAGTCGCACCCCGTTGAGCTCGACGACCTCGGCCCCGGCGTTGCGCAGCTCCTCGAGCACGTTGAACAGCTGCGACGCCTCCAGAAGGCCGGTGGGGTCGGCGATCAGGACGCGCGCCCCGGGGCCCTCGGCAGGCAGCCGCCCGGACAAGATCCCCTCCGACTCGGCGCGCTGGCGTGCCAGCTCGAGCGCCGACTGGGCCTGACCCGAGCCCGAGGCGAGCTCGTCGCGGGTGGCCTCCAGCCCGGAGACCTCCTCGGCGAGCTGCTCGGAGCGGTCCGTGACCTCGTCCAGCAGGCGCACCAGGTCCTCCTGGCGCGCGGTGGAGAGCTGGTCCGACGCGGACTGCTGCACCTGCACCACCAGGGCGAACCCGAGCGCGGCGCACAGCAGGCCCGCCAGCAGCTGCGACCGCGACAACCGGGGCCTCAGCGCGGCACCCAGGCGCTTCCAGCCTCCTCGTCCCGCGGGCACGGCGGGCAGGTCGTGGTCAGCGCTCGCGGGCACCGGTACGGACGGGGGGCCCTCCGGTGCGGCCTCGTCCCGGACTGCCTCGTCCTGGGCTGCCTCGCCGGGCCGGTCCGCGCCAGGGTGCTCCCCGGGGGCCGGACGGCCCGCGGCGGTCAGGACGACGTCGTCCTGACCGTCCCACGAACCGTCCCACGTACCGGGCGGCTGGTCGTCGTCGGAGGCGTCCGCACCGTTCGCACCGTTCGCGTCGCCCGCGTCGCTGGTGTCCCCGGGCTCGTCGTGGTGTCCGCGCTCCACGGGCGACGAGATGCCGTCCGTCTCGTCCCCCCGGTCCGCACCGCCGGCGGCGTCGTCCTCGACCACGGCGTCGTCCCCGGCGATGTGGCCGGCAGGGTTGACGTCCTCGGTGGGCGTGCTCGGTGCGTCCGGCTCGTGGTCGCCCGCGGAGGGCCCGGACGTCGGTGTGGTGCTCATGCCTTGAACAGGTGCCGCCGGATCGCGGCGGCGTTCGAGAAGATCCGGATGCCGAGCACGACGACGACCGCCGTGGACAGCTGCGAGCCGACCCCGAGCTGGTCACCGAGGAAGACGATGAACGCGGCGACGACGACGTTCGACAGGAACGACACCAGGAAGACCCTGTCGTCGAAGAGCCCGTCCAGCTTGGCGCGCAGGCCGCCGAACAACGCGTCGAGCGCGGCCACGACGGCGATCGGCAGGTACGGCTGCAGAGCGACGGGCACGGTGGGCTGCAACACCAGGCCGGCGACCACGCCGACCACGAGCCCGACCACGGCGATCATGGGCGTTCCTCCTGGGTCTCGTCCTGCGTCACGTCATCATCCGTCGGCTGGGCGTGGCGCAGGGTCTGCGTCCCGACACCACTGAGCTCCAGCTCGCTCTGCGGGACCACGCTCGAGGAGACCCCGTATCGCGAGCCCAGGAGCTGCAGGTAGGCGGGCGCGCCGGTCCGAGCGTACGCGGTCTGCATCCCCTCGGGGTCGCCCACCGCACGGATGACATAGGAGGGCCCCGGGAGCGGCACGAGGTCCACCAGGATGGCGTCCCCCGCGTTCCGGATCGCGGACATCGTCGTCAGTCGCTGGCCGTCGACCTCGATCGCCTCGGCTCCCGAGGACCACAGGGCGTTGACGACCGTCTGGACGTCCACGTCGCGCACGCGCGCCCCCGGTTCGGACTCCGTGTCCGACAGACCGCCGCCGCCGTCCGCGAGAGTCACCACCAGGCCGGGCCCGGCGACCGGGGACGTCCCGTTGACCGCCGAGTCCACCCGCAGGGTCCGCAGCAGCGCGGGGTCCTGGCTGGCGAGCGTCTCGTGCTGCAGCTCGTCGATCTCGGCGCTCAGCTCGCCCGAGCGGTCCCGCAGCCCGTCCGCCACCGCCTGGCGCTCGACGATCTGGTCCTCGAGCAGCTGCCGCGCCTCGGCGATCTCCGCCTGCGGCGCTCGCAGCTGCTGGGCGGCGGCCACCGTCACCAGACCGAGAACCCCCGCCAGGACGGCGAGAGCCGCCGCACCGGCCCACCCCCGGCGGGGGGTGGAGCCGGCGGCGCTCGCTGCCTTCCGCCGCGCGGCCGCGTCGGCGTACCCCGGGTCCAGGGGCCGCTCCATCACCTCGACGAGCAGCGTCATCGACTCGTCGGGACGACGACGCCGCTGCCCCTCGGGCACGCCGTCGTCCGCGGCGCGGTCCGTCTTCGTCCCGGGTCGTGCGCTCACGGCCGCTCCTCGACGCCCGCGCCCGTCGCCCCGCTCCCGTCCACGCGGTCGGCGACGACCAGGGCGCGCGTCTGGCTCACGTACTGCAGCCCTGCAATCCAGTACAGGCCCACCCCCCACCAGGTGAACGCCCAGCCCACGACGTGGGCGGTCGTGCCGAGGGCACCGTCGGCCGTCGCGAGCAGCAGGAGCGGGAACGCGTACAGCAGCGCGAACGTGGCCGCCTTGCCGACGAAGTTCACCTCGAGCGTGCCGTAGCCGTGCCGCGCCAGCACCGGCATCAGGCACACGAGCATCACGTCACGGGCGACGATCACCGCGAGGAGCCACACCGGCACGATGTCGCGCCAGGCCAGGCCGATGAGGGTCACGAAGATGAAGAGGCGGTCCGCCGCGGGGTCGAGCACCTGGCCCAGCTTGCTCACCTGGTTCAGGCGACGGGCGAGGACGCCGTCGAGCCAGTCCGTGAACCCGGAGAACGCCAGCACGGCGAGGGCCCACACGTCGTGCCCGACCACGATCAGCACGGCGAAGACCGGCACCAGCGCCAGACGCACCATGCTGATCAGGTTCGGGACGGTGAAGACCGCCGTACTGATCTCAGGGCCTGGCTGCACGCGCACATCCTACGCAGCCCCGCCCTGGCGGCGGGAGACCGACAGTGGCCGAACTCACCGCGGTCCCCCGAACGACCACGGGCGCGGTCAGCGTACGATGGAGGCTCATCGGAGTTCGTCGTGCCCTCCCGCGTGTTCGTGCGACCTCGGCCACCGAGCCAGGTCAGGTGTGTGTCCGGGAAACAGCGACCGCCTCGCCCCATGGCGACGCAGGACTCCTGTTTCCCACCGACGAACGGCTGACTCCTTGAGCACTGACTCGACCCTGCCCACCGACGCCTCCACCACCCCCGAGGCGACCGGCCCCACCTTCGCCGACCTCAAGCTCCCTGCTGCCCTGCAGGCCGCGGTCGACGACCAGGGCTTCACGACGCCCTCCCCCATCCAGGCGCGCGCCATCCCGGAGCTCCTGTCCGGCCGTGACATCACCGGCGTGGCCCAGACGGGCACCGGCAAGACCGCCGCGTTCGCGCTGCCGCTCCTCGCCGCCATGGACCCCGCCGCCAGCGTCACCGGCGGCCACGTCCAGGCCCTCGTCCTCACCCCGACCCGCGAGCTCGCGCTCCAGGTCTCCGAGGCCGTCGAGTCCTTCGCCACCCACCTGCCCGGCGTCCGCGTCACCTCCGTGTACGGCGGTTCCCCCTACGGCCCGCAGCAGCGCGCCCTGCGCGAGGGCGTCCACGTCGTCGTCGGCACCCCCGGCCGCGTCATGGACCACCTCGAGCGCGGCTCGATGTCGCTCGACGGCGTGAAGTTCCTCGTGCTCGACGAGGCCGACGAGATGCTGCGCATGGGCTTCGCCGAGGACGTCGAGACGATCTTCGGCCAGGCGCCCACCCAGCGCCAGGTCGCGCTCTTCTCCGCGACCATGCCGCCCGCGATCCGCTCCGTCGCCGCGACGCACCTCAACGACCCCGTCGCGATCGCCGTCTCACGGCAGTCCTCCACGGTCTCCACCGTCGAGCAGACGTACGCCGTCGTGCCGTTCCGCCACAAGGTCGGCTCCCTCGTGCGCGTCCTCGCCACCTCCGACGCCGACGCGACGATCGTCTTCACGCGCACCCGCAAGGACGCCGAAGAGGTCGGCGCCGCCCTGGTGGAGCGCGGCATCTCCGCCGCCACCATCTCCGGCGACGTCGCCCAGAAGGAGCGCGAGAAGATCGTCGAGCGCCTCCGCTCCGGCTCCGTCGACGTCCTCGTCGCCACCGACGTCGCCGCCCGAGGCCTCGACGTCGACCGCATCGGCCTCGTCGTCAACTTCGACATCCCCCGCGAGGCCGAGGCCTACGTGCACCGCATCGGCCGAACGGGCCGCGCCGGCCGCACCGGCCGCGCCCTGTCGTTCGTCACCCCGCACGAGCGCGGCAAGCTCAAGCACATCGAGCGCACCATCCGCGCCCAGCTCGTCGAGGTCGAGGTCCCGTCCCCGCGGGACGTCTCCCAGCACCGCGCCCGCCGACTGCTCGACGCCGTCAGCACCCGCATCGAGTCCGGGCGTCTCGACATGTACGCGCAGATGCTGCAGGAGCGGGCCGCCGCGCAGGACGCCGCTCCGGAGACCACCACCACGGAGGCCGGTGACACCGTCACCACCGCCCCCGACGCCGACGTCCTGCAGGTCGCGGCCGCCCTCCTGGCGCTCGCGGTCGGCGACGACGGCCCCCAGCAGCGTGCCGCGCAGGAGGAGCACGACCGGGAGCGGGCCGAGGCGAAGGGCGGGCGCACCCGCGAGACGCACCGCGCCGAGCGCACCGAGCGGGACGGCGACCGGACCGGCCGCCACCCCCGCGCCGACCGGGACGACCGTGGCCGCGGCATCCGCCGTCCGGCGGACGGCACCCGGTACCGCATCTCCGTCGGCCACTCGCACGGCGCCCAGCCGCGCGGCATCGTCGGCGCCCTCACCCACGAGGGCGGCCTGTCCGGCAGCGACATCGGCAAGATCGACATCTTCGGGAACTTCTCCCTCGTCGACATCACGCGGCCGCTCGACGGCGCCACCATGGACCGCATCGGCCGCGCGCACGTCGCGGGCAAGGCGCTGCGGATCTCGGTCGACAAGGGCGCGCCCGAGCGTCGTGCACCGCGCACGGAGCGTCACCCGGCGAACGCCCGCTGACCGGCTGACCGGCTGACACCACGAAGCGCGCGCCGCCCTCGGGAGACCGAGGGCGGGGCCGGGGGGGGCGGCCGCGCGGGCCCGCCCCCCCCCGCCGCGCCCGCCCGCGGGGCCCCGCGCGCCCCGCCCCCCGCTTCGTCGTCCGCGGGTCCGCGACCCGGCGCGGTCATCCGTCCGGCGGCATCGCGGTCATGGCCGATGCCCGGGCGTCAGGTGGGCACCCAGGCGCTCGACGGCGCGCGCGAGTGCGCCGGGCTCGACCACCCGCACGGGGGCGGCGAGAGCGATGCGGGCGACCGTCATGGCCAGCCGACCCTCGTCCTCACCACGGATCCGGATCACCGTGGTCCTCGCCGTGGCCTCGACCACGTCGTGGTCCACCCACCGGAGCACCTCGGCGAGGTCGCCGACCCCGGCGCCCAGCGAGAGGGTGGCGACCCCCTCACGGGGGATCGGACCGACGGCGCGCGCGACGTACGCCGCCGCCCCGCCAGGGACCCCGCGAGGGGTGAAGCGACCCCCCGTCGCCCACGGGCGCGTGAGCCGGTCGAGCCGGAAGGTGCGCCAGTCCTCACGGTCCCGGTCCCACGCGACGAGGTACCACCGGCGTCCGGCGGTGACGAGCCGGTGCGGCTCGACCAGGCGCCGGGTTTCGCCGCCCTCCCCAGACCGGTAGCCGAAGCGCGCGAGCTCATGGTCGCGGCACGCCGCCGCGAGCACGCTGAGCAGCTCCGGGTCGACCAGCTCCCCGCCGGGGGGTGAAGGCACGGACGTGACGCTGGAGTGCAGTGCCGCCACCCGCCGACGAAGACGGTGCGGCAGCAGACCCTCGATCTTGGTGAGGGCCCGCAGCGACGTCTCCTCCATCCCCTCGACGGCAGCGGCGGCCGCGTAGCGGAGCCCCACGGCGAGCGCGACGGCCTCCTCGTCGTCGACCATGAGCGGCGGCATGTGCGCTCCGGACTCGAGTCGATAGCCCCCGTACCTGCCCGAGGTGGCGGCGACGGGATAGCCGAGCCCCCGCAGGCGGTCCACGTCGCGGCGCACCGTCCGCTCGGTCACGTCGAGGCGGGCAGCGAGCTCCGTGCAGCTCCAGAACCGGTGGGTCTGGAGCAACGAGAGCAGCGTGAGCGCCCGCCCCGTGGGGTCTGCCGACATGTCCCCAGGCTGCCAGGCATCGAGGACAGCTCCTGTCCGCGACCGGTTCTACGGTCGCACCGACCGATCGCCGCACCCGCGCATCGGCCCCGTCGCTGAGAGGACACGCCATGTCAGACCCCCTCGACTTCCCCCAGCCGAGCATGATCGCCGTCAACGGCATCGAGCTCGAGGCCTTCGAGGCCGGACAGGAGAACGTCGGCCACCCCCTCGTCCTCTGCCACGGCTGGCCGGAGCTGGCCTTCTCGTGGCGCCGTCAGATGGCGGCGCTCGCGGCCGCCGGCTACCACGTCATCGCACCCAACCAGCGCGGGTACGGCAGCTCGTCGCGCCCCGCCACGGTCTCCGACTACGACATCGTGCACCTGTCCGGCGACCTCGTCGGCCTCCTGGACCACTTCGGATACGAGGACGCCACGTTCGTGGGCCACGACTGGGGCGCGAACGTGGTGTGGAACACCGCCGTGCTGCATCCGACCCGGGTGAGCAAGGTGGTCGCGCTCAGTGTGCCGTACATGGAGCGCGGCGAGATCCCGCCCGTCGCGTTCATCGAGGCGGTCGTCGGCCCCGACTCGTACTTCGTCCACTTCAACCGCCGGCCCGGGGTGGCGGACGCCGTGTTCGACGCGAACACCCGCCAGTTCCTGCGCAACCTGTACCGCAAGAACGAGCCCGCGGCCGACCCGGAGCCGGGCATGCCGCTCCTCAACCTCGCCCAGGCCGAGACCCCGCGCGGGGAGCCCGTGATGAGCGACGGCGAGCTGGCGGTGTTCGTCGACGCGTTCGAGGCGTCGGGCTTCACCCCGAGCGTGAACTGGTACCGCAACGTGGACCGCAACTGGGAGCTGATGCGGGACGTCGACCCGGTCGTCCGCCAGCCGGCACTGATGATCTACGGCTCCCGTGACACGGTCATGAAGGCGCCGAACCTCGAGGCGTTCGTCCCGCGCGTGGAGGTCGTGGAGCTGGACTGCGGCCACTGGATCCAGCAGGAGCTGCCGGAGGAGGCCACGAACCTGATTCTCGAGTGGCTCCACCTGCAGGAGGGCGCCGACAGGTCGTGACCGGATCCGGCGGGTGTCGACACCCGCCCTCATGAGGAGGAACGCCTAGTGCGCTCCCGGGACGGTCGGGTCCGGCGCCTCGCCCAGCTCGATGACGAGAGCTCGCAGACGCCGGGCCTCGGCCATCCCCCGCTCGCCGTCGGCGCGCTGGACGCCCATGACGGCCAGGGTGTCGCCGTCGGCCAGGTCGAGCCGCACCCAGGGGTCGTTCGGCCCGAGCCGGACCTCGACCACCTCCGCCCAGCCCAGCCGGCGCCTGCGCACGACGTTGCGCACGGTGAGCCCGTCCGCGTCCGGGACGGCATGGACGCCGCCGAGGCGCCAGAGCAGCACGGCGGCCGCGGCGGCGAAGAGGACGAAGGACACCTTGGTCGCCGGGAGGGCTCCGAGAGGTCCGTCGGAGACCAGCCCGACGAAGAGGCTCCCGCCCACCGTGACGACCCCCACGAACCAGGCGGACACCTGACCCCACAGCGGCCGGAACGGGCGCCAGCGGGACGTGCCCGCGGGCGGCCGCCCGGAGGGCGTGTCCCGGTCGTCGGCGGTGCTCATGCCGTCACGTTGCCATGTCGGTGCCGTGCTCGACAGTCCTCTCGGCCAAGGTCAGAGCCGGCAGGCGTGGATCGAGGTCACGATGATCCCGCGTGCACCCACCTCGTACAGCGCGTCCATGACCCGGTTGGTGTCACCGCGTCGCACCATGGCGCGCACCGCCGCCGACTCTCCGTTGTGCAGCGGCGAGACCGTCGGCGACTCGAACCCCGGCGTCACCGCCACCGCCGCGTCGACCAGCTCGACGGGGACGTCGTAGTCCATGAGCACGTACTCGTGCGCCGTGATGACGCCCTGCAGGCGGCGCGTGACGACCTCGAGCCCCGCGGGGGGCTCCTCCCCCGTCCGGCGGACCAGCACGGCCTCCGACCGCAGGATCGGCTCCCCGAAGATCTCCAGCCCCGCGGCGCGCAGGGTCGTGCCCGTCTCCACGACGTCGGCGATGACGTCCGCGACGCCGAGACGCACCGAGCTCTCGACGGCGCCGTCCAGGTGCACCACGGCCGCCGGCTCGATCCCCTTCGTGGCCAGGTGGGCGCGCACCAGCGTGGTGTACGACGACGCGATCCGCTTCCCCGCGAGCTGCGACACCTCGGTCACGGTCCCGGCCGGCGCCGCGAACCGGAACGTCGAACCGGCGAACCTCAGCGGCAGGTGCTCGACCGCGTCCGCTCCCGAGTCGAGGAGCAGGTCGCGGCCGGTGATGCCGGCGTCGACCGTGCCGGAGCCGACGTAGACCGCGACGTCGCGAGGGCGCAGGAAGAAGAACTCCACGCCGTTGTCCGGGTCGGCGAGCACGAGCTCGCGGGTGTCTCGGCGCTGGCGGTAGCCGGCCTCGCGCAGCATGTCGCTGGCGGGGCCGGACAGGGAACCCTTGTTGGGGACGGCGATACGGAGCACGGGAAACCTCGTTCGGTGGTCAGGCGTGGGTGGGACGGACGTGGGTGACGTGTGGACGCAGAGCGCGCTCGACGGTCGCGGCCGGGCGTGGCCGGCTCGACCGGGCGCTCACAGATGCGTGTACACGTCCTCCAGCGTCATCCCCTTGGCCAGCATCAGCACCTGCACGTGGTAGAGCAGCTGGGAGATCTCCTCGGCGGCGGCCTCCTGCGTCTCGTGCTCGGCGGCCATCCAGACCTCGGCGGCCTCCTCCACGATCTTCTTGCCGATCGCATGCACACCGGCGTCCAGCTCGGCCACGGTCCCCGACCCAGCGGGACGGGTCACGGCCTTCTCGGAGAGCTCGGCGAACAGAGAGTCGAAGGTCTTCACCCGATCAGCGTAGACGCCGGCCCCCCGGCTCCGGGCTCGGTTCCGCTTTCCGGGATGGAGGTCACAGGGGGTACACCCCGCTTGGCATACTATTTTCAGGAGCGAGAACGTGGCGTGTCCCTCGAAGCGGAGGAGCTGCCCGTCAGTGGACGTGGGCCCCGGCGAGCTCCCGCAGCGCCGCGATCTCCGCCGGCACGTCGTCCGCCCCGTACACCGCCGACCCGGCGACGAAGACGTTCGCCCCCGCGTCCGCAGCCCGCTCGATCGTCGAGCGCGACACTCCCCCGTCGACCTGGATCCACACGTCCAGACCCGCCTCGCTCACCGCCTGGCGCGCCCGGCGGATCTTGGGCAGGGTCCCCTCGATGAACGACTGGCCGCCGAAGCCCGGCTCGACCGTCATCACGAGGATCAGGTCGACCTCCGACAACAGGTCGAGATAGGGCTCCACCGGCGTCGCGGGCCGCAGCGCCACCCCCGCCCGCGCACCGAGCCGGCGCAGCTCGCGCGCCAGTCGCACCGGGGCCGACGCGGCCTCCGCGTGGAAGGTCACCGACGCCGCCCCTGCCTCCGCGTACTGCGGTGCCCAGCGGTCGGGGTCCTCGATCATCAGGTGCGCGTCCAGCGGGACCGGCGACACCTGCGCCAGGCGCTCGAACACCGGCAGCCCCAGCGTCAGGTTGGGCACGAAGTGGTTGTCCATCACGTCGACGTGCGCGTAGTCCGCCGTCGAGATCTTCCCGAGGTCGCGCTCGAGGTTCGCGAAGTCGGCGGACAGGATGCTCGGGTTGATCAGCGCAGGCATGGACACAGCGTAGGCCGCCGCGCCCTGCCGGCGAGGAGCGGAGGAGCGGCGCACGCCCTGCCCGCTGCGATCCACTACGCTCGCCCCGTGCTCCCGCTCCACTCCCCCGCCGGACCTCCCCCCGGCGAGCCGCACGACGACGTGCCGCGCCCCAGGACCACGGTCCGCCCTGCCCTGCCCGGAGACCTGCCGGCCGTCGCGGCGATCCTCGAGCCGTACGTCACCGGCACGGCCGTGACCTTCGACGAGGACCCGCCGTCCCTGGACGCCTGGGCGAGCCGGTTCGCGGACCTCTCGGCGCGCGGCCTGCCGTTCCTCGTTGCCGAGGAGGAGGGCGCCGTCGTCGGCTACGCGTACGCCACCCCGTGGCGCCCCAAGGCCGCCTACCGGTACACGGTGGAGGACACCGTCTACCTCGCCCCCGAGGCCCAGGGCCGCGGGGTGGGGACCCGGCTGCTCTCCGCGCTGCTCGACGCCTGCTCCCTGGCGGGCGTGCGGCAGGTCGTCGCCGTCGTCGCGGAGGACCCGGCCGCCGCCGGCTCCCTCCCCCTGCACCGGCGCTTCGGCTTCGAGGTCGTCGGCGTCCTGCGGGACGTCGGGGTGAAGCACGGCCGCAGCGTGAGCACCATGCTGCTCCAGCGCTCCCTCGCCTGAGCCGGGGCGCCCCGCCGCCCACCAGTCGTCAGGTACCGGGGCACGGGGACGTGCACATGGCCCTGACACCTCGTGGAGGCGGGCTATGCCGTGCGGCGCAGCAGCGTCAGGTGCATCGCGTCAGTGCCGTGCACGTGCGGCCACAGCTGCACGTCGAGACCGTCGGCTCCGCCGTCGTCCGCCCCGAGGTCGATCTGCGCACCGGGCACCAGCACCGCACGCACGGCGGCGCGCGCGTCGATGCGCTCGACGTCGTCACGGTGGCGCAGCACGTCGTCCACGGCGAGCCGCGTCTCGGCCAGGTGCGGGGAGCACGTCACGTAGGCGACCACTCCCCCGGGACGCACGGCGTCGAGCGCCGACCCGAGCAGCTCGCGCTGGAGCGTCGTGAGCCCGGCCAGGTCGGCGGGCGTGCGGCGCCAGCGCGACTCGGGCCGACGGCGCAGCGCCCCGAGGCCCGTGCAGGGCGCGTCGACGAGGACCCGGTCGTAGGCGCCCGGCTCGTCGGCGCCGATCTCCCGGCCGTCACCGGTGCGCACGCGCTCGACGAGGTCCGCCGGGACGGCGCGCAGGGCCCGCTCCACGAGCCGTGACCGGTGCGGCGCGACCTCGTTGGCCACGAGGGTCGCGCCGTGGGAGTCCGCGAGCGCCGCGAGCAGCGCCGCCTTGCCCCCGGGGCCGGCGCACAGGTCGAGCCAGCGCTCGGGAGCACCCCCGTCGGCACCGTCGGCACCGTCGGCACCGTCGGCACCGTTGGCACCCGACAGGCCCACGGCCGCGAGCGCCAGCGTGACGAGCTGGGAGCCCTCGTCCTGCACCCCGGCGAGGCCGTCCGCGACGGCTGGCAGGCCCGCGGGGTCCGAGCCGCCGGCGAGGATGCCGGCGGTGGGCGCCCAGCGCCCGGGCTCGAGGCGCACCCCGGCGTCGCGGGCGTCGTCGTCGAGCTGCTCGGGGCTGACGAGGCCCGGCCGGGCGACGAGCGTGACGCGGGGGGCAGCGTTGTCCGCCTCGAGCAGGTCGGTGATCTCGTCGGGGGTGCGGCCGTGCCCGACGAGGGCCTCCCGCAGGGCGCGCACGACCCACGCGGGGTGGGAGCCGGTGTCGGCGAGCCCGCTGACGGCGTCAGGCGCCTCGGTGCGCAGCCGCTCGAGCCAGTCGTCGAGCGAGGTGCGCCCGACGGCCCGCAGGACGGCGTTGACCATCTGAGCGGGTCCGGCGCCGACGCGGTCGCGCGCGAGGGCGACGGTCTCGGACACCGCGGCGTGCGGGGGCACCCGCATGCCGAGGACCTGGTGGGCGCCGAGGCGCAGCACGTCGAGCACCTCGGGGTCGAGTCGGTCCAGGGGGCGGCTGACGCACCGGGAGAGGATGGCGTCGTAGCGCCCGCGCAGGCGCAGCGTGCCGTAGGCGAGCTCGGTGGCGAAGGCGGCGTCCCGGCCGGTGAGGTGGCGTTCGCGCAGCAGCGGCGGCAGCACGAGGTTGGCGTACGCGTCGGACCCGTCCACCTGTCGCAGGACGTCGAAGGCCGCGGTCCGCGCGGGGTCGGTACGGCGACGGCGCTCGGCGGGGGCCTGCGCGGTGCGGTGCCGATCCCCGCGGTGGCGCGCGGCCCCGCGCTGGCGGCCGCTGGAGTCGCGGCGGTCGGACGGTCCGGAGCGTTCGTTCACCCCGAGATCCTACGGTGCCCTGCCCCGGGGGTGCCTGACCCCTACGACGAGGGGGCGCCGAGGACCGGGTGTGCCTCCAGGACGGCGCGGCCTGCCCCGCGGGCCCAGTCGGGGGCGGCCATGAACGTCTTGCCGACGGGCTTGACCTCGCCGAGCTGCACGGCGTGGGTGGCTGTACCGACGAGCACCTCCCGCTTGCCGGCACGCACCTGGCCGGGGCCCAGGTCGGTGACGTCGGGGCGCGGCGTCACGGGGCCCAGGCCGAGGCGGGCGCCGTCGGGCAGGGCTGTCCATGCCCCGGGGGCGGGAGTGACCGCCCGCACCCGCCGGTCGACGGCGAGGGCCGGGTCCTCCCAGCGCACGCGGGCGTCGTCGGTGCTGATCTTCGGGGCGAGGCTCACGCCGTCGGTCGGCTGCGGCTGCGGTCGCAGCTCGCCGTCCTCGAGCGCGTCGAGGGTGGCGACGAGCAGGCCGGAGCCGCTGTCGGCGAGCCTGCCCAGCAGGTCGCCGGAGGTGTCCCGGGGGCGGACGGTCTCGGTGGCGGTGCCGAGGACCGGCCCGGTGTCCATCCCCTCGTCGAGGAGGAACGTGGTGGCGCCGGTGACCTCGTCGCCGGCGAGGACGGCGTGCTGCACGGGCGCCGCGCCCCGCCAGGCGGGCAGCACGGAGAAGTGCAGGTTGATCCACCCGAGGCGGGGGACGGCGAGCACCTCGGGGCGCAGCAGGTGCCCGTACGCGACCACGGGGGCGGCGTCGACGTCGAGGTCGTGCAGGGTGGCGACGAACTCCTCCCCCCGGGGCACGTCGGTGAGCACCGGGATGCCCGCTTCCTCGGCGGCGACGCGCACCGGGCTCGGCACGAGGTGGCGCCCGCGGCCGGCACGGGCGTCCGCACGGGTCAGGACGGCGACGACCTCGTGGCGCGAGGCGAGCAGGGCGCGAAGGGACGGGACGGCGGGCTCGGGGGTACCGGCGAAGAGCAGGCGCACCACCCGATCCTAGTGGCGGCGCCGGGGCCGGGGCTGTGACGATGACCGCACCTCGACGTGCCCCGGACCTGCGGTCCCGGCACGACCGGGTCCTTGCGTCAGGTGCCCTCGGTGGCTGGGGCCCGACGGCGTCGGAGTCCGCGCCCCGGCCCGCAGAGCTGCCCTAGGCGCTCACCGGCACGCCGAGGGCCCGCAGGTCGCGCCGCAGCCCGGGCGTGCCGGTGAAGTGCAGGGCGTGCAGTCCCGCGTCGCGGGCCGCGGCGACGTTGACCGGGCTGTCGTCCACGAACACCGCGCGGGCGGGCTCGACGGCGTGCACGGCGACGAGGTGGGCGAAGATCGCCGGGTCGGGCTTGGCGAGCCCCACCCGCCCGGAGACCACGACGTCGTCCATGAGCGTCGTCGCGGGTGCGGACCGCGCGGCGTGCACGAAGAGCTCGGCGGACCAGTTCGTCAGGCCGAGCAGGCGCAAACCGGACCCGCGGAGCTCCTCCACGAGCTCCGCCGAGCCGGGGACGGGGCCGGTGAGGGTCGCGGCGAACTGCGCCACGTACTCGTCGAGCAGCGGCAGCAGGTGCGGGCGGTCCGCGAGCGCCGCGCGCGCCCGCGCCCAGGAGCGGCCGGCGTCCTGGGCGAGGTTGAAGGCCGGGAAGTCGATCTCGGCCATCCAGGCGTCCACCTCGGCGCGGGGACGGCCGCGGAACGCGCCGTAGGGGTCCCATCCGACCAGGACGTTGCCGAAGTCGTAGACGACGGTGTCGATCACGGTTCCGCTCGTCGGGCCGTCCTCAGGATCGTTCCGGGGGTCGGGACCGGGCGGAGGGTCGGGCTGCATCCTCAGAGCATCTCCTTGGGGTCGAGCTGGACGCGGACGGTACCGCCCTCGCGCCGGGCGGACCGCACCGCGAGGGACGCGCGCAGCTGTGCCGCGAGCTCGGCGCCGCGGGCCAGCGGGACGCGCAGGACCACCCGCACCCCCGGGTCGAGCGTGACGTCGCGGGCGGCACCGCCGGGCGCCGGCTGCTCGACGGGGCCCAGCAGGGCGTCGCCGGCCGCGAGCGGCACCCGCCCGACGACCGCCGCGACGGCCTGGCGCTCCCCCGTCACGGCCGCGACCCGCACCGCTGGCGGGAGCCCGAGCTCGTGACGCTCGGCGAGCTCACGGTCGGCGAGGCCACCGGGGTCGAACCGCACGAGCGCGCCCGTGGGCGCGGGTGCGGCGTCCCCGACGAGCAGCACCTGCCCGCCGTCGGAGGCGGCGCGCACCAGGGAGGCGGCCGCGAGCCATCGGTGCAGGGCGTCGGTGGCGGTGGCCAGGCCGGTGCCCGACGTCGCGACGGCGGCGTCGAGCAGCAGCGCTGCCGCGTACCCGCCGGCGGCCACGGGCTCGGCACCGGGCGTGCTGACGACGAGCGCGGGCGCGGCGGGCACGTGGTCGAGGACTCCTCCGGGCGCCGTCGACGCGGACAGGCGCACCGTGGTGCCGGGGAACGCGCGGCCGAGCTCCTCGGCGGTGCGGTCGGAGCCGACCCGCACGGCCCGGAGCCGGGTGTCGCCGCACTCGTCGCAGCGCCAGCCCCCGGCGAGGCGCCCGCACCAGGCGCACTGGGGGGCGGCGGCCGTGCCGGGCAGCCCGAGGGGGCCGTGGCAGGCGCCGCAGCGTGCGGCCGTGCGGCAGCGCCCGCACGCCACCACGGGCAGGTAGCCGGTGCGCGGCACCTGGACGAGCACGGGCCCGTGCTCCAGGGCGGCGCGCGCCACCCGCCAGGCGGCCGTGGGCAGGCGGGCGGCGGCGCCCGGGCCCTCCGACGCCAGCTCGGTGGAGGTCAGCGCCCGCACGCGGGGGGCGCGCGCCCGCAGCACGTCGCGGGTGGCCGCGATCTCGTGCGCCCACCCGGCCGCGAGCAGCGCCTGCGCCTGGACGGTGCGGCCGGGCGACGCGAGCAGGTAGGCCGCGCTCTCGAGCTCGCTGCGCAGTGCCAGCACCTCGCGCACGTGGGGGTACGGGGCGTGCGGCTCGGCGAGGGTGTCCTCCCCGTCCCCCCACAGCACCACGAGCCCCAGGTGCGGCACGGGGGCGAACATCGCCGCGCGGGTCCCCACGACGACGGACGCCAGGCCGTGCCGGGCACGCAGGAACGCGCGGTAGCGGGGCGCCGGGCCGTCGTCGGCGAGCAGGCGCACGTGGTCGCTCACCCCGGCGGCGTCCAGGGCCGCGCAGACCCGGTCCACGTCCCGGGCGTCGGGCGCCACCACCAGCGTGCGGCGCCCGCCGGCGAGGGTGGCGCGCACGGCCTGCGCGATCCCCGCCGCCCAGTGCGGCACGGTCTGCGGCACCGGCTGCGGCACGGGCACCCCCGCGGAGGTGGCGCCGCCCGCGGCGGTCGGTGCGCCCGGTCCGTCAGAGCCGTCACGGCGACCGGCGGGGCCCCCGGGGGGCGCGAGGCCCGGCAGGGGCGTCCAGACGGCCCTGGGGGCACCGCCGGCCAGCAGGTGCCGGCAGAACGCCGCACCGCCCCGGTACGCCGCCCAGGGGTCCTCCTGAGGGCCGTCGCCGGGCGGCGGCCCCGGCCGCGCCGGGTCGTCGCCGCCATCACCGGCGCGGCCGGTCCTCGCCCCGTCGTGTGCCTCGGCACCGTCGACGGGATCTTCGTGCTGCTCGGCGAGCACCGCGAGGATCTCCTTCTCCACCCGCGCGTGCCGCGGGGGGACGGCGAGCCGCAGCACGTCCGCGAGGGTGCCGGCGTACCGCTCGGCGACGGCGCGTGCGAGCCGCAGCACCGGTGCGCTGAGGACGGGGTCGGGCGAGACGAGCCGCTTGAGAGGCACCAGGCGCCCCGTGTGCTCGGACGTCTCAGCGCGCCCGACGACGTACCCGGACACCTCCTGGGGGCCGAACCGGGCGCGGACGCGCACGCCCGGGCGCGCCGCGTCGGACATCACGGCGGGCACGAGGTAGTCGTACTCGCGGTCCAGGTGCGCGGGCTGCAGGTCGAGCACGACCCGGGCCACCGGCAGCTCCGTGGCCATCTCCTGCGCCCCGAGGGGCGTCCTGCGGGCCTTGCCCTTGTCCTTGCGCCCGCGGGCCGGCCCCTGGACGTCGTCGAGCCCGAGCAGCGCGGGCTGCTCGGGCTCGTCGACGTCGGTCACGGGCACCATCCCATCACGCCCCGGGGACACCGGAGCCACGCGACCGACATGCGCGGCCCGCTCCTGCGAGCGGCGGGCGGGAGCGGGTCAGGTGCTCAGACCGCCGCACGCAGGGCGTCGGTCCGGTCGGTGCGCTCCCAGGTGAAGCCGGGCAGCTCGCGGCCGAAGTGACCGTACGTGGCGGTCTTGGCGTACACGGGCCGCAGCAGGTCCAGGTCACGCACGATGGCGGCCGGGCGCAGGTCGAACACCGTGTCGATCGCCGCGCCGATACGCTCGACGGGCACGGTCTCGGTGCCGAACGTCTCCACGTACAGGCCTACGGGGTGGGCCTTGCCGATGGCGTAGGCCACCTGCACCTCGCACCGGCGCGCCAGGCCCGCCGCGACCACGTTCTTGGCCACCCACCGCATCGCGTACGCGGCCGACCGGTCCACCTTCGACGGGTCCTTGCCGGAGAACGCCCCGCCGCCGTGCCGGGCCATGCCGCCGTAGGTGTCGACGATGATCTTGCGTCCGGTGAGGCCGGCGTCTCCCTGCGGGCCTCCGACGACGAACTTGCCGGTCGGGTTCACGATGAGGCGGGCGCCGCCGGTGTCGAGCCCGACCAGCTCCGCGACGTCGGCCAGCACGGGGGCGATGACGTGCTCGGCGACCTCGCGCTCGAGCTTGTCCTGCACGACGTCCGCGTCGTGCTGCGTCGAGAGCACGACCGTGTCGATGCGCACCGGACGGTCGCCGTCGTAGCCGACCGTCACCTGGGTCTTGCCGTCGGGCCGCAGGCCGGGCAGCTCCCCCGTGCGCCGCACGGAGGCGAGGCGCTCGGCGAGGCGGTGCGCCGTCCAGATCGGTACCGGCATCAGGGACGGCGTCTCGTCGCTGGCGTAGCCGAACATCAGGCCCTGGTCGCCCGCCCCCTGCGCGTCGAGCGGGTCGCGCGTGCTGCTCGGCCCGGCGGAGTCGTCACGCTCCTCGATGCTCTTGTCGACGCCCTGCGCGATGTCCGGCGACTGCTGGCCGATCGAGACCGACACCCCGCAGGAGTCGCCGTCAAAGCCGATGGCCGACGACGTGTAGCCGATGCTGCGCACGACCTCGCGCACGATCTGCGGGATCTCGACGTAGGCGTCCGTCGTCACCTCTCCGGCGACGTGCACGAGGCCCGTGGTGACCATGGTCTCCACCGCGACGCGCGACCGCGGGTCCTGGGTGAGCAGGGCGTCGAGGATGGCGTCGGAGATCTGGTCGCACACCTTGTCCGGGTGTCCCTCGGTCACGGACTCGGACGTGAAGAGACGCAGCGCATCGGTCATGGCGGACAGCCTACGGGCGCAGGGCCGGAATCTCTGCGTCGACAACGGGCGAAACGCCCGCATCCTGGGATCTGTCTCAGGATGCGGGCGTCTCCGTGGATGTTCGGGATGTCGGGGACGTCAGGTCGCCGGGAGGATGTCGGCCACGGCGTCCCAGATGCCGTCGGCGACCGCGCGCTTTGTCCCGGACGCCCGCGCGACCTCCTCGCCGGAGCCGTCCAGGATCGTCACCTCGTTGGTGTCCACCGCGAAACCGCGACCGCCCCCGACGGCGTTGACGGCCAGCAGGTCGGCCCCCTTGCGCCGGGCCTTGGCGCGCCCGTGCTCCAGCACGGTGCCCTCGGCGTCCCCGGTCTCGGCGGCGAAGCCCACCACCACCTGCCCGGCGCGCAGCCGCTGGTGCGCGAGCTCGGCGAGGACGTCGGGGTTCTGGACCAGCTCGATGGGCGCGGGGCCCTCGCCCGGCACCTTCTTGATCTTCGCGTCGGGCACGGCGGCCGGGCGGAAGTCCGCGACGGCGGCGGCCATGACGACGACGTCCGCGGCGCCCGCGGCCTCGCGGACCGCGGAGCGCAGCTGCGCGGCGGTCTCGACGTCGGCCACGTCGATGCCGACGGCCCGCGCCTGAGCCGTGAGGGCCACGTCCAGGTTCGCGGCGACGAGGGTCACCTGCGCGCCGCGTGCCCGCGCGGCAAGGGCGAGGGCGACGCCCTGGCGGCCGCTGGACCGGTTCCCGATGAACCGGACCGGGTCGATCGGCTCGCGGGTGCCGCCGGCCGACACCACGACGCGCCGTGCGGCGAGGTCACCGGCTCCGTCGTCCGTGGCCGCGCCGTCATCCGTGGCCGCGGGCGCTCCGGGCCCACCAGGGGCGGCGCCGACCAGTGCCAGGGCCACCCGCGCGATCTCCTCGGGCTCGGGCAGGCGCCCGGGACCCGTGTCGGCGCCGGTGAGCCGCCCGCTGGCCGGCTCGACGACGACCACGCCGCGGGCGCGCAGCGTGGCGACGTTGGCGCGGGTGGCGGGGTGCTCCCACATCTCGGTGTGCATGGCCGGGGCCATGACCACGGGGCAGCGCGCCGTCAGCAGCGTCGAGGTGAGCAGGTCGTCCGCGCGGCCGGTGGCGGCGCGTGCCATGAGGTCCGCGGTGGCCGGGGCCACGACGACGAGGTCGGCGCCCTGACCGAGCGCCACGTGGGGCACGTGGGCGACGTCCTCGAAGACCTCCGGGGTCACCGGCTCGCCCGACAGCGCCTCGAACGTGGGGGCGCCGACGAACTGCAGCGCCGAGGCGGTGGGCAGCACGCGCACCGCGTGCCCCTGCTCACGCAGGAGGCGGAGCAGGAGCACGGACTTGTACGCGGCGATGCCCCCGCTGACCCCGAGCAGGATCCTCATCGGCGCGGCGGGGTGCTCAGAGGGACGACGTGTCGCCGAGGACGTCCGGGTCGCCGAAGTCGATGACCGGCTCGGCGACGGTGGCGTCCTCGGGCTTCTCCTCCACCGGGGTGGAGGTCAGCAGGCCGTCGTTGATCTCGCGCATCGCGATCGACAGCGGCTTCTCCTGGTTGCGCGTCTCCACGAGGGGGCCGACGTTCTCCAGCAGGCCCTCGTTGAGCTGCGAGTAGTAGGCGTTGATCTGGCGCGCACGCTGCGCGGCGTAGAGCACCAGCCCGTACTTGGAGTCGGTGCGCTGCAGCAGCTCGTCGATGGGCGGGTCGGTGATGCCGATCGGCTGGGCCACGGTTCCGGCCATGGGTCACTCTCCAAAAAGTCGGGGGTCAACGCACCACTCTACCCGTTGTCCACCCGTTGTCAGCGGGCGACCTGCGGTGTCACGGTCGTCACACCCATCACGCGGGCGAGCTCGTCCGTGGCGTGCGTGACGTCGTCGTTGACGATCGTCACGTCGAACTCGGACTCGGCGGCCAGCTCGGTGCGCGCCGTGCGCAGCCGCCGCTCACGCTCCTCGGCGCTCTCCGTGCCGCGCCCCACCAGCCGTCGCACGAGCTCGTCGAAGCTCGGCGGGGACAGGAAGACGAACTGCGCGTCCAGCCCGCGCACGCTCGCGGCCTCCCGCACCTGGCGGGCGCCCTGCAGGTCGATCTCGAGCAGCGTCGGGATGCCCCGCGCCAGGTGCGCCTCGACCGGCCCCCGCGGCGTGCCGTAGCGGTGGCGTCCGTGCACGACCGCCCACTCGAGCATGTCGCCCGCGGCGACCATCTGGTCGAACTCCTCGGGCTCGACGAACAGGTAGTGCACACCGTGCACCTCGCCGGGGCGCGGCGGCCGGGTCGTCGCCGACACCGACAGCCACACCTGCGGGTAGCGGGCGCGGATGTCGGCGGACACCGTGCCCTTGCCCACCGCCGTCGGCCCGGCCAGCACCGTCAGGCGGGTGCGCGCCGGCGTCCGCTCCACGCCGTCGGGGGCGGTGTCCGGCGCCGCCGCGACGGTGCCGTCGTACGAGTCCTGCGATGCCGGGCGACCGGCCGGTGGTGCGGAGATGTCAGCCAAACCTCTCGATGAGCGCGTGCCTCTGGTGCGGCCCCAGGCCACGCACGCGACGGGTCTCGGCGATCCCGATCTCTTCCATGATCGCCCGAGCCTTCACCTTACCGACACCCGGGAGCGACTCCAGCAGCGAGACGACCTTGAGCTTGCCCACGACGTCGTCGGTCTGCCCCTGGGTGATCACCTCCTCGAGCGAGCCCTGCGAGTACTTCAACCGGTTCTTGATCTCCGCGCGGACGCGCCGCGCCTCGGCCGCCTTCTCGAGGGCCGCTGCACGCTGTTCCGGGGTGAGTGGGGGGAGAGCCACGCAAGTCACCTACTCTTGTCGAGCCGCTGGACGTGTGAACTTCATTCTCGAAAGTAGCCACGACCTGCACCGTCGGCAATCGGGGGAGGTGCCCGGCGCGCCCGTCCCGGCGGCAAGATCCGGCCAATCCGGGCCAAGACGGACGCGGCCGGCCGCCCCGTCAGCCGCGCAGCGCGCTCGTGGCCTGCTCAGCGGCCCGCGCGGCGGCGTCCCGCAGGCCCGCCGCCGCCGGCCCGGCCGAGAGCACGCCGCGCGACGACGACGCCAGGACCTGGCGCCGCGCCGGGCCGAAGACGGCGGCGAGCTCGCGCTCCCCCGCTCCCTGCGCCCCGACGCCCGGGGCGAGCAGCGGGCCGTGCACGGCCTGCAGGTCCGTGCCCGTGGCGCGGGCGGCGTCGCCGACCGTCGCGCCCACGACCAGACCCACCGATCCCATCGCCAGCCCGTGCGACGCGGCGCCCGAGTTGAGGACCGCCGCCTGGGCGGCGATCGAGGCGGCGACGCTCACGCCGTCGGGCCCGACGGCATGCTGCACCTCGTGGCCCTCGGAGTTCGACGTGAGGCACAGCACGAAGATGCCCCGCCCGGTGCGGGCGGCCAGGTCCGCGGCCGGTGCGAGGGAGCCGAAACCGAGGTACGGGGACAGGGTCACCGCGTCGCCCGCCAGCGGAGATCCGTCCGCGAGGAAGGCGTCGGCGTACGCGCCCATGGTCGAGCCGATGTCGCCGCGCTTGGCGTCGACGATCGTCAGCGTGCCCGCCGCGCGGGCGGCCGCGAGCACGTCCTCCAGGGCCGCGACGCCGGCGGACCCGTGCCGCTCGAAGAACGCCGCCTGCGGCTTGAGGGCCGCCACGCGGCCGCCCAGGGCCTCCACCACGCGCAGGCCGAACTCCCGCACCCCCGCCGCGTCGTCGGACAGGCCCCAGTCGTGCAGGAGCGGCACGTGCGGGTCGATGCCCACGCACAGCGGACCGTGCGCGTCCATGGCCGCGGCCAGGCGCGCCCCGAAGGGCGCCACGGCGCTCACGCCCCCACCACGGCCGGCGCCGGCTCGCCCGCGAGCCGGTCGCGGGTGGCCGCCGTGTGCTCCTGCAGGCTGGCGACGTCGAACGGGCCGTGGCGGACCACCTCGATGCCCTGCACCGCCGCGGCGAGCTGGTCGACCGTGGTGATCATCGGCTTGTCGGCCGCCGTCGTCGCGGCCCGGATCTCGTAGCCGTCGGCGCGGGCTCCCTGGCCCGACGGCGAGTTGACCACGAGGTCGACCTGGCCGTCGGTGATGAGGTCCACGATCGTCGGCTCGCCGTCGGGCCCGCGGCCGGCGGAGAACTTGCGCACGACGGTGCACCCGATCCCGTTGCGGCGCAGCACCTGCGCGGTGCCCGCCGTGGCCAGCACCTCGAAGCCGAGCTCCGCGAGCCGCTTGACCGGGAACACGATGGAGCGCTTGTCGCGGTCCGCGACCGAGACGAACACCCGGCCCGACGTCGGCAGGCCCCCGAAGGCGGCCGCCTGCGACTTGGCGAACGCGTGCGGGAAGTCCTTGTCGAAGCCCATGACCTCGCCCGTCGAGCGCATCTCCGGGCCGAGCACGGTGTCGACGACCTGGCCCTCGGCGGTGCGGAACCGCTTGAACGGCAGCACCGCCTCCTTCACGGCGAGCGGCGCGTCCAGGTCGAGGGTGCCGCCGTCGCCGGTGGCCGGCAGGACGCCCGCGGCGCGCAGCTCGGCGATCGACTCCCCGACCATGACGCGGGCGGCCGCCTTCGCCAGCGACGTGCCCGTCGCCTTGGACACGAACGGCACGGTCCGGGACGCGCGCGGGTTGGCCTCGAGCACGTACAGCACGTCGGACACGAGCGCGTACTGCACGTTGAGCAGGCCCCGCACGCCGACGCCCCGCGCGATCGCCTCGGTCGAGCGGCGGATCCGCTCGATCTCGGCGGTCGACAGCGACACCGGCGGCAGCACGCACGCCGAGTCGCCGGAGTGGATGCCGGCCTCCTCGATGTGCTCCATGACGCCGCCGAGGAACAGCTCGGTGCCGTCGAAGAGCGCGTCGACGTCGATCTCCATCGCGTCGTCGAGGAAACGGTCGATGAGCAGCGGGGCGGGCAGCAGGCCGCCCGCGGTGCGCTCGTCGGCCGCGGCGGCCGCGAGCGCCCGCTCGACGTACTCGGTGAGCTGGTCGACGGAGTAGACGATCTCCATGCCGCGGCCGCCGAGCACGTAGGACGGGCGCACGAGCACCGGGTAGCCGATGCGCGCGGCGACCTCCCGCGCCTGACCGAGCGAGCGGGCGGTGCCGAACGCGGGGGCGGGCAGCCCGGCGTCCATCAGCACCTGGCCGAAGATGCCGCGGTCCTCGGCGGCGTCGATGGCCTCCGGGGACGTGCCGAGGATGGGGACACCGGCGTCGGCGAGCCGCTGCGCGAGCGCCAGCGGCGTCTGCCCGCCGAGCTGGACGATGACGCCCTTGACCGGGCCGGCGGCGACCTCCGCGGCGTACACCTCGAGGACGTCCTCGAAGGTGAGGGGCTCGAAGTACAGCCGGTCGGAGGTGTCGTAGTCGGTCGAGACCGTCTCGGGGTTGCAGTTGACCATGATCGTCTCGTACTGCTGCGAGAGCGTGAGGGCAGCGTGCACGCACGAGTAGTCGAACTCGATGCCCTGGCCGATGCGGTTCGGGCCGGAGCCGAGGATGATGACGGCCTCGCGCTCGCGGGGGGCGACCTCGGTCTCGGTGTCGTAGGACGAGTAGTGGTACGGCGTGGTGGCGGCGAACTCGGCGGCGCAGGTGTCCACCGTCTTGTACACGGGGCGCACCCCGAGGGCGTGGCGCACCTCGCGCACGGTGGACTCCCCCGCCGGGCCCATGCCCCGCAGGCGGGCGACCTGGGCGTCGGACAGGCCGTGCCGCTTGGCGCGCCGCAGGACGTCCTCGGTGAGGGTGGCGCTCGCGGCGACCTCGGCGGCCACCTCGTTCATGAGCAGGATCTGGTCGAGGAACCAGGGATCGATCTTGGTGGCCTCGAACACCGCCTCCAGGGTCGTGTGCCCCGCCAGCACGGCGCGCAGGGCCTGCTGCACGCCCACCATGCGCTGCTCGGTGGGCCGCGGGATCTCGGCCAGGAGCGCGTCCAGGCCGGCGCCTGACGGCGCCTCGCCGTCCCAGTGGAACGCGACGCCGCCCTTGTCGATGGACCGCAGCGCCTTGCCGAGCGCCTCGGTGAAGTTGCGCCCGAGCGCCATGGCCTCGCCGACGGACTTCATGGTGGTGGTCAGGGTGGCGTCGGCGGCCGGGAACTTCTCGAACGCGAACCGCGGCACCTTGACGACCACGTAGTCGAGCGTGGGCTCGAAGCTGGCGGGCGTGACGCGGGTGATGTCGTTCGGGATCTCGTCGAGCGTGTAGCCGATGGCGAGCTTGGCGGCGATCTTGGCGATCGGGAAGCCCGTGGCCTTCGACGCCAGCGCGGAGGAGCGCGACACGCGCGGGTTCATCTCGATGACGATGATGCGGCCCGTGTCCGGGTCGACGGCGAACTGGATGTTGCACCCGCCGGTGTCGACGCCCACCTCGCGGATGACGGCGATGCCGATGTCGCGCAGCTTCTGGTACTCGCGGTCGGTGAGCGTCATCGCGGGGGCGACGGTGACCGAGTCGCCGGTGTGCACGCCCACCGGGTCCACGTTCTCGATGGAGCAGACGACCACGACGTTGTCGTCCTTGTCGCGCATGAGCTCGAGCTCGTACTCCTTCCAGCCGAGGATGGACTCCTCCAGGAGCACCTCGGTGGTCGGCGAGTAGTGCAGGCCCTGGCCGACGATGCGGCGCAGCTCGGTCTCGTCGTAGGCGAAGCCCGAGCCCAGGCCGCCCATCGTGAACGAGGGGCGCACCACCATCGGGTAGCCCAGGTCGGTGGCCGCGGCGAGGGCCTCGTCGACGGTGTGCACGATGACGGAGCGGGCCGACTCGCCGCCGCACGTGGCCACCACGTCCTTGAACTGCTGGCGGTCCTCACCCTTCTGGATGGCGGCGATGTTCGCGCCGATGAGCTCGACGTCGTACTGCGCGAGCACGCCCGCCTCGTCCAGGGCGATGGCCGCGTTGAGCGCCGTCTGCCCGCCCAGGGTGGGCAGCAGCGCGTCGGGGCGCTCCTTGGCGATGATCGTGGTGAGGACCTCGGTGGTGATCGGCTCGACGTAGGTGGCGTCGGCGAACTCCGGGTCGGTCATGATCGTGGCCGGGTTGGAGTTCACGAGGATGACGCGCAGGCCCTCCTCCTTGAGCACGCGGCACGCCTGGGTGCCCGAGTAGTCGAACTCGCAGGCCTGGCCGATGACGATCGGGCCCGACCCGATGACCAGGACGGAGGAGAGGTCGGAACGGCGGGGCATCAGTTCTCCTTCTCGCCGGTGGCGGCCAGCGCGGCGAGGGCGCTGTCGGGCACGGTCACGGGCTGGCGGGTGGTCATGAGGGTGACGAAGCGGTCGAAGAGGTACGCGCTGTCGTGCGGGCCGGCGGCGGCCTCGGGGTGGTACTGCACGGAGAACGCCGGCACGTCGAGCGCGGTGAGGCCCTCGACCACCTGGTCGTTGAGGCCCACGTGCGAGACGATGACGCGCCCGTAGCGCCCCTCGTCGGCCCGCTCGGCGTCGTACGGCGCGGTGCTCACGGCGTCGAGCGGGGCGTCGACGGCGAAGCCGTGGTTGTGCGCGGTGACCTCGACCTTGCCCGTGGTGCGGTCCATCACCGGCTGGTTGATGCCGCGGTGCCCGTAGCCGAGCTTGTAGGTGCCGTACCCCAGGGCACGGCCCAGGAGCTGGTTGCCGAAGCAGATCCCGAAGAACGGGATGCCGCGGTCCAGCACGCCGCGCAGCAGGTCGATCTCGTGCTCGGCCGACGACGGGTCGCCGGGGCCGTTGGAGAAGAACACGCCGACCGGCGAGCCGTCGCCGGGCAGCCGCGAGGTGACGTCCTCGATGGACGCGGACTGCGGCAGGACGTGCACCCGCACGCCGCGCTCGGACAGCCGCTGCGGCGTCATGGCCTTGATGCCCAGGTCCAGGGCGACGACGGTCGCGAGCGGCTCGGCCCCGGCGAACCGCCCGGCGGGCTCGACGACGTACGCCTCGGCGGTCGTCACCTCGGGCGCGAGGTTGGCGCCCGCCATCTGCGGCGAGCCCTGCACCTGCGCGACGAGCTCCGCGACGGGGCGCTCGAGCCCGGTGGCGCCGAGCAGCGCGTCGCCGGAGAAGACGCCGGCGCGCATCACGCCGAGCTCGCGCAGGTGGCGGGTGAGGAAGCGGGTGTCGACCTCGCTGATGCCCACGACGCCCTGGGCGACGAGCTCGTCCTCGAGGGAGCGGTCGGCGCGCCAGGAGGACACCCGCCGCGCGGGGTCGCGCAGCACGTAGCCGGCCACCCAGATCTTGCCCGACTCCGGGTCCTCGTCGTTGATGCCGGTGTTGCCCACGTGCGGGGCCGTCATCACCACGATCTGGCGGTGGTAGGAGGGGTCGGTGAGGGTCTCCTGGTACCCGGTCATGCCGGTGGAGAACACGATCTCGCCGAAGGTGACGCCGCGCGCGCCGTAGGCGCGGCCGCGCACGACCGTGCCGTCCTCGAGGACCAGGACGGCCGGGCCGGCGGTGGGGGCGGTGGTGGAGGTCACTGGGGGTCCTTCGGTGCGGGGGCGGAGGTCATGAGGTGGCGCACGGCGTCGACCAGGCGGGCCCGGTCCGTGGCCAGCCGGGTGCGCAGCCCGGTGTCGAGGACCACGGCGGGCACGTCGTCGGCGGCGGGGTCCTCCCACGTCACGACGACGAGCCCGTCGGTGCCCACGAACTTGCCCGCCATGCCGGGTGCGAGCCCGACGTCGCGCAGCGCGGCGGTCGGCACGAAGACGTCGGGGGCGCCGTCGCGCTCGACGAGCACGCCGGCGTCGTGCACGGACACCTGGCCGGCGGCACGGTCGCCGAGCGAGTGCGCCCCGACACGGGCGAGCCAGTCGCCCGACAGGGTGCTGGAGACGTAGGTGGCCGCCACCGGACCGAGGCGCAGCGCGCCGAGGCCGGCGGGCACCGCGGGCGGCGGCGGGACCGTCTGCCGCGTGCGGGCGGCGAGGCGGCGGCGTCCGGTGAGCACCAGGAGCAGCAGGACCACGCCGAGCGCGACCCAGATCCCGACGGCGACGGGCATGGTCATCGTGCAGCTCCCTCGATGGCAAGGTCGGTGCGCTCGACGGGGGCACCGTCGAGCACGGTGGCGCGGCCGCGCAGGAACGTCGCGACGACGCGCCCGGGCAGCTCGTACCCCGCGAAGGGCGTGTTGGCGCTCGCGGTCGCCTGGGCCGCGCCGTCGACGGTGCGGCGCGCCGCCGGGTCGACCAGGGTGAGGTTCGCGGGCTCGCCGACGGCGATCGGGCGGCCGTGCTCGGCGTCGACGCGGCCGATCCGGGCCGGGGTGGTGGACAGCACGCGCGCGACGTCGGCCCACGTGAGGCGGCCGGAATCGACCATGGTCTGCTGGACGACGCTCAGCGCCGTCTCCAGCCC
Source organism: Isoptericola luteus (assembly GCF_020297055.1). Lineage (GTDB taxonomy): Bacteria > Actinomycetota > Actinomycetes > Actinomycetales > Cellulomonadaceae > Isoptericola > Isoptericola luteus. The sequence goes on along the minus strand of NZ_JAIXCQ010000012.1, from coordinate 34,217 downwards.
GGTCATGCCGAACGCGGCCGCGCCCCACTCGCAGTCCTTGTCCTCGCGGGTGTGGGGGGCGTGGTCGGTGGCGACGATGTCGATGGTGCCGTCGGCCAGGCCGGCACGGACCGCCTCGACGTCGGCCGCGGTGCGCAGCGGCGGGTTGACCTTGAACGCCGGGTCGTAGCTGCGCGCGAGCTCGTCGGTGAGGACCAGGTGGTGCGGCGTCACCTCGGCGGTCACGTCGATGCCCCGGCCCTTGGCCCAGCGCACGATCTCCACGGACCCGGCGGTCGAGAGGTGGCACACGTGCAGGCGGGACCCGACGTGCTCGGCGAGCAGCACGTCACGGGCGATGATCGCCTCCTCGGCGACGGCGGGCCAGCCCGCGAGGCCGATCTCGGCGGAGACGACGCCCTCGTTCATCTGCGCGCCCTCGGTGAGGCGCGGCTCCTGGGCGTGCTGGGCCACGACCCCGTCGAACGCCTTGACGTACTCCAGGGCACGGCGCATCAGGATCGGGTCGTGCACGCACCTGCCGTCGTCGGAGAACACCCGCACGCGGGCGGGCGAGTCCGCCATCGCGCCGAGCTCGGCGAGCCGGTCGCCGCCGAGGCCGACGGTGACGGCACCGACGGGGTGGACGTCCACCCAGCCGGCCTGGCGGCCCAGGCGCCACACCTGCTCCACGACACCCGCGGTGTCCGCGACCGGTGAGGTGTTCGCCATGGCGTGCACGGCGGTGAAGCCGCCCGCGGCCGCGGCCCGGGTGCCTGACGCGACGGTCTCGGCGTCCTCGCGGCCCGGCTCGCGCAGGTGCGTGTGCAGGTCCACCAGGCCGGGCAGGAGAACGTGGTCGATCGCGTCGACGACGACGGCGCCGTCGGGCACCCCCGCCGCGCCGGGCGCGGTGATCTCGTGCACGATCCCGTCGGCGAGCACGACGTCGGCGGCCTCGCCCCCGAGCGGCCGCGCTCCGCGCAGCACGTAGGTGGTGGTCACAGGCTGATCCCTTCGGTGGTGCCGGACAGCAGCAGGTACAGGGCAGCCATGCGCACGGCCACCCCGTTGGCGACCTGCTCGACGATGACCGCGCGGTCGGAGTCCGCGGCCTCGGCCGAGATCTCCAGCCCGCGGTTCATCGGGCCGGGGTGCATGACGATGGCGTGGTCGCCCAGGAGGGCCAGGCGCCGCGCGTCGAGACCGAAGTACCGGGTGTACTCCAGCGGGCTCGGGAAGAACGCGCCGGACCCGCCCGACATCCGCTCGCGCTGCACGCGCAGCATCATCACGGCGTCGGGCTGCCAGCCGGCGAGGGTGGCGTCCAGGTCGTAGGACGTGCGGCACGGCCACGTGTGGACGCCGACCGGCAGCAGCGTCGGCGGGGACACCAGCGTGACCTCGGCGCCGAGCGTGTGCAGCAGGCGCACGTTCGCGCGGGCCACCCGCGAGTGGAGCACGTCACCGACGATCGCGACCCGGATGCCGGCGAGGTCCGCGCCGACGCCCTCGTCCCCGGCCCCGCCGCGGGGCGCGCCCGGGCCGGCCAGGTGGCGGCGGATCGTGTAGGCGTCGAGCAGCGCCTGGGTGGGGTGCATGTGGGTGCCGTCGCCGGCGTTGAGGATCGCGGCGTCCAGCCAGCCCGCGTGCGCGAGCTGTGCCGGTGCCCCCGACGCCCAGTGCCGCACCACGACCGCGTCCGCGCCCATGGCGTGCAGGGTCAGCGCCGTGTCCTTGAGCGACTCGCCCTTGGACACGCTTGAGCCCTTGGCCGAGAAGTTGATGACGTCCGCGGACAGCCGCTTGGCCGCCGTCTCGAACGAGATGCGGGTGCGCGTGGAGTCCTCGAAGAACAGGTTCACCACGGTGCGCCCCCGCAGGGTGGGCAGCTTCTTGATCTCGCGCGACTGGGTGGCGGCCATCTGGGCCGCCGTGTCGAGCACGCCGATCGCCTCGTCGCGGCTCAGGTCCGCGGTGGACAGCAGGTGCTTCATCGCCGGCCCTCCCCCGCGTCGCCGGACGAGCGCCCGCTGATCAGCACCGCGTCCTCGCCGTCGACCTCGGCCAGGCGCACCCGCACGCGTTCCGACGTGGCGGTCGGGAGGTTCTTGCCCACGAAGTCGGGGCGGATGGGCAGCTCGCGGTGCCCGCGGTCCACCAGGGCGGCGAGCCGCACGGCCCGCGGGCGGCCCAGGTCGCCGATCGCGTCGAGCGCCGCACGGATCGTGCGCCCGGAGTACAGGACGTCGTCGACGAGCACGACCGTCTTGCCCTCGATGCCGGCCGCGGGCAGGCGCGTCACGCCGACCGCACGGGTGGGCTGGCGACGCAGGTCGTCGCGGTACATGGTGACGTCGAGCTCGCCGACGTCCCTGGTCGGGTCGAAGTCCGGGTCGATCGCGGCGAGCCGCTCCGCGAGCCGGGCGGCGAGCGTCACCCCGCGGGTGGGGATGCCGAGCAGGACGACGTCCTGGGCTCCCTTGGCGCGCTCCACGATCTCGTGGGCGATCCTGGTCAGGGCGCGGGCGACGTCGCTCGCGCCGAGGACGACGGTGCCGTCGGCGTCGGGCGCCGAGGTCGTCGGGTCTTCAGGGGTTCCGGGCATACCGGTGCCAGCGTGCACTGGCGACCTCCTTCCCCGCCTCACGGGACGGGCTTAAAGGGTGTCTGTCGTGGACGGGCCCCAGCCTAGCCCCGCGACCGGGGCGCGGCCCCGAGGTGCCCACCATCCGGGCGCGGCGTGCGTCACACCCGCCTCTGCCCCCGATGCTGCACGGGGAGCCCCGTCCCGGACGGCCCCGGACGCACGACAGGCGGCCGCTCGGGCGACCCGGCCGGGGGCCGTGGGTGCGCGAGCAGCCGCCTGTGCGGCGTGCGGTGTCGTCAGGCGAGAAGCGTCGGCTTGATGTCGACCAGCCGGCCGAGCAGCCCGTTGACGAAGCTGGGCGACTCGTCCGTCGAGAGCTGGCGGGCCAGGTCCACGGCCTCGTCCACCGCGACGGCGTCCGGGACGTCGTCGTTGTAGAGCAGCTCCCACGTCCCGACCCGCAGCAGGGCGCGGTCCACGGCGGGCATGCGCTCGACCGTCCACCCGTGGGAGTACGTCGCGAGCAGCTCGTCGATCCGCTCCGCGTGCGCGAGGACGCCCTCCACGAGCTCGACCGAGTACTGCGGCACCGCGGCCTCCGTGTGCGGCTCGATCACGCGGTCGGCCAGCAGCACCTGCGGGTCGACGCCGCGCTGCTCGGCCTCGAAGAGGATGTCGACGGCGCGCTTGCGCGCCTTGGTCCGTGCTCCCATGTCGCTGCGTGGCCTCAGTCGTTCACACGGCCGAGGTACGACCCGTCACGCGTGTCGACCTTGACCTTGGTGCCCTGCTCGAGGAACAGCGGGACCTGGATCTCGGCGCCCGTCTCCACGGTGGCGGGCTTGGTGCCGCCGGTGGAGCGGTCGCCCTGCAGGCCGGGCTCGGTGTAGGTGATCTCGAGGACGACCGACGACGGCAGCTCGACGTAGAGCGGGGTGCCCTCGTTCGACGCGACCATGATGTTCATGCCCTCGAGCATGTAGTCCTTGGCGTCGCCGACGGTGGCGGCCGGGACCGTGATCTGGTCGTACGTGGCGGTGTCCATGAACACGTAGTCGTCGCCGTCCATGTACAGGTACTGGAAGTCGCGGCGGTCCACGTTCGCGGTCTCGATCTTGAGCCCTGCGTTGAACGTCTTGTCGACGGTCTTGCCCGACACCACGTTCTTCATCTTCGTGCGGACGAACGCCCCACCCTTGCCCGGCTTGACGTGCTGGAACTCGATGATCGACCAGAGCTGACCGTCGATGCGGAGCACGGTGCCGTTCTTGATGTCGTTGGTGGTAGCCACGTTCTGAAGTCCTCAGGATCGGGGGCGGGGTCTCGCGTCGGACCGGCGTCCGGACGCGTCGTCACAATCGAATAGTCACAGGCGGGGGCCCGCAGAGGGCCCGGACTAGTCTACTCGTCCGGCCGGCCCCCGGCTCCCACCCCGCGGGCGGGACGCTCAGCCCGGCGGGGTCGGGACCTCACCGGTGACCAGGATGCCGATCAGCAGGCGACCCGCGAGCCCCAGCCCGACGGCCCACACGAGCGACGCCAGCGTGCCGACCACGAACCGCTCGCTCGCGACCGGGTGCTCCCGCAGCTCCGGGAACCGGCCCAGCCCCTTGACGGCGACGACGATCGCGACGCCCTCCGGGTAGCCGGCGAGCAGCGTCCCGGTGACCGAGAGCCGTTCGAGCAGGCCGATCCACGTGCCGCCCTGCAGGACCGTCATCGCCTCGGCCTCCACGCGGGGCTCGCTCTCGGCGTGCCGCAGCACCCACGGCACCACCCACGCCCCGAGGCCGACACTCAGCGCCGGCACGACGACCCACACGACGGCGACCCACGCGATCGTCGCTCCGCTCATCCCTGGACTCCCTCGTCGGTCTCGTCGTCGGTCTCGTCGTCGGTCTTGTCGTCGGGCCGCTCGCCGGCGCCGGCCCGCAGGAGCCGGGCGGCCAGCGGCCGCACCGCTGCGTCCTCCGCCCACAGTGCCGCGCGCAGCCGCTGGCTCACCGCCTGCTCGCTGACGCCGAGCGACGCCGCGGTCGCGCGCTGCGGCCCCGGCTCCCCTGCGTGCCCGGCGAGCGTATCGACCGCCTCCCACCCGGGCTCGGTGCGACGCGCCACCACGGCCCCCAACAGGCGGAGCAGCGCCTCGGCGTCCGACGCCACGGTCGCGTACGGCTCCCGCGGGGAGCCCGCGACGGCGACCGGTACCGCACTGCCTCGCCCCTTGGCCCGCTCAACGGCTCGACGAGCCCGGACGAACGCCGCCCCGGACGCTGCGCGCGACACCTCGGGCAGGGGCTCGTCGACGGCGCCGAGACCGACACCGACCGACCACCCGCCGTCCCGGACCAGGTCGAGCACGAGGTCGACGGCGAGCGCGGCGCCCTCGTCGGCGTCGAGCACGCCCTGGACCTCGTCGCCGACCGTGCGCTCGAAGCCGAGCACGACTCCGGCGTGGCCGGCCGTGCGCCGGGCGAGCGCGTCGAGCACCTCGGGGACACGGTCGGCGTTCCCGGTGCTCCCCCGCTGGTCCGCGGTAATGACGATCACCGCTCAAGCATAGATCCTTGATCAAGAATGCTCAAGCATCTTCCCTTGAATCTCCCAGATCTAGTCTGCAAGCTTGTCGCTGATCGCCTGGACCGCCAGCCGGTAGGAACCGAACCCGAACCCCGCGATCGTGCCCGTGGCGATCCCTGCGACCACCGAGTAGTGGCGGAAGGACTCGCGGGCAGCCGGGTTCGACAGGTGTACCTCCACGAGCAGCAGGCCGGCCGACGTCACCTGCGCGGCGGAGTCCCGCAGCGCGTAGCTGTAATGGGTAAAGGCTGCAGGGTTGAGGATCACGTGGGCGCGCGCGTCGACCGCCTCGTGCAGCCAGCCCACGAGCGTCGCCTCGTCGTCGGTCTGCCGCACGTCGATCTCGAGGCCCAGGTCCGCACCCCACCGCGCCGCCGCGCGCTCGAGCTCCGCCATCGACTGGTGACCGTAGATCTCCGGCTCGCGCACGCCGAGCCGGCCGAGGTTGGGTCCGTTGAGGATCAGCACCTGAGTCATGCCCCGAGGGTAGGGCAGCGCGGCGAGCCGCGGACGGCGCTCAGCCCGGCTCGTCGACCAGGAGCCGACGGGGCCCCGGGCCCTCCTCGCCCATCTCGTCGCGCGGGTTGGCGAGCACGCACCGGCTCAGGGAGAGGCAGCCGCAGCCGATGCAGTCGGTGAGGTCGTCCCGCAGGCGCTGGAGCTGGGCGATGCGCGCGTCGAGCTCCGTGCGCCAGGTCCGCGACAGGCGCTCCCAGTCACGCACGCTGGGGGCACGGTCGTCCGGCAGGGTCGACAGTGCCTCGGCGATCCGGGCGAGCGGGACGCCGACCCGCTGGGACACCCGCACGAACGCGACCCGGCGCAGCACGTCGCGCCGGTAGCGCCGCTGGTTGCCCGCGGTCCGCCGGCTGGTGATGAGCCCCTGCCGCTCGTAGAAGTGCAGGGCGGACACCGACACCCCGCTGCGAGCCGCCACCTCGCCCACGCTCAGCTCGGTGTGGTCCCACGGCACCGGGTTGGCCCCTTTCGGCGACATCTTTCGCACACCCCTTGACCTCAACTGGAGTCGAGGTTCAACGATAGGCCCATGAACGCCGTCTGCGGGCCTGCCGCCCGACCGCTCCAGCGCTCCCTCGTCGAGAGCCTCCCGGACGGAGCCGTGGGCGCGCACCGCGAGGACGAGGAGCATCGCACCGCCGGCAAGGTCGTGCTCGTGTGACCGCCGTCCTGGGACCCCGGGCACAACGGACCGTGCTGGTCGGGATGGTGGCGTACATCGCGCTGGGCGCGTTCGAGGCCCTGGCCGTGGCCACCGCGATGCCCGCCGTGGCCGCCGAGCTCGACGGCCTGCGCCTGTACACCTACGCCTTCGCCGCCACCTCGGCCGCCGCGGTGGCCGGCATCGTCGTCGCGGGCCGCTGGACCGACCGTCGCGGCCCCACGCCGGTGCTCTGGACGGGGATCGCCCTGTTCCTCACCGGCCTGCTGATGGCCGGGCTCGCGCCCGACATGGGGGTGCTTCTGGCCGGCCGGGTCCTGCAGGGGGTCGGCTCCGGGCTGGAGGGCGTCGCCCTGTACGTCCTGGTCGCCAAGGTCTTCCCGGAGACCCGCCGGCCGAAGGTCTTCGCCTGGTTCGCGGCCGCATGGGTGGTTCCCGGCGTGGTGGGCCCCCTGGTCGCGGGCCTCGTCACGCAGCACCTGGGCTGGCGGTGGGTGTTCCTGGCGGTGCCGGTGCTGGCGCTCCCGGCGCTGCTCGCCCTGCGACCCGGCCTCCACGCCGCCCGGGGTCCCGACGACCCCACCGGCGCCGCAGAGCCCACTGCTCCGGTGCCCGTGCGCGACATCGTGCGACCGGTCCTGCGCGGGGCCCGCGGGCTGGGCACCGTCGTCCTGGTCCGCGTGCTCCTCTCGGCCGCGTTCGTCGGGGCCGAGGTGCTGGTGCCGCTGGCCCTCGTGCACGAGCGCGGTCTGGCCCCCACCGTCGCGGGTGCCGTCCTGACCCTGCACGTCCTCGGCTGGTCCACCGGGTCCTGGCTCCGTGGCCGGGGCGCTCGCGGGCTGTCCCACGCCGGCTTCCTGCGCCTCGGCGGGGCCAGCCTCGCGGCCGGGGTCGCGGGGGTCGCGCTCGTGACGGTGCCTGGCGTCCCGCTGGCGGTCGGGGCTGCCCCCTGGGCCCTGGCCGGCCTCGGCATGGGGCTGTCCTACCCGACCCTCAGCCTGCTGGCGCTCGAGCTCGCGCCCACGAACGGGCAGGGCACGACCATGTCCGCCCTCCAGGTGGCCGACACCGCCGCGGCCGCCGCGGCCCTCTCCGTCACCGGCGCCGTGCTGTGGCCCCTGCGGGACCACCTCGGGCTGGGCGCGTACGCCGTGTGCCTCGCGCTGGGTGCGCTCCTCGCCGCGTCGGCCGCCGTGCTCGCCGGACGCACCCGGCCCCGGGTCACAAAAAGTCTCGCGCACCCACCGTCGTCGCAGGAGGCTGACGATGAGTCCGCGCCCCTCCCGGCGTCCACCTGAGCGCACGCCGTCCCCACCCACGCACCCCCGACGAAGTGGAGAGAGCATGTCCATCCTCACCTGGTCGCCCACCGACCTCCGCACCGCGCTCGACGGCACGGCACCCCTCGTCGTCCCGGACGACGACGGCTACGAGGACGCACGCCGGGTCGAGCCCGGCGGCATCGAGCACCGCCCGGCCGCGATCGTGCGCCCCACCGACACCGCCGGCGTCGTCCGGGCGCTGCGCTTCGCCCGCGAGGCCGGGGCGGAGGTCGCCGTCCGTTCCGGCGGCCACTCCGTGTTCGGGCTCGGGACGCGCGACGGCGTCCTCGGCCTCGACCTGCGCGGGCTCGACTCCCTCGACCTCGACGTCTCGGGACGCACCGCGACCGCGGGCGGCGGCGTCACCGCCGGCGCCTACACCCGGGCCGCGGGCGCCCACGGCCTGGCCACCCCGTTCGGCGACACCGGCGGCGTCGGCATCGGAGGCATCACGCTCGGCGGCGGCGTGGGCCTCCTCTCCCGGGCGCGCGGCATGACCATCGACAACCTGCTCGGCGCCGAGATCGTCACGGCCGACGGCGAGGTGCTGCAGGTCGACGACGAGGAGCATCCCGACCTGTTCTGGGCCGTGCGCGGCGGCGGCGGCAACTTCGGCGTGGCGACCCGGCTCCGGTTCGCCCTCGGGGAGATCTCCGACGTCGTCGGCGGCACCCTGCTGGCCCCGGCGACCCCGGCCTCCGTCGCCGGCATCGTCGCGGCCGCCGACGCCGCCCCGCGCGAGCTCACCGTCATCCTCATGGTCATGACCGCGCCGCCGATGCCCATGATCCCCGCCGAGTGGCACGGCCGCCTCGTGCTCATGGCGAACCTTTGCTGGTCCGGCACGACGTCCGGCGCGGACGCCGCGCTCGCGCCGCTGCGCGACGTCGTGACCGCCGCCGGCGGTGCCCTCGTGGACGGGGTCCGTACCGGCCCCTACGCCGGGCTGTTCGAGGGTGGCCCGCCGTCCGGGACCGCCGTCGCCACCGGCCGCACCTTCTTCGCCGACGGCCTCGACGAGTCCGCCGCCGCGCACCTGCTGGCGGAGCTCGAGTCGTGCGACGCGATGATGCGCGCCGCACAGCTGCGTGTCCTGGGCGGCGCCGTCGCCGACGTGGCCCCCGAGGCCACGGCCTACGCCCACCGCGGGGCCCGCCTGCTCGGCAACGTCGCGGCCGTCGCGCCGACCGCCTCCGCGGCGGCCGGATACACCCCCTGGGTCGAGGCGCTCGCCGACCGGCTCCGCGGGGGCCGCGAGGGGGTCTACGCCAACTTCGCCCTCGACGGCGGGCCCGACACCGCGCGTGCCGCGTATCCCGGCACGACGTGGGACCGTCTGGCGGCGGTCAAGCGCGCGTACGACCCGGACAACGTGTTCCGCGGCAACGTCAACGTGCTCCCAGCCTGAGACGGCGTCAGTGGCGGTGCGTCATCGCGTCGATCTCGTCCCGGCGGGCCGCGACGATCCCGTCGAGCACGTCGTCCGGCACCGGCCTGCCGGGCTGGAACGCGATCGAGCCCTTGGTGACCCGGTAGTCGGCGAGCTCGTCCGCGTACTCCTCGATGACGGCAGGGCTGAACGGGTAGATCCCGATGTGCCGCCTCGTCACCTGGACGCTCAGGAGCGGGCTGCCCCGGTACCGCAGGGCGGGCATGCCGTAGCTGCGGCCCTCGACGGCGTCGGGCACGAGGGCTCGGGCGCGGGCGTAGACGTGGGCGACGGCATCGCGGTGCGGGCCCGCGAGCGCCGCGATCTCGTCGGTGACGGAGGTCTCGTCGGCCATGGGCACGAGCGTGCCCTGCCCGGGCTGCGCGCGCGACCGGGTCCGCGGTGCGCGCTGTGCGCGCACAGCGCGCACAGCGCGCCGTGACCGGTGCCCGACGCGCGGCGTCACGTCCGGCACGCCCCTCTCGTCGAGGGAGCATGAGCGAGGATGGCTTCATGACCGTGCACGGCACGCCGGCCAGGGCCGGCGGCGACGACCTGCTGGAACGGCTGCGCAGGGTCGCCTTCCTGGCGGCGTACCGGATGCTCGGGAGCGTGGCCGAGGCCGAGGACGTGGCACAGGACTGCCTCCTGCGGATCGCCCCGGACGGCACGCTCGCCGACGACGTGCGCAACCCCGAGGCGTTCACCACCACCGTGGCCACCCGGATCGCGCTGGACGTGCTGCGCTCGGCCCGGGTGCGCCGGGAGACCTACGTGGGCGAATGGCTGCCCGAACCGCTCGTGGGCGACGTCGTGGCGTCCGCGAGCGCCCCCGCGGACGCCGCGGAGCACGCCGAGCTCGCCGACGACCTGTCCACGGCGTTCCTCGTGCTGCTCGAGACGCTCACGCCGAGCGAGCGGGCGGCGTTTCTGCTGCACGACGTCCTCGGCTACCCGCACCGGCAGGCCGCGGAGGTGATCGGCACGACGGAGCTCGCGGCCCGCCAGCTGGCGTCGCGCGCCCGCCGCCGGGTCGCCGAGCGCCGCGGGAGCCACGTCGGCGACGGCCCCGTGCCCGCCCCGCCGCGAGACCCGCGCGCGCAGGAGCTGGTGGACCGCTTCATCGCGGCCACCGCCGAGGGCGACCTGGAGTCGTTGCTGGAGCTGCTCGCCGACGATGTCGAGCTCGTCGGCGACGGTGGCGGCAAGGTCCCGCCCGGGATGTCGGTGTCCCGCGCCGTCAGCGGGAGCGTCGCCGTCGCGCGGCTGCTCCTGGGCTTCACGCGGCGCGGTGCCCCCGCACGCATGGAGGCGGCCCTCGTCAACGGTGCGCCGGGCGTGCTCGTGCACGCCGACGCGTCGGTCGGGGGCGGCGTCCTGGGGGCCTACGCGATCGACATCGCCGGCGGGCAGATCGTCGCCGTGCGCGGCGTCATCAACCCGGAGAAGCTCGGCCACCTGGGGCCGCTGGCCGACCTGACCGCCGTCGCGGCCGCCCTCAAGGCCGCGTCGCCGCGCCGCCGCGGTGGGCAGGACCACGACCGGCAGGACCACGACCGGCAGGGCCGCGGACCCGTCGCGGAGCCGTGACCACGACCATGAGGACCAGGCCCACGACGAGCACGGCGATGATGCCGAGCACGCCCCAGATCGTGGCGCCGGTGGCCGCGATGATCACGGCCCACAGCGTCGGCGCCATGAAGGACGCCGCGCGGCCGGTGGTGGCGTAGAGGCCGAAGATCTCCGACTCCCGCCCGGCCGGGCTCACCCGGGCCAGCAACGAGCGCGATGCTGCCTGGGCGGGCCCGACGAAGCACGTCAGCAGGAGGCCGGCGACCCAGAAGACCACGGGGCCGGCGTCGTGCAGTGCGACGACGACCAGGCCGCACAGGATCAGCCCGCTCAGCGAGCCGATGATCACCGCGCGCGGGCCGATCCGGTCGTCGAGCCGCCCCGCCAGGATGGTGCTCACCCCGGCGAGCAGGTTGGCGACGATGCCGAAGGCGAGCACCGCGTTGTCGCCGAACCCGAACGACGCGGCGGCGATCACCGCGCCGAAGGTGAAGACCGCGGAGAGCCCGTCGCGGTACACCGCGCTGGCCAGCAGGAACCCCACGGTCTCGCGCGACGTGCGCCACAGCTCGACGATGTCGCGCACGAGCTCGGCGTAGCTGGCGAAGAAGCCCACCTTCGCGCGGCCGGCGGCGGCGGGGGCCTCCGGCACGTCGCGGAACAGCGGCCAGCCGAACGCGACGGCCCACACCCCGCAGCCCACGGCGATGACCCGGAAGGCCAGCCCGTCGTCGGTGGGCATCCCCCACCAGTCGAAGGCCGTGGCCACGACGACGATCACGAGCGCGACGATGCCGCCCACGTAGCCGAGGCCCCAGCCGAGACCGGAGACCTTGCCGACGGTCCGCGGGGTGGAGACCTGGACGAGCATCGCGTTGTAGTTCACCCCGGCGATCTCGCTCGCGACGCTGCCCACCGAGATGAGGGCGGCACCGAGCACGAAGTACGCCGGGTCGGCCCGCACCAGGCCCAGGCCGAACATGCAGGCCACGAGCACGATCGTCGCACCGCCGAGCCAGGCCTTGCGGCGTCCGTCGACGTCGGCCCGCCGGCCGAGCACCGGGGCGAGGAGCGCGATGAGCAGACCGCCGACCGCGATCCAGACGCCGAGCCCGCTGGTCAGGCCGGCCAGCGCGCGTTCCTTGACCGGGTCGGTGTCGGCGAGCGCCGCCACCTCCGGCTGGAGGAACGCGTCGGTCGTCAGGTACAACGCCGTGAAGACGAACGTCGTGACGACCGTGTTGAACGGTTGGGTGGCCCAGTCCCACAGCGCCCAGGAGACGACCTGGCGACGTGGGACGCGGCCGGGTCCAACCTGCGGAGTGCCGCCGGGCGTGACGGGGTCCTGGTCCGACGACGGCGTCGGCGCGGCATGCGCATCGTTCATGGCCGGAGTCTGCCGCACCGGGGCGAGCACCAGGTAGCCGGCCCGCGACGCACAGGCGACGAAAGCGGCATACGATCCGTGCGTGTCGTCGTCCGCCCCGCCCGCCGGTCCGCCTGCGGGGCTCGCCTGGGCGGACGACCCGCTCCTGCCGGGCTTCGCCGAGCAGGCGCCCCTGGGCCCCGCGACCCTGGTCCGTCCGCTGCGCCGCCCCCCGGACCGGCCGCACCCCCCGGAGCGCCCCCGGGCCGCGGTGCTGCACGTGCACGGCTACAACGACTACTTCTTCCAGCGGCACCTGGCCGACGCGTTCGGCGACGCGGGCCACGCGTTCTACGCCGTCGACCTGCGCCGGGCGGGGCGGTCCCTCGCACGACGGAGCGCCGACGACCCCACGCCGCCGCACTTCATGACGACGCTGCGGGAGCCGGGCGAGGACCTCACCGCGGCCGCCCGCGCCGTCCGTGCCCTGGAGCCGGGGCTCCCGCTCGTGGTGCACGCGCACTCCACGGGAGGGCTCACCGCAGCTCTGTGGTCGTTCGCGGTGCGTCAGGACGCGACGGCACGCCCCGACCTGCTGGTGCTGAACTCGCCGTTCCTCGACCTCCACGGTCCGTGGCTGCAGCGGGCCGCCCGGACCTCGGTCGTGGAGGTGCTCGGCCGACGCCGGCCCCTGGCCGTGGTCAGCGCCTCGCCGTCGATGTACGCGACGTACCAGCACGTGAGCTCGGGTGGTCGGTGGGATTTCGACACGGAGCTCAAGCGGCCCGCCGGGCTGCCGGCCCGGGCGGCGTGGCTCCGTGCCGTGCGGCACGCGCAGCTGCGCGTCGCGCGCGGCCTCGGGATCGGGTGCCCGGTGCTCGTGGCCCGCAGTGCGCGGTCCGGGCCGGACAGCCCCGCGAACCCGTCGCTCGACGCCCAGGACACGGTGCTCGACGTCGCGCGCATCGCGACGCTCTCCCGGCGCCTGGGTGCCGACGTGACCGAGCTCGTCGTGCCCGACGGCGTGCACGACCTGACGCTGTCGGCGTCCGGCCCGCGGGCCGTCTACCTGGAGAGCGCCCTGGGCTGGGTCGCCGAGCGGCTGCCCGTGCCGGGCCGGACGGAGGACGCATGAGCACGCGGGACCTGCCGCCGTACTTCGAGGCGCCGCGCCCGGACGGGGCGCGCCGCGCGGTCGCCGCCCTCGCGCACCGGGGGTTCGCGCGGGCGGGCGGGGTGGACTCGGGCCTGGAGAACTCCATGACCGCGTTCGCCGACGCCGTCCGCCTGGGCTTCCGCTACGTCGAGACGGACGCCCACGGCACGGCCGACGGCGTCGCGGTCGCGCTGCACGACGACGCCCTGGACCGCACCACCGACGGTTCCGGGCTGGTGGCGGACCTGCCGTGGTCGCGCGTGCGGCGGGCGCGCATCGGGGGCGTCGAACCGGTGCCGCTGCTCGAGGACGTGCTGGGCAGCTGGCCCGAGCTGCGCGTCAACGTCGACGTCAAGGCCGACTCCGGCGTGGAACCCGTGGCCGCGGCGATCGAGCGCACCGGGGCGCACGACCGGGTGTGCGTGACGTCGTTCTCCGTGCGGCGCCGGCGCGCGACCGTCGAGCGGTTGTCGCGCCCGGTCGCGACGTCGGCCGGACGGGCCGAGGTGATCCCGTTCCTCGCGGCCGCGCGGCTGCGGGTCGACGTGCTGGCCCGCCGGGCCCTGCGCGACGCCGACGCGCTGCAGGTGCCGGTCACCGACGGCTCGGTCACCGTCGTGGACCGCACGACGGTCGCGGCCGCGCACCGCGCGGGCAAGGCCGTGCACGTGTGGACCATCAACGACGCCGCGGAGATGCGGCGCCTCGTCGACCTCGGCGTCGACGGCATCGTCACCGACCGTGCGGACCTGCTGCGCGACGTCCTGCGCGAGTGCGACCTCTGGCCCGCCTGACCGCTGTGAGCGGTCAGAGGCCGAGCTGGACCGACACGCCCGGGTTGCCGGTCGGGGGCTCCTTGGAGATCTCCGCGTACGCGGCGGCGAGCAGCGTCGGGTCCGGCCCCTCGAGCCGTGTCGGCTTGGCGACGTCGTCGAGCACGACGAACCGCAGCAGGTTCCCCCGCGTCTTCTTGTCCCGCTGCATCGCCGCGAGGAGCTTGTCCCAGCGGTCCCCGCGGTAGGTGGTGGGCAGGCCGATCGACTCCAGGATCGCCCGATGACGGTCCACGATCGCGTCGTCGAGCTTGCCGCCCAGCCGTGCCAGCTCCGCCGCGAACACCATCCCCACGGCGACGGCGGCCCCGTGTCGCCACTGGTATCGCTCGGTGAGCTCGATCGCGTGGCCCAGGGTGTGCCCGTAGTTGAGGATCTCGCGCAGGCCCTGCTCCGTGAGGTCCTCCCCCACGACCCGCGCCTTGACGCGCACCGACCGCTCGATGAGCTCGGCCAGCGCGGCCCAGGTCTCCTCGGACGCGTCCGCACCGCGCCACCCGCGCAGCTCGTCCGCGTGCTCCTCGACGAGCTCGAGGATGCGGGGGTCGGCGATGAAGCCGGTCTTGACGACCTCCGCCATGCCCGCCACCAGGTCCCAGCGGTCGAGCGACTCCAGGGCCGCGAGGTCGCACAGCACACCCGCCGGCGGGTGGAAGGCGCCTACGAGGTTCTTGCCCTCGGCGGTGTTGATGCCGGTCTTGCCGCCCACGGCGGCGTCGACCATCGCGAGGAGCGTCGTCGGCAGGTGCACGACCTTGAGCCCGCGCAGCCAGGTGGCCGCGACGAACCCCGCCAGGTCCGTCGTCGCGCCCCCGCCCACGGACACGATCGCGTCCGAGCGCGTGAAGTCCGCCTGGCCGAGCACCTGCCAGCAGAACGCCGCGACCTGCGCCGTCTTCTGCTCCTCGGCGTCGGGAAGCTCGACGGCGAACGCCTCGTAGCCCTGGGCGGCCAGGTCCTCGCGGACCGCCTCGCCGGTGGTCGCGAGCGACGCCGGGTGCATCACGAGCACCCGCCGCACGCTCTCGCCGAGCAGGCCCGGCAGCTCCCCGAGCAGGTGTCGTCCCACGACGACGTCGTACGGGGCTGCCCCCGACACGGTCACACGGACCGGCATGCTTCGACCTCCTGGATCAGCTGGGTGGCGACCTCGCCCGGTCGGCGGTCGTCGGACGCGACCTGCACGGTGGCGAGCCGCTCGTAGGTGGGCCGCCGGGCGGCCATGAGCTCGGCCCAGCGCGCCCGCGGGTTCCCCACGAGCAGCGGGCGGGAGCGGTTGAACCCGACGCGCGGGGCCGCGTGCGCGAGCGACACGTCGAGGAAGACGACGACGCCCCCCGCCGCGGCGTAGTCCTCCAGCGCGCGCTGCGTACCGGCGTCCATCACGGCTCCCCCGCCGAGGGCGAGGACCCCGGTGTGGTCCTCCAGCGCGGCGGCGACCGCCTCGCGCTCGAGGTCGCGGAACGCCGGCTCTCCGTCCTCGACGAAGATGTCGGCGACCGCCTTGCCGGCGGCCTCCTCGACGTCGGCGTCCGTGTCCCGGAACCCGACGCCCCAGTGCGCGGCCAGCAGCCGGCCCTGCGTCGTCTTGCCGGAGCCGGGCGGTCCGATGAGGACCGCGACGGGACCGTGCGCGCTCATCGGAGCAGCTCGGGGACCGAGGCGAGGTAGGCCTCCGCGTTGCGGCGCACCTCCGCGACCGAGTCGCCACCGAACTTCTCCACCGCCGCCTGCGCGAGCTCGAGCGCGACCATCGCCTCCGCGACGACGGCTGCCGGCGGCACCGCGCACACGTCGGAACGCTGGTGGTGGGCCGTCACCGGCTCGCCGGTGGCGACGTCGACGGTGGCGAGGGCGCGCGGGACCGTGGAGATGGGCTTCATCGCGGCCCGCACGCGCACGACCTCGCCGTTGGTCATGCCGCCCTCGATGCCGCCCGCGCGGTTGGAGCTGCGCTCGATGCGGCCGTCGGCGCCGCGCGCGATCTCGTCGTGCGCGGCCGTGCCCCGGCGGCGCGCGGTGCGGAAGCCGTCGCCGACCTCGACGCCCTTGATCGCCTGGATGCCCATGAGCGCGGCCGCGAGCCGGGCGTCGAGGCGGCGGTCGCCGTGCACGTACGAGCCGAGGCCCGACGGCACTCCGTAGGCCAGGACCTCGACGACGCCGCCCAGCGTGTCGCCGTCCTTGCGGCACTCGTCGATCTCCGCCACCATCGCCGCGCTCGTGGCGGCGTCGAAGCAGCGCACCGGGTCGGCGTCCAGCGCGGCGACGTCGTCGGGAGACGGCAGGTCGGCGCCCTCGGGCACCTCGACGGGACCGATCGCCACCACGTGGGACACGAGCCGCACCCCGAGCGCCTGCTCCAGGAAGCTCGCGGCGGCGACGCCGAGCGCGACCCTGGTCGCGGTCTCCCGCGCCGACGCGCGCTCCAGCACCGGCCGGGCGTCCGCGAAACCGTACTTGCGCATCCCCACGAGGTCCGCGTGCCCCGGGCGCGGGCGGGTCAGCGGCCGGTTGCGAGCGATCTCGCGCTCGTCCCCCGTACCCGCGTCGACCAGCAGGGCGTCCGGCGGCACCGGGTCCGCCGACATGACCTCGGTCCACTTGGGCCACTCGGTGTTGCCGATCTCGATGGCGAGCGGACCGCCCTGCGTGACGCCGTGGCGCAGGCCACCGAGCACGCGCACGGCGTCCTGCTCGAACTTCATGCGCGACCCGCGCCCGTACCCCAGCCGACGGCGGGCCAGCGCCGCCTGGATGTCGGCGGTCACGAGCTCCACCCCGGCGGGCAGGCCTTCCATCACCCCCACGAGCGACGGACCGTGCGACTCCCCCGACGTCATCCAGCGCAGCATGGGCCCGATTCTTTCACGGGCGGCGTGTCCACCCGGTCACGCGGTCACGGTTCGGGACGGGCTCGACCCGGGCTCGGCTCAGGCGGCGGTAGCCGCCAGCACGTCGTCGAGGGCCGCACCCATCGCGGCCAGCGGGGCCGGGCGGCCCGTCATGAGCCGCACCTGCTCCACCGCCTGGTGCAGCAGCATCCGCTCGCCGCCGACGACGGTGCCGCCCGCGGCCGACCAGGCCTGCGACAGCGCGGTGGGGCGCGGGTCGTAGACCACGTCGAGCAGGACGCCCGACGGCGTCGCGCCGTGCGCGGTCAGGGCCGATCCGACCGGGTCCGCGGCGTAGGCGGGCATGGTCGAGACGACGACGTCGGCCTCGAGCAGGCCGCCGAGGGACGCCTGGGGCCCGAGCACCTCGAAGCGCGGCGTGACGCCCATGCGGGCGGCCGCCTCCTGCAGAGCACCCGTGCGCGCGAGCGAGCGCACCAGCACCAAGGGCTCGGTGCAGCCGAGCTCCCCGAGAGCGGCCAGCGTGGAGGCGGCGGTCGCACCCCCGCCGAGCACCACGGCGGACGACGCCCGCGCGTCGCTGCCCAGACCCTGGACGGCGAAGCCCTCGCGCAACGCGGCGACCAGGCCGTGCACGTCGGTGTTCGTGCCGGTCAGCATCACCCCGCGCTGCGCCGGCGCCACCAGGACGGTGTTCACCGCACCGACCGCGACCGCCAACGGGTCGACGTGGTCGACCAGGTCGATGATCGCCTGCTTGAGCGGCATGGTGAGGCTGAGCCCGGCCCAGCCGAGGTCGAGCTCGCGCACGAACGCGGGCAGGTCCTCGACGGTCGTGTCGATCGCCGAGTACTGCCAGCCGTCCAGGCCCAGCGCCTCGTACGCGGCCCGGTGCAGCACGGGCGACAGGGAGTGTGCGACGGGGTGGCCGAGCACCGCAGCCCGTCGGATCGTGACCACCGGCTCAGGAGCCGTTCTCTGCTTGCCAGGCCCTCAGCTCTTGCCTGTACTCCTCGTGCTGAGCGTTGGTCGAGGAGAACTTCGTCTCTCCGGTGTCCAGGTTCACGGTGATCCAGAACAACCAGTCGCCGTCCGCCGGGTGCCCGACGGCATCGATCGAGGCGGCGCCGGGATTGGAGATCGGCGTCGGCGGCAGCCCAACGTGGGCGTACGTGGAGTAGGGGTCATCAGCATTGCGGACGTCCTCGGACGACAGCTCCGTGCCGGGCTTGTTCAGACCGTAGGCGCTCGTCGCATCGATCTGCAGCGGCATGCCCTGTTCGATGCGGTTCAGGATCGCGCGCACCATCTTCGGTCGGTCCTCGTCGTGCTTGGCCTCACGCTCGATGAGCGACGCGATGATCAGCGTCTCTTCCCAGTCCGCCTTGTCGACGCCCGCTTCCTCAAGCTCCGCCTTCGTCTGCTCGACCATGGCCGACAGCAGGCTCGTGGCGTCGTCGTCCGGCTGCACGGTGTACGTCTTCGGGAACAGCCAGCCCTCGGCGTTGCCGTCCGCCTGCTTCGGCAGCCCGATCGACTCCCAGTCCTCGAGCGCGGCCTCGAGCTCCTCGGCCGTGATCGTCGTGACGGACGCGACGCGGTCGACGATCTGCGCGACGGTGTATCCCTCGGGAATGGTGACGTCCGTCTGCACCTTCTCGTTCTTGACCAGGGCCGCGACGGCGTCGGACGCCTTCATCTGGGACAGCAGCTGGTAGGTGCCCGGCTGGATGCCGGACGCGGCCGGGTTGGCGCCGAACGCCTGCGTGAAGGCGTCGACGCTGGCGACGACGCCCGCGTCGTGCAGCACGCCGCCCATCTGACCGCCGGTCGCGCCCTCGGGGATCACCACCTCGACCGCTTCCCCGCCGGGGCCGGGGTAGTCCTCCGCGGAGGAGTTCCAGAAGGCCAGGTCACCGGCGAAGTCGTCCACCTGGTCCCACAGCAGGTAGCCGCCCGCGCCGACGACGCCCAGGACGACGACCAGGACGACCGCCGTGCGCTGCTGCCTACGGCGCCGCCGCTTGGCCGCGGCGCGCTTGCCCGCCGAGGAGCGGCTGCGCGACGAGGGCGCCGGGGGCTGCTGCAGGGCTGGGTGCTCGAAGAGGTCGGTCACGCCGAGAACTTCCTTGGATGAGAGCCGGTACTGGTCAGGTCCGCTGCTGTCGCGGCGTTCACACGTCCGCGCCCCGCACGTCGACGTGCTCGCCGGCACGCCTCTGGGCTGCCCGCTCCGCGTCGAGTGCAGATTGCAGAATGATAACGGCTGCGGCCTGGTCGATGACAGACCTGTGATTTCTGGTACGGCGTCCGGCTGACCGCAGCTGTGCGTGGGCCGCCACCGTCGTCATGCGCTCGTCGACCATCCGCACCTCGACCGGGGCGATCGCCGTCGCGAGCCGGACCGCGAAATCACGCGCGTCCTCGGTCGCTGCGCCCTCCGCACCGGACAGGTGCCGCGGCAGGCCGACGTAGACGACGGCGGCGAGCCGCTCGTCCACCTCGGCCGCGATGCGGGCCACGTCTGCCGTGACACCCGGCGTGTCGTCAGGCGTGGCCGGGACGTCGAGCACGCGCGGCACGGTCTCCACGGGGGTGGCGACCAGGCCGTCCGGGTCGCTGCCCGCCAGGCCGATCCGGGCCTTGCCCACGTCCACGCCC
Organism: Isoptericola luteus; assembly: GCF_020297055.1. Taxonomy (GTDB): domain Bacteria; phylum Actinomycetota; class Actinomycetes; order Actinomycetales; family Cellulomonadaceae; genus Isoptericola; species Isoptericola luteus. Next base: position 14,694 of record NZ_JAIXCQ010000012.1, on the reverse strand, counting down.
AGGCGGGCGCCCCGGGGAAGTGCCCCGGGGACGCCGTCGGAGGGCTGCGGGCTCACCGCGCCGCGCCGGCGACCGCCGTCACGACGCCCTCGAGGGCCGCGGGCAGCGCCGAGGCGTCGGTGCCGCCGCCCTGCGCGAGGTCCGGCTTGCCGCCACCCCCGCCGCCGAGGGTCTTCGCCGCGGCCTTGACGAAGTCGCCCGCCCGCAGGCCCGCCTCACGGGCGCCCGCGTTCGTGGCCACCGCCACCAGCGGGCGTCCGCCGGCGACACCGCCCACCGCGACCACGGCGGGCTCGCCGTCACCGAGACGTCCCCGCACGTCGAGCGCGAGGGCACGCAGGTCGTCCGCGGACGCGACCTCACCCGCGTCGTGCGAGACGACCCGCACCTCGCCCACGCGGCGCGCACCGGCGGCGAGCCCGGCCGCGGCGCCCAGGAGCTGGGCCTGGCGCATCCCCGTGAGCTCCTTCTCGGTCTCCTTGAGGCGTGTCAGCAGCGAGCCCACCCGCTCCGCCAGCTCGTCGGGGCGCGCCCCGAGAAGCCCGGTGAGCTGGCCGACGAGCGCGTGCTCCTTGGCCTGGAAGCCGTACGCGCCGTCGCCGACGAGCGCGTCGACGCGACGCACGCCCGAGCCGATGGACGACTCGCCCAGCAGCGCGACGCGGCCGATCTCGCCCGACGCCTTGACGTGGGTGCCGCCGCAGAGCTCGCGCGACCAGTCGCCGCCGATCGACACGACGCGCACCCGGTCGCCGTACTTCTCGCCGAACAGGGCCATCGCGCCGAGCTCGCGGGCCTGCGCCAGCGACATCACGGAGTCGGTCACCTCGAGGTTGTCCACGAGCCGCTCGTTCACGCGCGCCTCGATGTCGCCGAGCGCGCCCGCGTCCACCGCGGTCGGCGAGCGGAAGTCGAAGCGCACCCGGCTCGGGGCGTTCTCCGAGCCGGCCTGCGTGCGGTCCTGGCCGACGAGCTCGTGCAGCGCCTTGTGGATCATGTGCGTGGCCGAGTGGGCGCGGCTGATCGCCACGCGCCGCGAGAGGTCGATCGTCGCCAGGCCCGGGTCGCCGAGCGCGACCGTGCCCTCCACGAGGCGGCCGCGGTGCACGGACAGGCCCGCGACGGGACGCTGCACGTCGTCGACCTCGATCGTGGCGCCACCGTCGAGCACGATCGTGCCCTGGTCGGCGAGCTGGCCACCGGCCTCGGCGTAGAAGGGGGTGCGGTCGAGCACCACCTCGACGTCGGCGGGCGCGGTCGCGGCCGGCGCGGGCACCCCGTCGACCAGCAGGCCGGCCACCGTGACGGCCGACTCGCGGTCGGTGTACCCGAGGAACTCGACCGGGGCGGCCAGCTCCTTCGACAGCGACTCGTAGGCGCGCAGGTCCGCGTGCCCGGTCTTCTTGGCGAGCGCGTCGGCACGGGCGCGCTGCTTCTGAGCGGCCATGAGGTCGCGGAAGGCCTTCTCGTCGACCTGCACGCCCTGCTCGGCCGCCATCTCGAGCGTGAGGTCGATCGGGAAGCCGTAGGTGTCGTGCAGCTGGAACGCCTCGGCGCCCCCGAGCACGGGCGTGACGCCGTCCGAGCCCTGCTTGACGCGGCTCACGGCCGTGTCGAGGATCGTCGTCCCGGCCGCGAGGGTGCGCCGGAACGCGTCCTCCTCGGCGTAGGCGACGTCGCTGATCCGCCCGAACTCGGCCTCGAGCTCCGGGTAGGAGGCCTTCATCGAGTCCTTGGACACGGGCAGCAGCGAGGGCAGCGCGACGTCGTCCACGCCGAGCAGGCGCACCGAGCGCACCGCACGGCGGATGAGGCGGCGCAGCACGTACCCGCGGCCCTCGTTCGACGGCCGCACGCCGTCGCCGATGACCATGAGCGCCGAGCGGACGTGGTCGGCGACGACACGCATGCGCACGTCGTCCTCGGCGTCGGCGCCGTAGCGCTTGCCGCTCATCTCCTCCACGCGGGCGATGACGGGGTAGACCTCGTCGATCTCGAAAAGGTTCTCCTTGCCCTGCAGCAGGTAGGCGATGCGCTCCAGGCCCGCGCCGGTGTCGATGCTCTTGTGCTCGAGCTCGCCGAGCAGCGGGTAGTTCTTGCCCTGCCCCTCGCCGCGCACGAACTGGTCGAACACGAGGTTCCAGATCTCCAGGTACCGGTCACCGCCCGGGTCCACGGTGCCGCCGACGGCGTCCGGCCCGTAGGCGGGGCCGCGGTCGTAGTGCCACTCGGCGCACGGGCCGGCGGGACCGGGCTGACCCGTGTCCCAGAAGTTCTCCTCGCGCGGCAGCCGCACGACGTGCCGCGGGTCGATGCCGACCCCCCGGGTCAGGGCGTCGAAGGCCTCGTCGTCCTGGTCCCAGATGGTCACCCACATCCGGTCGCCGTCGAGGCCGTAGCCGCCGGCGGCCTGCTCCGTGGTGAGCAGCTCCCACGCGAAGTCGATCGCCTCGCGCTTGAAGTAGTCGCCGAACGAGAAGTTGCCGTTCATCTGGAAGAACGTGCCGTGCCGCGTGGTGCGGCCGACGTTCTCGATGTCGTTGGTGCGGATGCACTTCTGCACGCTCGCGGCGCGCGGCCAGGGCGCCTTCTCGGTGCCGAGGATGTACGGGATGAAGGGCACCATGCCCGCGATCGTGAACAGGATCGACGGGTCGGGCGAGACCAGGGGGACGCTGGGCACGATCTCGTGCCCCTTCGACCCGAAGTAGTCGAGCCAACGCTGACGGATCTCGGCGGTGCGCATGGTGTCCTTCGTGTGGTGCGGCGGGTGCGGGCGGGAACCGGACGGCGCTGGGCCCTGCCCCATTGTCCCGCGAGCGGGGAGGTGGTCGGAAACGAAAATGCTCAGAACGAGTAGCCGAGCTCCGCCTCGTCGGCGTCGATCTCGGCCTGCGGGTCGCGCGGCGCCCTCGCGGCGTGCCGCGGGTGCGTCCCTGCGCGGACGTCGCGCGGGCTGAGCCCGCTCGCGCGCACGTCCTCGGGGTCCGGCTGGCCCTCGGCCAGCAGCGCGGCGGTCAGCTCGGCCTCGCGGCGGCGGCGCGCCTCGGTGAACTCGCCACGGAACGCTCCCAGGAACGTCTCGGCGCGGCGCCCGGCGTCCTGCGCGGCGCGCTCCGCCCGCTCCACGACCGCCTCCGGCGCGTACTGCGCGACCACCTTGCGGCCGCGCTGGATGACGACGACCGTGACGACGACGCCGACCCCGACCCAGAACAGGCGCCGCGTCATCGGCCGGCTCCGGCGTCCTCGCCGCGCGCCTTGCGCGTGGCGCCGGCGAAGGCCTGCCGCACGCCGTAGGAGAAGGCGGCGACCTTCACCAGCGGACGGCCCAGCGTCGCGGCGTACAGGCCGGTCAGCGCGGAGACGTTCTCGCTCACCTGGGCGGCGGCGGTGGTGATGGTGTCCACCTTCACCAGCTGGTCGTTCGTGGAGGCGACCGTCGTCGCGGCCTCGTCCAGGATGGGCACCGAGTGCTCGGTGACCTCCCGGATGCTCCGGGTCGCCTCGTCGAAGACCCGCCCGAGCTTCACCAGCGGTACCGCGAGCAACCCCACCAGCAGCACGAACGCGACAGCCGCGATGAGCCCGGCCACATCACCAGCCGACATCAGATCTCTCCTCGCACAGGTTCTTCTCGGACGGTCGTCACCCTATCCCGGCAGGCCCCGGTGGTACGGCGGACGCCCCGCCACCGCGCGCGGCGGGTGACGGGGCGTCCGGTACGGCAGCCGCAGACAGGCTGCGGCACGGAGGTCTGCGACGGGTCAGCGCGCGTAGAACTCGACGACGAGCTGGACCTCGCAGGTCACGGGGACCTCGGAGCGCTTCGGTGCACGGGTCAGCGTGGCCGAGAGCTTCTCCAGCGAGACGTCCAGGTAGCCCGGGACGGTCGGGAGCACGTCGCGGTGCGCGCCGGCGGCGGCGACCTGGAACGGCGTGGTCGCCTGCGACTTCGGCTTGACCTGGATGGTCTGCCCCGGCTTCACGCGGAACGACGGGCGGTCCACGATCTTGCCGTCGACCAGGATGTGACGGTGGGTCACGGCCTGGCGCGCCTGCAGCATGGTGCGGCCGAACCCGGCGCGCAGCACGAGGGCGTCGAGGCGGGTCTCGAGGTCCTCGACCATGACCTCACCGGTCAGGCCGGGGTGCTTGCGGGCGGTCTCGTAGACCTTGACGAGCTGCTTCTCGCGCAGCATGTACTGGGCGCGCAGACGCTGCTTCTCGCGCAGACGGACCGCGTAGTCCGACTCGGTGCGGCGACGGGCGCGGCCGTGCTCACCCGGGGGGTACGGGCGCTTCTCGAAGTGCCGGACGGCCTTCGGCGTCAGCGCGAGGCCGAGCTTGCGGCTGAGGCGCACCTGGCGGCGCGACTTGGTGACAGAGGTCACTGGGCTTCCTGTCCTGTCGTGATGGTTGAGGTCACACCCGAGACGATCCGCGATGGAAGGTCGGGTGCGGGACCAGCCGATGGAGCTACCCGCGGGGGCAGCTCACGGGGCCGAGGTCCCAGGCGGTCGCCGAAACGGCAACCGCACCATCCTAACGCATCCGGAGCCGCGCCCCGGCGGCCGCAGGGCGACGTCCGCGGGTCTCCGTGCGCAGGGTGGCCGGCGCGGTCGCGCCCGTCAGCCCTCGAGGATCTCGCGGATCCGCTCGAGGCGGTCGGTCACCTGGCGCTCGAACCCGCGGTCGCTCGGGGTGTAGTAGCGGCGCCCGACCAGCTCGTCGGGCAGGTACTGCTGCGCCGCCACGGCGTGCGGGGCGTCGTGCGCGTACCGGTACCCCTTGCCGTGGCCCAGTCCCTGCGCCCCGGCGTAGTGCGCGTCACGCAGGTGCGGGGGCACGACGCCCGCCCTGCCCGCGCGCACGTCGGCGAGCGCGGCGTCGACCCCGAGGTAGGCGGCGTTCGACTTGGGCGCCGTGGCCAGGTGCACCACGGCCTCGGCGAGGACGATCCGCCCCTCGGGCATCCCGATGAGCTGGACGGCCTGCGCGGCAGCGACCGCCGTCTGCAGCGCCGACGGGTCGGCCAGCCCGACGTCCTCCGCCGCGGAGATCACGAGCCGGCGCGCGATGAACCGCGGGTCCTCGCCGGCCGCGACCATCCGCGCGAGGTAGTGCAGCGACGCGTCGACGTCGGAGCCACGGATCGACTTGATGAACGCCGAGACGACGTCGTAGTGCTGGTCGCCGTCCCGGTCGTAGCGCACGGCGGCGACGTCGACGGCCCGCTCCACCGTGGCGAGGTCCACGTCGACCTGCGCGTCGGGCGCACGGCCCGGGTCGGCGTCCGCGAGCGCCGCACCCGCGGCCGCCTCGAGCACGGTCAGCGCCTTGCGGGCGTCTCCCCCGGCCATACGCACGAGCTGGTCCTCGGCGTCGTCGGCGAGCAGCACCGTGCCGCCCAGCCCGCGCTCGTCGACGACGGCGCGGCGCACGAGCGCGCGCACGTCGTCGTCGGTCAGCGACCGCAGGGTCAGGAGCAGCGAGCGGCTCAGCAGCGGGGAGTTCACGGAGAACGACGGGTTCTCGGTGGTGGCGGCCACGAGGGTCACCCACCGGTTCTCGACGCTGGGCAGGAGCGCGTCCTGCTGCGTCTTGGAGAACCGGTGCACCTCGTCGATGAACAGCACGGTCTCCTCGCCGCTGGTGGCGAGCCGCCGGCGGGCGTCCTCGATCACCTGCCGCACGTCCTTGACCCCCGCGGTGACGGCCGACAGCTCGACGAAGCGGCGACCGGACACCGTGGCGACGAGGTAGGCCAGCGTCGTCTTGCCGACACCGGGCGGCCCCCACAGGATCACCGACCCCGGGGCGGCCCGACGGGCCGCGCCGTCCGCCGGCGACACGAGGCGGTGCAGCGGCGAGCCGGAGACGAGCAGGTGCGCCTGCCCGGCCACCTCGTCGAGGGTGGCGGGGCGCATGCGCACGGCCAGCGGGGCGCCCGGACCCCGGCGCTCGACCGCCGGGGTGCCGTGCTCTCCGGTCGTCGCCGTGTCGAACAGGTCCATGGACCCAGCCTACGGACCCGGGCCGACACCCCCGGCACGCTCGTCGGAGACGCCGGGTGCAGGATGAGGCCATGCCCTTCCCGCAGTCGCCGAGCACCGCACGGGACGCCGACGTCGTCGTCGTGGGGGCCGGGCCGACCGGCCTCCTGCTCGCCGGCGACCTGGCCACGGCCGGGGTGCGTGTCCTGGTGGTGGACCGCCGCCCGGCCGGGCTGAGCAACCTCACCCGCGCCTTCGCGGTGCACGCGCGCAGCCTGGAGGTGCTGGACGCCCGTGGCCTCGCCGACGAGCTCGTCGCGACCGGGCGACGCGTGACGACGCTGCGGCTGTTCGACCGGATCACGCTGCGCCTCGACGACCTGCCCAGCCGGTTCGGCTTCGTCCTGTCGACGCCGCAGTACGAGGTGGAGCGCCTGCTGCGGCGGCGGGCCGAGGCGGCGGGCGCCACGTTCCGCCACGACGTGCGGGTGCTGGGGCTGCGCCAGGACGAGGACGGGGTGACGCTCACGACGTCCGGCACGCCGGACGGTGGCGCGGCCGGGACCTCGAGGCGGGCGTCGCTGCGCGCCGGGTGGGTGGTCGGTGCCGACGGCGTGCGATCGACGGTGCGCGCCGCCGTGGGCATCCCGTTCCCGGGCGAGACCGTCATCAGCGCGATGATCCTGGCGGACGTCCGGCTCACGACACCGCCGCCGGACGTCCTGACGGTGGCGGCCCGGCGCGGCTCCCTCGGGTTCATGGTGCCCTTCGGCGACGGCTGGTACCGGTTCATCGGGTGGGCCGGCGAGGAGCAGGTGGATCGTCCGGTCACGCTGGACGAGGTCCGTGCCGTGGCCCGGGCCACGCTCGGCGACGACCACGGCATGCACGACCTCCGCTTCGCCGACCGGTTCGCCGCCGACGAGCGCCAGGCGCCCCGCTACCGGGCGGGGCGCGTGCTGCTGGCGGGCGACGCCGCCCACGCGCACAGCCCGGCCGGCGGCCTGGGCATGAACACCGGGATGCAGGACGCCGCGAACCTGTCCTGGCGGCTGGCCGGCGTGGTCCGCGGCGCGCCGGACGAGCTGCTCGACGGCTACGCGGACGAGCGGCATCCGGTGGGCACCCAGGTGCTCCGCGCCAGCGGCACGATCCTGCGGCTCGCGACCCGCCGAGGGCCGCTGGTCGCAGCCGCGCGGGGACTGGTGACCTTCGCGCTGTCGCGGCTCGGGGCCGTCCGGCGCCGTGCCGCGCTGACGATCTCCGCCCTCGGTGTCCGCTACGACCCCCCGTCCGGCGCCCACCGCGCCGCCGGACGCCGGGTCCCGGACCTGCCGCTGGCAGGCGGTGCGGACGGCACGGGTGGCCCCGCACGGCTCGCGGAGGCGCTGCACGCCGGTCGGTTCGTGCTGGTGCGGCCGGCCCCGCACGGCGGCGCCGACGGTGCCCCCGACCCCGGCCCCGCGCCCCACCCCGGGGAGACGGACGTCGGCGACCGCGTCGTCGTGCACCGCGCGGACGGGCGGGCCGGCACGCTCCTGGTCCGTCCCGACGGCTACCTCTCGGACGCCTGGGAGCCTGAGCAGCAGGACGCCGTTCCCCGTGCGTCCCGGCTCGGCTACCCTCAGGGCGACCGGGAGTGAGGTGGGACACATGCAGCTGCTGGTGGTGGAGGACAACCAGCACGTCGCAGCAGCGCTCGTGTCCGTCCTGACGCGGCACGGTTTCGAGGTGCTGCACGCCCCGGACGGTGCGTCCGCGCTCGCCGCGCTCGGGCCGCGCACCGACCTCGTGCTGCTCGACCTCGCCCTGCCGGACACGGACGGGTTCGAGGTGTGCCGCCGCATGCGGGCCGTCTCCCAGGTGCCCATCATCATGGTCACCGCCCGCACCGAGCTCGACGCCCGGGTCAAGGGGCTGCGCCTCGGCGCGGACGACTACGTCACCAAGCCCTACGACGTGCCGGAGGTGCTGGCGCGCATCGACGCCGTGCTGCGCCGCGGCCGCCCCAGCGAGTGGGACGAGCGCGCGGACGTCGCCCGCATCGCCGTCTGCGGGTTCACGATCGACCTCGCGGCCCACGAGGTCACCGGGCCGCAGGGCGAGCCGGTGACGCTGTCGCGCAAGGAGTTCGACCTGCTGGCGCTGCTCGCGCGGCACGCCGGCGTGGCGCTGCACCGCGAGCGCATCCTGCGGGAGGTGTGGGGCTCGAGCTGGAAGGGCCTGGGCCGCACCCTCGAGGTGCACGTCGCGTCCCTGCGCCGCAAGCTCGTGGCCGCCGCGGACGACGGCAGCGGCACCGACGTCGTCCAGACCGTGCGCGGGGTGGGCTACCGCGTGCCCGGCAAGCACTGAGGGGCGTCGGTTGCGGACCCGTCTCGCCGTCATCCTGTTCGTGCCGCTCCTGATCGTGCTCGCGGTCGTGGGCACCGCGTACGCCGTGAGCGTCGCGCGCGCGGACCAGCAGTCGGTCTACCTCGACCGGCTCGCCGACACCGGGTATCTCGTCATCACCGCCCGTCAGTCCCTGCTCGCCGACAACCCGGAGATCGTCGAGGGAGACCTCGACCGGTACCGGGACGTGTACGGGATCGACGCGGCGGTGCTCGACCAGTCCGGCGGGACGTGGGCGTCCAACGGGCTCGAGGCCACCGAGGTCGAGCAGCGCACCGCGGCGCTCGCCGGGCGCCGCAGCGAGCTCGAGCCGGGCCTGCTGCCCTGGACCGTGGGCCGCGTCGTGGTGGCCGAGCCCGTGTTCGACGGCGGCGACCTCGTGGGCGCGGTCGTCACCGTGTCGCACGCCGGCGACCTGACGCGGGGGGTGTGGCTGAGCTGGGCCATGCTGCTCGCCGGCGCCGCCCTGGTCTGCCTGCTCGCCGCGGGCCTGGCACACCGCACCGCCGGGTGGGTCATGCGGCCGGTCGCCGCCGTCGACCGCGCCATGGCCCAGATCGGTTCCGGCCGGCTCGACGCACGCATCCCGTCGTCGACGGGCCCGCCGGAGCTGCGTGCCGTGGTGACGCGGTTCAACGAGATGGCGGCCCGGGTGGAGTACCTGATGCGACGCCAGCAGGAGTTCGTCTCGAATGCCTCGCACGAGCTGCGCAACCCGCTCAACGCGCTGATGCTGCGGATCGAGGACCTGGCGATGACCACCCCGCCGGAGCACGCGACGGAGGTCGCGCACGTCCGCGCGGAGGCGGTGCGCATGAAGCAGATCCTCGATGCCCTCCTGCTGCTGGCCGACGACGCGGACCGAGGCGGTGAGGTCCACCCGCTCGACGTCGGCGAGCTCGTGGTGCGCCGAGTCGACTCCTGGCGCGGCCTCGCGCCGGAGCGGACGATCCTGCTGGACGCACCCTCCGCACCGCTGTGGGGCACCGCGGGCATCACGGCCCTCGAGTGCGCGTTCGACGCCGTCCTGGACAACGCGCTGAAGTACGGCCCGCCGGACGCGCCCCTGGAGGTCTCCGTCGGCTCGCGCGATGGCGGACCCGACTCACAGGGGACCATCGAGGTCACCGTCCGCGACCACGGGCCGGGCGTACCGCCGGCCGAGCTCACCCTGCTCACCGAACGGTTCTGGCGCAGCCCCGGGCACAGCTCGATCGCCGGCTCCGGGCTCGGGCTCGCCATCGCGGCCGAGATCCTCGCCACCGGCGGCGGCCAGGTGGCGCTGACCCTGCCCGACGACGGCGGCCTGCGGGTCGCCCTGCGGGTGCCACGGTGCGACGCCGTCGACCCGGCCGACGCGAGGGGGGTCTGACCCGTGCCTGCCACGCCCCCGGACGACCGGCGCACGACCGACCCGCGCACGACGGAGCGGTCCCCGTCCGAGCGGCCCTCGACCGGCTCTGCTCGTGGACGGGGTCGCGGGCGGCGTCGCGGACGGGCGTACCTCGTCGCGGTCGTGGCCGGCGTCCTCGTCGCGCTCGGGGTGGTCCTGGTCCTCACCGGCGCGCTCGGCGGCGTGCGCACGTCCGACCCGTGGGACGGGGCGCGGCCGTCGTCGCTGGTCATCACGACCGGCAGCGCCTCCGGCATCTACCACGGGTACGGGGCCGCGGTCGGTGACGTGCTGGAGCGCCGCTACGGCGTGCCGGTCAGCGAGTCCGAGTCCGGCGGGTCGATCGAGAACCTGCAGCGCCTGGCCGACGGGACCGCGCAGGTCGGGTTCAGCGCCGCCGATGCCGTGGCCGACGCCGTGGCCGGGCGCGGCGACTTCTCCGAGCCGGTGCCCGTCAGCGCGCTGGCCCGCGTGTACGACGACTTCGTGCACCTCGTCGTGCGCGCCGAGTCCCCCGTCGAGACCATCGGCGACCTGCGCGGGCGGACGGTCTCGCTCGGCGCGCCCGCCTCGGGCACCGCCCTCATCGCGCACCGCGTGCTCGCCGCGGCCGAGGTCGGCGAGGACGAGCTCGACACCCGTTCCCTGGGCCTCGCCGAGTCGATCGACTCCCTGCGGGCCGGGGACATCGACGCGTTCTTCTGGTCGGGCGGGCTGCGCACGCCCGGACTGACGGAGCTGGCCGACGAGCTCCCGATCCAGCTCGTGCCGCTCGGGGACCTCGTCGAGGACGTCCGGGTGCAGCACGGCGGCGGCTACCGCCACGGCGTCGTGCCGCAGGGCATGTACGGCGGGGCTCAGCCCGTGGCGACGCTCGCGGTGCCCAACTTCCTCGTGGTCCGCACGGACATGCCCGAGCCGGTGGTCCGGGTGCTCGTCGAGACGCTGTTCGACGCCCGGTCGCAGATCACCGCGACGGTGCCCTCCGCCGCCCTGCTCGACCGGGCCCGCGCCATCTTCACCGACCCGGTCCCCCTGCACCCGGGCGCCCTGCGGTACTTCCGGGACACCAAGACGTAACCCCTGGGGAAGGCGAGCCTGCACGCCGGCAGCCTCCCCGGGCCGGGCTCAGGCCCCGTGGCCCACCCGCAGCGGCGGCACCACCCGCAGGCGGTGCCCCACTCCACCGCGCCAGGGTCGTTCCCCGCCGATGAGCCCGGGGTACCCGGCCGGGTTGCGGCTCTGCCAGCGCCAGTGGTCGACGCACGCGTCCTCGAGGGTGCGGCGCGGGCGCCAGCCGAGCTCTTCCGCGGCGAGCGTCGGGTCGGCGCACGACACCGCGACGTCACCGGGGCGGCGGTCGACGACCCGGTACGGGATCCGCTGCCCGACGGCTTCGGCGAAGGTACGCACGAGCTCCAGCACGCTCGCCGGGCGCCCGGACCCGGCGTTCCACGCCGAGAACGGGCGGTCGGTCCGGCCCAGGGCGTCCAGCGCCGCCACGAACGCCCCCGCGACGTCGTCGACGTGCACGACGTCGCGCACGGGCGTGCCGTCGGGGGTGGGGTGGTCGCCGCCATGGACGTCGAGCTCGTCGCGCTGGCCGAGCGCGACCTGCCCCAGCATCGAGAAGAGGCCCCCGCCCCGGGGGGCGTGCTCACCGATAGTGCCCGAGGGGTGCGCGCCCGCCACGCTGAAGCAGCGCAGCGCCGCCGTGCGCAGGCCCCGGTTCGCACGCGCGACGTCGGCCAGCACCTGCTCGGCCATCAGCGCCGCCCGGCCGAACGAGGAGTCGGCCCGCGGGCCGGACTCGTGCGAGGGCACCACGGGGTCCGAACCGTAGACGGCCCCCGTCGACGCCGCCACGAGCCGGTCCACGCCGTACCAGACCATGCATCGCAGCAGGGTGAACGTGGCACCGAGGTTCGTCTCGTAGTAGTCCAGCGGCCCGTGCGCCCGCCCGCCGGACGGTCGACGCCCCGCGAGGTGCACCACGGCCTCGACCCGTTCGGTGTCGAAGATGCGCTCCAACGCGTCGATGTCGGCCACGTCGACGGCGTGCAGCGGGATCCTGGCTCCCGTGAGGGCCTCCGCGCGCGACACCGCGGCGGGATTTCCGGCCGAGAGGTCGTCGACCACGACGACGTCATGTCCGCGCTCGGTCAGCGCCACCGTCACGTGTGACCCGAGGTAGCCTGCGCCACCGGTCACCAGGATGCGCATCGCCGTCACCTCTGCTCGCGTCGTCTCCGACCGATCCGAGCGGCCGTTGCGAACGACGACACCCCCCGACGTCGCCGTTGCACCGTCATCATGGCGGGCACCACGCTGCGGGCGACAGGCACTTGAGGTGGTCCAGAGGTCACCCTTTCCCCGTCTGTCCGATCGCGGCACCTGCGGGACGGTGGCCGCGGCCGGGCGCAGACGACGCCGGGAGCGTCACCCGCGGGGGTGACGCTCCCGGCGTCGGTGCTGTTCGGGCTCAGGACTCGACGGGCTCCGGGACCGCGTCGACCCCGGCCTCCTCGCGCTGCTCCGGGGTGATCGGGGCGGGCGCCTGCGTCAGCGGGTCGTAGCCGCCGCCCGACTTCGGGAAGGCGATGACGTCGCGGATCGAGGGCGACTTCGTCAGCAGCGCGACGATGCGGTCCCAGCCGAACGCGATGCCGCCGTGCGGCGGGGCACCGAACTTGAACGCGTCGAGCAGGAACCCGAACTTCTCCTGCGCCTCGGCCGGGCCGATGCCCATGACGTCGAAGACCCGCTCCTGCACGTCGCGACGGTGGATACGGATCGAGCCGCCGCCGATCTCGTTGCCGTTGCACACGATGTCGTAGGCGTACGCCAGCGCGTTGCCGGGGTCGGACTCGAAGCGGTCCAGCCACTCCGGCTTGGGCGACGTGAACGCGTGGTGCACGGCGGTCCAGGCGGAGTGGCCGAGCGCGACATCACCCTCGTCGGCGGCCTCGCCCGTGGGCTTGAACAGCGGCGCGTCCACGACCCACACGAACGCCCAGGCGTCCTCGTCGACCTGACCGGTGCGGTGCGCGATCTCGATGCGCGCAGCGCCCAGCAGGGCACGCGCCTCCGCCGTCTTCCCCGCCGCGAAGAACACGGCGTCGCCCGGCTGCGCGCCGGTCGCGGCGGCGAGGCCGTCCCGCTCGGCGTCGGACAGGTTCTTGGCCACCGGGCCGCCCAGCGTGCCGTCCTCGCCGTACGTCACGTACGCGAGGCCCTTGGCGCCGCGCTGCTTGGCCCACTCCTGCCAGGCGTCGAACTGGCGGCGCGGCTGGGAGGCCCCGCCGGCCATCACGACGGCGCCCACGTACTCGGCCTGGAACACCCGGAACGGCGTGCTCGCGAAGTAGTCCGTGAGCTCGACGAGCGGGTTGCCGAACCGCAGGTCGGGCTTGTCCGTGCCGTACAGCCGCATGGCGTCGGCGAACGTCATCCGGGCGATCGGCGTCGGGACCTCGACGTCGACCAGCTTCCACAGCGCGACCAGGACCTGCTCGGCGAGCGCGATGACGTCGTCCTGCTCCACGAAGCTCATCTCGACGTCGAGCTGCGTGAACTCCGGCTGGCGGTCCGCGCGGAAGTCCTCGTCGCGGTAGCAGCGGGCGATCTGGTAGTAGCGCTCGAGACCGCCCACCATGAGCAGCTGCTTGAACAGCTGCGGGCTCTGCGGCAGCGCGTACCAGGAGCCGGGGGCCAGCCGTGCGGGGACCAGGAAGTCACGGGCGCCCTCGGGCGTCGACCGGGTCAGCGTCGGCGTCTCGACCTCGACGAAGTCGTGCGCGGCCAGGACGCCGCGCGCGGCGGCGTTGACCTGGGAGCGCAGGCGCAGCGCAGCGGCCTGCGCCGGCCGGCGGATGTCGAGGTAGCGGTGCGCGAGGCGCGCCTCCTCGCCGATCGTCTCGGTGTCCGCCAGCGCCGTCGAGACCTGGAACGGCAGGGGGGCGGACTCGTTGAGCACGACGACGTCGGTAGCCGTGAGCTCGACCTCACCCGTGGCGAGGTTCGGGTTCGCGTTGCCCTCGGGACGCCGTCCGACCTCACCGGTCACCTGGAGCACGAACTCCGCGCGCAGCGGGTGGGCGACCGCCTCGTCCCGGATGACGACCTGGGCGATGCCCGACGCGTCCCGCAGGTCGATGAAGGCCACTCCCCCGTGATCCCGCCGGCGATCGACCCACCCGGTGAGGGTGACGGTCTGGCCGATGTGCTCGGCCCGCAGTGAGCCGGCCGTGTGGGTGCGGAGCACGGAGGGTCCTTTCGTGACGGGTGGGTGGGCTCGTGGTGTCGCCGCCCCGGTGCCCGGCCGGGGGACGGTCGCGCCCGCTGGGCACGACGTGGGCGAGTTTAGTCGGTGTACCCGGGCGCGGGTCCCCGAACTCAGCGGATCGCGCGGCTCGGCCGTTGCCATGGTCACGCACCGCCGGTCACGGTTACTCTCTCATCGGACAGGAGTCAGACGAAAACGCCGCCTGACCTGCGAACCGACGACGACGGGGTGATGACGACGTGGCCGAGGCGACGGTGCGACAGGGGGACACGGCGTCCCCGACGGGTCCTTGGGGGGCCGGTGTGAGGCCGTCGGACTGGTCGCCGGTGGGGTTGGATGCGGATCCGACGCCGGGGGATCCGGTGCTGGTGCTTGCCGGGGGGCAGGACTATCTGGAGGTCGCGGAGTCGATCGATGGTGCGGCGGGGGCGATGTCGCGTCTGGATGTGGCGGGGTCGGTCTCCCTGGCGGTGGATGCGTTGATGGAGACCAAGGAGGACACGGTCTCCCAGATCCGGCGGGCGTATGCGCGGTATGAGGCCACCGGGAGCGCGTTGGTGGATTATGCGTCCGCGTTGGAGCGGGTGCAGGCCGAGACGTCGGGGGCGTTGGAGCGGGCGAGGGCG
>NZ_JAIXCQ010000011.1 GCF_020297055.1 Isoptericola luteus | reverse complement strand
CTGATCGCGGCGTTGACCGCGAAGGGGACGTCCACGGTGCGGGGGATCAGCCTGATCGATCGTGGGTACGAGGCGTTCCAGGACAAGCTGGTCGCGCTCGGCGCCGACGTCTCCCGCGACTGAGCACTCGTCGGTGGGCGGCGTTCGGGTGATCGGTTCGCCGAGACGGTGACCAGGCCGCACGGGCACGGCACCCGTGCCGGGGACGGCCCCGAGTTGTTGCGGGAACCGGGCGTCGCGCAGGGCGGGCTTCCTCGTGGCCCGCGCCGGACAGGCGAGCGAATCGGTGTTCAGATCACCTTCGCGGCGTTCTCGCTCTACCGTCGCTGGTGACGGCCGCAACGGCGCGGCCGTGACCTCACGAAGGGGAGACACGAATGCGCACCACCCACCGCGCACGCGCAGCAGCAGCCGGGGCCGTTCTGGCTCTGGCTGTCGTCGGCATCGGCAACGCGGCCGTCGCCGCGCCCGAGCCGCCGTCCACCCCGGTCCCGGTCGTCACGCCCGAGGGCCAGACCTTCTCGTACGTCGTCAACGCCAAGCACGCGAACCGGGGCCACACGCGCCTGGTGGAGCGGGCGGTCGAGGCCGCGGGCGGCGTCGTCGTCCAGTCGTGGCCGCAGATCGGTGTCGTCGTCGCCCACTCCGCGAACGACACGTTCCGCGCCGACGTCGTGCGGCGGGCCAGGGGGCACGCCGTCGCGTCGGTCGGCGTCACCCGCACGGTCCCGGTCTCCGAGGGCACGCCCGCCGTCATCGACGACGTGCCGGGCGCCGAGGGTGGCCCGTTCCAGCCCCAGAAGACCAAGCGGGTCGGGGTGGAGGTCGCCGACGAGAACGACGTCAGCGCCGTCCCGGACCCGGGCGAGGCCACCCAGTGGGACATGGCCATGATCAAGGCGGACCAGGCCATCGAGATCAACCCCGGCTCGCCGGACGTGCTGGTGGGCGTGCTGGACTCGGGCATCGATGTCACGCACCCGGACCTCGCCACCCAGGTGGACGCGTCCGCGTCGGTCAACTGCACGGGTGCGGGCCGCCCGGACACGTCAGCGACGGGCTGGCTGCCCACCACCTCCGACCACGGGACGCACGTGGCGGGCACCATCGCGGCGGCGGACAACGGCCTCGGCATCGTCGGCGTCGCGCCCGGCGTGAAGATGGCGTCGATCAAGGTCGTCAACGACGACGGCTACATCTACCCGGAGTACGCCGTCTGCGGCTTCGTGTGGGCGGGCCTGCACGGCGTCGACGTCACCAACAACTCGTACTACGTGGACCCGTTCATGTACTGGTGCTCGGACCAGCCGGACCAGGCCGCCGGCAAGGAGGCGGTGCGCCGTGCCGTCGCCTTCTCGACGCGCAACGGTGCCGTGCACGCCGCCGCGGCGGGCAACGCCGCCACGGACCTGGCGAACAACACGGTGGACACCTCCAGCCCGAACGACTCCACCGCCGTCGAGCGCACCATCAACTCGGGCTGCGAAGACATCCCGACGGAGCTCGACGGCGTGGTCACCGTCTCGTCGATCACCAGCACGGGGGCGCTCAGCTCCTTCTCCAACCGGGGACTGGGCAAGATCGACGTCGCGGCGCCCGGCAGCGCGATCGTGTCCACCGAGCTGAACGGCACGTGGGACACCAAGAGCGGCACGTCGATGGCGTCCCCGCACGTGGCCGGGGTGCTCGCCCTGCTCGCGTCCGAGCACCCGCGCTGGTCGCCGGAGCGTCTGGAGCGGGCCGTGCGGCAGCAGGCCGACAGCACGCCGTGCGGCACGACGAGCGCCGGGCCGGCGTGCGTGGGCACGCCGCAGGAGAACAGCTACTTCGGCCGGGGCATCGTCGACGCCCTGGACGCGGTGACTCTCCGCTGACTCTCCGCTGACGTCTCGCTGGTCCGGCGGGTCGCGACGACCGGCCGGACCAGCGAGACGCAGCCACGACTCAGCGCCCGACGGCGTGACCCTGCGCGCCGCGGGGGTTGGCGGCCGCGCCGAGGACGCCGGTGGCCGGGTCGCGGGTCACGGCGCACAGCCTGCCCAGCGCCCAGTCGCCGGCGAGGGTCAGCACGTGGCCGCGGGCGGCAAGCCCGGCGATGACGTCGGCGCCGAGCCGGTCCTCCACCACCGCGCCGCCGGGCGTCCACGTACGCGGCCAGAACGACCCGGGCGCGGACGTCGTGTGCAGGGCGGGCGCGTCGATGGCCTCCTGCGGCGTGTACCCGGCCACGAGCACGCGCAGCAGGAACGCGAGCTGCCACTGGTCCTGCTGGTCGCCGCCGGGCGACCCGCAGGCGAGCACGGGCTCGCCGTCGCGCAGCACGAGGGTGGGGGTGAGCGTGGTGCGCGGGCGCCGTCCGGGCCTTAGGGCGGAAGGGGACGCCTCGTCGAGCCACGTCATCTGCAGCCGGGTGCCGAGCGCGAAGCCGAGGCCTGGCACCGTGGGCGAGGACTGCAGCCACCCGCCGGACGGCGTCAGGCTGATGATGTTTCCCCACCGGTCGACGACGTCGAGGTGGCAGGTGTCACCGCGGGTGCGCCCCTGGGCGCCGGGGGAGCGGTGCGGCCTGGCACGTTCCTGGGGCGGACCTCGCGCGAGCGCCTCGACCCGTCGACGGAGCTCGGCGCGCACAACGTGCTCGAGGCGCGACGAAGGGGCGGACCGCGAACGGTCCGCCCCTTGTCACGCGGCGGGTGTCACTCCGCAGGAGTCACTCCGCGGACGCGCCCGTGACCTGCTCGACGAAGTCCGGGTTCTCGGCGAGCCACGCGTCCACGGCGGCAGCCGGGTCGTCCGCGTACTCCTCGTTGTTGAACATCGTGTTCTCGAGCGAGAACAGCTGCTCGTCGGTGAGGGCGAAGTTCTTCAGCCAGCCGGCGAGGTCGGGGTAGCGCTCGGCGAAGTCGCCGGTGCCCCACATGTGGATCTCCTCGGCCTCGCCCAGGGTGCCCTCCGGGTCCTCGAGGTCGCGCACGGGGAACTCGTCGTAGGCCCAGTGCGGACGCCACAGCGTGACGGCGATGTTCTCGCCCTTGTCGGTCGCGCCCTTGAGCTCGGCGAGCATGGCCGGGGTGGACGAGATGGAGTAGTCCATGCCCTCCAGGCCGTAGGTCGGGATGACCTGCTCCTGGGTGGCCTTGGTCAGGCCGGCGCCCGCCTCGATGCCCACGAGCTTGTTGCCGTACTCGTCGGCCATGTCCTTGAGGTCGGCGATGGACTGGGCGGGGGAGTCCTCGTTGACGGCGATGGTGAGCTTCGCGTCGTCGTACCAGACGCCGAGGTCGGAGACCTCCTCGCCGTACTCCTCCAGGTAGGAGGCGTGGGTGTACGGCAGCCAGACGTCGAAGGTGACGTCGAAGTCGCCGCCGGCGAGGCCGGTGTAGATGACGCCGACGTCGGCCGTCTCGGTCTCGACCTCATAGCCCTTGTCCTCGAGGATCTTGGCCCACAGGTTGGCGACGGCGATGCCCTCGTCCCAGCCCGACGCGATGCCGATCGAGATCTCCTTGTCGGCGCTGCCGCCGGCGTCCGCGCCCTCGTCCTGTGACGCGCAGGCGGCGAGAGAGGCGGTGAGGGCGAGGGTGCCGCCGAGTGCGGTCAGACGGCGGGTGTGACGGGTGAACGTCATGATCTTCTTCCTTTCGGACGTGCGGAGCGCTGTCGTGCCGTGAGGCAGGATCAGCGGGTGGCCCGGAGGGCCTTGGCGACGGGGGCGCGGTCGGCCAGCGCGGCGGTCACGCGGTCGAGGAAGATCGCGAGGATCACCACGGCCAGACCGGCTTCGAAACCGAGGGCGACGTCCACGCGCTGCAGGGCGGCGACGACGTCGTTCCCGAGGCCGCCGGCCCCGACCATTCCGGAGATGACGACCATGGACAGCGCGAGCATGATCACCTGGTTGATGCCAGCCATGATGGTGGGCATCGCCAGCGGGATCTGGATCTGGCGCAGGATGCGGCGGTCGGTCGACCCGAACGCGCGGCCGGCCTCGACCACCTCCGCGTCGACCTGGCGGATGCCGAGCTCGGTGAAGCGGACGCCGGGGGCGATCGCGAAGATGACCGTCGCGATGATGCCGGGCACCGGGCCGGTGAGGAAGATGACGACCGTCGGGATGAGGTACACGAAGGCCGGCATCGTCTGCATGAAGTCGAGGACGGGCCGCACGACGCGGGACACGTGAGCGTTGCGCGCCGCCCAGATCCCGAGCGGGATGCCGAGCAGGAGCGCGACCGCCGAGGCCAGGATCACCAGCGCCAGGGACTCCATGGCGTTGTCCCACTGGTTCATGCCCGCCACCAGGCAGAAGCCCAGGAGCGTGCCGACGCCGAGCTTCCAGCCCTTGACCCAGAACGCGAGCGCGGCGAGCACCAGCGCGACGACGAAGAACGGCGGGGTGCTGAGCACCCACTCGAGCCCGTCGTAGATCGACTCGAAGAACGTCTTGACGGCGTCGAACACCGGGTCGAAGGTGTCGGTCATCCAGTCGATGGCGGACTCGACCCAGGCTCCGAGCTCGACGCGGGGGACGAACGTCCCCGTGTCGGAGGCGGTGGCGATCATGCCGGGGCTCCTTCCGTCGGCGCGGTGGTTTCGACGGCGGCCCCGTCGGGAGCGGTGCCGTCGGCAACCTCGGCGTCGTCGGAGCCGTCCCCGTTGTCGGCGGGGGCCATGGCCTCCAGCAGCGTCACGCGGGGGACGATGCCGACGAGGCGGCCGCCGTCGTCCACCACCGCGAGCGGCACGGACGTGCCGGCGGCCGGGGCGAACAGCTCCGCCAGCGGGGTGTCCTGGTGCACGGCGACGACGTCGGGGTCGACGAGGCCCTCGAGCTTCTCGACGCCCTCCCGCACGGCGGGCACGGCGGCCTCCGCGTGGACCAGGCCCTTGAGCACCCGGGTGCGGTCCACCACGTAGGCGGAGGTCACGTCGGCGTCGCGCATCTCGCGGGCGGCGAGCCGGGGCCCGCTGCCGATCGACAGGGTGACACGCGGGCGCTGCATCACGGACGCCGCCGTGAGCACGCGGGACCGGTCCACGTCCGCGACGAACTTCTCGACGTAGTCGTTGGCGGGGTCGGACAGGATCTGCTCGGCGGTGCCGATCTGTACGATCCGCCCGTCGCGCATGACGGCGATGCGATCGCCGAGGTGCATGGCCTCGTTGAGGTCGTGCGTGATGAAGATGATCGTCTTGCCGAGCTTGGCCTGCAGCTCCAGGAGCTGCTCCTGCATCTCCGAGCGGATCAGCGGGTCGAGCGCGCTGAACGCCTCGTCCATCAGCAGGACGTCGGTGTCGGCGGCGAGCGCGCGGGCCAGGCCGACACGCTGGCGCATCCCGCCCGACAGCTGCGACGGGAGCGACTCGGCCCAGCCGCCGAGACCGACCATGTCGAGGGCCTCGGACGCCCTGCGCTGCCGTTCCGCCTTGCCGATGCCCTGGATCTCCAGGGGGTAGGCGGCGTTGTCGAGCACCGAACGGTGCGGCAGCAGCGCGAAGTGCTGGAACACCATGGACACGCGGGTACGACGCAGCTCGCGCAGGCGCTTGCCGTCCACGGTGGCGAGGTTCGCGTCCCCGAGGACGACGTCGCCGGCCGACGGCGTCCACAGCCCGTTGAGCATGCGGATGAGGGTCGACTTGCCGGAGCCGGACAGGCCCATGACGACGAAGATCTCGCCGGGCGCGACGTCGAAGCTCGCGTCGATCACTGCCGCGGTGCCGAGGTTCTTGACCTCGTCGCGGCTCGCGCCGGCCCGCAGGCGGCGGACCGCCTCGGCAGGCTTCGGGCCGAAGACCTTGTAGACGCCGCGCACCGAGACCGCGGGGGCGACCCCGGCGGGCTGGTCGGGCGTGGGGGTGGTACTGGTGTCTGCCGTCATGCGGGCAGGACTCGCCACCTTCCATCACGTTCTGAAGCACCCACGATTCGCCGAGCCGACGTCGAGCGTCGGTCACGAGATTCCGTGCTCTGGGGAACCGTGCCGTGCAAGGGCGTGTTTCACCATGCCCTGGTTGACGGGGGGATGGCCAACACGACTTGGCGGCCGTTCTGCGGCTTTTACCCGTGGTGTCCTGGGGATTTGACAGAATTCGGGCCCCGATAACTCACCCGGGATCGTTACTCGAATGTGATATAAGACGTGATCTGCCTCACGACCTGGGCGTTTGTCCCCCCGGGTTCGGGCTCTGTGGGGCGCCGTCGTCGATGTGGATCGGGTCAAGCGAACGTCGCGAGATCGCCCGAAGGACGCGGCAGGCCGGGAAGGTTCTCGCTGCACGGCCCAGGCGCCCCGGACTACCCTGGGTGCGGGTCCGCGCCGTCGGCGCGCCCGCCGCGCACACGGGAGCCCCCAGCGCACACGACATGACTCCGACAGACTCCCAGGAGGGTCACCGTGTCCACCACTGCTGAGGCACCCACCGCCACCCCCGGCTTCGACGAGGTGCCGGGCCGCTACAAGGTCCGTTCGCTCGCGCTCGCCACCGCCGGCCGCCACCAGATCCGCCTCGCCGAGCACGAGATGCCCGGCCTCATGGCGCTGCGAGCCGAGTTCGGCGAGGCGCAGCCGCTCGCCGGGGCCCGCATCGCCGGGTCGCTGCACATGACGGTGCAGACCGCCGTCCTCATCGAGACGCTCGTCGCGCTCGGCGCGCAGGTGCGCTGGGCGAGCTGCAACATCTTCTCCACGCAGGACGAGGCCGCGGCCGCCATCGTCGTGGGGCCGCACGGCACGCCCGCGGACCCCCAGGGCGTGCCCGTCTTCGCCTGGAAGGGCGAGAGCCTCGAGGAGTACTGGGACTGCACCGAGCAGATCCTCGTGTGGCCGGGCGCCGGCGACGACGACGGCCCCAACCTCATCCTCGACGACGGCGGCGACGCCACCATGCTCGTGCACCTCGGCCTGCAGTACGAGCGCGCGGGCGTCGTCCCGCCGGACACGCTGCCCGGCGAGCCCGACCACACGCACGAGATGAACGTGGTGCGCGGCGTCCTGCGGCGCGCGCTCGAGTCGGACCCGCTGCGCTGGACCGGCGTCGCGCGCAACATCGGCGGCGTCACCGAGGAGACCACGACGGGCGTGCACCGCCTGTACCACCTCGCCCAGGCCGGCGAGCTGCTCTTCCCGGCGATCAACGTCAACGACTCGGTCACCAAGTCGAAGTTCGACAACAAGTACGGCATCCGGCACTCCCTGCCCGACGGCATCAACCGCGCCACCGACATCCTCATCGGCGGCAAGGTCGCGTTCGTCGCGGGCTACGGCGACGTCGGCAAGGGCGCCGCCGAGGCGTTCCGCGGGCAGGGTGCGCGCGTCATCGTCTCCGAGGTCGACCCGATCTGCGCCCTGCAGGCCGCGATGGACGGCTTCCAGGTGGCACGCCTGGAGGACGTGATCGGCGAGGCCGACTTCGTCATCACCACCACGGGCAACAAGGACGTCGTGCGGGTCGAGCACATGCTCGCCCTCAAGGACAAGGCCGTCGTCGGCAACATCGGCCACTTCGACAACGAGATCGACATGGCGGGCCTCGCCGCCGTGCCCGGCGTCGTGAGGACCGAGATCAAGCCGCAGGTGCACGAGTGGTCGCTGCCGGCGGGCGCCGGCGCGGACGGCGTCGAGCGGCGCGACCGGTCGATCATCGTGCTGTCCGAGGGCCGTCTGCTCAACCTGGGCAACGCCACCGGTCACCCGTCGTTCGTCATGTCGAACTCGTTCGCCAACCAGGTGATCGGGCAGATGGAGCTGTACGCCGACATGGCCCGCCCGGCCACCGAGCGGCAGTACGAGCGCCAGGTCTACCGGCTGCCCAAGGTGCTCGACGAGAAGGTCGCGCGCCTGCACCTCGACGCCCTCGGCGTCCGGCTCACCGAGCTGAGCCGCGACCAGGCCGACTACCTCGGCGTGCCCGTCGAGGGGCCGTACAAGCCCGAGCACTACCGCTACTGAGACCGCCGGGGACGTCGCCCTGCGGGGGACGTCCCCCTCGGTCACGGAGGCTGTCCGGGTGCCGGTGCGGCACCCGGACGGCCAGCCTGGGAGCATGACGAGCATGGTGTCCGAACGTCCGACGTTCCTGCTCGCCCCGTTCGACCGCCGCACGTGGCGCGCCTACGGGTTCCTGTGGCTCTCCCTGCTGCTGGCGCCGTTCGCCCTCACGTACGTGCTGTTCACCATCGGGTTCATCGCGGCGGTCTCCGTCACCGTGATCGGGCTGTTCGTGGCGGGCGCCGTGCTGCTGGGCATGCGCGGCTGGGGCGCGATGTACCGGCGGATGGCGATCCGGTTCCTGGACGTCGAGATCGCCGAGCCGACGCCGAGGCTCCCTCGCCGGGGGTTCTGGCGCCGGGTCGGCGCGATGCTCGGCGACGCGACCGCCTGGCGCGCCCTGCTGTACATGGCGGTGACGTTCCCGCTGGCGATCGTCGCGTTCGTCGTGAGCACCGTCTTCCTCGCGGTCGCCACCGGGGCGACGACGCACTGGGCCTGGTCGCAGTTCCTGCCCTTGCAGCAGGCGAGCGACGGCCGCTGGCACCGGGGCGCGTCGTTCGGCACGGACTGGTTCGTCGACACCCCGGCGCGCCAGCTCATGCTCTTCGGTGCCGGCGTCATCCTGCTGTACCTGTGGCCGCAGGTGCAGCGCATGTTCGTGGCGCTCTTCGCCCTCCTTGCCACCAGCCTCCTCGGCCCCACGCAGGCCAGCCTCCGCGTCGCCGACGTCGAGCGGGCGCGCGCCGTCACGGTGGACGACGCCGACGCCAGGCTGCGCCGCATCGAGCGCAACCTGCACGACGGCACCCAGGCCCACCTGGTCGCCGTCGCGATGCAGATCGGCGAGGCGCGCGAGATGCTGCGCGACGGCGCGGACCCCGCCGACCTCGCCGCCGTGCTCGAGACCGCGCACGACAGCACCAAGGACACCCTCGCCGAGCTGCGCGAGCTCGCCCGCGGCATCCGGCCACCCGCTCTCGACGCGGGCCTCGCCGTCGCCCTCGAGACGCTCGCGGCACGCGCCGCCGTCCCGGTGCGGGCGCACGCCGCAGGCCTGGGCGACGCCGACCTCTCGCCGAGCGTCGCCTCCATCACCTACTTCGCCGTCGCCGAGCTCGTCTCCAACGCGACCCGCCACGCGGAGGCCACCGGCGTCGACGTCGTCGCCGGCATCGAGCCCGCCGCGGACCCGGCCACCGGCTCGACCCGGCCCGCCCTGGTCGTGCGCGTGCACGACGACGGCCGGGGCGGCGCCGTCGTGCGCGAGCCCGGGCCCGACGGGCGGGGGAGCGGGCTCGCCGGGCTCATGGACCGGCTCTCTGGGGTGGACGGCCTGCTGCGCGTGGTCAGCCCCGCCGGCGGGCCTACGGTGGTCACCGTGATCATCCCTCTCACAGGTACCCCCCGACCAGGTACGTCGTCCACGGGCGCCGGAGCGCCCGGCCGCCGATGACCGAAGCACGGGCGGACGACGCGGCGCCGGAGGTCCGCGTCGTCATCGCCGAGGACTCCGCCATCCTGCGCGACGGGCTCGTCGCCCTGCTCACCCGCCGCGGGAACGACGTCGTGGCCGCCGTCCCGGACGGCGAGGCGCTGGTGGCCCGGGTCGCCGAGCTGGCCGCGCAGGACGCCCTGCCCGACGTCGTCGTCGCCGACATCCGGATGCCGCCGTCGCACACGGACGAAGGCCTGCGCGCTGCGCTGGCCCTGCGTGCCGCGCACCCCGGGCTGCCCGTGCTCCTCTTCTCCCAGTGGGTGGAGACGCAGTACGCGGCACGGCTGCTCGAGGGAGACGCGCGCGGCGTCGGGTACCTCCTCAAGGACCGCGTCGCCGACGTGGCCGAGTTCGTCGGTGCGCTGCGTCGGGTCGCCGCGGGGGAGACCGTGCTGGACCCGGAGGTGGTGCGCCAGCTCATGGGCGCGTCGCGCTCGCGGACCACGGGCGTCGAGCTGCTCACCCCGCGCGAGCGGGAGGTGCTGGAGCTCATGGCGCAGGGCCGCTCGAACGGTGCCATCGCCAACGCGCTCTTCCTGTCCTACGGCGCGGTGGAGAAGAACGTCGCCGCCATCTTCACCAAGCTCGACCTGCCGCAGGACGCCGCCGACCACCGCCGCGTGCTCGCCGTCCTGCACTACCTCGGCGTGGACGACTGACGACCCTGCCAGAGATGTTGTGAGCGGGCGAATGGCCCCCTGAAGCGCACTTCAGGGGGCCATTCGCCCGCTCACACGGTGACGGGTAGGGAATTCCCCCGGGCGGACCGGGGGAAGAGCCGCCGCGGGAGCGGAGGCCAGCCGGATTCCGGGTGAACGTGCAGGTCACGAGGCTGGAGGGACAAACCCTCGAGTCCTCGGAGCCCGTCATGGCACTCGCCGTACCCCGACCTCCCGCCCTGCCGGCCCCGCCGGTCCTGCCCGCTGCGCCGCCGCCGACCCCCGTCCGCGCGCCGCGCAGGCCGCGGGACCCGTTCGTCGACGTCGTGCGCGCGGTCGGCACCCTCGGCGTCGTGATGCTGCACTGGCTCATGGCCGAGGCCACCTGGGACGGCCGGGCGCTGCACGTGGGCAACGCGCTCGGGCACGGGGCCGGGTGGCTCCTCACCTGGGGACAGCCGCTGGCGCTGCTGTTCTTCGCCGCAGGCGCGTCCGCGGCCTACGGCCGGCTCGCGAGCGCCGCGGCTCCCGGTGGTCCGGCGCCCTGGACCCATGTCGTCGTGGGCCGGCTGCGGGCCACCGCGCGACCGGTCGGAGCATTCGCCGGAGCCTGGGCCGTGGGCGTCGGCGTGCTGCTCACGCTCGGGGTGCCCGACGCCGCGGTGTGGCGGCTCGCGCGGATGGCGCCGCAGCTCCTGTGGTTCCTGGCGGTGTGGGTGGTGCTCGTCGCGCTGGTGCCGGTGCTGCACGCCGCGTGGCGACGCTGGCGCTGGGGCGCGCTCGGTGTCGCGGTGGCGCTGCCGCTCCTGGTGGACGGGCTGCGGTTCGGGCTGCCGGGGGACCTCACCACGGCGCTGGCGTCGGTGAACATCCTGCTGGCGTGGGCCGTGCCGTTCCTCGCGGGCGTCGCCTACGCCGATCTTCGATCCGCCTGGTCCCGGCGCGCGAGCGCTGCGGGGCCGTCGAGCGGCCGGGCAGCGGGGTCGGTCGGCGGCTATCGGGCCCTGCTCGGCGCGGGAGCCGTGGTCGCCGTCGTCGCGCTCGCGGTCCTCGTCGTCGCCGGTCCCTACCCGCCGAGCATGATCGGCATGCCGGGTGACGCGATCTCCAACCTGGGGCCGCCCACGGCGCCCGTCGTGGCCCTCGGCGTGGCGCAGGTGTGCCTCGTGCTGCTGGCGCGCGAGTCGCTGGTGCGCAGCGTGGCGACGCCGGCCGGCGCGCGGGTGCTGCAGGTGCTGTCGCGACGCTCGATGACCGTCTACCTGTGGCACCTCACCGCGATGTTCGCCGTGGTGGGCGTCGTCCTGCTGGGCCTGGGGCAGCGTCTTCCCGTGGCGTGGAGCGCGGACTGGTGGGCGTCACGTCCCGTCTGGTTCGCCGGGTACCTCGTGGTGCTGCTGGTGCTCGTGCGGCTCTTCGGCCGGTTCGAGGACCGGCCGCGCCGCGAGCGGACGACGGCTCAGGTACGGGGGTCGGGCACGGCGTAGGGGAGCCGGTGCAGGGTGGCGGCGCGCGCCTGGGCGCGCTCGTGCTCCTGCTTGCCCCGCGCGAGCTCCCGGTCGCGGCGCTCGAACAGGACGGCGTGCAGGAACGCCTCCGCGGGGGTGCCCGGGGGAGGCGAGGGGGCGACGAACGGCTCCACCCGGCCGGCGAGCTCGTTCGCGAGGCTCGCGCGCGAAGCCGGGGCGAGACGGGCCGCGCGGTCCAAGAACTGCCGCGCGGCCAGCGCGAGGCCGTCGGGCAACCGGCGGATGTCGGCGGCCCGGGCCCAGCCGGCGAGCTCCGGCGGCATGCCGAGCGGCGCCGTCCACCCGCGCCCGCCGCGCACCCGGATCACGTACGTCCCGGCGAGCATGTCGCCGAGCCGCTTGCCGCGGGGGTTCGACAACGAGGTGATCAGCGCGACGCTGCCGAGGGTGAGCCACAGCTCGCCCACCCCGACCAGCGCCCGGGAGAACGCGTGGCGGAACCGCACGGGGCCGCCGTCGTCGCGCACCACGCGCAGCCCGGCCGCGAGCTTGCCCAGCGAGCGGCCGCGCGTGAGCGTCTCGACCGTCACGGGGACCACCACCATCACCAGCACCGACAGCACCACCGAGACGACCCGCAGCCACTGGCCGTCGAGGCTGCCGAGCTGCTCGACCGCCACCACGGCCAGCACGATCACCACGACCCCCACCACGGCCAGGTCGAGCAGCGCCGCCAGCGAGCGCGTCACAAAGGACGCAGGGCGTGCGTCGAGGACCACGCCCTCGCCGATGAGGATCCCGTCGTGCATGTGCATCTCCCGCCCGTGCGACCAGTTTCGTGTGGAAGGCTATCGGGCGTGGACCTCGATGCCTTCACCGCCGTGCACAACCAGCAGTGGGAGCGGCTGGACCGCCTCAGCCGACGCCGCCGGCTCGACGGAGCGGAGGCCGACGAGCTGGTCCGCCTCTACCGAGAGGTCGCGACGCACCTGTCCACCGTGCGCTCGGCGGCCCCCGACCCGGTGCTGGTCACCCGCCTGTCGGACCTCCTGTCGCGGGCGCGCGTGCGGATCGGCGGCGCCCACGAGCCCTCGTGGTCCGACGTCGCGAGCTTCGTCGTCGTGACGATCCCTGCGGCCCTCTACCGGATCCGGTGGTGGAGCGTCGCCGTGATCGTCGCGTGCCTCGCGATCTCCGTGGTGGCCGGGGTGCACGTCGCCACGGACCCCGCCGCGCTCGCCTCGATGGGCACCCCGGCCGAGCAGAAGGCCTACGTCGAGGACGCGTTCGCGTCGTACTACGACCCGGGCGTCTCCTTCGCCGCCATGGTCTGGACGAACAACGCGTGGATCGCCGCCCAGTGCGTGGGGCTCGGCATCACGGGGTTCTGGCCGGTGTTCGTGCTGGTGCAGAACGCCGTGTCGGTCGGCGCGACGGGCGGGATGATGGCGGCGCACGGCGAGCTCGACCTGTTCCTGCAGCTCATCGCGCCGCACGGTCTGCTCGAGCTGACCGCGGTGTTCGTCGCGGGTGCGGCTGGTCTCAAGATCTTCTGGACCGTCATCGACCCCGGGCCGCGCCGTCGGACGGTCGCCGTGGCGCAGGAGGGGCGCGCGCTCGTCACGGTCGCGATCGGCCTCGCGGGGGCGCTGGCGCTCTCGGGTCTCGTCGAGGGCTTCGTCACCGGCTCCACGCTGCCGTGGTGGCTCAAGATCGTCATCGGTGCGGTGGCGCTCGCGGTGTTCTGGGCCTATGTGCTCGTGCTGGGCCGGCGAGCGACCGACGCCGGCATGACGGGCGACCTCGACCCGGACCGTGCGGGCGAGGTGCTCCCGACGGCCGGCTGAGCCCGGGCCCCACCCCGTCCGGTCCCGTCCCTGCGTTGTGAGCGGGCAACTGGCCCGGTCGAGCGGTCGCCGGCGGGCCAATTGCCCGCTCACAACGCAGGGGGCGAGCCGTCAGAGCCGCCCGGCCGCCTTGAGCGCCAGGTAGGTGTCCGCGAGCTGCGGGGCGAGCTCTTCCGGCAGCGCCTCGACGACCTCGACGCCGCCCTGGCGGAGCACCGCGGACACGGCGGAGCGCTCCAGCCCGGCGCGGGCGGCCGCGGCGGCGTCGTAGACCTCCGTCGACGATCCCCGCCCGGCGCGCAGCCGTGCGACGTCGGCGTCGGCCACCGAGGCGACCACCACCTGGTGGGTCCCCGAGAGCTGGGCCACCACCGGGAGCAGCCCGGTCTCGACGGCTGCCGGGTCGAGGGTCGTCAGCAGCACGACGAGCGCCCGCTGGGACACCCGCGCCCGCACCTGGGTGACCAGGCCCGGCCAGTCCGTCTCCAGGAGCGCGGGCTCGACGACGGCCAGTGCTTCGGCGAGCGCGGGCAGCAGCCGGGGCCCGGACGCCCCGGCGACGCGAGCGCGCAGGGCACGGTCGTAGGCGAGGACCTGCACGCGGTCGCCCGCCCGGTCCGCGAGCGCGGCCAGGAGCAGCGAAGCCTCCACGCTCGCCTCCAGCCGGGTGCCGCCGACGACGCTCGACCCTTCGTCGCCCTCGGCCGACTCGCCGATCCGGGCGGCCGACGTCCGCCCGGTGTCGAGCACGATGACGACGCGACGGTCCCGTTCGGGACGCCAGGTGCGCACCACGACCTCGCTGCGGCGCGCGGTGGCGCGCCAGTCGATCGAGCGCACGTCGTCCCCGACGACGTACTCGCGGAGCGAGTCGAACTCCGTCCCCTCGCCACGCACCTGGACAGCGGCGCGCCCGTCCATCTCGCGCAGGCGCGCGAGGCGCGAGGGCAGGTGCCGGCGGCTCGAGAACTCGGGCAGCACGCGGATACGCCCGGGCACGGGGAGGGACACCTGCCGGGCGGCGACGCGCAACGGCCCGAACGACCTGATCACGACCGGGCCGGCAGCGCGGTCGCCGCGGCGTGTCGGCCGCAGCGGGGTGCGCACCCGCGCGGACTCGCCGGGCCCCAGGTCGACCGTGTGCCGGGCGGAGCGCGCCAGCACCGGACCGCCCGCGGTCGTCGACGGGACGTCGGGGACCAGGGACGGCGGCCAGGCGTCGCGCACGAGCGCACGCAGGCGGCGTCGCCCGGTGTGGGTGAGCACCAGCTCCGAGCCGGCCTGCACGCCCAGCCGCACCGCGCGCGGCACGGTACGGCGCACGGCGACCTGCCGGGGCGACGCCGCGAGAGCGAGGTCGAGCGCGACCACGGCGATCACCACGAGCAGCCACAGGAGCACCGTCGCCCGGGCAGGGAGCAGGGCGAGGGGCACGATGCCGAGCGCCGCCAGTGCGGCGGCGCGCCACGTCAGCGCCATCGCACCCCCAGCCGAGAGCGAGCTCCGACGCCCGCACGCGCCGTCGGGCGCCCCCGCCCCGGCGAGGGACGGGGGCTCGACGAGGGCCGGGGCCGGGCCGGACGACCGACCCTCATCGAGGGACCGGGACGGCGGCGAGCACGGTCGAGAGGACGCTCTCGGCCGTGACACCCTCCAGCTCCGCCTCCGGGCGCAGCTGAACCCGGTGGCGCAGCGTCGGGTGGACGAGCGCCTTGATGTCGTCGGGGGTCACGTACGCACGCCCCGAGAGCCAGGCCCACGCGCGCGATGTGGCCAGCAGCGCCGTCGCCCCGCGGGGGGAGACGCCGAGCGACAGCGACGGGGAGCGGCGGGTGGCGCGGCACACGTCGACGGCGTAGCCGAGGACCTCCGGCGCGATCTGCACCTGGCGCACCTCGGCGCGGGCGGCGGCGAGCGTCTCGGCACCCGCGACGGCCGTGACGCCGGCGGCCGCGAGGTCACGCGGGTCGAAGCCGGCCGCGTGGCGGGCCAGCACCTCGATCTCGTGCTCGCGGTCCGGGACGGGCAGCACGACCTTGAGCAGGAAGCGGTCGAGCTGTGCCTCGGGGAGGGGGTACGTGCCCTCGTGCTCCACCGGGTTCTGGGTGGCGACGACGACGAACGGCTCCGGCAGCGGGCGGGGCCGGCCGTCGACCGACACCTGCCGCTCCTCCATCGCCTCGAGCAGGGAGGCCTGCGTCTTCGGAGGCGTGCGGTTGATCTCGTCGGCGAGCAGCAGGTTCGTGAAGACCGGCCCCTCCCGGAACGAGAACTCGGCCGTCCGCGCGTCGTACACGAGCGAGCCCGTGACGTCGCCGGGCATCAGGTCGGGCGTGAACTGCACGCGCGTGGTCCCCAGGTCGAGCGATGCCGCCAGGGCGCGCACGAGCAGCGTCTTGGCGACGCCCGGCACGCCCTCGAGCAGCACGTGCCCGGAGCACAGCAGCGCGATGAGCAGGCTCGTCACGGCGGAGTCCTGGCCGACGACGGCCTTGCCGACCTCGGTGCGCACGCCCGCGAGCGCGGCACGCAGCTCGCGCGACGGGACGGTGGGGCCGGCCGACGGCGCGGCCGCTGCCTCGACGGCCGCTGCCTCGACGGGCGCTGCCTCGACGGGCGCTGCCTCGACGGCCTCTGCCTCGACAGGTGCGCCCTCGGCGGGCGCGGCCGCCTCGACCGGCGGTGCGGTCTCGACGGGCACGGCCGGCGGTGTGGGCTCGGTGGTCGGGCTGTCCTCGGGGGTCGTCACGATCGGTGGACCTCGCTCTCCAGGGTGTCGAGCCGACGCGCGAGCTCGGTCAGCGCGTCGTCGTCGGTGGGTGGGGGGCCGTACAGCAGGTCGGCGACCTGCTGCGGTGCGCGCCGGGTGGCGCGGGCGACGGCATCGGTCAGGGCGGTCGCGTCGGCGGACCGGGGGACGCCGAGACGCTGCCCGACGCGTTCGGCCGTCCCGGCTCGCAGACCGGCGGCGGCGTGCCCGCGCGAGCGGGATCTCCGGTAGAGGCGGCCGCGGCCACGGGTGGTCTCGGAGGCACGGACCACGACCGGCAGGGACTCCGGCACCAGCGGGCCGAGCCGTCGTCCGCGCCAGATCGCGGTCACGAGGGCCACGACGAGGGCCCACAGGCCGACCGGGCCTGCCCAGGACGGCAGCAGGGCGCCGGTCGGGGTGGAGGCCTCGTCGCTGGTCGAGCTGGTGTCCAGAGGGTCCTGGACGAGCCACACGAGGCGCTCGTGCGCGCCGAGGAGGTGCAGCGCCAGCGCGGCGTTCCCGTCGTCGAGCACGGCGTCGTTGATCAGGAAGGTCGCGTCGTCGACGAGGGTCACGTCGCCTGCGCCGTCGTCGCGGGTCAGGTGCGCCAGCGTGGCGCCCGCCTCGCCCGGCCAGCACAGCGTCACGTCGTCGCCGTGCCCGGGCATGGCCTCCAGGCCGCCCTCGGCGAGGAGCAGGTCGCCGGCCGCGACGGCGGCCGGCAGGTCGCACCGCGGGGCGACCGGTGCCCCGGGGGTGCCGCCGGCAGGGACGCGCGTCACCGCGCCGTCCGAGACGACCTCGGCGGTGTACCTGTCGGCCTCGAGCACGACGACGTCGGCGGCCGACGCGGCGATGGCCTCCGCCTGCTCGGGCAGCAGGAGCGGCGACGGCGTGACCAGCAGGGTGGTGCCCGGCCCCGCGGCCGCGACGGCGTCGGCGACCCGCGTCTCGTGGCGGACCTCGACGCCGTGGTCGGCGAGCACCTCCGCGACGGCCCTGGCTCCGGAGCCGCCCACGTTGTCCGGTGCGTACGGCACGGTCGACGTCGTCGGGCGGGAGACCGCCAGGACGAGCACCACAAGCGCGAACAGCGCGAGCACGAGAAGGGTCCAGCGGGCGCGCCGCCACCGGCGCGCGGCCCGGCTGCGGCCCGTGGTGCCGTCCCCGACGACGGTGCCGTCGGGAAGGGCACCGCCGGTCGAGGAGGTCGACCCCGCGCCGGTGGCGAGCGCGGGCTCCGCGGTAGTGGCGCTCATGCCGGATCACCCGGCCCGGGTGCGGCCACCGTGGCCGGGAGCTGCGGGCGCAGGGCGGCGACCCGGGTGTCGAGCTCTCGCATGGTGGTGTCGTCCTCCGCTCGGGCGGGCAGCGTGCCGTAGCAGACGTCGTCGAACAGGGCGGCGGCGCGGTGCAGCTGCGCGGCGACGTCGGGGAGGCGGTCCGCGGCGGCGGCCGCTGCCTCCTGGGCGGTACGGCCGGGTCGCTCGTCGAGCACCACGCGCTCCTCGAGCGACCGCACCAGCGCACGGAACCTGTCGAGCATGGCCGTCGACCAGTCGCCGCGTGCGGCGGCGGCGTCGGCAGACGCCCGGAGCTCGGCGGCTGTGCGGGAGTCGTCCTCGAGCACGGCGACCGACGGGCGGGCGCGGCGCGAGAGCCGGATCGGGCCGGCCACGCGCCAGGCGATCAGCACGATCACCAGCACCACGACGACCAGCACGACGGCCAGCCACACCCGACCGCTGTCGAGGGCGGGCAGGTCGTCGAAGAGACCGGCGAACCACTCGAGGAACCGCATCAGGAGGGACGGATCCTCCTGGTACTCGGGCTTGGACAGCTCCTCGAGGAGCCAGCGGCGTGCGGTCGCACGGTCCGGGTCGACGGGGACGGCCGCGGGCAGCAGACCGCCGGCGGCCGCGAGCGCGGTCGCCGGCAGCCCGGACGTGAGGGTCACCGCGTGCCGGGCCGGGCGTCGCCGTCCTGGGAGGCCGCCGCCGTCGCGAGCTGGACGTCGAGCCCTTCGCGCCGCATCCGCACGTCGATGTAGAGCAGCGACACCACGGAGGACATGAAGATCGTGGTCACGGCCGTGGAGATCAGGGTCGCCAGGACCATCCCGATGATCGTGGCCAGCGTGAGCGTGCTCGTGTCGGTGGCGCCGAAGTATCCGACCATGAACTGGATGGGCGTGGTGATGATGCTCGCCGCGAAGTACACGATGACGTACGCGAGCAGGTAGATGCCGAACAGGCGCCAGAACGAGCCGCGCGTCAGGCGCCATGCGCGGGCGAGGGTGGTGCCCAGGCCCTTGCCCTCGAGGGCGAGCGCGGGCGCCACCAGTCCGAGCCGCACCCCGAGCCACACCGCACCGACCAGGAAGCCGATGACCGCCACGAAGCCGAGCGTCACGGCCAGCCACGTGGACTGTTCCGCGGTGAACGCGATGCCGATGATCATCAGCGTGAGCCAGCCGCCGATGACGATGCCCACGCCGATCGAGCGCAGCAGCGCCCACCCGACGAGGACGGGGACCCGGCGACGTACCTTGCCCCACACCTCGGCCACGGGTGCCTTGCGTCCGATGACGGACTGGCTCAGCGACACCGTGAGGATGCCCTCGACCACCGGGGTGGCGAGCATGACGGTCACCCCGCTGCCGAGGCCGGTCGCGAAGATCTGGGCGTACAGGCTCTCGAAGCCGGCGAGCATGGGGTCGGCCGTCGCGCCGGCGCCGAACAACGCCGTCAGCGGGGGCACGGCGAGCTGGCCGACCAGCAGGCCGAGCACGGTCGCGACGAGGAGCACCAGGATGGACATCCCGAGCATGACCGCCGGGTTGTGGCGGATCGCGCTGAACGCGCCGTCGTAGATCTCGCCCAGCGACAGCGGCCGCAGCGGCACGATCCCGGGCTTGGAGTCCTGCGGGCCGTACGGCGGCGCGCCCGGCGTGCCCTGCCCGTACGGGGTCTGGCCGGGCTGGCCACCGCCGTACCGGCTCTCCCCGTACTGCCCCTGCCCGTACTGCTGGCCCGGCGACCCCGCGGGCGGGGCCGGCGCGTCGGGGGCGCGCTGGCCGTACCGCGGTGGCTCGGGGGTGTCACCCCAGCCGGACGGCGGTGCGGGCTGATCGGGCGTGGACATCGCGGCCTCCCGGGCGGCTTTTCTGGGCGGTCGGGTCGGGGGATCTCTGGGCGGTCGGGTCGGGGGATCTCTGGGCGGTCGGGTCGGGGAACTGCAGCGGTCGGGTCGGGAGATTACAGGCGGCGGGGTCGGCCGGTGGTCGGGCGTGCGGGTGAAACTCTGGGGGTCGAGCAGGGGCGTCCGCGACCGCGGAGGCGGAGAACCGGTGCCGCTGGACGGCACGACCCTAGTACCCCGGGGCGAGGTGCCCCACGCAGCAGTCCACAGCCTGGCAGACTGAGGCCCATGAAGTCCCGCGTGCTGGTGGTAGACGACGACACCGCCCTCTCCGAGATGATCGGCATCGTCCTGCGCTCCGAGGGGTTCGAGCCGGCCTTCTGCACGGACGGGGACAGTGCGCTCGCCGCCTTCCGCGACGAGCAGCCCGACCTCGTCCTGCTCGACCTGATGCTGCCCGGCAAGGACGGCATCGAGGTGGCCAGGGAGATCCGGGCGGAGTCCGGGACCCCGATCATCATGCTCACCGCCAAGACGGACACGGTGGACGTCGTCCTCGGCCTGGAGTCCGGTGCCGACGACTACGTGACCAAGCCGTTCAAGCCGAAGGAGCTCGTCGCGCGGATGCGCGCCCGCATGCGACGCACGGACGAGCCCGGCCCGGAGCGGCTGCGCGTGGGCGACGTCGAGATCGACGTCACGGGCCACAGCGTCACCCGCGAGGGCGAGCGCATCAGCCTCACGCCCTTGGAGTTCGACCTGCTGGTCGCGCTGGCGCGCAAGCCCTGGCAGGTCTTCACCCGCGAGGTGCTGCTGGAGAAGGTGTGGGGCTACCGGCACAGCGCCGACACCCGCCTGGTCAACGTGCACGTGCAGCGGCTGCGGTCCAAGGTCGAGCGCGACCCGGAGAACCCGACCGTCGTCCTGACCGTGCGAGGGGTGGGGTACAAGGCCGGTGCCCCGCGCTGAGGACGCCGCGCGCCGCGTCTCCGAGACGTGGCGGCGGTCGCGCCGCTGGGTGGCCCGGCGGGGCCGCGCGGTGGCGCACCGGTGGCGGTCGTCCCTGCAGCTGCGCGTGGTCGCGTCGGCGCTGGCCGTCGGCTTCCTGGCGGCCTCGCTGCTCGGCGTGTACCTGTCCTTCTCGATCCGTGACGGGCTGTTCGAGCAACGGGTGGACCGGATCGAGCTCGAGAACGCGGCGATGGCGGAGCAGGTGCGCACGTCGTTCAGCTCCTCGCCCGCGACCACGACGTCGGACCTGACGACGCTGCTGACCACCATGGTCCAGACCCTCGCGGTCGGGGCCTCGAGCGCGCAGGACTTCCTGCTGCTCAGCGGGCCGGACGTGAGCGTGCGGCTGGTCGAGCCCGCCACCGAGGTGGGCCTGGAGGAGATCGTGAGCCCGGAGCTGCGGGTCGCGACGCTCGCGTCCGACGGCCAGGTGCTGCAGTCCGTCCGGATCCCGGCCGAGTTCACGGACTCGGACGCGTCCGAGCCCGGCGTGGTGGTGGGCTCGACGGTCGAGGTGCCGACGATCGGCACGTACGAGCTCTACGCGGTCTACTCGCTCCAGGCGGAGCAGGAGACGCTGTCCTTCGTCCAGCGCATCCTCGCGATCGGCGCGACCGCGATCCTCGTGCTGATCGGCGTCCTGACCTGGTTCGTGACGCGGCAGACC
Organism: Isoptericola luteus; assembly: GCF_020297055.1. Lineage (GTDB taxonomy): Bacteria > Actinomycetota > Actinomycetes > Actinomycetales > Cellulomonadaceae > Isoptericola > Isoptericola luteus. The sequence goes on along the minus strand of NZ_JAIXCQ010000011.1, from coordinate 108,632 downwards.
GTCGCACCGGTCCGCCGGGCGGCCACGGTCGCGTCGCGCCTGGCCGACGGTCACCTGGACGAGCGGATGTCGGGCAGCCGTGGTCACGACGAGATGGCGACGCTCGCACGCACCTTCAACGAGATGGCGGCGAACCTCGAGGACCAGATCGCCCGGATGGAGGAGCTGTCGACCGCGCAGCGGCGGTTCGTGTCGGACGTGTCGCACGAGCTGCGCACCCCGCTGACGACGATCCGGATGGCGGGCGACGTCATCCACGGCTCGCGCGACGACCTCGACCCGGCGGCGCGGCGATCCGCGGAGCTCCTGCAGACCCAGCTCGACCGGTTCGAGCTGCTGCTCACGGAGCTGCTGGAGATCAGCCGCTTCGACGCCGGCGCGGCGGTGCTCGACGTCGAGCTCCGCGACCTGCGCGAGCTGGTGAACCGGGTCGTGGAGGGTGCCGCCCCGCTGGCGGAGTCCAAGTCCGTGTTCCTGTCCGTGACTCTGCCCGAGGAGCCGGCGACGGCCGACGTCGACCCGCGCCGGGTCGAGCGGATCGTGCGGAACCTGGTGGTCAACGCCGTCGAGCACGCCGAGGGGCGGCCCGTGGAGGTGGAGGTCGCGGCGGACGCGCGCGCCGTCGCGGTCGTGGTGCGCGACCACGGTGTCGGCCTGACGCCGGACCAGCTCCAGCGGGTCTTCGACCGGTTCTGGCGCGCCGACCCGGCGCGGGCACGCACCACCGGCGGCACGGGCCTGGGGCTCGCGATCTCGCTGGAGGACGCGCGCCTGCACGCCGGCTGGCTCGAGGTGACCGGGAAGATCGGCGAGGGGTCCACGTTCCGGCTGACCCTGCCGCGGCGCGCCGGTATCCGGCTTGAGCGCTCGCCGCTGCCGCTCGAGGCCGACCAGGGCGTCACGAACCTCCCGACCGGGCAGATTCCCGTGGTCTACCCGCCGACGGGGCCGACACCGACCGAGATCCCCGACCTGGAGCAGCCGGGCGTGGGGGCGCTGGACGACACGACCGCCGTCGACCCGAAGGGCGCACCGACCCCCGGCCCGTCCGGTGGCGGGGCACGGACCGAGGAGGAGCGATGAGAACCCCACGGCGACCGCGGACGACGGCGCTGCTCGCGGCGACGGTGGCAGCCCTCGCGGTGGTGGCCGGGTGCGCCCGCATCCCCACCGACGGCGCGGTGCGCGACGGCGCCGCCGAGCTGGAGCAGGCGAGCGAGATCGGGTTCATCCCCGCCGGCCCGACCCCGGGGGCGAGTCCCGACGAGATCGTCCGGGGCTTCCTCACGCAGGCGGCGGCGGGCCCCACGTCCGCCGGCTCGTTCGCGGCGGCGCAGGAGTTCGTCACGCGCAGCGCGTGGACGGGGTGGGACCGCTACGCCCGCGTCCTGGTGCTCGACGGCGAGGCGCTGCTGGACAGCTCCCTCGCCGAGGAACCGGCGGACGAGGAGGCCACCGACGCCGAGGTCACGACCGCCGTCGTGACGGCGCGGGCGAACGTCGTCGCCACCCTCGACGAGAACGGGGTGTACACGGAGGAGGCGCGGCCGAGCCCGGAGGCCGTCACCTTCGAGCTCACGCGGCAGGCCGACGGCGAGTGGCGCATCTCCCAGCTCGAGGACGGCCTCATGCTGTCGACGGCGTTCTTCGGCCAGGCGTTCCACCTCACGAGCCTGTACTTCCCCACGCCCGACCTGAGCTGGTGGGTGCCCGACGTGCGGTGGTTCCCGCGCCAGACCTGGCGCACGGACGCGACCAGCCAGATCCTCGCCGGCCCGCCCGAGTGGTTGGCGGACTCCACGGTGACGGTGATCCCGGAGGGCACCACGCTCGCGATCGACGCGGTGACCGTGGGCGACGACGGGACCATCGACGTCAGCCTCACCTCGACGATCACCCAGGCCACGAGCCAGGAGCGGGCGCTCGCCCTGGCGCAGCTCGAGGCCACCCTGGTCGAGGGCGGCGAGGGGCGCGACGTCGTGCTGTCGGACCGGACGTCGCCGCTGGTCGTGCCGGAGTCGGCCGTGGTCGAGCTGCCGCGGCCGCGGACCCTGGGGGCCGCCCGCGCGCTGACCGCCGACGGCCTCCAGGAGGTGGTGGGCCACTCCCTGGAGGACGCGGACCTCGCGGTGAGCCTCGAGGGGCTGGACCCGACGGCGCTCGCGGTGGGCAGCGGCGACAGCCCGGTGGTCGTGCGCGACGGCAAGGAGCGGATCGTCCGGGTGTCCGGGGACCAGGGGCAGACGGTCCTCATGTCCGGGACCAACCTCGTCGCGCCGTCGGTCGACCGTTTCGACGCGGTGTGGAGCGCCCAGGGCGACGAGCTGCTCGTGGCCCTGGCCTCGGGCCAGGTGCAGCCGGTCGACGTGAGCTGGCTCGCGGACCGGGCGGTGCTCTCGGTCCGGGTGTCGCCGGAGGGTGCGCGGATCGCGGTGGTCAGCTCGGGCACCGGTGGCCGCAGCGTCCACGTCGCGGGCATCCAGCGGGACGCCGACGGGGTCCCCACGGGGTTGTCCGACCCGGTCCAGGTGGGCGCGCCGGTCAGCCAGGCCGCGCTGGCGTCGTGGCAGGAGGGCGCGGTGCTGGCGATCCTCGGCATGAACAACGACGGTGACCGCATCCTGTCGCTGGCCGGGGTCGGTGGCCAGGCCGGCACCGGTGGGCAGACCCGCACGGTGACGGGGGTCACCGGCCCGAGGTGGGTCACGTCGTCGGTCGGCACGGGCGCGATGCTCGTGCTCGACGGCGACGGGACCCTGTACTCGCGTCAGACGTCGTCGCTGTGGCCGGTGGTGTCCGAGGGCGTGACGGCGGTCGCCTACCCGGGCTGACGGGTGCCGGACGTCGTCCCCAGGGGCCCGCGCGCCGTCGTGGTCCCCAGGGGCGTGTCCGTCGGGTCGGGACGCCGGCACTCTCGGCAAGACTCCGGGGATGGTCCGACGACGAGGGGATGCACGACCGCTGGGCCGGGCAGCCGGCTGGGCCCGCGAGCTCGCACGCCTCGTCGTGCCCGTGGCGTGCGCAGGCTGCGGGCTGCCCGACGTGCGCTGCTGCCCGGCCTGCGCCGCCCCGCTGGCAGGCGTCCCGCGGCGGGTCGAGGACGCGGCGCCCCGGCTCGACCGGCTCGACGGCGTGGAGCCGCTGCCCGTGTGGGCGCTCGCGCCGTATGCGGGCGAGGTCCGGGAGCTGGTCGTCGGCTGGAAGGACCGGGGCCGGGTCGACCTCGACCGGCTGCTCGTGCCCGCGGTGCGCAGGGCCGCGGGGGCGGTGGCGGGGCCGGTCGCCGCCGCGGCACGGGGTGCGCCGGTCCTCGTCGTCCCCGCACCGTCGACGGCGGCCGCGCGTCGGGCGCGGGGCCGCGAGCACGTCGTGGTGCTCGCCGGCGCGGTGGCGCAGGGCCTGCGTGACGCGGGCGTCCCGGCACACGTCGTACGGGCGCTGGGGCGGCGCGGTCACAGCCGGGACCAGGTAGGACTCGGGGCCCGGGCGCGGGGCCGCAACCTCGCGACCGGCGTCGTCGTGCACCGCAGGGCCTCGGCCGAGGTCGCGTCCGGGGCGGTCTGCCTGCTAGTGGACGACGTCGTCACCACCGGGGCCACGCTGGCCTCCGCCGAACGGGCGCTGGAGGCGGCACAGGCCGAGGTCGTCGCCGCGCTGGTGGTCGCGGCGACACCCCCGCCGGGCCGTCCGGCGACGCCCGTCGAGGCGGCGACGCCCTCGGTGTACCCGGGCCACCGGGAGGGGTTAGCCTAGGTATCCGACGGCAGGTGGAACGCGACGAGCGGACCGTCTGACCGACCCGCGACCGCGGCCGGGCCGAGTGCCCGGCGACCGGGAGGTGGTGCCGATACCGGCACCCCTCGAGGTGCCCAGACAGCACAACCGGGTCGCTCGAGTCGGGCAGACCCACGACGAAGTGGAGCAACACGATGGAGATCGTCGTCGTCGGCAGGCACACCGAGGTGGCGGAGCGTTTCCGCCGTCACGCGGAGGACAAGCTCGCCAAGGTCACCCAGCTCGCCCCCTACGCCCGTCGCGTGGACGTCGAGGTCACGCGTGAGAACAACCCGAGGTTGTCCGAGCTGCGCGAGCGGGTGGAGCTCACCGTCCGGGACAAGGGGCCCGTGATCCGCGCGGAGGCCGCGGCGGACGACCGCTTCGGTGCGCTGGACCTGGCCCTGGACAAGCTGACCGAGCGCCTGCGCCGTGCGCGCGACCGCCGCAAGGACCACCGCCGCCGCTCCAACGACGTCATCCCCGCCGTCGACGTCCGCCCGTACGACGAGGTGGCCGCCGAGCGCGAGACGGAGGCCGCCCCCGCGACGCTCGCCGAGCCCGGCGACGCGGTCGAGCACCAGCTCGGCGACTCGCCGGTGCTGATCCGGGAGAAGCTGCACCGCGCCGAGCCGATGACCGTCGACGACGCCGTCTACCAGATGGAGATGGTGGGGCACGACTTCTTCCTCTTCATCGACAAGGAGTCCGCCCGCCCGGCGGCCGTCTACCGGCGCCGCGGCTGGACGTACGGCGTGATCCAGCTCGACACCCAGGTCGACGGCGCCGAGCCGGTCACCGAGCTCACCTGACGCCAGGGCAGACACCCGCCGAGACGGAGAGGGGTCCCGCCGAGATAGAGTGGGGGGCCCCCACGCTAGCCCGCGGGGCCCCGGCCGGGGGGGGGGGGGGGGGGGGGACCCCCCCCGCGAGGGTGGGGGGCCCCGCCTTTATAGTGCGGGCCCCCCTCTCTATCTCGGCGGGCCCCTCTCCGTCTCGGCGGGTGTCGGTGGGCGCGGGCAGGATGCCGGGGTGGACACCCTCTCGCTCGCCCAGGCGCGGCGCATCGCGCTCGCCGCGCAAGGACTGCACCGCCCGCGCCCCGAGGGAGAGGTGTCGATGCGGCGCGCGATGGCGGGGGTGGACCGCCTGAACCTGCTGCAGATCGACTCGGTGAACGTCCTGGCCCGGGCGCACCTGATGCCGTTGTTCTCGCGGCTCGGGCCGTACGACGTCGGCCTGCTCGACCGGGCGTCGGGCCGCTCGCCGCGCCGGATCGTCGAGACCTGGGCGCACGTCGCGTCCTTCGTGCCCGCGACGACGTACCCGCTGCTCGAGTGGCGGCGCCGCAACTACTTGGACGAGGCGTGGGGCGAGATCTCCGGCACCGCGCTCGCCCACGCGCACGAGGTCGACCTGGTGCGGCAGATGGTCGCCGAGCGCGGGCCGGTCACGGCGCGCGAGATCCACGACGAGCTGGAGGCCGCGGGCCGCACCACGCCGCGCACCCGGGAGGAATGGGGGTGGAACTGGACGGTCGCCAAGCGGTGCCTCGAGTTCCTCTTCTTCACCGGCGAGGTGATGTCGGCGCGGCGCAACAGCGCGTTCGAGCGCTGCTACGACCTGCCGGAGCGGGTGCTGCCGCCCGCGGTGCGCACCGTCGAGCCCGTGCCGCACGCGGACGCGGTGCGCGAGCTGCTCGCGCTCGGCGCGCGGGCGCACGGGGTGGGGACGGCGCGCTGCTTCGCCGACTACTTCCGGCTCAAGGGCCCCGTGGTACGTCGGGCGCTCGCGGAGCTCGTCGAGGACGGTGTGCTCGCGCGGGTGCGGGTCGACGGCTGGGACCAGCCGACGTTCCGGCACCGGGACGCGCGGCTGCCGCGCCGGGCCGAGGGGAGGGCCCTGCTCAGCCCGTTCGACCCGCTCGTGTGGGAGCGGCGCCGGCTGGAGGCGCTGTTCGACGTCTACTACCGCATCGAGATCTACGTGCCCGCACCGCTCCGCACCCTCGGCTACTACGTGCTGCCCTTCCTCGAGGGGGACGCGATCACCGCGATGGTCGACCTCAAGGCCGACCGGCAGGCCGGCGTCCTCCGGGTGCAGGCGGCGCACGCCACCGCGCACGCGACCGACGGCACCGCGGCAGCGCTCGGGGCGGAGCTTGAGCTCCTCGCCGGCTGGCTGGGCCTGGACGAGACGGTCGTGGGACCGCGGGGCGACCTCGCCCCCCGGCTGTCCCGCGCCACGGCGGTCCCGGGCGGCGGCGCGGGAAGCGTCATGGCGGCGGCCGCGGGGGCCTGAGGCGCCTCGAGACATCTGCCGCCGCGGTGGTGCGCGGCCGCGACGTCTGGGATCCTCGCGGCAGTCCACGCGAGGAGCGCCATGGCCACCGCAGTGCTGTACCTCGCCGCCGCGCTGCTCGGCGGATTCCTGGCGATGCTGGCGCGCCTGCCGCCGCTGGTGGGGTTCCTCGCCGCGGGCTTCGCGCTCGGGGTGGCGGGCGCACCGGAGCTGCCCGAGCTCGAGCTGGTCGCGGAGCTCGGCGTCGCCTTCCTGCTGTTCGCGATCGGGCTGAAGCTCGACGTCCGCTCCCTGCTGCGCAGGGAGATCTGGTTCACGACCATGGCGCACCTCGCGGTGAGCGTCGCGCTCGGCGTCGGGTTCCTGGGGTTCCTCGCCGTCGTCGGCCTGCCGCTGCTCGCCGACGAGCCCTTCGGGTCGCTGGCACTGGTCGGCCTGGCGCTGTCGTTCTCCTCCACGGTGTTCGTCGTCAAGGTGCTGGAGGACCGGTCCGACACGACGGCGCTCTACGGCCGGATCGCCGTCGGTGTGCTCGTGGTCCAGGACATCGTCGCCGTGGTGTTCCTCGCGCTGTCGACGGGGGAGCCGCCCAGTCCCTGGGCCGTGACGCTGCTGGGGCTGCTGCCGGGCCGGCTCCTGCTGCACCGCCTCTGGGACCGTACCGGGCACGGCGAGATGCAGGCGCTGTTCGGGGCCTTCGTCGCCCTCGTCCCCGGGTTCTGGCTGTTCGAGACGGTCGGGCTGTCCGGTGATCTCGGCGCACTGGTCATGGGCGCGCTGCTCGCAGGCCACCCGCACGCGACCGAGCTGTCGCGCTCGCTCCTGACCGTCAAGGACCTCGCGCTCGTCGCGTTCTTCCTGCAGATCGGTCTCCACGGCACCCCCACGGCCGCCGACGTCGGCCTCGCGCTCCTCCTGCTGCTCCTCGTGCCGCTCCAAGCGGCGGCCTACGCCGTCCTCCTGTGGCTCATGCACCTGCGACGGCGCACGGCGTTCCTGGCCGCGCTGACGCTCGGCAACTTCTCCGAGTTCGGCATCATCGTGGTCGCCGTCGGGGCCACCCACGGGCTCCTCGACGAGGAGTGGGCGGTGGTCGTCTCGCTCGCGGTGGCCGCCAGCTTCGTCGTCTCGGCGATCGTCAACCGGCGCGGGGTGGAGCTCGCGACCTGGCTCACCCGCCTGCTGCCGCGCCGCGACGCCGCGAGGCTGCACCCGGACGACCGGCCCGTGGACGTCGGGGACGCCGACGCCGTCGTGCTGGGGCTCGGCCGCGTCGGCGCGGCGACGTACACGCGGCTGCGGGACACGTACGGCTTCGCCGTCATCGGCGTCGAGCACGACCGCACACGCGTGGCGGCGCTGCGCGCCCAGGGGATCGACGTCGTGCCCGCCGACGCCACGGACACCGAGTTCTGGACGCGCGTCAAGCGGGCCGGGCACGTGCGGCTCGCCGTCCTGGCGATGCCGTTCCACAAGGCGAACCTCATCGCGCTCGCGCGGCTGCGGGCCACCGGGTTCGACGGCCGGGTGGCGGCGATCGCCCGGTACGACGCCGATGCCGCGGAGCTGCGGCGCCACGGCGCCGACGCCGTCTTCCACCTCTACGGGGCGGCGGGTGCCGAGCTGGCGGACCAGGCCGCCAGCCCGACGCCGCCCGGGGGCGAGCGCTGAGCGGGCCACCCGGCATCGGCGACGTAGGGGCCGCCGTTCGTCCGCTGCGAACCCGGGCGTGGCGGGCCGAGGATCGGCTTCAAGCCCGGCGAAGAACTGTCCGTGTCCGTCGAGGCGGCGTAGCACGAGACTGCGGGCACACGATCGACCGCGGCCTGAACGCCGCGGTCAACCTCGCCACCTGGGGCGAGAAGCACCACCGCTCCCAGGACTTGGCCCCCGAAGCACGAGGCCAGGTCAACAACGCCTGCCGAGCGGACGGCTCTGGCTCACGCACCCGCGTGAGCGAGACCGGCCGGGATGACGTGGGAACCCTCACCGCTTCGGCGGCACAGGGACGTCCGAGAAGGATGCTGCTGACAGCCTCACGGAGGTTGCTCGACAGGCTCTAGGATGGTCCTGGTGTGACCCAGGTGACGACGCGCTCGAGCCATCGGCCGGCGTCGGCGCCGCAACCGTACGGTCCCGGACATCCCGGGGCGTCACCGACCCAGGAGTACTGCGTGCCTGCGATCCTCGAGAAGGTCCTGCGTTTCGGCGAGGGCCGGATCCTCAAGAAGCTCACCAGCTACGCCGAGCAGGTCAACCGGCTCGAACCGAGCTTCACCGAGCTCAGCGACGCCGAGCTCCAGGAGGAGACCGCACGGTTCAAGGAGCGGCTGGAGCACGGTGCGTCCCTCGACGAGCTGTTGCCGGAGGCGTTCGCCGCCGTCCGGGAGGCGTCCCGGCGCACCCTCGGTCAGCGGCACTTCGACGTCCAGCTCATGGGCGGCGCGGCCCTGCACCTCGGCAACATCGCCGAGATGCGCACCGGTGAGGGCAAGACGCTCGTCGCCACGACCGCGGCGTACCTCAACGCGCTCGAGGGCAAGGGCGTGCACGTCATCACCACGAACGACTTCCTCGCGAAGTACCAGGGCGACCTGATGGGGCGCGTGTTCCGCTTCCTGGGCCTGACGACGGGCGTCATCCTGTCCGGCCAGACGCCCGACGAGCGCCGCAGGCAGTACGCCGCGGACATCACGTACGGCACGAACAACGAGTTCGGCTTCGACTACCTGCGCGACAACATGGCCTGGTCGCCCGACGACCTGGTGCAGCGCGGCCACCACTTCGCGATCGTCGACGAGGTCGACTCGATCCTCATCGACGAGGCGCGGACGCCGCTCATCATCTCGGGTCCCTCGTCCGGCGACGCGAACCGCTGGTACACGGAGTTCGCCAAGGTGGTGCGCCGCCTCGAGGCCGAGAAGGACTACGAGGTCGACGAGAAGAAGCGCACCGTCGGCGTGCTCGAGCCAGGGATCGAGAAGATCGAGGACTACCTCGGCATCGACAACCTGTACGAGTCGCTCAACACGCCGCTCATCGGCTTCCTCAACAACGCGATCAAGGCCAAGGAGCTGTTCAAGCGCGACAAGGACTACGTCGTGATGAACGGCGAGGTCATGATCGTCGACGAGCACACCGGCCGAATCCTCGCCGGCCGCCGCTACAACGAGGGCATGCACCAGGCCATCGAGGCCAAGGAGGGCGTGCAGATCAAGGCGGAGAACCAGACGCTCGCCACGATCACGCTGCAGAACTACTTCCGCCTCTACAGCAAGCTCGCCGGCATGACCGGTACGGCCGAGACGGAGGCCGCGGAGTTCCAGGGCACGTACAAGCTCGGCGTCGTGCCCATCCCGACCAACCGGCCGATGATCCGCATCGACCAGCCCGACCTCGTCTACAAGAACGAGGACGGCAAGTTCGGTGCGGTCGTCGACGACATCGTGGAGCGTCACGCCCAGGGGCAGCCGGTGCTCGTCGGCACCACGAGCGTCGAGAAGTCCGAGCTGCTGTCCAGCCTGCTCAAGCGTGCGGGCGTCCCGCACAACGTGCTGAACGCCAAGGAGCACGAGCGTGAGGCTGCCGTCGTCGCCCAGGCGGGACGCAAGGGCGCCGTCACCGTGGCGACCAACATGGCCGGTCGTGGAACCGACATCATGCTCGGTGGCAACGCGGAGTTCCTCGCCGTGAGCGAGATGTCGGCGCGCGGCCTGGACGCGGCGGAGGACCCGGAGGAGTACGAGGCCGCCTGGCCCGACGTCCTGGAGAAGGCCAAGCACGCCGTCGCCGCGGAGCACGAAGAGGTCAAGTCCCTCGGCGGGCTGTACGTGCTGGGCACCGAGCGCCACGAGTCGCGACGCATCGACAACCAGCTCCGCGGTCGTTCCGGCCGTCAGGGCGACCCGGGCGAGTCCCGGTTCTACCTGTCCATGCAGGACGACCTCATGCGCCTGTTCAACTCGGGCCTCGCCTCGTCGATGATGGACCGCGCCGGGTTCCCGGACGACATGCCGCTCGAGTCGAAGATGGTCACCCGCGGGATCCAGAGCGCGCAGTCGCAGGTCGAGTCGCGCAACTTCGAGATCCGCAAGAACGTGCTCAAGTACGACGACGTCCTGGCTCGCCAGCGTTCTGTCATCTACGCCGAGCGCAAGCGGGTGCTCGAGGGCGAGGACCTCGAGGAGCAGGTGCAGCACTTCCTCAGCGACGTCATCACCGCCTACGTCGACGGCGCCACCTCCACGGGCAACCCGGAGTCGTGGGAGCTCGACGGGCTGTGGACCGCGCTGAAGTCCGTGTACCCCGTGTCGATCACGCCCGAGGACGTCATCGACGAGGCGGGCGGTATCGGCAGCCTCAGCCACGACCTGGTGCTGACGGAGCTGCTGTCCGACGCGCGCGTGGCCTACGAGGCCCGCGAGGAGTCCCTCGGCGAGCCCGCGATGCGCCAGCTCGAGCGGCGCGTCGTGCTGTCCGTGCTGGACCGCAAGTGGCGCGAGCACCTCTACGAGATGGACTACCTCAAGGAGGGCATCGGCCTGCGCGCGATGGCGCAGCGCGACCCGCTCATCGAGTACCAGCGCGAGGGCTTCCAGCTCTTCCAGGCCATGACCGAGGCCATCAAGGAGGAGTCGGTCGGGTTCCTGTTCAACCTCGAGGTGCAGGTGCAGCAGGGCGGGCAGGCGGGCGGCCCGGCGATCTCGGCCGCAGGCGCCGCCGCCGCGGCGCAGAGCGCCGCGGGTCAGCTGCTGGCCTCGGGCGCCACCCCTGGCGCGCAGGCGTCCCGGCCGACGCCGGCCGCTGCTCCCGAGCCCGAGGTGCCCGCCGCGTTCGGCGGAGCGCGCGGTCGTGCGGCGCGCAAGGCGCCGGTCGCGCCTGCGGAGACCGGGCCGGCGGCGGCCGAGCCCGCGGAGGCCGGGCGCGCGGAGGAGGCGCCCGCCGCGTCGGCCGGCACCGCCCCCGCGGACGAGGAGCCCGTGCTCGTCGCCAAGGGCCTGGAGGCTCCGCGGCCGCAGAACCTGCAGTACTCCGCGCCGAGCGAGGACGGGTCGACGTCGGTCGCCGGTGACTCGCGCCGGGCACGCAGGGCGCTGCACGGCGAGGCGACCGCCGTCGAGAGCGACGGACGCACCTTCCCGGGCACCCCGCGCAACGCGCAGTGCCCCTGTGGTTCGGGCAAGAAGTACAAGGTCTGCCACGGCGCCAACGAGTGACGCACCACCCCGCGAGATAGAGAGGTCTTCTCGCGAGATAGAGAGGGGGCGGCCCGCACGTGGTGCGGGCCGCCCCCTCTCTATCTCGCGAGAAGACCTCTCTATCTCGCGGGCGCAGGGGTCAGCCGATCTCCAGGACGGCCACGCGCCACGTCCCGCGCCGGGCCTCGAGCCGTACCGCCGCCGCACGCACCCGGCCGTCGTCGTCGAGCACCACCGTGGCCTCGGCGACGTCGTCACCCAGGCGCACGAGCCGCACCCGGCGGACCAGCACCGGCCTGCTGGCCGGGGCACCGTCGGAGACCGGCCTGCTGCCGGCCCGGGACCGCAGGAGGCGAGCACGCTCGGCGAGCTGGTCCCGCACCTGCGGGGTGACCCATCGCGCGAGCTGGGCGGCGGGGCGCTCGTCGCGCAGCACCTCGACGGCGGCACGCACCACGGAACAGCACTGCGCGGTCGGGTCGGGCAGCGGCGCCGGCGTGCGGGGGCGGATCGGCCGGGCGGCGGCCTCGTCGTCGAGCTCGGCGGCCGGCCGCCGTGTCGGGCCTCCGACCCGGACCCTGCGCACACCCGGCCGGCGGGCTGCCTCGGGATATGAGGCCGGGCCTGGCCGCCGAGGTCCGGCGACGATGCGCGGTCGCGGGGCCGGGGCGGACGTCCCCGGTGCCTCAGTGCCCGCCGGAGCAGGTGTCGTGGTCGCGGCCGGGCTCGCGCTGCGAGGGGCGCTGGTCGTGGTCATGCGGGCCTCCGGGTCCTGGGCGCCTGGCGGGCGCGGGTCGCTCTGGGTCAGGGACGGGCGGTGCTGAGGGCGACGCCGGTCACTTCGGCACCTGGAGCACCTGCCCCGGGAGGATGACGTCCGGGTCGGACCCGATGACGTCACGGTTCGCGTCGTGCCACCGGACCACCTCGCGCAGGACGTCGGCGTCGGACGGTGAGCCGTCGAGCCGCTCGGCGGCGAGGTCCCACAGGGTGTCGCCCCGTAGGACGACATGGGTGCCGTCGTCCGGTCCCGCGGGGCGGATCGTCCTCGCCACCGTGGTCGCGGCTCCCGGACCAGGGGAGTCGTCCTCGGCGGTGGTCTCGGTGGTGTCGGTGCTCTCGGTGGTCTCGGACGCTGCCGTATCCTCGGCCGCGGCCGGCGTCTCCGTGGTCGGGGTCGCGTCGCTCCCGTCCGGCGGCGGGGGCACCGTGGTGACGGCGTCGGCGGGCACCTGTGCCGCGGCGTCGACAGCGGTGGTCTCCAAAGAGTCCTCGGAGGATGTGCTCGCATCCGTCGCCTCGGACGGTGCCTGGGCCGGCGTCGACTGCCAGCCGAGGTCGATCACCTCGGCGACCGAGGGGGTGCCCTGACCGCCCGGAATGTCGCTGGAGCTGTCGGCAGCCAGTGCCGCCGTCGGCGCGAGGGCCAGACCCGTTCCCACGCCGACGCCGACCGCGGAGCGAGCGAGACGACGGACGGCCCCGGGGGCCACGCGGTCGAGCACCGCCCAGCCCGCCCGCCAGTGGCGGCCGAGTCGGCCGGACGCGACGCAGGTGAGCGCGACGAGGGCGCTGAGGCCGAGCCACGCACCCGCGAGCGCGCCCGCCGTCACCACGACGAGCTCGACCACGTGGTCGACGGAGAGCCCGGCCATGGTCTCGCCCGCGGCCCCGGCTTCCGGGAGCAGCGCCCATGCCCGCCGTGCCAGCAGCCACGCCGCGGCGAGCGCGCCGGCCGCGACGAGCGCGAGCCGGCCCGTGCCACGGCCGGACGGCGGGGTGGTCTTGCCGGCCATCGGATCTCCTTCGTCCCTGGGACCGCGGATCGATCGATCCTCGATCGGTGCCGATGATGCCTGTTGATAGCGTTTGGCATCATCTGATGGCAGTTATTGAAGCGGACTGGTGCCACCTTGTCCACCCCGGCATGCTGGGGCTGTCCGTCGCACGAATGACAGGGAGCTCCATGACCGGGCCTGGACCGCTGCGCTGGGCGCTGCTCTTCGACGACCTCGAGGCGCGGTTCGCGGCCGAGGAGGCCGCCGAGCGCGAGGGCGTCGTCGCCGAGCTGACCCGTGCCGAGCAGGCGTCGATACCGCTCACCGACCGCCTGCGGGCCGCGATCGGCACCGCGGTGCGGTGCGAGCTGGCCGACGGCGAGGGCGTCGACGGCCGCGTCGTGCGGGTGGCGGACTCCTGGCTGCTCCTGGACGGCCAGGGCGTGCGGGGCCGGGTGCAGCACCTGGTGCCGCGCGCGTCGGTGAGCGCGGTGGTGGGCCTCGGCCGGATGGCCGTCCCCTCGGGTGCGCGGACCGACCGGCTCGGGCTCGGGCACGTGCTGCGCGGACTGCAACGGGACCGCTCACGGGTGCTGGTGCGCACGCGCGGCGGTGCCGTGGTCGGCCGGATCGGGCGGGTCGGCGCCGACCACCTCGATGTCGAGGAGACCGACCGCGCGCGGCCGGTGGTCAGCACGGTGCCGTTCGCGGCCGTGCTGCGCGTCAGCGAGGCGTAGGGCGGCAGACGGGCGCGCCCGGCCGAGGACCGGCGACGACGCGAGGAGCCGAGGGCGCCTAGAGCTCGCCGGACGCGATGCGGTCGCGGGTGCGGGCGTACTGGTGCTCGATGTACTCCTCGAGCTTGCTCGCCTCGACCCGCCACACCTTCTTGGGCCCGACCTGGATCGCAGGCAGCTCGCCCGAACGCACCAGCGAGTACGCCTGCGTGCTCGAGATGTTGAGCATCTCCTGCACGTCCGCGAGCGACAGGAATCGGCTGGTCATAGCGGCAGTCTCGCACAGTGGACACCACGGTTGGTGCTGCTTGTCCACAGGGATGATCGAAAGGCGTCCGTGGATCACGGATGATAGGTGACCGGCGCGACGACGCGCCCGCAGCCCCGACCTCCGGAGGACGTCCGTGAGCACCGACCATCTGCCCGCCCCGACCGCGCCGCGGCTGCGTCGCCCCGGCTGGCGCGACCCCCGCCTCGTCGTCGGCATCGTCATCGTCGCCGCCTCCGTGGCCCTGGGGTCCTGGGCGGTGTCCAGCGCCTCGCAGACGGTGCCGGTCTACGCCGCCGACAGCACCCTGACGCCCGGCGAGCCCGTCGCGGTCGAGGGCCTGCGCACCGTCGACGTCCGGCTGGGTTCCGGGACGGACCTCTATCTGCGCGCCGACCGCCCGTTCCCGGAGGACCTCGTGGCGCTGCGGGTCGTCGACGAGGGCGAGCTCGTGTCGCGCGCGTCGCTCGGTGCGGCGGCCGACGTCGACGTCCGCTCGGTGGCTGTGCCCGTGGACCAGGGGGTCTCCGAGCGGATCGCGGCGGGCGCCGTCGTCGACCTGTGGTCCGTCCCCGAGACCTCGGCGGGGGGTACCGCCCCGGTGAGCGACCCGGCGCCGCTGGTGACCGGCGTCGTCGTCGAGCAGGTGGACTCGGCCGGCAGCGGTCTGGTGGTCTCCGACGGCGCGACGCTGCACGTGCTCGTCGGCACGGACGACCTGCCCGCCGTGCTCAAGGCGCTGGCGTCGCCCGGCGCGGTCACGGTCGTGCCGCAGGCCGGGACGGGCGTGTGATGGCCGCGAGCCTCACCGTCCTGTGCGCGGTCCGTGGCCCGGCCGAGACCGACGTCGTGCTCGCGCTCGGCACGCCGGGTGCGGGGCTCACGGTCACCCGCCGCTGCGGCGACGTCGCCGAGCTGCTGGCGGCGGCCGCCGCCGGTGCCGGCATGGTGGCCCTGGTCTCGGGCGACCTCCCGGGCCTGGACCGCGACGTCGTCGGCCGCCTGCACGACGCGGGGGTGCGGGTCGCCGCGCTGGGCGACGACGGGGCGCCCGCCGAGCGGCTGCGTGCGCTGGGCGTCGACGCCGTCGTCGAGCAGTACGAGGACTGGGCGGTGCTGGCCGCTGTGCGGGAGGCCGCCGCGGTGGTGACCCCGACGGGTCCGGCGCCCCGCAGCGTCCTGGCGGGCCCCGGCCCCGGTCCGCAGGCCGCGCCGCCCGCCGCCGTGCACGGTGACGCGTGGGATGACGACGACACCGTGCGGACGGCCGTGCCGGACCCGCGCGACCTCCCGCGCCGAGGGCATGTCGTGGCCGTCTGGGGGCCCGTCGGGGCGCCGGGGCGCACCACCGTCGCCGTGGAGCTCGCGGCCGAGCTCGCCGGGCTGGTGACCCGGGCCGGTCGGCGTCGGCGGCGCGGTCGCTCGGCGACCAGGAACGACGGTGACGGCACCCGGCCCGAGGCGCTGACCTCGCTGCTCGTGGACGCGGACACCTACGGTGCGTCGGTCGCGGCGCGGCTCGGCATGCTCGACGACGCTCCGGGCCTGGCCGCGGTCGCCCGTGCCGCGGGTCAGGGCACGCTCGACCTGGCCACCCTCGCCCGCAACAGCCCCGTGGTGAACGGTCGGCTGCGCGTGCTGACGGGGATCACGCGGGCGGCGCGCTGGCCGGAGCTGCCCGCCAGCGCCGTCGAGGTGGTGCTCGAGCGGGCGCGCGAGCTGGCCCACTGGACGGTTGTCGACTGCGGCGCCGTGCTCGAGTCGGACGAGATGCTCATGTACGACACCCGCGCGCCTCAGCGCAACGCGACCACCCTCGCCGCGCTGCAGGCGGCGGACGTCGTGGTGGTCGTCGGTTCCGCGGACCCGATCGGCATCCAGCGTCTGGTGCGTGGCCTGGAGGAGCTGTCCGAGGTGCCGGTGCCCGTCGCGGCGCCGCGGCTGGTGGTGGCCAACCGGGTCCGGGCGTCCGCCGTCGGGCCGCACCCCGAGGAGTCGGTGCGCGACGCGCTCGCCCGCTACGCCGGGCTGGAGGAGGTGCACCTGGTGCCGCAGGACGCCACGGCGTTGGACGGCGCCGTCCTCGCGGGGCGCACGCTCGCGGAGCACGCGCCGACGTCGCCCGTGGCGCGCGCCGTCGCGTCTCTGGCGAACGGCGTGCGGGAGTCGGTCAGGACGGCTGCATGAACATCCAGCGGTGGCCCTCGAGGTCCTCGACCCGGTAGGACCTGCCGTACGGGTTGGTCTCGACCTCGGACAGCAGGGTGGCTCCGGCCGCCGCGGCGCGGTCGCGGCGGTGCGTCCGGCCCCCGGAACCGAGCGTAGACGGCACACTGGGGCCATGCGCATCTACGTCCCGGCCACGCTCGACGAGCTCGACCCTGCCACCGGTGCCGCGGGCCGGGTGCGCTGGGACCTCCCCGCCCGCCACGTGCACGCGGTGACCCCGGCGCTGGAGGCCTCGCTGCCGGACGACGACGCCGAGGGGCACGAGTACGCGGCGTTCCTCGCCGCGGCCGACGACGCGCTCGCGCTCGTGGCAGCGCGCCCCGGGGTGGTCCCGCTGCGGGTCGTCGTCTCGGTGGAGGTGGGCGAGCAGCTGGTCTCCGCCGTCGAGGGTGGTGTCGACGACGTCGCCGAGAGCACCGTCGCCGTGCCCGCCGTGCCGGACGTCGCGCTCGTGGCCGTGCACGTCGACGAGCCGGAGGCCGCCGCCGACGTGCGAGCGATGCTCGCCGCCGTGGACGCGGACGACGACGCGGAGCTGGACGCTGCGTTGCAGCGCGTCACCGACCGGGACCTGCTCTGGTACGACCCGACGGAGATCCGCGCCATCCCCCGCCCTTGAGCGTCCCCGCGAGATAGAGAGGTCTTCTCGCGGGGGTACC
Source organism: Isoptericola luteus (assembly GCF_020297055.1). GTDB lineage: Bacteria > Actinomycetota > Actinomycetes > Actinomycetales > Cellulomonadaceae > Isoptericola > Isoptericola luteus. The sequence continues at coordinate 91,688 of NZ_JAIXCQ010000011.1, read as the reverse complement.
CAGGGGGCACGGGGGCGGGGGCGGTCAGCCGAGGTAGACCATGGCGGCGTCGTGCAGGTGGCCGTTGGTGGCCACGGCGTTGCCGCCCCAGGGGCCCGGAGTGCCGTCGAGGGAGGTGAAACGTCCGCCGGCCTCGGTGACGATCGGCACGAGGGCGGCCATGTCGTAGACCTCGAGCTCGGGCTCCGCGGCGATGTCCGCCGCCCCCTCGGCCACGAGCATGTACGACCAGAAGTCGCCGTACCCCCGGGTGCGCCAGCACGCCCGGGTGAGGTCGAGGAAGCCGTCGAGCTTGTCGCGCTCCTCCCAGCCGGACAGCGACGAGTAGGCGAACGAGGCGTCCGACAACGAGCCCACGGCCGACACGGACATCCGGGTCGCCGCCGCGAGGGACTTGCCGGTCCAGGCGCCCGACCCCTTCGCCGCCCACCAACGCCGGCCGAGCGCGGGCGCGGAGACGAGGCCCATGACGACCTGCTCGCCGTCGGCCAGTGCGATCAGCGTGGCCCACACGGGCACGCCGCGCACGAAGTTCTTGGTGCCGTCGATGGGGTCGACGATCCACCGGCGTGCCCCGCTGCCGGCCGCGCCGTACTCCTCGCCGACGACGGCGTCGCGGGTGCGGGCGCGGTGGAGCTGGGCGCGGATGAACTCCTCGGCCGAGCGGTCGGCGTCCGAGACCGGCGTGTCGTCGGGCTTGCGCTCCACGTGCAGGTCGAGCGCCTTGAACCGGGACATGGTGATGGCGTCCACCTGGTCGGCGATGACGTGGGCCAGGCGCAGGTCGTCCTCGTACGTGCGCGCTGGCCCGCTGGTGGGGCTGGGAGGCTGCTGGGTGTACGGCACGTCTCACACGCTAGCGGTCCGCCCGCCCGTGCGGCGGGCAGGCGCGCGGACCGAGACCCGAGCGGGCAGCCGGGCCGCGGTCACTCCGCCGCGGACCGGGCGGTGAGCAGCCGCCGGAACGACGCGAGCCGGGCGGTGCGGACCGCGCGGACCTCGTCGTCGGCCGAGCTCTCGACCCAGGCGTCCAGCGCGCAGTCGGGGGAGTCGGCCAGGTGGGTGCAGCCACGGGGGCACTCGGCGGCGACGGCGTCCAGGTCCTCGAACGCGGCCAGCAGGTTCGCCGTCTCGACGTGCGCGAGCCCGAACGACCGCACACCGGGGGTGTCGATGACCCAGCCGTCGTGGGTCACGCCGTGCCCGGAGCCCAGGGCGGGCGAAGGGTCCGGCTCGGCTGCCGGCCCGGTGGGCAGCCGCAGCGCGACCGCGGACGTCGACGTGTGCCGACCGCGTCCGGTCACGTCGTTGACCACCCCGGTGGAGCGCCGGGCGTCCGGGACGAGGGCGTTGATGAGCGTCGACTTGCCCACGCCCGAGTGCCCGACGAACACCGACGTGCGCCCGACCAGGCGCTCGCGGACCGTCTCGACGGTGGCGTCGTCGTCGGCCCGCGTGACCACGACCTCGACCCCGAGCGGCTCGTACAGCGTCCGCAGCGCGTCGGGGGAGGCGAGGTCGGCCTTCGTCAGGCACAGCAGCACGTCCATGCGGGCCTCGTAGGCGGCGACGACGCACCGGTCGATCATGCCGGTGCGGGGCTCGGGCTGGGCGAGGGCGGTGACGATGACGAGCTGGTCGGCGTTCGCGACGACGATGCGCTCGTACGGGTCGGTGTCGTCCGCGGTGCGCCGCAGCACGGAGGTGCGGTCGCCGATGCGCACGATCCGGGCGAGCGTGCCCTCGTCCCCGGTGGTGTCGCCGACGACGTCGACGCGGTCCCCGACGACGACGCGTGTGCGGGTCAGCTCCCGGGCCTTCATGGCCAGGACGCCGTGCTCGTCGGGCGTGCCGTCGTCGACGACGAGCGTGTACCGCCCGCGGTCCACCCCGGTGACCAGCCCGGTGACGGCGTCGGCGTGCTCGGGACGCTGCTTGGTGCGGGGCCGCGACCCCTTCTTCGAGGGCCGGTCGTAGCGCGCGTGCTCGTCGCGGGACCGCGCCATCAGGCGACGGCCCCCGGCCCGGCCGGGGCGCCGCCGAGCATGCGCTCCCACATCCCGTCGAAGCCGGGCAGGGTCTTGGCCGTCGTGGCGACGTCCTCGACCCGGATCCCGGGCACGCGCAGCCCCAGCAGGGCGCCGGAGGTCGCCATCCGATGGTCGGCGTAGGTGCGGAAGACGCCGCCGTGCAGGGGCCGCGGGGTGATGACCAGACCGTCGCGGGTCTCCTCGCACTGCCCGCCGAGCCGGGTGATCTCGGCCGCGAGCGCGGCCAGGCGGTCGGTCTCGTGGCCTCGCAGGTGCGCGATGCCGCGCAGCCGGGTGGGGGAGCCGGCGAGCGCGGCGAGGGCGGCGAACGTCGGCGCGAGCTCGCCCGCGGCGTGCAGGTCCACGTCGAGGCCGTGGATCTCGCCGGTGCCGGTGACCTCGAGGACGTCGCCGTCCGCGCCGGGCACGACGGCGGTGGTGGCACCCATGCGCTCGAGCAGGCCGGGCACCAGGGCCCCCGGCTGGGTGGTGGCCGCCGGCCAGCCGGGGACCCGCACGGTGCCGCCGGCCACGAGCGCCGCGGCCAGGAACGGGGCCGCGTTGGACAGGTCGGGCTCGACACGCACGTCGCGGGCGCGGATCGGGCCGGGGGCGACCTCCCAGATGCCGTCGCGCGAGTTGTCGACGCGCACGCCGACGTCGCGCAGGGTGGCCACCGTCATGTCGATGTGCGGGAGGCTCGGCAGCGTCGTCCCGATGTGACGCAGCGCCAGCCCTCGCTCGAACCGCGCGGCGGCGAGCAGCAGGCCCGAGACGAACTGGGACGACGCCGAGGCGTCGACGTCGACGGCGCCGCCCACGACGCGGCCGGTGCCGTGCACGGTGAACGGCAGGTGGGTGGGCAGCTCGGGCCCGTCGCCGGTGATCCGCACGCCGAGGCCGTGCAGCCCGGCGAGCACGGGAAGCATCGGGCGCACGCGGGCGGCCGGGTCGCCGTCGAAGCGCACGGGGCCGTCGGCGAGGGCGGCGACGGGCGGCAGGAACCGCATGACGGTCCCGGCCAGCCCGGTGTCGACCTCGACCCCGCCGCGCAGCGGTGCGGGCCGCACGTGCAGGGTGCTGGGCGAGGCGCCCTCGGAGATCTCGACCCCGAGGGTGCGCAGGGCCTCGATCATGAGGTCCGCGTCGCGCGAGCGCAGCGCGCCGTGCAGGGTGCCCGGCCCGTCGGCGAGCGCCGCGAGCACGAGCAGGCGGTTGGTCAGCGACTTGCTGCCGGGGATGTCGACCGTCGCGTCCAGGGGGCCTTCTGCGACCGGCGCGGCCCAGGCGTCGGCGACGTCGGGATCGGTCGTGGCGGAGGGCGGCGGGACGGCAGCAGTCATGGCACCGAGGCTAGTTCACGCGCGGTCGTCGGGGTCGCGCGTCTCGCCGCCGGTCTCCCGGCGGCGTCAGACGATCTTGGCGACCTTCGCACGCACCGCGGCGGCTTCCGCCTTGGTCGTGGCCTTGATGGTCTTGGCCTTGGCCTCCGCCAGGTCGGCGGCGTGGTCGCGGGCCTGCTGGACGCGGTAGGTGACGCCCGGCCGCCCCTCGAGGTCGATGCCGGCGATCACCGCGGCGCCGACCTTGCCGAGGTCCTTGACGAAGGCGGCGGTGCGCTCGTTGCGCTCGGCGCCCTTGCTGGTGAACGGCTGGTGCGCGACGGCGAGCGGGGCGGTGAGCGCGGCCAGCGCGAGGGCGGCGGTGCGTGGCGTCCGCCCGAGGGCGAGCAGCAGCCCGGCGACGGCGGTCGCGGCGCCGTGCGCGCGGACCAGCAGGCCGAGCTGCCGGTCGCTCAGCGACGGTGTGCCGACGGTCCTGGTGACGAGCATGGAAGCTTCGCGGGCGGTGTCCACGTGCTCGGCCGGATGGAGCGCCGCCTGGATCCCGTCGTAGACGAACGGGGCGGCCAGGAGGGGGCGGGCGATACGACGCAGCAGCATGGCCCCACTGTGGCAGAGCCTGCACAGGCTTGCGCGTCGACCGCAGGCGTGCGACGCAGCCGTGACCGTGACGGCCCGTGACGGCCCGTCACGGCCCGTCACGGCCGGTCACGGCGACGAGGTGCTCTCCCACCAGTCGAGGTGGGAGCGCGGGGGTCGTCGCGCACCGAGCCCGTCGCGCCGGACGACGCGCGCGAGCCCGATCAGTGTCGCCGTCATGACCAGGGTGAGGAGGATGAGGAGGGCCATGGCAGTAATGATTCGCACATCTAGATCCCGCCACCAGTGGCGGAAGTGCCATCGTCCATCGCGATCCTGCCAATGCTCGTCGTCGGTTGACGCGGCCGGCCATCGCCTGTTGCATCAAGGCGCATGACCCTGACGCAGACCTCGCGACACGCAGGGACGTCGGCGCGGGCATGGTCCGTCGGATGGCGCTCCTGCGGCTGTGCGTTCGTGCTCTCGGCGACGCTGTCCGTCCTCGTCACCCTCGCGCAGGGCGGGGCCCCCGGCACGCAGGCGGCATGGCACCTGATCGGCGTCCTCGGGGCGCGTGCGCTCCTGACGGTCGCCCTGTGCGTGCCCGCTGCCGCGCTGCTGACCGCGCTGCTCGCCCGACGCCCGGTGATCGTCCAGGTGGTCGCGTTCGCCGCCGCGGGCGCCGTGCTCGGCCGGCTGAGCGACGGCTGGGTCGGCCTGCCCGGAAGCGGCGAGCTCTGGCTGGACGCGGCGCTCGCGGCGGCGGCGGGGCGCGCGATCGTGGCGTGGCGGGACGCGCGGCGGGCTGCGGCGCAGGAGCCGGGCGGGGTGCCCCAGGCGGACCCGTCGACCGCGGACGCCGGTCAGGTCGCGGCGGCGGGCGGTGCGGTGGCGGGCGGTGCGGTGGCGGGCTCCGGCGTCGAGCAGGGGTATCGCTGGGAGTCCCCGCTGGCCTGGTTCGTGGCCACGGTCGGCATGCTGGCCTGGCCGTTGGTCTCCGGGTTCGGCGCGGTCGTCACGCTGGCGTCGTTCTTCGGCGAGCCGCCGACGGCGAGCGACCACGTGCAGGCCGCGACGTACCTCTGGACCGGCGCGGCGGTCGCCGTCGTGGCGAGCGTCGTCGTGATCCTCCTCGGGGTGCGGGTCGGCCGCCGCGGAGGACGGCTGCGCGGAGGCGTCGGCCTGGCGGTGTGGGGTTTCCTGGTCGCGGTCGTCCTGGCCGTCGCGGCGGACGGCCTCCGGGGCGGGGCGGTGTCCTGACCGCACGCCCGTGTCGCGACGGAGCACCAGCGCCCGCCGCGACGGGACGCCACCGGACGCGACGGGACGGAACGCGGCGCGACCGACGGGATTGGCGCGATGAACACCTCGCGTCGACATCCTGCCAGCGCCGTGCGACGCTGTCAGGATGATCCACAAGGTTGCGGCCGTCGTCGTGCCCGGCGCGGCACCGTTCGAGCTGGGCGTCGCCTACGAGGTGTTCGGCATCGACCGGACCGACACCGGCGGCCCCGCGTTCGAGTTCACGCTGTGCACGCCCGTGCCCGGGCCGGTGACGACCAAGGGCGGCTTCCCCGTGGTGGTGGACGCGGGCCTCGAGGCGGTCGAGGACGCCGACCTCGTCGTCGTCGTCGCGTACGGCGTGGAGGTGGACGGCGTGGAGGTGGACGGCGGCGGCGCGCCCCCCGAGATGCTGGCGGCGCTGCGTCGTGCCCACGACCGAGGGGCGTGGCTGTTCGCCATCTGCTCCGGAGCGTTCGCCCTGGCCGACGCCGGGCTGCTGGACGGCCGCCGCTGCACCACCCACTGGATGTACACCGAGCGGCTCGCGGCCAAGGTGCCCTCCGCCGTCGTCGACCCGGACGCGCTCTACGTCACCGACGGCCGGATCCTCACCAGCGCGGGCACCGCGGCCGGGATCGACGCCGCGCTGCACCTGGTGCGCGCCGAGCTCGGGGGCGACGCGGCCCGCAGCATCGCGCGGCGCATGGTCGTGCCGCCGCAGCGCGAGGGCGGACAGGCGCAGTTCGTCGTCGACCCGCTGCCCCGCCAGGGGGAGTCGCTCGCAGGGCTGCTCGCATGGATGCGCGAGCACCTCGCCGACGAGCACCCCGTACCCCGGCTGGCGCGACGGGCCGCGATGTCGGAACGCACCTTCGCGCGCCGGTTCCGGCAGGAGACCGGGACGACGCCGGGCGCCTGGCTCGCCCGGCAACGCGTCGCGCGGGCGCAGGAGCTGCTGGAGTCGTCCGACGCCCCGGTGGACGAGATCGCGCGGCTCGTCGGGTTCGGCGGCGCCGCCGTGCTGCGCCACCACTTCGCCCGCAGCCTCGGCACGAGTCCCGTGGCCTACCGGCGCCGCTTCGCCTGCGACGAGAGCGTCCCCGCCTGACGGGCGTGGGCCGCGGGAATGCGCGGGCCGCCGGTGCGGTTGCAACCGGACGTGACACGAACCCCCGACACCCTCACGGCACCCGCCGCGCAGCGCACGGCACCCGTGCGCCTGTTCGACGTGCCGCGCGGAGCGTTCGACGCCCCCGGCACCGACCGGGACGGCAGTGCGCACGGCACGTCCACCCCCTTGATCGGAGGACCAGCCTCGGTGGCTCGACTAGGCTCGATGGTAATGACCCAGAACCTGGACCCGACGGGCGGCGACGCACCGGACGGGCCCCGCGGGACCGCGCAGGACACCCCGGGGAGCTCCGAGGTGGAGATCCCCGAGGACACCGAGCGCGCGCCCGAGGGGGAGAGCCCGGCGGCCCGCGCCGCTCGCTTCGAGCGCGACGCGTTGCAGTACCTGGACCAGCTCTACTCCGCGGCGCTGCGCATGACGCGCAACCCTGCCGACGCCGAGGACCTCGTGCAGGAGACGTTCGCCAAGGCGTTCGCCGCCTTTCACCAGTACAAGCCGGGCACGAACCTCAAGGCCTGGCTCTACCGGATCCTCACGAACACGTTCATCAACACGTACCGCAAGAAGCAGCGCGAGCCGCAGCAGTCGCAGGCCGAGGACATCGAGGACTGGCAGATCGCGCGGGCCGCGTCGCACACGTCGCGCGGGCTGCGGTCCGCCGAGGCCGAGGCGCTCGACCGGCTGCCGGACTCGGACGTGAAGCGTGCACTGCAAGAGCTGCCCGACGACCGACGCATGGTCGTGTACTACGCCGACGTCGAGGGCTTCCCCTACAAGGAGATCGCGGAGATCATGGGTACGCCGATCGGGACGGTGATGTCCCGGCTGCACCGCGGACGCCGGCAGCTGCGAGAGCTGCTCGCCGACTACGCGGCGCAGCGAGGCCTGGCGGGCGCCCGTGGAGGAACGTCATGACCGAACCCATCGTCCCCATCCCGCACGAGCCTGCGGCGGGGGAGACCGAGTGCGAGCACGCCCTCGTCCACCTGAACGAGTATCTCGACTCCGAGATGACGCCGCAGGACGAGGTGCGGATGCGCGCCCACGTGGCGCACTGCGCGCCCTGCCTGGCGGAGCTGAGCGTGGAGGAGCTCGTCAAGCAGCTCGTGCGTCGCTCCTGCGCCGAGCGGGCGCCGGAGACGCTGCGGATCCGGATCCGTCAGCAGCTCACGATCATGACGACCTGACGCCGAGCCTGCACTCCGGGCTCGCCCGGACGACCTCCTCCGAGAACACCGAGGCACGCCCGAGAACGACAGAGGGCGGACCGCACCAGGTGCGGTCCGCCCTCTGTCCTGTCTGGCCCAGATGCTTCTCGGCGAGACAGAAGGCTCAGGCGTTGGGACGCTTGCCGTGGTTGGCGCCGTTGCCCTTGCGGCTACGACGCTTGCGACCGCGCTTGCTCACGGTGGTCTCCTCACGAATGGTGGACGGGGTCGCCCCATGATCCCACATCCGCGTGCCTGGACCGGAATCGCGGCCAGGGCCCGGATCAGGGGTGTCCCCGATCCGGGCGCCCCGCGGGTCTGGCAGGGTGGGAGCATCAGAGACGTCGCCGGTGAACGAGGAGTGGCATGAGCACGGAGTCCTGGGCGGTCGCCGCCCCTCAGACGATCGACATCGAGGGCGTCGCGGGCGTGACCCTGCGGCTGCAGGACGGGCGGGCCGAGGTGGTCACCGCCCCCGAGGCCACCGGCGTGCGGGTCGAGGTGCTCGAGATCGGTGCCAAGCCTCTGCAGGTGGTCCGGGACGACACCCGGCTCCGGATCGGCTACGAGAGCACCTGGTACGACTCGGCCTTCGCCCGGCTGCGAAGCCTCACCACGACCGAGCGCGCCGTCGTGCGGGTCACCGTCCCCGTGGGCACCGGCGTCGACGTCGGCACCGTGGAGGCGCACACCGACGTCACCGGCGGGCGGCAGCTGTCCGTCAAGACCGTCAGCGGCACCGTGCGCGTCACCGGCGCGGCGGGCCCGGCGACGCTGAGGTCCGTCTCCGGCGACGTCGCGGTCAGCCGGCACACCGGCGACGTGGCCGTCACGACCGTCTCCGGCGCCACGGCGCTGTCCGGTGCGCTGGCGCGCGTCTCCCTGAGCACCGTCTCCGGTCGCAGCACCGTCACCGCCGACGCCGGCGCCAGCCCGATGATCAACGGCAAGACGGTCTCCGGCGCCCTCGACGTGAAGCTGCCCGCGGGGACCGCGGTGAACGTCAAGGTGCGCGGTGCGTCCGGCCAGGTGGTCCTCGACGGGTCTGTGCTGCCCAGCAGCGGCACGACCCTCGTCGTGGACCACTCCGAGCACCCCGCAGAGGGCAGCAACGCCGCGTACCTGTCCGCGACGGTGACCAGCGCGCACGTCACCATCGACCGGCGCTGACCACCGTCCCCTGCGCTCTGGCTCGGTCCTCCGGGATCAGTCCTCGGCGGGCAGGCCGAGCCAGGCGTGCCAGCCCGTGTGCAGCACCAGCCACGCCATGAGCCCGTAGCCGGCCTGCCCGGGATACGTGGTGCCGTGGGTGGCGAGGTCGGCCAGCCACTGCTCGTGCTGGGCGAGCGGCGCGTACGTGTCGACGTACGGCACCCGTCGCCGGGCGGCGACGTCGGAGAACGCGGCGGAGAGCTCCGCGATCCGCTCGCCGTCCTCCTCCCGCCCGGGCGGCGGGCCGACGACGAACGTCGGCACCCGGCTGGACTCGGCGACGTCGAGGATGTTCGCCAGGTTCAGCCGGGACCGTGCGACGGACAGGCCGGAGCCGACGTCGTGACGCCCGAGGGCGACGACGAGCCGGTTCTCGCAGGTCGCCTCCGGACCGAAGCGGGACTCGGTCTCCGCCTGCCAGCGCGCGCCGAGCGCCGAGCTCGTCTCGCCGGGCACCGCGAGGGTGAAGGCCATCGCCGGTCGTCCGAACCTCGTGCGCGCCATGACGCGACCGGTCCAGCCCAGCGCGCGGGCGTCACCCACGCCCACGCTGAGCTCGTCACCCACGACGCAGATGCGTACCTCGGCCTGGGTCACCGATCCTTCACCGTCCTGTCCTGTGTCGCCCTTGCGCGGCCATTCTGGGGCACCCCGGCACCGTGCGGCAGGATCCCACGCCGAGCGTCACAGCAGGGTCGCGCCCCAGCGGACGGTGTGCTCGTCCCCGGGAGCGAGGCGGACGAGCCGCTCACCGGTGTTGAAGGCGTCCGCGACGCAGCTCATCGGCTCCGCCGCCAGACCGTACCGCTCGTGGCCGGCGATGTGGTCCGCCGTGCAGACCTGCCAGCAGTCCATGCTGCCGTCCATCCACACGGCCGCCGTCCGGCCGTCCGGGGCCCCGAGCCGCGCCCAGGCGAGGCCGTCCGCGTCGCGCACGGGGTCGACCCAGGCGTCGTCGAGGCCGAGGCCCGCGAGGCTGCGGGTCTCGCGCAGGTCGTAAGGCCCCGACACGGGCTCGGTCCCCGTCGGCAGCAGGCGGTCGTCGACCGTGACGTGGGTGCCGGCGTCGAGCCGTACGGTGCAGTCGTCGAGGTCGGCGCCCCCGGCCGACAGCCACGGGTGGAAGCCGACGCCGTAGGGCGCGGTCCCGGTGCCGGCGTTGCGCGTGCTCACCACGACCTCGAGGCCCGCGTCCGAGACGCGGTAGGTGACGCGGGAGACGAGCTGGAACGGCCAGCCCTTCTGCGCGGGCAGGGCGAGCTCGAGAATCACCGCGTCGGAGGCGACCTCGACCGGCGTCCAGCGGTACCAGCAGGCCAGCCCGTGCAGGGCCGTGCCGCGGGCGGGCTCGCTCACGGGGAGCTGGTAGCTCTCGCCGTCCACGGCGTAGGCGCCGTCGCGCAGCCGGTTGGGCCAGGGGAGCAGGACGGCGGCGTTGAAGACGGGTGCGGTCTCGTCCACGGCGAACGGGACGAAGACATCGCGGCCGCCCACGGAGTACTCGCGCACCATGGCACCCACCTCGGTGACCGTGGCGGCGTGCTCGCCGGAGACGATCCGGTACTGGGCGCCCGACGGTGCGGGCGTGGCGTCGTCGCCCCCGGCGACTGGAGTTGTTGCGGTGTTCACGCTCACACCGTAGTCGGCACGCCGGATGTGCGCGGCCGACGTAGCGTAGGGGGGCGCGCTTCCCGGGCACCAGCGGTCCGGAGCGGGCGCGCATCCCAGGGTGCCGGGGGTGCCCACGAACGGAGGAACGATGGAGAAGCAGGTGCTGGGCCGTACCGGCCGGATGGTGTCGGTCGTCGGCCTGGGGACGTGGCAGCTGGGGGCGGACTGGGGGGACGTCAGCGACGAGGCCGCCCGCGGGGTGCTCGAGGCTGCGCTGGAGTCCGGCGTCACGTTCTACGACACCGCCGACGTCTACGGCGACGGACGGAGCGAGCAGGCGATCGGCGCCTTCCTGGCGGACCACCAGGACGCCGGCATCACCGTGGCGACCAAGATGGGCCGCCGCATGGACCAGGTCCCCGAGAACTACGTGCTGTCGAACTTCCGCGAGTGGACGGACCGGTCGCGCCGCAACCTCGGCGTCGAGCGGCTCGACCTGGTGCAGCTCCACTGCCCGCCCACGGCGGTCTACTCCGACGACGAGGTGTACGACGCGCTCGACACCCTCGTCGCCGACGGGGTGACGGCGGCGTACGGCGTGTCCGTCGAGACGGTCGAGGAGGCGCTCACCGCGATCGCGCGCCCCGGCGTCGCGAGCGTGCAGATCATCCTCAACGCGTTCCGGCTCAAGCCGCTCGAGGAGGTGCTGCCGGCGGCGTCCGCGGCAGGCGTCGGCATCATCGCCCGCGTCCCCCTGGCCTCGGGCCTGCTCTCCGGCCGGTACACGAAGGACACGGTGTTCGGCGAGAACGACCACCGCACGTTCAACCGGGAGGGCAAGGCGTTCGACGTCGGCGAGACGTTCTCCGGCGTCCCCTTCGAGACCGGCGTGGACGCGGCGGTGCGGTTCACCGAGCTCGCCTCCTCGGCGACGGCGCAGGACCTCACCCCTGCGCAGGCGGCCATCGCCTGGGCGTGGCAGCGCCCCGGCGTCTCCACGGTGATCCCCGGTGCCCGCTCGCCCGAGCAGGCACGGCTGAACGCCGCCGCCGGGTCGGTCGAGGTGCTCGGACCGCTGTTCACCTCCGGCGTCCGCGAGATCTACGACGAGATGATCCGCGAGCACGTCCACGACCGCTGGTAGCCGGAGAAGGGTCTCACCGAGACAGAGAGCCCGGACCCGGGGGGGGTGGGGGGGGGGGGGGGGGCGCCCGGGGGGGGGGGGGGCCCCCCCCCCCCGCCCCCCCCCGGGGGGGGGGGGGGGGGGGGGGCCCCCCCCCCCCCCCGCGGGGGGGGGGGGGGGCGCCCCCCCCGGGGGGCGCCCCCCCCTCTCTATCTCGGCGGGGAGCCCTCTCTATCTCGGCGGGGAGCCCTCTCTATCTCGGCGGGGAGCCGAGGTGAGGTCCGCGTCACGTGTCGTGGACGATGACCGAGCCCTCGTCGCGGGTGTCGTCCTCGCCGCCGGGCGGCAGGTCGTCGCGCTCAGGGCGCGCCCGCAGGGCCAGGATGCTGACGACGAGGCCGCCCCACACGATGAGCAGGGCCAGGATCATGAGCAGGATCGCGGGAGTGGTCATCGCGCGGCCTCCTTCGAGGTCGTCGTCGCGGACGACGAGGGGAACGGGGGCCAGGCGACGAAGTCCTCCGGGTCCCGGCGCCAGCGCGGCAGCGAGAGGGCGATCGCGCCCACCACCAGCACCACGAGCGTGCCCCAGCCGACGTACAGGAGATAGGTCGGGTCGTAGCCCTCGTAGGGCTCCTCGACCAGGGTGATGATCCGCTCCACCAGCATGTAGGCGAGGACCGCCGGCACGATGACGCCGACGCACGCGTACCACCACCGGCCCACCTGGAACGTGGAGATCGCGTTGACGTGGTACCGCAGCTCCGGTCCGCGGCGCAGCGCCCAGACGATGAAGACGCACATGAGCACGGCCGACGCCACGATGCCGATGTTGTTGGACCAGTTGTCGATCGTGTCGAGCGCGAACAGGCCGGTCGTGGTCGAGAAGCCGACCACCGACAGCACGGCGCAGACCACGCCGATCCACAGTGCCGCCGTCTGACGGCGCAGCGCGAACTTCTCCTGGAAGGACGCGGAGACCACCTGCAGGATCGAGATCAGCGACGTGAACCCGGCCATCGCGAGCGAGCCGAAGAACAGCGCGCCGAACAGAGGCCCGGCCGGCATCTGCGAGACGACGGCGGGGAACGTCACGAACGACAGGATCGGGCCGGAGATCCCCTCCAGGTCGCCGACGGCGACGCCCTGCTCGTGGGCCAGGAAGCCGAGCGCGGAGAACACGCCGATGCCGGCGAGCAGCTCGAACCCCGAGTTCGAGAACGCCACCACGAGACCGGGGGACGTGAGGTTCGCCCGCCGCTTCCGGTAGGAGGCGTACGTGATCATGATGCCGAACGCCACGGACAGCGAGAAGAAGATCTGGCTGTAGGCCGCGATCCAGACGTTCGGGTCGCCGAGGGCGGTCCAGTTCGGCGTGAAGAACTCGTTGAGGCCGTCGACCGCGCCGTCCAGGAAGAGCGAGCGCACCACGAGGATGCCGAACGCGACGACCAGCAGCGGGAGGAAGACGACGTTCGCGCGCTGGATGCCCTTGGCGACGCCCGCGACGAGCACCACGATCGCGGCGAGCCACACCAGCACCAGCGGGATCAGCACCGCCGGCACGAAGTCGAGGGTGAACCAGGCCCCGCCGTTCGCCGTGTCGGAGAGCTGCAGGTAGTCGCCCGTGAAGAAGCCCGCGGTGTCGTCGCCCCACGAGAGGTCGAACGAGTAGACGAAGTAGCTCAGCGCCCACCCGATGATCGCGGCGTAGTAGATGGCGATGACGAAGCAGATCATCACCTGGAACCAGCCGAGCGTCTCGAGCCACCGCTTGACGCGGCGGAAGACCGTGGGCGGGCCGCCCCGGAACCGGTGCCCCAGCGCGTAGTCCAGGAAGAGGATCGGGATGCCCGCGGTCAGCAGCGCGATGACGTACGGGATGAGGAACGCCCCACCGCCGTTCTCGTACGCGACGCCCGGGAAACGCCAGATGTTGCCGAGCCCGACGGCCGAGCCGATCGCGGACAGGATGAAGCCGACCTGCCCGCTGAACTGCTCCCGTGGGGGATGGTTGCCTGATGTGGTTGGTGCGCTCACAGGTGACGAACCTCCATGGTGATCACCGCCGCGTCAAACGTGTCTCACGAGCGATGATGCGCGCATCCGGCCCTCTCGGCATCCGAAGCCGGCCCGGCGTGCCGCGGATCCGACGGCGGATCGGCGTCGTCGTACCGCCGTCCGCGGGCGACGCCGGTCAGTCGGCGAGCAGGCGCCCCACGAGGCCCCCGCGCAGGCGACCCTCCGGGTCGAGCCGGTCGGCGAGCTGCCGGAAGTCCGCGAACCGGGGGTACAGCTCCGCCTGGTCGCGCGCGTCGACGGTGCTCACCTTGCCCCAGTGCGGCCGCGCACCCAGCGGCATCAGCGCCCGCTCGACGTCGGGCAGCACGGCCAGCACCTCGGCGGGCCGCGACAGCCAGGTGAAGTGGAAGCCCACGGACGGCTCGTCGAACGGGCTCAGCCACAGGTCGTCGGGCGCGATCGTGCGGATCTCGCTGGTCTGCAGCAGCGGGCCCACCGTGGCCGAGATCGCGCGCATCGCCTCGACGGCGGCCCCCAGCTTCCGCCGCGGGAACAGGTACTCCGACTGGATCTCGTCGCCCGCCGACGGCGTGAACTCGAGCCGGAAGTGGCTCAGCCGGTCGTTCCACGGCCCCGCGACGCCGAGTTGCTCGGTGCACGCCGCCGGGTCCACGCCGGGCAGCGGGTGCACGGGCGCGCCGGCCCACGACCGGACGGAGGCCGGCACGTCCGGGCGGTTCCCGCCGTCGGCCCCCGCCAGCGACTTGAACCACACGTGCCGCACGTCCGGCTCGTCCCAGCTCGTGAAGGCGCTCACCGAGTACGCCGACCCGGTGATCGCGTCGAAGTCGCTCACGAACGCGTCCCACGGCACGTGGGCCGCCACGTCCTGCCGCACGGCGTAGGTGGGCACGGTGAGCAGCTCCACCCGCGTCACGACGCCGAGCGCGCCGAGGGACACCACGCAGCCGCCGAACACGTCCGGGTGCTCGTCGCGGGTCAGGCGCCGCAGCTCGCCGTTCGGCGTCATGAGCTCCAGGCCGACGACAGAGCTCGCGAGACTCTGGTTCGCGTCGCCAGACCCGTGCGTCGCCGTGGCGACCGCACCCGCGATGGAGATGTGCGGCAGGGAGGCCAGGTTCCCCAGGCCGCGGCCCGTGGCGTGCAGGCCGCGCGACACCTCGCCGTACCGCAGGCCGGCGTTGACCGACACGACGCCGGTCGACTCGCCGTCGGGCGTGAGCGGGTCCACCGCCGGGCGGCCGTCGTCGAGCGCGTCCACCTGGACGTGCACGCCGTGCGTGTCCGCGACGTCGTTGAACGAGTGCCGCGAGCCGAGAGCGCGCACGGGCTCGTCACCCGTGAGCACCTCCGCGAGCTGCTCGAGGCTGGTGGGGCGCACGAGCTCCCGCGCCGAGTACGTGAGGTTGCGAGCCCAGTTCTGATGCACGATCACCACCCTGCCATCTGGGCGCGGACGACGGAATCCGCCTCCGGGGGGATCCTCGGTCGTCCTTCCGACCGACCTCAGCGCGCCAGGTAGGCGCCGAGCTCGGCCGACTGCTCGTCGAGCGCGGCGCGCTCCGCAGGCGTCGGGTCGCGCATCCACTGCACCTCGACGGGGTGCTCGGCGTCGACCGCACGGCCCGCTGGCCACCGCCAACGACCCGCGACGACGCCGTCCACCAGGACCGTGTGGACGAACGACCCCGTCCGGTCCGGCAGCGGCAGCGCGGGGTCGAGGACGACGTGCCGCGTCTCGCGGTAGGACAGGAGGAGCTCGTCGTACGCCTGGAGGAGGTCCACGACCGGGCCGGCGCGCGAGGGGACGGGGATCCCCGCGCCGGACCACCGCTCAGCGGTCTCGCGCGTGGCGACCAGCTCCAGGCCCTCCAGGTCGCCGGCGCCGGGCAGCCGCACCACCTCCCCCGCGTCCTCGAGCACCGCGAGCCCGCGGCGCAGGGCGCTGACGGTGATGTCGCTCCACAGGCGCAGGTCGTTCACCGTCGCGAAGGCGCGCGCCGGCAGGTAGCGCCGCCACAGCTCCAGCACGGCCTCCTGGGCGTCGTACCGCTCGCCGAGCGGCCCGTACCCCGACGGGACGCGGTCGTCGAACGCCGCATAGGTCTGGTGCTGCGTGGGCCGGCCCTCCGTGGGCGGTCCGCTGATGACCAGGCGGCCGATCTCGGCCCGGATGAGCACGTGCGTGAACACGACCCCCGGCGCGTCCGCGGCCAGCAGCCCGCGAGCGACGAGCGCCTCCTTGAGCTCGGCGCGGGTCCGCGGCCCGTCGGCCACCTCGGCCGCGACGGCGTCGACGCCGGGGCCCAGGTCGCCCATCCCCCAGCTCCGCTCCGTGGACGCCACGAGCCGTGCCACGCGCTCGCCCGTGAGCCGGACCAGCCAGCGGGCGTCGTCGGGCCGCAGCAGGTGCCAGGTGGGGCGGAGCACGTGCGTGCGCAGCACCTCGCCGGCGGCGAGCAGGGCGTTGGCCTCCGTGCGACCGGGAGACGACGTCGCGCCGGGAGACGGGGCGACCCGGCGCGACAGGCCCCACAGCGCGGGCTGCAGCTCCTGTCCCTGCACGGCCAGCAGGTGCGCGACGGCCGACGTCAGGTCCTGCGCGCCGCCCGCGACGTCCGGCCGCAGGTGCAGCGCGTCGAGGCGAGCCGCGCGCACCCGCGCGGAGTCGACGGCGGCGAATGTCAAGGTCATCCGAGGGCGGCGGGCGGCGGCGTCAGCCGACGCGGCCCGTCGGCTCCGACGCGTCGACGGGGATCCGGCCGCCCATGCCGACCATCTCCAGCACCTCGGACACGGCGTCGGACGGGTCGCGGAGGCGCACCGGCGTCCCGGTCTCCTGACCGAGCATGTACACCTGCAGGATGAAGGCGATGCCCGACGAGTCGATGAAGGTGACGTCGCGGACGTCGAGCACGATCGGGCGCACCGTGCCTCGCACCGCCAGCGCCGCCATGGCGTCGCTCGCGGCCTCGCGCAGCGCCGCGTCCACCTCGCCCCACAGGGTCAGGACGGTCGCGTCGTCGGAGTTGCGTGTCGAGATGCCCGAGCTGGGCTCCGGCTCAGTGCTGATGTCGATGTCCATGTCGTCGTGAAGCTCCCGTACGTGCGAATGCCGATCGGCGAGCGGGTCCCTCGGATATGGCTCCGAACAACGGGCCCGCGTCGAGTGTTCCCCCGCCGTGTGGATTCGTCCACCCTCACCGGGTGGCGTCCGTCCGCTGCCGGTCATGGTCTCACCCCCAGGGGCACACCTCATCCCGAGGGTTCCGGGTCCGTGACGTCGGCGACCTGGGCGCCGAGCACGCGCACCATCTCCGCGCCGTCGAGCGTGGCCGCCACCCCGTGCCCGCCGGCCCCGACCGAGACCTTGCCGGCGACGCGCAGGTCCGCGACCACCGGCCACGGTGTCGTCGAGCCGAACGGCGTGATCGTGCCGCGCTCGTAGCCCGTGACGTCCCGCGCGACGTCCTTGTCCGGCATCGACAGCCGGGTCACGCCCAACAGCGCCCGGAGGCGGGGCCAGGCGATCGTGCGGCCGCCCGGCACGAGGACGAAAAGGAAATCACCCTCGCCCCGGCGCACCACGATGCTCTTGACGATCTGTTCCGGCGACACGCCGCGGACCCGCGCCGCCTCCTCGAGGGATGCCACCCGGCCGTGCCGCACCAGCTCGAACGGGATCCCCGACGCCTCCAGCGCCTGCCGGGACCGCCGCTCGCCGTCCGTCTCGGTGCGCGGCCCGTCGGCAGCGGCCGGGCCGCTCATCGTGCGGCGCGCCGGGACGACGGCGTCACGCGTCGTCCTCGTCCTGCTTGGCCGCCAGGTCGTGGGCGGCGTCCGTGGCGCAGTCATTCTCGTCATCCGTACCGCAGTCGACGCCGTCGCTCTCCGGCTCCTCGCTCTCGGGCTCCGCCGCGTCGGTGTCCGTGCCCTCCGCGTCGGGATCCGAGGCCTCGGAGTCCTCGGTCTCCGCCGCCGCATCGTCCGTCGGGCACTGCTCGCCGCCTTCTGCTCCCTCGTCGCCCTCGTCGCCCTCGTCGCCCTCGTCGCCCTCGTCGCCCTCTTCACCCTCGCCGCCGTCCGCCGGGGGGTCGGTCGGCTCCGGATCGGACGGCTCCTCGGTCGGGTCCGTGGGCGTCGGGGTCGGGGTCGGAGTCGGCTCGGTCGGCTCCTCGGTCGGGTCCGTGGGCGTCGGGGTCGGCTCCTCCGTCGGCTCCTCCGTCGGCTGCTCGGTCGGGTCCGTGGGCGTCGGGGACGGAGACGGGGTCGACGGCTCGGTGGGGGTCGGGGCGGGCGTGGGCGCCGGCTTCGCGGGCGTCTTCTTGTCGGTGTCCTTGCCGGCGGGCTTCTTCGTGCTGTCCTGGGGCTTGTCCGCGCCGGTCCTGGAGGTGTCCTTGCTGCCGTCGTCGGACGGGGTGCCGGCCGGCTTCGTCGGACCGTCCTCACTCGCGTCCCGCACCCGCACGCCGACGTCGGAGGCGTTCTGCGCGCGGTCCGGGATGGCACCGGCGGCGAAGAACTCGAAGTGCCACGGCTCGGGCTTGGAGCCGTTCGGACGCGCCCACGAGGGGTTGTCCCAGCCGAAGTCGGGTCCGTGCACGCGCAGCCACACGTACTCGGCGGACGCGCCGCCCGCGATCGGGTTCGACAGGTCGACGGCGAGGCCCCAGCCGTGGTTCGACGTGCCGGGCACCGCGGCAAGGTGAGGCTTGGTGATCTTGAGCCGGACCTGCACCTCGAACGGGCGGTACGAGTCGGTCATCGGGATCGGGGACCCGAACTCCTTCTCGTACAGCTCGTTCAGGGCCGTGAGCTGATCGGCCGCGTCGCACCGCAGCATGTGGCCGGGGGCGAAGTCGAGGGGGCACAGCGCCGATGTCGGGATGCGTCCGTTCGCGAACCCGGACGTGCTGCCCGCGTACTTCGCGACGACGGCGCGCAGGCTCGCCGTGAGGACCGCCGCGCTCCCGTCGGCGCCGCCGGCCGGGACGATCGCCGAGACGCCGATCGCCGTCGACGGGTCGAGCAGCCCGGCGAGACGCGTCGCGGCGACCACGACGTCGTCGAACGTGACCTCGTCGGCCTCGTGGTCGCGTGCCTCAGCCTCGTCGTCCGCGAAAACCTCGCCGGCGGGAGCCTCGTCGTCCGGCTCCGCACCCTGGCCGAGGCCCACGACGCGGGCGACGGGCCGAACCGTGACCGGCGTCTGCGCCGGCGCCTCCGTCTCGGGCGCCAGCACCGGAGGCGCGAGCGACGCGGCCTGGTCCCCGTCGGACGGCGCCGCGAACGTGCGCAGCCCTTCCACGACGCTCTCCTGGTGGCCGAGGTAGCTGCTCAGGAGCATGCCCAGCTCGGCGGCCGCCTGCTCGATCTGCGGCGTCATCTCGACCCCGGCGTCGTGGGCGGCCAGCTCGGCGCGCTCGAGGACGTCCAGGACCTCGTCGACGGTCGTCGGCCGGTCGTTCGCCGACCCGATCATCCCGACGGACACGCCCTCGCCCGTCGGGCTGCCCGCACCCTGCGCGGGCAGCTCCTGGTCCGCGTGCAGCAGCGCCTGGTCGGAGGGCGAGCCGATCACCGGGAGTGCGACGAGGCCGACCGCGAGGAAGCCGGCCGCCATGCCGGAGCCGAGCAGGCGCAGCAGCCGCCGTCCGGACGTCCGCGACCCAGGGCGTTCCACCTGGTCAGCGCCTTGCGCAAGCGTCACGACCGCGAACCTCCCTTGGCCTCGATGCGGCAGCGCTCGCATCTTTGCACATCGGCCCGCGCACGGATGACGCGGGCGACCACATCGTGTTCCTACTGTGCGCCAGGCTGCCGCGCCATGCCACCCGCCAGAGCAGAATTCACTCAACGGTCATCGCGGGGTCAGCGGGTCCTGAACCCCTGGCCCGGCTCGACGAGCCCGCACTCGTACGCGGCGATCACGGCCTGCACCCGGTCCCTGACGGCGAGCTTGGCCAGGACGTTCCCGACGTGGGTCTTCACGGTCGTCGCCGACAGGACGAGACGTTCCGCGATCTCGGCGTTGGACAGCCCGTCCGCGATCCCGCGCAGCACGTCGAGCTCGCGGGGCGTGAGCGCACGCAGCCGCGGGTCCAGCCCGTCCCCCGCGGCGTCGCCGTCGTCCGGCTGCCCGGAGGGCAGGTGCCGCGCGAACAGGTCGAGCATGCGGCGCACGACGCGCGGCGCGACGACCGAGCTCCCCGTCGCCACCGTCCTGATCGCGTCGAGGAGCTCGTCGGGGCGCGCGTTCTTCAGGAGGAACCCGCTCGCCCCGGCGCGCAGCGCGGCGAACGCGTACTCGTCGACGTCGAAGGTGGTCAGCACGAGCACACGCACCGCCGGGTGCTCCGCGACGATGCGCCGCGTGGCCTCGATGCCGTCCATGCGCGGCATGCGGATGTCCATGAGCACGACGTCCGGGGCGAGCGCGGCGACCTGCTCGATGGCGCTCGCGCCGTCCGACGCCTCACCGACGACGTCGAGGTCGTCGGTGGACTCGATCACGAGGCGGAAGCCCATGCGCAGCAGCGCCTGGTCGTCCACGAGCAGCACCGTGGTCATCACCGGTCTCCTTCGTCGTCCTCGGGGCGGGGGTCGGTCCGTTCGTCCCAGGGCAGCACGACGCGGACCCGCCACCCGCCGCCCGCCCGGGGGCCGGCGTCGACACGCCCGCCGAGGAGCGCAGCCCGCTCCCGCATCCCGAGGATGCCGCGGCCGCTGCCACCACCGGACGGCGGCCGCGTGCCGCCGTCGTCGAGCACCTCCACCTCGACCGTGCCCGTGCCGCGCTCCACGGCGACGTGCACGCCGGACGTGCCGGGCGCGTGCCGGAGCACGTTGGTCAGGCCCTCGGTCACGATGCGCACGACGGCGAGGCGCAGCGAGGTGTCCGGCGGCAGCGGGGTGTCGAGGCCGCGCGCGGTCACGGGCAGCCCGGCGGCGCGGAACCGCTCGACGACAGCACCGAGGTCCGTCCCGACGGGCTCCGTCCCCGGGTCGGCGGGTGCGGCGTCGTCGTCACCGGGGTCGAGGGCGCCCAGCACCCGCTGCAGGTCCGACAGCGCCTCCCGGCCGGTGCGGGACAGCTCCCGCAGCGCCTCGCGGGAGCGCTCGGGCGCACGGTCGAGCGCGGCGCCCGCCCCGTCGGAGAGCGCCACCATGACGGAGACGCTGTGCGCGACCACGTCGTGCATCTCGCGGGAGATGCGGGCGCGCTCCGACGTGCGCGCGATCGCGGCGCTCTGGTCCCGGTCCCGCGCCATCGCCTCGTACCGCTCGACGATGTCCAGGGCGTGCAGGCGGCGGGCCCGCACCGCCGAACCGGCGGCGACACCCAGCACCAGGAGCGCCAGCAGGAGGGACACCGAGGCCGAGCGCCGGCCGGCCGAGAAGGGTGGCTCGTCGAGCTGCCGGGCCGGTTCGCCCGCGGGATCCATGATCGGCTCGCTCCACAGCAGGATCTCCGCGAGGCCGATCTCCTGCCACGACCACATCGCCACCGACAGCACGGCGAACACGGCCGCGCAGACGGCCCAGGCGGTCCCGGGGCTGCGGGCGTCCGCCACGGCGTACAGCGCACCCGCGAGACAGACCCCCAGCACCCCCAGCACGCCCGCGAGCGCGAGCGAGGCGGCGGACAGCGCCACCAGCGCCACGACGACCGCGAGCGGCCGTCGGCGACGCAGGGTCAGGAGGCCCGCACCGGCGACCGTGCCGGCCAGCGACGCCGCCGGCACCCGCCATCCGGCAGGGTCGCCCGGCCGGTACAGGCCGATGCGGGTGGACCCCTCGACGGTCTGCAGGGCGAGCGCCGCGGCGAACAGCCCGAGCAGCAGCACGAGCCCGAGGAGGGCCACGTCGGCGACCCACGGCCGGGACGCGAGCAGGCGCCGCACCGGGCCCTGGTGCTGCACCTGCCCCGCGGTGAGGGCGCCGGCCGCGCGGTGGGTCGTCACGTCCCCCACTCTCCCACCGCCCGTCACGACCGCTCCCCGCGCTCAGACGACGTCGCCACGGCGCAGCCGGAGCGCGGCGGCGGCGAGCAGGCCGGCCACCCACAGTCCGAGGACGACGCCCCCGCCCCACGGCCCGAGGTCGGGGCCGAGGCTCGCCGCGTCCAGGGACGCCAGCCCTGCGTCGTCGAGCAGCAGGCGCGACCCGGCGCCCGGCAGGAGGGCGCGGACCGTGTCGGTCACCCGACCCGGGTTCGTCGCGAGCAGGTGGTCCACGACGACGAGCAGCAGCGCGGCCGCACCGAACGCCGCCGCGGGACGGCGCAGCAGGGCACCGAGGCCGAGCCCCAGGAGGGCCACGCCCGTCAGCGAGAGCACGTACCCGGCGAGGACCCGGGCGGTCTCGCCGTCCCCGAGGTCGAGCGCCAGCCCCGAGCCCGCCCGCACGCCGGCCGTCGCCCATGCCGCCGCGGCGACGGCGGCGGCCGCGGTGCCGAGCGCGACGACGGCCGTCACGGCCACCTGCGCCGCGAGCACCGGCAGCCGCCGGGGGACGGCGGTGAACGTCGTCGTCGCGGTGCCGGCGCCGTACTCGCCCGCACCCACCAGCACGCCCAGCACCAGCGGTCCGAGCTGGACGAGCAGGTGCCCCGAGACGACCAGCGTGGCCCCGCTGCCGCCGTCCCCCGGCCGCAGGAACATCCCGAGCACTGCCGCGAGCGCCGCCGCTGCGGCGACGGTGGCCACGACGACCCACACCGGCGCGCGCAGGCCGGCCAGCTTGGTCCACTCCGAGGCGACCACGCGGGTCACGGTGACGCCGGCGTGCCCGGCGACCGTCCGCCTCACCGGGACTCTCACCAGGACTCTCACCAGGGCTCTCACCGGGACTCTCACCGGGACCCGGTCAGGTCCCGGCCGCGCAGGCGCGCCGCCGCCGCGGCCAGCGGCACGAGGATCCACGCGAGGAGGACGAGCCCGCCGCCCCACGGGCCGAGGTCGGGGGCCCCCTCGACACCGCCTGTCCCCGGCGGGGTCGCCAGGAGCGCGCCCGCGCCGCTCGGCAGCAGGGTGACGACGGTGTTGACCGTGTCCTGGAGGCTGGTGCTCCCCGCCGCGCCCGCCATCGGGTCGGTCCCGGCGTCGGCCGCCAGCACGAGCGCGATCGGCAGCACGAGGGCCACGGCGACCACGGCCACGACGGACGGCACCGGACGGCGCAGCAGCGCCCCGACCCCGAGGCCGAGCAGGGCAAGCCCCACGAGGAAGGCCACCATGCCCACCAGGACCTGCGGCGTCCCGTCCGACGTCAGGTCGAGGGCGATCCCTCGCGACGCGGCGGGCGGCAGGAGGGCGACCACGGCGGCGCCGACGGCCAGGAGGGCGGTGACCAGCGCCACCGCGGCCGTGACGAGGGTCTGGGCCGCGAGGACGGGGAGCCGGCGCGGGACCGCGGTGAACGTCGCGCGGTACGTGCCGGAGCCGAACTCCCCCGTCCCGACGAGGACGCCCAGGATCAGGGGGCCCACCTGGGCGAGCACGAGGCCCGCCGTGAGCGAGTCGATCGGGTCGAACCCCGGGTCCACGGACGACGCGTTCGCGGCGGCGTACGTCAGGAGGCCGGACACCACGACGGTGGCGACGACGATCGCGGCGGGGCCACGGAGGCCGGAGAGCTTGGTCCACTCGGAGGCGACGACGCGCCGCAGGGTCACCGTCATCGGACGTCACCGCCCCGGTACTGCACCGCGCCGGCGGTGAGCTGCAGGTAGGCCTCCTCGAGGGATCCGCCCTCGGTGCCGTCGACGAGCTCGGGCACGGTCGCGTCCGCGAGCAGCCGGCCCTGGCCGATGACGACGACCCGGTCGGCGCACAGGGCGAGCTCGTGCATCAGGTGGGAGGAGAGCAGGACGGTGCGGCCCTCGGCGGCGAGGCGGCGCACCAGGTCGCGCACCCACAGGACACCGTCGGGGTCGAGCCCGTTGACCGGCTCGTCGAGGATCAGCGTCCCCGGGTCGCCGAGCAGCGCGCCGGCGATGCCGAGCCGCTGGCCCATGCCGAGCGAGAACGTGCCCGCCCGGCGGTGCGCCACGGCCTCGAGCCCGGTGAGGGCGATCACCTCGTCCACGCGGGACCGGGGGATGCCGTGGGTGCGCGCCTGCGCCAGCAGGTGGCGGAACGCGGTGCGCCCGGGGTGCGCGGAGCGGACGTCGAGCATGACGCCGACGGTGCGCAGCGGTGCGGCGAGCTCGGCGTACGGGCGGCCGTCGACCGTCGCCGTGCCGGACGTGGGCCGCTCGAGGCCCACGATCATCCGCATCGTCGTGGACTTGCCCGCGCCGTTCGGCCCGAGAAACCCCGTCACCGCCCCGGACGGTGCCGTGAACGTCAGCCCGTCCACGGCCGTGGTGGGCCCGTAGCGCTTGGTGAGCGCCGTCACTGAGATCATGCGTCCTCCTGGTGTCGGCGGCGTGCGTCGGTGTCGTGCCGCCCGTCGTCGTCGACGGTAGGGACGCACCGCACGGCGCCGTCACCTGCGCACGGCCGAGATCGGCGGCCGCACGACCTCCTCCTCGAGGAGGAGGTCGTCCACCCGAGGGCCCCCGCTCACAACGACCTCAGGGTCAGCCGCGCGCGGTGGCCTCCGCCAGCTCACGCTCGGCGGGCGCCTCGGCGGCGTCCGCGGACTCCGGCTCGTCGTCGGCGAACAGGTGCTCCGCCGACGCGGCGCGGAACCGCTCGAGGTCGAGGATGCCCTCGCGCTTGGCGACGATCGTCGGCACCAGAGTCTGGCCCGCGACGTTCACCGCGGTGCGGCCCATGTCGAGGATCGGGTCGACGGCGAGCAGCAGCCCGACGCCCGCGAGCGGCAGCCCCAGCGTCGACAGCGTCAGCGTGAGCATGACCATCGCGCCGGTGAGGCCGGCGGTCGCCGCCGAGCCCACCACGGAGACGAACGCGATGAGCAGGTAGTCCGTTACCGACAGGTCGACGCCGAAGATCTGCGCCACGAAGATCGCCGAGATCGCGGGGTAGATCGAGGCGCAGCCGTCCATCTTGGTGGTGGCACCCAGCGGCACGGCGAACGACGCGTACTCGCTCGGGACGCCGAGGTTGCGCTCGGTGACGCGCTCCGTCACGGGCAGGGTGCCGATCGAGGAGCGGGACACGAACGCGAGCTGGATCGCCGGCCACGCGCCGCGGAACCAGGACAGGACGCTCAGGCCGTTGACTCGCAGCAGCACCGGGTAGACGACGAACAGCACCAGGGCGAGGCCCACGTAGACCGCCGCCGCGAACGACGCGAGCGAGCGCAGCGACTCCCAGCCGTACGTCGCGACGGCGTAGCCGATGAGGCCCATCGTGCCCAGCGGTGCCAGGCGGATGATCCACCACAGCACCTTCTGCACGATGGCGAGTGCGGACCGGTTGAACGCCAGGAACGGGTCCGCCTTGGCGCCCGACTTGAGCGCCGCGATGCCGATGACGAGCGCGACCACGAGGATCTGCAGCACGTTGAAGCTCACGCCCGTCTCGGCGCTGAGCGCGCCGTCGGCGCCCGCCTCGACCGACGTCGAGGCGCCCAGGCCCAGCACGTTGCTCGGGATCAGGCCGTTGAGGAAGTCCAGCCACGTGCCGGTGCGCGACGGCTCGGCGGCGTCCGCCGTCGTGAGCGTCGTGGTGTTGCCGGGCTGGAACACGAGGCCCAGGCCGATGCCGATGGCCACGGAGATCGCGGCGGTGATCGCGAACCACAGCAGGGTCTGGCCGGCCAGGCGGGCGGCGTTCGTGACGGTGCGCAGGTTGGCGATCGACGCGACGATCGCCGTGAAGATCAGCGGCGGCACGATCGCCTTGAGCAGGGTGACGAACGACGAGCCGATGGTGTCGAGCGTCGTGGTCAGGCCGTTGGGCGTCTCGCCGTCGGCCTGCGGGCCCAGGGCCAGGGCCGCCCAGCCGAGCAGCACGCCGAGCACCAGGCCCAGCAGGATCTGGACGGAGAACGAGGGAAGACGCAGTCCGCGGGCACGCGCAGACGTGCCGGGGATCTTCGCCGTGGAGGTGCGGGACACGAGGGAACCTTTCGCCTCTGGTGCCGGGTGGCACCGGGGATGGCGGCGCGCAAGGGTAGGGGCGCCGTCGGGCAGGGGACGTCGTCCGGGGACGACGGGCGCACGGACGCGTGCGGCGGGCGCTCACAGGCCGGGGCGGTCGGGGCGGCGCGGTCGTCAGGGGACGACGGCGGTCACCGAGGACCAGGGATCGGCAGGCGCCGGGGTGCTACGCCGTCGGCGTCGACGGCGGTCAGCGAAGGGTCAGCGACACAGCGCGCTGGCGACGCGACGGAAGTCGACATCGAGGCGCGCGGTGAGGAGGTTCCTCACGGGGACGCTGACGGTCACGGGATCTCCAACGGAGTCGTGGGCGATACGGCGCGGGCCGGTGACCCGCGGACACGAGGAGGCTAGCAGCGTCGAGGCGCCGATGCTCCCCCACGTGACCGTCGTCATACGCCGACGTACTGTCGCCGGGTGAGCACCCCACCCCTGCCCCACGACCCGCTCTGGCCGCGTGCGGGCGGCTGGCCTGGTCCGTCGCCGGACGCCGCCACCCCCGGGCCGACGGCCGACCTCGCGCTGCTCGGCGTCGGGACGTGGCGCACGTCTCTGTCCGCGACCGGCGCGCACGCCACGCCTGCCGCCGTGCGGGACGCGCTGCGGCGGTACGGCCCCGCCCTGGTGCGCGGCCCGGGCGGCGACCCCGTCGACCTGGGCGCCCTGGCCGTCGTCGACCACGGCGACGTCCACGAGCCCGACGGGCCCGACGGCGAGGCGCGGGCGCGCGACGCCGTCGCCGCCGCGCTCGCCGGGGCACGGGCGTTGGTGGCGCTCGGGGGCGACAACGCGCTCACCGTGCCCGTCGCGCTCGGGGCGTGGGGCGAGACGCTGGCGACGGCCGGGCTGGTCACCTTCGACGCCCACCACGACCTGCGCGACGGCGTCTCCAACGGCTCGCCCGTGCGCCGGCTCGTCGAGGCGGGGCTGGACCCGTCCCGCGTCGTGCAGGTCGGGATCGCGGACTTCGCGAACTCGGCGGCGTACGTGCGGCGGGCGCGGGACCTGGGGATCACGGTCGTGACGCTCGACGACGTGCGGCGCGCGGGTGGTCGGGACGGCATCGGCGGGCTCGACGACCTCGTCCGCGAGGCCCTCGACGTCGCCGGCGCTGCGGGCGGGCCCGTGCACCTGGACGTGGACGTCGACGTCTGCGACCGGTCCGTGGCGCCCGGGTGCCCGGCCAGCGTGCCGGGCGGGCTCGCGGCGTGGGAGCTGCGCGCGCTGGTGCGCGCCGCCGCGCAGGACGAGCGCGTGCGGTCCGTCGACGTCGCCGAGGTGGACGCCACCGCCGACGCTCCCGACGGCCGCACGGTGCGCCTCGCGGCGCTGTGCGTCCTCGAGGTCCTCGCCGGCGTCGCCCTCCGCCGAGACAGCGAGGCCACCCCGCCGAGATAGAGAGCCCACCCTGCCGAGATAGAGAGGCCTGACGACTCTCTATCCCGGCGCGGTTCGACCGGACCGGCCCACCACCTGGTGGCCGTCCCTCCAGACCGCGTGCACCAGCGGCACGCCGGGGCGGTACGCCAGGTGCGTGCGCGACGGCGCGTCCAGGACCACGACGTCGGCGCGGGCGCCACGGCCCAGGTGCCCGACGTCGTCACGACGCAGGGCACGCGCGCCGCCCGCGGTGGCGGCCCAGACGGCCTCCGCCACGGTCATCCCCATCTCCCGCACGGCGAGCGCCACCATGAGCGGCATCGACGACGTGTAGCTCGACCCGGGGTTGCAGTCGCTGGCGATGGCGACCACCGCCCCCGCGTCGAGCAGCCGCCGTGCGTCGGGGTACGGGTGCCGGGTGGAGAACTCGACCCCGGGCAGCAGCGTCGCGACGGTCCCCTCGCCGTCCCGCCACGAGCCCGCGAGCGCCGCGACGTCGTCGTCCGACAGGTAGGTGCAGTGGTCCACGGACGCCGCACCGAGCTCGACGGCGAGACGCACGCCCTGGCCCGGGCCGAGCTGGTTCGCGTGGACCCGCACGCCGAGGCCCGCGGCGGCGCCTGCCGTCAGCACCCGCCGCGCCTGCTCGGGGGTGAACGCGCCGATCTCGCAGAAGACGTCGACCCACCTCGCGTGCGGGGCGCAGGCGGCGAGCATGTCACCGGTGACGAGGTCGACGTACGCGTCGCGGTCGGCGGGTGCGTCCCCCGCGGACCGGGTCGGCACGACGTGCGCGCCAAGGAACGTCACCTCCTCGGTGACCTCGCGGGCCAGCCGCACGGACCGCTCCTCGTCGGCGACGTTCAGCCCGTAGCCGCTCTTGACCTCGAGCGTCGTGGTGCCCTGCGCCAGCGCCTCGGCGACGTGCCGGCGCAGGTTGGCTCGCAGCGCGTCGTCCGACGCCGCGCGCGTCGCCGCGACCGTGGTGCGGATGCCGCCCGCCGTGTAGAGGCGCCCGGCCATGCGCGCCTCGAACTCGGCGGACCGGTCGCCCGCGAACACGAGGTGCGTGTGGCTGTCCACGAAGCCGGGGACGACGGCGCGGCCGTCCACCTCGACGACGCGGTCCGGCGCGCGCCCGAGCACGCGCTCCACCCCGGCCGCGCAGGCGCTCTCCGGGCCCGCCCAGGCCACGCGGCCGCCGTCGAGCAGCAGCGCGGCGTCGCGGACGACGCCGGTCGGGTCGTCGGGGCCGACGGCGCCGTCGGTCCCGGGCGCGTTCGTCGTCAGCTCGCCGATCCCGAGGATCAGCGTCGCATCCCCGGGATGTTCGACCTCCGGCACGTTCAGTCCTCCCGCTGCGGCTCGGTGACCCCTGTGACCCCGGTGACCCCGGCGTCCCCCGCCTCCAGCATGGGCACGCGCAGGCCGCCGCGCTCGGCGGCGGCCGTGGCGTCGTCGTAGCCGGCGTCGACGTGCCGCAGCACGCCGAGCCCCGGGTCGTTCGACAGCACGCGCGCCAGCTTCACGGCGGCCAGCGGCGTCCCGTCCGCCACGGAGACCTGCCCGGCGTGGATCGAGCGACCCATCCCGACGCCCCCGCCGTGGTGCAGCGACACCCAGGTCGCGCCCGACGACGCGGCGGTGAGAGCGTTGAGCAGCGGCCAGTCCGCGATGGCGTCGGAGCCGTCGGCCATGCCCTCCGTCTCCCGGTACGGGGACGCGACGGAGCCCGCGTCGAGGTGGTCGCGGCCGATGACGACCGGCGCGCTGACCTCGCCCGACGCGACCAGGTCGTTGAACGCGAGGCCCGCCCGGTCGCGCTCGCCGTGGCCGAGCCAGCAGATGCGCGCGGGCAGCCCCTGGAACGCGACCCGCTCCTGGGCCGCGCGGATCCACCGGTGCAGGTGGTCGTCGTCAGGGAAGAGGTCGAGCACGGCCCGGTCGGTGGCGGCGATGTCGCGGGGGTCCCCCGACAGGGCGGCCCAGCGGAACGGCCCCTTGCCCTGGGCGAACAGCGGCCGGATGTACGCGGGCACGAAGCCGGGGAATTCGAAGGCCCGGTCGTAACCGCCGCTGCGGGCCTCGTCACGCAGGGAGTTGCCGTAGTCGAACACCTCGGCGCCGGCGTCGAGGAAGCCGACCATGCCCTCCACGTGCCGAGCCATCGACTCGCGCGCCCGGTCGGTGAACTCCTCCGGCTTGGCGGCGGCGTAGTCGGCCCAGGCGTCGAGGTCGACGCCGAGGGGCAGGTACGACAGCGGGTCGTGCGCGGACGTCTGGTCCGTGACGACGTCCACCTCGACCCCGCGCTCCAGCAGCTCCGGCACGACGTGCGCGCTGTTGCCCACGACCCCGACCGACAACGCCCGCCTCGCGGCACGCGCCGCCGAGACCCGGCGCACGGCGTCGTCGAGCGAGTCCGCGACCTCGTCGAGGTAGCGCTCGCGCACCCGCCGCTCCAGGCGGGACCGGTCGACGTCGACCACCAGGCACACGCCGCCGTTGAGCGTCACCGCCAGGGGCTGCGCGCCGCCCATGCCGCCGCAGCCGCCGGTGAGCGTCAGCGTCCCGGCCAGGGTGCCGCCGAACCGCTTGGCCGCGACGGCGGCGAGCGTCTCGTAGGTGCCCTGCAGGATGCCCTGCGCGCCGATGTAGATCCACGAGCCGGCCGTCATCTGCCCGTACATCGTCAGGCCCTGGGCCTCGAGGCGGCGGAACTCGGGCCAGGTCGCCCAGTCGCCGACGAGGTTGCTGTTGGCGATCAGCACCCGGGGCGCCCACTCGTGGGTGCGCAGCACGCCGACGGGCTTGCCGGACTGGACCAGCAGGGTCTCGTCGTCGGCGAGCGTCGTCAGGGTGCGCACGATGGCGTGGTAGCTCGGCCAGTCGCGCGCGGCGCGGCCGGTGCCGCCGTAGACGACCAGGTCGTCGGGTCGCTCCGCCACCTCGGGGTCGAGGTTGTTCATGAGCATGCGCAGCGGCGCCTCGGTCTGCCAGCTGCGCGCGGTGAGGGTGGTGCCGCGCGGTGCGCGCACGGGGACCGGGGTGCCCCGGTCGTACGTCGTGGGGTGGGACATCGGTGTCTCCTTCGGTTCAGCTCAGCGGTCCGACGGCGGCGGCCGCGGCCGCGACGACCGCGCCGTCCGCCACCAGCCGGGTCGCGGCCTCGATCTCGGGTGCGAGGAAGCGGTCCGGTCCGGGCCCCTCGACGGCGGTGCGCAGCAGCGCGTGGACGGCCCCGGTGCCCTCGGCGGCCCGCCACCCTGGCGAGCCCGCGGAGCTGTCAGGCTCACGTGCATCACGACGTGCACCACGTCCTGACAACTCTCGCCCCGTGGAGTTGTCAGGCTCACGTGCATCGATGCGTGCACCACGTCCTGACAACTCTCGCCCCGACAGGTCAGCGAGGCGGAGGTCGAGGGCGCGTGCGGCGGTCATGAGCTCGATGGCGAGCACCCGGCCCAGCCCGTCGACGCCGCGGCGCAGCTTGCGGGCAGCGGCCCAGCCCATGGACACGTGGTCCTCCTGCATGGCCGACGACGGGATGGAGTCGACGCTCGCGGGCGCGGCGAGCCGCTTGAGCTCGCTCACGATCCCCGCGGCGGTGTACTGCGCGATCATCAGCCCGGAGTCGACGCCCGGGTCGTCGGCGAGGAACGGCGGCAGCCCCTCGTTGCGCGCCACGTCGAGGAACCGGTCGGTGCGACGCTCGCTCATCGCGGCGACGTCGGCCACGGCGACGGCGAGGAAGTCCAGCACGTAGGCGACGGGGGCGCCGTGGAAGTTGCCGTTCGACTCGACGCGGCCGTCCACCGTGACCACGGGGTTGTCGATGGCGGCGGCGAGCTCGCGGCCGGCGACGGACGCCGCGTGGTCCAGCGTGTCCCGCGCCGCGCCGTGCACCTGCGGGGCGCAGCGCAGCGAGTACGCGTCCTGGACGCGGGTGCACTCGGGGCGGCCGTCGGCGTCGAGCCGGCGGTGGCTCGCCACGACGGGCGACCCCGCGAGGAGCGCCCGGAGGTTCGCGGCCGACGCCGCCTGGCCGGGGTGGGGACGCATGCCGACCAGGTCCGCGGCGAACGGCGCGTCCGAGCCGAGGAGCGCCTCCACGCTGGAGGCCGCGGCGACGTCCGCCGTCGTGAGCAGGGAGCGCAGGTCCGCCAGGGCCAGGCACAGCATGCCGAGCATGCCGTCGGTGCCGTTGATGAGGGCCAGGCCCTCCTTCTCGCGCAGCTCCAGCGGGGCGATCCCCGCGGCCGCGAGCGCCTCGTCGGCGTCGCGGAGGACGCCGTCGTCGTCGCGGACCGGCCCCTCGCCGAGCGCGGCGAGCGCGACGTGCGCCAGCGGCGCGAGGTCGCCCGAGCAGCCGAGCGAGCCGTACTCGTGCACGACGGGAGTGAGCCGCGCGTTCAGCATCGCCGCGTACGTCTCGGCGACGACCGGCCGCGCGCCGGTGCGCCCGGTGGCGAGCGTGGCCAGCCGCAGCAGCTGCAGGGCGCGCACCACCTCGCGCTCCACCTCCGGGCCGGAGCCCGCGGCGTGCGAGCGCACGAGGCCGACCTGGAGCTGCGCCCGCTTCTCGGGAGGGATGTGCGTCCGGGCCAGCGCGCCGAAGCCGGTGGAGACGCCGTAGTGCGGACGGTCGTCGTTTGCGAGGTCGTCGACGACGGCGCGGCTGGCGGCCATCGCCTCGAGCGCACGGTCGGCGATGCGGACGGGGGCACCGTGGCGGGCGACGGCGACGACGTCGTCGACGGTGAGGGGCTCGCCGGTGAGCTCCACGTCGGCGACGGCGCCGGGGGCCGCCGAGGGGGTGGTGACGGTCATGCGGCCAGCACACACCGCCGCTGGGCGGCTGGACACCGGCCGGCGGGAAGTTCAGTCTGGTATCCCAGACACGCGCGGCGGCCGTGCCTCGTGTCCGCGGCCCGGCGGCCCCGGCGGCACGCGGGGCCCGACCTCGCGCGAAGGGAGGGACGATGGCGGACGTGCCGGCGGCGCGCAGCACGCTGCGGGTGCTCACCTACCTGGCGGCGCAGCCCGGGCCGTCCCCGGCGGCGGCCGTGGCCCAGCACCTGGGGCTGCCGCGCTCCACCGTCTACCACCTGCTGTCGGTGCTGGTCGACGAGGGGTTCGTGACGCACCTGCCGGAGGAGCACCGCTACGGCCTGGGCGTGGCCTCGCTCTCCCTCGGGTCGGCGTACACCCGCCAGGCGCCGCTCGCCCGCCTCGCGCGCCCGGTCGTCGCGCGCCTGGTCGAGACGACGGGCGAGAGCGCGCACCTCGCCGTCCTGCACGGGCGCGAGGTGCTCTACCTGGTGGAGCAGCGCGCCCCGCACCGGCCGTCGCTCGTCACCGACGTCGACGTGCGGCTGCCGGGCCACCTCACCGCCAGCGGCCGCGCCGTCCTCGCCCTGCTGCCCGCCGCGCAGGTGCGGGCGCTGTTCCCCAGCGCCGTCGCCCTGGCCGACCGGACCGGCGTCGGACCGCGCACGCTGCGTGACCTGCGCGAGGTGCTCCGTGACGTCCGGCGCCGCGGCCACGCCACCGAGGACGGCGAGGTGACGCCCGGCCTGGCGTCCGTCGCGCACGCCGCCCTCGACCACACGGGCTACCCGGTCGCGGGCGTCGCCCTGACGTTCTGGTCCGACGACGTCGACGACGCCCGCCGCGCGGAGCTGGCCGCGGCCGCCGGGCGGGCCGCCGCCGAGGTCAGCCGGCGCCTGGGCGCTCGCGGCTGACCGGTGCTGGCGAGGGCGCTCCGCCAACCCCGCTGGCCCTGAGGTCCCGCCGCCCTCGCGCGCACCGCGCGACGTCGACCCTCCTGGTCGCGACGGCCCGGGCAGCTCAGCCCTCCGGGACCGCCGCCCCGTAGATGGCGTGCCAGTTGCCGAACGCCCCGACGGGGCCGGTCCCCGCGACGGCGTCCTGGACGGACACGCTGCGCACCTCGCCGCTGCCGGGCTCGTAGAACTGCAGCTCACCGTCCGAGTGCCCAACGAGCAGCACGTAGTGGCGCGGCACGTCGGTACCGCTCGGACCCACGAGGAACGGCACGGGCGTCCCGGCGTCCACGGAGGCGACGGCGCGCGCGACCAGGTCGCGCGCGCCGCCCTTCGGCCTCAGCAGGCTGTACGACATGTCGACGTCCTGCCCGCCGAGGATCCTGCTCACCTCGTCGCCGTAGCCCCAGGGCGCGGACCCGAGCCAGCGACCCGGCCAGAACGTGAACCTGTTGGTCTGGACGCGCACCTGTTCCTGCACGTGTCGCAGCCGTTCGCCCGTGGTGAGCCCGGCGCCCGCGAGGCGGTCGATCCGCGGGATGTCGGCGAGGTAGTCGGGCACGTGGCCGTCCACGGTCTCGCCGGTCGCGAGGAACAGCGCCAGGTACGGGTCGCGCTGCGCGGCCAGCAGGAGCAGGGACGCGGAACCACAGGTGGTGCCGGTGAACTGGATCAGGTCGGTGCCGTCGGGCGTCCCGAGCGCCACCCCGGAGACGCCCGCACCCACGTCGGCGAGGCCGAGCGACGCGACGGCGCGCACCTCGGCAGGCGTCATCTGCCGGAGCCGCCGGGCGAGCGCGAGCGCGAGCGGCAGTCCGGCCCCCGTGGCGAGGGCGGCGATCACCGCCTGCCGCTCCTCGGGGGTCCGGGCGTCCGCCAGCACGGCGTCGAACCGGGCCAGCTCCGCGTCGGAGAGGTCGTCGCGGACCGCGAGGTACGCCGCCCACTCGGCCGCGGACACGACGGCCTTGTCCGGGTCGCCGACACCGGCCGCGAGCGCCGCCGCCGCGTCGAGCGCGGTGACCGTGCCGGTCGGGGCGAAACCCGCGAGCCGGGCGTGCCCGGCGGCGTCGCCGAGGGCGAGACGCAGGGCGTCCTCCGCGCCGGCAGCAGCCCCGGACGTCGCGGCGTGGTCCTTCTGCGCGCCGTCGAGCGCGGTCGCGTAGGCGCGCAGCCCGGCGGCGATGATCCGGCAGCCGCCTGCCTCGAGGCGGGCCAGGTCGGCGAGTGCCAGCGCGCCCTGCGCCGCCGCCGTCCCGGCCTCGGCGTCGGCGTCGGTGACCTCGTGGGCCGTCGCGGTCAGCGTGTCCGCCCGCTCGTCCAGGAGGTCCGCCGTGGTCTCGTACTCGCCTGCGCCCGCGCGGACGTCGTCGGGCGCTCCCTCGGGCGCGGTGAGGACGTCGCCGCCCCAGCGGCGGGCGGCGGCCTGGGCGCCCTGCGTCCGCACGCCGACGCCGGACGGCGTCGGGGCGGCGAAGGAGGTGTGCCGCACCTGCCCGGCCCGGCGGACGGCGTCGTCGTCCGTCTGCCGCAGGGTGGCGAGCCCGTCGTCCAGGGAGCGGGCGAGGTCGCGGACGGCGTCGCCGCCGACGGTGAGCTCGGCGCGCCAGGTGGCCGCGGCCTGCGTGGCGGCGTCGGCGACCCCCGGTCCCAGACCGGTCAGCGCGGTGGCGTCCGCCCGTTGGGTCCAGGTGCTCGCGCCGTGCCGCAGGAGGGCGGCCAGGCCGGCGACGCGGCCACCGTCGGCCCGGATCCCGTCGGTCATCGCCACTCCCTCGGTCGCGGCCCTTCGCTGCCCGAATCCTTCCAGCACTGTCCCGACCCGGCCGAGCGTGTCCAAGATCTCCACACCT
Source organism: Isoptericola luteus (assembly GCF_020297055.1). Taxonomy (GTDB): domain Bacteria; phylum Actinomycetota; class Actinomycetes; order Actinomycetales; family Cellulomonadaceae; genus Isoptericola; species Isoptericola luteus. Next base: position 57,028 of record NZ_JAIXCQ010000011.1, on the reverse strand, counting down.
TCTGTGGATTCGAACCCCTGCACCGGCGGCGTCTCAGGGCAGAATCGGTCCATGACGTCAGCGCCGACATCGACGAAGGGCAAGACGACCACCCGTCTTGCCGCCGCGAGCCTGCTCGCCCTCGCGATGATGCTCGGCGCGTGTTCCGCCCCCGCCGACGTCGAACGCTTCATCGCCGATGCCCAGAACCAGGCGCAGGCCATCGAGGACGACCTCCAGCGCCTGGAGCAGCAGGCGTCCGACCTCCCCGCCGCGCTGGCCGGCGACGTCACGAACGCCGTGGCGTCCGCCACCGCCGCCACGGAGGAGGCCCGGGACGCGCTCCAGCGCGCCCAGGACTCGAAGGACGGCGCCGTCGTCGCGCTCCAGGACGCCCAGGTGGCGCTCGAGGCCGCGTCGGCCGAGGTCAGGCACGTGACGCAGGAGGCCGCGGACGCCGGGGCCGACGACGTGGCGCGGCTGCTCGGCGGGCTGCAGGAGCAGATCGACACCCTGCGCGGCGAGACCGACCGCGCCGCCGGCTGACCGGGCCCGCTGCCATTCACCGCGGCCCCGGCGGGCGGGGCACCTCCCGTCAGTCCGGGTCGCTCGGGTCCAGCGGCAGGTGGTGGTCCAGGTTGACCGTGCCCCGGCGCCAGTACCCGGCGAGGGACAGCCGCTCGGCGGGCAGGCCGAGCTCCCGGCGCAGGTAGCGACGCACCGGCACCAGCTCGCCCGCCTCGCCGAGCGCCACGAGGAACTCGCCGTCCTCCAGTCCGCCGAGCGAGCGCACCGCGGTCTCGAGCTGCCCCGGGCCGTCGGTGCGGTAGAGGATCTCGACCTCCGCGCGCCCCAGCTCGGCCTCGACGAACTCCTCGTCGACGTCGTCGCCGATCTCGACGACGGCCGTCACCGGCACCTGCGGCCCCGTCGACCGGACCCACCGCGCGAGGGCCGGCAGACCCGTCTCGTCGCCGACGAGCGTGAGCCGGGCGACGCCGTCGGGCACCCCCACGCTGCCGCGCGGCCCGGCGAGCACCACCTCGTCGCCCACGGCGGCGCGCGCCGCCCACGCGGAGGCCGGGCCCTCGTCGCCATGCAGCACCCAGTCGACGTCGAGCTCGGCCACGCCGTCCACCGTGCGCGTGGCACGCACCGTGTAGTCCCGCGAGATGGAGACGACGCCGGTGGGCCGCTGCAGCCCGCCGTCAGGGGCGGTCGTCGGGGCGTGCAGCTCGCCGGTGGCCGGGTCCGGGAGGAAGACCTTGACGTGGTCCTCCGGGCCAGGGGCCCGGAGCGCGGCCAGCGACGTCGGCGCGCCGGGGTCGGCTCCGTCGACGTCACGGAACGTCGTGCGACGCATCGAGCCGGTCAGCTCGGTGACGGCGTGCACGCGCACGCGACGGGGGACGAGGTCGAAGCGGGTGCGGGATCGCGTGAACACCCGTCGATTCCATCACGAGGTCCCGCCGACGGGTCCACCGTCCGATGAGTTCGCGGCCGACGCCGGGTCCGCCGACCATGACCGACCTCACCTCGGACGCCGCACGCGTCCTGGCCACCGTCCGCTACGTCGCGCTCGCGACGATCGACCCGGACGGCGCCCCCCGCGTCTCGCCGGTGTTCTTCACTCGGGACGGTCACCACGTCTACTGGGTGTCGTCCCCCGCCGCGCACCACTCCCGGAACGTCGAGCGCGAGCCGCGCGTCGAGGGCGTCGTCTTCGACTCCACCGTCCGGGTCGGGTCCGCGGAGGCCGTGTACCTCACGGGCCGGGCACGGCGCGTGCCCGACGACGAGCTCGGGACCCGCTGCGCCGCGGCGTACGCCGACACCCGCGACGGGGTGTCGTTCACGCCTGAGGAGCTGGCCGGCGGGTCCGACCTCCGCCTGTACCTCCTGGAGGTCGATCGGTGGGAGGTCCTGGTGCGGGGCCGTGATCCGGAGCGCGGCACGGGCACCGACCGCCGGGTGCCCGTGCCGCTCGGATGATGCGCCGGCTCGTCAGCCGAAGAACACCCGCAGGTCGGCGACGACGTCGTCCGGCACCTCCATCGCGGCGAAGTGCCCGCCGCGGGGAAGCTCGGACCAGTGCTCGATGCGCGCGTTGTCCCGCTCGGCGAGGCTGCGGATGGTCTGGAAGTCGTCCTTGAAGACCGCGACGCCGATCCGCCCCTGGCTGACGACGGGCTCGGCACCGGAGCGCTGCTCCGCGTAGTGGTAGCGCGCGGCCGTGGCGTAGGTGTTGGTCAGCCAGTAGAGCGTGGCCTGCGCCAGCACCTGCTCCGGGCGCACCAGCGACGTGCCGTTGCCGAAGCTCTCGAAGAGCTCGGAGTAGGCCAGGGTCGCCACGGGCGAGTCCGCCAGCCCGGCCGCGACGGTCTGCGGCCGCGACGCGTTCATCACGTTGTACGCGCCCACCGACTGGAACCACTGCGCGTGGGCGAGCGCCGCGTACTCCTTCTCGCCGAACCCGTCCATCTCCCCCGGCGCGCCGGACGGGAAGGAGAACAGGTGCAGCACGTGCGCGCCGAGGAAGCCCTCGGGGTCGAGCACGGCGAGCTCGCGCGCGACCATCGCCCCGCCGTCGCTGCCGTGGATGCCGTAGGACTCGTAGCCGAGCCCCCGCATCAGGGTGTCGTAGGTCTGCGCGACCCGCGCCATCGTCCACTCCCCGACCAGCGGGGTCGAGAAGCCGAAGCCCGGCATCGACGGGACGACGACGTCGAAGGCGTCCTCGGCGCGGCCACCGTGCGCGACCGGGTCGACCAGCGGGTCGATCATGTCGAGGAAGTCGAGCACGGAGCCGGGGTAGGTGTGCGCCAGCAGCAACGGCGTCGCGTCCGCGTGCGCGGAACGCACGTGCAGGAGGTGGACCGTCTGCCCGTCGATCTCGGTGGTGAACTGCGGGAAGGCGTTGAGCCGGGCCTCGACGGCGCGCCAGTCGAAGCCCTTCCACCGCTCGACCATGTCGCGCAGGTAGGACTCCGGCGTGCCGTAGTCCCACGAGTCGCCGGGGGCTGCCGGGGCGAAGCGGGTCCGCTCGAGCCGCTGCCGCAGGTCGTCCAGGTCGGCCTGCGGGGCCGCCGCGGTGAACGGGCGGAGCTCGATGCCGGCCTGACCGGCGGTGGTGGTGGTCATGGCGTTCTCCCGGTGTCGTGAGCCGGGCCCTCGCCCCAGCTCCTGAGACCACCGTAGTGACGGTTCAGGAAAGGTTCCTTCCTTTATTCTGGGAGGGTTCGACCACTTCTCGACGAACTTCCGGAGGTCGCGATGGGCTCCACCTCGGCGCGCATGCTGACGCTGCTCGGCCTCCTCCAGTCACGGCCGGACTGGTCGGGAGCCGAGCTTGCCGAACGCCTCGACGTCACCGACCGCACCGTCCGCAACGACGTGGCACGGCTGCGTGAGCTGGGCTATCCCGTCCATGCCGTCCGGGGCCCGGGCGGGCGGTACCGGCTCGGGGCGGGCGCCCGCCTGCCCCCGCTGCTGCTCGACGACACCGAGGCCGTCGCCGTGGCCGTGGGCCTGCGCACCGTCACGGGCACCGCGGGATTCGAGGAGTCCGGGCAGTCGGCGCTGACCAAGCTGGAGCAGGTGATGCCCGACCGCCTCCGCCGCCGGCTCGCCGCCATCCGCGACGCCAGCACGGCCGGCCCCGAGAACACCGGCTCCAACGTCGAGGACCCGCGCGTCGACTCCGCCACGCTGGCGGCGGTGGCCGACGCCGTCCGCGACCACCAGAGCCTGCGCTGCCTCTACGCGGACGAGCCCGCCGAGATCGAGCCGTACCACCTGGTCTCGTGGCAGCGCCGGTGGTTCCTGGTGGGACGCGACGTCGCCACGGGCGCGTGGACGCCGTACCGCGTCGACTGGCTGCGGCTACGCACCCCGGGCGGGCGGCGCTTCGTCCCCGCCCCGTTCCCCGGCGACCTCACGACGTTCGTCGTGCAGGAGGTGGCGCGTACCGGCTGGGCGGTGCACGCCCGCATCACCGTCGAGGCCCCGGCCGAGGAGGTGCTGGCGCGGATCAACCCCGCCGTGGGCACCGTCGAGCCGCTGCCGGACGGCCGCAGCGTGCTCGTCACCGGCGGCGACAGCGTCGAGGTGGTCGCCGTGTGGATCGGCATGCTCGGCCTCGACTTCCACGCGGCCGAGCCGCCGGAGCTCGTCGAGCACCTGCGGGTCCTGTCCGTGCGCTACGCCCGGGCGGTCGACGGCTGACACGTGCTGGCGCCGGACGCCGTCGATCCACGACACTGTCCCCGTGAGCGATCCGTATCCGGCCGGCGAGCCGTCCCCGCAGCAGAACCCGCAGCAGCCTCCGCAGGGCTACGCCCAGCCTGGCTACGACCAGCACGGCTATCCCCAGGCCGGCTACCCCCAGGCCGGCTACCCCCAGGGTCCGTACCCGGCGCCCGGTTACGGCTACCCGGGCTACGCCCCGGACCCGCCCGGCAAGACGATGGGCATCGTCGGCTTCATCCTCGCGTTCATCATCTCCCCCGCCGGGATCGTCGTCTCCGCGATGGCCCTGTCGGAGTCGAAGAAGGTGGGCTACCCCAACACCCTCGGCAGGTGGGGGCTGTGGCTGTCGATCATCTTCACGTCGTTCTGGGTGCTGTACGTGCTGTTCATCGTGCTCGCGATGTTCGGCGGATTCTTCGCGGCGATCTCCTCGTACTCGTCGGTGGACAGCATCGCCACGTCGATCTGACGCCCGCCGCCGTCCGGGTGGTGCGCCGCAGCGTCCAGGGGCCGGTTCCACGCGATGGCCTCGTGCGGGCGGAGGGTGTTGTACTCCGTCTGGTAGGCGTCGGCGTGGAAGCCGCGGGCAAGAGCACGTTCGCCCCCGATGACGACGACGCGACTCTCGGGAAGCTGATTCGCAACGACTCACGCGTCACGATCCACCACCTGACGGGGATGGTGTGGCGCAGCGAGTTCGACCGTCACGGGACCGATGACCCGGAGGTCCTCTCGGAGTGAGTGGAGCAGACGCGGAAGCGGCAACCTTCGCTGCGGTCACCTTGGTCCAGCATTTCCAGGCCGGCCACATATCGCGCACGAAGGCCGAAAGCTAGCGCGTGATCCGGCCCGGACCGCCGCAGCCCTCGACCGCGCGCACCGTCGACGATCAAGTCGTGGACATCGACGACGAGAAAATCAGGTTCGAGCGGCGGGACGCTTGACCCCCATCGAGTACGAAGCCATCATCACCACTCAGGTCGCACTCGCCGCCTGAGAACCACTGTCACCTATCCGTGCAGCAGTCCCAACAACACTTCTTGCTCGCCTGGCCCGCGCCCACTCCATGAACCGGAAGCACAACGACGCGTAGTGCCACCGTGTGCCTGCCAAGTTCTCAGACACCGCTCAACCGACCGATTCTGAGACGCGTCACAATCGGGTTCTGGGAGTTTCGGAACCTGACGAGCCGTGGCCGACTGACCACACGGAGGCAGCGGAAGCCGCACCAGCCCGGACCGGATGACGGTTCGATGTCGCACGGTCACCTGGTTCGCTGGGTGAGCATCGTTGCCGGCTCACTCGCATCCGGCCCACGGGGGCGCGGTGAGCAGGGCGGAGGACGCGGTGAGCAGGACGGATCTGCGGGACGGCCTGCGGCTCAGGTGGGCAGGGCGGTCTCGCGGACGCCGCAGGACGCGGTGAGCCACGAGATGAGGAGCTCCTTCTCGGCCGCCTGGACGCGCGCGCGGAGGCTCGCGACGTCGTCGTCGGGCTCGACCGGCACGGGGCACTGCGCGAGAACTGGACCCTCGTCGTACTCGGCGGTGACGACGTGGACCGAGGCGCCGGTAATGGTGGCCCCGTCGGCAAGGACGGCCGAGTGGACGCGGTCCCCATACATCCCGACGCCGCCGTAGGCGGGCAGCAAGGCCGGGTGGGTGTTGACGATGCGCCCGTCCCAACCAGCCAGGACGCGGCGGCCGAGCTTCTTCATGTAGCCAGCGAGCACCACGAGCTCGACGCCGGCCTCGTGGAGCGCCCCCGCGATTGCAGCGGCGAGCGCCTCGGGGTCGGAGTGGGTCCGGCCGCTAAGGTGGCGCGTCGGCACGCCTCGGGAGCGCGCGTGCTCGAGCGCACCTGAGCCGCTGTTGTTGCTGACGACCAGACGGACCGCGGCGTCCAGCCCTCGGCCCGCCGCGTCGATGATCCGCGCGGCCGTGCTCCCCTCACCCGAGGCGAAGATCGCGAGATGCGTGGGGGCGCTGGCGCTCGACATGGCGACACGGTACGTCACGCCCTTGCGGCGTGAGACCGCGGTGACGAGTGCGCTGCGGCCGGTGGGCGGTCGATAGTGGGTGCGCAGGGCCGGGTCGACCTCGTTTCATCCACACGACGTGACGACTGCCGCGCTGGAGTAGTGGCGGTTCTGTCGAGCCCCAACAATCACTGTCAACGCTCCAAGACTGACCGATTCTGAGGCGCGCCAGAATCGGGTTCTGGAGTTTTCGGAACTTCAGGGGGGCTCCTTCCTGTTCGGGCACTTGCGCGAACCGGAGACCCTCACTTCGACAACACGAACTGGCATCGAAGTCGTGGCCGGTTAGACCTAGAGCGGCTGGAGGTCGAACCGCCCCCAGGCCAGCACGAGGAAGAGGCTGAGGTAGAACACGTCAATGAGCATCAGTTTCCATTCGCTGCGACGGAAGCGCGTGGTTGCGGCGCCGGCCATGAAGAGTGCGAGCCCGCTGGCCGCGAGAGGAGTCAGGAGCGGTGCGACGCCGAGCGCTGCCGGGAGGATGAGGCCGAGGCTCCCGATGATCTTGACGACGCCGATGACCTTGAGGTGCCGGTCCTCGAAGTCGTCGACCCAGTGCTGGCTGGCCCCGAGTGCGCGGTACCGCTCCTTGGGCATCAGCAGCAGGCTGGTGCCGCCCGCGGTGTAGGCGATGGCGAGTGCGCCGGCGAGGATCCACAGGGCGAGGTTCACGAACTTCTCCTTCGTCGTTACGTCGGCCCGCTCGGGCCCGTCATCGTGATGACGGGACAGACCGAGGAGAGGTAACGATGAGCTCCCAGACCGACCTGGCAGAGAACTTCGAGGCAGAGCGCGGGCGTCTGCTGGCGATCGCGACCCGGGTGCTCGGGAGCGCGAGCTCCGCGGAGGACGTCGTGCAGGAGGCGTGGGTGCGTCTCGCCCGTCAGGACCCCGCAACGATCGAGAACCTCGCCGCATGGCTGACCACCGTGGTGGGGCGGCTGAGCATTGACGTCCTGCGCTCCCGGGCGGCAAAGGGCGAGACGTCCTTCGAAGCGCAGTTCCGCGACCCGGTCGTCACGGCCGACGTCGTCTCCACCGACGGGGACCCGGAGAGCCACGCGATCGACAGCGAGGCACTCGGCCTGGCTCTGCTCACTGTGCTGGGCTCGCTCCGGCCAGATGAACGGCTCGCCTTCGTGCTGCACGACGTGTTCGGTGTCCCGTTCGCCGAGATCGGCGTGATCATCGACAAGTCGGTCGACGCCGCAAAGATGGCAGCGAGCCGTGCTCGCCGCAAGGTCCGTGACGCCGCACGCCCCACTGGTAGTCACCGCCGGCAACGACTTGTGGTCGACGCGTTCCTGGCCGCCGCCCGCGACGGCGACTTCGAGGCCCTGCTCGAGGTCCTCCACCCGGACCTGGTCTGGGAGGTGCGCAGCCCGCGGGGCGTGACGGTGAGACGAGGCCGTGCAGAACTCGTCCGCGCCGTCGTGCGGGGGAGCGAGCTGGGGTTCACCGCTCGCCAGGTCGTGGTGGACGGGCGACCCGGGGTCCTCGCCTTCGCTCCCACCGGTCGTCCCGTGGGCCTGATGACCTGCACCGTGGAGCACCGGCGTATGACGGCGATCACCGCAGTCGCCGACAGGGCGACGCTAGGCCGGATGGAGCTTCCGGACCTGGCATGACCTGTTCGCCGCCAGGATCCGTCCAGGTTCGATCGCCATCCCGCGCATTCGTGACCAGGGCTACAGGAGGCACGTCTCTGGCGCCTTGGTTCGGCCCGGGCATAGCAGAGTCACCCTGAGGGCATCGACTGCTACGTCTTGGCCCGTTCCCACAAGTCAGGTCGTCGCTTCAGAACTGACCGATTCTGAGGCACGCCAGAATCGGGTTCTGGGAGTTGTGGCTTGCGCCGATAAATGGCGGGGTTCTGTAGGTGCTATGTGGCGGCCTGTCAACTGACGCCGATGACAAGGGTGCTGGCGGCGGCTTCGATGACGTCGTTGGTGATGGTGTCGAGTTCGTTGATCTTCAGGACGCGCTCGATCTGGGGGAAGAGTCGTTCCAGGAGTCGGAAGTTCCCTCGGGTGATGCGGGCGATGGCGGCGATGGCTTGGGCGTCGGTGAAGTCCTCTGGGTCGAGGGTCTTGGTGAGGGCGCGCCAGTGCCGTTGAAGGACGAAGAGCAGTTCGTCCTTGCCCAGGGGCCGGTACTGGTGGGCGAAGCCGACGCGGCTGTAGAACTGGGGGTAGTGGCTGAACTGCTTCTCCAGGCCGGGCATGCCGATCAGGATGAGGGCGATGTTGTCGCGGTCGTAGCGATCGCGCAGCAGTTCCAGTGCGGTGGGGCGTAGGCGTTCGGACTCATCGACGATGATCAGCTCGACGTAGTTCCTGCTGTGGCGCCACCCGCGCGTCTCTGGCGTGACCTGTCCGGCCGGCGCGAGGTGCTGCTCGATGCAGATATTGGTGCGGGAGATGACCTGGTCGAGCTCCTCCTTCAGGGCCCGTGGCGTGGTCAGCACGCTGGGGGTGTAGAGCACGGTACGGCTCTTGGCCAGCGCGGCGTAGATCTTCGCGTCACTGTCGGAGCGCGGTCCCCAGTAGGTCAGCAGGTCGTGGGCCTTGTCCCAGCGGGCGTAGCGGCGCGCGGAGAGCGTCTTTCCCACGCCGGCTGGTCCGAAGCACAGGCCGATGGTGTGCCCGCGCCGCACGGCGTCGGCGAACTCGGTGAAGCGGCGGTGTTCTTTGGTCACGATGAAGCGCTGACTCACCTCAGGTCCTCTCTATAGACCTGCAACTTCCGCCGAGGCGCCGGCGGCGGCGCCTCGGTCGCTGGTGCAGGGTCGGTCTGCGTGGCCACGACGGCGATCCGCTCGTTGATGCCCTGACGCAGCGCCCGGCGCCGGGCGTTGCGGGCGGCCTGGACCTCCTTGAGGCTGACCTTCTGGTCGTGGTGATCCTGGTTGATGGCCTTACAGATGAAGTCCTCGTGGTCGAACACGCGGATCTCGGTGATGTCCCTGGGGTCGTAGCGGATCACGACCGACCGGCCGACGTAACCGGCCAGGGTCGGGGAGATGTAGCGCAGGCCCTGGAAGTGGATGCCATCGCGGCGCACGACCCTGGTCTGGGCGACGGTGAGCAGGAGCCCGTCGAGGTCCTCCAGGCTCTCCGGCATGCGCGGTAGCCAGCCATCGGCGATCCAGGCAGCGCGCGGGGAGGTGCCGAGCTCGCTGTGAGTTTGGTCGTTGTAGGTGATTACGAACTCCTCCATCGCAGCGTCGAGCTCAGCCAGGGACAGCTTCGGCGTCGGCCAGTGGTGTCCCTCGGCGATGTACCCAGGCAGACCAGCCAGCAGCTCGGTGTTCACGGTCCCGAAGAACCTCTCCACCTTGCCGCGCCCCTGAGGACGCGCGACGGCAGAGTGGATGAGTCGGATATGCAAGTCCACGGCCGTGCCGGTGAGTTGGTTGCTGATGAAGTCGCTGCCGTGATCGACGTAGAGCACCTCGGGCAGGCCGCACATCGGCCAGGAGAGGTCGGTCTTGTGCCAGATCGCCTGACGCAGCGCCAGCGCGGTGTTCATCGCCGAGGGCGCACCGAGGAACACGGTGTACCCGCAGATAGCGCGCGAGCAGTCATCGATGATCGTCGTCAGCCACGGCCGGGCGGGCTTGCCGTCGGTGCCCACCACGAGGACATCGAGCAGGGTGTGATCGGCCTGCCACATCGCGTTCGGCCGCTCGGCCTGCCGGCGCAGCGCGATCTCGTACTTGTCCCGGTAGGACGCCGGCCCTTCCAGGGCCAGGGTGACCATGCCCGGATCGAGGTCGGCGATGATCGCGCGCACGACGCCATAGGAGGGCACGGGCCATCCCTGCTCCTCGCAGATGGCGCTGACCTTGCGGTGGATGGTGATGATCGCCGGCCGAGGCTTCCTCAACGCCAGCCCTTCGACCAACGACACGAGCTCAGCGGGCAGGCGGCGGCTGCCGACATCAGCGCGCTGCCGCCTATCGAGGCTTGCGTATCCCTCGGTGCGGTAGCGGGCGTGCCACCGCTCCAGCGTGCGCAACCCGATCCCGGTGTCCCGGGCCAGGGCGGCGAGCGGGATCTGGTCCTCGACGTGAAGCCTGAGGATCTGCCAGCGCCCGGCCGCGTCCATGACCTACACGGCGCTTCTCGACTGTCGTGGTTCGACCACTGGGACACTTTGGCGGTTGAGCACGCGGTAGATGGTGGCCCGGCTGACGCCCAAGACCGCACCGATCTGCGCCACCGTCATCTCATTCTGCTCATACATCCGACGGGCCGCCTTGACCTGGTCCGGCGACAGGGCGGGCGGTCGCCCGCCTTTGCGGCCACGGGCCCGGGCGGCGGCCAGTCCTGCGTGGGTGCGCTCACGGATCAGGTCACGTTCGAACTCGGCCAGCGCGGCGAAGACGTGGAACACCAGCCGCCCGCCCGAGGAGGTCGTGTCGATCGTCTCCTGCAAGGAGCGGAACCCCACGCCCTGCTCGGACAGGACCTGCAGCTGGTCGATCAGATGCCTGATCGAGCGACCCAACCGGTCCAGCCGCCACACCACCAGCGTGTCCCCCGGGCGCAACTGGTCCATCAACTTCGCCAGCTCGGGCCGGTGATCCAGGGAGCCAGAGATCGTATCGACGAAGACCCGATAACACCCCGCCGCAGTCAGCGCATCGATCTGCAGCGCAGCGTCCTGATCGGTCGTCGACACACGCGCATACCCCAGCAGATGCCCCATGGCGCTGACTGTAGCGATACTCGTTCAGCACGGGAAGTATCGAGCCATAGAATCCGGCACTGAGTTTCGTTACAAATGGCGTGGGCCGAGAACCGCGAACCGTCAAGCATCCTGAAGAGGGCGCCGAGCCCTCGTCGCCGCTGTAGCGGAATCGTTCGATTACGTACAGCAGACTGCGAGTGGTGCGTCGTGGCTGCCAAGAGAAGTGCGGATCGCTGATGGCCCGTGGAACGTCAGGGGCCTGCCGTCGACCTCGCTGAGGACTCTGGCCATGCAGGCAGCGACGGCTGCCCGAGCGTTGGGGTGTTGGGGCACCAGCGCTTCGGTGACGGCCCGCGCCGCTGGATGCACCGATCACCTCACGTTTCGGGCCCCGCAAGTTATTGGGCGGCATGTTTCACTACGGCACCGACTTCGGGGGCCGCCTGCGGCTAGTCATCGCCCTGGTTGGCGACGCCGGGAACTTCGCCTGCTGCTACCACCTGCAGTACGCCGTCCACATCGACGGCCAGCCCATCGACCCCGAACCTTTCCCATGGCCGCACAGGGTGTGCCGCTGGGTTGAGTTCCACTCCCTCTGTCCGATTCCGATGCGAGCGCGGGGCACAGGGCGGCTCTCCGAGCATCTACGTCTGGGCTCCCGCACCAAAGCTCCCACCGCAGCCTGCCGTGGAAGGCCAGCACGGGATCCGACCGATGGCAGCGGACCGGCATCGAGCAGCCCGTAGATGCCCGGGATGGAAGGCCAACACGGGATCCGACCGATGGCAGCGGACCGGCATCGAGCAGCCCGTAGATGCCCGGGATAGGTGGGCGGCTTAGTGTGGCGAGGACAGGCGCGGCTACAGCCGGCGACGATCTATGGAGGCATTCTTGGACCCGGATTTCCCGCTCTGGCTGCGGGCTACACACCTGCTCAACTTTGTCCTAATGGGGATTGTGCTGCGCAGCGGGTGGGAAATTCTCGCCTCGCTGCCCCGCCTGTGGTGGCGCAATGACTCCAAGCCGGGCACTGAGTGGATCAAGTTCACCCGCCGGGAGCTGCCGAAGGAGGAGGGCGTCTACACCTCCCTCATGGACGAGCGATCCGCCAGCCCGCTGCTGACCTTGCCGGGGAAGAAGAACATCGGCCTGGGGCGGCACTGGCACGGACTGGGAGTGACGCTGTGGTTGATCAACGGCCTGCTTTACGTCGTCCTGCTGTTCGGCACCGGCCTGTGGCGGCGGATCGTGCCGAACTCGTGGGATGTGTTCCCCGAGGCGTGGGAATCCATGCGGATCTACCTCGGCTTCGGCGTGCCCTCGATCGAGCATTTCCAGCCCTACGACGCGCTGCAGATGCTCACCTACACCGGCGTCGTCTTCATCTTGGCGCCGTTGCTGATCCTGACAGGTATCGCGATGTCCCCGGCCGTGCGTTCGCGCTTCCCCTGGTACCTGAAGCTGTGGGGTGGGCACCAGGGCGCTCGTTCGCTGCACTTCATCGGCATGGTCCTGATGAGCATTTTCATCGTGATGCACATCGGTCTGGTGTTCTTGGTCCACCCCGAGTACAACCTGCCGCACATGGTCTTCGGTGTCACCGACACCGCCCGATACGCGCAGGCCTTCACCATCGCGATCGCCACGATCGTCGTCGTTATCGGCTTGTGGATCGCTCTGAGCTACCTCACGCTGGCCGACCGCCCGCGCTCCCAGCGCGTGCTCGTGGCGCTGACTGAGCCGATCCGCAAGGTCACCCTGAACTGGATGAAGCCCCGCATGGGACGCCAGAGTACTTACACCGAGAAGGACATCTCGGAGTTCCACTGGACCAACGGGCTCCCGCCGACCAAGGACGAGTCCACGGAGTGGCTCGCCCACCGGGACAGCGGCTTCCGTGACTGGCGCCTCGAGCTCGGTGGTGAGCTGAGCGGTAAGACGCTGCAGCTGAGCCTGGGGGACTTGCGTCAGCTCCCGAAGACCGAGTACATCGCGGTCCACACCTGCATGCAGGGCTGGTCGGCCACCTCCAAATGGGCCGGCGTCCGGCTCCGTGACCTCCTCGAGGTCCTCGGACCTCCCCCGGAGGGTGCCAACTACGTGATGATCACCTCCCACGGCCTGGCCCAGGAGATGTGGGACCACCGGCCGCGGGAACCGTTCTACGCGGTGCTGGACCTCGACACGGTCGCCGAGGACGACACGATCCTGGCGTACGAGCGCAACGGGCACCCGTTGGAGGTGCATCTGGGCGCGCCGCTGCGGCTGCGGGTGGAGTCGAACCATGGGTACAAGATGGTCAAGTGGATCAAGTCCATCGAGTGGATCACCGACTACGCCGCGTACGGTGAGGGTCGTGGCGGCACCCGTGAGGACGCCGCGATGCAGGCGTTCAACGGCCGGATCTGACAGGAGCAGGGCATGATCAGCACTATCTACACCGTCGCCGGCATGACCACAGCCGAGGATGCGCGGGCCATCAAGGACAGGCTCTATCTCGTGGCAGGTATCGGTGCCGTCGCCACCGAGATCATTCCCGACGGCGAAGCGCGCATCATCCTCAAGCACAAGGACGACGTCGAGCTGAACCGCTCGGCCATCGAGGCAGCCGTGCAGGAGGCGGGCGAATACACGCTCGCCTGACCATTACGGCTACCAATAATGAGACGAAGCACGTGCTTATTCGTCTCGGCGCATCTAGCATCACTTTCAGGAGGCAATCGTGAGCAGCGAACCCGGCTCCGCCGCATCGCACGGTGCATCCTCCCCGGTCAATTCGGCTACCGGCGCACCTGGCCGACGACGAGTCCCGCTGCGCTCAACCTGCGCCCAGCCCCATCACTGTCCATTGCCGGTACGCATGAAGGTTCTCGGCCAGGTGCCGCTCTTCGCCGGTCTGTCCCACGAGGATCTTGTCGGTATCGACCACCGCATGGTCTCGCTGTCCTGGGCTGAGGACGACCCGCTCTACACAGCCGGCGACGTGGCCGAACATCTCTACGTCATGGCAGCCGGGCGCGCCAAGGTCTCCCGCCCGACCCCGAACGGCCAGGACGTCGTCGTCGATCTCCTGGCCCCTGGCGACCTCTTCGGAGGCATGCACACCCTGGGCCAGCCCACCTACCCCGAAACCGTTCGCGCCCTGACCACCACCTGCGCGTTACGCATCGACACACGCGCTTTCCGCGATGTCATGACGCAACACCCCGAGGTCGCCCTACGGGTGGTGGACGACGTCACCGCGCTGCTAGCGCAAGCGCGTGCGGACGTCACCGCGCAATCCACCGCCACCGTCGCCCAGCGGGTAGCGACCACGCTGTTGCGCCTAGCCGAGAAGTTCGGCCAGGACAGCTCCTCCGGTGCCACATTGATCCAGTTGCCGCTGTCTCGCACTGACCTGGCCGGCATGACCGGTTCGACACCGGAGTCCGTCTCCCGGGTAATGAGCCAGCTCCGCAAGGACGGCATCATCGACTCCGGCCGCAGATGGACCGCCATCCTGGACGGCGACCGTCTGCTCGCCACCGTGGCCGCCAGTGCCTGAGGGGCGAGGACTCTCTCACGTCTGCTGCGGTTGATTGATGCACGTCATGGTTCGGTTCCTGGCCCGCTCGTAACGTCGTAGTCAGCACCCAAGAAGGGTGAGACCTCGTCAGAGAAGGAAGGAACACACCATGAGCACCACCGCTCCCACCACCACCCACACGACCCTGCGCGCCGAAGGCTTCTCCTGCCCCTCCTGCGTGGCGAAGATCGAGAAGCGTGTCGGACGCCTGGACGGCGTCAGCGCCGTGAAGGTCCAGTTCGCCTCGGCACGCATCGAGGTCGACCACGACCCGGCCAAGGCCAGCGTCGAGGACCTGATCGCCGCTGTGGGCAAGGCCGGGTACGTCGCCAAGCCTGCCGCGTTCTGACGCCCGCCGCGCCAAGGAGAAGGACAGTGAGCGTCATGGCACAGGCGGCGCACCTGCAGCTGCGCCTGGGCGAGTTTTTCTGCCCCTCGTGCGCCACCGACATCAACCGGCACCTGAAGCGTCTTCCGGGGTGCAGGCCGTGCACATCGATCTGCACTCGCACCGGGTTGACGTCGACTACGACCCCCGACGCTTGGACGTCGAGGACATCCTGGTGACCGTCGGCGGTGCCGGCGTTACCGCAAGCGTTATCTCGGAGGACCTAGGACCCGCCTCCACTAGGGCGACCAGGGACGTCGACCGGTGCCCAGACCAAGCGCGAGCGCACTGCCCGGGCGTCATCCCGCCACCCATGAGGGCCGCACCGGGCCGCCGGGCCCGTCAATGATCAGCGGAAGCCTGCCCGCTGCATTCTCACGTGTGAACCGCTGGTAGACCCACGTCCCAAGAACTCAGGAGAGATTGCTATGAGCGTCAAGCTTCACCATGTCCCGCCGCGCCTGGCGAGCGGGGCCTTCATATTGAACACCGGAATCACTAAGCGGTCATTGGACGTCGACGGGGCAACGGGGCTGCGGGACCAGGCCGCCAACGCGTTCCCGTTCTTGAAGAAGATGGACCCGGTCCGCTTCGGGAAGGCGTTGTCGACCTTCGAGATCGCTCTGGGCACGGCGCTACTAGCCCCGATGGTACCCACCCAGGTGGCCGCGGCCGGCCTAAGTGGATTCTCGGCCGCATTGATGGCCGTGTACCTCAAGACGCCAGGGTTCACCCGTGATGACGGAATCCGTCCAGCGCCGGCTGGCATGGGGATCGCTCGGGACGTCTTCATGCTCGGTAGCGGTCTGGGCCTGATGGTGGAGGAACTGGCAACCAGGCGAACCTGACGGGGCCGTCCCGCCATGCGCGTGACACCCGGCCCCACGGGCCCCGCGGACTGGGGTGTGGTCATGGGCGCCCGCGGGCCGAGGCTACGTGGCTCGTCCGGTCGCATTCTGAGCCGGACCAGCTAAGCGTCACCGCCGATCAACTCGGCGGTGACGCTCTTCATTGCGCCAGCACGCTAGAGCAGCCCCGGCGGCGGTGCACGGATGGGTGTGCGGTTGATTGACGCCGGTCATGGTTGCCCGGTGCCGATCTTCATAACGTCGTTGTCAGCACCCCGAACTGGGGTTGGACAGCTACAGGAAGGTCGAACAGCTATGAACAAGCTGCAGCAGTGGTGGTACGGCAGGTGGGCGATCCCAGTGGTCTCCGGGGCGCTGATCCTCATCTCGTTCTTCGTGGCCCGCGGCCTCGGTTCCGATGCGTGGAGCAACGCCTTCATGGTGGCCGCCGCCGTGGTCGCGGGTACCCCGATCGTGACCAAGGCAGCCCGGGCGCTCATGGCCCGGGTCATCGGCATCGACCTGCTGGTCTCGGTGGCCGCGATCGGCGCGGTGATCATCGGGGAGTACTGGGAGGCCGCCGCGGTGACCTTCCTCTTCGCCATCGGGCACGCCCTGGAGTCCGCAACGCTGAACAAGACCCGCTCGGCACTGGCCGAGCTGGTGGCCGTGGCCCCAGACGTGGCCGTGGTCATGCGCGACGGCGTGCAGGTGGAGGTGCCCGCTGCGAGCGTGGCCATGGGCGAGATCGTCCTGGTCAAGAACGGCGCTAAGGTCCCGGTGGACGGCGAGGTCGTGGCCGGCACCGGCGCCCTGGACGAGGCCTCCATCACCGGGGAGTCCATCCCCGTGGAGAAGTCCAAGGGCGACCACGTCTTCGCCGGAACCGTCGCCAAGGGTGGGTTCCTCCAGGTGCTCGCCACCGGCATCGGCGCCGACACCACGCTGGCCCGCATCATCCACCGCGTGGAGGACGCCCAGGACGCCAAGGCCAAGACCGCCCAGTTCATGGACCGGTTCTCCGCCTGGTACACCCCGGCCATCATGGTCCTGGCCCTCGTGGTGGGCCTGCTCACCGGTGACGTCGTGCTCGGGCTGACCCTGCTGGTCATCGGCTGCCCCGGCGCGCTGGTCATCTCCATCCCGGTCTCCATCGTCGCCGGCATCGGCCGGGCCGCCAAGGACGGCATCCTCATCAAGGGTGGGGAGTACCTGGAGACCTCCGGCAAGATCACCGCCGTCGCGGTGGACAAGACCGGCACCCTGACCAAGGGCCGCCCGCACCTGACCGACGTCGTCGTCCTGGCCCCAGCCATGGATCGCGCCCAGGTGCTGACCTGGGCAGCCCGGGCCGAGGCCGGCTCCGAGCACCCGCTCGCCCGACCCATCCTGGAGGCAGCAGCCGCGGAGGGGCTGGCCACGTCGGGGCTGCCCGAGGTCACCGAGCCCGTGCCTGGCAAGGGCATCACTGCCACCATCGGCGGGCGCCGGGTCCTCATCGGCAACGTGGCGCTGCTGGAGCAGTACGGCATCGCCGACACTGTTGGCGCCGGGCAGGCCGCTGAGGAGCTCGCCGCAGCGGGCAGGACGGCGATGATCGTGGCCGTGGAGGATGCGGTGGCTGGTGTGGTCGCGGTGGCTGATGAGGTCCGTCCCGACGCGGCGCAGATGGTCGCCCGTCTGCACGACGCCGGGGTGAAGAAGGTGGTCATGCTCACCGGTGACGCCCCGCTGGTGGCGAAGGCAGTTGGTGCGGCGACCGGGGTCGATGAGGTCCGCGCCGGCCTGCTGCCCGAGGACAAGCTCGACGCAGTCGCGGACCTGCAGCGTCAGGGTCACGTCGTGGCCATGGTCGGTGACGGCGTCAACGACGCCCCGGCCCTGGCCACCGCCGATATCGGCGTAGCCATGGGTGCGGCCGGCTCGGCCGTGGCCGTAGAGACCGCCGACATCGCCCTCATGGGCGACAACCTGCTCAAGCTCCCCGAAGCGATCGGCCTGGCCCGGCGCACCGTGAACAACATGCGCCAGAACATCACCATCGCCCTGATCACCGTGGCCGTGCTGCTGGCCGGAGTGCTGCTCGGCGGAGTGACCATGTCCATCGGGATGCTCGTCCACGAAGCCTCGGTCCTGGTCGTGATCGTCAACGCCATGCGCTTGCTGCGCCGCCACCAGGACACCACCAGCACCACGGCGACACCTTCCGCGCCAGCCACCGCCGCACCGATCCCAGCTGCGGTCCGGTCCTGACCCTCTACCCCGGGCGGGACGCCTCATCCACCGTCCCGGCCAGGCGCGGATGTATCACCGCCGGGTAAGCCCGGCACAACCACAACAGGAGGAATCATGAGTAACGAAGAACACTTCACCATCGAGGGCAACGTCGAGCACTTCACCATCGCGCGGGTCGCCCAGGACAATCCCGACTTCCGCCGGGTGCTGTGGACCGGCCAGCACGCCCAGATCGTCATCATGACGATCTCCGCCGGTGGCGAGATCGGTGAGGAGGTCCACGAGCACACCGACCAGATCCTGACCTTCGTCAGCGGGGCCGGTCAGGCCGACCTCAACGGCCATACCCACCCGATCGAGGCCGGTGACCAGTGCGCCGTCCCCGCCGGCGCCCGGCACAACTTCCGCAACACCGGCGACGAGCCGCTCGTGCTCTACACCATCTACTCCCCGCCCGAGCACGCGGCCGACGGCGCCTACCCCACCAAGGAAGAAGCCGACGCCGCCGAGGCCGCTGGCCAGGACGAACCTCCCACCGCCGCCTGACCGGCCATCCCCGCGCAGCGAACTCAGCGGCTGTTGGCCGCACCTGTCTCACCCGCTTCGAACACACAGCAGAAGGAGAAGAACCCCATGTCCAAGGTGTACGTATTCACCGACTTCGGCGGCCCCGAGACCCAGGCACTCATCGACCGTCCAGCGCCGCAGCCCGGCCCCGGTGAGCTCGCCGTCCGGGTCCGCGCCGCCGGTGTCAACCCCGTCGACTACAAGATCCGCGCCGGCCGCTACCGTCGGGACCAGCCGTTGCCGGCCCCCATGGGTCAGGAGGTCTCCGGTGTCGTCACCGCCCTCGGTGAGGGAGTCGAAAGCTTCGCCGTGGGCGACGAGATCCTCGGCCATGTGGTCCCGGACTACGGCGCCTTCGCCGAGGACACCCTCGTGCGCGCTACCGATGCCGTGGCCAAGCCGGACGAGATCGCCTTCGCCGACGCGGCCACCATCCCCGTCGCCGGGGCCACCGCCTACGACGCCACCCACCAGATCGAGCTCGAGCCCGGCCAGCAGCTCCTCATCCTCGGGGCCGGCGGCGGTGTCGGACTCATGGCCGCCCAGATCGGCAAGGTCCACCAGTTCACCGTCATCGGCATCGCCTCGCAGGCCAAGCGCGAGATCGTTCAAGCCACCGGAGCAACGTTCATCCCCTCCGGTGCAAATGTCGCCGACCAGGTGCGCCAGATCGCCCCCGAGGGGGTAGACCTGATCCTGGACCTCGTCGGTGGCGATGCCCTGCGTCAGGTCGCCGGACTCGTCACCGACCCGGCCAGGATCATCTCCGCCGCCGACCCCGACACCGTCACCGAGCTCGGCGGCAGTCCCCTGAAGCGCACCACCGAGGCACTGGAGAAGATCACCGGCGTCATCGAATACAACCTCGTCGACCCCAACGTCTCGGCCCTCTACCCGCTGGAGGACGCGGGCGAAGCCATTGCTGCGGTCGAGAGCGGCCACGCCACCGGCAAGATCGTCATCCAGCCTCACAACGCCTGACGCGGGTTGACCGGTTGCGCATGTGAAGCACCTGGGCCGGGCCCGGTAGCACCGCGAGCACCCTCGTCATCGGCGTCAGCTGACCCGGCCGCCACACAACCCCGATAGAACCCCGCCATATAACGGCGCAAGTCACATCTGGGAGTTCGTATGGGCGGCCGTCGAGGGCCGCGCTGCGCGCCATGAGCGCGACGGCGATCAGGGCGATCTCGAGAAACCCGGCGAGCATGTATGCCTCGGCGGGCACCATGCCGGCGACCTCGAGTCCGAACAGGACCATGCCGCGGTAGGCCAGCGCGGTCGCGATGGCGGCGGCCGCGATGACTGCGACGATCGGGAGTCGGCGGTGCCCGGCCGGGGAGTCGGTAGCGCCGACGGCACGTAGCCCAGGTCGTCGATGGCCTGCCGGATCGCGGCTCGCGCGTCCCGGCTGACGAAGCCGTGGGCGTTGATGAGCCGCGTCACCGTGGTGGGTGAGACGCCCGCCCGGTCGGCGACGTCCCGCAGCGTCGTGACGCGTCCCCTCATCGGCGCCTCCTCCGGTCGTGGTCGGCCACTGCGGCGGCCCGATCATGGAACCGCTCCCAGCAGGTCCGCCTTCGCGGGCGAGACCCCTTCGCCTCCCGCCGTCGCGCGCCATTCCCCCTGAGCGCGCGAATCACCTTGCGGACGTTGAGAGAATGGGACGTCGTGAGCACCGAGCCCAGCCCCGCACCGCAGTCGTCGTCGGACGACGGCGGTGCGCGTCGTCCCCGCCGCCGGGGCCGCGGGCGCGGCCAGGGCGGCGGCCAGGGCCGCGAGAACCGCGCCGGGAACCGCGGCGCCCCCCAGCGCTCCGGCCCCCGCCGGGTCAGCCGCGAGCAGCTCGAGAAGGCGGCCGCGAAGCGTGCCGCCGTCGAGGTGCCGCCTATCGTCTACCCGGAGCAGCTCCCGGTCTCGGCCCGCCGGGAGGACATCGCGTCCGCGATCCGCACGCACCAGGTGGTCGTGGTCGCGGGCGAGACCGGCTCGGGCAAGACGACGCAGCTGCCCAAGATCCTGCTGGAGCTCGGCCGCGGGCGCGCCGGGCAGATCGGGCACACGCAGCCGCGCCGGATCGCGGCCCGGTCGGTCGCCGAGCGGGTGGCGTCCGAGCTCGGGACCGAGCTGGGCGGCGTCGTCGGCTACCAGGTGCGGTTCACCGACCAGTCCAGCGACTCGACGCTCGTCAAGGTCATGACCGACGGCATCCTGCTGGCGCAGATCCAGCGGGACCCGGACCTGCTGGCCTACGACACGATCGTCATCGACGAGGCGCACGAGCGGTCGCTGAACATCGACTTCCTGCTCGGCTACCTGTCGCGCCTGCTGCCCCGGCGTCCGGACCTCAAGCTCGTCATCACGTCGGCGACGATCGACTCGGCGCGCTTCGCGGCACACTTCTCGCCGGCCCACCTGGCGGAGGTCGGTGGTGCGCCCGAGGCCGTGGTCGACGTCCTGCCCGACGCCGCGCCCGTCGTCGAGGTCACCGGGCGCACGTACCCGGTGGAGATCCGCTGGCGGCCCCTCTCCCCCGACACCGACCCGGACCAACCCAAGAAGGCCAAGGGCGGCTCCGACCGCGACGAGAAGGACCTCGTCACCGGCATCGTGGAGGCCTGCGACGAGCTGATGCGCGAGGGGCCGGGTGACATCCTCGTCTTCCTCTCCGGCGAGCGGGAGATCCACGACGCCGCCGACGCGCTGGAAGGGCACCTCAAGGAGCGGGTCCGCGACCCGAAGCACCCGCAGCACGTCGAGATCCTGCCGCTGTACTCGCGGCTGTCGGCCGCGGAGCAGCACCGCGTCTTCGAGTCCCACGCGGGCCGGCGCATCGTGCTGTCGACGAACGTCGCCGAGACGTCGCTGACCGTGCCGGGCATCCACTACGTCGTCGACCCGGGCACCGCACGCATCTCGCGCTACTCCAAGGCGACCAAGGTGCAGCGCCTGCCGATCGAGCCCGTCAGCCAGGCGTCGGCCAACCAGCGATCCGGCCGCTCGGGCCGGGTGGCCGACGGCGTGGCGATCCGCCTGTACTCCGAGGAGGACTTCCTCGGCCGGCCGGAGTTCACCGAGCCCGAGATCCTGCGCACCTCGCTCGCGTCCGTGCTGCTGCAGATGATCAGCGTCGGCGTCGTCTCCACGCCTGACGACGTCGCGCGCTTCCCGTTCGTCGAGCCGCCCGACACCCGCTCGGTGCGCGACGGCGTGCAGCTCCTCACCGAGCTCGGCGCCCTGGCGAACCAGGACGGCCGGACCCGGCTCACCGACGTCGGGCGCACCCTCGCCCAGCTCCCGATGGACCCGCGCCTGGCACGCATGATCATCGAGGGCGCGAAGCAGGGCGTGGCGCGCGAGGTCGCGATCATCGCCGCCGTCCTGTCCATCCAGGACCCGCGGGAGCGTCCCGCCGAGACGCGGGCCCAGGCCGACCAGCTCCACGCGCGGTTCACCGACCCGCACTCCGACTTCCTCACCTACCTCAACCTGTGGGAGTACGTGCGCGGCCAGCAGCACGAGATGGGCTCGTCCGCGTTCCGCCGCATGTGCAAGGCGGAGCACCTGAACTTCCTACGGATCCGCGAGTGGCAGGACGTCGTCGCCCAGCTCCGCGAGATGTCCAAGCCGCTCGGGATCGACATGCGCTACACCCCCAACACCACCCGGCCGTCCGGGCGCGACGGCGCGGGGTCCGCGGCGTCGGATGCGAAGGGCGTGGAGGGTCTGGCGGGAGCGTCGCGAGGAACGAGCGGCGCGGATGGTAGCCCGAGCACCGACGCCGCGGACCTCGCGCACCATCGGCACAGCTGGGACGGCGACACCATCCACCGCTCGCTGCTGGCGGGGCTGCTCAGCCAGCTCGGCATGCAGGACACGGGCGAGATCAAGGCGTCGTCGGTCGCGCACCTGCGGGGCGAGGCCCGCGCCCGCGCGCTGCGGCAGGCCGCCAAGCGGGCGCGCAACGAGTACGTGGGCGCCCGCGGCGCGCGGTTCGCCATCTTCCCCGGCTCGCCGCTGAGCAAGAAGCCGCCGGAGTGGATCATGGCGGGCGAGCTGGTCGAGACGTCGCGGCTCTGGGCGCGCGACGTCGCCCGCATCCGGCCGGAGTGGGCGGAGGAGCTCGCAGGCCCGCTCGCGAAGCGCACCTACTCCGACCCGCACTGGTCCACCAAGCAGGGCGCGGCCGTGGCCACGGAGAAGGTGCTGCTGTACGGGGTGCCGATCGTCGCCGACCGCCCCGTGCTGTTCGCCAAGGTCGACGCCGAGGCCGCGCGCGAGATGTTCGTGCGGCACGCGCTCGTCGAAGGGCAGTGGACCACGCACCACCGGTTCTTCGCCGAGAACCGGCGCCTGCTCGCCGAGGCCGAAGAGCTCGAGGCGCGCTCCCGCCGGCGCGGGCTCGTCGCCTCCGAGGACGACCTGTTCGCGTTCTACGACGAGCGGGTGCCGGCGTCCGTCGTCAGCGCCGCGCACTTCGACACCTGGTGGAAGCAGGCGCAGCGCGAGACCCCGGACCTGCTGACGTTCACGCTCGACCAGCTCGTGGACACCGACGCCGTCGACACGGGCGAGTTCCCCCAGGCGTGGACGCAGGGCGAGGTCACCCTGCCGCTCACCTACCAGTTCTCCCCCGGCACCGCGGCCGACGGCGTCACGGTGCACGTGCCGTTGTCGATCCTCAATCGCGTCACCCCCGACGGCTTCGACTGGATGGTGCCCGGCCTGCTCGACGAGCTGTGCGTCGCCACCATCCGCTCCCTGCCCAAGACGGTGCGGCGCGAGCTCGTGCCCGCGCCCGACATCGGCGCCGCCGTCGCCGGCTGGCTGCGCGAGCACACGCCGTCGTGGGACGACCTGACCCGTGCCGGGGACATGGCCGCGCCCTTCCACGTCGAGTTCACGCGCGCCGTCCGGGCGCTGCGCGGCGTCGACATCCCGGACGAGGTCTGGGACGCCGAGCGGGTCGAGCGGCTGCCCGCGCACCTGCGCATGACGTTCCGCGTCGAGGAGGGCCCGCGTGCTCCCGCGCAGGACGCCCCGGGCCCCCAGGGCAAGGGCCGCGGCCGCAAGCCCCGCGCGGCGGCCCCGGCCCTGGTCGACGAGTCCAAGGACCTGCTCGCCCTCCAGCGGAGGCTGGCCGCGAGGTCCGAGGCCGCGGTGCGGGCCGCCGTCAAGGGCGCGGTCGGCGTCGCCCTCGAGGAGGCACGCCGTGCGTCCGCCACCGGGGCCGGGGTGCGGGCCCCGGCCGCGTCGGGCACGCCCGGACGCCAGGCCGGACCTCCGGGGCTCCCGCCCACCACCCCCGCAAGCCCGTCCGCCCGCGCGGCGGCTCCCGCCGCGGACGGGTCCGGCGGCGCACCCCGGGTCGTGGCCGAGCAGGTGGGCCTGAGCACGTGGCCCACAGGGCTGCCCGACGGCGCGCTGCCGTCGGCCGTGTCGACCGACCTCGGCGGGGGCGTCGTCGTGCGCGGGTACCCGGCGCTCGTCGAGGAGGAGGACGCCAAGCGCAGGCCGTCGGTGGCGCTGCGGGTCCTGGCCGACGTGTCGGGCCGCGACGACGCGCACGCCCGCGGCGTGCGGAGGCTGCTGCTGGGCGAGACCGCGCTCCAGGCGGGGCGGATCACCTCGCGCTGGACGGCGTCGCAGTCGCTCACGCTCGCGGCGGCGCCGTACCGGAACACCGAGGCCCTCGTGGCCGACCTGCAGCTCGCGGCCGTCACCGCGCTGACCAGCCCGGACGCGGCGAAGGCGCACGGCACCCCCACGGGCGGTCCCGTGGCCGCCCGTGTCGTGGACGCCGCGTCGTACGTGGACGCGGTGGCGTTCGTCCGGCGGCACCTCGAGGACGAGGTGCACCGGGTCGTCGGGCACGCCGTCGCCGCGCTGAGCGCCTGGCGCACCGTCGAGGGCGAGGTGCGCGCGTCGTCGTCCCTGGCGCTGCTCAACACGCTCCAGGACGTCCGCGGCCAGGTGGCCGGCATCGTCCACGACGGGTTCGTCGCCGCGACCCCGCCGCGGCGCCTCCCGCACCTGGTGCGCTACCTGCGTGCGGCGTCGGCCCGCCTGGAGAAGGCCCAGGGCAACCCCACGCGGGACGCCGAGCTGGCCTGGCGCGTGCACGACGTCACCGAGGCCTACGACAAGGCGCGCGCCGCCTACGCGACGGGCCCCGCCGACCCGGCGCGCGCCGCCGAGCTCGCCGAGGTGCGCTGGCTCGTCGAGGAGCTGCGGGTCTCGCTGTTCGCGCAGCAGCTCGGCACCGACGGCGCCGTCAGCGAGAAGCGCATCCGCAAGATCCTCAGCCCGAACGGCTGGTAGAGCTCAGCCGGCGCAGGCCTCGTAGACGTAGCCCTCCGCGTCGGGCGCCACGAGGTCGAGGTCCCGCAGGACGGTCAGCGGTGCCCGGTCGTCGAGGGCGCACACGTCGTCGAACGTCAGCCCCGCCTCGTCGAGCGCGTCGGGGTACTCGACCTGGAGCACGTGGTCCCCGTAGACGTCGGTGTAGTCCGCGCACTCGGACCAGGCGCCGCACTCCTCGGTGACGGCGAAGTCGAAGCCGAGCTCGCGGTGGGCCACGGGCGCGATCTCGGCGGCGTTCTTCTGCGCGATCGCCAGCCCCTGCGCGTGGGCGAGGTCGACGTAGGCGCTCGCGAGGGCGTACGCGCCGGCGTCGTCGATCTGGTCGAACCGCGTCCACGTGTCCAGGTTGTCGATCTCGACGGCGTCGAAGCCCGCGTCCGCGCAGCCCGTGACCACGGGCCCGATCACCGCGAGGATCCCGTCCCGCTGCGGCTCCGTGGACGGGTCGAGGACGTACTCGTCCGGCCAGTCCGGGTCGACGACCAGCTCGCCGTCGGCGTCACGCAGCAGCAGGTCCGGGTGCTCGTCGGTCCACAGGCCCGCCGCGTCGGGCTGGGTCTGGAAGCCGTTGACGTAGCAGACGTTGTACGCGCCGGGCAGCGGGTCGGCCGTCGCGTCCCGGACGACGACGTCGATCGTCGGCGTGCCGTCGCCGCCGTCGCCGCCGTCGCCCTCGCCGCCGGGCACCGCGTCGTACGCGCCGCCGAGCTGGTAGTCGAACGTGCCACGCACCGGCGGGAGCACGACCTGCTTCGCGGGAGCGGGCGCCCCGGCGAGCGAGGCGTCGTCCCCCGGGGCCTGCGCTCCCTGCGCGCCGTCCACGTGCGGCACCGGGTCGGCGTCCGCGGGCACCTCGGCGCAGGCAACGACCGACAGCGCCAGCGCGCACCCGAGAACCACGGCCGCCGTTCGACGCATCGACTTCCCCCTCGCCTGGACCGACGACGTTCGCCGTCCCACCCCATTCTCGGGGCGACGGCACCCGGGCGCGCGTTCACCCGGCGCCGGCTCAGAGCACGCGGAGCCCGGCATCCGCCGCACGGCGTCGGAGGCGGCTGACGTCCGCGCACACCAGCGGCACCTGCGACGCGTCGGCCAGCACCAGCCAGTGCCGGCGCGCCGCGACCATGTGCGGCGCACCGCTGATCAGGGTCGCGCCGTCGAGCGGGACCGGGACCCCGCCCGCCGGGCGCAGCTCCGGCGTCCCGTCCAGCCGGAGCAGCGCCGGCCCCGGCGGGACGACGACCGGGCCGAGGGCCGGCACGTCGTCCGCCAGCACCAGCACCTCCACGTCCGCACCGCGGGCGCGCAGCCGGCCGGCCAGGGCGCGCAGCGCGAACGAGGCGTAGACGGCCAGGACGGGCAGCACGCAGACGCCCACGGCCACGGCGACGCCGTCGACCCGCATCGAGCCCGTGCCCAGCCGCGCCACGACGAGGATCAGACCGCCCCCCGCGATCGGCAGGAACGCGACGTTGAGCCGCCTCCACCACGGCCGGAGCAGGGCGGGCTCCTGCAGCCCGTGCAGCACCCGCCACCCGGACCACCGGGCGGCGTCGTCGTGCTCGAGGCCCACCAGCGCGAACCCGTCCGCGAGCCGCCACCAGGCGCGCACCGACGCCGCGAGCCCGACGACGAGCACCACCACGCCGGGCGCGAGCGCGACGGCGCCGTCCGCGAGAGGCTGCTGGTCGAGACCCACGGCCACCAGCAGCAGCCCGACCGCCGCGACGATCGGGTAGAGGACGGCGCGCGCGGCGTCGAGGAGACCCGTCGCCCCGTCCACGGGCTTGACCCCCGGGTACGGCTCGAGCTCCGCGTGCCTGCGGGCGCGGAAGTGGTGCATCGCCTCCGGGTCGACACCGTCCGCGGGCCGGGGCTCGCGCACCGGCAGCGCCAGGACGTCGGGCCGCCGCAGCGCGCGCGACCAGGCGCGCCGCAGGACGCGGGCGCGCCCCCAGTCGCGCCGGTGGCGCAGCCACCAGGTGAGCGTCACGGCGACGATCACGCCACCGACGACGAGCGACGCGACGTCCGCCCGGTCGCCGTCCGCACCGTGCCCCAGGAGCACCAGGACGGGCCGGGTCCCGATCCCCGCACCGGCGAGGAGGCCCAGGAGCAGCAGCAGCCCGGCCAGCATGCGGCGACCGCCGCCGTCACGGCGCTGGGCGGTCCCGAGGTGCGCCGCCGCGAGGTCGTACCAGTCGCCGAACGTCGCAGGCAGGGGCACATCGCGCGGCGACGGGGGCAACGGCGCACGACCGCGCCTCGTGACCTCCTCGCCCGGAACCTCCGCCTGCGCCACCGTCACCCGATCTCCTCGCCCTGCGCGTCCACCGGCACGATCTTCGCAGGCCCCGCCATCGCGGCGAGCAGCATCCCGACGGCGCGCACGTGCTGGGGCTCGCTCGACCACCCCACGAGCACCAGCCCCGGCCCGCCGTCGGACGGTGCCGTGACGACGACGGCGAGCCCCAGGTCGCGCTTCGCGGGCGGGGCGGAACCTGCCGCCGCGCCGGGCAGCCGCGCGTCGACGGAGTAGGTCACCGTCATGCCGAGGGCCGGCCCGATGCCGGTCTCGAACGCCTCGGTGTACGCGGCGGACAGGTCGAAGCCCATCTTCGCCGCGACGACCCGGCGGATCACCTCCAGCAGCGACAGCGGTCCGTCGAACGCGTCGATCTGCCGGACGGAACCCACGACGTTGAGGAAGATCTCCTCGTCGATCGCCGTCGGGCCGCGGAACTCCTTGCCCTGATAGACGAGCCCGTGCAGCAGCACGGACCGGTCGCTCCACACGTCCCGCCAGGCGAGCAGCCCGTCGAGCAGCAGCCCGGCGTCATGGGCCGGCAGCTCGACGTCCACCGCGTCGAGCGCCCCGCGGATGACGCCGACCGCCTCCTGGGCGGTCTGCGTCCCGGCGAGCTCCACCCAGTCGTCGGGCACACGGATCCGGAGCTTCCAGCGGGTGGGGTTGTCGGCGTCGAGGACGTCGCTCTCGGTCATCACGCTCACCTGTTCTCGAGCTGGGTGCGCAGCAGCGCGCCCTCGCCGTCCGTCTCGCCAGCCGTGGCACCCCAGTCGGGCAGGACGCCGTTGTAGTCGTCGCCCTTGAGGTGCCCGTAGTCGCTGAACCAGTTGAACGGCTCCGCGACGAGGAAGATCCCCTGGTCGAACATGATGTCGGCCGTGCGCCAGCCCAGCTCCGCGACGGAGTCGATGCTCCCGCCCTTGGCCGCCAGCGTGAAGAACCCGGGGAACGCGCTCGTCGCGGCCTGCCCCACCTTGGACGCCGGGTTCATGAACTGCAGGAACGTCGGCGCGGTGCGACCCGCCGCGGTGGCCGACGCCGCCACCGCGCGGAACGTCGCGGTGAGACCGCCGGCACCCAGCGCCGTCGCGACCATGCCCATGATGACGCCCGGGGTGAAGCCGCCGGAGAACGACCCGGCCTGGCCCGCCGCGCTGAGGTAGGCGGCGAGGGTGCCGATCCCGCTGGCCAGGACGCTGACCAGCGCGAAGACCTGCGCGCCGGGGATGGGCAGCAGGGAGATGATCC
Source organism: Isoptericola luteus (assembly GCF_020297055.1). Lineage (GTDB taxonomy): Bacteria > Actinomycetota > Actinomycetes > Actinomycetales > Cellulomonadaceae > Isoptericola > Isoptericola luteus. The sequence continues at coordinate 28,543 of NZ_JAIXCQ010000011.1, read as the reverse complement.
CGGCGACGAGGCTGACCACGCCCATGATGTCGGAGATCAGGTCGAGCAGCCCGGCGTTCTCGGCCGCCCACTCGAGGATCATGTCGCCGAGGTCGGCGAACGCGTCGCCGATGTCCTCGAAGCGGTCGCCGACCCAGTCGACCGCACGGTCCCACCACGACGGGTCGTCCGGCGCCATCGCGGCGGCCGTCTCGAACTTCCCCAGCAGCGCGCGCGACGCCGCGCCGTACTGCTCGACGAGGGTCTCGATGCGCGTCCAGACGCCGTCGACCACCCCCTGGGCGTCGGCGCGGGCCTCCTCCGCGACACCGCGGGCGCGCTCGTCGTCCTGGTACTGGTCCCACTCGTGCTGCGGGGCGTCCTCCTCCGGGCGGCGGCCCTCGGGCATGCCGTAGAGGTTCGACTCGGCCGAGCTGAGAGCGGCCTTCGCCTCGCCGAGCTCGTGGTTCAGGGTGTTCGCACGGTCGCGGTAGCTCTCGAGCTTGGTGGCCCAGGTCTCGAGCGCGGAGGCCGCCGTGCGGAAGGCCTCCTCCGCCTCGATCACCTTCGGCTCGAAGTCGTCGTGCAGCATGCTGCGGAAGGCGACCGCGACCTCGCCGACCCACTCGCCCTCGTCGACGCTGCCGAGCAGGAACTTCACCCGCTCGAGGGTCTCGTGCCCGCCCGTCAGGCCGTTGGCGAGGCTGCCGGTGACGACATGGTCGCCGGGTGCCGGGTCGTACCCGATGTGCTCGTAGTGGACCATCACTCGCCCCCGAGCGCCGCGGCGAGGTCGGCGTCGATCTTGGCGAAGCCCTCGCGGATCTTCAGCAGCTGGTCCTTGGCGTTGCCCGTGGCCTCGCACATCTGGTCGATGCTGTGGTCCCACTTGTCGCGGAAGTGCGACACCTTCTCGATGAGCTCCGGCTCGCCGACCGCGGCCGGATCCGCCGACCGGATCGCGTCCAGCGGCTCGTAGAGGCGTTCCTTCATGCGCCCGAGGTCGGTCTCGACCTCCGACAGGAACTCGTCGTTCATGACGATGTCGCCGGTCACGCGCGGTCTCCCCGGGGTCGGTGTACGTCTCGACGCAGAGGATTTCACATGGGCCCGCCCGCGTCCGCCCCGTCCCATGGGGAGTTCTCCCCACCGTCGGCGCCCGCGACGTCGTGGAGGGGCGGTCAGCCCGGCAGTTCGTGATCAGGGCGGCAGTCCGGACTGCCGCCCTGATCACGAACTGCCGCATCGATCGACCCGACTCAGGGTCGAACCCGGGAAGCACCGGATACCGAGTGCGCGGCGGCGCTCGTACCGTCGAGTCATGAGCACCCCGACCTCGACCCCGTACGCGCAGCCCGCCGGCACGACCCGGCGCACGCTCTTCCGGCCCACCTACGGCCGCATGCTGGGCGGCGTCTGCGCCGGGCTGGCGGACTACCTCGGCTGGAGCCGCGGCCTGGTCCGCGTCCTCACCGTCGCGTCGATCCTCATCCCCGGCCCGCAGGTGCTGGCCTACGTCATCCTGTGGATCCTCATGCCCGACGAGGCCAAGGCCCGCCGGGCCTGACCGTGCGCGTCACCGCGGAGCAGGGCGACATCACGACGACGGCGGTGGACGCCGTCGTCAACGCCGCGAACTCGTCGCTGCTGGGCGGGGGCGGCGTGGACGGCGCGATCCACACCGCCGCCGGGCCGCGGCTGCTCGAGGCGTGCCGCGAGCTGCGCCGGTCGGTGGTCCCGGACGGGCTGCCCGTCGGGGCGGCGGTGGCCACGCCCGGCTTCGACCTGCCGGCCGCGTGGGTGGTCCACACAGTCGGCCCGAACCGGCACGCCGGCGAACAGGACCCCGCTCTCCTCGCGTCGTGCTTCGCCCGGTCGCTGGACGTCGCCGCGGACGCCGGTGCCCGCTCGGTCGCGTTCCCCGCCGTCGGCGCGGGCGTCTACGGGTGGGACGCCGACGACGTCGCCCGCGCCGCCGTCGGGGCCGTGCGGTCGTGGGACCGGACCCACCCGGGCACCGTCGACGAGGTCCGCTTCGTGCTCTTCAGCGACCGTGTCCTGACGGCGTTCGAGTCGGCGCTCGCCGGGGCTTGACCCGCCCCCGCGGCTCACCGCGCCCGCGGGCGTGCGGGCTACCGCTTGGGGAAGCCCGCGCCGGGCTTGTCCTCGTCGAGCTGGGCCACGTCGTCGAAGTGGATCTTGCGGTGCCGCACGGTCCGGTTGTAGAGCCAGGTGACGAACGACAGGACCACCCCGACGGCGATGAGCCCGCCCGCAATGACGTACTGCTCCTGCTGCTCGTCCGACCGTGCCCACGGCCCGGCGAGGTAGGCGCAGGTGATCGCCCCGAGCACCGCCAGCCACACCTTCGTCCGGAAGTGGGCGTGCGGCACGGGCTTGCGGCGCAGCACCAGCAGCGCCACGTTCACGACGGCGAACACGACGAGCAACAGCAACGACGTCGTCCCGCCGAGCAGGCTGATGGCGTTGGAGCCGGACTCCGAGCCGCTGGCCCGGACCACGTACACGATGAGGCCGTACGAGATCAGCGTCGTGACGATCACGGACACCCACGGGGTGCGGCGCGTCGGGTGCACCCGGCCGAAGGCGCGCGGCAGCACGCCCTGGTTCGCCAGGCCGAACAGCAGTCTCGACGCCATGAGCATGTTGATGAGCGCGGAGTTCGCGACGGCGAACATCCCGATGAACGGGAAGATCGTGTCGAAGGGCAGGTTCGGCGCCCCGGCCGCGACGACCTGCGTGAGCGCCGAGCCCTTCGACTCGTCCGTGAGGTCGCCCACCGGCACCAGCGCCACCGCCGTGATGGCCACCAGCACGTAGATCAGGCCCGTGACCGACAGCCCGGTGAGCATGACGCGGGGGAAGTCCTTGACCGGGTCCCGGCACTCCTCGGCCATGTTGACCGAGTCCTCGAAGCCGACCATGGCGAAGAACGCCAGCGTGGTGGCCGCCGTGACCGCGAGGAACACGCTCTTGTCGTCGGAGCTCTCGAAGACGACGACGCGCGCGAAGTCGGCACGTCCCTGCGTCACCGCGAACATCCCGACGAAGATGATGAGCAGCAGGCCGGACAGTTCGACGAGCGTCAGCACCACGTTCGCCTTGACGCTCTCGCCCACGCCCCGGAAGTTGACGATCGCGACGAGCGTCATGAACCCGAGCGCGATCCACAGGAGGCCGGCACCGCCCGTCTCGAGGCCGAGGCCGAACCCGTCGTTGAGGAACCCGGCGAACGCGTTGGACGCCGTCGACGCGGACGTGATGCCCGAGCACATCACCATGAACGCGATGATGAACGTGACGAAGTGGATGCCGAACGCCTTGTGCGTGTACAGCGCGGCGCCGGCGGCCTGGGGGTACTTGGTGACCAGCTCCAGGTAGGAGAACGCGGTGAGGGTCGCCACGGCGAACGCGATGAGGAACGGCGCCCAGGCGGCCCCGCCGACCTCGCCGGCGACCTGACCGGTCAGCGCGTAGACCCCGGTGCCGAGGATGTCTCCGACGATGAACAGCAGCAGGAGCTTGCGGCCCATCACACGCTTGAGACCGTGGTTCGGGACCACCCTGTCCCCGTCGACGACTTCCTGGCTCATCTCGGCCTCCTCGCGTCGCTGCACCCGGCACGCCTGGCGCTCCGGTGCGCCGTCCCCCCATAGAACCCTGCCCGGCCCGGCGCCGCGCGGCACGCGGGCGGCGCGCCGCCCCTCGGCCTCGCCCGGCGCGGCGCGCGCGGTTAGGGCAGGGTGAGCCACCAGGGGCCCGCCCACCTGCGGCGGGACCGGATCGGGGAAGGTGCGAACGTGCGACGAACGGTGATCACCGGGGTCGGGGCCGTCACGCCCGTGGGGCTGACGGCCGAGCAGTCGTGGGCCGGTCTGGTGGCCGGGACCAACGCCGTGACACCCCTCGCCGACGCGTGGGCGCAGGAGCTTCCCGTGCGGATCGCGGCCAGGGTCGACGACGCCTTCGCCGACGCTCTCTCCGTGCGCGAGTTGCGCAGGCTCGACCGCGGCGAGCAGCTCGCCGTCGCCGCCGGCCGGGAGGCGTGGGCGTCCGCGGGGGCACCGGAGGTGGAGCCGGAGCGCCTGGGTGTGGTGGTGGGGACGGCGAACGGCGGGTTCGGCACCACCCTCGCGCAGCACGTGCGGCTCCAGACGGGCGGGCACCGCCAGGTCAGCCCGCACGCGGTGACGATGGTCATGTGCAACGGGCCGGCCGCCTGGGTGTCGATCGACCTCGGCGCCAAGGCGGGCGCCCGTGCGCCCGTGAGCGCCTGCGCCGCCGGCACGGAGGCCATCCTCACGGCCCGCTCGATGATCCGGGCCGGGGAGGCCGACGTCGTCGTGTGCGGCGGCACCGAGGCGACGATCGTCGACCTGTGCATCTCGGCGTTCGCCCGCGCCCGCGCGATGTCGACCCGCAACGACGAGCCCGGGCGCGCGTCACGTCCGTTCGACGCCGGCCGCGACGGCTTCGTCATGGGCGAGGGCGCCGTCCTGTTCGTCCTCGAGGCCGAGGAGCACGCCAGGGCACGCGGCGCGACCGTCCTGGGCGCCGTCGACGGCGCCGTCCTGACCTCGGACGCGCACGACATCGTGGGCGGCGAGCCGACCAACCAGGCTCGCACCATCGAGCTCGCGATCCGCGACGCCGGGCTCGAGCCCGCCGACGTCGGGCTGGTGCACGCGCACGCCACGTCCACCCCGTCGGGCGACCTCAACGAGGCCCGGGCCCTGCGCTCGGTGTTCGGGGACCCGCCGCCGGTGACCGCGACCAAGGCCTCCACGGGTCACCTGCTCGGCGCGTCCGGGGCGCTGGGCGCCCTCGCGGCGCTGTTCGCGATGCGCGACGGCGTCGTGCCCCCCACGCTCAACCTCGACGAGCAGGACCCGGAGGTCGGCCTGGACGTCGTGACGGCGTCCAGGGGGACGTCGGCCCGGCACGCGCTCGTGGACGCCTTCGGGTTCGGCGGCCACAGCTCCGCGCTGGTGCTGTCCCGGAGCTGAGCCGCCGCACACCGAACGCGCGAGCGTCTCTGTGCGTCCCTCATCAGACCTCGATGCGGGACGCACAGAGACGCTCGCGGGCGGGGTCAGCCGGTCGGCTCCCACGGACCGGACGGCGAACCACCAGGCTCCTGGTTGCGCGTCCACCACTGAGCCTCGTACCGAGCGCCGTCGTGCTCGACGACGTCACCGGCGGTGAAGATCCGCGAGGACGTCCATACCGCCGTCCCGTCCTCGGTGGAGGCGATCTCCTGCCACGGGCCCCACGGCGAACCGCCCGGCTCCTGGTCCTTGGTCCACCACGACGCCTCGAACACCGAGCCGTCGAACGACACCCGGTCACCCGCGGTGTACCCGACCGACGCGTCCCACGCGTCGGGACCCGGTTCGGCGGACTCCGAGTGCACCAGCGGCGAGACGGTGATCCGGTCGACGACCGGTGCCCACTGCGACCGGAGCGGGAAGTCGGGCCAGACGTCGGACGCGTACGTCTCGCCGTCGAAGTTCGTCGCCTCCTCGGAGCGCAGGGTGATGGTGTTGGCACCCTCCTCGAGTTCGAGCACCACCGTCTTCTCCCACAGGTTGTTCTCGTGGAACGTGTGCGGGAAGAGCACGCCGCGCGGATCACCACCGTTCACCACGAAGTCCGCTCGCCGGGCGATCGGGTCGGGGTTGTAGTGCGACGCCGGTGACTGCTCGGGGTTGGAGTAGCGCAGCACCACGGCGTGCGGCCCGGCCTCGGCTGCCTCGACCTCGAAGGTCAGGGTGTTGCCGTTGCCCGGCTCGCCCCCGATGCCGGACACGGCCTGACCGCCCTCGGCCAGCGACAGGTCGACCACGGCGGCGCTGCCGGCCGTCGCGGCGTCCTCGGCCTGGTAGTCGGTCGCCGCGAGCGCCCCGGTGCCGTCGGCCACGGTGAGCCGGTCGAGCACGGCTCCCTCGGGTCCACCGGTGACGACCACCTTGTTGACGCCGCCCGCAAGGTGCACCGCGGCTTCGGTGGCCTGCGTCAGGTCGAGCACCTCGTGGCCGTTGACCGCCACCGTGCCGCTGCCGGCACCGAGGAGGTCCGCGGCGAGGGTCGCCTCGGCGTCCACGGCCCCGTACACCCAGAACGTGGCGGTCGCGCCTTCGGCGAGCTCCACGCCACCCGCACCGGAGACGTCGGCCGGGGCGACCCCGTCGGCCGCCTCGTAGGTGGTGCTGCCACCGTCGAGCACGGCGTGCTCGGCCTCGTAGACCGTGGTGGCGGCGTCAGGGTTCGGCCGGGACAGCGTGATGCGGTCGATGATCGCGTCACCCTGCGTGGCACCCGCCCCGTCGAGGCTCTGGGCTGCGAGCGAGATGGTGTGCGTGCCCTCGGTCAGCTCGACGGTGGTGTCTGCGTGGTCCCAGACCACCCACTTGTAGCCGAGCGGAAGGAAGATCTCCTGCTCGTCGGCACCGTCCACGCGCAGGAACACGTTGGTGGGCCCCTGCTCCTGCACGCGCTCGAACGTGTTCTCGCTGTTGGCGAAGACCGACAGGTCGTAGGTGCCGTCCTGCGGGACGGTCACCTCGAAGTCGAGGACGCCGTCGGAACCGGTGCGCAGGCCGCCCACGTCGTACCCACCCGAGGTGTAGAACTTCGAGACGTCAGACGGCGAGCCCTCGGGCCCGTTCTTCGAGTAGCCACCGCCGGTGTAGGCGGCGTCCTCCGCCTCGTAGCTGCCGTCCCACGTGGTGGGCGCGGCCACCGTGGTCTCGCCCACCCCGGCCGGGGTCATGACGATCTCGTACGCGGAGGACTCGTCGAGCAGCGGGAGGCCGTCCCCGTCGAAGTCGACGGCAACCGTGCCGCCCGTGACGTCCGCGACGGACTCGCTCACGAGCGCGGGAGCCGCGGAGTCACCGAGCTGACCGGTCCAGCCGATCTCCCGCACGGTGACGCGCACCTGGTCGCCGAACACGTCGCCCGGCACGTTCACCAGGTCGATCGGTGCGGCGCCGTCGGCCCCGCCGATGATGGTGCGCGCGACGGCGGCCTCCTCGTCCAGCGTCGCCACGCCCTGCAGGGTGTAGTTCTCCCCCGGGAACGGCGGCGTGACCTCGACGGTGTGCCCGCTCATCCGCGCGTACGCGTTGAAGAGCCACCACTGGCCGTTCCCCCGGTTGGACTGCACCGCGGAGTCCGACAGGTTGCCGTCGATGTTCCAGTAGGCGATGTCCGCGTCCACCTTGGAGTCCTCGATCGCCGAGACCCACTGGATCATCTGTCCCGGCACGGACGTGTGGTAGTTGAACGCGTACTCGTTGATGTTGAGCGGCAGCTCGGTGCCCTCGTGCTCGGTGCCCGCGAACACGTCGGCCTCCCAGCCGCGGTACCGCTCCACCGAGGTCCGGATGCTCTCGGGGTGGGACAGCTCGTGCCACGTGACGACGTCGGGCACGGTGCCGGCCTCGACCGTGTGCTCGAGGAAGCCCTTCACCTGGCTGAAGAGGACGCTGGTGTTGGGCCCGGCGATGCGCGCGTCGGGCATCCGGTCCTTGATCAGGGCGTAGACCCGGTCCCAGGCCGCGAAGTAGTCGGTCGGGTCGTCGAGCCAGCTCGTCCCGTCGTAGCTCCACTCCCCCGTGCCGAACATGTTGCCCTCGGGCTCGTTGAACGGCACGAAGACGATGTTGTCCCGGTGCTCCTCGGGAAGCTCCAGCACCTGGTCCACCTGCGTGGCGATCTTGTCGACGAACCCGTCCAGCTTTGCCGCGGGGGTGTCACCGGGCCACTGGTACGGGAATCCGCGGTGGATGTCCGTCATGTAGATGTACGTGTCGCCGTCCGTGGCGTCGGCGAGCGGACCGACCACCTCGAGCGCGTCCGCGCCGGGGTGCTGGGGACCGTCCTGCGCCTTGGTCGACACGGTCCGCACCCCCATGCCCTCGAGCAGGTTGTCGCTGGGCAGGCCGTCGCCGTAGAGGCCGTACAGGGTGCCTGACGCCCCGCCGTGGAACTCGCCGGTGTCGGTGCCGAGGTCGACCTGCAGGCCTCCGCGGTGCACGGTGACGGTCGCGGTGACCGGCGTGCCCGCCGCATCGCCGGCCACCGTGAAGGTGCCGGTCTGTGCGTACTGCGCCGGGTCGACGGCGTCCCACACGACGGGGACGTCACGGTCGTAGCCGTCGGAGTACGACGCGCGCACCGCCGCCGGCAGCTTCGGCTCGGCGGCGACGACGGTCCGCACGTCGAAGGAGTCCTCGGTGAGTCCCTCGAGCGTGGGCACCTCTCCGACCAGCTCGGCGACCTGGTCGGCGCCGAGCGCGGCCCGGAAGACCTGGAAGTCGTCGACCGCGCCGTCGAACAGGGGGTCGGGATAGAACGAGCGGCCGATGTACCCGGCCGACGTCGCCGCGTCGGTCAGCAGGTCCCCCGCGCCCATCGGGGTGGGAGCGGCGGCGACGGCCACCCCGTCGAGGTAGGTCGTCACGGTCCCGGCGGCGGTGTCGAGCGTGGTGGTCAGCGTAACCCAGTCGCCCGCCTCGAGAGCGCCGTACCCGGTCACCTTGGCCTCGCCACCGCCGCCGCTCGTGGTGGCGGCCGTGCGCAGGTCGCCCTCGCCGTCGGACGGCGTCGTGAAGAGGTACCGGGTGTTGTCGGTGCCGAGGTCGAACACGCGCTGCCAGGCGCCGCCCTGCCCGTCCCAGCGGACGCGGGCGGAGACGGTGAGGTCGGTGGCGCCGTCGATCGCCTGCCGCGGGACGGTGACGTATCCCCCGTCGGTGCCGCCCGCGAGGTCGAGGGCGAGGTCGTCGGAGGTGGCCCCCTCGACGACGTCTGTGGTCCCGGAGATCGTCCCGTCGTGCCCGTTTCCGGAGGCGTCCGGCACCGTACCGTCGGTGACGTCGTCCATCGTGTAGTGCAGGTCGGGCGCCGGGACCTCGGCGGCCGCGGCCGGGAGCGCCGTGGCTCCCGACCCGGCGGCGAGCGCCAGGACGGCGGACAGCGCGACGGTGGTCCGTCGTGGTCTGCCCCATGAAGGTGTCGTGCTCATCATCGAGTGCCTTCCTTCTGGTCGTGCGTCCGCGCCGTGCTGCGCACGCTCGGACGTCGTCGTTCGAGCCCGCCCCGAGGGCGGTGGCTTCCTGCCTCCCTTCATGCCGAACCGGTTCGATTGCGGCGGGCCGTCGTCCCGCGATGCCACGCCGGGCACGCGCGCCTGCCCCCCGACCCGGGTCAGGCCGGGCCCGCGGTCCGTCCCACGAGTCGCGTGAGCGCCCCGTCACGGAGGAACACGGGGACGACGTCGAGCGGCGCGTCAGCGCGGACCGTGGTGCCGCCGTCGTGCACCTCGCCGGTCGCGGCGTCGGTCCACGTGGCACCGGCGGGCAGGTAGACGTCCCGCTCCCGGGCCCCGGCCTCCAGCACCGGCGCCACCAGGACGTCCGGCCCGAGCAGGAACTGGTCGTCGACGTCCCAGGCCGACGGGTCCCCGGGGAACGCGTAGAAGAGGCCGCGCATCGCGGGGGTGCCGTCCTCGTGCGCGGCGCGCATCACCTCGCGGACGTACGGGCGCAGCTCTTCGCGCAGGTGCACGTAGCGCTCCAGCACGCGGTACACCTCGTCGCCGAAGCTCCACAGCTCGTTCGGCCCGCCCGACCGCAGCCGCCGCGTGCCGTCGGCCGCGGTGACCTCCTCGTACGGCAGCCGGTCGCCGTGCAGGCGCATCACCGGGCAGAACGCCCCGAACTGGAACCAGCGCACGAGCAGCTCCCGGAATCCCGGGTCCGCCACGTCGCCCTGGTGGAACCCGCCGATGTCCGTCGTGAACCACGGGATGCCGGCCACGCCCATGTGGATGCCCGCGGTGACCTGCCGGGCGAGGTCCTCCCAGGTGGAGGAGATGTCCCCGGACCACACGAGGGCCCCGTAGCGCTGGCTGCCTGCCCACGCGCACCGCAGCAGGTTGACCACGTCGGTCTCGCCGTCGGCCCGCTGGCCGTCCGCGAACGCCCGCGCGAAGAGCTGCGGGTACACGTTGCCGACCTGGAGGTTGGAGCCCAGGTGCGTGCGGAAGGCGTCGTAGTCGTAGGCGCCGTACTCCGGCTCGGCCTCGTCCAGCCAGAAGGTGCGGATCCCGTGCTCGCCGTAGCTTCGCCGGCAGGTCTCCCACAGCCAGGCCCGCGCCTCGGGGTTCGTGACGTCGAGGAACACGCTCGGCCCCTCGAAGGACATCTGGACGTCGAGGCCACGCTCGGCGCGCACCAGGAGGTTGTTCTGGCGCAGGAACGCGAAGTTCTCCGAGGACAGCGCCACCTGCGGCCACACCGACACCATGAGCTCGACGCCCAGCTCGGCGAGCTCGGCGATCATCGCGGCCGGGTCCGGCCAGAACTCCTCGTCGAACCGGAAGTCGCCCATGTGCGGCCAGTGGAAGAAGTCCGCGACGATCACGTCCAGCGGCAGCCCGCGGCGGTGGTGCTCGCGCGCCACCCCGAGCAGCTGCTCCTGGTTCCAGTACCGCAGCTTGCACTGCCAGAACCCGAGCCCCCGCTCGGGCATCATCGGGGCGTGGCCGGTCGCGTCGGCATAGTTCCGGGAGATCGCGGCCGGGGTGGCTGCGGCCGTCACCCAGTAGTCGAGCTGTCGCGTGGACTCCGCGTGCCACTCGGTTCGGTTGCGGGCGAACGTCGCCCGCCCGATCGCCGGGTCGTGCCAGAGGAACCCGTAGCCCGCGCTGGAGACCACGAACGGCACGGACGCCTGCGAGTTGCGGTGCGCCAGCTCGAACGTCGAGCCCTTGAGGTCGAGCACGTGCTGCTGGTACTGCCCCATGCCGGCGAGCCGCTCGTCCGGGTCGGCCTCGAACGCCACCGTCAGCTCGTGGCCGTCACCCCCGGCGCGCGGCCGGAAGTGCCGGGCCCGCAGGTCGAGCGACCCGCCCCGGCCCAGCTCGCGGAACAGCAGCCGGCCCGCGGCGTCGTAGAACGCCAGGTCGCACCGGAACACCTCGTACCCGACCGGCTCGTGGAACCACGACGACGCCGTCAGCTCGACCCGGAGCCCGCCGTTGACGAGGGTGGCGCCGTCGGTGCGCACCTCGACCCGGACGTCGGCGTGGGCGGCCGGGTCGGGCGGCAGCAGGGCCCAGTCGGTGTCGGCGACGTCGCCCATGACGGTGGCGCGGACTCGGACCGAGTCCCGCCCCCAGGGTTCGACGACGAGGACCTCGCCGCCGCCGCGCCAGACGAGGCGAGTCCCGTCGGCCCGCACGGGGCCCGGCACGGACCGGTCGGTCGCGTCGGTCGGTGTGGTCACGGTGTCTCCTTCGACAGGTTCTGGACGGGCGGGGCCGGCGACGCGATCGGCACGAGCACGCGCATGGCCGACGGGCCGCGCTCGGCCCACCGGTGGTACGGCACGAGCGGGAGCTCCAGCTCGGCCGGGGCACCGTCGTCGTCCCTCCACGGGGCGGACGGCGGACCGGACGCGAAGGGCGGCGCTCCCGTGCCGTCGTCGGGCAACGGGATGCGGCGTGCGCGGACGAGCGCACCGTCACCGTGCGGCCGCACCCCCGCGGCGGGGTCGACGCGGACCTCGTCCAGCGCGACGCCGGCCGGCAGGTCCACCGACTCCAGGCAGAGCACGAGCGGCCCGCGCTCCACGGCGACCGTGCCGCGCGCGGCGTCGACGCGCGGGTCGGGCCAGGACAGGCGCGGCTCGACGGGCAGGTCGAGCACGACGGCGTCGCCCGCCGCGAGCGCCCCCGGCACCTCGGCCCAGCCCGGGGGCACCGGACGGGCCGTCGGGCCGCCCGACGGCGTGGCGAGCGTCGCGCCGCCCGCCCAGCCCGGGACGCGCACGCGCAGCGTCACGGGGCGGTCAGGGACCTCGAGCACCGTGACCCGCACGGTGCCGGCCGTGGGATAGGTCGTGTCGACCCGCAGGGCCAGCTCGCCGGCACCCACCGCGACGCGCACGTCCCCGCTCGCGTACTGGGCGAGCGTGACGGTCGCAGCACCGTCGGTGTCGTCGACGAAGGCCGCGTAGGTGTGCCACGAGGCGAGCGTCCGCGCCACGTTGGTGGGGCAGCAGGACACGTCGAACCACGGCGCCCGCGCCCCACCCTCGGCGCGCGGGTTCACCTCGTCGGGCCGCACGTCCGCGCCGGGCTCACGCTGCTGCAGGGGGTTGGCGTAGAAGAACGCCCGTCCGTCGGCCCGCGGCGAGGTCGCGACCACGTTGTACAGGGTGCGCTCGATGAGGTCGGCGTACCGGACGTCGCCCGTGGCGAGCAGCAGCCGCCACGACACCATGACGGAGGCCACGCCCGCGCACGTCTCGCAGTACGCGCGGTCCGGCGGCAGCTCCCAGTCGTCGCCGAAGCCCTCGTCCTGGTGCCGCGAACCCATGCCGCCCGTGACGTAGGTGCGCCGCTCCACCGACCGCGTCCACTGCCGCTCGACGGCGTCGAGCAGCACGTCGTCGCCGGTGTCCACCGCGACGTCCACGGCCCCGGCGGCCAGGTAGAGCGCCCGCACGGCGTGGCCGCGCCACACGTCCGCGTCACGCACCGGCACGTCGTCCTGGAAGTAGGCGGGGCTGAGCAGCGCGATCGGCGCCAGCGTGCCGTGCCCCCGGCGCTCGACGAACAGCCGCGCCTGCTCGGTGTACCGCGGCTCGCCGAGGGCGCGGCCGAGCTCTGCCAGCGCCACCTCGATCTCCGGGTGCCCGCAGATCCCGGCCCCCGGGCGCAGGCCTTCGTCGCGCGCAGCACCGAACTCGGCGCAGACCTGGTCGGCCGCGCGCCGCGCGACGTCGACCAGCCGGTCGTCGGGGCCGGACGTGCGCGCCCGCGCCACCGCCGCCTGCAGGAGGTGCCCGGTGCAGTACAGCTCGTGCCCGGCGGGCAGGTCCGTGTACCGGCCGGGCTGCCCGGGTCCGCCGAAGCAGGTGTTGAGGTAGCCGTCGTCGTCCTGCGCCGCGGCGACGCGGTCGACGACCGCGGAGAACATCTTCTCGACGTCCGGGTCTCCCGTGCGGCCGAGCTCCCAGGCGAGCGCCTCGAGCAGCTTGTAGACCTCGGAGTCGGAGAACTGCCAGCCCGGACGGTCGGGGCCGGTGGTGCCGGCGGCGGTCCTGTCGAAGTTGGCGAGCCAACCGAGTCGCTCCATCCAGTCCAGGCAGTGCCGGAACGTGGCGCGGGCGTTGGTCTCCTGCAGCGCGCCCCAGAAGCCGCCGTCGAGCACGAGCTCGCCGACGCCGAGCCCACGACGGGGCCCGGGGGGGACGACGGGGCGCGCCGTCGGGGAGGGGGAGGGGGTCTGGTTCACGAGCGTCCTTCGTCAGTCCTTGACGGCACCCGCAGTGACGCCCGCGGCCACGTGGCGCTGCGCGACGACGAGCAGGACCGCCGCGGGCACGGACGCGACGACGGCCGTGGCCATGATCGCGTTCCACTGCGTGGTGTTGTTGCCGATGTAGTTGTAGATGCCGAGCGTGATCGGGACGAGGTCGCCGTTGCGGTTGAGCGTGGAGGCGAAGATGAAGTCCGACCACGCCCACAGGAACGCGAACAGCGAGACGGTGAGCGCCGAGTTCCGGCTCACGGGCAGCACCACCGACCAGAACGTCCGCCACGCTCCGGCGCCGTCGACGCGGGCAGCCTGGAGCAGCTCGCGCGGGATGCCGGACATGAACGCGGTGAAGAGCAGCACGCCGAACGGCACCGCGATCGTGGAGTCGGCCACGATGAGCCCGCCCACCGTGTTGAGCAGCCCGAGGCTGTTGTAGACGGCGTAGAAGCCCATCGCCATGACGACCGCCGGGACCATCTGAGCCACGAGCAGCAGGAAGTTCAACGTGCGTCCGCCGCGCAGGTTCAGCAGCGCCAGGGCATACCCCGCAGGGGCCGCGATGACCAGCGTGAGGACCACGCAGCCGAACCCGACGAGCAGGCTGGTGCCGAGCGCCGGGAGCTGCTGGCCGAACACCGCCTGGTACCCCTCGAACGTGGGCTCCCACGGGAACCAGTGCGGCGGGTCCGAGCGCAGGTCGCTCGTCTGCGTGAGGGAGACGTTCACCAGCCAGTAGACGGGGAACAGCATGAGCGCGGTGAGGACGACGCCGAGCACGGTCTTCCAGAGCGGGCGGCGGGCGGTCATGACGCCTCCTGTCGGCGCTGGAGCTGCAGGTGCAGGAACCCGAAGACCAGGGCGATGAGGATGAGGATGTTGCCCACGGCCGCGGCCGGGGAGAAGTCGGGCTGGCCGGTGCCGAACGCCTCGCGGTACGACCAGATGGCGAACGTCGTCGAGGCGTCGCCCGGGCCACCCGTCGTCATGATCCAGATGACGTCCACGACCTTGAGCGTGTAGATGAGGCCCAGCAGGAGCGTGATGAGCGAGACCGGCCGCAGCAGCGGGAACGTGATGCTCCAGAACTGCCGCCACGGGCCGGCGCCGTCCAGCGACGAGGCCTCGTACACCTCGCCGGGGATGTTCTGCAGCCCGGAGTAGAGGATGACCAGGTTGAACGGGATGCCGAGCCAGATGTTGGCGATCGTCACCGAAAGCAGCGCCGTGTCCGGCGAGGTCAGCCAGTTGATCTGCTCGAGACCGAACGCGCCGAGCACGGAGTTCACGATGCCGTTGTCGCTGTTGAGCATCCACGACCAGGTGGACGCCGAGACGATGAGCGGCAGCAGCCACGGCACCAGGAACATCGCACGCAGCGTGCTCGACAGCCGGAAGCCCGACCGGAAGAACACGGCGAGCGCGAGCCCGGCGGCGAACTGGAAGACGATCGAGACGAACGTGAACAGCACCGTGTTCACCAGCGCCGTCGGGAACGTCGAGGAGCTGAACACCTCCGCGTAGTTCTCGAACCCGACGAACTCGGCGTTGCCCTGGACGAACGCGCGGATCGTGTAGTCGTGCACCGACAGGTCGATGTTGCGCCACAGCGGGTACGCGTAGAAGACGACGAGGTACACCAGGAGCGGAGCGGCGAACCCGACGGCCGCCCACTGGCTCGCGCTCGGTCCGCGGTGGCGCCGCCTCGCGGGCGCCGCGGGCGCGGCGGGCGCGGCGGGCACGGTGCCCGCCGCGCCCCGGGGACCGGGGTGCGTGCCGCGCGTCCCGACGGTGGCCGGGGTGCTGGTCATGTCACGTCCTTCGATCAGTGGGTGCCGGACTCCGCGTCGGCCTGCGCCGTCGCGAGCGCGTCGGCCGGGGACGCCGCCCCGGACAGCGCGTTCTGCACCGCCGTCCACAGGGCCTCCGAGATGACCGGGTAGTCCGTGCCGAGCCCGTCGCTGGTGCGGCCCTTGGCGCTGTTCACGGCCTCGACCCACGGCTCGAGCTCGGGCGACTCCTCGAGGAGCGCCGTCTGGCCGTCCTGGGTCGGCGGGATGTAGTACGCGAACGTGTTCGCCGTCTCGACGAAGCCCTCGGGCGTCGTCATGCACTCGACGATCGCGCGCGTGGTCTCGTAACGGTCCGTGTCCTCCTGGACGGGAGCGACGATGAACTCGCCACCTGTCGGGGCGGGTGCCACGCCGCCGTCCTTGCCCGGGAGCTGGACGATGCCGGTCTCGAAGCCCGCGTCGGCCGCGCTGTTGACCTGCCACGTGCCGTTCTCGACGAACCCGAAGTCCCCGGTGAGGAACTCCTCCCACGTGGTGTTCTGCGAGTTGTTGATGACCGAGTTGGGGGCGTACCCCTTGTCGAGCCAGCCCGTCCACAGCTCCAGGGCCTCGACCGCCTCGGGCGAGTCGAGGTCGGTGAGGTCCGCGCCCGCTCCCCAGAACCAGGGCAGGAACTGGAACGAGCCCTCCTCGGTGCCGATGCCGGCGAAGGTGATGCCCTTGTGGCCCGCTTCGGTGACCTTCTTCAGCGCGGCGGTCAGGGAGTCCCAGTCGCCGATCGACTCCGGGTCGACGCCCGCGTCGGCGAGCACCTCGGCGTTGTAGTAGAGCGAGAGCGTGTTCGCGCCGATCGGGATGCCGTACGCCGCGCCGTCCACGACGCCCGCGTCGAGCAGGTTCTGGTCGATCGCGGAGGTGTCGAGACCGAACTCCTCGACCGTCGTGAGCATGCCGGTGTCGGCGAGCGTGGAGACGGCGGGGTTGTCCAGCAGGATGACGTCCGGGGACGCGCCCTCCTGCGCGGCGAGCAGCGCCTGGTTGGTCAGAGCGGTGGTGTCGTAGGCGGTGCGCTCGATGGTGACGCCCGCCTCCTCGCCGCAAGCCTGCACGCGGCCGGCCCAGTCGGACGACGCGTCGTGCTGCGGGTACGGGTCCCACCAGGTGTAGGTGTCGTCGCTGCCCCCGGACGCGCCCGGACCGCCGGCGCCGCCGCCGGACGAGCAGGCGCCCAGCACGCCGACGCCCACCAGGGCGAGGGCGGCCGCGGCCGCGAGGGTGGTGGGCTTGCGCCGGGGGTGTCGCACGGTGTGCTGCATGGCGGTTCCTCCTTGAACGTTGGCCGACGTCGTCGACGGCTGGGTCTGCTGCGGTGGTGCTGCGGATCGGTGGGTGCTGCGGGTCGGTGGTGCCGGCGATCGCGATTGGCGAACCGGTTCGACGATGGGCCGACGGCAACGCCGCAAGGTGTGTGCGGGTTGCCCTCAGCCCTCTCGCGGGGCCGCCGTGCTGCCCCGGTCGACGAGCTCGGGCGAGACGAACCGGACGACGTGCGGCTCGTCGGGCCCCGCCTGCCCCTCGATACGGCGCACGAGCTCGCGCACGGCCATCCGGCCGAGGCGGTCCGGGGCGCTCTCGATCGAGGAGTAGGGCAGGGAGAACGTGCGGGCGAACTCGTCCGAGTAGCGCCCCACGACGGACAGGTCCGCGGGCGCCGTCAGCCCGCGCGCGTGCAGGACGGTGGGCAGGGCGGCGGCCGCGGCCTCGTTGTTGACGAGCAGTCCGGTGGCCTGCGGGTGGGCGTCGAGCAGCGCACCGAGCTCGCGCGCGACGTCGGGCTGACTCGACGAGGCGAAGGTGGCGTGCAGGGAGATGCCGCGCACGCGGGCGGCCTCGATCGCGGCGTTCTGCAGCCGCCACACGTAGGCGCCCCCGCGCTCGACGACGTGCTCGGGCTGCGAGACCAGCACGAGCTCGCGGTGACCGAGCCGGTGCAGGTGGTCCACCATCAGCCGGCCCGCGTCCTCGAAGTCGAGGTCGAAGACGTCGACGCCGGTGCAGTCGGCGGGCAGGCCCACGAGGGCGCCGGGCTGCGGCGCGGCACGGAGGATCGGGAGGCGGTCGTCGTGCTCCGCGACGTTGAGCAGCACGATGCCGTCGACCATCCGCGAGTCGGTCATGCGCCGCAGCGCGTTGCGACCGTCGGCCTCCGTCGACAGCAGGATGTCGTAGCCCAGCTCCCGCGCGGTGTCGGAGACGCCGAGCATGTACTGCAGCATCGCGGGCGCGAACTCGTCCTCGAGGAACTGTGCGAGCAGGCCGATGACCATCGTCTGAGAGGTGGCGAGCGCCCGGGCTCCGGCGTTCGGGGTGTAGCCGAGCTCGCGGACGGCGTCCTCGACCCGGCGCCGCACGGCGGCGGAGATGGCGCGCTTGCCCGACAGCGCGTATGACGCGGTGCTGCGCGACACGCCCGCGACCCGGGCGACGTCCCCGATGGTGGCCACTACGCCTCCTGCTCGATCGTCGGTGCACATCGTTGCGAACCGGTTCGACACTAGCGGACGTAGAACGGGTCGCACAAGGCCCCGTTTCTCCCGGCGTTCCGGCCATCGGCTCGTGTCTTCATCGAACCGATTCGTTCCACGCCTCCGCCGAGCACCACCGACCGGCGCCACGGCGCGGATGGCGGCCTTCCCGTCGGGCGGCCGGACGAAGATCGGTCACGGCATGATCGAGTCGTGACGACCACCCCCGCACCGAGAGGAACCACCGTGCCGCCCACCGAGAAGCCGGTACCCGAGACGGGCTCGCTCGAGCTCACCTGCTGGGGCCACGCCGGCCTGCGCCTCGAACGCGAGGGCACACGGCTCGTGATCGACCCGGGGCCGTTCACCGACCCGGCGATCCTCGACGGCGCCGCAGCGGTGCTCGTCACCCACGAGCACCCGGACCACGTGACGCCCGAGCGGCTCGCGACGGTCGTCGCCGGTGACGACGGACCCGCGGTGTGGGCACCGGCCCCGGTGGTCGCCGCGCTGGTCGCCGCGGGCGCTCCGGCCGAGCGGGTGCACGCCGTCGCCGCGGGGCACGAGCTCGAGGCCGCGGGGTTCGCGGTCCGGACGGTGGGCGGCGCGCACGCCGTCATCCATCCCGACATCCCGGTGCTGGAGAACGTCGGCTACCTCGTCGAGGGCTCGGTGCTGCACCCGGGCGACGCCTTCCCCGGCCTGCCCGACGGCGTACGACCCCAGGTGCTGGCGCTGCCGGTCAGCGCGCCGTGGCTCCGGCTCTCCGACGCCGTGGACTATGTCCGCCAGGTGTCGCCCGGCCTCGTGGTGCCGATCCACGACGCCCTGCTGTCCGACGTCGGCAAACGAGTGTTCGACCGGATCACGACGGGTCTCGTCGGCACGGTCGGGTACCGCCGGCTGGCACCGGGCGAGCCGCTGACGGTCCCGGCCCGCTGACGGTCCCGGCCGGTCCCGGCCCCCTGACGTTCCCGGCCCGCTGACGTCGTGGCGGTCACGAGGTGCGCGGGGCGTACATGATGATGGCGACGCCGCCCAGGCACACGAGGGCGCCGAGCACGTCCCACCGGTCTGGCCGGAAGCCGTCCACGACCATGCCCCACAGCAGGGAGCCGGCCACGAACACGCCGCCGTAGGCCGCGAGGATGCGGCCGAAGCTCGCGTCCGGCTGCAGGGTGGCGACGGCGCCGTACAGGCCGAGCGCGATCACCCCCGCGCCCACCCAGAGCCAGCCGCGGTGCTCGCGCAACCCTTGCCACACGAGCCACGCGCCGCCGATCTCGAGCAGGGCGGCGGCACCGAACAGGAGCAGCGAGCGCAGCACGGTCATGGGCAGATCCTCCCAGCCCCGGCCGGGCGGCCCGCGGTGGCGCCACCCGCGGGCGCCGTCCTGCCGGCCGCTGCCGCCTGTGGACGAGCGAGCTCGCGTGTCGGTCCTGTGCGTCAGGCTGGGTGCATGACCGATCCCTCCGCTCCCCCGGCCGCCCGCTGCTTCGGCGACGGCGACCCGCTCTACTCCGCGTACCACGACGACGAGTGGGGCGTACCCGTGCACGGCGAGGCGGAGCTGCTGGAACGGATCGCGCTGGAGGGCTTCCAGTCCGGGCTCTCCTGGATCACCGTCCTGCGCAAGCGGCCCGCGTTCCGGGAGGTCTTCGAGGGGTTCGACCCCGAGCGGGTGGCGGCGTTCACCGAGGACGACGTCCAGCGGCTGCTCGGCGACGCCCGCATCATCCGCAACCGGCAGAAGATCGAGGCCACCATCGGCAACGCCCGCGCCGTGCTCGCGCTGCACGACGCGGGCCGCACGCTCGACGAGCTGTTCTGGTCGTTCGCGCCCGCGGCGCGGGCGGGACGGGTCGCGACGTGGACGGACGTGCCGGCGTGGACTCCGGAGTCGAAGGCGATGGCCAAGGCCCTCAAGGCCGAGGGGTTCCGCTTCTTCGGCCCGACGACGGCCTACGCCGCCATGCAGGCGTGCGGCCTCGTGGACGACCACCTCACGACGTGCCCGGCCGTCGCCGCGCAGGCCGGTGCCGGCCTGGGCCGGGCGGCTGCCGGCCGGTCGTGACGCGCCGGACCGGTAC
The DNA here is from genome assembly GCF_020297055.1 of Isoptericola luteus. Classification (GTDB taxonomy): domain Bacteria; phylum Actinomycetota; class Actinomycetes; order Actinomycetales; family Cellulomonadaceae; genus Isoptericola; species Isoptericola luteus. The sequence goes on along the minus strand of NZ_JAIXCQ010000011.1, from coordinate 8,804 downwards.
GAACGAGCGGGAGCAGAGAGAATCGGGGCATGTCTGACCCGAACGGCACCGTCCTGCGGCACGCGTCCGAGCGACCCACCCAGCGGCCCCACCTGGCGGCGGTGGTCGAGGACCGGTGGTGCCACGTCGCGGGGGCGCTCGCCCGTCGCCGCGGCTGGGTGCCCCGCGTCATCACGTACACCGGGTACGGCACCCCGCGTCGCGTCCGGGTGCTGGCACGGCTGCTGCTGGTGCCGCCGTCGCGGGCGGACGGGCCCCGCGCGCCCGTGCGGGACGGCGACCGCCGCGGGCTGTGGAGCTACCTGACCCTCCCCGCCCCCCGTGAGGCGGTGCGCATCGCCGTGGGCGGCGCGGTGGTGGACGTCGAGACCGATCGGGCCGGGTACGTGGACGTCGAGGTCTCGCTGCCCGACGACGCGCCCCTGCCGCCGGGCCGGCACGACGCGACGTTCACGACGACCGGCACGACCACCGGCACGACCGTCACGGCGGCGGTGCTGGTCGTCGGGGACGACGCCACCTTCGGCGTGGTGAGCGACATCGACGACACGACGATGATCACCGGCGTCCCGCGTCCGCTGGTGGCGGCGTGGAACACGTTCGCCCTGCGGGCGCGCGCGCGACGTCCGGTGCCCGGGATGTCGGCGCTGTACCAGCGGCTCGCGGCGGATCACCCGGGGGCCCCGTTCGTCTATCTCTCCAACGGCGCGTGGAACACGGCGGAGACGCTGGCCGGGTTCCTCGACCGGCACGGCTTCGTGGCGGGCCCGATGCTGCTGACCGACTGGGGGCCGACGCAGTCCGGCTGGTTCCGCAGCGGCGCCCAGTACAAGAGCGACAGCCTCGACCGGCTGATGCGCACGTATCCCGAGGTCCGCTGGCTGCTCGTGGGCGACGCCGGGCAGCAGGACGAGGACGTGTACGTGCGTGCGGCGGACCGGTGGCCCGGTCGTGTCGTCGCGATCGCCATCCGGCAGGTGGGGCGCGCCCGCCCCGCGGGCCGGCGCGACGACCGGCCCGTGCCCGACGCCCCGCTGGTGCACGGCGCCGACGGCGCGGAACTGGGTGCCCGGCTCGCCGACGTGCTGCGTCCCTGATCCTCCGCGCACGCGGGAGGACGGCCGCGGTGCGGCCCTACCGGGGTGAGGCGGTCCCGCCTCGCACCGGCACGAACCCGGACTCGTACGCGCGCACCACGGCCTGGGTGCGGTCGCGCACGCCGAGCTTGGCCAGCACGTTCCCGACGTGCGTGCGGACCGTCTCGACGCCCAGGTAGAGCCGTGCGGCGATCTCCGCGTTGGACAGGCCCGCGGCGACGAGCCGCAGCACCTCGCCCTCGCGCTCGGTCAGCCGGGCACCGCGCAGGCCGTCGCCGCCGTCCGTGGCGCCCGCGCTCGCGACCAGGCGCCTGACGGCGTCCGGGAAGAGCAACGAGTCGCCGCGGGCGACGACGCGCACCGCCTGGGCGACCTCCTCGGGCCGCGCCCGCTTGAGCAGGAACCCCTGGGCGCCCGCGTGCAGGGCGTCGAGCACGTGGTCGTCGTTCTCGAACGTCGTCAGCACGAGCACGCGGGGCGCCGGGGCGCCGGGCCGGTCACCGGCGACGACGGCCCGGGTCGCCGCGATGCCGTCCACGCGTGGCATCCGCACGTCCATGAGGACCACGTCGGGCCGGGACTCGGCGACGAGCGCGGGCACGCCGGTGCCGTCGTCCGCCTCGGCGACGACGACGAGGTCCGGCTCCGCGTCGAGGATGACGCGGAGGCCGGCACGCACCAGCGGCTCGTCGTCGACGAGCGCGATACGGGTCGGCGCACGGTCGCTGCTGCTCGGGAGGGTCACCCGGTCGATCCTGCCGTACCCGCCACCGTCGGTGCGCGGACGGCGCGCGGACCGTCGGGCCGGAGCCCGCGTCATTCCACAAGAACTCTTGTACAACGCTTCTTGTGGGTCTATGGTCGAACGCATGGCCCCCGACGAAGACCCGACCCCGTCGCCCGCACCCGCCGTCCGCACCCTCACCGAGGCGAAGGCGCTCGCCGCCCTGGCGAACCCGTTCCGGGCGCGCGTCCTGGACGCGCTCAAGGTGGACGGACCCTCGACCACCTCGGCGCTCGCCCGCCGCACCGGCCAGGCGGTCGGCAGCGCCAGCCACCACCTCAAGGTGCTGCACGAGGCCGGCCTCGTGGAGGACGCACCCGAGCTCGCGAAGGACCGCCGCGAGCGCGTCTGGCGCCTGGTCACCGCCGGTCTGCGCTGGTCGCGGCAGGAGTTCGCCGACGACCCCTCCGCGCTCGCCGCCGCGGAGGCCGCCGAGGCCCTGGACCTCCAGCGGCAGATGGAGCGCACCCGCGCGTGGCTGGCCAGCTCCGGGTCCGCGCCCGAGTGGGACGCGACCGCGTTCGCCACGCAGCACTGGATGCGCCTGTCCCCCGCGGAGCTCAGCCGGTTCGCAGAAGAGCTCCAGGAGCTCCTGGCGCGGTGGGGCCGCGACACCCGCCCCGACGACGACGTCGAGCGCGAACCCGTCCTGTTCTTCGCCCGCGCGTTCCCGGCGCAGCCATGAGCGCCGACCGCCTCCGCGCCGCCCCGCCCGACGCCGCGGTGCCCGCGACCACGACGCCCGACACCACGACGCCCGACACCACGATGCCCGACGCCGCGGCGGTGCGTCCGCTGGCGCGCAACCGGAACTTCACGCGCCTGTGGCTCGGGGAGGGTGTCAGTGTCCTCGGCAACGCGACGACGTCGGTGCTGCTCCCGCTCGTCGCCGTGCTCGAGCTGGAGGCGAGCGCGTTCGCCGTGGGCCTGCTCACCGCCGCCGCGTGGCTGCCGTGGCTGCTCGTCGGCCTGCCCGCCGGGGCATGGGTGGACCGCCTCCCCGCGCGCACCGTGATGATCGTGGCCGACGTCGCGGCGGCCGCCGGGATCGCGAGCGTGCCGGTCGCCGCCGCCCTCGACGTGCTCACCATGCCGCACCTGGTGGGCGCCGCCCTCGTCGCGGGCACCACCACGGTGTTCTTCCGCACCGCGTACGTCGTGTTCCTCCCCCAGGTGGTGCCGGCCGACCAGCTCGAGGGCGCTAACTCCCGCCTCATCGGCACCGAGTCCGCCATGCACATCGCCGGCCCGGGCGTGGGCGGGGCGATGGCCCAGGCGGTGGGCGCGGCGGGCGGGCTGGTGCTGGACGCCGTGAGCTTCCTGGTCTCCGCCGTGTGCCTGTGGCGCATCCGCCCGGAGCACGGCACCCGGCCCGCGGCCGAGCGCGCGGCCCCCGTCCCCCTGCGGGTGCGCATCCGCGAGGGCGTGGCGTTCGTGGCGTCCGACCGCTACCTGCGGTGGTTCGTCGTCGTCGGCGGGATCTCCAACTTCGGGCTCACCGGGTACGGCGCGCTGCTGGTCGTCTTCCTCGTGCGCGACGTCGGCCTCAGCCCCTCCACGCTCGGCGCGGCGCTCATGATCGGCAGCTGCGGCGGGCTGCTCGGCGCGACCCTGGCCACCCGGCTCAGCCGGCGCCTCGGCAGCGGCCGCGCGACCGTCGTCCTCATGGTCGCCGCCGGTCCGCCGACGCTCCTGGTCGGGCTCGGCTCCGCCGGGCCCGGGATCGCGTGGGTCGTCGCGGGCCAGTTCTTCGTCGGGCTCGCCGTCGTCGCGGGGAACGTGCTGCGGGCGTCCTGGAAGCAGCGCTACGTGCCGCTGGAGCTCATGGGACGGGTCTCGACCACGAGCCAGTTCGTCAACTTCGGCACCATGCCGTTGGCGGGCGTGGTGGCCGGGGCGCTCGGCGACGTCGTCGGGGTCCGCGAGACGATCTTCGTCATGGCGGCCGTGCACTGCCTCGCCAGCCTCAGCGTCCTGCGCAGCCCGCTGCGCGGGCTGCGCGAGCTGCCGGCGCCTCGCGGGGTCTGAGGGCGGCTCACCGCCCGAAGCGCGCCCGCACCACCCACACGCCGTCCTGCGGCCCGGTGACGAGCGTCCCGCCGAGCAGCCGCACCCGCTCGGACATGCCGAGCAGGCCGCGACCGCCTCCCGGGGTCGCGTCCCGCGCGACCCAGGGATTCGTCACCTCGACCTCGAGGACGCGCGTGCCGCCGCCGGCGACCCGCACCGTCACCGCACCCCCGGGCGCGTGCCGCATCGCGTTGGTGAGCGCCTCCTGCACCACGCGGTACGCCTCGTGCGAGACGGCCCTCGGCACGTCCTGGGTCCCGCCCCGCTGATCCGTCGTGAGCCGCACGTCCGCCCCCGCGTGCCGGGCGTCGGCGACGAGCCCGGGCAGGTCGGCGAGCGAGCGGGCCGGCGCCCGCTGCCCCCCGGGACCCTCCGCCGCGCCGCCGCGCAGCAGCCCGAGCACGTGGTCCAGGTCGGCCATCGCGGACCGCCCCGTCTCCTCCACCGCCGCGAGCGAGCGCCGCGCGGCGTCCGGGTCCGTGTCGAGCAGCCGGGCCGCGGCCGCTGCCTGGAGCGTCGTGACGGTCAGCGCGTGCCCCACCGAGTCGTGCAGCTCGCGGGCGAGGCGACCGCGCTGCGCGAGCCGGTCGGCCTGCGCCTCCAGCTCGGCGATCCGCGCCGTCTGGTCCGGACCGAGCAGCGGCACGGCGGCCTGCCTCAGCAGGTGCCGCGCCGCCGTCGTCGCGTACGGCAGCGCCAGGACCAGCAGCACGGCGACCGCCACCCACAGCGCCGGGTACCGCGTGATCGTGGGCACGACCTGCACCAGGAACGAGCGGTCCACCCCCACGGCGGACAGCACGAGCTGGGTGGCGAGGGGAACGGCCATGAGCAGCCCCAGGACGACGGCTGTCCCGAGGGCCAGGTGCAGCGCGAACCATGCGGCGCCCCGCCAGCGGGTCGCCGCCGTCGGCGGGCCGGCCGGGTCGGGCAGGTCACGCGCGTCGACGTCGAGGAAGGTGCGCGCCGCCGCGATCTGCAGCGCCCGCACCGGCGCGAGGAACGGTGGTGCGCCGACGAGGACGGCGGTCACCGCGGCCAGCACCACCACCGCCGCGCGCGGCGAGGACGGGGCCAGCAGCATCTGGCCGAACCCCACGGCCAGCACTCCGTAGGCCCCGGCCACCACGCCGCCGACCACGAGATAGATCCCCGCGCGCACCGTCGTCGCGCTGGTCAGCGGCATCAGCACACCGCGCAGGCGAGCGCGCCGTCCGCCCGCCGTCGTCCGCCCCACCATGCCCGCCAGTGTTCCGCGCACGGCGCGACGGCGCCTCCCCCACCCGGGGGAACCTGCCTCCGCCGCGAGGGGCGAGGGGTCGCGCCTACGGCTTGGTCGCGGTGACGATCATGTGCGTGCCGAGGAACCGGCGGACGAACGAGACCGAGACGAACCCCAGCCGGCGCAGGATCTCGGCGACCTGCTCGGGCGACATGAACCCGAGCGTGGACTCCTCGAGGTACGTGTACGACTTGCGGTCACGTGCGACGATCTGCCCGAGCAGCGGGATCACGACCTTCACCCCGAGCGCCACCGGCCACCGCAGCAGGCCGCGCGGCGGGCAGGTCTCCAGGATGACGAGCCGGCCGCCCGGCCGGAGCACCCGCAGCTGCTCGGCGAGCACCCGTTCGGCGTCCTCGACGTTGCGCAGCAGGTAGCCGTGCGTGACGGCGTCGAACGACGCGTCGTCGAACTCCAGGTCGTTCGCGTCCGCGAACTGCCAGGTCACGACCTCGGCGCCGGGCTTCTCCCGCGCACCGGCGAGCATCCCCTCGGAGAAGTCGACGCCGTAGACGGTGGCGCCCGGGTAACGCCGGGCCGCCTCGAGGGCGATGACGCCCGTGCCGGTCGCGATGTCGAGCAGCGAGCCGCCCGCGGGCAGCTGCGCCCGCTTCACGACGTCGCGGCACCACGCCGCGTGCCGCCCCAGGGTCATGAGGCGGTTCATCCGGTCGTAGTAGTCCGGGACGGTGTCGAAGAGGCGCTGGACGTCCTCACCCTTGGACGACGGCGACGTCATGCGGCAAGCTCCTGACCGCTCATCTTGTGGATGGACTCCATGACGTGGTTGGTCAGCTCACGGCGCACCTGCGCGGGGCGGGCGCCGTCCGTGATCTGCCGCGACGGGTCGATGGGGGCGCCGAAGTGCACCTGGACGCCGCGCACCGGTCGGGGCAGCCGCCTGCCGACGGGCTGCACCTTGTCCGTGCCGCGCAGCGCCACGGGGACGACGGGCGCCGAGCCCGCGAGGGCCAGCCACGCGACACCGGTGTGCCCGGCGTGCAGCTTGCCGTCGCGGGAGCGGGTGCCCTCGGGGTAGATCCCGAACGCACCACCGCGCTGCAGCACCGCCAGCGCGTCGTCGAGCGAGCGCTGGCCGGCGCGCGGGTCGTCCCGGTCGACGGGGATGTTGCCCATCGTGGTGAAGAACCAGCGGTAGACCCGGCCCTTGATCCCCCGCTGCGTCCAGTACTCCGCCTTGGCGATGAACGTGACGTGCCGCGGCACGACGAGCGGGATGATGATCGAGTCGATGAACGACAGGTGGTTGCTCGCCAGGATCACCGGGCCGCGGCGGGGGACGTTGTGCAGGCCCGTGACGCTCGGGCGCAGCAGCGCGTACACCAGGAGCGACAGGACGAGGCGCAGGAACCGGTAGGTCACCGCACCATTGTGCCCCCCGCCGGAAGCACCCCGGGCAGGCCCGCGGCCCGCCGCGCGGGTCACGCGACGGTGACGAGGTAGTCCTCGGCGGTGTCGTCCCAGGCCAGCTTCACGGCGTCCGCGGCCGCGGCGGCCTTGGCGAACTGCAGGAATCCGCGGTATCCCAGCGCCTTCTCCGAGAAGTCGGGCCGGCGCTTGCGCAGCTCGTTCTTCAGGCCGGAGAGCTGGGCCGTCCCGCCGTCGGAGGCCACCACGGTGCGCAGCAGGTCGAAGGCGTGCGCCGTGTCGGGCTGTGCGGGCAGGGCGACGACGGGGTCGCCGGCGGCGGGGCCCGCCGTCAGCACGACGAAGTCACGGTCCGCCAGGAAGCTCAGGAACTCCCCGAACGTGCGGAAGCCGTAGTCGGACTCGCTGAACGTGGGGTCCTTGCGCACGAGGGTCCGCTTGAGCATGGACGCGGTGATCGCGCCGCTGGTGGACGACTGCATGTCGGCGAGGGTCTGTGCGACCCGCACCTCCATGGTGGGCTCCTCGTGCGTCGTCACGTCGTCGTGCTCGTCGTCGACGGCGGACGACGACGTCGGCTCGACCTCGGGCTCGACGACGGGCTCCGGTTCGGCGGCCTTCTTGCGTCGACCGCGGGTCGACGACGCGGTCGACGAGGCGGCGGCCTCGGCGGGCGCGGGCACCGGGGCCGTCCCCTCCGTGGCAAGCGGCTCCGCGACCGCTGCCTCCTCGGCGGGCACCGCCGTCTTCCCGCGTCCGCGGCCGCCGGACCTCGCGGACGACCGGGACGGGCCGCCCCTGCCGGACCGCTTCGGGGCGGGGGCCTCCGACTCGTCGGGCACGTCGACGCCCTCGAGCCGGTCGTAGAAGAGGAACTCGTCACAGGCGGGCGGCAGCAGGCGCGACGTGGAGTTCTCGACGCCGACGCCGATGACCCGCTTGTCGAGCTCGCGCAGCTTGTGGACGAGCGGGGAGAAGTCCGAGTCGCCGGTGCACATGACGAACGTGGTGATGTACTCGCGCTCGAAGGCCATCTCGATCGCGTCGACGACCATCTTGATGTCGGCGGCGTTCTTGCGGGACGCACCCATGCGCTGCGGCATCTCGATGAGCTCGACCTGGTGGCGGGTCAGGGCGCGGCGGTCCTCGTCGAAGTACGACCAGTCCGCGTAGGCGCGGCGCACGACGACACGGCCGCGCACGGCCAGCGCGTCGGCGATCGGCTTGAAGTCGAACTGCATGCCGCCGAGGTGCTCGCGGGCGCCGAGCGCAAGGTTCTCGTAGTCGAGGAAGACGGCGAGGCGCTCTTCGGTATCCATCCGGCCAGGCTACGGCGTCGCACGAGGTCCGCGCGCCCGAGGCCTGCCGCCCGCGCTCTTCGTGCACCGGCCCGAGCCCAGCGGCCGCCGGTCCCCGGACCGTCTGACCGGGTCCCCCCCGTTCCGGCGGCCCGGTGACCAGGACTGATGGGCAGTTCTTCCCGTGGTGCGACACCGGTGCTCCTGGCTACTCTCGTTCCAGGCAGAGGAGAGTGAGGGCCGATGGCGGACCTGCGAGTGGACCTGGACGCGGTGACCGAGCTGGGGTCGAGCCTGACGAGGGTGGCGAACGAGTTCGAGAACGCGAACACCAAGAGCGACCGCATCGCGGAAGCGGTCGGGCACGAGGGGCTGGCGGGCGCGGTGCGGGACTTCGCGCACTCGTGGGACGACACCCGCGGGAAGATGACGGAGAACCTGCGCCTGCTCGCCGACGCGTCGACGCAGGTCGCGCAGGCGTTCACGGACATCGACTCCGATCTCGCGGACGGGATCAGTGGTGAGGGTGCCTCGCCCCCGGCCAGGCCCGGGGGGCCGGTGTGAGGCCGTCGGACTGGTCGCCGGTGGGGTTGGATGCGGATCCGACGCCGGGGGATCCGGTGCTGGTGCTTGCCGGGGGGCAGGACTATCTGGAGGTCGCGGAGTCGATCGATGGTGCGGCGGGGGCGATGTCGCGTCTGGATGTGGCGGGGTCGGTCTCCCTGGCGGTGGATGCGTTGATGGAGACCAAGGAGGACACGGTCTCCCAGATCCGGCGGGCGTATGCGCGGTATGAGGCCACCGGGAGCGCGTTGGTGGATTATGCGTCCGCGTTGGAGCGGGTGCAGGCCGAGACGTCGGGGGCGTTGGAGCGGGCGAGGGCG
>NZ_JAIXCQ010000010.1:85974-139177 GCF_020297055.1 Isoptericola luteus | reverse complement strand
GAACCAACAAAGGTTCCAACAAACTATTGGCATTGACTATCTATCAAGCACACTGTTGAGTTCTCAAACAACCGACGCACACCATCCAACACCGAAGCAACCGCTCCGATCCCGTCCGGGGCAACTCCTCAAACTTACCAGATCCTTTTCTTCTTCTCAAACCGCCCTGTTCCGAAGATCAGGACAACCTGGACGAGAATGAATCTGCAGCCCCACCGATCGGCGCGCACAGAAGTACGTCCAACCTGAAGATTGTGGGTTTCAGCTCCGGCCCGGCCACCGGTACCCAACCTTGCGGTTGTCTCCTCGGTGTCCGTCGGCCCGTCGGGCTGACCTCGAGAACATTACCCAGGTCCGAGCGTGAGCGCAACGTGGCGGGACGTGGCGCGCGCCACGTCCCGCCACGGACGCCCCTCGCGTCGCAAGCTGCCGCCCGTCAGGCGGGGACGGCGTCCGCCTCCTCGCCCGCCGCCAGACGGCGTGCGCGCTCGAACTCCTCCAGGACGGCGCCGCCGGGCCTCGGTGTCAGCAGGCTGACCACGACCGCCACCACCAGGCCTGCGACGAAGCCCGGGACGATCTCGTAGAGCGTGTCCGCCAGGGAGTCCGTCTGCCCCCAGACGAAGGCGACCGTCGCGCCGACGACCATGCCCGACAGCGCGCCCCAGCGGGTGAGCCGGCGCCAGTACAGGCTCAGGAGCACGATGGGGCCGAATGCCGCGCCGAAGCCCGCCCAGGCGAAACCGACCAGGTCGAGGATCGTCGCCGTCCGGTCGAGCGCGATGATCCCGGCGACGACCGCCACCAGCAGGACACCGGTCCGCCCGAGCATCACCTCGGCGCGGTTGCTCATCGTCCGCCCCGTCATCTTCACCAGGTCCTCGACGAGCGCGGACGAGGAGACGACGAGCTGGGAGGAGATGGTGGACATGATCGCCGCAAGCACGGCGGCCAGCACCAGGCCGGCGACGACCGGGTGGAACAGCACCTGCGAGAGATACAGGAAGATCGTCTCGGGGTTGTCGAGGGTGAGCCCGTTGACGTTGATGTAGGCGAACCCGATGAGGCCGGTGAGCACCGCGCCCGTCGCGGTGAGGATCATCCACCCGATGCCGATCCGCCGGCCCGCCTTGGTGTCCTTCGGGCTCCGGATCGCCATGAACCGCACGATGATGTGCGGCTGGCCGAAGTAGCCCAGGCCCCAGGCCACCGCGGAGATGACCCCGGTGGCCGACGCCCCCACCAGGAACGAGAGGTGGTCGGTGCCCGCTCCCGCGTCGGCGGCCTTGATCCCGTCGACCACGGCCCCCCAGCCACCCATCTCGACGATCGACACGACGGGGACCGCGATCAGCGCGGCCAGCATGAGCAGGCCCTGGGCCACGTCGGTCCACGTCGCCCCGAGGAAGCCCCCGAAGAGGGTGTAGGCCAGGGTCACCCCCGCCACGATGTACAGCCCCGTCGTGTACTCGAAACCGAACGAGCTCTCGAAGAACGTCCCGCCGGCGACCATGCCGGAGGAGACGTAGAAGGTGAAGAAGACGAGCACGATGACGCCGGCCGCGATCCGCAGCAGGTGCTGCGCGTCGTGCAGCCGGTTCGAGAAGAAGCTGGGCACCGTGATCGAGTTCGCGGCGACCTCGGTGTAGGCCCGCAGTCGTGGCGCGACGAACGTCCAGTTGAGCCACGCACCGATCGTGAGCCCGATCGCGATCCAGGCCTCGATCAGCCCCGAGAGGTAGATGGCGCCGGGCAGTCCCATGAGGAGCCAGCCGGACATGTCCGACGCCCCCGCGCTCAGGGCCGCGACCCCGGGCGACAACCGGCGTCCGCCGAGCATGTAGTCGTCGAGGTCGTCCGTGCTGCGGAACGCCGCGTACCCGATGCACAGCATCGCCACGAGATACGCGACGATCGCAATCGTCTGCCAGGTCTGGTCGCTCATCTCCGCGCGCTCCCGATCGTCGGTCGACGACGACGGCGAGACTCCGGCGGCTCACCGCGCGTCGTCGACGCGGTGGACCCGATCCTCGGAGCGTCGCAGGATCGGCCTCGGTCCGCACGTCGCCGCGCGGGGCCGTCCCCGCCCCCGCCGCGCCTCGGGGATCCCGTGGGACAGGTGCGGCGCGGACGGGACGGCGGCCACGCAGGGGCACGACGCGGAGGGCGCCGTCCTCCTCCAGGCACGGAAAAGCCCCTCACCCGGCGTGTCACCTGGTGAGGGGCTGCTGTGCGCCCGGAGGGATTCGAACCCCCAACCTTCTGATCCGTAGTCAGATGCTCTATCCGTTGAGCTACGGGCGCAGTACCGATCGGCGCTCTCGCACCGGCCGTCGGAAACATTACCGCCCCCACGCCCGTTCCCCAAACCGGGACCGGCGATCGTGACGGAGGACACCTGCCCCGTCCGACAGAGGCGACAGAAAAGGCTCCGGGTGCTGAACACCGGAGCCTTCCTGGCGGAGACGGCGGGATTTGAACCCGCGAACGGGTTGCCCCGTTACCACCTTAGCAGGGTGGCGCACTAGACCAGACTATGCGACGTCTCCTCGTGGCGGTCACAGAACGGACCACCGCGGCGCCCAGAGTAACCGCCCATGGTGCCCCGGAGCAAAAGCCGCCGCGTGGCGCGGCGCGGCGCGGCGACCGGATACGGTCGGGGCCATGGTGGACGACGACGACCACGGACCGGAGCACGGCCGCGACGACGACGACGTACTGGTGATCGGCTCGGGCTTCGGGGGCAGCGTGGCCGCCCTGCGGCTCACGGAGAAGGGCTACCGCGTCCGGGTGCTCGAGGCGGGCCGCCGGTTCGCCGACGACGAGTACCCCCGCACGTCGTGGGACCTGCGCAGGTTCCTCTGGGCGCCCGCCCTCGGCTGCTACGGCATCCAGCGCATCCACCGCCTGCGCGACGTCCTGGTGCTCGCCGGCGCGGGGGTCGGCGGCGGCTCCCTCGTCTACGCCAACACCCTGTACCGCCCGCCCCCGGCGTTCTGGGCGGACCCCGCCTGGGCCGCGATCACCGACTGGGAGTCCGAGCTCGCGCCCTACTACGACCAGGCGGAGCGCATGCTCGGCGCCACGACGTACACGCGCACGACGCCCGCAGACGAGCTGATCCGCGACGCCGCACGCGACCTCGGCGTGGAAGACACCGTCCGGCGCGTGCGCGTGGGCGTCTACCTCGGTGCCGACGGCGAGGCAACCGGTGCCCGCGCGCACGACGCTTCCCCCGCGGGGCCGCACGGGCCCGCCCGCCCGCCCGTGCCGGACCCCTACTTCGGGGGCGCCGGACCCGAGCGCAGCCCCTGCCTCGACTGCGGCGCCTGCATGACGGGGTGCCGGCACAACGCGAAGAACACCCTGGTCAAGAACTACCTCCACCTCGCGGAGGGCGCCGGTGCCCGCGTCGAGCCGCTCACCACGGCGTCCGCCGTCGTCCCGCTGCCCGACGGCGGGTACGAGGTGCGCACGCACCGCACCGGGCGCCCGTGGTCGCGCCGTCGGACGTTCCGCGCCCGCCAGGTCGTGCTCGCGGCCGGCGCGCTCGGTACCCAGCGGCTGCTGCACGCGATGAAGGACTCCGGCACGCTGCCCCATCTGTCAGACCGGCTGGGTCACCTCACCCGGACGAACTCCGAGGCCCTCCTGGGCGCGATGCGACCGGTGCGCCGGGGCGACGTCGGCGAGCCCGACTACTCGCGGGGCGTCGCGATCACGTCGTCGTTCTACCCGGACGAGCACACCCACGTGGAACCGGTGCGCTACGGCCGCGGGTCCAACGCGATGGGGCTGCTGCAGACGGTGCTCGTGGACGGTGTCCGTCCTGGCGAGGGGCCGCGCTGGAGGCGCTGGGTCGGCGAGCTGTGGCGCCGGCGACGGGACCTCCCGGCCCTGTACGACCTGCGCGGCTGGTCGCAGCGCACCGTGATCGCGCTCGTCATGCAGACGCACGACAACTCCCTGACCACGTTCACCCGCCGGGGTCCGTTCGGGCGGCGGCTGACCTCCCGCCAGGGCACCGGCGCACCCAACCCGACCTGGATCCCCGCGGCGCACGACACCGTGCGCGCGATGGCGGCACGCATGGGCGGCGACGGCATCGCGGGCGGCACGGTCGGGGACCCGTTCGACGTGCCGATGACGGCACACATCCTCGGCGGGTGCACGATCGGCGCCACCGCCGAGACCGGCGTGGTGGACCCGTACCTGCGGGTGCACGGACACCCGGGCCTGCACGTCATGGACGGCTCCGCCGTGACCGCGAACCTGGGCGTCAACCCCTCGCTGACGATCACCGCGCAGGCGGAGCGGGCGTGCGCGCTGTGGCCGAACCGTGACGGCGCGGACGGACGGCCGCCGATCGGCGCGGAGTACGTCGTGGTGCCGCCGACGACGCCCGCGCGGCCGGTCGTCCCGGCGGCGGCGCCCGGGGCGCTGCGCCTGCCGATCGTCGAGATCCGCTGACCGGCTGCCGCACGTGCTCGAGAGCACGTGCGGCAGCTGCGGGCGGCGGCGGAGGGCGAGGGATTCGAACCCCCGGTGCATTGCTGCACAACGGTTTTCAAGACCGTCACATTAGGCCGCTCTGTCAGCCCTCCTCAGGCCCCCGCGAGCGGCGGCCCGGCACAGCAGTGTACCGGCCGGCCCCATGGCCCCCGGCCGCCCGCCTCCCCGACCGGAGGGCCGGGAGGCTGCCCCGGGGCCCGACGACGACGGCCCCCGACGCCGGAGCGTCGGGGGCCGTCAGGGCCGTTCGAGGTTGCGCTCAGGCAGCGCCGCCACGGAGCTGGCGCATGGCCAGCTGGACCAGCGCGATGAGGGTCTGCTTCGTCGCAGCCCGCGAGCGGGCGTCCGTGTAGAGCATCGGCACGTGCGCCGGGATCTGGAGCGCCTCGCGCACGTCCTCCAGGCGGTGCTTGGCCACGCCGTCGAAGCAGTTGACACCCACCACGAAGGGGATGTTCCGCGACTCGAAGTAGTCGATCGCCGGGAAGCACTGCTCGAGCCGGTCGGTGTCGACCAGCACGACGGCGCCGATCGCGCCGCGCACCAGGTCGTCCCACATGAAGAGGAAGCGGTCCTGGCCCGGGGTGCCGAAGAGGTACAGCCACAGGTTGCCCGGCAGCGCCACGCGGCCGAAGTCCATCGCCACGGTCGTGGTCGTCTTGCGGTCGGAGACGCCGCCCGCGTCGTCGACACCGACCGAGTGCTCGGTCATCGCGGCCTCGGTGTTCAGCGGCTCGACGTCCGAGATGGATCCGATGAACGTGGTCTTGCCGACGGCGAAGCCACCCGCGACGACGATCTTCGTGACCGTCGGCGCGGCCGACTTCGGACCCTGCGCCGGCTGCTGGGCCTGCGTGGCCGCCGGCTGCTGCGCAGTCGAGGCCGGAGCCTGCACCGGCTGCGCGACAGGACGGGCGTCGGCCGAGGCCTGCCCGCCGGAGACCGACGCGGACGCCGTGGCCACCGGGGCGGCAGCCTGCTGGGGGGCCTGCTGCGGACCACCGCCGAGCACGCTCTGGCGTTGCGGCGTCCCACCCACAGCGGGTGCGGCGCCCGCCGGCGACGCGCTCACGGCGCCGACGGTCTGCGAGACGGGTGCCCACGCGGGGGACATGCCCCCGGACGCACCGCGCGCCGCGCTGTCAGAGGGCGGAAATGCCATTGAGAACACTCTCCAAGACGCTCAGGGACAGGCCCGAGTGGGAACTGCCGTGCCCCGTGTGGACGTTGACCGGGGTCGAGGTGTGCACGGTGATGTGCCCCTCCTCCTGCATGTCCGCCACCAAGATGCGGACGACACCGAGAGGCAGGCGCAGCAGCGCCGACAGCTCCGCGATCGACACATACGTGTGCGCCGCGTGCTGCAGGATCGCCCGCTTCTCGGGGGTGAGACCGACGCTGTTGACCGCTCCCGGCATGACCTCGACCAGCGCCTCGAGAGGCAGGTCGGACAGCGCGGAGCGGACGCGGCCACCCGTGACGGCGTAGGGACGCACCGTGGAGGCCTCGTAGCCGTCCGCGGATTGCGAGCCCAGAGAACCGAACGATGCGTGCGTCATGGCCTTCGCCTCATCCCACCTGCGTCGAGCGCGACGCGCCGTCCACAGGGAGGCTGCCACGCATCTCGGAGATCAGCTGCGGCGTCAGGGTCGCCTCGGTCCGCGAGACGAGCAACGCCATCTCGTAGCCGATCAGACCGATGTCGCAGGACGACTCGGCCACGACCGCGAGCACCGAGCCGTTGGACACGTTCATCAGGAAGAGGAACCCGTTGTCCATCTCGATGACGGCCTGGCGGACGTTGCCGCCGTCCAGCTGTCGTGAGGCACCACGGGTCAGACTCGACATACCCGACACGATCGCAGCGAGCTGGTCACCACTCGTTCGGTCCAGCTGGTCCGACATCGCCATGAGCAGACCGTCTGCCGAGACCACGAGGGTGTGCCGGCTCCCAGGAACCGTCCGCACGAAGTTGTCGAGAAGCCACCCAAAGTTGGTCGCTTCAGTACTGAGGGTCACGCTTCCTCCTCGTCAGGTACGCCGAAGGCGCAGGTCACCGCTGCGGTGACGATCCAGGGACATCATTCACGGTCGGGGCGGGTCGCGTCGAGGCCGAGATCGCACCGGCGTCGTCGCGACCCCGGCTGGTCGCAGACTGGAAGGCCGAAAGGCGCGAACGCAGCTGCTCGGGGTCACGCTCGATGCGCGCCGTGAAGCGCGTCGTCGAAGCCGGCGGCTCGCCGGTGCGGCTCCGACGCACGAGCCCCGGGGCGGCGCCGTTGGCGACGCTCGCGGGACGGTAGGTCTGCTCGTCGTTCGTCGAGGTCACGTTCCCTTCCTGGAAGACACCACGCTGGAGCAGCGTCGACATCTCCTCGTACAGGACGGCCGAGGCCATCCACTCTGACCGTGCCTCGACAGTGTCGGGCACGAAGTTCGGGTCGAGCGGGTCGTCGGCGCCGGCCCCCGTCGCTCGGAGCGGCAGCACGGAGCCGCCGTACGACGTGGACGCGCGGGACCCGTCGTCGACCGGCGGGGCGGCCGGTGCCGACGGCGCCGGCGCGGACAGCCCGGCGTTCCGGAGGGCGGGCCAGTCGCTGACCTCCGCCGGGGCTGCCGGGGCCGCCGAGGCCGCAGGCGACGACCACGACGGGGCGGACGTGCCCTGAGGGGCGTCCGGCTCGTCGTCCGAGCTCGGCTTGCGGCCGAACAGGCCACGCTTGCGCGCCGGGTTCGACGCCTCGCGCGTGCTCTTGCGCGACGGGAGGTCGGCCATGAGGTCCTCGAACGCCGGCAGGCTGCCCAGCTCGCCCGACGCCTCGGAGACGGGCTCCTGGGAGCCGGTGGTCGGCGACCACGCGACCTGGGCCGGCTGGTGCGGCTCCCCTGCGAACGCCACGGGCGCGGCGGGCGCGGCGGGCGCCGGTGCCGGTACGGGCGCCGACTGCTCCTGGTACCAGCGGTCGGCCTCGGGAGCCGCCTCGACCGGGCGGACCACGGACTGCCGCGCCGGCGCGGTGGGCACGGAGCTCACCACGGACTCGGACCGCGACTCGAACGCCTGCGGCGCGGGCGACGGCTCGGGCTGCCGCGGGGCGGGCTGGGCCACCGGCGCGAGGGGAGCGATCTCCTCGGGCAGCGCGGCCGGGTCCTCCGTGATCGCACCGAGCTGCAGGGTGCTCTCGGTGTCGGGGTCGTCCAGCACGTTCATCGACCGGAAGCTCGAGAACAGGCCGGTCCGCTGCTCGACGTCCAGCACCGGCGCCGGGGCGGGCTCGGGCTCGACGCGCGCCGGCTCGGGCTCGGACCGGCGACGGCTGGGCAGCGACGACGAGGTCGAGGTCTCCACGTCCGCCGGCGGGCGCCACGACTCGATCGTGGTGTCCTCGATGACGTCGGGGAGGTTCGGCGTCGCCAGCGGCGGCAGCACGATCTGGCCGGTGTCGGTGCGCTCGACCGCGGGCTGCTCCGGCCCGGAGCGGCGACGACGCGGCATGCCGACGGAGGTGGTCCCGTCGGTCAGCATGTCGAGGTCGACCGGGACCGCGGCCGGCGGCTCCGGCTCGAGGTGCTCGAACGTGCCGGTGGGCGCGAGGTCCTGCGCGGGCGCGACGGTCGGCATGGCGTTGGTCTGCGCGGGCTGCGGCTCGAACCGCTCCGCCACGGGGGCGGGGGCAGGGGCCGGGGGCTGCTGGACCACCGGGGCGGGGCGCTGCTGCGCGACCGGCGCCTGCTGAACAGGGCTCGGTGCCGGGTCGGGCGTCATGCTGGCCACGGCGGCCTGCGTGCTGGAGGCCAGCGGGTCGGTCGGCTGCGGCAGCGGCAGCGCGTCGTCGGGCAGGAACAGGACGGCCGGGAAGGCGACCGTGACCTCGGTGCCGCTGCCCGACGAGCCGGTGGCGAAGTGGACCGTGGCGCCGAGGCGCTCGGCCAGACGGCCGACCACGAAGAGGCCGAGGCGCTGGGCGCCCACGGCGTCCGAGGCGGCGGTCCGCGCGACCTTGACGTTCGCGTCGGCGAGCTCGTCCGCGCTCATGCCCAGGCCGTGGTCCCGCACGACGACGACGACACCGCGCTCGTCGCGCGACGTGGTCACCTCGACCGGCGTGTGCGGCTCGGAGAACATCGTCGCGTTCTCGAGGAGCTCGGCGATGAGGTGCGCGGCGTTCAGTGCGTTGTGGCCCAGCATGTGCGGGTCGACGCCGAGGTTGAGCCGGACGCGGTCGTACAGCTCGATCTCGGAGGACGCGGTACGGACCACGTCGGAGACCGGCATGGGGTTGCGCACACGACGCCCGGAGTCGATGCCCGCGAGGACCAGCAGCGACTCGGCGTTACGCCGCATCCGGGTCGCGAGGTGGTCGAGGCGGAAGAGGTTGGACAGCGTGCCCGGGTCCTCTTCGGAGCGCTCGAGCTCATCGAGGAAGGCCAGCTGGCGATTCAGCAGCACCTGGTCACGACGTGCCACGTTGACGAACATCTCGGCGATGGACCCACGGAGCGCGGCCTGTTCCCGGGCCACGACCATCGTGGTCTCGTTGACCTCGTTGAACGCCGCGGCGAGGCGGCCGATCTCGTCGCTGGACTCGATGGGCACCTGGACGAGGTCGATGGCGGGTGCCTGGCCCGGCACCGCCATCTGCTCGACCATCTGCGGCAGGCGGTCGCGCACGTCGGCCGTGGCCGTGGTGAGGCGGCGCAGCGGCTGCACGATCCGGCGGGCGATGAGGAGGGCGAGCAGCAGGGACACGACCACGATGCCGAACGCGCCGGCACCCGTGAGGAGCGCGGTCCGCTGGGCGTCGCCGGCGCGGTCCTCGGCGTAGTCGGCCGTCATGGTCCGGACCTCGTCACGCACCGGCTGGGTCGAGTCGACCCAGTCCTGCGAGAGCTCGGCCCAGCTCCCGACGACCTCGCGGTCGATACCGGAGACGGCCCAGAACCGCAGCTGCAGGCGCATCTGGTCGAGCTCGTCGCTGTACGACGGGACCCGCAGCTCGCCCGGGATGAGATCGAGGCGCTCCTGGGACTCCGTCCGCAGGTCGTCGGTGTCCTGCAGCGCGGCGACCATGCGGCTGACGGTGGTCGTGTCGACGTTGTCGTCGCTGTCGTCCTGGAGGTCGCCGGCGGAGGCCAGCGCGGCGGCCACCAGGGGTCGCTCGAGGGTGTTCGAGAGCATGGCCTCGTCGAGCGTGACGTAGGCGTTGATGCGCTGCGCGAGACCGGCGTCCTCGGTGCTCTGTGCCACCGATCGCGGCACCTCGAGCGCGTTCTCGATGAGCTGGCCGTACTGCTCCGTGGCGCGGCTCTCGTTGATCTGGTTCGAGGTCACGAAGCGCTGGAGCTGGTCGATCTTCGCGCGGTCGGCGAGGGTGCGACGGACGGCGTCCTGGACGTTGGTGGTCAGCGCCGACGTGTCGAGCGCCTCGAGCGCCTCGTCACGCGCGTCGAGCGCCGCGTCCGTGCGCTCCTGGGCCTCGACGAGGTCCTCGCGGGCCCCCGGGAAATCCTCGAACATCATGAAGGCCAGGGCACGCTCGGCCGCGAAGGCCGTACCGGCCTCGTCCTGCAGCACCAGCGAGTCCATGAGGGCCGACGTCTGTTCAGCACGCCGGTTCTCCTCGACGGACCCCCAGGTGATCCACGCCGCCGTCAGCGCAAGGACGAAGATCGGCACGGCGAGTGTCGCAAGGATCTTCCCGCGAACGCCCAACCTGCGGAGCATCTGAACCTCTCTCCATCCCAATGTCGTCGAAGGAGCGGGGACGGTCGTCGACCCCGTCGCCCTTCGGTAAGGTCCGCACGCTTCGGGTGCCGCGCGACGCCGAGCAAGTCTCGACGTCGCAGGTTAGGCTCTTTCAGCGTGCGAGCGGTCACGATATCGGCACCAGGCGGTCCGGCGAAACTCACCTCATCTCGGGTGAACCTGGACGAACCAGGCCCTGACGAGGTGCTCATCGACGTCGCTGCTGCCGGGATCAACCGAGCTGACCTGCTGCAACGCACCGGACACTACCCTCCTCCGGCCGGTGCTCCCGCATGGCCGGGCCTGGAGATCTCGGGTACGGTGCGCCGCGCCGGCCACGAAAGTTCGCCCTGGCGGCCCGGCGACCGGGTCGTCGCGCTCCTCGAGGGAGGCGGTTACGCCGAGCAGGTCGTGGTCCGGGGCACCCAGGTGCTCCCCGCTCCCGAGGGCGTCGACCTGGTCGACGCGGCGGCCCTGCCGGAGGCGGCCTGCACCGCCTGGACCAACCTCGTGGACACCGCGCGGCTGCGCGCCGGCGAGCACGTGCTGGTGCAGGGCGGTTCCGGCGGGGTCGGCAGCGTCGCGGTCCAGCTCGCGACCGCGCTCGGCGCCCACGTGATCACGACGGCGGGCGGCCCGGAGCGGGTCGCGCGGTGCCTCGGGCTGGGCGCCGAGGTGGCGGTCGACCACCGCGCGGAGGACGTGGTCGAGGCCGTGCGGGCCGCCACCGAGGGGCGCGGCGCCGACGTCGTCCTCGACGTCCTCGGTGCCTGTGGCCTGCGCGACAACGTGCGCGCGCTGGCGACCGGCGGGCGCCTCGTCGTCATCGGGCTCCAGCAGGGGGCGCGCGGCGAGATCGACCTCGGCGCCCTCATGGCCAGGCGCGCCTGGGTGACGGGCACGACCCTGCGGTCCCGGTCCGCGGCCGAGAAGGCCGCTCTCGTGGCCGCCGTCCGCGAGCACGTGTGGCCGATGGTCGCCGAGGGTCGCCTGCGCCCCGTCGTGCACGCCCGGATCCCGCTGGACGAGGCGGCCCGCGCTCACGAGCTGCTGGAGTCGGGCGTCCCGTTCGGCAAGGTGCTGCTCGTTCCGTAGCGCCCCGCACGCGCTCCCGCGGAGCCCGCATCGGCGGTCCGGGCCAGACTGGGTCCTATGACCCACAGCGACCCGAGCAACGAGCAGGACGACCAGGTGGAGACCGGGCGAGGACGCGTCGTCACGCCCGACGGCGACCGGGTCACCGACGGCGAAAATTCACCCGCTCCGGGGACGGCCGCGCCGAGGGGTGAGACGACCGGGGACGAGGAGGTCTCGACCGGCTCCCCGGAAGATGCCGGCGACGTCGAGGACGTCGAGGACGTCGGGGACGCCACGGACGCCGAGGACGCCTCGCGGATCGAGGAACCGGCGAAGGTGATGCGGATCGGCTCCATGATCAAGCGCCTGCTCGACGAGGTGCGGGACGCGCCGCTCGACGACGCCGCGCGGACGCGGCTCGCGGAGATCCACGAACGCTCGCTCACGGAGCTCGAGGACGGGCTCTCGCCCGACCTCGTCGAGGAGCTGCACCGGATCACGCTGCCCTTCACGGACGACGGCGCGCCGTCCGACGCGGAGCTGCGGGTGGCCCAGGCGCAGCTCGTGGGCTGGCTGGAGGGGCTGTTCCACGGCATCCAGACCGCCCTGGTGGCCCAGCAGATGGCCGCTCAGGCCCAGCTCTCGCAGATGCGGCGTGCGCTGCCGCCCGGGGCGGGCGCTGCGCCGTTCGGTCCGGGCGGTCACGGGGAGTCCGCAGCCCATGGGCAGAGGCCGGGGCCCCAGGACGGCCGCCCGTCCCCCGGGCAGTACCTGTAGCCGACGACGGCGGGCTACGACCGGGCCGTCAGCGCGATGGCGCCGGAGACCAGCACCAGGCCCGTGACCTCGGGCCAGGTCGGGAGCTGGCGCAGCACCACGGCGCCCACGAGCACCGCGATCGCGGGCAGCATCGCGAGCAGGACGGAGAACGTGGCCGTGCCCACGCGGCGGAGCACGACCTGGTCGAGCACGTACGGCACCACCGACGAGCAGACCGCCACGACGAGCAGGAACAGCAGCAGCCCCGGGTCGGGCACGACCTGCCCCACCGAGGCGCCGAAGAACGGCGCGAACACCACCGCCCCGGCCGCCATCCCCACGGCGAGACCGTCGATGCCGGCGCCTGCGCCCGCCACCCGCTTGCCGAGCACGATGTAGCCGGCCCAGCACGCCGCCGCGGTGAGCAGCGCCGCCAGACCGACGACCACGTCCTCGCGCGGCAGGTCGGACTCGAGGGTCACGCCGGCCAGCAGGACGACGCCCGCCGCGGCGACGGCGATCGCGACCCGCTCCCGCCAGCCCCGCCCGGTGACCGCCGCGACGGCGACCGGCCCCACGAACTCGATGGCGACCCCCACCCCGAGCGGGAGACGGTCGATCCCGACGTAGAACGCGATGTTCATCGCGGCGAGGACGATGCCGAACAGGCCGGCGGCGGCGAGGCTGCGCCGGGTCCACGTGCGCCGCCAGGGCCGGCGCCAGGCGAGCAGGACGACGGCGGCCAGCACGATGCGCCACCAGCTCACCGCCGGGGCACCCAGGGTGTCGAACAGCCCGACGGCCACGGCCGCGCCGACATAGAGGGTGAGGCCCGAGACCGCGAAGATCGCCGGGGCCGGGACCCGGTCGGTGCCGGCGCGCGGCCGGGGGCTCAGGGGCGACACCCACGGAGTGTACGTTCGCCGCCGCGGCAGCCCCTCCCCTGATCACGGCACCGGTCATGCGTCTGGTCGTGCGTCTGGTCATGGACCCGTGAGGGACCGGCCATGAACTGGGCGTGAACCTGGAGAAGATGTGACGGGTTCCTGGACGCCAGGTGCACGGACCCTCTACGCTCACGGCGGCGTCGACCGGCGCCACCCGTGACGTCGCCGACGTCCCTGAGCACACGAGGTATATCCCGATGTCATTCCCGGACGCAGTCAAGTCCGTCTTCTCCCAGTACGCCACGTTCTCCGGGCGTGCGCGCCGTTCCGAGTTCTGGTTCTGGTTCCTCTTCCAGGCGATCATCGGCGCGATCCTGTCGATCGTCCTCACCGTGGTCATGGCCGGCAGCGTCGCCAGCGCGACGATCGACCCGGTGACCGGCGAGATCTCCGGCGCCGCCCTGGGTGGCGGCCTCGCGGTCTACGGCGTCGCCGGCCTCGTGGGCCTGGCCCTCACGCTGCCCACCATCGCCGTGACGGTGCGCCGTCTCCACGACCAGGACAAGTCCGGGCTCTTCTGGTTCCTCTCCCTGATCCCGTTCGTGGGCGCGATCATCCTGATCGTCATGTGCGCCTCGCCGGGCACCGTCGGCGCGAACCAGTACGGGGCGGACCCCAAGCTGGCGCAGGCCCCCTCGGCCGCGCCCGTCGCCGCCTGAGCGACCCTGCACGACGACGGCGGTCCGGGCACCTCGCCCGGGCCGCCGTCGTCGTCCCGGCGGGACGTGGCTCAGCCCTTGACCGCCCCGGCGAGCATCCCGCGCACGAAGTAGCGCTGCAGGGCCAGGAACACCACCAGCGGCACGATCATCGAGATGAACGCGCCGGCGGACAGCAGGTACCAGTCTCCGCCGCGGGAGCCGGCCATCTCCGCGATGGCGACCGTGAGCGGCTGGTACTTCGGGTCGGCGAAGGTCAGGCCGACGAGCAGGTCGTTCCAGACCCACAGGAACTGGAAGATGCCGAACGAGGCGATCGCCGGCACCAGGAGCGGGAACAGCACCCGGAAGAAGATCTTCACGTGCCCCGCGCCGTCGACGCGGGCCGCCTCCACCAGGGACGGTGGGATGTCCTTCATGAAGTTGTGCAGCAGGAAGATCGCCAGCGGCAGCGCGAAGATCGAGTGCGACAGCCACACCGTCCAGTAGCTGCCGTTGACGTTCCAGTTCACGTAGTCGCTCAGCAGGGGCACCAGCGCGATCTGGAGCGGCACCACCTGCAGCGAGAACACGGCGACGAACAGGAAGTTGCGACCCGGGAACTTGATCCACGCGAACGCATAGGCCGCCAGCAGCGCGAGCGTGATCGGGATGAGCACCGCGGGGAGCGTGATGACGAACGAGTTCACGAAGAACGTGGCCAGGTCGTTGCTGTTCCCGTACAACGCCTCGTTGTAGTTGTCCATCGTGAGGTCGGCGTTGCCGGTGAGCACCGTCCACCAGCCGGTGCGCCGGATGTCCGACTCCGGGCGGAACGACGTGATCAGCAGGCCCAGGGACGGGATGGTCCACAGGATCGCGATGACGATCGCGATGCCGGAGGCCCAGGGCGAGCTGAGCCGGCCCTTCGTCGCGATGGCGCGCTTCTCGAGCCGGGTGAGCTTGCGCTCGGTCCGCGGTGCGCCCTCGTCGGCGGCCGGGACGACGACGTTCGGGCCGGGCGTGGGGGTGGTGGTCATCGGATCTCCTCCGACTGGCGCATCTGCCGGACGTTGTAGGCGATGATCGGGATCACCAGCAGGAAGAGGAGCACGGCCAGCGCTGCGGCCAGCCCGCGGTTCCCCTGCCGGAACGCCTGCGTGTAGAACTCGTTCGCCACCACCTGGGTGCCGAACTGCCCGCCTGTCATCGTGCGGACGATGTCGAACGCCTTGAGGGTCGCCATGGCGATCGTGGTGAGCACCACGACGAGCGCCGGCCGGATGCTCGGCACCGTGATGTGACGGAACATCCCCATGCCGTGCAGCCCGTCGAGCCGGGCGGCCTCGGTGATGTCGTCCGGGATCGCCTTGATCGCCGCCGAGAGCACCGTCATCGCGAAACCGGTCTGGATCCAGACCATCACGACGATGAGGAACCCGGTGTTCCACGGCTCGGAGATGAGGAACTGCTGCGGCGGGAGGCCCACCCACACGAGCACCTGGTTGAGCAGCCCGATCTGCTCGATGTTCACCTGGTCGGGACGGAACTCGTAGACGAACTTCCAGATGATCGACGCGCCCACCATGGAGATCGCCATCGGCACGAACACGAGGGCCTTGGCGAGCTTCTCGAACCGGGTGCGGTCCACCAGGACCGCGTAGCCGAGTCCGATCACCGTGCTCAGCAGCGGGGCCAGGACCACCCACGCGGCGGTCACCAGCAGCACGTGCTGGAACTGCCCCTCGGTGAACGCCCGCACGTAGTTGTCGAAGCCGATGAACTCGGTGCCGTTCCGGTTGAAGAACGACTGGTAGAGCGTGATCAGGCCGGGGCGCACCAGGCCGTAGGCGAGGAACGCCAGCGGGAGGCCGACGAAGCCCAGCGCGACCACCCAGGACGGGATGCGCTTGGGCCTGTCGACAGCGAACAGGATCAGTCCCATCACGACGACGAACAGAGCGATCGCGACCAGCATCACCGCGAACTTCTCCGTCGTCGAGGTCCCGGGTCCCCGCACCCCGGTCATCGGCGAGCTCCTCCGGGGGTGGGGCGGGGATCGAACACCGGGGCCCCGGGCGCGGTCCGCGCGGGCGGCCCGGGCACGAGGCCCGGGCCGCCCGCGCGGACGTGCGGTGTCACGGCCAGTTGTTCTCGACCTGCGCGGTGACCTCCTCGGCGGAGGACCCCGTCAGCCACTCGACGATGGCCCGCCAGAAGGTCCCGGCACCCACCTCGCCCGGCATGAGGTCGGAGGCGTCGAACGCGACCACGGTGTTCGGGTCGGACAGGACGCCCGCGACGTACTGGTCGAACTCGGTGGCGAGGTTCGCCGGGTCCAGCCCGTTGTTCGCGCTGACCCAGCCGCCGGCCGGCGTCGCCTTGGCCTTCTCGTTGGCCCAGTCGGCGCTCGAGAGGTAGGTCTGGAACGCCTGCACCTCGGGACGGTCCGCGAAGGCGGTGACGAACTCGCCGCCACCCAGCATCGGCTGGACGTCGGTCTGGTCGGTCGGCAGGTAGAACGCGAAGACGTCACCGGACTCGGAGACCTCGGTGCCCTCCGGCCACTGCGTCATGTAGAAGTTCGCCGCACGGTGCATCCAGCACTGCTGGTCGAGGATGCCGTTGCCGGCGTCGGTCCAGGACTTCGTGGCGATCGAGTCGACGCCGCCCAGGCCCGCGTTCACGTAGTCCGGGTTCTGCAGGATCTGCCCTGCGGCCTCCCACGCCTCGAGGATCTGCGGGTCGTCGAACGGGATCTCGTGCGTGTACCACTGCTGGTAGACGTCCGGGCCCGCGGTGCGCAGCACCATGTCCTCGATCCAGTCGGTGCCCGGCCAGCCCGTGGCGTCGCCCGACTCCACACCGGCGCACCAGACCTGGCCGCCCGTGTCCTGGTGGATCTTCTCGGTGAGGTCCATCAGCGCGGTCCACGTGGTCGGGACCTCGTAGCCCGCGTCGGAGAACATCGACGGCGAGTACCAGACGAACGACTTGGCGTTGGCGCCCAGCGGTGCGGCGTAGAAGGTGCCGTCGACCGTGCCGTAGCCCTTCCACGTCTCGTTGAAGAACTCGTCGACGTTGGCCGCGACCTGCGTCGGCGCCGGCTTGATGGCGTCCGGGAAGTCGCTGGCGATCGTGTTGAGCAGGCCCGGCTGCGGCAGGTAGGCGATGTCCGGCGCGTTGCCCGCCTGGAGGCGGACGAGGAGCTGCGCCTCGAACTCGCGCGACGCCTCGTAGTTGACGGTGACGCCCGTGCACTCCTCGAAGGCGTCGTAGGACGCCTGCTGGGTGGCACCCTCCGGGTCGACGATCGAGGTGTAGACGTCGACCTCCTTGCCGTCGATGTCACCGAACTCCTCGTACGGCGCGCAGTCGATCATGCCGCCGGCCGACGTGGTCTCGTCGGCGGCGCCCCCCTCACCGTCCGGGTCGCTGCAGGCGGCGAGGACGAGCGCAAGACCCGCCCCGCCGGCTGCGACCGCCATCATGCGGCGTCGTGCTGTCGTCGTTCGTCTGGTCATGGCCAAACCCCTCCACTGCTCTGTGGTCCGTCGATACGGGCTGTTGCCGGGCTGATCCTCAATCACCCCTGACCTCGGATCTTGCCCCTGTCCTGAGTCGACCGCACCTCTGGCCCTCGGTGCAAGTTCCCGCAACACGTTTCATGGTCACGACTCGGTGACGATCCGTGACACCCTGGTGCCAGAAACCGTCTCGTCCGTGATCCGCCACGCGACGCACCACCTGGAAGGACCGTCATGATCGAGCTGAGGAGCCCGCGAGAGATCGAGCAGATGCGCCCCGCGGGCCGCTTCGTCGCGGAGGTGCTCACCGAGGTGCGTGCCGCTGCGGCCGTCGGGGTCAACCTGCTCGAGCTGGACGCCGTCGCCCACGCGATGATCAAGGACCGCGGCGCGGAGTCCTGCTACATCGACTACCACCCGTCGTTCGGCGCGATGCCGTTCGGCAAGGTGATCTGCACGTCGGTCAACGACGCCGTGCTGCACGGCCTGCCGCACGACTACGCGCTGCGCGACGGCGACCTGCTGAGCATCGACTTCGCCGCGTCGGTGGACGGCTGGGTGTCCGACTCGGCCGTGTCGTTCGTCGTCGGCGGCTCGGCGACCCCGCAGCGCGCCGCCGCGGACTCCAAGCTCATCGAGACCACCGAGATCGCGCTCGAGGCGGGCATCGCCGCCGCCCGCCCCGGCAAGAAGGTCGGCGACATCTCCGCCGCCATCGCGAAGGTCGCGCACGCCGCCGGCTACTCGATCAACACCGACTTCGGTGGGCACGGCGTCGGCCGCACCATGCACGGCGACCCGCACGTGCCCAACAACGGGCGCGCCGGGCGCGGATTCCCGCTGAAGCCCGGGCTCGTCATCGCCATCGAGCCGTGGTTCCTCGAGACCACCGACGAGATCTACACCGACCCCGACGGCTGGACCCTGCGGTCCGCCGACGGGTCCCGCGGCGCGCACAGCGAGCACACCATCGCCATCACCGACGACGGCCCGCTGGTCCTCACGGCCCGTCGCTGAGCGCACCTCGCCGAGATAGAGAGGCTCCCAGCCGAGATAGAGAGGGCGGACCGCGACGTACGGAGTACGCGCGGGAGCCTCTCTATCTCGGCGGGGAGCCTCTCTATCTCGGCGGGGAGCCTCTCTATCTCGGCAGCAGGGAGCGCAGGACGGCGGCGGCGCCGTCCTCGTCGATCGTGCCGGTGACCTCGTCGGCCGCGGCACGCACGACCTCGTCCGCGTGCCCCATCGCGACGCCGCGGCCGGCCCAGCGGAGCATGTCGACGTCGTTGCGCCCGTCACCGACGGCGACCGTCGCGGCCGGGTCCACGCCGAGCTGCTCGCGCAGCCGCTCGAGCCCCGACGCCTTGGTGACGCCCCTCGGAGCGACGTCCATCCACGCCGTCCAGCCGACGGCGTACGTGACGTCGACCAGCCCGATGCGCGCGGCCATCTCGCTGAACTCCTCCGGGGTGCGCTCCGGGTCACGGATGATGACGCGCGTCACCTCGCGGGCCCAGAGCTGCTCGAAGTCGACGACCTGGTGCTCGCCCTCGAGCTCGCCGTCGGGCAGCAGCGCGTTCATGCGGAACCCGACGCCGACGTCCTCGACCGCGAAACGGGCGTCGGGCAGCTCGGTGCGCAGCAGGCGCAGCGCGGGCGCCGGGTCGAAGGTGACGACCTGGTCCAGCTCCCAGCCCCGCTCCGCCGCCGGGTCCAGCCGCACGGTCACCGCACCGTTGGAGCACACCATCCACCCGGTCGTGATGCCGAGCAGCTCGGCGACCGGCGTCATCGCCACGAGCGACCTGCCCGAGGCCAGGACCACGTGGTGGCCCGCCTCGAGGACCGCCGCCACGGCGTCGTGCACCGCCGCCGACATGCCGCCGTCGTACCCGATCAGCGTGCCGTCGATGTCGAGGGCGACGAGGCGTCGCTGCGCGCTCACCTGACGGGCTCGAGCACCTCGAGGCCGCCCAGGTAGGGGCGCAGCCCCGCCGGGACGCGCACCGACCCGTCGGCCTGCTGGTGATTCTCCAGGAGGGCGACGATCCAGCGGGTGGTGCCGAGGGTGCCGTTGAGCGTGGCGACGGGGCGGGTCGAGCCGTCCTCGGTGCGCTCGCGCACACCCAGGCGGCGGGCCTGGAACGTGGTGCAGTTCGACGTCGAGGTCAGCTCGAGGTAGCGCTCCTGCGTGGGCAGCCAGGCCTCGCAGTCGAACTTGCGGGCGGCGCTGCTCCCGAGGTCGCCCGCGGCCGTGTCGATGACCCGGTACGGCAGCTCGACCTTGGCGAGCATGGCCTCCTCCCACGCGAGCAGGCGCTGGTGCTCGGCCGCGGCGTCCTCGGGGGCGCAGTAGCTGAACATCTCCACCTTGTGGAACTGGTGGACGCGGATGATGCCGCGCACGTCCTTGCCGTGCGAGCCCGCCTCGCGGCGGTAGCAGGCGCTCCAGCCGGCGTACCGCCGGGGGCCGGCCGACAGGTCGATGATCTCGTCCGCGTGGTAGCCCGCGAGCGCCACCTCGGAGGTGCCGACCAGGTACAGGTCGTCCTTCTCGAGCCGGTAGACCTCGTCGGCGTGCGCACCGAGGAACCCGGTGCCCCGCATGGTCTCCGGCTTGACGAGGGTGGGCGTGATCATCGGCGTGAAGCCCTCGGTCACGGCCTGGTCCATCGCGGCGTTGAGGAGCGCGAGCTCGAGCCGCGCGCCGATGCCGGTGAGGTAGTAGAACCGCGAGCCGGAGACCTTCGCCCCACGGGCGGTGTCGATGGCGCCCAGGCGCTCGCCGAGGTCCAGGTGGTCGCGCGGGGTGAAACCCTCGGCCGCGAAGTCGCGCGGGGTGCCGCCCTCGTGGCGCAGCACGACGAAGTCGGCCTCGCCCCCGGGAGGCGCTCCCTCGACGACGTTGGGGATCGCGTAGAGCAGCTCGTCGAGCTCCTTCTCCGCGCCCTGGGCCTCGGCCTGGCGGGCCTTGACCTGCTCGGCGAGGTGCTTGGTGCGGGTCAGGAGCTCGGCCTTCTCCTCGCCCTGGGCCTTCGCGACCTGCTTGCCCATCGCCTTCTGCTCGGCGCGCAGCGACTCGAACTCCGTGAGCGAGGAGCGACGGCGTGCGTCGGCGTCGAGGGCCGAGTCCACGAGGGTGGGGTCGTCGCCGCGGGCCTGCTGGCTGGCGCGGACGGCATCGGGGTCGTCGCGCAGAAGTCGAAGGTCGATCACGCCCGCCAGCCTAACGGTCGGCCCGGCCGGGCCGCCGCGGGAATTCTGAGTGCCGCGCCGGACGACGCCCGGGACGCGCGCGGCAGACCGCCTGTGACCCACGCCGACCACGCCGGACGGGCGGACCGTCTCGCGAGACCGCCCCCGACCTCGTAGGTTGCCCTCATGCCGGGTGAACTCGTGGTGGGGATCGTCGCGCTGGGTGTGGCCCTCGTCGCGCTGACGGTGACGCTCGTGCTGTGGTCGCGCTCCCGGTCGCGCGGCCGTGCCCCCGGCCGGGACGGCGCCGGCGGTGCAGAGGACGACGCAGCGCACGGCCCGCGCATCGCCGTCGTCATCAATCCCTCGAAGGAGGGCGCCGCCGACGTCCAGGAGACCGCGGAGCGCGTGTGCGCCGAGGCGGCCCTGCCCCGCCCGCGGTTCTACTCCACGACCGTGGACGACCCGGGCACCGGCCAGGCCCGCCAGGCCGTGGCCGACGGCGCCGAGGTGGTGGTCGCCGCCGGTGGGGACGGCACGGTCCGCGCCGTCGCGGAGGCCCTGACCGGCACCGGGACGCCCATGGGCCTGATCCCCGTGGGCACCGGCAACCTCCTGGCCCGCAACCTCGACATCCCGCTGACGTCGGTGACCGAGGCGCTGACGATCGTGCTCGGCGGCAAGGACCGCGCCATCGACGTGGGCCGGGCCAGGATCACGGAGTTCGCCCCGGACGTCGAGCAGCCCGACGAGCCCGACGCCGCGCACATCTTCCTCGTCATCGCGGGCCTGGGGTTCGACGCGGCGATGGTCGCCGACGCGGACGACCAGCTCAAGGCCAGGGTGGGGTGGATCGCCTACTTCTTCGCGGGCGCCCGGCACCTGCACGGGCGGCGGATGCACGCGTCGATCCGGCTCGACGACGGCGAGGAGGTCTCGGCGCGGCTGCGCAGCATCATGGTGGGCAACTGCGGGCGGCTGCCCGGCGGGATCACCCTGCTGCCCGACGCGATCATCGACGACGGCGAGCTGGACGTCGCCGCCATCGACACCCGCGGCGGGCTCGCGGGCTGGGCCCAGCTGCTCGGCGAGGTCGTCGCGCAAGGCCTCGGGGTCCGCAACGACCTGCCGGGCAAGATCGGGCGCATCGACCACATCCGGGCCCGCCACGTCGTCATCCGCGTGCCCGAGGGCGAGCAGGCCCAGGTCGACGGCGACCCGCTCGGCCGGGCGGTCGAGCTCGTGACGTGGGTCGAGCCGGGGGCGCTCGTGGTGCGGACGGCCTGAGGCCGCGACGCCCGACGCCGAGGCTCGCGGCACCCGTGCACGGCGCAGACGCAGGCGTCCGGCGCACAAGACGGGCCGATCACGTGAACGTCGGTGCTCAGGGCCGCCACCACCCGGGCTCCCGGGGCACGCCCGCATAGGCTGGCCCGCGTGATCAGCCCTGCCCGCACCCCCGCGACCGCCGTGGCCGCGCGATCCATGGCCGCGCGATCCCGGGCCACGACGTCCCGGGTGCTCGCGGCGGCGGCCGCGGTGCTGATCCTCCTCGTGCTGGTGGTCGGCGGCGCGGGCCGCGCGGCCGCCGCGCCCCAGGACGAGCCCGCCCCCGACACCCCGCTGGTGCTCGCGGGCGTCTCCGGCCTGCAGTGGTCGGACGTCGACGCCGTCCGCACGCCGAACCTCTGGCGGCTCATGGGCGGCGGGTCTGTCGCGTCGATCGCCGTGCGCACCCTCATCCCGACCTGCCCGCTCGACGCCTGGCTCAGCATGTCCGCCGGCGGCAAGGTGGCGGCGACGACGGCCGAGCCGCTCGACGAGGACACGACCGAGGCGAGCGACGACGACACGTTCGCCGCAGGCTGCCCCGACGTCCCCGTCCCCGGCACCACGGACGGACCGGTCGAGGCCGTGCGCGTGCCCGGCTGGGCGGACCTGGCCGTCGAGGACCCCGTGCTCCCGCCCACCTCGGTGCCCGGCGCGATCGGCGAGCTCGCCGACGTCGCGGGCGCGTGCACCACCGCCGTCGGGCCGGGCGCCGCCGTCGCGGTCGCCGACGACACGGGGGACGTCGCGCGCTACCTCTCGAGCGCCGACCAGCTCACCGCCGACCTGGTGGCCGGCTGCGCGGTGACGGTCGTCGACCTCGGCGTGCTGCCCGACGCGGCCGGTGACCGCACCACCGCCGTCGAGGACCTCGACGAACGGGTCGGCCGGCTCGCCGGTCTGCTGCCCGGCGGGGGGCGGCTCGTCGTCGCCGGGATCTCCGACACGCCGCTCGGCCCCGCGGACCTTCAGGTCGTCGTGGACTGGACCGCCCCCGGCGGGTCGGCCCGGTGGCTGAGCTCGACGTCGTCGCGCTGGCCCGGCGTCGTCGTCCTCGCCGACCTCAGCGCGACCGTCGCCGACACCCTCACCGGTGGGGCGCTCTCCGGCACGGCTCCCCCGGCCCCCGACGACCTCGAGACCGAGAAGACGGGCGAGGACCCGCTCGCCGAGGCCCTGACCCCGTTCACGGGCTCCCCCCTGGAGCGTGGCGACGAACGCCGGATCCCCGTCTCGAGGACGGTCGAGAACCGGCAGTACCTCGGCGTGCTCACGGACACGGTGCCCCGGCTCTCGCCGCTGCTGCTGGGGCTCGTCGCCACCGCCGACATCGTGGTGATCGGCTCCCTCCTGCTCGCGCGGCGACGCAGCCGGGACCGCGCGACGCCGCGCACGCCGGCCGCGCTGCGCATCGCCGTCGCCGTGCTCGCCGTGGCGGCCAGCCTGCCCGTGGCCGCCTCCCTCGCGACGCTCTCGCGGTGGTGGGCGTCCGCCGTGCCGACCACGACCCTGAACCTGTCGCTCGCCGCGGCGGCCCTCGGCGCCACCCTGGTCGCCTGGGTCGCGCGACGCGCGCTTCCGCCGTCGCCCTGGCGGCTCGCGACGACGCTCGCCGGGGTGACCTGGCTGGTCGTCACGCTCGACGGCCTCACCGGGACCACGCTCCAGCAGGGCTCGCTCCTGGGCCCGGCGCCCTCGCTCGGCGCCCGCTTCTACGGCTTCTCGAACACCGTCTTCGCGGTCTACGCCGTGACCGGCATCGTGCTCGCCGCGGGGCTCGCTGCCGCGGTGCGGGCCCGCGGCGGCAGCACCAGGGTCGCCGCCTGCACGGCAGGAGCCGTGGGCGTCGTGACCGTGGCCGTCGACGGCCTTCCGGCGTTCGGCGCGGACTTCGGCGGCATCCTGGCCCTCGTGCCCGGGTTCGCGGTGCTCGTGCTCGCCGTCGCGCACGTGCGGCTGACGCTGCGCCGCATCGTGCTGGTCGGCGCGCTGACCGTCGGCGTCGTGGTCGTGGTCGCGGTGGCCGACTGGCTGCTCCCGGGCGTCGGCAGCCACCTCGGCGGCTTCGTCCAGTCCGTCGTCGACGGGCGGGCGCTCGGCGTCGTCGCCGGCAAGGCCGCCGGGGCGTGGGCGACGATCGCCAACCCCGCCGGCGCCGCCGCCCTGCTCGTCTGCGCCGTGGCGGCCTGGGCGCTGCTCGACCCCGCCCGCGCCCGGCTGGACGCCGTCGTCCGCGCGTACCGTCGCGACCCGCTGCTGCGCCAGACCGTCGTGGCCCTCCTCGTCACCGCCGCGGTGGGCACGCTGCTCAACGACTCCGGCGTGGCCGTCGCGTCGCTCATGCTCGCCGTCGCAGTGCCGGTGCTGCTGGCCGGGCGGCTGACGCACACCCTCGACGAGGCCCACCGCCACGCCGCCGCCCCGGGCCGGTCCGCCCGCCGCCGGCGCGCATCGGCGCCGCCGCTGTCCCGGATGCCCGCCGTGGTGGTGGGCGTGTGCGCCGGGCTGCTCGTCGCGCTGCTCGTCGGGGCCACGGCCCTGCCCGGCTCCGCGCTCGCCCAGGCGGGCGACATCACGGACGGCGACGGCGCCCCCGTCGTGGACGCCGAGCATCCCCTGGTGATCATCGGCACCGGGGGCCTGCGCTGGCAGGACGTGAGCCCCACGGCCACGCCCACCCTCTGGAACGCGCTGCGCGACGGCGCCAGCGGTGCCGGGGTGACCCCCGCCGTCGGGGGCGCCTCCGCCACGTGCCCCGCCGCCGGCTGGCTCGGGATCTCGTCAGGCCGCGCGCCCGTCACCGGCGAGGTCGTGGACGGCACCTGGTCCTGCGCGGCGTGGGAGGTCACCGCCTCGACCGACGGTGCGCCCGCCGGCACCACGACCGACGGCGCGGCCGTCGTCGAGGGCTGGGACGAGCTCGCCGCCCTGCAGTCCGCCTCCGAGTTCCGCCCGAACCTCGGTGTGCTGGGCCAGACCCTCACCGACGGCGGCGTGTGCGCGACCGCCGTCGCCCCGGGCGCGGCGCTCGCGCTCGCCGGGCGGGACGGCACGGTGCCGCGCTACCGGGACCTGGACGCGGCGCTGGCTGACCCGGCGGACGCGTTCTCGTGCCCCGTGACCGTCGTCGACGCCGGATCCGCGCCGTACCACCCCGACCCGGGGTCGTCCTCGGGCACGCTCCCCGTGCCTGCCGACGTGACGTCGGGCGGCGAGGAGCGCGACCAGGCGGTGCGGGCCGTCGACGCCACCGTGCGCTCCGTCCTGGCCGCCGCCCCCGCCGACGCGGCCGTGCTGCTCCTCGACGTCGGCAACCCCGCGCCGACGCGCGCCTCGCTCGGCGTGGGGATCGCCGACCCCGACGCCGACGACGCGCCCGCCTACCTCAGCTCGGGCGCGACCCACTGGCTCGGCGTGGTGCGGCTGCTGGACGTGCCCACGACCCTCGTGACCGCGTTCGGGCTGTCGCAGCCGCCGGACTTCACCGGGTCTCCGCTGGTGCTCGCCGACGAGCGGCCCGGCGGCACCGGCGCGACGGTGCGAGAGCTCGCGCTGATCTCCGAGCGCGACCACATGCTGCGCGTCACCACCGGCACGGTGACGATGCTGCCCGTCTACGTCGGCCTGCTCGCGTTCGGCCTGGTCGTCCTGGTGCTGCCCCGCCTGCGGCGGCGCTTCGAGGGCGCCGGCAGCGTGCTCGCACGCACGCTCGACGGGCTGCTGCTGGCGTGCGCGTCGGTACCCGCCGCCGCGTTCCTCATGTCCGCGTGGGGCTGGTGGCGCCTCAGCGACCCCGTGACCGCCCTCTGGGCGACCCTGGGCGCGAGCACGCTGCTCGTGGCACTCGTGGGCGCGCTGGCCCCGCGGCGGCCCGTCTGGGCCGGGGCGACGGTGGTCGCGACCCTGACGTTCGTCGTGCTGACGCTGGACGCCGTGCTCGGCACGCCCCTGCACCGTGCGAGCCCGCTGGGCTCCGCCCCCACGCTCGGCGGGCGCTACTACGGGTTCGGCAACCCGACCTACTCCATCTACGCCACCGTCGCGATCATCGCCGCCGCCGGCCTGGCCACCGCCGTGCTGCGCCGCTGGGGACGCGTCCCGGCGGCGGTCGTCGCGTCGACGGTCGGGCTCGTCACCCTGCTCGTGAGCGTCTGGCCGTCGTTCGGGGCGGACGTCGGCGGCGGCCTGGTGCTGGTGCCCGTCTTCGTGGTGCTCGTGCTGGGCGTGCTCGGCGCGCGCGTCACCTGGCGCCGGCTCCTGCTGGCGGGCGGCGCCGGCGTCGCCCTGGTCGCCGTCATCGGCGTGCTCGACTGGCTGCGCCCGGCCGCCCAGCGCACCCACCTGGGCGCGTTCGTGCAGTCGGTGATCGACGGTGGCGCCGTCGAGACGATCCTGCGCAAGGCCGGGTACGCCCTGCGCTCGCTGGGCGGCGGGCTGCCGGCCTGGCTCGCGCTCGCGGTCCTCCTCGGCATCGTCCTCGCCCTGTGGGGCGGCCGCCGGCTGCGCGCCGCCTGGCTGGTGCGCGCCGAGGCGGAGTGGCCGCTGCTGCGTCCCGTGCTGGTCAGCCTGCTGCTCGCCGGCGTCGGCGGTGCGGTCGCCAACGACTACGGCATCCGCGTGGTGACGATCATGCTGTGCGCCGGCGTGCCGCTGCTCGGCCTGCTGGTGCTCCGCACCGACCTGCCCGCCGACGACGCCGTGGAGCCGTCCGGGGATCCCTCGCAGGCGCCCGCCGGGGGCACCGGAGGCACCGAGGGCACCGGGGGCACTGGCAGCGCGGAACCACCCCCGGGCTCACCGAAGGACGCGCCCGCCCCTCAGTGACCGGCGCCGAGGTGCCCGGCCAGCCGCTCGAGGCGGGCGGCGCTGTCGGCGTTCAGCCCGCGGAACGTCACGGTCTTGCCGCGCGCCGCGAACTTCTGCTGGACGGCGTCGAGCGCGGCCACGGTCGAGGCGTCCCACACGTGCGCGTCGGACATGTCGATCACCACCCGGCGCGGGTCGCCCGCGTAGTCGAACTGGTAGACGAGGTCGTTCGACGACGCGAAGAACAGCTCGCCCGCCACCGCGTACACCCGCTCGCCGTCGTCGTCCGACGCGTCCAGCCGGGTGACCGACGTCAGGTGCGAGACCCGCTGGGCGAACAGCACCGCCGCGACCAGCACGCCGACGACGACCCCGATCGCCAGGTTGTTGGTGGCGACCGTGACGACGACCGTCGACAGCATGACCGCCGTCTCCGAGCGGGGCATGCGGCGCAGCGTCGAAGGCCGGACCGAGTGCCAGTCGAACGTGCCCACGGACACCATGACCATCACCGCGACGAGCGCCGCCATCGGGATGATCGCCACCACGTCGCCCAGCCCGACCACGAGGACCAGCAGGAACACGCCGGCGAGGAAGGTCGAGAGCCGCGTGCGGGCACCCGAGACCTTCACGTTGATCATCGTCTGGCCGATCATGGCGCAACCGCCCATGCCGCCGAAGAACCCGGTGACGACGTTGGCCACGCCCTGCCCCCAGGACTCCCGGGTCTTGTTCGAGTGGGTGTCCGTGATGTCGTCGACCAGCTTGGCCGTGAGCAGGGACTCGATGAGGCCCACGAGCGCCATCCCCAGCGCGTACGGGGCGATGATCCCCAGCGTCTCGAGGTTCAGCGGCACGTCGGGGACGAACAGCGAGGGCAGCGACTCCGGCAGCGCGCCCTCGTCGCCCACGGTCGGCACCGCGATCGCCACGGCGACGGCGACGACCGTGAGCAGGACGATCGCCACGAGCGGCGCCGGGACCACGCGCGTCAGGCGGGGGAAGAACACCATGATCGCGATGCCCGCCGCGACCATCGGGTACACCGCGAACGGCACGCCCAGCAGGTGCGGCACCTGGGAGCTGAAGATGAGGATCGCCAGCGCGTTGACGAACCCGACCATCACCGACCGCGGGATGAACCGCATGAGCCGCGCGACGCCGAGGACGCCGAGGAGCACCTGGATCAGCCCGCCGAGGATGACGGTGGCCACGAGGTAGTCCAGCCCGTGCTCCCGCACGACGGGCGCGACGACGAGCGCGACCGCCCCCGTCGCGGCGGAGATCATCGCGGGGCGCCCGCCGACGAACGAGATCGTCACCGCCATCGTGAACGCCGCGAAGAGCCCGATGCGCGGGTCGACGCCCGCGATGATCGAGAAGGCGATCGCCTCGGGGATCAGCGCCAGACCGACGACCAGGCCGGCCAGGACCTCCGTACGCAGGGTGCGGAGCGACGTGAAAGCCGCCCGGAACGAGCCCGTGGACGTGGCCTCGGGGGCGCCCGCCACGGGCAGCGGTTCAGGTGCGGGGTCAGGCAGTGAGGCGCGCAGGTCCTGCGGCATGGGGATTCCTTCGGGCGGACGGCGTGAGCGGGGGTTCGGGGACGTCCCCGCAAGGAATTGTCCCCGATCCCGCGCTCACGCCACGACCGCGCTCAGGGGGCGGCCGGTGCCTCGACAGGTTCGGGCACCGGCGACGACGCGCGCAGCGGGTAGAACCAGAAGCACACGAACGCCCCCGCGGCCAGGAGCACGGGCACGCCGCCGAGCAGCAGCCGGACGCCGGTCGCCACCTCGGGCACCTGCCCGGCCGCGCCCTCGACGTACCCGCTCGCGGCGAGCACCGCCGCCAGCACCACGGCCTGCACCACCACGGAACCGCGCACCACGAAGCCGTTCGCGCCGAAGTACATGCCCTCGCGACGCAGGCCGGTCCGGGTCTCGTCGTCGTCGATGACCTGGGCGAGGGCGACCTCGAGCACCTGCATCAGCCCGGCCACGCCGAGGCCCACCGCGAGCCCGGCCAGCGCGGCCCCGCCCACCGTCGTCGGGATCAGGTACAGGCAGGTCGCCAGGCCGTAGACCACGACGACGGCGAGCATCGCCGTCCGCGGACCGACCCGGCGCACCACCCACGACCACCCCACGATGGCGGGGATCGCGGCCACGAAGATCGGGGCGAGCAGCAGCGTCGCGTCGGCGTCCGAACCGCCCACCGTGTACCGCACGTAGAACGGCACCGCGGCGAGCAGGATCGCCGTGGTGCTCTGCAGCAGCAGCGAGCCCAGCACGTACGTGACGAACGCCCGGTTCGCGAACGTGTACCGCAGCTGGTCGCGCAGGCCGACGGCCGCCTCCCGCTCGCGCACCACCGCCTCGTCGACGGGCCGCTCGACCATGCCCACGACCGACCAGCAGAAGAAGCCCAGGCTCACAACGGCCAGGACCAGGCCCATCACGGCCCAGCCCACGGAGTCGTACAGCAGCGGCGCGCCCGCGGTGCCCAGGATCATGCCCACCAGGCCGAACAGCTGCCGCGGCGAGTTGCCGCGTGCCCGCTCCGCCGTCGTGCGGAAGATCTCCGGGAACAGCGCGGAGGCGTTGAGCACCACCGCGACGTACGCGACGTCGTAGATCGCGACCACCACGAGGAACCAGACGACCAGCCCGGACGGCTCCAGCGGCGGCGGCATCCACACCAGCGCGAACGCCGCGACCAGCGGGACCACGCCCAGCCCGATCCACGGCAGGCGCCGGCCCCACCGGGTGCGGCGCCGGTCGGACGCGGCACCCACCAGGGGGTTGAGCAGCGCGTTGAGGATGCCGTGCGCGATCATCGCGCCCGCGACCCAGCCCGCCGGCACGCCCAGCCGGTCGACGTAGAAGTACACGACGAACGCCGAGAACGTCTGCAGCAGCAGGTTCGCCGGGAACGCGGACGCCCCGTACGCGATGGTCTGGGCGCGGGTGGGCGCCCCCTCCAGACGACGATCGCGCACCCGCGCCACGAGCGGGAGGCTCACCGCTCCCCCCGCTGCACGGCGCGCAGGTCGCGCCACGCGACGCGCACCAGCCCCTCGGCGGCGATCGTCGCGGCGACGTCCGGGTCCGCGAGCAGCCTGGCCTCGTACCCGCGCTTGGGTGCGGCGAAGTCGACGGCGTCGGTCAGCTCGTCGCCGGGGACCATGGGGTGCAGGAAGATCTCCGTGACGCCCGGGCCCACGGCCCGCAGCAGGTCGAGGAAGCCCGCCTTGACGTCCTCGTACGACTCCACGTCGTCGGTCCCCTCGCCGGCCAGCGCGAACGGGTGCGTCCACAGCCGGTCGACGATGACCACGCCGAGCTCGTCGGCCGCCGCCGTCGCGGTGTCCAGCACCTGCTGGGCGTTCGAGCCGCCCGGGTCGACGCCCGTGTCCTCGAGCCGCTCGAGCGAGCGCGGGAGCCGGAACGGCAGCCCGCGCTCGGCCGCGAGCCGCAGCACCGGGCCGAGGAACGACCGGCCCGTCGCCAACCCGTAGACCGAACCCATGTGGTTGTCGAGGTGGCTCACGTCCACGCCGGCGGCCAGCGCGGCGTCCAGCTGGGCCGTGAGCTCCGCCGCGACGTCCGCCTCCGTGGCCTGCGTCTCGACGTCGACCACCTGGGTGGGGAAGTAGCCGGCGGCGTCGACGAGCGACGTGCCCGCCCCGGTCAACGGTCGCCACCGGTAGCTGGTCCACTCGCTGGTGAGCACGAGGTGCACGCCCACGTCCACGGCGGGGTTCCCCGCCGCGAAGGCGAGGGCCTCCGGCGCCCACGCGCACGGCACCATGAGCGTCGCCGAGTCCAGGTGACCGGCCTCCAGCAGCGGCACCACCCCCCGGTTCGCCGCGCGGCACATGCCGAAGTCGTCGGCGTTGAGGATGATCGCGCGCGCCCCCGGTTCCAGGCCGAGGCGCGCGGTCAGGTCCGACGGCGCGCCGTGCGCGGCCGTCATCGCAGCACCTCGCTCACCGCACAGGCCGCGCCGAGCACGACGGCGTCCGACCCGAGGGTCGACGCCTCGACCCGTACCGGCAGGACGGCGATCTGGTCCCGCAGGTACGACGTCACCCGGTCGTGGACGCCCGGGCGGGCGGCCTGGTCGCCGAGCACGAACAGCGCCGGGTCGAGCACCAGGGTCATGGTCGCGATCATGACGCCGGTGCGGCGCGCGACCTCCTCGGCGACCTCTCCCGCGGACCTGTCCCCCGCCTCGTCGCGGTCGAGCACCTCGCGCAGCGAAAGATTCTCTGGCAGCCCGTGCTCCTTCGCCAGCGCCGCGAGCGCCACGTCGCCCAGCACCTGCGTGCCGAGCGCCCGGCCCGGCTGCGGGACGAACGCCACCTCGCCTGCCATCCCGGCCGCACCGCGGTGCAGCCGCCCGTCGAGCACGATCCCGGCCCCGAAGCCCTCGCCGAGCAGGACGGAGACGAACGACGACCGGCCCACCGCGGCGCCGAGCTGGTGCTCGGCGATCGCCGCCAGGTTGGCGTCGTTCTCGATGTCGACGGGGCACCCGAGGGCGTCGGAGAGCGCGTCCCGCAGCGCCGTCCCCCCCTTCTCGAAGCCCGGCACGCGGTACACCGACGCCTGGTCGGGCGCGACGACGGACGGGAACGCGGCCACGGCGTGCCGGATCCGCACGCCCTTGCCCGCACCCAGCCGGGCCTCCACGTCCTCGCTGCACGAGTGCGCGAGGACCGCGGCGGCGCGGGCACGGGCCGCGGGCGTGCGCTGCACGTCGCGCCGCTCGGCCCGGGCACGCACCTTCCCCGTCCCGTCGACGAGCGCGACCCGCACCCGGTCGCGAGCGACCTCCAGGCCCAGCCCGAACTGCTCGCCCGGGGCCCCGTCGGCGCGGGTGCCGGGCGGGGCTGCCGGGTCGTGGGCGGGGGTCGTGGCTGAAGACGTGTCCATCAAGCCTCCGTCGAGCGATAGGACGCGGGTGCGCGCAGGTCGCGGCGACCTCGCCGGGGCCTGAGCGTATCCACCGAGCGCGGAGGATGTCGACGTGGGCACCCGTCCGCGACGGCGGCCGTGGCAGGAGGCCCGGTGGGAGGCCTGGTGGGAGGCCTGGTGGGAGGCCTGGTAGGAGGCCTGGTAGGAGGCCTGGTGGGAGCCCGCTCCGGGCGCTCCGGCGGCCTAGTGGGAGGCGCGGTCCTTGCCCATGCCGCGCACCGCGTCGACGGTGCCGCGCAGACGACGCGCGTTGACCGCCAGGAGCACGTCGCGGTACTGGGTGGCGCGGTGCACCTGGCCCTTGAGGTCGTTCGACGACGCCCGGTGCCGCAGGTCGCACGGCACCTCGACGGCGACGTACCCGCGGCGCAGGAGGTCGATGGTCATGCCCGTCTCGACGCCCCAGCCGTGCGCGAGCGGCGTGGCCGCCTCGAACGCCTCACGGGTGAGGCAGCGCATCCCGGACAGCGGCTGCGTCGGCGACCACCCGGTGAGGTGCTGGATCGCACGCCGGGCGGTGCCCACCACGATGCCGCGCCCGCCGGCCCCGGGCTGGGGCGGCAGCAGCGCGATGGCGACGTCCGCGACGCCCTCGCGGACCGGCCCCACGAGCGGCGCCGTGTTCACGGCGCTGTCGCCGAGGTCGCCGTCGATGAAGAGCAGGAGACGCGGGGCGCGGCCGTCGGCGTCGCGCATCGCGACCACCGCCGCGCCGGTCTCCATCGCGGCCGCCTTGCCGCGGTTGTGCGAGTGCCGCACGACGACGGCACCGGCGTCGCGGGCCACGTGCTGGGTCTCGTCCGTGGAGCCGTCGTCGACCACGAGCACCAGGTCCACGTGCGGGATGGCGCGCGCGGCCCGGACCGTCGACGCGATGCGGTCGGCCTCGTCCTTGGCGGGGATGATCACCGCCACCCGCTGCGGGTTGCGACGGTTGTGCCCGACCGGCGGTCGCGGCGTCTTGGCCACCGGGAGCGCACCTGTCCGCGGTGCCACCCCCGCGCCAGCGCCGTCCCCGTTGCCGGACGTCGTTTCAGCACCCATGGAGATGGCGCCCTGGTCCGTGTTCACGACTCCCTGCCCGTTGCCCTCATGACGTGTGTACCGCCAGCGATTCTTGGCCCAATCCTCGGCCTTCGCATGTGCGGGGTTTTCCCCGAACGACTGTACTCCGTAGTCGTCTCCGCGTCTGGTCAAGAAACGGTGTCGCTCGGGATGAAGAGTGAAGATCTCGGGGTCGCCACCGGCACAGCGCCGCAGAGACCACCGTCGAGCGGATCAGCGCAGCGTCACCTGCCGCGAGACGATGCCCGCCCGGGCGCGGCGCTCGTTCGCGTCGAGCGGGGCGTCGAGCGCGATCGCCTCGTCCAGACGCGCCGCGAGGACGGCCACGGGCTCCTCGATGTCGGACGCCTCCGTGCCGCGGGGCAGCTCCCACACGGGCACCACCAGGCCGCACGCGCGGAACATGCCGAGGAACTTGCCGTCCGCGAGCCCTGCCTCGCGGC
This sequence comes from Isoptericola luteus, assembly GCF_020297055.1. Classification (GTDB taxonomy): domain Bacteria; phylum Actinomycetota; class Actinomycetes; order Actinomycetales; family Cellulomonadaceae; genus Isoptericola; species Isoptericola luteus. The sequence goes on along the minus strand of NZ_JAIXCQ010000010.1, from coordinate 106,151 downwards.
GGGCCTGCAGGCGGGCGATCCCGTCGACCACGCGGTCCTCGTCCTCCGTGCGCGCCCAGCGCACGAACTCCTTGGACATCCGGCACCAGTACACCGACGGGGCCGCGGCCAGCTTGACCGTCGGGATCGTCGACTCCGCCGCCTCGTCGAGCGACTCACGGATCTCGTCGGTGGTCTCGGCGTCCGCGTCGAGCCAGTAGTTGTAACCGTCGTGCACGGTGACCTCGAACGGCACCTCGAGGTCGAGCACGTCCTGCAGACGCGCCTCGCCGACCTCGACCTCGTCCGCGAACACCCCCGTGCCCGGCTCGGCCTCGATCGCCGCGAGCAGCAGCGCCGCGAGGTCACGGCTCAGGTCGTCGGACCCCGACGCGCCCTGCAGGGCGAGCAGCACCGTGCCGTCCTGGCGGTGCAGTGCGCCCCAGCCCCCGGGCAGCACCGTCGTGACCACGACGTCACGTGCCCCCTGGTCAGCCGTGGTGCGAGCGGTCGCCGTCGCCGACGGCACGATCTCACGCAGCGCGACCCAGTCCGCCTCCCCGGGGAGACCCTCGAACGGGCGCAGCACGACGTCGGACGGAGAAGTCTTGGCCATGGCGTGGATCCTAGCCGTTCGCGGGACCGCGCGGCGGTCCACCTCGCCCCGCGGGCGGGACCGGCGTCAGACCTCCACGCGCAGCGCGGACGGGAGCGCGTCGAGCGGCGACGCGAGCCGCAGCGGGCCAGCCCCCGGCGTGATCCGGCCGGCCACCGTGGGGTGGTCGGCGCCCGTGACGCCGGGCAGCGTCGCCGGGAGCCCGTGCCAGGTGAGCCACCCGACCAGCGCCATGAGGCACGCCTCCTTGGCGCCCTCCGGCAGGCCGATCCGGTCCGTCGTCCCGAGCGGCACGTCGCCCAGCTCGCGCCGCAGCGCCGCCATGAGCTCGGGGTTGCGGGTGCCGCCCCCCGACGCCAGCACCGACCGCACGTCCTGCGCACGGCACTGGTCGGCCACCGTCCGTGCCGTGAGCGCCACGAGCGTGGCGACGACGTCGTGCGGGTCCGCCTCCACGGTCGCAGCCCCCGCAGCCGTGGCGCCCGCAGCGCCCGCGGCCGCATAGGCGGCGAGGTGCGCGTCGAGGTACGCCCCGGAGAACAGCTCCTTGCCGGTCGACCTGGGCGCCGGCCGCGCGTAGTACGGCTCGGCCAGCAGGGCGTCGAGCAGGCCGGGCAGCACCCGTCCACGGGCCGCGAGCGCCCCACCCGTGTCGTAGTGCTGCGCGCCGCCCGTGATCCGCCGCGCCATGACGTCGATCAGGGCGTTGGCCGGGCCGGTGTCGTAGGCGACCGTGCCGCGACCCGGCCCCACCACCGTGAGGTTCGCGATGCCGCCCAGGTTGAGGGCCGCCGTCGTCTCGGTGACGCCGGCCAGGAGCAGGTGGTCGAGGATCCCCACCAGCGGCGCACCCTGGCCGCCCGCGGCCACGTCCCGCGAGCGCACGTCCGACAGCACCGGGACGCCCGTGCGTTCCGCGATCCACGCCGGCTGGCCCAGCTGCAGCGTGCCCGTGACCCGGCCGCCGTCGACGTCGTGCCGCACCGTCTGGCCGTGCGAGACGACGAGCTCCGCGGGCGCGCCCGTCTGCTCCAGGACGTGCGCGACCGCGTCGGCGCAGAACCGGCCCAGGCGCGCGTCGACCCCGCTGACCAGTGCGAGCGGCACGTCGTGGGGCTCGAGCAGTCGCAGCAGGTCCCGCGTCAGGTCCGCCGGGAACGCCAGCTCGCGGTGGTCGAGGAGCCGCAGCACGAGCTCGTCCCCGCCCTCGGGCCCGCCGCCCGTTGCGGGGTCGCCCGCCGACCGGCCGCCCGTTGCGGGGCCACCCGCCGACCAGCCGCGCAGCGTGAGGTCGACGACCGCGACGTCGAGCCCGTCCGCCGACGTACCCGTCATCAGCCCGACGACGATCACCCCGGCGTCCCCGGTGCCCCGGGAGCCACCTGCGCCGCCGACGACCCCGGGCCGGGCGGGCCGGGCGGGCCGGCCGCCAGGTGCGGCAGGTCCGGCCGGGTCGCCAGGAGATGCCCGCCCGCGAGCGCGTCGCCGTCCGGCTCCTGCCGGACCGCACCCGGCAGGCGGGCGCCCAGCGCACGGTCGAACAGGTCGGTCAGCACCGGTCCGGCCCCGAAGAGCCCACCGGTGACCGCGACGGACGGGGCGGCGCCGAGGCCGGCGCGGCGCGCCGCCACCGCGACGGAGGCGCCAGGTCCTGCGCGGCCCGCCCGCAGATCCCGAGCGCGACGGCGTCGCCCGACCGGGCGCCGTCGAACACGTCCCGGGCGAACGACGCCACGACCCGCGCGGGGTTGTCGGCGCCGTGCACGAGCCGGGGCACCCCGCGCGCGTCTCCCCAGCGCGCGGTGAGCCTGGCGTGCAGGTCCGCGGAGCCGCCCTCCGCGGACCGCCCGTCGTCCTGGCGCAGCGCGGCGTCCAGGCCGGCGCGCCCGATCGCGTACCCGCTCCCCGCGTCCCCGAGCAGGTAGCCCCAGCCGTCCACGAGGTGCAGCACGCCGTCGGCCCCCAGGCCGACCGCGCTCACGCCCGTCCCCGCGGCGAGCACCACGCCGGGCTGCCCGGAGAGCGCGCCCGCGTGGGACGTCACGGCGTCGCTCGTGACCACGACGCGCGCCCCCGGGAGCCCGGCGGCCAGTCCCGCGCGGACCTCGTCGGCGCGGTCCGGCGCGCTGAGCAGGCCCGCGAGACCGGCGACGACCACGTCCGGCGTCCCCGCGCCGCCCGGGGCGGCGGCCAGGTCCTGCCAGACGGCCGCCAGGCAACGCACCGCCGCCTGCGCGCCGCCGTCGTCGGCGAGCCCGGACGGGCCCGGCCCGTCGGCCTCGTGGACGCGTGCGCCGTCGCGCCAGAGCGCACCGCGGCAGCCGGTCTTCCCGACGTCGAACGTCACGACGGTCACGAGCGTCATGATGGCACGCGCGTGCACGCCCGGTGACGTCAGGAACTCTTCGCTTCCCCGGCCGGGAGACGAAGAGATCGTCACGTCGGCGGCGCACGGGCGTAGCGTCGGACGATGGACCCGTGGCGCACCCTGGTGTCGGACTACGAGGCGGGCCTCGGCGACGTCGTGACGCATCCCTCGACCCCGCCCCCGCCCGACGGCGTGCGCGACGCCTGGCTCGCGGCGACCCTGCCCGTGCTCGACCTCGCGCTCGGCTCCGTGGCGGCCCTGTGCGCCGCCGCCGGCCGTGCCGGCGCCACCGGCCCGCTGACGACCCGGGGACCCGACCCGGCGCGGGTGGCCGCGGCGTTCGGCTCCGACCGGCTGCTGCTCCTGGACGGCCGGGCCGTGGAGGGGTTCGCCTCGCTGTCGGGGTTCTTCCCCGCTGCCGACGGCTGGGTCCGCACGCACGCGAACTACCCGCACCACCGGGCACGGCTGCTGCACCTGCTCGGTCTGACCGACGGCGCCGGCCGGGACGACGTCGCTGCACGCGTCGCGCAGGTGCCCGGTGCCCGGCTCGAGGACGACGCCGCCGCGGCGGGCGCCGTCGTCGTGCGGGTGCGCGACGAGCAGGAGTGGCGCGCGTCCGCGCCGGCCGCCGCCCTGCGCGGTGCGCCGCTGGTGCGGGTCGTCGCGCGCGAGGACGGGGTCGCCGCCGGGGCACCGGGCGCCGGGAGCCCGCGTACCGGCAGGCCGCGTACCGGCAGGCCGCGTACCGGCAGGCCGCGGAGCGTCGGGGCCGACCCGGGCGCGGTGCTCGCCGGGGTCCGCGTCCTGGACCTCACGCGCGTCGTCGCCGGCCCGGTGGCCACGCGGGCCCTGGCCCAGCTGGGTGCCGACGTGCTCCGGGTGGACCCGCCGGTGCCCGCCGAGATCCGCTGGCAGCACCTCGACACCGGGCAGGGCAAGCGGAGCGCGCTGCTCGACCTGCACGAGCCGGGCGACCACGAGCGCGCCCAGGCGCTGCTCGACGAGGCGGACGTGCTCGTCACCGGCTACCGGCCGGGCGCGCTGGACCGGTTCGGGCTGCGGGTCCCGCCCGGGGCCGTGCACGCACGGGTGAGCGCCTGGGGCGACGACGGTCCGTTGGCGCACCGTCGGGGTTTCGACTCGATCGTCCAGGCGGCGTCGGGCATCGCCCTGGTCGAGTCGCAAGACGGCGCCGCCCCGGGGGCGCTGCCCGCCCAGGCCCTGGACCACGCCACCGGCTACCTGCTCGCCGCCGCCGTCGTCGACGCCCTCGCCGCCCGGGAACGCGACGGGCTGGGCCGCGAGGTGAGCGCGGCGCTCGCGCGCACGGGCGCGTGGCTGCTCGACGTCGGCGAGCGCGACCGTGCGCACCCGCCCGCCCGCCGGCCGGCGTCGGACGCCACCAGCAGCCACGGGCACCGGCCGCGCGTCACGACGGCGCTCCCCGCCCTGCCGGGCGCCGACGACCACCGCGCCCCAGCCCACCCGTGGGGCACCGACCACGCCACCTGGTGACCATGCCCATCCTGCGCGCCGGACAGGGCGACGTCGGGGCGCGTCAGAGGTGGTCGAGGCGCTGCAGGATGGCGCCCTCGCGCAGCGCCCACGGGCAGATCTCGACCTCGTCCACGCCGAGCGCACGCATCGTCTCGGTGGCGACGACGCCGCCGGCGACGATCTGGAAGGTCCGCTCCGGGGTGATGCCGGGCAGGGCGGTGCGGCCCTCGGCAGGGATCTTCGCCAGCCGCGGCACCCAGTCCGCGAGGTCGCGGCGCCGCAGCCGCCAGGAGTCGCCCGGACCGACGGTGTCGACGCGCGACCCGGCCAGGCGTGCGAGCGAACGGAACGTCTTCGACGTCGCGACGACGTGGTCCGGCGACGGGAGCGCCGCAAGCTGTCGCGCCACGGGCTCCAGCGCCGCGCGCAAGAGCCCGCGCAGGGCCTCGACCCGCTCGGGCCCGGGCGGGTCGTCGGGCAGGTGCTCCACCGTCGCCCGGCCGGCGCCCCACGGCAGGGACAGCGCGAGGTCGGGCTCCTCGTCCACCCCGGAGCAGATCTCCAGCGACCCACCGCCGATGTCGAGCACGAGCAGCCGGCCCGCACCCCAGCCGTACCAGCGCCGGGCGGCCAGGAACGTCAGCCGCGCCTCGTCCGTGCCGGAGAGCACCTCGATCGGCACCCCCGCCCGCTCGGACAGGGTCGCGAGGACCTCCGGCCCGTTCGTCGCCTCCCGCAGCGCCGACGTCGCCAGGGCCATCGTCTCGTCGGTGGCGTGCTCCCGACCCGCCGACGCCGCCGTCCGCACCGCCGCGTCGAGCGCGGCCACCCCCTCGTCGGACACGGAGCCGTCGGGCTGGAGGTACCGCATGAGGCGCACGGTCGTCTTGACCGACGCCTGGGGGACGGGGCGGGCACCCGGCCGGGCGTCCATGACGAGCAGGTGCACCGTGTTGGAACCGATGTCGATCACGCCGAGCCGCATCGTGCCTCCGTGGGTCGGTGCCGAGCGTACGTGGGCAGGTGAGGACGGCGCCCTCCCCCGCGGGGGAGGGCGCCGTCGTCGGCCCGGGTCATGAACCTCCGGTCAGCGCCGGCGCCCCGTCACGCCAGGGCCTTGGACTTGAGCCGCTCGAACTCCTCCGGGGTGATCGCACCCGAGTCCAGGAGTCCCTTGGCCGAGGCGATCTGGTCGGCGGGCGAGGCCTGCTGCGCCACCGACTGGATGTACGCCTCGGTGTCCGCCTTCGCCGACCTCACCGCGGAGACCTGTCGTTCCGCCATCCCGCGGCCGCGGGCGATGAGGTAGACCAGGGCCGTCAGCATCGGCAGGAAGATCAGGAAGATCACCCACACCGCCTTCCACCAGCCCGAGAGCTCCCTGTCCCGGAACAGGTCCGTGAGGATCTGGAACAGCACCATGAGGTAGGCGATGAAGAGGAAGATCCAGACGAGGTACCAGATGTAATCCCAGAAGCTGTCCATCTCGGTGGCGCCCTTCCGTTGCGTCGGATCGCGGCGGGCACCCGGCCCCTGAGACGCGAGACGCTGACCGGATCGCCGCGATTCGCACGCTAGTGCGGGAAAGCACGGTCCGCGCGGCGAAAGCGGCTGATGCGCGGATACGACCGCCGAACCGGACGTTCCGACCGGCTCGGCCAGGTCACGGCCCCGCGCCGGGACGTCAGCGCGCGGAGGGTTCCCCGGCGCCGCAGGTGAGGGCCTCCGCGCCCGCGACGACGGCCGCCTCGTGAGCGCGGGCACGGGCGAGCGCCTGCGCCCGCACCGCCACGATCCGCTCATGCAGCGCGGAGTGCACGCGCCGCCGCACGTCGCGCGCGATGGCGTCGAGGTCGGACTCGTCGACCTCCTCGCCCCGCGACTCGAGCTCGGCCGTCAGCTGCGCGGTCGCGGCGTCGATCTCCGCGCGGACCCGCACCTCGGCCTCGTCGAGCAGGGCCACGACCGCGGCGTCCGCGGCACGGCCCAGCCGGCTCTCCTCGAAGGCCTCGACCGCGTCGGCCACGATCTGCCGCGCGGCCGTGACGACGCCGCTCGCGGCCGCCGGGGCGTTCGCCTTGAGGGTGCCCAGGTCGTAGAGCAGCACGCCCTCGACGTCGGCGACCCGCGGGTCGACGTCGCGGTGCAGCGCCAGGTCGAGCACGACCAGCGGCCGCTCCGGCTCCCGCCGCCCCGAGCCCGTGGAGGGGTCGCCCGCCGTCGCCGCCGCGCGCTCGCGCGAGCGCACCACCGCGGCGGCGTCGAGCACGTACTCCAGCGACGCCTCGGGCTGCACGTCGCTGCCGGCCGCGGCCCGGCCCCGGCCGCGCGCGCCGGAGCAGGACACCACGAGGTCGGCGTCGGCCAGCGCGGTCACGAGGTCGGCGGCGGCCTCGACGTCGTGCGACGCGGCGAACGCCTCGGCGCGGCCGGACTGCGAGTAGACGCGCACGTCGGTGCAGCCGCGCGACCGCAGCGCCGCGACGGACGCCCCGGCGTACGAGCCGGTCCCGATGAGGACGACGGTCGTGTCGTGCCACGGCGGCGCGGCGAGGTCGCGCTCCGCCAGGTCCAGGCCGAGCGAGACGACGGAGCGGCCCGCGGCGCCGAGCGCCGTGCGGGTGCCCACCTGCTTGGAGGTCCGCGACGCGGTCTGGAACAGCAGCTCGAGGGTCTTGGACGTGGTCCGGTCGGTGCGCGCCTCTGCGAGGGAGCGCTTGACCTGGCCGGCGATCTCCCGCTCGCCCACCACCATCGAGTCCAGCCCGGAGGCGACGGAGAACAGGTGCTCGGTCACCTCGGTGCCGGTGCGCACGGTGAACGACGCGGCCGCGACGCGCGGTGAGACCCCGGAGGCGGCGGCCACGAGCTCGGCGACGTGCCCGGTCGCGTGCCGGACGCCGGTGCCGTCCAGGGGCGCCTCGACGTCCAGGTACAGCTCGAACCGGTTGCACGTGGAGATCACCACGGCGCCCCGCACGGGCTCGCACCCGCCGACGACGGCGCTGCCCACGGACGCCGAGCCGGTGGACAGGCGCTCGAGGGCGTCGAGGTCCAGCTCGCGGTGGGATGCGGTGAGAGAGAGGAGAGCCACAGTGCTCCAACTTTAAGAGAGGGGAAGGCTGGGGGCAGAATCGTTGACCGTGACATCCCCCACGCTTGCGGCCACCGCCCCGGTCCACCTGCCCGCCGACCACCCGCTGGTCGACGGCCGGACGTCGACCTCCCCGCTCGTGCGTGCGCTGCGGGGCGATCGCCCGGCCACGACCCCCGTCTGGTTCATGCGGCAGGCCGGCCGTTCGCTGCCGGAGTACCGCGAGGTCCGTCAAGGGGTAGGGATGATCGAGTCGTGCCTCATGCCACACCTGGCGGCGGAAATCACCCTCCAGCCCGTGCGGCGCCACCGTGTGGACGCGGCGATCTTCTTCAGCGACATCGTCGTGCCGCTGCGCCTGGCCGGGGTGGACGTGGACATCAAGGCCGGTGTGGGGCCGGTCATGGACCGCCCGTACCGCACGGCCGACGACGTCGCGCGGCTGGTCGAGCGGGGGCTCACCGAGGAGGCGCTCGCGCCGATCACGGACGCTGTGCGCCGCACCGTGGCAGGCCTCGACGAGCTGTCAGGCGCTCGCGCACCTTCTGGTGCACGTGAGCCTGACAACTCGCCGGAGGGGTCGACGACGCCGCTCATCGGGTTCGGCGGCGCGCCCTTCACCCTCGCCGCCTACCTGGTGGAGGGCCGCCCGTCGCGCGACCACCTCGCCGCGCGCACCCTCATGCACGCCGACCCCGAGACGTGGGCGCGGCTCACCGCCTGGACCGCGGACCTCACCGGGGCGTTCCTGCGCGCGCAGGTGCTGGCCGGGGCGTCCGCGGTGCAGCTCTTCGACTCCTGGGCCGGGTCGCTGTCGCTCGCGGACTACCAGGCGCACGTGGCGCCGTCGTCGATGCGGGCGCTGACCCACGTGGCCGACCTGCGCGTGCCGGGCAGCGACACCGGCGTGCCGGGCATCCACTTCGGCACCGGGACGGCGCACCTGCTGCCCGCCATGCGCAACGTGCTCACGAACGCCGGGATCACCCACCCGACCGTGGGCGTCGACTACCGCACCCCCCTGGACGAGGCCGCGGCCGCCGTCGGCCGGATGCCGTTGCAGGGCAACGTCGACCCGGCGCTGCTCGGCGCCCCCTGGCCCGTGCTCGAGGCGCACGTCCGCGACGTCGTCGCGCGCGGCGCGGGGGCGCCCGGCCACGTCGTCAACCTCGGCCACGGCGTCCCGCCCGACACCGATCCCACCGTGCTCACCCGCGTCGTCGAGCTGGTGCACTCGCTGTGACGCCCGGGCCGGCGACCCCCGGCGAGCCCTTCGCCGACGCGCGGCCCCCGGAGCGCGTCCACGCCGTCGTCGTGGGCGGCGGGGTCGGCGGGCTGGTCGCCGCGCGCACGCTGGTGCGCCGCGGGCTGCAGGTGGTGGTGCTCGAGGCGTCCGACCGCGTGGGCGGGCCCGTCCGCGGCGGCGTGCTCCCGACGCTGCCCCGGCTGCGCCTCGACCTCGGCGCCGAGTCGTTCGCCGTGCGCGGCACCGCGGTGACCGACCTCGCCGACGAGCTGGGGCTCGACGTCGTGGCCCCCGCCGACCTGTCCGCGTGGGGCTACGCGGACGGCGACGCGTTCCCGCTGCCCGCGGCCGGCGTGCTCGGCATCCCGTCCGTGCCGTGGGCCTCGGACGTGCGCCGGGCGATCGGCTGGACCGGCGTCGCGCGCGCGGCGCTCGACCGGGTGCTCCCCCGGGTCGTCGGCGACACCACCGACCTCGGCACGCTCGTGCGCTCGCGGCTTGGCGGCCGCGTGGCCGAGCGCCTCGTCGCACCGGTCGCGACCGGCGTCCACTCCGCGCCCCTGGACCGGCTCGACGTCGCGTCCGTCGCCCCGGGCCTGCTCGAGGCGTACGCGCGCACAGGCTCGCTGTCCCGGGCGGTGGCCGAGCTGCGCGCCGCCGCGCCCGCCGGGTCCGCCGTCCGCGGCATCCGCGGCGGGATCCACGCGCTGGTCGAGGCCCTCACCGGCGAGGTCGCCGCGAGCGCCGAGGAGTTCGCGGACTCCCCCACCTCGGACCAGACCGGCCCCATCCACGCGGCGGTGCGCGTGGGGCAGCGGGTGGTCGACGTCGCGCGCGACCCCGCCGCGGGCGCCGGCGGCGACTGGTACGTGCGGACCGCGGTAGGCGACGTCGTGCGCGCCCCGCGGCTGATCGTCGCGACGCCCGACGTCGCACCGCTGGTCGAGCCCTGGGTCGACGTCGCGGCGCCGCGGCCGGAGCAGGGCGCCGACATCTGGTTGGTCACGCTGCTGGCGGACGCGCCCGAGCTCGACGACGCCCCCCGCGGCTCGGGGCTGCTCGTAGCCCCGGCGGGTGAGGGTTCCGGCCTGCGGGCCAAGGCCCTGACGCACTCCACGGCGAAGTGGCCGTGGCTGGCCGACCGCGTGCGCGCCGTCGCCGGGCCCGGGGTGCACGTGGTGCGGCTGTCGTACGGGCGGATCGGGTCGCCGACGACGCCGCCCACCGCCGACGAGGCGGCACGTGACGCGTCCGCGCTGCTCGGTGTGGACCTCACCGGTCGCGTCCGCGACCACCTGCTGCAGCGCTGGGACGGCTCCCTGCCCCCGCCCACCCCGGCGTACCGCGCACAGGTGGCGAGCTTCGCCGCCGCCGTCGGGCACACGCCGGGGCTCGCCGTCACCGGCGGGTGGGTGGCGGGCACCGGCCTGGCCGCCATCGTCACCCACGCGCAGTCCACGGTCGCGGCCCTCTGACGGTGCCCCGTCGGCGTGGTGTGAGATCGGCCTCTGCCGGCCGGTGGGTTGCCCACCGGCGCGGCGACTGCGCGACACTGGACGGGTGAGCACCCCCACGTCGTCCGGAACCGCACCGCTGCGCCTCGGCACCCGAGGCAGCGCGCTCGCCACCACCCAGTCGGGGCACGTCGCCCGGCGGCTGACCGAGCTGCTCGGCCGCGAGGTCGAGCTCGTGCGCGTGCGCACCGAGGGCGACGTCAAGACCGGCTCGCTCGCGTCGCTCGGCGGCACGGGCGTGTTCGTCACCGCGCTGCGCGAGGCGCTGCTCCAGGGCCGCTGCGACGTCGCCGTGCACTCCCTCAAGGACCTGCCGACCACGCAGCCCGACGACCTGACCGTCGTCACGCCCGAGCGCGAGGACCCCCGCGATGCGCTGTGCGCCCGCGACGGGCTGACGCTCGAGACCCTGCCGCGAGGGGCCCGGATCGGCACCGGCTCGCCCCGGCGCGCGGCGCAGCTGCGGGCCGCGCGGCCGGACGCGGAGGTCGTCGACATCCGCGGCAACGTCGAGACGCGGCTGGCCCGCGCGCTCGGCCCGGACGCCGACCTCGACGCGGTCGTCCTCGCCTACGCGGGCCTGGCCCGCCTGGAGCGGACGGCGGTCGTCAGCGAGGTGCTGGACCCGATCGTCGTCGCCCCCGCCCCCGGGCAGGGCGCGCTCGCCGTCGAGGCGCGCACGGCGGACCTGGCGCCCGGCACCGTCCTCGCCGACGCGTTCGCCGCGCTGGACCACCGCCCGACACGCCTGGCCGTCCTCGCCGAGCGGGCGGTGCTGGCGCGGCTCGAGGCCGGCTGCGCCGCCCCGATCGGCGCGCTCGCCCGGGTCGACGCCGGGGAGCTGCAGCTCGCGGCCGTGGTCGCCCGGGTGGACGGCACCGAGCAGCTCCGGCACGACGCCGCCACGGACCTGGTGCCCGACGACCACGCCGCCCAGGACGCCGCTGCCCTCGCGCTCGGCGTGCGCGTGGCGGAGGCCCTGCTCGCCGAGGGAGCCGCGCGGCTCGCGCCGCTCGTCGGCGGCGCGCCGGAGCCTTCGTGACGGCGGTGTGGGTGGCGCGGTCCGCCGGGCGCGCGGCGGCGCTGGTCGCGCGCCTGCGGGCGTCCGGCGTCGACGCCGTCGCCGCGCCCGTCATCGAGCGGGCCCCCGCCGACGACCACGCCCCGCTCGACGCCGCAGCCCGTGCCGTCGCCGGCGGCGAGTACCGCTGGGTGGTCGTGACCAGCGTCAACGCCGTCGGCGCCCTGCACGACGCCGCCCGCCGCGCCGGGGTGGACCTCGCGCGGGCCGCCACCCGCTGGGCCGCCGTCGGGCCCGCGACCCGCTCGGCGCTCGAGGACGTCGGCGTGCGCGTCGACCTGCTGCCCGCCGACGACGACGCCACCGCTGCGGGCCTCGTCGCGGCGTTCCCCCCGCCCGGGCCCGCGGCGCCGCACCGCGTGCTGCTGCCCCTGGGGGACCTCGCCTCGCCGACCCTCGCCCGCGGCCTCTCCGCCGCCGGCTGGGCGCCCAACGTCGTGACCGCCTACCGCACCGTGCGCCACGAGCTGGCCCCTGACGTCGCCCGGCGCGCCACGGACGGCGGCTTCGACCTCGTCGTCGTCGCGTCCGGCTCCGCGGCGCGCGAGGTCGCACGCCAGGTCGGCACCGGCACGCCCGTCGTCGCGATCGGCGGCCCGTCGGCCGCCGCGGCACGCGAGGCCGGTCTCACCGTGGCCGCCGTCGCCGCCACCCCCACCGACGACGGCCTCGCCGCCGCCGTCGCCACCGCCCTCCCGGCGGCGACCTCCCCAGCCCTCCCAGCGGCGACCTCCCCAGCCCTCCCAGCGGCGACCTCCCCAGCCCTCCCACCCACGTCAGCCTCAGCGCCCACCACCAGCAAGGAGCACCCGTGAGCACCTCGGGCATCGTCTACCGGCCGCGCCGCCTGCGCGCCACGCCGCGCCTGCGCCGCCTCGTCGCCGAGCACCGTCTGCACCCGGCGGACCTGGTGCTGCCGCTCTTCGTCAAGGAGGGCATCGACGCCCCCGTGCCGATCACGAGCATGCCCGGGCAGGTGCAGCACACCGAGGCCACGCTGCGCGACGCCGTCGCCGACGCCGCCCGCGCCGGGCTGGGCGGCGTCATGCTGTTCGGCATCCCCGCCGTGCGCGACGCGACCGGCTCGGCCGCCGAGGCGCCCGACGGCATCCTGCAGCGCGCGATCCGGACCGCCCGCGAGGCCGTCGCCGCCGTCGAGGCGGAGGCCGCGCCCGGCACCGCCGGACGCCCCGGGCCCGTCGTCATGGCCGACACCTGCCTGGACGAGTTCACCGACCACGGCCACTGCGGCGTGCTGGTCACCGGTCCCGACGGCGAGCAGGTCGTGGACAACGACGCCACCCTCGAGCGCTACGCCGCCATGGCCGTGGCGCAGGCGAAGGCGGGCGCGGACGTCGTCGCGCCGTCGGGCATGATGGACGGCCAGGTGGCCGTGATTCGCGACGCGCTGGACGACGCGGGTTTCGAGCACGTGAGCGTCCTCGCCTACAGCGCCAAGTACGCGAGCCCGTTCTACGGCCCCTTCCGCGAGGCCGTGGACTCCGCCCTGCAGGGCGACCGCCGGACCTACCAGATGGACGCCGCCAACGCCCGCGAGGGGCTGCGCGAGGCGGACCTCGACCTCGCCGAGGGCGCCGACATGGTGATGGTCAAGCCCGCCGGGTCGTACCTGGACGTGCTGCGCGGCGTCGCGGACCGGTCCGACGTGCCCGTCGCGGCGTACCAGGTGTCGGGCGAGTACGCGATGATCGAGGCCGCGGCGGCGAACGGCTGGATCGACCGCAAGGCGTCCGTCCTGGAGTCGGTGCTCGGCATCAAGCGCGCCGGCGCCGACATCATCCTCACCTACTGGGCCCTCGAGATCGCGGAGTGGATCAAGTGAACGGCACGACCCCGACCGGCGGCAGCTCCCACGACAACGGCGCGGCGTTCGCGCGCGCGCAGGCCGTCATCCCCGGGGGCGTGAACTCGCCCGTGCGGGCGTACGGCTCCGTGGGCGGCGACCCACGGTTCCTCGCGTCCGCGCGCGGCGCCTACGTCACCGACGTCGCGGGCCGCGAGTACGTGGACCTCGTCTGCTCGTGGGGGCCGGCGCTGCTGGGGCACGCGCACCCGGCCGTGGTCGCCGCGGTGCAGGAGGCCGCGGCCCGGGGACTGTCGTTCGGCGCCCCGACCGAGGGCGAGGTCGAGCTCGCGGAGGAGATCCGCCGCCGGGTGCCGCTCGCCGAGCGCGTGCGGCTGGTGTCCACCGGCACCGAGGCGACGATGACGGCGGTGCGCCTGGCGCGCGGCGTCACCGGGCGCCCGCTGGTCGTGAAGTTCGCGGGCTGCTACCACGGGCACGTCGACGCGCTGCTGGCCGAGGCCGGGTCCGGCGTCGCGACCCTCGCCATGCCGGGCACCGCGGGCGTGACCGAGGCGTCCGCCGCGGAGACGCTTGTGCTCCCGTACAACGACCTCGCGGCCGTCGAGGCCGCGTTCGCGGAGCACGGCCCCCGCATCGCGGCCGTCATCACCGAGGCGAGCCCCGCCAACATGGGCGTGGTGCCGCCCGCCGAGGGGTTCAACGAGGGCCTGCGCCGCATCACCCGCGAGCACGGCGCCCTGTTCGTCATGGACGAGGTGCTCACCGGCTTCCGCGTCGGCCCGTCCGGCTGGTGGGGCCTGGAGAACGCCGCGATCCACGCGGCCGGAGGCGAGGGCTACGACCCCGACCTGCTGACGTTCGGCAAGGTCGTGGGCGGCGGGATGCCCGTGGCGGGTCTCGGCGGCCCGGCGGCGATCATGGACCAGCTCGCCCCGACCGGGCCGGTGTACCAGGCGGGCACGCTGTCCGGGAACCCGGTGGCCGTCGCCGCCGGGCTGACCACGCTGCGGCTGGCTGACGACGCCGTCTACGACCGGGTGGACGCCGTCGCCGACACCCTGGCCACCGCCCTGGGGGCCGCGCTCGACGCGGAGGGGGTGCCGCACCGCGTGCAGCGCGCCGGCTCGCTGTTCTCCGCGTTCTTCGGGCCCGCCGCGGCCGAGCACGGCGTGCGCGACTACGCGCAGGCGCAGGCCCAGGAGGCATTCCGCTACCGCGCGCTGTTCCACGCGCTGCTCGACGAGGGCGTCAACCTGCCGCCGTCGGTCTTCGAGGCGTGGTTCGTCTCCGCGGCGCACGACGACGACGCGGTCTCGCGCATCCTCGACGCGCTCCCTGCGGGGGCGAAGGCCGCCGCGCGGGCGCGCGCCTGACCGCTCGGGCGGCGCACGGTCGGCGTGGACGACCCCACGCCGGGTCTCGACCCGCTATGCCTCGTCGTAGAACACGTAGGGGTTCAGGAACTCCCGCCCCATCAGCGACTGGCGCTGGGCCGCGGTCAGCCGTGCCTGGTCGCACGCGTCGTCCCAGTGCTCGTCGATCGCCCCGCGCACCCGGTCGACGATCTCGCCCGCGGCCGCCTCCGACAGCTGGAAGTCGCTGGCGACCATCGTGCACAGGCGCAGCTGCGAGCTGCGTCGGCCGTCGCGCGTGATGCCGATCGCCTGTGAAGACGTCCGGGTGGACCGCATCTGAGGTGCTAGGTCGTAGGCGGGCGTCAGGGACAGCCTGTGCCCGTCCCAGAACGCGCTGTGGTTGCGCAGGTGGTCGTCGTTGTTCCCGACGAGGACGTTGAACACCAGCCGCGTGTACAGCTCCGTGAGCGTCCCTCGGACGTCGGTCCACGGCCCGGTGCGTACGGCGTCCGCCAGCTGCGCGTACGTCGCCTGGTAGGAGCTCATCTCGCGCAGGCCCAGCACCGTCAGCATCGTGATCATCTGGCGGCGCTCGAATCGTGCCGTCCCCTCTCCCGCTGGCTTCGCGACACGGTCGAACCGGTCGAGCAGCAGGACTTCGTGGCCCGCGGCCCGCGTCACCTCGACGTCCGGGACGTTGATGCCGGCCCTCCGCGCAAGGAGCATCGCCACGGCTTCCGCCTGCACCGCCGGTCGGGTGTCCGTCGACGACGAGAACTTCGCCACGAGCTGCCGGTCGCCGTCCTGCAGGAGCGCCTTCGGTCGTGCCCCTCCGATGGAGGTACCGTGCTGCGCAGCCGCGGCGAGCGAGGCTGGAACCGGCTCACCCCGCTCGATCAGGTCGACCAGCTCGAGCAGCTCCTCGAGCGTCGCATCCTGGTCACGGGCGATGTACTCGTCCGGCGCTGGCTGAAAGTCGATCGCGCCGATCCGGTTCGACCCGGACGAGAGCATGTACGTCAGCTCGCTCAGGTCCCGTTCCTCGGCTCCGAGCCGAGCGTTGATGACCCTCCGGCCCCACGCGTCCGGCGCTGCGTCTCTGAGCACCCCCGCGACCGGGAGCGGAACACGGCCCGGCCGGTCTCGCGGATCCAGCACCTGGTCAGACACCGGCAGCTCGGGGGTGAACAGGGAGACCGCCTCCGGGCGGCGCCGGTAGCTGGCGGCGTACCGGAACACGAGCACCGACTGCCCCTCGAGAACCGCGTGCGAGTCCTGGAGGGCGCCCGCAACCACGGGCTCCGACTGGCCGCGCAGCCACACCCAGACGTACACCCGCTCCGGCGCGCGCGGCTCAGAAGTCATCGGGCACCTCGATGTCGTGACGTCGCACCCGCTGGGGCAGCAGCGCGAGCTTGTCGATCACACGCGACGCCACGCTCCCGAGCTCTCGCGCCTCGACGCCGAACAGCGGCACGCCGCACAGCACGGCAGCCTCGAGCACGGTGCCGACCGCCGTCCCGGGCTCGCCGCGTTCGATCCGCCCGACGAGACCAGGGCTCGAGCCGAGCCTGTCGGCGAGCTCAGCAGCGCTCCACCCGAGCTCACGACGAGCGATCGCGATCTCACCACCGAGGGCCCGCAGCGCGGCGTGCGTCTGCGGCAGGTACGACCGGTGGCGTTTCACTCGATCCTCCCTTCCATAAACATATGTCTAGCGGCGTAACCGTGCGCTTATGTTACCGCATGGCCTCGAGGCGCGGTCCGGCGACGCACCGGTACGGCGTGCCCCGCGCGCGGCGCGAGCGCGGGGCCGACCAGACGTGAGTCCTCGGGACAGGTGACACGCTGATCTGGTACCCGGACGGGCTGGTCAGACGACGCGGCGGACGCCTGCGCGAGAGCCTTCGGGTCAACGGAGGGCTGGGCGACGGCGACCCGCACGCTTGACCGTGTACCCCCTAGGGGTATGATGGCGTCATGACCGAGACCACCGCCCCCGCCGTCGGACACCAGCACGACGGACCGCACGGCTACGCCTCCGACAAGGGGGCGTACCTCAAGCGCATGCGCCGCATCGAGGGACAGGTGCGCGGCATCGCGAGGATGATCGACGAGGACGTGTACTGCATCGACATCCTCACCCAGGTGTCCGCGGTGACCAAGGCCCTGCAAGCCGTCTCCATCGGCCTGGTCGAGGACCACCTGGGCCACTGCGTCGTCGACGCCGCCCGCGCGTCGGAGGCCGAGGGCGCCGCGAAGGTCAAGGAGGCCGCCGACGCCATCGGCCGCCTCGTCCGTAGCTAGACCCACCACCGCCAAGGAGAACTCATGAGCACAGTCACCACCCTGGGCGTCACCGGCATGACGTGCGCCAACTGCGTCGCGCACGTGACGTCGGACCTCAAGGATGTCGCCGGCGTCGAGGACGTGACCGTCGAGCTGAACGTCGGCGGCGAGTCCGAGGTCGCCGTCTTCTCCGACGAGCCCCTGGACGAGGCCGCGCTGCGCGAGGCCGTCGACGAGGCCGGCTACGAGGTCTCGTCCGTCTCCGTCCAGGCCGACGCCCTCGCCGCCCAGCAGGCGGCGCAGGCTCCCGCGCGCCAGGAGGCGCACAGCTGCGCGTGCGGTTGCGGCGGTGGCGGCGCGTCCGGCACCGCGGAGCAGCCTGCCACCAAGACGTACGACCTGTCGGTCCCGCCGCGCGCCTGACCGCCCCCTTCCGCGGGGAGCCGGCCGACCCGTCGTCCCACGACGTCCGGCTCCTCGCGCCGCGCCGCCGTCCACCACCGCGGCGCCCCCACCGCGACCCCGCCACCCCGGGTCGTCGCGGGTGACCTCCGCCCAGCACCTGCACCAGGGAGTCACCCCGGATGAGCACCCCCACCGCATCCACGGCCCTTGACGGCCCCGGCCTGCCGATCGCGGAGATCGACCTCGCCATCGACGGCATGACGTGCGCGTCGTGCGTCGCCCGCGTCGAGAAGCGCCTCAACCGCGTCGACGGCGTCCTCGCGACCGTGAACCTGCCGCTGGAGAGCGCGCACATCGAGCTCACGGCCGACGTCGACGACGCCGCGCTCGTCGAGGCCGTCGAGAAGGCCGGGTACACCGCGCACGTCACCGCCCGTCGCGACGTCGCGCCGCCCGAGCCCTCCGCGCCTTCGCCCGCACCCACAGGCCCGTCCACAGCGACGTCCACAGCGACGTCCACAGCCGGCGCCGGTCCCGTCGCGGCCGAGCCGTCGCACGACGTGGCCGACGGCCGTGCCGGCGCCCCCGCCGCTCACCGGGCCGACGACGCCAAGGGCCTGCGCCACACGGACCTGCGCGGCACGGACCTGCGCCGCCGGCTCGTGGTGTCCGCCGTGCTCACCGTCCCCGTCGTCGCGCTGTCGATGCTCCCCGCGCTGCAGCTCACGGGCTGGCAGTGGCTCGTGGCGGCGTTCGCGCTGCCGGTCGTGACGTGGGGGGCGTGGCCGTTCCACACGGCGGCGGCACGCGCGGCCCGCCACGGGGCGTCGACGATGGACACGCTCGTGTCGCTCGGCGTCGTCGCCGCGACACTGTGGTCGCTGTGGGCGCTGCTGCTCGGCGGCGCGGGCGAGCTCGGCATGCGGATGCGGCCGTCGCTGCTGCCCTCGCCGTCGGACGGCGCACCGGAGCTGTACTTCGAGGTCGCCGCCGTCGTGACGACGTTCCTGCTGGCCGGCCGGTACGCCGAGCACCGTTCGCGCCGGCGTGCGGGCGACGCCCTGCGCGCGCTGCTCGAGCTGGGCGCCAAGGACGCCGAGCGGGTGCGGCTCACGGGCGACGGCACGCCCGCCGTCGGGCCTGATGGCGCCCGGCTCACCGACCGCGTGCCGGTCGCGGAGCTGCGCGTGGGCGACGTGTTCGTGGTGCGCCCGGGCGAGAAGGTCGCGACGGACGGCGAGGTCGTCGAGGGCGCGAGCGCGCTCGACACGTCGCTGCTCACGGGCGAGCCCGTGCCGGTGGACGTCGGGCCGGGCGACGCCGTGACCGGGGCGACGATGAACACGTCGGGCCACCTGCTGGTCCGCACGACGCGGGTCGGCGAGGAGACGACGCTCGCGCAGATCGGGCGACTCGTCGCCCGCGCGCAGACCGGCAAGGCGCCCGTGGCGCGGCTGGCGGACCGGATCTCGGCCGTGTTCGTGCCCGTGGTGCTGGGGCTGGCGGTGCTCACGCTCGCCGGCTGGCTGCTGTCCGGCGCGGACCTGCAGCTCGCGTTCACCGCCGCCGTGGCGGTGCTGATCATCGCGTGCCCGTGCGCCCTGGGCCTGGCCACGCCCACCGCCCTGCTGGTCGGCACCGGCCGGGGCGCGCAGCTCGGCATCCTCATCAAGGGCCCGCAGATCCTGGAGTCCACGCGCCGTGTCGACACCGTCGTGCTGGACAAGACCGGCACCGTCACGCAGGGCCGCATGCGCGTGGAGCGGGTCCTCACCCCCACCTCCCCCGAGTTGTCAGGTTCACGTGCACGTTCCGGTGGTCCTGGGCCTGACAGCTCGCTCGGGGCGGCGGAGCGCGAGGTGCTGGCCTACGCCGGCGCCGTCGAGGCGCTCAGCGAGCACCCGATCGCCACGGCCGTCGCGGACGCCGCCACGGAGCTGTCAGGACCACGTGCACGTTCTGATGCACCTGATCCTGACAGCTCGACCGGGGCCGACGGCGTCGGCATCGGCGCGCTCCAGGCGTTCGACTTCCGCGCCACGCCGGGCGGCGGGGTCGAGGCGGTGGTGCGGCGCGCCCACTCGGGGCTCGCCGGGCTCGCCGCCGACGGCGGGCTCAACGCCCGGCGCGTGCTGGTCGGGCAGCCGTCGTGGCTGGCCGGTCAGGGTGTCGTGCTCGACGGCGGTCTCGCCGCAGCGTTCGACGACGCCGAGCGGACCGGCGCGAGCGCCGTCGTCGTCGCCTGGGACGGCGCCGCGCGAGGCATCGTCGTACTGCGCGACCCGGTCAAGGCGACCTCCGCCGCCGCGGTGCGCGAGCTGCGTGACCTCGGCCTGCGCCCGGTCCTCCTCACCGGCGACGGCGAGGGCGCAGCCCGCGTCGCCGCCCGCGAGGTGGGCATCGCCGACGACGCCGTCATCGCCCGGGTCCTCCCGCAGGACAAGGCCGCCGTCGTGGGGCGCCTGCAGGGCGAGGGGCGCGTCGTCGCGATGGTGGGCGACGGCGTGAACGACGCGGCGGCGCTCGCCACCGCCGACCTGGGCCTGGCCATGGGCACCGGCACGGACGTCGCCATCGAGGCGAGCGACATCACGCTGGTGCGCGGCGACCTGCGGTCCGCGGCGGCCGCCGTCCGGCTGTCCCGGCGCACGCTGCGGGTGATCAAGCAGAACCTGTTCTGGGCGTTCGCCTACAACGTGGCCGCGATCCCGCTGGCCGCGGCGGGGCTGCTCAACCCGATGATCGCCGGGGCGGCCATGGCCGCGTCGTCCGTCATCGTCGTGGGCAACTCCCTGCGCCTGCGCCGCGCCGCCTGACCTCGACTGCGTTCTCCGCCCCGACCGTTGTGAGCGCGCGTTTGGCCCACTTCCATCTCGGAAAGTGGGCCAAACGCGCGCTCACA
>NZ_JAIXCQ010000010.1:0-85964 GCF_020297055.1 Isoptericola luteus | reverse complement strand
CCCCCCCGCCGGGTGGGGGGGGGGGTTTGGCCCCCTCCCCTCTGCGTTCGGGGGCCAACCCCCGCGCTCACAACACAGGCCGGGGGTCAGCGGAAGCGGCGGCCCTCGTCGCGACGGTAGGCCCACGTGGCCAGCGCCGCGAACACCACCGTCCAGCCGAGCAGCACCAGCCATGCGCCGCCATAGGCGGTCGTCCCGGTCAGGGCCTGGTCGAGCAGGTCACGGGCCGCCCGCGTCGGGGTGACCTTCGAGATCGCGTCGAGCCAGGCCGGGAACATCATCGGCGGCAGGAACAGCCCGCCCGCGAACGCCAGCGGGAACAGCACCACCTGGACGACGGCCAGCGCCGCCTTCGCGGGCATCGAGTACCCGATCGCCATGCCGAGCAGGACGAACGGCACCAACGCCACGAGGACCATCCCGATCCCCGCCAGGAGCTGGAGGACGGTGACGGTCGCCGCGGTGAAGAGCCAGGCCACGACGATGAGCGGCAGCAGGCCCAGCACCGCGAAGATCGCGCTGTTGGCGATCCGCGCCGCCATGCGCGGCGCGGGCCCGGCCGGCAGGCTGCGCACGTACGGGTCGAACGGCAGCTGGCGGTCCTCGGCCACGCCGAGCCCGAAGCTGAACAGGCTGGCGGAGCAGACGGCGAACATGGCCAGCCCGGCGACCGCCGTCGTCGCCCACAACGGGTTCTGCGCGACCTCCTGCTGCGGGACGACGAAGAACGCCATCGCCAGGGCGGGGAACAGCATGTTGCCGATCACGGCCATGGGGATGCGGATCGTCTCCAGGAACTGGAACCGCAGGTGCAGCCACGTCAGGCGCAGGGGCGTCACGACGCCTCTCGACGCGGGTGCGGCAGCGGGCCTCTGGGGTGCGGTGGTCATCGCTCTGCTCCTTCCCCGGGCATCCCGGGCTCGACCATCTCGGCGAACGCCTCCTCCAGGCTCGCGCCCCGGATCTCGAGGTCGCGGAAGTCGACGTCGGCGCGCACCAGGGCGCGCACGAGCGCGTCTGCGTCTGCGGTGAACAGCGTCTGGCGGGCACCGCCGTCGGACCCCGGGGTCGCGGCGGCGCCGGTGCCGGTACGCACCACCCCCGGCCACGCGGACAGGTCCGTGGCGCAGGTGAGCACGACCTGCCTCAGTGCGACGCGCCGCAGGATCACGTCCAGCGAGGCGTCGGCCCGCACCACTCCACGGTCGATGACGACGACGCGCTGCGCGAGCGCCTGCACCTCCTCGAGGTAGTGGCTGGTCAGCAGCACCGTGCCGCCCCCGGCGTGGTAGCCGCGGACCGCCTCCCAGAGCGCCTGCCGTGCGCCGACGTCGAGGCCCGTGGTGGGCTCGTCCAGCAGCAGGACGCGGGGCCGCCCGACCAGGGACAGCGCCACCGCGAGCCGCCGCTTCTGCCCGCCCGAGAGCGCGCCGGCCTGACGGCGGGCCATCTCGGCGAGCCCGAACTGCTCCAGCAGGTCGCCGGTCGGGACCGGGTCGGGGAAGTGCCCGGCGACGAAGTCGACCACCTCGCCGACGCGCAGCGTGGCCGGCAGACCGGTCTCCTGCGGGGTGACGCCGAGCCCGAGCCTGCTGGCGGCGTCCCGGGGGTCTCCGCCCAGGAGCCGCACCGTTCCGGAGTCGGGCTTGCGCTGACCGTTGATCAGCGACAGCAGGGTGGACTTGCCGGCCCCGTTGGGCCCCAGCAGGCCCACGAGCTCGCCGGGGCCGACGTCGAGCGTGACGTCGTCGAGCGCGACGACGTCCCCGAAGCGGCGCGTCACGCCGCGGACGGCGACGACCTCCCCGGACACCTCCCCCGGTGTGACGCGCGTGCTCTGCACTCTTTCCATGATCGGTTCGGCACTCATGCGCCGGCTCCCTTCAGCAGCCCGGTGAGGGCCTCGGTGTAGTCCTCGAACGCGCGCCGCCCCTGGGAGGTGAGCGCGAGATAGGTGACGGGTTTGCGTCCTGCGTGCGCCTTGGACACCCGGACGTACCCGGCGTCCTCGAGCTTGCGCAGGTGGGTGGACAGGTTCCCGGCGGTCATGCCGAGCACCTGCTGCAGCTTGGGGAAGGTGATCTCGTCGGCCGGGTCCAGGGTGGCCAGCGTCGCGACGACGCGCAGCCTAGCCGGGGCGTGGATGACGGCGTCGAGGTCAGTCATCGCCCGGCCCCTGACGCACGGCCGCGGCCTCGAGACCAGTGTCGGCCCGACGTCGCCGGCGCAGGTGGATCACCTGCAGCACGAGGGTGATGACGAGGAACCCGCCCCCGCCGAGGAGCGCCATGACGAGGTAGGTGCCCGGCATCCCGACGGACGTGGCCACGCCTCCGGTCAGCACGATCCACGCGCCGAGGACGTAGAGGCCGTCGTCCGCGAAGCAGGCGGACCCGGTGAGGTACATGATCCCGACGATCATGCAGGCCAGGCCGTTGGCGACCAGACCGATCACGTCGTCGGAGGCGCCGGCCCGGGCGATCCCGCCGATGATGAACGGGTAGGCGAGGAAGGCGAGGCACCAGGTGAAGCCCCACAGCACGCCGGCCCGCTGGCCGGCACCCCTGGTCCCGCCGGTGCGGCGGGCGCTGTGCACGATGGTGATGACGATCGCCGCGGCGAGCAGCCCGCCGAAGATGACGAACGCCGGCCCGCTGGGGATCCCTTCGGTACCGCGCGCGCTGGTCCACAGCACGAGGTAGCCGGCCAGCCACGCGACGCCCCACAGCAGGCACAGCAGCCGGCCGTCCGGCACGAGGGCCGACCGGGCGCGGTCCTGCTGCTCCCGGAGGATCCGCAGGGAGTCGGCGGCGGAGAACGCGTCCGGCGCCGGGTGGCGGCCGTCGTTCCCGTCGGGGGTGTCAGTCATTCCAGCCTCACAGACAACTTTGCGTTGCAAACCTGTTTGTCGATCATGACACGCGCGACGCCCGCCGCACAACCCCTCGGCGACGACCTCCCCACAAATGTGATATCACTTTGCTATCGCGTTGCCCGGCCACCAGGAGGAACCCATGCTCGACAGCCCCGCCCCCGTCCAGGACTCCGTGGGCGGCGAACCCACCGGGCGCCCCGTGGGGCACGCCGGAACCCGCGTCGAGGTCTCCGAGCGCCCCGCCTGGTCGCTCGGCGGCGGAGGTGCCGTCGGCGCCGTCGTCCTCGCCCTCGTCGTGGTGGCGGCAGGCGCGATCGGCGCAGCGGCGAGCGAGTCGTCCGCCATGGTCGGCCTCATCGCCGCGGGCCTGCTCCTCGCCCTGCTCGTCCTCACCGGGATCTCCGTGATCAGCCCTGGCGAGACGCTCGTCGTGCAGCTCTTCGGCCGCTACCTCGGCACCGTGCGGCGCACCGGGCTGATCATGACCGTCCCGCTGACCTCCAAGCGCCGCGTGTCCGTGCGCGTGCGCAACTTCGAGACGAGCGAGCTCAAGGTCAACGACGCCGACGGCAACCCCGTCAACATCGCCGCGATCGTCGTCTGGCAGGTCGCCGACACCGCCCGCGCGAGCTTCGCCGTCGAGGACTACGACGACTTCGTCGTCGTCCAGGCCGAGTCCGCCCTGCGGCACGTGGCCATGTCGCACCCGTACGACGGCGGGGACGACGTCGAGTCCCTGCGCGGCGCCACCGAGCTCGTCTCCGCCGAGATCGCGGCGGAGGTCGCCGAGCGCGTCGCGGTCACGGGTGTCGAGGTCGTCGAGGCCCGGATCTCCCACCTTGCCTACGCCCCCGAGATCGCCCAGGCCATGCTCCAGCGCCAGCAGGCGGGCGCCATCATCGCCGCGCGCTCGCGCATCGTGGAGGGTGCGGTGTCGATGGTCGAGGACGCGCTGGGCCGCCTCGAGTCGCAGGGCGTCGTCACGCTCGACGACGAACGGCGCGCCGCCATGGTGTCCAACCTGCTCGTCGTCCTGTGCGGCGACAGCCGGGCCACTCCCGTCGTCAACGCGGGATCGCTGTACCAGTGACTCCCGCCGGCACCGGGCCCGGGGACGACGCGTCGTCCCTGGGCGCCGGGCGTGCGGCCCGGCCGGCGCGCAAGCAGGTGCTGCTGCGGCTCGACCCGGCGATCCACGACGCGGTGGCCCGATGGGCGGCCGACGACCTGCGCAGCGTCAACGCCCAGATCGACCTGCTGCTGCGCCGCGCCCTGAAGGACGCCGGGCGCCTGCCCCGGGACGCCGCCCCCGCGCGGCGCCCCGGCCGCCCGCCGCTCCCGCCCGACTGACCGTCGCTCCGACCCGACCGTCCGTCACCGCGACCCACCCGCCACGAGCGACCGCTGTGAGCGGGCGTTCGGCCCGGTTCCGCGGCTGGAAGGGGGCCGATCGCCCGCTCACAACGTGGTCGCGGGGGGGTTCTACGCTGGGCGCGTGACCGCCGACCCGCAGACCGCCTCGCCCGCGCGCTGGGCCGCCCCGGCGCCCGCCGCACCGACCACGACGCCGTCCGCCCGGCGCCGCACCGCCGCCGAGATCTGGATCGTGCTGGGCCTGAGCCTCGGCCAGAGCGGCGTCTACGCGATCGTCAACATCCTCGCGCGGCTCAGCGCGGAGACCCCGCTCGCCGACCAGACCGCCACGCTCAACGCGAGCCAGTCCGAGCGCTCGCTGCTCGACCTCACCTACCAGGTGCTGGGCATCTTCTTCGCCCTGGTCCCGGTCGCGCTGGCGCTGTACCTGCTCAGCGGCCGGGCGTCGGCGACGTGGCGCGGCACCCGCGAACGGGTCGGTCTGGACTGGGGGCTCGACGGCGCGCGGCCGGGCCGCGACATCGCCTGGGGGTTCGGCCTCGCCGCCCTCATCGGGCTCCCCGGGATCGCGTTCTACCTGCTCGGCCGCGTGGTCGGCATCACCGTGCAGGTCCAGGCCAGCGCGCTGGACCAGCACTGGTGGGTCGTTCCCGTGCTGGTCCTCGCCGCCCTGCAGAACGGTCTGCTCGAGGAGGTCGTCGCCGTGGCCTACCTGCACGAGCGCACCCGTGACCTGGGGTGGTCACGCCTGTGGTTCGTGGTGACCAGCTCGCTGCTGCGCGGCTCCTACCACCTGTACCAGGGCATCGGGCCGTTCCTGGGCAACGTCGTCATGGGCCTGGTGTTCTCGTGGTTCTACACCAGCCGGTGGGGACGGAACCGGGTGCTGCCGCTCGTCGTCGCGCACACCCTGCTCGACGTCGTCGCGTTCGTGGGCTACGCCCTGCTGCCCGCGGCCTGGAAGACGACCCTCGGCCTCTAGCCGTGCCCATCCAGGGACGCAACGAGCATGCCGGCTCGACCCTCAGACGGCCCGTCTGAGGATCAAGCCAGCACGCTCGTTTCCCTCAGGGGGGCGGCGAGGCGCTCGTTCAGCCCACCTGGAGCGCGCGCAGCGCCTCCCGACGCTCCGCCTGGGCCACCGGGTCCGGGACGGGCAGCGACGCGAGCAGACGCCGCGTGTAGTCCTCGCGGGGCGCGCCGAGCACCTCGGCGCCCGTGCCCTCCTCGACCAGCTCGCCGCGGTACAGCACCGCGATCCGGTCCGCGAGGAGGTCCACGACCGCGAGGTCGTGCGACACGAACAGGCAGGCGAAGCCGAGCTCCTTCTGCAGCTCGGCGAAGAGCTCCAGCACCCGCGCCTGCACGGACACGTCGAGCGCCGACGTCGGCTCGTCCGCGACGAGCAGCTCCGGGTCGAGCGCCAGCCCGCGGGCGAGCGACGCGCGCTGCCGCTGCCCGCCGGACAGCTCGTGCGGGAACCGGTCGCCGTAGCTGCGCGGCAGCTGGACCGCCTCGAGCAGCTCGTCCACGCGCCGACGGGCGGCCTCCGCGCTCTTGGCACGGCCGTGCACCACCAGCGGCTCGGCCACGCACTGCGCGATGGTCAGCAACGGGTTGAACGACGTGGCCGGGTCCTGGAAGACGAACCCGAGCCGCGGACGCATCGCCTTGAGGTCACGCCCCTTGGCGCCGCGCATCTCGGTGCCGAGCACCTTCAGCGACCCGCCGCTCACGGGCGTCAGGCCGGCGATCGCCCGAGCGATCGTCGTCTTGCCGGACCCCGACTCCCCCACCAGCCCGAGCACCTCGCCCGGGCGGATGGTCAGGGAGACGCCGTCGACGGCCGTGAACGCCGGCTGCCGGAAACGCCCGGGGTAGACGATCCGCAGGTCGTCGGCGCGCACGACGGGCTCGGAGTCCGCCCAGCCGTCGGGCCGGGACGACGCCCGCTCGACGGCGCGCGCGGTGCCCTCGCCGATGCGCGGTACCGCCTTGAGCAGCGCCCGGGTGTAGTCGTCCTGCGGGTCGGCGAACAGCTCGCCCACGGGCGCCTGCTCCACCACCTTGCCCTGGTACATGACGGCGACGCGGTCCGCGAGGTCCGCCACCACACCCATGTTGTGGGTGATGAGCACGATCGCGGTGCCGGTCTCGTCGCGCAGCGTGCGCAGCAGGTCGAGGATCTCGGCCTGCACGGTGACGTCGAGGGCCGTCGTCGGCTCGTCGGCGACGATCAGGCTCGGCCCCAGCACCAGCGCCATCGCGATGACGATCCGCTGCTTCTGCCCGCCCGAGAACTGGTGCGGATAGTGGTCGATGCGGTGCTCCGGGTCGGGGATGCCCACCTGTCGCAGCACCTCGACGGCGCGCTGGCGCGCCACCTTGTGGGACACCTCGCCGTGGGCGCGGATGCCCTCGACGATCTGCCACCCCACCGTGTAGACGGGGTTGAGCACGCTCGACGGCTCCTGGAACACCATCGCCACGTCGCGCCCGCGGGCCTCGCGCAGCTTGGCACCGGACACGTGCACGACGTCGGTCTCCCGGCCGTCGCGGCCGGTGAGGACCACGGCGCCGCGCGTCGTCGCCGTCTCGGGCAGCAGCCCGAGCAGCGTCTTGGCGGTGACCGTCTTGCCGGATCCCGACTCGCCCACGACGGCGAGCACCTCGCCCGGGGAGACGTCGAGGCTCACGCCGTCCACGGCCCGGACGGGACCGGCGTCGGTGGCGAACGAGACCGCCAGGTCGGTGATGGTCGCGACGGCGCTCATGCGACGTCCCCCTTCTCCACCGAGGTGGCGGCAACGTCGCCCGAGACCTTGCTGGACCGCGCGCGCATCCGCAGGCGCGGGTCGGCGAGGTCGTTGAGCGACTCGCCCATGAGCGTGACGCCCATGGCCGTGAACACGATGGCCAGGCCGGGGAACATCGAGGTCCACCAGATGCCCGACGTGACGTCGGCGATGGCCCGCTGCAGGTCGTAGCCCCACTCGGCGGCGGCGGTCGGCTCGATGCCGAACCCGAGGAAGCCCAGGCCCGCGAGGGTCAGGATCGCCTCCGACGCGTTGAGCGTGACGATGAGCGGCAGCGTGCGCGTCGAGTTGCGCAGCACGTGGCGCGTCATGATGCGCCAGTGCCCGGTGCCGAGCACGCGCGCCGAGTCGACGAACGCCTCCCCCTTGATGCGCACCACCTCGGAGCGCACCACCCGGAAGTACTGCGGGATGAACACCACGGTGATGGAGAGCGCCGCGGCGAAGATGCCGCCCCACATGTTCGACTGGCCGCCGGAGATGACGATGGCCAGCAGGATCGCGAGCAGCAGCGACGGGAACGCGTAGATCGCGTCGGCCACGACCACGAGCAGCCGGTCGAGCCAGCCGCCGAAGTAGCCCGACACGAGGCCGAGCAGCACGCCCACCACGATCGACGAGACCACCGCGACGATGACGACGAGCAGCGCCGTCCGGGCGCCCCACACGACGCGGGACAGCACGTCGTAGCCGCCCACCGTGGTGCCGAACCAGTGCTCGGCCGACGGCGCCTGCTGGGCGCCGAACGCGCCGTCGAGGCTCCGCAGCTGTGACCAGCCGTACGGGGCGATCAGCGGTGCGAACACCGCGACCAGCACGAACACCGCGACCAGCACGATGCCGGCGATGAGCATGCCGCGCTGCAGCCCCACGCTCTGGCGCACCTGGTGCACCACGGGGAGCTTCTTGAACCAGGACCCCCGGCCCCCGAGGTGCTCGGGAGCCGCGCCCTGCGTGCCGACCGGAGTGATCTCCGCTGCACTCATCAGTACCTCACCCTCGGGTCGATGAGGGCCGCGATGATGTCGACGAGGAAGTTCGTCACCGCGACCACCACGGCCATGAGCACGACGATCCCCTGCACGGCCACGAAGTCGCGCGCCTGCAGGTACTCGGCGAGCTGGAAGCCGAGCCCGCGCCACTCGAACGTCGTCTCGGTCAGCACGGCGCCCACGAGCAGCATGGCGACCTGCATGCCGGCCACCGTGATGATCGGGATCAGGGCGGGCCGCCACGCGTGCTTGCGCACCAGGCGGCTCTCGGCGACCCCGCGGGAGCGGGCCGCCTCGACGTAGCCGGTGCCGAGCGTGCCGATGACGTTCGTCCGCACGAGCCGCAGGAACACGCCTGCGGTGAGCAGGCCCAGGGCCGCGGCGGGCAGCACGGCGTGCGAGAGCACGTCGAGCACCACGGCAGGGTCGCCGGTCCGGAACGCGTCGACGAGCATGAAGCCGGAGTCCGCGCCGGCCATCTGCATCGCGATCTCACCGTTGGTCGACACGCGGCCCGCCACGGGGAACCAGCCGAGCCACACGGAGAACACCAGCTTGAGCAGGAGCCCCGCGAAGAACACCGGGGTCGCGTAGGCGAGGATCGCGAGGATGCGCAGGACGGCGTCCGGCAGACGGTCGCGGAAGTAGCCGCTGATCATGCCGAACGGGATGCCCAGCAGCAGCGCGACGACGATCGCGTAGGCCGCGAGCTCCAGCGTCGCCGACCCGTACGTGGTCAGGACCTCGGTGACGGGTCGGTTGTCGCTGAGCGTCGTGCCGAAGTCGCCGGTGAAGACGCCGCGCAGGTACTCGAGGTACTGCACGAGGATCGGCCGGTCGTACCCGGCGGCATGGATCCGCTCGGCGAGCTGGTCGGGCGTGAGCCGACCGCCCAGCGCGGCGGTGATCGGGTCACCCGTCGCGCGCATGAGCACGAAGACGGTGGTGACCAGG
Source organism: Isoptericola luteus (assembly GCF_020297055.1). Lineage (GTDB taxonomy): Bacteria > Actinomycetota > Actinomycetes > Actinomycetales > Cellulomonadaceae > Isoptericola > Isoptericola luteus. The sequence goes on along the minus strand of NZ_JAIXCQ010000010.1, from coordinate 76,953 downwards.
ATGAAGACGGTGGGGATGATGAGCAGGAAGCGCACCAGGATGTAGCGTCCCAGTGCGCTTCCTGCCGTGTTACGTGAGGCCACGGGGCAGGATCAGCCCTTGGCCAGCGCGCCGTAGCGGAACTTGAACGACGCGTCCAGCGTGTCCTCGGCCCCCGAGACGTCGGTGCCGACGACGGCGACCTGCGCGCCCTGGAGGTAGGGGAGCGTGGACAGGTCCTTCGCCACCGCGTCCTGGATCTGCTCGAGGAGCGCCGTGCGCGCCGCCTCGTCAGCCGTCACGGCCTGCTCGAGGATCATGTCCTCGACGTCCTGGTTGACGTAGTGGTTGCCCAGGAAGTTCTCCTTGAGGAAGAACGGCGTGAGGTAGTTGTCCCCGTCCGAGTAGTCCGGGAACCAGCCGAGCTGGTAGGCCGGGTAGACGTCCGCCGAACGGTCCTTCGAGTACTGCACCCACTCGGTGGTCTGCAGGTTGACCGTGAACAGGCCGTCGGACTCGAGCTGGTCCTTGATGAGGGCGTACTCGTCGCCCGACGACGGGCCGTAGTGGTCGTTCGAGTACTGGAGGTCCAGCTCGACCGGGGTCGTGACGCCCGCGTCCTCGAGCGCCTTCTTCGCGGCGGCGGCGTCCGGGCCGCCCGCGCCGTCGCCGTACAGGCCCTTGAGCGAGTCGGTCGCGCCCGTGAGGCCCTCGGGCATGTAGGAGTACAGCGGGGTGTAGGTGCCCTTGTAGACCTGCTCCGAGAGCGCGGCACGGTCGAGCAGGTGCGCCGCCGCCTGGCGCACGGCCAGGGCCTTCTTCTCGTCGCCGTCGGGCTGGTCGGCACCGTACGGCTGGGAGTTGAAGTTGAACGTGATGTAGCGGATCTCGCCGCCGGGGCCGTCGACGACCTTGACCGCGTCGTTGGCGCGCAGGTCCTCGATGTCGGTGGGCGACAGGGAGCGGAAGGCCACGTCGACGGAGCCCTCCTGGACCTCGAGCTTGAGGTTGGAGGCGTCCGCGAAGTACTTGACGGCGACCTTCGGGGTCTTCGCCTCGCCGAGGATGCCCTGGTAGCCGTCGTACGCCTCGTAGGAGACGAGCTCGTTCATCTTGTAGCTCGAGATCGAGTACTGGCCGGCGAAGGCCTTGCCGTCGACGATCTCGGTGTCGGGCGTGAGCGCGTCGGCCGCGAAGACGTCCTCGTCGACGATCGGGCCCACGGGCGAGGAGAGGATCTGCGGGAAGATCTGGTCGTTCTCGCTCTTGAGCTTGAAGACGACGGTGGTGTCGTCCGGCGTCTCGACGCTGTCGAGGTTGTACAGCAGCGACGACGGCCCGTTCTCGTCCGCGATCGCGAGCTGGCGGTCGAACGTGAACTTCACGTCGGAGGACGTGAGGTCGTTGCCGTTGGCCCACTTCAGGCCCGGCTTGAGCTTCACCGTGTACTCGGTGGGCGCCGTGAACTCGGCCGACTCGGCGATGTCCGGCTGGACGTCCGGGCTGCCGTACGGCGTGTTCATCAGGAACGGGTAGACCTGGTTCATGACGGCGAACGAGCCGTTGTCGTAGGACCCGGCCGGGTCGAGCGACGTGATCTTGTCGGTGGTGCCGACGACGAGCGACCCGGCAGCACCGCCGCCGTCACCGTCACCACCGCCGGTCGAGCCACCGCCGCACGCGGTCAGCACCAGGGCCAGGGCCGCCACACCGGCGGTACCTGCGAACAGCCTTCGTGAGGCTCGGGTCGCGCTCATCTTCGGGGATCTCCTTCTCCAGGACGGGCCACAGCACGGACGCCGTCACCCTGGTCACGATGCGGGCGTTTCTAGCACACCGCAGTGTCGCCCAGATCACGGTCGTGGGTCACGACCACACTCGTGACCGCATCGTGATCGGGCAACCTACCACCACGCCGGGCACGAGTCACCGGCCAGGAAGGGCCGCACGACCTAGACTGCGGCTCATGTCCGGAGCGAGCACCGCAGGCCCCGCCCCGGTGCCGTCGCACGACCACCCGCCGCCCACCGGGCCGTTGCAGGCGCTCCTCGGCGGGGAGGTCCAGGCGTCCGACCGGGGCGACGACCTGGTACGCGTCGTCGACACCCCGGAGCCCCGGGTGCGGCACCCCTCCGACATGCTCGGCATGGTCATCAGCGCCCTCGGGGTCGCCCTGGTGCTCGTGATGTCCGTCTACGCGCACGCCACCACCGAGGGCGTCACGGAGGACGTGCAGAGTTTCAGCACGCTGCTCGCCCGGCTGCTGTACATCCCCGTCGCGGTGCTCGAGGGCCTGGTGACGCTCTTCGTCCCCGCGGCGGTGCTCGTCGAGCTCGGCATCCGGCGCCTGGGCCGGCAGGTCGTGGAGTCGATCTGCGCGGCGGCGCTCGGGCTCCTGCTCGGCATCCTCACGGTGGTGCTCCTGTACCAGTTCGGCAGCGACGAGCTGATCCGGGGCCTCTCCGTGCGCACCGGCGGCACCTGGAGCCTGACCGTCCCCGGCTACGTCGCCGCGATCGCCGGGCTCCTGACGACAGCCGGCCCGCGCACGCGACGGCGCACGGTCCGCTGGTCGTGGAACGTGCTGTACCTCGCGCTGTTCATCGCGCTCATCACGGGCCAGGTCGCGCTGCCGGGCGTGCTCGTCGCCCTGCTGCTGGGCCGGCTCGCCGGGCAGGCCGTCCAGTACGTCTCCGGGGTGCGCAGCGAGCGGGCGTACGGCGCGGACCTGGTGGCCGCCGTGCGTCGCGCCGGGTTCCAGCCGTCGGCGCTGGTGCGCGTGCGCGACACCTCCGCCGACGTCGACTCCGAGGTTCCCGACGCGCCGGACGACCCGACGGCGTCCTTCGACGCCGCCGGCGCGGAGGTGACGCCCTCCGGCGGCCTCCCCGAGGGCCTGCCGGAAGAGGACCCGGCCGAGGACTCCGCCGACGCGGCCGCCGTCGCCCTCACCCGCGCCGGCGACAACCGCGTGTACGCCCTGTTCACGGACGACGGGGCGCGACGCGACGTCGTCGTCCTCGACGGCGACCGGCACGTCATCGGCGCCCTGGCACGTACCTGGCGGGCTCTGCGGCTGCGTGGCATCGAGGGCCGCACCGCGATCTCGCTCAAGGCCGCGGCCGAGCGCATCGCCCTGCTCTCGTACGCGGCGACCGCCGCCGGCGTGCGCACCCCGCGGCTGGAGGGCATCGGCATCGCCGACGACTCCGTCGTCCTGGTCCAGGAGCACGCGAACGACGCCGTGTCGCTGCGCGACGTCCCCGACGAGCTGCTCGAGGGGCCGCGCGGCGACGCCGTCCTGGCGCAGGCCTGGGAGCAGCTCTGCCGGGCGCACGCCACCGGCCTGACCCACCACGCGTTGACGCCCGACGTCCTGCTGGTGCACCACGGCCCCGACGGCGCCCCCCACGTCTGGCTGACCGGCTGGGAGCAGGGCGAGATCGCCTCGTCGACCTTCTCGCGCCGGCTCGACCTCACGCAGATGCTCGCGATCCTCGCCCTGCGCGTCGGGGCGACCCGTGCGCTCGCCTCGGCCGTGCGCGCGCTGCCGGACGAGGACATCGCCGCCATCGGGCCGCTGCTGCAGTCCGTCGCGCTGCCGCCCGAGACCCGCACCGAGGTGCGCCACGCGAAGGGGCTGCTGGACGAGCTGCGCGACGCCCTCGTCGAGCGGCTCCCGCAGGCCGACGTGCAGCCGCAGAACATCACCCGGTTCGGCGCCCGCACGATCATCATGGTGACGCTGATGATCGTCGCCGTCTCGGTGATCGTCACGACGATGAACTTCGAGGAGATCGCCGCCGCGATCGCTCAGGCGAACCCGTGGTGGGTGGCGGCGTCCTTCGCGTTCGGCGCGATCACCTGGTTCGGCGCGGCGCTGACGTTCTCCGCGTTCTCCCCCGAGAAGCTGCCGCTGTGGCGCGCGACCCTGACGCAGATGGCGGGGTCGTTCGTGTCGCTCGCGGCCCCGGCCGGGATCGGGCCGGCTGCCCTCAACCTGCGGATGCTCACGCGGCGCGGGGTCGCGATGCCGATGGCGGTCGCCACCGTGGCGCTGGTGCAGGTGTCGCAGTTCGTCGTCACCGTGCTGCTGCTCGTGGTGCTGTCGATCTTCACCGGCACCGGCGGCCTCATCGAGCTGCCGTCCACGACCGTGCTGCTCGCGATCTCGGGCGTGGCCCTCGCGGTCGTCGCGACGCTCCTGGTGCCCGCGGCCCGGCGCTGGGCGTGGGAGAAGGCCCGCCCGATCCTCGAGCAGGTGTGGCCGAGGCTGTCGCAGATGCTCGGCCAGCCCGGCCGGCTCGCGCTCGGGCTGGGCGGCAACGTCGTCATGACGCTCGGGTACGTGCTGGCGTTCGACGCCGCGCTCGCCGCGTTCGGGCAGTCGCTCAGCCTCATCGACGTTGCCGTGGTCTACCTGGTCGGCAACGCGCTGGGCGCCCTGGTGCCGACCCCCGGCGGCCTGGGGGGCGTCGAGGGCGCGCTCATCGCCGGCCTCACCGCTGCCGGCATCCCCGCGTCCCTCGCGTTCTCCGTGACGATGCTGTACCGCGTCGTGACCTACTGGGCCCGCGTGCCCATCGGCTGGGCGGCCATGCGGTTCCTGGAGCGCAAGGGCGACCTGTAGCCCTGCCCTCGACCCGTGGTCGCGGACGACGAAGGCCCGCCGCTCGCGACAGGGCGAGGGGCGGGCCTTCGTGGGGCCGACGACGACGCGGGGCGCCGCGTCAGCCGTGGATCACTTGGCGACGGCCTTCTTCAGCACCGAGCCGGCGCTGATCTTGACGCCGTAGCCGGCCGGGATCTGGATCTCCTCGCCGGTGCGCGGGTTGCGACCCGTGCGGGCGGCACGCTCGACACGCTCGACCGACAGCAGGCCGGTGACCTTGACGGCCTCGCCCTTGCCGAGCGACTCCTCGAGGACCTCCTGGAACGCGTTCAGGAACTTCTCCGCGTCAGCCTTGCTGAGCTCGGCCTTGCCAGCGATGGCCGAGACGAGCTCGGACTTGTTCAGCGACATGTGAATCCCTTCTCCGGATCACGACGCACGCTGACCGCGCGTCGTCACGTTCACGTCACAGCCCGGCGTCGCACCGGGAGGACGGGGAACACACTAAGGAACATCCGCAGATTCCTGCGACTTTTGCCCGCGTGGCGTGCCGGACAGGTCGGAAGTCTCACGTTCCGCACACCTGATCCGGCCCCGGGACGGCCCGCGGGCGTCCGCGTGACCCCCGCACCGATGAGGACCGCGTCGGTGGGCCGTCCTACTCTCGTGCCCGTGACCCGACCCACCCCCACCCCGGGGACGCCCGTGCCCGCGCCGCGCCCTGAGAGCCACCGCCGGCGCAACCTCACGGCGCTCGTGCTGGGCAACGCCCTCAGCGGGGTGGGCGTGGCCGTCGGAGCCTCCGTGGGCGCGCTCCTGACCGAACGTCTCGGCGGGACGTCGGTCGCCGGCCTGGCGCAGGCCGTCGGGGTGCTCGCGGCCGCGATCGCCGCCATCCCCCTCGCGAACCTCGCGGCCCGGCGCGGACGGCGCGTGGCGCTCGGCCTCGGGTACGCCCTCGCCGCCGCGGGCGCGCTGATCACCGTGCTGTCCGCGGTCGCCGGGTCGCTGCCCGTCCAGCTCGTGGGGATCGGGCTGTTCGGCATCGCGAACGCCGTGACCCTCCAGTCGCGCTTCGCCGCCGCCGACGACGCCCCCGCCGCGAGCCGCGCCCGCACCATGTCCGTGGTCGTCTGGGCGACGACGGTCGGCTCCGTGCTGGGTCCCAACCTCAGCGCGCCCGGCGACGACCTGGGCGCCGGCCTCGGCCTGCCGCCGCTGGCCGGGCCGTACGTGCTCGCGCTCGTGGCGCTGCTCGCCGCGTCGACCGTGGTCACGGCCCTCTACCGGGCTCCCGCACGCGCCGACGGGGACGACGACGCCGTGCCCACGGGCTCGCCGCTCGTCCCGCCGCTCGGTTCCCGTGCCGCGCTGCGGTGGGCGTGGCACCACCCGGTCGCGCGCTTCGGGCTGGTCATGCCCGCCTGCGCGCACGCCGTGATGATCGTCGTGATGGTCATGACGCCGCTGCACCTGCAGCACGCGGGCATGTCCCTGGAGGTCGTGGGCGTCGTCATCAGCCTGCACATCGTGGGGATGTTCGCGTTTAGCCCGGTCTTCGGCTGGCTCGCGGACAAGATCGGGGGCGTGCGCACGACGGCGGTCGGCATCGGCCTGCTGGCCGTGGCGCTGGTCCTGGGGGTGACGGCTGCCGCCACGGCCCCGGCCGAGGCGGTGCACGCCGCCCACGGTGCGGCTCCTGCCGGCGGCCCGACCCTCACCGCGGCCGCCCTGCTGGTGCTCGGGCTGGGCTGGTCGGCGTGCCTCATCGGTGCGTCGGCCCTGCTGGCGTCGGTGGTCGAGCCGCAGGTCAAGCTGCCCCTGCAGGGAGTCTCGGACGCCGCGATGAACTACGCCGGAGCCGCAGCCGCCGCTGTGGCCGGCCCGGTGCTCGCCTGGGGCGGCTTCGGCGCCGTCAACGGCGTCGGTGCGCTGATCCTGGCGCCCGCGATCCTCGCGCTCGTGTCCGCTGCCCGACGGCGGTCGCGCGCCACCGTCTGAGCGTCAGCGGCCGCTCGAGCCCGCGTCGTCCCGGCCGTCGTCCGTGCCGTCGGGCCGGCCCCCGTCGGACTCGGCGTCGTCACCGCGCGCCGCGGTCCGCTCGTCGAGCTCGGCGAGCATCCGGCGCTGGCGCAGCACGACCGCGGCGGCCACCCCGACCGCGGCGAGGACCACCACGCCGAACAGCCAAGCGACCGCCCACCCCGCCTCGCCGCCGGCGTCGAGCTCGACTCCCGGCGTGCCCGCGGCGTGCTGGTGCCCGTCCGCCGACGGCGTCGCGGGCGCCGTCGAGCCGGTGTCCACCGACGCGGACGGCTCGGTACCGGCCTCCTCGCTCGGCGCGACGCTCTCCTCCGGGTCGGAGGCGGCGACGCTCCGCTCGGCGGCCGACGCCACGACGTAGCCCAGCTCCCCCTCGATCGGGTGGCCGTCGGAGGACACCACGCGCCACCGCACGTCGTAGTCACCGGCGGGCAGGCCGTCGGGCAGCGTCGCGGTGACGACCTCGCCGTCGACGACGACCTCCGCTGCGACGTCGCCGTCGGGGGTACCGACGCCGACCTGAGCGCCCGCGGCCAGCAGCTCCGCGCTGAACGTCAGGGTGATGACACCCGGCGGCTCGTCCAGGGTGGCGCCGTCCTCGGGGTCGGCGGACACGAGACGGTCGTGGGCCGCGGCCGGCGGGGCCAGGCCGACCGACACCGCCGTCGCACCGAGCAGGGCCGACGCCGTGACGAGCAGCACGGCGAGCCCGGTGGTGAGCCGGGAGGCGAACGGGATGGGCGAGGACGCGCGCGGGGCCGCGGCACGACCGGGCAGCGCAGGGAGCAGAGGCACCCCCCGACCCTAGCCACGCCTCCCCCGGCGGCCGAACCCGGGGAGGACCCGAACGAGGCGTCATCGCGTTCCCGTCCCCGTGTTCGGCGCCCACGCAGGGGCGTTCCTACACTCGGGGGGTGGACTTCTCCTCCGCGTACGCCCACGGCTTCGCCCGGGTGGCCGCCTGCACCGTGCCCGTCACCGTCGCCGACCCCCGCGCGAACGCCGCCGCGATCCTCGCCGAGGCGCGCGCGTGCCACGACGACGGGGTCGCGGTCGCCGTCTTCCCCGAGCTCTGCGTCTCCGGCTACGCCCTCGACGACCTGCACCTCGCCGACACGCTGCTGGAGGCCACGACCGACGCGCTCGCACGGATCGTGGCGGCGTCGGCCGACCTGCGCCCGATGCTCGTCGTCGGCGCCCCGCTGGAGGTGGGGAACCGGCTGCTGAACTGCGCCGTCGTGGTCCAGGGCGGGCGGGTGCTCGGCGTCGCCCCCAAGTCGTACCTGCCGAACTACCGCGAGTTCTACGAGAAGCGCTGGTTCGCCCCCGGCGACGACCGTGCCGGGGCGACCGTCACGCTGCCGTTCGCCGAGGAGCCCGTGCCGCTCGGCCCCGACCTGCTCTTCCGCGCGTCCGACGTGGCGGGGCTCACCGTGCACGTCGAGGTCTGCGAGGACCTGTGGGTGCCGGTGCCGCCGTCGGCCGAGGCCGCGCTCGCGGGTGCGACGGTGCTCCTGAACCTGTCCGCGAGCCCCATCACGGTGGCCCGCGCCGAGGACCGGCACCTCATGGTGCGCTCGGCGTCGCACCGCGGCCTGGCGGCCTACGCCTACGCGGCCGCGCAGGGCGAGTCGTCGACCGACCTGTCGTGGGACGGCCAGACGATGATCTACGAGGTGGGCGACCTGCTCGCGCAGTCCGAGCGCTTCCCCGACGGCGCGCGGCGGTCCGTGGCCGACGTCGACCTGGACCGCCTGCGGCAGGAGCGCCTGCGGCAGGGCTCCTTCGACGACAACCGGCGAGCGCTGGGCGAGCGGACCGAGCGCTTCCGCACCGTGACGTGGGCGGCGGACCCGCCGTCGGGCGACATCGGCCTGCGCCGCAAGGTGGACCGCTTCCCGTTCGTGCCCGACGACCCCCAGCGGCTCGCGCAGGACTGCTACGAGGCGTACGGCATCCAGGTGTCCGGGCTCGAGCAGCGCCTGGCGTCCATCGGGCAGCCGAAGATCGTCGTCGGCGTCTCCGGCGGTCTCGACTCGACGCACGCCCTCATCGTCGCGGCGCGGGCGATGGACCGGCTCGGGCGGCCGCGCACCGACATCCACGCGATCACCATGCCCGGCTTCGCGACGTCGTCCGAGACGAAGGACCGGGCGACGCGGCTCGCGACGTCGCTCGGCGTGACGTTCGAGGAGCTCGACATCCGGCCCGCCGCACAGCAGATGCTCCGCGACCTCGGGCACCCGTCCGGCGCGGGCGAGAAGGTCTACGACGTCACCTTCGAGAACGTGCAGGCCGGGCTGCGCACCGACTACCTGTTCCGGCTGGCGAACCACCGCGGCGGCATCGTGCTCGGCACGGGTGACCTGTCAGAGCTGGCGCTGGGCTGGTGCACGTACGGCGTGGGCGACCAGATGTCGCACTACGCGGTGAACACGGGCGTGCCGAAGACGCTCATCCAGCACCTCATCCGCTGGGTGGCGGACACGGGGCGGTTCGAGGCGGAGACCAACGACCTGCTGCGCGAGATCCTCGCCCAGGAGATCTCCCCCGAGCTGGTGCCGGCCGGCGAGGGCGAGGCGCCCCAGTCCACGGAGGCCGTGGTGGGGCCGTACGCGCTGCAGGACTTCACGCTGTTCTGGACGCTGCGGCACGGGCTGCGGCCCTCGAAGATCGCGTTCCTCGCGTGGCACGCCTGGCGCGACGCCGAGACGGGCGCGTGGCCGCCGAACTTCCCGCACGACGAGCGGTCAGCGTACGACCTGGCGACCATCCGGGCGTGGGAGGTCGTCTTCTTCCGCCGGTTCTTCGCGTCGCAGTTCAAGCGCTCCGCCATCCCGAACGGCCCCAAGGTCGCCGCCGGCGGCGCGCTGTCGCCCCGCGGGGACTGGCGGATGCCGTCCGACGCGTCGGCCGCCGCCTGGCTGGCGGAGCTGGAGGAGAACGTGCCGCACGCCTGAGCACGTCCCCGCCGAAGACCACGCGATCCGTGCCGCCGGGCGGCGTCAGCCCACGGACTCCAGGAACTCGTGCATCAGGGGGCCGGCGGTGTCCGAGCCGCGGTGGCCGTCCTCGACGAAGACGGCCACGGCCAGGTCCTTCATGATCGCGACCATCCACACGTGCTGCTTCGACCCGTCGCCGTACTGCGCGGTGCCGGTCTTGGCCCCGAGGACGCCGTCGACGTCCCGCAGGATGTCGGCGCTGCCGTCGGTCACCACGCCGTGCATGAGGTCCCGGATCACGGCCGCCTCGTCCTTGGTGACGGCGCCCTTCGGCGTCTCGGGCGCCTCGGCGTCCTCGGCGGGGCGCACCAGGACGGGGTGCACCGGCGCGCCGGCCACGACCCCGGCGGCGACCGTGGCCATGCCGAGGGGTGACGTCTGCACCTTGCCCTGGCCGATGAGCGACGCCGCGTGCTCCGTCTCGCCCGCCTCGGACGGGACCGCGCCGAGGAACGCGGGCACGCCGAGCGCCGCCGTGGCGGCCTTGTCGCCGACCAACCCGAGCCCGGTGGCCGCGGCCGCCAGGTCGGCCTGCGACACGACGTCGCGCTGGGCGATCATCGCCGTGTTGCACGAGTGCGCGAACGCCTTGCTCAGCGGGACCTTGCCCAGCGCCGAGGCGGGGTAGCCGGGCACGTTGCCGAACGTGCGCCCGTCCACGGTGATCGTGTCGCTGCACCTGACGGGTGAGTCCGCGGTGAGCCCGGCGCGCTGCATCGCGAGCGCGTCGACGATCTTGAACGTCGAGCCCGGCGGGTACTGACCGAGCGTCGCGGTGGACCACCCCTCGCTGCCGGGCCCGCTGGCGGCCGCGAGGACCTCGCCGGTGGACGGCTCGATCGCGACGATCGCGCTGGCCGGGTCGACGTCGTCCAGCACGTCCTCGGCCCGGGTCTGGACGTCGACGTCCAGGGTGGTGCGCACGGGGGTGCCGTCGACGGCGTCCACGCGGAAGAGGTCGCGCGGCTCCTCCTCGTCGGCAGCGGCGGCGGACCCGTCGAGGGCCTTGGCCGAGCCGTCGGGCGACACCACCTGCACGACGACGCCGGGGACCCCCGCGAGCTGCTCGTCGTACTGCCGCTGCAGTCCCGTCAGCCCGGCGACGTCACCCGCCTGCACGCGCCCCTCGGACTCGGCGATGATCTCCTTCGTCGCCTCCCCGGACCGGCCGAGGACCGGCGCCGCGAACGAGCCGTAGGGTGCCAGCTCGAGGGTGTCGTCGATCGCGCGCACCCCGGGGATCGCGCGCGCCTCGTCCACCGTGAAGTCCACGCCCGCGTCGACGTCGCGGACGGTGATCGCCTTGACGAACGCCTTGTCGCCGGCGGCCTCGACCTTGGCGAAGTACTCGTTGGGTTCGATGCCCACCAGGACGGCGAGACCGCGGGCGGCCGACTCCAGGCCCAGGCCCTCGACCAGCGTCTTGTCGACGCCCAGGTGCCAGACGTCGCGCGCCGTCACCATCGGCTCGTCGGCGCCGTCGAGCACGTCCGCGCGGTCCGCCCCCAGCTTCCTGACCTTGAGCCGCTCACCGGGCGCCAGGTCGGGCACGAGCACGTCGGGGCGCCACACGACCTGCCAGCTCCCCTCGTCGTCGGAGGCGGCGGGAGGCACGTAGGCGAGGTCGACCGTCGTGTCGTAGTCCCAGGTGGTGCCCTGGGCGAGCTCCCACGTCCAGTCGAGCGTGACCGGGACGGTCACGTTGCCGTCCTCCTCGACGGCGCTGCCGACGTCCGCGACCGTGACGCTGCGCGTCCGCTCCCCTGTCGCCTTCTCGAGCGGCTCGAGGATCTGGTCGAGCTGGGTCTGCGCGTCGACCGACCCGCCCACCCGCATCGGCAGGCCGGACAGGTCGCGCGCCGACAGCGCGGCCACGAGCGCGTCGGTGACGCCGTCGACCGGCGGGCGGTCCGGGCCGGAGCATGCCCCGAGCAACAGTAGCAGGGGTGCACTCGCCACGAGGGCGAGGAGAGGGCGGTTCCGGCGGCGCACCTTGGGTAGGTTAGCGCCTGGACCGGGCCTCGGCGCCGCGCACGCACCAGGCGAGCTGTGACCATGCTGCACAGGAGCTGCACAGGATCCGTGTGACCGTCGCCACATCTCGCCGGGCTACGCCGCGAACAGCGCTCCCAGCCGCCCGACGGCCTCGGTGAGGACCGCCGGGGACGTCGCCAGGTTGATCCGCAGCCGCCCCGCCCCGCCCGTCCCGAACGGGACCCCGTCGCCCAGCGCGACCCGTGCGCCGTCCAGCACGCACCGGTGCGCCGCAGCGGCCTCGACGCCGGCCGGCAGCGCGTCGCGCACGTCGAGCCACGCCAGGTAGGTGGCGTCGCCGGGGAGCAGGCGCGCTCGCGGCACCCGCGCCTCGATCAGCCCGGCCACCAGGGCACGGTTGCGGACGACGCCGGCCAGCAGCGCGTCCAGCCAGTCGTCCCCCTCGGCGTACGCCGCGGCATGTGCCAGCACGCCCAGATGGTTGACGGCGTGGCCGGCCTCCTCGGGGATGCGGCGCAGGTCCGCGGCCGCACCCGGCCCACCGAGGGCCACGGCGGCGCGCAGCCCCGCGAGGTTGAACGCCTTCGACGCCGAGTGCACGACGATCGCCCGCTCCGCGCCGTCGACGCCCAGCAGGGGGACGAACGCCGGCGCCCCGTCCGCGACGCGCTCGAAGGTGAACGGGGCGTGGACCTCGTCGGACACCACCCGCACGCCGTAGCGGTCCGCGAGCGCCAGCACCGCCTCGAGCTCGCCGCGCGTGTGCACCGTTCCGGTGGGGTTGTGCGGGCTGCACAGCAGCAGGACGGCGCGACGTCCGCTGCCCGGACCGCCACCGTGCTCCGCGGCCCCGGTGGCGCGGGAGAACGCCTCCTCCAGCGTGCCCAGGTCGAGCCGACCGTCCGGCGTCAGGGGCGCCTCGACGACCTGCCGTCCCTCGTTGCGCGGGAAGGCGTAGAACGGCGGGTACACGGGCGGTGTCACGACCACGGCGTCGCCCGGCGCGGTCAGCACCCGCAGGACCTCGGTGACGGCGATCATGACGTCCGGCAGCGTGCGGCTCGTCGCGACGTCGGGCTCCCACCCCCAGCGCCGCACGGCGAACGGGGCGAGCGCCTCGGCGTACGCGGTACCGATGTCGTACCCGGTGTCGCCGAGCTCCAGGGCGCGGGTCACCGCGGCGACGACGAACGGCGCCGCGGGCGTGTCCATCTCCGCGACGAACAGCGGCAGCACGTCCGGCGGGTACGCCCGCCACTTCACGGACGTACGGCGGCGCAGGTCGTCGAGCGTCAGCGCGTCCAGGGGGGTGTCGGTCACGCTCCCGGTCTACCAGACGACACGGACGTCCGGGCGGGCCGGTCCCGCCGGTCCCGCCGGTCCCGCCCGTCGGCCACCCGTCCCGCCGTGGTCACCCGGCGGCGACGGCGGGCTTGACGACCGTCGTCCACTGCTCCTCGCGCAGCGACGGCTCGTCGTCCGACCGCCCGGCCCAGGTGCGCGCGTCCTCGATGGTGGCGCGCAGCAGCTCCCGCAGGCGCGCGTCCACGTCGGGGACGAACGCCTCGCTGATGCCCTGCACGGCCGTCGAGACGACGGACGGTGCGGCGTCGCGCACGAACCGCTTGGGCCGCACGTGCGTGCCCTCGCAGAACTTGTACGCCCACCGCGCGGTCTTGGGCGCCGCCGCGAGCGCGTCCGCGCTCTCGGCCGAGAGCGTGCCCTCGGGCCGGTCGTCGAGCACGTCGAGCATGCGCTCCGCGCCGATGATGGCGACGGCGAGCGTCTGCTGCCGGTCGGCGGGAGCCACGGGGAGCGCCGTCTGGGCCGCGCGCAGGGCGATCCGCACGTCCCATCGCGGGTCGTCGTCGCGCAGCCCGATGACCGACGGGATGAGCGGCGCGAGCTGCGGACGGTGACCGTCCGACGTCAGGTCGTTCACCGCGCGGGCGAGCATCGCCAGCAGCGGGTGCGTGCACTGCGGGTGGTCGCTCCAGCGTTCCCCGGCCAGGAACGACGCCAGCTCCATGAAGCAGGCGCCCTTCCTCGGGTTGCGGTGCTTGCCACGTCCGAGCATCGGCAGGGCGTCGAACGCCCCTGCGACAGATCCAGCCACGAGTCCACCCCCGTATCGGTCCGGTCCCCCCAGTGTGCGACCGGTGTGACCCAGGTCGCAACGGATAGCGCGGATCCGTGCCCGGCTCCCCCGGTCCGCCGGGGCACCTCAGACCACCTCAGACCACCTCAGGGCACCTCAGAGCCGTCCGGGCCGGCCCCGGCCCGCCGTATGAGGTACCCGCCGTCGCCAGGACCGGGCATCCGCCCGATCCGCCGGCCGGCACCTCACGACGAACGTGAGGACCACGAGATCAGGGCACGAAGGACAGGCCGGGGCAGCCCGGCCGGCGAGGGGATCGAGATGAACGGCATCATGTGGGACGGGGCCATCGAGGCCGAGGTCGCCTACCGGACGCAGCGCGCCGTCGACACGGCCCGCCGCGGGAACCGTCGGGCGTCCCGCACGCCGCGGGCCCCGCGGCGGATCAGGACGACCCGGTCGACCCGGACGACGGCGGACCGGTGGTGGTCGGCCTTCGGCCCGGCCCGGGCCCGGAGCGCGGTCGAGCGGCTGGGGGCGACCGTGGACGCCGTCGCCGCCCGCACGGACGCGGCCGAGTGGGACCGTCAGGTGACGCGGCGCTCGGCGCAGATCGCGAGCGCGCTGGACAGCATGGGCCCGCGGGACGGCGCGGGGCGCGGGATCGCGTGACCACGGTGGACGCCGCACCGGCGGATGTCGGTGCCCGGTGGGACGATTCCGGGGTGCGCAGCCACTCGACCGTCCCGCTGATCGCCCGCGACGAGCAGGTCACGACCTTCCGCCGGGCGCTCGAGCACGCCGCCGACGGGGAGCCGGGCGTCCTGCTCCTCGGCGGCGACGCGGGCGTCGGCAAGACGCGGCTGGTGTCGCGGCTCGGCGAGATCGCCGCGGCGGCCGGGGCCCGGGTCGTCGTGGCCCACTGCGTGGACCTGGGCGAGGTGGGGATCCCGTACCTGCCGTTCACGCAGGCCCTCACCGAGCTGCGCACCGACCCCGCGGTCGCCGACGTCGTGGAGCGGCGGCCCGCGCTCGCCCGCCTGCTGGACCCCGCCGGCGGCGAGGACACGGGCGCGGAGCACGCCGAGCGGCTCCAGCTCTTCGACGGGGCCGCGGGCAGCCTCGCGGCGGCGGGGCGCGCGGGCTCCCCCCTGGTGCTCGTGCTGGAGGACGTGCACTGGGCCGACGCCTCCACCCGCGACGTGCTGCGGTTCGTCGTCGCCCGCCTGCGCACCGAGCACCTGCTGCTCGTCGTCACGTACCGCAGCGACGACGTCGACCGCAGGCACCCCTTGCGCCCCGTCCTCGCGGAGCTGCACCGCCAGCGCACGGTCGAGCACGTGGAGCTGTCCCCCTTCACCGCGGCGGAGCTGCGCGAGTTCACCACCGCGGCCCGCGACGGCGTACCGCTGGACGACGGTGACTTCGAGGAGGTCCTGCGCCGCTCGGAGGGCAACGCGTTCTTCGCCGAGGAGCTGCTCGACGCCGGGGTCCCCTCGGCCGGGCTGCCCTGGTCGCTCGCCGAGGTGCTGCAGGCACGGCTCGCCCACCTCGACCCGGCGGTGCAGCAGGTGGTGCAGCTCGCCGCGGTCGCGGGGCGCCAGGTCGACGAGAGCCTGCTCCGGGCCACCGCGACCCGCCTCCCCGGGCTCGAGGCGCCGGGAGCCGTCGACGACGCGTTGCGCGCGGCGGTCGCCCGCCAGGTGCTCGGCGTCGAGGGACAGCAGATCGCGTTCCGGCACGCCCTCGTGGCGGAGGCGCTCGCCCTGGAGCTGCTGCCCGGCGAGCGCACGGCGATGCACCGCGCCTACCTGGACGCTCTCGCCGCCGACCCGAGCCTGGGGTCCGCCGCCAAGCGCGCCCACCACGCCCTCGCCGGGCACGACCTGCCGACGGCGCTCGTGGCGTCGCTCGACGCCGCACGCGCCGCCGCCGAGCTGCTGGCCCCCGCCGAGGACCTGCGGCACCTGGAGCAGGTGCTGTCGCTATGGGACTCGGTGCCGGACGCGGCCGACCGGCTCGGCACCGACCGCGTCGACGTGCTGCTGGCCGCCGCCACCGCCGCGAGCGGTGCCGGGCAGGCGGTCCGGGCGGAGCAGCTCGCCCGGCGCGCCGTCGAGGAGCTGACCGACGACCCCGCGCGCCAGGCACGCCTGCGCCACCAGCTCGCGCGGTACGACCTCGACGTCGACGACCTCGCGGAGGCGCAGCGGCAGACCACCCTCGCGCTCGACGTCCTGCCCGCCGAGCCCGCGGACCGTGACCTCGCGTGGACGCTCGCCGTGCACGCCCGCGTGCTGCTCACCCTCGACCAGGACGACGAGTCCGGACGCTTCGCGCGCCGGGCGGTCGAGGTCGCGCGCGCCGCCGCAGCACCGGATGCCGAGGCCGACGCCCTCACGACGCTCGCCGTCCTCGAGGTGGGCGACCCGGACGTCGCCGCCACGCTGCTCGCCGCCGCGCGCGACCGCGCCGTCGAGGCCGGCGACCTGCCCACCGAGCTGCGCAGCTGGTACAACCTCGCGGCCACGCACTTCTACGCCGGTCACCTGGACGCCGCCGCGCCGGTGCTGGAGCAGGGCCTCGCGCGCGCCCAGGCGACAGGTCTGGTGTGGGGCACGTACGGCCAGCAGATGCTCGACCTCGCGCAGATCCGCGCGTACTTCGTCGGGGAGCTCGACGAGTGGCCCGTGCCCGACGGCGCCCCCACGTCCGTGCTGCCGTACCTCAGCGCGGGCAGCCTGTACGCAACCGTGGCGCGCGAGGGCGAGGCCGCGATCGCGCCTGCCCGGGCCCTGCGGCCCCACTGGGACGACGACGGGCAGATCGCGATCCTCGCCGGTGGTGCCCTGGTCGACGCGCTCACCTGGGCCGGGCGGTACGACGAGGCGGTCGAGGCCGCGGAGGAGGTCGCCGCCTACCTCGGCAAGGCGTGGACCGAGTTCTTCCTGGGGCGCATCTGGATCTGCGCCCTCGCGCTCGCGGCCCTGGCCGACGGCGTCGAGGCCCGGCCGCACGCGAAGGACGACGCGAACGACGTCCTCGCCCGTGGCGACTCCCTGCTGGCCGTCGCGCACGAGACCGCAAAGCGCGGCCGGCCCCGCGGCGGCCGGCTCGGGCCCGAGGGACGCGCATGGCTGCTGCGCGCGGACGCCGAGCACGCGCGGCTGCGCGCGGTCGTCACCGGCGAGCCGGCCGACCCGGCGGTCTGGGAGCGCACCGTCGTCGAGTTCGGGTTCGGCTACCGGTACGAGGTGGCGCGCTCCCGGTTCCGCTGGGCCCAGGCCCTGCGGGCCGTGGGCAACACCCCGGCGGCCGAGCTCGAGGCGGCCGAGGCCGCCACGGACGCCGCCGCCATGGGGGCGGCGCCCCTCAGCGAGGCCGTCGCCGCCTGGGCCCGCCGGGCCCGCGTCACCTTGCCCGGCACGCGCCGCACCACGTCCTTGCTCACCGAGCGCGAGGCGGAGGTGCTGGCGCTCGTCGCCGAAGGGCTGAGCAACCGGCAGATCGGCGAACGCCTGTACATCACCACCAAGACGGTGAGCGTGCACGTGTCGAACCTGCTCGCGAAGCTCGGGGCGTCGGGGCGCGCCGAGGCCGTCACGATCGCCCACCGGCGCGGGCTTCTCCACGTCTGAGGGGTGAGGGTAGATACTGAACGACGTGCGGGAGGCCAAGGTCGCCGGCTCCACGGCCGGTCGTTCGGCCGGCCAGCAGGCCGGCCCGGCTCGGGGTGGGCCGGTGGCCGACGAGGTCTTCGACCGGATCGCGCGCCTCGTGCACCGCCACCTGCACGTGCCCACGGCCTCCGTCGTGATCCTCACGCCCGAGGGGCAGACCCTGCCGGGCGCCGTCGGGTTCCCCGAACCGGCCCAGAGCTCGCGGGTCGTCGACGTCCCCCGGCCCCTCACCGCGATCGTAACCCGCACCCGTGCGCCGCTCGTCGTGGACGACGTCGCCGCCGACCCCAGCCTGGCGACGGTGCACACGATCGACGACCTCCAGGCGGCAGCGTGCGCGGGCTACCCGATCGAGGACGCCCGGGGGCACGTCGTGGGCGCCCTGTGGGCGATCTCGCGGACCCCGCGCGAGTGGACGGAGGTCGACCTCGCCACCCTCGCCGACCTCGCCGCCGCCTGCTCCGGCGAGCTGCGGCTGCGCGCCGAGCGGGAGCGTGCGCGGCTCGCGGAGCAGGTCGCGTTCCGGGCGCACCGCCGCTCACGGTTCCTCCTGGGGCTCAGCGAGCGCTTCGCGCGGGTCACCACCCTGGAGGAGGTCGAGGACGCGATCGCGCACGTCATCGGCACCGGCACGGGAGCCCGCTGGGTCTCGCTCGCGCTCGTCGACGGGGACCGGCGCCACCTCACGTTCTTCACGGTCGGGCACCAGGAGCCGGGCCTGGACCAGATGCGCAGCATCCGCCTCGACACCAAGCGCCCCGACACCCACGTGGTGCGCACGCGCGCGCCGCTGCGGTTCCGCGACCACACGGAGCTGGTCGCCTCCTACCCGCAGATGGAACCGGTCGGCACGGTCTCCGAGGGGGCGCGCTCGTTCCTGCCCGTGACGTCCAACGGCACCGTGGTGGGGGTGATCGCCTGCGTCTGGGACGCCCCCCGGGAGCACGACGCCGAGACCGCCGCCCTCGAGTCCACGATCAGCCGGTACGTCGCCCTGGCGCTGGAGCGGGTGGCGCTGCTGGAGGCCCGGCGCCGCGTGGCGACCACGCTGCAGGAGTCGATGCTCACCGCCCCACCGACGGTGGCCCACCTCGACATCGCGACGACGTACTCGCCCGCGGCCCGCACCGACCAGGTGGGCGGCGACTGGTACGACGCGGTGGTGCGCGACGACGGCACCGCCATCGTCATGATCGGCGACGTGGCTGGCCACGACGTGCACGCGGCGGCGCAGATGGGCCAGCTCCGCTCCATGCTGCGCGCGCTGGCCTGGAGCCACGACGAGTCGCCCGCCGCCCTGCTCACCCGCCTCGACCGCGCCAACGCCCGGCTGGGGCCGCGGGCGATGGCGACCGCCGTCGTCGCCCGCCTGGACCGGGACCCGCCGCAGGAGCGGCCGGCGCCGGCGGCCGGGGCCGTCGCGAGCAACCCGCCCGAGCGCGCGTACACGCTGACGTGGTCGGTGGCGGGGCACCCGCCGCCGATGGTGCTGCGCCGCGACGGCACGGTGGAGCGGCTCCTGGGGATGCCGGACATGCTGCTCGGTGTCGTGCCGAGCACGGTGCGCAAGGACCACACGGTCCGCCTGCTGCCGGGCGACACGCTCGTGCTGTACACCGACGGGCTCGTGGAGCGGCGCGGGGTCTCGAGCGACGACCGGCTCGCCGACCTCGAGCAGGTGCTGGCCGCGTCGAAGGGCGAGGCCACCGCGGCGGTGCCGCGCGCGCTGGTGCGCGGCCTCGTCGCGGGCGCCCAGCGCGACGACGTCGCGGTGCTGGCCCTGCGCGTGCGGGTGCCGGCGCCGTCCGGCCCGCCTTCGCCCGCCGGGCCGGCGCACGCCGAACGCCGCGTGGCGGCCGACGACCTGAGCGACCTCGGGCCGGCGCGCCGCTGGGTGGACGACGTCCTCGAGTCCTGCGAGGTCGACGACGAGCTGCGCCGCACCGCGATGCTGCTGACCAGCGAGATCCTCACGAACGCGCTGGAGCACGGGGAGCGGCCCATCACCGCCACCGTGGAGGTGGACGACCGGCGGCTGCGGATCGGGGTGCGCGACGGCAGCACGGCGGAGCCGCAGCTGCAGTCCCCCGCGCCCCACGACCTGTCGGGGCGCGGCGTGCTGTTCCTCGACCGGCTCGCCGCCCGCTGGGGCGTGGACCGGCACGACGGGTCGGACGCCGTCGGCCGGCACTCGGGCGCCGTCGAGGGCAAGACGGTCTGGTTCGAGATCGACCGGTCGTCGCGTCCTCTGACCGGCACGGTTCCCCGGGTGCGGCCCCGCCCGCTGACGCCGCCGTCGGGCACCGTGCCGCTCGTGGAGCGCGTCCTGCCGCGAGATCCGCAGCGCTGAGGCCTCCCGTGTGTCGGACGCTCGTCGTACCGTGTGACGTGTGACACACACCGTCCCGACCTCCGCGCGCACCACCACCGCCGCCCGTCCCGAGCCGGACCGTCCGACCGACGACGTCGGCGCCCTGCTCGAGCCGTACCGAGGTGAGCTCACCGGCTACTGCTACCGGATGCTCGGCGGCGCGTTCGAGGCGGACGACGCCGTCCAGGAGACGATGCTGCGCGCCTGGCGGGCGTACGACCGGTTCGAGGGCCGCTCGTCGCTGCGCTCGTGGCTGTACCGCATCGCGACCAACGTGTGCTTCGACCACCTCGGGTCGTCGAAGCGGCGTGAGCGGCCGATGGGCCTCGGCGGGCCGCAGCCGGCCGAGGAGCAGTACTTCGGCGACGTCCTGCCGGAGGAGAAGTGGGTGGAGCCCGTGCCCGACGAGGCGGTCCTGCCACGGGCCGGCGACCCGGCCGACGTGGCCGTCGGGCACGAGTCGATCCGGCTCGCGTTCGTGGCGGCCCTGCAGCACCTGCCGCCCCGTCAGCGCGCGGTGCTGGTGCTGCGCGAGGTGCTGCGGTGGTCGGCGGCCGAGGTGGCCACGCTGCTCGACACCACGGTCGCGTCGGTCAACAGCGCCCTGCAGCGCGCCCGCGCCACGCTGGGGAGCAAGGCGCTGCGCCTCGACGCCGGCCAGGCGGCGGACAGGTCCTGGGGACCGGTCGACGAGGACCTGCTCGCGCGCTACCTCGACGCCTTCGAGCGGTACGACATGGACGCGCTGGTGCGGCTGCTGCACGAGGACGCCGTGCTCAACATGCCCCCGTACACGATGTGGGTGCGCGGGCGCACCGAGGTGGTGCGCTGGATGGTCGGGCCCGGGCGCGGCTGCCGCGGCTCGCGCTGCGTGCCGGTGCGCGCCAACGGGTCGATGGCGTACGCGCAGTACCGCCTCGACCCCACGGGCGGGTGGTCCCCGTGGGGCCTGGCCGTGCTGGAGGACGACGGCGGCGGGCGGATCACGGGCATCACGACGTTCCTCGACACCGCCACCTGGTTCCCCCGTTTCGGGCTGCCGGCACGGCTCGAGTGACGCCGGCCGCCGCCCGCGCGGTGGGAGGCTGACCCCATGAGCCTCATGCTTCTCGACACCGCGAGCCTCTACTTCCGCGCCTTCTACGGCCTGCCCGACTCGCTGCGCTCCCCTGACGGCACGCCGGTCAACGCGGTGCGCGGCCTGCTCGACATGATCGCGTTCCTCGTCACCGAGCACCGGCCGGACCGGCTCGTCGCGTGCTGGGACGACGACTGGCGGCCCGCGTTCCGGGTGGACGCGATCGGCAGCTACAAGGAGCACCGTGTCGCCGCCGTGACTCCCGCGGGCGAACCGGACGTCGAGGAGGTGCCGGAGGCCCTGACCCCGCAGGTGCCCGTCATCGTCGACGTGCTCGCAGCCCTGGGTATCGCGCGCGTCGGCGCCCCCGGCTTCGAGGCGGACGACGTCATCGGCACCCTCACTACTCGCGAGGTGGCCCGCGCGGCCGCCTCCGTCCCGGCGAGCCCGCTCGGCGGCGCGGGCGTGGTGATGCCCGCGAGCGTCGACATCGTCACCGGCGACCGCGACCTGTTCCAGCTCGTCGACGACGCCGCGGGGGTGCGCGTGCTGTACCCGGCGCGCGGGGTCCGGGACCCCGACGTCGTCGACCAGGCGCGCCTCGCGGAGCGGTACGCGGTGGCGAGCGGCGCCGCCTACGCCGACCTGGCGATCCTGCGTGGGGACCCGTCCGACGGGCTGCCCGGCGTCGCCGGCATCGGGGAGAAGACGGCGGCCAAGCTCCTGGCGACGTTCGGCGACCTCGACGCGATCCGGGCGGCGGCGTCGTCCGGCGCCGCGGGGATCACCGCGACGCAGGCCCGCAAGCTCGTCGAGGCGGCCGACTATCTCGACGCCGCCCGCGCCGTGGTGCAGGTGGCGCACGACGCACCGGTCGCGGACGCCGACGACGCACTGCCTCGCGAGCCTGCCGACCCGGCCGCGCTCGACGCGCTGGTCGAACGGTGGGGCCTGCGCTCCAGCGTGAGCCGCGTCCTGGCGTCGCTCGCCGCCCGCCCCTGACCCGGCCGCCCTGGGTGCTGTGAGCGGGCGGGGGGGCCCCCCCCCGGGGGGGGGGGGGGGGCCCCGCCCCCCCCCCCCCCCCGGCCCGGGGCACCCCGGGTAGGGCGGGCGTCTGGCCCCCTTCCTGGTCGGGAAGGGGGCCAGACGCCCGCTCACAGCACCGGGACGGGTCAGCCCGTGTTCTGCAGGCCGGCGCTGACGCCGTTGACGGTGAGCAGCAGCAGGTGCTGCCAACGGTCCTTCGAGCCGCCGTCCACCCACTCGCCGTCGGCGACGGTGAGGCCCTCGCTCGCGCCCTTGCTGCGCAGCGCGCGCAGCGCCCGCACCTGGAGCAGCGACAGCGCGTCCACGTACGGGGAGCGGAGCTGGACGGCACGCCCGAGGACGCGGCGGTTGGCCAGGGGCCACTCGTTGCCGGTGACGCGCAGCACCCACTCGCGCGTGAGCCGCAGCTCGTCGAGCACCAGCCGCGCGAGGTCGTCGCGGTCGCCGAGCGCCAGATACTGGCCGGCGATGTCCTCCTGCGTCTTGGCGAGGCCCATCTCGACGGTGTCGAGCAGCGTCGTGAACAGCGGCCAGTCACGGTAGGCGGCCTGCAGCTCCTCGAGCCCGCCGGGCTCGGTGCCGCGCGTGCGCAGCGCCGTGCCCAGGCCGTACCAGCCGGCGAGGTTGATGCGGGCCTGCGACCAGGAGAACACCCAGGGGATGGCGCGGAGGTCGTCGAGCGAGTTCACCGACAGGCCACGCTTGGCCGGGCGGGAGCCGATCGGCAGCAGGCCGACCTCCTCCAGCGGCGTCACCTGCGCGAACCACTGCGGGAAGCCCTCGGACCTCACCAGCCCGTGGAACCGGGCGCGCGACGACTCGTCGAGGGCGGCGGCGAGCGGCGCGAAGCGCTCGGCGGCCTCGGCGTTGCGCCTCTCGACCGTCGGCGCGGAGGCGAGCAGCGTCGCCGCGGCGACCTGCTCGATGTGCCGGGCGGCGATCGTCGGGTCGCCGTAGCGGGCGAGGATGACCTCGCCCTGCTCGGTGAGCTTGAAGCGCCCGTCCACGGAGTGCGGCGGCTGCGCGAGCACCGCGCGGTTGGCCGGGCCGCCGCCGCGGCCGAGGGAACCACCGCGGCCGTGGAACTGGGTCAGCGTGAGGTCGTGCCGCTGCGCCCACTCGGCGATGCGGGACTGCGCCTTGTGCAGCGCGAGGGTCGCGGCGACCGGGCCCACGTCCTTGGAGGAGTCGGAGTAGCCGAGCATGACCTCGACACGCCGCCCGTTCGCCGCGAGGCGGCGCTGCACCTGCGGCATCTCGAGCATGGCCTCGAGGATGTCGACCGAGTTCTCCAGGTCGTCGAAGGTCTCGAACAGCGGGACCGCGTCGACGACAGGGGCGTCGTCCGTCCCCTCGAACGCGAGCTCGGCCAGCCGGTAGACGGCGGCCAGGTGCTCGGGCGCCTGCGTGAACGACACGATGTAACGCCGCGCGGCGCGGATGCCGAAGCGCTTCTGCACGGCGCCGAGCGCGCGGTAGGTGTCGAGGACCTCGCGGGTGCGTTCGGACAGCTCGCCGTGGACCCCCTTCTCCTCGATCTCGGCGAGCGCGGCGGCGTGCACCTGCGAGTGCTGGCGCACCTCGAGCTCGGCGAGGTGGAACCCGAAGGTCTGCACCTGCCACACGAGCTTCTGCAGGTCCCCGTACGCGGCGCGCGGCGCGCCGGCCTCGACGAGCGACGCCTGCACGGTCTCCAGGTCCGCGACCAGCTCCTCCGGCTCGCGGTAGGCGAGGTCGGCGTCCCGGCGGCGCGTGGCCGCCACCCGGCCGGCGACGGCGAGCACCGCCGCGCGGTGCGGCTCGTTCGGCGAGTCGGCGGCGGCCTGGGTCACCAGCTCGTCGGAGAGCTGGCGCATCCGCTGCCACAGCGCCTTGAGGTCGGACGACGCCGGGGTCCCCGCGTCGTCGAGCGTGAGCTTGCGGCCGGTCTCGCGGGCGGCGGCCTCCAGCGCGCTGAGCGCGTGCTCCGCGGCGAGCGTGGACGCCTGCCGGGTCACCTCCGACGTGACGTTCGGGTTGCCGTCGCGGTCGCCGCCGATCCAGGACCCGAGGAAGACGAACGGGCGGGCGACGGGCGCGGTGCGGCCCGCCTCGCCGTCGAGCAGCCAGTCGTCCAGGCGCCGGTACACCTCGGGGAAGGTGCCGAACAGCGTGGCGTCGAAGACGCCCATCGCCGTCTTGACCTCGTCGATGACCGACGGCTTGCGCTCGCGGATCGGCGACGTACGCCACATGGTGTCGATCTCGGCGACGAGGCGACGGTCGTTCTCGGCGAGCGACGTGCCGCCGGGGCTCATGATGTCGCGCTCGGACAGCAACGTGGAGATGCGGCGGACCGCGCCGGAGACCGCGCGGCGGCGCGCCTCGGTGGGGTGCGCCGTCAGGACGGGGCGGAACTCGAGCTCGCCCAGTCGGCGCAGCGCCTCGTCGCGGCCGACCTCCTCGGCGAGCTGGGTGAACGCCTGCGGCAGCGAGTCGTCGACGGCGCCCGGCGTCGTGGACGCCTCCCGCTCGCGCAGCACGCGGACGCGGTGGTACTCCTCGGCGAGGTTGGCCAGGTGGAAGTAGCACGTGAAGGCCCGCGCGACCTGCTCCGCCCGCTCCAGCGGGAAGCCCGCGACGACGCGCGCCGCCTCGGTCAGCGTCGTGCCGCCGTCGTCGGCCCCGTAGGCGCGGATGGTCAGCTCGCGCAGCCGTTCGACGTCGTCCAGCAGGTCTTGCCCGCCGGCCTCGCGCAGCACCGTGCCGAGCAGCCCGCCGAGGAGGCGGATGTCGTCACGCAGCTGGTCGGGCATCTCGTGGCGCGCGACCACGCGTTCGATCGAGCCGGTGGATCCCAGGTTCTCGCTCACGGTTCACGAGGGTAAGCCGAACTCGGCTTGAACCGTTCATGGCGTCCGCCAGCTGACCCCGTGACGCATCCCACCCTCGGCCCGACGCCGGTCACAGCTCGGCGGACGCGAGGGGTTCGTCGCTCCCCTCGACGGCGATCTCCACGCTCACGAGGTCGGACAGGAGCTTGGCGGACGCCGCGTCCAGCTCCTCTGACGACGGCCACGTCCCCGTCCACGTCGCCGCGACGGTGCGTTCCCCGGCGCCGTCGACGAGCACGAGCTCGTACCCGACGGGCGCGGCCGGGTCGTACCGGCCCGACGGGCCGGCGGACGACGTCTCCGGGTAGGTGCACGACCACTCCAGGTGCGTGCCCCACGCCCTCGGCGTCGCGGTGAGCGTCGCGCGCACGCCGGACGTGCCCACCGGCTCCAGCTCGAGCGTCGCCGCCCCCGCGGCCGGGACGGTGGTCGAGGGTGCCACGCCCGGCGCGGAGCCGCCGTCGGGCGACCCGCCCAGCGCCAGGCCCGCCCCCACGCCGCCGACGAGCAGCGCGGACGCCGCGACGGCCGTCAGCGTCCGACGTCGGCGCCGGGTGCGCCGCGCGGCGTGGACCAGCCCGCTGAGCGGCACGACCGTCGCCCGCCCGTCGGCCGCGTCCGGGGCGCGGGCGGCGGTGCCGAGCGCGGCCGGCACGTCCTCCGCAGGGACGGAGCCGAGCAGCCCGGGCATCCCCGCGAGCTCCGCGACCGCCGCGCGGCACGCGTCGCACCCGGCGAGATGCTCCTCGAAGTCCCGCCGCTCGGCGGGACCGAGCGCACCGAGGACGTAGGCGGCGTCCCACTCGCGGTAGGGGTCGCGGCGCGGGTCGCCGTGGGGGCCCGTCGGCGTCATGGCGTGACTCCTTTCTCCTGCAGCGCCAGCCGCAGGGCGCGCAGGGCGTAGTGCATGCGGGACTTGACCGTCCCGGCCGGGACGTCGAGCTCGTCCGCGAGCTCCGCGACGGAACGCCCGCGGTAGTAGGCGCCCACGACGACGGCGCGGTGCTCGGCGGACAGCCCGGCGAGCGCGTCGGCGACGAGCCAGGCGTCCAGGACGGCCTGCGTCCGGTCGGGCTCCCCGGTGTCGGGGAGCTGCCCGGTGGCCCGCTCCCGGGTGTGCCGTGCGCTGCGGAGCTGGTCGACGACGAGGTGGCGTGCCACCGTGAACAGCCAGGCACGCACGGACTCCTCCGGCCGCTCCAGCACGTCCGGGTGCCGCCACAGGCGCAGCAGGGCCTCCTGGACCACGTCCTGCGCGTCGGTGTCCTGCGGCACGAGCCGCGCGACGTAGCGGTGCAGCGCGGCGGCGTGCGCGCCGTGGATCGCCTCGAGCAGCTCCTCGTCCGTCCTCATCGGACCGGGCGAGGCGTCGCCCGCGCGCGGGGCGGGGCGCACCTCACGGCGCGCGCTCCAGCAGCAGCGAGAACTCGACCGCCCCCTCCTCGTCGACCCGGACGAACCCGAGCGACGGCGCCGAGACGTCGTAGTCGGCGAACGTCACGGGGACGCTGCCGACCACCTGCACCCCGTCGCCGTCGGCGGCGACCCGGGCGGGGACGACCACGTCATGGGTGACCCCGTGCACCGTGAGCTCGCCGGGCAGGTCGACGTCGGTGGCGCCCTCGGTCAGCGGCACCGGCTCGGTGACCGCGAACGTGGCGGTCGGGTACGTGCCCACCTCCATCACGTTGCCACGGAAGTACGCGTCGCGGGGCGGTTCGTCGGTCGCGATGCTCTCGACGTCGACCGTGACCTCGGCGGCGGTGATGCGGCCGCCCTCGACCGTCACACCGCCGGTCACGTCCTCCGTGCGCCCGGTGACGGTGACCTCCTCGCCACGCAGCACCTCGTGCACGCGGTACCCGGCGACCGACCCCGGAGCGACCGCCCACTCGCCGTCGAGCGCCGCGGTGTCGCCGAGCGGTGCGGCCGACGCCTCGAGCGCGGGAGCCTGGGCCGCCGCGTCGTTGGCCCAGTCGGCGTACAGGCCAGGTCCCACGATCACTGCGGCGCCGCCGAGCAGGACGAGCGCCGCGCCCGCTCCGATCATCACCTTGGTCCGTCCGCGCACGTCGTCGCCCTCCGTCGGGCCGCGCACGTCCGGCGCGGCTCTACCCCGCACGACGAGCGGGCACCCCGATCGGTTCAACGGGGAGGCCGCCGGATCGACGTGAACCTCGCGCGGCGGTGTCTCGTCGTACCTCGTGGGGGGCACGCACCGAGCACCGAGCACCGAGCACCGAGCACCGAGCACCGAGCCGACGGAGGCATCATGCGCACCACGGGTTCACGACTGACGGTCCTGGCCGCGGCGATCACGCTCGCCGGGACTCTCGCCGCGTGCGGCGGGGACGAGCCGGGCGGCACCGCGCCCGGCGACGAGGCGACGGGCGCGGGCGGGGAGGCCATGGCCGACGTCGACCTGGCCACCGCAGACAGCGAGCTGGGCGAGATCGTCGTCGACGGCGAGGGCCTGACCGTCTACTACTTCTCCGCCGACGAGCCCGGCTCGGGCGAGAGCGCGTGCACTGACGACTGCCTCGCCGCCTGGCCGCCGGTGCACGCCGGCAGCGAGGAGCCGCAGGTCGAGGGCGTCGACGCCGAGGTCGGGACGATCACCGGGAACGACGGCGAGCTGCAGGTGACGCTCGACGGGCGCCCGCTGTACCTGTACGCCGCGGACGAGGCGCCCGGCGACGTCACCGGCCAGGCCGTCCAGGACGTCTGGTGGGTGGTGGCGCCGGACGGGACCGAGATCACCGAGGCACCCGCCGACGGCGGCGGGGGCTACTGACGGGTGGGGGGCGTCCGGCTCAGGACGCGGTGTAGGCGCCCTGCCAGACGGTGTCGAACGGGGTGCGGGCCTCGACGCGGGCCTCGATGCCGCGGGTGACCATGTCCTTGGCGACCTGGACGGCGGCGGGCACGCCGGAGCCCTGGGCGAGCTGCGCGGTGATCGCGGCGGCGAACGTGCACCCGGCTCCCGAGACCCGCTCCTCGCCGACCTTGGGCGCGGCGAAGACGGTGACCTCGTCGCCGTCGAACAGGACGTCGACGGCGTCCGGGCCGGCGAGCTCGACACCGCCCTTGGCGACGACGTAGCGCGGGCCCTGGCCGGTGTCGAGGAGGGCGTGGATGCGCCGGGCCGCCTCGGCGAGCTCGTCGACGGACGTGATGTCGTCCATGCCGGCGAGGGTCTTCGCCTCGAAGAGGTTGGGGGTGACGACCGTCGCGAGGGGCAGCACGCGCTCGCGCAGGGCGGTGTCGGTGTCGAGGGCGGCGCCGGGCTCCTGGCCCTTGCAGATGAGGACGGGGTCGAGGACGACGTGCCGCCACGGCTGGGCCTCGAGGGAGCGGGCGACGACGTCGATCGTGGCCGGGGTGCCGAGCATGCCGATCTTCACGACGTCGAGCGCGTGCGTGGCGGTGGCGGCCTCGACCTGGTCCGCGATCACCTGCGGGTCGACGGGCACGAACCGGTGTCCCCACCCGTGCTTCGGGTCGAAGGAGACGATGCAGGTCAGCGTCCCGACCCCGTAGACCCCCAGCTGCTGGAAGGTCTTGAGGTCGGCCTGGATGCCGGCCCCTCCGGTGGCCTCGGACCCGGCGATGACGTACGCGAGCGGCGGCGTGGTGCTCATGGTCGACCAGCCTACGACCGTCAGACGGTTCCAGGTGCCGTGTGGGTCCCGCGACCTAGGGTGGGCCCATGAGCGTGAAGATCGGGGCCCACGTCGACCTGTCCGACGCCGTCGCGCAGGCGGCGCAGATCGGTGCGGAGGTGGTGCAGGTCTTCCTGTCCGACCCGCAGGCGTGGAAGGTGCCGCCGCTGGAGCACCCCGGCGGCGCCGAGGCGTTCCGGGAGGAGACGGCGGCCGCCGGGCTGGCGGTCTACGTCCACGCTCCGTACGTCATCAACGTCGCGTCGACGAACAACCGCGTCCGCATCCCCAGCCGCAAGCTCTTGCAGCAGATCATGACCGGTGCCGCGGCCATCGGCGCCCGCGGCGTCGTGGTGCACGGCGGCCACGTGACCGCGAAGGACGAGCCCGCCGTCGGCTTCGACAACTGGCGCAAGGCGATCGACTCGCTGGAGACCGACGTGCCGGTGCTCATCGAGAACACCGCCGGGGGCGACTTCTCCATGGCGCGTCGCCTCGAGCGCGTCGAACAGCTCTGGGCGGCCGTGATGCAGGCGAACGGCGCCGAGAACGTGGGCTTCACGCTGGACACCTGCCACGCGTGGGCCGGCGGCATCGACCTCACGACGGCGGTCGAGGACATCCGCGCGATCACGGGGCGCATCGACCTGGTGCACGCGAACGACTCGCGCGACTCCGCCGGGTCGGGTGCCGACCGGCACGCGCACTTCGGCGCCGGACAGATCCCGCCCGAGCAGCTCGTGGGCGTGGTTGCCGCCGCGGGGGCGCCCGTCGTGTGCGAGACGCACGGCGACATGGGCCCGGACATCGCCTGGCTGCGGGAGCGGCTCGGCTGACCTGTGGATGACGGCCGCCACCGGTCAGGCCGCGTGGAGCCTGGACCAGATCGGGGACATCGCCCAGCTCTACGGCTGCCGCATCGTCGACCTCCTCGTCGAGTCGCCCAACGCCCGCGGCATCATCCCCTTGTAGCTCAGGAGCGGCACAGCTCCAGCGCCGCGTCGCTCCAGCGGCCCGTCCGGAACTCGTTGCCCCAGCGTCGCCGCCCGGGAGATGTTGTCGTTTCGGGCCTGTCGGACTCGCGGGAACTGCGGCGGGCCAGCCGTCGCCCCTCCGCTCCTGCGGCATTCTCCCGTAGGGCCGGAGCCGCTCCGCCCATGCGGGAACTTCCCGCACCACCGGACTCACCACCGCTCAGACGTCACCGATCCCGCCCACCCGACAAGCCCCGAAACGACAACACGCCCCCGGAGCCGCTCCGCCCATGCGGGAACTTCCCGCACCGCGGGAGCCGGCGAGGCGCGGGGTCAGCCCGTGAGGCCGGCATCGTGCACGACGATGGCGGCCTGCACCCGGTTGGCGGCGTCGAGCTTGGTGAGGATGCGCGACACGTGCGTCTTCACGGTAGGGACGCTCATGAACAGCTCGCTGGCGATCTCCGCGTTCGACGACCCGCGCGCGACGGCGAGCGCCACCTCGCGCTCCCGGTCCGTGAGCGTCCCGACGAGCGCGGCGGCGGTGCGGCGGCGGTCGGGCGCCGACCCTTGCGTGACCGCGGCGATGAGGTGCTCCGCCACGCGGGGCGAGAGCGTCGGCTCACCGGCCGCCGCCGCGCGGACCGCGGCCACGAGGCGGGCCGGCGGCGTGTCCTTGAGCAGGAAGCCGGCGGCCCCGGCACGCAGCGCCTCCAGGATCATGTCGTCGGTGTCGAAGGTCGTGAGCACGATGATCCGCGACGTCCCGCGCGCGACCAGGCGCCGCGTCGCCTCGATCCCGTCCAGCCGAGGCATGCGGATGTCCATGAGCACCACGTCGGGCTGCTCGCGCAGGACGACGTCGATCGCCGCCAGCCCGTCGCCCGCCTCCGCGACGATCTCCAGGTCCGCTCCCCCACCGAGGATGAGGCCGAGCCCGGCGCGCACCATGGGGTCGTCGTCGACGACGACGATGCGCGTCGTGCCCGTCGTGCCCGTCGTGCCCGTCGAGGTCTCGCTGGCGTTCATGGCGCCCACGGTAGCCAGGCCCGCAGCACGAACTCCCCGCCGACGAGCCCGTGCTCCAGCCGTCCGCCGGTGAGCGCCGCCCGCTCGGTCAGGCCCAGCAGCCCGAGGTGTGACGACGGAGGCTCGGGCACGTCTGGGTCGGCTCCCACCGTCCGCACCGGGTTGCGCACGACCAGCGACAGCCCCTCGCCCGGCTCCCCCTCGAGGACGACGGTCACGGGAGCCCAGGGGGCGTGCTTGCGCGCGTTCGTCAGGCCCTCCTGCACGATGCGGAACGCGTGCCGGCCCACGACGTCGCCCAGCCCTCCGAACCCGTCCGACCGTCGCTCCAGCCGCACCTCGGTGCCGTTCCCGCGCGCCTCCTCGAGCAGGTCGTCGAGGTCGGCGAGCGTGGGCTGCGGCGGCTCGGGACGCGGCGCCGGCCCGGCCGAGCCCTTCCTGTCGCCCGCATCAGCGGCCGGACCCGCCGCGTCGCCCCCGCCGGTCGCGACCCCGGCCCCGTCCGTGTCCCGCAGCACGCCCAGCACACCGCGCAGCTCGACGAGGGCGGCGTGCGCGCTCGCCTGCACCACGGCGGCGGTCTCGGCGACCTTCTCCTGCGGCAGGTCCGTGCGGTACGCCAGCGCCCCCGCGTGCATCGCGACGAGCGACATGCGGTGGGCGAGGACGTCGTGCATCTCCCGGGCGATCCGCTCCCGCTCCGCGGACCGGGCGTGCGCCACGCGGCTCGCCTGCTCGCGCTCCGCCGTCTCGGCGCGCTCCCGCAGCGAGGCCAGGTGCTCGCGCCGGAGCCCGATGTAGGCGCCGATCCACACGAGCGCCGCGAAGGCGAGCAGGCTGAGTGCCAGGTTGACGACCCACTCGTACGTCGCCGCCCCGACGACGGGGTGCAGCGCGGCGTAGGCCCAGCTCCCCGCCATCGCCACGCACAGCGCGATCCCGATCCGCCACCAGCGGCGATGCGTGGCCAACGACACGAACGCGATCATCTGGGCACCGGAGACGAGGACCGACACCGGAGTCATGGCACTCAGCACGACCGCGATCGTCAGCGGAGCCCGTCGGCGCAAGGGCAGGAGCGCCAGCCCGAGCACACCCGCGAAGAAGTCCAGCGCCCACAGTCCGTCGGACGCCACCCACCGCTGCTCGGTGTCCGCCTCCCAGGCCACGAACCCGAACCCGACGAAGCCGACCAGCCCCGCGACAAGGATCCGCCACGTCTCGCCCCACAGCCGCGCCGCACGGGACCGGGCCGCCGGCGGTGGCACGGTGGGCGTGACGGTCACCGTGGACACGGGCACCGTGGCCCCTGCGGGCGCCGCAGGAGGTGACGGCGGCGGGAGCGCGGGAGCGCGGGGGAGGTCGGGCACGCCGTCGAGCCTAGGGAAACGCCTCTGCGACGGCATCCGCCCACCGGTCACGGCCGCCGTCCGCGGGTCATCCGAAAGGAGGACCCGGCCGCACCCGGAGGACCACCGGTCCCATGCTTCCGGCCGACGCGGGGCCACCTGGTCCTGGACCAGGCTGGACGCATGATCACCGTGGAGCACCTGACCAAGAGGTACGGCCCCGTCGCAGCCGTGGACGACGTGTCGTTCACGGTCGAGCCCGGGCACGTCACCGGATTCCTCGGCCCCAACGGCGCCGGCAAGTCCACGACGATGCGCATGATCTGCGGGCTGACCCCGGCGACGTCGGGCAGCGCCCGCGTGCTCGGCGTGCCCTACGGCGCGCTCGCGAACCCGGGACGTCGCGTCGGGGTCCTGCTCGACGCCGGCGCGCAGCACTCCGGCCGCACGGGACGCGAGGTCCTCACCCTCGCCGCGCTCATGACGGGCGTCGACCGCCGCCGCATCGACCAGACCCTCGACGTCGTGGGCCTCACCTCCAGGGAGGCGGCCCGCCGCGTCGGGCAGTACTCGCTCGGCATGCGTCAGCGCCTCGGCCTCGCCGCGGCCCTGCTCGCCGACCCCGAGGTGCTGATCCTCGACGAGCCCGCCAACGGACTCGACCCGGCCGGGATCCGCTGGATGCGGGACCTGCTGCACGACTTCGCCGCCCGTGGCGGCACCGTCCTGCTCTCCAGCCACCTGCTGCTCGAGATCGAGCAGGTGGCCGAACGGCTCGTCGTCATCGGGCACGGGCGCATCGTGGCGCAGGGCCGCATCGACGACCTGCTGCGCCAGGCCGGCACGTACGCCCGCTCCACCGACGACGTCGCCCTCGCCGCGGCGCTCCGGCAGGCCGGGGTGGGGGTCGAGGT
The DNA here is from genome assembly GCF_020297055.1 of Isoptericola luteus. Lineage (GTDB taxonomy): Bacteria > Actinomycetota > Actinomycetes > Actinomycetales > Cellulomonadaceae > Isoptericola > Isoptericola luteus. The sequence continues at coordinate 44,244 of NZ_JAIXCQ010000010.1, read as the reverse complement.
CCTCGGCACGGGCGGTCTCGCCGTCGAGGCGGAACCCCTCGACGTGGGGCACGCCGCCGCGTCGGCAGGCGTCGTCCTCGCGGAGCTGCGACCCGCCGAGTCCCGTGGCCTCGAGGACCTCTTCCTCGAGCTCACCGCCGACCACGCCCGCGAGACCTCCACCCCCGCGAACCGCTCCGAGAAGGTGCCCGCATGACCGCCGCGACGCTGGCCGCTCCCGCCCAGACCACGACGGTGAAGCCCCTCACCTTCGCGACCCTCACCCACGTCGAGTGGCGCAAGCAGCTCGACACCCGCGCGGGCCGCTGGCTGCTGATCGTCATCGCGATCGTCACCGCGGCCGTGCTCGCGATCATGATGGCCGTCAACGGGGGCGACCACTCGTTCAGCGCCTTCGTCGTCGGGACGACGACCCCCATGGCGCTGCTGCTGCCCATCGTCGGCGTGCTGGCGGCGACGTCCGAGTGGTCGCAGCGCACCGCTCTCGTGACGTTCACGCTGGAGCCGCGCCGCACGCGCGTCGGGTTCGCCAAGGTGGTCAGCGCGATCGGCTCCGGCCTGGCCCTGCTCGTCCTGTCGATCGGCCTCGCCGCGCTCGCGCACCTGCTCGTGGTCACGTTCCGGGACGCGACCCCGGCCTGGGACGTCAGCGTGCAGGACGTCGCCTACCTGGCGCTGTCCGTCGTGCTGTTCATGATCCAGGGCGTCGGGTTCGGCCTCCTGCTGCGCAGCACCCCGGTCGCCATCGTGACCCTGCTCCTCCTGCCGACCCTGTTCGGCATCGTGGGCGGGCTCGTGCCGGCCATGGCCACCGTCCTGCCGTGGATCGACCTCGGCACCGCAGGCGAGCCGCTCCTGTTCGGCGGCACGATCGACGCCGAGGGGTGGGCCCAGCTCACCACCGCCACCCTCCTCTGGGTGGTCGCGCCCCTCACCGGCGGGCTGTGGCGCGTCGCACGCAGCGAGATCACGTCGGCCTGATCCCGGCCGGGCCCCTCGAGACTCGCGTCTCGCCGGGCCCGGCCGGACGGCTCAGCCCTCGAGCGAGTGCGCCCGCCCCTCGATGGCGATCTGGTCCGCGTCGAGCAGCTCCAGCTTCCGTGAGAGCAGGTCGGAGTCGTAGGCGCCCACGGCCCGCGCATCGAGGAGCACCTCGCGCTGCGCGGCGATGACCGCGAGCCGGAGCTGGAAGAACTGCTTCGCGATGTCCTCGGGGACCGCCTCCTCCTCGTCGTGGTCGTGCTGCTCCCGCACGACCATGGCGCGGACGCGCTCCACGACTGACCCGGCGTACGGCGCGCCGTCGGGCCGGCACAGCTCCGGGCTCGTGAGCATCTCGGACGCCGCCTGGTCGACGATGTCCCGCAGCCCCGAGGTGCCCTCCTCGTGGCGCGACGACGTCACGCCGGCCAGGCCGAGGCGACGCACCACCCACGGCAGGGTCCCGCCCTGGAGCACCAACGAACCGGCGGCGACACCGAACGCGACGAGGACGATCAGGGAGCGCTGCGGGAAGTCGTGCGGCAGCGTCTGCGCGGCCGCGAGCGTCACGACGCCGCGCATCCCCGCCCAGACGAGCACCACGCCCTCCTTGGGCCCGAGGGGCGCCGCCGCGAGATAGTCGATGTCGGCGATCTTGCGCGTGATGCGGCGCTGGAACCCGCCGATGCGCACCGTGATGCTCTCGTGGTCGTCCGACCCGTCCGGGCCGAGCCGCCGCTTCAGGGCCCGCGCGCGCCGCAGGGCCCGCTGCCGCTCGCGCTCACGACGGCGGTCGTCGACCCCGTCCGGCCAGGTCTGGTCGAGGACGTCGGAGACGGGACGCTCGCTGATCGGCCCGCCACCCTGCTCGTGCAGGGCCAGCTTGGCGTCGAGCCGGTCGTTCACGGAGGCGAGGGTGCCGCGCACCCGCTGGCCCCGTTCCTGCCGGTGCGCCAGGTAGCGCAGCAGGGGCAGCACGAACGCCCCGCGCAGCACGAGCGTGCCCGCCGCGCCGAGCGCCGCCATGCCCACCGCGAACCACAGGGAGCCGCCGGAGGCGTTCAGGTCCGCCACCAGGTCGAAGACCTCGAGACCGATGGCGAGGAAGACCCCGCCCTCGAGAAGCACCTCGATCGTGTGCCAGTTCGCCCGCTCGGCGACCCGGTCCTGCGGCCGCAGGTGGCGCGCCGACAGCACGCTCGTCACGAGCCCTGCCGTGACCGCCGCGACGATGCCGGACGCGTGCACCTCCTCCGCGGGGAGGTACGCCGCGAACGGCACGACGAACGAGATCGCCGTCGACAGGGTCTCCTGCTTGACGCGGGCGCGTGCCCACAGTCCCAGCCGGCCGACGACCGCGCCGATGATCACGGCGAGCAGGACCGCCTTGAGAAAGTCCCCGAGCACGTCCCACAGCGAGACGCTCGCCGCCGTCGCCGCGACCGCGGACCGCAGCAGCACGAGCGACGTGGCGTCGTTGATCAGCCCTTCGCCGTCGAGCATCACGACCACGCGGCGCGGCGCGCCCAGCTTCTTGATGATCGACGTGGCCACGGCGTCCGTGGGGCTGACGATCGCGCCGAGGGCGATCCCCGCCGCCAGGTCGAGGCCCGGGACGACGAGCGAGAAGACGAGGCCCATCACCACGGCGGAGATGATCACCAGCAGCACGGACATCCCGCCGATCGCCGTGAAGTCACGGCGGAAGTCCATCGAGGGGAACGCCGCAGCGGAGGCGTAGAGCAACGCGGGCAGGACACCGGCGAGGATCACCTCGGGGTCGATCTCGATCGCGGGCACGAACGGCAGGAAGCTCACCCCCACGCCGATCAGCAGGAGCACCAGCGGCGCCGCCACCCCCGCCTTCGGGGACAGGGCGGTGACGGCGATGACGGTGACGGCCGACAGCACCGCGACGAGGAGAACTTCCATGGGCCGAGATTTTACGGCCGCCGGGACCCGGTTCCGGGACCTCACCTGGGCAGACCCCGGTCCCTCCGGTCAGACGACGACGTCTCCCGGGCCGGCCAGCTCCCGCCACCCGCCCGCGACGGACGGCCGCGTGCCGGCGAGCAGGACGTCCGCGGCGGGCAGCGGGCCGAGGTCGAGCCCGGTCAGCCGCGCGACGTCCGCGACCGGCACCTGGTACGTGCGGAACGGGCCGAGCGGCGGCACGTCGCCCACCGCGAGCGCCCGGGCCTGCGCGGCCGCGAGCTCCGCCTCGCTGAGCTGCGGCGTCTGGTCCAGCACGAAGGCCGCGCACCGCAGGGTGCGGACCATCTGGACGGCCGCGTCGTCCGCGTCGGGCGAGGCGCCCGCGTCGGGCGAGGCGTCCGGCACGTGCCAGCCCGGCTGGGCCCAGGCCGCGACCTTCCAGAAGCGTCGCGGGATGCCGACGCCGCGGTAGACGGGGTCGTCGTCGGCCAGGACGGTGCCGGTGTGCACGACGACGCGGCGCTCGTGGGCCTGCGCGTACGTGAGCACGTGGTCCTCGAGACCGTTCCACAACTCCTGGGACTGGTTGAACCGGCCCACCTGCGGGGCGGCGTTGGAGTAGACGAAGGTGGCCTCGCCGGCACGCCTGGCCTCGGCGTCGGTGCCCCACATGGGGTCGCGGCGGCGCACGAGGTGCCCCCGGTCGAGGACGTTGCGGTGGTACAGCTCCGGCCCGGCCTGCTCCTCGGCGGGCGCCTGCGCGTCGTACCGCCACTGGCCTGTACGGCGCAGCGGGCGCAGGCGGGCGCCGTCGATGGTCACGGCGGTCGCGGCGGCAAGGCGCCGGAGCGGGTCCAGGAGCACGGTGAAGTGGGGGTGGTCGAGCCGCCGCAGCACGCGGGCGTGCCCGCCGCCCGGCGGGCGGGGTACGGGCAGCGGCACCAGGACGGCGTCCTCGGGCCCGAGGAACGCGGGGTCGTAGCCGGTCACGGGTGAAGCCAACCATCTGTGCTGCTCAGCGGCATGTCGACCGGCGTCGTGACAACTAAAGGTTGCCAACGATATATCTTTGATCTATCTTCGATATGTCGGTACGCCTCGGGCGGGCCGACTCCACATCCACTCGAAGACCCAGGAGCATCCCTATGCACCCCCGACACACCCATGACTTCCCGTACGACAACGTCGACCCGCGCGGCGCACGACGCCGCCGGGGCGACTTCCCCGAGGGCGGCGACGCACCGCGTCGCGGCCGTCCCGACGGACGCGGGCGCGGCTTCGGTCCCGGTTTCGGTCCCGGAACCCGTGGCGGCGGCCGCGGCCGGCGCGCGGGCCGCGGCGAGATCCGCGCCGCGATCCTCCTGCTGCTCACGGAGCAGCCGATGCACGGCTACCAGGTGATCACCGAGCTCGCGGACCGCACCGACGGCGGCTGGCGCCCCAGCCCGGGGGCCGTGTACCCCGCCATCTCCCAGCTCCAGGACGAGGGTCTCGTCGCCGTCGCCGAGGACGGCGGTCGCCGCCTTGCGACGCTCACCGACGCCGGGCGCGCCCACGTCGCCGAGCACCGGGCGGAGCTCGGCACCCCGTGGGAGACGTTCACGGCGGACCCGCGCCGCGGGGGGCACGAGCTGCACGCCGCGATGCGCGCGCTCGGCGGCGCCGTCGAGCAGGTGGCTCGCGCCGGGTCGGCCGAGCAGGCGGCGGCCGCTGCCGCGCTCGTCGACCGCGCCCGTCGCGAGGTCTACCTGCTCCTCGCCGGGGAGGCGCCAGCGGGCGACTCCGACGCAGGCACCGACACCCACACCGACGAGTGACGACGGGCAGGGCTCACCCGAGCCCCACGATCGCGGTCGGCGACCACCTCACCAGGTGGCCGTCGACCGCCACGTGAAAGCCCCAGTCCTCGCCCTCGACGTCGAACCTCCACAGCTCCTCGCCCGAGGTGACGTCCACCGCGATCCAGTGCAGCACGTCCCCCTGGACGTAGTCCCGCACGACGAACGCCGCGAGCCGCCCGTCGGTGAACATCCCGTCCGCGAGGTACGGCCCGTACGCCAGCGCGACCGGGTCGACGTCGTCGAAGAGCTCCTCACGCGCCCACAGCTCGTCGCCGGTGCCCAGGTCCAGGCCGATCACACCGCGCGTGTCGTCGAGCACCACCGCGACCCGCGACGTCTGCACCGACACGGCGGCCGCCGCCACGCCGGCCGACCAGAGCTGCTCGCCGTCCTCCCCCGTGGCTACGAGCCGGTCCGACCGGCGCAGCAGCCGCACGGAGCCGCCGCCACCGTCCGTGCTCTGCGGCATCAGGTACGTCCCGTCGAGCGACCGCACCTCGCTCCCGTCGTCCCGCAGCAGCCGCCCCGGCCGGTCGGGGAAGCCGAAGTCGGGCTCCTGCTGCGCCACGTACCCGCCCGACGGCAGCGGGAGCACGGAGAACCCCTCGGACGCGCTGGGGTCGCCGCCGCGGTCCAGGCGCACGCCCGACGGCGTGAACCAGGCGTCGATGCCGCACCCTCCCACCCACAGCACCCGGTCCAGCACCACGGTCTGCACCGTGCCGCGCAGCTCGATCGCCGACTGGGTGCCGTCGTCGTTCCACGCCACGCACGACGACACGTCCTGCCCGGAGTCGAAACGGACCGTGCGCTGCCAGCGCTGCTTTCCCGTCGCGGCGTCCTCGAGCCGCACCTGCAGGTCGTAGCCGTCCGTGACGAGCCCCTCGCCCGCGCCGCTCAGCAGCTCGTCCACCGTCAGCCGCTCCAGGTCCCTGTCCCCGAACCGCGGGGCGTCCCCCACCCACTGCGCGACGACGAGGCCGCCGTCCGGGCCCGCGAACAGCATCGCCTCGGGCACCTCCGCCGGCCGCTGGGCCACGACCTCCCCTGAGGCGGCGTCGACGACGGTCACCGTGGCGCGGTCGCTCCGCCCCGGGTCCGAGCCCGGCGGCGTCGAGACGCACACGACCGCGCTGACCGGCTTGACGTGGAACCGGCCGGTCCACGGATCCAGACCGGGCCCGCACGAGCTGACGCCCTCCGGCAGGTCCGCCTGCCAGCGGTGCTCCCCCGAGGCGGCGTCGACGCCCAGCAGCTCGTCGTGGACCTGCACGACCACGGCCCCCTCGGCGACGCCGACGAGGCCCCCAGGGACATCGCCCGCCACCTCGACCCGCCACAGCTCGTGCGGGCGCTCGGAGAGCTCGAGCACCCCGCCCGGCGAGGACCGCAGCGCGGCGACGCGCCCCCGGTCGCCGATGGTGTCCACGACGACCGCCGTCAGCGCGAGCGTCGCGACCACGACCCCCGCCAGCAGCCGGCGCCCGTGCAGGAGCCCCCGCGCACGGCGCACGGCGACGGGCAGCCCGCCCTCGCCCGGCACACGGTCCCCGGCGTCCCGGCCTCCCGCGGCTCCGGCCGGGGCGGCGTCCTGCGGGTCCGGCGGGACGTCGTCGACCACGCTGAGATCGATGAGCAGGGGGGCGGACGGCGACGGGTCCTGGGGCCGCGCACGCCGCCACCTCGTGCGGCGGGGAGCACGGGGCTCCGGCGCGGTGGCGTCCTCCTCGTCCCCCTCGGGCTCGAGGTCGAACGTGAACGCGCCCTCGTCGGCGCCGCGTCGTCGGCCCACCCCTTGAAACTATGCCAGGGGAGACCCCCGCAGCGACCCGGGAGACCGGGTGACGAGGGTGCCGCCGTCCTCGACGTCCGTCCCGCCGCCGGCGTCGCCCGGCGACGTCCGCAGCAGCATCCGCCCGCCCACCGTGCCCACCGAGCCGTCAAGGCTCCCGTCACGCCGGGCCCGGGCCAGCACCTCCCCGTTCGCCACGTCGAGACGCACGAGCTCGTACGACGCGGGGTCCGACCCCTGGGTCAGCAGCAGGGCCTCCGCGCCGTCGGTGACCGCGCCCGCGACCCACAGGCCGCCGTCCTCCACCAGCTCGCGGCTGCGCCAGAGCTCGCGCCCCGTGGTCACGTCCAGCCCGACGAGCTCGCCGTACTGCCGCAGCAGCACGACGTCGGCCGTCCGCACCAGCACCTCGACGTCGTGCACGCGCACCCTGAGCGGTTCGGCACGGTGCGCCCAGTCCCAGGCGCGCTCCCACCGAGGATCGCCCGCGAGGTCGTCCGGGTCGAGCGCGACGATGCCCGACTCGGCCGCGACGACTCGCGGGCCGATGGCGCCGTCCGTCGCCCACGGGTCGAGCAGCAGGCCGTCGAGCGCGACCCTCGGCGCCGTCTTCTCGGTGTCGGCGGCGTGGGCGTCGACGTCGACGAGCGTCGTGCGCACCTCGTCGGCGTCGATGACGGCGAGGCCGCCGTCCACCGAGCTGACCGTCGTGACGTCTCCCGCCGGCCCGAACCGCGGAGACGTGGCGAGCGCGCCCACCGGCGGCGTCCAGGTCACGTCCACGCCGCACCGCTCGAAGCCCACGACACCCGGCGAGGACACGAGGCTGAAGCTGTTGAAGTCGAGCTCGACCGTGCCGTCCGTCCACGTCAGGCAGAGGCTGCTCGCCGACGGGTCGAAGTACGCCGCGACGGAGCTGCGGACGTCGCCCGTCAGCGCGTCCTCGAACCTCAGCACCGCTCCCGGGCCGGTGAACGCGCCCGACTCGACGACGTCGAAGGCCTCCTGCTCGCTGTCGAACCGGCGCGGCGCGGGCACCGGGCCGTCCGGCTCGACCACCACGATCATGCCGTCCGCCGCGGCCTGCACCGCGGCGCCCGCGACGTCGCCGAGGCCTCGGTGGCCCAGCACCGCACCGCCCGCGTCGAACACCGTGACCGTGCGGTCCTCGTCCGTGCCGCTCAGGCACACGAGCTCGTCGACGGGCGTCGCCCACTCCGCCGGGCTCCACGGCGTCGGGCCGCACTCCGCCAGGTCGCCGAGCGTGTGCCGCCACCGCTCTTCGCCCGTCGCCGCGTCGACGCCGAGCACGTCCGCCCCGTCCCGCACGACGACGCTCCCGCCCGCCAGGACGGCGAGCACGCCCGTGTCGGCGTCCACCTCCCAGGCGGCGTCCTGGTCCATCGCGGCGGCCACGTCCAGGACACCGCCCGGGGCCGCGGCCAGCCGCTCCTCACGTCCGTGGGAGGTGACGAGGTGCGCTGCGAGCAGGCCTCCGCCGACGAGCGCGAGCGTGCCCGCCACGATGCCGGACACCGACCACCACGTGCGCGGCGGGACGGCGCGCAGCCGGTCGGCGGTCTTCCGGCCCCAGGTTGGCCCGTCGTCGGGCACCTCGCCGCCGAACACCTCGCCGTGGCGCCCCGGGTCGTCGGCCGCCAGGTCGTCCGGCTCGAGGTCGAAGGTGGCCATCGAGGCGCGGCGGCGAGACATGGCCCGGAGACTATCCGGGCGCCGCGGTCCCCGGCTCCGTGATCCGAGGCGAGGCCCTCGCGCTGCGGAGGCCCGACGGAGGCCCGACGGAGGCCCGACGGAGGCCCGACGGAGGCCCGACGGAGGCCCGACGGAGGCCCGGGGGCGTCGTCCGACCCCGTCGCCCCGGGAGGCTAGCCGCGGCGGCGTCCGGCGGACCGCGTCACGACGAGCTCGAGCAGCGCGAGCTGCGCACGGCGCCGCCGGTCCGCGGGATCGACGGTGACCAGGTCGCCACGGGTCGGGCGGCGGGCGGCGGCGGCCGCCTCGTCGACGGTGCGGGGCACGGGGCGCGGCACGGGGCGCGTCAGGGGTCGCGGCATGGCGATCGTCGCGGGCGTGATGGTCATGGTCCGGCCTCCTCCGCGGCCCGGGTGGCCGCACGGCCCATCGTGCGCGACCAGGATTTCACCCACGTTGCCCTGCCGTGACGTTCTGGCCACGAGTTCCCTCCCGAGCGCCCGCGAGCTGTCAGGACCACGTGCACGTTTCGGTGCACCAGGGCCTGACAACTCGCTCGGGCGGGGGTCAGAGGAAGACGGTGGTGCGCGGCCCCAGCGGTCGCACGAGCACCTTCCACGAGACCGCCTGGGCCACCACCACCGCGGCGAACGCGCCCAGCACCGGCCACGTGAGACCGTGCAGCACGCTCGCCGGGGCAGCGGAGGCCACCACGTGCGGCCCGACGACGGCGGCCGTCGCGACCACGGGTGCGAGCGCGAGGACCGGCCCGGACCACGCCACCACCGGACGCCGGTACGCGCCCCGGTCCAGGTCGAAGCGGGCCGCGAGCGCCGCCCCCGCGGCACCGAGCAGCACGACGGCGCCGACCAGGGCCGACGTCGTCCCCAGGGCGGCGACCCCCAGCGCGCCCAGCGCCGCGAGGGTGGCGAGCGCAGCGGCCGGGACGAGCGCGGTCCGGGCGCGCCGTCGGGCCACGACCGCCACCCCCTCCGGCGCGCGCCGCGCGACCACGAGAGCACCGTGCACCCGGGCGGCCAGCGCCACGAGCCCGGCGAGCACCACGGGCAGGCCGAGCTCCAGCACCCGGGCGAGGCCGGGCCCCGCGCCGACAGCCACCGGGGCGTCGGCGGCGACGTCCGGCGAGACGGCCGAGAGCTGCGTCCAGGCGACGCCGGCGAGCGCGCCGAACGTCGCCGGGAACGCGAAGCTCGCACCCTGCCCGACGGCGTCCCAGCCACGGCGCCAGCGCGGCGAGCCCAGGCGGCTCCGGAGCCAGAGGGCGGCGTCGCGCACCACCCAAGCGACGAGGAGCGCGACGACGACCGGGTAGGCCGCCCGCCACAGCACCCCCTCGACATGGGCGAACGCGCCCACCAGCACGCCGGCGGCGGCGACCAGCCACACCTCCCCGAGCAGCAGGAACGGCGCGACGGTGGCGAGCACGAGCCGACGGCGGCCGTCGTCCCGCCCGCCGATGCCGCGCGCCACCTGACCCGCGCCCTGCACGGCGCCGTCGAGCAGCGCCCAGCCCGCGAGCAGCATCGCGAGCAGCAGTCCCCAGCCGAGGGCGTTCATCGGGTACCTCCGAAGGTGAGGACCGCGTCGCGGTCGGCGGTCAGGAGCGCGGCGGAGCCGGACGGCCCCTCGTGCGGGTCGGCGTGCAGGTCTGCGTGCGGGACGTCCATCCGCAGCGCGTCGGCCGGGGGGCTGCCGAGCGCGAGCCGCTCGGGGCCGCGGCGCGCGAGGCGGCCCATGACGACCCAGTCCGCGACGGCGAGCACCGTCATGACGCCCATCAGCACCACGAGCGACGCGATCACCTGGCCGGCGGGAGCGTCCGTCACGGCGTCCTCGGTGCGCAGCACGCCGGTGATCGCCCAGGGCTGGCGGCCGGTCTCGCGCGCGACCCAGCCCAGCAGCGAGGTGACGAACGGCACCGGCAGCAGCACGACGAGCGTCCCGTACAGGCCGCGGCGCACCGGGCGCCACATCCGGAACAGCCCGTCGCGGGCGAAGAGGAGCATGAGCGCCACGCCGACCAGGAACGTCAGCAGGGCCACGGCCTGCATGAGCAGGTACGCGGGGCCGATCAGCCAGGGCGCGTGGGTCACCGACTCGCCGGCGTCGAAGTACGTGAACTGGGCGAAGCCGGAGCCGGTCGCCAGGAACGCCCCGAACGTGCCCGTGACGACGCCGGTGCGCAGGGACCGGCGCCAGAGCTCGTTCTCGGGCGACATCGTCGTCCCCGGCAGGCCCGCGGCCTCGACGGCGGGCAGCCGCGACGGCACCCGGCGCAGGTGCCACGCGCTGACGCCGACCAGCACGTACGCGCCCGCCATCAGGCACGCCCCCACGACGTGGAGGCTCGACAGGACCGCGGCCGGGTTGGTGATCAGGGCCGCGGCGTCGGTGAGGCGGGCGATCTCCCCGCCGGCCGGGCCGGCGCCTCCCGGGACCGGCACCATCTCGAAGCCCACCGGGTGGCGCAGGAACCCGTTCGCCACCATCACCGTGAACGCGGACAGGTACCCCGTGGCCACCACCGCCCAGATCGCCGCCGTGTGCGCCCATCGCGGCAGCACGTGCCAGCCGAACACCCACAGCCCCAGGAACGTGGACTCGAGGAAGAACGCCGCCATCGTCTCGATGACGAGCGGTGCCCCGAAGACGCCTCCTGCGACCTCGAGCAGGCCCGGGAAGTTCAGGCCGAGCTGGAGCTCCATGACGATCCCTGCCGCCACCCCGAGGGCGTAGTTGACGAGGTAGAGCTGACCCCAGAACCGGGTGGCCCGCTCGAACAGCGCGCGTCGCTCCGGCGTCCGGGCCAGCGCCCACCGCGACTGGAACACGGCGACGACAGGCCCGAGCCCCAGCGTCACGAGGACGAAGAGGAAGTGGGTGCCGGCGAGCAGCGCGAACTGCAGCCGGGCGGCGTCGACGGTCGTCATGGCTGCGACGCTAGCGGCGCGAAGCGCGGAATTCTGCGGCTGAGGGCACGTTCAGGGCAAGTTCGGGGGGATCCCTGACGCCCACCCGGGGGGCATCCCTACCCCCCGGGTGGAGGTACCTCACGAAGCGGCCGCGAACGCCCGCTTCCAGCCGATGCGGCCGCCGGTCTGCAGCAGCGCCCCGCGGTACGCCCGCTCCGAGACCAGCACGGCCACGAGCGTGAACGCCACCAGGACGAGCAGCGAGACGACCGGCTCCCACCAGAGGGCGTCGCCCGACAGCACCCGCACCGGCATCGAGACGATGTTGGCGACGGGCACGTACGACAGCACCGTGGCGAACGTGCCGCTGGCGGAGAACGTCAGGAAGTAGATGCCCATGATCGCCATCGTCATGGGGGTGGTGGTGTGCTGCAGGTCCTCGGTGCGGGACGCGAGCGCGCCCGCCACGGCGTACAGCGCGGCCATGCCCATGAACCCGACGGCGAAGAACAGCACGAACCACACGAGGGACGACGACAGGGACGGCAGGATCGCCGCCGTCGGCGTGAAGGACAGCGCGACCAGCCCGACCACGGCGAACACGACGTTCTGCGCCAGCGCGACGATCGAGCTGCCGAGGATCTTGCCCGCCAGCAGGTGCCGCAGCGGCACGGCCGTGGCCATGATCTCCACGAGCCGCGACTGCTTCTCCTCGACGACGCTGCCCGCGATCATCTGGCCCGAGCCGAGCGCGCCGATGAAGAACAGCAGCGCCAGGGCGAACGACGCGAAGAAGAGCGTCTGGGAGTCGACGGCGCTGCCGTCCACACGGTCGGTGGTCAGCGCGCTGCCGGCGGTGAGCTCGGCGACCGAGGTGCCGGCCGCGGCCGCGTTGGACTCCAGGACCTCCTGCTGCAGACCCGCGGTGAGCAGCCGGGTCAGCGTGCTGTCGGGGTCGCTCTGCCCGGTGAGGACCCAGCCGTCGGCGGGGTCGTCGGCCGGGTGCAGCCAGGCCTCGGCGTCGCCGTCCGTCAGGGCGGTGCGCGCGGCGTCGGCGTCGGCCACGTCCAGCACGGTGAGCTCGGCGTTCGTGTCCTGCGCGACGGCGATCGCCTCGCCCGCCTCGACGGCGGCGGTCGCGGTGGTGTCCCCACCGGTGACCACGACGGCGAACGACTCCGTCTTGCTGCCCTGCCAGGCCATGAACGCGGCGAGCGCGGCGATGATGGCGACGGACACGACGAGCCCGATGAGGAACGTCTTGTTGAGGGCGCGCACCACGATCTCGCGGTTCATCACGAGGATCCAGGCCGCGCGGTTCGGCGGGGCGGCGCTGCCTGGGCCGCCGGGCTGCCGGCCGGCCCGGTCGAGGCCGGCGTGGGGGTCGGTGTGGGTCGGGGCGGTCATGCCGTCACCTCGCGGTAGATCTGGGCCAGCGTGGGCCGGACGGGGGTGAGCTCCTGGACGGTGCCGCGCTCGAGGGCGGAGGCGAGCAGCCGCTGGACGGCCGCGTCGTCGACGAGCTCCAGCAGCGCGACGTTGCCGTCGACGTCGACGGCGTGCACGCCGGGGACGCCGCGGACCCAGCCGGCGTCGCCGCCGACGACGAGCCGGTGCCGCTCCGTGCCGCCGGCCTGCAGCTCGGCGGGGGCGCCGTCGGCCATGACGCGGCCGGACTTGAGGATGACGAGCCGCTCGCACAGCCGCTCCACCAGGTCGAGCTGGTGCGAGCTGAACAGCACCGGCACGCCGCGGGCCGTGTGCTCGGCCAGCAGGTCCACCATGCCGTCGACGGCGGTCGGGTCCAGGCCGCTGAACGGCTCGTCGAGCACCAGCATGCGCGGCGAGCCCATGAGCGCGGCGATGATCTGCACCCGCTGCTGGTTGCCGAGCGACAGCTTCTCGACGTGCTCCTTGGCGCGGCCCGCGAGGCCGAGCCGGTCCAGGTGGTCGAGCACCTCGGCGCGGGCGACCTGGGCGGAGATGCCGCGCAGCCGCGCGAGGTACACGAGCTGGTCCAGCACCGGCTGCTTCGGGTACAGGCCGCGCTCCTCGGGCATGTACCCGAACGTGCGCCGGTCGGCGAGCGTCAAGGGGGCCCCGCCGAACCGGACCTCGCCCGCGGTGGGGCCGAGGACTCCCATGATCATGCGCATCGTGGTGGTCTTGCCGGCGCCGTTGCCGCCCACGAACCCGGTGAGCAGGCCCGGTGGCACGGTGAACGAGACGTCGTCGACGGCGGTCAGTTCGCCGAAGGTCCGCGTGAGGCCGCGTACCTCGAGGGAGTCGTTGCTGATCATGATGACGAACCTACGGACCCGCGGCCCGCGGCGGATCCGTCATGCGGGGGAGATCTGCCCTCCCCCCGACGACGGAACTCCGCCCGCGCACACCGGCCGACGTCACGAATTCTTCGGTTCCCGGCTCGGGAAACGAAGAGTTCATGACGTGAGCCGGTAGGGCTCGTCGGTCGGGTGCGGCACCCAGCCCTGCGCGTCGAGGAGGCTGCGGACCTGGGCGGCCACCCGCCCCCGCCAGGCGTCCGCCCCGCTGAACCGGAGCATGACCGTCCGCCGGCCCGTCAGCGCGTTCTGCCGGTGGCGGTCGTCGAGCAGGGCCTCGAGCCGTGAGTGCACCTCCCGGCCGTCGATCTCCACCAGGAGCACTCCCCCGTCGGGCAGGACCCACGCGAGGTCGACACGCGCCACGAACCGGTCGCGGCGGTCGCGCACCACGAGCTGCAGCGCGTCCGGGGGGCAGCCGGCATCGACGCAGGACAGCCTGGCCCAGGTCTCCGCGGGGGACTCGGCGCGACGGTCCGACTCCTCCCACCAGGCGTTGCTCCGCGCAGCACCACGCCGGCCGCGGGAGGCCGACCGGGCTCGGCGGAACCCCGCCTCGCTGATCTTCCGCAGGTGACGCGCCGAGTCCATGAGCGCCACCGCGTGGTACCGACCCAGATCGGGGACGGCCTGGGCGAGCGCCGTCTCGACCCGCAGGCAGGGCAGGCCCCGCACGAGCATCCAGGATCGCGCCGGCGTGCGGCGCACCCGGACGCCCCGCGCCGTCGACCGGGGCGACCCGTCGGGGAGCACCACCTCCGGGATCACCACCTGCGGCGCACCCTGCACCTCCTGCAGGACCAGGGCCGCCACGCCGGCCGCGATCGAGCCCGGCAGCGCGAGAACGCCGAGGACCGCCTCGCGCCGGCGGGCTCGGTCGAAGGGGTCGAGCACCGAAGGGCCGCGGTGACCGGTGTCGAGGACGCCGAACCTCACCCGTTCCCAGCGGCCACTGCGCACCAGTGCGGCCGTCTGCTGGTCGGTGAGCCCGTGGGCGTGGCACTGGCGGGAGGACACCAGTCCCTCCTGCGTGCCGGCGAGGCCGAGCAGGGACCCCGGGACGACGATGCGGCGTGGCATGTCGAGCAGCCTTGCGGACCCGGCCGGGTCGCCCGGGGGGTTTTCCACAGCGCCGACGTCGTGGATTCTTCGCTTCCGCGCCGGGGAAGCGAAGAAATCGTCACGTCAGGGTCTCGAAGTACCGGACGACAGCCTGCACGCGGTCACGCAGCTGCAGCTTGGCCAGCACGTTCGACACGTGGGTCTTGACCGTGGCCTCGCCGAGGAACAGCTCGCCCGCGATCTCGGCGTTCGACAGCCCGCGGCCCACCAGCTCGAACACCTCGCGCTCACGGGGCGTGAGCTGGTCGAGGCGCGGGTCGCCCGGCGCGGAAGGTCCCGACGGCGCGGAAGGCGCGGAAGGTGCCGACGGCGCGGACGGCGGGCCGTCGGCCGACGACGCCTCCCCCGCGACCATCCGCTCGATGACGCGCCGCGTCACCTCGGGCGCCAGGAGCGCGTGCCCGGCAGCCACGGTGCGCACGGCCTCGACCAGCCGGTCGGCGTCGGAATTCTTGAGCAGGAACCCGGACGCCCCCACGGTGAGCGCGTCGCGCACGTAGGCGTCGTCGTCGAACGTGGTGAGCACCAGGACCTTCGCGAGGTCCTCGTCGACGATCCGCCGGGTGGCCTCGATGCCGTCCATCACCGGCATCTGCACGTCCATGAGGACGACGTCGGGCCGCAGCGCGCGGACCTGCTCCACGGCCTGGGCGCCGTCGGCGGCCTCGCCCACCACCTCGATGTCCGGCTCGACGGAGCAGATCATGGCGAACCCGGAGCGGACGAGCCGCTGGTCGTCGACCAGCAGGACGCGGATCGGGGCGTCCGCAGACGCGGCGTCGGGGCCCGTCACGACGGGTCCTCAGGCAGGGGCAGACGCACGCGCACACGGTAGCCGCCCGTGACGCGCGGCCCGACCTCGGCGACGCCGCCGTGCGTCCCGACCCGCTCGCGCACCCCGAGCAGGCCCATGCCGGTTCCCGCGCCGCCCGGGCGGGGGCGCCCGTCGTCGAGCACCTCCACCTCGGCGTACCCGTGCCGGAACCGCTCCGCCCCGGGCCGTCCCGTCTGCGCGGGCCGCCGGTCCACCCGGACGACGACGCTCGCGCGCCGCGCCGTGGAGTGCTTGCGCACGTTGCTCAGGGCCTCCTGCGCCGTGCGGTACAGGCTGAGCCCGACGGACGCCGGCACGTCGGCCGCGGCGCCGGCCGGCTCCTCGACGATGCGGACCTCGACCTCGAGGCCGTCTGCGGCCTCGGCCAGGGCGGGCACGTCCGCGAGCCCCGGCTCCGGGGCTCGCGCCCCACCGGCACGCGCCCCGCCGGCACGCGCCCCACCGGCGCGCCCCCCGCCGTCCTCGTCCACGCCGCGCAGGGTGCCGAGCAGGCCCCGCATCTGCGTGACCGCCTCGCGGGACTGCCCCTCGATGGTCGCCAGGGGTGCGGCGGCGGCGGCCGGGTCCGCGGCGAGGAGACGCCGCGCGGCCGCCGCCTGGATGCCGATGACGGACACGTGGTGCGCGACGACGTCGTGCAGCTCGCGGGCGATGCGGAGCCGCTCGCGGACGACGGCCTGCTGCTGGAGCGCGGCGGCCTGCCGCTCGATGGTCGCGGCCTGCTCCGTGAGGCGCTCGCGGGTCCGTGCCGCGTGCCACCGGAGCTGACCGGCGGCGATGGCCCCGCAGAAGTAGGCCAGGTTCATGAGCCAGGTGTAGGCCACCATCGCGATGACGGGGCTGAACAGCCCGGGCCGGGAGTCGCCGAGCCCCATCTGCTCGACGATCCCCTCGACGCCCGCGCCGACGGCGAACTGCCACACGATCCAGCCGAACATCACGAGCAGCACCGCGCCGACGACGAGCAGCATCGCGCGCCGGTCTCGGGCCCACGCCACGGCGGTGAACAGCGCGACGAAGTACGCCACCTGCAGCGGGGCGAGCATGGTCAGCATCGGCACCGCGATGCCCACCAGCAGGAAGTGCAGGTACTCCACGGCGAGCACGACGAGCGGGAACCGGCGGCGCAGGGCGAGCGGCGCGGCGCCGAGGACGGAGAGCAGGTACAGCGCCCAGGCGGGCGTCGCGACGTCCTCGAAGTAGCCGATGCTGCGGCCCAGCTCGGTGCCGACGAGCGTCAGGACGACGAACGCCGCGCCCAGCCAGAGGTCGTCGCGGTAGGTGCGGCGCGGGTCGGCGGGCACACGCTCCCAGTCGGCGTCGACCCCGAACCACTCCAGGGCGCGCGAGGTGGGTCCGGGCCGGTCGTGCGACATCCGGCCAGCCTAGTGAGCGCCCGCGGCGCGGTCCTCCCCCGGGCGACGGAGATCCGCGCGCCGCCGTCCTCTTGCGCCGTCTGCCTCCCCCGTACGGCGGCGGACACGGCGGACACGGTGGACGACGCGCAGGTGTCGGCGGGTCCTGGCACGGTGGCCTCGTGACCACCACCTGGATCTGCCGCACCTGCGCCGTCGAGCACGCCGACCGCCCGGACGTCTGCGCGATCTGCGCCGACGAGCGCCAATGGGTTCCCGCCACGGGACAGGCCTGGACCACGCTCGACGAGCTCGCCGCCGCGGGGCTGACCGTCGAGGTCTCCGAGCTCGAGCCCGGCCTGCTCGCGCTGGGGGCCGCCCCGCCCGTGGGCATCGGCCAGCAGTCGAAGGTCGTGAGCACGGCCGAGGGGGCGCTCCTGTGGGACCCGTTGGGCTTCGTCGACGACGGCGGTGTCGCCGCGGTCGTGGCCGCCGCCGGTCCGGGTGGGCGGGTCGTGGTCGCCGCGAGCCACCCGCACATGTTCGGCGTGCAGGTGGAGTGGAGCCGTCGCCTGTCCGCCGCCACGGGGCGTCCGGTGCCCGTGCTGGTGAGCGAGGCCGACGCCGGCTGGGTCGCGCGCCCGGACGACGTGATCGAGACGTGGGCACCCGGCCCGGACGGCGAGCTCGAGGTGCTGCCGGGCGTGGTGCTCAGCCAGCCCGGCGGGCACTTCCCCGGCTCGGCGGTCGTGCACTGGGCGGACGGCGCCGACGGGCGCGGGGTGCTGCTCTCCGGCGACACGATCTTCGCCAACCCGGACCGCACGTCGGTGAGCTTCATGCGCAGCTACCCGAACCGCATCCCGCTGTCGGGGGCGGTCGTCAAGCGCGTGGCCGAGCACGTGGCGCGGCGGCCGTTCGAGCGGCTCTACAACAACTTCCAGGACGTGATCCCCGCCGATGCGCGGGAGGTCGTCCTGCGTTCCGCGGAGCGGCACGCCGCGTGGGTGCGCGGCGACTTCGACCACCTCACGTGACGACCGACCGCCGCGGGTAAGTCTCGGGTGAGCCGTCAGGCGAGGAACGTACGGACGCCCGAGAGACCCCGTCGGCGCGGCTAGGATCGTCCACTTGTGACGACGGACGCGCCAGGACGCCGACTAGCCCTCGGCGTCTCCCTGGCCGTGGTGGCCGGTTTCGCGGCCGCGCTGCAGAGCCGCGTCAACGGCACCCTCGCCGTCGAGACGGGCACGGCCTTCGGCGCCGCCGCCCTCTCGTTCGGCTCCGGGCTGGTGCTGCTCACCCTCGTCCTGCCGTTCGCCCCCGCGGGGCGTGCCGCCGTCCGGCAGGTGGGCGCCGGGCTGCGCGTCGGCGCCGCGAACGGCGGGCTCCGCTGGTGGGAGTGCCTCGGCGGGCTCGGCGGCGCGTTCTACGTGATGTCGCAAGGGCTCACGGTCGACAGCCTCGGGGTCGCCGTCTTCACGATCGCGATCGTGGCCGGGCAGTCGGTGACGTCGCTCCTCATCGACCGGATCGGCCTCGCCCCCGGCGGCGTGCGGCTGGTGACGCTCGGTCGGGTGCTGGGACCTGTGCTGACCCTGGCGGCGGTGGTCGTGGTCTCCGGCGCCGGGGCGTCGTCGGCAGCGCTCGGGCTGGCGCTGTTCCCGCTGGTGGCGGGTGCGCTGCAGTCGTTCCAGCAGGCGCTCAACGGGAGGGTGCGGGTCGCGGTGCGCCCGGCGGTACCGGCGGCGGGCGAGGCGCCGGGCCGCGACGGCGGGGTGCTCGCCGCGACGTTCGTCAGCTTCCTCGTGGGGACGGCGGCGCTGCTGGTCGTGCTCGCGGTGTCGGTCGTGGTGGACGGCCCGCCCGCGGGGAGCCTGCCCCCCGAGCTGCTGCTCTACTCCGGTGGCCTGCTGGGGATCGTCTTCATCGCCCTCCAGGCGGCTGTCGTGCAGCACATCGGGGTGCTGCTGCTCGGCCTCGGCATGATCGCCGGCCAGGTGGTGGGGGCGCTCGTGCTCGACGCCGTCTCCCCCGGCGTGGCGCCCCCCGGCCTCGCGACGTACGTCGGCGCGGCGCTCACGCTCGTCGCCGTCGCCGTCCCGCTCCTCGAGGGGGCCCTGCGCCGCCGCTGACGGCGCCGCCCATCGCTGTGAGCGTGCGATCGGCCCACCTCCGCACAGGAAGGTGGGCCGATCGCGCGCTCACAGCGGGCCGGGCGTGGTCAGCGGCCACCCCCGCGGAAGCTCACCTGCTGCTGCGGGTTGAGCTCGGAGTACGTGTGCTTCGGCAGCTTGCCGAGGCCGGCGCCCCGCTCGATCGCCAGCACGTCGAAACCCTGCTGGATGTCGTTCGAGTAGACGTACCCGTTGTAGAAGTACGCCGACCACGAGCCGCCGAGCAGCAGCTCCGACTCGGACAGCGGACCCCGGTCGAACCAGGCGATCTCCCGCGGGTTCGCGGAGTCCGTGAAGTCGTACACCGAGATCCCGCCCTGGTACCAGGCCTGGACCATGACGTCGCGGCCCTTCACCGGGATCAGCGAGCCGTTGTGGGCCACGCAGTTCTCGGTGTTCGTGTTGGTGCGCGGGATCTTGTAGTAGCTCTGGAAGACCAGCTCGGCCTCCTGGACCTTCGGGTGCCCCTTGCCCGGCTTGCCCTTGCCGTGCTGGGCCGTGGCTGCCTCGTCGGCCTTGCCGTGGTGCCGGCCCGGACGCTCGATGTCGTAGATCCCGTTGGCCCCGCGCTCGGCGCCGACGGTCTCGTTGCAGGTGGCCGCGCCACCGCCGCCGAGCTCGTCGGTGAAGACGACCTTGGTGCCGGCGTTGTTGAACGTGGCCGAGTGCCAGAACGCGAAGTTCTCGGTGTCGCGCACCGTGTCGATCACGACGGGCGCCTCACGGTCCGAGATGTCCATGAGGATGCCGTCGCCCATGCAGGCGCCGGCGGCGAGGTCGAGCTTCACGTACGTCGTGATGTCGTGGCAGCCGGAGGTGTTGGTGTAGCCGCCCTCCGGGAAGAGCACCGGCGTCGCCACGACCTCGGCCCGCTCGGGCGACCGGACCGGGATCTTGACGATCGAGATCAGGTCGTGCGGCGGCTGGCAGTCCGGGTAGGTGGCCCGGGGGCTGTACGACGACACGTACGCGTACACCGTCCGGCCGTTCTTCGACGGCGCGAGCGAGTGCGTGTGCGAGCCGCAGGCGGTCTCGACGGCCGACACGTACTCCGGCTCCCGCGGGTTCGAGATGTCGAAGATCTTGAGCCCTTCCCAGGACTCGGCGACGCTGGCCGACTGCGCGCTGCTCTCGCACGAGTCGTCGCTGCGCGACGAGTCCGTCGAGAGCACCAGGACGTCCTTGTAGACCGAGATGTCGTTCTGCGAGCCCGGACACACGACCTGGACGACCTGCTCCGGCTCGTCGGGGTCGCTGATGTCGTAGACGGTGAAGCCGTTGTAGTTGCCCGCGAAGGCGTAGTCGCCCTGGAAGGCGAGGTCGGAGCTGTAGGCACCGAGGTCGGCGAACGCACCGTTCTTCGGGATGTTGGCCAGCAGCTCCATGTTGAGGTCGTCCATCGACCCGGGCTCGGTCAGCGACGACGGTGTCGCCGAGTCGTCCAGGGTCACGAGGCTCTGGGCGGGGAGCACGGCGCTCCCGTCGTCCGGCTCCGCGAAGACCGGGGCGGCCACGGCGACGGTGCCGACGGCCAGGGTCCCGGCGAGTGCTCCTGCCATCAGCGCTCGTCGGCGTTGCAGTGCTGTCGTTCGACGCACAGGCGTCACACCTCCTTGGTAGGGTCCACCCACTCTGTCGAAAAGTGACGTACCTCACCAGTGGACGCGGAGAAGATTTTCATGGAATTTACAGCCCACGCAGGTACCGCACCCCGGCGACGGCGCACGCGCCCGTGGGCGGCGGCGCTCGCCGCCGGTGCCGTCGCGGTCTCCGCCGCGTGCACCGCCGACCCGCCCGACGACGCCGTCCCACCGTCGAGCACCGTGGTGCAGCCCGGCCGCCCGGGCGAGGGTTCGGCGACGGTCGCGCCGCAGGACGCCCCCGACGCCGTCGCCGAGTCGGGGTACAACCAGGCGGACGTCGACTACATGACCCAGATGATCGAGCACCACCTGCAGGCCCTGGACATGTCCGTGCTCGCCCCCGACCGCGCGCAGGACGACCAGGTGCTCGCCATCGCCGACCGGATCAACGACGTGCAGGGCGCCGAGGTGCACGGGCTGGTCGCGTGGCTCCAGGAGCGTGACCTGCCCGTGCCCGTCGACACGGACGAGCTTGAGGGCCAGGGCGACGGGTCCGGTCCTCGCGTGCCCGACGGCGGGCACGACCATGCCGGGGGCACCATGCCGGGCATGCTCAGCCAGGCCCAGATGACGGCGCTCGCCGCCGCCGACGGGGCGGAGTTCGACAGGCTCTACCTCGAGGGCATGGTCCAGCACCACCTGGGCGCCGTCGAGATGTCCGTGACCGTCCTCGACGAGGGCGAGAACGAGCGTGTCGGCGAGCTCGCCACCGATATCGGCGCGAGCCAGGAGGCCGAGATCGGCCGCCTGAAGGACATCCTCGCCACGCTCTGACGACGTGAGCTCTCTATCTCGGCGGGGTGAGCTCTCTATCTCGGCGGGGTGAGCTCTCTATCTCGGCGGGGGCGGGGCTCAGCCGGAGGGGGCGGTGAGGAAGACGTCGAAGAGGTCCGGGTGGTGCCCGTGCACCAGGACGGCGAACACCACGGCGTCGAACAGCAGGTGCACCGTCACGACGTACGGCAGGCTCTTGTAGCGCGCGAAGATCCATCCCTGCACCAGCGCGAACGGGACGGTGAGCAGCGGTCCCCACTCGCGGTAGCCCAGCTCCCACAGGAACGACACGAAGATCGCGGCCTGGAGCAGGTTCGCCGTCGTGACGCCGAAGTGGCGGCGCAGCAGGGCGAACACCGTGCACACGAAGAACAGCTCGTCCCAGATCCCCACGGCGTTGACGCCGACGAACAGGCGCGCGATGTCGTTCGCGCCGTCGAGCGGAGGCCAGTTGAGGTACGCGCCCGACCCGAGGAAGTACCAGGGCAGCACGAGATAGCCCACCACCACGACGATCACCAGGTACAGCCACTGCCCCCGGGACCACCGCCCGGCCCGCACGGGGAAGCGGACGGCGCCCGCGCCGTCGTCGTCGCGGAACACGTAGCGCGACGCGGCCCACGGGACCAGCACCGCGAGCGAGAGCACGACGGCGAACCGGGCCATGCCCGCGTTCGACAGGTCGGCCTCCAGCGAGATCGTGGAGATGATGCCGAGCGCGACGGCGATCAGGCCGAGGTCCCGCCCGAGCCGCCGGTCCACGGCCAGGCCGAGCGCGACGCCGGCGACGAGCGGCACGTAGGCCAGCGGGCGCACGTGCACGGCGAACAGCAGCACCGCCGACGCCGAGACGAGCGCCGCGGCGACCGGCCGGGCCACGCGCACCGCGACCCGCGCCGAGGCTGCGGGGGACACGGGCGGCGGCTGCGGGGTCGTGTGGCTCACGCGTGCAGTATTAGCAGACGGGCCCGCCCGCGTCCCCGCCGTGGCCGGTCGGTGTCCCCCGTGTCGGTGTCCCCCGTGTCGGTGGCCCGGTGGAGGGTGGCCGGCATGACGACGGCACACGACCCGAAGGCCACCTTGAAGCGCTACCTCCAGGGCACCCGCGAGGGCCTCCTCTGGAAGCTGGACGGGCTCTCCGAGCGCGACCTCCGGCTGCCCCGCACGCCGACGGGCACCAACCTGCTCGGCATCGTCAAGCACGTCGCGGGCGTCGAGATCGACTACTTCGGTGTCACGTTCGGCCGCGACTGGCCCACGCCGCAGGAGGTGCCGTGGATCGCGGCCCCCACCGGCGACGTGCCGCCCGACCTGCTCCAGGCCGACTTCTTCGCCACCGCCGACGAGCCCGCCGAGCAGATCCTCGACCTCTACCGGCGGGTGTGGGCGTTCGCCGACGAGACCATCGACGCCCTGCCCCTGGATGCGCCGGGCCGGGTGCCGTGGTGGGGCGACGGCGGCGCGGACGTCACGCTGCACACGATCCTCGTGCACGTGCTCGCCGACCTGAAGCAGCACGCCGGGCACGCGGACATCCTGCGGGAGACCATCGACGGGAAGGTCGGCCTGCTCCCCGGCAACGACAACATGCCGGGAGGTCTCGACTGGCCCGCGTACACGGCGAGGCTGACCGCGATCGCCGACCGTTTCTGAGGAGAGTCCATGACCGACGACGTCCCGGCCGTCGACCGCGGCCCGTTCCCGATGCTGCGCCAGGTGGTGCTCGACGCCACGGACGCGCGGGGGCTCGCGGAGTTCTACCGCAGGCTGTTCGGGCTGGAGTACCGGCCCGGCGACGAGCCGCCGCCGCACGCCCCGGACCCCGAGGACTCCGACTGGCTGGTGCTGCGCAACCCCGGTGGCGTCCAGCTCGCGTTCCAGCAGGTGGAGAGCCTGCCGCCGTCGACCTGGCCGGACGGTGACGTGCCGCAGCAGCTCCACCTCGACACCACGGTGGACGACGTCGCCGAGCTCGACCGGCAGCACGCGCGGGCCCTCGAGCTCGGCGCCGAGCTCCTGCTGGACCGGTCCGACGACCCGGACGAGCCGCTGCGCGTGTTCGCCGACCCCGCGGGCCACCCGTTCTGCATCTTCGTCGCCTGAGGCGCGGCTGCGCGAGAATGGTCGGGTGCAGTGCCCCCACTTCGACGCCGGCCGCTGCCACTCGTGCACCCTGCTGGCCACCCCGTACCCCACCCAGGTACGCGAGAAGCAGGAGCACGTCGCCCGCCTGCTCGCGGACGACCGGATCGCGTGGCTGCCCCCGGTGACCAGCGCCGAGTCCGGCTTCCGCAACAAGGCGAAGATGGTCGTGTCCGGCACGGCCGACGCCCCGGTGCTCGGCATCCTCGGCTCGTCGTCGGGCCCGTTCGCCGGTCAGGGCATCGACCTCACCGACTGCGGGCTGTACCCGCCCGCGCTGGAGGCGGCGTTCCCCGTGCTGGCGGAGCTGGTCACGCGCGCGGGCCTGACGCCCTATGACGTCACCTCCCCGCCGCGCGGCGGCCGCCGTCGCGAGACCCCGCGCGAGTCCGCGTGGCGCGGCGAGCTCAAGCACGTGCTCGTCACCCTCTCGCCCGACGGCGAGCTCCTGGTGCGTCTCGTGCTGCGCTCCCAGGAGGCCGTGGCGCGCCTGCGCAAGCACCTGCCGTGGTTGCAGCAGGCGCTGCCGCAGGTGGCGGTCGTGAGCGTGAACGTCCAGCCGGCGCACGCGGCCGTGCTCGAGGGGGAGCTCGAGATCGTGCTCACCGGGCGCGAGACCCTGCCGATGCGGCTCGACGGGATCACGCTGCACCTGCGCCCGCAGAGCTTCTTCCAGACGAACACCGACGTCGCCGCCGCGCTGTACGCGCAGGCCCGCGCCTGGGTGGACGAGGTCGCGCCCACGTCCCTGTGGGACCTGTACTGCGGCGTCGGTGGGTTCGCGCTCCACTGCGCCGCTCCGGGACGGCGCGTCACGGGCATCGAGATCTCGGCCGAGGCCATCGCGAGCGCGGCCACGACGCGTGCCGAGCTCGCCGCACTGCCCACGGACGCCGTCGTCGGCGGGCACGACGCGGCATGGTGGGCGAGGGCGGTGCGCGACGTGCGGTTCGACGACGGCGACGCGACCTCGTTCGCGCTCGGGGGCGGCGACGGCGCACCCGCCGCGCGCCCCGACGTGCCGGACCTCGTGATCGTCAACCCGCCGCGGCGCGGGATCGGTGCCGACCTGTCGCGGTGGCTGGAGGCCTCGGGCACCCGGCATGTCCTGTACTCGAGCTGCAACGCGGTGACGCTCGCCGAGGATCTCGCACGCATGCCGTCGCTGCGCCCGCGGCGGGCCCGGCTCCTCGACATGTTTCCGCAGACGGGTCACTACGAGGTGCTCGTGCTCCTTGAGCGCGACTGAGACCCGCCGGCCGCCAACAACCATGGCTTGCCCGAATCCGGGCAGATTCTGGCGTCTCGCCGTCAGGCGGCGCATGATGACGTGGTGATCGACGCCGACCTCGTGGCCCAGGTGGCCACCACGACCGGGCTCTCCCCGGCGGAGGCCACCCGCGTGGCCGAGGACGTCCTCGCCTGGTACCGCGAACCGGTGGAGGACTACGTCCGGCGCCGGCACGCCACGTTGCGCACCTACGGGCGCCGCAACGAGGAGATCTACGCGCAGATCGTCGCCGAGCTCGGCGAGCGCCTCGTGGCCGCTCCCGAGCTCACCGAGCGCCAGGTCCGGCGCGTCATCTACGGCTAGGCATCCACGGCCAGGCAGCAACCACAGCAGGGCAGCACCCACGGCCAGACGACCGTGGCCAGGCAGCAACGACGGCTAGGAGCAGAACCATGTGCGGAATCGTCGGCTACGTCGGCCCCCAGCAGGCCGCCCCCGTCCTCGTCGAGGGCCTGACGCGCCTCGAGTACCGCGGCTACGACTCGGCGGGCATCGCCGTGCTCAACCCGCGGTCGACGGCGCACCCGTCGCGCGTCGTGCGGGCCAAGGGGCGCGTCCGCGACCTCGAGGCGGCGCTCCCGGCCCGCCTCGCCGGGACGATCGGCATCGGCCACACGCGCTGGGCCACGCACGGCGAGCCGAGCGAGGCCAACGCGCACCCGCACACGTCGTTCGACGGCCGCGTGCACGTGGTGCACAACGGGATCATCGACAACTTCGCCACCCTGCGCAGCCGCCTGGCCGTCGACGGCGTGGAGCTCACCTCCGACACGGACACCGAGGTGGTCGCGCACCTCGTGGCCCGCGAGCTGGCCGGCCAGGACGGTGCCGGGCTCGGCTTCGAGGACGCCGTGCGTGCCGCGGTGGCGCAGATCGACGGCACGTACGCCCTCGCCGTCCTCGACACCGCGAACCCGGACCGCATCGTCGTGGCCCGCAACGGCTCGCCGCTGCTGCTCGGCGTGGGCGACGGCGAGATGTTCGTCGCGTCCGACGCCTCGGCGATCGTGCGCCACACCAGCCAGGTGGTGCTGCTCGACGACGGCGACTTCGCGTCCGTGACCCCCGACGGGTTCCGTACCTTCACCGCCGACGAGGAACACACCGCGCGCTCCGCCGTCACCATCGACCTCACCGTCGAGGAGCTGGAGCTGGGCGGGCACGCGCACTTCATGCACAAGGAGATCCACGAGCAGCCCGAGTCGGTCGAGCGCATGCTCACCGGGCGGCTGGACGACCGCTTCGGCACCGCCAAGCTGGGCGGCCTCAACCTGGACCCGCGCGAGCTGCGCCGGTTCACCCGCGTGAAGATCCTCGGCTGCGGCTCCGCGTACTACGTGGGCCAGCTCGGGGCGTCGATGATCGAGGACCTCGCCCGCATCCCCGCGGACGCCGAGCCCGCGAGCGAGTTCCGCTACCGCAACCCGATCATCGAGCCGAGCACCCTGTACGTCGTGGTGAGCCAGTCGGGCGAGACCGCGGACACGCTGTTCGCCGTCCGCGAGGTGCAGCGCAAGGGCGGCACCGTGGTCGGGCTCGTCAACGCCGTCGGGTCCTCCATCGCCCGCGAGGTCGACGGCGGCGTCTACCTCCACGCCGGCCCCGAGGTGGCGGTGGCCTCGACCAAGGCGCTCACGCACATGTCGATCGGCTTCGCGCTGCTCGCCCTGGCGCTCGGCCGCGTGCGCGACCTGTCCCACGCGGACGGCAAGCGCATCATCGCCGGGCTGCGCGCCGTCCCCGGCCAGATCGCCCAGATCCTCGCGGGCGAGGAGGAGCTCGCGCTCGCCGCGAAGGAGCTGGCCCCGGCGCCGAGCCTGTTCTTCATCGGCCGCGTCCGCGGCTACCCCGTGGCCCGCGAGGGCGCGCAGAAGTTCAAGGAGATCACCTACCGTCACGCCGAGGCGTACCCGACGAGCGAGCTCAAGCACGGCCCGCTCGCGCTCATCAGCCCCGAGCTGCCCACCGTCGCGGTCATCCCCGACGACGACCTGGTGGAGCGCAACGTCACCGCCGCCCAGGAGATCCGCGCCCGCGGCGGCGCCGTCGTCGCGATCACGCACCCCGGCGTGGAGCTGGGCGACGCCGCCACCCGGCGCATCGAGGTGCCGCGCAACGAGGTGGAGCTCGACCCGATCCTGCTGACCATCCCCACCCAGCTGCTCGGCTACCACGCCGCCGTCGCGCTGGGCGAGGACGTGGACCGGCCGCGCAACCTGGCCAAGTCGGTCACGGTCGAGTGACCTCGGGGCGCCGGTCGGGCGCGCCGTGCGGCCTGTCGCACCCGCGGCCCAGCTCCTGGAGCCGCACCCGCGGTTCGACGCCGGACGGTGCCGTCACCGTCGCGTCGACCGTGCCTGGGCGGTGACCCCCGCTGCAGACGGACCAGCGGTGCCGGCCGTGGCGACGGTCCACGACCGAGACCCAGCGGTCGGGCGTCGTGACGCGGGTGATCACCGCGCCCTGGCCCTCGACGTCCACCCGGTAGAGGCGCGGCAGCCGTGACGCCGGGACGGTCAGCGTGACCGTGTGTTCCACGGTGTCGGGCGTCGGGGCGGGGGTCGATGGCGTGGGCTTCGGCGACGGCGTGGCCGACGGCTTCGGCGCCACCGGCGAAGGCTTCGGCGACGGGGTGACGGGGGCCGACGGTGAGACGACCGGGGCTTCCGTCCGGGTCGGCGCCGGTGCCGGTCGCTCGACCGGGGCGGCGTCGTCCGCGGGCGGTGCCGCCGTCGGCGCAGGCGACGGCGCAGGCGACGGCGACGGCGCCGCGCTGCGACGTCCGGCGGGCTCGTCCTCGGCAGGTGGTGGCACGCTCGCGGACGCGCTCGGCGACGCGCTCGGCGACGCGCTCGGCGACGCGCTGGGCACCGCGGGCTCCGCGCTCGGGCCGGACGGCGGCGCGACGACGGGGGCGCTCCCCGGCCCGCGGGCCGCCACGGCGCCGGTCGGATCCCCGCCACCGAGCAGCACGCCCGCCACGACGACGGCGGCCACGACGGTCGTCACCCCGGCGACGACCGCGGCCGGCGCGGCCTGCACTACCTGCGTGAGCCGACGCGCCTGCCCGGCCAGCCACTCCCAGCCCCCGGCGACGACGGCGCCCGCGGGCCCGAGGCCGGCGAACCCGGCAGCGCCCGTCACCGCGGCCGGCATCGCGCCCACGACCATCGGCGCCGCACCGGCGCCGACCGCCTCGGCGAGGACCAGCGGCCCGGCGTCGCGCACCGCCCAGGTCGCCTCCCGCACGTCGATGAACGCCCGCATGCACCCCTCGCACCCGAACAGGTGCTCCTCGAGCACGCTGCGCCGGTGCGGGGAGAGCCGCCGCCGCGCGTAGTCGTGCAGGGCCGTCCGGGTGTCGACGCAGCCCGGCGGGCACGTCCGGGCGTGCGCGGCGGCGAGCGCCCTGGCGAGCCGCTGCTCCGCGGCCCGCAGGTGCCGCCCGACCGACCGGGAGTGCGACCCGAGCGAGAGGGCGATCGTGTCGAGCCCGCGGTCCAGGACGTACCTGTCCCACAGCAGCCGCTGGTCCCCGTACGGCAGCGTGGCCAACGCCGTGCGCAGCACCTCGGGGTCCGCGGTCCCCGGCGCTCCCGGGACGAGGTCCCCGCCGTCCGCCGCCATGGCCCGCATGGACCGGAGCGCGGCGTCGACGCCGGTGGCGCGCCCGGTCCCGAAGGCGCCCGTCGGTGCGCCGTCCGAACCCGCCCTGTCCGTCGTCGTCACGCGTCCCCCCGTCCTGACCACGCCGGATGCCTACCGGGCCGCGGTGCACCGGGCCATGATCGCAGCGAGGGGGCCCCTGTGGGCAAGTCCACACGGCACGTTCCCACGACGAGTCCGCGCGCACAGGTTTGCCGGCCCGCGCGGTGCCCGCGCACAGGTCAGCGGCCACCGGGCGCCGACGCCGGTGCGACCGCCGCCTCCGCCCGATGGCCGCGTCACCCTCGGGTGCCCGCGTCGCGCCCTACGCGATGGCGCTCTCGCGGGCGTGCGGGCGGGTCCGCCCCTCCAGCCCCATCAGCCGGTCCAGCGAGTGCCGGACTGCGTCGGCGTCGGCGCCCCCCGCGTCGCGGACGAGGGAGAACAGGTCCTTCGGGTCGGCGGGCTCCGCGATGAGGTCGAGGTGCGCCAGCAGCTCCGCGGGCACGTCGTCGCGCACGAGCCGCAGCACCGTCCAGTCCTCGACGGCGAACCCGACGGAGTCGAACACGGTGACCTGGGTGCGTCCCGTGGTGGCGTCGAGCGGGGACCGCTCGCCCACGCCGCGCTCGAACGACTCCCCCGCGCCCTGCGGCGCGCGCACCGTCTCCCGGCGCCCGGGGCGCCGTCCGGTGACGATCTCCCAGAGCTCGGTCACGGCCAGGTCGGGGGTCTGCTGGATCTCGCCCTCGATCCGCGTCTGCGGCTCGTACTCGACGACGACGTCGGCCGCGTGCAGGATGCGCGGGTCGAGCTCGGTCTTGCCCGGGCAGTCGCCGCCGATGGCGTTGACGTGCACGCCCGGGTGGGCGAGCTCGGTGACCATCTCGAGGGTGAGCACGGTGGCGTTCGCCTTGTCCGCGGTGCACGTCGTGATGATGTCCGCGCCGGTGACGGCGTCGTCGCCGCTGGTCGCCTCGTGCACCTCGAAGCCGAGCGCCCGGGCGTTGCGGGCGAGCTTGGCGCGCGCCGCCGGGTCGGTGTCCCAGGCCCGCAGGTGGGTGACGCCGAGCGCCGCGCGCATGCCGAGCGCCTGGAACTCCGACTGCGACCCGCAGCCGATCAGCGCCAGGGTCCGGGAGTCCTGCCGGGCGAGGTGACGGGCCGCCAGGGCCGACGTGGCCGCCGTGCGCAGCGCGGTGAGCAGGGTCATCTCGGCGAGGAACGTCGGGTAGCCGTTGTGCACGTCGGCGAGGACGCCGAACGCGGTGACCGTCTGGAAGCCGCGCGCCGGGTTGCTCGGGTGCCCGTTGACGAACTTGAAGCCGTAGGTGGCGTCGTCC
The DNA here is from genome assembly GCF_020297055.1 of Isoptericola luteus. Taxonomy (GTDB): domain Bacteria; phylum Actinomycetota; class Actinomycetes; order Actinomycetales; family Cellulomonadaceae; genus Isoptericola; species Isoptericola luteus. The sequence continues at coordinate 14,380 of NZ_JAIXCQ010000010.1, read as the reverse complement.
GCCGTCGGCATGAGCTCGATGACGCCGTCGCGCGAGTGGGTCGCGATCCGCGGCCGCTTGTCGAGCTCCTCCCAGCGCGCGAGATCGTCGGCGAGGGCGTCGATCAGGCGGCCGATCACGGCCTCCGGTCCGCGCTGGGCGATCCAGCGGGCGGTGGCAGCCACGTCGAGGAACCCGACGGTGGTCATGCGACGGCCTCCGTCCCGCGCAGCTCGAGCGTGCAGCACTTCACCGAGCCGCCGCCCTTGAGCAGCTCCGACAGGTCGATGGGGACGGGGACGAACCCGCGCTCGCGCAGCCGCGCGTGCAAGCTGGTCGCGCGGTCGGTGAGGAAGACGTTCCGGCCGTCGGAGACGGCGTTGAGGCCGAGCACGAGGGCGTCGTCCAGGGTGGCGAGGATCGCGTCCGGGTAGCGCTCGCGCAGCACGCGCTGCGACTCGGCGCTGAACGCCTCGGGCAGGTAGGCGACGGTCGGTGCGACGCCGGGCCCGCCGCCGTCGAGCACGGTGAGCGCGGTGTCGAGGTGGTAGAACCGCGGGTCGACGAGCTCGAGCGTCACCACGTCCACGCCCAGACGCTCCGCGACCTCGGCGTGGGCGGCGCGGGTGGTGCGGAAGCCGGTGCCGGCCAGCATGACGTCGCCGGCGAGCAGCAGGTCGCCCTCGCCCTCGTCGTACTCCGCGGCCTGGCCGATGCTGGTGATGCCGTACCGCGCCCCGCTCTCGCGGAACCATGCCTCGTAGGCCGCCCCCTCGGCCTCGCGCTCGGGGAAGACGAACCGGGCGGCCAGCGCGCGACCGCCCACGACGACGCCGCCGTTGGCGGCGTAGACCATGTCCGGCAGGTCGGGGACGGCGGTGACGACGTCGACCCGGTGGCCGTGCGCCTCGTACGCCGCCTTGAGCGCCTGCCACTGCACGATGGCGCGACCGCGGTCGACGGGGACGTCGACGTCCATCCACGGGTTGATGGCGTAGACGACCTCGAAGTGCGTCGGGGGGCACATGAGGTAGTGCCGCAGCGTCGCGGCACGGTCGGTGGTCAGCTCGGGGGCGGGGGTGGCCCGCGGGGGTGTGATCGCCGTCATACTCGGGAGGCTACGAGTCGCCTCGTTGCGCGCCACGGGCGATTCGTTGCGCGTATCGACGCCAGACGTGGCGGATCGAACGTGACGGCTGAACAATTCGACGCGAGGCGTCGGATCCACGGGGACGGGAGCGCGGATGGACGGGGTCAATCGCAGGATCGTCGGGCACCTGCTGCGCGACGGGCGGGCGACGTACGCCGAGATCGGCGCCGCGGTCGGGCTCTCCGCGCCCGCGGTCAAGCGCCGGGTGGACCTCATGCTCGCGCGCGGGGAGATCGCCGGGTTCACCGTGCGCGTCGCGCCGGAGGAGCTCGGCTGGGGCGTCGAGGCGTACGTCGAGCTGTTCTGCCGCGGCAACGTCTCACCCGCCACGCTGCGGCGCGACCTCGCCGCCATCCCCGAGATCGTCCGCGTGGACACCGTGACCGGCGAGGCGGACGCGATGGTGCAGATCATGGCGGGGGGCATGGCCGACGTCGAGCGCACCGTGGAGGCGATCCGCGCCAGCGGGCGGGTGGACAAGACCCGCACCTCGCTGGTGATGACCCGCGTCATCGACCGGCCGGCACGGCCGGGCTCCCCCGGGGCGGAGGGCTGACGTGCACCCGCGGAGGAGGTGGCCGAGAGCCGGCACGGACGCCGCGGCGGCCGGCGCGCTCGCGCTCGGCGTGCTGGCGCTCGGCTCCTGCACGCCCGACGCTGAACCCGCCCTGCCCGACGACGTCGCCGGCGGGCTGCGGGTCGAGCTGCGGCAGGACCGCACGCAGTACGCGGACCGCACCGCCGCTCTGAAGGTCGTCAACGGCTCGGACGCCTCGCTGACCCTGCTCGGCGGGTCGCTCAGCGCGCCCGGGTTCGGGCCGAGCGCCCCCGACGGCGAGCCCAGGGCGCGTCCTCTGGCGCCCGGCTCGAGCCGCGACGTGCGGATCCGGCTGGGCGAGGTCGACTGCGCCACGGCACCGGACGCCGCGACAGCCACGGCCACCGTCCGGGTCGCCGTGGAGGCCGCCGACGACCGCGTGGACGACGACCGCGTGGACGACGACCGCGTGGACGGCGACGGCGGCGGGACCGAGGTGGAGGTGCCGGTCACCGACCCGTTCGACCGGCTGGCGACGGTGCACGCGCAGGTGTGCGCGGAGCGCCTGGTCGCGACCGGCGTCCGGCTGCAGGTGTCCGACGTGAGGCCACGGCCGGTGGCGGGCGACGACGGCGAGGAGGCCGGGCTCCGGATCCTGCTCGACGCCGAGCCGGTCCCCGGTGGCCCGACCGTGCGGATCGTGCGGATCTCCGGGACGACCCTGCTGGCTCCCGTCAGCGGCGCGTCGGCCTGGACGGGCGCGCTCGTCGAGCCGGGAGCGGGCGGTCGTGTCGCGCTCGACGCCCTGCCCGCCCGGTGCGACCCGCACGCCGTCGGCGAGGACAAGCGCGGCACGTTCCTGCCCGTCGTCGCGGCGGTCGACGGCGTCGAGCAGCCGGTGGTCTACGTGCCGATGGACGACGGTCAGCGCGCGGCGACGTACGACGCGATCCACGACGCCTGCGGCTGGGCCTGACCCCCCACGACGCCCCGGTCGTCACCAGATCGTTATGAACTGGCTCACACTTCACCCTTCTTTATTGAGGGTGCATCAGTAGTGTCTCCTCTGACCCGTCGACGACGACGGTCCACGGCCCTGCGCCGTGCCGGACGCCCGCGGTCATCGTTGAAGCGGGCTGGAGTGAGGCTCCGATGAACTCGACATCTCCCGTACCCCGTAGATCACACGGACCGACGATCTCGACGATCGCGGCCATCACCGCCCTGGCCCTCGCCGCGCTCGTCGCGCTCGTGGTGCTCGTGACCCTCAACAGCCAGGTGGCCGACGGCGCCGTCCAGCTCGACGCCGGCGCAGGCCAGGTCTCCGACGGCGCGGGCCAGCTCGCCGCCGGGAGCACGCAGCTCGCGTCCGGCGCGACCGAGCTGTCCGGCGGCGCGTCCGACCTGTCCGACGGCGCCTCTCGCCTCTCGGACGGCGGCAGCGACCTGGTGGCGGGCACCTCCCGCCTCGTCGAGGGCTCCGCCGAGCTTCGTGACGGCCTGGTCGACAGGCTCCAGCCGGGCACCCTCGAGGCGCTCGACGGCATCATCGAGCTCGAGGACGGCACGCGACGGCTGCACGACGGTGCGGGCGACCTCGCCGACGGCATCGTCCGCGCCGACAACGGTGCGGGCCAGCTCGCCGACGGCACCAGCAGGCTCGCCGACGGGTCCGCGGACCTCGCCGACGGCACCGCGCAGGTCGCGGGCGGCGCCCTCGCCGTCGCGGACGGCAACCAGACCCTCGCCGACGGCGCGGGCCAGCTCGTCGACGGCAACCGTCAGCTCCTCGATGGCGCCGGCACGCTCGTCGACGGCAACCTCCAGATCGCCGCCGGAGCCACCCAGCTCGAGGACGGGAACGTGAAGGTCGCGGCCGGAGCCACCAGCGTGGCCGCCGGGACCGACGCCCTGGTCGCCGGGGGCGAGAAGCTCGCTGCCGGCTCGGGCGCACTCCAGACCGGAGCCACGGACCTCTCCGCCGGCGTCGGGAGCCTCGCCGACGGTCTCGACAGCCTCGTCTCGTCGGGGAACGAGCTCGCGCAGGGCGCGCAGGCCGCTGCTGCCGGTGCCGAGCGGGTCGCGGCGGGCGCGAGCACCCTGGCCGACGGCGCAGCCGAGCTGCGTGCCGGCACCGCGCAGGCGGCCGGTGGAGCAGCCGATGTCGCGGCAGGCGCCTCGGAGCTCTCCGGTGGGATCAGCAATGCCGCGAACGGCAGCGACACCCTTGTCGGCGGGCTCGACCAGGTCGCCGGCGGCGCTGCCCAGGTCGCCGGCGGGACCGCCCAGCTTCGCGACGCCCTCACGGGACTCGCGGCCGCGACCGAGGACCCCGAGCTGAAGGCCAAGCTGCAGCAGCTCGCCGGTTCTGCGACAGACGTCGCGAGCGGAGCCTCGGACGTCGCTTCCGGGGCGGCACAGAGCCGCACCGGCGCGGGCAACCTCAACGCTGGCCTGCACGACCTCGTCGACGGCTCCGCGTCGCTCAAGGCGGGCGCGGCGGCGTTGAAGGACGGCACCGCCACCGCCGCCACCGGAGCGGCCCGGCTCTCGGACGGGGCGACCGACCTCAAGGCCGGCGCGAGCGACTTGCGCACCGGGACGGCCCAGGTCAGCGGTGGAGTCGCCGCCGTCCTGGACGGCGGCAGCAAGCTGCGTGACGGCGCCGTGACCGCCCGGGCGGGCGCGAACGCGCTGGTGTCCGGGTCGACCGCCCTGAACACGGGCGTCACGGACCTCGCGACCAAGAGCACCGAGCTCCAGGCCGGTGCCCACCAGGTCGCCACCGGGGCGGACCAGACCGTCGCCGGGGCCAAGAAGCTCGCCGTCGGAGCCACCGACGCCGCAGCCGGGGCCACCGACCTCCACACCGGCATCGGCACGGTCTCGGCCGGAACCCGGTCGCTCGCCACCGGGGCGAACACCCTCGCGGACGGCTCGGCGGACCTGTACGTCGGGTCCTTCGCCGCCGCCGTCGGGGCCGAGACGGTCGCGGCCGGCAACTCGGACGCTGCGGCGGGAGCCGCCGAGCTCGCCGCGGGGCTGCCCCAGCTGGTGGACGGCAGCGCCACGCTCCGCTCGAAGCTGGGCGACGCCAACACCGGCGCCGGCAAGCTGGTCGACGGCCTGGACCGCATCGCGGTCGGCGCCGACGACGCCGCGGAGGGCATCCGCAAGCTCGACAACGGCGCCGTGGAGCTCGACGAGGGGGCCACCGAGCTCTCCGACGGGGCCACCGAGCTGGCGGACGGCGCCGTCCTGGTGTCGTCGGGCGCGACGCGCCTGGCTGCCGGCAGCTCCGACCTGTCCGAGGGTGCGACGACCCTCTCCGAGGGCTCGGTCGAGCTCGCCGACGGCACCACCACCCTGCGCACCGAGGTGGAGAACAGCCCCGCCGGCACGATGTCGATGGCCAGCAGCATCCTGCTCAGCCTCGGCCTGCTGGCCGGTGTGGCGGCGGTCGTGCTCCTGGTGCGGCGGCGCGCCTGACCTGACCCGCACGAAACGAACGGCCTGGCTCGAGGTTCGAGCCAGGCCGTTCGTGCATCTCAGCGGGGTCGTGTCAGTGGCGGAAGCCTCCGAAGATCACGTCCCAGAGGGACTTGACCTTGATCTGCTGCGTGACGGTCGCCGCCTCGGTGGCGTCGTCACCGGAGTACCGGACCTCGACCTCCACCGTGCCCGGGCTGAACGGGCCGACGCGCAGCCTCGCCTCGCCCCGCCGGTCGAGCCGGTCGGAGTCCACCGGCCGCTGCTTGATCACGGCGGTGACCTTGCCCGTGGGCGTGCCGTCCGGGGACTCGACGGTCACGTCGAGGCGCGGCCGCTGGAACCACGCGATGACGGTCGCCGGTGCGTCGACGGTGATCGTCGGCTGCGCCTTGGCAGGCTCGGTGACCTCGATCGGCACCGTGATCTCGGTGCCGGTCGCGGCGCCCGTGAGCGTGAGCGCCGTGGTGCCCGCCGGGGCCCTCGCGGGAAGCGTCACCTGCACGGACGCCGTGCCGACCTCGTCGAAGACGTCGCTGCCGACGGTGCTGTCCACCGCCGCGGTGCCGAGCTCGGCACCGTCCAGGGAGACGGTCAGCTCGGCGTCCGTGACGTCGGCCGAGCCGGTCATGGCCCAGGACGAGACGTCGAACGTGACGGTGTCCCCGGGGGCGTAGGCGTCCGGAGCGTCGGCGGGGAACGACACCCCGACGGCGTGCTGGGCGGGGTCGACCTGCAGGGCGGAGTCCGCCGCGAAGGTCGCCATGTAGTCCACGAAGGCCGACAGGTCGATCTTGCCCGTGTCGCGGGCGCCCGTGCCGTCGGCGAAGGCGCGGAAGTTGTCGCCGCCGGTGGACAGGAACGAGTTGACCGTCACCGAGTACGAGGTGTCCGTGCCGATCGGCTCGTCGTCCAGCCACATGCCCGTGATCCGGTCGCCCTCGGGACGGGCCGGGTCGTAGGTGTACTCGAAGCCCGCGGAGACGCCGAGGCGCAGGAACGGCCGGCTCGGCACCTTGCCGGTCGCGTCGCGCTGCCACTGCTGCTCCAGGACGGACTTGATCTGCGCCCCCGTGAGCTGCATGTTCACCAGCGTGTTGGCGAACGGCTGCACCGTGGCCGCCTGCTTGTAGGTGACCGTGCGCGGGAACTCGCCGTCGCCGCTGCCCACGAGGTCCGCGCGCAGCCCGCCCGGGTTCATGAACGCGATCTGGGCGCCGCCGGCCTCGGGGGTCTCGGTGGCCCAGCGCTGCACCTCGGCCACGAGGTTGCCGAGCGTGGACTCGCCGCCGCGGTTCTCGACCAGCACGTCCTCGCCGGTGTCGGGGTCGACGCCCCAGCGCTGCGCGCGGTCGAGCTCGCCGCCGATCTGCCCGAGCGGCTCGGCGCCCAGCACGTCACCCTCGGCGACGGCATCGGCGACGATCTCGGTGACCTCCGGGGCGGCCGGGTAGTTGCCGGAGAGCGCGAGGATCCCCGTCGTCACGCCCTGCACCTCGCCCGAGTCGGGGTCCACCGAGTACTCGAGCTGGTTCAGGTTGGTGCCGTACTGCCCTGCCGAGACCACGGGCCGCTCCGTGACGGCCTGGCCCGCCCACTCGTCCACGGGGAACGCGCAGTCGTAGGCGAGGTGCGTGTGGCCGGAGACGATCGCGTCCACCTCGGGGCTCACGTCGTTGACGATCGACGCGAACGCGTTGCCCGCCGTCGGCATGGTCGCGCACTCGGTGGTGGTGGCGCCGTCGTGCACGAGCAGGACGACGACGTCGGCACCCTCGGCCTTGAGGGCGTCCGCCTCGGCGTTCGTCGTCTCGACGATGCTGCGCACCTCGAGGTCCGCGATGCCGCTCGGGCTGACCAGCGCGCCCAGCTCCTCGGTGACGGCGCCGACGAAACCGACCTGGACGTCGCCGAAGTCCTTGATCCACGACGCCGGGACCGCGTCGTCGCCGGTGGCCCGGAGCTTGAGGTTGGCCGCGACGTACTGCCACTGCGCGCCGCCGTAGGGGTTGGTGTCGGCGTCGTACGGCGCCAGCACGCGGTTCATCAGGTCGTCGTAGCCCTGGTCGAGCTCGTGGTTGCCCACGGCCGACACGTCGAGACCCGCGGCGTTGAGGGCGTCGATCGTCGGCTTGTCGTGCTGGATGAAGGAGTCGAACGTCGAGGCGCCGATGAGGTCGCCGGCCGCCGCGAAGACGGTGTTCGGGTTCTCGGCGCGCAGCTGCTGGACGGCGCCGGCGAGCACCGCGGCGCCCGCCTCGGCGCCGTTGGCCGAGATGCGGCCGTGGAAGTCGTTCGTGGCGAGGATCTGGACGTCGACGGGGTCCGCCGCCTGGGCCGGCGCGACGCCGGCGGCGGTGACCCCGGCGACCGCGAGGCTGAGGCTCAGCGCCCCCGCGGTCCGTCGCCTGAGGGTGGGACGAGCTATGGACATGTGCACGCTCCTGTGGATGCGATGGTTCGACCGCCGCCACGCTAGCGGGGCCCACCGACCTTGGCGTGTCCGCGGGGGTAACGATCCGGGAAACCTCGATGGCGCCCCAGCGGCGTATCAGCCCACGCGCTCGGGCACGTCCTCGCGGGCGGTGCCGTCGTGCTCGCCGTCGTGCTCGGCCGAGGCGGCCGCCGTCGGCGCGCTCAGGTGCCCGGTGCGTCGCAGCCACCGCTCGGCGAGCAGCGTCGTCAGCGGCGGGACGGCGGCCGCGAGCGCCACCAGCGTGCGGAACCAGCCCCAGCGCAGCCGCACCGCCACGACCAGCGCCACCACGACGTACGCGACGAACGCGGCGCCGTGCAGGCGGCCGAACAGCCACACGCCGGCTTCCGTCGTCTCGGTGACGTACTTGAGGAACATCCCCGCGAGCAGTCCCGCCCACGTGAACGCCTCGACCACGGCGACGACGGCGAACGTGCGGCCGAGGCCGGAGAGCGGGGGACGGGCGACGGGCGCGGGCATGGCAGACCTCTCGTGGTGCGGGCGGTACCCCAGTGTGCCCGACGCCGGCCGCGGCACCCGCAAGCGATCAGCGCGGCAGTTCGTGATCAGCGCGGCAGTTCGAACTGCCGCTCTGATCACGAACTGCCGCGCTGATCGGGCCGAGCTGGCTCCGTGAGCGACGCCTGCAGCTCCGCCGACCCGCCCGCCGGGCGGAACCCGAGGGCGACGTTGATCGCCAGCATCGGGCCGTTGGTCTCGTTGTTCCACGTCGAGACCCGGCGGGCCTGCGGGCGCACCCGCGCGTGCTCGCGCAGGTTCACGGCCTTCATGAGCATGCCCAGGCGGTGGCCGCGGTGCCCGGCCAGGACGACGGTGCTCTCCTGCTCCGTGAGCTCCGGGCGGTCGTCCGTGAACTGCAGGTACGTCATGCCCGCGAGCGTGCCCGTGGGCACGTGCTCGACGGCGGTGACCAGGACGTCCTGCCCGCGCTCGCGCCGCTTCGCCTCCTCGACCCGGAGCCGGGCGCCGTCCCACCGCTCGGCCTCCAGCGCGAGGCCGCCGTTCGGCTCGTCCTCGCTCAGGCTCTGCTCCAGCGCGGCGAGCTGCTCGACCCACTCCTCGGGGACCGTGCCCTGCCACGTGTGCAGCCGGTAGTCGTCGCCCGCGTGGGTGGCAGCCTCGGCCACGAACCGGTCGATCACGCCGTCCGGCAACGGCAGCTCGAGGACGGAGCGCCGTTCCACGAGCTCGAGCCGCAGGCCCGCCCGCTGGGCGAACCGCAGCCCCGGCAGGTCGCCGGGCACGAGCCCCGGGCCCTCGGCGGGCCCGACCGCGCCCGGTGTGCCCGGCTCCGCCTCGGCCGCGAACTCGACCTCGCCCAGCACCGTCGTCCGCCCGTCCTCGACCGCGAGCTCCCGCAGCCGCTCGGCCAGCGCGGTGCCGATGCCGCGGCCGCGGTGCGACGGCGCCACGGTGACCTGCGCGATCGCCAGGTGCCGGTTGTCGCTCCGCGGGAGCACGAGGACGCCGTGCCCCACGACGCGCATCGCGTGCCCCGCCGTCGGCTCGTCGCCGGAGACCGCGAGCACGTGCCGTCGGTGCGCGTGCTCCTGGTGCGCGATCCCGACCAGGACGTCGACGGCACGAGGGGCGAAGTCGTCGTGCCCCACGTCCGCGAGCGACGCGTGCCGCACGAGGTCGGAGATCGCCGTGGCGACCCACGCGTCCGGATGGTCGGACGAGTCCGGCGTGGGAGCCTCGACGAGGTGCCACGCCGGCGCGGCGGGAGTGGTGACCATCACGTCAGGATGGCCGACCGAGGGGGCTCGGCGCGAGGGAATTTGACCGGTCCACCGGGTGCGGGGCGGTGCGGGAGGCTAGGGTGCCTGACCGTGACACCCGCAACGACCGAGACGCCCCTGCCGGTGACGACCGACCGGCTCGTGCTCCGCGCCTACCGGCCGGACGACGTCGACGCGCTGCTCGCCTACTACGCCGACGCCGAGGTGGCCCGGTACCTGCTCGAGGAACCGTGGACGCCCGAGGACGCGCAGGCCCAGGTGGCGAAGCGGCTCCTGCGCAACGGGATCGACGAGCCCGGCTCCGCGCTGTCCCTCGTCGTGCAGCACGACGGCAAGGTCGTGGGCGACGTCGTCCTGTGGACGACGGGGGACACCGTGTCCCGCGGCGAGATCGGCTGGGTGTTCCACCCCGAGCACACGGGGCAGGGCTTCGCCACGGAGGCCGTGCGCGCCGTCCTCGGCCTCGCCTTCGACTACTACGACATGCACCGGGTCGTGGCCCAGCTCGACGCCCGCAACGAGGCCTCCGCGCGGCTGTGCGAGCGCGTCGGCATGACGCGCGAGGGCCATCTGCGCCAGGACTGGTGGTCCAAGGGCGAGTGGACCGACACCCTCGTCTACGGCGTGCTCGCCTCCGAGCGGCGGCCCGGCTCGCGCGCCGGGGGCTGAGCTCCCGGGCTGCGGAGGCCCGGAACCGTCGAGACCCCGGGCCGGTCAGGACCGCGAGGGCTCCCGGGCCGCGAGGAACTCCGCCCACGTCTGCTTCCCGACGGCGCGGTCCGGGGCGAGGTTCGCGCCCGCCGCGTACGCGCGGGACGCTCCGCCGGGGATGCGGACCGGCATCGTCGGGCGGCGCGACCCGACCGCGTCGAGGTAGTCCCTGATCATCGACCGGAAGCTGTGCACCTCGGGCCCGGCCAGGTCCGGGACCCGGCCCTGCGGGTCGCCCACCGCCAGCTCTACGAGCCGCGCCGCGACCTCGTCGCCCGCGACCGGCTGCGACCGCCAGCCGGACGGGACGGGCACCACGGGCAGCTTCGCGAGCGCCCTGGCCGCGATGAGCACCAGCTCGTGGAACTGCGTCGCACGCAGGTTCGTCCATCGCAGCCCGGAGCCCTCCAGCACGCGTTCGGCGGCCGCCTTGCTGGCCATGTAGCCGAGCACACGGCGGTCGAACCCGCTGCGCAGCGGCACCTTCTCCGCGCCCACCACCGAGATGTTCACCAGGTGCGGGTCGGTGCCGGCCTCGCGCACCGCGCGGACCAGCGCGTGGGCCACCGTCTCGTTGTGGAGCTGGTCGCCGGCCAGGTGGACGACGACGTCCGCGTCCCGCACCGCCGCCGTCAGCCCTTCGCCCGTGTCCCAGTCGCCGACGAGGTAGCGCACGCCGTCGCCCGCCGCGTGCGGGCTGCGGCTGAGGACGGTGACCTCCTGACCGGTCCGCACCAGGCGCGGCACCACGAGCCGGCCGAGGTGACCCGTGCCGCCGGTGACCAGGATCCGTGCCATGTCGACCTCCTTCGTCGCGGGCGCCCGGTGCGCCGTCCTCCTCCCGACGAGACTGCGACGGCAGACGTGACTGCCTACGCTGGACCGCATGACCACCCTCACCCTGGACCGGTTGCTGGGCCTGGAGCACGCGGGCTGGGCGGCGCTGTGCGAGAGCCGTGGCGGCACGTTCTACGGCGACCTCATGACGCCGGACGCGCTGATGGTGCTCGTCAACGGGATGACCATGGACCGCCCGACCGTGGCCGCGTCGCTCGACGGCTCCCCCGCCTGGGACTCGTACGAGATCTCCGAGGCCCGCCGCGTCGACGTGGGCGACGGCGCGGCAGCCCTGGTCTACCGCGCCGAGGCGGTGCGCGACGGCGAGGAGCCGTTCGTCGCGCTCATGGCGAGCACGTACCGCACCGTCGACGGCGAGCCACGGCTGGCCCTGTACCAGCAGACGACGGCCACCCACTGACCGGCGGCGGCGCCCCACCGCCGGACGACGTGACAGCTCGCCCGGTCAGCCCTCCGGCACGGTGGCGACGGCTTCGATCTCCACGAGCACGCCCGGGCGCGACATGGGCACGCTGACGACCGTCACGGCCGTGCGGTGCGTCCACACCTTGCCCGACGCCGAGTACGCCGCGTCCGGGTCGACCCCCGCCGTCAGGTAGATGGTGAGCTTGGCGACGTGGTCGGCGTCGGTCCCCGCCTCCGCGAGGACGGCGAGCACGTTGCGCAGCGCCTGCTCGGTCTGCGGGCCGAGGCCGTCGAGCAGCGTGCCCTGCTCGTCGACCCCGTTCTGACCGCCCACGTAGAGCGTGCGCCCGGCGGGCAGAATCATCCCCTGGGCGAAGGCGGGGCTGGTGGGGATCTGCGGCGGGTCGACGGGGATCGGAGCGGTCATGTCGGTGTCCCTTCCTCGGGGTCGTCACGGACGAGCATGGCGCGCCCCACCGACAGTCGCCACGGCGCCGCCGCGCCTCAGCGAGCGGACGCGAGGCGGGCGTGCACGTGCATGTCGTGCCAGCCGTCGGCGTGCAGCACGGCCTCGCGCCGCACACCCTCCGCGGCGTAGCCCGCCTTGAGGGCCACCCGGCACGACGGCGCGTTGTCGGTGGAGTGCTGGAGCTCGAGCCGGTGGAACCCCGCCCCGAACGCCCACGCCGACGCGACGTCGAGCGCCGTCGGGGCAACTCCCCGCCCGCGTGCCGCGGGTGCGGTCCAGTACGCGATCTCGCCCACCCCCTGCGGGTCGAAGACCTTGACCGCCACCCTCGCCAGCAGCACGTCCGACACCGCGTCCACGACCGCCCAGCTCGCACCGCTGCCGAGCCCCCACCCCTCGCGCCAGCCCTCGAGCGTCGCCCGCGCCTCGTCGTCCGACCCGAGCGAGCGCACGTGCCAGCGCCGGACGGGCTCGTCGTCGTAGACGGCGCGGACGGCGGGCGCGTCGTCCGCCCGCCACGGGCGCAGCAGAGCACCGACCGCGGGAGCCGTGAGCACCGGCTGCCCGTCGGCGGCAAAGGGCGTGATCGTCAGGGGCTGCAGCGAGGGCACGGTGCGATCCTGGCACGGGCGCCTGCCCGGCCGGGTCGCGCGCCGGTCAGACCAGGCCGAGCTCGCGGGCCCGCACCCCCGCCTGGAAGCGGGACTCGGCCCCCAGGGCGTCCATGAGCTCGGCCACCCGACGGCGGTAGGTGCGCACGCCGAGCCCCAGGGTCCGGGCGGCGGCCTCGTCCTTCACCCCCTGGCCGAGCAGGTCCAGCACCCGGGGCGCGAGCAGCCGGATCTCGGCGATCCGGGCGTCGTACACGTCGACGTCGGTGGCGGCGCGCCACACGGCCTCGAACAGCGACGTGACGCCCTGCACGGTCTCGGGCTGCGTGACGACGCTGTAGCTGCGGCGTCCCGCCCGGACGTCCCCGGCGAGGATCGCTACCCGCCGGTCGAACAGGATCGTCTCGTTGAGCTCGTCGGTGGTGATGCGGATCTGCGCGCCGTGGTGCTCGCGCGTGCGCGCCACCCCCCGCGCCGCCACCGGGTCGAGCAGCACGCCGGGGCGGAACACCTTGCGGACCCGGACCTGCCCCCGGCGCTCCCGCGCCAGGGCGTCGAGGTCGTCGGCGACGTGCGTCACCGCCCACATGCCAAGGCTGTTCGCGGCGCACGCGATCTCCGTGGCCGTCGCGAACAGGTGCCGGGTGCGCGCGAGCAGCTCCTCGTCGCCGTGGACGATCGTCACTGCCTCACCGGTCTGCATGCCTCGATCCTCCCCCGCGTGGCAGGGTCCTGCCAACGTCGGCAACAAGCTGCCAGCACCGCGACCCCGCGCCTCCGCCGGGCGAGGCTGACGGCATGAGCACCGACACCACGAGCCCGTCCCTCACCTCCACCACCGCACCCGCCGACGGCCCTGCGACGGCCGGCGCCGCCGGCACCTGGCAGCTCGGCGACGTGACAGTCCGCCGCCTCGGCTTCGGGGCGATGCGCGTGATCGGCACGCTGGGCAGTCCCGTGCCCCGCGACCGCGCCGACTCGATCGCCGTCCTGCGCCGAGCCGTCGAGCTGGGCGTGAACCACATCGACACCGCCGCCTTCTACTTCTTCCCCACACGCTCGGCGAACGAGCTGATCAGCACGGCCCTGCAGCCCTACGCCGACGACCTGGTGATCACCACCAAGGTGGGCCCCTCGCAGTCGCGCGACGGCGTGTTCGAGCCCTATGCCCGCCCGGACCAGCTGCGGGCCCAGGTCGAGGAGAACCTCCGGCAGCTCGGCCGCGACCACCTCGACGTCGTCAACCTGCGCTGGGGCACCGGCCTGTCGACCGAGCCCGGGTCGGTCGCCGAGCACGTCGGCGCCCTCGCGGAGCTGCGCGACGCGGGCCTGGTCCGCCACCTCGGAGTCTCCAACGTGCTGCCCGAACAGCTCGACGAGGCGCTGGAGGTCGCGCCCGTCGTCTGCGTGCAGAACCGCTACGGACTGACGGAGCGGGGCGACGACGGGCTGCTGGAACGCTGCGGCGAGCTCGGCATCGCGTTCGTCCCGTTCTTCTCCATGGGCGCGGCGCTCGCCGGTGCCGTCCCCGGCGGGCAGCCGCACGTGGCGGGCCGGGACGAGATCGCGGCCGTCGCCGCGGCTCACGGCGCGACGCCGTCCCAGGTGCGGCTGGCGTGGACCCTGCACCGCGGGCCGCACGTGCTCGCCATCCCCGGCACCGGAAGCGTCGCTCACCTGGAGCAGAACGTCGCCGCGGGGGCGCTGCGGCTGAGCGACGACGAGATCGCCGTCCTCGACCGGATCTGAGCAGCCGTCCCCGGCGAGGCAGCTCGGCCCCGGCACGGCAGGCATTCCTGCCGTGCCGGGGCCGGGCTGTCGTACGGGGTGTCGGGGTCAGGCGGGGACGATGAGCCCGGCGGTGGCGGTGCGGGCGCGCTCGAGGCGGGCGGCGACGTCCTGCCAGTTCGCGATGTTCCAGAACGCCTTGA
>NZ_JAIXCQ010000001.1:321609-654486 GCF_020297055.1 Isoptericola luteus | reverse complement strand
CGCCCGGTTCGCGACCTTCGCCGCCTCGTTCGAGTTCTGCGCGATCTCCCGGATCGACGCACCCATCTGCTCCGCACCCGCAGCCACCGTCTGCACGTTCTGCGACACCTGCTCCGCAGCGGAGGCCACGACACCCGACTGCGCCGCGGTCTCCTCGGAGCCGGCGGAGAACTGGGCCCCCGTCGCGGACAGCTGCGCCGTCGCCGCAGCAACAGCCTCGGACGTCCCCGCCACCTCGGCGATGATCCCCCTCAGGTTGTCCTGCGCGCTCCCCAGCGCACGAGCCATCTGGCCCAGCTCGTCATCGCTGTCGACGTCCGGGTGCACGGTGAGGTCGCCGGCAGCGAGCGCTCCGAGCGAGTGCTGCACCTGACGGGCGGAGCGCCGGATGCTGTTCGCCACACGGACGCCGACCACCACCGAGAGCAGGAGACCGCCGGCCGCGAACACGATCATGAGCATGAGCGTCTGCGACGCCTCCGCGGCCGCGTCGTCCGCGACGGTGTCGAGGTAGGCGTACACACCGTCGCCCGAGGCGGTGAGCGCAACACGGTAGGACGCGATGATCTCGTCGTTCGCGGACTGGATCTCCGCCGTCACGTCGCTGGCGTCGACGGCGGGCATGAGCGTCGAGTCACGGAACTCGAGCCACTGAGCCCATGAGCTCTTGAACTCGACCCAGTTCGGCTCCTGAACCCCTGCCGCATCGAGCGTCGCATCGATCGCGGCGATCTGCTCGGCGACCCTGGCGTCGGTCTCGGCCATCTGCTCGACCGTCGCCGCACGGGCCTCACCTTCGACGATGTCGTACTGGTACGTCAGCCGCCACGCCTCCTGGGTGTCGTGGTCCACCATCGCGTTGCTGCGCAGCAGCGAGTTGGCCACGTCCGCCACCGATGCCGTGTCGGCGGACGTCGCGCGGAGGCTCTGCACCGCGAAGCCGACGATGAGGACGAGCACGACGGCGAGGACGCCGAGCGCGGTGAGGATCTTCGTTCGGACGGAGAAGTCGGCGAAGCGGCGCCGACGGGCGCCCGGCGTGGGAATCGTGGACATGGGGGCTCCTGACAGGGACGAGGAAGGAAGGGGTGGGCGAGCCGGCCGGCTCACGAGGCGGCGGCGTCGACGTCGAGCGCAAGCAGCAGCCGGTCGGAGAGCTTGTAGGTGCCGCGGATCACGGCCCGCAGCTGGTCGGAGAGCGTCTGGGGCGGGGCCTCGAACTGCTCGTCGTCGACCGTGAGGACGTCGCCGATGCGGTCCACGAGGAGGCTCACCGTCTCGTCGCCGACGAAGACGACGACCATCATCTGGTCGTCCTCCAGCGGCGGCATGCCGAGGCGTCGGCGCAGGTCGACCGAGAGCACGACCTGACCCCGCAGGTTGACGAGGCCGGCCACGTCGTCGGGCGCGAGCGGCACGTTGGTGCGCGCCCGGCCCGGCAGGACCTCCTGGACCTGGTCCACGGGGATCCCGCACAGCCGGTCGGCGAGCGTGAACGTCACGAGCTGAGTGGTCATCGGGCACCTGCCAGCGACGCGCCGTGGTCGGCCGTCGCGTCGTCGGGATCGGAGAGCTCGCCGAGGCCGCCGGCGTCGAGGTCGTCGAAGAAGCCGGGGTCGGCCGCCTGGACGGCGCTGCGGACGTCGAGCAGCTCGGTGACACGGTCCTTGAGCACCGTGGAGCCGAGCAGGCCCTGGTCGTCGATGTCGCTGCGCCGCTGCGCGTCGTCCTCGACGATGTCGACGATCTCGGTGACAGCCATCGCGATGCTGCGGCCGCCGCGGGTGTAGACCACGACGTCGAGCTCGTCGGACGCCATGCCACCCACGGCCCCCAGGAGCTGGTCCAGCCGCACCAGGGGCAGCAAGGCCCCGCGGTACTGCAGCACCTCGCGGGCCCCGACCTGCTCGATCCGGTCCGCCCGGATCCGCTCGAGGCGGGTGACCGCGGCCAGCGGGATCGCGACGCGGCGGTCGCCCGCTCCGACCACGAGCATCTGCTCGGTGGTCCCGGCGCCCTGGGCCACGTCCCGCACGTGCGCGCGAGCGAGGCCCGCGGCGTCGGCGGTGAGCACCCGGCGCGCGATGGCCTGCAGGTCGAGGATGAGCGCCACCTTGCCGTCGCCCAGCACGGTCGCACCGGCGTACATGCCGATCTGCTTGAGCCGGCTGGCGATCGCCTTGACGACGATCTCCTCCATGTTCAGGACGCGGTCCACGATGACGCCGAACCGCTGGTCGTCCGCCTCGACGACGGCGATCACGCGGTCGTCGCCGGGCTCGAGGCCCAGCACCTCCGCCAGGGAGATCAGCGGCAGGAGGACCCCGCGCAGCCGGAAGACGGGGGCAGAGCCCACGTGCTCGATCCGGCCCTGCTGGTCACCGAGGGCCACCAGCTCCAGCAGGCTGACCTGCGGGATCGCGTAGACCGTCCCACCGCACGTGACGGTGAGGGCGGGCATGATGGCCAGCGTCAGCGGGATGCGCATCCGCCACGTCGTGCCTGCGCCGACCCGGGACTCGACGTCCACGGAACCGCCGATGGACTCGATGTTGGTGCGCACCACGTCCATGCCGACGCCGCGCCCGGACACGTTCGTGACCTTGGCGGCGGTGGAGAACCCGGCCATGAACAGCAGGTCGAGCAGCTCGGGCTCCGACATCGCCGCGACCTCGGCCGCGGTACGCAGGCCCTTGTCGACGGCGGTGCGGCCGACGCGGGCGGGGTCGATGCCCGCGCCGTCGTCGGAGATTTCGACCACGACCTGGCCGTTCGAGTGGTAGGCCCGCAGCGTGACGACGCCCTGGCTGGACTTCCCGGCGGCCCGACGCCGCTCCGGGTCCTCGATGCCGTGGTCGACGGCGTTGCGCACCAGGTGCGTCAGCGGGTCCTTGACGGCCTCGAGCAGCGAGCGGTCGAGCTCGGTGTCGCCACCGGTCATCTCGATCCGCACGTCGCGGCCCAGGCTGCGGGACAGGTCGCGCACGACGCGCGGCATCTTCGACCACACGTGCTCGATGGGCTGCATGCGCGTGCGCATGACGCCCTCCTGCAGCTCCGAGGCGATGAGGCTCAGCCGCTGCGCGGAACGCTTGGTCTCCTGGTCCTCCCGCGTCCCCGCGATCCGGTCGATCTGGTTGCGCACGAGGACGAGCTCGCCCACCTGGCGCATGAGGGTGTCGAGCAGGTCGACGTCCACGCGGATCGAGCCGTCCGCGGCGTTGCGCGCGTGCGTCTCGACCGCGGCCTCGGCCACCGGCTCGGGAGCGGACGGCACGGCCGGCGCAGCTCCCCCCGGCCCAGGGGTCGACGGCGCGGGCTGCGCGGTCGGCGCGGGTTCCGGCGTCGGCTCCACGGCGGGCTCCGGCGCGGACTGCGTCGGCTCCGCCACGGTCTCGACCGTGGTCACGGGCTCCGGCTCGGCCGCGGGCTCGGCCTCGGGCTCGGCGACGGGCTCCGGCTCGGCCGCGGCCTCGGCGACGGGCTCCGGCGCAGGAGCGGGCTCCGGAGCAGGAGCGGCAGCCTCGGCGGTGCCCGCCTGGACGGCGGCGATGCGCTCGACCATCGGCGCGACGTCGACGTCGTCGCCGCCGCCCGCCTCGATCTTCGCGAGGATCTCGCGCAGCGTGTCCACCAGCGCCAGCAGCACGTCGGCGGTGGGCTGGTCCATGGACCGCTTGCCGTCGCGCAGCTCGGACAGGAGCGACTCGCCGATGTGCGACACCCGCTCCAGGTTGCCGAAGCCGAGGAAGCCGCTGGTGCCCTTGATCGTGTGCACCGTGCGGAAGATGCTGCTCAGCAGGGAGCGCGACGACGGGTCGCTCTCGAGGGCCACGAGGTCCTGGTCGAGCTGATCGAGGTTCTCATAGGACTCGACCAAGAACTCGTGGACGATCTCGTCCATCTCGTCCATCTCGCCCCTCCCCGCCATCACTGGCGCGATCCGTGCGCCCTGGCGGGCGGTGTGTCGGCCGGGCACCTCTCCGGTGCCCCGTCGGCCTCCGAGCCGGAGGTCGTCACCAGCAACTGTCGGCAGCCGGGCCGCCACCGTGGGGGGCCGGTCCGTGTGACCCGTGCCCGGTCCGGGCGGAGGTCGCGACGAACCCGCCGGCGGCGAGCGCCTGCTCGTGCACGAGGAAGTCGGTCCAGCAGAACAGGAGGTCTCCGCGGGCGGCGACGGTGACGCGGACCCGCGCGATCGCACCGCAGGCGTCGCACCGGCCGGGCGCGTCGTCGGCCGAGCCGTCGGCGTCGCCGGACCCGGGGGCCGACGCGGCGAACGGGTCCACGATGACGGCGGACGGCAACGACTCCCACGGCCGCCGCAAGGAGCTCACGCGCCGAGGGCCTTGGCCGCTGCGCGGTTCACGAGCCCGCCGGCCTGGGCCGGCGTCATCCCCTGCCGGACCAGCTCGTCGACCAGCGACGCGATCTGTTCGTGCACGTCGCCGGGGGTCAGGGGGGTGCCGGTGCGGCGGCGCGCGATCTCCTTCGTCAGCGGCGCGGTACGTTCGGCGATGGTCTTCCGCGCGGGTGCGGGGTGGGCAGCCATCGGGGTCTCCTCTCGGGTCCTCGCCGGCGCAAGTTCCGGCGTCTGGTGGCCCTATGGAACTTCTGCCCGCGTCTCCCCTCGGATCACGGGGCGTCGGTCACGGGGCGTCAGATCAGGCGGCGTCGGCGCGGCGGGCCGGCTGGTGGGCGTCGACGACGAGACGCGCGAGGGCGTCGCGGACCTCGGCCGGCGTCCGACCGAGCGGGGCGCCCGGCAGCCCTGCGGCCGCCTCGAGCGCGCGCAGGTAACGGCCGGCGTCGCGGGCCGGGCCGTCGACGCCGCGGTCGGGGTCCCAGGCGGAGCGGGCCTCGTGCTCGTGCTCGAGGAAGACGGCCGTGAGCTCGGCGCCCCAGGTCGCGTCGACGCCGCAGCCGGCGACCGCGCGCTTCACCGCCACGCGCGTCCGGGACACGGTGGGCCGGCCCGGGCGCGCCCGGTCCGCCAGGGCGTCGCGCACGAGCAGGTGCGCCATCCGCTGGCCGTACTCGTGCTCGGCGAGCTCGGTCAGCTGGTCGGCGTCGAACGCCGCCCACAGCTCGCCGAGCCGCTCGGCGCGCAGGTCGGTCACGCGGCCCGGCAGGACCAGGGCGACGACGGACCGCAGGGCGAGCGCCTCGTCGTCGTCCACCCAGGCGAGCAGGCGGGCCCGCACCTCGGGGTCGACCGGGCGCTCCAGCTCGGGCAGGTCGAACGCGGCGCGGATCGCAGCGGCGTCGATGCGCGCCCGGAGCACGCCGCGCTGGCGGGCCGCGGCGCTCGCGTGCACCTCGTAGACGTGGTCCAGGCGGGCGGTCCGGTCGGCCTCGAGGATCTCCGCGGCGGGGTCCGGCTCGATCGGCAGCTCGTGCATCAGGCCGGCGAGCCGGCCCTCGGCGTCGATGGTGCCCTCGAGCAGGTCGGTCGAGACGACCTGGCCCACGCGCCGGGCCGACCGGACGCTGCGCAGCAGGGTGCGGTGCATGAGCGTGTAGTCGCCGAGCGCCTGCCGGATCGACCCGGCCGCGCTCGCGCCCTCGGCGAACACCTCCAGGTCGAAGAACTTGGTGCCGTTGCGGCCGCGCGAGTCCCCGGTGGCCCCCTCGACGCTCGGCAGGTCGAGGATCTTGCGGGTGTAGAAGTCGACGGCCGCCTCGACCATGTCGTCGTGCAGGTGCCGCGCCACGCTCTGGCGGTGGCAGTAGCGCCGCGTCTCCGCACCGATGATGCCCGTGCGGAAGACCGCCTCGAAGATCGCCATGCGGGCCTCCTTCTCACCGACGGAGCCGGCGCGCACGCGGCGGGCCAGGTCGGTGGTCAGAAGGTCCAGCTCGTCGCTGGCGCGGTCGTGCACCTGCACCTGGGGGCGGGTGCTCGGGCTGGCGGCGGGGGCGTCGGGGACGACGGTCAAGGTCTGCATGGCATGCGTGTGTGCGGGGCGCTCGCGAAAATCGGCCCGTCCGGCGCCCCGGACGCTGTGACGTCGGTCACGTCGACGATGCCGGCCACGTCGGCTCGGGCGACGCCGTCCGGCATAGGCGTTCCGAGACCCCCCGAGGAGAGGACCACCGTGGAGCACAGGCGCAGAGCGCTCGACGCCGGGCCGGCAGAGCACCTGCTCCTGCCCGCGTCGGTGATCGAGGTGGCCGGCCGCCTCCCCCTGTGGCGGGCGTTCTCAGGCCTCGACGAGCACGCCCTGCTGCTCTCCCCGCTGTCGGCCACCCCGCTGCCCATGCCGTGGACCGTCCCGGACGGCCGCCGACGGTGGCCCGAGCTGCGGCCGGAGGCGATGTGGCACCCGCTGCTCTGGCTGCCCGCGCGGCTGAGCGCCCCCGCCGTCCGGCGCGACCCGCTCACGGGCGCGCCGGAGGGCGAGACCTACGACGAGTGGGCGACGCGCGTGGTGCTCGAGATGACCGAGTCGAGCCCGGTGGTCGTCGACGACCGACCGTGGGTGCTGCTCCACGACCCGGGGCGCGAGCACGTGGTGCGCCCTGCGGGGCCGCAGGACGACCGCCTCGTCCCCCTGTTCGACCCCGCGACCGGCACCTGGCTCGACGTGCTGTCCACGGTGGGGCTCGACGTCGACGAGCCCGGGGACGTCGCCCGCGTCCGCGACTGGCTCGACGGCGGTACGGACGCGGATCTCGACGGGATCGACCTCGACCGTTTCCTGCACGCCGCCGGCCGCAACCCCGAGTGGGCACGCGACCGGGCCGCCCGGCCGCTCCTCGCCCCCGGCAGCGCCCGGACGTACGTCGACGACCTGCGCGACGCGTCGAGCGCCCTCGTGGCCCGCGAGCTGGACGGGGAGGTCGCCCGTCTCGACGGCGATCGCCTGCCCCCGCGCGAGGCGGGACGCCGGCTGGGGCTGCTGGCGCGGCTCGCCTCCACGTTCCTGTCGCCCCGCGTGGACTCGGCCGACGACATCGGCCTGGCGCTCGGGCTGGCCACGGCGCGCGCGGACCGGGCGACCACTCCCGAGCAGGCCAGGTCGGCCGCCGAGGTGCTGCGCGCCGTCCTCGGATCGGTCGCCGAGACGTCAGCGATCGGGATCGAGCGCCTCGAGGTGCGGGCCGTGATCGAGACCGCCGAGGTCCGCGAGCGGGTCGCGACGATCACGGCCGCGCTGCGCGACAGCGCCTGACAAGGCTCACCGGCCCACCGGCCACTCGGCTCACCCCCCGTCACGGGCGCACCGGGCTCAGCCCGCGGGGCGGTCCAGACGGTAGACGTGGTGCAGGCCGTCGTCGACCGGGTTGTCCGGAGGCAGGTGTCCCGTCGCCACCCGCCGGAACCCGGCCGACCGCAGCGCCGACCACGACGCGACGTTGCCGACGACGACGGGGACGACGATCGCCGTCGCGCCGGGGTGGTCCCGCCAGCACAGGGCGACGAACTCCCGGACCATCCGGCTGCCGACCCCCTGGCCGACGCGGTCCGCCTCACCGACGAAGTAGTCGATCGTCAGGGCGTCGGCGGGCACTTCCACCAGCTCGATGAGCTCACGCTCCTCGGCGGCGTAGTCGTGGATGCAGCAGCGCTGGACGAACCCGACGTCGACGCCGCCGTCCGACACCACGAAGTCCTCCGACGGCTCCGTGCCACCGAAGCTGCCGGCGAAGTCGCGCTCCACCGCGGCGTCCGACGTGTCGTGCGCCCAGTACCGCGCCACGTGCGGCTGCCGCAGCCACGCCTGGATCTGCGACAGGTCGCCGCGACGGGTGCGCCGGAACGCCAGCGTGCTCATGGGTACATGGTGCCCATGAGCTCGTGGACGTCGGCAAGGGTGCGGTCGGCGACCTCGTTCGCCCGCATGGTGCCCCGCGCCAGCACGTCGGCGACGACGGCGTGCCCGTCGGCCGCGAGCGCCCGCCGCCGCGCACGCAACGGCCGGAGCCCCTCGACGACGGCGTCCGTCACGACCGCCTTGAGCCGCCCCGCCCCCGCGGCGCCGACGGACTCGGCCAGCGCGTCCGGCGTCGTGCCCGCGAAGTGCGCGCCGATCCGGAGCAGGTTCGCCACCTCCGGGCGGCGGTCCGGGTCGAACGTGATGTGCCGCTCGGAGTCCGTGCGGGCGCGCCGGAAGTACCGCACCGTCTCGTCCTCGGTGGCCCGCAGCTCCAGCGCGTTGCCGCGCGACTTGCTCATCTTGGCGCCGTCGTCGCCCAGCACCGTGAGCGACGGCGTGAGCAGGGCCTCCGGCTCGGGGAAGTACGGCGCGGCCGCCGCGTAGCGCTGGTTGAAGCGCCGCGCCACCGTGCGGGTGGTCTCCAGGTGGGGCAGCTGGTCCGGCCCCACCGGCACCAGGTTGCCGTGGCAGAACAGGATGTCGGCCGCCTGGTGCACCGGGTAGGTGAACAGCAGCCCCGACATCCCGCGGCCCTGGCGCCGCTCCGCGGCGACCGCCTCCGCCTTGACGGTGGGGTTGCGCTCCAGCTCGGCCACCGTCACCAGCGACAGGAACGGCAGCAGCAGCTGGTTCAGCGCGGGCACCGCCGAGTGCGTGAACACGGTGCTGCGCTCCGGGTCGATCCCGGCGGCGAGGTAGTCGAGCACCACGTCCCGCACGACCGCGGGCAGGTTCCCGGCGTCGTCCCGGTCGGTGATGACCTGGTAGTCGGCGACGACGAGGACGACCTCGACACCGGCGTCCTGCAGGCGCACCCGGCTGTCGAGGGTGGCCATCAGGTGGCCCAGGTGCAGCGCGCCGGTCGGGCGGTCGCCCGTCAGCACGCGGAACCCGCTCGGGTCGTGGGCGATCGCGGCCTCGATCTGGGCCGAACGGGCCTGCGCGGCGGCGGCGCTCGCCGTCGTGGTCTCGGCCGACGACGGCGCGGTGGACGACGGCGCGCTGGACGGCCCGGTGGACGACGGAGTGGGGGCAAGGACGCTGGTGCTCGGTGCGGTCATGGTCGGCTCCTGGGAAGCGGTGCCGCCCGCCGAGGTACCCCGGACGCACGAACGTCCCGGCTGCGGCGGGCAGCTCGGGACGGGGATGCGGGGGGCGCGTCAGGTCACGGCTGCGGGTGCAGCCACCACCAGTCGTTGCGCTTGAGCATGACGCCCAGGGTACTCCTGCCGTCCCCGCGGGCCCCGCGTCCGGCGTCAGCGCGCCTGCGCCGAGAGCACGTGCTCCAGGTCGGAGGCGTCCACCAGCGGGTCGTCGAGGTCGACGGTCACCTGCGAGCGCGCCATGAGACGGGCCGAGCCGGTGATCGTGGACTGCAGGGCCGGGTAGTCGCCCACCTGCGCGGTCGCCCCGACCGTGCCGACGAACCGGTTGCCCCGCGGGGAGATCGTCTCGAGCGACTGGCCCTCGCGGATCTGGCCGCGGTGCGCCAGCAGTGCGAGCCGTGCGGACGTCCCCGTCCCGGTCGGGCTGCGGCACAGCACGCCGGGATGCACGTACGTGGCCGAGGCCGACTCCCAGCGCCCGGGGCCGAGCTCCCGCAGCGGCCCCATGAAGTGGGCGAACGGCAGCGGGCCGACGTGCCCCAGCTCCGGGTGCACCTGGCGCAGGCCCGGCCGCGCGGCCCGCACGAACGCGTCCCCGAACGCGGTCAGCGCGATCTGCTCCTGCGCGGTGACGCCGAAGCCGTGCCGGGCGGCGTCGATCAGTGCGTAGTAGGCGCCGCTCCAGACGAGCGCGAACCGCACGTCGCCGTAGTGCGGCACGTCGACGTGCAGCCCGACGTCCGCGACGAACGCGGGCTCGCCCTGGGTCGTCACCGACGTCACCCGCCCGTCGCCGACGCGCACGCTGATGCGCGCGGGCCCGGCCGGCGACTCGAGCACCACGTTCTGGAGCCCGTCGTCGGGGCGCATCGGGATGGCCCCGCTGGCGAGCAGCGCCGTGACCGTGCAGATCGTGTTCGAGCCCGAGTACAGCGGGTACCCCATCGCCTCCATGATGATGTAGCCGGCCTGCGCCTGGGGGTGGGACGGCTCGACGACGAGGTCCACGGACATCGCCGGGTCGCCGTACGGCTCGGAGAGCAGCAGCCGCCGCAGCCCGTCGCCCTCCCGCTCCAGGTAGCGGGCCTTGGCCAGCACGGTCCCGCCGGGCAGCGGCTCGACGCCCGCGACGACGATGCGGCTGACGTCGCCGCCGGACTGGGTGTCGATCAGCTCGAGCGTGCGCTCACGCGACCGCATGGGGCGCCCCTACCCGCTCCCAGTGCCGGTCGGGCACGACCACCAGCTTGCCGACGTAGGACTTGGCGAGGAACGCGCGCTGCGCGTCGTGGATCTGCGAGAGCCGGAACGTGCGGTCGAGCAGCGGCCGGACGTCGCCGTCGGCGATGTAGCGCACCAGGCGCCGGAACGCCGTCCGCGTGCCCTGGGACGACCCGTGCAGCTCGAGCTGCTTGAGGTAGACGGTGCGCAGGTCCAGGCTCACCACCGGTCCGCCGATGGCGCCCGCCGTCGTGTACCGACCCTCGGGGCGCAGGATGCGCAGCAGGTCGTTGAACATCGGCCCGGCCACCAGGTCGGCGACCACGTCCACGGGGCCGTCGACGACGCGCGCCACCTCGGCGACCAGGTCCGGCGCGTCGCGCAGCACCACGCCCTGCGCACCGATCTCACGCAGTGCCGCCTCCTTGCCCGCGCTCGTCACGGCGTACGGGACGGCGCCGCGGACCCGGGCGAGCTGGACGACCGCGGACCCCACCCCGCCCGACGCGCCCGTCACGAGGACCCGCTCGCCGCGGGCCAGCCGGGCACGGTCCAGCATCTGCTCCGCGGTGAGGTAGGCGCAGCAGAAGGTGGCGAGCTCGGCGTCGTCGATGTCGGCCGTGACCTCGTAGGCGTTCTCGGCCGGCACCGTCGTGTACTCGGCGTAGCCGCCGTCGCGCCCGTGCCCGATGTAGTCGATGTCGGCCAGGGAGTCGTCGCCCTCGGGCCGGTGGTAGATCGAGAAGTCGACGATCACCCGCTCACCGATCCGGGAGGCGGGCACGCCGTCGCCGACCGCGGCGATCACGCCGACCGTGTCCGCGCCCTGGACCCGCGGGAACGTCAGGGTGGAGCGCCCGCGTCGCCAGGTCGAGACCGACGCCGGGTCCGTCTCGGTGCCGTACGCGCCCTCGCGCACCCAGACGTCCGTGTTGTTCATGCCGCACGCGTGCACGTCGATGAGCACCTCGCCCGACGCCGGGACGGGCGTGGGCACGTCGGCGCGGTAGACCAGCCGGTCCAGGCCGCCGTGGCCCACCAGCTGCACCGCCCTCATCACTGCCGGGACCGCCGCCATCAAGCGAGCCTAGTGCCCTACCCGGCCGACGTAGCGGATTCTTCCGTTCCTGATCCGGGAACGAAAGAATCCGCTACGTCGCGCGGGGCCTTTGACCCCTGGGTGGGAGAATCGGGACCGTGCCCGACCAGCTCCTGCCCGCCCCGCCGTCCGACCCGTTCGCCCACGTCGTCTACTACGAGCCCCGCATCCCGGGGAACACGGGCTCGGCGATCCGGCTCGCCGCGGTGACCGGTGCACGGCTGCACCTGGTGGAACCGCTGGGCTTCGACCTGTCCGAGGCGAAGCTGCGGCGCGCCGGTCTCGACTACCACGACCTCGCCGTCATGCAGACGCACCCCACGTTCGACGCCGCCCTCGACGCGCTCTCCGGCGCCCGCGTCTTCGCCTTCACCGCGCAGGCGACGACGACGTACACCGACGTCTCCTACCGGCCGGGGGACGTGCTGCTGTTCGGCCCCGAGCCCACCGGGCTGCCCGACGCCGCGCTCGTGCACCCGCGCGTCACCGACCGCGTGCGCATTCCCATGCTCGCGGGGCGCCGGTCGCTGAACCTCACCAACGCCGCGTCGATCGTCGTCTACGAGGCGTGGCGGCAGGCCGGGTTCGCCGGCGCCTGAGGCCCTCCTCCGGCAGCCCGCCCTGCCGGTCCTGGTGCTGCGCCCGTCCGACCTGCAGGATGGGCCCATGCGCAGCAGCCTCATGAACCACACCGAACCCCAGGGCGAGCCCGGCAGCTTCCAGCTCGTCAACCCCCGCATGCTCAAGGTCGACCTCGCCGGCAGCGGCGGGTTCTTCTACGCCAAGCAGGGGTCGATGGTCGCCTACCAGGGCGACGTCGACTTCGCCTACGAGGGCGCCGGCGGCATGGCCAAGCTGTTCAAGAAGGCGTTCACCGGCGAGGGCATGTCGCTGATGAAGGTCTCCGGCGGCGGCGACGTCTTCCTGGCCCAGGACGCCGACGAGGTGTTCGTGCTGTACCTGGAGAACGAGAGCGTCACCGTCTCCGGCAGCAACATCCTGGCCTTCGAGAGCACGCTCGCGTGGGACATCAACCGCGTCCAGGGCGCGTCGATGCTCACCGGCGGACTGTTCAACACGACCTTCACCGGCACCGGCGCGCTGGCCGTGACCGCCTACGGCACCCCCGTGGTGCTCCGGGTGGACGAGCCCACCTTCGTGGACATGCAGAGCGTCGTGCTCTGGTCGACGTCGCTGAACAGCACCGTGCGCAAGACGGCGAAGCTCGGCGCCGTCATCGGGCGCGGCTCCGGCGAGGCGTACCAGCTCGGGCTCACCGGCAACGGCATCGTCGTCGTGCAGGCGTCGGAGGGGCACCCGCTCCCGAACCAGCAGTAGCCCAGGTCGCACCGCACCGCCTCGCGCGGCGCCCTTGCCGACCCGGTGTCTTCACGGCAGAGTCGGGTGTGACGCGCAGCACACCGCCGTGCTGGCGACGCCGAGGAGGTGCCGTGTGACGACCACCGAGCTTGCGACCCTGCAGCACTCCATCGAGCGGCTGCGCCAGAGCCTGGCCGAGGTGCGCCGCGCCCTCGGTGACGCGCCCGAGGTGCGGCGGCTGACCAACGACCTCGAGCGGCTGGAGATCGACGCCGGCGACCTGGCATCGGTGCCGCCCGCGAGTCACCAGGGCGGTCTCGACCTGCCGGAGCACATCGTCGTCCCGGACACACCGCTGGACGAGTCGATGTGGAAGGACGACGCCGACGACGAGGGCGTCGGCGGGTACCACGGCTCCCGGCCGTGACCACGGCCGCCCGCGGCGTCGCGGCGCGCGGCGTCGACACCCCGGGACGGGCCCAGGTCCCGGCGCGCCGGCTGCGCTCCGACCGGTGGTGGCTGCCGCCGGCGGCGACGGCCGCGGGACTGCTGGCGTTCGTCGTCTACGGCGGGGTGCGCGCCTTCCAGCAGCAGTACTTCTTCGCGGACGAGCGCTACCTGACGCCGTTCTACTCGCCGTGCGTGTCGCTCGGGTGCGCGTCGGAGCCAGGTGCGGCGCACTTCGGGATGTTCCTGCCCGACCACCCGCTCATCCCGTACGCGGCGCTCAGCCTGCCGTTCCTGCTGGGCTTCCGCCTCACCTGCTACTACTACCGCAAGGCGTACTACCGCTCGATCTGGATCGCGCCCGCGGCGTGCGCCGTGCCGGAGCCGCACGCGACGTACACGGGCGAGACCCGGTTCCCGCTGATCCTGCAGAACGCCCACCGGTACTTCTTCTACGTCGCCCTCCTGGTGTCGCTGGTCAACACCTATGACGCGATCGTCGCGTTCCGCCATCCCACCGACGGCTTCGTCGTCGGCGTCGGCAACCTCGTGCTGCTGGTGAACGTCGCGCTGCTGTGGTTGTACACGGTCTCGTGCCACTCGTGCCGGCACGTCATGGGCGGGCGGCTCACGCACTTCTCGAAGCACCCCGTGCGGTACTGGCTCTGGACCAGGATCTCCGCGCTCAACACCCGGCACATGCTCTTCGCGTGGGTCACGCTCGGCACCCTCGTGCTCACCGACCTGTACGTGATGCTCGTCGCGCGGGGCACGATCACCGACCTGCGCCTCATCGGCTGACAGCCCCGACGGGAGACCGACGTTGACCGAGACCGAACGCCACGACTACGACGTCCTCGTGATCGGTGCCGGCGGCGCCGGGCTGCGCGCCGCGATCGAGGCCCGCGAGCGCGGGCTGCGGACGGCGATCGTCTGCAAGTCGCTGTTCGGCAAGGCGCACACCGTGATGGCGGAGGGCGGGTGCGCCGCCGCCATGGGCAACGCCAACAGCCGCGACTCCTGGCAGGTGCACTTCCGCGACACGATGCGCGGCGGCAAGTTCCTCAACAGCTGGCGGATGGCGGAGCTGCACGCGAAGGAGGCGCCCGACCGCGTCTGGGAGCTCGAGTCGTGGGGCGCCCTGTTCGACCGCACGGCCGACGGCCGGATAAGCCAGCGCAACTTCGGCGGCCACACCTACCCGCGGCTCGCGCACGTCGGCGACCGCACCGGGCTCGAGCTGATCCGCACGCTGCAGCAACGGATCGTGGCGCTGCAGCAGGCCGACCACGCCGAGACCGGCGACTACGAGGCGCGGCTGCGCGTGTTCGCCGAGTGCACCGTCACGGAGCTCCTGACCGACGCGTCGACGGGCGCGGTGGCCGGGGCGTTCGGGTACTGGCGGGAGTCGGGCCGGTTCGTCGTGTTCTCGGCGCCCGCCGTCGTGCTGGCCACGGGCGGCATCGGCAAGTCGTTCCAGGTGACGTCGAACTCGTGGGAGTACACGGGCGACGGCCAGGCGCTGGCGATGCGGGCCGGGGCGAGCCTCGTCGACATGGAGTTCGTCCAGTTCCACCCCACCGGCATGGTCTGGCCGCCCAGCGTCAAGGGCATCCTCGTCACCGAGGGCGTGCGCGGCGACGGGGGCGTGCTCAAGAACTCCGACGGCGAGCGCTTCATGTTCGGGTACGTCCCCGACGTCTTCACCGGGCAGTACGCGCAGAGCGAGGACGAGGCGGACCGGTGGTACGAGGACCAGGAGAACAACCGCCGCACGCCCGACCTGCTGCCGCGCGACGAGGTGGCCCGCGCGATCAACACCGAGGTGAAGGAAGGCCGGGGCTCGGAGCACGGCGGCGTCTACCTCGACATCGCGAGCCGCATGCCCGCGGCGGAGATCCAGCGCCGCCTGCCCTCGATGTACCACCAGTTCAAGGAGCTGGCCGACGTCGACATCACGGCCGAGGCCATGGAGGTCGGCCCCACGTGCCACTACGTGATGGGCGGGATCGCCGTCGACCCGGACACCGGGGCCTCGACCCTGCCCGGCCTGTACGCCGCCGGCGAGTGCGCCGGCGGCATGCACGGCTCGAACCGGCTCGGCGGCAACTCGCTGTCGGACCTGCTCGTGTTCGGCCGGCGCGCCGGGCTCGGGGCCGCCGGGTACGTCGCCGGTCTGGCATCCCGGCCCCCCGTCGACGAGGCCGGCGTCGACGCCGCCGCGGCCATGGCGCTCGCGCCGTTCGACCCGCCGTCGGGCGACCTCCCGGGCGAGAACCCGTACGCCCTGCACGCCGAGCTGCAGCAGGCGATGAACGACCTCGTCGGCATCATCCGCACCGAGGCCGAGATGACCGCGGCGCTCGACCGGCTCGACGAGCTCCGGACCCGGGTGCGCGACGTCGCCGTCGAGGGTCACCGGCAGTACAACCCGGGGTGGCACCTGGCCCTCGACCTGCGCAACATGCTCATGGTCGGCGAGGCCGTGGCGTCCAGCGCCCTGCGCCGCACCGAGAGCCGCGGTGGCCACACCCGGGAGGACTACCCGGCGCTCGACCCGCAGTGGCGGCACCGGGTGCTCGTGACGCGGCGCGCCCCCGACGACCCGGACCCTGTCGTGCCGCGGGTCGTCGTCGAGGAGGCCGAGCGGGACCCGATGCGGCCCGACCTGCTGGAGCTCTTCGACCTGCCCGAGCTCGAGAAGTACTACACGGCCCCCGAGCTGGTCACGCACCCGGGAGGTGAGCCCGCATGACCCACACCGGCCGGTTCCGGCTCTGGCGCGGGGACGCCGAGGGCGGCGCCCTGACGGACTTCGACGTCGAGGTCAACGACGGCGAGGTGGTGCTCGACGTCATCCACCGGATCCAGGCCACCCAGGCACCGGACCTCGCCGTGCGGTGGAACTGCAAGGCGGGCAAGTGCGGGTCGTGCTCGGCCGAGATCGACGGCCGCCCCCGCCTGATGTGCATGACGCGGATGTCTCAGTTCGCGCCGCAGGACGTGGTGACCGTGACACCGATGCGCACGTTCCCCGTGATCCGCGACCTCGTCACCGACGTGTCGTTCAACTACGCGAAGGCGCGGGAGGTCCCCGCCTTCACGCCGCCGGCCGACCTCGCCCCCGGCGAGTACCGGATGGCGCAGGCCGACGTCCAGCGGTCCCAGGAGTTCCGCAAGTGCATCGAGTGCTTCCTGTGCCAGGACGTGTGCCACGTCGTGCGCGACCACGAGGAGAACAAGCCCGCGTTCGCCGGGCCCCGCTTCCTCATGCGCATCGCCGAGCTCGAGCTGCACCCGCTCGACGTCGCCGACCGCGTGCCCGCGGCGCAGGACGAGCACGGCCTGGGGCTGTGCAACATCACCAAGTGCTGCACCGACGTCTGCCCCGAGGGCATCAAGATCACCGACAACGCGCTCATCCCGATGAAGGAGCGTGTCGCCGACCGCCGCTACGACCCCGTCGTCTGGCTCGGTCGGACGATCCGGCGCCGCCGCGGCTGACGGGCCGTCGGCCGGACCTCGCCGGCGACGGGCGACGGCGGCCGGCGAGCAGCGGCAGCGGGCAGCGGCAGCGGGCAGCGGTAGCGGGCAGCGGCAGCGGCAGCGGGCAGCGGCGTCAGCCGGGCTCGTCAGCCGGCCGCGCGGGGGGCCGGGGCCAGCACCTCGACGCGGTTGCCCGCGCCGTCGCGCGTGTGGAACCGGAGGTAGCCGGGGAACGTCTCGCGCTCGGTGCGGTCCACGGCGAAGCCTGCCGCCTCGAGCCGTGCGGCCGTCGCGTCGAGGGCCGCCGCGTCGTCGGCCAGCAGCGCCGGGTGGGCCTTGCGTGCCGCCACGAACGGCTCCTCTACCCCCACGTGGATCTCCGCGACGACCGCGCCCGCGTCGTCGAGCCCGCGGAACCAGCAGCCACCGCGGCCCGCCAGGTCCGGCGGCTTGGGCACCTCGGTGAGACCGAGCCCTGCGCCGTAGAACTCCCGCGCGGCGTCCTCGCCGCCTGCCGGGCACGCCACCTGCACGTGATGCAGCCGCATCGCTTCCCCTCACCGTCGAAAGTATCTTGACATCAAGATACCTGAGGGCGAGGGCGGACGTCGAGCCTCACGACGTGCTCGACCGGGACGTAGCACCGCCCGTGGCTGCCGGCGGGCTGGACCCACAGGGCCGGCCGTGGGGGCCGCACCGGGGATCAGCTCCACGTCGACCGCCTCGGCGTCCTTGACCCGGATCCTGCGACCCGACGTCGTCTCGATCCAGCCGATCGACCCGGGGTCGACGACGTGTTCCGGTCGTGCCTTGCGCACCTCCAGCGACCTTCGTGTGGCGACGGCGCCGCACGTGCCCGCGCGCTACCCGGCGGACGCACCGGGGTCGCGGGACCCGGCCCCGCCGGCGACGAGGCGCACCAGCGCCTCGATCCGCAGGTCCTCGTTCCCGGCGGCGAGGCGACCGGCCCGGTGCAGGGCGGCCAGGCCGTGGACGGCGCCCCACAGCACCTCCGCCGCCGTCCCGACGTCGTCCGGCGGCGACTCGAGGCGGCTCAGCGTGCTGGTGATCGCGTCGAAGCCCTGCCGCACCACCGCCGGGGTGTCGTCGGAGGCGAACGGGACCAGGACGGGCAGCAGGAACATCGCGTCGTACGTGGCCGGATGACGGCCGGCGAAGTCGAGGTACGCCCGCACGAGCGCGCGCATCCGCTCGGCGTCGCTCCCGGCGTCCCCGAGCGACCCGAGCGCGACGGCGAGCTCCTCGAAGCCGGTGAGCGCGACGGCCGTGACGATCTCGGTCCGGCCCTGCGGGAAGTGGCCGTAGAGCACGGGCTGGCTGTACTCGATCGCGTCCGCGAGGCGGCGGGTCGTCACGGCCTCCCAGCCCTGCTCCTCGGCGAGGTCACGGGCGGCGGCGAGGATCCGGTCACGGCGCTCGGAGAGCTGACGGGCCCGGCGCGGGGAGGAAGGAGCCATGGCTGGACCCTAGCATTGCTAGATGATCGCTGCTAGATTTTCTAGCATTGCTAGATCATCGAGGGAGCGGAGCTGGACATGGAATGGTTGCCGATCGTCACCGTGGTCGTCGTCGGGCTGATGGTGGGGGTGGAGCTGTCGGTCGCGTTCGTCATCAACCCGATCTTCGACCGGCTCCCCGAGGACGTCGGCGTGACCGCCCGCAGCGAGGGCGCCAGGATGCTCGGGCGCCTCATGCCGTTCTGGTACATCACCTCGACGCTCCTGGTCGCCGGCACGGCGATGGTGCAGCCCGCCGCCGCCGCGGTCGCGTGGACCGCGGCGGGGCTGCTGCTCGTCAGCGTGGTCATGTCCGTCGCGCTGCTCGTCCCGATCAACAACCGGTCGAAGACCTGGACACCGGAGACCGTCCCCGCCGACTGGCGCGACCAGAAGCGCCGGTGGGACGGCCTGCACGTGGTGCGGGTCGTCGTCATCGTCGCCGCGTTCGCGCTCGTGACGGTCGCGGCCGCACGATGACGGCCGCCGGCTCACGATCCAGTCGGCAGTTCGGGATCAGTGCGGCAGTTCGAACTGCCGCACGGATCCCGAACTGCCGTGCTGATCGACACGCGCCCGGCGTCAAGCCTCCAGGACGACGGCTGACCCCTGGCCGCCGCCGCCGCACAGGGCGGCAGCACCCACCGAGCCCGGCCCGAGCTCCCGCAGCCGCCGCGCCAGGTGCCCGACGACCCGCGCCCCGGACGCACCGATCGGGTGACCGAGCGCGATGGCACCGCCGTAGGCGTTGACGAGCGCCGGGTCCAGGCCGAGGCGGTCCACCGACGCGAGCACGACGGCGGCGAACGCCTCGTTGATCTCGACCGCGGCGAGGTCGCTCGCCGAGAGCCCGGCCCGCTCGCACGCCGCGGTGATGGCGTTCGCCGGCTGCGCGTGCAGGCCGACGTCAGGACCGGCGACGAACCCGTGCGACCGGACGCGGACCCCGCTGATCCCACGCTCGGCGGCCACGTCGTCGGACACGAGCACGAGCGCCGCCGCGCCGTCGGAGATCTGCGACGCGTTGCCTGCCGTGATCGCGCCGTCCTCGCGGAACGCGGGCCGCAGCCGGGCGAGCGAGGCCGAGGACGCGTCCGCCCGCACCCCGTCGTCCTTCTCGACCAGCCCGCCGCCGCGCCCGGGGACGTCGAAGGGGGCGATCTCCCCGGCGAGGAAGTCGGCCCCCTTGGCCGCCCGCTCGTGCGACGACACCGCGAAGGCGTCCTGCGCGTCCCGGGTCGCCCACGGCGCGCCGGCCAGCTCCTCGCCGTGGCGCTCGGTGCTCAGCCCCATGGAGTCGTGCTCGAACGCGTCCGTGAGACCGTCGTGCGCCATGGTGTCGATCAGCTCGACGGGGCCGAACCTCTTGCCGGCGCGCGACCCGACCCACGCGTGCGGGGCGAGCGTCATGGACTCCATGCCGACGGCGGCCACCACGCGTGCCTCCCCCGTCTGAATCAGGCGGTGCGCCTGCGCGACGGCCTCCGCCCCGGACAGGCAGACGGCGTTGAGCGTGATCGCGGGGACCGTCATCGGCACCCCGGCGCCGACGGCGGCCTGCCGAGCCGGGTTCTGCCCGGCGCCGCCCTGCAGCACCTGCCCACCGACGACGACGTCGACGTCCCCGGGCACGATCCCCGCCTCGGCGAGCGCCGCCGCGAGTGCGTGGGCACCCAGGTCGGTGGCCGGCACCCGCGCGAAGACGCCGTTGGACCGCACGAACGGGGTGCGCCGGTAGCCTGCGATGACGGTCATGATTCCTCCAGCTCGACGATCAGCTCTGCTTCGGTCGCGGCGCGGACGTCGTCGACGCTCACGCCGGGCGCCACCCGCCGCAGCACCAGCCCCCGGTCGGTGACGTCGAGCACGGCTCGGTCCGTGACGATCCGGTCCACCACGCCCTGACCGGTCAGCGGCAGCGTGCACGCGTGGCGCAGCTTCGGCGTCCCGTCGCGGGCGACGTGGTCCATGAGGACGACGATGCGCCGCGCCCCGACGACCAGGTCCATCGCGCCGCCCATGCCCTTGACGAGCTTGCCGGGCACCGTCCAGCTCGCGAGGTCCCCCGCCGCCGAGACCTGCAGCGCGCCGAGGATCGCGATGTCGACCTTGCCGCCCCGGATCATCGCGAACGAGTCCGCGGCGTCGAAGAAGCTCGCCCCCGGCAGCGCGGTGACGGTCTGCTTGCCCGCGTTGATGAGGTCGGCGTCCTCCGTGCCCTCGATGGGGAACGGCCCGATGCCGAGCAGGCCGTTCTCGCTCTGCAGCGTGATCGACACCCCCGGCGGCAGGTGGTTGGCCACCAGGGTGGGGATGCCGATGCCGAGGTTGACGTAGTCGCCGTCGTGCAGCTCGGCGGCGGCCACGGCGGCCATCTCGTCACGGGTCCAGCCGACGGCGGCCGGCTCCGCGACGGGCGGGCCCGCGGCGTCGGCGCGGGGCGCCGAGCCCTCCGCGGGCACCGCGGGGCCGGACACCCGCACCGCGGGACGTACCGTGCGCTGCTCGATGTCCTTGACCCGGTCGCGGGCCTGCACCACCCGCCGCGCGTAGATGCCCGGCGTGACGACGCTGTCGGGGTGGAGCGGCCCGTCGGTGATCTCCTCGGCCTCCGCGACGCACACGCGCCCCGCCACGGCCACCACCGGGTTGAAGTTGCGCGCGGTGAACCGGTACGCGAGGTTGCCGAACCGGTCCGCGCGCCGCGCGTGCACCAGCGACAGGTCGGCCACGATGCCCCGCTCCAGCACGTAGCGCCGGCCGTCGATCTCCGTGACCTCCTTGCCGTCGGCCACCGGGGTGCCCACCCCCGTGGGCGTGTAGAAGGCCGGGATCCCCGCGCCCCCGGCGCGCAGCCGCTCGGCGAGCGTGCCCTGCGGCACGAACTCCACCTCGAGGTCGCCGTCGAGGTAGCGCTGCGCGAACAGCTTGTTCTCGCCCACGTACGACGCGAGCACCCGCCGCACCTGGTCGTTCTCCAGCAGGATCCCCAGGCCCTTGCCGTCCACGCCCATGTTGTTCGACACGACGGTCAGGTCGCGGACCCCGGAGTCGCGCACCGCCTCGATGAGGTCGTTCGGGTTGCCGCTCAGGCCGAAACCGCCCACGGCGATGGTCATGCCGTCGTGCAGCAGGCCCTCCAGCGCCTCGCGCGCGTCGTCGTGCAGTGCCGTCATGGTCGATCCCCTTCGTCGTTCGCGGGCTGGGCTGCGATCTGCTCACCGGACGCGGCCGCGGGAGCGCCCGGCGTCGTGCGCACCGCACCGGCGCGGCGCAGCACCGCCTCGGCGTGCCGCAGCAGCGGGCCGTCCACCATGTGCCCGGCGAGGGCGAACACCCCGCCGTCGGACTCGCGCTCGGCCGCGGCGAGGAGCTCCGACGCCTCGGCGACGGCGGCGTCCGACGGCGCGTACGCGGCACGGACGGCGCCCACGTGCGCGGGATGCACGCACATGGTGGCCGCGAAGCCCGAGGCGACGGCGTCCACGGCCTCGGCGCGCACTCCGTCCAGGTCGTCGAGGTCGAGGTGCACGGCGTCGATCGCCGGCTTGCCCGCCGCGCCGGCGGCGAGCAGCACCGCGGACCGGGCATGCCTGGCCACGTCCCGGTACCCGCCGTCCGGCGCCCGGCTGGACGTGCCGCCGAGCGATGCCACCAGGTCCTCCGCGCCCCACGCGAGGGCGACGACGTCGGGCCGGGCGGCGAGCGCCGGCGCGGCCAGCACGCCTGCCGCCGTCTCGCACAGGGCGACCACGGCGTACGGGCCGCCGTCGGGCGCCAGGAGCGGGCCCACGAACCGGCCGTCCGCCTTGGGCAGCATGACGGTGCGGTACTCGGTGCCGGCCAGGGCGGCGAGGTCGGCGTCGTGCTCGGGCGAGCCGACGGGGTTCACCCGCACGATCGTCCGCGCGGGGTCGATCGCGTGCGCGAGGAGCCCTTCCCGCGCCGCCTCCTTGTGGTCGGCGGCGACGGCGTCCTCGAGGTCGAGGATGACGGCGTCCGCGCGGGCGAGCGCCTTGGCGTACCGGTCGGGACGGTCGGCGGGGCAGAACAGCAGCGCGGGGCCGAGGGTGAACGGGGCGGGGCTCACGACGCGCTCCCGGCGCCGTGCTCGGTCGCCTCGTGCTCGGCCGCCTCGTGCGACTCGTGCGCCTCGTGCGCCTCGTGGCCGGCGCGCGTCCACATCAGCACCGAGCGGACGGCGCGGGCCACCACCTCGTTGTCCTGGTTGCGTCCCACGTGCTCGAGCGTCGCGATGCCCTGGCCCGGGCGAGAGCGGGACAGCCGCCGCTGCGGCACCGTCGTCTCGCCGTACAGGGTGTCGCCGTGGAACATCGGGTGCGGGAACGTCACCTCGCTGAACCCCAGGTTCGCCACGATGGTGCCGCGCGTCAGGTGCGCCACCGACAGTCCCACCAGCGTGGCCAGCGTGAGCATCGAGTTCATCAACGGTCGGCCGAACGGCTGGGTCGCCGCCCATGCCGCGTCCAGGTGCAGCCCCTGCGGGTTCATCGTGACGGAGGTGAACAGCACGTCGTCCGCCTCCGTCATGGTGCGCCCTGGGCGGTGCACGTAGCGCACGCCCTCCTCCAGCTCGTCGTAGTACAGCCCTCGCTGCACCTCGTCCCGCATCACGCCTCCTTCTTCGGCACCATGTCGGGGGTCACGACTCCAGGCCGAGGTCGCGGGCGATGATCATGAGCTGCACCTCGGTGGTGCCCTCGCCCACCTCGAGGATCTTGGAGTCGCGGTAGTGCCGCGCCACCGGGTTGGCGTTGAGGAACCCGTACCCGCCGAAGATCTGCGACGCGTCGCGCGCGTTCGCCATCGCCGCCTCGCCGGCGACGAGCTTGGCGACCGACGCCTCCGCCTTGAACGGCTTGCCGCGGGTCTGCTTCAACGCAGCGTCCAGCCAGCACAGGCGCGCCGAGTGCACGCGGGCCTGCATGCGCGCCAGCGTGAACGCGATGTGCTGGTTGCTGCCGATCGCGCGCCCGAAGACGTGGCGCTCCTTGGAGTACCGCAGCGCCTCCTCCAGGCAGCCCTGCGCGGCACCGGCGGCGAGCGCGGCGAACGCGATGCGGCCCTCGTCCAGCGCCCGCAGGAAGTTCGCGTACCCGCGGCCCTGCTCCCCCAGCAGGTTCCCCGCCGGCACCCGCACGCCGTCCAGCGTCAGCGGGTGCGTGTCCGAGGTGTGCCAGCCCACCTTGTCGTAACTCGGCTCCACCGTGAGCCCCGGCGTGCCCGACGGCACGAGGAACGACGACAGCTCCTTGCGCACGCCCCCGTCCGCGTCCGTCCGCTCGCCCGTCACCGCGGTGACGGTGATGACGCTGGTGATCGGCGTCCCGGAGTTGGTGATGAACTGCTTGGACCCGTCGATCACCCACTCGCCCGCACCGTCGGCGCCGGCACCCGGCTCCAGGCGCGCCGTCGTGCGCGTCGCCCCGGCGTCCGACCCGGCCTCCGCCTCCGTGAGCCCGAAGGCGGCCAGCGCACGCCCGCTCACGAGGTCGGGCAGCCAGCGCTCCTTCTGCTCGGCGGTGCCGTGCCGGAAGATCGGCATGATGCCGAGCCCCACGCCCGCCTCCAGCGTGACCGCGATGGACTGGTCCACGCGGGCCAGCGCCTCCACGGCCAGGCACAGCGACACGTAATCCTTGCCCTGCCCGCCGACCTCCGTGGGGAACGGCAGCCCGAAGAGCCCCAGCTCCCCCATCTGCGCGATGATCTCGACCGGCAGCCGCCGCTCGGTGTCGTAGCGGTAGGCGGCGGGCGCCACCACCTGGTCCGCGAACTCGCGCACCACCGCGCTGAGCTTGCGCTGCTCGTCGCTGAGCATCGTCGAGTGGGTCTCGCTGATCATGTCGCTCCTGTCGTCGCCGGGTCGGCCTCGGTCTGCGCGGTCACCGGGGCGGGGTGTGCCTCGGCGGCCGGTCCTGCGCTGTCGGCCGGCGGGTGCGCCGGCACGTTCTCGGGGGGTGTGTCGGTGGTGATGTCGGTGGCCGCGTCGTCCGGATCGGCCGCGCGCTCGACGACGGCGGCGACCTGGTCGAGCCGGACCTGCTCGCCGGGCCGCACCCGGGTGCCCACTACGCCGTCGTGCGGCGCCACGAGCGCGTGCTCCATCTTCATCGCCTCGACGACGACGAGCGTGGCGCCCGCGAGGACGTGGTCGCCGTCGCTGACGGGGACCGCCGCGACGGTGCCCGGCATGTCGGCGCGCACCTGCGTGGTCGCGGCACCGCGCGCGGTCGGGGTGGCCGCGGCCCGCTCCTCGCGCTGCCGGGCGGCGGCCGCGGAGCGGTCCAGCACCGTGAACGACGACGAGCGGCCGTCCACGTGCACCCACACCTCCCCCGGTCCTGTGAGCGGGCGTCTGGCCCCCTTCTCGCCGGCGGGGAGGGCCAGACGCCCGCTCACAGCGCCGACGACGGTGCGGGTCACGGCGTCGACGGTGACGGACCAGCGGTGCGCGGTGCCCGCGGCGTCCGGGCGCAGCGAGGCGCTCACCGGCTCCGCGCCCTCGGGCGTGACGACGGCCGCCTCCGGCGTGCCGACGACGCTCAGCACGTGAGGGGCGCCCGTGCCGTCGGCGAGCACCACCCGGCGTGGCGCGGGCGGCGCGTTGAGCCGCCACCCGTCCTGCGCCCACGGCCCCGGCACCTCCGAGGCCGCCACGGCGCCCCGGGGCGCGCCGGCCGGGCCGCCGTCCGCCGCCGCCAGCGCGAGCAGCGCCGCGGCCACCACCGGCACCGAGCTGTCAGGACCACGTGCGGGTCCTGGCGCACCTGGGCCTGACGGCTCCGGGCGGGTGGTGAGGAAGCGGTCGATGAGGCCGGTGTCGAGGCGGCCGGCGCGCACGGCGTCGTCGGCCAGCAGGTCCCGCAGGAACCCGACGTTGGTCTCGACGCCCAGGACGACGACGTCCCCCAGCAGCCCGTCCAGCCGCGCCAGCGCCTCGGCGCGGTCGGTGCCGTGCGCCACGGCCTTGGCGAGCATCGGGTCGTAGTCGCCCGTCACGACGCTCCCCGCCGCGATCCCGCTGTCGAGCCGCCGGGGCGACGCGCCCGGTCCGGCGGCCGCGCCCGCGTCGTCGTACACCAGCACCTGCCCGGTCGCCGGCAGGAACCCGCGCGCCGGTGTCTCCGCGTACACGCGGGCCTCGACGGCGTGCCCGGTGAGGCGCACGTCGTCCTGCGCGAACCACAGGGGCTCGCCCGCCGCCACGCGCAGCTGCGCCTCGACGAGGTCGACGCCGGTGACCAGCTCGGTGACGGGGTGCTCCACCTGCAGGCGCGTGTTCATCTCGATGAACGAGAACGACGTCGGGTCGTCCGCCGGCACGAGGAGCTCGACCGTGCCTGCCCCCACGTACCCGACCGAGCGCGCCACGGCGCACGCCGCCTCGCCCATCCGGGCGCGTGTCTCGGCGTCCACGGCCGGAGACGGCGCCTCCTCGACCACCTTCTGGTGGCGGCGCTGCAGCGAGCACTCACGCTCGCCGAGGTGCACGACCGTGCCGTGCGTGTCGGCGAGCACCTGCACCTCGACGTGCCGGGGCCGGTCGACGAGGCGCTCCAGCAGCAGCCCGTCGTCGCCGAACGACGACGCCGCGACCCGCCGCGCGGACGCGAGCGCCTCGGCGAGCCGGTCGGCCGACCCCGCCACGACCATCCCCTTTCCGCCGCCGCCCGCGACGGGCTTGACCAGCAGGGGGAAGCCGACGTCGGCTGCCGCGGCGAGGAGCTCGGCATCGCTGAGCCCGCCGTCGAGCGTGCCGGGCAGCACGGGGACGCCGTGCCCGGCGACCAGGCGCTTGGCGGTGACCTTGTCGGCCATCGTCGTCATCGCGCGCACGCCGGGCCCGACGAAGACGATCCCGGCACGTTCGCACGCCTGCGCGAGCGCAGGGTTCTCGGCGAGGAAGCCGTAGCCGGGGTGGATCGCCTGCGCGCCGGTCGCGACGGCGGCGTCGACGACCGCCCGCACGTCGAGGTATCCCGTCCTCGCTGTGAGCGGGCGTTCGGCCCCCTTCTCCCCGTTCGAGAGGGCCGAACGCCCGCTCACAGCGGGGCGGGACGGGAGGCGGACGGCGACGTCCGCCTCGCGCACGTGGCGCGCGCCGGCGTCGGCGTCGCTGTGCACGGCGACCGACCGGATGCCGAGGCGGCGCAGCGTGCCGATCACCCGGCAGGCGATCTCGCCGCGGTTGGCCACCAGCACGGTGGTGAACGGTCGGGGGGACCGGGACATCGCCCTCACATCCGGAAGAGCCCGAAGCCGGGCTCGGTCGGGGCGGCGTGGCCGCCCGCGCGTAGCGGCGTGCGGGCGCACACCGACAGGGCAAGGCCGAGCACGCGGCGCGTGTCGAGCGGGTCGATGATGCCGTCGTCCCACAGCCGCGCCGTCGCGTGGTACGGGTCGCCGGCGGTCTCGTAGTCGTCGCGGATCGTGGTGCGGAACGCCTCCTCCTCGGCCGGGTCCCACTCCTCGCCGCGGCGGGCGAGCTGGTCGCGCTTGACGGTCGCGAGCACGGACGACGCCTGCGCGCCGCCCATCACGGAGATCCGCGAGCCGGGCCACGACCACAGGAACCTCGGCGAGTACGCCCGCCCGCACATGGCGTAGTTCCCGGCCCCGAACGAGCCACCCACGATGACGGTCAGCTTGGGCACCCGGGTCGTCGCGACGGCCGTGACCATCTTGGCGCCGTCCTTGGCGATGCCGCCGGCCTCGGCGTCGGTGCCGACCATGAAGCCCGAGATGTTCTGCAGGAACAGCAGCGGGATCCCCCGCTGGTCGCACAGCTCGACGAAGTGCGCGCCCTTGAGCGCGGACTCGCGGAACAGCACGCCGGCGTTCGCCAGGATGCCCACCGGGTGGCCGTGCAGGTGGGCGAACCCGGTCACGAGCGTCGTGCCGTACTCGGCCTTGAACTCGTGGAGCTCGCTGCCGTCCACGAGGCGGGCGATCACCTCGCGCGGGTCGTACAGCTGCTGCACGTCGACCGGTACAGCGGCGTACAACCCGCCCGGGTCGACGGCGGGCTCCCGAGCTGCCAGGACGTCCCACGCGGGCTCCGGGTCCTCCGGCAGTGTCGCGACGATGTCGCGCACGATGTCGAGCGCGTGCTCGTCGTCGTCGGCCAGGTGGTCGACGACGCCGGACCGGCGCGCGTGCAGCGCGCCGCCCCCCAGCTCCTCGGCGGTGACCTCCTCGCCGATGGCCGCCTTCACCAGCGGCGGGCCGCCGAGGAAGATCGTGCCCTGGTCCCGCACGATGACGGTCTCGTCGCTCATCGCCGGCACGTACGCCCCGCCCGCCGTGCAGGAGCCGAGCACCGCCGAGATCTGCGGGATCCGCTCGGCCGACAGCCGCGCCTGGTGGTAGAAGATGCGCCCGAAGTGGTCGCGGTCCGGGAACACCTCGTCCTGCTTGGGCAGGAACGCGCCCCCGGAGTCCACCAGGTACACGCAGGGGAGCCGGTTCTCCAGCGCGATCTCCTGCGCCCGCAGGTGCTTCTTCACCGTCAGGGGGTGGTAGGTGCCGCCCTTGACGGTCGCGTCGTTGGCGACGACCATCACCTGCCGCCCGCTGACCAGCCCGACGCCCGCGACGACGCCCGCCCCCGGCCACGCGCCGTCGGGCTGGCCCGCGCTCTCCGAACGGTCCACGCCGTAGGCGGCGAGCGGCGCGACCTCGAGGAACGGGCTGCCCTCGTCGAGCAGGCGCGCCACGCGGTCGCGGGGCAGCAGCTTGCCGCGCGCCGTGTGCTGCGCCCGCGCCCGCTCGGTGCCGCCGAGGGCCGCGACGGCGGTGCGCTCGCGCAGCTGGTCGGCCAGCCGGCGCTGGGCGGCGTCGTGCGCGGCCGCCGCGTCCGAGCGGTCGTCGACGGCGGTGGTCAGCAGCGTCATGCCCCGCCTCCCGTCGCGAGGGCCAGCGCCGGGTCGGCCAGCAGCGCGCCCAGGTCCGCGAGGAACCGCGCCCCCTGCTCGCCGTCCACCACGCGGTGGTCGAACGTCAGGCTCAGCGTGACGACCCGCCGCAGGGCCACCTCGCCGTCGTGCTCCCACGGCCGGCGCACGACCTGGCCGAGGCCGAGGATCGCCGACTCCCCCGGGTTGAGGATCG
Organism: Isoptericola luteus; assembly: GCF_020297055.1. GTDB lineage: Bacteria > Actinomycetota > Actinomycetes > Actinomycetales > Cellulomonadaceae > Isoptericola > Isoptericola luteus. The sequence goes on along the minus strand of NZ_JAIXCQ010000001.1, from coordinate 626,276 downwards.
GCGTGCCCGCGTCGACGCCGAACACGCCGACGTTGGTGATGGTCAGCGTGCCCCCGGTGAGCCGTTCCGGTGCGGTGCGCCCGGCACGGGCCGTCTCCGTGAGCTCCGTGAGGGCGTGCGCGAGGTCCGGCAGGTCCAGGGTGTCCGCCGCCGGCACGTGCGGCACGACGAGCCCACGCTCGGTGGCGACCGCGATGCCCAGGTTCACGTGCGGGGCCCACACGATCTCCGCACCGCCGTCGGGCAGGTCCCGCCAGCGGCCCACGAGCTCCGGGTGTGCCGGGAGCAGCGCGCACACCGCGCGGCCGACCAGCGCCAGCACCGTGATCCGCTCCCCGCGCGCGACGCGGTGGTCGCGCAGGCGGGCGAGGAGCTCCATCGTGGCCGTCGCGTCGACGGTGAGGAACACCGTCGCCTGCGGGATCGCGGCGCTCGCGACCATCGCCGCCGCCGTGTGCTTGCGGACGCCGCGCACCGGGGTGCGGGTCTCGGTCCGTGCGGTGCCGCCGCCGGAGCCCGGCGTCGCGACGGCGGCCTCGACGTCGTCCCGGGTGACCCGCCCGTGCGGGCCGGTGCCGGTGACCGACGCGATGTCGATCCCCCGTGCCCGGGCGAGCGTGCGCACGACCGGCGTCGAGCGCGGGCGCTCCCCCTCGGCCGGGGGCGTGGCCTGCGCGGCCGGCGTCGCGGCCGGCTCGGCGTAGTGACGCGCACGACGGCGCGGGCGTCCGGAGCGTTCCGGGCGCGCCCCGTAGCCGACGAGGTTCGGCTGCGGCGCGTCGTCCTCGCCCTCGGCCGCCGGGGACTTGTCAGGTCCACGTGCAGGTTCCGATGGTCCTGAGCCTGACAGCTCGGGAGCTGCGGACTTGTCAGGGCCACGTGCAGGTCCCGACGCTCCTGGGCCTGACAGCTCGGGCAGGTCGAACGTGATGAGCGGCTCGCCGACCTCGACGACCTGCCCCTCCTCGGCGTGCAGCGCCTGCACCACCCCCGCGCACGGGGACGGCAGCTCGACGAGCGCCTTCGCCGTCTCCACCTCCGCGATCACCTGGTTGAGGGTGACGACGTCGCCCACCGCGACGCGCCACTCCACGACCTCCGACTCCGTCAGGCCCTCGCCCAGGTCGGGCAGCCGGAACTCTCGCGTGGCCATCACGCCCCCACTCCCGTCGTCGAACCCGTCGTCGAACCCGTCGTCGAACCCGCCGGCACCGCGACCCGGCCCAGCACGCGGTCGACGCCGTCGAGGATCCGGTCCAGGTCGGGCACCTGGTGCGACTCCAGCCGGGCGGGCGGGTAGGGCACGTCGTGCCCGGTCACCCGCACGGGCGCGGCCTCGAGGAACTCGAAGCAGCGCTCGGTGATGGTCGCGGCGATCTCCGCGCCGAGGCCCACGTGCCGCGGCCCCTCGTGCACGACGACGAGCCGGCCCGTGCGGCGGACCGACGCCTCGACCCGCGCGTGGTCGATCGGCGACAGCGAGCGCAGGTCGATGACCTCGACGGAGATGCCCTCGTCCGAGGCCGCGACCGCGGCGTCGAGCGCCGTCCCGACGAGCGACCCGAATGTCACGAGCGTGACGTCGTCACCGGGCGCGACGACGCGCGCCGCGTCCATCGGCTCGGCGAGCGTCAGGTCCACGTCCGGGTCGACCTCGCCCTTGAGGTGGTAGCGCCGCTTGGGCTCGAAGAACACGACCGGGTCGTCGCAGGCGATCGCCTGACGCAGCACGGTGGCGGCGTCCTGCGGGTTGGCGACCGACACGACACGCAGGCCCGCCGTGTGGGCGAAGTACGCCTCCGGCGACTCCGAGTGGTGCTCGGCGGCGCCGATGCCGCCCGCCACGGGGATGCGGATCGTCACCGGCAGCGTCACGGCACCCTCGGTGCGCTTGTGCATCTTGGCGAGCTGGCTGACGATCTGGTCGAACGCGACGTAGACGAACCCGTCGAACTGGATCTCCACCACCGGCCGGTAGCCGCGGTAGGCCAGACCGACCGCGGTGCCGAGGATGCCGGACTCCGCGAGCGGGGTGTCGACGACGCGCCGGGGCCCGAACTGCTCCTGCAGCCCGTCGGTGACGCGGTACACGCCACCGAGCCGGCCGATGTCCTCGCCGAGCAGCATCACGGTCGGGTCGTCGGCCATGGCGCGACGCAGCCCGGCGTTGAGCGCCTTGGCGAGGGTGAGCGTCTGGGTCATCGAGCACCTCCGTGCGTGCCGGCGTCGGCGGCGTCCGCGACCAGCGTCGCGAGGTAGGCGGCATAGGTGTCGCGCTCGGCGTCGAGCGCCGCGTGCGGGGTGGCGTAGACGTTCTCGAAGACCTGCAGCGCCGGCGGGTCCTCGGTGGCGATGCAGCCCGCGCGCAGCTCGGCCGCCACCGCGTCCGCCTCCTCGCGCACCCTGCGCTCCGCCTCGTCGTCGAGCGTGCCGCGCGTGCGCAGCCAGGCGCCGAACCGCTCGATCGGGTCACGGTCCGCCCAGGAGGCCACCTCCTCGGCGTCCCGGTAGCGGGTGGGGTCGTCGGCCGTGGTGTGCGGGCCCATCCGGTAGGTGACGGCCTCGATCAGCGTCGGGCCGCCGCCGGTGCGGGCCCGGTGCAGGGCCGCCCGCGTCACCGCGAGGACGGCGAGCACGTCGTTGCCGTCCACCTGGACGCCCGGCATGCCGAACCCGGCGGCCCGGTCGGCCAGCGCCACCGGCGACTGGAGACGCACGGGCTCCGAGATGGCCCACTGGTTGTTCTGGCAGAAGAAGATGACGGGCACCGACCAGGTCGCGGCGAACACGAGCGCCTCGCTCACGTCGCCCTGGCTGATGGCGCCGTCGCCGAAGTAGGTGACGACGGCGGCCGTGCCGTCGTCGCCGACGGAGCCCGGGTCGCGCTCGGCGTCGGCGAGCACCCCCAGCCCGTACCCGACGGCGTGCAGGGTCTGCGCGCCGATGATGACCTGCGGCGTCGCCATGCCCACCGTGTACGGGTCCCAGCCGGACGCCGTGACGCCGCGCCACACCGGCGTGAGCTGGGCGGGGGTGACGCCCCGCACCAGCGCGACGGCGTGCTCCCGGTAGCTCGAGAACACGAAGTCGTCGCCGCGCATCGCGCGGGCGGAGCCGACCTGGGCCGCCTCCTGCCCGAGCAGCGGGGGCCACAGCGCGAGCTCGCCCTGGCGCTGCAACGCCGTCGCCTCTGTGTCCAGGCGCCGGGCCGTGACCATGTCGGAGTACAGGCGCAACAGGGTCGCGTCGGCCTCGTCGGTGCCGGCGTCGACGTCGGTCAGCCAGCGGTCGAGCTCGGGGTCCGGGTGGCGCACGCCCTTGGCGTCCACCAGCCGCACCGCGGTGTCGGTCTGTTCCTGCGTCGTCTCGTTCGTGCTCGTCTCGCGCACCGTCGTGGCGCCTGCTTGTGGCAGGTCTTCCCGCGGCGCGTCGCCCATGGTGTCGGGCATCGTCGCCTCACCTCGCGTGGTTCGCCGGAGCTCGTCGTCGAGCCCGGATGCCGCGAACGTAACGCCGTTCACAGACCGTCACCACCACCGCGGGGATCGGTGAGCACAGTGCGCAGCCCAGCCCCGTTAGGCTGGTCGATGTGCGCAGCTACGACGCCGTGGACCTTCGTCTTCTGACGGCCCTGGCAGACGACCCCCGGGCGACGATCGCCGCTCTCGCCGAGCGCCTGCGCCTGTCGCGCAACACCGTGCACGCCCGGTTGGCCCGGCTGGAGGAGTCGGGCGCGTTCCTCGACTTCGACCGTCGCGTGAACCCGCAGTTCCTCGGCCACCCCCTGACGGCGTTCCTCGAGGTGGAGGTGCGCCAGAAGGAGCTCGGCCGGATCGTCGAGGCGCTCAAGGGCGTCCCGGAGGTGGTGCAGGCCTTCGGTCGCAGCGGGACGGCGGACCTGCGGGTGCAGGTGGTGTGCCGCGACACCGACCACCTGTTCCGCATCGACGCCGCCATCCTCGCCATCGACGGCGTCGAACGCACCGAGACGTCGCTGTCCATGGGCGAGCTCATCCCCTACCGCATCCGCCCCCTCGTCGAGCAGGCCCGCCAGGCGCTGTGACCCCCGCTCATCCCGGGGCGTAGATCGTCGCGCTCAGGCTTCCCGTCGTGAACCGCTCGACGACGTCGCGTCATCGTGACGTCATCGTCGCGTCATCGACCCGCCCAGCGCACGACGACGTCGGCCGCACCGCGCGTCGCCTCGATCAGCGCGGCGTTCGCCTGGTCCGGGCCACGCGCCCAGCGGCGGGCGTCGGCGCGGCTCTTGCCGAACGCGTGGTGCCGCTCCTCCAGCCGGGCGAGGCGGACGCCGTCCGGCACGTCCAGGAACCAGACCTCCGCCATGCGGGCCCGCGCCGCGGGCCAGGCGCCCGTCGCGGCGAGCAGGTAGTTCCCCTCGGTGATCACGAGCGGCACGTCGGCGCGGACCTCGACCCCGGCGGCGACAGGCTCCTCGATCTCGCGCCGGAACTCCGGCGCGTAGACCGGCGGGTCGCCGGGGCGGGCGTCCGCGAGCCGGGCGACGAGCGCCGCGTAGCCGGCGTCGTCGAACGTGTCGATCGCCCCCTTGCGCTCCCGGCGGCCGTGCCGCGCCAGGACCGCGTCCGACAGGTGGAACCCGTCCATGCCGACGACGACGGCGAGGTCTGGCCCGAGCGCGTCGGCGAGCGTCGTCGCGAGCGTGGACTTGCCCGCGCCGGGCGCCCCGACGATCCCGAGGACGCGCCGCTCACCTCCACCGGCGAGCGCCCGCGCCCGCGCGACCAGCTCCTCCACGCTGTCAGGCCCAGGCCCCTCCGAACGTGCACGTCGTCCTGACAACTCACGACCTCCCGGAGTTGTCAGGCCCAGGCCCCTCGGAACATGCACGTCGTCCTGACAACTCAGGAACCTTCGCCGAGGTGAGCCAGCCACGAGCGCGGGCCCACGTGCGCGACCCGCAGGCTGGCGACGGCGGCCGCGTCCGTGCAGGCGTCGGGCAGCGAGGCGCCCGTCGCGAGCGACGCCGCGAGCGCGCCGTGAAAGGCGTCGCCCGCACCGAGCGTGTCCACGGCCGCCACCTGGGGCACCGCCACGGTCCCGGAGCGGTCGTCGACGAACCACTCCACCGGGTCCGGGCCGTGCGTCACGACCACCCCGCGCGCGCCGAGGGCGAGCGCCCCTGCCGCCGGGTCGTCGTGGCCGGGCACGGTGAACACCCCGGACAGCGCCGCCACGTCGGCCACGGGCAGGAGCTCGGCGAACAGCGGCCGCCACCGGCCGGCGTCGAGCACCACGAGGGGGCGCCGGCCCGACGCCGCGAGGTGGGCGAGGACCGCGCGGGCGACCTCGGGCCGGTGCCCGTCGAACAGCACGACGTCGGGGGCGGGCAGGGCGTCGAGCGCGCCGGCCGCGGGGGCGGGCGCGACCGCGAGCGCCGCGTCGGCGGAGACCACCGAACGCTCCGCCGTCGCGTCGTCGACGAGCACCGCGGACACCGCCAGCGGGAAGTCCTCGCCCGCGGGGACGACGTCGAGGACGCGCACGCCGTGCGCCGCCAGGTCCGCGCGTGCGGCGGTGGCGACGGGCCCGCCGCCCAGCGCGCTGACCAGCACGGCCTCGGCCCCGAGCGCGGCCGCGACCACGGCGGCGTTCGCCGCCGGACCGCCCGCCGCGACGTCCTGGCGCGTGGCCGTGACCTTCTCGTCCGGGCCCGGCCGGCCGGTCGCCCGGTGCACGACGTCGAGCGTGGTCAGCCCGACGCTCCAGCAGACGGCCATCAGCTCTCCCTCCTGCCTGCTGTGAGCGGGCGTTCGGCCCACCTGCGACCCGGTTCGAGGGCCACATGCCCGCTCACAGCGTCTCTGTCGGGTTCATGCCGGTCAGCGGCCGGTGCCGTCCACGGCGTGCGGCTCGATGGCGGCGATCTCCTCGTCGGTGAGCGGGCCGGCCGCGAGAGCGGCGACGTTGTCCTCGAGCTGCGCCACGCTGGAGGCCCCGATCAGCGCGGAGGTGACGCGCGGGTCGCGCAGCACCCAGGCGAGGGCGAGCTGGGCGAGGCTCTGGCCGCGCGCGGCGGCGATGTCGTTCAGGGCCCGCGCCCGCTCCAGGTACGGCCCGGAGAGGTTCGACGACGACAGGAACGGCGAGTCGCTGCGCGCGGCGCGCGAGCCCTCCGGCGCCGACCCGCCGAGGTACCGACCGGTGAGCAGCCCCTGCGCCAGCGGGGAGAAGACGATCGTGCCGACGCCCAGGTCCTCCACGGCGTCGAGCAGCGACTCGGACTGGTGGCCGTCGTACGGGTCCTCGCGGTCGGCGATCTCGACGTGCCGGTTGAACATCGAGTAGCTGGGCTGGTGGATCAGCAGGGGGACGCCGAGGTCGTCGAGGATGCGGGCGGCCTCGCGGGTGCGCGACGGCGCGTAGTTCGACACCCCGACGTACAGGGCCTTGCCCTGCTGGACGGCGGACGCGAGCGCGCCCATCGTCTCTTCGAGCGGCGTGGAGGGGTCCGGGCGGTGGTGGTAGAAGACGTCGACGTGGTCGAGCCCCATGCGGGTCAACGACTGGTCGAGCGAGCCCAGCAGGTACTTGCGCGACCCGTGGTCGCCGTACGGGCCGGGCCACATGTCGTAGCCGGCCTTGGTGGAGATCACGAGCTCGTCGCGGTACGGGGCCAGGTCCTTCGCCAGGTGGCGGCCGAAGTTCTCTTCCGCGGAGCCGTACGGCGGGCCGTAGTTGTTGGCCAGGTCGAAGTGCGTGACCCCCAGGTCGAACGCCCGGCGCAGGATGGCGCGCTGCGTGTCGAGCGGGTTCACGTCACCGAAGTTGTGCCACAGGCCCAGCGACAGGGCGGGCAGGTCCAGGCCGGAACGGCCGGCGCGGCGGTAGGTCATCGACTCGTAGCGGGCGTCGTCGGCCAGGTACCGAGGTGCGAGAGGCATGACGCCATCCTGCCCCACGCCGTGGTGCGACGGGCGGCAGGCATCGGGACGGGACGGTCAGGCGGCGGGCGGCACCGGGAAGTTCGCCCGGAAGACGTTGTCCGGGTCCCAGGCGCGCTTGACCTGCCGCAGCCGGGTGAGCGTGGGCTCCGGGAACGCGTCGACGAGCCGCTCGGGGCGGGTGTCGGTGTCGAACGACAGGTACAGCCCGTCGACGTGCGGCGCCATCGTCGCCTCCCAGGCGGCGTCGAGCCGGGACTGGTCGGACGCCATCGCCGACAGCAGGAAGTTCTGGTGCCGGTGCGCGTACGCCGTCGCGCCCTCCTCGACGTCGTTGCCCGCCCCGCCGGTAGCGCGGATCTGCAGGAAGTACGCCTCCCGGGACAGCGCGAGCTTCTCGAACGCCCGGGCGGTCGCGGTGCCGAGGTGCTCCACCAGCCCCGAGCGGACCGCGGGGTCGCCGCCGCCCCGGTGCTGCTTGTCCCCCGCCTGCACGACGCCCGAGTAGGGCAGCAGGTACGCCTGGTGGCCGAGCAGCGGCCCCGCGGCGGCGAGCAGCTCGAGCTGCTCGACGGCGGCGTCGGTGTCGTCGCCGGCGAAGACCGTCATGAGCTGGGCGACCGGTCCCTGGTCGTCGCTGCCGTCGGCGAGCCGTCCCCGCCGCCCGGGCGACAGGATGAGGAAGCTCGTGAGCTCGCGCGGCGCGGACTCCACGACGTGCCCCCAGCGCTCGAGCAGCCCGGCCACGTCCGTGGCGTCCAGGGTCATCTGCGAGAACACGACGTTCCCCAGCTCCATCGCCTCGATCTCGAGCCACGTGACGACGCCCAGGTTGCCGCCCGCCCCGCGCAGCCCCCAGAACAGGTCCGGGTTCTCGTCGGACGACGCACGGACCACGCGTCCGTCCGCGGTGACGACCTCCGCCGCCACGACATGGTCGATGGTGAGCCCGTAGGCGCGCCCCAAGAACCCCACGCCCCCGGCGGTGGCGAGCCCGCCCACGCCGACGCCGCCGTAGTCGCCCGAGCTGATGGCCCAGCCCCGCGGCGCGAGCGCCTCCGCCACGCGGCCCCACGTCGCGCCCGCCCCGAGCCGCACGCGACGGGTGGCCTCGTCGACCACCTCGATCTGGTCGAGCGCCCCGAGGTCGACGACGATGCCGCCGTCGTTGGTGGACCGGCCGCTGATGCCGTGCCCGCCGGAGCGCACGCCGAGCGGGACGTCCTGCGAGCGGGCGAACCGCACGGCGTCGGCCACCTGCGCGGCGTCGCGCGGGCGCAGCACCAGGCCGGGCGCACCGGAGCGCAGGTAGTTGTGCCGGACGGCGTCGTAGGCGCGGTCCCCGGGCTCGACGGCGGTCGGCGCCAGCGACGCGGGGATGCCGGCGTAGTCGATGCCGGGACGGCGCAGCGCGATCGCGCGCTCACCGCGTCGCGTCGCGGCCGGGGCCGTGCCCGCGGCCGCCCGCTCGCGGGTCACGAGCTCGCGCACGGCGGGCGCGATCTCCTCGCCGAAGGTCTGGATGAGCTGCGGGTCGTCGGTGGCGAGGACGAGGGTGCCGATCCCGTCCTGCAGGGCCAGGCCGGAGAGCTCCTCGACCCACTGCTCGACCGGCCCCTGGAGGAACCCTCGCCAGGACGGTGCGAGCGCCCCGTTGACGTTGAGCAGGCGCCGGATCTCGGCGGGGTGCCGCCCTGCCTCCTCGGCCGCCTCGTCGATGACGGCGTTGCCGCGCGCGAGGTCGCCGTCCTTCATGTAGCCGAGCGACGGGAGCCAGCCGTCCGCCTTGGCCGCGACGAGGCGCAGCATCCGCGGCTTGTACGCGCCGAGCCAGACGGGCACGTCGTGCGCGGGCTCGGGTCCGCGCTTGGCGCCCACGACCTGGTGGTACCGCCCTTCGACGCGCAGCGCCCGGCGCTCGCCGGAGTCCCAGATGCCGCGGATGACGTCGAGCGCCTCGTCGAGCGCCTCGACCGACTCGCCGGGCGTACGACGGGTGCCGCCCATCGCGACGATCGGGTCCCAGAACCCGCCCGCTCCGAGGCCGAGCGCGGCCCGACCGCCCGAGAGCAGGTCGAGCGACGCGACGGCACGCGCCAGCACGGCCGGGGGGCGCAGCGGCAGGTTGAGCACGTTGCCCGCCACGGTGACCCGCTCGGTCCGGGCGGCGACCCACGACAGCAGCGTCCAGGTGTCCAGGAACGACGGCTGGTACGGGTGGTCCTGGAACGTCACGAGGTCCAGGCCGGCGTCCTCGGTGACCTGGGCGAGGCGCACCGGCACCTGCGGGTCGGCGTTGGTGGGCGTGATGAACGTGCCGAAGTGCAGGTCGTGGCCGTAGTCCGTCATGCGTGGCCTTTCACGGGGGTGGGCGGCTCCGGAAGGAGATCGTCTGTCGCACAGACGATATCAGCCGCAACTCTTCTTACGCACAGCACATTCCCCTAGGATGGCCGGGTGACCACCAGCAGCGCGCCCACCGCCTCCGCCGAGGTCGACCCGTCCCCCCTGGGCTGGTCGCTCGCCGCGCTGCTGCGCGAGTGGAGCGCGCGCGTGGCCGCCGCCTGCGCCGACGTGCCGCACGGCGGGCGCGGCTACGAGGTGCTGGCCGCCGTGGCCCGCGACGCGCCGCCCACCCAGGCGGCCCTCGCCGCGCGGCTCGGCATCGACCGCACGGTCATGACCTACCTGCTCGACGAGCTCGTCGGCTGCGGGCTCGTCGAACGCCGGGCCGACCCTGCCGATCGTCGCGCGCGCCGCATCGTGGCGACCGACCACGGCCGCGCCGTCCTCACCGACCTCGACGGCCGGGTGCGCACGGCGGAGGACGCGCTGCTCGCCGGACTCGCCCCCGCCGACCGCGACGTGCTGCGCCACCTGCTGGAGCGCGCCGCGACGAGCGCCGCCCCGGGCGACGACCGCTGCGCCGTCGTCGCCCGAGCCGTCGACCCCCGCGCCGTCGACCCGGCCCCCTGACCACCGGCACGCGCCACGGCCGGCACCACGTGCGCCGCCCCCACCACCGCGACGCCGCGGTGGTGGGGGCGGGCACCGTCATCGAGAACGGGACCTGTCGCACCATCGGCCCGATGGTGCGACAGGTCCCGTCCGCGCGGGAACCGCGGTCAGCCGGCGGTGGCCGCCTCCACCTCGGAGATGAACGCCTTCGCGGCCTCCTGCGGGGTCGAGTCCCCGAAGAGCACCTCGGTGTTGATGCGCGTGATGATGTCCTGGACGTCGCCCGAACCGTTCGGCGGCACCGGCGGCGAGTCCACGATCTCGTCCTCGAGGTCGGCCATGAACTCCGCCATCCGCTGGTCGGCGTCGGCCAGGTCACCCAGGATGGACTCACGCACCGTGAGGTTCGACGGCAGCCCCCGGTCGGTGAGCATGATCGCCGCGGCCTCCGGGTCGTTCAGCAGGAAGTCCACGAACTTCGCCGACTCCTCCGGGTGCTCCGTGGTGGCCGAGACCGAGTAGTACATGGCGGGCTTGAAGTACATGCCCGTGCGGTCGAACTGGGACTCGCCCGGCATGCGGAGGAGCTCCAGCTCCCGGCCCGACGACTCGCTCAGCGCACCGAGCTGGTTGGTCCACCACACGCCCATGGCGCCCTTGTTGGTGCCGAGCAGCGAGCCCTCCGGGCCCGCGTTCTGGATCTCCACCGTCCGCGAGGCGTCCGGCTGGCCGTCGTTCGCCATGAGGTCGAGCGAGAGCTGGAAGAACGCCGCGACCGTCTCCTCCGAGACACCCAGGGTGCCGTCCGCGTTGTAGAGCGTCTCGCCCTTCTGGCGCGCCATCACGGACAGGCCGGCCTCGTTGAAGCCGTAGTCCTGCGTGCCCCAGACGCCGTCACCGGCGCCCTTGGAGACCTCGCCAGCGACCTTGACGTAGTCCTCCCACGTCCAGGCCGTGTCGTCCGGCACCTCGACACCGGCGTCGGCGAAGACCTGCGGGTCGGCGACGAGCGAATACGCGTTGACGCCCGTCGCGATCCCGTAGAGCTTGTCGTCGATCGTGCCCGTGGCCAGGATCTCGTCGGAGATCTCGGCCGTGTCGATGTCGAGCTGCGACATGTCGGCGATCACGCCACGGGTGGCGTAGTCGGAGATGAAGCGCTCCTCCTGCGTCATGACGTCCGGGGTGTCGCCGCCGGCCACCGTGGTGGCGAGCTTGTCCCAGTACCCGCCCCAGTCGGTGTAGTCCGGCGTCACGGTGATGCCGGGGTTCTTCTCCTCGAACAGGTCGATGAGCTCTTGCGTGCTCTTGTGCCGGTCGTCCGAACCCCACCAGGCGAAGCGGATGTTGACGTCGTCGCCGTCGCCGCCGTCGCCCTCGGGCATCGCCCCCGAGTCCCCCGAGCAGGCGGACAGGGCGAGCGCACCGCTCGCCGTGAGCGCGACCAGCGCGACGCTGCGCCTCGAGCGCCGGGCAGTACGCCGGTTGGATGTGACTCGCATGGTTCTCCTTCGTGTGCGCGTGTGAAACGTCGTCGTTCAACGGCGCCGGCCCCGGGCGGGGCGCGGGTGGAGCTCTACTTGATCCCCGTCGTGGCGATCCCCTTGACGAGGTACTTCTGGCCGAACAGGAAGACGAGGAAGACCGGGATCAGGGACACGATGGACATCGCGAACAGGGGTCCCCACGAGCTGTTGCTCGTCGCGTCGACGAACGTGCGCAGCGCGAGCGGCACCGTGTACATGTCGGGTCGGGTCAGGAAGATCAGCTGGCTGAAGAAGTCGTTCCAGGTCCAGATGAACGTGAAGATCGCGGTGGTCGCGAGCGCCGGCAGGGACAGCGGCAGCATGATCTGCAGGAAGATCCGGCCGTGGCCGCAGCCGTCGAGGCGGGCGGCCTCGTCCAGCTCCTTGGGGATGCCGCGGAAGAACTGGACCATGAGGAACACGAAGAACGCGTCGGTGGCCAGGAGCTTCGGCACGATCAGCGGCAGGAACGTGTTGATCCACTCGAGGGACGAGAACAGGATGTACTGCGGCACGATGATCACGTGGATCGGCAGCATGATCGACATGAGCATGACGGCGAACCAGATGCCACGGCCACGGAACTTGAGCCGCGCGAACGCGTAGGCCGCCATCGAGCACGAGACCAGGTTGCCGAGCACGCACCCGAGCACGACCAGCGCCGAGTTCATCAGGTAGTGGCCGAACGGGTGCAGCAGCGCGTTCCAGCCGTCGGTGTAGTTGCCGAGGTCCAGCTCGGTGGGGATCAGGCCCGGCTCACGGAAGATCAGGTCCGTCGGCTTGAACGAGCTCGCCAGCATCCACAGCAGCGGGTACAGCATGATCAGGCCGAACGCGATGAGCGCCACGTGCCGGGCGACCCGGCGCAGGCTCGGGCCCAGACGCCGGCGGCGTCGCGGGCTGTCGGGGTAGGACGCCGCCACCTCGGAGAGCGTGGCCGGACCGCGGTGGGCGTCGGGACGCGGCGCGGGCCGCACGGGAGCGTCAGTCATCGTAGAAGACCCAGAACTTGGAGGCGAGGAAGTTCACCGCGGTCATGCCCGCGATGATGAGGAGCAGGAACCAGGCCATCGCCGACGCGTAGCCCATCTGGTACGAGCCGAAGCCCTTCTCGTACAGGTAGAGCGTGTAGAAGAGCGTCGAGTCGACGGGGCCGCCGGTGCCGCCCGAGACGATGAACGCCTGGGTGAAGGTCTGGAACGCCCCGATGAGCTGCAGGACCAGGTTGAAGAACACGATCGGCGTCAGCAGCGGCAGCGTGATGTTGCGGAACTGGCGCCAGCGCCCGGCGCCGTCGATGGACGCGGCCTCGTAGTACATGGCCGGGATCTGGCGCAGCCCCGCCAGGAAGATGACCATCGGGGCGCCGAAGGTCCACACGTTCAGGACCATGAGGGTGCCGAGCGCGTAGTCCGGGTGGGACACCCAGCCGTAGCCCTCGACGCCGAAGAACGCGAGCACCTGGTTCACGAGGCCGTCGGCGCCGAACACCTGCCGCCAGAGGATGGCGATCGCGACGCTGCCGCCGAGCAGCGACGGCAGGTAGTACACGGACCGGTAGAACGCGAGGCCCCGCAGGCCCTTGTCGAGCACCATCGCCAGCGCGAGGGCTGCGGCGAGCTGCAGGGGCACCGAGATGAACACGTACAGGAACGTGACCTTGAGCGCCTGGTAGAAGCGCGGGTCGGAGAACATCGCCGTGTAGTTCTCGACCCCGACCCAGTTCGGCGCCGCGAGCAGGCTGTAGTCGGTGAACGACAGATAGAGCGACGCGAGGAGCGGGAACGCCGTGATCAGCACGAGCCCTGCGAACCAGGGCGCGAGGAACACCGCTGCTGCCTTGCCGTCTCCCTTGCGCCGCTCACGCCCGATGGAGCGGGCGCGCGCGACCTCCTGGATCACGGCCATGAGCGCACCTCCCGGTGCGTCGTCGCGGTAGGCGTCATCGCCTGCCTCCCTGATCGTCCTCGACCATTACCAACCAGCTGCCAGTGCGAGCGCGGTGGCCGGCAAGGCCGGCACCCCGGCCTGAAACCGGTTGCTCGTTGGGGACGCTACCAGATGAGCAACCGGTTTCCAATGGTGTACGGTCAGAAAGTGCGGCGCACCGACGCGCCGCCGAACGGCGCACCGCGGACGACGGGCGCGCCCACGAAGGAGGGCTGTGATGGCCGGGCTCAACGTACGGCGTCCTGCCGTGACCATCGCGGACGTGGCTTCCGCCGCAGGCGTCTCGCGCGCCACCGTGTCCCGCGTCATGAACGGACGCAGCACCGTCGACCCGGCGATCACCGCGCGCGTCCAGGAAGCCGCGATCGAGCTCAACTACCGGCCCAGCAACATCGCGCGGAGCCTGTCGATCGGCCGCACCACGACGGTGGCTCTCGTGGTCCCCGACCTCGCGAACCCCGTCTTCCAGCAGATCCTGCGCGGGGTGAGTACGGCGGCCGCGACCGACGGCTACCGCGTCCTCGTCGCGGACTCCGCCGAGGACCCGTCGCAGGAGGCCTCGATCGCCCGCGACGCGCGTCAGCGCTGCGACGCGCTGCTCCTCGTCTCGCCCCGCATGCCCACCGCGGAGCTGGACGCGCTGTTGCTCGACGTCGAGCCCGCCGTCGTCATCAACCGGGAGATCGCGCACCCGTCCATCCCGAGCCTCGTGGTCGACTACGCCGATGCGACGGTGCAGCTCGTGGAGCACCTCGCCGGGCTCGGGCACCGCCGCCTGGCCTACCTGGGCGGGCCGCGGCTCGCCGCGACCGACGCCGCCCGCCGGCAAGGGATCGCCCTCGTGCGAGAGCGCCGCCCCGAGCTCGAGATCGTGGAGCTCGACACCGGTGCCGACCTGGCCGCCGGGCACGCGGCCGCCGACGCCGTCCTCGCCAGCCGCGTCACCGGCGTCGTCGCGTTCAACGACCTGGTCGCGTTCGGCCTCCTCGCCGCGCTCAACGAGCTCGGCGTGGCCGTCCCCAAGGACATCTCGGTGGCGGGCTACGACGACATCGACCTCGCCCGGTACGCCACGCCCGGCCTCACGACGGCCGCCGTGCCCCAGGACGAGCTCGGCAAGCACGCGTGGCGCGAGCTGCACGCCGTGATCGACGACGAGTCCCACCCGGCCACGACCACCCGGTTCAGCGCGCGCCTCGAGGTTCGCACGAGCACCGGCACGGTGCCGCAGCAGATCGCCCGTGCCCAGGTCACCGAGGCCGGGCCGACACCGGACGGCGCGACGGAGGAGGCGGTGGAGCAGGTGCCGACCTGGGCCGCGGAGGGCGACGCCATGGTGCTGCACCGCTCACGGGACCGCGTCGCACTCGCCCGGTACGAGAACGGGTCCCGCCTCCCGACGATCCACTCGCCGCGTCCCTACCTGCACCCTGTGCACTCGCTGGCCGGGGTGCCGCTCACCGACGCCGGCCCCGTGGACCACCGCCACCACTACGGCGTCGGGGTCGCCGTGCCCGACGTGAACGGGACCAGCCACTGGGGCGGGCGCACCTACGTCGCCGACGTGGGACCCACCCTGCTGCCCAACCACGGGCGCCAGGTGAGCACCGGGGTCTCGGTCGACCCGCTGGCCCCGCACCTGCTCGTCGACAGCCTCGAATGGCGCGACGAGCACGGTGAGCCGCAGCTCGACGAGCGCCGGCGCATCGGCGCGCGGCTGCTCGACGACGGCTGGGTGCTGGAGTGGCGCACCACGCTGCACGCCACCGGCGGCCCGCTCGAGATCCGGTCCCCGGCGACCAACGGCCGCCCGGGCGCAGCCTACGGCGGCGTGTTCTGGCGCCTGCCGAAGGCGGAGCGCACCACCGTGCTGTCCGCGGGCGGCCCCGGCGAGGAGCACGCGCACGGCAGCACGTCGCCGTGGGTCGCGTTCGTGCAGCTCCACCGCGACCGGGACGGCGACCGCGAGACGACGACGCTCCTCACCCAGACCTCGCCGGCGCGGCACTGGTTCCTTCGGGCCGCGGAGTACCCCGGCGCCTGCCCGGCCCTGGTGTGGGACACCCCGCTGCTCGTGCCCGCGGGCGGCACCGTCGAGACGGGCGTCGTGGCCGCGCTCCTCGACCGCGCCCTCGACCAGGACGAGGCCGCGGAGCTGGCGACCGGGCTGCGCTGAGCAGTCCGGAGCCCACCCGGAGCACGCACCGACGCTCCTCGACCACGGAACCACCCGAGACCTCGACAGGACGGCGATGACCACGACCACCTCGACCTGGATCGACGACAGCGACAGGAAAGCGCTCCCCCGGATCGCCGTCGTCGGCGTGCACAGCCACGGCGCCTCGCACGTGCGACGCGTGCTCGAGCTCCAGCGCACGAGCCGCGCGGTGCTGGCCGCCGTCGTCGACCCGCACGAGCCCGGGCCCGAGCACGAGGCCCACGCGGCCGGGACACCCTGGTTCCCCACCCTCGGCGACCTGATCTCGGCGCCGGGCGCCCCCGTCGACGTCGTCGTGCTCAGCACCCCCATCCCCACGCACCTGCCCCTGGCGCGCGCCGCCATGGAGGCCGGCATGGACGTGCTGCTGGAGAAGCCGACCACCGCGTCCCTCGCCGAGCACACCGAGCTGGTCGCCGTCGCGGAGCGCACCGGCCGGCGCTGCCAGGTCGGCTTCCAGACTTTCGGGTCCCAGGCGCTGCCCGCCGCGGCCGACCTCGTCGCCCGCGGCGAGATCGGCGAGGTCACCGGGATCGGCGCGGTCGGCGCCTGGGTCCGCACGGCGTCCTACTGGGCCCGCGCACCCTGGGCCGGGCGGCGGCGCCTGGACGGGCGCGACGTCGTCGACGGCGTCGTCACCAACCCGCTCGCCCACGCCGTGGCGACCGCGCTGCGCCTCGGCGGGGCGACGCGCGCCGAGGACGTCGCCTGGGTCGACACCGACCTGTACCGCGCGAACCCGATCGAGTCGGACGACACGTCGTCCGTCCGCGTGGCAGGCGCCGACGGACGGCGGTACGGCTTCGGCCTCACGCTGTGCGCGGCGGAGCGCACCCCCGCCCGCGTGCTCATGCTCGGCACCGCCGGCGAGCTCGTGCTCGAGTACGAGCACGACCGGCTCCTGCTGCGCACCGACCGCGTGAGCATCGACAAGACCTACGGCCGCACCCCGCTGCTGGAGGACCTGCTCGCCGCCCGCACCGCGCCCGCCGAGCGGCCGCTCCTGTGCGACGTGCGCGACACCGGCGCGTTCATGCGGGTGCTGGAAGCCGTGCGCACCGGCCCTGACCCCCGGCCCGTCGGCGACGAGCACGTCACCTGGGCCGGCGACGCCGGCGACCGGCACCCCGTGGTCACCGACGTCGCGCGCTGGTGCGAGGACGTCGCCCGCACCCAGCGCACCTTCACCGAGCTGGGGGCGCCCTGGACGGTGTGACCCTCCCCTGGCCCTCCCGCCCGGCGCAGCGTCGCGCCCGTCGGGACGCAGTACCGCACCACCGATCGGGCACGCCCGATCGAGGAGCACCGGATCGAGAACTACGGATCGATACAAAGGAGTTTCGCATCATGCGCACCGCTGCACGCACCACCGCGGGGCTGGCCGTCGCCGCCCTGCTGCTGGGGACGGGGGCCGGCGCGGCCGGCGCCCACGGCCGCCCGCACCACCCGCACCCCACCCCCGCCGACCTCGGCCGGCAGGTCATCAGCCCCGGCGCGAACGGGTGGGCCTCCGTGGCCACCACCACGGCACCCGAGGGGCGGACCCGCGACGCCGCGCCCGTGACGGGCGGCGCCGCGGCCTCCGGCGACGAGGTCTACGTCGTCGACACCTGGGCCGGGCTGCGCGACGCCCTCGGCGGGGAACCCGGGTCCGACGAGAACGACGGGCGGGGCGACGAGACCCCGCGGATCGTCTATGTCCGCGGCACGATCGACGCCTTCGCCGGCCCGGACGGCGAGCGGCTCGAGTGCCAGGACTTCGCCGACCAGGTGCAGGTGGCGCCCGGCGGCGAGCCGTTCACCATGGCGGACTACGTCGCGGCCTACGACCCCGCCGTCTGGGGCAGCACCGACGAGCCGGAAGGCCCGCTCGAGGACGCCCGCGGGGCCGCCGCCGGCGTCCAGGCCGCCCAGACCCAGGTGCACGTCGGGTCCAACGTGACCATCGTCGGGGTGGGCGACGACGCCGGCATCGTCGGGGCGAACCTGCGCATCCGTGACTCGCACAACGTCATCGTGCGCAACCTGACCCTGTCCGACGGGTACGACTGCTTCCCCCAGTGGGACCCCACCGACGGCGACGCGGGGAACTGGAACTCCGCCTACGACAACCTGTCCGTGTGGACGTCCACGAGCGTGTGGGTCGACCACGTGACGTTCGACGACGGCGACCACCCGGCGTCGTCCCTGCCCACCGTGTTCGGCCGCCCGTTCGAGGTCCACGACGGCCTGCTCGACGTCACCCACGGCAGCGACCTGGTGACCGTGTCGTACAACCGCTTCGAGTCGCACGACAAGACGATGATCATCGGATCCTCCGACTCGCGCACCCAGGACCGTGGCCAGCACCGGGTGACGATCCACCACAACCACTGGCAGGACATCGGCCAGCGGGCTCCGCGCGTGCGGTTCGGCGACGTGCACGTCTACAACAACTCGTACGAGCAGTCCACGGGCGAGGGCTTCTTCTACCTCTGGGGCGCGGGCAAGGAGTCGAGCATCGTCGCCGAGAACAACGCGATCCGCCTCGCCCGCGGGGTGGACGCCGGGCAGGTCGTCGGCGCGTACGGCGGCACGATGCTGCACGAGACCGGCACGCTCGTGAACTGGCGGCGCACCGACGTCGTGGCGGCGTTCAACGCGACCGCGCAGGCACCGCTGGCCGACGACGCCCGCTGGGCGCCGTCCGACCACTACCGCTACCGGCTGCTGCCCACGCGGGCCGTGGACGCCGTCGTCGAGGCGAAGGCCGGCGCGGGCGAGATCCGCTCCGCCCTCCCCCGCGCCCTGCGCTGACCGCGAGATAGAGAGGGCTCCCCGCCCAGATAGAGAAGGCTCCCCGCCCAGATAGAGAGGACTCCGGTGGGCTCTCTATCTCGGCGGGGAGCCCTCTCTATCTCGGCGGAGGGGGTTCTCTATCTCGGCGTCAGAGGTCGACGCCGAGACCCAGGTCGGCGAGGCGCACCGGGTCACCCGTCTCCAGCGACCGGTTGCCGGCATACCCGACGCCCGACGCGCGCAGCCCGTCGACGAAGCCAGCGGCACGGCCCAGGGGGTCGGCATCCGTCCGGCCGCGGAACACGTCACTGAGCAGCAGCGCGTCGCCGCCGCCGTGCCCGCCGGGGCCGACCTCGACGATCGGGCGCTCCTCGGCCCGCTCCCAGTGCTTCTGCACGACGAGCCGCTCGCCGTGGGGCCGCACCGTGTCCTCGCCGAACGTCTCGGTGAAGCTCGGGTCGAGCACCGCCTTGCCACCGCCGAACACCACGGAGCCGCGCTCGACGACCTCCAGCTCGGCCCGGCCGCGCGAGCCGTTGACCACTACGCGGTACCCCTCCCACGGGGCACTCGCCGTCAGGGAGTAGGTGAGCACCGGTCCGCCGCGGTACTCGACCACCAGGCCGAGGGTGTCCTCGGTGGTGATGCCGGCGTCGAAGACGCTGCGGTCGCGGCGGTACCCGTCGTGGGCCTGCGCCTCGGGGCCGTAGAGCTCGGCCAGGTAGGGGTCGGCGTCGACGTCGAGCGTCCAGGGGTCGACACCCTGCTCGTTCAGCGCCCGCTCGCCCGCGGTCGGCTCGTAGCCGCGCGCGTGCGCCGCGTCGTCGCCGTAGAAACGGCGCCCACCGGTGGCGAACACCCGCTCGGGGACGGCGTCGATCCACCAGTTGACCAGGTCGAAGTGGTGGCTCGACTTGTGCACCAGCAGGCCGCCGTTGTTGACCTTCTCCCGGTGCCAGCGGCGGAAGTAGTCGGCGCCGTGCACGGTGTCCAGGGCCCAGTCGAAGTGCACGCTGAGCACCTCGCCGATCTCCCCGGAGGCGATCACCTCGCGCAGCGCCGAGTTCCGCGGCGAGTACCGGTAGTTGAACGTCATGGTGAGGTCGCGGCCGGTCTCGGTGACGGCGTCGGCGATCTGGCGCGACTCCGCTGCCGTGGCGGCGATGGGCTTCTCGACGACGACGTCCGCGCCCGCACGTAGCGCTCGGGACACGAGGTCGGCGTGCGTGTTGTCGACGGAGGTGACGACGACCCGGTCGACGCGCTGCTCGTCGAGAGCCTTCTCGAGGTCGTCCGGGTGGTAGAGCGGGCGCTCGCCGCCGACGGCGGCCGCGACCTTGGCCTCGTGCACCGCGGCCCGCACGGGGTTCGGCTCGACCCAGGCCACGATCTCGCCGTCGTCGGCGTGGTCCCCGATCAGCGCGGAGACGTACATTCCGGCACGGTGGCCGGTGCCGACGACGGCGTAGCGCAGGCGGGCGGACCCGGTCTCGGCGGACGGGGACGGGTTGACGGAGGGCATCGTCGATCTCCAGAACTGGTGGGGAAGCGGTTTCCAGCGCAGCCTACCCGACCACCCCCCGCCGAGACGGGTACCCGCGGGGCGGGAGCGTTCCGGAACGCGTCCGGCCTCTCGGGCGCGAGAGAACCCGTCGTCAGGGCATCGAGCCCACCCGACCGGTAGTGCGCAGGACTACCTCGAGGGCGTGAGGACCACCTGGCCGGCCCAGGCGAAACCGCCGCCGAACCCGAAGAGCAGAGCCGGGGTCTCGGCGGGGATCTTGCCGGCGTGCCACCACTTGGACAGGCCCAGCGGGATGGAGGCGGCCGAGGTGTTGCCGGACTCGGTGATGTCCGTGACGACGACGCGGTCCTCCAGGCCGAGGCTCTTGGCCAGCGGCTCGATGATCCGCAGGTTCGCCTGGTGCGCCACCAGCACGCCGATGTCGTCCAGCGTGAGGCCGGACGCGTCGACGATGCTGCGGGCCCGGTCCGCCGCACGGGTGATGGCCCACTTGAACACGGCACGCCCGTCCTGGACGAACGTGCCCGCGGGCGCCTCGATCCGCACGGCCGGCGTGAGCTCGGGCTCCGAGCCCCACACCACCGGGCCGACCGCGGGCGAGTCGGTGGCCTGGAGCACCGCGGCGCCGGCACCGTCGGCGGTGAGGATGCAGGTGCTGCGGTCGCTCCAGTCCGTCACGGACGTGAGCTTCTCCGACCCGATGACGACGGCGGTGCGAGCCGAGCCGGCGCGGATCGCCTGGTCGGCCAGCCCGACGGCGTAGGCGAAGCCCGAGCAGGCCGTGTTGACGTCGATGACGGCCGGCCCGACGACGTTGCGCAGGTCGGGCTCCTCCTCGCCCTCGGGCGTGCTCGCCCCGGGCTGGACGCCGGTGCGCAGCGCGTACGCGACGCGCCCGGCCGTGTTCGGCGACCGGTCCACCGCCGTCGCCGTCGCGACGACCACGAGGTCGACGTCCGTGCCCGCGACCCCCGCGTCCGCGAGCGCGTGCTGCGCGGCCGACGTCGCCATCTCCGCGACCGTGACGTCGTCCGCCGCGACGTGCCGGGTGACGATGCCGGTGCGTGATCGGATCCACTCGTCGTTCGTCTCGACGAGCTTCGCGATGTCGTCGTTCGTGAGGGCCTTCGCCGGCTGGTGGTGCCCGAGGCCCACGATGCGGGAGCCGGCGGCGCCGGCGGGGAGCTGGAACATGGGTCGATCATTCCCCTCGACGGCCGGATGTCCAAGCACGAGGACGTGCGGCCGACGTCACCGCGCCCGTTCGACGAGCCCGAACGGCACGGTGAGCACCGCCCCGGGCACGCGCAGGTGGAACCGCGTGCGCCCGCGCTTGACCAGCTCTCCCTCGACGCCGTCGTAGCGACCGGGCGCCGTGACGCGCAGCCGGTCGCCGGGACGCACCGACGCGGCGTCGACCCCGATCCCCGACCCCGCCACGGCGCTGACGGCCGACCCCTCCGACCCGCCGGCGGGGCGCGGGCCACCGGAGCGCGCGCCGCCGGAGAGCGCCGGCACCGGCGCACCGCGGTACGACCACGCCAGCAGGTACCGCCGGTCGAACGTCCGCGAGCACCGGCCGCACGCCTGCCACGGCTGCGGGCGACGGTGCCGGGTCACCCGGTGGCCCGACGGGCAGGTGCCCACCCACGGACCGTCGATCTGGGGGCTGTCCTCGCTGACCAGGCGGCGACCGCTCGCGCCGATCCGCCGGGCGGTGGCGCGCCACCGGGCGTCGTGGCCGTGGCGTGCGCCGACGAGCGCGTGCGCGACCTCGTGCAGCACGACCTCGCGGACGTCGGCCTCGTCGTACAGCGCCGTCAGCGGGCCGGAGAGGCTGATCTCCCGGCGGTCGTGCCGGCACAGGCCGGCGCGACGGCGCGCGCGGTCGAACCGGAAGGTCCAGCCCTCCAGCCCGTGCTCGGCGATCAGGCCGCGCGCGAGGCGCGCGGCGGCGTCCTGGTCCATGCCCCCTCCGAGCGGTCGAGGATCCGTGGCGTCGAACGTAGCGGCGCCCACCGACAGGCGCCCACCGCCCGGGGCCTGCCTCAGTCCCCGCCCGCACCCGCCGGCGCACCGACGGCAGGACCGGGTCCGCCGTCCCCGGCGAGGCCGGTCTCGGTGGAGAACCCCCAGATGTGCTGGTGCACCGCCTGCCCGGCGGCGTCGGCGTCGCCCCGAGCGACCGCGTCGAGGATCGCCGCGTGCTCGACGCACAGGCGGTCCGCCGTCGTCGGCCACGACGACAGCCGCCGCACGCCGTCGGACACGTACGAGCTGATGGCGGACCGGAGGCCGCCGAGGATCGCCTCGGTGAGCTGGTTGCCGGCGATCCGGACCAGCTCCAGGTGGAAGTCCTGGTCGAGGCCGACGAAGTCGGCCACCGGCAGCCCCGGCTCCGACATCGCGTCCAGGAGCCGGCGGGCCTCGGCGAGGCGGCCGGCGGGGACGCCGGCCCTCGGCTCGCCCCCGGGCTGCGGCGCGACGGCACCGACCCGCTCGGCCGCCACCCGCATGGCCCACGTCTCGAGCGCGGCACGCGTGGCGACGACGTCGGACACCGGCAGCGTGCCGGACGCGACGTGCAGCCGCACGGCCGCCCCGAGCCCGGCGGCGGGTCGGTCGACGACCACGGCACCTGCCCCGGGCCCGGAGCCGACACCGGGGCGCACGATGCCCATGGCCTCGAGGATCCGCATCGCCTCGCGCACCGACGGCCGCGAGACGCCGAGGTCCTCCGCGATGGCCCGCTCGCCGGGGAGCCGTTCGCCGAGCCCCCACCGGCCCACGGCGATGCCCTCCTCGAGGTGGGCGAGGACGCGTTCATGGGTGCGCACCGTCCCAGGGTAGCCGCTCGGGCCCATATGGTCAGACCACATCCGGTACAGTGCCGCGGGTGGCCTGACCACAGCAGCCCGGGCACCACGACGTGCCATGGCGGCGGCGGCCGGGCCCCGTCATGCTGGACCGATCCGCGAAAACAGCCACGAAGGAGTCGCATGCGCATCGCCCTCGCCGCCACGTGCCTCGCCGACACCCTGTTCCCCGGCGCGCCGCGCGCGACCGTCCGGCTGCTCGAGCGGCTCGGGCACGAGGTGGTCTTCCCCGCGGGCCAGGCCTGCTGCGGGCAGATGCACGTGAACACGGGGTACTTCGACGAGGCCGTGCCCGTGATCCGCAACCACGTGGAGACTTTCGCGCCCGTGGCCGACGGCGAGTGGGACGCCGTCGTCGTCCCGTCCGGGTCGTGCACCGGTTCGGTGCGCCACCAGCAGGCGATGGTCTGCCGCCGGGCCGGTCTCCACGACCTCGCGGCGATCGCCGACGCCGTCGCGGCCCGGACCTACGAGCTGTCCGAGCTGCTCGTCGACGTCCTCGACGTCACCGACGTGGGCGCCTGGTTCCCGCACCGGGTCACGTACCACCCCACGTGCCACTCGCTGCGCATGCTGCACGTGGGCGACAAGCCCCTCCGGCTGCTGCGCGCGGTGGCCGACATCGACCTCGTCGAGCTGCCCGGCGCGGACTCGTGCTGCGGGTTCGGCGGCACGTTCGCCCTGAAGAACGCCGACACCTCGGCCGCGATGCTCGCCGACAAGACGGCGAACGTCCGCGCCACCGAGGCCGAGGTCGTCACGGCCGGCGACATGTCGTGCCTCATGCACATCGGGGGCGGCCTGTCCCGACAGGGCACCGCAGTCCGTGCGCTGCACCTGGCCGAGGTGCTCGCCTCCACCCGCGAGGAACCCACTCCCCTGCCGGACTCGACGTTCACCCGCCCGGTCACCGGAGCCGCCCGATGAGCACCTTCCTGGGACTCCCCGGCCTCCGTCGCCGGGTCGACGACGGCGCCCCGGACCCGCTGCCGGAGGAGCCGTTCGGCGCCGTCCCGCACCCGCAGGAGCCCCTGCGCTGGGGCGAGGCCTTCCCCGCAGCCGCCAAGCAGACGCTGGCGAACGACCAGCTGCGGCGCAACCTCGGCCACGCGACGCAGGTCATCCGCACCAAGCGGGCCGTCGTCGTCGACGAGGTGCCGGACTGGGAGGCCCTGCGGGACGCCGGGTCGGCGGTGAAGCAGCAGGTCATGGCGCGCCTGCCCGAGCTGCTGACCCAGCTCGAGGAGAACGTCGTCGCCCGCGGCGGCGTCGTGCACTGGGCGCGCGACGCCGCGGAGGCGAACCGGATCGTCGCCGACATCGCAAAGGCCGAGGGCGCCGACGAGGTCGTCAAGGTGAAGTCGATGGCGACGCAGGAGATCGGGCTCAACGAGGCCCTGGCCGCCGAGGGCATCGCCGCCGTCGAGACGGACCTCGCCGAGCTCATCGTGCAGCTCGCGGACGACATGCCCTCGCACATCCTCGTGCCGGCGATCCACCGCAACCGGTCCGAGATCCGCGACATCTTCCTCGCCCGCATGGGCGACGCGCCGCCCGACCTGTCCGACGTCCCGCGCGAGCTCGCCATGGCGGCGCGCGCGCACCTGCGCCGCAAGTTCCTGTCCGCCAAGGTGGCCGTGAGCGGCGCGAACTTCGCCGTCGCGGACTCGGGCACGCTCGCCGTCGTCGAGTCCGAGGGCAACGGGCGCATGTGCCTGACCCTGCCCTCCACGCTCGTGACGGTGATGGGCATCGAAAAGCTCGTGCCCACCTTCGACGACCTCGAGGTGTTCCTCCAGCTGCTGCCCCGCTCGTCCACGGGCGAGCGGATGAACCCGTACACCTCCCTGTGGACAGGGGTGACCCCGGGCGACGGGCCGAGCAGCTTCCACCTCGTGCTGCTGGACAACGGGCGCACCGACGTCCTCGCCGACGAGGTGGGCCGCAGCGCCCTGCACTGCATCCGCTGCTCCGCCTGCCTCAACGTGTGTCCGGTGTACGAGCGGGTGGGCGGGCACGCCTACGGCTCCGTCTACCCGGGGCCGATCGGCGCCATCCTCACCCCGCAGCTCACGGCGTCGTCGGGGGGCGTGTCCGGGCACCAGGACCCGAACGCGTCGCTTCCCTACGCGTCCACGCTGTGCGGCGCCTGCTACGAGGTGTGCCCGGTGAAGATCGACATCCCGTCGATCCTCGTGGACCTTCGGGCGCGCGAGGTGGACGCCGACCGCTCCCGCCGCGGCGTCGACCCGTGGGCGGCCGCGATGAAGGCGGCGTCCTGGGTGATGTCCGACGGCGGCCGCTTCGCCCTCGCCGGGCGCGCGGCCACGCTGGCCAGCGGCCTGGGGGGCGGCGACCACGCCGTCTCGCACGCGCCGCCACCCGTGAGCGCCTGGACCCGGTCGCGCGACCTGCCCGTCCCGGCCGGGCGGACGTTCCGGCAGTGGTGGGCCGGTCGTCCGCCGGTCGCACCGGACGAGCCGCCCACCGGGCTCGCCGAGCCCGCCGACGTCCCGGAGGCCGAGCGATGAGCGCGCGCGACGACGTCCTGAACCGGGTGCGCGCCGCGCTCGGCCGACCCGGCGCGGGGACGACGGCGTCCGGCGTGGTCGGCACGGCCCCGCACCTCGACGAGGTACCGCGGGAGTACCGCACCTCAGGCGAGCACCCGCCGGGATCGCCCGAAGTGCTGGACCAGCTCGTCGACCGGCTGGTGGACTACCGGGCGCACGTGCACCGCACGACGGCGGCCGACCTCCCGGCCGCGATCGCCACGCTCGTCACCGAGTTGTCAGGCTCACGTGCCGGTCCCGGTGCACCTGAACCTGACAACTCGCGGGCGCCTGAGCTGTCAGGCCCACGTGCCGGTTCCGGTGCACCTGAACCTGACAACTCGCGGGGGGTGCGCGTGGTGGTGCCCGCCGGGATCGACGACGGATGGCTCGCCGCGCTGCCCGACGGCACCGACGTGGTGCGCGACTCCCGCGAGCGGCCGCTGACCGCCGCCGAGCTGGACGCCACGGACGCCGTCGTCACCGCGGCGCGGATCGCGATCTCCGAGACGGGCACGATCGTGCTCGACGGCGAGCCCGACCAGGGCCGCCGCGCCGTCTCGCTCGTCCCGGACGTGCACCTGTGCGTAGTGCGCGCGGACCAGACGGTGCAGACCGTGCCGGAGGCGGTCCGGCTGCTCGGTGAGCACCCGGACCGCCCCCAGACCTGGATCTCCGGCCCCAGCGCGACGTCGGACATCGAGCTCGACCGCGTCGAGGGGGTGCACGGTCCCCGCACGCTGCACGTGCTGCTGGTCGCCGCGCCCGCCCGGTAACGCCATGCGCCGGTGGCGCGGGCCCGTGGGCTCCGCGTCACCGGCGCTCGGCGAGCGGGGCTACCTGTTCAGGCCGGGCGGCGTGCGCGGCGACCTACCCGGGGTGGCGTCGGTGAGGCCGTCGAGCAGGGCGAAGTACGCCGGCTTCTTCTCGAAGTCCTCGGTCATGATCGTGGCGTAGCCCTCGGGGAAGACCCCCGGGACCCACGACCGCGCGTCGTCGAAGCCCCAGACCGTGAAGCTCGTGCAGGCGGGGACGCCGAGGCACGCCTGCAGCAGCCCGTCGTACCGCTCCGCCTGGGTCGCGATCTGCTCGGCGGTCGGCTCCCCGTCGTCGCCGAGCGGCATCCGGACGTCGGCCTCGGTGACGGCCACCTTCAGCCCGAGGTCCGCGAACCGCTCGAAGTTCGCCTGCATCGAGTCGTCGAAGCCGTACTGGAGGCTCAGGTGCGCCTGCGCGCCGAAGCCCTGCAGCGGCGCGCCGTCGGCGAGCAGCTCCTGGGCCAGCTCGTAGTAGGCGTCGGTCTTGGTGTTGATGCCCTCCGCGTTGTAGTCGTTCATGAAGAGCAGCGCCTCGGGATCCGACTCGTGCGCCCACCGGAAGACGTCGCCGATGAGGCCGACCGGGTCGACCGAGCAGGCCTTGAGGAAGGGGTTCGCCTCCGTGCGCAGGCGCACGCCGCCGGCGTCCCAGTCGTCCTGCATGACCTCGTTGATCACGTCCCACTCGTAGATCTCGCCGGCGTACCGGCCGACGACGGTGCGAACGTGGTCCTCGAGGACGTCGCGTGCCTCCTCGCAGGTCCAGGAGGCACTGGCCTCGGTCACCCACTCCGGGTTCTGGCTGTGCCAGAGCAGCGTGTGCCCGCGGACCTCCTGGCCGTTCGCCTTGGCGAAGGCCACGACGGCGTCCGCGCCGGAGAAGTCGTAGACGTCGGGCTCGGGGTGGAGCTCAGCCCACTTCATGTCGTTCTCGGGGGTGAGCGAGCCGAACTCGTCACCGAGGATGGCTTGGAACTGGCGGGGGTTCTTGCGGTCGTGGTGGAGCAGCTCGTTCTTGCCCCACACGGCGCTGCCGATCTCGAGATCGTGCGGCGCCGCATCTCGCAGGGTGGGCTCCGGGGGCGTGGCCTGGGCCGCCGGGACGGCGAGCGCGAGGGCGGTGACGGCGGACGCTGCGACGGTGGCGGCACGCTTCGTCCTGGGGGAATGGGACATCGTTGTTCCTCTCCGATCGGGCTTCCCACGGTTCGGGTGAACCGCCGGATGTTCCGACACGCAGAAGATAACGATGTCGATAACGATTTCACAAGACCTGCCGACACCATCGGGCCACCGGCCGACGCCGGCGCGGCATCGGCCGCCCGGCTGCCGGGCGGCCGGGCCGGTCGTCAACGGGGCGGCTGAAGCCGCACAATGGGCTCCCGTGACCGACCTCGAGCCCCCGACGTCCGACGCCCTCTTCGACGTGCCGGCGGGCGCGCGTCGCGCCACCCGTCGGATCGTGCTCCTCACGGGTCCGTCCGGCTCCGGGAAGACGGCGCTCACCCGCAGGCTGGGGCTCCCGGTCGTCAACCTCGACGACTTCTACCGCGACCTCGACCACCCCGGGATGCCGGTGCGCTACGGCATCGTGGACTGGGACGACCCACGTAGCTGGGACGTCGACGGCGCGTTGGAGGCGCTGCGCGAGGTGGTCCGCACGGGCCGCGCCGAGGTCCCCGTCTACGACATCCCCACCTCGCGTCGTACCGGCGCGGCGGTGCTGGAGGCGCGCGACGTCCCGGTCGTCCTCGCCGAGGGGATCTTCGCCGCCGAGCTCGTGGAGCAGTGCCGTGCCGACGGGATCCTCGCGGACGCGATCTGCCTGACCCGGCCGCGCCTGGTGACGTTCTGGTTCCGGCTGCTGCGCGACGTCGCGGAGTCCCGCAAGCCGCTGCCGACCCTGCTGCGCCGCGGCTGGGGACTGCTGCGCGGCGAGCCGGCGCTCGTGCGCCGGTGGGTGGACCTGGGCTGCCGGACGGCGTCGCCGGGCCAGGCCGAGCGGGACATCCGCGCGCTCCTCGCGACATAGGCACGCGCGACGGATCCCCGCGCACCCGTCGCCCGGCACCGCGTCATGAGAACGTCACACGGCGGTCATCCGCCCCACATCCTCTGCCCTGATCCTCGGTGCAGGAGGTGGTCCCATGATCGAGCGCGGTCCGTTGCGCGTCCTGTCCCTGTACGAGGGCTTCTTCAGCGGTGGCGCGCGGGTGCTGCACTCGACGGTGCTGGCGGGCCTGCACGCGCAGGGCCGCCAGCAGCACGCGGTGCTGAGCATCCACCACGAGGTGCGGCGCGAGGCGACCCTGCAACCCATGACCGACGACCCCCGCTACCTGGCGCTGCGCGCCGCCGGCGTGCGGATCACGTCGCTCGGCCGGTCCACGGCCGGGGCCCACGACCTCGAACGGTTCACCGCCGCCGAGCTGGCCACCGCGTACCGGCAGGCCGCCGCCGCGCAGGTGGTGCTCTCCCTCAAGGAGCAGCCGCTTCGGCTCGTCAACCAGCCCGGCTTCCCCGACCGCCCCGTGGTGGCGTGCCTGCACCGCTCGGACCCCGAGCACCAGGGACCGGCGCTGGATCAGCTGCTCACGGCCGCCACGTCGGGCCGGCTCGCCGCCGTGGCGTGCTGCGCCACCTCGACGCGGGACGCGTACGCCGCCGCGGGGGTCCCGGCGCACCTGCTGCAGGTCATCCCCAACGGGGTGGACCTCACCCGGTTCCGCCCGCTCTCGCACGGCCGGCGGCTCGCCGTGCGGGGGGAGCTCGGGCTGCCGGCCGACGCCACCGTCGTCACGTATGCCGCGCGGTACGACGCGATGAAGAACCCCCGGCTGTTCGTCGCGGCAGCCCGGCAGTATCTGGGGCGCGTCGCCGCCGGGCACGTCGTGATGTG
This sequence comes from Isoptericola luteus, assembly GCF_020297055.1. Classification (GTDB taxonomy): domain Bacteria; phylum Actinomycetota; class Actinomycetes; order Actinomycetales; family Cellulomonadaceae; genus Isoptericola; species Isoptericola luteus. The sequence goes on along the minus strand of NZ_JAIXCQ010000001.1, from coordinate 597,250 downwards.
CGGGGCGGGCATGGACGGGGCGAACGCCGACCTGCGGGCGAACCTCGAGCGGATGTTCGCCGACCGCCCGGACCTGCGCGGACGCCTCCACCTGCTGGGCGTGCGCCGGGACATGGAGCGGGTCCTGGCCGCCTCCGACGTCGTCGCCCTGACGTCGACGTTCGGCGAGGCGGCGCCGCTGTGCCTCATCGAGGGCGCGATGTGCGGGGCGGTCCCGGTGACGACGGCGGTGGGCGACAGCGCCCGCATCGTCGACGGCATCGGCTTCGTCACGCGCTCCGACGCCGCGGAGATCGCCGCCACCTGGGCCGAGGCGGCGGCGCGGCGTGTCGAGCTGCGCCACGCCCTGACCGCGGCCCGGCCACGGTTCAGCCACGTGCGCATGCTCTCGGCGTACGCGAGCCTCGTCGAGCGCGCCTCCCGCGGCGCCGGCCTGACGCTCGCGACGGGCTGACCCTCGCGACGGGCTGACGCTCGCGACGGGCTGACGCCGGGCCTCGCTGACCCCGCACCCGGGCCGGCTCGGAACGGCCCCGGCCGCACGACGCTCAGCTGCGGGCGGTGCTCGCCCGCAGGACGACGTCGAACTCCACCTCCGTGACGCCGCCGTGGGGCGACGCCCCGGGCGCCGTCACCGTCTCGACGACGGCGGCGCGGACCGCCAGGCGGCCCATCTCCTCCAGGGGGATGCGCACCGTCGTCAGCCCGGGCACGTGGTCGCGCAGCGTGGGGACGTCGTCGAACCCGGCCAGGGACACGTCGCGCGGCACCTCGACGCCGAGCTCGCGCAGACGGGCGATCGCGCCGATGGCCATGACGTCGGTGACGGCGAACACGCACAGCGGGTCGGTGCCGTCGCTCGCCCCGGCGACGAGGTCGGCCACGGCCCCGCCGGCGGCGTACCCGCCGTCGCGGGAGAACTCCGTCTCCAGGACGTCGGTCACGACGCCGCCGCCCGCCCGCACGGCCCCCACGAACGCCTCGGCCCGCTCGCGCGACGTCACGACGGTGGCCGGCCCGCCGAGCACGGCGAAGCGCCGGTGCCCCTGCGCCAGGAGCGCCTCGGCGAGCGCCGTCGCCCCCGCGGCGTTCGGCGGCCGCACCACGTATCCCTCGCCGACAGGCTGGCCGACGACGACGGAGCGTCCGCCCGCCACGACGAACCGGTCGAGCTCGGCGGCGAGCGCGTCGTCGTCCTCCGGCGCCCAACGCGTGCCGGCGACGACGACGGCGTCGACGCGGTGGGCGGCGAAGGCGGCCACCGCCTCCCGCTCGGCGACGGGGTCGCGACCGGTGGAGGCGAGCAGCACCAGGTGCCCGCTGGCCCGCGCGGCGTCCTGCGCCCCGGCCGCGATGGTGGAGAAGTAGGGGTCGGAGATGTCCTGCACGACGAGCCCGAGCAGGCCCGTGCGCGAGCGTGCCAGGGCTTGCGCCTGCGCGTTGACGACGTAACCGAGGTCTGCCGCAGCGGCGCGTACCTTCTCGACCAGGCCGGGGCCGGGCTGCCGGGACGATCCGTTGAGCACCCGCGACGCCGTGGCCAGGGAGACTCCTGCTTGGTCGGCGACGTCCTGCAGCCGCGGTCGGGCCACGTGCACACCTCCTGATCCGGGCGGCGCCTTGACGCGCCTGCCGCGCACAGCCTACCGTGGTAGGAAAGCGCATTCCATGCGCAGCCGCCTGGTGGCGCCGACGACACCACCGCCGACGAAGGAGTCTCAGTGAGCAGCAGCACCTCGCGCACCCTGCGCATCGCCATGAACGGCGTGACCGGACGCATGGGCTACCGCCAGCACCTCGTGCGCTCGATCCTGCCGATCCGTGAGGCCGGCGGCGTCGAGCTCCCCGACGGGACCCGGGTGCAGGTCGAGCCCGTCCTCGTGGGCCGCAACGAGGAGAAGCTGCGCGACCTCGCCAAGCGGCACGACGTCGCCGAGTACACGACGGACCTCGACGGGATCATCGCCGACCCCGGCACCGACATCGTGTTCGACGCCGCGATGACGAACCTGCGCGCCGCGACGCTCAGCAAGGCGATGCGTGCCGGCAAGCACGTCTACACCGAGAAGCCCACGGCCGAGACTCTCGGCGAGGCGGTCGACCTGGCGCGGCTGCGCGAGGAGACCGGCGTCACCGCCGGCGTCGTGCACGACAAGCTGTACCTGCCGGGCCTGGTCAAGCTCCGCCGTCTCGTCGACGAGGGCTTCTTCGGGCGCATCCTGTCGCTGCGCGGCGAGTTCGGCTACTGGGTGTTCGAGGGCGAGCACCAGGCGGCCCAGCGCCCCTCGTGGAACTACCGCAAGGAGGACGGCGGCGGCATGACCACGGACATGTTCTGCCACTGGAACTACGTCCTCGAGGGCATCCTCGGCGCGGTCAAGACCGTGAACGCCCAGACGACCACGCACATCCCCACCCGCTGGGACGAGCAGGGCAACCAGTACGCCGCCACCGCCGACGACGCCGCGTACGGCATCTTCCAGATCGAGACGCCCGGCGGCGACCCCGTGGTCGCGCAGATCAACTCGTCGTGGGCGGTGCGTGTCCACCGCGACGAGCTCGTGGAGTTCCAGATCGACGGCACCCACGGCTCCGCCGTCGCCGGGCTGCGCAGGTGCGTCGCCCAGCAGCGCGCGCACACCCCCAAGCCCGTGTGGAACCCGGACCTGCCGGTCACCGAGCCGTTCCGCGACCAGTGGCTCGACGTGCCCGCCAACGCCGACCTCGACAACGGCTTCAAGCTCCAGTGGGAGGAGTTCCTGCGCGACGTCGTCGCAGGACGCCCGCACCGGTTCGACCTGCTCTCCGCCGCCCGCGGCGTGCAGCTCGCCGAGCTGGGCCTGCAGTCGTCGGCCGAGGGCCGCCGCCTCGACGTCCCGGAGATCTCCCTGTGATGACCCCGCACGACATCGCGCGCTCCGCTCCCGGACCGGCCGGGACCACCACCGGGGCCGTCCGGCTCGCGACCCGGCAAGCGCCGCAGCTCGAGCCCAGCGGCGTCACCGTGCGCCTGCCCCGGTTCGACGACGCGGGCCGGGCCACCGGCGTCGAGGTGCGCGAGCTCAACGCGCCGGGCCCGTGGGTGGCCCCGTCGACGCCGATCACGTCCCGTGTGGCGTTCGCCGCCGCGCACGTGGTGCCGCAGGTCGGTGCGGAGAACGTGCCGGGCGCGCCCGCCGTCGTCGACTGGGACGCCACGCTCGCGTACCGGCACGAGATCTGGCGGTTCGGCCTCGGCGTCGCCGACGCCATGGACACCGCCCAGCGCGGCATGGGCCTGGACTGGGCCGCCACGCAGGAGCTCGTGCGCCGCTCGTCCGCGGAGGCGGCGTCCGTGGGCGCGCGCATCGCCTGCGGCGCGGGCACCGACCAGCTCGACCCCGCCGTCGTCGCCGCGTGGGAGCCCGGCGACCCCGCGGCGCTGGCCGCCGTCACCGACGCCTACCGCGAGCAGGTGCACGTGGTGCAGGACGCCGGGGCGCAGGTCATCGTCATGGCATCGCGCGCGCTCGCGAGGGTCGCCCGGTCCCCGGAGGACTACGCCCGCGTGTACGACGCCGTCCTCGCCGAGGCGGACCGGCCCGTCGTCCTGCACTGGCTGGGCACCATGTTCGACCCGGCCCTCGCGGGGTACTGGGGCTCGGCGTCGGTCGAGAGCGCCACCGCGACGTTCCTCGACCTCATCCGTGCCCACCAGGACAGGGTCGACGGCGTCAAGGTCTCGCTGCTCGACGCGCAGCACGAGATCGGCCTGCGCCGGTCGCTCGCCGCGCTCGACGGCTCGCCCGTGCGGCTGTACACCGGGGACGACTTCAACTACCCGGAGCTCATCGCGGGCGACGACCAGGGCCACTCGGACGCGCTGCTCGGCATCTTCGCCGCGGTCTACCCGGCCGCCTCCACGGCGCTGCAGGCGTTCGACGCCGGTGCGGCCGGGGACCCGGACGGCGCCGGGCGTGGCCACGCGGTCCTCGCGTCCACCGAGAAGCTGGGCCGGCACATCTTCGCCGCGCCCACCTACTACTACAAGACGGGCGTCGCGTTCCTGTCCTGGCTGAACGGGTTCCAGCCGGGCTTCCAGCTCGTCGGCGGGCTGCAGGCGGGCCGGTCGCTGGCGCACCTGGTCGAGCTGGCCCGCCTCGCGGACGGCTGCGGCATGCTGCTGGACCCGGCGCTGGCCGCCCGCCGCCTCGACGCCCTGCTCACGACGAACGGAGCCACCGCATGAGCGCCGACCTGAGCCGCTGCTCGCTCAACACCGCCACGGTCAAGCACGCCACCCTCGCCGAGGCGGTCGACGCCGCCGCGTCCGCCGGGCTCGGCGCGGTCGGCCTGTGGCGCCACCAGGTGGCCGAGCACGGCGCGGACAAGGCCGCGCGCATCGTGGCCGACGCCGGCCTGCGGGTCTCGTCGCTCTGCCGGGGCGGGTTCCTCACCGCCGCCGACGACGCGGGCGTCGCCGCAGCGCTCGACGACAACCGGCGCGCGATCGAGGAGGCCGCGGGCGTCGGGACGGGCGAGCTCGTGTTCGTCGTCGGCGGGCTGCCCGCCCTCAGCGAGCCGGGGCAGGGGCCGCGGCCCGACGCCCGGCCGGGCGACCGCGACCTCGTCGCCTCCCGGGCCCGCGTGGCCGACCGTCTCGCCGACCTCGCACCGTTCGCGGCCGACCACGGCGTGCGGATCGTCCTCGAGGCCCTGCACCCCATGTTCGCCGCCGACCGCGCGGTGATCTCCACCCTCGGGCAGGCGCTCGACCTGGCGGCGCCGTTCGCGCCCGGGACCGTGGGCGTCGTCGTCGACACGTACCACGTGTGGTGGGACCCGCAGCTGCGCGACTCGATCGCGCGAGCGGGGGCCGAGGGCCGCATCGCGGGCTACCAGGTGTGCGACTGGAACCTGCCGCTCGCCGCCGACCCGCTCAACTCCCGCGGGCACGTGGGCGACGGGTACATCGACTTCCCGACCATCTCGCGCTGGGTCGCCGAGGCCGGCTACAGCGGCGACGTCGAGACGGAGATCTTCAACGAGGAGATCTGGTCCGCGGACCCGCAGGACACCGCCCGGACCGTCGGCGAGCGGTACGCGACGCACGTGCTGCCGTCGCTCACGCCGCACGCCTGACGTCGCAGCCGCACCACCACCAGGACGCCGGGCATGACACCCGGTGCGGGCCGGTCGCCGACGCCGGTCCGCCGCACCTCGCCCCGCCGCCTCCCGGGCGGCGGGGCGACGTCGTCCGGAGCGAGGACCCGGATCGCCGGCGTCCAGCACGTCCCGGCTGCCCGGCAGCAACGGTGGCGGTGACGACTCGAACCTCGGACCGCCTCGGACCGCCTCGGAGGTCAGCGGAAGTCGGCGACGTGATCGGCGGCCCAGGTGCCGAACGACCTGGCCGGCCGGCCGGTGAGGTCCTCCGCGGTGGAGGTGATGCCGTTCCGGTTGCCGACCATCGCCGCCCAGGCGTCCAGGGTGCTGTCCGCCGTCTCGGGCGACCGTCCCCACTCGCCGACGATCCGGGCGCGCATCTCGTCCCGGGAGAGCTCCTCGTAGCGGACGGGGCGGTGCTCGATCGCGGCGTGCGAGCCGATGATGCCCTCGACCGGTGCGTCGCCGTCGTCGGGAACCCCCTCGGCGGACAGGTAGACGATCCTCCGCACGTCCTTCGCCATCCGCGCGACCAGCTCTGACGCCCGCCCGTCGGCCTGCACCGTGGGGAAGACGAGGAAGACGGCATCGACGCCGAGCAGCGCGTCGTCGAGGCTCGTCGGTTCCGACAGGTCGCCGGCGACCACCTCGACGTCGTCGGGGAGGTCCGCCCGGGCCGGGCTGCGGGTGAGCGCCCGGACGTGGACGCCACCCCGCCCCCGCAGCTGGGCGACCGAGCGACCGAGCAGCTGGGCGACCGAGCGACCGGGCGACCGGGCAGCCGGGCGACCGGGCAGCCGGGCGACCGGGCAGCCGGGCAGCCGGGCGACGGCGTGGTTCAGGCGCCGAGCAGCACGAGACCCACGGCGACCATGACGGCCGCCGTCGCGGCGTGCACGCCGTAGGCCGCCGCCGGGGGCCCGCCGGCGCGGGCGACGGTCACGGCGTCGCAGGCAGGCATGACCGCGGCCACGATCATCGCCGCGCCCAGCAGCTGCGGTGGGCCGCCGACCAGGACCACGAGCAGCAGGAGCCCGGTCCCGATGTCGCGGTTGCCCTTGACCCTCGACCAGGACCGGAACGCGCGATCCTCGACCGGAACGTCGGGGATGCCGAACCCGGCGGCGCCGCCCGGCGCCCAGACGTAGCTCACGCCCATGAGCACGACGGCTGCGGCGATCGACCCGGCCACCACGGTGGCGACGGTGGCGATCACGGAAGCACCACGACCCGGCCGCGGACGCCGCCCTTGGCCAGCAGCCGGTACGCGCTGACGACCTCCGTGAGCGGGAGGGCCGCGTGGATCCTGGCCGGGACGGTCCCGTCGACCACGCGGTCGAGCAGCCTCGCGAGCAGCGGCCCGTCCGGACGACTGACGACCACGCCGACCGTGACCCCGCGCTCCTCGTCGGGCTCCAGCCCGGGCAGCACGCCGACGAAGGTCCCGCCGTCGCGCACGAGCGACAACGCCTCCTCCTGCATGGCCGCGGCGTCCGCGACGACGTCCCACCCGCCCGCGGGTGCCGTGGTGAAACCGACGCCCAGCCCGTGCACGAACGCCTGGTCGCCGGCCCGCGCCAGACCGGTCACCTGCCAGCCCCGTTCCTTGGCGAGCACCGCGACGGCCGCCCCCACGCCACCGGCTGCACCCGTCACCAGCAGTCGCCGCGCCTGCGGCGGCACGTCGCCGAGCACGCCGAGCAGCTGGGCCGCGGTCGTGAGGGTCAGCGGCATGCTCGCCGCGACGTTGGGGCACATCCCGTCGGGCAGCCCGGCGACGTCGTCCGCGGCGACCACCAGGTGCTCGGCGTGCGAACCGTGGTCGCGGTCGACACCGCCGACGAAGCCGGCCACACGTGTGCCGAGGGCCAGGCCGACGCCGTCGCCCGCCGCCTCGACGACGCCCGAGAAGTCCGCTCCGAGCCCGGTGTGCTCGGCCTGGGACACCAGACCGAGCCCGTGGAGCCGGCCGCTCACGACGTCGAGGTCGACGGGGTTGATCGCGGCAGCGGCGACCTTGACCCGCACCTGGCCCGGGCCGGGCTCGGGGACGGGCGCGTCGATGATCTCGATCGACCCCGGTCCGCTCGGCGTGCGGACCACGGCGCGGCGCGACGTCTGGTGGTTCATGAATCCTGCTCCTTGTGAGTGCTCTCTTGCCCGGACGGTGGACACCCACCACCATGGACAGGCCGCTTCCGATCGGGAAGTAGGCACCTTGAGGTGCGTTAGTCACCGGACGACAGGAGAGCCCATGCCGACCATGACCGCGGCCCAGCACCGAGCCGTCGCGAAGCGGGAGTACGACGCCTTCCTCGACGTCTGCCCCAGCCGGCAGCTCCTCGCGCGGATCTCCGACAAGTGGGTCGCCCTGGTGCTCGCCGCGCTCGGCGGAGACGGGCCCGGGTCGGGGCCCGCGCCCGGACGCCGGCCGATGCGCTACTCCGAGCTCTCCCGGCAGATCTCCGGCGTGAGCCAGAAGATGCTCACCCAGACCCTGCGGTCGCTCGAGCGCGACGGCCTGGTGACCAGGACCGTGACCGCCACGGTGCCCGTGACCGTCACCTACGAGATGACGGATCTCGGCCATTCCCTGCAGGGCGTCATGCGGGACGTCAAGGCCTGGGCGGAGGGACACATGGACGAGGTCCTCGCCCATCGCGACGACCACGACCAGCGACAGCAGGCCGACCGAGCCTGACCGCCGGCGGGCCTCGGCGGAGCCGGGGTGATCCCGGTGCGGTGGTCCGGGCCGGATCCTTGTCAGGCCACGCTCACGTGGTCATCGAGGTGACATCGAGGTGACGACGAGCCCGTCGCGCTCGGCACGGTCCGCACCCCAGTCGTGCAGGGCCTGCAGGGCCGGTCCGAGTCGCCGCCCGTCGTCCGTCAGCGTGTACTCGACCGCCGGAGGGTTGCCGCCGAGCGGCCGCCGGACGACCAGGTCCACCGTGACGAGGTGCCGCAGCTGCTGCGTGAGCATCTTCTCCGAGATGCCGGTCACGAGCCGGCGAAGCTCGCCGTAGCGGCGCGGTCCCTCCTTGAGGTGGGCCAGGATCACGACGGACCATGCGCCGCCGATCACGCCGAGCGTCACCTCGACCGGGCACCCGTATCGGATCTCCACGAACCTCACGGTACGTCCTTGTGCACGCCGTCGAAGCCTCGGAGACTCGAGGTCGTGACTGTGGAATACGTTCGATACGCCATCGACCCGGACCGCGCCGAGGAGTTCGAGCGCGCCTTCGCCCGCGCGGCCACGCCGTTGCGGCAGTCGCCCTACTGTCGGACGTTCGACCTGAGCCGCTGCGTGGAGGAGCCGTCGAGCTACGTCCTGCGGATCGTCTGGACGTCGGCCGACGACCATCTCGAGAAGTTCCGGAGGAGCCCGCAGTTCCGTCAGTTCTTCGGCGAGGTCAGGGGCTTCGTCGACAGCATGACGGAGATGCGCCACTACGAGCCGGTCCCCGTGATGCCGAGCCTGTACGACTGGGCCGGGGGCGGCCCCGCGCTGGAGCGCCTGTTCGAGGTCTTCTACGCCAAGGTCGCCGACGACGACGTCCTCGGGCCCGTGTTCGCGGAGATGAGCCCCGACCACCCGAAGCACGTGGCGGCATGGATCGGGGAGGTGTTCGGCGGGCCCGCGGCGTACTCGACGCGCCGGGGCGGCCATCGGGGGATGGTCCGGCACCACGTCGGCCGTCGGATCACCGAGCGGCAGCGACGCCGCTGGAGCGGTCTCCTGCTCGACGCCGCGGACGAGGTCGGGCTGCCCGACGACCCGGAGTTCCGGTCGGCGTTCGCGGCCTACGTCGAGTGGGGCACCCGGCTGGCGGTGTCGTTCTCGAGCGCCGGCGCCGAGACCGACGTCGCGGAGCCGATGCCGCGGTGGGGCTGGGGCGAGGTACGCCCGTGGCCACCGGCCTGATCCCCGTGTCAGCCCCACCGTCGACCACCGGCCCGTGTGAAAGTTGCGGTATGACGGCACCGGTCGAGACCTGTCCGCCCGCACCCGTCCCCGGCCGTGTCCCCGCGCGCGAACGCACCGTCAGCGTGGTCACGCACCCGGAGGCGACCCACCACGTCGAGCACGTGGTCGGCGGACAGTTCGACTCCTTCCTGACGCCGCGCGGAGAACGGCATGCTGAAGCGATCGCCGCAGCCGCAGTCGTGGCTCGACGCGCGGTTCGTACCGCCGCTAGCAGCCGGCGACCGCCTCCGTCATCACGACGGCCCGGCTGGCTCGGAGACCCGCCTGGACGTGGCCCGACGCGTCGACGAAGCGATGGACGACCTGCTCCGGCTCGACGTCGACGAGCTCGTCATCGTGACGCACGGCTACGCGGCAACCCTTGTCGTCGCCGCCTGGATCGGAATGCCGATCCAGGCCGCCGGCCACGTCGCTTTCCCGGTGTCGTCAGGCAGCGTCACGACGCTGCGGGAGGACGGGTTCTTCCACAACCGTGCCGTCGTCACCATCGGCGACACCCGCCATCTGGATTCATCGGTGTCATGAGTCCATCCGAAGTTTCGAACCTTCAGAGCCCGGTTCTGACGCGGTGTCCTGACCCTCATCACCCGCCCGCTCGGATCACGTGGACGTGCTTGCGGTCACGTGGCCTGAGCGAGTGGTGGATCTTCGCGTCGAACGTCGCCAGGACGCCACCCTGGGAGATTGCGAGGTTGAGCAGGTGGGTGTCGGTGACCTGCCGGTGCGCTGTGATGTGCCCGGTCACCGCGCGAGCGTCGGAGACAGAGGTCGCGTCGGCGACGAACTCGGCGTTCGGCAGTGACTTGATGGCCCGCAGGGCATCGAGTGCGACGGCGATGGTGAGAGGCTTCCCGTCGCTGTCGACGGTGATCGCAGGGTTGAGCAGCAGACGCACCAGCGCGGTCTCGGTCATCGGGGTGGTGGCGAACCTCGCCGCGTGCGCGATCCAGCGCCGCGCCGCCGCATGGTCGGCGTGATCCTCCAGGGTGAGCGCGACCAGGACGTTGGCGTCAGCGATCTGGACCGGCTCACTCATCGTCGTCCAGTGCGTCGGCGACCATCTCGCGGGTCACCGTGCGCCCCGGGGAGCGGAACACGGGGATGGTGTCCAGCGGGTAGCCGGCCTCCCGCGCGAGCTGGTCGGCACGCTCGTTGGCGAGGCCTACCAGGACGCGACCCGGACGCTGGTCGGGGAACCTGCGCGCCCCGAGTGCCAGGATGTTCTCGACACGCTGGTCCCGGGTGACCTGGATGCGCTCATGGGCGGTCGGCATCGCCAAAGTGTATCACCGCGGCGATACTGGGTGACGCACCCAGCCCGGGCCCCAGGGCCGTCGTCGCAGGCACCGCCGCGAGCGTCCACCGCCGGAAGGATCGGCATCGAGGTGATCAGGATCGAAGAAGCGGCGCCGCCCTGGCCGCACCTAGCGTGGGCAGCAGCCGCGGGGAACCACCCCGCCTGTGGAACCAGGAGACCGACATGGCCACGTCCGAAGGACTCAGCGTCGACGAGCGCAACGCCGTCAAGCAGCGCGCCAAGGAGCTGCGCGAGCAGGAGAAGGCCGGCCGGAACCGCGCGGCGGGCGAGAAGGCGGTGCGCGAGGCGATCGAGCCGCTCGAGGGGAGCGACCGGGACATCGCCGAGGGGATGTACCGAGTGGTCTCCGACGTCGCCCCCGGGCTGGTTCCCAAGACGTACTACGGCATGCCGGGCTTCGCGAACGCCGCGGGCAAGATCGTGGTCTTCATGCAGCCGGCGGCGAAGTTCGGCACCCGCTACGCGACGGTCGGCTTCGATCCTGCCGCCCACCTCGACGACGGCGACTTCTGGGCGACGTCCTTCGCCGTCCTGGCCTGGACCCCCGAGTTCGAGAAGAAGCTCGCCGAGCTGGTGCGCACCGCCGCGGGCTGACCCGCGTCGCCTTCCGTCACCACACGGGGTCTCGGGGGGCGGAAACCGGTTGCTAGGCTGAGGGCAGCACGGCAGGAACCGGTTTCCCACGTTTCCCGCCGACTGTCCCAGCGACGTGACGGAAGGCGACCATGACCCACTACAGCAACCCTGTCCTCGACGCGGACTGGCCGGACCCGGACGCGGTCCGCGTCGGCGACGACTACTGGATGATCGCGTCCAGCTTCAACCGCGCCCCAGGCCTGCCCATGCTGCACTCACGGGACCTCGTGTCGTGGGAGCACGTGGCCAACGCGCTGCCCGCACTGCCGCAGGCCGGGCACTACGCGCTCCCCCGGCACGGGTCGGGCGTGTGGGCGCCCAGCCTGCGCCACCACGACGGACTCTTCTGGATCGTCTACCCGGACCCGGACCACGGGATCTTCGTCCTGACCGCCCCCGACCCGCGCGGGCCCTGGTCCGAGCCGTGGTGCCTGATCCCCGGCCGCGGCCTCATCGACCCGTGCCCGCTGTGGGACCCGGACGGCCGCGCCTACCTCGTGCACGGCTGGGCGAAGAGCCGCGCCGGGGTGAAGAACCGGCTCACCGTGGTCGAGGTGGACCCGGCGCTGCGCCACATCGTCGGCCCGGCCCGCACCGTCGTCGACGGCGACGAGCTTCCCGGCTTCCGCACCCTGGAGGGCCCCAAGCTCTACCAGCGCGACGGCTGGTACTGGATCTTCGCGCCCGCCGGCGGCGTCGCCACCGGCTGGCAGACGGCGTTCCGCAGCCGCTCGGTGTGGGGACCGTACGAGCACCGCGTCGTGCTGGCGCAGGGGGACACCCCGGTCAACGGCCCCCACCAGGGCGCCTGGGTCGACACCCCCGAGGGCGACGACTGGTTCCTGCACTTCCAGGACCGCGGCGTGTTCGGGCGCGTGGTGCACCTGCAGCCGATGGGCTGGGACCCCGACGGCTGGCCCGTCCTGGGGGACGCCGGGCGCCCGGTGCTCACCCACCCCGTCCCCGTCGCCGGTGCCGAGCCCGGCGAGCCGGTGCGCAGCGACGACTTCTCCGCCCCAGGCCTCGCGAGCCGCTGGCACTGGCAGGCCAACCCTGCCGACGGCTGGGCCGTGGTCGACGGCGGCGGCACGCTGCACCTGCCCGCCCAGGCCTCGCCCCGGGGGAGCCTGCGCGACCAGGGCGCCGTGCTCTGCCAGCAGCTCCCCGGGCAGCCGAGCACCTGGCAGACGCGCGTCGACCTGGCGGGCGACGCGCCCGGCACCCGCGCCGGCGTCGTCGTCCTCGGCCGCGAGTACGCCTGGGCAGGTCTGGTGCGCACCCCCGTGGGCCTGGAGGTCACCCTACGACGCGGCGGCACCGACGGCGACGAGGAGGTCGTCGCCCAGGAGCCGGTGCCCCACGGCGCATCCGGCATCGACCTGCGCGCCGTCGTCGACGGCGACGGCGCGGTCACGTGGGGCTGGCGGGCCGCCGGGACGCAGGTCGGGGACGACGCGTCGTGGCACGACGTGGCGCCGCCCTGGCAGGCCCACGTGGGCCACTGGATCGGCGCGGAGGTGGGCCTCTTCGCGAGCGCACCGCTCGGCGCGGTCCTCGCGCCAGGAGACGGCGGCACGTTCGGACCCGTCCGCGTCACCGTGGCCGGCAAGGAGGCGTGATGACCCGCTCCGGAGGACCCACGATCGACGAGGTCGCCTCGGCCGCAGGGGTGTCGCGGGCCACCGTCTCGCGCGTGATGAACGGCCGCTCGTCCGTGGCCACGGACATCGCCGAGCGCGTGCGCGCCGCCGCCCGCGAGCTGAGGTACCAGCCGAGCCGGCTGGCGCGGAACCTGTCGCTCGGTCGCACCAACTCCGTCGCACTCGTGGTGCCGGACCTCGCGAACCCGATGTTCCAGCAGATCCTGCGCGGCACGATGGCGGCCGCCGCCCCGCACGACTACCGCGTCCTCGTGGCGGAGACCGCGGAGAACACCGGCGACGAGGCCGAGGTTGCGCTCGAGGCACGACAACGGTGCGACGCGCTGGTGCTCGCCGCGCCCCGAACCTCGGAGGACGCGCTGCGCGAGCTGCTGCCGCTCCTGGAGCCCGTCGTGGTGATCAACCGGCACGTGCCCGGGCTCACGGTGCCGAGCGTGCGCGTCGACTACGCGGCCGGGGTACGCAGCACGGTGGACCACCTCGTCGCGCTGGGGCACCGCGAGCTCGCGTACGCGGCGGGGCCGCGCTCGAGCGCCTCGAACGCGCTGCGCCTCCGCGCGCTCGACGACGCCCGCGAGCGCCATCCCGGGCTGCGCGTCACGACCGTCCCCTGCGGCCCGACCGTGGACGCCGGCTACCGGGCCGCGGACCGCGTGCTGTCGACCGGCGCGACGGCCGTGGTCGCGTTCAACGACCTCGTCGCGTTCGGCCTGCTCGCCCGGCTCAACGAGACCGGCGTGGCCGTGCCCGGCGACCTCTCGATCGCCGGCTTCGACGACATCGAGCTCGCCCGCTACGCGACGCCGTCGCTCACCACCGCCGCGGTGCCGCAGGCCGACCTGGGGCGACGTGCCTGGGACCTGCTGCACGCGCGCGTGCTGGGCAGCGAGCGCGCGCCGGGTACCGAGCGCGGGCGGCCCGGCATCGGCGACGAGGTCGCGCTGCACGTGACCCCAGGCCTGGTGGTGCGCGGCAGCACCGGCCCCGTGCCGCCCGCGCGGCGCCTCGGGGTGACGTCGGCCGACCTCGCGGGGCGCGCCCACGCCCGTGAGGGCGTGGTCCGGGCGCGCTGGCAGGAGGCGGACGACGACTGGGTGCTCGGCGTCGGAGACGACCGCGCCCTGGGCCGGTACTCCCGGGGGGCGTCGATGCCGGGCGTGCACAGCCCGCGACCGTTCCTGCACCCGGTGCACTCGCTGCAGGGCGTGGCGATGACCGTCAAGAGCCCGGTGGACCACCGCCACCACTACGGCGTGTCGATGGCCGTGGCCGACGTCGACGGCACGAGCCACTGGGGCGGACGCACCTACGTGCGCGACCAGGGGCCCACCCTGCTCGCCAACCACGGCCGCCAGGAGGTCTCCGGCACGGAGGTGACCGACGACGGCGCCACCGTCGTGCAGCGGCTGAGCTGGCTCGACGAGCACGGCGGCGTGCAGCTCACCGAGGAGCGGCGCCTGACCGCCGTCGTGATGCCCGAGGTCGACGCGTGGGCGCTCGGCTGGCACGGCACGCTGCGCGGCGGCGCCACCGACGTGGAGATCGGCAGCCCGGCCACGAACGGCCGGCCGGGTGCCGGGTACGGCGGGTGGTTCTGGCGGCTCCCGTCGGGCGACGAGGCCCTCGCGGTCGGTCCCGCGGGACCGGACGTGCACGGGTCGCGGCACCCGTGGGTGGCCGTCACCCGGCGCACCGGCGGCGCGTGGACCACGCTCGTGCTGGCCCAGCAGCCCGGGGAGGGCTCGCCGGAGCCGTCCCCCTGGTTCGCGCGCGTCGCCGACTACGTGGGGCTCGGGCCCGCGCTGGCCTGGGACACCGTGCGGCGCCTCGAGGCCGGGGCGTCCCTGGACGTCCGGCTCGTGGCGGCGGTCGTGGACCGGCGCCTCGACGCGGACGGCGCGCAGGACGTCGCGGATCTCGCCGTCGCCCGGGTGGGTGCCGTCGGGGTCCGCTCGGGGGCCGGCGAGGGACCGTCGTGACTCACGGGCGCCCTCCCGCCCGGCGGGTGCGGGCCACGCCTCCTGCCTAGGCTGGCCCTGTGACCTCGGCACCTCGGACCGCCCGCCTCCCGGCGGCCTGGCGCCCGGCGCCGGGGAGGCCGACGTGGGGGATCGTGCTGGGCGACGCCGTGCGGCTCGGGGCGCTCGTCAGCGTGCTCCTGGCGGTGGCGGCGGCCGACTGGGTCGCCGTCCCCCTGTTCCTCCTCGTGCTGGGCGGCTCGATGGTGCCGCGGGCGACCGGTGCGTCCGCCGTGCTCGACGTCGCGTGCGGGGTGGCGATGCTCGCCGCCGCGTGGTGCGCCCGGCTCGGGTGGTACGAGCGGTTCGAGGGTCTCGACCTGGCGGTGCACGCCGTCGCGACCGGCCTGCTCGCGGCGCTGGCGTACCGGGTGCTGACGCGCGGGCCCCTCTCCCCGGTGCGGCCACCCGCCTCGGTCGCGACGACCGTCGTCGCCCTCGGCGCGACGCTCGCCGTCGTGTGGGAGGTCCTCGAGGTGCTGGGGCACGCCCTGGTCGACGACAGCATCTACGTGACCGTCCCCGACACCGTCGGGGACCTCGCCGCGGGCTTCGTGGGAAGCGTCGTGGCGGCGGCGCTCGTGGCTCGGAGCTCGTCCCGGGCCACCCTCGGGAGCGCCGCCGGGGGCACCGGTGGGACGACCGCGGGGACGACCGCCCGGGAGCGCGCGTGACGGGGCGGGCGGCGACGGCCGCGGGCCGGCCGGGCGGTGCCCTGCCCACCGTGTCCGTCGTCGTCCCCGCGCGGGACGACGCCGCCGCCCTCCACCGGTGCCTGGCGCTGCTCGCGGCGCAGACCCTGCCGCCGTTCGAGGTGGTGGTGGTGGACAACGCGTCCACCGACGCCACCGCCGCGGTCGCGCGGCGCGCCGGCGCGACCGTGGTGCACGAGCCGCGCGTCGGCATCCCCGCGGCCGCGGCCGCCGGGTACGACGCCGCGCAGGGCGAGGTCGTGGCGCGGCTCGACGCGGACTCCGAGCCCGAGCCCGGCTGGGTGCGCGCGATAGCGGAGCGCATGGCTGCGGACCCGGGCCTGGACGCGGTGACGGGCGCAGGCACCTTCACCGACCTGAGGGGCGGGCGGTGGGCGTGCGCGCTGTACCTCGGCACGTACTACGCCAGCACCCGGATGGCGCTCGGGCACACGGCGCTGTGGGGCTCGTGCATGGCGTTCCGCCGCAGCACCTGGTGGGAGGTGCGCGACCAGGTCGAGCGCGTGGACCCCGAGGTGCACGACGACATGGACCTGGCCTTCGCGTTCGGGCCCGGACGCCGGATCGTGCGGGACAGGCGGCTGCGGGTGGGCGTCTCCGCCCGGTCGTTGCGGCGCGCGCGCCGTCGCCGGTTCGCCCGGGCGGTGCGCACGCTGCGCCTGAACTGGGTTGTCGCGCCGCCGTGGGAACGGTGGCGCGAGCGTCTCGTCGGGGCGGCTCGGTAGGCACTCCGGCGGCAACGTCCGGCAGCGTCCGGCAGCGTCCGGCAGCGTCCGGCAGGGTCCCGGGCGGGACCTCCGGGCCGGACGCATTGGTGGCGACCGCTGAACTATTGACGCGGGCGCCGACCTGGACTACGTTGTGAGAAACCGGTTTCCGAGGCGTTTCCGGTCGCAGAGCGCGACGGGCACGGGAAGTCCGACACCGACGTCGGCCGCACCACGAGCTGCACCACGACCGCACCACGAGCTGCACCACAGGCGGTGCCCGGGCAGGTCCGGGCACCGCCGGCACCACGGCACCACCCGCTCGTCCCGACCCGAGGGCCACCGGCCCGAGTCTCACGAGAGGCGCGACGATGCCCTTCCCCGCGGACCATCGACACTCCCCCGACCACACCGACCCACCGCCCACCGACCGGCAGACCGGAGGCCCGCCGGCCGGCCTTCCGCGCACCGTGCACGCCCGGCCGGGCAGGCGTGGGCGCCGCGTCACCGCGGCGCTGGCCGCGCCGGTGCTCGGCCTGACGCTGCTCGCCCCGGCGGCGCACGCGACGACCGGCACGGACCACCACGGCCCCGACGCCGCCGTGGCGGGGCAGGCGCTGCTGCACCGCATCGGCGCCTCGCCGGCGACCAGCGTGGACGGGCCCGTCTGGTCCCCCACCGCCACCGGGTTCGCCTCCGTGCCGACGGCGGAGCTGCCCGACGGCACCACCGGCGGCGCAGGCGGGCGCACCGTGACCGCGCGCGACGCCGCGGACCTGGCCGCCTACGCGTCCGCCGACGAGCCGCTGACCATCCTCGTGCAGGGCTCCCTCGACGTGGAGCCGTTCGGGGCGATGATCGACGTGGCCAGCGACAAGACGATCGTCGGCGCGGCGTCCGGCGGCGAGATCGTCGGCGGCGGGCTGCGGCTGCTCGAGGTCGAGAACGTCATCATCCGGAACCTGGTCTTCCGCGACTCGTACGTCCCGGCCGACTGGGACGGCAAGAGCGCGGACAACGACAACGACGGCATCCGCATCGACACCTCCCACCACGTGTGGATCGACCACAACGAGTTCGCACGCCTCGGCGACGGCCAGCTCGACGTCCGCAAGGACTCCACCGCCGTGACGGCGTCCTGGAACTACTTCCACGACCACAACAAGACGCTCGGCGTCGGCTGGACCGACAACGTGGTGACCACCCTGACGCTGCACCACAACCGGTTCTCCAACGTGCACCAGCGCAACGGCAGCATCGACAACGTCGCGCTCGGGCACCTCTACAACAACTGGCTGTCGGGCGTGAGCTCTTACGGCACGTCGTCACGCGGGGGCTCGAGCCTGCTCGTGGAGTCGAGCGTGTTCGAGGACGCGCGCAACCCGCTCATCCTCAGCGGGGACGACGCCCGCCTGCACCAGCGCGACAACGTGTTCCGGCGCACCTGGGGCGAGGAGCCCGCCGAGACCGGGCCGACCTTCGAGGCCTCGGACCACTACGCCTACACGGCCGACGACACGGACGACGTCGTCGACCTCCTCGCCCGGCACGCCGGCACGCGCACGTCCGGGGAGCGGGTGGGCCGCGTGGTCACCGTGGCGCAGGACGGCACCGGGGACTACCTGTCGGTGCACGCCGCCGTGGGCGCGGCCGCGCGCGCCGACCGTCCCATGGAGGTCGTCGTCGAGCCCGGCACCTACCGCGAGGTGGTCTCCGTGTGGCCCGGCGCCGCCGGTCTCACGCTGCGGGGGTCGACCGGCGACCCGGAGGACGTCGTCATCACGTACGACAAGCGCGCCAGCGACTGGCCCGCCCTCGACGTGAGGGCAGACGACGTCACGCTGCGCGACCTCACGCTCGAGAACACCTACGACGAGGCCGCGAACGGCCCCGCCGAGGCGCTCGCCGTGCGGTCCACGGGCGCCCGGACCGTGCTCGAGGGCGTGCGCGTCCTCGGCGACCGGGACCTGTCCGCCCCCGACGTCGACCCGGCCGAGGCGGGCGCCGCGCTCCTCGCGCGTCTCCGCGCGCCCCGGACCACGACGGCGGACGGGCCGGTCTGGTCGCCCGTCGCCACCGGCTTCGCCGCCACCCGGACCGACGAGCTGCCGCACGGGACCACCGGCGGGGCCGGGGGACGCACCGTCACCGTCCGCGACGCCGCCGGCCTCGCCCGCTGGGCCGCCGTCGACGGGCCCGTGACGATCCTCGTCAGGGGCAGCATCGACGTCGAGCCGTTCGGGTCGATGATCGCCGTGGCGAGCGACAAGACGATCGTGGGCGCCGGGCGGCACGCCGAGCTCGTGGGCGGCGGACTGTTTCTCGACCGGGTGCAGAACGTCGTCGTGCGCAACCTGACGTTCCGCGACTCGTACGTGCCCGGCGACTGGGACGGCAAGAGCGCCGACAACGACAACGACGGCATCCGCGTCGACACGTCGCACCACGTGTGGATCGACCACAACGAGCTCACACGCCTGGGCGACGGCCTGATCGACGTCCGCAAGGACTCGACGGCGGTCACGCTGTCGTGGAACCACCTGCACGACCACAACAAGACGGTGGGCGTGGGCTGGACGGACAACGTGGTCACCGAGATCACGATGCACCACAACCGGTTCGCGAACACGTACCAGCGCAACGCGAGCATCGACAACGTCGCCGCCGGCCACCTGTACAACAACTGGTTCGACGGGCAGGCGCAGTACGGCACGATGGCGCGCGGAGCGTCGCAGCTGGTCGTGGAGTCCAGCGTGTACTCGAACGGCGAGGACGCCATCGTCGCCAAGGACGCCGCCTCCGAGGTCGACTCGCGTGACAACCGGTTCACCACGATCCGCGGCCGCAAGGACGACACCGGGCCGACGTTCGACCCGGCCGCGCGGTACGCGTACACGGCCGACGACGTGGACGACGTCGTCGAGGTCGTGTCCCGGGGCGCCGGGCCCCTCGGCTCGCCGGAGAAGGTGGGCCGGCGGGTCACGGTGGCGCTCGACGGCAGCGGCGACTTCGCGTCGGTCGGGGCCGCGGTGGGTGCCGCGTCGCGCGCGGTTCACGACGTCGAGATCGTCGTCGGGCCGGGCACCTATCGCGAGGTGGTGCGGGTGTGGCCGGGCGCCCACGGGCTGACGATCCGCGGCGCCACCGGCGACCCGCGGGACGTGGTGCTCACCTATGACCTCGCCGCGGGCCAGGCCAAGTTCTACGGCGGCACGTTCGGGCACACGGGCTCCCCCACGCTCGCCGTGCTGGCCGACGACGTGACCCTGCGCGACCTCACCGTCGAGAACGCCTACGACGAGGCCGCACACGGCAACAGCCAGGCGCTCGCCCTGCGCACCGTGGGCGACCGGATCGTGCTCGACGACGTGCGGCTGCTCGGCAACCAGGACACGTTCCTCGCCGACCCGGGATCGGGCGCCGCCGCGTCGCGCGTGTACGTGACGGGCTCGTACATCGAGGGCGACGTCGACTTCGTCTACGGCGGCGGCACCCTCGTCGTCGAGGACTCGGAGATCCGCTCCCTCGACCGCGGGTCGGCCACGAACAACGGGTACGTCGCCGCGCCGGCCACCGTGCCGGGAGGCAAGGGCTTCCTGTTCACGGGCAGCCGGTTCACGTCGGACGCCGCGGCGGGCACCGTGTCCCTCGGGCGTCCGTGGCACCCCAGCAGCAACCCGCTCGTCGACCCGTCCGTCGTCGTCCGCGACTCGTGGCTGGGTGCGCACGTGCGCACCCCCGCCTGGTCCGACATGAGCGGCTGGTCGTGGCGGGACGACTTCATGCGCGAGCACGCCAACACCGGCCCCGGCGCGGCACCGACCGGTGCGGAGGTCGACGGCCGCCCGCAGCTGACCGACGACGAGGCCGCCCGGTACACCCGTGAGACCTTCCTCACAGGCGACGACGGCTGGGCGCCCTGGCGTCGTTGAGCGACGCGCCGTGAGCACGCCGTCGGGCCCCTCCGCCCCGACGGCGTGCTCACGGCGAGGAGGCCGTAGCGCGCGCGACACACGCGCGGGCGCAGTAGGGTCGACGACGGATCCGGTCGCTGTCGCGGCCCTCGGAAAGCACCCCTATCCCCGTGGCCACAGGAGGCTGCATGGTTCCGGACGTGCGCCCGTGACCCCGGTCGAGGGCGCCCCCGTCGGGCGGCTCGACCTCGTCGGGTCGTGGACGGTGCGCAGCGTCGACGAGCTCGCCGACGTGCGCGCTGGCCTGGACTCCCGGCTGCCGTGCCACTGCCCCGCGGCCCAGGTCGGCCCGTCCGACGACGTCGGCGGCCTCACCGGACGGCAGCGCATGGTGCTCGTCGCGAGCGAGCTCGTCGCGAACGCGCTCGAGCACGCGCGGCCGCCGGTCGTCGCGCGGCTGCTCTGCGACGGGCGGGTCGCGGTGCTGGACGTCGTCGACCGCAGCCCCGAGGCGCCGCCCGTCGTGCCCCACGACCGCGAGCCGGGGCAGGGCGGCCACGGCCTGCGCATCGCCCGGAGGGTCGCGGACCAGGTCGGCTGGTACCGCACCGACCACGGCGAGAAGCACGTGTGGGCCCAGTTCGCGGCCCCCGTGCCGGCACCGGCCGCGGGGCCGGCCCGCCTGGTCTCCAGCGGGGCGCCGAGGAGCCGCGGCTACCGCGGCATGTAGCGCTCGGGCGTGAACGCTGCGGCGACGAGCGCCCGCAGGTCCTCCAGCCCGCCGTCCACGAGGCCGTCGGCGCGCGCCTGCACCAGCAGGTTCCCGACAGCGGTGGCCTCGACCGGCCCGGCCACGACGGGCAGCCCCGAGCGGTCCGCCGTCGCCTGGCACAGCAGCGTGTTCTGCGCGCCGCCCCCCACCACGTGGATGGTCGACACGGTGCGTCCGGCGAGGCTCGCCGCCGCCCGGACGGCGTCCGCGAACGCCTGCGCCAGGCTCTCCACGATGCTGCGCACGTACTCCCCGCGCGTGGCCGGCACGGGCTGGTCGTGCTCCCGGCACCAGTCGGCGATGCGTCCGGGGACGTCACCCGGCGGCAGGAAGCGCGGGTCGTCGACGTCGAAGAGCGTGACCGGCGCGGAGATGTGCGCGGCCTCGGCGAGGAGCTGCGCCAGGGTGCTGGACCGCTGCGCCGTGGTCGCCCCTGGCTCCCACGTGCGGATCGACTCGCTCAGCAGCCACAGGCCCATGACGTTGTGCAGGAACCGGGTACGGCCGTCCACGCCGCGCTCGTTGGTGAAGCCCGCGAGGCGCGCCTCCTCGGTGAGCACGGGCGCGTCGAGCTCGAGCCCCACCAGCCCCCAGGTGCCGCACGACACGTAGGCGACGTCCCGGTCGGTCGTCGGGACCGCGACGACGGCAGACGCCGTGTCGTGGGAGCCGACGGCGGTGACGGCCAGCGCCCGGCCCACCAGCCGGGCGACGTCGGGCGCGAGCACGCCGAGCGACGCGCCGGGGTCCACCAGGCCGGGGAGGATCGCGGCCGGGATCCCGAGCTCCGCCGCGAGGGCCGTGTCCCACTGGCCCGTGCGCGCGTCGAGCAGCCCGGTGGTGGAGGCGTTGGTGCGCTCGGCGACCTCCGCGCCGGTGAGCCAGTGCGCCAGCAGGTCGGGCACCAGCAGCAGCCGGTCGGCGAGGCCGAGCAGGGGGCCCTCCGAGGCGAGCTGGAACACCGTGGTGAACGGCAGGTGCTGCAGCCCGTTGCGGGTGTACAGCGTGGCGGCGTCCACGCGGGCGTGCACCCGCGCCACGCCGTCGGCCGTGCGCCGGTCCCGGTAGTGGTACGGCAGGCCCAGCAGCCGGCCGCCGCGCAGCAGCCCGTAGTCCACCGCCCACGAGTCGATCCCGACGCCGAGGATCTCCCCCGGCGCCTCGCGCTCCGCCGCGGCGAGCCCTTCGACCACCTGCCGGTACAGCTCCAACAGGTTCCAGTGCAGGCCGTCGGGGGTGCGGACCGGATCGTTCGGGAAGCGGGCGACGTGCTGCAGCCGCAACCCGTCGCGACCGCCGAACCGGCCGAGGATCACGCGCCCGCTGGTGGCGCCCAGGTCGACGGCGGCGAAGGTGCCCGCCGCCCGGCGGCCGGCCGACGCGCCGGTCATCGCAGGAACGCCTGCGCCACGCCGGCGTCGACGGGGACGTGCAGGCCGGTGGTGTGCGAGAAGTCGGCCGTGCACAGCGCGTACACCGCGTTGGCGACGTGCTCGGGCAGCACCTCGCGCTTGAGCAGCGTGCGCTGGGCGTAGAACGCGCCCAGGTCCTGCTCCTCGATGCCGTACGTCTTGGCACGGTTGGCGCCCCAGCCGGAGGCGAAGATGCCGGAGCCGCGCACCACGCCGTCGGGGTTGATGCCGTTGACCTTGATGCCGTGCTCGCCGAGCTCGGCGGCAAGCAGCCGCACCTGGTGCGCCTGGTCGGCCTTGGTGGCCGAGTACGCGATGTTGTTGGGGCCGGCGAAGACGGAGTTCTTCGACGAGATGTAGACGATGTCGCCGCCGAGCTGCTGGTCCACGAGGATGCGCGCGGCGTTCTTGGCCACGAGGAACGATCCCTTGGCCATGACGTCGTGCTGCAGGTCCCAGTCCGCCTCGGTGGTGTCGAACAGCGACCTGCTCAGCGACAGGCCGGCGTTGTTCACCACGATGTCGACGCCGCCGAAGGCGAGGACGGCCTCGCGCAGCGCGGCCTGCACCGCGGCCTCGTCGGCGACGTTCGCCGCCAGCCCGACGGCCACGTCGGTCGAACCCAGCTCGGCCGCGGCGGCCTGCGCCTTGGCCAGGTCCAGGTCGGCGACGACGACGCACGCGCCCTCCGCCGCGAGGCGGGTCGCGATGGCCTTGCCGATGCCGGACGCCGCGCCGGTGACGAACGCGATGCGGGTCGCGAGCGGCTTGGGCGCCGGCTTGCGCCGGAGCTTCGCCTCCTCGAGCGCCCAGTACTCGATGCGGAACTTCTCCGACTCGTCGATCGGGGCGTAGGTGGACAGCGCCTCCGCACCGCGCATCACGTGGATCGCGTTGACGTAGAACTCCCCCGCCACCCGCGCGGTCTGCTTGTCCGCGCCGTAGGAGAACATGCCCACGCCGGGCACCAGCACGATCGCGGGGTCCGCGCCGCGCATCGCGGGCGGCTCCTCGCCGCGCGCGCGAGCCTCCGCGGCGCCGCGCTCGTAGTACGCCGTGTAGTCGGCGCGGTACGCCTCGTGCAGCTCGGGGAGCCGCCCGACGATCTCCTCGACCGTCGCGGTGGCCGGCAGGTCCACGACCAGCGGCTTCACCTTGGTGCGCAGGAAGTGGTCGGGGCAGCTCGTGCCCAGCTCCGCCAGGCGCGGGTGCTCGGCGCTCCCCAGGAAGTCGAGGACGTCGTCGTCGTCCGTGAAGTGGCCCACCTGCGGCCTGTCGTGCGACGCGACGGCGCGCAGGTGCGGGGCGAGCGCGGCGGCCTTGGCTCGGCGCTCGTCGTCGGGAAGGGCGCCGTGGCCCTCGAGCGCAGGCCCGAAGGGCTCGGGTCGCCCGTGCGCCTCGATGTACGCCGCGGCGGTCTCGATGATCCACAGCGAGTTCCCCTCGGCCTCCTGCGCCGTGTCGCCCCACGCGGTGATGCCGTGGCCGCCGAGGACGGTGCCGATCGCCTCGGGGTGCGCCGCCCTGACCTCGGCGATGTCCAGGCCGAGCTGGAAGCCCGGGCGTCGCCACGGCACCCACACGACCTTGGCGCCGAAGATCGCCTCGGTCAGCGCGGGGCCGTCCGCGGCGGTCGCGATCGCGATGCCCGCGTCCGGGTGCAGATGGTCGACGTGCGCGGCGTCGACCAGGCCGTGCATGGCCGTGTCGATGCTGGGTGCCGCGCCGCCCTTGCCGTGCAGGCAGTAGTCGAACGCCGCCACCATCTCGTCCTCGCGCTCGACGCCCGGATACACCTCGGTGAGGGCGCGCAGCCGGTCCAGGCGCAGGACGGCGAGACCTTTGTCGGTCAGGGTGCCGAGGTCGCCGCCGGACCCCTTGACCCACAGCAGCTCGACGTCCTGCCCGGTGACCGGGTCCTTCTCGATCCCCTTGGCGGAGGTGTTGCCACCGGCGTAGTTGGTGTTGCGGGGGTCGGCGCCGAGGCGGTTCGACCGCTCGACGAGCGACGCGACCGTCGGATGGATGGTGGGGTTCGTCATCGGTGCTCCGGAGGATGAAGGTCTGGTCGGGACGGGGTCGCGCGGCGCGGCCGCGTCAGGACGGCGGCTCGTGCGAGGTGCCCGCGAGCGCGTCCGTGGTGAGCCACGCGGCGAGGCGCGCGATGCTGCGCGCGCACGCGGGGTCGTCGGGCTGGTTGAGGTGACCGTGCCGCGTGCCGTCCTCGCGGACGAGCAGCACGTCCACGCCCGCCGCGGCCAGCTCGGCCGCGTACGCCTCGCCGGAGGAGCGCAGGCCGTCGGTGTCCGAGGTCAGGACGAACGTCGGCGGCAGGCCGCGCAGGTCGTCCACGCCGCGGCCGCCGGGGAACGCGTACGGCGACGTCGGGCCGTCGGGATGGCCGAGGTAGTTGTCGTTCATCGCCGCGACCAGCGCGGGCGGGAAGCTGCCGCCGACCGCCGCCACCTTGGCGGCGAGCTCGTCCGAGTGCGGCGGGAGGGCGTAGTGGGCCACCGGGTACGCCAGCACGACGCTGCGCACCGGGGTGCCGGCGTCGCGCAGCCGAAGGGACGCCCCCGCCGCGAGGTTGCCGCCCGCGCTCGCCCCGCCGATCGACCACCGGTCCGGCGCCACGTCGAGGCCGGCCGCACCACCTCGCGCCCAGTCGAAGGCGAACCCGACCTCCTCGGAGGGCACCGGGAAGCGGACGCCCCGCACGCCCATCGGGCCGGGGCCCGCGCCGTCCCGTGCGGCGTCCTCGTCGATCGGGGGCACGAGCCGGTAGTCGACGCTGACGACGAGGACGCCGGCCGCCGCCAGCCCTCGCGCGACGCCGTCGGCCTCGTGCATGTCGAGGTCGCCGCGGGCGAACCCGCCGCCGTGCGCCCACACGAGGCCGGCGACCGGCGTCGTCGCCGGCGTGTAGACGCGCACCGGCAGCGCGCCGTGCGGGCCGTCGAGCAGCCGGTCGGCCACCGTGGTGGTGCGCGACGTCGTTCCCGTCGTCGTCATCGTCAGGCGCCCCAGCCGGCCTGCCGGCCACCCACGCGCTCGGCCGCGGTCCTCGCCGCGTACCCGGAGTCGGCGAAGGCCCTCATCGGGTCGGCGGCGAGCCCCTGTTCGGCCCGCAGCTCGGCGAGGAGCCCGCGAACGTCGGTGTTGTAGGCGTCCATGAGGATGCCGTGCGCGCCGAGCACCTCGCCCGCGTGCTGCGCGGCGGTGAGCGCCTCGCCGTCGACGAGCAACGCCTTGGCCGTGGCCTCCTGCACGTTCATCACCGACCGGATCTGGCCGGGGATCTTCTCCTCGATGTTGTGGCACTGGTCGAGCATGTAGTTCACACCGGAGTCGGGACGCAGCGCGTCGGCCTGGACGATCTCGTGCATGATCCGGAAGAGCTGGAACGGGTCGGCCGCGCCCACCATGAGGTCGTCGTCGGCGTAGAAGCGCGAGTTGAAGTCGAACGCGCCGAGCCGGCCCTGCCGCAGCAGCTGCGCGACGATGAACTCGATGTTGGTCCCCGGCGCGTGGTGGCCCGTGTCGAGGACGACCTTCGCCTTGGGGCCCAGCGCCAGGCAGTGCAGCAGCGACGTGCCCCAGTCGGGCACGTCCGTGTGGTAGAACGCCGGCTCGAAGAACTTGTACTCGAGCACCATCCGGTGGTCGTCGTCCAGCGCCGCGTAGATCTCCGCGAGCGACTCCGCGAGCCGGTCCTGCCGGGCGCGGATCGAGTCCTGGCCGGGGTAGTTGGTGCCGTCCGGCAGCCAGACCTTCAGCTCCGTCGAGCCCGTGGCCCGCATGACGTCGACGCACTGCACGTGGTGGGCGACCGCCTTGCGGCGCACCGCCGGGTCGGCGTGGGTGAGCGAGCCGAGCTTGTAGTCGTCGTCCTGGAACAGGTTCGAGTTGATCATCCCGATGGTCACGCCGTGCTCCTGGGCGTGCCGGGCCAGGTCGGTGAAGTCGTCGACCAGGTCCCACGGGATGTGCAGCGAGACCCGCGGCGCGATCCCGGTGTGGCGATGCACCTGGGCGGCGTCCGCGATCTTCTCGTACGGGTCCCGCGGCGTCCCCGGTGTGCTGAACACCTTGAACCGGGTGCCGGAGTTGCCGAACGCCCACGAGGGCAGCTCGATCGTCTGCTCACCGAGCGCCTTGCGCAGCCGCGCGTCGAGCACGGGCGTCCTCACCGTCATCTCTTCCTCCTCGGTCACGCTCCGTCGCGCGACGATGTGCGGCCCATCGTCGTCGACGTGTCGACCACGTGGCTTGAATCGTTTCATAGCGTAAGGTCGGCGCCGGCCGTCGTCAACCGCCTGCGTCGCGTCAGGGTCACGTGCACGTCTTCGTGATCCTCGTCCTGACAGCTCCCGGGCGCTGCGACCTGTCAGGGCCACGTGCACGTATTCATCGCCCTCGTCCTGACAGCTCCCGGGCGCTGCGACCTGTCAGGGCCACGTGCACGTCTTCATCGCCCTCGTCCTGACAGCTCCCGGGCGCTGCGACCTGTCAGGGTCACGTGCACGTCTTCGTGGTCCTCGTCCTGACAGCTCCCGGGCGCTGCGACCTGTCAGGGTCACGTGCACGTCTTCGTGGCCCTCGTCCTGACAGGTCGCGGCGGTTCAGCGCTGACGGCGGGCGTCCTCGAGCTGCGACTCCAGGTGGAAGACCTCCTCGAGCTGGACGAACCCCTCGTCGGGCCGACCGTCGGCGGGCAGGAAGAAGTCCTTCATCTGCGCCTGCCACCGGTCGTTGACCTCGCGCGCGGCCATGTCCCGCTGCGCGCGCGCATAGTCGTCGGTGCGCAGGACGCCGACGAGCAACCCGTCGGCGCCGAGGAACAGCCGGTAGTCGTGCCAGCCGGTCTCGGCGAGGGCCTCGAGCATCTCGGGCCAGACGGCGGCGTGGGCAGCGCGATACTCGTCGAGCCGGTCGGGCCGCACCCGCGACACGAAGCAGACGTGCGTCGTCGCACCGTCCCCTGTGAATCGGTTCATCACGCGAACCTAGCAGGCCCGTCGCCGCCCGGCTGCCCGTACCCTGGGGCGACGGCGCGACGTGGCGCCCGGACCACGAGGAGCACCCACCATGACCACGACCGCACCGCGACGCCGCGCCTCCATCAGCGACGTCGCCCGCCTGGCTCGGGTCTCCGTCGGCACGGTCTCGAACGTCCTCAACCGCCCCGACCGCGTCTCGCCCGCCACCCGCGAGCGCGTCGTCGCCGCCATCGACGAGCTCGAGTTCGTGCCGAACGGTTCCGCCCGCCAGCTGCGGGCGGGCACGATCACCACCGCCGGCGCGATCGTGCTCGACGTCGCGAACCCGTTCTTCACCGACGTCGCCCGCGGCATCGAGGACCGTCTCGACGAGGCGGGGTACACCCTGATGCTCGCCAGCTCCGACGAGGAGCCGGAGCGCGAGGCCCGGTACCTGCGGCTCTTCGAGGAGCACGGCGTGCAGGGCGTCATGGTCGTACCGGCCACGGACGAGCTCGACCACCTGGAGTCGCTGCGGGCGCGCGGTCTGCGCGTCGTCCTGCTCGACCGCCCCTCCCCCTCGGACACCCTGTCCTCCGTCGCCGTCGACGACCGCGCGGGCGCCGCGGCAGCGACGCAGCACCTCGTCGGGCTCGGCCACGAGCGCCTCGCGTTCCTCAACGGGCCGCACTCGATCCGGCAGTGCGCCGACCGCTCCGACGGCATCCGGTCGGCCCTCGCGGCGGCGGACATGGACCCTGACGAGGCGCTCGTCGAGGTGACCATCCGCAGCCTCAACGCCGACGGCGGCCAGGCCGGCACCCAGCGGGTGCTCGCGCTCGAGGATCGCCCCACCGCGATGGTCTGCGTCAACGACCTCACCGCGCTCGGCGCGCTGCGGTCCCTGCGCATCGCCGGCGTGCCGGTGCCGTCGGGCATGGCCGTGGTCGGATACGACGACGTCGCGTTCGCGGGCGAGCTGGCGACGCCGCTGACGTCGGTGCGGCAGCCCACGCACCAGCTCGGCTACCGGGCGGCGGACCTGCTGCTCGACGCCGACGACACCGTCGCGCACGTGACGTTCCAGCCCGAGCTCGTGGTGCGGGAGTCGACGACCGGCGTCGGCTGACCCGCCCGCTCCCCCGAGCCTCCCCCGAGATCGAGGTACCCGTCGCGAGATCGACCTTCAGAAGGTCGATCTCGCGACGGGTACCTCGATCTCGCGGCGTTGAACCGATTCATGGCAGACTCCCGACCATGCGACGACGCACCACACCGGAGTCCTTCGACCCCTCCCAGGTCCGCGCCTGGAACGCCGGCCTCACAGGCCTCGGCTTCGGCGGCGACTACAACCCCGAGCAGTGGCCGGACGAGGTCCGCCTCGAGGACCTCGAGCTCATGCGCGAGGCCGGGGTCAACCTGGTCAGCGTGGCGATCTTCTCCTGGGCCACCCTCGAGCCACGCGAGGGCGAGCTCGACTGGGGCTGGCTCGACGAGACGCTGGACCGGCTGCACACCACCGGCATCCAGGTGGCCCTCGCCACCGCCACCGCCTCCCCGCCGCCGTGGCTCACCCGCAAGCACCCGGAGATCCTGCCGCGGCTCGCCGACGGCACCGTGCTGCACCAGGGCGGCCGCCAGTCGTACGCCGTCACGCACCCGGTGCACCGCGACTACGCGCTGCGCATGGCCACCCGTGTCGCGGAGCGCTACCGCGACCACCCCGCGCTGGCGCTGTGGCACGTGGACAACGAGATCGGCTGCCACGTGCCGCGCGACTACTCCGACGCCGCGGCCGCCGCGTTCCGCGACTGGCTGCGCGAGCGTTACACCACCGTCGACGCGCTCAACGAGGCGTGGGGCACGGCGTTCTGGTCGCAGCGGTACGGCTCGTTCCACGACGTGCTGCCGCCGCTCGTCGCGCCGACGTTCGCCAACCCGACCCAGCAGCTCGACTTCGACCGCTTCTCCTCCGATGCCCTGCTGGACTACTACCGCGACCTGCGCGACACCCTGCGTGCGATCACCCCGCACGTGCCCACCACGACCAACCTCATGGCGACCAGCGCCACCAAGGGCATGGACTACTTCTCCTGGGCACCGGAGCTGGACGTCGTCGCCAACGACCACTACACGGTCGCGGCCGACGCCGAGCGCTACGTCGAGCTCGCGTTCTCGGCCGACCTGTCGCGCGGCGTCGCGGGCGGCGCGCCGTGGATCCTCATGGAGCACTCGACGTCGGCGGTGAACTGGCAGCCGCGCAACCATGCGAAGGCGCCCGGCGAGATGCTGCGCGACTCGCTCGCCCACGTGGCCCGCGGCGCGGACTCCGTGATGTTCTTCCAGTGGCGCGCCTCGAGGGCCGGCGCCGAGAAGTACCACTCGGCGATGGTCCCCCACGCCGGCCGGGACACGGACGTGTGGCGCGACGTCGTGCACCTCGGGCGGACGCTGCGGTCGCTCGGCGAGGTGCGCGGGTCGCGGGTGCGGGCCCGGACGGCGCTCGTCGTGGACTGGCCCTCGTGGTGGGGCGCCGAGCTGGACTCGCACCCGACGCAGGAGCTGCGCTACATCGACCAGGTGCAGGCCTGGTACCGCGCGCTGTGGCGCCGCGGCGTCACCGTCGACCTCGTGCCCCCGCACGCCGACCTCGGCGGCTACGACCTCGTCGTCCTGCCCACCACGTACCTGGTCACGGACGCCGACGCGGCGAACGTCGCGGCGGCGGCACGTCGCGGGGCGACCGTGGCGATCACCTACTTCTCCGGCGTCGTCGACGAGCACGACCACGTCCGCCTCGGCGGCTACCCCGGGGCGTTCCGCGACCTGCTCGGCGTGCGGACGGAGGAGTTCGTGACGCTCCAGGCCGGCGAGACGGTCACGGTGAGCGGCAAGGTCGTGGGCGGCACGTCGCAGGTCGACCTCTGGACGGAGAAGACCCGCCTCGCCGACGGGACCGAGGCCGTCGCCACCTACGACGACGGCGTGCTGCGGGGGCGGCCCGCCGTGACCCGCCGCGAGACGGGCTCCGGCCGGGCCTGGTACGTGGGCGCCCGGCTCGACGAGGGCGGGCTCGACGCCCTGGTCGGCACGCTCGTCGACGAGGCCGGCGTGGCCCCGGACGTCGCGGCCCCCGCAGGCGTCGAGGTGGTGCGCCGCTGGTCGGACGACGCCGCGCCAGGGCAGCGCACCGGCACGTCGTGGTTGTTCGCGATCAACCACACCGACACCGACGCGACGCTCGGCACCGCCGACGCACCCGTGACGGGCCGGGAGCTGCTGACCGACGCCGCCGTGGACGGCCTCCTCACCGTGCCCGCGGGTGCGGTGCGGGTGGTGCGGGCCGGCTGACGCCGGGCCGGGCACCGCCGGCGCGCACCGCAGACGGGCGGCCGACGGCGCGGGAAAACACCTCGCGCCCCGGCCGCCCGGTCCGTAGCGTGCAGGGCGATGGGAACTCTGTGACCGCACCAGCGCCGACGCGTCGAGCCTCGCTCCGCGTCGGCGTCTGCGCGCCCACCGCCGGTCACGGTCGTCGACACCGACGACGGAAGGAGTCCCGCCCATGGACCCGTCACAGCTCGCCCTCACCGACATCACCCTGCGCTACGCCGACCGCGTGGTGCTCGACCGCCTGTCCCTGACCGTCTCGCCGGGCGAGCGCGTCGGGCTCGTCGGCGACAACGGATCCGGCAAGAGCACCCTGCTGGCCGTCGTAGCCGGCGTGCTGGCGCCGCAGAACGGCACCCGCACGGTGCGCGCGCCGGACGGCATCGGCTACCTGCCCCAGACCCTCGACCTGCCGGCGACGAGCACGGTGGCCGAGGCGGTCGACCGGGCGCTGGCGCACCTGCGCTCGCTCGAGCGGCAGGTCGCGAACCTCGGGCGATCGCTCGGCGCGCTCGACGGCGCACCGCTCGACCGCGCCATCGAGCAGTACGGCGCGCTCACCGCACGCTTCGAGGCCCGCGGCGGGCACGACGCCGACCGCCGGGTCGAGGTGGCGCTGCACCGGCTCGGGATGCCGGGCCTGGACCGGTCGCGCGCGCTCGGCTCGCTCTCCGGCGGGGAGCGCTCCCGGCTCGCGCTGGCAGCGACGCTCGCGGCCGACCCGGAGCTGCTGCTCCTGGACGAGCCGACCAACGATCTCGACGACGACGCCCTCGACTGGCTCGCCGAGCGGCTGCGGTCGCACGACGGCACCGTCGTCACGGCGACCCACGACCGGGCGTTCCTGGCCGCCCTGACGACCACTCTCGTCGAGGTCGAGGCGGGCCGGGCCCGCCGGTACGGCACCGGCTGGGCGGGCTACGTCACGGCGAAGGAGACCGAGCGCGAGCAGGCGCGGCTCGCGTGGGAGCGCTGGCGCGCCGACCTCGCACGCCAGCAGCGCCTGGTCGACACGAACGTCGGACGGATGGACCATATCCCCCGCCGTCTGCCGCTGTCGGTGTTCGGCGCCGGCGGGTTCCGCATGCGCGGGCGCACCCACGGCGCGACGGGCCGCATCCGCAACGCCAAGGAGCGGGTGCGGCGGCTGACCCAGGACCCGGCGGAGCGACCCGCCGAGCGGGCCGAGTTCCGCACCGACGTCGCCACCACGGGCGCCGGCGCGGGCGCCGCCGGCACCCACCGCTCCGGGCGCACCACCGGCCCGGCGGACGGCACCACCAGTCCGCCCGGCGGGCCATCGATCGACCTCGACGGTGTGGTGGTGCACGGGCGGCTCGTCGTCCCGCGGCTGGTGGTGGCCCGGGGCGAGCACGTGCTGGTGACGGGGGCGAACGGCGCGGGCAAGAGCACGCTGCTGGGCGTCGTCGCGGGCGAGGTCCCGACTGACGCGGGTGCGGCACGCACGGAGGGCCGGGTGGGGTTCCTGCGCCAGGCGGGCACGTTCACGCGGCACGACGCGCGCACCGTCCTGCACGGGTTCGCCGCCGGGCGCCCCGGCGACCTGGACGAGCACGCGGAAGCCTTGCTGGCGACGGGGCTGTTCCGCCCCGAGGACCTGCCCCGCCCGATCGGCGAGCTGTCCCAGGGGCAGCGTTCGCGTCTCGAGCTGGCCCGGGTGGTCACGACCACCACAGACGTGCTCCTCGTCGACGAGCCGACCAACCACCTGGCGCCCGCGCTGGTCGAGGAGCTGGAGCGCGCGTTCACCGCGTTCGCCGGCACCCTCGTGCTCGTCTCGCACGACCGCACGATGCTCGAGCGCTTCCGCGGCCGGCGGATCCGTCTCGACGACGGGGCGATCGTCGCGGACGAGCGCCCGTCGTCGTCGTGACCACTCCCCACCCGTCGTCGCTGTGAGCGGGGGGGGGGGGCCGGGGGGGGGGGGGCAACCGGGGCGGCCCCCCCCCCCCCCCGGCGGGGGGGGCGGGCCCCCCCGGGGGGGGGGGGGGGGCGGGCCCCCCCCCCCCCCCCCCCCCCCCCCCGCCCACAGCGGACGGGGTGGGCAGCGGCGGAGGGTCAGACGGGGACGTCCTTGACCGCGGGCCAGGGCGTGCCCGACCCGGCCATGGAGGCGTGGAACGGGTCGCCCGCGACGATGTCCCCGGCGAGCACGGGCAGCCCCGTGAACGCCGACCGGTAGATCGCCGCCGCGAGCTCGAGGGTGGACCGCGTGTCCGCGAGGGTCACCGGCGGCGTCCGGCCCTCGGCGAACGCCCGGTAGGTGGGCACGAGCTGGGCCAGGTGCCCGCTCTCGCCCGCGCCCCGGGTGCGGGCGACGTCCGCCGCCCAGAGCTCCGCCACGTCCTCGCGCCCGGCGACGGGCGTCACCGTCCAGTCGGCGTCGGAGTACCCGTACAGGTGCTCCAGCTCCACGGTGGCGGCCTCGGTGTCGAACCGCAGCCGCGACGTCTGGCGAGGGGAGACCGCCGAGTTCGTGATCGTCGCCAGCGTGCCGTTCGCGAACCTCACCAGCGCCGTCGAGACGTCCTCGGTGTCCGTGCGGCGCGCGAGCCGCCCGGCCATGGCCCGCACCTCTTCCCACGGCCCGAGCACCGCCACCAGCAGGTCGAACTGGTGGATGCCGTGGCCCATCGTCGTCCCGCCGCCCTCGGTGTCGAAGCGCCCGCGCCACGGCACGTCGAAGTACGCCGGCGGGCGGAACCACGACGTCTCGCACTGCGCGACGAGCGGCCGTCCCAGCGTGCCGTCGTCGAGCAGCCCGCGCAGGCGGCCGATGCCCGCACCGAACCGGTGCTGGACGATCTGGGTGAACCGCCCCGGCAGACCGGCGTCGACCGCTCGCCGCTGCGCGGCGGCCAGCGCGTCGACCTCGGCCAGCGACAGCACCGCCGGCTTCTCCACCACCACGTGCGCCCCCGCACCCAGGGCCGCCACCGCGGCCCCCAGGTGGACCGACGGCGGCGTGCAGACGTGCACGACGTCCGCCTCGCCGCCGTCGAGGACCTCCTGCAGGTCCGTGCCGTGGTGGGGCACCCCGAACCTGGCGGCGACCTCCTGGGCGCGCGCGGCGTCGACGTCGACGACGTGCGTCAGCTCCACGCCCGCCGGGCCGCCGTGGGCCTCCAGCGCCCGGATCGCCTCGGCGTGGGCCCCGGCGATCGCGCCGGCCCCCAGGATGGTCACCTTCATGGGTCTCCCTTCGTCGTTCCGTCCGGTGCGCCGGGTCAGCGGGTGCTGGTCCGCGGCAGCGGCACCTGCGACCAGTCGGTGTCGGACGCGAGGTAGAACCCCGGGTACGACGGCTGGTTGTAGGTGGTCTGCTTCCGTGCCACCTCGGCGCGGTACTGCGGGTCGTGCATGAGGGTGTACATCGCCGTGTCCGCGACCTCGGTGGACAGGTACAGCCGCAGGGCCGACGAGTCCGCCGTCCGCACGAGCACCTCCTCACGCCAGTCGCCGAGCACGTCCGCCACCAACGACGGGTTGCCCTTGGTGCCGTTGTTGGTGCGCGTGCCCTCGAGGGTCTCGCGCACCGTGCCGTCGCCGTCCACGATCTGCGGCGTCACGTCACCGGCGCCCGTGATGATCTGGGTGGACCCGTCGGCGGCCCAGCGCACGGACTGGTTCGTGCCGGGGGTGGCAGCGCCGAGCTGCTCGCCCGACGCGCTGAGCAGGCCCGACGCGTCGGTGCCGTCCGGCATGGACGCCCACACCTCGAGGCCCGGGACGTCGGTGCGCACGTCACCGGCCAGGCAGCGACCGGTGTCGCGGCCGGAGTAGGCGCCGAAGAGCACGTCGCCCGTGGCGGCGTCACGCATCGCGGAGCCGTACGGCGCCCAGGCGCCGCCCTCGTGGCAGGTCCAGATCTCCAGCCCCGGACGGGCCGGGTCGAGGTCCGAGACGTGCATCGCGTCGCCGTGGCCGAGCCCGGCCGACGCGCCGGGGTTCGCGCTGCCCTCCGGCAGCGTGTCGAACGACGAGTACAGCAGCGAGCCGTCGTCGTCGATCGTCGCCGCCCCGTACACGATCTCCTGCCTGCCGTCGCCGTCGACGTCGGCGGCCGACATCGAGTGAAAGCCCTGCGTCGTGATGAGGCCGAACTCCGGGTCCGTGCCGGGGACGCCGTGGGGTCCGTCGTCAAACGGGTTGGACATCGGCGTCCAGCCCGAGTCCACGTCCCAGCGCTTCGACAGGTGCCGCCCGTCCCAGTCGTAGGCCACGAGCGTGGTGCGCGTGTAGTAGCCGCGGGCGAACACCGCGGACGGGTGCTCGCCGTCCAGGTAGGCGACGCCCGAGAGGAACCGGTCGACGCGGTTGCCCGGCTCGATCCGCGACATCGCGTAGTCGCCCCAGCGCAGTCCGTCGTCGAACCGGCCCGGCTCGTAGTCCACGGTGTCCAGGGGCCGGCCGGAGCGGCCGTCGAAGACGGACAGGTACTCCGGCCCCGAGATGACGAAGCCCTCGAAGGTGCGCAGGTCGTTGCGGGCCGAGCGGCCCGGCGCGTACACGTCGATGAAGTAGTCGACGAGCTCGCGCGCGTCCTGCTCGCTCAGCGGGTAGTCGTGCGTCTGCTCGACGCCGAACGCCTCCTCGAGCGTCGCGGGCCACTGCCCGGAGACCACCTCGGGCTGCTCGCTCCAGCCCTGGAACATGCGGACCAGGTGCTCGGCGTAGTCGTCGGCGCTGTACCGGTAGTCGTCCGCGTGGGTGACCCCCGCCCGGCGGTCGTCCTTCGGGATGCTGACGTACCGCGTGCTCGTCGGCTTCCCGTGCCGGTACGTCGTGACCTTGGAGCCCGGCGCCGTCTTGACCATGACCTCGGCCCGGCCGTCGCCGTCGAAGTCGTAGACCGGGAACTGCGTGTAGTGCGCGCCGGCGCGGATGTTCACGCCCAGGTCGATACGCCACAGCTGGGTGCCGTCCAGCTCGTACGCGTCGAGGTACTGGTTGCCGGTGTACCCCTTCTGGGAGACGTCCTTGGAGTTCGACGGGTCCCACTTGAGCACGATCTCGTAGGTGCCGTCGCCGTCCAGGTCGGCGACCGAGGCGTCGTTCGCGGAGTAGGTGTACTCCTCGCCGGCCGGGGTGACGCCGCCGGCCGGCTTGTTCAGCGGGATGTCGAGGTGCCCGGAGTCCCAGGCCGTGACCGTCGCGCTGCGACGCCCCTCGTTCCCGTGCTTGCCGGGCTCGCCGTGCTTGCCGCCTCGCAGCGGCGCGACGGCGTACCGCGCGGTGGCGTCGCCGTCCGCGTCGACGTAGCTGGTCGAGTCCTTGACCGTCGCGATGCGCCGCCCGTCGCGGAAGACGGCGAAGCCCGGGCCTGCCATCCCGGTGGCGGTGGCGCCCGTGACCTCCTGGCCCAGCAGGCGCCAGGACAGGAAGACTCCCTCGCTCGTGCTGGCGGCGACCAACCCGCGGTCGAGCCGCTCCAGCTGGACGCCGTCGTCGGGCCCGTGGCCGTGCCCGTGCCCGTGCCCAGGGGACGCCGTCGCCGCCGTCCCCGTCAGGGCGAGCGCCCCCGCCGTCGCCGCGGCGACGGCATACCTCGTCGCTCTGCTCGTTCTCATCGTTCGTTCCTCCCATGCGTCGTTGCACTGTTGGTCACTCACGAGACGTTGCCTGGTCGTGCTCGGCCCTCATGCGGCCGGTCGGTCGGTCACCCCCCGCGCCTCGACGCCGACGACCGCCATGGCCAGCAGCCCGCCCGCGAGCAGGGCGAGCGGGGGCAGCATCCAGACGAACACCGCGCACAGCCCGACGGCGGCCACGAGCAGCGCCGACCCGCCCAGGTCGTCCTGCGCGCGCCGGGCGCCCGCGGCCAGTGCCCGGCGGACGGTGACGTCACCTCGCGAGCCGGTCGCCGGAGCGGCGCCCTCGGCCCACACGCCCGCGGCGCGGGCGAGCACGACGACCACGACCGCCGCGGCGAGCGCCACCACGACGGCGACGACGTCAGCGCCCGGGAGGACGCCCGACGACGCGAGCTGCCAGTCGAGCACCAGCAGCAGCGCGACGCCCACGGCCGCCAGGCCAAGCGTCCACAGCGACCGCACGGCCGCCCACCAGTCGCGGGCGAACCGGCCCAGGCCGACGTCGTGCCCGCTCACCTGCCGGCGCACGTGCGCGACGCCCGCGGCGAGCGAGGGCACGGCCGTCACCAGCAGCACGCTGCCCACCGCGACCAGCACACCGGCCAGCGCCACCTCGGCGAACAGCCCCAGGGCCGCCGTCGTGCGGCTCTCGCCGCCGTGCCCGGACGCCGTCCGCGCCTGCCCTCCGCCGGCCGCTCTCGCTGTCGCCCTCGCCGTCGTCCTCGCCGTCGCCCTGATCACCGTCGCCGCCTCAGCCCTTGAGGCCCTGGGTGGCGACGCCGTCGACGATGTAGCGCTGGAAGAGGATGAAGAAGATCATCACCGGCAGCAGGGCCAGGACGGCCATGGCCATCTGGGCGCCGTAGTCCGACACGCTGGTCTGGTCCACGTAGAGGCGCAGCGCGATCGGCAGCGGGTACATGTCGGGCTTCTTGAGGTAGAGCAGGGGGCCGAGGAAGTCGTTCCACGACCAGATGAACGCGAAGATCGAGCTGGTGATGATCGCGGGCCGCATCAGCGGCAGCATGATGGAGCCGAAGATGCGGGCGTGCCCGCACCCGTCGATCCGGGCGGCCTCGTCGAGCTCGCGCGGCAGGTTGCGCATGAACTGGACCATGAGGAAGACGAAGAAGGCCTCGGCGGCGAGGAACTTGCCCGCGAGCAGGGGGATGAAGGTGTTCACCAGGCCGAGCTCGTTGAACATGATGTACTGCGGGATGATCACCACGTGGAACGGCAGCAGCAGGGTGCCGATCATGATCGCGAAGTAGACGTTGCGGCCCGGGAAGCTGATCCGTGCGAAGGCGTAGGCGCTGACCGACGCCGACAGGGTGACCCCCACGACGGACAGCACGGCGAGGATCATCGAGTTGGCGAAGAACGTCCAGAAGCTCACGCCGCCGATGCCGGACAGCGCGGTGGCGAAGTTGTCCAGGGAGAACCGGTCCGACCACAGGGAGACGTTCCCGATGATCTCGGACGACGGCTTGAGCGCGCTGGAGAGCATCCAGACCGCGGGGTAGAGGACCACGACCGTCAGGGCGATCAGCAGCAGGTGGGACCCGGCCGAGCGCGCGCCCTTGCGCCGCCGGGCCGCCGCCCGCAGCGCGCCGGCCCGTCCTGGCACCTGTCCGGGTGGGGCTTGTGTGGTGGTGGCCGGTGTGGTCATCGGTTGTCTCCGGAGTAGTGGACCCACGCGTTCGACGTCTTGAACAAGATCGCGGTGATGACCCCGACGACGACGACCAGGACCCAGGCCATGGCCGAGGCATAGCCCATGTCGAACTGGGTGAAGCCCTTGATGTAGAGGTACAGCGTGTAGAACAGCGTCGAGTCCGCTGGTCCGCCCGTACCGCCCGAGATGATGAACGCCGACGCGAACACCTGGAACGCGCCGATGGTCTCGAGCAGCAGGTTGAAGAACAGCACCGGCGACAGCATGGGAATCGTGATCCGGAAGAACTTCCGGACCGGTCCCGCACCGTCGACCGCCGCGGCCTCGTACAGCTCGGTGGGGACCTGCTTGAGCCCGGCCAGGAAGATCACCATCGGGGCGCCGAAGGTCCAGACCGCGAGCAGCACGAACATCGGCATCGTCTTGGACGGGTCACCGACCCACCCGCCCGGCTCCGCGCCGAAGAACTGCGCGATCCGGTCCACGATGCCGTCGTCGATGAACATCGCCTTCCACACGATCGCGATGGACACCGACGCGCCGATGAGCGAGGGGGCGTAGAAGATCGACCGGTACGCACCCTGCCCCCGGTGCTTCATGTTCAGCAGCATCGCGACGGCCAGGGCCGCGGCGAGCTTGATCGGCGTACCCACGACCACGTAGATCGCCGTCACCTTCGCCGACGCCCAGAAGCGCGGGTCGTGGAACAGGTCCACGAAGTTCTCCAGCCCCACCCACGACGGCGGGCGGAACAGGTCGTAGTCCGTGAACGCCAGGTACAACGACGCCACCATGGGGAACGCCGTCAGCGCCACGAACCCCAGCAGCCACGGCGACAGGAACGCGTAGCCCGCACGGACGTCGCCGCGGCGGGAAGCCTTGCGCCCCCGCGCGGGGGACGGAGCGTCCGTCCCCCGCGCGGTGCCGGCCTCGGCTGCCGAGCCGTCGAGCGTCATCGTCACTCCGACCCCACGGCGTCGTCGGCGAAGGTGAACCACTGCGAGACGAAGTCGTCCACGCTCACGTTGCCGTACTGGAGCTCCTCGCTCAGCCGCTTGAACTCGGCCTCGATCTCGCCGAAGCCCTCGACCGGCACGGGGGCCGGCTCGGTGACGATGTCCGCGACCTGCTCCTCGAAGCCCACGACCTGCTCGTCGATGGAGCCGGGCTCGACGTTCATCGCGTCCCGCTGCGCGGCGACGGCGGGCACGCCCTTCGACGTGCCGAAGATCGTGCCGACCTGCGGGTCGTTGATGAGGAAGTCGACGAGCGCCGCGGCGGCCGCCGGCTGCTCGGTGCTGGCCGACGCCGAGAGCAGCATCGACGGCTTGTAGAACTGCTGCGGCCCGTTGTCGCCGGACGGCATGGGGAGCATCTGGATGTCCTGCTCCGTCTCGGCCACGTAGCCGGCGAGGAAGTTGTCCCAGCTCGCCTCGGACGCCGCCTCGCTGACGGTGAACCCGCCCAGCGGCTCGATCTGCTTGGTGCGGGCGATCGGGAAGAACGCCTCGCCGTCGCGCAGGTTCTGGCCGCTGTTCAGCCACTCGGCCATCTGCGCCTGGTCGAAGTTGAGCTGGCCGTCGGCGCTGAACGGATCGACCCCCTGCTGGATCAGCCACTGCAGGAAGAACCAGAAGGTGCCCGTGTAGTCGGCGGAACCGTAGATGGCCGGTTCGCCGCCGGCGCCCTTGGCCGAGACCTCCTCGACCCAGGCGTTGTAGTCGTCCCAGGTGTAGCCCTCGGCGGGCGGGTCGATGCCGAGGTCGGCCAGGACGTCGGCGTTGTAGAAGAGGGCCAGCGTGTTGGTGCTGGTGGGGATGCCGTACTGGGCGCCGTCGATCTGCCCGGAGGACAGCAGCGCCTCGTCGAGCCCGGCGACGTCGAGGTTGACGTCCACCTGCCCGCTGAGGTCGAGGAGCTGGCCCGTGCCGCCGTACTGGCGCAGGTAGGACAGGTCCATCTGGACGACGTCGGGCAGTGCCTTGCCCGCGGCCTCGGTGGCCCGCGCCGTCCAGTAGTCGTCCCAGGCCTGGAACTGCGTCTGCACCGTGACGTTGGGGTGGGCCTTCTCGAAGAGGTCCACCGCCTCCTCGTACTTCGCGGCACGGTCGTCGTCGCCCCACCAGGCGAGGGAGATGGTGATGTCGTCCTCGGTGCTCAGCTCTTCGGCCGACCCCGGCTCCGCGGGCTCGCCACCGTTCCCGCAGGCCGTCAGGGCCATGGCCAGGGTGACGGTGGCCGCTGCCGCGCCGGCGGCCTTGCGCGTGATCCTCATGTGAGCCTCCTTGCTCAGTGGTCGGCGCGTCGGTGCCCTCTTCAGCACCGCCCGTGGGCCGCCGACTTGAAACGATACAATACTCGGACGGCAAGCGTTGTCCAGACCCCCGGGTCACGATCTGGCAACGGCCATGCCCGGACAGCGGACTTTCCGACGGCGCCCACGACGCGACGATGTGAGCGCTCACACTCGCCGCGGGCGACCGGTCGGGCGGAGCGACACGACCGGCCGCCGGCAGGCCGGCACCGGTCGTGGCACGACGACGGCCGGGAGGCCCGAGCCCCCCCCCGGCCGCACGACCGCGCCCGCGGCGTCAGACCGCGGTCGGCACCGCCGCGAGCGCCTCGACCTCCGCGACGACGGCGGCCACCAGCCCGGCGTCGCCCGCGACGTCCGGCGGCAGCAGCCCGGGCAGCCCGACGAGCGCCCGGGCCACGTCGGCGGCGCCGGCGGCCGCGGCGTCACCGCCGCCCGCGTCCAGGACCACGTGCCTCAGCTCCGCGGCCCGCGGGTCGTCGACCTCGCGCCCGGCGGCCGCCTCCCGGCGCACCACCTCGCTCCACGCGGCGAGCGCGAACGCGGCCTGACGCGGCACCACGCCCGCGGCCAGCCGGTCCGCGATCGTGCCGCCCCAGCGGATCGGGATCTTCTGGGTCCCGTCCATCGACACCTGCACGGTGGTGTGCCCGGTGGCGGGGTTGGCGAACCGCTCCAGCAGCGAGGTGGCGTAGGCCCCCAGGTCCGCGCCCTGCGGCGCCTCGAGCGTCGGCAGGGCGTCGTCGAGCATGAACGCGCGCGCCCGGCGGGCCAGCACCGGGTCGGTGACGGCCTCGGCGAGCGTCGTGTGCCCCGCGAGCCGCCCGGCGTACGCGAGCAGCGAGTGCGTGCCGTTGAGCAGCCGCAGCTTCGCCCGCTCCCACGGGGCGACGTCGGTCGTGAAGGTGGCGCCCGCAAGCTCCCACGCCGGCCGGGGCCCGGCGAAATCGTCCTCGATCACCCACTGCCGGAACGGCTCGCCGACGACGAGCCCCTCGTCGCGCGCACCGAGCTCCCGGGCCACCTGGTCCCGCTGGTCGGGCGTGGTGGCCGGGACGATGCGGTCGACCATCGAGCAGGGGAAGGTGACCTCCGCCGCCAGCCAGGCCCGCAGGTCGTCGCCGGCCTCGCCCGGCAGCGCGGCGTCGACGGCCTCGGACACCAGGCGCTGCAGCACCCGGCCGTTGTCGAC
Source organism: Isoptericola luteus (assembly GCF_020297055.1). Classification (GTDB taxonomy): domain Bacteria; phylum Actinomycetota; class Actinomycetes; order Actinomycetales; family Cellulomonadaceae; genus Isoptericola; species Isoptericola luteus. The sequence continues at coordinate 555,798 of NZ_JAIXCQ010000001.1, read as the reverse complement.
CATGTTGTCGCACGTCAGGACGGTGACCGGCCGTGCCTGGCCCGCGGCGGCGGAGGCCCGCTGCCTGGCCGCGAGCCCGCGGACGAGCAGGCCGACGGCGCTCTCCCCCGGCCGAGCATGCGCCGGCTCGCCGCCGAGCAGGTGGTGGGTGTCGGCCCCGGGGCCGGGATCGCCGTCGACGTCGACGTCGACCACGTGCTCGGCACGGAGCGCGGCGAGGTCCCCGGACACCCGCGCGACGTCGAGCCGACCGTCCGCGTCCCGGGCGTACCCCTTCTCCGTCACGGTGAGGGTCACGACGTGCGTCGTCGGCGCCGCGAGGGCGGCCAGCACGCGCGGCGTCTCCTCGGCCGGCCACGCGACGTCGACGACGGACCCGACCAGGTCGAGAGTCGTGCCGTCCGTGCCCGCCGTGAGCACCGAGTAGACGCCGCCCTGCGGGCGCAGCTGGTCCCGCACGGACGCGGACCGCTGCGTGACGCCGAGGATCCCCCACCGCAGGTCACCCGTCTCGCGAGCGGCCAGCTCGGTGAAGACCGCCTGGTGGGCACGGTGGAACGCGCCGATCCCGAGGTGGACGATGCCCACCTGGTCCGGCGCCACGGGGGCGACGAGGCCGGAGGGAACGGCGGAGCGGTGGAGCCTGTCAGTCGTCACGAGCGTCCTTTACCTGGGCGACCAGCTGGGTCGGGTTCACGAATCGGAGGGCGACGACCAGCATCGCGAGCATGGTCGTCGTGTAGATCACCGCCATGGCGGAGATCAGCTGCCTGGCCTCGCCGCCGCCGGCCGACGTCATCGCACGGTAGATCGCGACGACGAGCGTGTCGGACTGCGGCCCGGAGACCAGGAACGTCAGCTCGAACATCCCGACGGTCCGCACGAGCACGAGGATCGCCGCGGCCAGGATGCCCGGCACCAGCAGCGGGGCCAGCACCCGGGTGAACACCTGGCGGATCCCGGCGCCGCACATGCGCGCCGCCGACTCGATGGCGGGGTTGATCTGCTCGATGAACGGCGTCATCGTCAGGATCACGAACGGCACCGACGGCACGAGGTTCACCAGGATCACCGCGATCACGGACCGGCCGAGCCCGAACGCGTACATCACCGTCGCGAGCGGGATGCCGAACGTGATCGGCGGCATGAGGATCGGCAGCAGGAACAGCACGTTCACGAGCCGCTTGCCAGGGAAGCTGCGCCGGGCCAGCAGGTACGCGGCCGGAACCCCGATCAGCACGGACAGCACCACGACGGTCACCGCCACGCCGACGGTCACGCCGACCACGTGCGTCAGGTCGAACCGGTCCCAGGCCCCGGAGTACCAGTCGGTGGTCCACTCCGGCGGCAGCCAGGTGCGGAACCATCCGCGGCCGAACGAGTCGACCACCACCGCCACGAGGATGCCCAGGAGCAGCACGAGGAAGGCCGCCATACCGGCCCAGACGAACCAGGTGGACGGGGACGCCGCGAGCGACCTCTCGCCCGGTGCCCGGGCCGGGCGGGGTCGCGGGGCGCGACCGCCCGAGCCGGAGCCCTCGGTGGTCGCCACCGTGCCGCGGTCGACGTCGTCGTCGAGTGCCATCAGCCCTTGCCTCCCGTCGATCCCTTGTAGAGCAGAGCGCGCCAGGCGAGCACGAGCGCGACGACGGCGAGCTCGACCACGCCCATCATCAGCGCGATCGTGGACGCCATCGGGTAGTCGTTCTGCTCGCCGAACGCCCGGAACGCCATCAGCGACATCACGCGGGTCGAGCCCATCGCGTCACCGACGAGGCGCGCGGAGGGGAACACGGAGAACGCGAGCACGAACGTGAGGATGAACGTCGTCGCGAGGCCCGGGGCCAGCAGCGGCATCGTGATGCGCCGGAACCGCTGCCACCAGCCGGCGCCCAGCGTCCGGGCCGCCGACTCCAGCGACGGGTCGATGCCCGACAGGTACGACGACACCAGCAGGAACGCGAACGGGAAGCCCGTGATGATCAGCGAGAGCATCACGCCGACGTAGTTGTTCACGAGCTGCAGCGGCTCGTCGACCAGCCCGGCCGCCATGAGGAAGCGGTTGAGCCAGCCCTGCCGCCCGGCGAAGATCAGCAGGCCCTGCGCCGTGAGCACGGTGCCGAGCGTGATCGGGAGCACCAGGACGGACGTCATGAGCCGCTTGCCCCGGAACCTGCGCCGCAGCACCAGGGCCACCGGGATGGACGCGATCACGTTGAACAGCGCGGCGGGCAGCGCCAGCCGCATCGTGATCCACACCGAGTCGAAGACGAACGGGTCGCGGAAGAACGCCACGTAGTTCGCCAGCACGCCGCCGCCCCAGCGCTCCTGCGCGGCCAGGCTCGGCTGGAACGTGAGACCGATCCCGTAGGAGAACGGGTAGACGAACAGCGCCAGCGCGAACACCAGGGCCGGCACCATGAGCCACAGCGACGAGTCGACGCCGCGCTCCGCGAGCCGGTGGCGCAGGCTGGCCGTGCTGCGTGGCGCCCTTCGGTCCGGCGTCCTGTGCCCGGAGGCGGTGGGCGCGGTGCTCATGCCGCCACCGCCTCCGCCCGGTCGGGCTCGGCCGACCGCTCCGTCAGGTCGGCGGGGAACACCAGGATCCGCTCCGCCGGTGCGGTGAGCGCGAGCTCCGCGCCGACCTGCGGGGCCACCGGGGTCCGCACGTGCAGCAGGGTGCCGTCCGGCGCCTGCACGACGACCGCGAACTCGCGCCCGTGGTACTCGACCACGAGCACGGTGCCGCGCAGCACGTTGCCGTCGCGCGGCTCCTCGCCGGGGGCGAGGACCACGAGGTCGTCCGGCCGCACCGCGACGCGCACGTCCCGGGCCGTCGAGCCCGCCGGGTCCACCTGGCGGCCGGACAGCGCGAGCGATCCCACCGAGACCTGCACGCGGTCGCCGGCACCCTGCGGCGCGACGACCACGCCGGGCAGGATGTTGCGGTAGCCCATGAAGTCCGCCACGTGCCAGTTGCGCGGGTGGTCGTACAGCTCGTCGGGGGTGCCCACCTGCTGCACCCGGCCCTCGCGCAGCACGACCAGGCGGTCCGCCAGGGACAGCGCCTCCTCCTGGTCGTGCGTCACGTAGATCGTCGTCAGGCCCAGGGACTGGTGCAGCCGGCGGATCTCCGTGCGCATGTCGAGCCGGAGCTTGGCGTCCAGGTTCGACAGCGGCTCGTCCATGAGCACGAGCGACGGCTCCAGCACGACGGCGCGCGCGATGGCGACACGCTGCTGCTGGCCGCCCGAGAGCTGACCAGGCAGCTTGCGCGCGTGCTCGCCCAGCTTGACCAGGTCGATCGCCTCGTCGACGCGCCGCCGGATCTCCTGCTTGCCCAGGCCCCGCATCTGCAGTCCGAACGCCACGTTCTTCTCGACCGAGAGGTGCGGGAACAGCGCGTAGCTCTGGAACACCATGCCGAAGCCGCGCTTCTCGCTCGGGACGGTGTCCACCCGCGTACCGTCGAGCAGGATCTGCCCGTGCGTCAGCGGCAGCAGGCCCGCCAGGCAGTTCAGGGCGGTGGACTTGCCGCAGCCCGACGGCCCGAGCAGGGCGATGAACTCGCCCGCCCGGACCGTCAGGTCCAGCCCGACCAGCGCCTCGTGACCGCCGAAGGTGCGTCCGACCCCGCGCAGCTCGAGCGACTCGAACGTGCCGGCAGTGATCGCCATCGTGACCTCTTCTCCTCGTCTGGGTGGTCGTGCTGCCCGCCGGCCCGCGCCCTGCTCCACGACCTCGTGGGCGGCGCGGGCCGGGCTCCGGTCACTCCTCGGTGTACTTGCCCGCGCCGATCTCGCGGTCCCAGATGTCGAACGCCTTGACCATCTCGGCAGGAGCGAGCGGGGTCGCCTTCTCCTCGGACTCGATGAGGTCGTCGAACCAGTCGCGGCCGAACTCCTCGATGACCTGCTGCGACTCCGCGGGCGCGAGGTCGAGCGTGGCGCCCTCGACGGCCGGGCCGGGGTAGAAGTAGCCGTGGTCGTACGCCTTGGCGTTCTGCTCCGGCGTCAGGATGTCCTGCAGCAGCAGCACGATGGCCGAGATCTTGTCCGCCGACTGCCCCTTCGGGATGGCCGCGTAGTGCGCGTCCGTCACCCAGGTGAAGTCGTCGAACGCCGCCGCCTCGACCGTGTCGGGCAGCCGGCCGTCGCTGCGCGGCTCGATCTCCCAGCCGGTCGTCGTCGGGATCATGCTCCAGGTGCCGTCGCCCATGTTGGTGATCACCTGGCCGGTGCCCGTCGGGTAGTTGTCGACGTACTGGCCCAGCTCCTTGAGGTACGCCCATGTCTTGTCCCAGCCGTTCTCCGGGTCCTGCGGGTCGGAGTCGCCCAGGATGTACGGCAGGCCCATGAGGAACGTGCGCCCCGGGCCGGAGTTGGCCGGCCGCGCGTACCCGAACTTGCCCGGGTTCGCCTCGGCCCAGTCGAGCAGCTCCTGCGGGTCGGACGGCACGTCCTTGACCACGCCCGGGTCGTACTGCAGCAGCGGGCCGGACGGGTAGTACGTGACGACGACGCCGAAGCCCTCGGCGAGCTCCTGCATCTTCGCGGCCGGCTCCAGGTAGTTCTCCTGGTTGGTCAGCCGGTCGCCGTGGTCGTCGACGACCGGCACCCACAGGTCCTGGCCGATCCCTGCGGACAGGCCGTCGTTGCCGGTGAGGACGAGGTCGACCGAGAGGTTCCCCGAGTCCACCTGCGGCTTGACGATGCCGGTGACGTCGGGCGCACCGCCGGTCTCCCACGTGACGGACGAGATGACGTCCGGGTGCGCCTCGACGAACGCGTCGACCATCGGCTCGGTGAGCTTCTGGTTTCCGGCGACGTCGAGGATGTGCAGCTCGACGGGCTCCGACGGCGTGTCCGGGACGTCGCCCGCCTCGGCGGCGGGCTCGTCCGACTCCGTCGCCGGCGGCGCGCAGGCCGCGGCCACGAGGCCGAGCGCGGTGGCGCCCACGACGACGGCGGCGAGCCGGGGGCGACGGTTCCTGGTGCGGGTGGTGCGCATGAGCGTTCCTTCCTTCCCCCGGGCGACGGTGCCCGGGAACCAGCGCGTCGACGACGACGCGGAGGTGCTCGTCAGGTGGTGCTGGAGGCGTTGCTGGTGGCCGTCCCCGGGAGCGGGGAACGGCGGAACGGTTCGCCGGGCACGCCCGTCGAACCACGGATGACGATCTCGACGCCGAGCCGGTGACGGGCCGCCGCGGCGGCCCTCGACGGCGCCTGACCGGCTCCCCCCGGCTCGGGTGACGACTGTTCGGGCGATGCCAGCTCGGGCGACTCGGACCCGCGGGCCTCGATCGCGGCCACGAGCAGGTCGACGGCACGCCGTCCGAGCCCGGCGCGGGGCACGTGGACCGTGGTCAGGGCCGGTGACACGAGCGTCGCGACCGCGACGTCGTCGAACCCCACGACCGACATGTCGTCCGGGACGCGCACCCCGCGGCCGCGCAGCCGGTCCAGGATGCCGAGGGCCATGAGGTCGTTGAACGCGACCACGGCGGTGACCTCCGCGGCCACGGCGTGGTCGGCGGCCGCGAAGCCGCCGGAGAAGTACGGGGGGAACGAGCCGAGCTCGACGAGGGTGACGCCGTCGAGCTGCTCCGCGGCACGGCGCAGCCCGGCGACCCGGCGCAGGCCGGACCAGGAGTTGCCCGGGCCTGCGGCCACGCCCACGCGCCGGTGCCCCAGCGCGTGCAGGTGCCCCAGCACCTGCGTCATGCCGTCCGCGTCGTCGACGGCGACCGAGGGCACGCCGTCCGCGTCGCGGCTGACGAGCACGGTCGGGGCGCCGTGGACCATGCCGCGCAGGGTCTCGTCGTCGGTCCGCGGCGAGGCGAGGATGATGCCGTCGACGCGGCGGGCGAACTCCGCGACGAGCGTGGGCTCGGTGGCAGGGTCCTCCTCGGAGTCGGTGACGAACAGGGCGTAGCCGGCCGCCCGGGCCCGGGCCTGCACGCCCTTGGTCACCGACGCGAAGTAGGGGTTCTCGAGGTCCGGCACCACGAGCCCGATGGCGTTGGTGCGGCCCATGCGCAGCCCGCGGGCCGTGGGGTCCGGCTGGTAGCCGAGGCGGGCGGCCGCCTCGGCGACGCGCTGCTGGGTCGCGGCGGAGACGTTGCCGGCCCGGGCCAGCGCCCGGGAGACGGTCGAGACCGACACCCCGGCGAGCTGCGCCACGTCACGAGCGTTCGCCATGCCACCTCCCGGTCCGATCGTCGTTGATGACGACAGTGTGCAAACGATTCCGGTGCGCCGTCAAGGGCCCGGGCCGGACGAGTTCTCCGTGCGTTTCCCGTGGTGGGGCCCCGGAGTGCGCCGCCCACCCGTGACAGCTGAAGGAAACCCTTGCGCCGGGACAGCGCTTCACGGCAGGATGGCTGCAATCGATTCCAAGCGTGCGGGCACCGTCCCTGCCCGCGGGGCGACGTCGTCGTCGCCCGTGCCGACGAGGAGACGACGTGACCGAACCCTGGACCCTGCACCCCGACCGCGCGCTGCCCGCCGACCCGGCGGCCCGCGACGTCGCCCGCGAGATCTACACCGCGGTGCGCGACCTGCCCATCGTCTCGATGCACGGTCACGTCCCCGTCGAGTGGTTCCGCGACGACCCGTCGTTCGGCGACCCGGCCCAGCTCTTCGTCGTGCCCGACCACTACCTCACCCGCATGCTCGTCTCCCAGGGGGAGACCCTGCCGCGCCTCGGCGTCGGCTCCACGCCGGACGAGGCCGTCGAGACCGACCCGCGCGAGATCTGGCGCCGGTTCTGCGCAGGCTGGAAGCACTTCCGCGGCACGCCCACGCGCTACTGGCTCGAGCACGCGCTGGTGGAGAACCTCGGCGTCACGCAGCGGCCGTCGGCCCAGACCGCCGACGCCCTGTACGACGAGGTCGCCGCCCGCATCGCCGACCCCGCCTTCCGCCCGCGCGCGCTGCTGGACACGTTCGACATCGAGGTCATCGCCACGACCGACCCGGCGTGGGCCGCGCTCGACGCCCACGCCGAGCTGGCCGCCGCCGGCCTCGGCGACCGCATCCTGCCCACGTTCCGTCCCGACCCCCTGCTGCACGTGGACCTGCCCACCTGGTCCGACGACGTCGCACGGCTCGGCGCGGCGGCCGGCGTCGACGTCACCTCCTACGACCGCTACCTCGAGGCGCTGCGCACGCAGCGCGACCGGTTCGTCGCGGCGGGCGCCCGGGCCACCGACCACGGCCACCTGGCCGCCGACACCACCCCGCTCGACGACGTCGAGGCGCGGCGCGTCTTCGACGCCGCGCTGGCGGGCACCGTGACGGCCGCGGAGGCGCAGGCGTTCAGCGGGCACATGCTGTTCCAGATGGCGGCGATGTCGGCCGAGGACGGCCTGGTCATGCAGCTCCACCCCGGCGTGCTGCGCAACCACGCGAGCGACCCGTTCGCCGCCTTCGGCCCCGACAAGGGCTACGACATCCCCGTGGTCACCGAGTTCACCCGGTCGCTGCGGCCGGTGCTGGACGCGTTCGGGCACCACCCGGGGTTCCGCATGATCGCGTTCACCGTCGACGAGGACGTCTACTCGCGAGAGCTCGCGCCGCTGGCCGGTGTCTACCCGGCGCTGCGCCTCGGCGCGCCGTGGTGGTTCCTCGACGCCCCCGACGCCATGCGGCGGTTCCGCGAGGCCGCGACGGAGACCGCGGGCTTCTCCAACATGAGCGGCTTCGTCGACGACACCCGCGCCTTCTGCTCCATCCCGGCGCGGCACGACCTGTCCCGGCGCGTGGACGCGGGCTATCTCGCCCGCCTCGTCCTCGAGCACCGCCTGGACCTCGACGAGGCCACCGACACGGCGGTCGACCTCGCCTACCGCCTCCCCCAGGCGGCCTACGCCCGCCCCTGACCCGACCCTCCCACCGCCGTGAGCGGTCGTTCGGCCCCCTCACGCGGCATCCGGTGGGCCAGACGCCCGCTCACAACGCGGCACGACGAGCAGAGCACGAGGAACACGACGTGAAGATGGGCTTCCGCTGGTACGGCGAGGGCAACGACACGGTCTCGCTCGACCAGATCCGCCAGATCCCCGGTGTCGACACCGTGGTGTGGTCGCTGCACCACAAGGCGGCGGGCGAGGCCTGGGATCAGGCGGAGATCGACGAGCAGGTCGCGCGGATCACCGGGCTGTCCGACGACGCGCGCGCCCGCGGCGTCACCCGCCGGCTCGACGCCGAGGTGGTGGAGTCGGTCAACGTGCACGAGTCGATCAAGCTCGGCCGCACGGTGCTGGGCCGCAGCCGCGACGAGGCGATCGAGAACTACCGCACCACCATCCGCCGGCTGGGGCGCGCCGGGGTCAAGGTCGTCTGCTACAACTTCATGCCCGTCTTCGACTGGCTGCGCACCGACCTGTGGCACCCGCTGCCCGACGGCTCCACCGCGCTGTTCTACGAGCAGGCCGTGGTGGAACGGATGACGCCGGAGAGCCTCATCGCCGAGATGGAGGCCGGGGCCGGCGGCCTCACGCTGCCGGGCTGGGAGCCCGAGCGGCTCGCGAGCTTCGCCGAGCTGCGCGCCGCCTACGAGGGCGTCACCCACGAGGACATGTACGCCGCCTACCGCTACTTCCTCGAGGCCGTGATCCCCGTCTGCGAGGAGCACGACGTCAAGCTGGGGGTGCACCCCGACGACCCGCCGTTCGACATCTTCGGCTGGCCGCGCGTCGTGTCGACGAAGGCCGACCTCGCGCGGGTGCTCGACCTGCACCCGAGCCCGTACCACGGGCTCACCCTGTGCCTCGGCAGCTTCTCCGCGAACCCCGGGCACGACGCCGTCGACGCGGTGCGCACGTTCATGGACCGCATCCACTTCACCCACGTGCGCAACATCAAGCACTTCGGCAACGGCGACTTCACCGAGGTCGGGCACCGGGCGTGCGAGGGCGACGTCGACACGACCGGCATCATGCGCGCGTACGCCGAGGCGGGGTACACCGGCTACGTGCGGCCCGACCACGGCCGCCACCTGTGGGACGAGAACACCACGAACCGGCCACGGCCCGGATACGGTCTGTACGACCGGGCGCTGGGTGCCCAGTACCTGCTGGGCGCGTGGGACGCGTTCCGGTACGCCGGGCCGCCCGGGGCCTGAGCCCTCGGGCCGCCCACCCGCACGCACGCACGCACGCACGCACGTCCACGATCCACCGCACGCACGCCGAAGGGGCCGTCCGTGACCGTCGAAAACGTTGTCGACCACCCGCCGCACGCCGCCTGGCTACCCGACGCCGCGTTCACCGCGGTGGGACGCCGTCGCGTCGCGGTCCTCGCTCCGGACGTGTCAGGACCAGGCGCACGGATACCTGCACCTGGGCCTGACAGGTCGCGCGAGGTGCTCGCGACGCTGCACCACGAGGTGGCCGCGGCGACCGCCGCGCACGGCGGCGCCGTCGTCGGGCAGGACGAGGCCCCCGACCTGCTGCTCACCCTGCTGCCCGGCCCCGCTCACCCCGGTCCCCCTCACCCCGGCTCCGCCCCTACCCCGCCCCCATCCCCAGCCCCGGCCCGTTCGGGGTTCCGCGTGGTGCGCGACGACGGCCGCGTCACGGTCTCGGCCACGGGACCGACGGCGCTGCTGCACGGGTTCTTCCACGTCGTGCGCCAGGGTGAGGACGCGTTCACCGGGCCCGACACGGACGAGACCCACGCCCCCGCCCAGGCGCTGCGCGTGCTGGACCACTGGGACAACGTCGACGTGCACGCCGTCATGGGCCAGGTGGAGCGCGGCTACGCCGGCGGCTCGATCTTCTACGACGACGGCCGCGTGCGCGACGACCTGTCCCGGGTCACGGCGTACGCCCGCCTGCTGGCGGCGGTCGGCATCGACCGCGTGTGCATCAACAACGTCAACGTGCACGCCCGCGAGGCGCGCCTGCTCACCGACGACCTGGCCGAGGTCGCCCGCATCGCCGCCGCGCTGCGCCCCTACGGCGTCCGCACCCATCTCGCGGTGAGCTTCGCCGCGCCGATGACGCTCGGCGGACTGCCGACGTCGGACCCGCTGGACGACGACGTGCGCGCCTGGTGGCGCGCCGCCGCGGACCGCGTGTGGGCGACGATCGGCGACTTCGGCGGGTTCGTGGTCAAGGCGGACTCCGAGGGCCAGCCCGGCCCGTTCGCCTACGGGTGTGACCACGCCGACGGCGCGAACCTGCTCGCCGCCGCCGTGGCGCCGCACGGGGGCGTCGTGCACTGGCGGGCGTTCGTCTACGACCACACGCAGGACTGGCGCGACCGGTCCACCGACCGCGCCCGCGCGGCGTACGACCACTTCGCCCCGCTGGACGGCAGGTTCGCCGACAACGTGGTGGTGCAGGTCAAGCACGGCCCGCTGGACTTCCAGACGCGCGAGGCGGTCTCTCCCGTCCTGGCCGCCATGCCGCGCACGCGCCTCGCCCTGGAGCTCCAGGTCACCCAGGAGTACACCGGCCAGCAGCGGCACGCCTGCTACCTCGGGCCGTGGTGGAGCGAGAACCTCGCCTTCCGGCCGTGGGGCGACGACGGCGCGCGGGTCGCGGACGTCGTCGCCGGCCGCGGGCCCGGCCCGGGCGGCGGGATCGCCGCCGTCTCGAACGTCGGCGACGACCGGTTCTGGACCGGGCACCCCCTGGCGCAGGCGAACCTGTACGCGTTCGGGCGCCTCGCCTGGGACCCGGCGCTCGACGCCGCGGACGTCCTCGACGAGTGGGTCTCGCTCACGTTCCCCGGCGACGACGGCACGGTGGACGTGCGCGTGCGCGAGGTGCTGCACGCCGTGCTGGACGACTCGTGGCACACCTACGAGTCGTACACCGCGCCCCTCGGCGTGGGCTTCATGGTGCGGCCGGGCCACCACTACGGGCCCGACGTCGACGGCTACGAGTACACCCCCTGGGGGACGTACCACTTCGCCGACCGCGACGGCATCGGCGTCGACCGCACCCGGGCCACCGGGACCGGGTTCACGGGCCAGTACCCGGCGCCGTGGCGCGACGTCTACGAGTCCCTCGAGACCTGCCCCGACGAGCTGCTGCTGTTCTTCCACCACGTGCCCTGGACGCACGTGCTCCACTCCGGGGTCACGGTCGCCCAGCACGTCTACGACACCCACTTCGCGGGGGTGGAGCGCGTGCGCGAGACGGTCGCAGCCTGGGAGTCCCTGGCCGGTCTCGTGCCCGGCGACGTCGACACGCGGGTGCGCGAGCGCCTCGCCGAGCAGCTGCGCTCGGCGACCGAGTGGCGCGACCAGCTCAACACGTACGTGTGGCGCAAGTCCGGGGTGGCCGACGCCCACGGCCGCACGATCTACTGACTCCCGGCACCACGCACCAGGCACCAGGCACCAACCCGAAGGAGCACGGCCCGCATGACCTCCACGACACCGTCGTCGCCCGGCCTCGGCACGGCCTCGCGCCCCGGGGCGGGTGCGCACGTCGGCGCGCGCATCGCCGAGCTCGGCGTCGACCCGGCCGCCGTGGAGGACCTGCTCGACGCGCTGGAGCAGCCCGGCCTGGACCCCCACGCCCTGGTGGTCGCGCGGCACGGCGTCCCGGTGCTGCGTGGCACCTGGGCCCCGTACCGGGCGGACGTGCCGGGGCTCGTCTACTCGGTGTCGAAGACGTTCACGTCGATCGCGATCGGCCACCTGGTGGCCGAGGGACGCCTGACGGTCGACGACCTCGCCGGCCAGATCCTGGGCCTGCCCGACCCCACGGGGATCACGGTGCGGCACCTGCTCACCATGAACAGCGGGCACACCACGGAGCAGGTCGCGGCGGCCGGGTTCGACTCGGCCTCGCTGCTGGCGGCCGTGCCCGAGCACGCGCCCGGCACCCACTTCGTCTACAGCTCGCCGGCGTCGATGGTGCTGTCGTCGGTGGTCACGGCCCTCACCGGGCAGCCGCTCACCGCGTACCTGCGGCCGCGGGTGCTCGACCCGCTGGGGATCGAGAGCCCGTGGTGGGTGCCGCACGTGGACGGCGGGCTCGCCATCGAGCAGGGCTTCTCCGGGCTGCACCTCACGGTCGACGACGTCGCGCGCCTGGCGACGGCGATGGTCGACGGCGGCCGGTACGACGGCGCGCAGGTGATCCCGGCCGCGTGGGTCGACGCGATGCAGCGGGGGTGGTCCGACAACGCCGACCGGTCCGCCGACGGTGGCACCGACCACGACTGGGCGCAGGGCTACGGCTACCAGGTGTGGCGCAGCAGGCGCGGGTTCCGGGCGGACGGCGCGTACGGGCAGTTCGGGCTCGCGGTGCCCGACCAGGGCCTGGCCGTCGGGTACCTCGGCGCGACCCGCACCACGGACCGCGTGCTCGACGCGTTCTGGCGCTTCGCCGAACGGCTCTCCGACGGCCCCGTGGCCGCCGGTGACCACGCCGTCGCGCGCCTGGGTCGCCGGCTGGCCGCCCTCGACACCTGGACCCCCGACGGCGCGCGCACGGGTCCCGACCCGGAGACGACGCCGCCACAGGTGATCAGCCCCGTGCCGTGGACGCTGCTGGAGGCTGGCGACGCGGCGGGCGACGCGGCGGGCGACGCGGCGGGCACCCCCGGCACCTGGCGGGTCGACGTCGGCGGGCACGTCCTGGACGCGACGCACGACGCCTGGCGCACGCACGTCGTGCCGTGGCCGCACGGGGCAGCGGACGGCTACGCGGTCGACGACCCGACCCTGGTGCTGTCCGTGCGGGCGCGGACCGGCGACGACGGGCGGGCGGAGATCCACGCCGTCGTGCCCACGTCGCCGCACCGCCTGGTCGCGCGCGGGCTGCCCGGCGAGCGGCTGGACCTCGCCTGGCTGACGACGCCCCTGTGGCGGCCGAGCCTGACGACCCTCGCCGTCCCGCGCACCTTCCCGGTGGGCTAAGGCCCGCACGTCTCCGCCCGTCGGCGCCGGGGCTGGCTCAGACCAGGCGGCGGAAGGCGGTCACCGCGGCGGTGCCGAACACCGCCAGGAAGACGCCGCTCCACAGGAGCGTCGCCGTCGCGGGCCCGGCCACGGGCCCGCCGGTCAACAGCCCCTGGCTGGCCTCGATCGCCCGGCCGACCGGGTTCACCTCGGCCCACGACTGCAGCCAGGAGGGCATGGTCTCGACCGGCGCGGTCATCCCTGTGCCGAAGACCAGCGGGAACGGCAGCAGGAACCCCACCGTCGTCACCATGACCTCGTTGCGCAGGACGACGGCGATGAGCACGGTCAGCCAGCTCAGCGAGAAGCCGAGGCCGACCGCGAGGGCGCAGGCCGCCAGCGCGGAGGCCAGGTCGGTCTCGACACGGAATCCCATGGCGTACCCGACGCCGAACAGCACGACCAGGGCGATGAGGTAGCGCACGGCGTCCGCGAGCACGGAACCGAGCAGGATCGCGGCCCGGGGCACGGGCAGGCTGCGCAGCCGGTCGAAGACTCCCTTGTGCATGTCCTGCACGATGCTCAGGCCCGTCGCGATCTGCCCGGTGAGCACCGTCGTGAGCACGAGGATGCCGGGGAACAGGTACTGCAGGTACTCCTGCGTCGAGCCCGCGACGGCACCCCCGAAGAGGTAGACGAACAGGACGAGGAACACGACGGGCAGGATCACCGCGTCCGACAGCTCGCCGGGGTTGCGCAGGGTCTTGCGCAGTGCGCGGTGCGCCAGCGCCAGGCTGTGCCGCGCCAACGGCCAGCGGCGTGACGACGGACCGGGGGGCTCACGGCGGTGCCCACGGGTCTCGGTCGGGGTCGAGCGCAGCGTGTCGGTCATGATGCCTCCCTCGTGACGGCGTCGCCGGCAGGCCTGCCGGTGAGCGTGAAGAACACCTCGTCGAGGCTGGGCAGCCGCAGCGCCACCTCGGCGACGGCCACCTCCGCGTGCTCGAGCCCGCGCACGACGTCGGCGAACTCGCGCTGGCCCGCCACCGGCGCGGTGACGGTCCCGCCGTGCGGCCGCTCGGCCGGCCGGCCGGTGACCCGCCCGACGACCTCGGCCGCGGCGACCGCCTGACCCGGGTCGCTGGGCCGCACGACGACGGTCTGCCCGCCGGCCTGCTGCTTCAGCCCGGCGGGGGTGTCGTGGGCGATGACGCGGCCGTGGTCGATCACGGTGATCGCGTCGGCGAGCGCGTCCGCCTCCTCGAGGTACTGCGTGGTGAGCAGCACGGTGGTGCCGTCGTCGGCCAGCGAGCGGATCGTCTGCCACAGCTCCGACCTCTTGCCGGGGTCGAGGCCGGTGGTGGGCTCGTCGAGGAAGAGGACGCGCGGCGTGCCGACCAGGCTCGCCGCGAGGTCCAGCCGGCGGCGCATCCCGCCGGAGTACGTCGACGCACGGCGCCCCGCGGCCTCGGTGAGGCCGAACCGCTCCAGCAGGTCGCCGGCGCGGCGCCGCGCCTCGGGGGTGGGCAGGTCGAGCAGCCGGCCGAAGAGCACGAGGTTCTCGGTGCCGGTGAGGTCCTCGTCGACGGTGGCGGACTGGCCGGCGAGGCCGATGCGCCGCCGCACGTCGACCGCCCGCCGGGTGACGTCCAGCCCGTCCACGACGACCCGCCCGGCGTCCGGCCGCAGCAGCGTCGTCAGGATGCGGATCGCCGTCGTCTTGCCGGCGCCGTTGGGTCCGAGGACGCCGAGCACGGAACCCCGCGCGGCGTGCAGGTCGACGCCGTCGAGCGCCGTCGTCGACCCGAACCGCTTGACCAGGCCCTCGGCCTCGAACGCCGCGGTCATCGGTGAGCCCCGTCCGGGAGGCCCGGCGCCGCCGAGGCGGCACCGGCCGTCGAGGCCGCGTCCCGCTCACCGGGTGCGACGTTGAGGTTGCGGTCGAACAGGTTGTGCGGGTCGTAGGCGCGCTTGACCGCCCGCAGCCGGTCGAGCGTCGCCGGCGGGTAGGCGGCGCGCAGGTCGGCGCCGGTCGCCGACCCCTGGAAGTTCGCGTAGACGCCGGTGCCGTGCGCCGCGACGCGCCGCCACCCCGCGAGCGCGGCGTCGGCCTCGGCGTCGCTCGCGTCGGCCGCGACCAGGGCGCCGCCCACGACCAGCACCTCGGCGTCGCGGTGCGCGAACGCCGTCGCGTCAGCCGGCACGCGCGAGAACGCGCCCCCGAGGGCGCGCACGGACACGGCGGCCGGGGCGGTCGCGTCGGCGGACGCCGCGACCAGGTCGTCGACGACGGCGTCCGTCAGCCCCGGCACCAGCACGTTGCGTGCGACGACGCGCACGCCCGGCGGGTGGCCGCCGTCCGCGAGCACGTCGGCGTACGGGACCGTCGCGACGGTGCTCCCGGTCAGCGTGCCCAGCCCGAGCAGCGGCGCGATCGAACGGTCCGCCGCGGCGGGGTCGTCGTGCGCGGCGCAGACGAGGACGGTCACCGCGGCGGGGCGGCCCGCCATCGCCGGCGCGAGCACCAGCGTGCTGCTGAGCTCGTCGTCGGCGTCCCGCATGACGTCGCGCCAGCCCCGGACCAGCCCGGCCACGTCGTCGGGCGCGTACGAGAGCGACCCGAAGCGCACGTCCGTGACTCGCTGGGCCACGAGGTCGAGGCTCACGACGACGCCGAAGTTCCCGCCCCCGCCGCGCAGCGCCCAGAACAGCCCGGCGTGCCGGTCGGCGTTCGCCACGACCGTCCGGCCGTCGGCGGTCACCACACGGGCCCCCACCAGGGAGTCGACCGTGAGCCCGTGGCGGCGCACCATCCAGCCGACGCCGCCACCGAGCGTGAGACCGCCGACCCCGACGCTCGCCGTGTCCCCCGCCGTGATCCCGAGGCCGTGCGGCGCGAGCGCCGCAGCCACCCGTCCCCAGGTGGCGCCCGCCCCGACGCGGACCACCCGGTGCCGCGACGGCGTCCTGTCAACGACCTCGACCGAGTCCAGGTGCCGCAGGTCGAGCATCATGCCGCCGTCGGCGCCGTGCCCCAGCAGGCCGTGCCCGCCGGACCGGACCGACAGCGCCGCCCCCGCGCGGGCCGCGGCGCGCACCGCGCCGGCGACCTCGCCCTCGTCGCGGGGCCGGACCACGACGTCCGGCGTGCCCGCGGGGAAGAGGGTGCCGCTCGCCTCGGCGAAGCCCTCGTCGCCGGGCACGAACGTCTCGCCCAGGCCGGTGACGTCGATCCCGGCGCCGGCGACCGGGCCGGCGACGCGCTGTCGCTCGCTCCTCGTGATGCTCACGGTGTGCTCCTCGGTTCGCGTGGTCGTGATGCCTCGATCCTTCGCGGCGCGGGGCCCGGCGTCGTCGTCCCGGCGACGACACCTGCGGCTACCGGCCGAGGCGGGCCGACGGGCGCCCGGTACCCCGCCGGGAGCAGGCCCGGGGTACTCCCGACGGCGGATGCGCCACCGGCAGGCGGCGCCCTACGCTGGCTCGATGCGGACCGAACGGGGATGGCGGCGGTTCTTCGCCGCGGGATGGCTCGTCTCCCTCGGCATCACCGCCGTGGCCTACGTCCAGTGGCGGGCCTATGTGCGGGAGGTGGAGCAGCGTGCCGAGGACGCCGAGCGCACCCGTGACGAGGTGGCGCGCCGGCGCGCCGTCGAGGAGCGGCTGCACATCGCCCGCGAGCTGCACGACTCGCTGACCCACAGCATCTCCGTGATCAAGGTGCAGGCCGGGGTCGCCGCGCACCTCGCGCGCAAGCAGGGCCAGGAGCCGCCGCCGGCGCTGCTCGCCATCCAGGAGGCGAGCACCGACGCCGTCCGCGAGCTGCGCTCCACCCTCGACGTGCTGCGCCGCGACGGGGAGGCGAACGGCAACGGCCTCGCGCGGCTCGCGGCACTGGTCGAGCGGGCCGAGGTCGCGGGGGTGCCGACGTCCGTCACGACCACCGGCGTCCGCCGGACCCTGCCCACGGACGTGGACGAGGCCGCCTACCGCGTGGTGCAGGAGGCCCTGACCAACGTCGGCCGGCACGCGGGCGGCGCCGCCCGCGCCACGGTGCGGGTGCGGTACGCGCCGGACTCGCTCACCGTGCAGGTCGACGACGACGGTGGGGGTGCAACCCTGGACGGCACCGACGGCGGGCCGGCGTCAGGGCACGGGCTGACCGGGATGCGGGAGCGCGTCACCGCCCTCGGCGGGCGGCTGCACGCAGGGGCCCGGCCCGGCGGCGGGTTCTCCGTGCGCGCCGAGCTGCCACTGGCCGGGCCGTCGTCCGGCGGTGCCTGATCCCGTGATCCGGGTGTTGCTGGTGGACGACCAGGCACTGATCCGCTCCGGGATCCGCGCGCTGCTCGATGCCGAGGACGACGTCGAGGTCGTGGCCGAGGGCGCGACCGGCCGCGAGGGCGTCGCGCTCGCCCGCGGGCTGCGGCCGGACGTCGTGCTCATGGACGTGCAGATGCCGGACCTGGACGGTATCGGCGCGACGCGGCAGATCTGCGCGGACGACGACCTGGCCGAGGTGCGCGTCGTCGTCCTGACCAACTACGGGCTGGACGAGTACGTGTTCGACGCCCTGCGCGCCGGCGCGAGCGGGTTCGTGGTCAAGGACACCGAGCCCGCCGACCTGCTGCAGGCCGTGCGCGTCGCAGTGCAGGGCGACGCGCTGCTCTCGCCCGCGATCACCCGCCGCCTCATCAGCGAGTTCGTCTCCCGGCCGCCGGACACGCTCGCCGGCGCGGGCGGGGACCTGCTCACGCCGCGCGAGCGCGAGGTCGTCGCCCTGGTGGCGCACGGCCTGTCCAACGACGAGATCGCCGGCCGGATGGTGCTGAGCCCGCTGACGGCGAAGACGCACGTCAGCCGCGCGATGACCAAGCTGGGTGTCCGCGACCGCGCCCAGCTCGTGGTGTTCGCCTACGAGTCGGGCATCGTCTCCCCGCTCACAACGCTCGGTGCTCGCGCAGGACGACGACGTCGGCGGGTTCCAGGTGCAGCGGCTCGCCCGCGGTGACGGCGCGGCCGGTGAGCAGGTCCGTGCCCGAGGCGTGCGCGACGACGTCCACCGGCTCGGTGCCGTGGTGCAGCACGAACGCGAACCGCCCGTTCGCGTTCTCCCGGACGGCGAGCTCGACATCGGGCACGTCGGCGTACGGGCCCACGAGCCCGTGTCGCTCGAGCACGCGGCCCACCACCCAGGCGGTGCCCGCGTCGTCGAGCCCGGTCGCGACGTACCAGGCCTCCCCCGGGTCGCCCTCGCCCCCGCCGGCACGATGCCGGGTGACCGCCGGGGTGCCGGCGTAGAACTCCGCGCCGTACGTGCCGACGACGTCCGCGCCCTGCGGCACGACGACCTCGAAGACCAGGCCCGCCTGCGAGACGACGCCGTCCGGGCCTCCCGCAGGGCCGAGCGGATCCCCGAGCGTCACCGGGTTGGTGACACCGGGCTCGGCGGAGTCGGTCTCCTCCACGCGGATGCCGAACAGCGGGCCCAGGGGCCCGGGGGCGTCCATGAGGAACGCGTTGGCGTCCTCGTCCGCGCGGCCGGACCAGAACGACGCGAGCACCGACGCCCCGCGCGCCACGACGCCCTCGAGGCGGGCGGCCACGTCCCCGCGCAGCACGTGCAGCATCGGCGCGAGCACGACGTCGTACCCGGCGAGGTCCGCCGTCTGCGGCACCACGTCCACCTGCGCGCCCGCCTGCCACGTGGCGCGGTAGTACGCCAGCACGGTGTCGACATACCGCGCGTGCCGGTTGAAGCCGTCGGTCATCTCCGCGGCCCACCAGGAGTCCCAGTCGAACAGCAGCGCGACGCGGGCGGGCGTGCGGGCGCCGAGCACGGCGTCACCCAGCGCGTCGAGCTCCGCCCCGAGCGCGGCGACCTCACGGAAGGCACGGGTGTCGGTGCGCCCGGCATGGTCGAGGACGGCCCCGTGGTACTTCTCGCACGCGCCCTTCGACTGGCGCATCTGGAAGTACAGGACGGCGTCCGCGCCGTGCGCCACGGCCTGCCACGACCACAGCCGCAGCACTCCCGGCCGCTTGACCGGGTTGACGTCGCGTGACGCGGTGATGGTGGGCGTCTGCTCCATCACCCAGAACGGCGCGCCACCCTTGAGCCCGCGCATGACGTCGTGGGCCAGCGCCATGCGGGCGTGCTCGCGCTGCCCGGGCGGGTAGTTGTCCCAGGAGGCGAAGTCGAGGTCGTCGGCCCAGCGGTGGTAGTCGATCGGCCGGAACATGCCCATGAAGTTGGTGGTCACCGGCGTGGTCGCGTCGTGCTCGCGGATCCGCTCCTTCTCGTCGCGGAAGTTCGCCAGCATCGCGTCCGACATGAACCGGCGGTAGTCGAGCGTGATGCCCTGGAACGCCGTGTGGTCCGGGCCGCGCCAGTGCTCGCTGAGCAGGTTGGGGGGCACCACCTGCTCCCAGTCGGAGAAGGTGTGGGACCAGAACGTGGCGTTCCACGCGTCGTTGAGCCGCTCCAACGTGCCGTAGCGCTCCCGCAGCCAGTCCCGGAACCCGGCGGCGCACAGGTCGCACCAGCAGCCGCCGTCGAACCCGCCGTACTCGTTGCCGACGTGCCAGGCGACGAGCCCGGGCGTGCCCGCGTACCGCCCGGCGAGCCGACCGGCGAGCTCCGCCGAGAGCCGGCGGTAGACCGGCGAGCTCGGGCACGCGTTGTGCCGCTGGCCGTACACGTGCCGGCGCCCGGAGAAGTCCGTGCGCTCCACCTCCGGATGGCGGTGGGCGAGCCACGGCGGCAGGGCGCCGGTCGACGTCGCGAGAACCACGTCGCGCCCGCCAGCCACGGCCCGCTCGACGACGGCGTCCAGGAGGGCGAAGTCGTAGGTGTCCTCGGCGGGCTGCAGGGTCGCCCAGGAGAAGACGTTGAGCGTGACGGTGTCGATCGACGCGAGGTCGAAGGCCGCGTAGTCGGCCTCCCAGACCTCGCGGGGCCACTGCTCGGGGTTGTAGTCACCGCCGTAGCGGACCTTCGGTCCGGCGGGCAGAAGGGCGCTCATGCGGGTGTTCCTCCGGGGTTGTCGACGACGACGACGGGGCTCGGCCGGGCGGCTCAGGCAAGGGGCGGCTCGGCGACGAACCGGCGTCGGACGTCGTCGAGCACAGGGCGCCCGAGACGCAGCCAGAACCATGCCCCCACGACGGCGAACAAGGCCAGCACGAGCTCACCGGCGGCCCACACCACCCCCGCCGCGACGACGAGCAGCGCCAGCAGCCCGAGGGTCACCAGCGGCCTGCGGCTCAGGTGGTACAGCGCGAGACGGGCGACGTCGCGCACGCGGAACGAGAACACGGACGCCAGCAGCAGGGCCTCCATCAGCCAGAGCAGCACGACGACGCCGATGCCCACGAGCAGGCCCGCGTACAGCGCGGAGATGCCGGCCGCCTCGCGGTGCACCACCGACGTCGTGACGACCCCGACCAGCAGCAGGTCCGGCGCCGCGAGCGCGAGACCGTCGCGCGCTCCGAGGCGCAGTCCGCGGCCGAACGATCGGGCGGGCGCCAGGTCGGCCGGCGCCGGCCCGCTCGACGACGGCGCGGCCGACGACGAACCACCCGACGTCCGAGCACCCGGCGTCGTCCGGGCGTGCAGCGCGAACAGCGCCGCGCACCAGAACGGCACGGCCGGGAGCAGGCACAGCGGCACCAGCAGGGCGTTGCCCGACGAGCGGTCGAGCAGCGCGAGCAGCACCAGCGACGGGACGTGACCGAGCGCGAGCAGCACCCCCACGACGAGGTACGCGTAGACGGCCCCCGTGAAACGGCCCAACGGACCGTCGCCGAGGTCCCGTGCCCGCCCGCCGCCGGGGCCGGGGCCGCTCACGGGGTGCCGTCCGCCGCGCGGCCGAGGATCCGCGCGTCGTGGAGCCACGGCGGCGTCTCGTCACGCACCGCCTCGATCTCGACCAGCGTCACCTCGTGCCGGGACAGCGTGAGCGTCAGGTCGGCGCGGCCGCCCGTCACCTCCAGCGCGGTGGTGGACCGGCCCGGCTCGGACGCCTCGTGGAGCAGGTCGAGCTGGCGGCGGCTGGGCGAGGCGGGCCTGCCCAGCCGCCGCCAGGCCGTGAACGCGTTGCCGTGCTCGTCGTCGACGCGCGACCGGTGCGCGTACGCGCTCGTCGTCGTGGCGTCGCCCACGGGGATGCTCAGGCGCAGCGCATGGGAGCCCGGTTCGTCCGGGGCGTCCGTGCCGCCGACGGGCTGCCAGGCGAGCACCGTCACCCGGCCGGAGGCGTCGCGCGTCACCAGGTGGTCCGCACCCCGGGCCAGGACGGCGTCACCCATCCGCGCCATGAACGCGTACAGGTGGAACACCGGCTTGCGGAGCTGGCGGTGGCCCAGCATGCCGAACCCCCCGTGGAAGACCGACGTCGGGATGTTCTCCTCCTCGAAGACGTCGCAGAACGTCCAGTAGGAGAACGAGTCGACCAGGTCGCCGCCCTGCGCCAGCACCGGGGCCAGCGACGCCGCCTGGTACGCCGTGTCGTGCACGGGGTTGTCCGGGCGGTAGCTGGTGCTGAACTCGGTCACATGGGCGGGCAGGCCCTCCAGCCGGGTGCCGGCGAGCAGCTTCGCGGGCCGCGCGAACTGGTCCAGCAGCGACTGCGGCGGGCGCAGGGTCTGGTAGGTGCCGAACGGCACGGGCTGGGCCGGGCCGGTCGTGTACGCGTGGAAGGAGACGAAGTCGACGGGCACGTCGCGCGCGGTGACGAAGTCCGCGAACGGCGCCCACCAGTCGTCGGCGCCGGGCGAGATCGCCGGGCCGCCCACCTGGAGCTCCGCGTCGACGTCCTTCACCGCGGCCGCCGTGACCTCGTAGAGCCGGAAGTACGCCTCCTGCGACGCACCCTGCCAGAAGTGCACCAGGTTCGGCTCGTTCCACACCTCGATCGGCCACTGCCGCACCTCGTCGAGGCCGTACCGGTCGATGGCGTGCCGGACGACGGCCTGCACCAGCGCCGCCCACTCGCCGTGGTCGCGGGGCGGGGTGACGTTGCCCTTCCACCAGAACACCGTCTGGTCGCCCGACGCCAGCCCCGACGGCATGAACCCCAGCTCGAGGAACGGCCGGATGCCGAGCTCGAGCCAGGAGTCGACGATCTGGTCGGCGTACGTGAACGCGTACTGCGTGCCGCGGTGGCCCGCCGCGTCGTACGGGCGGTGGATGCCGACGTCGTCCGAGAGCAGGCCGTGCCCGCGCACGTACCGGAACCCGATCTGCGACTGCACCAGCTCGAGCGAGGCGCGGTAGTCCTGCCGCAGCGCGAGGTTGAGGCGCCCCGTGCCGACACACTGGCGCCACGCGTCGGAGAGGGTGCCGACGGGGTCGGCGGGGACGACGATGCTGGTCACGACGGCGGTCACTCCTGCTGTTCGGGTCGGTTCGGCCGCCGTGCGGCCGCGGGTGCCGCGGACCGTCGCGCGCGGTGCGCGGCGTGCGGCCGTCGCCGCCGGGACGGGTGCCCCGGCGGCGACGGTGTGCGGTGCGCCTACTTCTGGCGCTCGAGCGCCGTGTTGTAGGTCTCGATGAGCTGGGAGGAGCCCAGACCGTCCATCTCGGCCACGTACGCGTCCCACTCGTCGAGCGAGCGCTGGCCGGTGATGAAGCCGGCGGTGGCGGCCAAGACGGCGTCCTTGAGCTGCGTGTCCAGCAGCGACGCCTGCTCGAGCTCCATCTCGTTCAGGCGCGCGGCCGGCGCGATCGGCAGGGTCTCCTTGCGGTCGAGGACGGCGCGGGTCCACTCCTTGACCTCGTCCGACATCACGGACTCCAGCAGGTCCTGCGAGGAGCCGTTGGCGAGCAGGAACACGCCGTTGCTGTAGCCGAAGTCGGTGTTGAGCGCCTTCGGCGCGCCCACGTTGATGGCGTTCCAGCTGATGTCCTCGTTCATGGTGCGCACTCCGTCCGAGCCCCGAGAGAAGGTCTCGCCCTCGACGCCCCACTGGGCGAACTCCATGCCCTCGTCGGAGTAGTACTGCCAGTCGACGTACTGCAGCATCGCCTTGAAGCCCGGGTTCTCGGCGGCCTTGCTGGAGATCATCAGGCCGGACGAGAGGCGGCTCGAAGCCAGGAGGTCGCCCGCAGGCCCGCCCGGGATGACGAGCATGCGCAGGTCCGCGTCCTTGCCGGCGTCCTCGAACGCGTCGCGGTAGGCCGTGATCTCCTGCGTGTTGCCCGAGATCGCCGCGGACTTGCCGGCGAAGAACTTCGCCTTGGCCTGGTCGTCGTTCTGCGTGATCTCGGGGTCCATCGTCTTGTCCGCGACCATGCCGGCCAGCGTCGAGACCATCCCCTTGTAGCCGTCGCTCGCGCCGTTGAACACGAACTCGCCCGCGGCCTGGTCGTACCAGACGTTGTTGTAGCCCCAGCCGCCGGCCGCGTCGAAGTTCGGGCCCATGACGTTCATGAGCGCGCCGAGAGGCTGCGTGTCGGTCCAGCGGTCGGAGAACGCGTAGTCGAGCTCCGGGTTCGCGTCCTTGACCTTCTTGAGGTCGGCGGCGAAGTCCTCCCACGTCGCCGGGTCCTCGGTGATCCCGGCCTTCTTCCACAGGTCGTCACGGATGACGACCGTGTACTGCACGTCGGGCACCTCGCGGATGCCGGGCAGCAGGTAGAACTTGCCGTCATCCTGGCGGAGGTTGTCGAGCTCCGCCTGCAGGCCCCACTCCTCGACCTTCTGCGAGAAGTTCGGCATGTAGTCGAGGTAGTCCGAGACCGGCAGGAGGGCGCCACCGGAGACGAACTGCGTCTCCTGGCCGGGGTAGGTCACGGGGATGAGCTCCGACCCCTCGCCGGAGCCGATGAGCAGCGCCTTCTTCTGGTCCCAGTCCGCCAGCGGGACGTCGGTCCGCTCGAAGGTGACGTTGTGGTCGGCCTCGAGGTGCTGGAAGATCGACCAGTCCTCCAGGACCGGGTAGTTGGGGTGGTCGCGGTACATCAGCGAGAACTCCACCGGCTCGGTCGCCTTGAAGGTGGTCCCGGCGGCGAAGTCCTCCATCGCACCCACCGAGTGCTCGGCGTCGATGGTGACGGCACCGCTGTCCTCTTCGGTGCCGCCGTCCTCGCCCCCGCCGCTGCTGCAGGCGCCCAGGCCCAGGGCCAGTGTCGTGAGCGACGCGGCGGCCACCGCCGCGCGCATCCTGGTGTGCTTCATGTTTCTCCTCGGTTGGACGAGCGTCGTTGCTCTGACGCGGATGGGGTGGGTCGGTGCGCCCCGGCGGGACGCGTGCGTGCGCTCAGCCCTTGACGGAGCCGAGCATCACGCCGGAGACGAAGTACCTCTGGATGAAGGGGTAGAAGCAGATGATCGGCAGCACCGTGAGCAGCATCGTCACGGACTGGATGTTGGCGCCGATCTGCACCGCCTCGGCCGCGCCCGACCCCACGCCGGGGTTGGTGGCCGCGGCGATGAGGTTCCGCAGGTAGACGGTGACGGGGAACATCTCCTTCTGGTCCAGGTACAGGAAGGCGCTGAACCAGGAGTTCCACTGGCTGACGGCGTAGAACAGCGTCATCGTCGCCAGCACCGCCTTGGACAGCGGCAGCACGATGCGGAAGAAGATGCCGTAGGTGGTCAGGCCGTCGATCGCGGCGGCCTCCTCGAGCTCGGTCGGGAAGTTCTCGAAGAAGGACTTCATGACCAGCAGGTTGAACACGGAGATCGCGGTGGGGACGACGATCGCCCACATCGAGTTCCGCATCCCGAGCAGGTCGGCCACGAGGATGTAGTTCGGGATGAGGCCGCCGCTGAAGAACATGGTGAAGACGGCGATGCCGATGAAGAACGTGCGGCCCTTGAGCTCACGGCGGCTCAGCGCGTAGGCGAACGTCGTGGTGAGCGCCATCGAGATCACGGTGCCCACCACGGTGTACACGACCGTGTTCCGGTAGTTGGTCCAGAACAGCGAGTCGCCCAGGACGACCTTGAAGGTCTCGAGGTTGAACCCGCGCGGCAGCACGTTCACCTCGCCGGCCGCGATGAAGCCCTCGGACGAGAACGCCTTCGCCACGAGGTTGACGAACGGGTACAGCGTGACGGCGCAGACCACGAGGAGCACCACGACGTTGGCGACCCGGAAGGTGCGGTAGCCGGTGGACTCCCGGATGGTCGACGGCTCGGTCCGGACCGCGGCGAGGTCCGGGGTCGGGGTCTCGATCACCACAGGGAAGCTCCCACCAGTCGGCGCGACGCGAAGTTCGCGGTCAGGACGAGGACGAGGCCGATGAGCGCCTCGAAGAGGCCGATCGCCGTGCCGTAGGAGAACTGCGCCGACTGGATGCCCACCCGGTACAGGTACGTCGAGATGACGTCGCCCGTGGAGTAGATCAGCGGGTTCTGCAGCAGCAGGACCTTCTCGAACCCGACCGCCATGAAGGAGCCGATGTTGAGGATGAGCAGGACCATCATGGTGGGGCGGATGCCCGGCAGGGTGATGTGCCAGGTCTGCTGCCAGCGGTTGGCCCCGTCGATCCGGGAGGCCTCGTAGAGCTGGTCGTCGATCGTCGTGAGGGCCGCGAGGTAGAGGATCGTGCCCCATCCGACGGTCTGCCAGACCTCCGAGCTCACGTAGATGGTGCGGAACCAGTCCGGCTGCTGCATGAAGGCGACGGCGTCGCCGCCGAACGCCGTCACGATCTGGTTGACCGTGCCCGGGACCGACGTGATCTGCAGGACGAGCCCGGCGACGATGACGATCGACATGAAGTGCGGCAGGTAGGAGATCGTCTGCACGATCTTCTTGAACCGGCGCGAGCGCAGCTCGTTGAGCATGAGCGCCAGGACGATCGGCAGGGGGAAGCAGATGGCCAGGGTCAGCAGCCCGAGGATGACGGTGTTCCAGAAGACCGTCCAGAACTGCTGGTTCTGGATGAACATCTCGAAGTAGTAGAACCCCACCCACTCGTCGCCGAAGACGCTGCTGCCGGGGCGGAACCGGCGGAACGCGATGATGTTCCCCGCCATCGGCAGGTACTTGAAGATGACGAAGAACAGCACCGGCAGGACGAGGAAGGTGTAGAGCCTCCAGTCCTTGCGCAGCGCCTGGCGCCAGCTCCGTCTGCCGTGCAGCACCTGAGGCGGCGACTCACCGCTCCGGTGCGGTGGGGGCGCACCACCGCCCACGGGAACGGCCTCGACCGTCCCTGTCCCCTGTGCCATGGATACGTCCTTCCGGCATGTCACGTCGTCGTGGCTCGGGCCGCTGCATCGACGCAGGCGGCCCGAAACTTTCGTCATTGAAAACGATGTCGATCGGTGCGACCCTAGGGACTGCGACAGGCCCCGGTCAAGCGCTATCCGCATCACGGTCTGGTCACGACACCGCCGCCACCGTGCGGCGCGCCACCGCTGCCGCACGGTCGTCCTACGCTGAGAACGACCGAAAGTTTCGATGCTCGTCCCCGCTGTCCGCACCTGCGTCCCGCACGCGTGCGCACGCGGGAACCACCCGCCGGACCGGAGCACACCACCGGCCCAGACCGAAAGCACACGCCATGACCTCACCGCCCTCGGGCCGCGTCGACGTCCCGACGATCGCCGCGATCGCCCGCGAGATCGGCGTCTCCGCGCCGACCGTGTCCAAGGTGCTCAACGGCCGGCCGGACGTCGCGGCCGCGACCCGCTCCCGGGTCGAGGAGGCGCTCGACCGGCACCAGTACCGCCGACGCCGCACGGCGCCCCCGGCGGAGGGCACGGGGCTCCTGGACCTGGTCTTCCACCGCCTGGGGTCGACCTGGTCGATGGAGATCATCCGCGGGGTCGAGTCGGCCGCGGCCGCCGCGCGCACCAGCGTGATCCTCTCCGAGCTGGGCGGCGGGCACCGCCCGCCCCAGACCTGGCTGGACGCGACGCTCGCCCGCCCGCCGATCGGCGTGCTGCTCGTGGCCTCCCAGCTCACGACCGCGCAGCAGCGGCAGCTCTCCAGCCGGGCGATCCCGTGCGTCGTCATCGACACCGACGGCGAGCCCCCGGCGCACGTGCCGACCATCGGCTCGGACAACTGGAACGGCGGCCTGGCGGCCACCCGTCACCTGCTCGACCTGGGGCACCGGCGGATCGCCGCCATCGCCGGGCCGTCCGACATGCTCTGCAGCCGGGCGCGCCTCGACGGCTACCGCAGCGCCCTCGAGCAGGCCGGGCTCACCTACGACCCCGGGCTCGTGCGCTCCGGGAACTTCGAGGTGATGTCGGGGTATGAGGCGGGGTGCGAGCTGCTGGACCTGCCCGAGCGCCCGACCGCCGTCTTCGCCGGCTCGGACATGCAGTCGATCGGGCTGCTCCGGGCAGCGCACGAGCGCGGGCTCACCGTGCCGGACGACCTGTCGATCGTCGGCTACGACGACCTCCCGGTGGCCGAGTGGACCACCCCACCGCTCACCACCGTCCGCCAGCCCCTCATGGAGATGGGCGCGACCGCCGTCGGCATGCTCCTCGACCTCGCCGGCGGGCACGACCCCTTCGCGCGGCGGGTGAACCTGTCGACCGAGCTTGTCGTCCGCAGCTCCACCGCACCGCCCGCGGAGGTGACGAGCGTGCTGACCTGATCCTCACCACGCAGTCTTGAGGATCAGGTCAGCACGCTCGTCGCCCCGGTCTGGAGGCGGTCAGCGCTGCACGCGGGCGCTCCCGCCGCCGGCGAGCCTGGCGACCTCGGCGAGGTTCGCGGTGGTCGTGTCGCCCGGCGTGGTCATGGCGAGCGCACCGTGCGCGGCGCCGTACTCGACGGCCTCGGCCAGCGACCCGAGCTCCATGAGGCCGTAGGCCAGCCCGGAGGCGAAGGAGTCGCCGCCGCCCACGCGGTCGAAGATCTCGAGGTCCGCGCGGTGCGTGGCCTCGACGAAGCCCTCGGCGCGCGACCAGGCGATGGCGCCCCAGTCGTTGACGGACGCGGACTTCACGCCACGCAGCGTCGTCGCGATGACCTGGAAGTTCGGGTAGGCCTCGGCGGCCGTGCCGATCATCGCGCGGAAGGCGCCGGTGTCGAGGTCGGTGAGGTTCTCGTCCACGCCCTCGACCTCGAAGCCGAGGGAGGCGGTGAAGTCCTCCTCGTTGCCGATCATCACGTCGACGTGACGGGCCAGGCGACGGTTGACCTCTCGGGCGCGCTCGACGCCACCGATGCCCTTCCACAGCGAGGGCCGGTAGTTGAGGTCGTACGAGACGACCGTGCCGTGCCGGCGCGCGGCCGACATCGCGGCCTCGGCGACCTCGGCCGCCGACTCCGACAGCGCCGCGAAGATGCCGCCGGTGTGCAGCCACCGCACTCCGGACCCGAACAGCGCGTCCCAGTCGACGTCGTCGGGCCGCATCTGGGAGATCGCCGTGTTGCCGCGGTCGCTGACGCCCACCGCACCGCGCACGCCGAAGCCGCGCTCGGTGAAGTTGAGCCCGTTGCGCACGGACCGGCCGATGCCGTCGTACTCCTGCCACTTCACCCAGGACGTGTCCAGACCGCCGGTGAGCATGAAGTCCTCGACGAGGCGGCCCACCTCGTTGTCGGCGAGCGCGGTGACGATCGCGCCGCGCAGCCCGAACGCCCGGCGCAGCCCGCGGGCCACGTTGTACTCGCCACCGCCCTCCCAGACGTCGAAGGAGCGGGCGGTGCGCACGCGGCGGTCGCCCGGGTCGAGGCGGAGCATGACCTCGCCGAGGGCGACGACGTCGTAGCGGCACTCGGCGGCCGGGCGCGTGGTGACGGAGGGGTTGGTCATGTCGGGTCACTTCTCCTTCGGGGCGGCGAGGGCGACGGCCTCGACGGTGCGGCGGGTGATCTCGGCCCAGTCGCCGGCGGTCACGAGGGACTTCTCGACCATCCACGAGCCGCCGACGGCGACGACGGGCGCCAGGGACAGGTACTCGCCGAGGTTCTGGGCGCTCACGCCGCCGGTGGGCACGAACCGGAGGCCGGGGAACGGTGCGGCCAGCGCCCTGATCGCCGCCGGCCCGCCGACGACGGAGGCGGGGAACAGCTTGACGACGTCGACGCCCAGGTCGAGCGCGCGCATGATCTCGGTAGCGGTCGCCACGCCGGGCAGCACGGGGACGCCGTGCTCCTGCGCCCGTCGCACGACGGCCTCGGACAGGCCGGGGGAGACGATGTAGCGCGCGCCCGCGGCGACGACGTCGTCCACCTGCCCCGCGGTGGTCACGGTGCCCGCGCCGACGACGACACCGGACTGGGTCTGCGCGACGGCGCGGATCGCGTCGAGGCCGCCGGCCGTGCGCAGGGTGATCTCGGCGACGGGCAGGCCGCCGGTGACGAGCGCGTCGGCGAGGCGCGCCCCCTGGTCGGCGCCGTCGACCACGACGACGGGGACGAGCCGGTGTGCGGCGAGGCTGTCGAGGACTGCGGATGACATTCCCACTCCGTTTCGCTATGATGAACGCCAGTTGTTCACTACGCAACGCACTCTAGACGACGGAGCACGATGACGGAATCCGCGAGCCCCCTGGGCAGCGTCGACAAGGCCCTCCTCGCGCTCGACGCGCTCGCTCGCGCCGGAGCCGGCGGGCTCTCGCTCGCCCGGCTCGCCGCCGACGTCGGGGCCAACAAGTCCACCCTGCACCGCACCCTCGCGGCGCTGCGGCACCGCGGCTACGCCGAGCAGGCCGACGACGGCGGCTACCGCCTCGGGCCCGCCGTGCTGGCGCTCGGCACGGCGTTCCTCGCCGAGGACAACCTGCCCGCGCTGCTGCGGCCCGCGCTCGAGCGCCTGCGCGACGACGTCGACGAGCTCGTGCACCTCGGCACCCTCGCGGGCCGGGAGGTCGTCTACCTGGACAAGGTCGAGCCGCAGCGGCCCGTACGGGTCTGGTCCGCCGTCGGGCGCCGCCAGCCGGCCGCGACCACGGCGCTCGGTCGTGCGCTGCTCGCGGCGCACGACCCGCGGGAGATCCACCTCGCCCGGTACGCCACCGACGCGGAGGACGTCGCACGGCTCACCGCCACCGTCGCCGACGCCCGCCGCCTCGGGTACGCCACCGAGACCGAGGAGAACGAGCCCGGGATCGCGTGCGTCGCCGTCGCCGTGCTGCGCGCCGGCCGGCCCGTGGCCGCGGTGAGCGTCACCGCGCCCGTCGAGCGGATGACGGGCGAGCCCCGCGCCGCCCGCGTCGCGGCCCTGCTCGACGCCCTGCCCGCGGCGCTCCCGCCCGGCATGACCGTCCCGGCGCCGTCGACGTAGCGATCTCTCGTCATCCCGCGCCGGGACGGTGAGAGATCGCTACGTCGACGGGGCCCTGTCGATTCCGGCCCGCTGATGCCGACCCCCGCTCGCTCGGGCACGATGCCGCCATGAGCATCCGCACTCCCCTCGACGTCCTGTTCATCGGCGGGTCCGGCGTCATCAGCGCCGCGAGCGTCCGAAGGGCGGTCGCGCTCGGCCACCGGGTCACCGTCCTCAACCGGGGCACGTCCACCACCCGGCCGCTACCCCCGGAGGTCGAGACGCTGGTGGCCGACGTGACCGACGACGCCGCCGTGGACGCCGCGCTCGCCGGCCGGGACTTCGACGTCGTCGCCCAGTTCCGGGCGTTCACCCCGGACCACGTGGCGCGCGACGTCACCCGGTTCACCGACCGGGCGGGACAGTACCTCTTCATCTCCTCCGCGTCCGCCTACCAGACCCCGCCGAACCGCCTGCCCATGACCGAGTCCACCCCGCTGCGCAACCCGTTCTGGCAGTACTCCCGCGACAAGATCGCCTGCGAGGACGTGCTCGTGCGCGCCTACCGCGACCGCGGCTTCCCCGCGACGGTCGTGCGCCCCTCCCACACCTACGACCGCACCCTGATCCCCACCACCGGCGGCTGGACCGACGTCGCCCGCATGCGCGCCGGCAAGCCCGTCGTCGTGCACGGCGACGGCACCTCGCTGTGGACGCTCACCCACACCGACGACTTCGCGGTCGGGTTTGTCGGGCTGCTCGGCCACCCCGCCGCCGTCGGCGACTCGTTCCACATCATGGGGACCCACGCCCCCACCTGGGACCAGGTGTACCGCTGGCTCGCGCGGGCGGCGGGCGTCGACGAGCCCGAGCTCGTGCACGTCGCGTCCGAGACGATCGCGCACGCGCTGCCCGACGTCGGCCCGGGACTGCTCGGCGACAAGGCCCACTCGATGGTGTTCGACTGCGCCAAGGTGCAGGCGCTCGTGCCGGAGCTCCGCACCACGATCACCTACGACCAGGCCGCGGCCGAGCAGGTCGCCTGGTACGACGCGCACCCCGAGGCGCAGGTCGTCGACGACGTGCTCGACGTCGGCTTCGACGTGCTGGTGGCACAAGCACGCGCCGTCTGACGGCGGCCACGTAACCTGCCGTCGTGACTCGCACCTCCACGCCTCTTGTCCTGCTCGACCTCGACGGCACGCTCACCGACTCCGCGCCCGGCATCCTCGCGGGAATCCGGCACGCGTACGGCGTGCTGGGGCTGCCCGTGCCCGACGACGCGGCGCTGCGCTCGTTCGTCGGGCCGCCGATCACGGACTCCTTCGCCGCCCACGGCGTGCCCGCCGCGCGGGTCGACGAGGCCGTGGTGGCTTACCGCGCGGTCTTCGCCGCCGGCGGCATGTACGACAACCGCGTGTACGACGGCATCCCGCAGACGCTCGTCGCCCTGCGCGACGCGGGCTGCGCGCTCGCCGTCGCGACGTCCAAGCCGGAGGTCTTCGCCAAGCCCATCTGCGACCGCTTCGGGCTGAGCGAGCTGGTCGACGGCATCTTCGGCGCACCCCTGGAGGAGGGCCTCTCCACGAAGGCGGACGTCATCGCGACGGCGCTCGCCACGCTGGGCCGGGCCACCCCCGCGGACCCCGCCGACGGGCCCGTCGTCATGGTGGGCGACCGGTTGCACGACGTGCACGGCGCCGCCGCGCACGGCATCGACTGCCTCGGCGTCTCCTGGGGGTACGCCGACGACGGCGAGCTGCTGGCCGCGGGGGCCGTCGCCGTCGTCGACGACGTCCGCGACCTCACCGCCGCCGTCCTGACCCGTCTGCCGGTCACCCCCACCCCCGCGAGATAGAGACCTCCCCCCGTCGAGATAGAGACCCCCATGTGCCGAGATAGAGAGCCACCGGTGCCGAGATAGAGAAGCGCCACGCACCTCTCTATCTCGGCGGGGGAAGGTCTCTATCTCGGCGGGGGGAGGTCTCTATCTCGGCACATGGGGGTCTCTATCTCGGCGGGAGGGCGGCGGCGAACCAGCCGGTGATGGTCGTGGGGTGCGTGATCGCCGTCCCCACGCACACGCTGAACGCGCCGCGCGCGAGCGCGGCAGCCGCGTGGGCGGGCGAGTGCACCCGGCCCTCGACGACGACGGGCAGGTCGCACGCCGCGAGGATCTCGTCGACGAGCTCGAGGTCGGGACCGTCCGTCCGGGGCCGCTCGCCGGAGTAGCCGGCGAGCGTCGTGCCGAGCAGGTCGACCCCGGCGGCCTGCGCTGCGACGGCGTCGTCGAGCGAGCCGCAGTCCGCCATGACGAGCACGTCGGCCGCCTCGCGCAGCCCGGCGACGGTCTCGCCGAGGGTGCGCCCGTCCGGTCGGGGCCGCCTCGTGCCGTCGATCGCGACGACGTGCGCCCCGGCCTCGGCGACGGCGACCGCGTGCCGCAGCGTCGGGGTGATGAACACCCCGTCCTCGCCGTCCTTCCAGAGGCCGACCACGGGCACGTCGACGGCTGCCACGACGGCGGCGACGTCCTCGAGGCCCTGTGCCCGCACGGCAGCGGCGCCGCCCGCGACGACGGCGCGGGCCATCTGCGCGGTGGTGCGCGGGTCGCGCAGCGGCTCGCCGGGGTACGCCTGGCACGAGACGGTGAGCCGTCCGCGCATCGCGTCCAGGACGCGCTCGCGGGTCCAGGCCCGCCGCCGCGCCGTCTGTGGTTCCGTCATCGTGCGTCTCCCTCGTTCGCTCTGGTGACCTCCGACGGCGCGACGGCCGCCCAGGCGTTCCGTGCGGCCCCGACGATCGCCGCTTCGCCGCCCAGCGCGGCGGGGACGACGGGCAGGTCGGCGAGCACGTCCACCACCTCGGCGCGGACGGTGTCCTGGAGCGCGGTCCACCAGAGCTCTCCTGCGCCGGCCAGTCCCCCGCCGACGACGACCACCTCGGGGTCGAGCACGGTCGCGACGGCGGCGATCGCCCGTCCCACCGCCTCGCCGGAGGCCCGGACGACGCGGGCGGCGAGGTCGTCGCCGCCTGCGGCCCGCGCGACCACGTCACGCGCGTCGGGGCTCGCGGGGTCGCCGCCGAGCCGCAGGTAGTGCCGGTGGATCGCGGGTCCTGCCGCGACGGCCTCCAGGTGGCCGGGGCGGCCGCAGGCGCAGCGCAGCCCCTCGGCGCCGGGGACAGGCGCGTGCCCGATCTCGCCGGCGAGGTGGTGCGCGCCGCGCAGGGGGCGGCCGTCCAGGACGACCGCCCCGCCGACGCCGGTGCCCACGGCCACGAGGAGCGCGCTGCGCGCCCCCGCCGCCGCGCCGAGCCAGGCCTCGCCCGCGGCGTGCGCGTCGACGTCGTTCTCGACGACGACGTCGAGCGGGCCCGGGGCGGCCAGCGCGGCGAGCCGCTCGCGCAGCCCGCCCGCGATGTCGGTGCCCGGCCAGCCGGGGAACGTCTCCGTCGCGGAGACCACGACGCCGCGGGCGACGTCGATCACCCCGGCCGCGCCGACGCCGAGCGCCCGGAGCCGCAGGCCGGCTCCGCCGGTGCCGGCGTCGGCCGCCAGGACGACCTCAGTGACCAGCGCGGCGACGGCGTCCAGCACCGCCGCGGGGCCGCTCGCGGCCGGGGTCGGCGCGGTGCGCACCGGCCCGAGCGACCCGTCGGCGGCCACGACGGCGGCCGCCGTCTTGGTGCCGCCGAGATCGACGCCGACGACGACGCCCCCCTCCGCAGGGCGCGTCTCAGTCACCCAGGAGCCCCGCGGCGCGGACGATCGCCTCGATGCGCTCGGCCGTCTCGTCGTCGAGCGGCTCGACGGGGAACGCCGCCGCCGTGCTGTCGATGAGGCCCTGGCGCTGCGCGGCGACCTTGAACGCCCCGACGCCCGCGGCGTCGCCCGAGCGGCCCTGGGCCTGGAAGACGATCTCGAACAGGGCCGCGAGACGGTCCTGCTCGGCCCTGGCGTCCTCCCACCTGCCGGCCCGGGCCAGGTCCCACAGCCGCACGTACCCGGCGGCGTCGACGTTACCCAGGCCCGGCACGACGCCGTCGGCGCCGAGCAGGAGCATGCCGTCCACGACGACCTCGTGGCCCGTGAACAGGGCCAGCGGCGACCCGGCGGCCGCGTTCGCCGCCACGAGGCGGCGGAAGCCGACGTCGTCGCCCGACGAGTCCTTGACGCCCGCCAGCACGCCCTCGGCGCCGAGGCGCACGAGCAGGTCGACGCTGAGCTTGCGATGCACGCGCACGGGGATGTCGTATGCGAACAGCGGCACGTCGACGGCGGCCGCCACGGCGCGCAGGTGCCGCTCGATCTCGTCGGCGTCGTTGATCGCGTACACCGGCGCGGTCGCGACGACCGCGTCGACCCCTGCGGCCTCGAGCGCCCGTGCCTGGGCGGCGACGCGCGCCGTCGTGAGCTCGATGGCACCGCCCATCACCGGCACGCGCCCGTCGACGGCAGCGACGACCGTGCGCACGGCGAGGTCGCGCTGCGCGTCGGTGAGGTAGGCGACCTCGCCGGTCGACCCGAGCACGAACACGCCGTGCACGCCGGACTCGACGAGGTGGCGCACGAGGCGCTCGAGCGAGGCGGTGTCGACCTCGCCGTCCGCGGTGAGCGGGGTGAGGACGGGCGGGACGATCCCGTGGAAGGTGCGCGTGGTCATGTGGAGCTCCGGTTCTGGGTGTGCGTCGAGAGTTTCTCGGGGAGTGCGGAGGCGCGCGGGCAGGGGCACCCGGGGCGGCCCCGGCCGTGGCGCCTGGTCACAGCAGCGCGGGCGCCGCGGCGAGCAGGGTGCGCGTGTAGTCGTCCTGCGGGTCGTCGAGCACGCGCGCCGCCGGGCCGGACTCGACCACGCGACCGTCGCGCATGACGACGATCTGGTCGGACACGTGGCGCACGGTCTGGATGTCGTGCGAGATGAAGACCATCCCCAGGTCGAGGGTCGCCTTGAGGTCGGCGAGCAGGTTGAGGATCTGCGCGCGCACGGACACGTCGAGGGCGGAGGTCGGCTCGTCGGCGACGATGACGTCCGGCTCCAGCGCCAGGGCGCGCGCGATCGCCACGCGCTGACGCTGGCCGCCGGAGAGCTGGCCGGGCAGCGCCTCCAGCGCGGACGGCGGCAGCCCGACCAGGTGGACGAGCTCGCGCACGCGGGCTTCCCGCGAGGCGGCGTCACCCACCTGGTGCACGTCGAGCGGGTCGCGCAGCGCGTCCCGCACGGTCATCCGCGCGTTGAGCGCCGTCGCCGGGTCCTGGAACACGACGGACACGACCCGGCCCACCTGCTTGCGCACAGCGGGCGTGTACCGCGTCACGACGTTCCCGCGGAACCGGACCTCCCCCTGGCTGGGCGCCTGGAGGCCGACGAGGACCTTCGCCATCGTGGACTTGCCCGACCCGGACTCGCCGACGATGCCGACGGTCTGGCCACGGCGGACGGCGATGGTCACGTCGTTCACGGCGTGCACGTGCTTGGCCTTGAACACGGTGCCCGCGCGGGACTTGAACACGACGTGCACGCCGCGCAGCTCGACGACCGGGGCGTCGTCCTTCACCGTCCTGGCCGGGGTGTCGGACGGCGGGGTCTTCGTGGCGCTCATCGCGTCCCTCCGATCGTGCTGGGCTCGGCGCCGGCGGGCGCCGTGAAGCCGGTCTCGAGCGCGTCCGCGCCGGGGGCCACGGCCACGAGGTGGTGCGCGTGCCCGGGCACGGCGCGCAGCACGGGCCGGACGTCGGACCGCCGGTCGGAGCGCGTCGAGCGCGCCGCGAACCGGTCCCCGGGCGGGAAGTCGCGCGGCGACGGCACGGTGCCGGGGATCTGGTGCAGCCGGGTCGAGCGCGACTCGATGGACAGCACCGAGCCGAGCAGCCCGCGCGTGTACTCGTGGCGCGGGTCGAGCAGGAGCTCGCGCGTCGTGGCCTGCTCCACCACCTGGCCCGCGTACATGACGGTGACGCGGTGGGCGATCTCGGCGACGAGCGCCAGGTCGTGGCTCACGAACACCATCGCGAAGCCGAGCTTCTCGCGCAGCTCCTCGAGCAGCTCGACCACCTGGGCCTGCACGGTGACGTCGAGGGCGGTGGTCGGCTCGTCCGCGATGATGAGCCTGGGGTCGCGGGTGAGGGCCATCGCGATGAGCACCCGCTGGCGCTGCCCGCCGGACAGCTCGTGCGGGTAGCTCTTGAGCGTGCGCTCGGGGTCGAGGCCGACCAGCTCCAGCAGCTCGTGCGCGGTGCGCGTGCCGCCACGACGCGTGAGCTGCTTCATCTGGGATCGCACGAGCATGGACGGGTTGAGCGAGCTCAGCGCGTCCTGGTAGATCATCGCGATCTCGGTGCCGCGCAGGGACGCCCGCTCCCGGTCCGACATGGCGAGCAGGTCACGCCCGCCGTACCGGATCTCGCCGCTGACCTGTGCGCTCGGACCGAGCAGGCCCATGATCGCGAGCGAGGTGATCGACTTGCCACAGCCGGACTCCCCGACGAGCGCCATGGCCTCGCCCGGCCGGACGGCGAAGGACACGTCGTCCACGACCGCGACGTCGCCGTGCCGCTCGGGGAAGCGGATCGACAGGTTGCGCACCTCGAGCAGGGGCTCGGCGTCGCCGGTGTACTCGTGCCGGTCGGTGCGGCGCAGCTCGGCGGTGCGCAGCGTGGCGAGCCGTTCGTCGAGCGGCACCTCGGGTTCGACGGGGGCCAGGTCCGGTTCGACGTCGGGGATGTCCGTGGCCGCGTCCGCGGCCTCGGCCGCCTCGTGCGCCACAGCGGCGTCGGGCGCCGGCACCTTCTGCTCGGCCGTGGCGTTCCTGCCCTTCGCGGAGCGCGGCGCGGCGACCATCGCGTCCGTCATGCCCTCGGAGAGCACGTTGAGCGCGAGGACGGTGATCATGATGACGAGGCCGGGGAACATCGTCGCCCACCAGTAGCCGCCCATGACCAGGTCGCGGCCGTCGGAGATGACGTTGCCCCACGAGGGCTGCGGCGGCTGCACACCGGCCTGGATGAAGGACAGCGACGCCTCGAGGACGATCGCGTCGGCCACCAGGACCGTGGCGAAGACCAGGACGGGCGCCAGGCAGTTGCGCATCACGTGCTTGACCAGGATCCGTGCCGTGCGGGCACCGATGACGCGGGTGGCGGAGACGTAGTCCTCGCCGTACTCGTCGAGGATGTTGGCGCGGACCACGCGGGTCAACTGCGGCGTGTACAGGAACGCCAGGGTGAGTACCAGGACGGGCAGCGAACGCCCGAACACGGCGACGAACACGGCGGCGAGCGCGATGCCGGGGAACGACATGATGATGTCGAGCACCCGCATGAGGGCTTCGGACACGTGCTTGTTCGCCGTCGCGGCGACCGCGCCGAGCACGGCGGCCGCGAGCAGCGCGACCAGGGTGGCGCCGAGGCCGATGACCAACGAGTAGCGGGCGCCGTAGACGAGCCGCGAGTAGATGTCGCGACCCTGCCGGTCGGTGCCGAACCAGTGCTCGCCGCTCGGCGGCTGCACAGGGGTACCGCTGGCCAGCGGGTCGTAGGTGGTCACCAGCGGTGCGAAGATCGCGGCGAGGGTGATGATCGCGACCAGCGCGAGCGCGATCTTCGACGGCAGCGGCATCGCGCGCAGCCGCAGGGCCGGGGTGGAGAGTCGTTCGGTGAGGTGGCGTCGCATCGTCACACCGTCCTGATCCGCGGGTTGACGAGCACGTAGAGCATGTCGACCACGATGTTGATGAGAACGAACGCCAGGGCCACGGTGAGCGTGACGCCCTGGACAAGGTTCGCCTGGTTGGAGGTGACGCCCTCGAGGATGAGCGTGCCCATCCCCGGGAGCGCGAAGATCACCTCGATGACGACGGCGCCACCGATGAGGTAGCCGACCCGCAGCCCGAGCACGGTGATCGGGGTGATGAGGGCGTTGCGCAGCACGTTGCGCCCGACGACGACGTGCCGCGGCAGGCCCGCGCCGATCGCGGTGCGCACGTAGTCCTTGTCGAGCTCGGTGACCATGGAGGTGCGGATGACGCGCGTCATCTGCCCGACGACGGGCACGGCGAGCGCGAGCGCCGGCAGCGCCATGCGGGAGAGGTAGCCCGCCGGGTCGTCGGCGAAGGCGGGAAGAGGTCCGCTGCCGGGCAGCACGCCGAGCTGCAGCGTGAAGAGCTGGATGAACAGCACCGCGAGCCAGAACGACGGCGTGCCGATCGCGGCGATCGAGAAGACGCGGACCGCCTGGTCGGGCCAGCGGTCGCGGAAGACGGCGGCGACGACGCCGAGCAGGAACGCGAGGACGATCGCGATCGCGAGACCGATGAAGGTCAGGGCGAGGGTCACGGGCAGGGCGGCGGCCACGGCGTCGGCCACTGGCAGGTGCCGCGCACTGTAGGTGCCGAGGTCGCCCTGCAGGAGACCGCCGAGGAACTGCACGTACTGGAGCGGCAGCGGGGCGTTCAGCCCGTTCTCCTCGCGGTACTTCTCGCGGGCCTCGAGGGAGGAGCCCTCGCCGAGCGCCAGGATCGCCGGGTCGATCGGTGAGAATGACATGACGAAGAAGACCAGGAGCGTGATGCCCAGGATCATGACGGGTAGTTGCAGGAGGCGGCGCGCGATCAGCCGCAGCAGGTTGCTCAAGGTGCTCCTCCGGAGCGCGCGGGCGGGGGCGGGCGGGGCCCGACCCGGCGCCGGGGTGGCCGGCGCCGGGTCGGGGTCAGGACGTCGGCAGGATCACTGCCCGTAGGCGCCCACGTCGAGGAACGACAGGCCCGTGACCGGCAGCGGCGTGAAGCCGGACAGCTCGTCGGTGGCCCAGGCGGTGGGCAGCTTGCGGTGGAACAGGGGGTACAGGGGCACCTCGTCCGAGATCAGGTCGAAGGCCTGGTTCCACAGCTCCTGCTGCTCGTCGCCGCCGGTCTGCACGGCGCCGTCGAGCAGCTCCTGCAGCTCGGCAAACTTCGGGTCGTCGTTCCAGCGGTAGCGGCGGTCGGCCCAGACGTTGTCGCCGAACCACCAGCGCATGAGCAGGTCCGCGTCGTTGCCGAACACCGACGGGTCGCCGGGAGCGACCATCACCTGGAAGTTGCCCTCGTCGACCTTGGCGTACTGGCCCGCGGACTGCCCGACGTCGAGCGACGTCTTGACGCCGATCGCCTCGAGGTCCTCCTTGATGAGCGGCGCGACGTCGGCGACCCAGCCCGTGTCGGTCGTGGTGAGGTCGATCGTCAGGTCCTTGACGCCTGCCTCGGCCAGCAGGTCCTTGGCCTCCTGCGGGTCGTACGTGTAGACCGTCGAGGCCTCGTTGTAGCTCGGGTGGCCCTTCGGGAGGAAGCTCGTGGCGGCCTCGGCGTTGCCGAGCATGCCGGTGTCGATGATCTTGTCCATGTCCAGCGCGTAGAAGAACGCCTGACGCACGCGGGCGTCGTCGAACGGCTTCTCGTCGGTGTTGAACATCATGAACAGCAGGCCGAAGGACTGCACGGACTCGACGGTGGCCTGGCCCTCGAGGGTCGGGACGTCGATGTAGGGGACGTCCTCGATGGCGGAGACCGTGCCCGAGCTCTGCGCGGTGACCCGGGCGGCGGGGTCGGCCAGCAGATCCCACTGCAGGCCGGCGGCCTGTGCGGGGCGCGTGCCCGTGTAGTCGTCGAAACGCTCGAAGGTGATGACCTCGCCCGGCGTGGCCTCGGTGAGCGTGTAGGGGCCGGTGCCGACGGGCAGCGCGTTGAAGGCGTCGTAGTCGGCCTCGACCAGCGTCTGGGGCACGACCTTGACGACGCTCAGACGCTCCGGCACGAGGCTGAACTCGTACTTGAGCTCGATCGACACGGTGTCCTCGTCGACGGCCTCGACCGAGTCGATGAAGTCGATGAACCCGGCGTACAGGGACGCGTTCTCGGGGTCGAGCACGCGCTCGAAGCTGTAGACGACGTCGTCCGAGGTCACGGCGCTGCCGTCGTGGAAGACTGCTCCCTCACGGAGGTCCACCTCGTAGTGCGTGTCGTCGATCTGTTTCGGCAGCTCGGCGCCGAGTGCGGTGTAGACCTCCCGCGTCGCGGGGTCGATCTCGGTGAGGCCCTCGAACACGTGCCAGTTCGCCGCTACGGTCACGGCACCGGTGGTCGTCATCGGGTCGAAGCCGCCCGACAGGGAGTACGAGATGCCCGCCTTGATCACGGCGTCCGGGTCGACCTCGCCTGCTGCGGCGCCCCCGCCGGGCTGCTCGGGGGTCGCGCCCCCGGAGCAGGCGGCGAGCGCCATGACGGCGACGACTCCGGCCGCGACGGCAGCGGTGCCGCGGCGGCGAGACGGACTGACATGAAGCCTCATTGGTTCTCCTGACAGTGGAGGGGGAGCTCCGGGGGGACAGACGTAGATGTCTGATGTCTGACGTTGTGTAGGCTGACACTAGGACCACGAAACGGAAGGGGTCAAGATGGCGACACCACCGCGGAGGAGTTTTTCCACTCTCACGGCGGACGCGTCCCACCCGGTGAGCGCGTCGCGGCGGGCCACCACCGCCGACCAGATCAAGGACTTCATCCTGCGAGAGGGCCTGCGCCCGGGAGACCCGCTCCCGACGGAGGCCGAGCTGTGCGGCCACCTCGGCGTCTCCCGCTCCAGCGTGCGGGAGGCGATCCGCACGCTGTCCACGCTCCACATCGTCGAGGTGCGCCACGGCCACGGCACGTTCGTCGGCGACATGTCGCTCGACGCCCTCGTCGAGGCGCTCGTGTTCCGCGGCGTCCTGAGCCCCGGCGACGACCTGCGCGCGCTGCGTGACGTCGTCGAGGTCCGCCAGGCGCTCGACTGCGCCATGGCCGGCCGCATCGTCGCGAGCCTCGCGGGCACCTCGAACCCCGAGCTGCACGCCCTCGTCGACGAGATGGTCGCGGCCGCCGCCGAGGGCCGCAGCTTCCCCAAGCAGGACCGCGCGTTCCACACCGCCCTGCTCGCCCGGCTCGACAACTCCCTCGTCGGACAGCTCGTCGCCGCCTTCTGGGACGTGCACACGGCGGTCGTGCCGCGACTGGGCCTCTCCGTCGCCGCGGACCTGGACAAGACGGCGCGGGCGCACGGGCTGATGCTCGACGCCGCGGAGGCCGGGGACGTCGACGCGTTCCTCGCCGCCGTCGTCGACCACTACGAGCCCATCGACCGCGCCCTGGGCGTCACAGCGCCGTGAGCGGTGAGCGGGGTCACCAGCGGTTGTGGACCTCCTCCGCCCAGCCGGTGAGGCCCTCGAAGGCGACCTGCTCGCCGCCCGGCGGCGCGAACGTGCCCGACCAGCGGCCGAAGCACTGGTCGGTGGCCGACGAGAGCAGGCCGAGGTTCGTCCGCGTCACCTTGTCGTAGAACGGCGTGAACGTCGCGTCGAGCCCGCCGCCCGTCACACGCCACGGTCGTCGCCAGTCGGCGAGGTCGTAGTCCCAGACGAGCGCGGTGGGGATGAAGTGCAGCCGGCCGTCGACGACGACGGCGTTCTCCGTCGACCCGGTGCCGTCGGTCCACCGGCCGCCGACCTGCAGCCCGATCGTGCGCCCTCCCGAACGGCCCGAGCCGGCACCCCAGTTCCACCGCACGTCGTACGGCCAGCGGCCGCGCCCGTGGTCGAGCACGGCCCACGACTCCCCGTCGGCCAGCTCGTGGGTCTGCCCCGCCGTCGTGACGGTGCCCCGCGCGGGGCGCGCGACGTCCTTCACGGTGTACTGGAACCGGGTGTCGCTCCACGGCACCACGACGGCGAGCCGCTCGTGACCGGCAGGCAGCTCGGCGACGACGTCGAACGACGCGTCCGCGGTGCGGGCCCGCAGCCGGGTGCCGCCGGGCACCTCGTCGATCGCGACATCGAGCCCCTTGGCCCGGGCGCGCACCGGGCCCGCACCCAGCGTGCCCGGGAGCTGCACCCCGCGGGCCGGGACGACGGTCGCCGCGGCGCCGTACGTCCGCTCGGTGGCGCGGTCCAGCACCCACACCTCGTGCACGGCCGCGTAGTCGATCGAGGACACGGTGACGCCGATCAGGTGCGTCGGCGTCACGACGCCCCAGTACTCCCACCGCTTGTTGCGGCCGAAGAACCGGCGCCCGTCGCGGGCGATACCGTCGGTGTCGACCAGCGGCCCGCGCGCCCAGCCGACCGCGCCGGCGTTCAGGCGGCCGTCCGGGCGGGTGAGCGGCACCCGCTCGGTCAGCTCGGGGAGCGTCGGGGGCGTCGAGGGCGTCGAGGGGGGGTGCTTCATGGCGTCCTTCCCAGGGTGTCGGCGGCACCGGCGAACCCCGGCGCTGCGGCCGCCCGCAGGCGGTCGTTGATCTGTCGCATGGCTGCCTCCGGCACCTTGACCACGCGCCGGTCGTACGTGACCAGGCCGTTCACCTCGTCCTCGACGTCGGAGAGCTGGGTGTACACCGTCGCCGCGAGCCCGCGGCGGATCGCCGGGACGATCTCACGGTCGTGCAGGCGCGCGATCGCCCGCGTCAGCGCCGCCCGCGAGCGGTAGCGCCGGTAGCCGAAGACCCCCGGCCCCCAGCCGTGGCCGGGCTCGAGCAGGCTGTACCCGCCGTACTCGGTGACCGCCAGCACCCGCTCGTCGCCCCCGCGGCGCCACCGCCGCGGCACCCGCACCGGCCGGAAGTACACGTGCAGGCTGCGCAGGTCGCCCGCGCCCTGGTCGTGCCAGCCGCTGGCGTGGTCGACAAGGCGCGTCGGGTCCCACGTGCGCACGAGGCCGGCGACCCGGGCCGCGTCGAACTGCCCCCAGCCCTCGTTGAACGGCACCCACAGCGCGATCGACGGCACGTCGCGCAGGTGCTCGATCATCTCGCGCAGCTCGACCTCGAACCGCTGCCGGCCGTCGGCGTCCTGCCGCCCGAACCGGCCGTGGCGGCGGTCGTCGAGCGCCGGGGTGCCGAGCACGGGCGCCGTGATCACCAGCGGGCGGTACGCGGTGCCGCCGTTGACGGCGTCCTGCCACACGAGCATGCCGAGCCGGTCGCAGTGGTGGTACCAGCGCAGCGGCTCGACCTTGATGTGCTTGCGCAGCATGGTGAAGCCGCTGCGACGCGCGAGCAGGACGTCGTACGCGAGCGCCTCGTCGCTCGGCGCCGTGTACCCGCCGTCGGGCCAGTACCCCTGGTCGAGCAGGCCCACGGGCAGGTACGGCGCGCCGTTGAGCAGCAGGCGCGGATGGCCCGCCGCGTCCCGCCCGACGCCGAACGAGCGCAGCGCCACGTAGCTCGTGACCCGGTCGTCGCCGAGCGCGACCTCGACGTCGTACAGGTACGGGTCCTCGGGACTCCACGGGCGCACCACGCCCGCGAGCGCCAGGCGTGCGGCCGCCCCCACGGGCACGGCGGCCGTCGCGACGACCTCGCCGTCCGCGCGCACGGTGACGTCCGCCGTCGTGCCCGGGGACGCGTGCGCGGAGGTCACCGTCACCTCGACGTGCCCGGTGCGGGGGCCGCCGTCGCTGCCGGCACCCGGACCGGCACCGGCACCGGCACCGGCACCGGCACCGGCGTCGAGGTGCGGGACCAGCCGGAGCCCGTCGACGGCGACGCGCGGCACGATCTCGAGCCACACCGTCTGCCAGATCCCGGACTGCGGGGTGTACCAGATGCCGCCGCGGCGGCTGGACTGCTTGCCGCGCGCGAGCCACGAGCCGTCGGTGACGTCGCGGACGGCGACCGTCACCTCGTGCTCCGAGCCCGGCGCGAGCGCGTGCGTGACGTCGAGCGTGAACGGCAGGTACCCGCCGCTGTGGCCGCCCACCTCGACGCCGTCGACGGCGACGCGGCACGACTGGTCCACCGCGCCGAGGTGCAGCAGCACCCGCTCCCCCTGGGCCGGCGTGCGCGGCAGCGCGAACCGGCGCCGGTACCAGAGCGTCTGGTCCGGACGCAGCGCTCGCCCGACGCCGGAC
Source organism: Isoptericola luteus (assembly GCF_020297055.1). GTDB lineage: Bacteria > Actinomycetota > Actinomycetes > Actinomycetales > Cellulomonadaceae > Isoptericola > Isoptericola luteus. Next base: position 511,829 of record NZ_JAIXCQ010000001.1, on the reverse strand, counting down.
AGCGACGTCTCCGGCGAGAACGGCACGACGATGTCGCCGTCCCAGTCGTGCGGTGCGTCGAGGGGGTCGTCCACGGCGAGCGGGTCGTCGGCACCCGTCCCGGCACCGAGGGGCGTCATCGCGTACCGCCACCGGCCGTTGAGGCTGAGCCAGCCGCCGCGCACCAGCTGGGGCCGCGGGTGCTCCGGCAGCGGCGCGTCCGGGTCGACGGCGTCGGTCCAGGGCGTCGTCATCGCTGTCGTCATCGCTGTCGTCATCGTCGCCCGCGCCGTGGCGCCCGCCCTCATCGCCGCGCCTCCTGCGGAGCGAGCCGGCGCAGGAACGCCACGGGCACGACGACGAGCAGCGCCACGACGGCGGCCGCCACGAAGATCCACGGCGTCGGCACCTGCTTGACCACGCCGAGGTCGACGTACGTCTCGTTCGCCCCGGTGATGACCCACGCCCCGAGGAACGGCCCCGCGACCATGGGGATCGCGACCATGGCGATCATCCGCAGGCCCTGCACCATGCCGACCCGGCCGGCGGGGGTCGCGTCGCGCACGCTCGCGGCCAGCGCGGCGACGGCGAGGAGGAAGCCGCTCATCATGACGGCGCCCGCGACGATGACGGGGACGGTCCCGCGGGCGACGAACATCCCCAGCAGCCCGGCGGCGAGCACGGCGGCGGCGGGCAGGATCATGCGCTGCTTGCCCACGCGGTCGATGACGCGCCCCCCGAGCACGCTCACCAGGGAGGCGGCGACCAGCACCGTGGCGAGCACCAGCGCGTAGGCCTCGATCCGCAGGTACCGCTGGATGTAGATGATCAGGTACGGCAGGAACACCTGGGTGCTGGTGCCGACGACGGCCCAGGCCGCCAGGAGCAGGTAGAGGCGCGGGTGGCGGCGCACCGTGGCCGGACGCAGGCCGTGCACCAGGGCGGCGAGGTAGCCGTCCGCGGGCGGGCGCACGGCGACGGGCTCGCGCACCAGGAACGCGGCGAGCACCCCGACGGCGGCGGTGGCACCGCCCACGAGGCCGAAGAACAGCTCCCAGCGCCCGGCCCGGGTCAGCGGGTCGAGCACACCGAACACGACGAGCATCGCCACGAGCGGCATGATCGCCAGCACGCCGTCGACCCGGCCGCGGTTCGCGGGCGTTGTGGTCTCGGTGACCCAGGCGTTGAACGCGGCGTCGTTCGCGCCCGAGCCGAAGACCGACATGGCGCAGTCGAGCACGACGATCGTCACCACGGCGGCACCGACGGTCGTCACCACAGGCGCCGCGGCCGACGGCGAGACGAGGCCGAACGCTGCCGTGGTGGCGCCCCACAGCACGTACCCGGCCGCGATGAACGGGCGCCGACGGGCCACCCGGTCGGACCAGGTGCCGACGAGGAACGTGGCCACGGTGGCGGCGATCGCCGAGGCCGCGACCAGGACGGCGAGCACGGTGGGGTCGGTGGAGATCGTGTCGTAGACGAACACGTTGAGGTACATGTTCTCGACGGTCCAGGCGAGCTGTCCCACGAGGCCGACGACGACCACCGTGAGCCAGGCCCGGGCGCCGAGCGCCTCGGTGCGGGGGCGCGCCGCGGGCACGGCACGCATGGGGGTCGTCATCGGCTTCCTTGCTGACGTCGGTCGTGAGACGGCTGATCCTAGGCCCCGGCCGGGACGGGACGGCACCGCGGGCAGGACCCGTTGCGCGAGGCACCGCCGAGGCCCTAGGTTGGCCTAGACATCAGACATCCGATGTCATGCAACGTACTGCAAGGACCGAGTGGCACCGTCGCCGCACCACGGCCCGGCGTGCCGCTCGCCCACCCCGAGGAAGGACGAGCATGCCCCTGACCGGAACAGCCGGCGCCGCACGCCACCGGCGCTCCACCCACGTACCCCGGACCGCGCGGGCCGCCGCGATCGCGATCTCCCTCGTCGTCGCGGGCTCCCTCGCCGGCGCGCCGGCCGGGGCGCACCACCTGGACCCCGCACCCGACCACGACGTCGCACCGCCCGCCGGGGGTCCAGGCACCTCCAGCGAGGTGCAGCTCGCCACGAACGGCTCCGGCGGGTTCCCGAACTACCGCATCCCCGCCCTCACGGTGACGAACGACGGCACGGTGCTGGCCTCCTACGACGGACGCCCCACCGGAGGCGACTCGCCCGCACCGAACTCGATCCTGCAGCGCCGCTCCACCGACGCCGGCGCCACCTGGGGACCGCAGGAGGTCGTCGCGGCCGGGCGGACCGCCGCGCCCGTCGAGGGCTACTCGGACCCGAGCTACGTCGTCGACCGCGAGACCGGCACGATCTTCAACTTCCACGTGAAGTCCTACGACCAGGGCTTCTGGGGCTCCAGGGCCGGCACCGACCCGGACGACCGCAACGTCATCCAGGCGAACGTCTCCGTCTCCACCGACGACGGGCGGACGTGGACGCCGCGGACCATCACCGCCGACGTGACGGGGTCGACCGGCGCGCGTTCACGCTTCGCGGCGTCGGGCCAGGGCATCCAGCTCAAGTACGGCGAGCACGCGGGCCGCCTGCTCCAGCAGTACACGATCATCAACGCCGCGGGCACCGTCCAGGCGGTGTCGGTCTACTCCGACGACCACGGCGCCACCTGGAAGGTCGGCACCCCCGTGGGCACGGGCATGGACGAGAACAAGACCGTCGAGCTCTCCGACGGGCGCGTCATGCTGAACTCGCGCGACTCCGCCGGGTCGAAGTACCGCAAGGTCGCGTACTCCACCGACGGCGGCGTCACCTACGGCGCCGTCACCCTCGACCGCGAGCTGCCCGACCCCACGAACAACGGGGCGATCGTGCGCGCCTACCCCAACGCCCCGCAGGGCTCCGCCGAGGCCAAGGTGCTGCTGTTCTCCAACGCCGCGTCGCAGAGCGCACGCGTCAACGGCACCGTGCGGGTCAGCTTCGACGACGGCGAGACGTGGGCCGCGTCCCGCGTCTTCCGCTCGGCCGGCATGGCCTACTCCACCCTCGCGACGCTGCCCGACGGCGACGTCGGCATCCTGTTCGAGCCCGGCGGCGGCAACGGCGGCATCCGGTTCGCCAAGGTGGACCTGGACTGGATCCTCGCCGGCACGGTCGCGCCGGGCACCCTCCAGGTGGGCGACGCGACCCTGACCGCCCCCCAGGAGGCCTACGCCGTCGGCGACGTCCTGCGGTTCTCCTTCGCGGTGCGCAACCTGTCGGACGCGACGACCACCGTGGTGCCGACCGGCAACCTGGCGAACCTCGACCCGGCCACCAGCGCCCGCAACTGCCGCTGGCGCAACCTCCCGGCCGGCGGCACGTACACGTGCACCTTCGCGCACCACGTGGTGACGGCCGCGGACCTCGCCGCCGGGTCGTTCACGCCCACCACGACGTGGACCTCGACGTCCGGGGACCGGGTGACCACGCTGGAGCGCTCCGGGCCCGCCGTGGCCCTGCCCAGCGCGGGCTGACGGACCATGCGCGAGCTGTCAGGCTCTCGTGCACGTATGGGTGCACGTGGCCCTGACAGCTCGCGGTTCCAGGCACGACGAAGGCCCCGGACCCTGTGAGGAGGGTCCGGGGCCTTCGGCCTGCCTAGCGGCTCAGAGCGTCACTCGGCGCCGGCCTGCAGCTGCCCGGTCGGGGGCAGGTCGCGCACCGAGACGCCGGTGGGGGCGTCGAGCGCCGCGGCGGCACCGACCGAGACCGGGCCCCGCTCGTGCTCGCTCTTGGGCACCCCGCGGAAGGTGAACTCCCCGAGGATGCCCTCGCCCTCGCCGTCGACGATCACGAGCTCGCCGGCCGTGATGTCGCCGAACAGGATCTTCTCGGACAGGGTGTCCTCGATCTCCCGCTGGATGGCGCGCTTGAGCGGACGGGCGCCGAGCACCGGGTCGTAGCCCTTCTCCGCCAGCAGGTTCTTCGCGGCCGGCGTGAGCTCGATGCCCATGTCCTTGTCGCGCAGACGCTTGTCCAGCTTGGCGATCTCCAGGTCGACGATCTGGACGATCTCGTCCTGGCTGAGCTGCGGGAACACGACCACGTCGTCGACGCGGTTGAGGAACTCCGGCCGGAAGTGCTGCTTGAGCTCCTCGTTGACCTTCGCCTTCATCCGCTCGTAGGAGGTCACCAGGTCGCCGCCGGAGTTGAAGCCGGTCTGGACGCCCTTGGCGATGTCCCGCGTGCCGAGGTTCGTGGTCATGATGATCACGGTGTTCTTGAAGTCCACCACGCGGCCCTGCGAGTCGGTCAGGCGACCGTCCTCGAGCACCTGCAGCAGCGAGTTGAAGATGTCGGCGTGCGCCTTCTCGACCTCGTCGAACAGGACCACCGAGAACGGCTTGCGCCGCACCTTCTCCGTGAGCTGGCCACCCTCGTCGTAGCCGACGTATCCGGGCGGGGAGCCGAACAGCCGCGACACGGTGTGCTTCTCCGAGAACTCGGACATGTCGAGCTGGATGAGCGCGTCCTCGTCGCCGAACAGGAACTCGGCGAGCGCCTTGGCCAGCTCCGTCTTCCCGACGCCCGTGGGCCCCGCGAAGATGAACGACCCACCGGGGCGCTTCGGGTCCTTGAGGCCCGCACGGGTGCGACGGATCGCCTGGGACAGCGCCTTGATGGCCGTGTTCTGCCCGATGACGCGCTTGTGGAGCTCGTCCTCCATGTGCAGGAGCTTGGAGGACTCCTCCTCGGTGAGCTTGAGGACCGGGATGCCCGTGGACATCGCCAGCACCTCGGCGATGAGCTCGTCGTCGACCTCCGCGACGGAGTCGAGGTCGCCCGACTTCCAGGCCTTCTCCTTCTCGGCGCGCTGGGCGGTGAGCTGCTTCTCCTTGTCACGCAGCCCGGCGGCCTTCTCGAAGTCCTGCTCGTCGATCGCCGACTCCTTGTCGCGGCGCGCCTCGGCGATGTCCTCGTCCAGGGCCTTGAGCTCCGGCGGGGCCGTCATGCGGCGGATGCGCAGGCGCGCGCCCGCCTCGTCGATGAGGTCGATCGCCTTGTCCGGCAGGTACCGGTCGTTGATGTACCGGTCGGCGAGCGTGGCGGCGGAGACGAGCGCCGCGTCCGTGATGGACACGCGGTGGTGCGCCTCGTACCGGTCGCGCAGGCCCTTGAGGATCTCGATGGAGTGCTCGAGCGTCGGCTCGTTGACCTGGATCGGCTGGAAGCGGCGCTCCAGCGCCGGGTCCTTCTCGACGTACTTGCGGTACTCGTCGAGCGTCGTGGCGCCGATGGTCTGCAGCTCGCCGCGGGCCAGCATCGGCTTGAGGATGCTGGCGGCGTCGATCGCGCCCTCGGCGGCACCCGCCCCGACGAGGGTGTGGATCTCGTCGATGAACAGGATGATGTCGCCGCGGGTGCGGATCTCCTTGAGCACCTTCTTCAGGCGCTCCTCGAAGTCACCGCGGTACCGCGACCCGGCGACGAGGGCCCCCAGGTCGAGCGTGTAGAGCTGCTTGTCCTTGAGGGTCTCGGGCACGTCGCCGCGCACGATGTCCTGTGCCAGCCCCTCGACGACCGCCGTCTTGCCGACGCCGGGCTCCCCGATGAGGACCGGGTTGTTCTTGGTGCGGCGGGACAGCACCTGCATGACCCGCTCGATCTCCTGGCTGCGCCCGATCACCGGGTCGAGCTTGCCCTCGCGCGCCGCCTGGGTGAGGTTGCGCCCGAACTGGTCGAGGACGGCGGAGCCGGACGGCTGCCCCTCGGCCGGACCGCCGGCGGCCACGGGCTCCTTGCCCTGGTAGCCGCTCAGCAGCTGGATGACCTGCTGGCGCACCTTGTTGAGGTCGGCACCCATCTTGGTGAGCACCTGCGCCGCGACGCCCTCGCCCTCGCGGATGAGGCCGAGCAGGATGTGCTCGGTGCCGATGTAGTTGTGGCCCAGCTGCAGCGCCTCGCGCAGCGAGAGCTCCAGCACCTTCTTGGCGCGCGGGGTGAACGGGATGTGACCGCTGGGGGCCTGCTGGCCCTCGCCGATGATCTCCGTGACCTGCGTGCGCACGCCGTCGAGCGAGATGCCCAGGGACTCCAGGGCCTTCGCTGCGACGCCCTCACCCTCGTGGATGAGGCCGAGCAGGATGTGCTCGGTGCCGATGTAGTTGTGGTTGAGCATCCGCGCTTCTTCTTGAGCGAGGACGACCACCCGACGGGCTCGGTCTGTGAATCTCTCGAACATGTGCTGCTCCCTCACGAGCGGCGTTTCCCTGCACCCCGTCGGATTGACGGCTACAGCCTGACCGCTACGACTCTATGCGTTCGCAACCCGCCAGGAGCCCCTGGTAAGCCCATGTTCGCCAGGGGCGTGACGGCGCGGCACGTTGCCACCCGCGCGCACGGCGTCCAGGCTCGGGAGCAGGAGGTCGGCTCGCACCGCGCCACACGGCTTCGCGACACAGGGGGTCCCCATGGACGGCATCGATCGGCAGGACGGCGGAGCTCCGGGGGACGGGACCGCTCCCCCCGGCCGGCTCTCGTGGGCGGGCGACGACGACCGCATCGCCCGGTTCTCCGGCGTCGTCGGTGAGGTCACCGACCCGCTCACCTGGGGGTTGGACCTCGAGGACGAGTCCCTGACCGGGCCGGGCGACGAGGACGACCCGACGTGCGAGCGCTTCGTGCGCGCCTACCGGTGCTTCACCGGCGAGGCGCTCGAGGTCGAGACCCTCCGCGCGGCCGCGCAGGACGAGGACGTCGAGGACGTGGTGCGGGCCGCGTGCTCCGGTGCGCTGGCGGCGCCGCTGCACGCGGACATCGCCGCCCCCGTCGAGCCGGACGCCCCGCCCCGGCGGCCAGGGGCGGCCGACGCCGCCGTGCCGGACTTCGCCGACTCCTACGAGGACTATCGCAGCGCGATGCGCGCCCTGGTCGCCGAGGTCGACGAGGCACCGCTGCGCACCGCGACGTTCGACGTCGACGGCGAGCCCGTGCCGAGCGTGGAGGTGACCGCCCGCGGCACCCGTGCCGTGTACGTCGTCGCGGCCGACCGCGCCCTCGTCGTCACCGGCCCCGCGGACCTCCTGGGGCAGGTCGACGTCGTCACCCGGCCCGTGGCCGACCTGATCGGGGGGCAGGACCGGCGCGACGGCCGGGGCACCGACCCGGAGCCGCCCGGCCCGCCGGTGCCTCCGTTCCCCGGCGGGCGCTGAGCCGCTCCCGACGGCCGCCGGCCCGGTGACCTCGAGCCGGTGAGCCCGGAGGGTCGGCCCCGGCATATCCTGCAGCGAGGACGAGGACGAGGTCGGCGGGGCGGGTGGCCCGTGGCCGACCTCATGACGAGAGGCAGGCGGCATGCGCGGCATCGTGGTCGGGGTCAACGGTTCGGTCGAGTCCGACGAGGCGCTCGACTGGGCGATGCCGGAGGCGGCCAGCCGCCAGGTCCCGCTCACCGCGGTGTACGTCACCCGGGACGGCGCGGCGAGCGACGAGGCCCAGGGCGACCACGACCTCGTGACCGACATGCTCGACCGGTCGCGCGCACGGACCGGCAGCGCGGCCGAGGCCACCGTCCACCTCGCCTCGGGCCCTGCGGCGGACGCCCTCCTGGCGGCGGCGGACGACGCCGACATGCTCGTGCTGGGCCGTCGGCGGCGGGGGCGGCTCGGTCGCCGGGTGCTGGGCTCGGTCTCCACGACCGTCGCCGAGCACGCGCGCATGCCGGTGACGGTGGTGCGGCACGGCGACCCCGCGGACCCGGAGGACGGGACGATCACCCGCGACGACGCGCCGCGCCCCGCCGAGCGACCGAAGCGCGTCGTCGTCGGCGTGGACACCTCCGAGCCCAGCATCGCCGCGCTGCGGCACGCCGCGGAGGTCGCCGTCCGGCGCGACGCCGAGCTCGAGGCCGTCTTCGCCTGGCAGATCACCACGCTCGCGCCGCTCCCGGGGTCGTGGGGCTGGGCGCCGCCCATCGACGACTACGAGCGGTTCGCCCGCGAGGCGCTGGACGCGGCCGTCCGCAAGGCCGGCGTGACGTTCCCGGTCGACCGGCTGGTGCGCACGGTCGCGCACGGCCAGGCGGCCAAGGTGCTCGTGGCCTCCGCCGGGGCGGCCGACCGGCTCGTGGTGGGCGCCCGGGGCCTGGGCGGGTTCGACCGCCTGCTGCTGGGCTCGGTGAGCCGCCAGGTGCTCGACTACTCCCCCTGCCCGGTCACCGTCGTGCGGGGCTGATCCCCCCGCACGACGGCGGCGGCCGGCACGGCTGGGCCAGTGCAGCGGGGCCGGTTCGACTAGGCGAGGGCGCGCGCGAGGTCCGCGACGAGGTCCTCGGCGTCCTCGATGCCGACCGAGACGCGGACGAGGTCCTCGGGCACCTCGAGCGACGTCCCCGCGACCGAGCCGTGCGTCATGCGGCCGGGGTGCTCGATGAGCGACTCGACCCCGCCCAGCGACTCCGCGAGCGTGAAGACCTGGGTCCGCGCGACCACGTCGAGCGCGGTCGCCTCGCTGCCCGTCCGGAAGGACACCATGCCGCCGAACCCGCTCATCTGGCGCGCGGCGAGCTCGTGGCCCGGGTGGGACGTCAGGCCGGGGTAGATCACCTCGGTCACCGCGGGGTGCGCGACGAGGAACTCCGCGACGGCGGCGGCGTTGGCCTGGTGCCGGTCCATGCGCACGGCGAGGGTCTTGAGCCCGCGCAGCGTGAGCCACGCGTCGAACGGCCCGGCGACGGCGCCCGACGAGTTCTGGTGGAAGCCCACCGCGCCCGCGACGTCCGTGCCGCCCGCGGGCGAGGCGAGCCCGCCGGGGAGCTGGGCAGCGGTCGCGACGACGAGGGCGCCGCCGACGACGTCGCTGTGCCCGCCGATGTACTTGGTGGTGGAGTGCACGACGACGTCGGCCCCCAGCGCGAGCGGCTGCTGCAGGTACGGCGTCGCGAACGTGTTGTCCACGACGAGCAGCGCGCCGGCGTCGTGCGCGACGCCGGCGAGCGCGGTGATGTCGCTGATCCCGAGCAGCGGGTTGGTCGGGGTCTCGACCCACACCACCTTCGTCTCGGGCCGCACGGCCGCGCGGACGGCGTCGACGTCGGCGAGGTCGACGGGCGTGTGCTCGATCCCCCAGGGGCCGAACACCCGGGCGACGAGGCGGTACGTGCCGCCGTACGCGTCGTCGGGCACGATCACGTGGTCGCCCGGGCGCAGCACCGCGCGCAGGAGCGTGTCCTCCGCGGCGAGCCCGGAGGAGAACGCGTACCCGCGCGCGGCGGGCCCGCCGTCGCCGGTGGCGGCGAGCCCGCCCGACTCCGCGGCGGCGAGCGCCTCCTCGAGCGCGGTCCGCGTCGGGTTGGCCGAGCGCGAGTACTCGTACCCGCCGCGCAGGCCTCCCACGCCGTCCTGCTTGTACGTGGAGACCTGGTAGATCGGCGGGACGACGGCGCCCGTCGTCGCGTCCGGGTCCTGCCCCGCATGGATGGCGCGGGTGGAGAAGCCGGTGGTGGTCCAGTCGGGGTGCTCGCTGCTCGGGGTGCTCACGGCTCCAGCGTACGTGCGCCCCGCGGGGACGTCAGCGGGCCGCCACGAACCCCAGCAGGTCATGGCGGGTGAGGACGCCGACGGGGTCGCCGCCCTCGACGACGAGCAGCGCGTCGGCGTCGTGCAGCGCGGCGCGCACCGCCTCGACGCCCTCGCCGGACCCGATCAGCGGGAGCTTGGCACCCATGTGCGCGTCCACGCGGTCGGCGAGGGAGGCGCGGCCGGAGAACACGGCGTCGAGCAGCGCCCGCTCGGTGACGGAGCCGGCCACCTCCCCGATCTTCACGGGCGGCTCGGCCCCGACGACCGGCATCTGCGAGACGCCGTACTCGCGCAGGATCTCGATCGCGTCGCGGACGGTCTCGGCCGGGTGGGTGTGCACGAGGTCGGGCAGGTGCCCGTCCTTGGCGCGCAGGACGTCGCCGGCGGTGACGCCCTCCTCGTCGGGCAGGAACCCGTATGACCGCATCCAGGAGTCGGAGAAGATCTTCGACAGGTAACCCCGGCCGCCGTCGGGCAGCAGGACGACGATCACCGCGCGCGCCGCCGCGGCGGGGTCCTCCTCCTCGAGCCGGCGGGCGAGCCGCAGCGCGGCCTCGACGGCCATGCCGCAGGAGCCGCCCACCAGCAGGCCCTCCTCGCGGGCGAGGCGGCGCGTCATCGCGAACGAGTCGGTGTCGGTGACGGGGATGACCTCGTCCGGCACCGTCGGGTCGTAGGCGCCGGGCCAGAAGTCCTCCCCGACGCCCTCGACGAGGTACGGGCGGCCGTCGCCGCCGGAGTAGACGGACCCGGCCGGGTCGGCGCCCACGACGCGCACGCGACCGCCGACGGTGGCGTCACGGTCCGCCGAGACCTCCTTGAGATACCGGCCCGTCCCCGTGATCGTGCCGCCCGTGCCGACGCCGGCGACGAAGTGCGTCACCCGTCCGTCGGTGTCCTCCCACACCTCGGGGCCCGTCGACTCGTAGTGCGACAGCGGGCCGTTCTGGTTGGCGTACTGGTTCGGCTTCCAGGCGCCGGGGATCTCGGTGACGAGCCGGTCGGAGACGGAGTAGTAGGAGTCGGGGTCGTCCGGGGCGACGGCGGTGGGCGTCACGACGACGCGTGCTCCGTACGCGCGCAGCACGTCCCGCTTGTCCTCGCTCACCTTGTCGGGGCACACGAACACGCACTCGTAGCCCTTGCGCTGCGCGACGAGCGCGAGGCCCACGCCCGTGTTGCCGGACGTCGGCTCGACGATGGTGCCGCCGGGCCGCAGCTCGCCCGACTCCTCGGCGGCCTCGATCAGCTTGAGGGCGATGCGGTCCTTGACGGAGCCGCCGGGGTTCACGTACTCGACCTTGGCGAGGATGGTCGCGCTCAGGCCTTCGGTGACACGGGACAGCTTGACGAGGGGGGTGTTCCCGACGAGCTCGGAGATGTGCTCTGCGTATCTCATGCCCTGATCATGCCCTCAACGCCGGTCTCGTGGTGCTCCCCCGGGCTCCGGCACGGGATGCCGCGCCGCCTCGAGGCGCGGGCGGGTCCAGAGGCGCCCGCGGCGGTTCGCGTGCTCAGGCGCGCGTGGCCCACGCCGCGAGAGCGAGGGCGACGGCGTCCTCTGCCAGTGCCGCGGGCAGGTCCGGCCACCCGCGTCTCGCGACGGCGGACCGCCACGCCGCTCCCAGGCCGGTGCCGGCCAGTCCGGCGAGCGCCCCGGCGGCCGCGGCGACCAGGGTGTCGGGCACCGGGGCCCCCCGGCGCCGGGCGAGGAGCACGCCGCCCACGGCGCCGCTGACGGCGCGCCCCTCGGGGCCGTGGTGCTCCAGCCGGCTGGGGGTGGTGGGCAGCGTGTCGCCCACGAGCTCGCCGACGACGGCCAGGACCGCGACGGCCCGCACGGCGGCGGAGGGACGGTGGGCGGCCGCGGCGGACCGGCCGGGCGCGCACCGCGGCACCGGGCCGAGGATCGGCGCGGCGGGGCCGAGGGTGGCGCGCGCGCCCGCGGCCAGGCCCAGTGCGAGCGCGCGGACGGGCAGCGGTGCGGTCATGCGCCCACCATCGCACCGGGCCTGCGCGGTCTCCACCGGAACCGGTGACGTCGTGATCTCTTCCCTTCTCGGCCCCGGACGCGAAGAGATCACGACGTCACCGGTCGCTAGAGGACGTCGACCGACGTCGGCGTGGGCCGCGTATCGGGCACGGGCGTGCCCCACACGGGCTCGCCGTCGGCGTCGAAGGGCAGCAGCTGTGCCCGCGCGTGCCGGTTCGGGTCCCACAGCGGGTCGCCGGAGATCTCGGTGGTGGTGCGGGCGTGGTAGACGAGGACGACGTCGCCGTCCGGGGTCTGGGTGAACGAGTTGTGGCCCGGGCCGTACTGGCCGGCGGCCGGATCGCTCACGAACACCGGCTCGGCGCTCTTGGTCCACGACGCCGGGTCCAGCAGGTCGGCGCCGGCGTCGGCGGTGAGCAGCCCCATGGCGTAGTCGATGCCGGTGGCCGCGCCGGAGTACGTGAGGAAGACGCGCCCACCGCGTACCAGCACCGCCGGCCCCTCGTTGACCCAGAAGCCCTTCGTCTCCCAGTCGAATTCCGGCCGGGAGAGCTCGACGGCCGCCGTGGCGAGCGTCCACGGGTTCGCCATCCGCGCGATGTAGAGGTTGGAGTGCCCCTTGACGTCCGCGTGCTGCTGCGCCCAGACGAGGTACTGCTCGCCCCCTGCCACGAAGCTCGTCGCGTCGAGGGCGAACGACTCCCAGCCGGTGTCCACCTGGCCACGCTCGACCCACTGGCCCGTGAACGGGTCGTCCGCGGTGTTCTCGATGACGTAGACCCGGTGGTCGAACGTGTCGTCGGCCCCGGGTCCGGGGGCCGTGACGGCCTCGTCGGGGGCGGCGGCGTAGTAGACGTACCAGGCGTCGTCCAGGCGGTGGAGCTCGGGGGCCCAGATCAGGTGGGACTGCGGCCCGTCGTCGTGCCGACGCCAGATCGTCACCTCGTCCGCGGCCTGCAGGTCCTCGAGGCGCTCCGCCCGGCGCAGCACGATCCGGTCGTAGGCCGGGTGCGAGCCGGTGAAGTAGTACGCGCCGTCGTGCCTGAGCACGCACGGGTCTGCACGCTGCAGCACGATCGGGTTGATCGCGTCCACGTCTGTGTCGTCCTGGGTCGTCATCGTTCTCCTCCGGGTTCCTGCACGGGGCCGGCGGGCGTCGCACGTCGACGCCCACCCCGAGGGTAAACGATGTAAACAAGATGGACGGCCGCGTCCGTCTCGCGCGCTCCTCGATCGCCGGGCCCGACCGGGACGCGTGCACCGGCGCCACGGACGGGACGCGGGGCGGCGTCAGCCCGTGACGACCGCTCCCAGGTTCTCCACCAGGGTGACCGCCTGCGCGGCGTCCAGCACCGCGCCCTCCAGCCGCACGGACCGCGGGTCGAGGGCGCTCAGGTCGGTGCCGCGAAGCGTCGCGCGGCGCAGGTCCGCGCCGTCCAGCACCGCGCCCGAGAGGTCGACCCCGACGACGGTCGCGCCCTCCAGCCGCGCCTGCTCGAGGTCCACCTCGCGCATCCGCGCCCCCTCGACGGTCGCGCCCGACAGGTCGGCGCGGCGCAGGGTGACGAACGACCAGTCGCCCCGCTCCACGTGGAGCAGGTCGAACGTGCAGTCGTCGAACGTCGACCCCACGAGCTTGCACCGCTCGAGGCGCGCGTCGAAGAAGTTCGCACGGCCGAACCGGCACGCGGTGAACGCGCACTCCGTCCACACCGAGGCGTTGAACCGCACCCCGCGAAACGTGCAGCCCTCGAACGTCGCCCCCACGGCGTGCGCCTCGGTGAGGTCCACGTCGACGAGCTCGACCCGCTCCAACGTGCGGCCCGACAGGTCGCGGCCGTACCAGTCCTCGTCCCGGACGATGCTGCCGGGGGTGATGTCCGGGGGGCCGCCCGCGGCGCTGCCGGGCTCGACGTGGCTCATGTGCGGACGGTACCGGCGGCGTGCGACACGCCCGCGGCGGGCCCGGCACACTGGGGGCATGACGTCGCCGTACCCGCAGGACCCCGCCGGCCTGCTGCTCACCCCCGGCGCGGGAGCGGGCCGCGACCACCACGGCCTGCTCGCCGTCGAGCGGGCGCTGGGCGAGCTGCCGGAGCCGGTGCCGGTCGCGCGCGTCGACTTCCCCTACCGGCTCGCGGGCAAGAGGGTGCCCGACCGGCCGCCGGTGGCGATCGCGCACCTGCGCGACGCCGCGCGCCGGTTCGCCGCCGAGCTCGGCACCACCACCGACAGGCTGCTGCTGGGCGGCCGGTCGTACGGCGGCCGGATGTGCTCGATGGCCGTCGCCGAAGGGCTGCCGGCCGCCGGGCTCGTGCTGCTCAGCTATCCGCTGCACCCGCCGGGCCGGCCCGACCGGCTGCGCGTCGAGCACCTGGGAAGCCTCGACCTCCCGGTGCTGTTCGTCTCGGGCGACCGCGACCCCTTCGGCACCCCGGAGGAGCTGGCCGCCCACACCGCGGCGATCCCCGGCCCGGTGACCCGGGTGACGCTGCCCGGCGCGCACGACGTCAAGGGCCGCGACGCCGACGTCGCCGCCGCGGTGGCGGCCTGGGTGCGGGGTTCGCCGCAAAGTCACCCGTCGCCCTGAGACAAGCCGCACCCGCAGCGGTTCCGGTTGCCCTACGATGTGTCGCGCCTGCCGGCGTCGCCGGCCCTGACGCGGAGAGGTCTCGCCAGGTCACCGTGCCCGCCGCCCGTTACTTCATCAGCGCGCTCGCGGCGGTCGTCGCCGCACTCGCCACGCTCCTCGTGCTGCCGGCTGCCGCCGCGGCACCCCCGCTGAGCACCGACCGCTATGCCCCCGTGTGGGTCAGCGCCGGGGGCGTGGCGTTCCCGGCGGGCGAGTCCGAGGGGGACGTCCGCTACGGGCTGCGCAGCCTCCGCGACGGGGGCGAGGCCACGCTCTCCGAGCCGGTGCCCGACGGCGCGGGCTGGGTCCCGTTCTCCGGTGCCGCGAGCGCGATGCCGGACGGCTACTGCGTGGCCTGGGTCAAGGTCCCGGGCGTCGGCTCGTGGTCCGAGGGACGATGGCGCCGCGCGTGCGACGAGCACCCCTTGGGGGGCGGCGCGCCTTCGGACTCCCCGAGCCCCACGCCGACGCCGACCCCGACCAAGGCCGCGACGCCGAGCCCCACGCCCGAGGACACGGCCACGTCGAAGCCGTCGGCGTCGCCGTCCGCCACCCCCTCGACGACGCCGTCGCCCAGCCCGTCGCCCAGCGCCTCCCCGAGTGCGTCGCCCAGCGCGTCGGCGTCACCGTCCGCGAGCCTGTCCCCCAGCCCGTCGCCGACCGTCCCGGACCCGGCCAGCTCGCAGGCCGCGCTCCAGAGCGAGCAGCTGCGCGACTCCTTCTCCCCCGACGACGCCGAGGACGGCGAGGCCGTCGCCGCGCCGTCGCCGTCGGACGGCACCGGGCCGGGCTGGTCCGCCGTCGGGATGCTGGTGGCGGTAGGCGCGATCACCGCCGGAGGCATCGGCGCCTGGCGGGCGCAGCGCGGCGACCGCCCCTGACGTCTCGGCCGCCTCGCGGCGGCCACGGCCACGGAGCCGGCCGGTGCGCTCGACGTGCCCCGAGCGCTCGGCACGGCCCCGTGCGCTCGCCGCGTCAGCGACCGCCGGCAGGCGCGTCCGGGTACTGGGCGGGCACCTTGTCCAGCTCGATCGCGAGCTCGCGCCGGCCAGCCAGGATGTGCGCGCGCTCCTCGTCGCGCTGCCGCAGCGCGTCCGCCTTGCCCTCGTCGCTCAGGTGGTCCCAGTAGAGCGTGCCGTCGAGGTGCTGCGCCTCGTGGATGAAGCAGCGGGCCAGGAACCCGACGCCGGAGAGCTGCACGGGGGCGCCGTGCTGGTCCACGCCGCGGACGCTCGCGCCGAGCGCCCGCTCCAGCGGCACGTAGGCGCCGGGCACGGAGAGGCAGCCCTCGTCGTCGGACTCGCTCCCGATCTCCTCGTCGATCTCCAGCAGGGGGTTCACGACGTGCCCGAGGTGCCGGTCCCCGCGCTCGTCCGTGAGGTCGTACACGAACACCCGCAGCCCGACGCCGACCTGCGGGGCGGCGAGGCCCACGCCCTCCGCGTTCTCCATCGTGGCGAACATGTCGTCGACCAGGCGGGCGAGCTCCGGGGTGGAGAACTGCTCCACGGCGGCCGCGGGGGTGTGCAGCACGGGCTCACCGATCTCGGTGATCCGGCGGACCTTGCCGCGGCGTGCCTCGGGCGCCTGCGCGGGGTACGGGTCGACCGCCTCGCCCAGCAGGTACGTGGTGGGTCGACGACGCCCGAAGCTCCATGCCATGCCGCCGAGCCTACCGGCGGCGTCCCGCACCGAGCCGCCGCCCGACGCCGCCCGACGCCGCCCGGCGCCGCTCAGGCCAGCACGACGGGCACCTGCGCCCAGCCCCCGGCAGGCGGGGCCTCGCGCACCGACGGCTCGTCCGCCGGCAGCAGCCGCTCGGTGCGGGCGAGCAGCTCGCCCACCGCCACGCGCAGCTCCATGAGCGTCAGCGCACGCCCGGGGCAGACGTGCGGGCCGGCGCCGAACACGAGGTTCGCGGCGGCGTTCTCCTCCGGCCGGAACGCGTCCGGGTCCCCGAAGACCTCCGGGTCCCGGTTGGCCGACGTCCAGCTCAGGACGACGCGCTCCCCCGCCGGGATGGTGCGGCCGCCGACCTGCACGGCGCGCGTGGTGCGGCGCCGGTTCGCGACGAACGGGTCGTCGATGCGCAGCACCTCCTCGATCGCGGCCTCGATGGCCGCGTGCTCCCCGCGGGCGACCCGCTCCCGGGTCACGTCCTGCCGGTCGGGGTTGTTCGCCAGCCGGTGGATCACGATGCCGAGGGACGCCGCGAGCGACCCCAGGTCGCCCGCCGTCCAGTTGCGCAGGATCGAGACCACCTCGGCGTCGGTCAGGGGGCGCCCGTACACCGTCTCGCGCATCAGCCGGGTCGTGACGTCGTCGGGGGCGTCGGCGCCCGCCTCGCGTCGGGCCCGCACCTGCGAGCCCACCAGGTCGTCGAACCGGGCGGCGACGGCGGCCGTGCGGGCCCGGTCGCCGGACCGGGTCGCGGCGTGGTTGTCCGCCATCCACGCGACCAGGGCGTCCTCGAGCTCCGCCGGCCAGCCGAGCCACGTGGCCTGGGTGCGGACCGCGAACGGGGTGCCGATCTCGGTGATCGCGCTGATGGTGCGCCCCCGCGGCAGCGCGTCCACGATCGCGGCCGCGTGGGCGCGGCACTGCTCCTCCTGCGCCGCGACGGCCTCGTCGGTGAGGTAGCGGTCGACGACGGCCCGGTACGCGGCGTGCTCGGCGCCGTCGAGGGAGTTGGGGATCGCCCGGTGGGAGCCGGCAGCGCTGGAGAAGGTCTCCGGGTCCGTCGCGGCGGCGACCACGTCGGCGTGCCGCAGCAGCGTCCAGGTGCCGAGGCCGTCGTGGTCGACGGGACAGGTCGCCCGCCGCGCGTCGAGCTGTGCGCGCAGGTCGACGGGTTCGGTGGCCTCGGTGTGGGAGTCGATCGTCATGGAATCACCGTATGCGGGCGAGCAACCGACCGGCACGCCATCATGACCGGAGCCCCGCCCGTCCGCCCCGAGGAGGCACCGTGGCCCGCACCCCCGACCGCCCCGGTGCCGGACGCTGGGTGCCGGACGCTGGGTGCCGGACGCTGGGTGCCGGACGCTGGGTGCCGGACGCTGGGTGCCGGACGCTGGGTGCCGGACGCTGGGTGCCGGACGGCGCCGAGCGGTCCGACGTGGACGCCCGCGGGCCGCGTGCTCGCCGACGCCCTCACCCTCCACGACGCCGGGCTGGACCCCGGCATGGTGCATCTCACGAACGCCGTCAAGCACTTCCGGCACGTCGAGGTGCCCGAGCGCGGCAAGCGCCGGCTGCACAGGACGCCCGCCGTCGCGCACGTGCGCGCCTGCCTGCCGTGGATCCGGGCCGAGACGTCCGCCGTGCGCCCGCAGGTGGTCGTCGCGCTCGGCGGGACGGCGGCGAGCGCCGTCCCGCCCAGGGTCCTCCCGGAGCCCCGTCATCCCCCCGTCATCCCCTGGTCGGATGCCGTCGGCACGCAAGATCCGCTCGTGGACCGACGCAGGAAGCCCCCACGGCGGGCATCGTGGACGCCATGACCCCTCTGCTGTCCGCCCGCGGCCTGTCGATGCACTACCCCGGCAGCCCTCGGCCCGCCCTGGACGCCGTCGACCTCGACATCGCGCCTGGCACGTCCCTGGCCGTCATGGGGGCGTCCGGGTCGGGCAAGACGACGCTGCTGCACTGCCTGGCCGGGATCCTGCGCCCCACCGCGGGCACGGTGGCGTTCACCGGTGCCGCCGGCACGGTGGACGTGGCCGCGCTCGACGACGACGCGCGGGCCCGCCTGCGGCGCGACGAGCTGGGGTTCGTGTTCCAGCAGGGGCTGCTTCTCAACGAGCTCACCGCGCTGGAGAACGTGGCGGTGGCGCGCATGCTGGCGGGGGTGCCGCGCCCGCAGGCGGAGGCGGAGGCCGCCCAGTGGCTGATCCACCTGGGGCTGGCCGGGCTGGAGCACCGGCGCCTCGGCGAGCTCTCCGGCGGTCAGGCGCAGCGGGTCGCGATCGCCCGCGCGCAGATCACCGGCGCCCGCCTGATCTTCGCCGACGAGCCCACGGGCGCCCTCGACTCGGCGACGTCGGACGAGGTGCTCGACCTGCTCCTCGCCGCGGTCGCCGCCGGGCGCACCCTCGTCGTCGTCACGCACGAGGCGGACGTGGCGCGCCGGTGCGAGCGGACCGTCGTGCTGCGCGACGGCCGCATCGTGTCCGACACGGCCGCCGCCTCGGCGTCGGCGAGCGGGACCGGGCAGGCCGCCCGATGAGCGCCCCCGCGACGGCTCCGCCGGTCGCCCCGCCGGCCGGCGGCCGTCCTCTCGGCGGCGTCGCCACCGCGTTCCGCCTGGCGCCGCTGTTCACCCGGCGGCGCGACGGCGACCGGATGTCAGCGCTGCTGCCCGTGGCCGCGTTCGCCGTCGTCACGGCACTGCTCGAGCTCGTCTCGGGAGGTGCGCAGGCGTTCTTCCGCTGGGACGACGAGCTCGCGAGCACCTATCAGGCGCTGGCGGTCATCGCGCTCGTCCTGCTGCTCGTGCCCCTGGGCACGGTCGGCGCGTCGGCGGCCCGGCTGGCGGCACGCCGTCGCGACGAGCGCCTCGCCTCGCTGCGGCTGCTGGGCGCGACGGCGGGCACCGTCCGCGCGCTCACCGTCATCGAGGCCGCGGCCACCGCGCTCGTCGGGGCGCTCGTGGGCACCGTGCTCTACACGCTCACCGCTCCCCTGCTCGGCCTGCTGCGGTTCCGCGGCGAGGCGCTCGGCGCGCAGGTCTGGGTGCCCTGGTGGTGGCTGCCGCTCGCCGTCGTCGTCGTGACGCTGCTCGCGGCCGCGAGCGCCGTGGCCGGGCTGCGCGCCGTCGTCGTCACCCCGCTCGGGGTGCGGACCCGGCAGCGGCCGGGGACGGCGCACTGGGTGCGCGCGCTCGTCGCCGTCGGCGTGCTCACGGTGGGCATCGGACTCATCCAGGGGCTGAACCTGTTCGGCGAGCTGGGCGGGATCATCGCGGTCATCGCCGTGCTCGCCGGCGTCTTCGCGGCGGTGCTGCTGGCGCTGGACGCGATCGGGCCCTGGGTGGTGCGCCTCCGCGCGCGGCGGCAGGCGCGCAAGGCGCAGACCGTGCCGCGGCTGCTGGCCGCGCGGATGGTGCTGGAGGACCCGAAGGCCGCGTGGCGCCAGGTGAGCGGTGTCGCGATGACGAGCTTCGTCGGCGTCTTCGGCGCGGTCGGGCTGGCGATGGCGTCCTACTCCGACAGCGCCTCGAACCCCGAGGAGGCGTGGCTGCTGCACGACGTCTCCACCGGCGTCCTGGTGACGGTGGCCGGGTCGTTCCTCATGGTGGCGTGCTCCGTGGGCATCAACCAGGCCGCGGCGACGCTGGACCGCGCCGTGGTGCACGTCTCCCTCGACCGGCTCGGGGTGCCGCGCGCGGTGCTCAGCGAGGCGTCGCGGCGCGCCGTCATGTCGACGCTGTGGATCGTGTCCGCCGGGTCGGCCGTGTGCGCGGTCGTGCTGCTGCTCCCGCTCGTGGGCATGGCGATCTTCGTGCAGCCGATCGCCGTCGTGACGGCGCTGGCGGTGTTCGCCGCCGGGTTCGCACTGGTGCGCGGTGCGGCGGCGCTCAGCTCCCGGCTGGTGCCGGGCATCCTGGCCCGACCGGAGCGGGTGCTCTGAAGCTCAGTCGTTCCCGTCGCTCTTCTTGCCGGTCTCGCGCTCCCAGGCGTCGAGCTGCTGGGTGAGCGCCCGGGCGAGCTCGAAGACCTGCTGCGGGGGGATGCGCACCCGCGAGACGACCCGCCCGGGCACGACGCGTCCGGTCACGGCGCCCGTGCTGGGGTCCGTGACCGGCTGCGGCGGCTTGGTGGCGGCCACGAAGTCGATGACGAACGACGTCGACGTGTGCCACAGGGACGCGAAGTCCGCCGGGACGCCCGCCTCCATGTCGGTGGGGACGTCGATCTTGAACTTGACCTCGTTGCTCGCCATGCCAGCCACCCTGTCCCACGCGGGGGCGTCCGCGCCAGGGGGCAGGTCCGCCCGACCGCCCGGCACCCCTGCCTGCTGCAGCGTGCCGCGCGGCCTACAGCGGCATGCCGACATACTGCGTCTCCTGGTACTCCGCGATGCCCTCGAACCCGCCCTCGCGGCCGGTGCCGGACTGCTTCATCCCGCCGAACGGCGCGGCGGCGTTGGAGATGACGCCGACGTTGAGGCCCAGGAGCCCGAACTCGAGCCGCTCCGCGAACCGCAGGCCCCGGCGCACGTCGCGCGTGAACACGTAGGACGCGAGCCCGTACTCGGTGGAGTTCGCCAGGTCGGCGACCTCGTCCTCGGTGCGGAACGTCGCCACGGGGGCGACGGGTCCGAAGATCTCCTCGCGCATGCAGCGGGCGTCCGCGGGGACGTCGCGCAGCAGGGTGGCCGGGTAGAAGTGGCCGGGCCCGTCCGGGCGCTCGCCCCCGACGACGACCTTCGCGCCGCGCTCGACGGCGTCAGCCACGAGCTCCGCGACCGAGTCCACGGCCTTGGCCTCGACGAGCGGGCCCAGGGTGACGCCGTCGTCCAGCCCGTTGCCGGGCACCACGGCGCGCATCCGCTCGGCGAGGCGCGCCACGAACTCGTCCGCGACGTCCTCGTGCACGTAGAACCGGTTGGCGGCCGTGCAGGCCTCGCCGCCGTTGCGCAGCTTGGCGGCCATGGCGCCGTCGACGGCGGCGTCCAGGTCGGCGTCCTCGAAGACGACGAGCGGCGCGTTGCCCCCGAGCTCCATCGAGGTGCGCAGCACGTTCTCGGTGGCCGACCGCAGGAGCGCCTGGCCCACCGGCGTCGAGCCGGTGAAGGAGAGCTTGCGCAGGCGCGGGTCCGCGAGGATCGGGTCGCTCACGGCGGACGCCGAGCCCGAGGGCACCACGTTGAGCACGCCGGCCGGCAGCCCCGCCGACACCATGAGCTCCGCGAACAGCAGCGACGTGAGCGGCGTGAGGCGCGCCGGCTTGAGGATCATGGTGCAGCCCGCCGCGACCGCGGGCGCGATCTTGCGCGTCGCCATCGCCAGCGGGAAGTTCCACGGCGTGATGAGCAGGCACGGGCCCACGGGCCGGCGCTGGACCAGCATCCGCAGCGTGCCCTCCGGGGTGTGCGCGTAGCGGCCCTCGTCGTGGGTGGCCTGCTCGGCGAACCAGCGCAGGAACTCGCCGCCGTACGTCACCTCGCCGCGCGCCTCCGCGAGCGGCTTGCCCATCTCGAGGGTCATCAGCAGGGCGAGGTCCTCGCGCCGCTCCTGCACCAGGGCGAAGCCGCGGCGCAGGATCTCGGCGCGCTCGCGCGCCGGGGTGGCGGCCCAGGAGTCCTGGGCGGCGGCCGCGGCGTCCATCGCGGCCCGCGCGTCGTCGGCGGTGCCCGACGCCACGTGGGCCAGCACCTCGCCGGTGGCCGGGTTCTCGACGGCGAACGTGCCGCCGTCGGACGCCGCGCGCCACGCGCCGTCGATCAGCAGCCCGGTGGGGACGGAGGACAGGATCTGGGCAACGCGGTCATGAGCAACGACGGTCATGATCCCAGCCTGCCACTGCCGGCAGCCTGAGGCCGATGTCACGGCGCCCACCGCGGCTCCGTGGGAGTGTGCACCCGCACACTGCCCGATGGGGAGGGCTCAGCCCCCCAGACCCACCTGCGCGTCGCGGACCCGCAGGGCCAGGTGGGTGTCGAGCCGCCGGGGCGAGACGTCCCAGCCCGGGCCGAGCAGGGCGCCGATGCGCTCCAGCCGCTGGCGGACCGTGTTGCGGTGCAGGTGCAGCAGCTCCGCCACGCGCGCCACGTTGCCGTCGGACTCCAGGTAGTAGAAGGCCGTGCGGGTCAGGTCGGCCGAGCGCTCGGCGTCGTAGGCGACGAGCGGGTCGATGCCCGCCGTGAGCGACGGCGGCAGCTCCCCGCTGCGGGCCAGCCCCAGCAGCGCGCCGAGCATCCCCAGCTCGCCGCCGTCGAGGACCCCGTCCCGGTCGAGGGTGACGAGGGAGCCGAGCGCGAGCGCGGCCCGGCGGTGGGCGTCGCCCAGGCCCGCGAGCGTGGCCGGCCCGCCCGACCCGGCGCGCAGCCGCCAGCCGTGCCGGTCCGCCGTGCGGCGCAGCGTCTGCTCCCACGCCGGGTCCGCCGTCACGACGCACACGTGCTGCTCGTGCGCCGTCAGCACCGCCCGCGCACCCGCCGCACGCAGCACCTGGAGCCGGGCACGCAGGTCCGCCGGCGGCGTGGCCACGGCCACGCACCACAGCTCGTCGTCCGGGTGCAGGCCCCATCGACGCATGCGCCGCTCCAGGCGCTCGCGGGGCACGCTGCCGGTGTCGCCGAGCAGGTCGTCGTGCAGCTCGTGCTGTCCCCGCAGGTCGGCGTCCTCCTCCGCGCGGGCGAACAGCAGGGCGAGCGCCGCGTGCACGGTGACCCGCTCCAGCAGCGCCCGCTCCGGCTCCGCGAGCGCCGGCGCAGCGGCGAGCGTGCCCAGGTGCTCGGTGGCGGCCGTGACCGCGAGCGCCGTGCCCGGCCGCTGGGGCGGGTCGTCGGCCCGCGCGTCGGCCGAGGCCGCCAGCACGACGCCCGCGGGGTCGAGCAGCCACAGGTCGCAGTCGAGCACGCCGGCGCCGAGGGTGAGCACCCGGCGAACGTCGGGCGCCACCATGACGGCGTCCATGAGGCGGCGGTCGAGCTCGAGCACGCGCGTGGCGAGCGTGAGCTCGGCGGCGCTGCGGCGCTGCTCGCGGTCGAGGCGCTCGGCGTGCCGCGCGATCTCCTCGAACCGCAGCGAGTTGTCGATCGCCACGGCGGCCTGCGCGGCGATCGACTCGACGACGCCGACCTCCTCCGGGCCGTACCGGCGCGGTCGGCGGTCCGCGACGATCAGCGCGCCGATGACGCGGCCCGCCACGGTGAGCGGCGCACCCATGATGGCGTGCACGCCCTCCGCGCGGACGATCTCGTCCACCTCCGGGTCGTGCGCGATGGTGCGGTCGGCCTGGTACTCCGAGGTCTGGTACGGCGCGAGCCCCGTCGCGACCTGGCCCAGCACCCCTGCGCCGAGCGGCATCCGCAGCGTGCGGTAGGCGGCCGTGGCGACACCGTCCGAGCGGCGGATGTAGGTGTCGCCCCGCGCCGGGTCGTTGAGGCTGATGTATGCCATGTCGGCGCCGACGATGGCGCGGGTGCGCCGCACGATCGCCTGGAGCAGGGCCTCGACGTCGCGCAGCGCCGTGAGGTCGGTCGCCGTGTCGAGCAGCACGCGCAGCAGCTCCTCGCGTGGCCGGCCCGACTCGCCCGCTGTGTGCTCCACGCACACAGGGTAGGCCGACAGGTGGTCCCCAGGACGTAGGTATCCACCGGGGCCCGTACCTAGCGTGAGCCAGGTCCCCACGGACCCGACGACGAGAGGTGGCGACGGTGCGCATCACCGGGGCAGTCCTGGAAGAGATCGGGCGTCCGCGCCCCTACGCGAGCACGACGCCGATCAGCGTCACGGAGCTCGAGCTCGGCGGGCCGGGGCCCACGGAGGTCCTGGTGCGCATCGAGGCCGCGGGGGTGTGCCACTCCGACCTGTCGGTCGTGGACGGCCACCGCGTGCGGCCCGTGCCGATGCTGCTCGGCCACGAGGCCGCCGGCCGCGTCGAGGCCGTGGGCGACGGCGTCACCGACCTCGCCGTCGGGCAGCGCGTGGTGATGGCGTTCCTGCCGCGCTGCGGCGAGTGCGCCGGCTGCGCCACCGACGGTCGCCTCCCGTGCGAGCCGGGCAGCGCCGCGAACAACGAGGGCCGGCTGCTGCACGGCAGCCGGCACCTGGTGCGCGACGGCGAGCCCGTGCACCACCACCTGGGCGTCTCCGGCTTCGCGACGCACGCCGTCGTGGACCGCGCCTCCGTGGTCCCCGTGGACGACGACGTCCCGCCCGAGGTCGCGGCGGTGCTCGGCTGCGCCGTCCTCACCGGCGGCGGCGCGCTGCTCAACGCCGTCGCCCCCGCGCCGGGCGAGAGCGTGATGGTCGTGGGCCTCGGCGGCGTGGGCGTCGCCGCGCTGCTCACCGCCGTCGCCGTGGGAGCGGGCGAGGTGATCGCCGTCGACACCCTCGACGCCAAGCTCGCCCTGGCGCTCGAGCTCGGCGCCGACCGGGCGTACACGCCCGCCCAGGTGGCCGAGCAGGGCATCACCGCCACGCACGTGCTCGAGTGCGCGGGGCACCCCCGTGCGTTCGAGACGGCGTTCGCGGCCACCGCGCCCGGCGGGCGCACCGTGACCGTGGGCCTGCCCGACCCGGCCGCCCGCGCCGAGATCTCGCCCCTGACGCTCACGGCGCAGGCGCGCACCGTCATCGGCTCGTACCTGGGCTCCGCCGTGCCCGCCCGTGACATCCCGCGCTTCGCGCAGTGGTGGCGCGACGGGCGCCTGCCCGTGGAGCGGCTCATCAGCCGCCGCATCGGGCTGGACCAGATCAACGACGCCATGGACGAGCTCGCCGACGGGCGCGCCGTGCGCCAGGTGATCGTCTTCTGACGACCACCTCGCCCCGGGCCGACCCCGCCCGCGAGGTCGTGCCGGCCGCGCTCCGGTCGATCCAGGCGGGCACTACCGCGGCACGAAGGCACTACCGCAGCAGAGGCCACAGCGTCATCGTCCAGCTCACTCAGGCACCCAGGAGCTGCGCAACCCGCTGGTATGACAGTTCGACCAGTGTTGCGGAGTCCCGCACGCTCAGGCCGGCGTCGGCCATCTTGCGGACTGTCGCGAGACGGTCCGCCTCGAACTGACGTCGACGTTCGTCCAGCTCTGCCCGCTCATGCAGGTAGGCCTCCCACATCGCCTGCCCCTCGGGGCCCAGGACCGCCGACAGGTCCCACTTCAGGTCGAACGAGTCGTCGTCCGCGTCGAGCAGTCCAGCCAGCAGGTCCCGCACCTCCTCCTCGAGGTCGGCCAGCCGCAGGGTCTCCGTCGCACCTCCGAGCACGCCATCGACCTCGGCGACCCACGACTTGTCCTCGCGGGTCACGGTCACCTTGTGCTTCATTTGTCGAGCCATCCTTCCCCGAAGACCCCTTCGAGCGCCTCTTCGTTCGATCGAGTCACTTTCTGGGACTGCTGCCCCGAGTGCCCGGTGAGGCCGATACGGCCGATCTCCTTGCCCTCCGGATCCACGACCACCCAGATCGTGTGCGAGCCCTTGCCTACCTTGGGCAGCTTCTCGACGGCGTACCCGAGACGCCGCGCGTTGGTGCGCACCGCCTTCAGCACCTGCTGGGTGGAGCGTCTTCCCCGGACCATGAGATCAAGTCAACTATCGTAGACACTCGAGCGTCTATGACGGTAGACGGAGTCTGGTGCGCTGAGGTTCCCCGTTCGCGTCTCGGCCACCGGTGTGATCGTCGCTGCTGGTCAGAAGGCGTCCCTCGGGCGAATCCACGCCGGGGCGACCGTGACCGTGCACGTCGCCGAGACGACCCTGGCGATCGAGCTGCCCGACGGCGAGACCCCCGCCGTCGCGCACCAGGTGGCACTCTGACGTCGCACATCAACTTGCTGATCACACAGTCGCACCGCGAGACGGGAGGGTGTCGCCTAGTCACGGGCCGCGCAGCGCCTGCTGCATCGTCATCCGCGACACGCCGCAGTGCTCGGCCAGAATTCTTGGGCTAGAGACGCGAGAGCCCCCGCCGACTCCGGACTGTTCGTCCAGGTCAGCAGGGGTTTCCGTGCTGGAGCCGCCTATCGGAATCGAACCGATGACCTATTCATTACGAGTGAATCGCTCTACCGACTGAGCTAAGGCGGCGTGCTCGGGCATTCCAGGGGCGCACGTCCCCCGAACTGCGAGCGCGCCTACAGTACCTGACACGCGGGCCCGGTTCCAAAATCGGTCCGGCACACGCGCGCCAGCCACTGTGCCCGTCGGCATACTTCTGCGCGTGACGGCCGCGCCTGCTGCCCGGTCCCGCTGCCGGAGGGAACCCGATGAAGGTATCGCCCGCGCCCCCGTCGTCGGCCTGGCCCCGATCTCGTGGCTCGGCGTCGTCCTGCTGCGCCGGTGAAGACGGGACGGTCAGCAGGTCACGCCGTCGTCCGGCACCTTGCCGTCCACCAGGTAGGACTCCACGACGTCCGCGACGCATGACCGCGACGGCGAGTACGCCGTGTGGCCCTCGCCCTCGTAGGTGACGAGCACGCCCGAGTCGAGCGTGTCGGCCAGGCCCTCGGCCCACACGTACGGGGTGGCGGGGTCGTTGGTGGTGCCGATGACCACGATGGGCGGCGCGCCCTTGGCCTGCAGGTCGAACTCTTGCTCGACCTCGGGGTACGGCCACTCGGCGCACGTGAGGCCCCCGTACGCGAAGAAGGTGCCCATCGTGGGGGCGGCCTCCTCGATCGCGGCGGCTTCCTCCCGCATCTGGTCGAGGTTGCTCGTGCCGCGGTCGTCGAGGCACCCGATGGAGGAGAACGCCTCGGACGAGTTCGTGGAGAACGTGCCGTCGAGGTTGCGGTCGTTGTAGCTGTCCGCGGCCGTCAGGAGCAGGTCCCCCGTGCCGTCGTCGATCACCTCGGTGAGCGCCTGCGCGAGGAACGACCAGTCGCCCTGGCTGTACAGGGTGCGCGCCACGCCGTAGAACGCGAGGTTCTGGGTGACCTCCCGGTCGGAGCCTGTCGTCGGGTAGGGCCGCTCGTACGCCTCGTCGAGGACGGCCCGCACCTGGCGCATGCCGTCGTCCACGGTCCCCACGAGCGGGCACTCGGTCCCGGCCTGGCAGTCCTCCACGAACGCACGCAGGGCGTTCTCGAAGCCGACCGCCTGCCCCTTGGAGATGTCGTCGGCCGAGAGCGTCGTGTCGATCGCGCCGTCGAGCACCAGCCGGCCCGCGCGCTCGGGGAACAGCCCGGCGTACGTGGCGCCGAGCTGGGTGCCGTAGGAGTAGCCGAGGTAGTTCAGGGTGTCGTCGCCGAGGACGGCGCGCAGCATGTCGATGTCCCGCGCAGCGCTCTGCGTGTCCACGTGGCCCAGGAGGTCGCCGGTGTTCTTGGCGCACGCCTCGCCCCACTCGCGGTAGGCGTCCGCCTTCGCGGCGAGCTCGTCGTCGGTGGTGCCGAAGGACTGCGTGAGGAACTCGTCCTTGCCCTTGTCGTCGAGGCACTCGACCGCGGTGGAGTCCTGCACCCCGCGCGGGTCGAAGCCGACGATGTCGAACGCGTCCTGCAGCCGCTCCCCGAACAGCGCGCCGTCGCTCGCCGCGTCGCTGCGCACGAACTCCGCCCCGGACGCCCCCGGGCCACCGGGGTTGACCAGCAGCGACCCGATGCGCGCGCTCGGATCCTGGGCGTTCGCGGTGTTCCGCACGAGGTTCAGCTCGATGGTCCCCGCCTCGGCGTCCTGCCACGACAGGGGCGCGGACGCCGTCGCGCACTGCAGCCCGTCCTCGCACTCCGTCCACTCGAGCGTCTGCCCGTAGTACGCCTCGAAGCCCTCGGGCGCCTGCTCGGCGGCCGGGCCCGTGGTGGACCCCACCACGGGGGCCTGCTCCTTGGCGGGCGTCGTGCACCCGGCCAGGACCAGCAGGGCGCCCGCGACGAGCACCACGACGGGCGTGCGGAGGGCGGTGGAGCGGCGGTCAGGCGTGCAGCGGGCGGGCGAGCGGCGCGCGTCGAGAATCACTCGCCCAACCTACCGGTCCCACCTGGGTGCGCGACCTCCGTCGCGCGCGGCGACGCCCAGGTCACGAGCCCAGCCAGGCCACGGGACCGTTCGCACCGTCCTGGGACCGGGGCTGCACCTCGACCTCGCCGTCGTCGCCGAGCCGCACCATCACCGGGGCGCCCTCCTCGACGTCGTCGGGCACGGCGGTGAAGCTCGTCGTCGGCGAGTAGTCCATCGTGCAGATGGCGTCCGCGGGCGGGTCCTGGACCGTCACGACGACGGCCTCCCCCGCGTCGTCCCACACGGCCTCCCCCGCCGCGACGCGCGGGCACGAGCTGGAGCCGAAGGTCACGACGTACAGCAGGCCGGGCTCGGCCGACCAGCCCGCCCCGGCGGGTGAGCTCATGGTCCCCTCCACGCCGTCCGGCAGGCCGCGGTAGGGCTCTCCAGGTTCCGGGTCGGTCGGCACGGGCGGGTCCTCCTCGATGCTGGGCGAGCTGCTCGGCGAGGCGCTGGGCGTCGCCGCGGTCGGCGACGGCGCGGCGGACGTCTCGGCGGACGACGTCGCGTCCGACCCACCGGGCTCGGAGGTCGCGCACCCGGCGGCGAGCAGGGCGAGCAGGACGGCGGGAGCGGCGGCGCGGAGTCGACTCACCCCCCGATCATGACGCACCACCCGCCCGGCTCGCCGCCCGGTCACGCGAACCTCAGGTTCGCCGGGGTCGCCGCCGGCGCGGCCTTGCGCAGGAAGTCGCGCCGCTGGGCGGCGAAGCCGCGCCGGTCGTCGAAGAGGTCGCGCGCCATCTCTGCGAGCTCGATCGTGCGGTGGTACGACAGGGGCCGCTCCGGCACCCTGGTGGACGCCGCCGCGGCGGCCTCGGCGTACCCGGCGGGCGAGGCCAGATGGTTCGCCCGCTCGGCGAGCCACGCGTCGAACGCGGCGGCGTCGCGCGGTCCCACGGCGTCGACCAGCCCCAGCTCCAGCGCGCCCGCCGCCGACACGGGCAGCTTGGCGTCGAGGAGGCGGTCGGCCCCCTTCTCCCCCAGCCGGGCGGCGACCGTCCAGGTGTGCAGCTCGGAACCGAAGATCCCCATGTCGTAGTACGGGTTGAGCACCACCCCGTCACGCGCGAGCACGACGTCGGCGCACAGCCCCGTCATGACGCCGCCCGCACCCGCGCTCGCGGTGAACGCCGCGACGGTGAGCTGGTCGGCCCGGGCGATGGCCTCGCACAGGTCGTCGATCGCCTGGATGTTCGCCCACGCCTCCGCAGCCGGGTCGGCGGCCGCCTCGATCGCGCCGAGGTGGATGCCGTTGGAGAACGCGTGCTCCGTGCCCCGCACCACCAGCACCCGCGTGTTCTCGGTGAGGGCCTTCTCGACGGCGGTCGTGAGCCGGTGGCACTGCGCCGTGTGCATCGCGCCGCTGTACGACCGGAGGGTGAGGTAGCCGACGTCCCCGTCACGGGTGTAGGTGGACTCCGCGAGCTCGGCCGGCGCCTCGCGGTACGGCGCGTCGTGCCCGTCGAGCACCCACGCGGCCGGCAGCTTGGTGCCGCGGCGCTCCGCGAGCGTCGCGGCGTACGTCACCCAGAGCGTGCCCCGGCCGGTCGCCAGCGCGACGGCGTCGCCGTCGTGCCCGACGACGGTGCCCGGCTCCGCGCCCGGCACGTCCTCCGCCTCGACCGCGGCGTCGAACAGGCAGTAGCGCCGGCCCGCGACGGTGGCGGGCGCGCCGGGCGCACCGTCGGCGGCCGCGACCACCCGCGCAAGCTCCGTGGCCGGGCGCGACCAGTCGAGCTCGAACGCGGTGCGACGCAGCAGCGGCAGCTCACCGGTGCCCGGCACCTCGCGCGGGAGGTCGTCCGCCGCGGTGGGCTCCTCGCCGGCCTCGACCTTGCGGAGCACCTCCTCGACGCACGCCATCGCCGCGTCGGCCACCGGCCCGTTGTACAGGGCGCTCTTGGCCACCGGCGGTGCCGGCATCGCGAACGTCGCCGTCGCCCACACGGGGCCCGCGTCCATCTCCTCGACCGTCGACAGCGCGGTCACGCCCCACCGGTCCCGGCCGTCCAGGATCGCGTGGTCCAACGACGACGGCCCGCGGTCCCCCACCGGGCCCGGGTGCACGACCACGGTCGTCCAGCGGTCCCAGACCTCCCGCGGCACGCGGTGCTTGAGGAAGGGCGCGAGGATCAGGTCCGGGTCGATCTTCTCCACGGCCGCCGTCAGCTCCTCGGGCGAGCCGAACGTCGGCGCTAGCTCCACCCCGACGTCGTGCCCGAGCTCCCCCAATCGGCTCCACACGCGCTGCGTCAGTCCGTTGAACGCCGAGACGAGCAGCAGGATCCGCACGTCCACACCCCATTTCGTCCGTTGGCGCCCCGGTGGGCCACCGTCCGGGGTCCATCTCAGGGCAAAGCGGGGTGATCAGGCAACTATCGCCCGCGTGGCGAACGGTTTCAGCCCTGCGGACGCAGCGCGACCGTCATCGCCTCCACGGCGAGCAGCGGCGCCACGTTGCCCTCCAGCCGCTCCCGCGCGACGCCGATCGCGTCCATCCGGCGGATGGTCTGCTCGGGTGTCGAGTCCGCGGCCAGGGTACGCACGGCCGCCGCGTGCTCGACGTTGACCAGGTCCACGGTGGCGCCGAGCTGGACCACGAGGACGTCGCGGTACAGCGAGAGCAGGTCGACCATGGAACGGTCGAGCACGTCGCGCTGGCGGCGGGTCGCGCGACGCTTCTGGTCGTCCTCGAGCTGCTTGACCTGCGAGCGCAGGCGGGGCGGCAGCGTGTCCCCCTCCTGCACCCCGAGGCCGCGCATGAGCTCGGCCCGCTCGACGGCGTCCCGCTCGGCCGTCGCGGACGTCGCCTCGGCCTTCGACACCTCCACCAGCTCGCCCGCGGCGAGCACGGCGTCCCCCACGCCGCGGATGCGCTGCGCGATCTCCAGCACCGCGCCGCGGCGCTCGCGCGCCTCCGGGTCGCGCGCGAGACGGCGGGCCAGCCCCACGTGCGACTGCGCCGCACGGGCGGCGGCGAGCGCCACGTCCGCGTCGATGCCGTCGCGCCGCACCAGCAGGTCGGCCACGTCCGGCGCGGGCGGCACGCGCAGCACGACGCCGCGGCAGCGGGACCGGATCGTGGGCAGCACGTCCTGGGCGCTCGGCGCGCACAGCACCCACACCGTGTGCGGCGGCGGCTCCTCGATCGCCTTGAGCAGCACGTTCGTGGTGCGCTCGGCCATGCGGTCGGCGTCCTCGACGACGATCACGCGGTACCGGCCCGTCGACGGCGTGCGCGCGGCCGTCATGATGAGGCTCCGCACCTCCTCGATCGCGATGACCACCTTGTCCGTCGCCACGACCGTGAGGTCGGGGTGCGTGCCGGCGAGCGTCGTGGTGCACGCCAGGCACCGGCCGCACCCGCCGGTCACGCCGCCGGAGCCGGTGCACTGCAGCGCGGCGGCGAACGCCCGCGCGGCGACGGACCGCCCCGACCCGGGCGGGCCGGTGACGAGCCAGGCGTGCGTCATCGCGGCCGGGTCGGTCGCGGCCCGGCGCAGGGTCGCGACGGCGTCCGGCTGGCCGACGACGTCGTCCCAGACGCTCATGCCTGCACCTCGCCCGCGGACCGCACGGCCTCGTCGACCACGGGCGTCAGGTCCAGCCGGGCGGCGAGGTCCACCCGGATCTGCGCCTGGATGTCGTCGATCGACGGCGACGCGTCGACGATCAGCCAGCGCCCCGGGTCCGCGGCGGCGCGGCGCAGGAACACGTCGCGGGTGCGCTCGTGGAAGTCGGAGCCGGCGCGCTCGAGCCGGTCGGGCGCCCCCGACAGGCGCCGTGCCGCGACCTCGGGGTCGAGGTCGAGCAGCACCGTCACGTCCGGCAGCAGGCCCTCCGTCGCCCACAAGGACAGGCCCTCCACCTCGTCCTCCGAGAGCTCGCGCCCCCCCGACTGGTAGGCGACCGACGAGTCGAGGTACCGGTCCGTGACGACGACCGCGCCGCGCTCCAGCGCCGGGCGGACCACCGTGGCGACGTGGTGGGCGCGGTCGGCGGCGTACAGCAGCGCCTCCGCGCGCGGGTCCATGTCTTCCCCGTGCAGCACGGCCTGCCGCAGCTGCGCCCCGAGGGCGGTGCCGCCCGGCTCGCGCGTGGTCACGACCTCGCGCCCCGTGACCTCGCCGAGCCACCGCCCGAGCAGGCGCACGTGCGTCGACTTGCCGACGCCGTCGCCACCCTCGAACGAGACGAAGTACCCGGATGCGTTGCTCACGCGGACACACTAACCGTGACCACCTCCACACCCGTGGCGTAGGCGCTTCGCACCGGTCGGGGGCACGATGGGAGGACACGCCGCACCCTTGGAGGCACCGTGTCCGACCAGCCAGCACCGACAGATCACCACGGCCCCGCCACCACCGAGCTCACCACGGACGAGTGCTGGGAGTTCCTGGACCTCCAGCCGATCGGCCGGCTCGCGACGGCGGCCGGCGGGGAGGCGGAGATCTTCCCCGTCAGCTTCGCGGTGGCGGACCGCCAGATCTACCTGCGCACCCGGCCCGGCTCGAAGCTCGTCGAGCTCGCGGTGAACTCGAAGGTGGCGTTCGAGGCCGACCAGTGGGGCGCCGAGGTCGCGTACAGCGTGGTCCTCAAGGGCATCGCCGAGATCCTCGAGCACGACGCCGACCTGGCGGCCGCAGAGGCCACCGGCCTGCACAGCTTCCTCGCGGACGGCAAGAACCGGTGGGTGCGGATCACCCCGACCGAGGTCAGCGGGCGCCGGCTGGTTCGCTGACGCGAAGCCGCCGGCGCCCTGCCGGTCACTCGCCGGGGTAGGCGACGCCCACCTGGCGGCGCACCTCGTCGAGCAGGCCCATGACCTCGAGCGTGTCCTGCCACGTCTGGCGCGGGCTCTCGGTGCGGCCCGCGGCGACCTGCCGGGCGACCTCGGCGGCCTCGTACTGCTTGCCCTCGCCGCGGAAGCCGTCGTACGTCCAGCGCTCGCCGTCGTTGCGCACGACGCGGAACGACGTGGGCCCGTAGAACGCGCCGTCCACCTCGATGCGACCCTTCGTGCCCGAGATGACCGCGGTGGTGGCGGTGCGCGACCAGAGCGTGGTGGACAGCGTGGCCTGGGCCCCGCCGGCGTAGCCGAGGACGATGCTGATCTGCCCGTCGACGCCGGACTCGGTCAGCGAGCCGACCGCGGTGACCGACTCGGGCAGGCCGAGCAGGTCGTACGCGAACGACAGCGGGTACACCCCGAGGTCGAGCAGCGCGCCGCCCGCGAGCTCGGGCGCGTACAGCCGGTGCGCGGGGTCGTAGGCGAAGAGCTGACCGTGGTCGGCGCTGACGTTGACGACCTCACCGATCTCGCCGCGGGCGATGACGCCGCGCAGCGCCGCCACGTGCGGCAGGAACCGCGTCCACATGGCCTCCATGACGAAGACGCCGGCCTCGGCGGCGGCGGCCAGCACCTCGCGCGCCTCGGCCTCGTTGCGCGTGAAGGCCTTCTCCACGAGCACGTGCTTGCCGGCCCGGATCGCGAGGAGCGCGTGCTCCAGGTGGTGCGAGTGCGGCGTCGCGACGTAGACGACGTCGACCTCGTCGTCGGCGACCAGGTCCGCGTAGGAGCCGTGCGCCCGCGCCCCCGGCGCGTGGGCGTCCGCGAAGTACTGCGCCTTGGCGACGTCGCGCGACCCGACCGCGACGACGCGCGAGGCCGTGTGCTCGTGCATGCCGTCGGTGAACGACTCCGCGATCCAGCCGGCGCCGAGGATGCCCCAGCGCACGGGCGGGGCGTCGGTGAGGCTCGGCACGGTGCCGGCGAGGTCCGCGGCGGAGAGGCGGGGGGCGAAGGCGGTGGGGGTGGCGTCGCTCATGCGCGCAACCGTACCCGCCACCCCCCTCGTCCGTTGTGAGCGCTCAAATGGCCCGGTGACGGCCCCCCGAGGGGGCCAAACGCCCGCTCACAGCGATGGGGCGGGAGCAGCGTCGGGGGCGGGAGCAGCGTCGGGGGTGGGGGCCGGGCGGGGGTGGGCCGCCGCGATCACGCGTTCGGCGGTGAGCCGGGCCCGCTCCAGCTCCTCGAGGGTCAGGCCGCTCGCGGCCACGACGGCGGCGGGCACCCTCTCGGCCTTGGCGCGCAGCCGGCGCCCCGCGTCGGTCAGGTGCAGCTCGACGACGCGGCCGTCCGCCGTCGCCCGCCGGCGGTCCAGGAGCCCCTGGGTCTGGAGCCGCGTGAGCAGGGGCGAGAGTGTGCCGGGGTCGAGCAGCAGGTCGCCGGCCAGCGCGGTGACGGTCGTGACGCGCCCCGCCCTGTCGTCCTGCCACAGGCCCAGCATCACGAGGTACTGGGGGTGGGTCAGGCCGAGCGGCTCCAGCACCGGGCGGTACAGCGACACCATCGCTCGGGCGGCCGCCGAGAGGGAGAAGCAGACCTGCGCCTCGAGACGCAGCGGGTCGGCGAGCAGGTCCATCCGCCCAGGGTACGCAGGTTATGGTTGGTGCACCAAGCAACGGCCCGACCGAGGAGCTCCCGTGGCGCGACGCAAGGACGACGACCGGACCTGGGGCATGCGCGCCACCGAGAGCCTGCTGCACGTCTTCGGCCCGGCCTCGATCAAGCGCGACGCGCCGCGGCCGCCGAGCGAGGCCGACCTCGCCAAGGAGGCCGCCCTGCACCAGCGGCTGCAGCGCGTCACCCGGTCGGACGGGCACACGTACCTCGTCGACCGCGACTGACCCCCCCGGCCCTACTTCTTGGTCGTGGGCTTCTTCGCCGCCGGCTTCTTGGCCGCGGGCTTCTTCGCGGTCGACGTCGTGCGGCGCTTCTTGGCCGGCCCGGCCGCCCGCTTCTCGGCGAGCAGCTCGACGGCGCGCTCCGCGGTGATGGACTCGGGCGTCACGTCGCGCGGCAGCGTCCGGTTCGTCTCGCCGTCGGTGACGTAGGCGCCGAACCGCCCGTCCTTGACCACGATCGGCTTGCCGCTGGTGGGGTCTTCGCCGAGCTCGCGCAGCGGCGGGGTCGCCGCACGCGCACCGCGCCCGCGCTTCGGCTCGGCGTAGATCTTCAGCGCCTCGTCGAGCGTGATGCTGAAGAGCTGCTCCTCCGACGCGATGGTGCGCGAGTCCGTGCCCTTCTTGAGGTACGGGCCGTAGCGGCCGTTCTGCGCGGTGATCGGCTCCCCCGACTCGGGGTCCGTGCCGACGACGCGCGGCAGCGACAGGATCTTCAGGGCGTCGTCGAGCGTCACCGTGTCCAGCGCCATCGACTTGAGCAGCGACCCCGTGCGCGGCTTGGGCTGGGCGGCCTTCGCCTTCTTCTGCGCCGCCGCCGACAGGCTCGGGTCGATCTCCGGCAGGTCGAGCACCTCGGTGACGTACGGGCCGTACCGGCCGGCCTTCGCGATGATCTCGTTCCCGGACTCCGGGTCGCGGCCCAGCACCCGGCCGTCGTCCGCGCCGGCGGCGAGCAGCTCGCGCGCGGCCGCGACGGTGAGCTCGTCAGGCGCGACGTCCTCCGGGATCGAGGCGCGGGGCGGGTTCTGCCCCTGAGCCACCTCCGCCGCGAGGTCCTCGACGTACGGACCGTAGCGCCCCACGCGCACGCGGATGCCCTCGCCGATCTCGATCGAGTTGATCGCCACCGGGTCGATCTCGCCGAGGTTCTGCACGATGTCACGCAGGCCCCAGCCGGTCGCGTCGCCGGTGCCGTCGCCGAAGTAGAACCGCGTCAGCCACGCGACGCGGTCGCGGTCGCCCGCCGCGATCTGGTCGAGGTCGGCCTCCATCTCGGCCGTGAAGTCGTAGTCCACCAGCCAGCGGAACTGCTCCTCGAGCAGCTTCACCACGGCGAACGCGAGCCACGTGGGCACCAGCGCCTGCCCCTTGGTGCGCACGTACCCGCGGTCCTGGATGGTCGAGATGGTCGCGGCGTACGTCGAGGGCCGCCCGATGCCGAGCTCCTCGAGCGCCTTGACGAGCGACGCCTCGGTGTAGCGGGCCGGCGGCGTCGTCGCGTGCCCCTCGGCCGACAGGTCCGTGCCGTCCAGGGCGTCGCCCTCGGCCATCCGCGGCAGGCGGGTCTCCCGCGGCGACGACGGCGGGCTCGCGCCGTCCTCCGTCACGTCGGTGCCCTCCTCGTACGCGGCGAGGAAGCCGCGGAACGTGATGACCGTGCCGGACGCCGAGAACACGGCGTCGCGCCCGGCCAGGTCGCCGGCGGCGTCGGTCAGGCGCGCGGCGAGCCGCACCGACGCCGTCGACCCCTTGGCGTCCGCCATCTGCGAGGCGACCGTGCGCTTCCAGATGAGCTCGTACAGGCGGAACTGGTCCCCGGAGATTTCGCGGGCCACCTGCGCCGGGGTGCGGAACGCGTCACCCGCGGGGCGGATCGCCTCGTGCGCCTCCTGCGCCCCCTTGTTCTTGGACGCGTACAGGCGCGGGGCGCCCGGCACGTACTCGGGGCCGTACAGCTCGGCGGCCTGCCGGCGGGCGGCGTCGGTGGCCTCCGTGGACAGCGACGGCGAGTCGGTACGCATGTAGGTGATGTAGCCGTTCTCGTACAGCGCCTGCGCGGTGCGCATCGCCTGCCGCGAGCTCATGCGCAGCTTGCGACCGGCCTCCTGCTGCATCGTGGAGGTGGTGAACGGCGCGGCGGGCTTGCGGGAGTACGGCTTGGTCTCGAGCGAGCGGACGGCGAAGTCCGCGTCCGCGAGCCCGGCGACGACGGCGCGCGCCGCGGCCTCGTCCAGGTGCGCCACGCCGGTGCGCACCTTCAGGCGGCCGAGGTCGTCGAAGTCACGGCCCGAGGCCACGCGCTCCGCGCCGAGACCGGACAGGCGCGCCTTGAACGCCTGGCCCGCGTCGTCGCCCGTCGTGGGCGCGAACGACCCCGACACGTCCCAGTAGTCGGCGGCGACGAACGCCATGCGCTCGCGCTCCCGCTCCACGACCAGCCGCGTCGCGACGGACTGCACCCGCCCGGCCGAGAGCCCCTGGCGGATCTTGCGCCACAGCACGGGCGAGACCTCGTACCCGTAGAGGCGGTCGAGGATGCGGCGGGTCTCCTGCGCGTCAACGAGGTCGCCGTCGAGCTCACGGGTGTTCTCCAGCGCCCGGTGGATGGCCTCGCGGGTGATCTCGTGGAACACCATCCGCTTGACCGGGACCTTGGGCTTGAGCTCCTGGATGAGGTGCCACGCGATGGCCTCGCCCTCGCGGTCCTCGTCCGTGGCGAGGTAGAGCTCGTCGGACTCCTTGAGCGCCTTCTTCAGCTCGCGGACCTTGGCCTTCTTGTCCGCGTAGACCTCGTAGTAGGGGTCGAAGCCGTGGTCGACGTCGACCGCGAACCGGCCGTACGGCCCCTTCTTCATGTCGACGGGCAGCTCGGAGGGCTGCGGCAGGTCGCGGATGTGCCCGACGCTCGCCTCGACCACGTACTCGTCGCCGAGGTAGCCCTGGATCTTGCGAGCCTTCGTCGGCGACTCGACGATCACGAGCTTTCGTGCGTGGGGCATCCGTTCCTGCTTTCCATGTGCGGGAGGCGTCCGGTGGACCGGTCATGTCACGGTACGACATGCCACGCGACATGACCCGCGCCCGGCAGCCGGCGGAACTCTACCGAGCGGGGGCGGCCGGGCGCGCGGTGAGCTGGCGCAGCACGAGCAGGACGGCGAACACGGCCCCCGTCACGGACAGCACCCCGAGCGAGCCGGCGGCGTAGGCCGTGAGGTCGGGGGCGGACGGGATCACGTCCGCGCCCCGGACCAGCCCGAGCATCGCCGTCGTCGAGAACACCCCGCCGGCGACGGACACCAGCAGCAGCAGCCCGCCGGTCACGTACGAGGCCGGCGCCGAGAGGGAGGCGCCCTCGCGGCGGGGCACGTCGAGCGACGACGCCGGGGTGAAGGCGCAGACCGCGGCCCCGAAGGCCAGGACCACGAGCAGCGCCGCCACGACGTCGGACGGCCGGTGCCACTGCCCCACGAGCGTCGAGACGCCCGTCATTCCGGCGTAGGCCACGCCGAGCACGGCCACGACCGGACGCCAGGCGCGCGGCGTCGCGAGGAGCAGCGCCACCGAGACCGACGCCGCGACCGTCGTGTGACCGCTCGGCAGCGTGTTCGGGCCGTTCCAGCCCTCGATGAGGTCGGGGCGCGCCAGCACGGAGTGCTTGAGCACCTGCGTGGTGACGTTCGCGCCCCCCACCAGCACCGCGACCTGCAGCGCGAGCACCCACCGGCGGCGCATGACGGCGAACAGCACGGCCGCACCCACCCCGGCCACGACGAACGCCACCGAGACGATGTCGAGCACCGGCTCCGCGACGCGCCACAGCCGGCCCTGGCCGAACGACGCGCCGGCGAAGGCGAGCTCGTCGAACGACTGACCGGCGGCGGTGTCCACGAAGAAGCGCCAGGTCAGCCACACGGACACGGCGGCGAGCACCGCGACGACGCCCGCCACCACCCGGGGCGCGGTCCGTGGCTGCGGCGTCACCACGTCCCGCCAGCCGCCGACCGGCAGGATCGGCGCGCCGACGCCCGTCTCCCCCGGGTCCGGGAGTGACGACGGCAGCGGGCGGGTGTCGGCGAGCACGGGGTCACGCTACCGACTCCATGTGGGGGATCCGTACGCAGAGCGTGGGGACCTCAGCGTGCCAGCTCCGCCGGGAACGCGACGTCGCCCGGCAGGTCCGCGCCGTGCAGGTGGCACGCGACGCGACGCGCCTCGCCCGTGCGCGGCGGGCCCAGGACCGGCCGCACCTGCTGGCACACGTCCATCGCGTGCGGGCAGCGGGGTGCGAAGGGGCAGCCGGCCGCGAGCCGCTGGAGGTCCGGCGGCGAGCCGGGGATGCCGGCGAGCTCCCGCCGGGGCCCGTGCAGCGGCGGGAAAGAGCCGAGAAGCCCGTGCGCGTACGGGTGCCGCGGGCGGCGGTAGACGTCCGCCGCCGTGGCCTCCTCGACGATCTCCCCCGCGTACATGATCGCGATGCGGTCGGCGACCTCCACGAGCAGCGACACGTCATGCGTGATGAGCACCACGGAGAACCCGAGCCGGTCACGCAGCTCCATGATCTGCTCGAGGATCTGGCGCTGCATGACGACGTCGAGCGCCGTCGTCGGCTCGTCCATGAGCAGCACCTGAGGCTCGAGCGCGAGCGCCATCGCGATCATGACGCGCTGGCGCATGCCGCCCGAGAGCTGGTGCGGGTACGCCCGCAGCCGGTCGGCCGAGATGCCGACCATCTCGAGCAGCTCGGCCGCCCGTGCCTCGAGGTCCCGCGCCGACAGACCCGGCCGGTGCGCCCGGATCCCGTCGGTGAGCTGGCGCCCGATCCGGAACACCGGGTTGAGCGAGCTCATGGCGCCCTGGAAGACGATGGCGACGTCGCGCCAGCGGGCGGCCCGCAGCTGGGCGTCGGTGAGGCCGAGGATGTCGTTGCGGTTCCCCTCGCGGTCCGTGAGCCACACCTCGCCGCCGGTGATGAGGCCCGGCGGCGGCAGCAGCCGGGTGGCCGCGTAGGCGAGGGTCGACTTGCCGCACCCCGACTCCCCCGCCAGGCCCAGCACCTCGCCGCGGTGCAGGGTCAGGTCCACCCCGCGCAGCACGTGGGTGGGGTCGTCGCCGAACCCGTAGTCCACGCGCAGGTCGCGGATCTCCAGCACGGGACCCGTCATCGCTCCTCCTCGCTGGTCTCGACGGCGGGCCGCCCGGCCCGCACCACCGGCGTGAACCCGACGCGCGGGCGGATGCCGCGGCGGCGCAGGGTGCGCGCGTGCATGCCGGTGCTGCGCAGACGCGGGTTCACCAGCTCGTCGATGCCGAAGTTGATCAGGGTCAGCGCCATGCCCAGCAGCGCGATGCAGAGCCCGGCGGGCACGAACCACCACCAGGCGCCGCGCTGTAGCGCCAGGTTGTTCTGCGCCCAGAACAGGATGGTCCCCCAGTTCCACTCGCTCACCGGCGTGATGCCGATGAACGCGAGCGTCACCTGGCTCAGGACGGCGAAGATCACGGTGCCGACGAAGCCGGCGGCGATGATCGCCGTGAGGTTGGGCAGCACCTCGGCCAGCACGATCCGCCAGGTGCGCTCTCCTGTGGCGCGGGCCGCCTCCACGAAGTCCCGCCGGCGCAGGGACAGCGTCTGCGCGCGCAGCACGCGCGCGCCCCACGCCCAGCCGGTGACGCCGATGACGAGGGCCACCGTGATGCCGCCCGCGCTCGGCAGCTGCGCCGCGATGATGATGATCAGCGGGAGCTGCGGGATGACGAGGAACACGTTGGACACCGCGGACAACGTCTCGTCGCCGGCCCCGCCGACGAACCCGGCGGTGACGCCGACGACCACGCCGAGCGCGGTGGCGGCGACCCCCGCGACGAGGCCCACCACGAGCACGCCCCGGGTGCCGACGATGAGCTGCGACAGGATGTCGCGGCCCGTGTGGTCGGTGCCGAGCCAGTGGGCGCCGGACGGCGCCTGGAGCAGGTCGCGGCTGACCTGGTTGGGGTCATAGGGGGCGATCCACGGGCCGAGGACCGCGAGGACGGCGAACACGGCGAGGATCGCGATGCCGACGAGCGCCTTCGGGTTGCGCAGGAACATCAGCCGCGGGCGGCGTCCGGGGCGCGCGACCCCCGGTCCGGGATCGTCGACCCCTGTGGGCGCCGCGACCTCGATCGAGGTGGTGCCGGTGGCCATGTCAGCCCTCCTGCCGGGTACGGGGGTCGAGCGCCGCGTACGCGAAGTCCGCGACGAGGTTGGCCACGAGCACGGACAGCGTGATCACCAGGAAGCAGCCCTGCATCAGCGGGTAGTCGTGCGTCGTGACGGCCTCGAAGAGCGTGTAGCCGATGCCCTGATAGCTGAAGACCATCTCCATCACGAGCGTGCCCCCGACGACGAACCCGAGCGCCAGCGTGAAGCTGGAGACCTGCGGCAGGATCGCGTTGCGGGCGGCGTAGCCGACGACGACGGCCCGGGACGACAGCCCCTTGGCGTGCGCGACGGTGACGTAGTCCTCGCTGGAGACGGTGACCATCATGTTGCGCATCCCGAGCACCCAGCCGGACACCGACGAGATCACGACGGTCAGCGCCGGCAGGGTG
Organism: Isoptericola luteus; assembly: GCF_020297055.1. GTDB lineage: Bacteria > Actinomycetota > Actinomycetes > Actinomycetales > Cellulomonadaceae > Isoptericola > Isoptericola luteus. The sequence goes on along the minus strand of NZ_JAIXCQ010000001.1, from coordinate 470,978 downwards.
CCGTAGTACACGACCGACCCCACGAACTCCCAGCTCAGGGTCGGCACCATGCCGCGGTCGTAGCTGCCGCTGGACGGGAACCAGCCGAGGTTGACCGCGAACACGGCGATGGCGATGAGGCCGAGCCAGAAGTACGGCACCGCCGAGAAGAACGTGGTGATCGGCAGCAGCGAGTCGGCCCAGGTGCCGCGGCGCCAGCCGATGCCGGTGCCCACGGCCGTGCCCAGCAGGAACGCGACGACCGTGGAGATCCCGACCAGGCCGACTGTCCAGGGCAGCGCCTGCGCGACGATGTCGGACACCGGCGTCGGGAAGTGCGTGAAGCTCAGGCCGAGGTCGCCGTGCAGCAGCAGGCGCCAGTACTCCACGTACTGCTGCCAGAGCGACATGTCCTGGTCCAGCCCGAACAGGACGCGCAGGGACTGCTCGGCGCCCGAGTCGATCCGGCCCTGCATCCGGCCGATGAGGGCGGTGACCGGGTCGCCGGGCAGCAGGCGCGGGATGACGAAGTTCAGGGTGATGGCCGCCCAGGCGGTGAACACGTAGAACACCGCGCGGCGCAGGAAGAAGCTCATGCCTCCCTCCCCTCGTCGGCGGGGACCTGGGGCGCGCCGTCGCGGTCGGACCAGCCCCAGCAGGCGGCCCGCAGCGGCTCGCCGCCCGGCCCGCGGCCGACGTCGAGCAGGGGCGGCACCTCGGTGCGGCACAGGTCAGTGGCGAACGGGCAGCGCGGGTGGAACCGGCAGCCCGCAGGCGGGCTGACGAGGCTCGGCGGCTCGCCCTTCGGCGGGGCGGCCGCCCGCTCGGCGAGGGCGTCGGGGTCGGGCGCGGACGACACGAGCAGCCGCGTGTACGGGTGCCGGGGCCGTTGCGTCACGGACTCGCTGTCGCCCGACTCCACCACCCGTCCGGCGTACATGACGAGCGTCGTGTCGGCGAAGTAGCGGGCTGACGCGATGTCGTGGGTGATGTAGAGGATCGCGAGGTGGAGGCGGTCGCGCAGGTCGGCGAGCAGGTTGAGGATGCCGAGCCGGATCGACACGTCGAGCATGGAGATCGGCTCGTCCGCGAGCAGCACCTCGGGGTCCGCGGCGAGCGCCCGCGCGATGGCGACACGCTGCCGCTGCCCGCCCGAGAGCTCGTGCGGGTACTTGTCGACGTACCGCTCGACCGGGGTGAGGTGCACCCGCTCGAGCAGCGCGGCCAGGGCGTCCTCCAGCTCCTGGCCCCGCAGGCGGCCCTGGTGGATCCGCACGGCCCGGGTGAGCGTGTAGCGCACCGGGTGCACCGGGTTCAGCGACCCGAACGGGTCCTGGAAGATCATCTGGACCTTGCCGACGTACCGCCGGAACGCCCGCCGGCCGCGGGTGCGGGCGTCGTCGCCGCGCAGCAGCAGCCGCCCGGCCGTCAGCGGCTGGAGCTGGGCGAGCAGCCGCGCGATGGTGGACTTGCCCGAGCCGGACTCGCCGACGAGGGCGACGACCTTGCCGCGGTGCAGGCTCAGGTCCACGCCGTCGACGGCGTGCACGACGGCGCTGCGGCGCTGGCCGCGGGCGCCGCCGCCGTGCACGGGGTAGTGCTTCGTCAGGCCGACCGCCTCGAGGACGGGCGGCTCGGGTCCGTCGCTGGGGGGAGCCCCCGAGGCGCCCGCAGGCGCCTCGGGGGTTCCGGCGTACGTGCTCATCAGGACGCGGGCTCCAGGTTCATGACGATCTGGGCGGCCTGCACCCCGGTGGGCTGCGGCTGGTTGTACGGGTCGTCCTCGCTGGGCCACCCGACGTAGTGCTTCGACGAGTACTGCGCCGTGGCGGGACGCGACCAGATCGGGATCGCCGGGACCTGCTCGACGAACACCTTCTGGATCGTGTCCATCGCGGCCTGCCGCGTGGCGTCGTCCGTCGCGGCGGCGTAGTCGGCGAGCGCCGTCGTCGCGGTGTCGTCCTGGAAGCGGCCGAAGTTCCACGTGGCCGGCTCGCCCAGCTTCTTGTACTGCGCGCCGTCCATGATGTCGGCGTACAGGTCCCACGGCGTCGCGCCACCGTCGGTCCAGTGCAGGGACGCCTGGAAGTTCCCGGGCGGGATGATGTCGGCGAACCAGCCGTCCGCGTTGGCGGGCTGGACGGTGGCCTCGGCGCCGAGCCGGCTCGCCGCGTTCTTGATGAGGTCGAGCGCGGTGAGGTAGTCGTTCCAGCCCGCGGGGTTCGTGAGCTCGAACGTCACCTTCTCGCCGTCGGGGTCCACGAGGGCCTCGCCGGACCACGTGTACCCCGCGTCCGTCAGGAGGGCCTTGGCCCCCGCGACGTCGACCGCGAGTTCCGCGTCCGCGTAGGCGGCCGAGAGGAACTCCTGGCCCGCGGGCAGCGGCAGACCGGTGGCGTTGGTCAGCGGCGGGTTCACGCCCGAGGTGGCGATGTCGACGAGCTCCTGGCGGTCGATCACCATGTTGAGCGCCCGGCGGAACGCGACGTCGTCGAACGGCTTGGTCTCGTTGTTGACGTACAGGGCGTCGATGCCGAGGCCGGCCGCGGCGTACTGGTGGTGGTGGTCCGGGTCCGCGGAGATGTAGACGTTCTCGTAGTCGGCGATGAACGTCCAGCCCCACTGCGCCTCGCCGGTGGTCAGGGCCGTGGTCAGCGCGTTGTTGTCGTTGTACGACGAGTACCGGATCTCGGGGACCTGCGGCTGGCCGCCCCAGTAGTCGTCGCGGGCGACGACGGTGGCGGCCTGCGGCGTCCACGACTCGAGCGTGTACGGGCCGGTGCCCACCGGCTCGGTGTTGGTGAACGTCGTCGGGTCCTCGACGCCTGACCACAGGTGCTCGGGCACCATGAGCAGGTCGTACAGCTTGGCCTGGTTGACGAACTGCGGGGCCGTGAACGACACGGTCACGGTGCTGCCGTCGGTGGTGACCTCGTCGTACGGCAGCGCGGCCGCGTTGAGGCCCTCGTTGTCGATGCGGAGCTGCACGGAGAACGCGACGTCGTCCGCGGTGAACTCCTCCCCGTCGGACCAGGTGACGCCCGGGCGGGGCGTGATGACGGCCTGGGTGAAGTCCTCGTTCCAGGTGATGCTCTCGGCCAGCCACGGCTCCGGGTCCTCGGACGGCCGGGCCTGGTTGCGCATCATGAGGGGCTCGTAGATGACGAACGCGTAGCCGAGCGACAGGGCGGACGAGCCCGTGGCGAACGGCGACTGGTTCTCGGTCTGCACGCCGTTCGGCATGCCGACCGTCAGGGTCTCGGTCCCGACGCCGGCGGCGGCGGAGGGGTCGCCGTCGCCGGTGCTGCCGCCTGGGCCGCAGGCGGTGGCCAGCAGTGCGACGACCGCCGCGCCCGCGACAGCCGTGCTGAGCTTGCGGATTCTCACGGTGTGCCTCCTTGCACGTGCCCCGACTTCTGCGACGGGGCTGGGGTGTTCTGGATTCAGATCTCGGTCCGGCGCACGAGCTCGACGTCGAGCCGCAGGTCCCGCACGGAGCGGCCCGCGCGCAGCCGGTACGCGCCCGGCGGGGTGGTCCAGGCGCCGGCCGCGACGTCCCACGTCTCCAGCGCACGCGCCGGGACGCGCACGGTCGCGGTCACCGTCTCGCCCGGCGCGGCGTCCGCGACGGCGAAGCCCCCGAGCCAGCGGACGGGTCGCGCGGGGTCCGCCGCGGCCACCTCCGCGCCCGGCTCGACGTACACCTGCACCACCTCGCGCCCCGGGCGCGGGCCCGTGTTACGCACGGTGACCCGCAGCTCGACGTCCTGCCTGGCGCCCTCGGGGGCGCCCGTCAGCGTCGCCCCCTCGTACTCCCAGGTGGTCCAGCCCAGCCCGTGCCCGAAGGGCGCGGCCGGGGCCGGCGCGCCCGGGCGCTCCCACGCCCGGTACCCGACGTCGAGGCCCTCGGCGTAGTCCACGACACCGTCCGCCGGGACCGCGTGGGGCACCGGCACGTCCGCCTCGCGGGCGGGCAGGGTCCAGGGCAGCCGCCCGGAGGGCTCGGTGGCGCCGGTGAGCACGTCGGCGAGCGCCGTGCCCGCCTCCTGCCCGGGCAGCCAGCCCCACAGCACGGCGGGGGCGTCGTCGTACCAGGGCAGCACCACCGGGGCGCCGGCGTTGACGACCACGACGGTGCGCGGGTTCGCCGCGAGCACGCGGCGCACCAGCTCGTCCTGGTTGCCGGGCAGCGCGAGGCCGGTGCGGTCGAATCCCTCGGACTCCACCTCGTGCGTGGTGCCCACGACGACGACGGCCACGTCCGCGGCGCTCGCGGCCGCGGCGGCGACGGCCAGCTCGTCGTCGGCCGACGGCCCGGGCAGCCGGTGCACGAGCAGGCCGCGCACGAACCGGTCGTACCCGACCGGGTGCACCACCTGCAGGTCCGCCTCGAGCAGCACGCCCTCGACAGCGCCCTCCACAGCGCCCTCCACGAGGGTGGTGGCGGCGATCGGGTGGTTGTGGCCGGAGGCGAGGATGACGTCCTCGCGGGCGACGACGTCGCCCGCGGAGACGAGGCGCCCGTCGACCGTCACCCGGTGCACGCCCACGGTGCCGACCCCCAGCTCGTGGGTGCCCGGCTCGTCGAGGCGCACACGGGCGCGCAGACGCAGCGTGACGTCGTGGGGCCCGACGTCGTGCGCCCAGCCGTCCCAGGAGGTGCGGGTCCGTGCACGGCGCACCCGGCCATCGGCGTCGAGCAGCTCGACGCGCAGCCCCGGCTCACCGGTCACGGGGTCGGTGCAGCGCGTCAGGTCGAGCTCCGGCGGGTTGCGCAGCACGCGGGAACCCGCGACGACGTCGACGACCGAGCCCGCGAGCAGCGTCTCGCGGAGCGCGTCGGCCGGGTACGAGAGGCGGTCGGGCACGACGAACGACGAGCCGCCGCCCTGGAAGAACGGCTCGACGGCGTGCGCGCCGAGCAGCGCGACGCGCAGCGGGGCGGCGGCGAACGGGACCAGGCCGGCGTCGTCCTTGAGCACCACGGTCGAGCGGGCGACGAGCTCGCGCAGCAGCGCCGAGGAGTCCTCCGCAGTGCGCGGGGTGTCGACGCGGGTTCCGGCGGTGGTGCCGTCGTCCGGCAGGCGCAGCCGCCCGACGCGGTGCGCGAGGCGCAGCAGGCGGCGGACCTTGTCGTCGAGCTCGGACTCGGCGACCACGTCGGCGTGGACCGCGGCGAGCAGGCCGTCGCCCCAGGGCCCGTCCGGCCCGGGCATCTGCAGGTCGAGGCCGCCGCGGACGGCCGCGGCCACGGACCCGGTGGCGACCCAGTCGCTCACGACGAGTCCGTCGAACCCCCACTCGTCCTTGAGGACGCCGGTGAGCAGGGGGCGGTGCTCCAGCGCGGGCGCCGTGGCCCCGCCGCCGTCGATGCCGCTGTAGGCGCCCATGACGCTCCAGGCACCGGCCCGCACGAGCCGCTCGAACGGCGCGAGGTACGCCTCGCGCAGCGTGCGCTCGTCGACGCGCGCGAGGTAGCGGGTGCGGTCCGTCTCCGAGTCGTTGGCCACGTAGTGCTTCACGCACATCCCCACGCCCCGCTGCTGCGCGGCGACGACGAGCGCGACGGCGATCTCCGCGGTCAGGTGCGGGTCCTCGGAGTAGCACTCGAAGTGCCGGCCGCCCACCGGGGTGCGCTGCAGGTTCACCTGCGGGGCGAGCACCATGTCGACGTCGTGGCGGCGGGCCTCGGCGGCGAACAGCGCGCCGACGCGGCGGGCGAGGACGACGTCCCAGGTGGCCGACAGCGCGGACGGTGCGGGCAGCATCGCGGAGCTGTCGCGGGCCTCCGGGTCGCGCACGCCGACCGGGCCGTCAGTCATGAGCACGCGGTCCAGACCGATGCGCTCGACCGGTGTGGTGGCCCACATCGAGGCGCCGACGACGAGCGAGACCTTCTCGTCCAGCCGCAGGTCGGCGACGAGCGCGTCGAGCTGCACGTCGAGCGGGTCGCGCCGCTCTGGCTGCTCGGGCTGCTCGGGCTGCTCGGGCTGCTCGGGCTGCCCCGCGGCGATGTGTGCGGTCGTCTGCGTCGACACCCGGCGTCCTCCTTCGTCCCGTCGCCGTCGCCGTCGGCGGCGCCGGCGACGTCGTCATCGAACCACACTTACTAACAAGTAAGTAAGTAGGCAAGGTCACAGTATGGTGACGGCATGGCAGACGGCTCCCGCCCGCGGCGGGCACGACCCCCACGCTCCGAGCGGCGTGAGGAGATCCTCGGCGCGGCGACGCGCGTGTTCGGCTCGAAGGGCTACCACGCCGGCTCCCTGGTCGACGTGGCGGAGCAGGTCGGGATCACGCACGCGGGCGTGCTGCACCACTTCGGCAGCAAGGACAAGCTCCTGTGGGCAGTGCTGGAGTACCGGGACCGGCTCGACGTCGAGCATCTCGAGGGCCAACACATCCCCGGCGGCCTCGACCTGTTCCGGCACCTCGTCACCACCGCCGGCATGAACGCGGAACGCCGCGGCATCGTGCAGGCCTACTCCGTGCTCACCGGCGAGTCCGTGACCGACGGCCACCCCGCCGCGGCGTGGGTCACCGAACGGTTCGCCGTCCTGCGGCGCGAGATCGCCGACGCCCTGATCGAGGTCGCCGCCGAGCGTGAGGTGTCGATCGGCCACGACCGTGCGCTCCGCGTCGCCAGCACCGTCATCGGCGTCATGGACGGTCTGCAGGTGCAGTGGCTCCTCGACCCCGACGCCGTCGACCTCGCCACGGAGACGGCGTTCGCCATCGAGGCGATCCTCGCGGCGGCGCTCGCCGGGTCCGAGGCGCCGCGCCTCGACTGAGCCCGGACGCGCCGCCGCCTGGCCCTCGAGCCGCCTACTTGTATCGATGGCTTGACACAAGTGGGGCCCGTGGACTTGTATCGCCATGTTGATACAAGCAAACGGGGGACGTCGATGTCGATGGTGCTGCTGCTCGGAGTGCTCGCGATAGCGGGGGCGGTCGGCGTGCTCGCCGCGCTGGGGCGTCGTGACGACGTCCAACCGGCCAGGGAGGGCCACCTCGTCCGGGCGACCCGGCTGGTCGGCGTCCTCGGTGGTGGGGTCCTGGCGGCATACGTGGCCGACACGGACATTCTCGGCGGGTACGGCATCGACATGATGGCAGCGCCTGCCGTCTTCGGCCTCGTGGTGCTCGTGTGCGTCACGCTCGGCGAGACGGTGGTGCGGCCGCGGCGGCCCACCGGTCCCCGATCGGCGTCCCTCCGGCACCGCAGGGTCGTCGACTACCTACCCAGGCGGACGACCTGGGCGGTGGCGGTCGTCCTGGCAGCGCTCGCCGCGACGCTCGCGTTCACGACCGCGACCGCGGGATACGACGACTTCGTCGGCGGGATGCGCCAGCTCGAATGCTCCGGTCCGGGTGTCGGCGCCGCACGGGGCCCGTACCCCGGGTCCTTCTACAGCATCCCGCTCGCGGTGATCCTGGCCGTGGTGCTGCTCGTCGCCGCGGTGGCAGCCCGTCGCGTGGTACGTCGCCCGCGAGGACTGGCGACGACCGGCCACAACGACGACCAGCTCCGGAAGCGGTCGCTCGCGGCCATCGTGGCGGCGACCGGCGTGACGGTGTGCTTCAGCCACGTCGGGATCGCCGTGACCGCCGCCAGTGCGCTCGTCGGCCTCCACCTCTGCGCGCCGTGGTGGGCCGCACCCGCCGGCTGGGTGATCGGGCTGAGCGCCGTCCCGGCACTGCTCCTCGGCCCGTGGTGCCTGGTGCGCGTAGCTCTCGGCGACTCATGGGGGCGGGCGTGGAACTGACCGTCGACCCGGACGACCCGACGCCACCGTACGAGCAGCTGCGTCGCCAGCTCAGCGACCTGATCGGTGCCGGCCGGCTCGCCGAGAACCACCGCCTGCCACCCGTACGCCAGCTCGCCGGCGATCTCGGCCTGGCGGTCGGCACCGTGGCACGCGCCTACCGCGAGCTCGAGCAGGCCGGCCAGCTCGTCTCCCGACGCGGCGCCGGGACCCGGGTCGCGGCCCGCGGGCCGGGCACCCGTGACCCTCTCGCTCAGCTCGCCGACGAGCTCGTCGCGCGGGCCCGTGCGCTGGGATACGACGACGACCAGATCGCTGGCTCCGTGCAGGGTGCGGTCCGCCGCCGACGCGGCGACTGAGGTCTTGCTCAGACGGCCCCGGAACCCGGCCGAGGCCGTCGAGGCAGCGCGAGATCACAGGATCGAGGCGCCGCGCCTCGACCGGGCCCGGACGCACCGCTGCCCCGCCCTCGAGGACCGAGGACGGGGCAGCAGCGAACGGTGCGGGGAAGGTCAGCAGTTGACGCCGGTGTACGTGCCCACGGCCTGGGCGGCCTCGGAGAACTCCGTGCCGTTCATCAGCGCCATCGCGTCGGACACCTTGGTCATGGACTCGGGGTCGGTCGGGTTCTCGACGACCTCGCCCAGACCGTCGGTGACGGCGCGGAACGACGTCGCGAGGGTGTTCCAGTCGTCCGCGATCTCGGCCGGCGGGTTGTCGACCGCCTCGAGCGTCCCGGTGAGCTCCTCGAGCTGCGCCACCGCGGCCTCGGGCTCGCTGGGGTCGATGGCCGACATCGTGCTCGAGGCCTCGGTGAGCACCTGCGACGCGCCGCAGACGTCGTCACCGGCGACGTCGGTGCCCTCGGCGGGCGCCTCCTCCTCGGCGGGCGTCTCTTCTGCAGGGGCCGACTGCTCGGTGGTGGCAGCCTCGGCGCCCTGGTCGTCGTCCGACCCGCCGCAGGCAGCGAGCCCCAGGGCGAGCACGACGCTCGTCGCCAGGGCAGCGGTACGGGTGGCGGTCTTGTGGGTGCGCATGACTCCATGGTCCCCCACGTGGGCGGGGCGTGTCGCCCCCGTAGCACGGGCAGGAGTGCCCATGTGAGCCTCGTCACCGCCGGCCCGGCGGCCCCACCTGCGAGGGGGTCAGGTAGCCGGCCGGAGGAAGCCGTCCCGCACGAGGTTGCGCGCGGCGGGCAGCAGCTCGGCACCCAGGTCGACGGCCGAGACGTCGAACAGTCCCGCGATCGCGCCCACGATCTGGCCCACGGTCAGCTCGCCGTCACACACGCCGACGAACGCCGCCAGCGCCGTCGAGGCGTGGACCCCGCGCCCGAGCCCGTCGCCCTGACGCACGACGATGACGTTCGGGTCCGCCGCGCCCGGCGTGAGGTAACGCTCCTCGGTGACGTCGTCGGCCACCACCAGGCGGGCGGCCGCGAGCGCCGCGTCGTCGCGCGCCTCGAGCCAGTCGTGGGCCGCGAGCGACGCCGCGAGGTGCGCGCCGAGCGGCTGGCGCACCGGGCCCGCGTGCTCCTCGAGCCGGCGCAGCGACGGCCGGTGACCGTCCAGCGGCCGGCGGAGCGTGATGATGCCGAAGCCGACGGCCTCGACGTCACGCGCGGCGAAGTCGTCGAGCCAGGCCCCGTATGCGGCGGCCCACGCGGCCGCGTCCCGCTCGGGCGTCGTCCCGCCGTCGCGGATCCAGGTCTCGGCGTACTCGGCCACGTCGAGGAGCTCGCGCTGGATCACCCAGCCGTCCAGGCCCGCGCCGTCGAGCGCGTCGTCCAACCAGGCGCCGACCCGCTCCGTCCACGGCTCGCCGCGGCGGTGCTCCCAGTTGCCGAGGAGCTGCGCCACCCCGCCCGGGGCGAGCACCGCGCCGACGCCCGTGACGAGGTCACGGACGAGGTCGTCGCCCGCCCGCCCGCCGTCGCGGTACTCGTAGTCGCCGAGAGCGTCCGCGACGGCCCTGCCCGGCGCGCCCGAGTGCGGCGTGATGACGAACGGCGGGTTGGACACGACCAGGTCGAACTGCTCGCCGGCGACGGGCTCGAGCATCGACCCGGAGCGCAGCTCCACGGCGCCGGCGTCGCCCAGGTTCAGCGCGGAGTTGAAGCGCGCGAAGTCCAGCGCGCGGGCTGAGATGTCCGTGCCGACCACGTAGCGCGCGTGCCGCGAGGCGTGCAGCGCCTGGATCCCGCAGCCCGTGCCCAGGTCGAGGACGCGACCCACCGGCGACCGCATCGTCACCTGAGCGAGCGTCGTCGACGCCCCGCCGGCACCCAGCACGTGATCGGTACCCAGCCTGCCGCCCGTGACCAGCTCCCCGAGATCGCTCGACAGCCACCAGGACACGTCGCCACCGGCGTCGGCGGCCGCGTACGGGCGCAGGTCCACGGCCGCCCGCACCGTGTCGTCGTCCCCGCGGCCCGCCGCCGTGACCAGCCCCAGACGCTCGGCTCCGGCCGCGCCGAGACGCGGCAGCGCGCGGTCCAGCGCGGCGCGCGGGACGCCGTCGCCCAGCAGGAAGAGCGAGGCCAGCGCGGCCCGCGGGTCGGCACCTGCACCGGCAAGGACCCGGCGCGCGGGGACCGCCTGGTCACGGTGCAGGGCCGCCGAGGCGAGGTCGCCCAGCAGGTCTCCCACGCCGTCGACGGTGTAGGACGCGGCGTCGAGGTCGGCCCGCAGGGTCGCGACGAGGCGCGCGCCGTCCGCACCGGGCAGCTCGCCCGCCCCCGGCGGGGTCACGCCGGTCGGGGTCGGCGTCACTGGGGGCCGCAGGTCGTGTTCAGGTAGGCCGTGACGTCCTTGGCGGCCGCCGTGGCACGGGCGGTGTCGTCCGCGCCGATCGCGTCGGCCATGGCCGTGCTCACGGCGTTCACGTCGTCCTCGTCCACGTCGTCGAAGGCCACGACGGCGTCACGCAGGTAGTTCGCCATCGTGGTCCACGCCGGGGCGACCTCCTCGGTCGGCTCGGCCGACGTCACCGCCCGGTGACCGCTCCGGAAGCTCTCGACCAGGGCTCGCGGGTGCTCGGGGCTCAGGTCCACCAGCGCGCGGTTGGTCGCCGCCCAGGCGGTCTGCAGCTCGGCGCAGCGCTCCGCGTCGACCGCACCCTCGGACGGCTCCGCGCTCGGCGACGGCGACGGCTTCTCGCCGTCGTCCTTCGGGCCCGGCTCACCGTCGCCGCCGATGTGCGCGTCGGCCGGGATGGAGATCGCGGGCGCCGGCTCGACCACGGGCTCCGCGGGCTCGTCCCCGCCCCCGCACCCGCTCAGGGCGAGGCTCGCACCCAGCACGCTCACCGCCAGTGCAGCGAGTCGTCGAGGGGTCGTGGAGGGCCGGCGCATCCCACCATGGTGAACTACGCCGCGGACACGGCAAAAGCCGAGGGGCCCGCAGGTGAGGCGACTCACGTCCGCCGGGGGGCCGGCGCAGCGCCCCGGACGGCGTGCGGACCGCCGGGATCAGTCCGTGCTGCTGCCGTCCGAGCCTTCGCTCGACGCGTCGTCCTCAGCACCGGAACCGGACTCGGAATCGGACCCGGACTCGGACTCGGACCCGGCGTCGTCCTTCTCCGCCTCGTCGGACTTCTCGGACGACTCCGAGCCCGCCGACTCGTCCGACTCCGGCTCGGAGGGTGAACTTGACGGCTCCTCCGAGGCCCCGCAGCCCGCCTTGAGGTACGTGGTGACCTTGTCGGACGCCTGGGTCATCGCGGTGGTGTCCAGGTCGCTCAGGGCTTCTTTGACCGCCACCTGCACGTAGGCGTCGCCGCCCGCGGCCTCGACGGCCTGCGCCACGGTGGCGAGGTACTCGCCCACCACCTCCCACTCGTCGACGATCGCCGTCGGCGGGCTCACCGTGACGACGGCGTCACGCGCCGCGACGAATCCCTGACGCAGGCTCTGCGGGTCCTCGGACGACATGGTGACCTGCGCCGACGCCGCCTGGGCCCATGCCTGCTGCGCCTCGGCGCACGTCACCGGCGGACCGTCCGCGACACCGGCGACCGCGTCCGCACCCGCCACCGACCCGGTCAGCACTCCGGTGCCCAGACCCGCCAGGAGTGCGACAGCCCCGCTGGCGGCGAGCACCGGGGGGCGGGCCCACGCACCCGTGAGCGGTCGTCGCAGGCCGCGACGGTTCTGCCGGCGTGCCGTGCGCCGAGACCTGGACCCCGTCATGTCCGTGAACAGTACCGGCATCCGCACAGGGCCAGTGCCCTGGCCTCGAGGCTTGACCCAGCGCCGGAGTTCCGCCACATTTTGCGCGTGACCCGAACTGCGCCCGGCATGTGGGCGGACCCCCAGGACGATCCCCGCGTGACCGGATACGACCCGGTTGGTGAGAAGGAGACGCTCTGGGAGTACCTGTGCCGGTATCGCATGACGCTCGTGCTCAAGTGCGAGGACCTCGACGCGTCGCAGCTCGCACGCCGCTCCGTGCCGCCGTCGACGCTCTCGCTGCTCGGGCTGGTGCGGCACCTCGCGAACGTCGAGCACCACTGGTTCCGCCGCGTGCTGCAGGGCGGCGCCGAGCGGGGGCCGTTCGAGATGGCAGGCTTCCCCGACATCGACTTCGACGGCGCGCTGCCTGACGACGGGTGCGTCGACGAGGCCTGGGCCGCCTGGCACCATGCCGTGGAGGTCGCCGACGACTGGATGATGGGCGAGGAGCTCGGCCGCGAGGTGCCGTTCGACGGCGGCAGCGTCGAGGTGCGCGACGTCATCCTGCACGTCACCGAGGAGTACGCGCGGCACATGGGTCACGCCGATCTGCTGCGCGAGTGCATCGACGGACGAACCGGGCAGTAGCCGACCAGCGCGGCCCGTCGCCGTGCGAGGAGGAAGTTCGCATGGGCGTGTCGTACACGTACTTCGCCGCCGAGGACGACACCCGCGCCGGTGCCGCGGTCGACGACGGACCGGGGGACACCCTGGCGCCGGTCGTGATGGCGTTCGACCCGGTCGTGCAGGCACGCACGCTGATGGCGCTCCTCGCGGACGGCGCGTACGACGCGACCACCCGTGACGCCGACTGGGCCAGGCTCGTCAGTCCGCCCGACCACGAGTGGGCCTGGGTGGTCTCGATGCCCGCGTCGTTCACCGCCGCGCTGGCCGAGGCGACGCCCGAGCGTGTGGCCGAGGTGGCGGTGCCGTGGTCCCGGACCGACGAGTTCGGCGGGACCGCCTCGCCCGAGGACCTGCTGCCCGTCCTGCACTCCTGGCGCGACCTCGCGCGGACGACCACCGCGCGTGACCTGGGCCTGTACTGCTGGACGACCCTGTAGGTCCACGCGGGTGCGCACGCCGCAATGACGTCGACCGCACGGGGCAGCAGTGCCACACTCCCGGACATGCCCGACGACGAGCTGCCCGGTGCCACGCCCCACCTTCACCTGGGGCGCGTGCTGCGTGTCCGCGAGACGACCTGCGACGTGTGGCACGACGGCGCCGTCACCTCGGTCGCGTTCGCGCCGATGTTCCCCTCCCCGCGCACGGAACGGGTGTCGCCCGGCCACCTCGTCGCCGTGGCGACCGGCGGCGACGGGCGAGGGGTCGTGGTGTGGCGGTGGTACGACGCCGTGGTGCTCGGCGAGGAGAGCGACGGATCGGTGCACCTGTGGGAACCCGCCCACGGAGAGGTCGTCGCCGCGCCGCGCGCCGGCTACCGCCCCCAGGAACCCGGCGCCCGGGCCTACGCGTCAGCGGGGCTGCCGGGCGCCGACTGGTGGGTCGCCGAGGCGGTGAGCCCGTCGGGCTCCGAGCCCACCGCCGACGTCGACGAGGTCGAGGCCTTCTACACGCGTCACGGGCTCTGGTCGGCAGCACTTGGCTGAGGCGGGCCGGTCGAGCCGCTTCAGCCCCACCGCGATTCTCCACCGGTGGGCTTCGGGGAACCGGTGAGCCACGGTCGTCGTGTCCGCGGCTAGGCTCTGCGCCGTGAGCACCACGACGACGACGTCGGACGAAGCAGCGGAGACCGCGTCTCACACGGCGCCAGCTCCAGAACTCCCGCGGCGACATCGTGCACCTCGTGTGCTGCCGGGCACCGACCTGGGATGTCGCCATATACGGTATGGAGGCCGGGAACATCGATCTCGCCGCTGAGGTGCTCTGCACCATGTGCGCCGACGAGGCGGAGGACCGCCTCCCGGGCTGGTCGACGAAGGATCCGCGACTGTGTCCGTGGGAGCGCCGGCCGTGCCCGGACGACCATGAGCTGGACCTGCGGATCCTGCGTGAGGTCAGCCCGAGCTGAGCCGCAGAGCGGACTTCGCTCCACCGGCGGGCGAAGTGCATCGCCCGCCAGACGTGGAACGGCGGGCTGGTCAGAGGTCCAGCATCGTCAGCGCGACCTGATCGGCGGCCGCGTCGGGGATCGTCGTCGAGGCCCGATCGAGGACGAGGAGGCGCGCACCGGGGATCTCGTATGCGAGCGACCGACGGGACGGAAACTCATCGGCCCTTTGTGGGGACGGCCCCCGGCGTTCGCTGTCGGCGATCGGAGTCGCCTGGCACTCCCAGGGTCCGAGTGCTAAAACATCTCTGTAGCCAGCGTGCCGGAGGGCCCGGCACGTCGATCGCGGGCAGGGCCGCACGTCGCGGCCCTCATCGAGGAGGTGGTGCGCGATGGCTACCTACTGGGACCCGTTCCAGGAGATGGATCGGCTGTTCGGATCGTTGGCGCTCAACAACCGGAACGCGCCGACCATGCCGATGGACCTCTTTCGCGAGGGGGACCACTACGTCCTCGCGGTCGACCTGCCCGGCATCGACCCCGGCAGCATCGACGTCTCGTGCGAGGACCGCACGCTGACGATCCGTGCCGAGCGGACGCCTCGGTCCGCCGAGGGTCAGTGGCTGCTGCGAGAGCGCCAGTCGGGCACGGTGGCGCGTCAGCTCACCCTCGGGCGAGGCCTGGCGCTCGACCAGATCAGCGCCTCGTACGCCGACGGCGTGCTCACCCTCACGATCCCGGTGTCTGAAGAGGCCAGGCCGCGGCGCATCGAGGTCAGCCACTCCGCTGGTACGCCCACGGCGATCGAGGCAGGGAGCTGATCCCGGACGCGAGCCGGTGACGCCCGCGGTCTCACCGCCCACGGGCGTCACCGGCTCCGCACGTCTGACCAGCCCCTCCCCGGACCTTGAAGGACTCGACGATGCCGACGAACACCTCCACGCCCTCTCCGACGATGCACGCTTCCCGCGCAGGAAGCCCGGCCTCTCCCCCGACGGCGACGATGCCGCTGATCGAACGGGTCGTCCTCTGGTACCTGGACCGGGTGGGCCACGACGGAGGCGCGCAGCGGGCCACCGGCTGAGACGCGGCTGGCCCGGCCAAGGTCGCGCCGCCGTTCAGCATCGATACACGGTGTTCTGGATTCAGGAGTCCGTGTACTGTCACGGTCATGGAGACCGTGACCCTCACCCACACCGCCGCGCTCGCGCGGCTGGGGCACGCGCTGTCGGACGAGACACGCACCCGGATCATGCTCACGCTGCGCGAGGCCCCGGCCTACCCGTCGGACCTGGCCGAGGCCCTCGGCGTCTCACGACAGGTCATGTCCAACCAGCTCGCGTGCCTGCGCGGATGCGGGCTGGTCGAGGCGGTGCCCGACGGTCGCCGCACCTGGTACCGGCTGGCCGATTCCCATCTCGCACCGGCTCTGAACGACCTGCTGCGCCTGGTCGTGACCGTCGACCCGACGTGCTGCTCGTCCGAAGGATGCACCTGCCGATGACCTCGGTCTCGCGCCACCCCGCACCGCTGCCGGCCGAGCGTCGACACGTCCTGGAACGACGGGTGCGCTGGATCGTCACCGCGACGATCAGCTACAACGTGGTCGAGGCCGTCGTCGCGATCACCGCCGGGCGCACGGCCTCGTCCGCGGCGCTGGTCGGGTTCGGGTTGGACTCCGTCGTCGAGGTGCTGTCGGCGGCCGCCGTCGCCTGGCAGTTCGCCGCGCCCGACCCGCACCGGCGTGAGCGCGTCGCCATGCGCCTCATCGCCGTCTCGTTCTTCGGTCTGGCGCTGTTCGTCTCCGTCGACGCGATCCGCACCCTGTTCGGGGCGGCGGAGCCTGACCACTCGACCGTCGGCATCATCCTCGCGGCCGCCAGCCTGGCCGTCATGCCGACCCTGTCCTGGTTCGAGCACCGCACAGGGTCCGAGCTGGGCTCCGCCTCCGCCGTCGCCGACTCCAGGCAGACACTGCTGTGCACGTACCTGTCCGCCGTCCTCCTGGTCGGCCTCGTCCTCAACTCCGTGTGGGGCTGGACGTGGGCGGACCCCCTTGCCGCACTCGCCATCGCCGGGTTCGCCGTCAAGGAGGGCGTCGAGGCCTGGCGTGGCGACGCCTGCTGCACGCCCGTCGGGCCGCTCCTGCACCACGACGAGGACCGTGGGACCCGACACCCGGCAGAGTGAGCGCCGCGCCGCCGGCGTCAGTCGACGCAGAACTCGTTGCCCTCGACGTCCTGCATGGTGATGCACGACTCCTCCTCGCCGTCGGCGAGCTGCGTCCACAGGTGGGTCGCGCCGAGAGGCTCGAGGCGCGCCTGCTCGGCACGCAGCGCGGCGAGCCGCTCGTCGCCCACCAGCCCCGTGCCGACGCGGACGTCGAGGTGCACGCGGTTCTTGACGACCTTGCCCTCGGGGACGCGCTGGAAGTACATCCGCGGCCCCTCCCCGGTGGGGTCCTCCGCGACGTTCGTCGCGCCGTCGGGCATGACGTACCCCAGCACCTCGCACCAGAAGCGGGCGACGCGCTCCGGGTCCGCACAGTCGAACGTGACCTGAAACTTCCTCACCGTTGCCATGCGCCCACGCTAGGGGCCGCACGCCGGCCCGTCGAAGCCCATTTCGTCACCTCGGCCGTCCGGCCCCTCGTTCGGCGCGCCACCGGACGTCGCCGCCGGTAGCGTCCCAGAACATGATCCGCAGCGTCGCTGCCGCCGTCCTGGTCGTGCTCGCCGTGCTGGTCGCTGCGGTCATGATGCCCGCGCGGTACGTCGAGAACCACGTCCTCGACACCGAGCGCTACCTGGAGATGGTCGGACCGCTTGCCACGGAGCCCGCGGTGCAGGAGGCCGTCTCGCGCGCCCTCACCGCCGAGGTCACGGACCAGATCGACGTCGAGGCGTTCGTCGAGGAGACGCTCGCGGACGTCGCGGAGCGTGACCGGGTGCCCGACGCGATCACGCGCCTGTCCCCCGTCCTCGGCCCTGCGCTCGCGGACCAGGTCGACTCCCTCATCGCGCGCACCTCCGACCGCCTCGTCCGGTCGTCCGCGTTCACCACGCTGTGGATCAGCGCGAACGAGGTGAGCCACGGGACCGCCGTCCGGGTGCTCGAGCAGCGCGGCGGCGACGCCGTCGAGCTGGAGAACGGTGCCGTGACGGTCCAGCTTGACCCCCTCGTCGAGCGCGCGAAGCAGGCCCTCGTGGACCGCGGCCTCACCGTGGCGGAACGGATCGAGCCGCGGGGGCGCACGATCGTGCTGTTCGAGTCCGAGGACCTCGCCGCCGCCCAGGACGGCGTGCGCTGGGTGAACACGCTGACCCCCTGGCTCCCGCTCCTGCTGGTCGCCCTCGTCGCCGCCGCGGCCGCGGTCTCCCGCTCGGGTCGCCGCCTGCGCACCGTGGCCGTGGCCGGCGCGGCGATCGCCGTCGTGATGCTCGTGCTGCAGCTCGTGGTGCAGGTCGCGGGCGACCGCGCCCTCGAGTCCCTGGCGTCGACCGAGACCGGCATCGCGGCGGTCGCCCTGGCCGTCGAGGCCTTCTCGGCGCCGCTGCGGGCAGAGATCTGGTGGGTGTTCGCCGTCGCGTCGGCCGTCGCCCTGGTCTGCTTCCTGTGGCCCTGGGCCGCGCGGCGGCGAAGCCCCTTGTCGAGCGCCGCACCGAGCGGTCAAATGGAGCCATGACCGACTCTCAGAACCGCACCGCGCCCGACATGTGGGTCGACCCCGAGGACGACCCCCGCACCCAGTGGGCCGATCCGGTGGGCGAGCTGGAGACGCACTGGTCCTACCTGCGGTCGTACCGCGCCACCATCGAGATGAAGTGCGTCGACCTCGACGCCGAGCAGCTCGCCCGCAGGTCCGTGCCGCCGTCCACGCTCTCGCTCCTGGGACTGGTGCGGCACCTGGCCAAGGTGGAGCACACGTGGTTCCGGCGCGTGCTCCAGAGCCGGACCGATCTCCCGCGGCTCTACTCGACGGCGGAAGATCCCGACGCGGACTTCGACGGCGCCGTCGCCGACCCCGCCGTCGTCGAGGAGGCCTGGACCGCGTGGCGGCGCGAGGTCGAGGCCGCGGACGCCTGGCTGGCGACGCAGACCGACGCCGACATGGCGACCGTCGTCCTCCACCATGGCCGGCCGATGATCGTGCGCGACGTGCTGGAGCACATGGTCGAGGAGTACGCCCGCCACGCCGGGCACGCGGACCTGCTGCGGGAGTGCATCGACGGCCGCACGGGACAGTAGCGGGATGCTCTATCCCGCGTGGATGCTGGCGACCTCCGCCTCCTGCTCGCGGTCCACGCGGGCTGCGTGCAGCCGCGAGGCGATGACGGCACCGAAGGCGATGGCGGCCGCCAGGACGGCGATGCCGATGCGCAGCACCTGGTTCGCGTCGGCGGGCACGCTCAGCATGACGACGGCCGGGGCGATGAGCACGGACACGAGGTTCATCACCTTCAGCAGCGGGTTGATCGCCGGGCCGGCGGTGTCCTTGAACGGGTCACCGACCGTGTCGCCGATGACGGTCGCCGCGTGCGCCTCGGAGCCCTTGCCGCCGAACGCGCCGTCCTCGACGATCTTCTTCGCGTTGTCCCAGGCGCCGCCCGAGTTCGCGAGGAACACCGCCATGAGGACGCCGGCACCGATCGCACCGCCGAGGAACCCGGCCAGCGGCCCAACGCCGAGCCCGAACCCGACCGCGATCGGCGCGAACGCCGCCAGCAGACCGGGCGTCGCGAGCTCGCGCAGGGAGTCGCGGGTGCAGATGTCGACGACCTTGCCGTACTCGGGCCGCTCGTCGAACGTCATGATGCCGGGGTGCTCGCGGAACTGGCGGCGCACCTCGAAGACGATGGCCCCGGCGGCCCGCGTCACGGCGTCGATCGCGAGACCGGAGAACAGGAACACGGTGGCGGCGCCGAGGATCACCCCGACGAGCGTCACCGGCGAGATGATCTCGAAGCTCAGCATCGCGGGCACCAGCCCGGTGCCGACCTCCGTGACCTCGGCCAGGGCGGTCCCGACGGCGTCGGCGTAGGAGCCGAACAGCGCGGTCGCTGCCAGGACCGCCGTCGCGATGGCGATGCCCTTGGTGATGGCCTTCGTCGTGTTGCCGACGGCGTCGAGGTCGGTGAGGATCTGCGCACCCTCCTCGTCCACCTCGCCCGACATCTCGGCGATGCCCTGCGCGTTGTCGCTCACGGGGCCGAAGGTGTCCATGGCGACGATGACACCCACGGTGGTGAGCAGCCCGCAGCCCGCGAGCGCGACCAGGAACAGCGAGAGCCACAGCGAGCCGCCCGCGAGCAGGAAGACGCCGCAGATCGCGGCGGCGATGATGCCCGCCGTGTAGACGGCGGACTCGAAGCCGACCCCGATGCCCGACAGCACGACGGTGGCCGCGCCGGTGCGCGACGTCGCGGCCACGTGCAGCGTCGGCTTCGACGTCGTGCCGGTGAAGTAGCCGGTGATCCACAGGATGACGCCCGCGAGGACGACGCCGATGACGACGGCGAGCGAGGCGACGACGCGCGGGTCGGAGGTGACGTCGCCGAGGTCTGCGGTGCCGGACAGCTCGGAGAAGGAGGACGGCAGGTAGACGAACGCGGCGACGGCCGCCAGGAGGGCACCGACGACCGCGGAGATGTAGAAGCCGCGGTTGATCGCGGCCAGACCGTTCTCGTTGCCGCGCACCTTGGTGACGAGCACGCCGAGCACCGCGACGAACGCGCCGACCGCGGTGACGATCAGCGGGAAGACCAGGCCCTGCTCGCCCATGGCGGCCCTGCCCAGGATGAGGGCGGCGACCAGGGTCACGGCGTACGACTCGAACAGGTCGGCGGCCATGCCCGCGCAGTCGCCCACGTTGTCGCCCACGTTGTCGGCGATCGTCGCGGCGTTGCGCGGGTCGTCCTCGGGAATGCCCTGCTCGACCTTGCCCACGAGGTCCGCACCGACGTCGGCGGCCTTGGTGAAGATGCCGCCGCCGACGCGCATGAACATGGCCAGGAGCGCCGCGCCGAAGCCGAAGCCCTCCAGGACGGCGGGGGCGTCGGAGCGGTAGACGAGCACCACCAGCGCCGCACCGAGCAGCCCGAGCCCCACGACCGACATGCCGACGACGCCGCCGGTGCGGAAGGCGATGCGCGCACCCTCGGTGCGCCCGCCGGGCCGCGTCGCGGCCGACGCCACCCGGACGTTCGCGCGCACGGCGAGCCACATGCCGAGGTAACCGATCGCCGCGGAGAAACCGGCTCCGAAGAGGAACGCGATCGAGCGCCCCACCCGGATCCCGCCGTCGCCGGGAAGCAGGAAGAGCAGGGCGAAGACCACGACGGCGAACAGCGCGAGGGTGCGGAACTGCCGGCTCAGGTAGGCCGCCGCTCCCTCTTGCACGGCCTTGGCGATGTCCTGCATCCCCGGGCTGCCCTCGGGTGCGGCCAGGACCTGCTTGCGCAGGACCCCGGCGCACACCAGCGCGGCCAGCGCGATCACCCCGATGACCGCGACGATGATGATGCTGCTCGAACCGAACGTGAGCATCCGTCCTCCTTGACGTGCTGCTGCCTCGACCCGACCGGCAGACCGCACGTGCCCGATAGGGCCCGCCCGACCTGGTCCGGAAGGTCCCGCCGGCGCCGTTGACGGCGGGATGCGCGCGAGTCTACCCACATGTGACGGGCGTCACGAACCGTCGCCCCGCCGCAGTGGTCCGCACAGGTACTTGCGCGCACCTCTACACTTTCGTCACATACCGCACGTCAGTGTGCCCGGACGTCAACGACGACAGAACGGAGCAGCCGTGAACTCCCTGGTCCTCGCGATCATCGGTATCGCGATGATGCTGGCCGGGTACTTCGTGTACTCGAAGTACCTCGCCCGCCGCGTCTACCGCCTCAACTCCGAGTTCCGCACCCCTGCGCACGAGCTGCAGGACGGCGTGGACTACGTCCCGACCAACAAGTTCGTCCTGTGGGGTCACCACTTCACCTCGGTCGCCGGCGCGGCGCCGATCGTCGGCCCCGCCGTCGCCGTCATCTGGGGATGGCTGCCCGCCTTCCTGTGGGTCACCATCGGCACCGTCTTCTTCGCCGGCATGCACGACATGGGCTCCCTGTGGGCGTCCGTGCGCAACCGGGGCCAGTCGATGGGCATGCTGTCCGGCCGCTACATCGGCGCGCGGGGTCGCAACCTGTTCCTCGTCGTGATCTTCCTGCTGCTGCTCATGGTGGTCGCCGCCTTCGCGACCGTCATCACCAACCTGCTCATCGCGACGCCGACGTCGGTCATCCCCGTGTGGGGCGCGATCGCCGTGGCGGCCGTCATCGGGCAGATGATCTACCGCTGGAAGATGAACCTGCTGCTCACGACCGTCATCGGCGTCGTGGCGCTGTACTCCCTGATCCTCGTCGGCGACCGGTTCCCCGTGGTGCTGCCCGAGTCGATCCTGGGCATGACGCCCGCGACCTTCTGGATCGTCACGCTCTTCCTCTACGCCGGCGTCGCGTCGCTGCTGCCCGTGTGGGTGCTGCTGCAGCCGCGCGACTACATCAACGGCGTCCAGCTCTTCATCGGCCTGGGCATCCTGTACCTGTCGGTGCTGCTCGCGAGCCCCACCATCGTGGCGCCCGCGGTCAACCAGGCCGTCCCGGAGGGCACGCCGAGCATCTGGCCGCTGCTGTTCGTCACCGTCGCCTGCGGCGCCATCTCCGGCTTCCACGGCATGGTCAGCTCGGGCACGTCGGCCAAGCAGCTCGACAAGGAGACCGACGGCCGGTTCGTCGGCTACTTCGGTGCGGTCGGCGAGGGCCTGCTCGCGCTCGGCGCCATCATCGCCGCCACCGCCGGCTACCAGACGCTCGCCGACTGGGAGGCCGTGTACAGCGCGTTCAACGAGGGCGGGGTATCGGCGTTCGTCAACGGCGGCGGCGCCATCGTCAACGCCGGCCTCGGCCTCCCGGTGGGGCTGTCCGCGACCATCCTGGCGACCATGGCGGTGCTGTTCGCCGCCACCACCATGGACACCGCCGTGCGGCTGCAACGGTTCGTCGTACAGGAGGCCGGGGAGATCCTCGGGGTCCGGGTGCCCAACGTCGCGGCGACGCTGGTCGTCGTGGTCGTCGGGGTCGCCCTCACCTTCAGCGCGGGCGCCGACGGCTCGGGCGGCCTGCTCATCTGGCCGCTGTTCGGCACCACGAACCAGCTGCTGGCGTCGCTCACGCTCGCGATCATCGCCGTCATGCTGCTGCGCAAGAAGCGCAACCCGGTGCTGATCCTCATCCCGCTCGTCTTCGTCATGGTGGTGTCGGTCTACGCCCTGGTCGTACAGCTCGGCACGTTCTGGACCGACCAGAACTGGCTGCTGCTGGGGCTCGACGTCGTCATCCTCGTCGCGTCCCTGTGGGTCGCCCTCGAGGCCACGATCGCCATGCAGGCCGCCCGCAAGGGGCAGTTCGACCCGGAGACGGACGACCCCGTCCTCGCCGGGGCCGGCCGTGGTGACACGGCGGCGTCGGACTGACGCAAACTGATCCCATGACCAGGCGCACCACCGTCGCCGACGGGATGCGCAGCCTGTCCGCCGGGCTGCGGGAGTTCTACGAGGCGCCGTACCGGCGCACGCTCTCCCGCGCCCGGCGCGACGAGGACGACCTGTTCACCGTCGTCGTGCTCGCCGAGGCGCTCGGCGTGCCGAACCCGGCGTCCTACTACACGGTCGAGCTGCTGCCGCTGGTCGCGGAGCGGGTGCACGAGTGGCACACGCGCATGGGCATGGAGCGCTCGCCCCTGGACTCCGTCTCGTGCTGCTAGACCTCGCCGCCCGGCGCCGCGTGCTGTTCCTCGGCGGCAAGGGCGGCGTCGGCAAGACGTCGATCGCCTCCGCCACGGCGCTCGCCCAGGCCCGCGCGGGGCGGCGGGTGCTGGTCGTCTCCACCGACCCGGCGCACAACCTGGGGCACCTGTGGCAGCGCACCGTCGGGGACGACGTCGTCCGGCTGGCCGGGCCGTTCGGCACAGGCGTGCTCGACGGCGTGGAGATCGACCCCGGGCGGACCACCGACGCGCACCTGGCGGCGGTCCGCCGCACCCTGCACCGCCTCGTCCCACCGCACCTGTCGCGCGAGGTCGACCGCCACCTCGACCTCGCGCGCGACGCCCCCGGCACGCACGAGGCCGCGGTGCTGGAGCGGGTGGCGACCGCGGTGGAGGCGGGCCTGCGGGACCACGACCTCGTCGTCTTCGACACCGCACCCTCCGGCCACACCGCGCGGCTGCTGACCCTGCCGGAGACCATGGGCGCCTGGACCGACGGCCTGCTGCGCCGCCGCGAACGCTCCGAACGCCTGGGGGCCGCGGCGCGGATGCTCGGCGGGCAGGGCGAGACCGAGGCACGCCGCGACAGCGAGATCCGCCACGTCCTGACCGAGCGCCGCACCCGCTTCGCCCGCCTTCGCGACGTGCTCACCGACCCCACCATCACCGCGTTCGTCGTCGTCCTCGCCGCCGAGCGGCTGCCCGTGCTCGAGACGATCGAGCTGTGCGCCCAGCTCGACGGGCTCGGCGTCCCCGTCGGCGGCCTGGTCGTGAACAAGCGGTCCCCCGCCGACGCCGGCGGGCTGCTCGCCGCCCGCCACACGCAGGAGGCCGCGCACCTGCGCACCCTGACCGACACCCTGGGCCACCTGCCCCGCGACGAGGTGCCTCTGCTCGGCGACGACCTCGTGGGCGAGGATGCCCTGCAGCACCTCGTCAGGTACCTGTAGCTGCACCCCAACGGTTCCCGGACCCCGTGCGTCACAGTGGGTAGGACGGCCGGAGGAGGAAGCCATGGCCCGCTGGGAGGACGAGCTCGCCGAGCTCGCGCAGGCACGAGGGCGTGCGCTCGTCGGCTACGCGTACGTGCTGTGCGGTGACCAACGACTCGCCGAGGACCTGGTGCAGGACGCGCTCGTCAAGGTGTTCTCGCGGCTGCGCCGCGGCACGCGAGCGTCGTCGGAGCGCGGGGTGCACCCTCTGGACGGGGGCACGAGCGAGGCCTACGTGCGCCGCGCGATCCTCACCCTGTACCTCGACGAGTACCGGCGACGGCGGCGCTGGTCCGAGACCAAGTACCTGGTTGCCGCCGAGGAGCACGCCCGCGGGCCCGCGTCCGGTGCCACCGCGCGGGCCGACGTCGCCGCCGCGCTCGGCCGGCTCACCCCCCGCGAACGGGCGTGCGTCGTCCTGCGCTACTTCGAGGACCTCACGGTGCCGCAGGTGGCGGAGTCCCTGGGGCTGGCGCAGGGCACCGTCAAGCGGTACCTGGCCGACGCCACCACGACGCTGCGGGGCGTGCTCCACGTGTCCGGCGACCCGACGCCCGGCCGCGTCCAGCCCGCGAGCAGGACCACCACGACCACGGGACGGAGGGCAGCGCGATGAACACCCACGACCACGCGCGGGACGACTGGGCGGACGCCCGGACCGACGAGACGCTGCGCCGCGAGCTCGACGCCCTCGCCGGGCTGGGCGCCATGTCCTCCGGCCTCGGGGACCGGCTCGACGGCCCGCTCCGCTCGGTGCGGACCCGGATCCGACGGCGTCGCGCCGTCAAGCAGGCCGGCCTCGGGGTCACGACGCTCGCCGTCGCGGGGGCGCTCGCCGTCGGCGGCGCCACCCTGCTGCCCCACGCGCCGCAGCCGCTGCCCGGCCCCGCCGGGACGCCGACGCCCTCCGAGACGACCGACGCGACCGACGCGACCGACCCGACCGACCCGACCGGCGCCGACGCGGACGGGCGCGCGCAGGGCCCGGCCGCCGTCGGCCTCGTCGAGAACGACTACCAGCCGGCCTGGCTCGACGACACGGACCTGGTCTGCGGCATGCCGGCCGACACCCTGCCGGCGAACACCCTGGAGCTCCTCGACGACCCCGCGCTCGGGACGGAGTCGAGCACGGACGGCACGGAGTCCGTGGGGCGGTGGACCGCACCGACCCGACTCACCCTCGAGGACGACGGCGTCGGCGATCTGATCACCGCCCCGACGCTCCTGTGGGTGCAGGACGGCCGCGTGGTCGACGTCGGGATCAACACGGCCGAGGACGGCATGGAGCCGCTGAGCACCGTGGCCCGCGAGCGGGACGCCGTCGACTCGACCCGCACGGCCTGCGCGCCCGAGCACACCGACGGCGGCGGCGACACCTACCCGACCGACCTCCCCCCGGGCGAGTACGAGGTCCGGGCGTACGCCGTCGTGCGGTCCGAGGACATGACCCGGGCCGCTCTGGTCCTCACGGAGCCGACGGAGGTGGTGGTGCCCGGCCCCGGAGGGGACGACGGGCGCGGCGACGGGGACGACGCGGGCGCCTGCTCCGCGGACGGGCTCGACGTCGAGACCCCGGACTGGTCGGCGTTGCCTGCCCCCGTCCGCGAGACCGCCGGCGAGCTGCTCGACTCCGCGCTGGCCTGCGACGACGCCGCGCTCACGGCGCTCGCCACCGTGGACGGCACGCACACCAACTTCGCGGGCCGCAGCGCCGAGGAGTTCTGGGGGCTGCCCGCCGCCGAGCAGCACGAGGACGTGTACGCGATCCTCGCCGGGCTGCTGACCGGCAGCCGCTGGGTCGCCGACCCGCCCGACGACTCCGGCCCGTTCACGTACGTCTGGCCACGCGTCGCGACCGAGATGTGGGCCGACGACGCCGCCGCCTGGCAGGAGGCGGTCGACGCGGGCGCCGTCGACGAGGCGTTCGTGGACCAGATGCGCGGCGCGGACGGCTACCTGGGCTGGCGGCTCGGCATCCACGAGGACGGCACCTGGCGGTTCTTCGTCGCGGGCGACTGACGCCGGTTCCCCCCGCCCCGTTGCCGAACAGGAGGTTGACACCGTTATGCGAGCGGTTTGCTCGCCATAACGGTGTCAACCTCCTGTTCGGCAACGGGGCGGGGGGGCGGGGGGCGGGGGGCGGGGGGCGGGCGGCCGTGGGGGCGTGGGGGCGTGGGGATGTGGGGGCGTGGAAGGATGCTCGGCATGCCCAGCACTCCCATTCCCGAGGCCGCCCGCGCCCACGCCGAGGACCTCGGCGCCTTCGTCACCGCCTCGCCGTCGTCGTACCACGCCGCCGCCGAGATCTCCCGCCGCGCGCAGGCCGCGGGCTTCGTCCCGCTGGACGAGGCAGCCGCCTGGGACGTGGCGCCCGGTGGCCGGTACGTCGTGGTGCGCGACGGGGCGGCGATCGCCGTGGTCGTGCCGCCGTCGGCCGGTGCGACGACGCCGTTCACGATCCTCGGCACGCACACCGACTCCCCCGGCTTCAAGCTCAAGCCACGCCCGACGACGGGCCGCGCGAGCTGGGTGCAGGCCGGCGTCGAGGTCTACGGCGGTCCGCTGCTCAACTCGTGGCTGGACCGCGAGCTCGAGCTCGCGGGGCGCGTCGTGACGACGGACGGCACCGAGCACCTGGTGCGCACGGGCCCGTTCGCACGCATCCCGCAGCTCGCCGTCCACCTCGACCGGTCCGTCAACGACGGGTTGACCCTCGACAAGCAGCGGCACACGCAGCCGGTGCTCGGGCTCGGGGACGTCGCCGACGCCGACGTGCTCGCGGCCCTGGCGGCGACCGCCGACGACGGCGCCGGCGTGGACCCCGCGGACATCGGCGGCTACGACGTGGTCGTCGCGGACTCGCAGGCGCCGCGCGCGTTCGGCGCGGGCGAGGCCCTGTGGGCGTCCGGTCGCCTGGACAACCTGCTCTCGACGCACGCCGCCCTGACCGCGCTCCTGGGCGCGGACCCGGCGGCGCTGACGGGGATCGGCGTCGTGGCCGCGTTCGACCACGAGGAGATCGGGTCGGGCTCACGCTCCGGCGCCGCCGGGCCCTTCCTCGCGGACGTGCTCGAGCGACTCTCCGGAGCGCTCGGAGCCACGGCCGAGGACCGCCACCGGGCGTACGCGGCGTCCCTGTGCGTGTCGTCCGACGTCGGCCACGCCGTGCACCCGAACTACCCGGAGCGGCACGACCCCGCCAACCACCCGGTGGCAGGCGGCGGCCCGATCCTCAAGATCAACGCCAACCAGCGCTACGCCACCGACGCGCACGGTGCCGCCCGCTGGCAGGCGGCGTGCGCCGCCGCCGGCGTGCCGAGCCAGGAGTTCGTCTCCAACAACACCATCCCTTGCGGCTCGACGATCGGTCCGATCACCGCGACGCGACTCGGCATCCGCGTCGTCGACGTCGGCGCCGCGATCCTGTCGATGCACTCGGCGCGCGAGCTCACCGCCGTCGTCGACCCCTGGTACCTCTCGCGCGCGATGGGTGCGGCGCTCGTCGGCTGACCGCCAGGTCCCGGTCGGGCTCCGCGCCCGGCCGGGACCTCCGTGCCCTGGTCTCCACCACGGTCGGGCACCGCGGTCGGGCACCGCGGTCAGGCACCGCGGTCAGGCCACGCCGTCAGGCACGGCGATCAGGCAGCGCGTCGGCGCAGGAGCAGGATCGCGGCACCTGCCGCGAGCAGGGCGAGAGCCGCGCCGACCACTCCGGTGACGGTGGCACCGGTACGGGCCAGCTCGCCGTCGGTGCTCACCGTGGCGACCTCGTTCTCGGCGATCACCTCGACGACCTCGCCGTCGACGGGCGCACCCGCCGGCGGCTCGACCTCGGTCACGACCGTCTCCGTGTCCTGCTCCACGGGGGCGGGGCTCTCCTGAGGCGTCGTGGGCTCGCCGGGCGTCTCCGGCGTCTCGTTCCCGCCCGGCGTCACGGGCTCGGGCTCGTCGGACTCGTCGGGTCCCTCGCCCGGCGTCGGCTCGCCCGGCGTCTCCTGCGGAGCGGGCTCCTGGGGGCCCTGCGGGTCCGGGGTCTCCTCGGGGGTCGACGGCGTCGTCGTGCACAGGGGCGCCTGCCCGCCCTCGCCGAAGTGCTCGTCGAAGCCGTCGACCTGCACCCAGACGATGCAGCGCTCGGCACCGGCCGGCGCGTCGAAAGCGAAGGACCACGGCAGGTACGACGTCCCGACGAACTGGGCCGTGTCCCGGTCGTTGGCGAGCTCGAGGTGCACGTTCGCCGAACGCTCCTCGCCGTTCACGGTGTAGACGACGTTCACGTGCCCGTGCTCGTGGAACGTCACGCCGTCGGGCAGGCGCAGGCCGTCCGCGGAGACCACGTACGGCACGGGGGCGTCCGAGCCGCCGGCAGAGGCGACGGCGGGAGCGGCGGGGAGGAGCAGGGCAGCGGCGAGCGCCGCGACGGTCGTGACCGAGCGCATGGGGTGTGGGGATCCTCGTGATGGTGCAGGGGCCCGTCCTGGACGGCGGGCCGATGATCATCGGAAGCCTAAGCATCCGTTGCGCCCAGATTGCCTCGATCGACCGTTTCTGTAGCACCTTTCACCCACCCTGGTGACCCGATTCACCCGCCCCGGGAACGCCCCCCGGATGCGAGAGACTGGTCCCCGTGCGTAGCCACCCCGCCACCGACGACGACCAGCACCCGCTGCTCGACGTCCTGACGGCGCACGGCGCACGGGCGGACCGGCTGACCCACGTGCGCACGCTGCCCGCTCGCCCGGGAACCACCGCCGACTGGCCGGCGTGGGCCGGCCCCGACGTCGTCGCGGGGTATCGCTCGCTGGGTATCGAGAACCCCTGGACGCACCAGGTCGTCGCCGCGGACGCCGCATGGTCGGGACGGCACGTGGCCCTCGCGACGTCGACGGGGTCGGGCAAGTCGCTCGCCTTCTGGCTCCCGGCGCTCACGGCGGTCCGCTCGGCGCCGCCGACGGCCGCCGTCGAGGGCGGCCCACGGCGCGGCACCACGCTGTACCTGGCGCCCACCAAGGCGCTCGCGGCGGACCAGCTCGCCGGCCTGGCGCGGCTCGTCGCGGCGTCTCGGGTGCACGGGCCCGGGGGCGACGTCCGCGTCGCGACCTGCGACGGCGACACCCCCACCGACGAGCGGCGGTGGGTCATGGAGCACGCCGACATCGTGCTGACCAACCCCGACTTCCTGCACTTCTCCCTGCTTCCCCAGCACCGCCGCTGGTCGCGGCTGCTGCGCTCGCTGCGGTACGTGGTCGTCGACGAGGGGCACGCGTACCGCGGCGTCTTCGGAGCCCACGTGTCCCTGGTGCTGCGGCGCCTCGCCCGGCTCGCCGCCCACCACGCCCCGTCCGCCGTCGGGCAGGCGCCCGCCCCGGCGGGTCCGGTGTTCGTGGTCGCGAGCGCGACGACGGCGGAGCCCGCGGCCAGCGCCGCGCGCCTGCTCGGCGTGGACGCCGAGCAGGTCGTGGCCGTGACCCGGGACACCTCCCCCGCGGGACGGCGCACCGTGGCGCTGTGGCAGCCGCCCGAGGTCGCGAGCTTCGAGCGCTCGCGGGCCGGCGCCGACGGCGTCCCCGCGCACGACGACGACCCGTGGGCGCTGCCCGACCCGCTGGACCCCACGCACGCGGACCAGGAGTCCGTCGCGGTCGTGACGCCGAAGGGGGCGGCGACCCACCCCCGGCGCTCGGCGACGTCCGAGGTCGCGGACCTGCTGGCCGACCTCACCGCGCACGGGGCCCGGACGCTCGCGTTCACACGGTCACGGCGCGGGGCCGAGTCGGTGGCGCAGCACACCCGCGACCGTCTGCGGCCCGTGTCCGGCGAGCTGGCCGGGCGGGTGGCGAGCTACCGCGGCGGTTACCTGCCGGAGGAGCGCCGGGCCCTGGAGCAGGCGCTGCGCACCGGCGAGGTGCGGGCCCTCGCCACGACGAACGCCCTCGAGCTGGGCGTGGACGTGTCAGGACTCGACGCGGTGCTCGTCGCGGGCTGGCCCGGCACCCGGGTCTCGTGGTGGCAGCAGGCCGGACGCGCCGGCCGCGCCGGGGCCGACGGCCTGGTGGCGTTCGTCGCGCGCGAGGACCCGCTCGACACCTATCTCGTGACGCACCCCGAGGCGCTGCTCGACGCCCCCCTCGAGGCCACCGTCTTCGACCCCGCGAACCCGCACGTCCTCGCGCCGCAGCTGTGCGTCGCGGCGCAGGAGGTGCCGCTGCGCTCCGAGGACCTGGCGACGTTCGGCGACCCCGCGGCCGTGCGCGAGGTGCTCGACGTGCTCGTGGCACGCGGCGCGCTGCGGCGGCGCGCCTCGGGCTGGTACTGGACGCACGCGCAGCCCGCGGCGGGCCTCGCGGACCTGCGCGGCTCGGGCGGGCGACCCGTGCGCGTGGTCGAGGCGAGCACGGGGCGCGTGCTCGGCACCGTCGACGCCGCGTCCGCCGACGGCCAGGTGCACGACGGCGCCGTCTACACGCACCAGGGCACGACTTTCGTCGTCGACCACCTCGACCTGGCCGACGGCGTCGCGCTCGTCGTGCGGCGCGACGTCGACCACGCGACGTGGTCGCGGGAGGTCATGGAGATCACCGTCGAGACCGACGGCGGCACGGGCGCCGTCGGCGAGCGCGCGTGGGGTCCCATCACCTGGGGACTGGGCCCGGTCGAGGTGACGAGCCAGGTCGTGAGCTTCCAGCGCCGCCGGCTGCCCGACATGCAGGTGCTGGGCACCGAGCCGCTCGACCTGCCGTCGCGGACGCTGGGCACGACGGCGGTGTGGTGGTCCGTGCCCGCCTTCGTGCTGCGGGCGGCGGGCGTGAGCGAGGAGGAAGCCCCGGGGGCGCTGCATGCCGCGGAGCACGCGTCGATCGGTCTGCTGCCGCTGCTCGCCACGTGCGACCGGTGGGACCTGGGCGGGGTCTCGACGGCCCTGCACGCGGACACCGGCGAGGCCACCGTGTTCGTGTACGACGCCTACCCCGGCGGGGCCGGGTTCGCGGAGCGGGGGTTCGGGCTCGGTGCACGCTGGCTGGCGGCCACCCGCGACGCCATCGCCGCCTGCCCCTGCGCGGACGGGTGCCCGGCCTGCGTCCAGTCACCGAAGTGCGGCAGCGACAACTCCCCACTCGACAAGGCCGCGGCCGTGCGCTTGTTGGATGCCGTACTGGCTCACGCGCCCGCGGAAACTACGATCGACGGGTGACTACCGAGACCGACCTCGCCGAACGCCGACGTTCCCGCGAGGAGAGCCGTGTGGACGCGGCCAACGCCCGCTCCTGGCTGCTCCTGTCCGCCCTGCGCGAGGACCTGTTCGACGCTGCCCAGCTCTCGCGCGCCGACCAGGTGATCCTCGACTGCGAGGACGCCGTCGACGACAGCCGCAAGCAGGAGGCGCGCGGGAAGGTCCTCGAGTGGTTCGCGGGCGGGGGACGCGCGTGGGTCCGGATCAACGAGCGCGGGTCGCAGGCGTGGGCGGACGACATCCGCGCCCTGTGGGACGCGGACGGCCTGTGCGGCGTCATGCTCGCCAAGACCGAGTCGCCCGACCAGGTGATCGACACGGTGCAGCGCTTCGGCGGCGAGCGCCGGGTCATCCCGCTGGTGGAGTCGGCGCTCGGCATCGAGGACGCCGTGAGCATCGCCCGCGCGCCGGGCGCGTTCCGTCTGGCGTTCGGGTCCGGCGACTACCGCCGGGATACCGGCACCGCGAACGAGTCGCTGGCGATGGCGTACCCGCGGTCGCGCCTCGTCACCGCGAGCCGCATCGGCGGACTGCCGGGCCCGATCGACGGCCCGACCGTCGGCACCAGCCACGCGCTCCTGCGCGAGCAGGGTGCCGACTCCGTGGCGCTCGGCCTCACGGGCAAGCTGTGCCTCGACCTCGAGCAGCCCGCGGTCATCAACGAGTCGTTCAGCCCGTCGCCCGCGGACGTCGCGTGGGCCGTGGACTTCCTCGCGGACTTCGAGGCGTCCGGATCGGTCATCCGCGACGGCTCGGACAAGCCTCGCCTGGCCCGTGCGCACAAGATCAACGAGCGCGCGGAGCTCTTCGGCGTCAACCCGTCCTGACCGACCGGGCGTGACGACCTGGGCGTGACGACCCGGGCTGACGACCCGGGCTGACGACCCGGGCTGACGACGTGGCCTCCGACCCGGTTCCGCGCGCCGTCCGGCGGGCCGGCCACGTCAGCGCTCCGGCCGCGGGCCCGCCCGCGCGTGGGCGGTGGCCTGGCCGAGGACGCTCGCCCAGGCCCCGGCGTCGCCTCCGACGGCGGCGCGCGCGGTGCGCACGTCGACGATCCCCTCGGAGCGGGGCTCGCACGCGACGAGCTCGGCGCCGTTGCGGCGCACCGCCTCGGCCGCCGTCGCGCAGGCGTCGGAACCGTGGCGGGCCGCCGTCGCCGCGGCGAGAGCGCCGAGGTCCGCGGCCGCCTGCGCCGCGCCCCGCGCACGTTGCGCGGACCCTAGCGCCGCGACGCCCAGGGCCAGCACGACGACCACCGCGGCCACCGCGAGGACGAGCACCGTGCCCGCGCCCCGCTCGTGCTCCGGCTCCGGCTCCGGCTCGCGCTCGGGCTCGCGCTCGGGCTCATGCTCGCGCTCGGCCACGTGCTCATGCCGGCGGCCGTGCCCGTGCCCTGCCCTCATGGCTCCACCCAGGCCGCAGCCTCGCCGGTCGCCCTCAGGGGAGCCCCGGACAACCAGCCGCCGGCGACGGGTCGTGTCACCGTCACCGTCACCCAGGACCCGTCCCGCCGGACGGCGAGCTCGACGTCGTCGCCCCCGACCCGTGCGACGGCCTGGTGCACGGCGGCGTCGTCCTCACCGATCGCGAGCGCCCTGGCCCCCGCACGGGCCGCGTCCAGGGCGCGCATCTGCGCCGTGGACGCGGCCGTGAGGGTGAGCACCGCGACGAGCAGGAGCACCACCACCGGCAGCCCGACGGCAAGCTCTGCCGTCGCCGAGCCCCGCTCGGAGGCGGGGTCCGGTCCTGCGCCTCGGTGCCGGGCCATCAGATCGACAGGGCTGACGTGATGATGTTCTCGAGCAGGCCGCGGACGGTCTCGCTCTTGAGCAGGGCGATCAGCAGCCCGGCGAAGCCGACCGCCGCCACGGTGGCGACGGCGTACTCCGCGGTGGCCAGACCTGCCTCAGGGTCGAGCTCCTCCGGCACGGTCTCCTCCGCTGGCCCCGCGGGCACGGGCCGCGACGATTCCCTCGTGGTCTCCTGCATGGTCTGCTGCATGGGTCTCTCCTTCGTTCCTCGGTTCCTCCGACCGGGCGGCCGGACGTCTTCATCTGGCGGTCGCGGGCTCCTGCGCTCAGCCCGAGAGCAGGTCCACGCCGAGCGCGATGAGCACGGGCACCAGTCCCACCAGCACGAACGCGGGCAGGAAGCAGGCGCCGAGCGGCAGCACCAGCCGCACCCCCAGGCGGGCGGCGGCCGCGGCGGCCGCGGCACGCCGCTCGTGCAGCGCCTCGTCCCGCGCGGCGCGCAGGGCGGCCGACGACGCCGCGCCGTCCACCCACGCGACGCGCAGCGCACGCTGCAGCGGGCCGAGGCGCGAGGGCGCTCCGAGCCACGCGGTGTCCCAGGCGGCGCCCAGTCGCAGCGCTCGGGCGGCGGCGTGCAAGGCCGCACGGTCCTGCCCGCCGACGGCGTCCCCGGTGGCGTCGAGCGCCCTCGGCACGGCGGCCCCGGCCCGCGCGGCGGCCGCGAGGAGCTCGAGCAGCACGGGCAGCTCGACCGGGGCGGGATCCCCTGACGGCGCAGGCACACCGTCGCCGGCGGCGAGGTGCCGGACGCGACGCCGGGCGCCCGCGGGCACGGCACGCCAGGGCGCCACTGCGGCGAGAGCCAGAACGGCGACGCACACCGCGACGACGGCCAGCGGGGTCGCGGCGCTCACGCCGGTTCCTCCCCCGCGCGCCGCGCTCCGGACACGAGCCGCGCCGTCCACCAGCGCCCGACGGCGAGCAGCAGGAGTCCCGTGGCGACGGCCGCCGTGCCCGCACCGCCGTCCGTCGCGGTCGCGAGCGGGTCCGCGCCCAGCGCCCAGCCGAGGAGTGCGCCCAGGCCGGGCAGCCACAGCAGCACGCGGGCCGTGGCGCGCGGTCCGGCGAGCGCGGCCTCTTGCTCGGCCCGGGCCTCCGCCTCCGCCACCAGCGCCGCCGAGACGGCGTCGAGCACCCCGCCCAGCGGAGCCCCCACGTCGCGGGCGAGCCGTGCGCCCGCCACGACCGAGCGTGCGTGCTCCGCGCCACCGACGACGGGAGCCAGCTCGTCCGGGTCCGGCAGGCCGGAGCCGTCGACGCGGACGCCCAGGGCTCGCGACCAGGCAGCCGCCGGGGGTGCGCCGGCACGCAGCAGGGCCACCACCTGGGCCACGGCGACGCGCACGTCGTCGCCCGTCTCGGCGGGCCCGGCGGACCAGCCCGCCGCACGCCCACCGTGCCCGCGCCGCCAGGGCCTGGCCCGGGTGGGCGACCGGCGCGACGGGGCGGCCGCTGACGTCGCGGAGCGGCCGGCGCGCGCCAGGACGAGCCACACGGCCGCACCCAGGAGGGTGCCGGCGAGCGCGCTCAGCACTCCTGCCACCGCCCCGCGATCTCGGCCCATGCCGGTCCCTCGGTCGGCGCGCCACGCCCCGCCCAGGTCGCGGCCCGCCGCACCCGCAGCGCGCCGTCGGGCGCGCGGTCCACCAGACCCAGCTCGGCGAGGTGACGGCGACCACCGGTGCGGCGCAGGTGCACCACCACGTCGAGCGCGGCGGCACCTTGCGCGGCGACCGCCTCTCCCGGCATCCCGGCGAGCGCCGCCAGCGCCGCCAGCCGGGCAGGAACGTGCTCGGCGGCGTTGGCGTGCACGGTGGCCATGCCGCCGTCGTGCCCGGTGTTCATGGCGAGCAGCAGCTCGCGCACCTCCGCCCCGCGGCACTCGCCGACGACGATCCGGTCCGGGCGCATCCGCAGCGCGCCGCGCACGAGGTCCGCGAGCGTCACCTCGCCCACGCCCTCGACGTTCGGCCGGCGGGCGGCCAGCGACACGACGTGCGGGTGCCGGGGTGCCAGCTCGCGGGCCTCCTCGACCACGAGGATCCGCTCGCGGACGGGCACGAGGCCGAGCAGCGCGGCCAGCAGCGTCGTCTTGCCCGTACCGGTACCGCCCGAGACGAGCAGGTTCGCCCGCCCGCACACCAGTGCGGTCAGCAGCGGCACCCACGGTGGCGGCACCCCGCCCGCCGCGACGAGCCCGTCGAGGGTGAGGCCCGCCTGACGCAGCACCCGCAGCGCCACGACGGCCCCGTCGGGCGCCACCGGCGGGACGACGGCATGGAGCCTGGTCCCGTCGGGCATGCGGGCGTCGACCGTCGGCGCGGCGTCGTCGAGGCGCTGGCCCGCCACCGCGGCCATGCGCACGGCGAGCGCCCGGACCGCCTCGGGGCTGCCGAGGTCGAGGTCGACGCGGTGCAGTCCGTCGCCGCGGTCCACCCAGACGTCGGCGGGGCCGTTCACCAGCACGTCGGTCACGTCGGGCTCGTCCAGGAGCACCTGCAGCGGCCCGGCGCCCGTGAGCTCCGACCGTGCCGCGCGGGTGAGGTCGGCGAGCGCCGACGAGCCGAAGACCCGCCCGCTGGACCGCAGCGCCGCACGCACCGCGTCGTCGTCCACCGTGCGGGGGTCGCCCGGCGCGCTGAGCCGCGCGCGTACCTCGTCCAGCAACCGCCGGTCCAGGCCCGCGGCGCTCATGACGCCACCGCTGTGGGAGCCCATGCCGCGTCCCTCGCCGGGGCTCGCGACGTCTCGCGGGCGGGCACGTGCACCGTCCCGCGGGCCGAGACCAACGCCGGGACGAGGTCCGCGGCGGCCCGGCCGAGCGGGGTGCGACGTCCGACGGGTGGGCCCTCGCCCCGGCCGACGGCGTCCGCGAGCCGGCGGTCCCACCGCGCCTCCGCGACGACGGGCAGACCGAGGGCGGACTCGATCGCGGCGGGGTCGACCCGGCCGGCCGCCGGGCCCCGCGCGACGACCCAGCACGTGCCGGCCCACGCCGCGCCCAACCGGGGGACGGCCGCGACGGCACCCGCCACCGCAGGGACCGTGCACGGCACCACGAGGAGCACCGCGTCGGCGGCCGCGACCAGGAACCGGGCCGCGGGGGTCCATGCCTGCGGCCGGGGCAGGTCGAGCACGACGGACTCGCCCGCCCGCAGCAGCCCGGTGCAGACGTCGACCGCGACGGC
This sequence comes from Isoptericola luteus, assembly GCF_020297055.1. Classification (GTDB taxonomy): domain Bacteria; phylum Actinomycetota; class Actinomycetes; order Actinomycetales; family Cellulomonadaceae; genus Isoptericola; species Isoptericola luteus. Next base: position 434,946 of record NZ_JAIXCQ010000001.1, on the reverse strand, counting down.
GTCGTCCGGAGGCTCGCCGTGCGACCGCGCCGCGGAGAGCACCGGCACCGACCGCCAGCGCGGCAGGGCGGCGACGAGGCCCGCACCGTCGACGTCGCCGCGGGCGTCCGCGAGCTCGGGCCAGCGTGCGCCGGGCTCGTCCTCGACGCCGAGCAGCACGTCGACGCCGGCTCCCGGGGCGTCGAGGTCCACGAGCACCCCGCCCTCGCCGGCGCGACGGAGCCCGTGCGCGAGCCCGGCGGCGAGCGTGCTGGTGCCCGCACCTCCGCAGGCGCCGACCACGGCCACGGTGCGGCCGGCCCTGACGTGCCCGGGAACGCCCGGCGGCAGCCAGGGGGGCGCGGTGCGCCCCGCCGGTGCGGTTGTTCGGCTCGTGTCGTCCATGCGCCCAGGTTGGCCGGGCAGGGGGGACCCGAGGTCCCGGCGCGGCCAGGTTGTGGACGAGCGGAGCCTGGGGACGGGGTCCTGCCGGGCTAGACGCTCGCGACGACCCCGGAAGCGGCCACCCGTTCCCGCTCGGCACGCAGGGCGGGGAGGAAGCAGAGCACGCCCACGATGCTGAAGGCGCCACCCGTGACCATCGCGGCGGGGGTGGAGAACAGCTCCGAGACGCGGCCGAGCAGAGGCGAGGCCAGCGCGAACGAGGCGAACCCGGCCATGGACGCCATCGACAGCACGGTCGACCGGTTCCGTGGGGCCGCCTGCCGGTGCAGCAGCGCCTGGTACACCGGGCCGCTCGCCCCGTGCAGGCCGTACGTGACGAGGTACGCCACGACGAGCGCCACCGGCCCGGCGACGAGCCCCATCCACACCGCCCCGAGGCCGTTGAGCACCCGGGCCGCCATCGCTACCCGCGCGACGCCGAACCGCCGGGCCGACAGCCCGGCGAGCGACGCGCCGAGCGCGAAGACGCCCCATCCCACCGAGGCCGCGACACCCATCACGGCTCCGGAGCGTTCGCCGCTGCCCAGCATGTCGGCCAGCCGGATCGGCATGAGCTGCTCGAAGACCACCATGCCCGCCGACCAGAACAGCTCCACGGCGAGCAGGCCCAGGAGCACGCGGTCCGCTCGCACGAGCCGGAACCCGTCGACGATCGCGGCCACCGGGCTGCTCACCACCGGGCTGCTCACCACCGGGCCGCTCACCACCGGGCCGCTCACGTCCAGCGCGCTCGTGTGCCCGCGGTCCTCCTTGAGCAGCACCGACACCATGACCAGGTGCACGACGGCGAGCGCGGCGTAGAGCGCGTACGGCAGGGTGAGCGCGTTCCAGGCGGTCACGGGGTGCCACCACATGAGTCCGCCCGAGACGAGAGCGCCGAGCGCGATCGACGCCCCGAGCACGCCTCCCTGGCGGGACAGGGTCCGGTCGACGTCGGCACCCGGGGCACTGGCGTGCACGGTGTCGACGAACCAGGCCTCCATCGGTCCCGAGTCCAGCGCCCGGAACAGGCCCGTGAGGGCGGCCGCGACGGCGAAGGCCCAGAAGCCCTGCGCCACCGCGAAAACCGTCGCGGCGAGCACCTGCGCCGCGGCCGCGGCGACGAGGACCGGCTTGCGCCCGAGGGCGTCCGCCGTGCCGCCGGTGGGCAGCTCCAGCGCGAACACGACCAGACCGGTGATGGACGCGAGCGTCAGGGTCTGGGTGATCGACAGGCCACGTTCGAGCGGCAGCAGGGTCGTCACCGCGACCACCAGCCCGACGGGGAACCAGCGCGTCGCCGTCAGGAGCAGGAAGACCCGGCGCGCGGCGGCCGGCGTCATCGTCGTCATCGCTCGTCACCGCCCGCCGCGCCGGCGTCCCCCGCGCCCTCGAGGCCGTCGGTGCCCGCGACGTCTCCCGACCCGTGCGTCTCACCCGCCTCGGATACGTCGCCCGCCTCGGAAACGTCGCCCGCCTCAGGCACGTCGCCCTCGTCCAGCGGGAACGCGAACCGGTACAGGCTGATCCGGCGGGCCCCCGGCTGCCCCTCGCCCGCCTTGAGGTAGCGGTCGACGACGGCCTCCAGCTCGTTCGACATGGCCTGCATCTGGTCCGGGGTGACCTCGACCCAGGTGTCCGTCATGCCGAGGGCGTCCTGCCACGGCACGGGCCACGAGTCGGCGACGTCGAGCCAGCGGGAGTAGCGGGTGTCGAACTGCCGGTGGTAGTCGCGTACGAGCCAGCCGAGCGCGGTGCGCGCGTCCTCGTCGTCGTCGAAGTCGGAGTTCCGCCAGCCGTGGCTGTCGGTCGCGGCGCGCCAGAGTCGCTCCTTGCCGCGGCCGTCGCCGGTGTCCTCGACGATGCCGACCGCCTCGAGGCGGCGCAGGTGGTAGCTGGTCGCCCCGGAGTTGGTGGACAGCTCGGCGGCCAGCGCGGTGGCCGACGCGGGCCCGCCGCGGCGCAGGGCGCCGAGCAGCCGGGAGCGCATGGGGTGCGCCAGCACCTTGGCCGCCTCCGCGGTGAGCTGGAGGTGGGTGTACGGGGCGTCGGGGCTCGGTTCCATGCGTACACAATAACTGTGCACAAGACCGATGCACAAGAGTTGTGCCGAGGAATTGTGCAGTGGAGTGGCGCAGCAGGTGCCGCACCCCACCGGCGTGCTGCACCGCCGGCGCGTCACCCCGCCCCGCTACTCTCTGAGGCGTGAGCACCCCGCCGCAGGTCGCACCGCCCCGGGGCCCGACGCGCGGACGCGTCGCGGCGTTCTTCGACCTGGACAAGACGATCATCGCCACCAGCTCCTCCGCGGCGTTCTCCAAGCCGTTCTACGCCGGCGGCCTCATCACCCGCGGCGACGTGCTGCGCAGCGCCTACGCCCACCTGCTCTTCATGGCCGGGAACGCCGACGCCGACCAGACGGAACGGATGCGCAAGCACCTGTCCGAGCTCGCCACGGGCTGGGAGGTGAGCAAGGTGCAGCAGATCGTCGCCGAGACGGTGCACGAGCTGATCGACCCCTACGTCTACGCCGAGGCCGTCGAGCTCATCGCCGAGCACCACGAGCTCGGCCACGACGTCGTCATCGTCTCCGCCTCCGGCGCCGAGCTCGTCGAGCCCATCGCGACCGTGCTCGGCGCCGACCACGTCATCGCAACCCAGATGTCCGTGGACGACGGCCGGTACACCGGCGAGATCGAGTTCTACGCCTACGGCGAGCAGAAGGCCGAGGCCGTCCGCGAGCTCGCGGCCGCCCGCGGCTACGACCTCGACCGCAGCTACGCCTACTCGGACTCCGTGACGGACGCGCCCATGCTGTCCGCCGTCGGGCACGGGTTCGCCGTCAACCCCGACCGGGCGCTGCGCCGGCTCGCGATCGCCAGCGGGTGGGGGGTCCTCACCTTCACGCGCCCCGTCGCGCTGCGCTCCGTGCTGCGCCCACCCACCGTCGCCGTCGCCGTCGGCGCCGTCCTCGCGACGGTCACCGTCGCTCTGCTGGTGCGGCGCTGGTGGGTACGACGACGCCCCTGACCGCTTGCGTCCCGGGCCCCCGTGACGTTCCATGGAAGGACGACAGCCGGACGCGGAACCCACGCACAGGAAGTCCACGGTCAGGACCCACTCGGTGGGAACGACCCCACCCAGTGATCGGATTCGCGCCTGCTCACCCGTCCGGGCTGGCGGGCGCGACGCTCGGTCGACACGTCCGGGCGTCGTCCTCGTGTCGGCAGGCCTATCGGCCGACGGAACCCGCGCGCTCCCGCCACTCGCGGGCGAGGATGCCGTATGTGTAGCCGTCGACCCAGCCCAGCTCGGCGTGCCAGGAGTCCTCCACGCCGTGCTGCTCACGGCGCATGCCGAGCTTCTCCATGACGCGCCAGGAGGCACGGTTCGCGGCGAAGCACCCCGCCGTGACCCGGTGCAGGCCCAGGTCGGTGAACGCGACGTCGAGCAGCGTTCCCGCGACGGCGGTGGCGACACCGCGCCCCGCGTACGCCGGGTCGACCAGGTAGCCGAGCGATCCCTCGGCGCCGCGCCACACGTCACCCTGCGTCTGCCCCATGCCGTCGGAGACGGAGATCGTGCCCGTCGCGACGACGGTGCCGTCGACGTCGGCGACGACGCCGACGTCGGTCGCGTCGTCGCCGCTCGCCAGCCACGCAGCGCGGTAGGAGTCCGGGTCCACCGTGGTCGTGAGCAGCCAGCGCGTGACGTCGGGGTGGTTGCGCCAGGTCAGCACGTGGTCCAGGTCCGCGCTCGACGGCGGGCGCAGCACGAGCGGGCCGACCTGGCGCGGCCAGGTCACGTCGGACGTCGTCGTGGTCATGGCACGAGGTCTACCAAGACCGTCGAGCCCGGCCCAGGGATTTCTCGTGGGTAGCCACCCAGCGACGGATACGCAGGGCAGCACTCGGCTACTGCACCCGGTGCCTGGCCGATGCGTCGTCGCAGGTCCGGACGTCGCCGCTACCTACTGAGGCGCCCCGGGACGCCCCACGCGCCGCCACCGCGGGGGACGGTCTAGACGTCGGCATCACCAGGTGCCGGCCTCAGCCCACCGGGGAGGAACAGATCATGAGCACCACGACCACCAGCACGTCCGGCAAGAAGAGCGCCGTCAAGGGCGCCGTCGCCGCCGCCGCGGGCGTCGCCGTCCTGCTGGGCGGGGCGGGCACGTTCGCCCTGTGGAACCAGAGCGGCAGCATCGGCACGGTCGGCACCCAGACGGGCGCGCTGAGCGCCACCTTCAGCGACCAGACCACGTGGAAGGACGTCACGGACGGCGCCGACAACGACATCGCCGACATCGCGGCGTTCCGGATGGTCCCGGGCGACACCGTCGTCGGCACCACCACGGTCGACGTCACGGCCACCGGTGAGAACCTGCTCGTCGACGCCGGCCTCGACGCCGGTGCCGCGAACCTTCCCGAGGGCGTGACCGCCACCGTGCTGCTGTCCGACGGCACGGACTCGGGTGCCGCGCTCGAGCTGGAGGGCTCGAACGAGGGGACGCTGCACCGCCTCACCGCCGACGTCACCCTGACGTTCGACCCGGACACCGAGGGGTCGGAGAACACCGCGATCGACCTGACCAACGTCAAGGTCGACCTGCAGCAGCGCCTCCACGGCGCGGCCGGCGTCTGACCCCCTGAACCACCGCGGGCGGCAGCCCGTCCCCTCCCCCGCTGACGCTGCCGCCCGCGGTACCACGACGTCGAGCCCGCTACCCGAAGGAAGGCATGACATGCGTCGCCAGGATCCGTCCACGAGCCCGCTCCGCACGACCGCGCTGGTCGCGGCCGCCGTGGCCGCCGTGGCCGTCCTCATGGTGATCCTGCCGGCCGCGGGCTCGTACGCGAGCTGGAACGCCACCGCGCCCCTCGGGGGAACGGCCACCACCGGGAGCCTGGCGATCGACCAGGACACGCTCGACGACGGCGCCTGGACCAGGGCGGGCGCCCCGTTCGACCCGGCCACCGGCAGGCTCACCGCCGGCACCACGCTCACGTACACCGTGGCGGCGGTGCCCGTCACCGCCGTCGGCGACAACCTGGTGGCCACCTTCGGGGACGTGCGCGGTGCCGTGGTGCCCGAGGCCGTCGAGGACCACGTGACGATCGCCATCGCCGCGGACCCCGCGACGGTCCGCGGCGCCGACTCCGACGCCGACGGCCACCAGGTCGTCGACCTCGCCCTCACCGTGGCCGCCGGCGCCTACCTCCCGTCGGGCGCGCGGACCATCGACCTGTCCCACCTCACCGTGACCCTCACCAACGGCCGCGGGTGGTCGGACACCGCCAGCCTGGACGCCGGCACCCTCACCACCGGGGCCACCGCCCCCGCGGGCGGCACCGTCGTCATGAACTTCGACCGCTCCCTCGACGACGACGACGTCGTGGGCTTCTACCTCCAGGACCCGGCACCCGGCACCAAGGTCAAGTGGAACGTCTGGTACGTCGACGGCGTCCCCGGGGAACACACCACCGACGCCGTCGACGGCCTGAACTCGTTCGACTACAGCGGCTACGCCGCCATGCCCTGGATCGAGATCGTGGGCAGCTTCGAGGGCATGGGCTCGCCGGAGCAGACGGAGTCGCTCGTCGGCTCCCTCACGGCGGTCCAGGGGTGGACGACCGCCATCGGGTCGACGTCGGCCAGCCATGCGTTCAAGGACGCGGTGCACCTCAGGGAGGTCTCCACGCTGCCCAGCACGCTGACCGACACCTCCTACGCGTTCCAGAACGCCGGCTCCGCGTACGCTCCCGGCACGATCAGCATGGAGATCGTGGGCTGGGACTCGTCGAACGTGACGACGATGGCGCACATGTTCGACGGCGCGTCCAACTACCGCCAGTACAACCCGACGTTCGACACCACGAGCGTCACGGACATGTCCTTCATGTTCGCCGGTGCGACCTCCTTCCGAGGCCCGGTCAGCTTCACCAGCACGGCGAACGTCACCACCATGGAAGGCATGTTCCAGGGGGCGTCGAGCTACGTCGGCGCCAACTGGGGGGACGGCAACATCGCCCACTGGGACGTGTCCCGCGTGACCACCATGGACGCCATGTTCGACGGCGCCCGGTCGTTCGACGCCGACATCAGGGCCTGGGACACCGGCAGCGTGGCCACCATGGACGCCATGTTCCGCGACGCGGCGTCGATGGCACGGGACCTGAGCGGGTGGGACGTGGGGGCGGTCGTCAGCCACCAGGACTTCGCGACCGGTGCCGGCCCGCTCACCGAGCCCGTCTGGAACGTCGCCCGCACCGCTCCCCCGCAGGCGCCGCCGGCCACCGGGCCCGACGCGGCCACGACGCCGCCGGCCGGCGAGCCGGCCGACCCGTCCGCCGACGCCACCGAGCCCGTCCTCCCGGACGTCGAGGGCGAGGGCGAGGGGCCCACCGAGGAGCTGGTGTGCCAGGAGGACGACGCCGACGTGGCGGGCACCGCCGCCGCCGCCGCCGACGCCGCCGATACCGATGCCGACCCGACCGAGGACGCGGCGGCCTGCGACGGCACGCCGACCCCGCAGGTCCGCCCGATGGCAGGAGCCGGGGGCACCGATGCAGACTGAGGAACGCGCGACAGCGCGAGCTCGGGCAGGGCGGACGCGGGAGGACGACACCATCGCGGACAACGGAACCTGGAACGCCACGAAAGCCACGGACGACCCGGCCGACCGTGCGGCCGACCGCTGGCCGGCGGCCCCCGCGGCGGCCACCGGCCGCGCGCCGGCGCCGCGGGACGGCGTGACCGGACGGCAGGACCGGCAGGGCCGGCACCCGGTGCTCTCCGGCCTGTGGACGGGGTTCACGTACGGCCTGCTCAGCCTCGTGCTGCTGCTGGCGGCGCTGGTCATCGTGGTGCCCCAGGTGGTCGGGGGCGTCCCGCTGACCATCCTTACCGGCTCGATGGAGCCGAACCTGCCGATCGGGTCGCTCGCCGTCGTGCGGCCGGTCGAGCCCGCGGACGTCCGCATCGGCGACGTCGTCACCTACCTGCCGAACCCGGACGACCCCACGGCGGTCACCCACCGTGTGACCGGCATCGACGTGCACCAGGACGGCACGCGCACCTTCACCCTGCAGGGCGACGCGAACACCGCCCCCGACGACCCGGTGGCAGAGCACCAGGTGCGCGGCACCGTCTGGTACGCCGTACCGGGCCTGGGGTACGTGAACACCGCCGTCAACGGGGAGCACCGCACGGTCGTCGTGTACGTCGTGGCGGGCGCCTTCCTCCTGTGGGCCGCGACGCTGTGGTGGCGAGCCTGGCGGGCCCGTCGTCACCGGACGAGCTGACGCCGGTCGGACACCCCCAGCTTCTGCATCGCGCGGTACAGGTGGCTCTCCACCGTCCGCACGGACAGGAACAGGCGGCTGGCGATCTCCCGGTTGGTGAGGCCCTCGCGCGCGAGGGCGACGATCTCCGCCTCTCGCGCGGTGAGCCCGGCGGCGGGGCGTCCCGAGGCGCGCACGGTCGAGGCGGGGACGCCGACGCTCTCCGCCAGGTCCTCCACGGTGAGCGCGGTGCGCCCCTCGGCCTTCGTCAGCTCCTGCGCCCTCGCCACGGCCACGTGGGCCAACGGTCCCCGGGTGCGCATGGCCCGCACCGACTCGAGGATGACGCCGCTCGTCCCGTGGGCGAGGTGGCGGTGCAGGCGCACCGCCGGGAGGAGCAGCGGGACGTGCGTCGCGGCGAAGCCGGACTCGAGCCTGGCGAGGCGTTCGTGGCTCAGCCGCTGCGGCGTCAGCGCCCAGCAGAACACCGCCGACGCCACCCAGCCCTGGGCCCACAGGTCCTCGCCCGCCGCCCACATCGGCTCGCCGTCGGGCACCCCGCCGGCCGCCGCGTGCGCCACCTCCAGCCGCGCCCAGGGCCGCATGAAGTCCAGCACGGGCGCGAACGGGCGGGCGGTGGCCTCCAGCTCGTCCAGCATCATGCGGGCCAGGTCGTGGTTGCCGGCACGCGCGTGCAGCACCGCGGCGATGCCGAAGATGCGCTCGTCGTAGGGGCTCAGCGCCACCCCGATCCGCCCCAGGCGCAGCACCACGCTCAGGGCCCGCAGCGCGCGGTCGTCGTCGCCCTTGAGGAACAGGGCGGTCGCCAGCCCGCGCGCTGCGAGCCGGATGCCGACCGGGCTGAGCTCGTCGTAGGCGGCACTCAGGCGCCCTCGCCCCCAGTCCACGGCGTCGTCCACCTGGCCCGCCAGGAGCAGCGCGTCGCCGCGCAGGGCGTCCATGCGGTGCGTGTACGGCCGTTGGAGGTCCGACCCCTGCCAGCTCCCGAGGAGGTCGAGGGCGCGGTCGGGGTCGCCCGCCTCGATCACGGTCCGCAGCCGCTGCACCGTGGCGTACCCGCCCATGGCGGGCGGCACGTCCCGCTCCATGTCGATCGCGGTGGCGTCCGGGGCGCGGCCCGGCCCGTCGTACGCCTGGTCCAGGTACCGCAGGAACGACTCCCCCAGCCCGTCCACGACCAGCCGCGCCGACGGGCCCGGGTCGCGCACCAGGCCGTCGCGCACCGTGCCGCCCTGCTGCGCGGCCCACTGCCCCCGGAGCACCGCGTACGACGCCACCTGCTCGGCGTTGTCGCCCGCAGTGGGCAGCGTGCCGGCGAAGATCTCGTCCACGTCGACGTGCGCCAGCCCGTCCACGAGGGTCAGGCGCAGCAGCGGGAGCGCGCTCGCGACGTCGTGCCGCTGCGCCCACCTGCCGGCCCAGAGGGCGGCGCGCGTGCGCACGGACTCGATGACGACGGCGACCTGCTGGTGCACCGGGCGGTCGTCCGGGCTCATCCCCGCCAGCGCGACCAGCCGGGACCGGCCGGCGTCGTCGCCGTCGCCCCCGGCGGAGCCGGAGGCGCCGAACAGCTCCTCGGCGCGTGCTCGCAGCATCGCCCGGCGCGCGCCGGACAGCCGTGCCCGCAGCGCCTGGGCGAGCACCGGCGGGGTCACCGCCACCAGGCGCGCGTCGGACCGCTCGTCGACGGCGATGCGGCCCGCGGCGTCGAGCGCGGCGAGACGGTCCACGCCGAGCAGCGTCTTCGCGTGGTCGACGTCGAGCAGCCCGAACCACGCGAGGGCGTCGAGGCCGTCCCGCAAGGCGCCCGGCAGGCCGTCGAGCAGGCCGTGCAGCACCGACTCCGTGGGCACGGCCTCGAGGTTGCCCACCTGCGCCCACCGTCCCCGCACCTGGGCCACGGCACCGGATCCCGCCGCCGCGAGCGCCAGCGCGACGGCGGCGCGCGGGTTGCCCGCCGATCGTCCGGTCACCATCGCGGCGAGGCTGCCCTCGACCTGGCCGCCGAGCCGGTCGGCGAGCAGCGCTGCGACCCCGGTCACGCCGAGCGGGGTCAGCCGGACGGCTGCCGAGCCCCGTGCGAGGCCCGACCACTCGGCGTCGGCCGGCGTGCCGGGCGGGACCGACGTGACGACGCGGATCCCGTCCGGCCGCTGCCGGGCGACGGTGCCGACGACGGCGAGCGACGCCGCGTCGAGCAGGTGCACGTCGTCGACGAGCACGGTGGCGCCACGGCCGGCCAGCTCCTCGGCGAGCGCGGACGCCGCCTCGGCGGCGCCCCAGCGCGGCACGGTGGCCCGGGGACGCAGCGACGGGTGCACCAGGAGCGCGCGGAGCGGCACGGCCTGCCCGCCCGCGACGCCCGGGAGCTCGACGACGGGGCAGCCCGCCCCGCGCAGCGCCTCGCCGAGGGCCCTCAGCACGGTGGTGCGACCGGAGCCGGCGTCACCGATGACGTGCACGTCCTGGCCGGCGCGGAGCCACCGCCGGGCGGACTCCAGCGCCTCTGGATGGACGAAGCTCACCGTCACCTCTCCGCCTCGGACCCGCCGTCGTCGGCTGCCGTGCTCAGGATGGCAACCTGCGGGCGGTGCGGCCACCGCAACGGCGGAGCGAGTTTGTGAGCAGGGCGGCCGAACTGTGGGACGGAGTGACCTCGGTCACTGGCGGGGTCTAGACTCCCGACCGCGGGCCCCTCGGGGTCCGCCGTCCCCGGGCGCATCCTCGTCGCGCCTCGACCGGGACCGCACCAGCGTCGATGCACAACCGGAGGTCAGCGTGCCAGAGAACGAGCCCACCGCCCCCAGCCTCGAGAACCTGCTGCACGAGACGCGCGCGTTCCCGCCCAGCGCGGCCTTCGCCGCGCAGGCCAACGCCCAGCCGTCGATGTACGAGGACGCGAAGGCCGACCGTCTCGGGTTCTGGGCCGACCAGGCCCGCGAGCTGGTGTCCTGGGAGCGGCCGTTCACGCAGACCCTCGACTGGTCCGGGGCGCCCGTCGCGAAGTGGTTCGCCGACGGCACGCTGAACGCCGCCTACAACGCGGTGGACCGTCACGTCGAGGCCGGGCACGGCGACCGCGTCGCGATCCACTTCGAGGGCGAGCCGGGCGACACCCGGACGGTCACCTACGCCGACCTGCAGCGCGAGGTCTCGCGCGCCGCCAACGCGCTGGCAGCGCTCGGGGTCACCAAGGGCGACCGCGTCGTCATCTACCTGCCGATGCTCGTCGAGTCCGTCGTCGCGATGCTCGCCTGCGCCCGCATCGGAGCACCCCACTCGGTCGTGTTCGGCGGCTTCTCCGCGGACGCGCTGCGGAGCCGCATCGCCGACGCCGAGGCGAAGGTCGTCGTCACGGCCGACGGCGGCTACCGCCGTGGCGCGCCGTCCGCGCTCAAGCCCGCCGTCGACGCGGCGCTCGCCCCGAAGGACGGCGAGCCCGCCACCACCGTCGAGCACGTGCTCGTGGTGCGGCGCACCGAGCAGGACGTCGAGTGGACCGAGGGCCGGGACGTGTGGTGGCACGAGGCCGTCGCCGCCGCCGACGACGTCCACGAGCCCGTGTGGGTGGACGCCGAGCACCCGCTGTTCATCCTGTACACCTCGGGCACGACGGGGAAGCCGAAGGGCATCCTGCACACCACGGGCGGCTACCTCACGCAGTGCGCCTCCACGCACAAGAACGTGTTCGACCTCAAGGCCGAGTCCGACGTCTACTGGTGCACCGCCGACATCGGCTGGGTCACCGGGCACTCCTACGTCGTCTACGGCCCGCTCACCAACGGCGCCACCCAGGTGCTGTACGAGGGCACGCCGGACACCCCGCACCGCGGCCGCTGGTGGGAGCTCGTCGAGAAGTACCAGGTCTCGATCCTGTACACGGCACCGACCGCCATCCGCACGTGCATGAAGTGGGGCGAGGACATCCCCGCCGGCTTCGACCTGTCGAGCCTGCGCGTGCTCGGCTCGGTGGGCGAGCCCATCAACCCCGAGGCCTGGATGTGGTACCGCCGCGTCGTCGGCGGCGACACCACGCCGGTCGTGGACACCTGGTGGCAGACGGAGACCGGCGCCATCATGATCAGCCCCCTGCCCGGCGTCACCGCGACCAAGCCGGGATCCGCCCAGGTGGCGCTCCCCGGCATCGCCGCCGACGTGGTCGACGACGAGGCGCACTCCGTGCCGGACGGCGGCGGCGGGTACCTGGTGCTCTCCGAGCCGTGGCCGGCGATGCTCCGCGGCATCTGGGGCGACCTTCAGCGGTTCAAGGACACGTACTGGTCGCGGTTCGAGGGCCTCTACTTCGCCGGCGACGGCGCCAAGAAGGACGAGGACGGCGACATCTGGCTGCTGGGCCGGGTCGACGACGTCATGAACGTCTCGGGCCACCGCCTCTCGACGACGGAGATCGAGTCCGCCCTGGTCTCGCACGACATCGTGGCCGAGGCCGCGGTCGTCGGTGCGGCCGACGAGACCACCGGCCAGGCCGTCGTCGCCTTCGTCATCCTGCGCGGCGAGCACGCAGAGCGCGCGGGCACGCCCGACGGCGCGGCCCAGGTGCAGGAGGAGCTGCGCTCGCACGTCGCGAAGGAGATCGGCCCGATCGCCAAGCCGCGGCGCATCCTCGTGGTCGCGGAGCTGCCCAAGACGCGGTCCGGCAAGATCATGCGCCGCCTCCTGCGCGACGTCGCGGAGAACCGCGCCGTCGGCGACGCGACGACGCTCGCGGACTCCTCGGTGATGGACCTCATCTCCGCGGGCCTGGCGACGAACAAGCCCGGCAGCGAGGACTGACGGCCGCAGCCGCGCGTCCCACGGTCCCCGCGCCCTTTCCGGGTGCGGGGACCGTCGTCTCGCCAGACCCCCACCGGGCGCCGAATCGTTTCAGCGGCTGCCCCGGAGATCGGTTTCCCGTCACGGTTGGTACGTCCGCTGGTTCCCCCGAGAGACAAGGACGTCCCGATGCTGCGCTCCCCCGTCCCGATCCCTGACGCCCCGAGCACCGCCGCCGTCAGGTCGCGACCCGCCGCCGTCACCGCTGCGACGGCGGCGGTCGTCACCGTGGCGGCGCTCCTGGCCGGCACGGCGGCCTTCGTCGCGGCCACGGCCCCGACCGCGCGGGCCGACACCCCGCCCGGCATCCACGTGTCCGACGGCCGGGTCGTCGAGGCCGACGGCACGGACCTGGTGCTGCGCGGCGTCAACCACGCCCACACCTGGTACACCCACACCACCGGTGCGTTCGCCGACATCAAGGCCGCCGGTGCGAACTCCGTGCGCGTCGTGCTGTCCAGCGGCGACCAGTGGACGCGCAACACCCCCGAGGACGTCAGAGGCATCGTCGACCTCTGCCAGGAGAACCGGCTGGTCTGCATCCTCGAGGTGCACGACACGACGGGCTACGGCGACACGTCCGCCCCCGACGCCGCCACGCTCGACCAGGCCGTGGACTACTGGGAGGACCTCTACCCCACGCTCACGGGCACCGAGGACTTCGTCATGGTCAACATCGGCAACGAGCCGATGGGGAACGACGACGCGACGAACGCCACCTGGGGCGCCGAGACCTCCGCCGCGATCGAGCGGCTGCGCACCGTCGGGTACGAGCACGCGATCGTCGTCGACGCCCCCAACTGGGGCCAGGACTGGACCCACGTCATGGAGGCCCAGGCAGCGGACGTCTTCGCCTCCGACCCCGACGCGAACACCGTCTTCTCCATCCACATGTACGGCGTGTACGCGCAGGCCCAGTCCGTCACGGACTACCTCGAGCACTTCGTCGACGCCGGGCTGCCGCTCGTCGTCGGCGAGTTCGGCTGGCGCCGCACCGACGGCGACGTGGACGAGGACGTCGTGCTCGCCGAGGCGGAGCGCCTCGACCTCGGCTGGCTCGCGTGGTCCTGGAGCGGCAACACCGACCCGTACCTCGACATGGTGCTGGGCTTCGACGCGACCGACCCGAGCGCCTGGGGGACGCGCGTCATCGACGGGCCGGACGGCCTGCGCGAGACGGCCGTCGAGGCCTCGTGGTTCGGCGGTGGACCGACCGACCCGCCGACGGACGAGCCCACGGACCCGCCGACCGACGAGCCGACCGACCCGCCCGCCGACCAAGGGTGCACCGCGACCGTCCGCGTGACCGGGTCCTGGCCCGGCGGCTGGCAGGGGGAGCTCGTCGTCACGGCGGGCGACGCCCCGATCACCGGCTGGGAGGCGTCGTTCGCCCTTCCCGCGGGCGTCGCGGTGACCCAGCTCTGGGGCGGGTCCCTGACCTCGACCCAGGACGGCGTCGTCGTCACCCACGCCGCGTGGAACGGCGCGCTGGCGGCGGACGGCTCCGCGACCGCCGGGTTCCTCGGGTCCGGCACCGCGCCGGCCGCCGCGCCCGCGGTCACCTGCACCGCCTCCTGACCCGCCCGGGACCCAGGAACCCGCCCACCCGGCGCCGGGCACGGGGTGGCGTTCGTGATGGCCGGCCATCGCGGACGCCACCCCTGTGCCCGGCAGCGTGGGCCGCGTCGGCGATGATGGTTCCGTGCCCCACACCGCACCGATCGAGATCGGCCCCCTGGACCCCGCCGCGCAGGACGACGTGCGGCGCCTCGCCGCCGCCGCGGCCGCCGCTGACGGCGTCGCCCCGCTGTCCGAGCAGCCGCTGCTGCACCTGGGCACGGACTCCGAGGAGCTGACCCACGTCGTCGTGCGCGGGACGGACGGCGCCGCCGTCGGCTACGTCCAGGTGGACCGCACTGGCGACGTCGCGAGCGCCGAGCTCGTGGTGCACCCCGAGCACCGCCGCCGCGGGACGGGCAGCATGCTGCTGCGCACGGCCGAGCGCGACGCCCGGCTGCCGATGGTCTCCGGCGCCCCGGGGCAGCGCGGCAAGGCGCTGCGCCTGTGGGCGCACGGCGACCTTCCGGCCGCCCGTGAGCTGGCGGCGGCGCGCGGCTACGACGTCGTACGGGAGCTGCTGTTCCTCGCCCGCCCGCTGACCGCCGACGACGCGACCGGCGCACCGGTGTTCCCCGACGGCTTCCGGGTGCGTGCGTTCCGTCCGGGGCACGACGACGAGGCCTGGGTGCGGCTCAACGCCCGCGCGTTCGCGGACCACCCCGAGCAGGGCCGCCTCACGGTCGCCGACCTGCACGACCGTGTCGCCGAGCCCTGGTTCGACGCCGCGGGCTTCTTCCTCGTCGAGGCGGCGGACACCGGACGGCTCGTCGCGTTCCTCTGGACGAAGGTCGAGCCGGACCAGGAGCCCACCTCGCGCGACGGCGAGATCTACGCGGTCGGGGTGGACCCGGACTCCCAGGGCCACGGGCTGGGCCGTGCGCTCACCGGGGTGGCGCTCGCGCACCTCGCCGACGCCGGCTGCGCCCGGGCCGTCCTGTACGTCGACGGCGACAACGCCGCGGCCCGGGCGACGTACGCGCGCGCCGGATTCTCCCCCGCCGCCGTCGACGTCCAGTACGCGCGCCCCTGACCCGCCCGCGGCGCCGCCGGCGTCCGGGCCCGTCACCCGCCGTTCATCCATCGGTGCCACGATGGGCACATGACAGCGCCACGCCCCCGTGACGACCACGGCCGGTTCTCGGCTCCCACCGCAGCCGCCGAGGTGACCGACAGCCGGACCCGCACCACGGCCAGCACGGGATCACGGCCGCTCGACCCCCAGCTCGCCGCGCACATCGCCGAGCACATGGCCGAGCTGCCCGAGGCGACCGCGGCCGTCCCGGCCGCACCGGCAGACCTGGAGCCCCTGCCCGAGGACCGTTTCGCCGAGCGGGAGCTGAGCTGGCTGGCGTTCAACGAACGGGTCCTGGAGCTGGCGGAGGACACCACGCTCCCGCTGCTGGAACGGGTGCGCTTCCTCGCGATCTTCGCGTCCAACCTGGACGAGTTCTTCATGGTGCGGGTCGCCGGGCTCAAGCGCCGCATCGCGACGGGCATCGCCGTCACCGCCGCGTCGGGCCTGAGCCCTCGCGAGGTCCTGGAGGCCACCGGCGCCGAGGCGCACCGCCTCATGGCACGCCACGCCGAGGTGTTCCGCGCCGACGTGCAGCCCGCGCTCGCCGCGGAGGCGATCACGATCGTGCACTGGGACGAGCTCGAGCAGCGCGAGCAGGAGCGCCTGCACAAGTTCTTCCGCAAGCAGATCTTCCCGGTGCTGACCCCGCTCGCCGTCGACCCCGCGCACCCGTTCCCCTACATCTCGGGGCTGTCGCTCAACCTCGCCGTCGTGGTGGCCAACCCCACCACCGGCAAGGAGCACTTCGCCCGCGTCAAGGTGCCGCCGCTGCTGCCCCGGTTCATCGCCGTCGACGAGCGCGGGCGCCCCAGCGCGCCGACCCCCACGCAGAAGGGCGGCACCCAGACGTCGTTCGTGCCGCTGGAGGAGGTCATCGCCCAGCACCTCGACCACCTCTTCCCCGGCATGGAGGTGCGCGAGCACCACACGTTCCGGGTCACGCGCAACGAGGACGTCGAGGTCGAGGAGGACGATGCCGAGAACCTGCTCCAGGCGATGGAGAAGGAGCTGCTGCGGCGCCGCTTCGGCCCGCCCGTGCGCCTCGAGCTCGCCACCGGCATCTCCCCGCGCATCCGCGAGCTGCTGGTGCGGGAGCTGGGGGTGGTCGAGGAGGAGGTCTACGAGCTGCCCGCGCCCCTGGACCTCACGGGCCTGAACGTCATCGCCGACATCGAACGCGCGAGCCTGCACTACCCGCCGTTCATCCCGACGACGCACCGCCAGCTCGCGGAGGTGGAGTCCGCCCGACCCCGCGACGTCTTCGCCGCCATCCGCGAGCGCGACGTCCTGCTGCACCACCCGTACGACTCGTTCTCCACGTCCGTGCAGACGTTCCTCGAGCAGGCGGCCGCCGACCCCGCGGTCCTGGCGATCAAGCAGACCCTGTACCGCACGTCGGGCGACTCGCCGATCGTGGACGCCCTCATCGACGCCGCCGAGGCGGGCAAGCAGGTGCTCGCCCTGGTGGAGATCAAGGCCCGCTTCGACGAGCAGGCGAACATCTCCTGGGCCCGCAAGCTCGAGGAGGCGGGCGTGCACGTCGTGTACGGGATCGTCGGCCTCAAGACGCACTGCAAGCTGTCCCTCGTCGTCCGGCAGGAGGCCGACGGGCTCCAGCGGTACTGCCACGTCGGGACGGGGAACTACCACCCCAAGACGGCCCGCAGCTACACCGATCACGGGCTGCTCACCTGCGACCGCGACGTGGGTCAGGACCTCACCCGGCTGTTCAACCAGCTGTCGGGGTACGCGCCGCAGTCACGGTTCCACCGCCTGCTCATCGCGCCCCGCACCGTGCGCTCGGGGCTGGTCGAGCGGATCGAGCGCGAGGCCGCCGCCGCCCGCGCCGGGCACGAGGCGTGGGTGAAGATCAAGGTCAACTCCGCGGTCGACGAGGCCATCATCGACGCCCTGTACCGCGCGTCGCAGGCGGGGGTGAAGGTCGACCTCGTCGTGCGCGGGATCTGCGCGCTGCGGCCTGGCGTGCCCGGCCTGAGCGAGAACATCCGGGTCCGCTCCATCCTGGGCCGGTTCCTCGAGCACTCGCGCATCTACGCCTTCGCCAACGCGGCCGGCCCCGCCATCGCCGAGGGTCCTGCCTCCGGGCCGGAGGTCTACATCGGGTCGGCCGACCTCATGCACCGCAACCTGGACCGCCGTGTCGAGGCGCTGGTGCGGATCACCGACGAGGCGCACGTCACCGAGCTCGTCGAGCTCGTCGACCGCTCCATGTCCCACGAGACCTCCACGTGGCACCTCGAGCCCGACGCCACGTGGACCCGCCACAGCGTCGGGGACGACGGGCGGCCGCTGGAGGATCTCCAGGCCTCCCTCGTGGAGCGGCACCGGAGGCGACCGGAGCGGACGCGGTGAGGTCGGACCGCGCCCGTCCGCTGACCGCCGCGCATGCCGCGGCCCCGCTGGTCGACCCGCTCGGCGCTCGCTCGATGCAGCACGCCCCCGTGATCGAGAGCGCCGGCGCCCTGGTGTGGCGCGTGCGCGACGGCGACCTCCAGGTGCGGCTCGTGCACCGCCCCCGCTACGACGACTGGTCCTGGCCCAAGGGCAAGCTCGAGACGGGCGAGGCGCTGGCCACCGCCGCAGCCCGGGAGGTGGCGGAGGAGACCGGCAGGCCCGTGGTCCTCGGCATCCCGCTGCCCGGCCTGCAGTACCTGACGCCGGAGGGCCGCGTGAAGCGCGTGCACTACTGGGCCGCCCGCCGCGCCCGGCGCCCCGACGACGGCCGGGCGCTCGCGGCGCGCCTTCCCGTGGAGCCGCCGTCCACGGACGAGGTGGACAAGCAGGCGTGGCTCGGCGTCGACGACGCAGCCCAGCGGCTGACCCGCAAGGCGGACCGGATCCCGCTCGAGGCGCTCGCCCGGGCGCACGCCGACGGGCGCCTCGCCACGCACGTCGTCGTCATCGTCCGGCACGGCCGCTCCGTGCCGCGCAACGCCTGGCACGGGGCCGAGCAGGACCGCCCGATCACCCCGGTGGGCCACGCGCAGGCCGCGGCGGCGGTCCCGGTGCTGGCGGCCTTCGGCGTCGGGACGGTCGTGTCGAGCCGCTGGGAGCGGTGCGCCGCGACCATCGACCCCTACGTCCGCGCCGCCGGGGTGCGGCCGGAGTACGTCGACACCCTCAGCGAGGCGCAGCACGAACGCTCCCCCGCCCGCGTGGCGGCGACGGTGCGGGTCCTGCTCGAGGACGCCCGTCCGTCCGTGCTGTGCACGCACCGCCCGGTGCTGCCGACGGTGCTCGACGTGCTCGGCCAGCACTCGCGCCGGTCCGTCGCGGACGTGCTCCCCGCCCGGGACCCGTTCCTGGAGCCGGGCGAGCTGCTCGTGGCGCACGTCGCCGCGACGGCGAAGGGGCCTCGCGTCGTCGCGGCGGAGAAGATCACGCCGCCCCTGCACTGACCGGCAGGGCGCGGCGCGTCAGAGGTGGCGTCAGAAGAGCAGCGGGTGCAGCGCCAGCGTGGTGACGGCCGCGACGAGGGCCGCCGCGGGGATGGTGAGGACCCAGGCGATGCCGATGTTGCCCGCCACGCCCCAGCGCACCGCCGACAGCCGGCGGGTAGCCCCCACGCCCATGATCGCCGAGGTGATCGTGTGCGTCGTCGAGACGGGGGCGTGCAGGATGAACGCGTTCGCGTACAGGACGAGCGCCGAGACCGACTCGGCTACGAAGCCGCGCGCCGGGTCGAGCTCGATGATGCGGCGGCCGAGCGTGCGCATGATCCGCCAGCCGCCCGAGTAGGTGCCCAGCGAGATCGCGCCCGCCGCGGCCAGCTTGACCCACAGCGGGATGCCGTCGTCCGGGTCGGCCCAGCCCACCGTGAGCAGCGCCATGAAGATGACGCCCATCGTCTTCTGCGCGTCCTGCAGGCCGTGGCCCAGCGCCATCGCGGCCGCGGACACCGTCTGCGCCAGCCGGAACCGGCGGGTGACCCGCGAGGGGGCGGCGCGGCGGAAGATCCACAGCACCGCGACCATCACCAGGTAGGCGCCCAGGAAGCCGACGAGCGGCGAGAAGACCATCGGCAGGACGACCTTGTCGACGATCGCCTGACCGTAGATCGGCAGCCCGCCGGCGAGCCCTGCGCCCACCAGGCCACCGATCAGCGAGTGGGTCGACGACGACGGCAGGCCGAACCACCACGTGATGAGGTTCCAGGCGATCGCGCCGATCAGCGCACAGAACACCACCACGAGAGCCGTGTGGTTGGAGGCGTCCTGCAGGTCCACGATCGACGTCGCGATCGTCTCCGCGACCTCCGTGCCGAGCAGCGCTCCCACGAAGTTCATCACCGCGGCCATGAGCAGCGCGGCGCGGGGGGTCAGCGCCCGCGTGGAGACCGACGTCGCGATCGCGTTGGCCGCGTCGTGGAAACCGTTGGTGTAGTCGAAGCCGAGAGCCAGAGCGACGACGAGGACGACGAGAGCCGTCTCCACGTCACGACTCCTTGAGGGCGATGGCCTCGACCATGTTCGCGACCCGCTCGAAGGCGTCCGCCGCCTCCTCGAGCATGTCGACGATCTCCTTGAGCTTCATGAGCAGCACCGGGTCGGTCGTGTCGTCGAACATCTGGGCGATGAGCTTGCGGTGCAGCTTGTCGCCCTGGTTCTCGAGCCGGTTGATCTCGACCCAGTAGTCGGCGAGCTGGTCCATCGACCGCAGGCGCGGCATCGCCTCGGCCGTGAGCTCGGCGCAGCGCTGCAGCACCTGCACCTGCTCGGACACCCGCAGCGGCAGCTGGTCGACCTTGTACAGGACGATGAGGTCGCCGGCCTCCTCCATCGCGTCCATGCAGTCGTCGAGTGCGGAGGCGAGGCCGTAGATGTCGTTCCGGTCGAACGGGGTGACGAACGTCTGGTTCAGTCGCCGCATGATCGAGTGGGTGGCGTCGTCGGCCACGTGCTCGGCCTCCGACAGCTTGTGCACGATGGCGTCACGCTCCGACCGCGGCGCGCCCAGCAGCTCGGCGAGCAGGGAGGCCCCCGTCACGTTGTGCTGCGCGAGCGTGGCCAACATGTCGAAGAAAGTCGTGTCGCGCGGTGTCAGGCGCAGGCGCACGTGGAGCTCCTGAGGTTGAAGACGCTGAGTCGCTCACAGAGTAGGGCGGGCGCGCACCGCAAGACCAGTTGAACGAACGGTGAACGATCACCCCGCGAACCAGCGTCGGTGGGGTCGGAGTGCGACGCCGGACCGGGAGCGCCTCTCGGCGCGCGGCCGCTCGTAGCGGCTGAAGATGGAGCCCGGGGCTACCGCGGCCCGACGTCGCGCGACCATCGTAAACCCGCCCGTGGGCCGACCTCGTCCCTCGGCCCACACCCTGCGCTGCACCTCCGTCTCGGTCGAGCCGTTGTCAACCGAGCCTGCGGTTCCGCTCCGGGCGCGTCTCAGTCGAGGGTCCCGGCGCGCCAGGACGCCGCGGCCGCCTCCAGCTCCTCGGCCGTGCGGACCAGCCCCGCGGCCCCGCGGGTCATGCGGGCGGCCCCCTCGGGGTCGGCGACGTCGCGCGCGTCGGCGTCGAACGCGGCGCCCGTGGCCAGGATCCGGCAGAACGACGCGGCACGTTCCAGCGCGACCGCCAGGTCCCCGGCGTACACGCCGGACAGGACGTCGTCGGCGAGCGCCCGCACGTCCTGCGGCTCGGGCGGGCGCGGGACGCCGGCGACCACCTCGTGCACGGGGGCGGCGTCGACGCCGAGCCGGTACCGCAGCGTGACGGTGGCCGCGTCGCGGCGGACCCACTCGCGCAGCACGTAGAGGCGCCACAGCGCCCCGGGCAGCGAGGACGGGGTCGCGTCGGACCACAGCCCGGCGACGACGTCGAGGCCCTCCCGCTCGACGAGCCTGATCAGCCGGTCCACGACCTCCGGGTCCTCTGCGGCCCGAGCCCGGTGCACCACCGCCCGCGCGGTCGTGTGCGCCATCTCGTCCCGCGTCTCGGGGTCGACCTGCCCGCCGAGCTGCTCCGCGGTGTGCGGGTCGAGCATGGCGGGACGGCGTGGCCTGCGCGGCTCCGGTACGTCACCCATCCCCCCAGTGTCCCCCGCGGCCCGGCCCGTCCGCAGTCGACGGCACGCGCGGTCCGCCCGTCCCCGCGCCGACCAGGCTGGACGGACCTAGCATCGGAAAGGCAGCGATCCCGACCCGGCAGGAGCGAGGACGACCATGACGAACGCGTCACCGACATCCGCGAACGCCCAGAGCGCGCACCGCAAGGCCATCGGCCTGGCCGTGGCCGCCGCCGTCGGAGGCTTCCTGTTCGGCTTCGACTCGTCGGTCATCAACGGTGCCGTCGACGCGGTCCAGGGGCAGTTCGAGCTGAGCTCCACCGTGACGGGTCTGGTCGTCGCGATCGCCCTGCTCGGCTGCGCTCTGGGTGCCTGGTCCGGCGGCAAGCTCGCCGACCGGTGGGGCCGGACGCACGTCATGGTCCTCGGGGCGGTCCTGTTCTTCGTCTCGTCGATCCTGTCGGCCATCGCGTGGAGCGCCTGGGACCTCGCCCTGTGGCGCTTCATGGCCGGGCTCGGCATCGGCATCGCGTCGGTGATCGCGCCCGCCTACATCGCCGAGATCGCGCCGGCCACGATGCGCGGCCGCCTCGGCTCGCTGCAGCAGCTCGCGATCACCGTCGGTATCTTCACCGCCCTGCTGTCCGACCAGATTCTCGCGACGAGCGCGGGCGGCGCCGCGAACGAGCTGTGGCTGGGGTGGGAGGCCTGGCGGTGGATGTTCCTCGTCGCCGTGGTCCCGGCCGCCGTCTACGGCCTTCTCGCGATACGGATGCCGGAGTCGCCGCGCTACCTGGTGGCCCGGGGCAAGGACGCCGACGCGCGCCGGGTGCTGGCGTCGGTGCTCGGGCCGGACGAGGACGTCGACGACCGGATCGCCCAGATCCATCGGTCCATCCAGCAGGACGAGACGAACGCCGAGCTGGGCTCGCTCCGCGGGGACCGGTTCGGGCTCAAGCCGATCGTGTGGGTCGGCATCGTCATGGCGGTGTTCCAGCAGTTCGTGGGGATCAACGTGATCTTCTACTACTCCACGACGCTGTGGCAGGCGGTCGGCTTCGACGAGTCCCAGGCGTTCCTGGTCTCGACGATCACCGCCGTGACGAACGTGGCCGTGACGTTCATCGCGATCGCCCTCATCGACAAGGTCGGCCGGCGCCCGCTGCTGCTCGTCGGTTCTGCGGGGATGGCGGTGTCGCTGGGCCTGATGGCGGTGGCCTTCACCCAGGCGACCGGCAGCGGCGAGGACATCACGCTCGGCAGCCCGTGGAACGTGGTCGCGCTGGTGGCGGCGAACGCGTTCGTGGTCTTCTTCGGCGCCACCTGGGGCCCGCTCATGTGGGTGCTGCTCGGCGAGATGTTCCCCAACCGGATCCGCGCGGCCGCCCTCGGCGTCGGCGCGGCGGCCAACTGGATCGCCAACTTCCTCATCACCCTGACGTTCCCGCCGATGCTCGCGACGTTCGGCCCCGCGGTGCCGTACCTCATGTACGCGGTCTTCGCCGTGCTGTCGTTCTTCTTCGTGCTGGGCAAGATCCCGGAGACGAAGGGCGTCGAGCTGGAGGACATGTCGGGCGAGGCGTACCGCCGCGACTGACGGCGACGCCCGGGGCCGGGGTGCCCTGCCGGGCACCCCGGTCTCTCGTCCACCTGCAAACTTGCTTGCTGCAAGCATTGTCTTTATGCTTGCAGTCTGCAAGGACCGGCCCGGTCGGGCCGCACCGCCGGGCCGTCGGCCCAGGCCCCTCCTCTCACCTCCCTCGAAGGTTCTCCATGCCCGTCTCCCCGCACTCCGCCCGCGACCTCGTGCAGTCGCTCGAGGAGCTCTCCCGCGCCCAGCGAGAGGCCGGGACGCTGGTGGCACGCGACCTCGAGCTGTCCCGCGCCACGCTCGGCGTGCTCCACCTCCTCACCCGCTGCGGGCGGGTTCAGCTCACCGACGTCGCCAACAGGCTCCGCGTCGACGTCTCCGTCGCGAGCCGGCAGGTGAGCGCACTCGTCGACTCCGGGCTCGTGCTGCGCACCGTGGACGACGACGACCGCCGCGCTCGCACCCTCAAGCTCACCGACGCCGGCCGCGACCTCGCGGAGGCGTCGTTCCGCCGGATCGACATCCTCGTCTCCGAGGCCTTCTCCGACTGGTCGGAGCAGGACCTCGCCGACGCCACCTCCCGGATCCGCAGCGTCGCGGCCGCTCTCACCTCGACCCACGACCGCGCCCTGGCGCCCGAGGAGATCTCCGCCCGATGACCACTGCCCCCACCCCTGCGCCCGGCACCCGAGAATCCCTCGCACCTGCCGCCCCCGCCATGACCCGCCGCGAGGTGCTCGAGGCGCTCTCGGGCATCATGCTCGGCGTCTTCGTGTCGCTGCTCGCCACGACCATCGTCTCGACGTCGCTCCCCAAGATCGTCAACGAGCTCGGCGGCTCGCAGCACTCGTACACCTGGGTCGTCACGGCGATGCTGCTGACGATGACGATCTCGACCCCGTTGTGGGGCAAGCTCGCCGACCTCACCAACCGCAAGACGCTCATGCAGGTCGCGCTGGCGATCACCGTCGTCTCGGCGGCCGCCGCAGGGCTGTCGCAGAACATCGAGACGCTCATCGGTTTCCGTGCTCTGCAGGGGATCGGCGCGGGCGGCCTCACCGCTCTCGCGACCGTGCTGATGGCCGACATCATCAGCCCTCGCGAGCGCGGCAAGTACATGGGCCTGATGGGTGGCGTCATGGCCGTCGCGCAGATCGGCGGCCCGCTGCTCGGCGGCGTGCTCACCGACTCCGTCGGCTGGCGCTGGACGTTCTTCGTCGGCGTCCCGTTCGCGGTGGCCGCCTTCCTGGTGCTGCAGAAGACCCTGCACCTGCCGCCGGTCACGAAGCGCGCGGTCAAGATCGACTACGCGGGCGCGGGCCTCATCGCGGTCGCCGTCGCCCTCCTGCTGCTGTGGGTCACGTTCGCGGGCGACCAGTTCGCGTGGGCCTCGTGGCAGACCGCCGCGATGGTGGGCGCCGCGCTCGTCGCCCTCCTGGTCACGGTCTTCGTCGAGAAGGCCGCCGCAGAACCCATCATCCCGCTCCACCTGTTCCGCAACCGCACCTTCGTGCTCTCGGTGGTCGCCTCCGCCTCGGTGGGCGTCGCGATGTTCGGCACCGCGGTGTTCCTCGCCCAGTACTTCCAGCTCGCGCGGGCGAAGACCCCCACCGAGTCGGGTCTGCTCACCATCCCGATGGTGGTCGGCACGATGCTCGCCGGCATCGTCCTGGGCCGGATCATCTCGAACACGGGGCGGTACAAGGCCATCATGGTCGGCGGCGCCGCCGTCCTGACCGCGTCCCTGTTCGCCCTGTCCACGATCGAGGTCGACACGAGCTTCGTGCTCATCTCCGTGTACCTGTTCGGCCTGGGACTCTCCGTGGGCGCGCTCATGCAGAACCTGGTGCTCGCCACGCAGAACACGCTGGACGTGCGCGAGATGGGGTCCGGCACCTCCGGGGTCGCGTTCTTCCGTTCGCTCGGTGGCGCGATCGGCGTCTCCGCCCTCGGCGCCGTCATGGCCGCGAAGGTCAAGACGGAGATGACCACCGGCCTGGCCCAGCTCGGCATCCCCGCCACCGCGATCGGCGACGACAGCGGCGCCGTTCCAGACCTCTCGCAGGTGCCCGAGTCCGTGCGCGGGGTCATCGAGGCGTCCTACTCGACCGGCATCACGACGATCTTCCTGTACGCCGTCCCCATGGCCGTCATCTCGCTGATCGCCGTCCTGTTCATCAAGGAGGTCCCGCTGGGGCAGCGCTCCGGCATCGAGCAGGTGCTCGACGAGGGACGCCAGGACGAGCGCGCGGAGAGGGTCGCGACGGCCTCCTGACGGGCTCCGGACGGTGCCGTGGCGGCCCTGCGGAGCCGGGCACCCGCCCGTCACGCGGATTTCACCCGGCCGAGGGGGCGAACCTTCGAAGGTTCGCCCCCTCGGCCGCTCCCGTTTGCCTCGTCCTACGGACATGATGGGCGCATGCACGACGCTGCCGCCCCGTTGCCCGACCCGGAGACCGATCCGTACGGCGCTCTCGAACACGAGCTCCGCACGCTCATCCGGCGCGCCCAGTCCTCCTCCGCGCAGACGGCTCGCCGGGTACATCCCGAGCTCGACGCCTCGGCATACCCGCTGCTCGCCCACATCGACTCGCACCCAGGGATCCGCGGGTCGGATCTGGCCGCGCACTTCGGCGTGGGCCGGGCCACCGTCTCCCGCCAGCTCAGCCGGCTGGTCAAGCTCGGCCTGGTGCACCGGGAGGTGGACCCCGAGGACACCCGGGGCCAGCAGATCACCCTCACCAAGGACGGCGCCGCCCGGTTCGCCCGTGCGCGCGACAGCCGGGTCGAGATGCTCAAGCAGGCCCTCGACGGCTGGGACGGCAGCGACGTCGGCACCCTCTCCACGCTCCTGCGCCGGTACTCGGCCGACTTCGTGGCCTGGCGCGACCAGCAGCGCTGACCTCATCCCACCAGGAGGCGGCTCCGCAGCACGTCCAGCGTCGACACGTCGCCGCCGCGGGCCAGGAACCAGCCCGCTGCACCGCCGTCGTGGGCCTCGAGCCGGTCCAGGACCGTCTCGATCGCCCAGCCGGGCGCCGTGAGGAGCTCGGGCGGCAGCGCCGCGAGCAGGTGACGGTCGGGCTCCGGCAGGCGGGCCGTCGCGGACGCCCGGGCGAGGACCCCGGGCATGTTCGACGCGGTCTGCTCGTAGTCGGCCACGATCCGCTGCCGGGGCAGCCCCAGCAGCGCGAGGACGAGCGCCACCGTGACCCCCGTACGGTCCTTCCCGGCGGTGCAGTGGACGAGGACCGGGCCGTGACCCGCCGCGACCCAGCCCACGGCCTCCACGAGCCGGGCGGCGCCGACCCCGTCCAGGATCTGCAGGTAGAGCTCGCCGAGCCCGGGGATCATGGCCGGCACCATGACGCCGGCCGTCGTCGCGCCGTCGAGCAACGGCAGGTCGACGACGCGTGCGGTGCCCGCCAGGGGGTGCTCGAACCGCTTCTCCGCGAGGTCACGCAGGTCCAGCACCGTGCGCGGCGGCCACACGACGCCCGGCGGCGGCGCGTCGCCCCGGCGCGGGGCGTCGGAGCGCAGCAGCACCCCGGGGCGCAGCCCTTCGTCCGCCGTCGCGACGTCCCGAAGGTTCACGAGGTGGCCGGGGGCCGGATCTTGCCGCAGCTCGGTCACCCGTCGACCCTAGCGGCACGGCGGGGCATCGCGCCGCGCACGTGCGACGGGGGACCTACCGGTACCGGTAGGTCCCCCGTCGTGTGGTCCCGCCGCCGGCGCTCAGCCCTCGGTGGGCTCGAACGCCAGGCTCACCGAGTTCATGCAGAAGCGGTCGCCCGTGGGCGTCTGCGGCGCGTCGTCGAACACGTGGCCCAGGTGCGAGCCGCAGCCGGCGCACCGCACCTCGGTACGGACCATCCCCGCCGAACGGTCCTCGATCAGCTCTACCCGGTCTTCCGCGAGCGGCGTGTAGAACGACGGCCACCCGCAGTGCGACTCGAACTTGGTCTCGCTGCGGAACAGCTCGTGCCCGCAGGCCCGACACCGGTACACACCGGTCCGCTGCTCGCCGAGCAGCTCACCCGTCCAGGCCCGCTCGGTGCCGGCCTGGCGGAGCACCGCGAACTCCTGCGGGGAGAGCTCGGCGCGCCACTGCTCGTCGGTCTTGGTCACCTCGTACGTCATCTGACACCTCCGTGGGTGACAACCGAGGCCCGGTCGCGGGTGTTCCGCCCCGGGCGCGGATGGTCAGGCGCCGACGCGCGGCCCGCGGCCGCGGCCACCACGCCGACGACGGCGCTGTCCCGGCTGCCCGGGGGCGCCGTCTGCGCGGGACCCGGCCTGGGCGCCACCGCCGTACGAGCCACCCCCGTGCGAGACGCCCTGCGTGCCGGAACCGTGGCGGGAGCCCGCCGACTGGCCGGACCTGGAACGGCCCTGACCCTGGCCCTGGCTCTTCCGCGAGGGCTGCTGCGGCGCGGGCGCGGGCGCCGGCTTGACGTAGGGGGCGAGCTCGCCGACGAGGGCGGACACCGTCGCGTCCCCCGGCGTCACCGGCTGCGGGCGCGCGGAGATCTTCGCCTTGCGCGTCAGGTCGCGCACGTCGCCGCGCTGCTCGGGGAGCATCACGGTCACGACGTCGCCCACCGAGCCGGCCCGCGCCGTCCGCCCGGAGCGGTGCAGGTACGCCTTGTGCTCGGCCGGCGGGTCGACGTGCACGACGAGCTCGACGTCGTCCACGTGGATGCCGCGCGCCGCGATGTCCGTGGCGACCAGCACCTTCACCGAGCCGGACGAGAACGCCGCGAGGTTGCGCTCGCGCGCCCCCTGCCCGAGGTTGCCGTGCAGGTCGACGGCGGGCACGCCCGCGCCGGTGAGCTGCTTGGCCAGCTTCTTCGCCTGGTGCTTGGTGCGGGTGAACAGGACGCGACGACCCGTGCCGGACGCCAGCGCGTGCACCACGTCCTTCTTCGCGTCGGCGTCGGAGACCGCGAGGATGTGGTGGGTCATCTGCGGCGGCGGCGCGGCGGCGTCGTCGACCGAGTGGGTGACCGGGGTCTTCAGGTAGCGCTTGACGAGCACGTCGACGCCGTTGTCCAGCGTCGCGGAGAACAGCAGGCGCTGCCCCACCGACGGCGTGCGGTCCATGATGCGCTTGACGCCGGGCAGGAAGCCGAGGTCGGCCATGTGGTCGGCCTCGTCGAGCACCGTGATCTCGATGTCGTCGAGGAACAGGTGCTTCTGGCCCAGCAGGTCCTCGAGGCGCCCCGGGCAGGCGATGACGACGTCGACGCCGCCCGCGAGCGCGGTCACCTGGCGCGACTGTGCCACGCCGCCGAAGATCGTCGTCGTCTTCAGGCCGAGCGCCGCCGCGAGCGGCTCCAGCACGGCGTTGATCTGGTTGGCGAGCTCACGGGTGGGACAGAGCACCAGCGCGCGCGGCCGGCCGGGCCGACGGCGGGGCTTGCCCGCCGCGACAGCCTTGGCCGCCGACGTCGCGAGCCGGGTCACGACCGGCAGCGAGAAGGCGAGCGTCTTGCCGGAGCCCGTGCGGCCGCGGCCGAGGACGTCGGAGCCCGCGAGCGTGTCCGGCAGGGACGCCGTCTGGATGGGGAAGGGAGCAGTGATGCCCTGGTCCGTCAGCAGACGGACGACGGGCGTGGGCAGGCCGAAATCGGCAAAGGAAGTCACAGAAAGGGGGGCCTCTCGGGCTCGGACGTCGGAGACGTCGGGTCGGGGTCCGCCGCACACAATCCAGGGGGATCACCACGACGCGGGGCGCGCGGACGCGCAGCCACCTGACCCCATTGTCGCACGCCGGCGCACCGACGGCGGACAGCACGCTCCGGGGCGATCACCGCGGCAGTTCGTGATCCGGTCGGCAGTTCGTTCTGCCGCTTTGATCACGAACTGCCGTCGTGATCAGGCTGTCGTGGTGGAATGTCCGCCGTGGACGACTTCCTGGAGACCACCGTGGACGTGATCGGACAGATCTGGACGGCGGCGACCACGCCGGTGGACCCGCCGTCGCAGACGGTCGTGCTCGCCGCCGGGCTGGTGGCGCTGGCCGTCGTGCTCGTGACGCCCGTGTGGCGGGTGGCACGGCACGTCGTGACCATCGCCCACGAGGGCGCGCACGCCGTCGCCGCGATGCTCACCGGCCGCCGGCTGGACGGGATCCGCCTGCACTCGGACACCTCCGGCCTCACCGTGTCCGCCGGGCGGGCGCGCGGGTTCGGCATGATCGTCACGGCCTTCGCCGGCTACGTCGGCCCCGGCCTGACCGGGCTGGGCGCCGCGTGGCTGCTGCGCCAGGGCTACGCCGTCGGGCTGCTGTGGCTGCTCGTCGTGCTGCTCGCCCTGCTCCTGCTCAAGATCCGCAACTGGTTCGGGCTCTGGTCGGTCCTCATCAGCGGCGGCGCGCTCGTGGCGGTCTCCTGGTGGCTGGAGCCCGAGGCGCAGTCGACCGTCGCCTACGCGGTCACGTGGTTCCTGCTGCTGGGTTCCGTCCGCCCCGTCTTCGAGCTGCAGGCGCAGCGCTCGCAGGGCCGGGCCCGGCGGTCCGACGCCGACCAGCTCGGCACGCTCACGCGGACCACCGGCATCCTGTGGGTGATCGTGTTCCTGCTCGTCACCGTCGGCTGCCTCGTGCTCGGCGCCACCTGGATCGTCGAGCCCGCGAGCGGGGCATGACGACGGGGACGGACCGGTCACCGGTCCGTCCCCGTCGGCCTGACAAGAAGTGGCTCAGGCCTGAGGCGTGAGCACGAACCCGGGCCCCTGGGCCTCGGGGTCGGTGTCGAGCGTGAGGGTGTCGAGGGCGGGTGCCGCCTGAGCCTCGACGAAGACGTGCGGCGCCTCCTCCTCGACGACCTGGTCGTCGGGCTGGGGCGCGGGAACGAGCGCCAGCTCGAAGTTGCCGGGCTGGCCGGCGGACTGCGCGATCCGCAGGCCGCCCTCGTCCGGTACCCCCGCCTGCTGGGCAAGATCCTGCACGGCGGTCCGGGCGTTGTCGGTCACGGTGAGCATGGACGCTCCTCTCGATGGTCCGGGCGTACTGCTCCACCGAAACAGGGTCCGGGTGCCAAAGCAACGATGAGACGCGATCAGGGCAAGATCTCCCACGAGCTGAGACTGCGGGTGACACGGTCTCGGCGCTCAGATAGGTTGCCCTCCGGGCCGTGACCGTGGCCTCCAGCACCGGTCGTTCGCACGACGGCGCGGGTCCGTCGCATCCAAGGCGGCCCCGCCCCCGCGTACGCTGTGCGCAGCCGCCTCCCGCCCCGCGGACGGTCGACGGCGGGCCTCTAGCTCAATCGGCAGAGCAGCGGACTTTTAATCCGCGGGTTCCGGGTTCGATCCCCGGGGGGCCCACCCCTACGCGGCGCGGCGCCGGATGAACGGCCCGCAGACAGCGGACGAACAACGCCACCGATCCGGTGCGGCACGGTCCGGCGCGCACTCTTCGAGCCGCCGCGGTCCTACAGTGAGGAATCCGACGTCCGGCATCGCCGAAGGAGTGGCACGTGACCACGTTCCTCGCCACCCCCCGCCCGGCCGGAGCGGGCCAGCCACCACGGCCGGTCGTCGTCGCCCACCGCGGGAGCCCCGGCGTCGCCCCGCAGAACACCCTGGCGTCGTTCGAGACGGCGTGGCGGGCGGGCGCCCAGGTCGTCGAGATCGACGTGCACCTGAGCGCGGACGGCGTGCCGGTGGTCATCCACGACGCGACCGTCGACGCCACCACCGACGGGTCCGGGGCGGTCGGCCGGCTGCCGGTCGACTCGTTGCGCGAGCTCGACGCCGGGTCGTGGTTCGCGCCCGAGTTCGCGGGCCAGCGCATCCCGACGCTCGACGAGGTCCTCGCGTTCCTCGCCACGCACCCGGGCATGGACCTGCTGTGCGAGTACAAGGGCTACTGGACCCCGGACGAGGTCGCCGTCACCGTGGGTGCCGTCGAGGCGGCCGGGCTGGTCGACCGGTTCATGGGGCAGAGCTTCCAGCCGCCCACCGTCGCCGCGCTGCGCGAGGTCGCCCCTACCGTGCCGCGGGCGCTGCTGGCGGAGGGCGACCACCCCGACCTGGTGCAGAAGGCGACTGCGCTCGGCGCGGCCGGCGTGAGCCTCGCCTGGCCCATGATCTCCGCCGACCCGTCGCTGGTGGCCCGGTGCCACGACGCCGGACTGCACGTGGTCGCCTGGACGGTGAACGACAAGGACACCTGGGCCACGCTGGTGTCCGCCGGCGTCGACGGGATCATCACCGACCATCCCGACCAGCTGCTCATGTGGCTCACGGGGGCCGACGACGACCTGCCCACGGAGTTCCTGCGCTGGTTCGCCGGCACCGAGGACCGGCACTGACGACCGGTACCCACGACGAGGCTGACGAGTGCTGACGACCGCTGAGACCGGGCGCCGACGCAGCCCGAGTCGCTCCCTGCCCGTGCGGTCAGTTGCCGTCGCCGCCGCCGTCCCCCCGTCCGCCGGTGGGACCTCCGTCGCCGGAGTCCGGCGCCAGCCGCCCCCGGCGTCCGCTCCGGCCGTCGGCCGGATCGTCGTCGTCCGCCGGTTCCACGTCGGCCGTGTCGGCCGCGTTCTCTTCGTCCACCTCGGCTTCGCCCAGGTGGAGGAGCGCGGTCTGCTCGCGCTGCTCGATGACGTCCTGGCCGGGCCCGTGGAAGTGCTTGGACCGGGCCTCCGCCTCCGCGCTGCCGCTGTACAGCGCCGACCGCTCCGCGGTGCTGCCCTGCTCCGCGTCCAGGTCCTCGATCGCGGGCATGACGACGGTCGCGTCGAGGGGCCGGTCGCCGCCCTCGCCCGGGAGCTCGACGGCGCCCAGCACGACGGTCCGGTCCTGCCCGTGCCCCTTGCCGGGCGTCGCGGGCCGAACGGTCGAGCGCGTGGGCGACGGCAGGTCGCGGTGCCGCACCGGGGCTCTGGCCGGGACGACCGCCGGAGCGGCCCCAGCCTTGCCCTTGCGTCCGCGGCCGCGGGCCTTCGCGTCCCGGGCATGCTCCGCGTCCGGCTCGTCGCCGGGCTCGCCGTCGACGACGGCCTCGACCCCGGCAGGACCACCGTCCGCGGCCCGGCCCGGCGCGCCGGCGCGCGCGGTGACGCCGTCGACCCGCATCCGCGGGAGCGCCTCCGGCACCTCCCGCTGCAGCCACTCGACCAGGCCCTCCCGCACGAAGCAGCGCAGGTCCCAGAGCGTCGGGGCGTCGGCCGCGCTCACCAGGGCGCGCACCCGGACCCGGCCGTCCACCGCGTCGGTCACCTGCAGCACCCCGGTGCGCCGGTCCCACAGGGCCGACGAGTCGAGCAGCCGGTCCAGCTCGGCGCGCAGCTCGCCCATCGGCACCTGGAAGTCGAGGTCCAGCACCACGGTGCCGAGCAGGTCGGCGGCGCGCCGGGTCCAGTTCTCGAAGGGCGTGGTGGTGAAGTAGGTGCACGGCAGGATCAGCCGCCGGTCGTCCCACGCGTGCACGACGACGTAGGTGAGCGTGATCTCCTCGATGCGGCCGAACTCACCGTTCAGGACGACCACGTCGTCCACCCGGATCGCGTCGGTGAACGCGATCTGCATGCCCGCGAACGCGTTCGCCAGCGACGACTGCGCCGCGACGCCGAGCACGATCGAGAGGACGCCCGCCGAGGCGAGGATGCTCGCCCCCGCGGCCTGCATGGTGGGGAACGTGAGGAGCACGGCCGCGATCGCGCAGATCACCAGGGCGGCGACGGTGACCCGGCGCACGAGGTTGACCTGCGTACGGACCCGGCGGGCGTGCCGGTCGTCCACACGGTCGCCGCTGAAGCGGGCGAGGGTGCGGTCCTCCACGACGAAGGCCACCGCGCCCACCAGCCAGGCCACGGCGATGATGGTGGCGATGAGCAGCACGTGCCCGACGGCGTCGAACCACGGCTCGTTCCGGTCGGCGGTCAGGTGCACCGCGAGCCAGAACGCGACGATCATGAGCACGGCCCGCATCGGCCGCCGCATCCTCAGTCCCATGTCCCGCACCAGCGGGTTCCGGCGTCCCAGCCGCCGGATGAGGACCGACGCGAACGTCGCGAGCACGTACGCGACGACGATCGCGCCGACCGCCCATGCCAGGGTGACCGCGAGGCTGGCGGTGGCCTCGGCGGTCTCACCGAGGTCGGGATCGGTGAACGGGAGCATGCCCTCAGCCTAGGAACGTCTCCCTGTCCGGGCGCTGTGAACGGCGGGCCGGTGGTCGACGGCGGCAACCCGTGTCCTGGTTGTCCGGGCCTTCACATCCCGGTTCCCTGGTCCGCACCTGATCCTTGTCTGACGCTCAAGTGAACGGTCCTGAGCACGTCGTGCGTGTGCGCACCATGGAAGGAGCTTCCCTTCCCCGAGGATCCCAGGACCCCGCATCTTGACTCTGCACGACGCCCCGCGCTCCCCCCTGCCCGACGGCGGAGCGACCCCTGACTCCCCCGACGCCCGGCCTGCCGCGACCCCTCTGCCCCGCCGCAGGGACGTCCACCGCCCCCAGCGCCCCGTGCCGCGGTCGCGCGCGCCCTGGCGCGAGCGGCACCGCGGCGCCGTCCCGGTCGCCCTGACCGTGATGGCGCTGACCGCCGGGATCTGCACCGGCGTGGCGGCCACCAGCGACGCGGCCTCGGGCCCGGCGTCGGCGGGTGCGTCGGCGGGTGCGTCGACGGCCGGCACCGTGGCGGCTGGCACCATGGCGGCCGACACGGTGAGTGGCGCCGCCTTCGCCGGTTCGGCGACGCTGGCCGGCGCAGGGTCGTCGGAGAGCGTCAGCGCCGCCCAGGCCGCGCTCGCCCGGGCGACGTCGGTGACGAGCGACTCGCTGGCCGTGACGAAGAAGCAGCGCGAGAAGATCTCCGCCCGCGCCGAGGCGCTCCAAGAGCTCGTCGCCGAGCGGGCGGCCACGCCCGCGGCGCGTGCCGCGTCACGGACGTCCGAGCGGACGTCCCTCGACGAGCGCGGCACCACCGACGCATCCGCGAACGACAGGGCCGAGGACGAGGCGTCCAAGCCCTCCAAGACGGCCCAGGCGACCAAGGCGACCAAGGCGACCAAGGCGACCAAGGCGACCAAGGCGACCAAGGCGACCAAGGCGAAGGAAGCCAAGGAAGCCAAGGAAGCCAAGGCGTCGGCCAAGTCCAAGACGGCCGAGACCACGCCGTCGCCGGGACGCACGAAGGCCGACGAGGCCGTCGCCCCGCGGGCGGTGGCGCCGTCACCCGCCGGCCTCCGACTGCCGACGCTCGACGTCGTCACCGCCGTTCCCGACGGTGCGACGCGACCGGCGTCCGACGACGGCTCCGGCACCGAGCCGACCGAGGGCGCCACGAGCGCGGCGTCTCCGGACGCGAAGATCGAGAAGGCCACCGCATCCCTCACGGCGCTCCTCGACAAGGCGCAGACCGGGCAGATCGACATCGAGCCGGCGCCGGACACCCCCGCCGAGGTGCTCCGGGCCGAGGTCAAGGGGGCGCGCAAGGCCGCGCGCACGCTCGCCGATCACGCGGACGACACCGCGGGCCACGAGAACGGGCGGATCCCCGCGGACGATCTGTGCCAGCCGTCGTTCGCCCGCGGCGAGACCCTCCGCTGCGACGCCGCGGACCAGCTCGATCGGCTGGACGCCGCGTATCACGCACGCTTCGGCGCTCACCTCAAGATCCGGGACTCCTACCGCTCGTACGACGCGCAGGTCGCCACCAAGGCGTCGCGCGGCTACTTCGCCGCCATGCCCGGCTACTCCAACCACGGCTGGGCCGTGGCCGTCGACCTCAACGGTGGGGTGGAGAGGTTCGGGTCGGCGCAGCACGAGTGGCTGGTCGCCCACGCGGGCGAGTTCGGCTGGGAGAACCCCGACTGGGCGCAGGCGGGTGGCCGCAAGCCCGAGGCGTGGCACTGGGAGTACTCGCCGCGCCGCTGACCCCCTGCGCCGACGCCTCGCCGGGTCTTCCGGGCTCGGTGAAGGGTCAGTCCCAGCCGAGCTCGTGCAGCCGGTCGTCGTCGATCCCGAAGTGGTGCGCGATCTCGTGCACGACGGTGACCGCGACCTCCTCGACGACGTCCTCGCGGCTCTCGCAGATCGCGAGGGTGGGGTTGCGGTAGATCGTGATCCGGTCGGGCAGCGAGCCGGCGGCCCAGTGGAGGTCCCGCTCGGTGAGCGGCACCCCCTCGTACAGGCCCAGCAGCTCCGGGTCGTCCGCCGGGGCCTCGTCCTCCACGAGGACGACGACGTTGTCCATCATCGCCGCCAGCTCGGCCGGCACCTCGTCGAGCCCGTCCCGGACGGCGTCCTCGAACTCCTCGCGCGTCATCTCCACCACGCGCCCATCCTCGCCCACCGGCGAGCCCCGGGCTGACGACTAGGTATGCTTGCCGTCGTCCAGCCCCCATCGTCTAGCGGCCTAGGACCCCGCCCTTTCACGGCGGTAGCACGGGTTCGAATCCCGTTGGGGGTACGTCTGCAGGCCTCGCGGGGTCGGCAAACACGGAGTGTTTTCCCTGGTCAGGAGCCGATTTCAGGATCGCCCGAACCATGGGGTACGCTTCTTCTCGGCTCGAAACGAGCTCTCCGGCAAGGAGTTCCACTCCTCGCCGAGGCCCTGTAGCGCAGTTGGTTAGCGCGCCGCCCTGTCACGGCGGAGGTCGCGGGTTCAAGTCCCGTCAGGGTCGCGCATGATGCGCCCGGTTCGTCGGCAACGGCGCCCGGGCGTTCGTGTCATGGCTCTGTAGCTCAGTTGGTAGAGCGTTCGACTGAAAATCGAAAGGTCACCGGATCGACGCCGGTCGGAGCCACAGCCGGAACCCCCGGGCCCCAGGCCACGGGGGTTTCGTCGTCCCGGAGCGGGTGAACGACGAGCACGGGACGCTCCCTGGAATTGCCGGGACCAGCAGGTACGGGTTGAGTGGGGACAGCACAGGTCGATCGGATCAGGGATCGGAGCAGCCGATGACGGACTGGGACGACGGGCGGACCCCGCCCCCCACCGAGCAGCCGCCCACCGTGGGACGGCTCGTGGAGCAGCTCTCCGAGCGCGCCACCCGGCTCGTACGCGCGGAGATCGCGCTCGCCAAGGCCGAGCTCACGACCAAGGCCAAGCAGTCCGGCATCGGCCTCGGGCTCATCGGCTTCGCGCTCGTGGTGGTCCTCTACGCCGTGGGCGTCCTGATCTGGGCCGGGGTGCTCGGGCTCGCCACGGTCTGGCCGCTGTGGCTGTCCGCCCTCGTGGTCGGGGTCTTCCTCCTGCTCGTCGCGGGCCTGGCCGCGTGGATCGCGATCTCCCAGCTGAAGCGTGCCGCGCAGCGACCCGAGACGATCGACCGGGTCAAGGAGGACGTCGAGACGATCAAGAAGGGGATGCACCGGTGAGCGATCCCACGATCCCGCGGCCCGAGACGCCCGCACCCACCCCCGCGGAGCTCGAGGCCGAGGTCAGGCGCAGCCGCAGCGAGCTCGGGGAGACGCTCGACCTCCTCGTGGAGCGGCTCTCACCGCGCTACCAGGCCACTCAGCTCGCCCACACGACCAAGCAGGCGGCGTCCGACCTCGGGACGTTCGTGACCGGTGGTGGGCTCTCCGACGTGCAGCCGCAGCGGGAGCGGAACGCGAAGATCCTCCTGGGCGCGGTCGCGGCCGGGATCGCCGTCGTCGCGATCGTCGTCATCCGCTCCGCGCGTCGCTGAGCTCCGCCGCGCGGGCACGGGCAGGGAAGCCGACGGAACAGGGCTGAACAGGGCTGAGCAGGGCGCGAAGAAGTGTCGGCAGCGTCGCCGCGGTTCTCGTGCGTTCCCTGCGTGCCCGCGTCACTTGTCGGGGTGCGCGTCCTCCGACGCGGCGCCGAGGAGCGCCCGCACCTCGGACTCCTTGTACCGGCGGTGTCCGCCGAGCGTACGGATCGACGAGAGCTTGCCCGCCTTCGCCCAGCGGGTGACGGTCTTGGGATCGACCCGGAAGAGGCTGGCTACCTCGGCGGGTGTCAGCAGCACCTCGGACTCACCGTGGAGCGACATCCGATCACCTCCTAGTACGCGGCCGGCCCGAGCGGCGCCCGGAGGGTCGACGGCCTCGCTCATCCATTGTGTGCAGAAAGCGGGATTGAGGCGACTTGGGAGCGGGATGAATCCCGGCGGACCGCCGTTCCCCGACGAGTCGGGCGTACGCGCCAGATCGGCCCCGCAGAGACGCGGGAACCCACCCGACATGCCCACCATGCGCGATGACGATCTCGTGATCTGAGACACACCGACGCCGTGAGCGGGCTCTTCACACGACATCTCCTCGCCCCGCCGCCCCATCGGAGTGGAGGGAAGGGCTTCGGACCATGTACCGTTAGGGTCTGAACAGACGATACTTACGCACGGGGCCGCACGTCTGAGACGTCGCCAGCCCCGCTCCTAGTTGAGGGGGTCTCAGCCATGGGCCGCGGCCGTCAGAAGGCAAAGCAGACCAAGGTCGCTCGCGAGCTGAAGTACTACAGCCCCGAGACGAACTACCATGCGCTCGAGCAAGAGCTCAGGGGTAGCGAGGGTGGTCGTACGGATGTCGCCACGGAGGACCGCTTCGCGGGCGACGACGACGAGTACGACAACCGCTATACGTCATGGCACGACGATCGCTGAGACTCTCTCCGATCACCCGTGATCCAGTCAGAAGGGCCGGACGGCATCGCCGCCCGGCCCTTCTGTCCTCTTCCCTCCAGGTGAGGGGTCAGCGGTAGTCGCCCACCATCCGCACGGCGCCGCCGTGCACACCCTTCGTGCCGGCGACGAGGTCCTCCGCCGGCGCCGCCGGGTCGAGGTCCCCGACCTCGCCGAGGACCCAGGCGGGCACCCCCCGGTCCCGGAGCGTGGCCAGCGCCGGCTCCACGCCGTCCGCAGCGACGACCGCCACCATGCCGACGCCGAGGTTGAGCGTGTTCTCCAGGTCACCGCGCGGAACGGAGCCGAGCTCGCGCACCGTCCGGAACACCGGCGGCACCTCCCAGGAGGCGCGGTCGACCGTGGCGACCAGGCCCTGGGGCAGCACCCGCGCCAGGTTCGCGGCCAGCCCGCCGCCGGTCACGTGCGTGACCGCGTGCACCTGTGCCGCCGGGTCCTGCGCCAGCGCGAGCACGTCCCGGGCATACACGCGGGTCGGCTCCAGCAGCTCCTCACCGAGGGTGCGGCCGAACTCCGGGACCTGGCGGCCGAGCTCCCAGCCCGCGTGCTTCACGACGGCCCGCACCAGCGAGTAGCCGTTGGAGTGCAGCCCGCTGGACCCCATGGCCACGAGCACGTCGCCGGCCCGGACCCGCTCCGGGCCGAGCACGGCGTCGGCCTCGACGATGCCGGTGGCAGCGCCGGCGACGTCGTACTCGTCCGGCGCGAGCAGTCCGGGGTGCTCGGCGGTCTCGCCGCCGACGAGCGCCGTGCCGGCCACCTCGCACGCCTGCGCGATGCCGCGCACGATGTCGGCCACGCGCTCCGGCACGACCTTGCCCGTGGCGATGTAGTCCGTCATGAACAGCGGCTCGGCGCCCACCACGACGATGTCGTCCACGACCATGCCGACCAGGTCGAACCCGATCGTGTCGTGCTTGTCGAGCGCCTGGGCGATGGCCACCTTGGTGCCGACGCCGTCGGTCGACGTCGCGAGCAGCGGCTGGCGGTACGTGCGGATCGCGGACAGGTCGAAGAGGCCCGCGAACCCGCCGACACCACCCAGCACGGCCGGGCCGTGGGTGCGGCGCACCGCGTCCTTCATGAGCTCGACGGCCTTGTCGCCGGCCTCGGTGTCGACGCCGGCGGCGGCGTAGGTCAGGGGTTCGTTCGTCACGTGTGGCTCCTGGGCCGGTGGCGTGCCACCGGTATCTGGGTCAGGGGTGGTCGAGCGCCGTGGAGGCACCGGCACCGACGGAGACCTGCGTCAGCCCGTCCTCCGGGGCCCCGAGGGGCAGCTCGGCCTGCTCGAGCAGGTGCTTGCCGAGCTGCTCGGCAGCCGGAAGCTCGATCGGGTACCGGCCGGTGAAGCAGGCCGCGCAGAGCTGCGACTCGGGCTGCTCGGTGGCGGCGATCATCCCGTCGACCGAGATGTAACCGAGCGAGTCGGCTCCCAGCGACTGGCCGATCTCCGCGGCGTTGAGCCCGTTGGCGATCAGCTCGGCGCGCGACGCGAAGTCGATGCCGTAGAAGCACGGCCACTTCACGGGCGGCGACGAGATCCGGACGTGCACCTCGGCGGCGCCGGCCTCCCGGAGCATCCGGACGAGCGCGCGCTGGGTGTTGCCGCGCACGATCGAGTCGTCGACGACGACCAGCCGCTTGCCGCGGATCACTTCCTTGAGCGGGTTGAGCTTGAGCCGGATGCCGAGCTGGCGCAGCGTGTCGGACGGCTGGATGAAGGTGCGGCCCACGTAGGCGTTCTTCGTCAGGCCCTGGCCGAACGGGATCCCGGACTCCGCCGCGTAGCCGACCGCGGCGGGCGTGCCCGACTCGGGCGTCGGGATGACGAGGTCGGCCTCCACCGGGTGCTCGCGGGCGAGCGCGCGGCCCATCTCGACGCGCGCGGCGTGCACCGAGCGGCCGTTGATCGTGTTGTCCGGCCGCGCCAGGTAGACGTACTCGAAGACGCAGCCCGCCCGTTCCACCTCGGCGAACCGCTCCGAGCGCAGCCCGTCGGCGTCGATGGTGATGAGCTCGCCGGGCTCGACCTCGCGCACGAACGACGCGCCGACGATGTCGAGGGCCGGGGTCTCGGACGCCACGACCCAGCCGCGGTCCAGCCGGCCGAGCAC
The DNA here is from genome assembly GCF_020297055.1 of Isoptericola luteus. Lineage (GTDB taxonomy): Bacteria > Actinomycetota > Actinomycetes > Actinomycetales > Cellulomonadaceae > Isoptericola > Isoptericola luteus. The sequence continues at coordinate 395,335 of NZ_JAIXCQ010000001.1, read as the reverse complement.
GAGCGGCCGCACGCCCTGCGGGTCGCGCGCCGCGTACAGGGTGGTCTCGTCCATGAACACGAGGGAGAAGGCTCCCCGGAGACGCGGGAGCACCTCGAGCGCCGTCTGGGCCAGGGTGTGGTCGGCGTCACCCGCGAAGAGCGCGGTGATGAGCGCCGTGTCCGTGGTGTTGCCGCGGGCCAGCTCGCCACGGCGCTGGGCGCCGTAGCGCTCCGCGACGAGGTTGACCAGCTCGGCGGAGTTGGTGAGGTTGCCGTTGTGCCCCAGGGCGACCGTGCCGCCGGCCGTCGCGCCGAGCGTGGGCTGCGCGTTCTCCCACGTGACGCCGCCCGTCGTCGAGTAGCGGCAGTGGCCGATGGCGAGGTGACCGGTCAGGGCGTCCAGGGCCGTCTCGTCGAAGACCTGGGAGACGAGGCCCATGTCCTTGTAGACGAGGATCTGCTCGCCGTTGCTGGTGGCGATGCCGGCGGACTCCTGCCCGCGGTGCTGCAGGGCGTAGAGGCCGAAGTACGCGAGCTTGGCGACCTCCTCACCGGGGGCCCAGACCCCGAACACGCCGCACGCGTCCTGGGGTCCCTTCTCGCCGGGCATGAGGTCGTGGTTCAGACGGCCGTCAGGGCGCAAGGGCATGACCCGAGTATCCCACAGGGCATCGCGCCGGGGACCATCGTGGACACCGCGACCCGTTCAGCGGCGGCGCAGGCTCCGCCGGTCGGCGACGAGGGCGGCGAGCCCGGCGAGGAGCACGGCGAGGGTGGTGGTGCCCAGCGTGATCACGGTGACGAAGACACCAGGCTTGAGCAGCGGCGCGTCCCCCTGGGACGGGTCCACGTTGCCGGCCAGCCAGGTGCCGAACCAGAGCCCGGCGACGATCCCGACGATCGCCCCCACCGTGAAGAACGCCGGGTATCGAGGCGCGCGGCGCACCCGCTCCGGGTCGACGAGCAGCGCGAGGTCCTGCTCGTCCTCCGGCACCGACGCACCAGGAGCCGTCGACGGCGCCGACGGCGTCGACGGGGTGGACGGCGCCGGCGGCTCCCCCGAGGCGTCGGCCTGCGGTGCGGGCTCGGGCTCGGGGGTCCGGTCTGGGGTCGGGCTGCTCACGCCACGAGCCTATGCCACCGGTCGGCGGCCAGGACCACGCCGGCCGAGCGGGTCGAGGGTGCGACAGGCCCGGCCGACGAGTGGTCAGAGTGCCCCGAGGTCCTCCCACGGGCCCCACAGCGAGGCGCGCGGCTCGACGTGGCGGGAGTACCACCGCGCCTGGAAGCGGTGGCCGTCGTGCACGACGACGTCGCCCCTGCCGTACACCCAGGTGTCCGTCCACGTCGGCACGGTGCCCGCCTCGGTGACGACGGGCGCGCCCACCTCGGCCCACGCGCCGTACGGCGTGGCGCCTGGCACGTCGCCGCGCGTCCACCAGAGCGCCTCGAAGAGGCCCTCACCGTGCACCACGCGGTCACCGTGCGTGTAGGTCGCGCGCTTCTCCCACGCGTCGGCCGACGGCGTCAGGTCGAGGCCCACGAGGAACGGGTCGTGGTCCGACGACCGGAAGGGAGTCGTGTCGTACAGGTTCGACACGTTGTAGTTGAAGCGGCTGTACTCGTTCGCGATCGGCTCGACGGCGTTGATGTTCCAGATGTCGGCGCCGGTGATCGCCTCCGCCGCCGCCGGGGACGCGAGCACGTGGTCGAGCGAGCCGACCATGCCGTCGAACACGTACGAGTACTCGCCCGTCGCCGGGCCCAGGTCGGTGTACCCGGCCTCGGTGAGCACGACGATGGGGTCCTCCTGCTCGTAGGCGTTGAAGTCGCCCACCAGCAGGACCGCGTCGGTACCGGCGTGGGCCGCGACGTCGTCGGCGAACTCGGCGAGCGCCGTCGCCTGCCGCACCCGGGACTCGTTCGAGCTGCCCTGCCCGTCGCCGGTGTCCTGGTCGCCGGGCCACGGCCCGGCGGAACCCTTGGACTTGAAGTGGTTCGTGATGACGACGACGTCGTCACCCTGGTCGGCGTCCACGCCCCCGGCCGGCTGGAACACCTGCGCCAAGGGCTGGCGGGCGTTGCCGAACGCGACGGGGTCGTCGAGGATCCGCGAGGAGCCCAGCGGCTCGGCCCCGGCGGTGCGGTAGATGAACGCGTTGCGGATGACGTCCTCGTCCGCGGGCACGGCGGCGGGTGACGGGACGAACGCCCAGGTGCCCGCGCCGTCGTGCGCGTCGAGCGCCGCCACCAGGTCGGACAGCGCCTGGTCGCGGTCCGCGCCGAAGTGCGCGGAGTTCTCGATCTCCTCCAGGGCGACGACGTCGGCCCCGAGGGTGGAGATCGCGGCGACGAGCTTGGCCTGCTGCCGCTCGAGGTCCTCGTCCTCGGCGGCGCCGCGCGCGTCGCACCCGCCGCGGACCGTCACCGGGTCGCCGTCGCGGTCCGTGTAGTAGGTGCAGCCCGTCAGCTCGTCACCCGTGGTGGTGAAGTAGTTCAGCACGTTGAAGGTGCCCACCGTGAGCGTGCCGCCGACGTCCTGCGGGCTCTGCTCGCGGGTGTCCTCGAACGTGGCCGGCTGCACCTCCTCCGCGACGTCGGGGGTCAGCTGCGTGCGCGGCTGCAGACCCCACGCGCCGTAGCGGTAGTCGAGCACGACCGGGGTCGTGAACGTCACCGCGGCGCCCACCCGGACGGGGTCCGCGCCGGTCAGCCAGGGAAGCGGCAGGCCCTTGTTCGCGGTCGAGCTGTAGTTCGTCGACGAGCCGTCGTCGAGCAGCACCGTCCGCGCGGCGTTGTCCTGCGCCTGCGCGGCCGCCTCGGCGGAGCCCGGCCGACCCGCAGTCGTCGGCTGTACCAGCGGCGAGTCGCCCGCTGCGAGCGTGATGGTGCCGTAGTAGTTGGTGTCGTAGTTGTCGGTGACGGTGAAGTCGCCCTGCGGGGCGAGCAGCATGCCCTCGAGCGCCTCGCGACCGGCGTCCGTGGCGGGCCAGCCGGTGGCCAGCGGCGTGACCTCGCCGGGCCCGTCAAGCACGGTCCAGGAGTCGGCGGTGATCTCGGTGAGGCCCTCGTACTCGGACACCTCGCCGGTGACCTCGACGTGGTCCCCGACGGCGAGGTCGGCGGCCGCCGCGCGGGAGAAGACGAAGACGCCGTCGGACGCCCCGGGGGTCGCGTCGTCGGCCGGGTCCCCGCCCGTGCCCGCGGTCTGCAGGTACAGGCCGCCGAAGCCGCCCGTCGGGTAGGCCGCGGTGACGACGCCGGTCGTCGTGACGACTGACCCGGCCAGCGGCGACGCCGAGCCCGTCCCCTGGATCTCGGCGATCGTCGCCGTCCGGGGCTCGGGATCCGGGTCGGGGTCCGGACCGGGCCCCGTACCGCCCGCGGTCGGCGTCGGGACGCCGGCGGTGAAGTCGGCCCCGTTGTCGGCGGTGTGGGCGTGCTCGTCGCGCGCCACCGACGTGGCGTTGGTCGTGCCCGGGGCGGGCGCCGTGCCGGCGTACGCGTTCGCGCTCGACCCCCACCCGACCAGGTCGACGACGTCGTCGGCCGCGGCGCAGGCCGTGCCGGAGCAGGTGAGGCGGTCGGTCGACCGGACGAGAGCGATCTTCGCGCCCGACCCGGACATCGCGACGGTGCCGGTGAGGTCCGGCGTCGGCAGGGCGGGCTTGGTCGTATCCGCGCCGAACGCCTGGCCGACGAGGAACGACCCGCCGGGCGGGACCTGCCCGACGAGGTCGGTCTGGGACCCGTTGGCCCACGAACCCGCGGCCGACGCGTACTGGAGCGACCAGCCGTCCAGCGACACGGCCTCGTCCGAGGCGTTATACAGCTCCACGAAGTCCTGGTTGAACGCGGCGCCGCTGTTGCCGCCTCCGCCGTAGACCTCGTCGATGATCACGGGAGCGTCCGGGGCGACGGCGGCGGACGCCGGCGCGGCGAGCCCTCCGGTCGCAGGGATGACGAGCGCCGCGGCGACGACGGCCGCGCACGGACCTCGACGCCGGGACGGATGGGTGCTGCTCACTGGGGCTCCTTCGCGGGTGGCACTGCGGGACGACCATCCCAGCAGCCCCGTGTGAACCACGGTTGAACCGCAGGTCACAGGACGACGGCGTCCGGGGTGCGGTCCCCACTGCCAGGGGTGACGCCGAACGTAGCGGACGGCGCCCACACCCGCCTACCGGAGCCTGCCCGCCCTGGTGCTCAGCGCTCCCGCGCGGCCTGCAGCGGCAGCAGGTGGGAGATGTCCGACCGCTCGCCCGACGCCCGCACGCGCCCCTGCGCCACGGCCTCGGCCCAGCTCAGCCGCCCGGCGGCCAGCGCGAGCCAGGTCTCGACGTCGGTCTCCACCACGTTGGGCGGCGTTCCGCGGGTGTGCCGCGGGCCGGTCACGGCCTGCACGGCCCCGGCGGGCGGCACCCGCACCTCCACGGCGTTCCCGGGCGCGACGTCGGCCAGCTCCTCGAGCGTGAACCGCACCGCCGTCGTCACGTCGACGCGCGTCGCCTCGCCGCGCAGCCAGGCGCCGAGAGCCGCGCGCCCTCGCTCGGGATCGGTCCGTCGTCGTGCGGGCATGGCGGCACGATAAGGCATCCTGGTCCGAGCCGGCGCGCGCCGGCCCGTCCCCTCGCATCGGAGGCCCTGGTGGTGACGACCCTGCGGATCACGACCCGCAACGCCCGGTTCCAGCAGCTCGGGACGCTACTGACCAACCGGACCAAGCGCGGGCGGGCCGGCGAGTTCCTGGTCCAGGGCGTGCGGCCGATCTCGATGGCCGTCGAGCACGGGTGGACCGTCCGGACCCTGCTGTACGACGCCGAGGCCCGGCTGTCCGACTGGGCGCAGGGCCTGCTGCGCTCCACGGGGGCGGAGCTGGTGGCGATGGCGCCCGCCCTGCTCGCCGAGCTGGCCGAGAAGCAGGACGGCACGGTCGAGCTGCTCGCCGTGGTCGAGATGCCCCCGGACGACCTCTCGCGGGTGGCAGCCGGCCCGTCGTTCCTCGGCGTGGTGTTCGACCGTCCCACGCAACCGGGCAACATCGGCGCGATCGCCCGGTCCGCCGACGCCTTCGGCGCCCAGGCGCTGATCACCACCGGCCACGCCGCCGACGCCTACGACCCGCGGTCCGTCCGCGCGTCGACGGGATCCCTCTTCGCCGTGCCCGTGGTGCGTTCGCCGTCGCACCGCGAGGTGATGACGTGGGTCCAGGCACAGCGGGACGCCGGCCTGCCGCTCGTCGTCGTGGCCACCGACGAGCACGGCGACCTCGACGCGGCCGACCACGACCTGACCGCCCCCACGCTGCTGCTCACGGGCAACGAGACCGCCGGGCTGTCCCGGGCGTGGCTGGACGCCGCCGACGTCGTCGTCCGCATCCCGATGGCCGGGTCGGCGAGCTCGCTCAACGCCTCCAACGCCGCCGCGATCGTGCTGTACGAGGCGCACCGGCAGCGGGCCGCCGCCGGTCGCCCGGGCTAGCCGCCGCGGGCTAGGCCCCGGCCGCCAGCTCGGCCCGCACCTCGTCCCGCAGCCGGCCGTGCCGCGAGGGCTCCGGAGCCGCGGCGAGCAGCGTCTTCGTGTAGTCGTGCTGGGGGTCGAGGATGACGGCGTCCGACGGTCCCCGCTCCACGACGTCGCCGCGGTACATGACGATGATCTCGTCGCTGAAGTGCCGTGCGGTGGCGAGGTCGTGCGTGATGTAGAGGACGCCGAGGTTCTCCTCCCGCTGCAGGCGGGCCAGCAGGTTGAGCACCCCGAGGCGGATCGACACGTCCAGCATCGATACGGGCTCGTCCGCGACGAGGAACCGCGCGCCAGGTGCCAGCGCCCGGGCGATCGCGACGCGCTGCCGCTGCCCGCCGGACATCTCGTGCGGCTGCTTCGCCGCGTACACCTCGGCCGGCGTGAGGTTCACGCGCTCCAGCAGGCCGTGCACGGCAGGGCGCAGCGCGTCCCCCTTGGCCACCCCGTGGATCTTCAGCGGCCGCTCCAGGTGGTGCGCCACCGTGTGGTACGGGTTGAGCGACGCGAACGGGTCCTGGAACACCATCTGGACCTGGTGACGGTAGACGGCCAGGGCCCGGCCACGCCGCGCGACCGGCGCGCCGTCGAGCAGGATCTCGCCGGACGTCGGAGTCTCGAGCTGGGCGATCATGCGCGCCACCGTGGACTTGCCCGAGCCGGACTCGCCGACGACGGCGATCGTCCTGCCGGGCTCCAGGGTGAACGACACGTCGTTCACCGCGCGCAGCTTGCCCCCGCGGACCTTGAAGTCCTTGACCAGGTGGCGGACCTCGAGGCTGCTCATGACGCGTCCCCCTTCTCGGTGCCGGCAGACGGACCGGTCTCGTCGGACCGGCCGGTGCGGACGAACGACCCGCGCTCCCCCGTCAGGCTCGGGAACGCGGTCAGCAGCTCCCGGGTGTACGGGTGCTGGGCCCGGGTGTAGATCGACTCGGCGGTGTCGATCTCGACGATCTCGCCGGCGCGCATCACCGCGATCCGGTCGCTGATCTCGAGCAGCATCGGCAGGTCGTGCGTGATGAACACGACCGCGAAGCGGAACTGCTCGCGCAGCCGCATGATCTCGCGCAGGATCCCGCGCTGGACGACGACGTCGAGCGCCGTCGTGGGCTCGTCCATGATCATGACCTGCGGGTTGAGCGCGAGCGCCATCGCGATCATCACGCGCTGGCGCATCCCGCCCGACAGCTCGTGGGCGAAGCTGTCGAGCCGGGCCGGGTCCACGCCCACGAGGGCGAGGAGCTCGGCCGACCGCTCGTCCCGTGCCGCCCTGGTCATCTGCGGCCGGTGGGTGGTCATCACGTCGTGCAGCTGCTTGCGCACGCTGATCACGGGGTTCAGGGAGTTCATCGCCCCCTGGAACACCATCGAGACCTTGTCCCACCGGAAGGCCCGCAGGGCGTCGTCCCGCAGGGCCACCACGTCGACGTCGGTGCCGTCGGCGTCGTGGAACGTGACCTCGCCCGAGCGCAGGATCGCCGGCGGCTTGAGGAGCCGGTTCAGGCCGTACGCGAGGGTGGTCTTGCCGCAGCCGGACTCGCCGGCCAGGCCGAGGATCTCTCCCCGGTGGAGCGTCAGGGACGCGTGCCTGACCGCGTGGACCGGCGGGTCCACCTCGTAGTCGATCGAGATGTCGTGCGCGGTGAGCACCGGCTCGAGGCCCTCGAGGTAGTCGGCGTGCGTGGCCGACGAGAGGGGTCCCGCCGTCGTGGTGGCGGTCATGCGTCCACCTTCTCCTTCTGCTCGGTCGGGTCGCCGTCGTCGTGCGGGTCGCCGTCGTCGTGCGGGTCGACGCCCGGCGCGGCGGGAGCGTCGGCGGCGGCCGGCGCGGCCTCCTGGCGGCCGAGCTTGTCCCGGCCGGACCTCCGGGCCTTGCGGACCCTCTTCGTGGCGGCGGGCGCGAGCCGCAGCTTCGGGTTGACGACCTCGTCGATGGCGAAGTTGATCAGCGACAGACCGCAGCCGAACAGCGCGATCATCACGCCCGGCGGGACGAACCACCACCAGGCACCGCGGGTGAGCGCGCCGCCCGTGTACGCCTCGTTGAGCATGGTGCCCCAGGTGATCGACCCGTTCGGGCCGAGCCCCAGGTACGACAGCCCGGCCTCGCCGAGGATCGCCAGCAGGACCGCGCCCAGGAACTGCGCCGCGAGGAGGGGCAGCAGGTTGGGCAGCACCTCCACGAGGATGATGCGCGGCGTCCGCTCGCCCGCCACGCGGGCGGCCGACACGTAGTCGCGCACCCGCAGCGAGCGCGCCTGCGACCGGAGCACGACCGCGGCGCCCGGCCAGCCGGTGATGCCGAGGATCAGGGCCACCACCCACAGGCTGCGCACCTCGAGGTAGCTGGCGATGACGATCATCAGCGGCAGCCCGGGGATCACGAGCCAGATGCCCGTGACCAGGGAGAGGAACTCGTCCGTCCAGCCGCGCAGGTAGCCGCCGACCACGCCGATCAGCAGCGCGAGGGCGATGGCGATGAAGCCCGCGATCAGGCCGACGAGGAGGGAGCCGCGGGCGCCCTCGGCGAGCTGGGCCAGGGTGTCGTACCCGAGGCTCGTCGTGCCGAGCCAGTGGCCGGGCTCGGGCGGCAGCATCGCCGGGTTGTCGGAGCTGCGCGGGTCCTGCGTGACCCACGGGCCGACGATCGCGAAGAGGATGATGCCCCCGACGAGCACGACGCCCGCGACGAGCTTGCCGGACCAGGTGAGCGGGATGCGCTTGCGTCGTTCAGCCATGGTGCCGCGTCCTCGGGTCGATGAAGCCGTAGATCACGTCCATGAGGAACAGCGCCGCCAGCACGGCCAGCGTGATCACCAGGAACGTGCCCTGCATGAGGGCGTAGTCGTTGTTGCGCACCGCCGTGATCATCAGCTTGCCGATGCCCGGGTAGGTGAAGACCTGCTCCATGACCAGGGAGCCCGCCACGACGAACCCCAGGGAGACGCCGAAGCCGGCGAGGGACGGCATCGCGGCGTTCCGTGCGGCGTAGGTCGTGAAGACGCGGCGCGGACGCAGGCCCTTGGCCTCCGCGGTGGTGATGTAGTCCTCCGACAGCGTGGAGACCATCATGTTCCGCATCCCGAGGAGCCAGCCGCCGACGGACGAGATGACGATCGTGAGCGCCGGCAGGAACGCGTGGTAGATCACCGAGCCCACGAACGCCCAGGTCCACTCCGGGCCGTTGAACCCGAAGACGTCGTACCCGCCGATGATCGGGAACCAGCGCAGCGTCACGCTGAACACGAAGATGAAGATCAGCGCCACCCAGAAGTACGGGAGCGACTGCAGCATCGTCGTGCTGGGGATGAGCCCGTCCACCCAGGAGCCGCGCTTCCAGCCGGCCAGCGCGCCGAGCCCGATGCCGAGCACGAACGAGATGACGGTGGCGGTGCCCACGAGGCCGAGCGTCCACGGCAGCGCGTCGCCGATGAGCTCCGTGACCGGGGTGGGGAACTGGGTCACGGAGACGCCGAGGTTGCCCTGGAAGAGGTTCGCCCAGTAGTCGGCGTACTGCTCCCAGATGGACTTGTCCTCCGCGGCGCCGAGCATGAGCCGGATCGTGTTCTCGACCTGGGGCGAGATGTCGCCCGCCCGCTGCAGCTTGGCCATGATGATCGTGAAGGGGTCGCCGGGCAGCAGGCGGGGGATGAAGAAGTTCAGCGAGATGGCGGCCCACAGCGTGACCGCGTAGAAGCCGATCCTTCGTAGGTAGAACTTCATGGTGCGGGGCTGCCCTTCGGTGTCGCGGGCATGCGGCTCCTCCTCGAGTCGTGACCAGGTCGTGGTCTCACGGGACGACGGCGGTGGCCGGCGGGCAGGGGAGCCCGCCGGCCACCGGGTGGCGTGGCGGCGTTACTCGGTGCCGCCCACCTTGCTGAGGATGAGACCGGACGACGGCCCCTGCCACGACGGCGGGAACATGTACATGTCGTCCTCGGTGGGCCAGCCGGTGTAGTTCGTGGAGTTGAAGAACGTCTGCGACGCGTTCACGACGAGCGGGATGTACGGGAGGTCCTCCACGATGTGCTTCTGCACCGTGGCGTAGGCCTCCTTCTTGACGGCCTCGTCGTTGGTCTGCGACGCCGTCGCGACGGCCGCGTCCACCTCGTCGTTGGCGTAGCGCGAGAAGTTCCACTCGCCGGGCTCGAGGGCCGTGCCGACCTTCTGGGTGTAGTCGCCCGTGAACCACTCGCGGTAGATCTGGAACGGGTCGGCGATGGAGGTGCCGACGACGCCGCCCATGATGAGCTCGAAGTCGCCGGAGACGCGGGCGTCCGCGAACTCGTTCCAGGAGATCGTCGAGGCCGTGACCTTGAGGCCCGCGGCCCGTGCCTGCTCCTCGATGAGCTTGGCGGCGTTGTTGTAGTCGGACCAGCCGTCGACCGAGGTCAGGGTCAGCTCGACCGGCTTGCCGTCCTTGCCGTAGAAGCCGTCGGCGTCCTTGGTGTAGCCGGCGTCCTCGAGCACCTTCGCCGCCGCGGCGGCGTCCGCCGTCTGCGGGGACTCGGCCGGCATGCCGTCCGCGATCCACTTGTCGTCACGCCCGAGCAGGGCGAACGTGGGCGAGATCTCCTTGGCGAGGCCCACGAAGGCCTTCTCGTTGATGGTGCCGCGGTCGATCGCCAGGTTGAGCGCCTGCCGGACGGCGACGTCGGTCTGGGCGCCCTCGCACCCGAGGTCCGCGTTGGCGCAGGTGTACAGCACGGTCGGGTCCACCGGGGTGTTCACGTAGCCGTAGGCGCCGGACGCCGTGATGCGCTCCGGGTCGGGCACGAACATCGTGGTCCAGTCGATCTGCCCCGTGGTGAGCAGGTCCTCGGCGGACTGGTTCGCGTCGATGCCGACGTAGCGCAGGGAGGCCACCTTGGGCGCGCCGCCCCAGTAGTCCGGGTTCGCCTTGGCCGTGTACGCGGCGTTCGAGGTGGTGTCGAGCAGGTACGGCCCCGTGCCGACCGGCGACTCCGCGTTCGCCCAGGCGATGAGGCCCTTGATCTCGCCGCCCTCGGCGGACTCGCCCGTGTCCTCCTCGTGGGTGGAGAACACGTGCTGCGGCACGATGTACGTGCTGCCGAGGATGGCGAACTCGTTGGCGAAGGCCGGCTCGTCGAAGGAGAAGACGACGGTCGTGTCGTCCGCCGCCTTCGCGTCCGCGAGGTAGCTCGGCTTCGCGGTCTCGTTGGTGAAGGAGTAGACGACGTCGTCGGCGGTGAACGCCTCGCCGTCGTTCCACGTGACGCCCGCGCGCAGCTTCACGGTGAGCTCGGTGCCGTCCGCGTTCCACTCGGACGACTCGGCGAGCATGGGCGTCGGGTCGACGTCCTTGACCTTGTTGTAGTTGAACAGGGTCTCGTAGATGCCGCCGTTGGCCAGGTGCAGCACCCCGACGGCGTAGGGGTTGAAGTTGGCCGTGATCGGCGTCTGGGACCCGGCCCAGATGACGAGCTCACGGTCGGTCGCGGCACCCTCGGCGGCCGGGGCGCCGGTCTCGCCGGTCCCGGTGTCGCCGTTGTCGTCCCCGCCGGAGCACCCGGCGGCGAGGAGGGTCACGCTCGTCAGCGCGGCGGCGGCCATCAGCCAGCGCCCTCGCGTCGTACGTCGGTTCATCGTGGTCCTTCCGGAGGGCGGCGCGTCGTCACGCCGCGGGGGTTGGTACCGCATGGGGCTTAGGTGAGGCACCTTAACGAATGTGAGCACGGTCACCGCTAGGGGTTGAATCGTTATAAGGCAGGAGTGTTATCAAACTGTAGCCTCGCGCCGGATCCGGGCCAGAACCAGGCCCTCCCGGGACGGACGCCCGCCGCCCGCAAGCCGCCAGGTCCGGCCCTCGCCGGACGGCGCACGAGCCACAACGACGCCCGACGAGAGCGCGAGCCACGGGAGTGACCGGACGGAGACCGGTTCGTCAGGCGGACGTGAGGTGCACTGTCGCGCGGACGCAGCGTGGGTCAGGCCGACGTGGGATGCGCCGTCGGGCGAGCGTCAGTGCCGTGCGTCAGGCGAGCGCGCGGGCGCACGGCTCCGGAGGACGTCGTCAGGCGGGCATGAGGCGCACGTGGTCAGGCGAGCGCGAAGCGCACCCGACGGTCCAGGACAGACACCTCGGTCAGGGTCACACGCACCCGCTCGCCCAGCGTGAGGCCGACGCCGTCGACACGCGCCTTCACGGCCGGATCACGCAGCATGACCTCGCCGCGCACCGCGTCCTGCCGGCCGACGGCGTCCCCGGCGCCCTCGCGCACGTCGACCACCACGCCGTCGAAGGACTCCCCCTCACGGCCGGCCAGCAGCGCCGCCTCCACGATGTCGAGGCAGCCTCGCTCGAACGCCGAGGCGCGGGAGCCCGCCGACGCCATCGTCGACGGGAGGCCGGGCAGCGCCGAGCGCACCCAGGCGGGCACCTCGCGCCCCGCCGCGAGGGCCAGGCACACCTCGGTGGCGTGCCTGTCGGCGAGCCGGCGCAGCGGTGCGGTCACATGGGCGTACTCGGCCGCGATGGCCGCGTGCCGGGTACCCACGGGCGGGACGCCCGTCCCCGTCACCCCGCCCGACCCGGACGCGGCCACGGTCTCATGCCCGCCCAGCGCCAGGTAGCCCGCACCGCGGAACAGGGACGTCGCCTCGTGGAGGAACGCGGCGTGCGTCGGACGCCGCGACTCGAGCCGCGCGAGCAGCGCGGCGTACGTCTCGTCGTCGGGCCAGTCGATGCCCAGCGCGGTGGCCGTGCGGTGCAACCGGGCGACGTCGCGGTCGTCCGCGGGCGGCAGCGTCCGCAGGAGCCCCACCCCGGCGTCCTTCATCATCGCGGCGGCCGCGATGCCGGTCAGCAGCGAGATCTGCGCGTTCCAGCCCTCCACCGGCAGGTTGCGGCGCAGCTCCAGCCCGTACCCGCCGTCGGCGCGCGGCACGATCACCTGCTCGGGGACGTCGAGCGACACCCCGCCACGGTCGCGCTCCCGCTCCTGGCGCAGCCTGCCCACGTCGGCGAGCAGCGCGAGGGACTCCGGCGCGGTGCCCGCGTCGAGCGACGACTGCGCCTCCCCGTACGTGAGCCGCGCCCGGGAACGCACGAGCGCGCGGGCGACGGACGTGCTGGTGATCTCCCCGGCCGCGTCCAGCCCGATCGTCCACAGGACGGCGGGCCGGTCCTGCTCGGGCAGGAGGCTCGCCGCCCCCTCCGAGAGCACGGGCGGGTGCAGCGGCGTGCGGGCGTCCGGGCCGTAGACCGTGGTGCCCCGACGGTGCGCCTCGGCGTCCAGCGCACCGCCCGGCCGCACGAACGCCGCGACGTCCGCGATGGCGTACCGCACGATGTACCCGCGGCCGGACGACGCCACGTGCACCGCCTGGTCCAGGTCCATCGCCCCCGGCGGGTCGATGGTGACCAGGTCCAGGTCCCGGCGGTCCTGGTGGCCGCCGCCGGTCTCCGCCTCGTCCGCGGCGACCTCGTCCGCCTCTGCGCGCGCCACGGCGGGGAACATCGGGGGCAGACCCACCTCGGCGCGCAGGGCGGCGAGCGCGTCCGCCACGTCGTCGGACGGGTTCGCGGCAAGATGGAGATGACGGGACGGCACGGCTCGACCGTAGTTCGACCACCCTTGCCGCGCTCGGTGGGCCGTGAGATGGCGCTCACTTTTCGACAGGCGCGCGGACCGCCAGATATCTTGATGTCAAACAATCTTCCCGTCCACACCACCACCCTGCCTAGGGAGCACCGCCGCATGACCACCGAGTCCCGGCCCGAGGCCGCCACGATCATCTACACGCACACCGACGAGGCACCGCTGCTCGCGACGTTCTCGTTCCTCCCGATCGTCCAGGCGTACGCCGCCCAGGCCGGGGTCGGGGTCACCACCCGCGACATCTCCCTCGGCGGGCGCATCCTCGCCCAGTTCCCGGAGCGGCTGACGGACGAGCAGCGCATCGGGGACGCGCTCGCGGAGCTCGGCGAGCTCGCGACCAAGCCCGAGGCCAACATCATCAAGCTGCCGAACATCTCGGCGTCCGTGCCCCAGCTCAAGGCCGCCGTGACCGAGCTCCAGGCCCAGGGCTACGACATCCCGGACTACCCCGAGAACCCGCAGACCGACGCCGAGAAGGACGCGCGCGCCCGCTACGACAAGGTCAAGGGCTCCGCGGTCAACCCCGTCCTGCGCGAGGGCAACTCCGACCGCCGCGCCCCCGCGTCGGTCAAGGCCTACGCCAAGGCGCACCCGCACCGCATGGGCGCCTGGGCCGCCGACTCGAGGACGAACGTCGCGACCATGGGCGCCGGCGACTTCTTCGCCAACGAGAAGTCCGTCGTGCTGCCCGCCGACGACACCCTGACGATCCGCCTCGTCACGCCCGAGGGCACCACCGTGCTCAAGGAGGGCCTCGAGGTCCTCGAGGGCGAGGTCGTCGACGCCACGTTCATGTCCGTCGCCGCGCTGAACGCCTTCCTCGCCGAGCAGGTCGCGCGCGCGAAGGCGGAGGGTGTCCTGTTCTCCGCGCACCTCAAGGCCACGATGATGAAGGTCTCGGACCCGATCATCTTCGGCCACGTCGTGCAGGCGTTCTTCCCGGCCCTGTTCGAGCAGTACGGCGAGCAGCTCAAGGCCGCGGGCATCTCCCCCAACGACGGCCTCGGCGGCCTGCTCGCCGCCGTCGACACCCTGCCCGACGGCGAGGCCATCAAGGCCGCCGTCGCCCAGGGGCTCGCCGACGGTCCGGCGCTCGCCATGGTCAACTCCGACAAGGGCATCACCAACCTGCACGTGCCGTCCGACGTCATCATCGACGCCTCCATGCCGGCGATGATCCGCGGCGGCGGCCACATGTGGGGCCCCGACGGCGAGGAGCACGACACGCTGGCCGTCATCCCCGACTCGTCGTACGCGGGCGTCTACCAGACCGTCATCGACGACTGCCGCGCCCACGGCGCCCTCGACCCGGCCACGATGGGTTCCGTGCCCAACGTGGGCCTCATGGCCAAGAAGGCCGAGGAGTACGGCTCGCACGACAAGACCTTCGAGATCGGCGCCGACGGCACGGTCGAGGTCGTCGACGCCGCCGGTGAGGTGCTCCTCTCCCACGACGTGCAGGCCGGCGACATCTGGCGCGCCTGCCAGACGCAGGACGTCGCGATCCGCGACTGGGTCAAGCTCGCGGTGACCCGCGCCCGGGCGTCCGGGTCCCCCGCCGTGTTCTGGCTCGACGCCCGCCGTGCGCACGACGCGCAGCTCATCGCCAAGGTCGAGCGGTACCTCGGCGACCACGACACGGACGGCCTCGACATCCACGTCATGGCCCCGGCCGAGGCCACCGCGTTCTCCCTCGCCCGCATCCGCGAGGGCCTGGACACCATCTCGGTGACGGGCAACGTGCTGCGCGACTACAACACCGACCTGTTCCCGATCCTCGAGGTCGGCACCTCCGCCAAGATGCTGTCCGTCGTGCCGCTGATGAACGGTGGTGGGCTCTTCGAGACCGGTGCCGGCGGCTCCGCGCCGAAGCACGTGCAGCAGCTCCTCGCGGAGAACTACCTGCGCTGGGACTCGCTCGGCGAGTTCTTCGCGCTGGCGGCGTCGTTCGAGCACCTGGCGTCCGTCGCCGGCAACGCCCGGGCGCAGGTCCTCGCGGACACCCTGGACCGCGCGACCGGCACGTTCCTCAACGAGGACCGCTCGCCGACGCGTCGCGTGGGCGGCATCGACAACCGCGGCTCGCACTTCTACCTGGCGCTGTACTGGGCCCAGGAGCTGGCCGGTCAGTCGGACGACGCCGAGCTTGCCACCGCGTTCGGCCCGTTGGCCGCCGCGCTCGCCGAGAAGGAGCAGACGATCGTCGACGAGCTCGTCGGCGTGCAGGGCTCCCCGGCCGACATCGGCGGCTACTACCGGCCGGACCCGGCCAAGGCCGCTGCCGTGATGCGCCCGTCCGCGACGTTCAACGCCGCGCTCGCCGCGCTCTGACGCCGAGATAGAGAGCCCGGGGCGCCGAGATAGAGAAGGCGGACCCGCGAGATAGAGAAGCTCGGACGCGAACCCAGCCGGCTGGGTTCGTGTCCGAGCTTCTCTATCTCGCGGGTCCGCCTTCTCTATCTCGGCGCTACCAGTTCCAGCCGCGGGAGCTGAGCTCCAGCTCCTCGCGGAGCCGCTCGGCGGCCTCGGTCCGCTGGTCGGCCCGCAGCGGCGGGTCCTCGACGGCGAGCCCGGACAGGCGGCAGGCCTCCCGCAGCAGGGCGTCGTAGGCGCACTGCACCGCCCGCCAGTGGTGCGCCCGCGCGAAGACGTCGGGATCGTCGTCCAGCCGCCGCAGCTCGCCCGCCAGCTGCCCGAGCCGCACCTGGACCGCGAGGGTGACGAGCGGGTCGGCCATCGCCGCACGGCGTCGTAGGTCACGCCGGGCCACCGTCTCGCGGTGGGCGTCCGATTCGGCCCACGACCGCACCGCGACCGCGGTCCCCACCACGGCCGCCACCAGGAGGAGCGCCACCTGCCACGTCATCGGAGCATCACCACCGATCCCGTTTTTCAGCCTATGCCCACACCGCCGCATCCGCGACGATCAGCCCCATGTCACTGCCCCGCTGCCGGACGCTTTTCCTGAGCGCGCTGGTGGCGGCGCTCATGGCCGGATGCGGCGTCTGGGCCCCCACCCGGCCGGCGGGGCCGGTGACCCTCGCGGCTCCCGCCGATGCGGCGGTGCCCGTGACCGCGGGGTCGGGCACGGTGGAGATCGGGGGGCGGCCGGTCGACGTCCAGGTGCCGCCGGGCTATGACGCCGCGGACCAGGTGCCCCTGCTGGTGCTGCTGCACGGGTTCGGTTCCGACGCGGCACGCGTCGACGCACAGCTCGCGCTCCGCGCCGTCGCCGCCGAACGCGGCGTGCTCTACGCCGTGCCCGAGGGCAGCTTGGGCCCGGACGGCCGCCGGTTCTGGAACGCCACCGACGCCTGCTGCGGCCGGGACCGGGGCGCCGTCGACGACTCCGCCTACCTTGAGCTGGTGCTGCGCACCCTGCTCGCCACGTACACCGTCGACCCCGACCACGTCGCCGTGGTCGGGTACTCCAACGGCGACTTCATGGCCTACCGCACGGCGTGCGACCACGCCGACCTCGTCTCCGTCGTGGTGTCGCTCGCGGGTGCGATGCCGGCCGACGACGCCGCCTGCGCCCCGACCGCGCCCGTGCGCGTCGTCCAGGCCCACGGCACCGACGACCGCGTCATCGACCCCGGCGGCGGACGACGCGAAGGGCACGCGTACCCCTCCGCCCTGCGGTCCGTGACCGCCTGGGCGCGCCTGGACGGCTGCGCCGCGGAGCCCGTCACCGGCTCCTCCCCCCGCGACCTGTGGGCGACCGTGCCCGGGCCCGAGACGACCGTCCTGGCCTGGGCCGGCTGCACGGCCGGCACCCGTGTCGAGCTGTGGTCGATCGCCGGTGCCGGCCATGCGCCGGAGCCGACCGCGGCCTTCGCGGACGCCGTGCTCGACGCGGTGCTCGACACCTCACCCGACGTCGCGCCGGACATCGCGTCGGACGTCGCGTAGGACGTCGCGACCGCGCGCTGACGCCGACGGACGGCGGACGAAGGCCTGCCTCTCCTTGCTGGCGGACCGCCACGGACCCGCCTAATCTGGAATCGTTCAAGAGAGCAGGCCGTCTCGCGGGACGACCCGACGAGCATGCGGGTGGTCTCCGCACGGAGGCCCCCAGAAAGCGAGGAGCTCCATGACTGCATCCACGATCAACCGCAGCACGTCGCGCGCCGAGGCGTCCGAGAAGCTGCGCACCCACCTGCAGCGCGTCCTCGTCGCCCTGGTCGACCTGCACGTCCAGGGCAAGCAGGCCCACTGGAACGTGACCGGTCGCGGCTTCCGGGACCTGCACCTCCAGCTCGACGAGCTCGTGGACGTGGCGCGCGAGCAGAGCGACGTCGTGGCGGAGCGCCTGCGGGCCCTGCAGGCGGTGCCGGACGGCCGCACGGAGACCGTCGCGACCACCACCGACCTCTCGCCGTACCCGGCCGGGCTGGTGTCCGTCGGGGACACGGTCGACGCGATCGTCGAGCGCATCGCCCAGACCGTCGAGGTCGCGCGCGAGGTGCACGACGACGTCGACGCCGAGGACCCGACCACCGCTGACCTGCTGCACGAGATCATCGCCGCGCTCGAGAAGGAGGCGTGGATGATCACCTCGGAGAACCACGAGGTCTGATCCACGACCGGTCGGCCGGCCCGACCATCTGACCCGCCCGACCACCACGACCCGACGGCGCGGCCCCACGCGGGGCCGCGCCGTCGGCGTCCGGCCGGCAGCCGCACCGCAGACGTCCGTGCGGGCGGCCTTTCTGCGGGCGGCGGCGCGGCGCACGACAATCGGACGATGCCGCTTTGCCGCACCGTCGTCCCCACGCTCGTCGTCGGGGTCGTCACGCTCCTGCTCGGCGCCTGCTCTCCCGCCGACGGCGGTCCGGACGACGACGGCGCCACGAGCATCGGCCCCCCGTCGGCCGCCAGCACCGCCCCGGCCACGCCTGATGCCACGACGTCACCGGACGGGGCACCGGGCTCGGTCACCCTCGAGGCGGGCGGGCGGCCGTTCGAGCTGGTGGTCCCCGCCGGTCACGACGGGTCGGAGCCCGCGCCGCTGCTCGTCGTGCTGCACGGCTACGGCGACGACCCGGCGGGCGTCGACGCCCGCTTCGGCCTGCGCGACGACGCCGCACGCCGTGGCGTGCTGTACGCGCTGCCCGAGGGCACGCAGGACTCCACGGGACGCAGGTTCTGGGACGCCACGGACGCCTGCTGCGCCTGGGCCGGGGCCGGTCCCGGCGTCGACGACTCGGCCTACCTGGCCGCCGTCGTCCGCACCGTCGCCGAGACACACGCCGTCGACCCCGACCGGGTGGCGCTGGTGGGCCACTCCAACGGCGGGTTCATGGCCTACCGCGCGGCGTGCGACCACGCCGACCTGGTCCGGCTGGTGGTCTCCGTCGCGGGCGCGATGGCCGCGGACGACGCTGCCTGTGCACCGGAGCGGCCGGTGAGCGTCGTGCAGGCGCACGGCACGGCAGACCCGGTGGTCTCGTTCGACGGCGGCAACCTTGCGGACGTGGGTCTCCCCGAAGGCGCCGCCTACCCCTCCGCGGCGGACTCGGTCGCCGCCTGGGCCCGGCTGGACCGCTGCGACGACGAGCCCGTCGCAGCGGGCACGCTCGACCTCGACGTCGGGCTGCCCGGTGCCGAGACGTCGGTCGCGGCCTATTCCGGCTGCGCCGGCGACGTCCGCGTGGAGCTGTGGACGATCGACGGCGGGATCCACTCCCCCGCGCTCGGGGACGGGTTCTCCACCGCCGTGCTCGACGCGGTCACGGGCGAGGTCGGCGGCGAGGACACGGGCGGGGCCACGAGCGATGGCGCCGACGACGGCGGCAGCGCGCCCAGGTAGGCGACGCCCCCGTCGAGGTCGACCCCGAACGGGTGGCCCTCGGCCGGGCGCTGGACGATGTCGAGGCGCTGCCGTTCGCGCTCCGCGGTCACGTGGGTGCGCGACGGCTGGAAGATCTCCACGAGCTCGCCGAACGCACCCGAGCCTGCCGTTTCACCGCCGTCCGGGGACCGGTGGCGCATCGACCCGGTGGCCAGGCGCTCGGTCAGGAGCACCACCACGAGCACGAGCACCAGGAACCCGATCCACTCCATCCGTGCATCGTAGGCCCGGCCATGGCCCGGGGATCAGACGACGCCGAGGGCGATCATCGCGTCGGCGACCTGCGTGAACCCGCGCACGTTGGCGCCGACGACGTAGTCGCCCGGGACGTCGTACTCGTCCGCGGTCGCGAGGCAGTTGTCGTGGATGCTGACCATGATCTCGGCCAGCCGGTCCTCGGTGTGGCCGAAGCTCCACGAGTCGCGGGACGCGTTCTGCTGCATCTCGAGGGCCGACGTCGCGACGCCACCGGCGTTCGCGGCCTTGCCCGGTCCGAAGAGGACCCCGGCCTCACGCAGCAGCGCGACCGCCTCGGGGGTGCTCGGCATGTTGGCGCCCTCGGCCACGGCGCGCACGCCGTTCGCGACGAGCTGCTTCGCGTCCGCCTCGGTCAGCTCGTTCTGGGTGGCGCAGGGCAGCGCCACGTCCGTCGGCACGTCCCAGATGCTCCCGTCCTTGACGAGCCGGGCCCCCGGGCGGCGGGCGATGTAGTCGGACACCCGCCCGCGCTCGACCTCCTTGATCTCCTTGAGCAGGGAGAGGTCGACGCCGGCCTCGTCGACGACGTAGCCGGACGAGTCGGAGAACGTGACGACCCGGCCACCGAGCTGCTGCGCCTTCTCGGCGGCGTAGATCGCGACGTTGCCGGAGCCGGAGATCGACACGCGGCGGCCGTCGAGGCTCTCGCCGACGGTGCCGAGCATGCTCTGGGCGAAGAGCACGCTGCCGTAGCCGGTGGCCTCCTTGCGGACGAGCGACCCGCCCCAGGTGAGGCCCTTGCCGGTGAGCACTCCGGACTCGTAACGGTTGGTGATCCGCTTGTACTGGCCGAAGAGGTAGCCGATCTCGCGGGCGCCGACGCCGATGTCGCCGGCCGGGACGTCGGTGTACTCGCCGATGTGCCGGTAGAGCTCCGTCATGAACGACTGGCAGAACCGCATGACCTCGCCGTCGGACCGCCCGCGGGGGTCGAAGTCGGAGCCGCCCTTGCCGCCGCCGATGGGCAGGCCGGTGAGCGCGTTCTTGAAGATCTGCTCGAACCCGAGGAACTTCACGATCCCCAGGTAGACCGACGGGTGGAACCGCAGGCCGCCCTTGAACGGGCCGAGGGCTGAGTTGTACTCCACCCGGAAGCCGCGGTTGATGCGCACGCGGCCCGTGTCGTCGACCCACGGCACCCGGAAGATGATCTGCCGCTCGGGCTCGCAGATCCGCTCGAGCACCGCGGCCTCGGCGTACTGCGGGTTCTTGCGCAGCACCGGCCCGAGGGACTCGAAGACCTCGCGCACGGCCTGGTGGAACTCCACCTCGCCGGGATTGCGGCGCAGCACCTCGGCAAAGGCGGGCTGCAGGCGGTCTTCCATGGGTACTCCTCCGGACTCGGTGACGCGGGTGCCGCCCGGCGCCTCGGTCGATCACGGGCACGGGGGCATCCGACAACTATCGCAGTCTCATCGTGCAGCGAGACCTCGTCTCAGGTCCCGAGACTCTTGTGGTGCGGCGCCCGACCGCCGCGGCGACCACGTTGTGAGCGGGCGTTTGGCCCGGTTCCGGGAGGAAAAGTGGGCCAAACGCCCGCTCACAACACCGGCAGGGGTCAGCCGAAGATGCGCGGCAGCGTCCCCTCGTGCTCCTCGCGCGCCTCGGCCAGCGGGATCTCGAACGTGCCGCCGTCGAACCCGCCCGCGACCACGAGCGCGTCGCCGCCGGTGACGCCCAGCCGCAGCACCGGCACGCCCGCCGCCTGCACGACCTCGACCAGCGCGCTCTCCTGCTCGGGGTCGACCGCGACCAGGGCGCGGGCCGTCGACTCGCTGAACAGGGCCGCGAAGGGCGTGACGCCGTCCCGACCCGTCACGCCGTCGACCGCGACGGACGCGCCGACGCCGAAGCGCAGCGACGCCTCCAGCAGCCCCTGCACGAGCCCGCCCTCCGACAGGTCGTGCGCCGCGGCCACGAGGCCCTGCTCGCGCGCGGAGACCAGCGCTGACGCCAGGGCGCGCTCGGCGGCCAGGTCCACGCGGGGCGGGAGGCCGCCCAGGTGGCGGTGCACGACGTCGGCCCACGCGGAGCCGTCGAGCTCGTCCGCGGTGGCGCCGAGCAGCAGCACCGACAGGCCGTCACGCTGCCAGCCCGAGGGCACCGCGGTGCGGACGTCCTCGAGCACGCCGAGGACGCCGACGACGGGCGTCGGGTGGATGGCCGAGTCGATCTGCCCGGGCTCGCCCGTGCCGTTGTAGAGGGAGACGTTGCCGCCCGTGACGGGCACGCCCAGCTCCTGGCAGGCGTCGGCGAGGCCCTCGATCGCCTCGACGAGCTGCCACATCGAGTCCGGGTGCTCCGGGGAGCCGAAGTTGAGGCAGTCGGTGACGGCGAGCGGCGTGGCCCCCGCCGTGGCGACGTTGCGGTACGCCTCCGCGAGCGCGAGCTGGGCGCCGGTGCGGGGGTCGAGCTTGCCGTAGCGGCCGTTGGCGTCGGTGGCGAGCGCGACGCCACGGCCCGTGGCCTCGTCCACGCGGACGACCCCTCCGTCGTCGGGCTGCGCGAGCGCCGTGTTGCCCTGCACGAAGCGGTCGTACTGGTTCGTCACCCACGCCTTGGAGGCGAGGTTCGGCGACGCGAGCAGGCGCAGCGCCGTGTCGCGCAGCTCGGCGGCTGCCGCCGGGCGCGCCAGCCCGGCGGCCACGGTGGTGTCGGCCTGCAGGCCGTCCTGCCAGGCCGGACGGGCGTACGGGCGGTCGTAGACGGGGCCCTCGTGGGCGACCGTGCGCGGGTCGACGTCCACGATGCGCTGGCCGTGGTGGTCGATCGTGAGGCGGCCGGAGTCGTTGACCTCGCCGACGACGGCGGTCTCGACGTCCCACCTGCCGGTGATCGCGAGGAACTCGTCGAGCTTCTCGGGCGTGACCACCGCCATCATCCGCTCCTGGGACTCGCTCATGAGGATCTCGCCCGCGTTGAGCGACGGGTCGCGCAGCAGCACGTCGTCGAGCCACACGTGCATGCCGCCGTCACCGTTGGAGGCGAGCTCGGAGGTGGCGCAGGAGATGCCGGCCGCGCCCAGGTCCTGGATGCCCTCCACGACCCCGGCCGCGTAGAGCTCGAGGCAGCACTCGATGAGCACCTTCTCCATGAAAGGGTCCCCGACCTGCACGCTCGGGCGCTTGGCGGGGACGCCGCCGGTGAACGTCTCGGACGCGAGGATGGAGGCGCCGCCGATCCCGTCGCCGCCCGTGCGGGCGCCGAACAGCACCACCTTGTTGCCGACGCCGGACGCGTTGGCCAGGTGGATGTCCTCGTGCCGCAGCACCCCCACGCACAGGGCGTTGACGAGCGGGTTGCCCTGGTACGAGGCGTCGAAGACGAGCTCGCCGCCGATGTTCGGCAGGCCCAGGGAGTTGCCGTACCCGCCGACGCCGCTGACGACACCGTGCACGACACGCGCCGTGTCCGGGTGCGCGACGTCGCCGAAGCGCAGCTGGTCCATGACCGCCACGGGGCGTGCGCCCATCGAGATGATGTCGCGGACGATGCCGCCCACGCCCGTCGCGGCGCCCTGGTAGGGCTCGACGAACGACGGGTGGTTGTGCGACTCGACCTTGAACGTGACGGCCCAGCCGTCGCCGACGTCGACGACGCCCGCGTTCTCGCCGATGCCCACGAGCAGGTGCTTCGTCATCTCCTCGGTGACGCGGTCGCCGAACTTCTTCAGATGAACCTTGGAGGACTTGTACGAGCAGTGCTCGGACCACATCACCGAGTACATCGCGAGCTCGGCGGCCGTGGGGCGGCGGCCGAGGATGTCGCGGATGCGCTGGTACTCGTCGGGCTTGAGCCCCAGCTCGGCGAACGGCTGGGCCTCGTCGGGCGTCGCCGCGGCGCGCTCGACGGTGTCCAGGTGCTGGTCGATCTGCGGGGTGTCGGCAGCGGTGGTCATCAACTTCCCTCGGGTCGCACGAGTTGCTCGGACCGGGTGATCACCGCACCGCGGTGCGGTGCCGGCATCCGGCGTCGGTCCGGGCGGGGGAGCGCCCACGCGGCGCGGCCCCAGTCTACCGGCGCGCGGCCGGCCCCCGGACGGCCACCGACCGCGCGGCCTCGTCGTCGTGCTCGCGTCCCACCTCGGCAGTCATCGCGACGAGGAAATCGTGGACGGCGGCGCGGCCGGACGGCGGCACGGCCTCGGCGATGGCGAGCATGCGGTCGTGCATGCGGCCGAGCCGCTCCTGGACCTCGACGTGCGCGTGCGGGGACGCCACGACGACGACGGAGCGGCGGTCGCTGGGGTGCGGGAGGCGCTCGAGGTGGCCGGAGGCGCAGAGGCGGTCCAGCAGCTTGGTGGTCGAGGCCGTGGAGATCCCCAGCGCGGAGGCGAGGGACCTCGGCGTGACCGGGTCGTCGCTCTGCTCGCGGGCCATGACGTGCTGCAGCGCGCGCAGGTCCGTGAGGTTCATGTCCATGTCGCGGCTGGCCCGCACCCGCATGGCGTCGTCGGCCCGGCGGAACGCGCGCAGCGCCTGGAGGAGGGCGCGCGGCTCCGGGTCGCTCCCGCCGTACCAGTACGACGAGCCCTCGGGTGCGTAGCTCACCCGAAGATGCTATATGTTTCCCCAGCAATTATCTTGCCAGGCTAGGCAGTTTGTTCGGGAAGCCCCGACGGCCGCGACCGAAGGGAGGGGCACGTGGACCATCGCGCCAGCACCTTGCGCCCGGCGTCCGCCGCCGTGACCAGGTACGACGCCGTGGCCTCGCGCAGCGCCGAGGTGGTCGTCGCGTCCTACTCGACGTCGTTCGGCTGGGCGTGCCGGCTGCTGGGCCGATCCGTCCGGGACGACGTCCGGGCCGTCTACGCCCTGGTGCGGGTGGCGGACGAGATCGTCGACGACATCGACGCGGGCCTCACCACCGCGGAGCGAGAGGTGCTGCTCACGGGGCTGGAGCAGCAGGTGGCAGACGCCACGCGGTGCGGCCGCAGCACCAACCTCGTGGTCCACGCCTTCGCGCGCACGGCGCGGAGGTTCGGCATCGGGCCGGAGCTGCTGGACCCGTTCTTCGCCTCCATGCGGACAGACCTCTCCGTGACGCGGCACGACGCCGACAGCTTCGCCCGGTACGTGCACGGCTCGGCGGAGGTGGTCGGGCTCATGTGCCTGCGCGTCTTCGTGGGCGGCGACGACGCCGCCTACGCGCGCCTCGCGGAGGGCGCGTCCCGGCTGGGCGCCGCGTTCCAGAAGGTCAACTTCCTGCGCGACCTCGGGGACGACCACGACGGCCTCGGGCGCAGCTACTTCCCCGGGCTCGACATCGCGACGTTCGACGACGCCGCGCGCGACGCGCTGCTCGACGACGTCGACGCCGACCTGGAGGCCGCGAGCGCAGCGATCCTCGCCCTCCCCCGGAGCAGCCGCGTGGGCGTCCAGGTGGCCCACGACCTCTTCGCGGCACTGTCGCGACGCCTGCGTGCCACCCCGGCCGCCGAGCTGCGCCGCAGCCGCGTCCGCGTGCCCGACGCGGTCAAGGCCCGGCTGGTCAGCACCGCGCTGGCGCGGGAGGCGCTGCGGTGAAGGTCGTCGTGATCGGTGGCGGCATCGCCGGGCTCGCCACCGCCGGCCTCCTCGCGCGGGACGGCCACGAGGTGGAGCTGCTGGAGCAGCAGGACACCCTGGGCGGTCGCGCCGGGTCCTGGGCCCGCGACGGCTTCCGCTTCGACACCGGGCCCTCCTGGTACCTCATGCCCGAGGTCTTCGACCACTGGTTCCGGCTCATGGGCAGCTCGGCCGACCGGGAGCTCGACCTCGTCCCGCTCGACCCGGCGTCCCGGGTGTTCTTCGAGGACCACGCCGCCCCGCTCGACGTCGCCCGGGACCGCGGCGCGAACGTCGCCGCGTTCGAGGCGGTCGAGGGCGGCGCCGGCGAGCGCCTGGAGCACTACCTCGACTCGGCGCACGAGACATACGACCTCGCGCTCCGGCACTTCCTCTACACGACGTTCGCCTCCCCGCGTGCGCTCGCCTCGAAGGAGGTCCTCGCCCGGCTGCACCGGCTCGTGCCGCTCCTGACGCGCTCCCTCGAGGCCCGGGCCGCCGCGTCGTTCACCGACAACCGGCTGCGCCAGGTCCTGGGCTACCCCGCGGTCTTCCTGGCCTCGTCGCCGGACCGGACCCCGAGCCTCTACCACCTGATGAGCGCGCTCGACCTCGACGGCGGCGTGCAGTACCCGCGCGGCGGGTTCGCGCACGTGATCGACCGCGTCGCGGGGCTCGCGGCGGGGGCGGGCGCGACGCTCCGCACCTGCGCCCGCGCGGTGGAGATCACCACGACCGCCGACGCTCCCGGCCCCCACGGCCGTCGAGGCCGTCGAAACAGCCGAGGCCGCCACGGGCCCGCCCTCGCCGGCCCCCGACGCCCCCGAGCGCGCGTGACGGGCGTCCGCTGGCGCGACGCGGCCGGGACGGATCGCCACAGCCCGGCCGACGTCGTCGTCGGGGCGGCGGACCTGCACCACGTCGAGACGACGATGCTCCCCGAGCGCCTCCAGTCCTACCCGCAGCGGTGGTGGGACCGGCGCGACCCCGGCCCGGGCGGGGTGCTGGTCATGCTCGGCGTCCGCGGCCGCGTGCCCGAGCTCGCCCACCACTCGCTGTTCTTCACGTCTGACTGGCGCGCGAACTTCGGCGCGATCAGGGCGGGCCGGGTGCCCGACCCCGCGTCCGTGTACGTGTGCACGCCGTCGCGCACCGACCCCGGTACCGCGCCCGAGGGCGACGAGAACCTCTTCCTGCTCGTCCCCGTCCCCGCCGACGCGACCCTCGGGCGCGGGGGCGAGGACGGCTCGGGGGACCGGGCCGTCGAACGGGTGGCCGACGACGCCCTCGACCGGGTCGCCGCGTGGGCCGGCGTCCCGGACCTGCGCGAGCGGATCGTCGTGCGGCGCACCGTCGGGCCCGGCGACTTCGCCGCCGACCTCGAGTCGTGGCGCGGTGGCCTCCTCGGCCCCGCGCACACGCTGGGACAGAGCGCCATGTTCCGCGCGGGGAACCAGTCCCGGCGCGTCGGCGGGCTGCTGTACGCGGGCGGGTCGACCATCCCCGGTGTCGGGCTGCCCATGTGCCTCATCAGCGCGGAGCTGGTGCTCAAGCGCCTGCGCGGCGACACCGGGACCCGTCCCCTGACCGTCCCGCTCGCCCCGGCAGGGGCGCGCCCCGCGATCGCCGCCGAGGCGTCATGATCGACGGCGTGACGCACCTCGTGTATCTCGGCCTGCTCCTGGGCTGCATCGGCTGCATGGCCGCCGTCGACCGCCGCTTCCGGCTGCTGCTCTGGTCCGCGCACCCGGGCCGGGGCGCGCTGGTGCTCGGCGTGGGCACCGCCGGGTTCCTCGTGTGGGACGTCGTCGCGATCGCCGCGGGGTTCTACTCCCGCGGCGGCGCCGCGATGACCGGGATCGAGCTCGCACCGCACCTGCCGCTGGAGGAGCTCATCTTCGTCGTCTTCCTCTGCTACGTCACGCTCCTGCTGCACGGGCTCGCCCGCCGGGCGCTCGACCGGATCGCTGCGGGCCACCCGGATCCCGGCGGGGAAGCCCCCCACCGGCGGTCCCCCGACCCCTCGACGCGGGAGGACGCATGACGTATGCCGGCCTGGCCCTGCTGGCCCTCCTGGTCGCCCTCGCGGTCGCCATGGTCACCGCCGTCGTGCGCCGCCCGGGCGGCCGGTGGTGGGCCGCGACCGCGCTCACGGCGACGGTCCTGGTCGCCCTCACCGTCGTCTTCGACAGCCTCATGATCAGCGCCGACCTGTTCCGGTACGGCGACGGCGCCCTCCTGGGACCGCGGGTGTGGCTCACACCCGTGGAGGACCTCGCCTGGCCCGTCGTCGCCGCCCTCGCGCTGCCCGCCCTGCTGGAGCTGGTCACCCCGCGCGCCGGCGCCGCGGGCGGGGAGCGGGCGTGACGGCCGTGGCGGAGCGGCGCGTCGGCGCGGCGGTGCGCCAGCTCGTCGGGGCCTCCCGCCCGGTGAGCTGGATCAACACCGCCTACCCGTTCGCGGCGTCCTACCTGCTCGCGGGCGGGCTGGGGCGCGTCGGCGTCACCGAGGTCGTCGTCGGCACCCTGTACTTCCTGATCCCGTACAACCTGCTCATGTACGGCCTCAACGACGTCTGGGACTACGAGTCCGACCTGCGCAACCCTCGTAAGGGCGGCGTCGAGGGCGTGGTGCTGTCCCGGCGCTGGCACCGGCTCACCGTGTGGTCGGCGGTGCTGAGCAACGTCCCGTTCCTCGCGTACCTCGTCTCAGTGGGGACCGCGGCGTCGACCGCCGTGCTCGCCGTCAGCGTCTTCGCCGTCGTCGCGTACTCCGCGCCCGGCCTGCGCTTCAAGGAGCGCCCGGTGCTCGACTCCGTGACGTCGAGCACGCACTTCGTCAGCCCTGCCGTGATGGGGCTCGTCCTCGCCGGCGGCAGCGTCGACGTCGCCGTGGGGGCCGCCCTCGTCGCGTTCTTCCTGTGGGGCATGGCGTCACAGGCGTTCGGCGCCGTGCAGGACGTCGAGGCGGACCGGGCGGCGGGCATCAGCTCGATCGCGACGTCGTGGGGCGCCGCGCGCACCGTCCGCGCCGCCATGGCGGCCTACGTGGCGGCGGGCGTCGTCGTGCTGCTCACCGGGTGGCCCGGCGCCCTCGCCGCCGCGCTCGTCGTCCCCTACGTGGTCAGCATCGCCGGGTACCGGAACCTGCCCGACGCGGAGTGCGAGCGCGCGCACGACGGCTGGCGCCGGTTCCTCGTGCTCAACCCCGTCACCGGGTTCCTCGTGACCCAGCTCTTCATCTGGATCTCCCTCACCCGCTGAGCCCGCTCGGACGCTCAGGGGCGCTGGTCGAGAGGGACGGCCCGCGGCGGCTCCAGCAGCGTGACCCCGGCGGCCAGCACGCCCAGCACCAGCCCGACGCGCGTGTGCGGCCAGGCGAGCCCGCTCTCACGCCACCGCTCGCCGCGGCGGTACGCCCACTTCTCCCCGCCGACGGCGACCAGCACCGCCGCCGCCGTGACACCGACGACTGCCGCACCGGCCAGCACGGGGTTGACGCCGGGCTCCGGTTCCGCGTCGTCCGCCCCCAGCACGGGACCGTTCTCGTCGTCGACGGCGCGGTCGTCCGACGGCGCACCGGCGGCGACGTCCTCACCCTGCTCGTCGCGCGACCCGTCCGCGTTCGCTGCGCGAAGCTCTCGCAGGCCCGCGCGCAGGGCCCGGCCGTCGGCGGTCACCAGCATCCCGAGACTCCCGCCGACGGCGACGGCCGTCTTGGCCAACGCCCGCGCCCAGCGCGGTGTCACGACGTCCGGGACCGCGTACCAGGCGAGCGTCGTCAGGCCGGTGACCACGGCGGCTCGGGGGTCCGGGCCGCCGGGCGTCTCACCGCCCGTCGCGAGCCGGTCCGTCGCCGTTAGCTGTGCGGCGCTGTACCTCATCCCACCTCCAGGGTCGTCACACGGTCGACGCCGCCCGGACCGCGCGATCCCGGTCCCCGGCAGCGTCACAGGTGCAACGGACGAGGGCGCACCGAGGTTCCGCGACCATCACGGCCTGCACAGATGACCCGCCTTTGCCCGTTCGCACAGGGTTTCTTGGCCGTGAGGGCGGCCGCCACCGACGGGGGTGATATCCGTCCGTGACGGGTCCCACACACAAGCCCGCCACCTGCAGGGCTTTTGCCTTCTACCACAAGATGGTTTGATGCGCTCGTGGAACTCCTTCGCGCCTTCTCCCCCGATGCGTTCGCCTACGGCCTGACCTCCTGGTCCTGGCTGGGGGTCCACGGCAAGACCCCGCGCTTCACGACCGGCTTCGGCGACGTGTTCCTGGAGTCCCTCGAAGGCTGGTGGTTCCTCGACACGATCGAGGGATCGCTCGAGCTGCGGTGGCCCACCGCCGTCGACCTCTACGCCGAGCTCGACTCCCCCGACGGGCGCTCCGACCTGCTCCTGGAGGACGTGTTCCGGGAGGCGCACGCCCGCGGCGTCGTCCTGCGGCCCGACGAGGTGTTCGCCTTCTCGCCGCACCCCGCCGTCGGCGGCCGGCTCCACGCCGAGGGTGTCGCCGCCGTCCGGCTCGAGCTCGCGCTGCGCCTCACGGGCGACATGCACCTCGCCCTGCGCCGCGAGGCCGGCGCCGTCGGGGACGGCCTCCTGCTGGGGCACACGTCCCCGCCGTCGGGCTCCGTCCCCGCGCCGGAGCCCGACGACAGCACCGCCGGGTGGTGGGCGCGCCAACCGTGACGGTCCTGTGACCTGCACGGCCGCCCCTGCGGATGCAACGCACGCCGAGGTGTCGTCTCCTGGAAGGGCACGGAAGAGGCGGACCGTGGGAGGTAGGCATGAGGCGCGTGCTCGTGGTCGGGGTCGTGGTCGCGACGATCGACGGAGCGTTGCTCGGCGCCGCCGCGGCGCTCGGCTGGACGGTCCTCGCCGGGTTCGCGCTCGTGGCGGGGCTCGCGGCGGCCGTCACCCTGGCGCTGACCGTGCCCCCGCCTCGGGAGACCGCGCGCCCGTCCACGGTGACGCTGGGCCTGCCGGTGCGCGACGCCGACGCCGTCGAGCCTGAGATCGAGTCCGAGCTGCCGCCCGTCCCGATCGAGACGCTCCGCCCGAGCGCCGAACCGACGCCGGCCGCCGCCTGACCCGCACGGCGACGAGCCCGACCCGCACGACGACGAGCCCGGTCCCGCCGTGGGCGGGGTCGGGCTCGTCGTCGTGTCAGGGCCGGCCTCTCGGCCCCTTCGTCAGCGCTGCTTCTTCTTGAGCGACTTCTCGCTCACCGGCGCCTCGCCGCTCGCGCGCTGCGCGGCGTAGTAGGCCCGCGCCTCCTCCTGACGCTCGGCCTCGAGACCGGAGGCGATGGGCGCCCGCAGGTGCTCGGGGCCGTAGCCCCACGCGTCGACCAGGTCGACGGCGTGCGGACGCAGGCGGTCGAGCAGGCGGTCGACGTACGACGTCACCGTCCGGGCGCGCTGCGCGGACAGCCGGCCGTTGACGAGGTACCACGCGAGGTTGCGCTCGATGAGCGTGAGCCCGAAGACGTCGCGCAGCCACGTCAGGACGCGGCGGGTGCCCGGGTCCTCGATGTCGGCCAGGGCCTCGGTGAACGCCGACCAGCGCAGCAGGTCCGCGTGCGCCTTGGCGGCCTCGACGAGCTGCACCTGGTTCTCGTCGAAGATGCGGGCGGCCGTGACCGGGTCCGCCTTCTGCGCGGGACGCATCGCCATGGCGACGTCCTCGACCATCGTCGCGACGCGGTCGGCCAGCAGCTCGCGCTGCGTGTCGGTGTCGCGCAGGTGACCGGCCGCACGGCGCGGGTCGCCGACGTCGGCGATCGCCTGGCCGAACCGGCGCAGGCCCGTCCGGTGCAGCGCCGCGTCGGCGGCCTGGTCGACGACGAAGCGCGCCAGCCCGGCGGGCGTCTTCGTGCTGCCCTTGAGGTGCTTGGCGTAGTCGCCGACGAGGCGCTTGGCCACGAGCTGCTGCAGCACCGTGTTGTCGCCCTCGAACGTGGCGTACACGTCGAGGTCGTGGTGCAGGCTCGTGATCCGGTTCTCGGTCATGAACCCCGCGCCGCCGCACGCCACCCGGCACTCCTGCAGGGTCTCGAGCACGAACGTCGTGGACGTCGACTTGAGCGCCGCCGCCATCGTCTCCAGGTCCTCGCGCTGCTCCGGCGTGTCCTTCTCGCCGGAGAACACGTCGTCGAACAGGTCGAGCAGGCGGTCGTGCGCGAAGTGCGACGCGTACGTCTCCGCGACGCGCGGCAGCAGCCGGCGACGGTGCGTGGCGTAGTCGAGCAGCACGGTCTCCTCGACGGGCGACGACGACGTGAACTGGCGGCGCTCGGCGCCGTACTTCACGGCGATCGCGAGGCCGAGCTTGGACGCGGTGACCGCCGCGCCGTCGAGCGACACCCGGCCCTGCACGAGCGAGCCGAGCATGGTGAAGAAGCGCCGCCCCGGGCTGTCGATGATCGACGAGTAGGTGCCGTCGGCCGCCACCGCTCCGTAGCGGGCGAGCAGGTCGGCGCGCGGCACGCGCACCTGGTCGAACGCGAGGCGCCCGTTGTCCACGCCCCGCAGGCCGCCCTTCAGGCCGTCGTCGTAGCCGCTGATGCCCGGCAGGAACTCCATGGTCTCGGGGTCGCGCACGGGCACGTAGAAGCAGTGCACGCCGTGGTTGACGCCGTTCGTGATCAGCTGGGCGAAGACGGTCGCCGCGGTGGCGTGCACGGCCGCGTTGCCGAGGAACTCCTTCCACGCCGCCCGGAACGGCGTGTGGACGACGAACTCCTGGGTCGCGGGGTCGTACGTGGCGGTGGTGGCCACCGAGGCGACGTCCGAGCCGTGCCCGATCTCGGTCATCGCGAACGCGCCCGGCACCGACAGGTCCATGGCGGCAGGCAGCAGGCGGTCCTGCTGCTCCGGGGTACCCAGGTGCAGGATCGCCGAGGCGAACAGGCCCCACTGGACGCCCGCCTTGATCTGCAGCGACGGGTCGGCCGCCACGAGCTCCTCGAACCCGGCGAGGTTCGCGCCAGAGGAGTCCTTGCCGCCGAGGCGCTCGGGGAAGCCGAGCCACACCTGGTGCGTCTCCTCCGACGCGAGCAGCTTCATCTGCTCGAGCACGCGCTCGCGGTGCTCGGCCATGGACTGCGACTCGTCCTTCCAGAAGGTGGGGTCGGTCGCGCGCTCGCGGGCGGCGCGGCGCCACTCGGGCCAGCGGCCGAGCAGGTGCTCGGACATCCCGGCGACGTCGACACGCGGCGTCGGCTTCGCGCCGGAGGCGCGCGGGTGGTCGTCAGGGAGGGACACGGGACGGTCGGACGTCATGGTCATCGGTGCTCCTGCGTGCGTGCGGTGTGGGTGTCTGCATGGTCTGCGGGATGCGCGGCGGGCGGGATCCCCGGGGCGTCGTGGTGCAGGACCCCGACGGGGCCGGTCCACAGCCACAGGGTCACCTGCTCGGTGAGCTCCTCGCGCGACAGGCGGCCGGGGCCCTGGCCCGACAGCCACCACTCGCCCGCGCCGCGGACGAAGCCCACGGCGCCGGCCGCCCAGGCGGCCGCCGTCGTGGCCGGGACGTGGACGGCGCGGGCGAACGGCTCGGCGACGAGCTCGATCACGGAGTCGAGGTAGGCGCCCAGCGCCTCGACGGGTCCCGACGTCGACCCCGGGGGCCCGCCGTCGGTCGCGGGCTCGTTGCCACCGATCGCGGTCCGGGTGACGAACCAGTAGACGTTCGGAGACTGCTCGATCATCTCCAGGTAGACCCGCACCATGGCGCGCAGCGCCGCGTGCGGCGTGGGGGCCGCCTCGGCCGCCTCCCGCAGGGCGTCGTGCATCGTGGCCACCACGTGCGCGGCGACGGCGAGGCGCAGCCCCGCCTTGTCGTCGAAGTAGCGGTAGACGATCGACTTCGAGGTGCCGGCGGCGGTGGCGATCTCGTCCATCGAGACCGTGGGCCCGCCCCGGTGCACCGCTCTGCGGGCAGCATTGACGAGCTCGGCCCGTCGCGCGGCACGATGGTCGTCCCACCTCGTGGAACGACCGTCGAGCGTCGCGCGCCCGCCGGGCTCTCGCTCCGCGGCCCTCATCGGCCGCATCCTGTGACTCGTCTCACGAGACTGAGAGTATCAGGTACTGTGAGTCCTACCTGACCGACGGAGTGAAGGAACTACCTGTGGCCACACGCAAGCCGACCGGGTCCGCCAGCCGGGCCACCGCCCGCGCAGCCGCGGACCGCGCCCCTGGCGTCCGCGACGCCGTGATCGTCGGAGGGAACCGGATCCCGTTCTCCCGCACCGGCAAGAAGTACTCCGACGCGTCCAACCAGGAGATGCTCACCGCCGCGCTGGAGGGCCTCGTCGCGCGCTTCGGCCTGCAGGGCGAGCGGCTCGGCGAGGTGGTGGGCGGCGCCGTCCTCAAGCACTCGCGCGACTTCAACCTCGTGCGCGAGTCGGTGCTCGGGTCCTCGCTCTCCGCGCAGACCCCCGCGTTCGACCTGCAGCAGGCCTGCGCCACCGGCCTCGAGGCCGCGATCAACGTGTCGAACAAGATCAAGCTCGGCCAGATCGACTCCGGCATCGCCGGCGGCACCGACACCGTCTCCGACGCGCCGGTCGCCGTGAGCGAGGGCCTGCGTCGCGCGCTGCTCGACGCCTCGCACGCCAAGACCCTCCAGGCCCGCCTCAAGGCGCTCGCCAAGGTGCGCCCGGCCGACCTCAAGCCGCTCACCCCGTCCACCGACGAGCCCCGCACGGGCCTGTCCATGGGCGAGCACCAGGCGATCACCGCCGCTCGCTGGGGCATCAGCCGCGAGGCGCAGGACGAGATCGCGCTCGCCAGCCACCAGCACCTGGCCGCCGCCTGGGACGCGGGGTTCTTCGACGACCTCGTCACCCCGTTCCGCGGGCTGACCCGCGACGACAACCTGCGCGCGGACACCTCCATGGAGAAGCTCGCGTCGCTCAAGCCGGTCTTCGGCAAGAGCCTCGCCACGTCGTCCGAGGCCCCCGTGGAGCCCACCATGACGGCGGGCAACTCCACCCCCCTGACCGACGGCGCCTCTGCCGTCCTGCTCTCGTCCGCCGAGTGGGCGGCCGAGCGCGACCTGCCCGTCCTCGCCCGCTTTGTCGACGCCGAGACCGCCGCCGTCGACTTCGTGCACGGCCACGAGGGCCTGCTCATGGCCCCGGTGCACGCGGTGCCGCGCCTGCTCGCCCGCAACGGCCTCACGCTGGACGACATCGACTTCTTCGAGATCCACGAGGCCTTCGCCTCCACGGTGCTCACCACGCTCGCGGCCTGGGAGGACGCCGACTACTGCAAGAGCGAGCTCGGCCTGGACGGCGCGCTCGGCAGCGTCGACCGCGCGCGGCTCAACGTCAACGGCTCGTCGCTGGCCGCCGGCCACCCGTTCGCGGCCACCGGCGGGCGGATCCTCGCCACGGCCGCCAAGCTGGTCGCGGCGAAGGCCGCCGAGACGGGCAGGCCCGCCCGCGCGCTCCTCTCCGTCTGCGCTGCCGGGGGCCTGGGCGCCACCGCCATCGTCGAGTCCGTCTGAGCGGGGGAAACCGATGACCGACAACTACACCAAGGCCGTGAACTCCGGGTTCACCAAGACCCTCGCGAAGAAGCTCGGCCTGCCCCGGCCCGCGATCCTGCGCCGACACCGCGCCGGCAGCCCGCTCACCGTGGGGCCTGTGCTCGTGGTGTCCGACGCCGCGTCGAGGCCCGACGCGGACGCGCTCGCCCGGACGCTCCTGGGCTGGGGCGTCGACGTACGCCGCGAGCCGACCGACGACGCCCGCTGGGGCGCCGTCGTCCTCGTGCTCACCGGTGCGGCCGTGCCCACCGACGTCTCCGGGGCCGTGCTCACGACCGGCTCCGTGCTGCGGTCCCTCGCGCCGAGCGGCCGCGTCGTCACGGTGTCGCGGGCGACGACGGACGGCGACTCCCCCGAGCTCGCGGCCGTGCGCCAGGGCATCGACGCGTTCGTGCGCTCGCTCGCCAAGGAGCTGCGCTTCGGCGCCACCTCCGACGGCATCGTGCTCACCGACGACGCCGCGGCCGACGACCCCACGGCCCTCGCCACGCTGCGGTTCTTCCTGTCCGCGAAGTCCGCGTACGTGGACGGTCAGCTGCTCCCCGTCGGCCCGACGCCGGACGCCGCCCGGGCCGCGGAGACCGCCACGACGCCGGACCATGCCACGGAGCGCCCGCTGGCCGGCCAGGTCGCCGTCGTCACGGGTGCCGCGCGCGGCATCGGCGCGGCGATCGCGAAGACGCTGGCGCGTGACGGCGCGACCGTCGTGTGCGTGGACGTCCCCGCCGCGGGCGAGGCCCTCGCGAAGACCACCAACGCCGTCGGCGGCACCGCGCTGCAGCTCGACGTCACGGCCGACGACGCGGGCACCCGCATCCTCGAGCACGCCCGCGCCCGGCACGGCCGGCTCGACATCGTGGTGCACAACGCCGGCATCGTGCGCGACAAGCTGCTCGCCAACATGGCGCCGGCGCAGTGGGACGCCGTCGTCGCGGTGAACCTCTCCGCGCAGCTGCGCATCAACGCCCAGCTCCTGGCAGCCGGGCTGGAGGGCCTGCGCATCGTCTCGCTCGCCTCCACCTCCGGCATCGCGGGCGGCAAGGGCCAGACGAACTACGGCTTCTCCAAGGCGGGCGTCATCGGGCACACGCGGGCCACCGCACCGCTCGCCGCCGCCGCCGGGGGCACCGCGAACGCCGTCGCGCCGGGCTTCATCGAGACCGACATGACAGCCACCATCCCGCTCCTCACCCGCGAGGTCGCGCGGCGCCTGCCGTCGCTGCAGCAGGGCGGCCAGCCCGTCGACGTCGCCGAGGCCGTCGCGTTCCTCGTCTCCCCCGCCGCCGCGGGGATCAACGGCCAGGTGCTGCGCGTGTGCGGCCAGCACATGGTGGGCCAGTGACGGCGGCCACCCCGGCGACCGGCGCCGGCGACCCGCTGCGGGTCGAGTCCCTGCCGACCCTGCCGGGTCTCGGCGGCCTGTACGCGCGCGGCGCGGCCTCCTCGGGCCGTATCGCCGCGGGCCGGGCGCTGCCCGGGCTGCCGGTCATCGGCTACGGCCGCGCCGGCGACGGTGACGACGACGGGGGCGGCACGCTCGTCCTGCCCGACGTCGCGTACCAGGTCACCGGGGTGGCCACCGCGGGGATGACCGCGCACCTGCACGACTACCAGCGGCTGCTGCACGAGCCGGTGACGGATGTGCTGTCTGCCGGGTACCTGCACGTGCTGGCGTTCCCCCTCGCCACCGCGGTGATGGTGCGGCCCGACTTCCCCCTGCCGCTGCTCGGCATGGTGCACCTGGCGAACGCGGTCGAGCTGCGCGGTCCCGTGCAGCTCGGCGACGTCCTGGAGGTGCGGGCGTGGGCGGAGAACCTGAGGCCGCACCGGCGGGGGGTCCAGGTCGACCTCGTCGCCGAGGTGCGTCGCGCGGACGACCCTGCCGGCGTGCCCGTGTGGCGCGGGGTCTCCACCTACCTGGCCAAGGGGTTCGAGGCGCCCGGGACCGAGCCGGCCGGCGTCACCGAGCCCGAGGACGCCGCCGAGGACCGGGCGCCGGTCGGCACGTGGGCGCCCCCGCTGCCCACCGGGCGCTGGGCGCTCGGGCCGGGCACGGGCCGCGCGTACGGGGCCGTCTCCGGGGACCGCAACCCGATCCACCTGTCGGCGCTGTCGGCCAAGGCGTTCGGCTTCCCCCGCGCCATCGCGCACGGGATGTACACCGCGGCGCGGGCCCTGGCCGACGTCGGCCACGCGCGCGGCGAGGCCTATCGGTGGACGGTCCGGTTCGCCAAGCCCGTGCTGCTGCCCGGGACGGTCGACGTCGCCGTGACCCCGGCGGCCGACGGGGTCGGCTTCGACTACGTCGGCTGGAACGGCGGGCGCCGGATCAAGCACTTCGAGGGCAGCGTCACCCCGCTCTGACCCGGCGGCCGGGCCGGTCGCCGTCCTGTCGGCGGCCGGCCGCAGGCCCGACCTCGACAGGACCCGCCGACGGGGTCAGGCTCGTGCCATGACGACGATCGGATGCGTCCTGCCGCCGTACGGCAACCCCCCGTCGCGGTTCGCGCCGTTCGCGCGGACCGCCGAGGCCGCGGGCCTCGACGAGGTGTGGCTCTGGGAGGACTGCTTCCTCGAGTCCGGCCCGGCGACCGCAGCGGCGATGCTCGCGGCCACCGAACGCCTGCGCGTCGGCATCGGCGTCATGCCGGCGCCCCTGCGCCACGTCGCGCTCACGGCCATGGAGACCGCCACCCTCGACGGCATGTTCCCCGGGCGGTTCCTGCCCGGCCTCGGGCACGGGGTGCAGTCCTGGATGGGGCAGCTCGGCGTCCGCGCCGCCTCGCCGCTGACGCTGCTGCGCGAACAGGTCGGCGCCCTGCGTGCGCTGCTCGACGGCGAGCGGGTCACGACGTCGGGACGCTACGTCACGCTGGACGACGTGGCGCTCGACTGGCCGCCCGCGTCCGCCCCACCCGTGCTCTGCGCCGCCAAGGGGCCGAGGACGCTGCGGCTCGTGGGCGAGGTGGCAGACGGCGTCGTGTTCGACGGCGGCGCCGGGCTCGCGGCGGTGCGCCGGGCGCTCCCGCTCCTCGACGAGGGCCGGGCCGCGGCCGGGCGTCCGCCCGTACGGGATTCCGGCCCCGGCAGCGAGGACCCGTTCCGGGTCGTGACGTTCCTACCGGTGGCGGCCGGGCCGGACGCCGTCGAGCGCGTCCGCCGTGCGGCGGCCACCGAAGGGCTCGACCCGCAGGACGGCGCGGTGCTCGCGGACCACTTCTCCTGGGGCTCCGCGGAGCAGGTCGCCGACGGTCTGCGACGGTTCGTCGACCTCGGCGCGACCTCGGTGGTCGCCGAGCCCACCCGTGACGAGCCCGACCTCGACGGTTTCGCCACGTTCGTCGGCGAGCGGGTGGCTCCCCTCCTCCTCTGACCCCGCACCCCCCGACCGAGGCGCCGGGCACGGGCTGGGACCGGCGTCACGGCCGAGAACGACGGCGACCGCGGGTTCGGCGCGCAGGATGGGGGGATGGACGAGCTGCACGAGACGACCGCCGTGGACCTGCGCGACCGCCTGGGCGCGGGCGAGCTGACCCCCACGGAGGTGGCGGACCACTTCCTGGCCCGGATCGAGCGGGCCGGCCCCGGCCTCGGCGCGTTCGTCAGCGTCACGCCGGGGGCCGCGCGCGAGCGGGCCGCCGCTCTCGAGGCGATGGACCACGGCGACCGCGGGCCCCTGTGGGGGCTGCCGAGCGGGGACAAGGACCTCTGGGCGCGCGCGGGCGTCCCGGCCGGCTTCGGGTCGCGGGCGTTCGCCGGCGACGACGCCGTCGTGCCGCCGTCGAGCGACGAGATCGTGGAGGTGCTCGACGCCGCGGGGGTCGTGAGCCTGGGCCGCACGACGGCGCCCGAGCTCGGCTTCCCGGCGTACACGGAGCCGCTGGCCGGGCCGGTCGCGCGCAACCCGTGGGACCCGGCGCTCGGGGCGGGCGGCTCCAGCGGCGGGGCGGCGGTCGCGGTCGCCGCGGGGCTGCTGCCGTTCGCCCCCGGGTCCGACGGCGGCGGGTCGGTCCGGATCCCCGCCGCGGCGTGCGGCGTCGTGGGCCTCAAGCCGTCGCGCGGGCTGATGCCGGCCGGGTCCGGGCAGGAGGCCCTGGGGGGCCTCGTCGTCAACGGGCCGCTGGCGCGCACCACCGCGGACGTCGCGCTGCTCCTCGAGGGCATGCTCACCTGGGACGCCGACGGCGGGGTCGCGCACCCGCTGACGCTGCGCGCGCCGTCTGCCCGGCGAGGCGAGTACCTCGCTGCCGCCCAGCGGGGCGAGGCCCCCGGCGACGACGGCCGTGCCCGGCGCCGCCTGCGGATCGGGGTGACGCTCGACTCCGCCTGGGACGACTTCTACGACATCACGACGTCGGCCGAGGCCAGGGCCGCGCTCGACGTCGGCACCGACGAGCTCACCGGGCTGGGGCACGACGTCGACGAGCTCTCGCTCGCACCGTTCGAGGAGTACGGGCCGGCGTTCCGCACCCTGTGGATGGCGGGGGCGTCCGCGGTCCCGCTCGACGACCCCGCGCGCCTGGCCAGGCTGGAGCCGCTGACGCAGTGGCTCATCGGCCGCGGCCGTGAGGTCCCGGCCCGCCGGCTCGCGGAGGCGCTGCGCACGCTCACGGCGTTCGAGCGGCACCTGGTGGCGCAGGTCGCGCGGTTCGACGTCGTGCTGACCCCCGCTCTGGCCATGCCGCCGCGACCCGTGGGCTGGTTCGACCCGCAGGACCCGGAGCGCAACTTCGAGCAGCAGTGCCAGTACACGCCCTGGACGTCGATGCTCAACGTGGCGGGGCTGCCGGCGATCGCGGTGCCGGTGCACCAGACCGACGCGGGCCTGCCCATGGGCGTGCAGGTCGTCGGGAGGCCCGGCGGGGAGCGCACCCTGCTCGCGGTCGCCGCCCAGCTCGAGGACCGCCTGCGCTGGGCCGACCGGCGTCCGCCGACCTGGTGACGCCTCTCCACCGGGCCGGGCCCGCGGACGACGAGAAGGGTCTCGACAGGGTGGGCCGATCGGGGTAGGTTACCCCTCGGGGGTAGGGGTATATACCCCTGCCGGGTACGCCTACCGTGATGCACGAAGGAGTGGATCGCCATGCCCCATCGAGAGACCTCAGCGGTTTCCCGACCAGCCGCACCGACCGGCGGCGACGCACCACCACGAAGCATCGCCTGGATCGCCGGGTGGACCGTCGTCGGCATCGTGTCCGGGATCGGCATCGTGTTCGGCCTCGGCGGTTCGACGAGCCCCGGCGACGGCGCGGCGACCGAGCTCGCCACCACCGCCTCGGCCCCCGCGACCGCCGTGGCGGTGGCCGCCCTGTGCTACCTCGCTGCCGCCGCGACCGGACTCCGCTGGGTCGGCTGGGCGGCGGTGCCGGTCGCCAGCGCCCTGCCGTTCCTCGCCTTCGTCGGGGTGCCTCGCTGGCTGCCGTTCGCCGTCGCCGGGCTCGCTCTCCTGCTGCTCGGGCTCGTGCGGCGCCGGCCGACGACGCTCGCCCAGGGCGCCGCGATGGTCGCGTACTACGGCGTCGCGCTCGCCGGCGTCGGCCTGGCCCCGCGCGCCGGTCTCGTCGTGGCCGGTCTCGCGCTGGCCGCCCACGCCGCGTGGGACCTCGTGCACTACCGCCGCGACGTCGTCGTGCACCAGTCGCTCGCCGTGTGGTGCATCGGCCTGGACCTCACGGTCGGCGGGATCTGTCTGACCCTCGCCGTCCTCGGCTGAGCCCGCCGGCGCCGCGGGCCCCCCACGCCCCGCCACCCGGGGGCCCGAGATGCGGGCGGGCAGCGACGTGCATAGCGTCGTCGTTCGAGGTCCACGTTCGACGGAAGGAGCCCCATGGCACTCGGAGACAAGGCCAAGCATCTCGCGGAAGAGACAGAGGGCAAGGTCAAGGAGACGACGGGCAAGCTCACCGGAGACGAGTCGAAGGAGGCCGAGGGCGAGGCCCAGCAGGCCGGGGCCAACCTCAAGCAGGCCGGTGACGACGTCAAGGACGCGTTCAAGTAGGCCTGCACGTCGAAGGGGGCGCGACCGGACGCCGGTCGCGCCCCCTTCGACGTCCAGCGGGGCCCGACCGTCACGCGTCGCCGGGCAGGCAGCCGAACGCCTCGTCGGCCCCGAGAGCCGCCGTCGCCAGCAGCCCCTCGAGCCCTGAGCCCTCGGGCACGGGCCGCGGGTCGTCGACCACCACCCACAGGTTGTCCACGACGTCGTACCTGGCCTGCGGGCCGTCGCAGACGAGGGCGCCGACGGCGGCGACGAGCCGCTCCACCTCCTCGCCGGCGGTCCCCAGCCCGACCGACGCCCGCACGGCCCCGGCGTCGAAGCCGAGGCGCCCCAGCAGCGGGTGCGCGCAGAACCGACCGTCGCGCACGCCGATGCCGTGCTCGGCGGACAGGTACGCGGCCACGAGCCCCGGGTCGTAGCCCGTGACCGTGAACGTCACGACGCCCACCGGGTCCACCGCGTCGTCCCAGACGTGCACGACCTCGACGCGGTCGAGCGCCCCCAGGCCGTCGACGAGCCGGCGGCGCAGCGCGTCCTCGTGCTCGCGCGCCACCGTCGTGTCGAGCGCGGCGAGCTCGTCGCAGGCCGCCGCGAGCGCCACCGCCCCGAGCACGTTGGGGGACCCCGCCTCGTGCCGGGCCGGGCCCTCGTGCCAGTCGGTCGTCGTCGCGCGGACCCGGCGCACCGCGCCGCCTCCCGCGAGGTACGGGGTGCCGGCGTCGAGCCAGTCGCGCCGCCCCACCAGCGCGCCCGCGCCGAACGGCGCGTACGTCTTGTGCCCGGAGAAGGCGACGTAGTCGACGCCCGTGGCGGCGAGCGAGAACCGGCGGTGCGGCACGAGCTGCGCGCCGTCGAGCACGACGCGCGCGCCGGCGTCGTGCGCGAGGGCGACGACGTCGGCGACCGGCAGCGACTCCCCCGTCACGTTCGAGGCACCGGTGAGCGCGACGAGGGCGTACGGGCGCCCCTCGGCCAGGCCTGCGGCCAGCTCGTCGGCGATCTCCTCGCAGGTGGCGGCGACCGTGTGGCCGCCCGTGACGACGGTGGCGTCGGTGACCCGCTGCCAGGGCAGCAGGTTGGCGTGGTGCTCGATGTCGAGGACGAGCACGCGTCCTCGCGCCCCGGTCGCCTGGTCGACGGGGACGCAGCCCGCGAGCAGGTTGAGCGAGTCCGTGGTGTTGCGCGTGACGAGGGTCAGGTGCTCCTCGCGGGCGCCGACGAACGTGCCGATGGTGCGCCGTGCCTGCTCGTACAGGGCGGTCGAGACCTGCGACAGGTATCCCGCACCGCGGTGCACGCTCGCGTACAGCGGCAGCACCTGGGTGACGCGGTCCGCGACGGCCTGCAGGGCCGGGGCCGAGGCCGCGACGTCGAGGTTGGCGTACGGCACCCGGCGTCCGTCCACGAGCGGGACGAGCGTGTCGGCGCCGACGACGGGCAGCACGGGCGCGACGTCGTGGACGGTCGCGGTGGTCCCGGTCGTCGCCGGCGTGGCCCGGGCGGGCCGGGCATCGGTGAGCGTGGTCATGAGTGGTCCCCTCGGTCGTGCCGGGGAGAGCTCTCCCCGCGCTTGCCCGGCGCCGGACGGCGCGGGCCTGGTCGTCACCCGGGGCACCCCGCCGCGGAAGGAGGGTTGCCGGCCAGCGAGCCGGGGCTTGACGCTGGCGCTCTTGACCTGGTGCCAGGATCACCGGAGCCGTCGACGGATGTCAACAGGTGGGCGAAACGTCTCGCGATGCGGCCTCCTGACGGTACGGTGCTCCGGTGAGTCAGCGAACCCTGCGCCTCGTCCCCGTCCTCGTCGCCGGAGCGCTCGCCCTGTCCGGCTGCACGTCCGGCGGTCAGGACGACGCGGCGGCCGACGCCGCAGATGCCCCGGCCGGCGCCGCGCAGGAGTCCGGCGACGCTGCTCCGGGCGGCGTCGTGGGCGTCGACTTCCCGGACCCCGACGACGTCGTCGCGGACGCGACGTTCACCGTGCCGGGCACGAAGGACGAGGTGCGGGTGGGCATCGAGTCGCTCACCGTGCGCGGCGAGACCACGGAGCTGCGGCTGGTCTTCACCCCGCAGTACGACGACGGGGACGCGATCTCCGTGTTCAGCATGCTCGGGGAGACGAGCGGCGGGCTCGACCTCATCGACCGGGAGAACCTCAAGGAGTACCGCACGGGGTACACCACCGACTACGTCGGCGCCAAGGCCGCCCGGGGCGAGTCCGTCGGGTTCCAGGCGTACTTCGCCGCGCCGGAGGACGACATCACGACGATCGACGTCAAGCTCCACGACTCCTGGCCGGTGTTCGAGGACGTCCCCCTGACCGTCGAGGACTAGGCATGCGCACCCGCACCGCACGTCCCGGCGCCCGGTGGGCGGCGCTCGGCGTCGTCCTCGTCCTTGCCGGTTGCACCGGTTCCGGCTCCGACGCCCCGGCCGACGACGACGGACCCTCCTACGACTGGCCGTCGGCGCCGGACCTCGGCGACGACGACACCGGCGAGCCCGGCTCGCACGGCGACGTCATCGAGCACCAGCCCTCCGTGGTGCACCACGGCGGCATGGACGTCGTACCCGTGCAGGAGGTGACGACCGAGGGCGAGGAGACCGTCGTGACGCTGTCCTCCGACATCCTCTTCGCGCCGAGCGAGGCGGAGCTCTCCGCCGGGGCGCGGGCCAAGGTCGCGGACCTGGTCGCCGACGTCCCGGACGGCGCCTCGATCAAGGTGCACGGTCACACCGACACCGTGGACACCGACGAGGTCAACCAGGAGCTGTCCGAACGGCGCGCCGAGGCGGTCGCCGACGCCGTGCGGGCCGCTCGTGAGGACGTCGCGACCGACGTCCGCGGGTTCGGGGAGACCCGGCCCAAGGTGCGCGAGAGCGGTGACGAGGACGCCGTGGCCACGGCCCGTGCGCAGAACCGCCGAGTCGAGATCCGCTACGGCGGCTGAGCCCTCCACGCGCCTGCGGGCCCGCCTGGCTCACCTCGCGAGACGGGGTGCCCACCAGGCGGACGGTGTCGTACGATCGCGCTGACCATCCCGAGCGGCCGAGTGACGTGGCACGTCGACGCCGCAGCAACCCGCGGGCCGGTCGTCGCCGGTCTCCGTCGACGACCCGGACCGGACGAGGGTGCTACCGCCACGACCGATGGGAGGAGCGCCATGACGGCACCTGCACCGACGCCCGGAGCACACCCCGAAGCCCGGCCCGCCCCGGGCTACGCCGGCGACCTGGACCCCCAGCAGGCCTGGGACCTGCTCGCCACCGACCCCGACGCCGTCCTGGTGGACGTCCGCACCGAGGGCGAGTGGCGGGCGGTCGGCGTCCCCGACACCCGCGCGCTCGACAAGGACACCGTCCTCGTGGAATGGGTCAAGGCCGGCGGGCGGCCGAACCCCGCGTTCCTCACCGACCTCGAGGACGCCGGCGTCACCGCGGGCCGCCCGGTCGTGTTCCTGTGCCGCTCCGGGCAGCGCTCGATCGGCGCGGCGCGCCTCGCGACGTCCGCGGGCATCGGCCCGTCGTACAACATCCTGGAGGGCTTCGAGGGCGGCGCCGGGTTCGACGGCGCCCGCGACCACGAG
This sequence comes from Isoptericola luteus, assembly GCF_020297055.1. Classification (GTDB taxonomy): domain Bacteria; phylum Actinomycetota; class Actinomycetes; order Actinomycetales; family Cellulomonadaceae; genus Isoptericola; species Isoptericola luteus. The sequence goes on along the minus strand of NZ_JAIXCQ010000001.1, from coordinate 351,407 downwards.
GGCTGGAAGGTCCGCGGCCTGCCCTGGGGCGAGCTCGTGGACGCCGAGCCCACGCCGCCGACGGGCGCCGACCGGTGAGCGCGCTGCACATCCCCACCGGCCCCGCCGCTGACGACGTCCTGCACGGCGGCTCCGGCCGCGGCCCGCTGCCGGCGACCGCGCGCCCCGCGACGCTCGCCGTGCGGGGCGGGCACCGCCGCTCGGACTTCCAGGAGACGTCGGAGGCCCTGTTCCTCACCCAGGGCTACACCTACGACACCGCCGCCGACGCCGAGGCGGCGTTCGCCGGCGAGCAGTCCCGGTTCCTCTACTCGCGCTACGGCAACCCCACGGTGCACGTCTTCGAGGAGCGGCTGCGGCTGATCGAGGGTGCCGAGGCCTGCTACGCGACGGCGTCGGGCATGTCGGCCGTGTTCACGACGCTCGCCGCGCTCGTGTCCAGCGGTTCGCGCATCGTGTCCGCGCGGGCGCTGTTCGGCTCCACCACCGTGATCTACTCCGAGATCCTCGCGAAGTGGGGCGTGCAGGTCGACTACGTCGACGGGCACGTCACCTCCCAGTGGGAGGAGGCGCTGGCCACCCCCGCCGACGTCGTCTTCTTCGAGTCGCCGTCCAACCCCATGCAGGACCTGGTGGACGTGCGCCGGGTGGCCGACCTCGCCCACGCCGCGGGCGCGGTCGTCGTCGTGGACAACGTGTTCGCGACGCCGGTGCTGCAGAAGCCCCTCGAGCTCGGGGCCGACGTCGTGGTCTACTCCGCCACCAAGCACATCGACGGCCAGGGCCGGGTGCTGGGCGGCGCGATCCTCGGCTCGCGGGAGTTCCTCACGGGACCTGTGCAGACGTTCATCCGCAACACCGGGCCGTCGCTGAGCGCGTTCAACGCGTGGGTGCTGCTCAAGGGGCTGGAGACGCTCGACGTGCGTGTCCGGGCGCAGAACGCCGCGGCACTGCAGATCGCGACGGCGCTCGAGCGGCTGGACGGCATCACCGGCGTGCGCTACCCGTACCTGCCGTCGCACCCGCAGCACGAGCTCGCGCTGGCGCAGCAGTCCGGCGGCGGGACGGTCGTGACGTTCGGCCTCGACGTGCCCGAGGGCACCGACCCCGCGGAGGCGAAGAAGCGCACGTTCGCGTTCGTCGACGCACTGCAGATCGTCGACATCTCCAACAACCTCGGCGACGCGAAGTCGATCATCACGCACCCCGCGACGACGACGCACCGCCGGCTCGGCGCCGAGCGCCGTGCCGAGGTCGGCATCGCGGAGACCACCCTGCGCCTGTCCGTCGGGCTGGAGGACCCGCTGGACCTGCTGGAGGATGTCGAGCAGGCGCTGCGCGCCTGACCTCAGCCACGTTCCCGGCACCTGGCCGGCCCGTGAAAGGCAGCACTCCCCGCCGTGTACTCGCTCCTCCTCGCGATCATCTACATCGCCTTCGTCAGCCTCGGGCTCCCGGACTCCCTCGTCGGAGCCGGCTGGCCGGTCATGCACCAGGACCTCGGGGTCCCCGTCTCCTTCGCCGGCGTCATCACCATGATCATCGCCGGCGGCACCATCCTGTCCAGCCTCGCGTCCGAGCGGGTCACGCGCCGGTTCGGCGCCGGCATCGTCACGGCCGTCAGCGTCGGGCTGACCGCGGCCGCCCTCGTCGGCTTCTCCGTCTCCGGCTCGTTCTGGATGCTGTGCCTCTTCGCCGTCCCCTACGGGCTGGGAGCCGGTGCGGTCGACGCAGCCCTCAACAACTACGTGGCCCTGCACTACGCCGCGCGGCACATGAACTGGCTGCACAGCTTCTGGGGGCTGGGCGCGTCGATCAGCCCGTTCATCATGAGCTACGCCGTCACCTCCGGGATGGGCTGGACCGGCGCCTACCGCACCGTCGGCATCGTCCAGGCCGTCCTGACGTGCGTGCTGATCGTCAGTCTGCCGATGTGGGGGAAGGTGAACCGGGTCGCGCCTCCCGGGCAGACCGACGAGACGGACGAGGCGCACGGGGCCGCGACCGAGCCGCCGGGCGCGGGCGGTCACGTCCCGCTCGCGCAGGCACTGCGGATCCCCGGTGTCCTGGTGATCCTGACCGCGTTCTTCGCGTACTGCGCGCTGGAGAGCACCTCGATCCTGTGGGCGTCGACATACCTCGTGGCCGAGCGCGGCGTCGATGCCGCCACGGCGGCCGCGTTCGCCTCGCTGTTCCTCCTGGGCATCACCGGCGGGCGGTTCCTGGCCGGCTTCCTCGCCGACCGGGTCGGGGACAAGCAGCTGATCCGTCTCGGCTTCACGACAGCCGGACTGGGTGTCGCGATGCTCGCGCTCCCCGTGGAGACAGACGTGCTCGCGCTCGCCGGGCTGGTGGTCGCGGGGCTCGGGTGCGCGCCCGTCTATCCCGCGATCATCCACTCCACCCCGGCCAACTTCGGGCGCCGCAGCTCCCAGGCCGTCATCGGCATCCAGATGGCCGCCGCGTACACCGGCTCCACCCTCGCGCCACCGTTGTTCGGCCTGGTCTCGGCCTGGGCAGGGATGTGGGTCCTCCCCCTGTTCCTCGCCGTGCTGGTGGCCCTGGGCCTGCTCATGTCCGAGCGCCTCAACCGGCTCGTCGGGCAGCGAGGACGGGCCGAACGGCTGGCCCGCCAGCCCTGACCGCGAGCGCCCCACGGACCGTCGGACCGGTCAGGCGCCGGGCACGGCCAGCCCGGAGTCGTAGGCCCACACGACGAGCTGCACCCGGTCGCGCGCGCCCGTCTTCGTCATGATGCGGCTCAGGTGCGACTTCACCGTGCTCGGCTCCAGGAACAGCGCCGCGGCGATCTCGGCGTTCGACGATCCACGGCTCAGGAGTGCCACGATCTCCCGCTCCCGCGCCGTGAGCAGCCCCTCCGCCGTGGCGTCGGGCGCGACCGGGCCGCGGCGCCGCGCGAACTCGTCGATGACCCGCCGGGTGAGGGACTGGTCGACCAGCCCGTCGCCCGCCGCCACACGGCGCACGGCGTCCACGAGCACCTCCGGCTCCGCGTCCTTGAGCAGGAACCCCGACGCGCCCGCCTCGAGCGCCCCGAAGACGTCGTCGTCCAGGTCGAAGGTGCTCACCACGAGGACCGGCACCGGGTCCTCCACCCCAGGCCCGGCGAGCTCCCGCGTCGCGGCGATGCCGTCGCCGCCGGGCATCCGCACGTCCATGCAGACGACGTCCGGCCGCACGCGCCGCACGACGCGCACCGCGTCCGTGCCGCTCGACGCCTCGCCCACCACCTGCAGCCCTTCGCTCTCCAGGATGACGGCGATCCCGGCGCGGACCATCGCCTGGTCGTCCACCAGCACCACGCGGGTCATCGGGCCCCCTCCGCGGCCTCACCGGGCACGGGCGCAGACGCGGACGCAGAACGCGACGGCGCGGGCGCCGGCGCAGGGCGCGACGGCGCAGGTGCGGACGCGGTGCGGGGCACCGTCAGCCGCACGCGCCAGCCGCCACCGGGCGCCGGGCCGGCGTCCAGGGTGCCGCCCACGAACTCGGCGCGCTCGCGCATCCCGATCAGCCCGTGCCCGGGACGGGCGGCCGCGGCCGACGGCACGGTCGTCGTCGTCGGACCGCCGTTGTGCACCGTCACCACCAGCGCGCGGGCACCGTGCTCGGTGTCGATCTCGACGGTGCGCCCGGGGGCGTGCCGTCGGGCGTTGGACAGCGCCTCCTGCAGCACGCGGTACACGGTGAGCTGCACCGTCGGCGGCAGGTCGACGGGCTCACCCCGCGAGGTCTCCCGCACCGTCGCCCCCGCGCTGCGGGCCAGCTCGACCAGCTCGGGGACGTCGTCGAGCGTCGGCTGCGGCGTGGCGGGGACTCCGTCGTCGGGCGCGGTGGCGTCGCGCAGGATCCCGACGACGAGCCGCAGGTTGTCGAGCGTCTCGCGCCCCTGCGCCCGGATCCAGCGCATCGACTCCTTGGCCCGGTCGGGGTCGCGGTCGACGAGCCGCTCGGCGGCCGACGCCTGCAGGACGATGCCCGAGAGGTGGTGCGCCGCGACGTCGTGCAGCTCCCGGGCCATGCGGCCGCGCTCCTCGAGCACGGCCTGCGCGGCGAGGGCCTCCTGCTCCCGCTCGGCCTGCAGCACCTGCTCGCGCAGCCCTGCCAGAAGCTCGCGGCGCGTGCCGACGTACGCCCCGACGAGCACCGCCCCCAGGTACGTCAGGAGGGCGGAGACCAGCCCGCTGGACAGCTGCGCACCGACCGAGAACCCCAGGGACGTGTCCGGGCCGGCGAGGACCAGGCCGAGCAGCACCTGGACCACCGCCGTCCCGCCCGCGCTCCAGATCGCCGTGCGCCGGGGGGCGTACGCCCCGAGCGTGTACGCCGCGACGACCCCCGCCGGCGCCTGGAAGTTGACGAACGGCGGCAGCAGGAGCACCAGCCCCAGCTGGCCCACGAGGGTGAGCCCGAGGCACAGCAGCGGCGCCCGACGCCGCAGGGTGAGCGCCGACGCCTGCGCCACGATCACGGCGCCGGCGCCGACGTACTGCCCTGTGGTCATGTGGTCCGCCGAGACGTCGACGCCGATCGCGGCGCCGAGGTCCGTCAGGACGGCCCGCATGACGGCCCAGAAGAGCAGCAGGCTCCCCACCGCGACGACGGCGGCGAGCAGGGCGTCGCGCGCCGTCGTCGTCCGGATCCCGGCGGCGTCGAGCCGGCGGTGCAGCACCTCGAGCACAGGTCCCCCCGTCATGGCTGGTCGCGGTCCGTCCGACGGTACCGTCCGGCCCGCGCCGTCGGGAGCATCGCCGGGCGCATCGTCAGGCGCATCGTCAGGCGCATCCTCAGGCGCATCGTCAGGCGAGGTCGCGGCGGCGGAACACGACCGCCGCGACCCCGAGCAGGACGGCCGCCCAGGCCAGCAGGCCCGCGAGCGCCGTCCCGGCGCCCATCGCCGCCGAGCCGCCGAAGAGCTGCGCGGCACCTGCCTGCCCGGTCGAGGCGAGGGACCCGAGCGTGAGCGGCAGCCACGACGTGAGGGACGCCGTCCCGCCGGACAGGACGAGCGCCATCGTCTGCACCAGCGGCTCCACGAGCGCCAGCGACGCGACCACCACGATCGCCGCCACCTGGCCGCGCACCAGGGTGCCGACCGCCAGGCCGAGCCAGGTGAGCAGGACGAGCACCGCCAGCCCACGGCCCCAGACTCCCAGCACCTCGCCGGCGCCGAGCACCAGGGACGCGTCCGGCGTCGTCGCGACCGCGACCACCAGGCCCACGGCGGTCAGGAGCGCCAGGACGCCGCCCGTGACGACGGCCACGACCGCCGTCGCACCCGCCTTGCCCGCCAGGATCCGCAGCCGGTCGGGGACGACGAGCGCGGTGGGGACCATCCCGCCGGTGCGGAAGTCGGTCGTCACCGCGAGGACGCCCAGCAGCAGCATGCACAGCGCCGTGATCCCGGAGGACGCGGCGCCGCCCGCCCCGCTGCCCAGGAGGTCCAGCAGCCCGCGCTGCGCGTCGGCGGAGCCCAGGTCGGTGAGCGCGCCGAGGTCGGCGGTGAGCTCCGCCGTGTCCGCGGGGGTCATGGGCGTGCCGACGGTGAGGCCGGCGCCGTCGCCCGAGCCGAGGGCCCCGAGGCCCCCGAGGGTCCCCAGGGTGCGCGGCAGCACGAGGGTGACGACCTGGGTGAGGACCATGCCGGCGGCGGCGACCGCCGCGATGATCCAGGGGGTCCGGGTGGACCGCAGCTTGAGCAGCTCGGCGCGGAACATCAGCGCACTCCTTCGGTGGTGGCGGTGAGGTCGAGGTACACGTCCTCGAGGGAACGGTCGGTGACGAGGTCGTCCAGGGTCCCCGCGGCGACGACGCGGCCCTGGCCGACGACGACGAGGTCGTCCGCGACCTGGGTGACCTCCGCGAGCACGTGACTGGCCAGCAGCACCGTGCCGCCGTCGGCCGCGAACGAGCGCAGCAGCTCGCGCAACCAGCGCATCCCGGCAGGGTCGAGGCCGTTGGCGGGCTCGTCGAGCACCAGCACCTGGGGGCGGCCGAGCAGCGCGGCGGCGATGCCGAGCCGCTGCTTCATGCCCAGGGAGTAGGTGCGCACCCGGCGCTGGGCGGCAGGTCGCAGGCCGACCAGGTCCAGCACCTCCTCGGCCCGCAGCGCCGGCAGCCCGCCCGCGGCGGCCAGGACGCGCAGGTGGTCGCGGCCCGTGCGGCCGGGGTGCAGCCCGCCGGCGTCGAGCATCGCGCCGACGACGCGCGACGGGTGCTCGAGCTCCGCGTACCGGCGGCCGTCGATCGTCGCCGTCCCCGCGTCCGCGGACGCCAGGCCGAGCAGCACGTGCAGCGTCGTGCTCTTGCCCGCCCCGTTCGGTCCCAGCAGGCCCACGACGCGCCCGGCGCCGGCCGCGAACGTCACGTCGTGCACCGCCTCGAAACGTCCGTAGGACTTCTTCAGCCCTTCGATCCGGATGACGCTCATCCGTCTCCTCCTCTGTCCGGCGGCGCCGGTCCGCGCCGCACCACCAGGCTCTCCGTCCCAGCCGGTGCGGGTCTTGGGCCGCAGGACGGAACCTGCGTTGCGACCTGCGGCGGAGGTCGGGCCCGCCCTCGGGGTACTGCCGAACCTGCGGTTCCCCTGTGGTGAGGGCCCGATGTCGGCGGGGACCCGTAGCCTGGCCGACGTGCTGCACATCCACCGGTCCGAGCGCGCGGACGCGCTCGTCGCCCCGCTCGCGGACGTGCTCGCCGACCCGCCGGACGACCCGTTCACCCCGGACGTCGTGGCCGTGCCCACGCGCGGGATCGAACGATGGCTGGCGCAGCGGCTGTCGCACAGGCTGGGAACCGCCGCGGAGCCCGGCGCCGGCGACGGCGTGTGCGCCAACGTGGACTTCGGCTCGCCGTCGCGGCTGGTCGCAGCCGCCGTGACGGCGGTGACCGGCGTCGATCGCGACGACGACCCGTGGCGGCGCTCGCGGCTCGTGTGGCCGGTGCTCGAGACGATCGACGCGTCGCTCGACGAGCCGTGGGCGGCGCCGCTGGCGCGGTACGTCGGCGAGGCGGACGACGGCGTGCGCCGGTCCCGCCGGGTCGCCCTGGCCCAGCGCGTCGCGGAGCTGTTCGCCGCGTACGCGCAGCAGCGCCCGGCCCTCCTCACCGGGTGGCTCGACCCCGGTACCGAGGCGGCCGTGCCCGCCGACCTCGCCTGGCAGCCCGCCCTGTGGCGGCTGGTCCGCGCGCGGGTCGACGCCCCCGGTCCGGCGGAGGTGCTCGCCGACGCCGTCGAGACGATCACGCGAGACCCCGGCACGGTCGACCTGCCCGCCCGGCTGTCGGTGTTCGGCCCGACGCGGCTGCCCCAGGACCAGCTCGACGTGCTGCGCGCCCTCGCCCACCACCGCGACGTGCACCTGTGGCTGCCGCACCCGTCCCCCGCGCTGTGGGACGCGGTCGCCGCCTGGTCCGGGCCGGGTGCGCCCCCGCGGGGCCCGCGTCGCGACGACCTGCCGGTGCTCGCCCGACACCCGCTGCTCGCCTCGACCGCGCGCGACGCCGTCGAGCTGCAGCTGCGGCTCGTGGACGACGACGTCGTCGTCGTCCACCACGCGGCGCCGGCGCCCCCGGCCACGCTGCTCGGGCGGCTGCAGACGGCGCTGCGCACGGACGACCCGGACCTGCCCGCGACCGACCTCGAGCCCGCCGACCGCAGCGTCCAGGTGCACGCCTGCCACGGGCGTGCGCGCCAGGTCGAGGTGCTGCGCGAGGTGCTCACCGGGATGTTCGCCGCGGACCCGACGCTCCAGCCGCGCGACGTCGTCGTCCTGTGCCCCGACGTCGAGGCGTTCGCGCCGCTGATCACCGCGACCTTCGGGGCCGCGCCCGACGGCGTCCCGGTGCACCCCGGCCAGCACCTGCGCGTGAGCCTCGCCGACCGGGGGGCCGGCGTCGTCAACCCCGTGCTCGGCGTGCTCGCCACGCTCCTGCGGCTGGCCGACGGCCGCGTCACCGCGTCGGAGGTGCTCGACCTCGCCGCGAGCGAGCCCGTGCGGCGCCGGTTCCGGCTGTCCGACGACGACCTGGACCGCTGGCGCGACTGGGCGGTCGAGGTCGGCGTGCGGTGGGGCGAGGACGGCGCGCGACGTGCCCGGTTCGGCATCGACCCGCGGGTGCGCCAGGGCACGTGGGACGCGGCGCTGGACCGCGTGCTGCTCGGCGTCGCGATGGCGGAGGAGGACTCGCGGTACGTGGGTCCCGCGCTCCCGCTGGACGACGTCGGCTCCACGGACGTCGAGGTCGCGGGACGGTTCGCGGAGCTGGTCGCGCGGCTCACGCGGCTGCTCTCCGACCTGGACGGGTCACACGCCCTGACGCACTGGCTCGACGTCCTGGACCGCGCCGTGACCTGGCTGACCGACCCTGCCCCCGACGACGCCTGGCAGACGGTGCAGGCCCGCCGCGTCCTGGGCGACGTGCGAGCGGCGGGCTCCGGCGGCGTCCATGACGACGGGCCGGCGAGCGACGCCCTGGCCGGTGCGTCGCTGCGCCTGGAGGACGTGCGCGCGCTGCTCGCGGACCGCCTGGCCGGGCGGCCCACCCGGGCGGGGTTCCGTACCGGCGCGCTCACCGTGTGCTCGCTCGAGCCGATGCGCGCGGTGCCGCACCGGGTGGTCTGCCTGCTCGGCATGCAGGACGGCGCGTTCCCCCGCTCGGCCACGCCGGACGGCGACGACCTCCTGGCCCGCGACGCCCGCCTGGGCGAGCGCGACCGCCGCAGCGAGGACCGGCAGATCTTCCTCGACGCGCTGACGGCGGCACACGAGCGCCTCGTCGTGCTGCACTCGGGGGCCGACGAGCGCACGGGCGCGGTCCGGCCGCCGGCCGTCCCGGTCGCCGAGCTGCTGGACGCCGTCGACCGGGTCGGCCGCACGGCGGACGGCAGGCCGGCTCGGGAGCAGGTCGTCGTGCGGCACCCGCTGCAGGTGGTCGGGGAGCGCAACTTCGTCCCGGGCAGCCTGGGCACGCCGGGGCCGTTCAGCTTCGACGCGGCAGCGCACCGGGGCGCCCTCGCCGGACGGGCGGAGCGCACCACGCCCGGGCTGCTGGTCACCGCACCGCTCGACGTCTCCCTCCGTGGCGGCGGCGGCACGGGCCATGGCACCGCGGGCCACGGGAGCGGCGGCGAGGGCAGCGACGCCGCCGGGGCGCCGGAGGTGGACCTCGACGAGCTCGTGCGGCTGCTCGAGCACCCCGCGCGCTGGTTCGTGCGCACCACGCTCGGCGTCACCCTGACCGGCGAGTCCGACGAGGTCACCGACCGGCTCCCGCTGACCATGGCGCCCCTGGCCGCCTGGGGGGCCGGCGACCGGATCCTCGCCGCGCTGCTCGACGGCACGGACCCCGACCGCGCGTTCCAGGCCGAGTGGCGCCGCGGGCAGGCACCGCCGCGCAAGCTCGGGTTCGCCGCGCTGCGCGACGTCGTCCAGCGGGTCCAGCCCGTGCGCGCGACGGCGCAGCAGGCGGTCTCCGTGGGCGAGGCCCGCGTCGTCGACGTCGCGGCCGCCCTGCCGTCGGGCGTGCTGGTCACCGGGACCGTGCCGGGCGTCCACGGCCGCCGCGTGGTCCGCGCCGAGTACTCGAGGCTGGGGCCCAAGCACCGGCTGCGGGCGTGGGTGCAGGTCCTGGCGCTGGCCGCGTCGGAGCAGGACCCGGCCGGCGGCCGCGCGGGAGCGGACGACGACCTGCCGGCGTGGCACGCCGTCACCGTCGGCCGGGCCCCGGCCCGCGGGCCGCGCGCGGCGTGGAGCAAGATCGACGCGCCGTCGCCGGCCGACGCGCGCCGTCTGCTCGACGACCTGGTCGCGCTGCGCGCCGTCGCCGCGCGGGCCCCGCTGCCCCTGCCGCCCGAGGCCTCGCACGCGTACGCCGTCTCCCGCGGGAGCGGCACCGGCGACCCCGCACAGGCACTGAGCGAGGCCCGGTACACGTGGAACGGCGGCTTCGAGAAGTCCGACCCGTACCACCTGCTGTGCTGGGGCGAGGGCGTGGCGCTCGACACGATCGCCGGCACGCCGGACGACGACGACCGCCGCACCTTCGGCGACGAGCCCACCCGGCTGGGCGCGCTCGCCCGCCGGGTCTGGGACCCGCTGCTGGCGCACGAGCAGAAGGGCACGTCGTGACGACGCCGACCACCGGCACCCCCGCCGGACCCCCCGCCGACGCCGACCGCCCGGTCTTCGACGTCTGCGGCCCGCTGCCCACCGGCACCACCGTGCTCGAGGCGAGCGCGGGCACGGGCAAGACGTTCACCATCGCCGCACTGGCCACCCGGTACGTCGCGGAGGGCGTCGCGGAGCTGCGCGAGCTCATGCTCGTGACGTTCGGCCGCGCCGCGACGTCCGAGCTGCGCGACCGGGTCCGCGAGCGTCTCGTCAGCGCCGAGCGCGCGCTGCGCGGCCCCGACCCGGCGGACAGCGACGACCCGGTGGTGGCGCTGCTCGCGGACGTGGACGACGCCGAGCTGGACCGCCGTCGGGCTCGGCTCTCGGCCGCGCTCTCCCAGCTCGACGCGGCGACCATCACCACCACGCACGGCTTCTGCCAGCAGATGCTCGCCACGCTCGGCATCGCCGCCGACGTCGACCCGGCCGCGACGTTCGTGGCCGACGTCGCCGACCTGGCCCGCGAGGTCTCGGACGACCTGTACGTGCGGCGCTTCTCCGACGAGGCCTCCCCCGCACTGACCCCCACGATGGCGGCGGACCTCGGCCGGGCCGCCGTCAGCGACCATCAGGCCCTGATCGAGCCGGCCCCACGCGACGGCGAGCCGCCCGCCACCCTGGGCACGCTGCGCCGGGCGGTCGCCGCCGAGACGCGCGACGAGACCCTGCGGCGCAAGCGCGCCCAGCACCTCATGGACTACGACGACCTGCTGGTCATGCTGCGCGACGCCCTGGTCGACCGCGTGCACGGCCCGACGGCGGCCGAACGGGTCCGCTCGCGCTACCGCGTGGTCATGGTCGACGAGTTCCAGGACACCGACCCCGTGCAGTGGGAGATCCTGCGCACGGCGTTCCACGCGCACCGCACGCTGGTGCTCATCGGCGACCCGAAGCAGGCCATCTACGCCTTCCGCGGGGCCGACGTGGTCGCCTACCTCGACGCCCAGCGCGACGCGACCGACGTCGCGACGCTCGGCACGAGCTGGCGCAGCGACGGTCCGCTGCTGCGCGCCCTGGACACCGTGCTCGGCGGCGCGGCACTGGGGGACGAGCGGATCGTGGTGCGCCCCGTCTCGGCGGCGCACCCGGGTTCCCGGTTCGACGGCGGGCCGCCGCTGCGGCTGCGGCAGGTCGGACGCCGGGCCCTCGGTATCTCGCCGGGCGAGACACCGCCCGTGGGCCCGCCCCGGCAGCTCGTCGCGCAGGACGTGGCCGCCGACATCGCGGGACGGCTCGGCCGGGACCGGCTGGACGAGGGAGGGGCCTGGCGGCCGGTCGAGCCCCGCGACGTCGCCGTCCTGACGCGGACCAACGCCCAGGCAGAAGCGGTGCGGCAGGCGCTCGTGGACCGTGGGGTGCCCGCCGTCGTCTCCGGCCTCTCGAGCGTGTTCGGCACCCAGTCCGCGCGCGACTGGCTGACGCTGCTCGCGGCGCTCGAGCAGCCGGGCGCGCACGGGCGTGCCGCGGCCCTCGCGCTGACACCGTTCGTCGGCTGGGGACCCGAGAAGCTGGCGACCACCGACGACGCGGCGCACGACGAGCTGGCCGACACCGTGCGGCGCTGGTCACGCCTGCTGGACACCCGCGGCGTGGCGGCGCTGCAGGAGACCGTGACGCGCGACGGGCTCGCCGAGCGGCTGCTGCCCACCCTCAGCGGAGAACGTCGTCTCACCGACCTGCGGCACGTGGGCGAGGTGCTCCACCTCGTCGCCGTGACGGAAGGCCTGGGCGCCTCGGCCCTCACCGCCTGGCTCCGCCGCCGTATCGGCGAGGCCGGGGACGACTACGACGAGGAGCGCAGCCGCCGCCTCGAGACGGACGCCGCCGCGGTGCAGGTGGTCACCGTGCACGCGAGCAAGGGCCTGGAGTTCGGCGTCGTGTACGTGCCGTTCGCGTGGGACCGGTTCGAGCAGCGGCAGCCCGAGGTGCTGCGGTTCCACGCCGGCGACGGACAGCGGATCCTGCACGTCGGCGGGCCGGGGTCGTTCGGGTACGACGCCGCGCTCGAACGGCACCGGGCGGAGGACCGCGGGGAGGACCTGCGCCTGCTGTACGTGGCGATGACCCGAGCCCGCCACCAGGTGGTGGCGCACTGGGCGCCGTCGAAGGCGAACACCGCCAAGGCCGCGCTGACCCGCGTGCTGCTCGGCGAGCGGACGCTCGGCGGAGAGCCGGCGCCGCACGCGTCGCAGCAGGCCATGCGGGACGACGCCGTGCGCGCCGCGCTCGGGGCGCTGGCCGACCGCTCCGACGGGACGATCGTCGCCGAGGAGGTCCCCGCCGACCCGCCGGCAGAGCGGTGGCGGCCCGCCGCGCAGGAGCTGCCCGACCTGGCGGTCGCGCGGCAGGCGCGGGTTCCCGACCAGACCTGGCGGCGCGCGTCGTACACCGCGCTCACCGCCGCGGCCCACACCCCGTACGGGGGCGGCACGACGCTCGCCCCCGCCGCCCCGCCTGCCACCGGCGCCGGCGGGGTCGGGTCCGAGCCCGAGGGTGCCCACCTCGACGACGAGCCCGCCGGGGACGGGGCCGCCCCGCTCCCCGTCGCGCCGAGGGGCAGCGCCCCGGAACGGGCGCCCGGCGCCGACCTCCCGTCGCCGATGTCCGGCCTGCCCGCGGGCACGGGCTTCGGCACGCTGGTGCACGAGGTCCTCGAGTACGTCGACACCGCCGCACCGGACCTGGACGCCGAGCTGCTCGCCCGGTGCGCGGCCGCCGCGACGACCCGCGTGCCAGGCACGGACCCGGCCGAGCTCGCCGCGGCCCTCGGCGTCGTGGCCCGCACGCCGCTCGGCCCGCTCGCCGCGGGCCGCACCCTCGCCGACGTGACGCCGGCGGACCGGCTCGCCGAGCTGGAGTTCGAGCTGCCGCTGGCCGGCGGTGACGGCGAGGTCGTGACCGCAGGTGGCGACGGCGGCGCCACGCTCGCTGACGTCGCCGAGCTCCTGGGCCGGTACCTGGCCGACGACGACGCGTTCGCGGGCTACCCGGCGGCCCTCGCGGAGCTGGCCGCGGCGGACCTCACCGCGCGCCCGCTGCGCGGCTACCTGACCGGGTCGATCGACGTCGTCCTGCGCGTGCCCGGCACGGACGACGCGGCCCCGCGGTACCTCGTCGTGGACTACAAGACGAACCGGCTCGGCGTGCCCGACACCCCGCTCACGGCGCACGACTACCGCCCCGAGGCCACCGTGGACGCGATGCTCCACGCGCACTACCCGCTGCAGCTCGTGCTGTACCTCGTGGCGCTGCACCGCTACCTGCGCTGGCGGCAGCCCGGGTACGACCCCGACACGCACCTGGGCGGCGGGCTCTACCTGTTCGTGCGCGGCATGTGCGGGCCCGGCACGCCGACCGGGCCGGACGGCGCGCCGTTCGGCGTCGTGTCCTGGACGCCGCCGTCGGGACTCGTGCCGGCGCTCTCCGCCCTGCTGGACAGGAAGGACGTGCCATGACCACCTCGACCCCCTCGACCGTCGGGACGGCGCACGCCGACGGCCGCGCCCGCACGGGGGGCGACGACGGCGACGTGCGCGTGGCGTCCGGCGCGCTCGGCCTGCTGCGCGAGTTCAACGCGGCGGGTGTCGTCGCCGCGACCGACGTGCACGTCGCGACCCGGCTCGGCAGGCTCACCGGCGAGGACGACGCCACCGTCCTGCTGGCCGTGGCCCTCGCCGTGCGGGCGCTGCGCGGCGGCTCGGTCTGCGTGCGGCTCGACGACCCCGTCGAGCTCGCCGCGCTGGCGCTCCCGGAGGACGCCGATCGCGTCGAGCTCCCCGACGTGCCCGAGGGCACGCCCGGCCCAGCAGCCGCCGGCCCGCCGCCGTGGCCGGCGGCGCAGGACTGGTTCCGGGCGATCGAGGCCAGCCCGCTGGTCGCGACCGGCACGGGCGAGCCCGCGGACCGCCCCGCCCGCTGGGTCGGCGGGCGCCTGTACCTGGACCGCTACTGGCGCGACGAGCTCACCGTGCGCCGCCTGGTCGACGCGCGCCTGCGCGCCGCACCCTTCGAGGTCGACGCGGAGAGCCTGGACGCCGCCCTCGCGCGCCTCTTCGGCTCGGCCGCGGACGTCCGCCAGCGGCTCGCGGCCGAGCATGCCGCCGGGCGGCGGCTCACCGTCCTCACCGGCGGCCCGGGCACCGGCAAGACGACGACCGTGGCACGGCTGCTCGCCGTCCTGCAGGACGTGGCGGGCCAAGGTTCCGGCCACGACGGGCACGGGCTGCGCGTGGCGCTCGCCGCACCGACCGGCAAGGCCGCCGCCCGCCTGCAGGAGGCGGTGCGCGACGTCGTGGGCACCCTGGACCCCGACGACCGGGCACGCACCGGCCTGCCCGCGGCCACGACGGTGCACCGGCTGCTCGGCTACCGCAGCGCCACGCGGTTCCGCCACGACGCCGGCCACCACCTGCCGCACGACGTCGTGGTGGTGGACGAGACGTCGATGGTGCCGCTGTCGCTCATGGCACGGTTGCTGGAGGCGCTGCGGCCCGAGGCGCGGCTCGTGCTGGTGGGCGACCCGGACCAGCTCGCGTCCGTCGAGGCCGGGGCCGTGCTCGGCGACCTGGTCGCCCGCCCGCCGGTCGCGCCCGCCCCCGAGCGCCTGCACGTGACGCAGGCCGGGCTGGAGCCCGGCGAGGCCGCCGGCCTGGGCAACGGCGTCGTCCGGCTCGTGACCGTGCACCGGCAGGAGGAGAGCTCCGCGATCCTGCCGCTCGCCGCCGCCATCCGCGACGGCGACGCGGACGCCGCCCTCGAGGTGCTGCGCGCCGGCAGGGGCGGCGTCGAGCTCGTGGAGGCCGACACCGAGCACCTCGACGAGCAGTCCGTGCAGGCGCTGCGGGCCGACGCGACGAAGGCGGGTCGCGCCCTGGTGGAGGCCGCGCGCGCCGGGGACGCCGCCGCGGCGCTCCTGGCGCTGTCGCAGCACCGCGTGATGGTGGCGCACCGGCGCGGCCCCGTGGGCGTGGCCCGCTGGGCCGCCCAGGTCGAGGCCTGGGTGGAAGAGGCCACCGGCAGACCCGGCAGCCCGGGCGCAGCCACCGGGTGGGTGGTGGGCCGCCCGCTGCTGGTCACCGCGAACGACGCCGAGGTGGGCCTGTACAACGGCGACACCGGCATCCTGGTGGCCGACGGCGACGGCGTGGTGGCGGCGTTCGGGGACTCGCGCGCCCCGTTGCGGGTGCGCACCCACCGTCTGCCCCCGGTCGAGACCGTGCACGCCATGACCGTGCACCGTGCGCAGGGCAGCCAGTTCCGCCGGGTGTCGCTGATCCTGCCCCCGGAACGGTCGCCCCTGCTCACCCGCGAGCTGCTGTACACGGCGGTGACCCGCGCCCAGGAGCACGTGCGCGTGGTGGCCGGCGCGGACGCCGTCCGGGCCGCCGTCGCGCACCCCGTCCGGCGTGCGAGCGGCCTGCGCGAACCCCTCCCGCAGTGACTTCCCGCCGGTCGAGGAATAGGCCCACCGCCCGGGAGGGTTGCCCTGCACGATGAACACCGACGGATCCGCCTCGCAGCCCACCTCGCCCACCGCTCCAGCAGCCACGACGGGAATCCCCACCGGAGCCACCGGGGCCACGACCCCGCGCCTGTCGGTGCTGGACCTGGTCCCGGTCCGCACCGGCCAGTCGAGCGCGCAGGCGCTGGCATCGTCCCTCGCGCTGGCGCGCCGCGCCGACGAGCTGGGGTTCGAGCGCTACTGGTTCGCCGAGCACCACAACATGGCCGCGGTGGCGGCGTCGACGCCGCCGGTGATGATCGCCGCGGCGGCCGCGGTCACCGAGCGCATCCGGGTGGGCTCGGGCGGCGTGATGCTGCCCAACCATGCGCCGCTGGTGGTCGCCGAGCAGTTCGCCGCCCTCGAGGCGCTGGCCCCGGGCCGGATCGACCTGGGCATCGGGCGGGCACCCGGCTCGGACCCGGTGGTGACCGCGCTGCTGCGCGCCTCCGGCCCGACGTCGGACGTCGAGCGGTTCCCCCAGCACGTGCGCGACATCCTCGCCCTCATGCGTCCCGAGGGCGCGGCGCTGCGCCTCGGCGACGGCAACGTCTACGACGTGCACGCCACCCCGGCCGCGGACGCCGCACCCACCGTCTGGCTGCTCGGGTCGAGCGACTACTCCGCCCGGCTGGCCGCCGAGCTGGGGCTGCCCTACGTGTTCGCGAACCACTTCTCGGGCGCGGGGATCGAGCAGGTGCTGGCCCTCTACCGCGACGGGTACCGGCCCAGCGAGGCGCACCCCGAGCCCCGCACGTTCCTCACCGTGAACGCCGTCGTCGCGCCCACCGCCGTCGAGGCGTACGAGCGTGCCCTGCCCCAGCTCCGCTCCATGGCGAGGCTGCGCACGGGCAAGCCGATGGGCCGCGCGGAGACCGTGGAGGCGGCGGCCGCCGAGCCGCTCGACGCGATGGGCGAGCAGATCGTCGCCGACATGCGGGCCCGCTGGATCATCGGCGAGCCGCACCAGGCGGCGGCCCAGATCCGCGACCTGGCCGCGCGGCACGGCGCCGACGAGGTCATGGTCGTGCCGGTCGCCGGCACCTACGACGCGGAGCCCCTCGACGCCACGCCGGGCCGCGTGCAGACCCTCGAGCTGCTGGCCGACGCCCTCGCCTGAGCTCCGCCGCCCACCGCGGGGCCGCCGCTTCCACCCGCCGGGACGACGTCGAGGCGGTCCCGGCGGGTGGTGACCGCCCCGGGTCGTTCTCGGCGGCGCGAGCATCTGCCACGATGAGGCTCGTGCAGCTCACGCCGTCCGTCACCATGGTCCGCGCCGACAACCCCGGCCCGATGACGCTCGACGGCACGCGCTCGTACGTGCTGCGCGCGCCGGGCTCGCGGGAGACCGTCGTCGTCGACCCCGGCCCGGACGACGAGGCTCACCTGGGCGCCCTCGCCGCCGCGGGGGCGGTGGCGCTCGTGCTGATCACGCACCGGCACGCCGACCACACGGCCGGCTCCCAGCGGCTCCACGAGCTCACCGCCGCCCCTGTCCGGGCGCTGGACCCGGCACACTGCCTGGCCGGCGGCCTGCCCCTGCACGACGGCGAGACGATCGAGGTGGCGGGCGTCCGCGTCGAGGTGCTGGCCACCCCCGGCCACACGGCGGACTCGGTCTGCTTCGTCGTCTCGGCGCCCGGTGAGCCTCCGGCCGTCCTCACGGGCGACACCGTGCTGGGCCGCGGCACGACCGTCATTGCCGAGCCCGACGGTTCGCTGACGGACTACCTGGCCAGCCTCGATCTCCTGGAGTCACGAGGCGACGGCGTCCTGGGGCTGCCGGCGCACGGACCCGAGATCGAGGACCTGGCCGTGCTCGTCCGGGCCTACCGCGCCCACCGCCTGGAGCGGCTGGCGCAGGTCCGGGCCGCGACCGTGGCGCTGGACCTCCCGTCCGGGGTGACGCTCACCGACGACCTCGTGGACCGCGTCGCCGACGTCGTCTACGCCGACGTCGATCCCTCGGTGCGCGGTGCCGCCCGGCAGAGCGTCCGGGCCCAGCTGGAGCACCTCGCGCGCGCCGGCGGCGGTGTCACAGGCTCGATATAGCGTGACCGCAGGCCCTCGCACCGATGCGGGGCTACCGATGCAGCGGGAGGCCGTCAGCATGGACTGGAAGATCGAGCTCATCTTCGTGCCCGTCACCGACGTGGACCGGTCCAAGGAGTTCTACGAACGCATCGGCTTCCACGCCGATCACGACCGCCGGGTCGACGACGGGCTGCGGTTCGTCCAGATGACCCCACCGGGCTCGGCGTGCTCGATCGCGTTCGGCACGGGCCTGGGCAGCGGCCTCACGCCCGGCCAGCAGGACACGATCCAGGTGGTGGTCCCGGACGCGGACGAGGCCCTGGCGGGCCTGCGCGGCGCCGACGTCGACGCCCAGGGCGTCGAGGACCTCCCGTGGGGCCGGTTCGTCACGTTCGACGACCCGGACGGCAACACCTGGACGCTGCAGCAGCTCCCGGCGTGGTCAGGGGCCGGGAGCTGACGCACCCGTCAGAGGCGCTTGCCGTAGCAGCGCTGCTGCTCCTCGTGCACGTGGTCGCCGTACTTCTCGATCGACTGGTAGCCGATCGCCTCGTACAGGGCGATCGCCTCGGGCTGCGCGGTGCCGGTCTCCAGCACGAACCGGCGGAAGCCCACCCGGCGCGCGGACCGCTCCAGCTCCGCCATGAGCAGCCTGGCGATCCCTGAGCCGCGGTGCCCCGGGGCGACGTAGAGCCGCTTGACCTCACCCGTCGCGGCGCCGTGCGCGGTGCCGCGACCGCGGTTGTCGTCACGGCCCGAGACGTCCCGCACCGCACCCGTGCCCACGGGAATGCCGTCGACGCGCGCCACAAGGACCACGACGACGGCTGCGGGGTCGATCGCCGGTGCGTCGTCCGGTCCGCCGTACCGCGAGTTCATCTCGTCCTCCTGCGCGGTGCGCAGGGCCACGGCGTCCGGATGGTCCCAGTCGACGTCGTGGATCTCGACGTCCCGCCGGACAGGATCGGCGCCCAGGCCTGCGGGCGCGCTCGCCATCGTGCTCATGTCTGCTTCCTCAGGCGTGGACGAGGGACGCCAGCACCGACGTGAAGAACGCCAGCCCGTCGGTGCCGCCGCGGGGCCCGGTCGCGTCCGCCGGCCCGAATCCCGCCTCCACCGCGTGCTCCGGGTGGGGCATGAGGCCGACCACGTTGCCGCGCTCGTTGCTGATGCCCGCGATGTCGCGTCGCGACCCGTTCGGGTTCCAGCCGGAGTAGCGGAAGACGACCCGGCCCGAGCCCTCGAGCTCGTCGAGCGTGCGCTCGTCGGCGACGAACTGGCCGTCCTGGTTCTTCAGCGGGATGGTGATCTGCTGGCCGGGTGCGTACAGGTTGGTCCACGCGGTGGCGGCGTTCTCGACCGTGAGCACCTGCTCGCGGCAGACGAAGTGCAGGTGGTCGTTCTTGACCATCGACCCGGAGAGCAGGTGGGCCTCGGTGAGCACCTGGAAGCCGTTGCAGATGCCGAGCACCGGCATCCCGCCGTTCGCTGCGTCCACGACGGCGTCCATCGCGGGCGCGAAACGCGAGATCGCCCCCGCGCGCAGGTAGTCGCCGTAGGAGAACCCGCCGGGGAGCACGACGGCGTCGACGCCCTGCAGGTCGCCGTCGGCGTGCCACAGCGAGACGGCCTCGCCACCGGCGAGGCGCACGGCACGGGCCGCGTCGCGGTCGTCGAGCGTGCCGGGGAACGTCAGGACGCCGATCCGAGCCGACGCCAGGGTGGCCGACATCAGGCCACGCTCTCGACGGCGGCGTCCGCGACCCGCACGACGTCCTCGATGATCGGGTTCGACAGGAGCATCTCGGCGGCCTGCTGCGCGGCGACCAGGACCTCGGGCGTGACGTCGCCGTCCACCTCGAGCTCGAAACGCTTGCCCTGGCGCACGCCGGTGAACTGCGTGAAGCCGAGGCGGGGCAGCGCCCCGACGACGGCCTTGCCCTGGGGGTCCAGGATCTCGGGCTTGGGCATGACCTCGACGACGACGCGTCCCACGGGTGCTCCTTGAATCGTGACCGGGCGGTCAGGGCGGCCGCCGCTCCGGGATCCCGACACGGTCCACGTCGAGGCGCGGGCGTGGCGGGCGGGAGCACGGCGGCGGGATTCCGCGACGAGTCTACCCGGCACGCCGGTCGCACCCCGACGCCGTCCGTCACCGACCCGGAAGTCGGTTCCGACGTGCGGAGGGATACGGATACTCTCAGCCGCGACGGGCCGATCGCCGGCCCCACCGACAGACGTAGAGGACCCGATGCCCGAGCCCACGACGCCGGCCGACACCACCCCGGACACCACCCCGGAGGTTGCCCCGGACACCACCACCCGCGAGACCGTCCAGGACGCCACGCCGCAGGATGTCGCCGACGTCCCGCCGGTGGACGCGGAGCCCGCTGCGACGGCCGACGGCGCTCCCGCGGACGAGCCCGTTCCCGCCGCCGAGGACGCCCGCGTGGACAGCCCGGCTGCAACGGCCGGCGACGCCCCCGCCGACGAGGAGCCCTCGCCGGAGGTCCCGGCACCGGCGGGAGCGGAGACAGCCCCCGCCCTCCCCGGCGCTCCGGTGCCCCCGGCGGGGTTCGGGCCTCCGGCCGGTGTCGTGCCGCCTGCTCCCCGCCCCGCCGGCACGGACGGTGTCGCGATCGCGGCCCTCGTCACCGGCATCCTGTGGATGGGCGTGATCGCCATCGGCCTCGGCATCGCCGGCCTGGTGCGCACCCGCCGCTCGGGTCGCGGCGGCAGGGGACTCGCCATCGCCGGCATCGTGCTCGGATCCGTCGGTGTCGTCGGGTGGTTCGCGCTGATCGGACTCGCCGTCGCCGCATGGAACTCGGACGACTTCCGGGAGGGGTTCCAGTCCGGGTGGGAAGGTGCGCAGGCGGACGCCGGCCTCGTGCTCGAGGTGGGCAGCTGCATCCAGCTTCCCGCCGACCTCGCGGACGTCACGAACCTCGTGCACGTCGACTGTGCCTCACCGCACTCGGCCGAGGTCGTCGGAGCGCGCGAGCTGACCGCGGACGTGTACCCGGGCGAGACCGAGGTGCTGACCACGGCGGACGAGTTCTGCTTCGACGTCGCGTCGGGCTACGTCTCTCCGGACGTCGACACCTCGAACCTCGACGTCGGCTACCTGTACCCGACGTCCGTCTCGTGGCAGCTCGGGGACCGGAGCATCGACTGCTGGGTGCAGACGATGGACGGCACGCCGCTGACCGGAAGCGTCGCCCAGTAGCTCACGCAGCGCCGGCCCGCGCCCTCAGTACAGCGGCGTGCCCGTGAGGCGTTCGTACGCCTCGAGGTAGCGGTCCCGCGTGCGCTGCACGACGGCGTCGGGCAGGGCGGGGGGCGGCGTGTCCGACGCCCGGTCCCAGCCGGAGGCCGGCGACGTGAGCCAGTCGCGGACGTCCTGCTTGTCGAAGCTCGGCTGCGAGCGGCCCGGCGACCACAGGTCGGCCGGCCAGAAGCGCGACGAGTCGGGCGTGAGGACCTCGTCACCGAGCAGGATCGCACCGGTGGCCGGGTCGACGCCGAACTCCAGCTTCGTGTCCGCGAGGATGATGCCGCGCTCGCGCGCGATCTGCTCGGCCCGCGCGTAGACCGTCAGGGTGAGGTCGCGCAGCCGCCCCGCGGCCTCGTCCCCGATCCGGCGCGCCACCTCGGCGAACGGGACGTTCTCGTCGTGCTCGCCCACCTCGGCCTTCGTGGCCGGGGTGAAGATCGGCTCGGGCAGCCGCGACCCGTCGACGAGGCCCGCGGGCAGCGGGATGCCGGTGACCTGGCCGTTCTCCCGGTACTCCGCCAGGCCGGAGCCGGTGAGGTAGCCGCGGGCCACGCACTCGACCGGGAACATCTGCAGGCGGCGGCAGATCATGGCGCGGCCCAGGACGGCGTCCGGCACCAGGCCGTCACCCGGCTCCGCGCTGGCCGCGGTGGACACGACGTGGTTGTCCACGACGTCGCGCAGCTGGTCGAACCACCACAGGCTGAGCTGGGTGAGCACCGCGCCCTTGTCCGGGATGCCCGGGTCGAGGACGTGGTCGTGCGCGGAGATGCGGTCCGACGCCACGACGAGCACGACGTCGCCGAGCGGGTGCACCCCGCCTAGCGCCGGCAGGTCCGGCTCGTAGAGGTCGCGCACCTTGCCGGAGTAGACGTGCCGCCAGCCCGGCAGCTCGAGGGTGTCAGTCACGGGCACATCCTTCCAGACGTCCGTGCCGCGCTGCTCACCGCCAGATCGACGAGATCGGCATCGCCCAGGTGCGCTCACCGAGCAGGCAGCGAGCTCCCCTTGGTGGAACCAGGACGCCTGCGCTGCGCGCTACTCCCGTTTCCACACCGCCCCTCAGCCCGGTTTCACACACCTGCAGGGGGAACGGTGACCTCGCCGCGCTCGGCCTTCAGCGCGATGTCGCTGCGGTGGTGCGACCCGTCCAGGCCGATCAGCGCGACGCCCCGGTACGCCGCCGCCCGCGCGGCCGCGAGGTCGGCCCCCCGCGCCACGACGGACAGCACGCGCCCGCCGGCGGAGCGGAGCCCGCCGTCGTCGGACCGCGCCGTGCCCGCGTGCAGCACGTGGACGCCGTCGAGCGCCTGCGCGGCCTCGATCCCCGTGATCGCGTCGCCCTTGCGAGGCGCCTCGGGGTAGCCCGCCGAGGCGACGACGACGTTCACCACGGCGTCGTCGGACCAGCGCAGCGGCTCGATGGCGTCGAGGCGGCCGGTGGCGGCGGCGAGCAGCACGCCCGACAGCGGGGTGCGCAGGCGCGCGAGCACGGTCTGGATCTCGGGGTCGCCGAAGCGGGCGTTGAACTCGACCACGCGGGTGCCGCGGGAGGTGAGCGCCAGCCCCACGTACAGCACGCCGGAGAACGGGGTGCCGCGGCGCGCCATCTCGTCCACGGTGGGCTGCGCGATGCGGTCGACCACCTCGGCCACGAGGCCGGACGGCGCCCAGTCCAGCGGGGTGTACGCGCCCATGCCGCCGGTGTTCGGGCCGGCGTCGTCGTCGCCCACGCGCTTGAAGTCCTGGGCCGGCACCATCGGCACCACGGTCGCCCCGTCGCACAGGCAAAAGAGCGACACCTCAGGCCCGTCGAGGTATTCCTCGACCACGACCTGTCCCTCGTCGCCGCGCGCCGCCAACGCCTCGCGGGCGTGCTCGAGCGCCACCTCGCGGTCCGACGTCACGACGACGCCCTTGCCAGCGGCGAGACCGTCGTCCTTGACGACGTACGGTGCGCCGAAGGCGTCCAGCGCCTCGGCGACCTGCTCGACGGTCGTGCACACGTGCGCCATCGCGGTCGGCACGTTCGCCGCGGCCATGACGTCCTTGGCGAAGGCCTTGGAGCCCTCGAGGCGCGCTGCCTCCGCCGAGGGTCCGAAGACGGGCAGCCCGGCCTCGCGGACGGCGTCAGCCACCCCGGCGACCAGCGGCGCCTCGGGGCCCACGACCACGAGGTCGACCCCGAGCGAGCGCGCGAGGGCGGCGACGGCGCGGCCGTCGTTCGCGTCCACCGGGTGCAGCTCCGCCTGCGCCGCCATGCCCGGGTTGCCGGGGGCGGCGTGCAGCTCGTGGGCCGGTTCCTCGGACCCGAGGGCGTGGACGATGGCGTGCTCGCGGGCACCGTTCCCGACGACGAGGATCTTCACAGGCGCCCAGTGTAGGAGGCGCGGGGGCCGGGCGTCGGTGGCGACCACCATGCTGGCCCCATGACGACCGCCGCGCAGCTGCTCCGCACGTTCTCCGACCGCATCGACGCGCAGGACTGGGCCGGCCTCGCCGCCCTGCTCGCGCCAGACTTCCGCGCCCGCTACGTGCACACCGGCGAGGAGTTCGACCGGGACGGCTTCGTGGCGCTCAACCGCGACTACCCGGGCGCGTGGCGGTTCGAGCAGCAGGACGTCGTGGACGGGGGCGCCCGGGGCGCGCTGCGCGCCCGCGTGAGCGACGCGACGGGAGCGAGCGACGACGTCTACCATGTCGCGACGTTCGCCACGGCAGGACCGGACGGCCTGCTCCACGAGATCGTGGAAGTGTGGGCCGACGCGGTGGCCGAGCCCCCGTCGCAGGGCCGCTCCTGACCAGCGGGCCTAGCCGATCGTCGGGACGGTGGCGTCCTGGCCGGAGCGGCCGAGCGACGCCGCGACGAACCCGTCGGCCCGCAGCTCCTCGACGAGCGCCGCCAGCCAGGCGACGGCGGCCGGGTCCTGGTCGCGGGCCGTCGCCACCGCCTGCCGGATCTCGGTGAACCGCGGCTCGACGACGCGCAGCCCGTGGGCGTCCGCGTACCGGGTCAGCGGCTGCCGGATCCCGGCCGCGACGTCCAGGCCCTCGGCCTCGAAGACCTGCGTGCCGTCGATCCCGCGCACCACCTCCGCGCGGGTCAGCGTGCGCGTGAGGAACAGGTCGTACGCCGACCCCTCCTTGACGCCCACCCGCACGCCGGGCCGGTCGACGTCGTCCGCCACGCGCACCGGCGAGCCCGCGGGCACGGCGTACACGCCCTCGATGAGCGCGTACGGCTCCGTGAACGCGACCTGCGCGGCCCGAGCGGGCTCGACGGCGAGGAACCCGACGTCCGCACGCCCCTCGGCGACGGCCGCGAACGAGTGCCGCGCGGCGTCGACGCACGACAGCGCGGCGTCGACCCCGAGGCGGCGGGCGATCTCGTGCGCCAGGTCGACGGTCACTCCGGACGGCGTGCCGGCGGTGCCCTGCGCCAGCACGGGGTTGCCCAGGTTGATCACCGCGCGCAGCACCCCGGTGGGGGCGAGCGCGGCGACGACGGCGGCCGTCGGGCCGCTCATCCGCGGCCGTGGATGAGGTCGTGCACCCCGATGATCTCGTCGCGGCGGGGGCCGACGCCCACGGCCGAGATCCGGCAGCCCGACAGCTCCTCGAGCCGCGTGAGGTACGCCTGCGCGTTCGCGGGCAGGTCCTCGATGGTGCGCGCGCCGGAGATGTCCTCCCACCAGCCGGGCATCTCCTCGTAGATCGGCTTCGCGTGGTGGTACGCGGTCTGGTCGTCGGGCATCTCGTCGTAGCGGGTGCCGTCGACGTCGTACGCCACGCAGACCGGCACCTTCTCGATGCCGGTCAGCACGTCGAGCTTGGTGACCACGAGGTCGGTGAGGCCGTTGATGCGCGACGCGTACCGGGCGATGACGGAGTCGAACCAGCCGCAGCGGCGCGCGCGGCCGGTGGTGACGCCGTACTCCCCGCCGGTCTTGAGCAGGTACTCGCCCTGCGCGTCGAACAGCTCGGTGGGGAACGGTCCCTCGCCGACGCGCGTCGTGTACGCCTTGATGACGCCGATGACCGAGTCCACGCGGGTGGGGCCGATGCCGGAGCCGGTCACGGCCCCGCCGGCGGTCGCGCTCGACGACGTGACGAACGGGTAGGTGCCGTGGTCGACGTCGAGCATCGTGGCCTGGCCGGCCTCGAAGAGGACCGTCTTGTTCGCGTCCAGCGCCTGGTTGAGCACCAGCGGCGTGTTGGCCACCATAGGCTTGAGCCGCTCGGCGTGGGCCAGCAGCTCGTCCACCGTCTCGTTCACGTCGACGGCGCGGCGGTTGTAGACCTTCACCAGCAGGTGGTTCTTCTGGTCGAGGGAGCCCTCGACCTTCTCGGTGAGGATCTTCGGGTCGAAGAGGTCCGCGATCCGCAGGCCCACGCGGTTGATCTTGTCCGCGTAGGCGGGACCGATGCCGCGGCCGGTGGTGCCGATGCGGCGCTTGCCGAGGAACCGCTCCGTGACCTTGTCGAGGGTGCGGTGGTATCCGGCGATGACGTGCGCCTGCGACGAGACCAGCAGCCGGGACGTGTCGACGCCGCGCGAGTTCAGCGCGTCGAGCTCCTCGAAGAGGACGTCGATGTCGACGACCACGCCGTTGCCGATCACCGGGACCACGCCCGGCGAGAGGATGCCCGACGGCAGCAGGTGCAGGGCGTACTTCTCGTCGCCGATGACCACCGTGTGCCCCGCGTTGTTGCCGCCGTTGAACTTCACGACGTAGTCGACACGGGAGCCGAGGAGGTCGGTCGCCTTCCCCTTGCCCTCATCGCCCCACTGAGCACCGACGAGCACCACGGCTGGCATGGGATTCCCACTCTCCTCGAACTGTCGACACGGCCCGGCGAGACACCTGGCGGCAGCTGGTCTCCACGCCGGCGGTCGGGCCGGGCCCGAGTTTACCCGTCCATGACCTGGCGGCCAGCGGCGACGCTCAGGCGGGCGGGTGAGAGACCGGCCGGTGGGCCGACCCCGCGGCGGGCGTCGAGGACTCGCAGCGGTGGTCGCGGTCGATGCGGAACAGGTCGAGCGCCCCGCAGACCTCGAGCACGAACAGGTCCCGCTCGTCAGCGCCGCGCAGCACCGTGGCCCCGCCGCGCTTGCGCCCCGAGTCGGCCAGCGAGATGAGGAACGCCGCTCCGGTCGAGTCCATGAAGGTCACCCGGCACATGTCGATGACGAGGAGCTGGCGGCGCAGGCCGACCACGCGCGCCGCGATCTCCGGGAACTGGTCGCGTTCGGCCAGGTCGAGGTCACCGGCGATCACGAGCGTCGTCGTCGTCGAGGACGTCGCGATCTCGATCATGTGCCGAGAGTACCTGCGACCGGCCCGGAACGGCGGCTCGAACGACCGGGCCACAATGGGCGCATGACCTCTCACCCTCAGCGCGACCTTCTCGCCGGCCCGCCGCCCACGCTCCTGCCCGACGACCACCCGCAGGTGCGCGAGGGCCTCGAGACCGGCGAGGACCCGGCGCGGCTCGCCGCAGACCACCCGGCGTCGTGCCTCGCGTGGGCCGTGCTCGCCGAGCAGACGCTCGGCGACCCGGCCGCCGACGACGCAGCGGCCGACACACAGGGTCCCGGCACGGTCCGCGCCGTGACGGCGTACGCCTACGCCCGCACGGGCTACCACCGCGGGCTCGACGCCCTGCGGCGTGCCGGCTGGCGCGGCCAAGGGCCGGTCCCCGCCGACCACGAGCCCAACCAGGGCTTCCTGCGCGCGCTGCTCGCCCTGTCGCGGGCCGCTCACCTCATCGGCGAGGAGGAGGAGTCTGAGCGGTGCGCCCAGTTCCTGCGCGACTCCGGCACGTCTCCCGAGGAGGTTCGCGCCCTCGTCGCCGGCTGAGCCGAACCGGCCGAGCCGAACCGGCGGGCTGAGCCGGCCCGACCGGCTGAGCCGGCCCGACCGGCGGATCGACGTGCCCGGCGGACCGGCGGCTCAGGCGCCGGTCGGGCGCAGCTTGGCCCACACGAGCTTGCCCGACCCGGCGGGCCGCCAGCCCCAGTCCGCGAGCCGCTCGACGATCTGCATGCCGAACCCGCCCAGCCGGTTGGGGTGGCCGTCGGTGGTGACGGGCGGCGCCGGGTTGGAGTCCTCCACCTCGATGCGCAGCCCGTCGCCGGTGTCGAAGAGCCGCAGCGCGATGTTCCCCCAGCCGTGCAGCACGCCGTTCGCGACGAGCTCGGACACCACGAGCTCGGCGGAGGCGGACTCCGGCAGGCCCCAGGCCTGGCAGGTGCGCAGCACGGCGTGCCGCGCCCGGCCGATGGACGCGGGCTCGCTCGGCAGCAGCCAGCGCCGCGAGCGCGGGCTGAGCGGCTGCACCTCGGCGTCCACGACCGGGTCGGGGACGCGGACGACGACGAGCGCGACGTCGTCCTCGGGGGCGTCCGCGAGCCGGGAGAGCAGCTCCTCGCCCACGCCCGCGGCGTCGCGTGCGGTGATGCGCGCGGAGGTCTCGATGAGCGCGTCGAGCCCGACCTTGAGCGACCGGTCGCGCCGCTCGATGAGCCCGTCCGTGTAGAACAGCAGGACGTCGCCGCGGCGCAGCTCGGCCCGGGCGGTGGCTCGCGGCTTGGACCCGAACCCGATGAGTGACCCGCCGGCGTCGGCGAGCTGGGTGACCGTGCCGTCACGCAGCAGCAGCGGCGGCAGGTGACCCGCCCGCGTGTACTGGACGGCCCACACGTCGCCGTCCGGCTCGTGGCGCAGGGTGGCGTAGACCATGGATGCCGAGCGCGGGATCCGCATGCCGGTGACGAGCTGGTCCACCCGGTCGACGACGACGCCCGGGGTCGCGAGCTCGAACGCGTAGGACCGCACGACCGACCGCAGCTGGCCCATCGCGGCCGCCGCCTCGACGTCGTGCCCGACGACGTCGCCCACGACGAGGCCGACCGTGCCCTCGGTGATCTGCAGCACGTCGTACCAGTCCCCGCCCACCTGGGCGTGCTCCGCGTTCGGCGCGTAGTACGTCCAGACGTCGAGCCCGGGCACCTCGGCCTGCTCGGGCAGCATCGCCCGCTGCAGCGCCTCCGCGAGCCGGTGCTCGCGCGCGTACAGGCGGGCGTTGTCGATGGCGGTGCCCGCGCGCCGCGCCACGACCTCGATCACGGTGAACACGTGCTGCGGCTCGGCGGGGATCTCGTCGGGGTCGGGGCCCACCAGCCCGTCGACGGCGGTGCCCGCGCCGTGCCAGCTCGCCACCAGACCCAGCACCCGGCGCCGGCCCGCGACGCCGTGCACGACGACCGAGCGCGGGATCACGCCCGTCTCCTCGACGATCCTGCGCACCAGGTCGCGACGCAGCCAGCCGGACGCCGAGTGCGCGGGGAACCGACCGTCGAGCTCCAGCAGGACCGGGCCGTCGACGACGCCGTCGAGAAGGTCCTGGACCTGGTCGACGCTGGCGCGGACGCCCGCGGCGTCGTCGCCGAGCTGGTCTCCCTGGTGGGCGAGCACGGGTGACTCGGGCACGTAACGGGTGTGCCGCCTGCCCCGTCCGCTCGGCGGCGACGCGACGTCGACGCCGTCGGCGAACATCAGGCCGTCGTCGTTGAGGTAGAAGCCCGCCCAGGGGACCAGTGCGCGCAGCAGGTCGGCGATGTCCCGCAGGGCGTACGGGTACTCGAGGTCCCCGAGGAGCTCGGACGTCTGGGCGACGAGGTCGAGGTCGGCGCGCTCCCGCCGCTCGAACTCCAGGGACGCAAGCTGTGCGGCGTGACGCTGGACGTAGGTGGAGACGTCGGTGGCCGCCCCGAGCCACATCCGCACGGACCCGTCGCCGTCGGGGATCGGCGACATCGAGACGTGCCACCAGGTGGGCGCGCCGTTCGCCCGCTGCCCGCGGATCATCCGCTCGGTCGGCTTGCCGGCGCGCAGCGAGGCCTGCCCCGGCTCCCGGTCCGGGTCGTCCTCGACCAGGGTCAGGAGGGGGTGGATCCCTCGTCGGTTCATGTCGTCGGTGCTGATCCCGGTGGACTCGGTGAACGCGGGGTTGACCCACAGCACCGGCATCCCGTCGTCCCAGGAGCCCGTCACGAAGACCGGAAGTATCGCGTCGAGCAGCGCGGCCCCGAGCAGACCCTCGGAAACCGGGGGCACAGGACCGGATGATTCGGTCATAATGCCTCCGCTACCGTGGTTTCCCGTCCTGGTTGGTGTTCTTGCTGGTCATTCAACCGTAGATTGGTGTCCGCCGAGATACGAGGCGAGCGCCCCGGCGCGTGGAGAGGAGCATCGTGCACGACGGATCGACACCGACCTCGCGTGGCCCCCTGCCCACCG
This sequence comes from Isoptericola luteus, assembly GCF_020297055.1. Lineage (GTDB taxonomy): Bacteria > Actinomycetota > Actinomycetes > Actinomycetales > Cellulomonadaceae > Isoptericola > Isoptericola luteus. The sequence goes on along the minus strand of NZ_JAIXCQ010000001.1, from coordinate 322,100 downwards.
AGACGCCGGACGACGACGCCCCGCCCGAGCTGGGCGACCCCGCCAGCGTGCACGTCCTCGTCGGCACCTCCCGCGCGCGGGTGGTGCTCTCGGGGGAGATCGACGCCGACATCGGCCCCGAGCTGAGCGAGGCGATCAGCGACGCCGAGGACTCCGGCCTGCCTGTCGAGATCGACGCGCACCACGTGACGTTCATGGACTCCTCGGGCGTGGCGTTCCTCGCCCGGCTCGCGTCGCGCAGCTCCCACCGCGTCCGCGTGCTCCGCGCACCGCCGACCGTGCGCTTCCTGCTGGAGGTCACCCGCATCGGCGAGCTCCTCGACATCGTCGACGAGGATCCCGGCTTCGACCTCGACACGAGCACCGCGCCGAACGGCCACCACAACTGACGTCCGAGCACCACAGGGGCGGGGGGGGGGGGCCCCCCCCCCCCCCCCCCCCCCGCGGGGGGGGCCCCGGGGGCCCGGCGCGCACGGCCGCCCCGCGGCGCC
>NZ_JAIXCQ010000001.1:192127-321599 GCF_020297055.1 Isoptericola luteus | reverse complement strand
CCACCCCCCCCCCCCCCCCCCCCCCCCCGCCCACCACACGTGCCGCCCCCCCCCCCGGGGGGGGGCCCCCCCCCCCCCCGCCCCGCCCCTGCTTCTCGGTACGGTGCACGATGCTCCTGTGCACGCTGCTCCGGCGCTCGGCGCCACGGCGCGTGGTGCCGAGCGTGCGATCACATCTTGTGGCCGGCGGAGCGCAGCTGCTGCGCGGCCTCGACGATGCGAGCCGCCATGCCGCCCTCGGCCAGCTTGCCCCAGGCGCGCGGGTCGTAGGCCTTCTTGTTGCCGACCTCGCCGTCCACCTTCAGGACGCCGTCGTAGTTGCGGAAGAAGTGGTCCGCGACGGGACGCGAGAACGCGTACTGCGTGTCGGTGTCGATGTTCATCTTGATGACGCCGTGGTCCACCGCCTCGGAGATCTCCTCGGCCGTGGAGCCGGAGCCACCGTGGAACACGAGATCGAACGGGTTCTGGATGCCGACCTCGGCACCCACGGACTTCTGGATCTCGGCGAGGATCGACGGGCGGAGCTTGACCGCGCCCGGCTTGTACACGCCGTGCACGTTGCCGAAGGTGAGCGCCGTCAGGTAGCGGCCCTTCTCGCCCACGCCGAGGGCGCGGACCGTCGCCAGGCCGTCCTCGGCGGTGGTGTACAGCTTCTCGTTGATCTCGGCCTCGTGGCCGTCCTCCTCGCCACCCACGACGCCGACCTCGATCTCGAGGATCGTGCGCGCGGCCTGCGAGAGCTCGAGCAGCTCGGCGGCGATGACGAGGTTCTCGTCCAGCGGGATGTCCGAGCCGTCGAACATGTGGGACTGGAAGGTCGGGTTCTTGCCGGCCTTGACCTGCTCCGCCTCGAGGGCGAGCAGCGGGCGGACCCAGGAGTCGAGGTTCTTCTTGACGCAGTGGTCCGTGTGGATCGCGATGTTCACCGAGTAGTTCTTCGCGACCTCGGTGGCGTAGGCGGCCAGCGCGAGCGAGCCGACGACGCGGTCCTTGATCGTGGAGCCGGAGGCGTACTCGCCGCCGCCCACGGAGACCTGGATGATGCCGTCCGACTCGGCCTCGGCGAAGCCCTGGAGCGCGGCGGTCACGGTCTGCGACGAGGTGATGTTGACGGCGGGGTAGGCAAACTTGCCGGCCTTCGCCCGGTCGATCATCTCGGCGTAGACCTCGGGGGTTGCGATAGGCATCTGCGGTACTCCAATGACGGGGCGTACGGGGATGCACCGGGCTGCGACGTCGCGACGGACACCGAGCTGCCCGCATGCAGAGACGATTTTCTCACGTCCGGGTCGTGGACGTCACATGCCGTCGGTTCCGTGAGATGGGGCGAGCCAGCGCCCTGCCCACGCGTGCATGGCGATCGCGCCCGCGGCGCCGGCGTTGAGGGATCGCGTCGACCCGTGCTGGGTGATGTGCGCGACGTCGGTGCAGGCGGCCTGCGCGTCGGCCGTCAGGCCCGCGGACTCCTGCCCGAAGAACAGCACGCACCGCGCCGGCAGGGCGTACCCCTCCAGCGGCACCGAGCCGGGCACGTTGTCGATCCCCACGACGGCGAGCCCCGCGGCGTCCGCCCAGCCCGCGAGAGCGGTCGCGTCCGGATGGTGGTGGACGTGCAGGTAACGGTCGGTGACCATCGCGCCGCGCCGGTTCCACCGCCGCCGTCCGACGATGTGCACGCCCGCCGCGTTGAACGCGTTCGCGGTGCGCACCACCGAGCCGATGTTGAGGTCGTGCGCCCAGTTCTCGACCGCGACGTGCAGCTGCCGGTCGGCCGGGCGGCGCGCGTCGAGGTCGGCACGGACGGCGTCGACGGTCCAGTACCGGTAGCCGTCGACGACGTTGCGCCGGTCGCCGTGCGCGAGCAGCTCCGGGTCGTACCGCGGGTCGGGTGCGCCGTCGGGCAGGCGGGGCCAGGTGTCAGGTCCGCCGGGCCAGGGGCCGACGCCGACCTCGCGCGCGTCGTCGGCACCCTGCGTGATCGTCGTCATGCGCCCATCCTGCGGTACCGACCGACCCGCGGACGCCGGGCGCGGGGGCCGGTCCGCGCACTAGGGTGGCGGCGTGAGCGAGCGGAAGATCGAGTCCTGGCTGACCGACATGGACGGCGTGCTGGTGCACGAGGGCAAGGCCATCCCCGGGGCGCCCGAGTTCGTGCGTGCCCTGCGGGACGCGGAGCGCCCGTTCCTCATCCTCACGAACAACTCGATCTTCACGCCGCGCGACCTGCGCGCCCGGCTCGCGACGTCGGGCATCGACGTGCCGGAGGAGGCGATCTGGACGTCGGCGCTCGCGACGGCGAAGTTCCTGCACGACCAGATCCCCGCCGGGTCGGCGTACCCCGTCGGCGAGGCCGGGCTGACGACGGCCCTCTACGAGGCCGGGTACACGCTCACCGAGGCGGACCCGGACTACGTGGTGCTGGGCGAGACCCGCACGTACTCGTTCGAGGCGATCACCAAGGCGATCCGCCTGGTGCGTGGCGGGGCCCGGTTCATCGCGACCAACCCGGACACGACCGGGCCCTCCGCGGAGGGCCCCCTGCCCGCGACGGGCGCCGTCGCCGCGATGATCCAGGCCGCCACGGGCCGGTCGCCCTACTACGTGGGCAAGCCCAACCCGATGATGTTCCGCTCCGCGCTCAACCGCATCGACGCCCACTCGGAGACGACGGCGATGATCGGCGACCGCATGGACACCGACGTCGTCGCCGGCATCGAGGCGGGACTCGAGACCTTCCTCGTCATGACGGGGTCGACCGCCGCCGACGAGGTGGACACCTACCCGTTCCGCCCGTCCCACGTCGTCGACTCCGTGGCCGACCTCGTCGACCGTGTCTGACTCCCCGGCGCGCGACATTCCCGCCGACGGGCCGGCGCCCGCCCGCGGCCGGCGGTGGGCGGCGGCGGCGGTCGTCGCGGGTGCCGTGCTGCTCACCGTCGGCGCCTGGCAGGCGCTGACCTGGGACTTCAGGGTCGGGTGGTTCGCCTACGCTCCCCTGTCGGACACCACCTTCACCCCGGTGATCCCGAACTACTGGCTTCCGACCGCGCTGATCGGCGTGGGAGCGCTGCTGGTCGGTCTGGGCGCCGGCTTCCTGCTCGGCCGCCGGCGCCCCTGACGCACGGCTCCCGGTCAGGCCTGCAGGCCGAGGTCCGCCAGGTCGAAGAGGTAGTGGTACGGCACGCCGAGCGCCTCGATCTTCTCGCCGGCGCCGGTGGCCCGGTCGACGATGGTCGCGCAGCCCAGCACCTGCGCCCCGGCGGCGCGCAGCGCCTCGATGGCGGTGATCGGCGACCCGCCGGTCGTGGTGGTGTCCTCCAGCACGACGACCTTGCGGCCCGCCACCTCCGGGCCCTCGACCTGGCGCTGCATGCCGTGCGCCTTGGCGGCCTTGCGGACGACGAACGCGTCGAGCTCCTGCCCGCGTGACGCGGCGGCGTGCAGCAGCGCGGTGGCGATCGGGTCGGCGCCGAGGGTCAGCCCACCGACGGCGTCGACCTCGGCCGTGCCGAGCCCGACCTCCTCGAGCCGGTCGAGCAGGACGTGGCCCACGAGCGGCGCGGCGCGGTGGTGCAGCGTGATCCGGCGCAGGTCGACGTAGTAGTCGGCCTCCTTGCCGGAGGAGAGCGTCACCTTCCCGTGCACGACGGCGAGCTCGGAGATGAGGTCGCGCAGCTGCTCGCGGGGGGTCGGGGAGAAGTCGGCGGTCGTCACGGCCCCCAGCCTACGGCCAGCCCCGGCCGGTGTATCCGGCACTCGAGGTGTATTGCCAACACTCTGTGTATCCCATACGCTCGTGTACGCCGTACACGTCCAGCCGCACCACCTCCACGAGGGGACCGTCATGAACGACCCGATGATCGACGTCCGGGGACTGCGCAAGTCCTACGGTCGCACCGACGTGCTGCGCGGCGTCGACCTCGCCGTCCGGCGCGGCGAGATCTTCGCCCTGCTCGGACCGAACGGCGCCGGCAAGACCACCGCCGTCAACATCCTCACCACCCTGGTCCGGCCCGACGCCGGGACCGCGACCATCGCGGGCGCCGACGTCGTCCGCGACCCCGCCGCCGTCCGCCGCGCCATCGCCCTGACCGGTCAGTACGCCTCGGTGGACGAGTTCCTGACCGGCGAGGAGAACCTCGTCATGATGGCCGACCTCGCCCACCTGCCGAGACGCACCGTGCGGCATCGCGCCCACGAGCTCCTGGAGCGCTTCGACCTCACCGGCGCCGCCCGCCGTCGCGTCTCGACCTACTCCGGCGGGATGCGACGCCGCCTCGACCTCGCCATCAGCCTCGTCGCCGACCCGCGGGTGCTCGTGCTCGACGAGCCCACGACCGGCCTCGACCCGGCGTCGCGCTCCCAGCTCTGGGACGTCGTCCGCTCCCTCGCCGCGGACGGCACCACCATCCTGCTCACCACCCAGTACCTCGAGGAGGCCGACCGCCTCGCCGACACGATCGCCGTCCTCGCCGAGGGCCGGATCGCCGCGCGCGGCACGGCGAGCGAGCTCAAGGCCCTCGTCGCGGGCGACCACGTGCGGGTCTCCTTCCAGGACGCCGCCAGCCTGGACGGCGCGCGTGCCCTCGCCGTCGCCGGGCTCGACCAGGCCGAGACCGACGACAAGGCGCTCGCCCTGACGTTCCCCAGCACCGAGCCCGTGCGCGCCATCCGCGACGTCCTGGAGCACGCGGAGACCCGCGGCCTGGCCGTCGCCGCCGTGAGCGTCGTCAAGCCCACCCTCGACGACGTCTTCCTCGCCCTCACCCGCACCGACACGCGCTCAGCCGAGGAGGCCCAGCGATGACCACAACCCTGCCGGCACCCGCCACCGCCCCCGCCCGTCCGGGGCCGACCGGGCGTCGCGGCGCACCGCTGCGCGACGTCGCCACCATGACCCGGCGCGAGGCACGGCGCTCGCTGCGCTCCGTCGACAGCCTCATCAACGCCTTCGCGCTGCCCGTGCTGATCATGTCCGTGTTCGTCGTCATCTTCGGCGGCGCGATCTCCGGGCCCGGCGGCGGCTACATCGACTACGTCGTGCCCGGCGTCCTCGTCATGTGCCTGGGCATGAACTCCGGGTCGGCCGCCGTCGCCGTGGCGCAGGACATGACCTCCGGCACGATCGACCGCTTCAAGACGCTGCCGATCTTCAGCTCGTCGGCCCTGTGGGGGCACGTCTTCGCGAGCGTCGTGCGCAATCTGGCCTCGGCCGCGCTGGTGGTCCTCGTGGCCGTCGCGTACGGGTTCCGCCCCGGGGCGGCCCTCGGCGACTGGCTCGGCTTCGCCGCCTTCGCCGTGCTCGCCGTCCTGACCTTCACCTGGATCAGCGTGACCCTCGGCCTGGTGCTGAGCGTCGAGGCCTCGATGTCCGTCAACATGATCTTCCTCTTCGTGCCCTACCTCAGCTCCGGTTTCGTGGCGGTCGAGACCATGCCCGCGTGGCTGCACGGCTTCGCCGAGCACCAGCCCTTCACCCCGGTCATCGAGTCGGTGCGCGGGCTCCTGGCCGGCGCACCCGACGCCGGCACGATCCTCACGGCGTGCGCCTGGCTCGGCGGCCTGCTCCTCGCGAGCGTCCTCGCCGGTGGCGTGCTCTACCGGCGCCGGACCGCCCGCTGAACCTCCGCACCGGTCCCGTCGGTCGGGCCGTCGACCGACGGGACGGATCAGGGATGATGTGGCCATGACGGACCTGCCGGAGCTCCCGCCCCAGCTCGCGCTCGCCTGGGGGATCGCCGAACGGCCGGAACGCGCCCCACGGCGGGAGCTCAGCATCGAGCGCATCGTCGAGGCCGCCATCGAGATCGCGGACGCCGAAGGGCTGGGCGGGGTCTCCATGGCTCGGGTCGCCAAGAGCCTCGGCTTCACGACGATGTCCCTGTACCGGTACGTCACCAGCAAGGACGACCTGCTGCTGCTCATGCAGGAGGCCGCCATCGTCGTCGACTTCCCGCCGGCCCGCGAGCCCGCCGACTGGCGGGCGGAGCTGCGCGAGTGGGCGCTGCTCGTGATGGCGGCGTTCCGGATCCACCCCTGGGTGCTCGACATCCCCATCACGGGGCCGCCGATGACGCCCTCGAACCTGCGCGCCCTCGACGCCGGGCTGCGCGCGCTGCGGTCCACGCCGCTCGAGGACGGCGAGAAGATCGCGACGATCATGCTCGTCAACGGGTACGCCCGCAACGAAGCGCTCCTCCTGCGCGACCTCGGTCGCGCCGAGGCCGCGGGGGACGTCTCGAACGCGCACGGCCCCGAGCTCGCCGCGACCCTGGCCCAGCTCGTCGACGACGTCCGCTTCCCCTGGCTGCACCCGCTGGTCCAGCGCGGCAACTACCTGCCCGACGAGCCAGGGCTGGACGAGATCGACGACGTCGCCTGGGGCCTCGAGCGCCTGCTCGACGGCCTCGGGACGTACGTCGCCGCCCGCAGCGGCGTCACCCACCCGGCAGACGACACCGAGGGTGCCGCGGCCGGCACGCCGCCCGACGCCACGCCGGACCCAGAGGTGGTCGCGGCGCTCGAGCTGGCCGCCGCCTACTCGTCGGACGCCAAGGTCAAGAAGGCCGCCGGCAAGCGCAAGGAGGCCGACAAGCGGGTCCGGGAGGCGCAGAAGCGGGTGCGTGAGCTGGAGAAGGCCGCGCGTGACGCCGTCAAGGCGGAGGCCGAGGCGGCGCGGGCCGCCGCGGAGCGGGCGCGCACGGCCGACTAGGGGCCGCGGCCTGCGAGAGGCCGGCCGTGCGACCGGGGGCAGGCCGCTCGCGGTCAGCGGTAGTGGCCGACGGCGCGCACCGCACCACGCGGCAGCACCCGCAGCAGCGCGGACGCCGCCTTGTACCGCGCGGACGGCGTGGAGATGACGACGCCGCGGCGCACGTCCGCGAGCGCCTCGGACACCACGGCCGGCGCGGTGAGCCAGCCGACCTCGGGGACCGTGCCCATGTCGATGCCGGCCCGGTCGTGGAACTCCGTGTGCACGAAGCCGGGGCACACGACGGTCGCGGTGACGCCGGTGCCCTTCAGCTCGACGGCCAGCCCCTCGGTGAAGGTCCGCACGTAGGCCTTCGCGGCGGCGTACGAGCCGCCCGCGGTCAGGGCGGCCACGGACGCGACGTTGATGATCGCGCCGCGCCCGCGGGACCGCATCTGGCCGGCCCCGGCGTGGGAGAGCTGGACCACGGCCCGGACCATCACGTCGAGGGCCTTCAGCTCCACGTCCAGGTCGCCGCCCACGAAGCGCTGTGCGGTGGCGAAGCCCGCGTTGTTGACGAGCAGCCCGACCGGGCGGCGGTCGTCGCCGTCCTCGTCCCCCGTGACGGCGAGCCGCTCGGCGACGCGGGCGACGTCGTCGGGCACGGAGAGGTCGGCGGACAGCACCTCCACCCGGACCCCCGCGGCGGCGCGGACCTGAGCCGCGACCTGCTCGAGGCGCTCGGTGTCACGCGCGACGAGCACGACGTCGTGGCGCGCGGTGGCGAGCTGCCAGGTGAACTCCAGGCCGAGTCCGGAGGTGGCTCCGGTGACGAGCGCGGTACCCATGGTGGCAGCCTAGAGCGTCCGGCGCGTCGGCAGGACCGCGACCCGCGCCGTCACCGGAGGCTTGACCCTGACGCGACGTGAGGGCTCACGCTGGCCGCATGACCGACACCTTCACCGCGTTCAGCATCAGCCCCGTCCCGCCGCCCGGCCTCGGCGTGCAGCCGCCCGAGCAGTTCCACGGCATCTACGGCATGCCCATGTTCGTCACCGTCCCGACCGCCGACCTCGAGGCCTCCACCGACTTCTGGGTGCGCGGCCTCGGGTTCTTCGTCATCTTCTCCGCACCGGGCACCGTCGTGCACCTGCGCAGGTGGGCGTTCCAGGACGTGCTCCTCGTGCCGGCGCCGCCCGCCGACGCCGCTGGCCCGCTGGGCGTGAGCTTCTCGTGCGTGCTGAGCCAGGTCGACGAGATCGCGGCCGCCTGCGAGGAGGTCGTGCCCGGCTCCACGACCGGCCCGCAGCTGCGGCCCTGGGGAACGGTGGAGGTGGAGATCACCACCCCTGAGCGCACCCGGGTGGTCATGACGGCCGCCCGCCCGTGGGACCCCGCCAGCCCCGAGGCGCAGACCGTGCGCGACCAGCTGGGCTTCGGAGCCCCGGAGGAGTGACGGTCCCCCTGCCCCGAGATCGAGGTACCCGTCGCGAGGTCGACCCACCGAAGGTCGATCTCGCGACGGCTACCTCGATCTCGCGGCGGAAGGAGGTGCCCACCACGGGCAGACTGGGCGACATGGCGTCAGGCAGCCTCCCCTCGCGGCCCGACGCCGGCGACCCCGACGCCGGCGCGCTCACCGTCGGCGCCGCGGCACGGGCCGCCGGCGTGACCGTCCGCACGCTGCACCACTGGGACTCCGTCGGGCTCGTGCGGCCGTCCGGACGCACGACGAGCGGGTACCGCCTGTACACGCCCTGGGACCTGGCCCGCGTGCACCGGGTGGTGCTCTACCGCGACCTCGACGTACCGCTCGAGGAGATCGGCGCGCTGCTGGACGCTCCCGAGGGTGCGGACGCCTCCCTGCGCCGTCAGCGCGACCTGGTCCGTGAGCGCCTGCACCGGCTCGAGCGGGCGGCCGGGGCGCTGGACCGCCTCGTCGAGGCGCGGGAGCGCGGCATCCTCCTGTCCGCCGAGGAGCAGGTGGCGCTGTTCGGCGAGAGCTGGCAGCCGTCGTCAGCCGTAGGGGCGCGCGAGCGGTGGGGCCACACCGACCAGTGGGCCCAGTACGCCGAGCGGGCGGCCTCCCGGACGGCCGCGGAGTGGCAGGCGGCCGCCGCCGAGTCCGACGCCGTGGTGACCGCGCTGGCCGACGCCATGGGCCGCGGCGTGCGGCCCGGGAGCGACGCGGCCGACGCGCTGGCCGAGCGGCACCGCGCGTCGCTCGGCGCCTACTTCGACGTCACGCACGCCATGCACGTCTGCGTCGGCCGGATGTACGCCGAGGACCCCGGGTTCGCGGAGCACCACGACGCGCGACGGCCGGGCCTGACGGCGTGGCTGCGCGACGTCATCGACGCCAACGCCCGCGCGCACGGCGTCGATCCCGAGACGGCGACCTGGGAGTGAGCGGCGCGCGTCCGGCGCGCCGGTAGCCTGGCACCCGTGCGCCTGGCCACCTGGAACGTCAACTCCGTCCGCGCCCGCGTCGACCGGGTGATCGCCTTCCTGGACCGCTCGGGCACGGACGTCCTGGCGATCCAGGAGACCAAGTGCCGCGACGAGCAGTTCCCCGTCGGGGCCTTCGAGGCCGCGGGCTACGAGGTCGCGCACACCGGGTTCTCCGCGTGGAACGGCGTCGCGGTCGTGTCCCGGGTCGGGCTGTCGGACGTCGAGACGTCGTTCGCCGGCCAGCCGGGCTTCGCGAAGGCGTCCGCCGACGCCGCCGGCGTCCCTACCCTGCTCGACGCAGCGCCCCCGGTCGAGGCTCGTGCGCTCGGCGCCACCTGCGGCGGCGTGCGCGTGTGGTCGCTGTACGTGCCGCACGGGCGCGCGGTCGGCGACCCGCACTACGCCTACAAGCTCGCGTGGCTGGCGGCGCTGCGCGACGAGGCCGCCCGCTGGCTCGCGGCCGACCCCGCGGCGCAGGTCGCGCTCACGGGTGACTGGAACGTGATCCCGCTCGACACCGACGTCTACGACCCGGCGGCGTTCGTGGGACACACGCACGTCACCGCGCCCGAGCGGGAGGCGTTCGCCGCCTTCGAGCGGGCGGGGTACACCGAGGTCACGCGGGAGCACCTGCCGGCCGAGCATCTGTACACCTACTGGGACTACCAGCAGCTCGCCTTCCCCCGGAACAAGGGCATGCGCATCGACTTCGCCTACGCCTCCCCCGCGCTGCGCGACCGGGTGACCGGCGTCGTCATCGACCGTGAGGAGCGCAAGGGCAAGGGCGCGAGCGACCACGTGCCGGTGATCCTGGACCTCGACGCATGACCGGCGGCCCGGACGACCTGTCGTTCACCTCGCCGTCGTCGCCCGACCTGGTGCCCGCGGCCGGGGTCGAGGACCTCGCGCTGCCCTCCGTGGCACCCGAGGTCGGCGCGGCCGCGGGGCCGCCCTCCGGCCGGGTCGGGCGCCCGTCCCGACGCCCCCTCGGCCCCCGGGCACGGCGGCGCGTGCGCATCGCGGTCGTCGTCGGCGTCGCGGTGGTGCTCGTCGCGGCGGGCGTGACGCTCGGGGTGCTGCAGTGGCGGGACGCCGCGTGGGAGCCGGTGACCGCCGATGTCGACGAGCCCACCGAGGTCAACGCCGTCCAGCTCGTGCTCGGGTCCTGCCTCGACGAGCTGCCCGCCGACGGACCGGTGGGCCGCGTGCGCGTGGTGCCGTGCGACGAGCCGCACCGCGCGCAGGTGGTGGGCCGCACGGATGCCGCCCGCACCGCCGTGTGGACGGGCGCGCCGGACGCGGTGCGCCGCGCCTCGCTCGCCTGCGGGCCGGACCTGCTGGGGCCCGCGGGTCGCGAGTCCGCCGACACGCTGCGGTTCGTCGTCTGGACGCCGAGCAAGGAGTCCTGGGAGGCCGGGGACCGCACCGGGCTGTGCCTGGCGGCGTCGGACGACGACCGGTCCGGGTCGATCCTCGACCGGTAGTGCGGTCCGCGTGATCTTGGTCACGAGCGTCAGGTCGACGGGCGCCGGAATCGCGACGAGATGTCCGGGTCCTCCTGGGGAGACGTGGCGACGGCACGCTGTCACGGCGACACGCGCGTCGTTACCGGACTGTGACCATCGGGCCGCTGTGGGTTAGCGTCCCTCGACCGACCACGTCGCATGTGGCCGGCGACGGGTCGCAGCCGAGTGCTGCCGGCGGCCCGGTACCCCCTCTGAGACCTACGGCAGCAGCGGGAGAACCACCTTCGGCCGGAGCCTGACGACGCGTCGCGCACCGGACTTGGGGTTAAGCCGTCCACGGACGGCAGGCCAACGATCTCGGCCTCACCCGACAGCTCATCTCGCAGGCTCGAGAGGTCACATGTCTTCCACCGAACTGTCGCGCGCCGGTACGGCCGCCGCGATGACGCGGCCCCGCCGGGTGCTCGTCGCCCTCGGCCTCGTCGCCACCCTCACCGGCGGCGGTCTCGTCGCCCAGGCCGGCCAGGCGTCCGCAGCCCCGGTCAGCGCCGCGACCGCCAGCGGCGTCGCGTCCGCGACCAGCACCGCGAAGAAGCCGGCCCGGCCCAAGCCGAAGGTCTCCCTGAGCGCGACCAGGACGACAGTCGCCAAGACCACCTCGAAGAAGTCACGGCCGCACATCTCCGTGAAGGCGACCCGTTCCGGCGACGCCATCGGCGGCCGGGCGAAGCTGGTCGTCAACAACAAGGTCGTCAGCACCAAGAAGCTGTCCAAGGGCAAGGCGCGGTTCAACCCCACCTGGTCCATGTACAAGGTCGGCAAGAACAAGGTGCGCGTCGTCGTCACCCCGTCCAGCTCCAAGATCGGCCCGAAGTCGTCGCGGACCATCAAGATCACCGCCAAGAAGGCCGGCTCGAAGGTCGTCAGCGTGGCCTCGAGGTACATCGGCGCGAAGTACGTCTACGGCGGCTCGTCCCCGAAGGGCTTCGACTGCTCGGGCTTCACGTCGTACGTCTACAAGAAGGCCATCGGCAAGAACCTGCCGCGTTCCTCGTCGGCGCAGAAGAAGGTCGGCAAGACCATCTCGCGCTCCAAGGCCAAGCCCGGCGACCTCGTCTGGTCACCCGGTCACGTCGCGATCTACGCCGGCAAGGGCAAGGTCATCGAGGCCGCGCGCCCGGGCGTCGGCGTCGTGAAGCGCGCGATCTGGCAGAGCAACCCCACCTTCATCCGCGTGAGCAGCAAGGCGGTCTGACCCGCCCGTCCCCGCGGGTGGCACGACGAGGGCGAGAACTCGGTTCCGAGCTCTCGCCCTCGTCGTCCGTCCAGCATCGTCCATGCGGCGGTCAGGCGGCGGTCAGGCGGCGGCGACGGTGAGGCCCGTGCCCTCCGGGTCGCGGTCGACGACGACCGTGTCGCCGTCGGTCACCTCGCCCGCCAGCAGCCGCTTCGCGAGACGGTCTCCGATCTCGCGCTGCACCAGCCGGCGCAGCGGGCGCGCCCCGTACGCGGGGTCGAAGCCCTCCAGCGCCAGCCACTCTCGTGCCGCGTCCGAGACCTCCAGCACGATGCGCCGATCCGCGAGCCGGCGCGCGAACGCCGCGACCTGCAGGTCGACGATCCGCCCCAGCTCCTCGACGGTCAGCGCGTCGAAGACCACCACGTCGTCGAGCCGGTTGAGGAACTCCGGCTTGAACGACGCCCGCACGGCCGCCATCACGGCCTCGCGCCTCGCGTCGTCGTCCAGCATCGGGTCCACGAGGAACTGCGAGCCGAGGTTCGACGTCAGCACGAGGATCGTGGACCGGAAGTCCACGGTGCGGCCCTGGCCGTCGGTGAGGCGGCCGTCGTCGAGCACCTGGAGCAGGATGTCGAAGACCTCCGGGTGCGCCTTCTCCACCTCGTCCAGCAGGACGACGGAGTACGGGCGCCGCCGCACGGCCTCGGTGAGCTGGCCACCCTCCTCGTAGCCGACGTAACCCGGGGGCGCCCCGACGAGCCGGGCGACGGAGTGCTTCTCGCCGTACTCGGACATGTCGATGCGCACCATGGCGCGCTCGTCGTCGAACAGGAAGTCCGCGAGCGCCTTGGCCAGCTCCGTCTTGCCCACGCCCGTGGGCCCGAGGAACAGGAACGAGCCCGTGGGCCGGTCCGGGTCGGCGACTCCGGCACGTGCCCGCCGGACGGCGTCGGAGACGGCGCGCACGGCACTCCTCTGCCCGATGAGCCGCTCTCCGAGCACGTCCTCCATGCTCAGCAGCTTCTCGGACTCGCCCTGCAGCAGCCGGCCGGCAGGGATGCCCGTCCAGGCCGAGACGACCTCGGCGATCTCGTCCGCACCGACCTTGTCGGCGATCATCGGCGCCTCGGCAGCGACGTCGCCGGACGCGTCCGACGCCTCCGCGTGCTCGGCCTCGGCGAGCTCCCGCTCGACGGCGGGGACCTCGCCGTACTGCACGCGTGCGGCGCCCTCGAGGTCGCCCTCGCGCAGCTTGCGCTCGGCCTCGACGCGCAGCTCGTCGAGCCGCGCTCGCAGGTCGCCGACCCGGTTGTGCCCGGCCTTCTCCGCCTCCCAGCGGGTCGTGAGCCCGCTGAGCTGCTCGCGCTTGTCCGCGAGGTCGGCGCGCAGCCGCTCGAGCCGCTCGACGCTCGCGGCGTCGGTGGACTCGCTGAGCACGACCTCCTCCATCTCGAGCCGCGTGACGGCCCGCTGCAGCTCGTCGATCTCGACGGGCGAGGAGTCGAGCTCCATGCGCAGCCGGCTCGCGGCCTCGTCGACGAGGTCGATGGCCTTGTCCGGGAGCTGTCGGCCGCTGATGTACCGGTCGGACAGCCCGGCGGCGGCCACCAGCGCGGAGTCGGCGATGGTGACCTTGTGGTGGGCCTCGTAGCGCTCCTTGAGGCCGCGGAGGATGGCGACGGTGTCCTCGACCGAGGGCTCGCCGACGAAGACCTGCTGGAACCGGCGCTCGAGAGCCGGGTCGGTCTCGATGTGCTCGCGGAACTCGTCGAGCGTCGTGGCGCCGACCATCCGCAGCTCGCCGCGCGCCAGCATCGGCTTGAGCATGTTGCCGGCGTCCATCGCGCCCTCGCCGCCGGCGCCCGCACCGACGACGGTGTGCAGCTCGTCGATGAAGGTCACGATCTCGCCGTCCGAGCCGGTGATCTCGTCGAGCACGGCCTTGAGCCGCTCCTCGAACTCGCCGCGGTACTTGGCGCCCGCGACCATCCCGGCGAGGTCGAGCGCGACGAGGCGCTTGCCCTGCAGGGAGTCGGGGACGTCGCCGGCGACGATCCGCTGGGCCAGGCCTTCGACGACGGCGGTCTTTCCGACGCCGGGGTCGCCGATGAGCACCGGGTTGTTCTTGGTGCGGCGGCTCAGCACCTGGATCACGCGGCGGATCTCGGAGTCCCGCCCGATGACGGGGTCGAGCTTGCCGTCGCGGGCGGCCTGGGTGAGGTCGGTGCCGTACTGCTCGAGAGCCTTGTACGTGCCCTCGGGGTTCCGGCTGGTGACGCGCGAGCTGCCGCGGACGGCGGGCAGCGCGGCCCGCAGCGCGTCGGGGGTGGCCCCGGCCCCGGTGAGCGCCTGCGCGGCGGAGGACTGCCCGGAGGCGATGGCGATGAGCAGGTGCTCGGTGGAGACGTAGTCGTCGCCGAGCGCCTCCGCCTCCTTGCCCGCTGCGTCGAGCATCGCCGTCGTCGCGCGCGAGGCCCGCGGGTCCGCGACGGCGGTGCCGCTGGCCTGGGGCAGCCCGACGAGGGCGGCGCGCGTGCGCTGGCCGACCTGCTGGGCGCTCGCCCCGACGGCCTCGAGCAGGCCCACGGCGGCACCGCCGGTCTGCTGCAGGAGCGCGGACAGCACGTGCACCGGCTCGAGCTGCGGGTTGCCCGCTGCCGAGGCCGTCTGCACGGCGTCGCCGAGCGCCTGCTGCGACATGGTCGTGAGCTTGATGTCCATGGAACCTCCGTGGGGCTCGATGCTGAGAAGCGGGTGGTGACGGTCAACCTGCCACGTTCAACCCGGCCAAAGTTGAGTGTATTCCGCTCAACTTTGATGGCAAGCCGGCAGCCTGCACCACTGGCCGCCGTGCCCCTCCTACGGGATGCTGGCCCGGTGAACACGATCACCCGGCCACGACGCCGTCTCCGCACCGCTCTCGCGGCCCTGCTCGCCACCGTCGGGCTGCTGGCCCTCGCCGGCTGCATGAAGGTCGACATGGACATGACGCTGTCGTCGGACGACACCGTCTCCGGATCCGTGGTCATGGCGGTCTCCAACCGGCTCGCGGAGTCCATGGACATGGAGCCGGGCGAGCTCTGGCAGCAAGGCTCCGGCGAGCTCGGCAGCGACCTGCCCGAGGGCGCCACCCAGGAGCCCTACGCGGACGACGAGTACACCGGGACGAAGTACACGTTCACGGACGCACCGCTGGACCAGTTCGGGGCCGACGACTCCGAGACGCTCTCCATCACGCGCGACGGCGACGACTTCGTCGTGGCCGGCACCATGGACATGAGCGACACGAGCCAGCTCGAGTCCCTGCCCGAGGGCGTCCGGGACGCCTTCGACATGCGTATCGCCATCACCTTCCCCGGCGCCGTCGACGCCGACGCGACCAACGGCGCCATCGAGGGCACCACGGTGACCTGGGCGCCGAAGATCGGCGAGGCCAACGAGCTGAAGGCCCGCGGCTCCGCCGTCGCCGGCAACGACTTCCCGTGGTGGCTCGTGGGCCTGGTGATCGGCATCCTCGTCATCGCCCTCGTCGTGGTGCTGGTGGTGCGCTCGCAGCGCTCCGGCTCATCCGCCGCCGTCTCCGGGCAACCCATGGGGGCACCGGTCGCCGACCCCGGCACCGTCCCGGGCACGGGCACCGGGCCGACGCCGGAGGAGCAGGTCTTCGGCACCCGCCCGGCCGCGGCTCCCGTGCCGGCCGAGCCGACCGCCGCAGCGCCCGCTCCGGCGAGCCAGTCCGCCACCGGGCCGACCCCGGAGCCGTTCGAGCCGAAGGGCGACAGCGAGCCGGAGAGCGGCCCCGACGCCGGACGCCGTCCGACGGACCCGCCGCACGGTGCCTGAGCACGGCACGGCCCCGGCGCCGGGCGTCTGGGGTGCTGACGTCCTGGGACCGGACTTCGAGGCACTGACCCTGCCGCTGCCCGAGGGCGCGGAGGCGACCCTCGTCCGGCACGTCCCGTCGACCCCCGGCACCGGGACGGTGGACGACGCGCGACGCGTCGCCGTGCTGTACGTGCACGGCTTTGTCGACTACTTCTTCCACCCGCACGTGGCGGCGGCGCTGGCCGGGCGCGGGTACGCCTTCTACGCCCTCGACCTGCGCGGCTACGGGCGTTCGCTCACCTCGCACACGGCCGCCGGGCACGACCCGAACCTCGTGACGGACCTGGCGCTGCATGCCCAGGACCTCGACGCCGCCGCGGCTGTCGTGCGTGCCGCCGGGCACGAGCGGCTCGTCGTGCTCGGCCACTCGACGGGCGGGCTCGTCGCGCCGCTGTGGGCGGCCGGGCGCACCGGACGGGCGGACGCGCTGGTCCTCAACAGCCCCTGGCTGGACCTCAACGAGGGGTGGCTGCAGCGCGGCCCGGCCACCTGGGCCATCGAGGCGATCGGTGGCGTCGCACCCCGGTTCGTGGTGGGCAGCATCCACGAGCACTACGGCCGGGCGCTGCATCACGCGTCGGGCGGCGAGTGGGAGTTCGACCTGACGTGGAAGCCGCACGAGGGCTTCCCGGCGCGGGCAGGGTGGATGCGCTCCGTGCGACGCGCGCACCGACGGGTCTCCCGTGGGCTGGGGCTCGACCTGCCGGTCCTCGTGCTGGCCTCCGACCGCTCCGGCCCGCACAAGACGTGGCACCCGGACGTGCTGACGACCGACTCCGTGCTGGACGTCGCCCACATCCGCGACCTGGGGCTCCGGCTCGGCCGGGACGTGACCGTCGTCGAGGTGGCCGGCGGCGCGCACGACCTGGCGCTCTCGCCGTCGCCCGCGCGCGAGCGGTACCTGGACACGGTCGCCGACTGGCTCGACACCCACGTCTAGCCGCAGCCGCGCTCCAGGCGGGAGCAGCGTTGACGGCCGTGTCCGATTCCCGCTAGCCCGGCGGGCCCGCGCCGGGTGAGGATGACGGCATGGCCACCACGACGCCGGCACCCGCACCGTTCCCGGACGCCCTGTTCGCCGGCCGGTACCGTGCCATCGCGGCGCGGGACACCCGGTTCGACGGGCAGTTCTTCACCGCCGTGCGCACCACCGGCATCTACTGCCGCCCGTCCTGCCCGGCGCGCACGCCGAAGCCGGAGAACGTGACCTTCTACGTCACGTCGGCCGCCGCGCACGACGCCGGCTACCGAGCCTGCAAGCGCTGCCTCCCGGAGGCCACGCCCGGCACCCCCGACTGGGACCTGCGCCGCGACGTCGCCGCCCGGGCCATGCGCCTCGTGGCCGACGGCGTGGTGGACCGCGACGGCGTCGAGGGGCTCGCCACGCGGCTCGGCTACAGCGTCCGCCAGGTGCACCGGGTGCTCACCGCCGAGCTCGGCGCGGGTCCGCTCGCGCTGGCCCGCGCACAGCGCGCGCAGACGGCGCGCGCGCTGATCGTGGGCACCGACCTGCCCCTGTCCGACGTCGCGTTCGCCGCCGGGTTCGGCTCGATCCGCCAGTTCAACGACACCGTCGCCGAGGTCTTCGACGTCACCCCCAGCACGCTGCGCGAGCGCCGCGGCCGGCGCCCGGCGGCGGGCGCCTCGGCGACGGGCGCTGGCGACGCGACACAGCTCGACCTGGTGCTGCCCGTGCGCGCCCCGTTCGACGCGCGCGGCACGCTCGCGTTCCTCGCCGCGCGCGCCGTCGCGGGCGTGGAGACGGCGGACCTCGACGGCCCCGCACCCCGCTATGCCCGTACGCTGCGCCTGCCGCACGGACCGGGCGCGTTCGAGGTGCGGTGGGACGGCCGGCTGCACCTGCACCTGGAGCTCCGCTCGCTCGCCGACGTGCCGGTCGTGGTCGCCCGGGTGCGCCGGCTCCTCGACCTGGACGCCGACCCGGTCGCCGTCGACCAGGCCCTCGGGGGCGACCCTGGACTTGCGCCGCACGTCGCCGCCGTGCCCGGGATCCGCGTGCCGGGCACGGTCGACCCGCACGAGCTCGTGGTCCGCGCGATCGTCGGTCAGCAGATCAGCGTCGCCGCCGCGCGCACGCACCTCGGCCGGCTGACGGTGGCTGCGGGCACCCCGTACGCCTCCCGGATCGACGGCCTGACCCACCTGTTCCCCACCGCCGCGCAGGTCGCCGGCGGCGCCGAGGAGCACCTGCGCCTGCCCGCCCGGTCACGCGCCGCCGTCGTGGGCACCGCCCGCGCGCTGGCCGACGGCGACCTCGTCGTCGACGTCGGGGCCGATCCTGACGCGTTGCGTGCCGCGCTCGTCGCCCGGCCGGGTATCGGGCCGTGGACCGCCGCATACGTCGCGATGCGCGTCATCGGCGACCCGGACGCCTGGCTCGACGGCGACGTCGCGCTGCTCTCGGGCGCCGCGGCAGTCGGGGTGCCGCTGCCCGACGGCGGACGGCCCGCCCGGAACCGTGCGCTGCGCGACCACGCCGCCCGCTGGGCGCCGTGGCGCTCCTACGCCGCCATGCACCTGTGGCGCCTCGCCTGACCCCCCGGCCCCGTGCCGCCCGACCCGAGGAGAGCACCATGAGCAGCACCGCCCGCAGCACCACCGTCACCACCCCCGACGGACCGTTCACCGTGGTCGCCACCCCCGACGGGGTCGTGCTCGCCTCCGGGTGGACCGCCGACGTCGACGACCTGGTCGCGCTCGTCCACCCGGACGTGCGCCCCGCCGACGTCACCCGCGCGCCCGGCGACGACGCCGCCGTCGCGTCGGCCGTCGCCGCGGTGCGCCGGTACTACGCCGGGCACGTGAACGCGATCGACGAGGTCGCCGTCCAGCAGCAGTCGGGTCCGTTCCGGCGCCACGCGTGGGACGTGCTCCGCACCGTCGCTCCCGGGGACCCGGTCACGTACACCCGCTATGCGGAGCTCTCCGGGCGGCCTGCCGCCGTCCGCGCCGCGGCGGGGGCGTGCGCGATGAACGCCGTCGCGCTGTTCGTGCCGTGCCACCGCGTGCTGCGCACCGATGGTGGGCTCGGCGGCTTCCGCTACGGTGTCGACGTCAAGCGCCGGCTGCTGGACCACGAGGCGCTGCACGCCCGGTGACGGCCGGGACGAGCGAGGGCTCCTCCGGCATCGAGACGGTGGACACCGCCCCGGCGACGGCGGGCACCCGGGTGGCCGCCCGCTCCAGGTCGTCGAGGGGCAGCAGCCGGTCTTCCAGCCGCCCGCGCTGCGTGCTCGACGGGCCGTCCGAGGCCAGGCCCGGCAAGGCCGGTCCGTCACGGAGGCCGGGCCGGCGACGTCAGGCGGTGTGCTCGTCGTCGTCCGGCTCCATCTGGTTGGGCTGGAGCTCGGACTCGTCCACCTTGCCGGTGCGGAACCCGGCCCGGCTGACCAGGTGCGCGCCGACGGGGGCGGTGAGGAGCTGGAACGCCACGACGAGCGCCAGCATGGCCACGGCCGACCAGCTGCGTACCCGCAGCGACAGGCCGATGAGCAGCAGGATGAGCCCGAGCACCTGCGGCTTGGTCACGGCGTGCATGCGCGCCAGGAGCGAGGGGAACCGCAGGGCCCCGATGCCGGCGGCGAACGTGAGGAACGCCCCGGCCAGGATGAACACCGCGGCCAGCACGTCGGTGATCAGGGACCAGGTCCCGGCGTCGAAGAGCATCACGACCGCCACCCCCGCCCGGAGGTCCGGCCGCCGTCCTGCTCGTCCTGCTCGTCGGGCGCCTCGGCGGCGGCGGTGCCGCCGTGACCGTGCTCCGTGCGCATGACGTCGGAGGCCCGAGCCTGAGCGGCGACCTCCTCGGGCGAGCGCACGCGGCCCTCGCCCTCCGGCTCGCGCGCCGCGAACCGGGACAGGGCGACGGACCCCACGAACCCGACGAGCGACAGCGCCACGAGGATGGGGATGGTCTCGGTCCGTCGCACCCACGCGGCCTCGATCGCGATGGCGCCCACCAGGCTCGCGGTGAGGAGGTCGAGCCCGAGGGCCCGGTCGAGCATCGACGGGCCCTTCTCGATCCGGATCAGCGCGAGCACGGCGGCGGTCACCACGAGCGTGACCGCCACGATGACGACGACGACCATCAGGCCACCTCCTCGTTCGACGTCCGGCCGCCGGGTTGCGGCACGTCGCACTGCGCGAGCACGTCGTCGGAGGCGAACGCCCGCAGCACCCGCTCCTCGAGCTGCAGCACGTTGCGACGCACGCCCTCGACCCCTCCGGAGTCCTCGATGTCCAGCACGTGCAGGTAGACCAGGCCGGTGCGCCGCTGCGCCTCGACCACCAGCGACCCCGGCACGAGGGTGGACAGGACGGCGGTGATCGTGAGGAAGACGTCGTCGGGGTTGCGCAGCTGCACGACGACGACGGCGCCCCGCGGCACGTACCGGGGACGCAGCGCCATGAACGCCACGTGGAACGACGCGACGACGAGGTCCGCGACGAACCGCCCCGCCAGCACGAGGAACGGCCCCAGCCGGAACCTGCCCTGCGCCGCGACGGGGGGAAGGGGGAAGACGACCATGATCAGGACGGCGAGGAGCGCCCCGGCGATGACGTTCGCCCAGGACAGGTCGCCCCACAGCAGCACCCAGATGGCGGCGAGCACGGCGATGGCCGGCCACTGGGCCACGATCCCGCGCACGGTGCGCACGGTCCGTCGCCGGGGATGCAGGCTCACGGGTGGTCACCCCCGCCGGTCTCGTCCGCGACCTCGACCGACTCGCCAGTGCCGCGCTCGGAGCCGCCCGGGAACACCGCGTCGACGTAGGTGTGGCCGTCCATGGCGGCGCTGGCGGCCCGTTCCGCGTACCCGTACAGGGGGCCGGCCGCGACCGTGAGCATCAGGCCGAACGCGACGAGCGCACCGGCGGGCCACACCATCCCGCGCGGCAGCGCCACGTGCGGCTCGATCTCGGGCGGCGCCGTCTGCCAGAACGCCTTGTTCCATGCCTTGACCACCGCGTACAGGGTGAGCAGCGACGTCACGACCGACCCGACGACGAGCGCCCAGGCGAGACCGGAACCGTCGGCGACGCCCTCGGTGAGCAGGCCCACCTTGCCGAGGAACCCGGACATCGGAGGGATCCCGCCGAGGTTCAGCGCGGGGATGAAGAACAGGATCGCGAGCCCCGGGGCGAGCTTGGCCAGCCCGCCCAGCCGGTCGAGCGACGTCGAGCCGCCCCGCCACTCCACCAGGCCCACCACCAGGAACAACGCCGTCTGGACGGAGATGTGGTGCACCACGTAGTAGATGGCCGCGGCGGTGCCCGCCTCGGAGGCGAGGGCGACGCCGAAGATCATGTAGCCGATGTGGCTGACGAGGGTGAAGGACAGCAGTCGTTTGAGGTCGTTCTGCGCCACGGCACCGAGGATCCCGATGATCATGGTGAGCAGCGCGAGCACGAGCAGCACCTGGTCGACCGTGTCGTGCTGGGGGAACAGCACGGTCTGCGTGCGCAGGATGGAGTACACGCCGACCTTGGTGAGCAGGCCCGCGAACACGGCGGTGACCGGGGCGGGCGCGGTCGGGTACGAGTCGGGCAGCCAAGCCGAGACCGGGAAGATCGCCGCCTTGATGCCGAACGCGAGCAGCAGCAGGGTCTGCAGGGCGACGCGGACCGTCGGGTCGATCTCGGGGAGCCGCACCGCGAGCTGGGCCATGTTCACGGTGCCGGTGGCCGCGTAGATGAGGCCGATGGCGGCGAGCAGCAGCAGGGAGGCCACGAGCGCGACGATGACGTAGACCGACCCGGCGCGAATCCGCTCGGCCGTGCCACCGAGCGTGAGCAGCACCGACGACGCCGCGAGCAGGATCTCGAAGCCGACGTAGAGGTTGAACAGGTCGCCTGTGAGGAACGCGTTGGCCACGCCCGCAGCGAGCACCAGGTAGGTGGGGTGGAAGATCGCGACCGGCAGGTTGGCGACGCGCTGGCCCTTGTCCGGGATCTCGTCGCCCTCGGGCACGCCCTGCCCCAGGGAGTACAGGAGCACGCAGAGCAGCATCACGCCGCTGACGGTGAGCATGAGCGCGGACAGCCGGTCCGCGACCAGGTCGATGCCGACGGGCGCGGCCCAGCCGCCGACGTCGACGACGATCGGCCCGGAGTCGACCACCACGACGAGCGCGGCCGACGCGGCGGTGGTGGCCGCGAGGGCGGCGACGCTGATGACCCGCTGCGCGACAGGGAACCGGTGCAGGGCGAGCGTCAGCCCGGCCGCGAACAGCGGCAGCAGCACAGGAAGCGGCACCAGCGTCGCGGCGCTCCACAGGGGTTCGGTGGTCATCGGGCCCCCTGGGTCTCGTCCTCGTCGTCGTCGACGTCGTCGAAGACGTCGGCGGCTTCCTCGTCCAGCGTCTCGCCCGTCTCCGCGGCGTCCGCGTCCTCGAACGCGGGCGCGTTGAGCGCGGCGTGCCGCGCGACCCGGCGGTCCTCGACGTCGTCCGCGACCTCGTCGTGCCCGTGCATCTGCCACGAGCGGTACGCCATCGCCAGGACGAACGCGGTGAGCGCCAGCGTGATGACGATCGACGTGAGCACCATCGCCTGGGCGAGCGGGTCGCTCATCCGCTCGCTCGCGGGGGAGTTCCCGACGATGGGCGGGGCGCCCGCCCGTCCGCCCGCGACGACGAGCATGAGGTTCACGCCGTTGCCGATGAGGACGAAGCCGAGCAGCACGCGGGTCAGCGGCCGCTCCAGCAGCAGGTAGACGCCGGTGCCGCAGAGCACGCCGACGGCGATCACGAGGGCGAGGGACGGCGTGGTGTCCAGGACGGTCATCGCGCTCCCTCCCCGGCCTGCTCCAGCTCACGACGGCTCAGGTCGCCCTGCCGGTCGAGCTCGGCGCCGAGCGCGCGCAGCAGGTCGAGCACCAGCCCGACGACCACGAGCATCACGCCGATGTCGAAGAACAGCGACGTCACCAGGTGCACGGTGCCGATGACCGGCACGTGCAGGTCGACGATGAAGCTCTCCAGCACGTCGTGCCCGGACACCAGCGACGCCAGCCCCACGCCCGCCGACAGGAACAGCCCGGTGCCGAGCAGGAGGCCCGGGTGCACCGGCAGCGCCTCGGCCAGCTCGTAGCGGCCGCCCGCCAGGTACCGCACGGTCAGCGCGATGCCGGCGACGAGGCCCGCGGCGAAGCCGCCGCCCGGCGCGTTGTGCCCGCTGAACAGCAGGAAGAGCGCGAACAGGATCATCACGTGGAAGATCACGCGCGTGACGACCTCGAACATCACCGAGCGCCGCTCGGGGGCGACCGTGCTCACGGCCGCGAGCCACACGCGGCGCGTGAACGTGTCGGGCGGGACGTCGTCGCCGCTGGAGAGCCGCAGCGCCTCGGCGTTGCGCTGGCGCAGGAAGACCAGGGACGCGACGCCGGTGGCCGCGACCAGCAGCACGGAGATCTCGCCGACGGTGTCCCAGGCACGGATGTCGACGAGGGTGACGTTGACGATGTTCTTGCCGCCGCCGAACTCCACCGCCTCCGACGGGAAGTCGACGCTGATCGGGGTGGCGACGCGCGCCAGCGGTGCGGCAATGGTCAGGCCCATCATGACCAGGCCCGTGACCACCGCGAGGAACAGGCGCAGCCATCGGCTCGCGGCCAGAGGCCGATCCGTGAAGTAGGGGGGCATCCGGCGCAGCACCAGCACCATGACCACCAGGGTCACCGTCTCGCAGAGCACCTGGGTGAGGGCGAGGTCGGGGGCGCCGTGCAGCAGGAACAGCGCCGCGTTGGCGTAGCCGGCGACGCCGACGAGCAGGACCGCCTTGAGGCGCCGCCGGGCGCGGGCGGCGAGGACGGCCGACGCGGCGATGATCAGCACGACGGCCAGCTGGGCGGGCTCGTCCCAGGGCACCACCTCCACCGGGACGGTGGTGCCGCCGGCGAGGCCGCTCGCGATGATCGCGCCCGGGGCGACAGCGAGGACCACGAGGATGATGCCGAGGTAGACGGGCAGTGAGCCGCGCTGCGTGGCCGCCGTGACGTCGGCGGCGACGTCGTCCAGACGGCGCATGGTGCGCCGGTAGACGACGTCCGCACCGCGGGGGGACCACAGCGCGTCCTGGAGCCGTTCGACGCGCGCCCGGCCCCAGAACATGGCGGCGCCGCCGAGCAGCACGAGCACGGTGACCGCGAGGACCGGGGTGAAGCCGCCCCACAGGACGAGGTGGCCGGGATCACCCTTCGGGTACAGGTCCGCGTAGGGCGCGAGCAGCCGCTCCCCCACCCCCGGCGTGAGGGCGAGCACGAGGCCCATGAGGGCGAGGGCGAGCGGCGGGCCGACGAGCAGCCACGGCTGGCGGCGCACCGGGGTGGGCACCGTGACCTGAGGTGCCACGGACCGCTTCGTGCCGAACGCGCCCCACGCGAAGCGCAGCCCGTACGCGACGGTGAGGGCCGACCCGGCGGCGACGGTGAGCAGGGTCGCGGTCGCCAGCGCGTCGCCCCCGTGGGTGACGTCGTGCCAGAGCCCTTCGAGCGCGGCCTCCTTGGCGACGTAGCCCGCGAACGGCGGGAACCCGATCATGGAGGCGGTGGCGAGCAGGCCCGCCGCGGTGGTGAACGGCATCGTGCGCCACAGCCCGGAGAGCTTGCGCAGGTCGCGCGTCCCGGTGGCGACGTCGATGCCGCCGACGACGAGGAACAACGCCGCCTTGAACATGGCGTGCGCCCCCAGCAGGGCGAGCCCGGCGAGCGCGAGCGCGCGTTCGCCGCTCCCCAGCAGCAGGATGATCAGCCCGAGCTGGGAGACGGTGCCGAAGGCGAGCACCAGCTTGAGGTCGTGCTGGCGCAGCGCGCGGTAGCCGCCGAGCAGCAGGGTGCCGCCGCCCAGGACGACGACGAGCCACCGCCACACGGGCAGGTCAGACAGCGACGGGGCGAACCGGGCGACCAGGTAGACCCCGGCTTTGACCATCGCCGCCGCGTGCAGGTACGCGGACACCGGCGTCGGCGCGGCCATCGCGGCCGGCAGCCAGAAGTGGAACGGGATCAGGGCGGACTTCGTGGCGGCGCCGGCCAGGAGGCACACGGCGGCGACGACCGCGGGGGTGCCCGTCGGCGGGTCGGCGACCACCTCGGAGATCCGCCACGTGCCCGTCCCCACGCCGAGCACGATGAGGCCGACGAGCATCGCCAGGCCGCCCGCCGTCGTGACGACGATCGCCTGCATGGCCGCGCGCCGGGACGCTTTGCGGTCGGCGTAGTGACCGATCAGCAGGTAGGAGAAGACGGTGGTGAGCTCCCAGAACACGAAGAGCATCAGCAGGTCGTCGGACGTGACCAGGCCGACCATCGCGCCCGCGAAGGCGGTGAAGATCGCGGCGAACCGGCCGGTGCCGAGGGCGTCACGCGCGAAGTACGCCGAGCAGTAGACCAGCACCAGGGCACCGACGCCGCCGACGACCAGCAGCATGAACCAGGCAAGGAGGTCGAGACGCAGGTCGATCGACAGCTGGAGGCCGGGCACCCAGGCCGTGCGTGAGACGGGGAGGTCGCCCGCCAGGACCCGTGAGGTGTTCGCCAGTGCGTAGCCCGTCGCCGCCGCGGGACCGATGGCGAGCACCCAGAAGGCACGCCGACCGAGCCATGACACCAGAGCCGGCGCCATGAGGGCCAGCAAGAAGGTGAGCAGCAGCACTGGGAGCACAGCACTCCGTCCGGTCGAGGGGCGGGGCAGGGCTTTACTCTAATCGGTCCCTGCGGCCCACCGGCTCCGGTGGCGTGATCTGCGGACGTGACGTGGATCTCGACCCGACCCTACGACTTCCCGGGCGGCTCGTCGTGGCCCCGCCCCCCGGCCGTGCCGCCACAGGTGCCGCTACAGGTGCTGCTACAGGTCCTCGGGCGCGAGCAGGAAGTCCGCCTCGTCGGCGATCTCGCCGCCCGTCGCGGCATGGATCGCCACCGCCATCCTGCCCACGAGGTCCGCCGCCCGCTTGCGCGCGACGACGTGGCCCGGCTGGGGGAACTCGCGCTGCGACTCCACCAGGTCGGGCGCGTCCCAGCGCACGTGGTAGCAGACGGCGCCCGACGCGGCCCACGGCAGGTCCCGCACCAGCAGCGGCAGGCGTTCCTCGCCGGACACCTCGACCGTGATCGAGCCGTCCACCCCGAGGTCGGTCACCAGCCCGTAGGCGTCGAGCACCATCGGGGCCTGCAGCGCGTCGATGTCGAAGTCGTCCGCACGGGCGTGCAGCGCGCGGCGGGCCTCGTCGTCGAGCGGCTCGCCCGGGTACAGCGGGCGCTCTGCGAGCCCCTTCGGGGGGCCCTGGTACGGCTTGCCCTCGGTGGCGAGACGGACGCGCGGGTGCGCTCCCTGCAGCACCCGGTGCGCGGCCTGCGGGTCGAGCCAGACGTCCGTGTAGACCGTCAGGTCGACGGCGACGCCCGGGTCCGGCGTCAGGACGTGGCCAGGACCGGGGCCGCGTCGGCCGCCGTCCGCCTCGTCCCAGGTGCCGGCGACGTCGAACCGCACCGACCCCCCGAGCCGCCGGGCCGCCTGGATCAGCCAGACCGCGACCCGCTCCTCCTCCCGGTTCGGCAGGCCGGCGGGGAACGCCCGCGCCAGGCCGTCCCTGTCACCGCCGTACTTCTGCGGCTCGTCCCAGCGCTCGCGCGGGCACACGACGTCGAACACCAGCGCGGTGCCGCCCGGCAGCCCGAGGTCCATGCCCGCGGCCTGCGGCGCGTACGGGCCGGTGATGGTGCTGTGCCGCGAGAGGCGCAGCACCCCGGGCTCGCCAGGGTTCGCCATCCGCCCGACGGGCACGTCGGCGCCCGGCAGGTCCGCGGGCACCACGTCCCAGCGGGTGCCGACGAAGCGCGACATCGCGAGCACCTCGACCTCGTCGACGACGACGTCCGCCGGTACCGCGAGCAGGTGGCGCGCCTGGTGCCCCTGGGCCGCGGCCCGCGGCAGCGGGGGCAGGGCAACGGGGACCGACGCGTTCTGGGCCATCAGGCGGGCTTCCTTCCGGGACGTGGGCGCGGGGCGCCCCGCACCGGTACCGGCGCGGCGGGACCGAGCGTAGCGACGTCTGCCCCCGCCACGGAACAGCCCTCCGCCCGGCTCCCCGCCGGGAGCGGTCCTGGTCAGAGCCCGCTCCGGTGGAAGGACTGCCAGGAGCGGCTCGCCGTCGGGCCGCGCTGGCCCTGGTACCGCGAGCCGTAGGCGTCGGAGCCGTACGGGTGCTCGGCCGGCGACGAGAGCCGGAAGAAGCACAGCTGACCGATCTTCATGCCCGGCCACAGCGTGATCGGCAGCGTCGCCACGTTGCTCAGCTCGAGGGTGACGTGCCCCGAGAACCCCGGGTCGATGAAGCCGGCCGTGCTGTGGGTGAGCAGGCCCAGCCGGCCGAGGGAGGACTTGCCCTCGAGGCGCGCGGCGACGTCGTCGGGCAGCGTGACGCCCTCGTACGTGGAGCCCAGCACGAACTCGCCCGGGTGCAGCACGAACGGCTCGCCGGACGCCACCTCGACGAGGCGCGTCAGCTCGGGCTGCTCCTGAGACGGGTCGATGAAGGGGTACTTGTGGTTGTCGAACAGCCGGAAGTAGCGGTCGAGCCGGACGTCGATGCTGGACGGCTGGAGCATCGAGGGCTCATAGGGGTCGAGGACCACCCGCCCGGCGTCGAGCTCGGCACGGATGTCGCGGTCGGAGAGCAGCACGAGCACACGGTAGCCGCCGGACCCGCCCCCTGGCCGGACGTCCGGGAGTGAAGACGTCCACGGTCGCCCGGACGTCTCGGCGGACACCCCAGGCGCGCCGAGGTGGCGCGATCACCGGGCGAACACGGCGCGACCTCACATCGGTTCGGAGTATGGGCGCCAGTTGGGTATGATCGGGGCGCGCACACCATCAGCGGTGCTGCTGCGCGGGTGTAGTTCAATGGTAGAACTTCAGCTTCCCAAGCTGATAGCGCGGGTTCGATTCCCGTCACCCGCTCCACGGAAGGCCCGGACCGCATCGACGGCCCGGGCCTTCGTCGTCCCCCACCTGCCGTGCCGTCCGGGCTACGTTGCATCCATGGGCCTCGTCTCGCGCGCGCTGCACACCCGCTGGTTCGTCCGCTCCCCCATCAGGCTGTACCGCAGCGGCCTGGGGTTCCTCCTCGGCGACCGGATGCTGATGCTCACGCACCGTGGGCGCACGAGCGGCGAGCCCCGGTACGTGGTGCTCGAGGTGTCGGACCGCCCGGCGCCGGACCGGATCGTCGTCGTCGCCGGGCTCGGCCCCCGCTCGCAGTGGTTCCGCAACATCCAGGCGGACCCGCGGGTGCTGGTGTCGATCGGGCGTCGGCGCGACGTCCGGGCGCGGGCCGCCGTCATGTCGCCCGACGACGGCGCCGCGATGCTCGCGCGCTATGCCGCGGAGCACCCGGGCTCCTGGAACGCGCTGCAGCCCGTCGTGGCGGAGTGGGCCGAGCCGCTCGCCCGCGAGCGCGGGCTGGACGACTCCTTGCGCGTCGTCCCCGTGGTGGAGCTGCGGCTCGAGCTCGACTGACCTCCGCCGGCCGGCGCTGCGCTGTGAGCGGGCGTTCGGCCCCCTTGCGGCGCGCCAACAGGGCCAGACGTCCGCTCACAGCGGGAGGGCGCGGGGGCGGTCAGGGCCGGCGGCGCGTCCGGGGCCGGAGCCGGACGTCGGGCAGCGCCGGCGCCCGCAGCGGACCGCCGCCCTCGTAGCCGTGGACCTCGCCGAACCGGAGCGCGGAAGCGCCGGCGACGTAGGCGGTCTCGACGTCGCCGCCCGCGCCCTCGCCCACCTGGGCCGTCCAGTCGTCGCGGGCGCGGACGATCTCGTCGTGGGTGCGGCCCACGAAGTTCCACCACATGAGGATGTCCTCGTCGAACGGCACGCCCCCGATGAGGACGGCACGCGCGGGCGCGTCGCCGGCCGTCACGACCAGGCGGTCCCGGCCCGGAGCCACGTAGCCGAGCGCCGCCGGGGGGACGACGTCGCCCGCGAGCGTGACGTCGCCCGTGTCCACGAGCAGCGCGTGCTCGAACGCCGGGTCCACGTCGAGCTCGACGCGTGAGCCTGCGGCCAGGTCGAGCTGCGCGCCCACGAGCGGGCTGTAGGTCCTGGCGGGCGAGACGAGCGTGCGCTCCGCGACGTCCAGGGCGCCCATGAACACCTGGACCCGCGCGCCGTCGACCTCGGCGACCGGCAGGTCCTCGTGGTGCTCGAAGTGCGGGGCCACGTCCTTGTGCTCGGCGGGCAGCACCGTCCACAGCTGGACACCGTGCAGCGTGGGCGCGCGGCCGGCGGCGGGCGTCTCCTCGGAGTGCGAGATCCCCGCGCCGGCGGTCATGAGGTTGAGCTCTCCTGGCCGGACGGTCACGAGCGAACCCACCGAGTCCCGGTGCACGATGTCGCCCGCGAAGAGCCACGAGACGGTCTGGAGCCCGATGTGCGGGTGCGGCGGCACCTGCATCCCCGCCGAGCGGCTGACGTCGTCGGGCCCGTAGTGGTCGCAGAAGCACCAGGCGCCGACCAGGGAGCGCCGGCGCTGCGGGATGGTGCGGCGCACGGTCATCGCGCGCAGTCCGCCGAGCGGCACGTCCCGCGCGGTGAGCAGCTCCACGCCGGCGGGCTGGTCGCCCGCGGTGCACGCGCGCTCCGCCGGGCGGGTCTCGAGGTTGCTCATGACGGCGAGCGTCTCACAGCCGCGCGGGAGATGCCGAGGCCCCCCGGGGCGGCCGGGGGGCCTCGGAGATCACCGCGAACCCCTGATCGACGGTCCCGGGGATCAGGGGCGCCGTGGTCGACGTCACGGCCCCGACGGCTCGTCGGCCCCCGTGAGGCGCATGCACGACGCCGTGCGTCGCTGCCTCACGAGCCCGTTCTCCACGAGCACGCCAGTCGCGGGTGGTCTTCCGGCCCCGTACAGGTGCCTGCGTCGTCACCCGCAGCCCGTACCGCGGTACGGGGCGACCCGTCGTTCTCCGGTCGACCGACGCCTCTCGGTGCGGGTGCACGACCATGCCCTGAAGGGCGATCGGCGACCCGACCTCTTCGAGACCGGTAGCCACGTTTCTAGACCCGCAACGGAGCGGGTGCAAGGGGTGAACGGGAGGTTTTCTGGGGCCGAACTTTGACCACAGGTTCGTCCACAGGCGCTGGCCCGGAATCCCCACACCGCCCACAGGCCTGTGGAAGAAATCTGTGGACAGTCACTCCGTCCCGCACCCCGCCCACCGCGGCCGAGCGGGGCTCCGCGCGACCCCGCCGGCGAGCCGGCGGTCTGGCCGGAACCCGCATGAACGTTCACAATCGGCGAGATCTCGCGGTTTCCGCGCCCGACGACCGCTGCGGTGACGCCCTCGGCGGCCCGATCCGCTCGCCCCGGGACCCGCACGGACGAGGAACGCCCCAGGTGAGCGCGCTCTGAGCCGTTCAGACGTCCGTCTGCACACAGGGCTGTGGACAACTTTCACGATCTCCAGGCGCGGACGCCGGACGCCCCCGCCGCCGTCCGGCGCTCCAGGTCCGGGTTGCGCAGCGCGAAACCGCCGTCGTCGACCACCTCGCCCCCGGCCCGCTGCGCCAGCACGATCGCCAGCCGGGCGAGCAGCGCCCGCACGCGCGACCGGGCGATGAGGTGCAGCCCGGAGGGGTGCTCCACCTCCAGCTCGAAAGGGTCCGGCGGCAGCCAGCGCAGCCGGTGGGCCACGCCGCCACCGACCGTCGCCGTCGCGCCAGGCGCAGGCGCGCCCGGGACGACGTCTGCCAGGAGGCTCCCGTCGTACGACGTGGACGCGACGACGCCGTACGAGGCGCCGGGCGTCCGGTCCGCCGGCTGGGCGTTCGCCACCACCGACCGGACCGCCGCCAGGAGCTCGGCCGGGTCGAGCGCGCGGTCGGCGTGCAGCACGAGGTCGACGCCGCCCTCCGGATCCGGCCGCAGCGCCTGGGCACCGTCCGCGAGCAGCACCCCGCCGGCCCGCCGTGCCACGGCGACGCCCCAGCGCACCAGGTGCAGCTCGGGACCCTCGGGCAGCCCGCTCGCGAACACGCGGCGGATGCCGTCACGGTCGTCGTACGACGTGGGTCGCACCCCGCGCACGTCGGGCAGGCCGTCGGCACGACCGAGCGCCCAGGCCTCGGCGGGGCCAGCGGCCCCGACGACCCCGACGGCCTCGGCGGCCCCGACGACCCCAACGGCCTCGGCGGCCTCGGCGGCGACAGGGAAGGGCCCGACGGCGCGATGCACCTCGCCGAGCCTCAGCACGCCGGGCTCGGCGGCGACCACCTCCGCCGTCCGCATCCCCCGGAACCTCGCGCCGACGGCCTTCGGCTCTCGGGTGGTCCGGGGCGGGACCAGCCAGTCCACGTCGTCGAACCAGGCCGGCGCGAGGTCCGGCACCGTGAGAGCAGCCGCGGGGACGACGAGCACATGGTCCGACGCGTGCTCCGCGGGGACGAGCGTCTGGACGGGTGACATACCAGGACGCTAGTGATCCCGCAGGTCACGGTCTATGACGATCGTGTGACAAGCCGGTCACGATGCGTGGCACCGAGCGACGGCGGGCGGCCGCGCGGCGCCGCACGGCAGCCCCGACGACCGCCGGTGGGCTTCGACGGGAGGCTCAGGCGCGCACGTCGTACAGGTGGTGCACGATGTCGTGCAGGAAGTACTGGCCGAGGGTTCGCACGGTGAACTGCGACCCGTCCGACCGTCGTCCGACCCGCCCGACGTCCGCCGGGTCGACCCCGTCGAACCGGTCGGCGACGACGGCGCCGGACTCTTCGAGCTCGTGCGCGAGCCGGGCCGGGTCCTGCGACGCGTAGCCGCCCTCGATCGCGGCGACGTCCTGGTCCCAGTTGGCGAACAGCGGGTCGTCCTGCGAGAGCATGAGGCCGAGCCGCTCGTCGAAGATCCGGAAGACGTCGCGGACGTGGGCGCCGTACTCGAGCGGGGACCACACGCCGGGCTCGGGGCGCTCCCGCGCGTCCGGCCGGGCGAGCACGGCCCGCCAGCGCGGCAGCGAGTCGCGGACCGCCGCACCGACGTCCGGCACCTCCACCTGAGCGGCGGCGAACCCGCACTCGGGACAGCGTTCCCGGAGCACCCAGGTCCAGTCCTTGGTGTCGGGGACGATCGCGTCCGGGACGCCGGCGTCTCCCGGCGTGGGGCGGGGTGTCGTGGAGTCCGTCACAACTGCACCATAACGCCCGGCCCGTGGTCAGAGGTGCTGACAACGAGTGCCTATGATGTCAGCATGCCCAAGATCATCGGCAACAGCCTCCACGAGCACCGCCAGATGACCCGGCACAAGCTGTTCGCCGCCCTGTCGACGCTGATGGCGGAACGAGGCTTCGACTCCATCACGCTGGCCGACATCGCGACGGCAGCGGGCGTGGGTCGCACCGCGGTCTACAACCACTTCCCGGACAAGGAGGCGCTGCTGCTGGGCTTCATCACCCACGAGACGGAGCAGTACGCGCAGACCCTGGAGCGGGCGCTGGCGGACGTCTCCGACCCCGTCGAGCAGCTGCGCACGTACATCCGGCAGCAGGCGCAGCTCGCCCGCGTCTTCCACCTCGCCCCCGGCCCGGACCTGCGCTCGGTGCTGTCGCGCTCCACGCAGTCCCGGCTGCGCGAGCACGCGGAGATCGTCGAGTCGATCCTCAAGCGCATCCTGCGGGCCGGCATCGGCCTCGGTGAGTTCCCGGAGCAGGACATCGAGCCGACCGTGCAGCTCGTCAACGCCTGCCTCTCCGGGCGCCTCATCCCGGACGACCCCGTCGCCCGCGAGCGGGCGATCCGCGCCGCGGAGGCGTTCGTCCTGCGCGCCGTGGGCGCCCGCGGCGTCGCCGCCTGACTCCCGAGCGCCACCCGAGGCGCCCCGGCCTGACATCCAGGCGCCGCCCGAGGCGCCCCGGCGTCACTCCCAGGCGTCGGCCGGGCGGTGACGATGCTCGGGGGCGGGCGGCGTGTAGGGCTCCGGGACGGGCGCCAGGTGCGCCCGGGCGAAGCGCAGCGAGGCCTCGAGGTCCGCATGCCGCTCGTGGGCCGTGCGCGCCTTGCGCGTCGTGATCTCGACGACGACGTCGCCCGCGTAGCCGCGGCGGGACAGCTCCTCGAGGACCTTGTCGCAGCCCATGTCGCCCCGGCCGGGCACGAGGTGCTCGTCGCGCGCCGAGCTCGTGCCGTCCGCGAGGTGCACGTGCCGCAGCCGGTCGCCGAACCCGGCCACGAGCTCCAGCCCGTCCTGCTGCGCGACGGCGGCGTGGGACAGGTCGAGGGTCACCGCGTCGTAGTCGTGGTCGGCGGGGTCCCAGCCGGGCAGGTAGGCCTTGAGCTCGCGTTCGCCCTTCGACCGGGGCCGCCAGGGGTACATGTTCTCGACGGCGATGGTGACGTCGCCGCTCTCGTTGAGCTCGTGCACGAGCTCCTGGAACTGACGCGCGTACTTGTACTGCCAGCGGAACGGCGGGTGCACGACGACGGTGCTCGCCCCGAGCTCTCCGGCCATCTCGACGCTCCGGCGCAGCTTGGACGCCGGAGCCCGGCCCCACACCCGCTGGCTCACCAGCAGCGTGGGCGCGTGGATCGAGCGCACGGGCACGCCGTGGTCGGCGGCGAGGCGGGTCAGCGCCGCGGGATCCTGCGTGGCGTCGTCCGACCACACCATGATCTCGACGCCGTCGTACCCGAGCTCCGCCGCCGCCTCGAAGGCGAACGCCGCGCGCCGCGGGTAGACGGACGCGGTCGACAGGCTGACGGGGATCGTCGTCTCAGGCATGCCCGACATCCTCGCCACCCCGGCTGACGAGACGCTGAACGTCGACTGACCCCACTCCCGACACGCTACCCGGTGAACCCCGGTTAAGGTCGGGCGCATGGTGCGCACCGTGGTCTTCGACGTCGGCGAGACCCTCATCGACGAGACCCGGATCTGGACCCGCTGGGCGGGTCGGCTCGGCGTGCCGGCGCTGACGTTCCTGGGCGTCCTCGGCGCCTGCGCGGCGCTCGACAGGCCGCACCGGCACGCCTTCGACCTCGTCCGGCCGGGGCTGGACGTCGACGCCGAGATCGCGCGCTGGGCCGACGACGACCCCGACGGCCTGCGCGAGAACTTCGACGCCGACGACCTGTACCCCGACGTGCGCGAAGGACTCGCCGCGCTGCACGACGCCGGGCTCGCCGTCGTCATCGCGGGCAACCAGCCGCCGCAGGCCCGCGCGGCGCTCGAGGCGATGGACCTGCCCGTCGACGCGATCCGCACGTCCGACGAGTGGGGCGTCCAGAAGCCCGACCCGGGCTTCTTCGCGAAGGTCGCGGAGCTCAGCGGCGTCCCCGCGGCCGAGATCGCCTACGTGGGCGACCGGCTCGACAACGACGTGCTGCCCGCGGCCGACGCCGGGATGCGGCCGATCCTGATCCGCCGCGGCCCCTGGGGCCACCTGCACGCGGAGCGTCCCGAAGCTGCCCGCGCCACCGTCGTCGACTCGCTGCTCGAGCTGCCCGCGCTCCTGGCCTGAGCACCCGGTGACGCCATACCCCTTGCGATGACACCATGGTGGTGTCATAGTGGCGTCATGGACCTGAACCGATACGTCGAGACGCTACGTCGCCAGCTCGCCACGGCCGCGGCCGCCGGCGGCGACGAGGCCCGCGAGCTCGCAGACCGTCTCACCGCCCCGCTCGACTCCGCCGCCCGGCTCGTGCTGCTCGACGCGCTCTCGGACGCGGTGGGCGAGATCTCCGCGGACCTCGCCCCCGGCGCCGTCGACCTCCGCCTGCGCGGCGGCTCGCCCGAGTTCGTCGTCACGCCGGCCCTGCCTTCGCCGTCGAGCCCCGCCGCGCCCGCCATGCACGTCGTGCCTGCTCTGCCCGCGGCACCTGCCGCGGAGACCTCGCCGGAGGACACCTCCACGACCCGCACCACCTTGCGCCTGCCCGACCGCATCAAGGCGCAGGTCGAGGTCGCCGCGGCGCGCGACGGCGTCTCGGTCAACACGTGGCTCGTGCGGGCGGTCTCCGCCGCGCTCGAGCAACCCGCACGTCATCCGGCCGAGCAGTCCCGGCCGAGCCCTGGCCGGCGCGGCGCCGGCCGCGTCACGGGCTGGGTGCGCTGAGCACCTCGCCTCACCGACACCACTACTGACACCACACTTCAGCAGCCTGACACCACCACAGGAGCTTCGTCATGCCCACTTTCCCCGCCCCCCACCCCGTCCCTGTCGTCGTGGACGTCCCCTTCGCGAACCTGCGCGTCGTGGCCTCCGCACGGGACGACGTCGTCGTGACCGTGCTGCCGACCGACCCCTCGCGGTCGGGCAGCACGCGCGCCGCCGCCGACGTCCGCGTCGCCCGCGACGGCGACACGATCACGATCACCTTCCCCGGCTCGTGGAAGCAGTACGTCCTCCCCTTCGCGGCCGGCACCGCCGACATCACGGTCGAGCTGCCCACGAGCTCCGAGGTACGCGGCAAGGCGGGCAGCCTCGAGACCGAGGGCCCGCTCGCCGTCGTGGACATGACGCTCTCGGCCGGCGACGTCCGGGTCGACGACGTGGACCGGCTCGCGGTCAAGGTCGCCGCCGGCTCCGTGACCGTGGGCCAGGCCCGGGGCACCGCGGACGTCAAGGCGAGCGCCGGCTCCGTGCGCGTCGACCACGCGGCGGGCCAGGCCAGCATCCGCACGAGCGCCGGGGGCACCGCCGTCGGCACCGTCACCGGCGCCCTCGAGGTGCACGGGGCGCACGGCGACATCACGGTCGACCAGGTCCGCGGCACCGTCGTCGCACGGTCGGCCAACGGCGACGTCCGGGTCGGCAGCCTCGTGTCCGGGAGTGCCACGCTCACCACCTCCTTCG
This sequence comes from Isoptericola luteus, assembly GCF_020297055.1. GTDB lineage: Bacteria > Actinomycetota > Actinomycetes > Actinomycetales > Cellulomonadaceae > Isoptericola > Isoptericola luteus. The sequence goes on along the minus strand of NZ_JAIXCQ010000001.1, from coordinate 285,999 downwards.
GCGCGATCGAGGTCGGCGTGCCCCACGGCACCGCGGCGTACCTCGACGTCGAGTCGCAGCACGGCAAGGTCCGCAACCAGCTCACCCCGGCCGAAGGCCCGGTGGACGACGAGTCGACCGCCGAGGTCCACGCCAGCACCGGCTACGGCGACATCGTCGTCCGGCGCCCCTGACGCCACGCCCCCACCCGAGGAGACCCCATGACCACCGACCAGACCCAGGCACCCGCGATCCGCGTACGGGGCGTCGAGAAGTCCTTCGGCGACCTGCACGTGCTGCGCGGGGTCGACCTCGACGTCCGCGCGGGGAGCATCCTCGCGCTGCTCGGCTCGAACGGCGCGGGCAAGACCACGCTCGTGCGCATCCTGTCGACGCTGCTGAGCGCCGACGCCGGGACCGTCACCGTGCAGGGCTTCGACGTCGCCACGCAGGCGGCCGACGTCCGCAGGACGATCAGCCTCACCGGCCAGTTCGCCGCGGTCGACGAGGTCCTCACCGGCCGCGAGAACCTCGTGCTCGTCGCGCGGCTGCGGCACCTGAAGAACCCGGGGGCCGTGGCCGACGACCTGCTCGCCCGCTTCTCGCTCACCGACGCCGGTGACCGCAGGGCGGGCACCTACTCCGGCGGCATGCGGCGTCGGCTCGACATCGCGATGAGCCTCATCGGCGACCCTCCGGTCATCGTCCTCGACGAGCCCACCACGGGCCTCGACCCGCAGTCCCGCATCGAGGTGTGGCAGACCGTGCGGGCCCTCGCCGCCGGCGGGACCACCGTGCTGCTCACCACGCAGTACCTGGAGGAGGCGGAGCAGCTCGCCGACCGGATCGCCATCCTGCACGACGGCACGATCCTCCAGAACGGCACCCTCGCCGAGCTCAAGCAGCTCCTGCCGCCCGCCACGGTCGAGTACGTCGAGAAGCAGCCGACCCTCGAGGACGTCTTCCTCGCCCTCGTCACCGAAGCGCCGACCAGCACCCGGAAGGAAGCATGATGAGCACCGCCGCCCTCGCCGACACCAGCGCCCTCACGGGCCGCTCCCTGCGTCACGTCCTGCGCAGCCCCGACACCATCATCACCACCGCCGTCACGCCCGTCGCCCTGATGCTGCTGTTCGTCTACGTGCTCGGCGGCGCGATCGACACCGGCTCCGGAGAGTCCTACGTGGACTACATGCTTCCCGGCATCCTGCTCATCACGATCGCGTCCGGCGTCGCGTACACGTCCTACCGGTTGTTCCTCGACCTGCAGGGCGGGATCGTCGACCGGTTCCAGTCCATGCCGATCGCGCGCTCGAGCGTGCTGTGGGCCCACGTGCTCACGTCGGTGCTCGCCACCATCGTGTCGGTCGCGATCGTCATCGGCGTCGCGCTGCTCATCGGGTTCCGTACCGGGGCGTCCGTGGGCGCCTGGCTCGGGGTCGCCGGCATCCTGGTCCTGTTCACGTCCGCACTGACCTGGCTGGCCGTGATCGCCGGGCTCTCCGCGAAGACCGTCGACGGCGCGAGCGCCTTCAGCTACCCGCTGATCTTCCTGCCGTTCGTCAGCTCGGCCTTCGTGCCCACCGAGACGATGCCGGGCCCGGTCGCCTGGTTCGCGGAGAACCAGCCCGTGACGTCGATCGTGGACACCGTCCGGGCCCTGTTCGCCCAGCAGCCCGTCGGCGCGGACATCTGGGTCGCCCTCGCGTGGCTCGTCGGCATCCTCGCCGTCGCCTACGGGCTCGCGGTCGCGCGCTACCGCCGGCGGGTTCGCTGAGCTCGCCGGACGCCCCCCTGCGACGCAGCGACGTAGCGGCCCGGTCGGAACCGGCCGCTACGCTCGCGCGCATGCTCACCAAGACACCGGTCAGCGACGCCCAGGTGGCGGCGGTCCTCGACCCGCTCGGCGCCGTGCGGGAGGTCGCCCCGCTGGCGGGCGGGCTGTTCGCGAGCGTGCTGCGGGCAGACCTGGTCGACGGCCGCCGCGTCGTGGTCAAGGTGACGGGCGCCGACCAGGCCCGCCTGCTGCGCTACGAGCGCGGCCTGCTCGGCACGGAGGTCGAGGTGAACCGCCTCGCGCACGCTGCGGGCCTGCCGCTGCCGCGGGTGCTGCTGCACGACGCGACCCGGCGCCACGTCGCCGGTGACGCGATGGTCACGACGTTCCTCGACGGCGATCTGTGGAGCGAGCTCGACCTGGACCAGGTCGGCACCACCCGCGCCCGACGCTCGCTCGGGGCGTTCATGGCCCGGCTGCACTCCCTGCCGGTCGCCGGGCGGTACGGGTACCCCGCCCCCGGGTCCGGGCTGGCGCGGGACACCTGGCCCGACGCGTTCGCCGCGATGGTGGCGGCGGTGCTCGACGACGCCGCCCGCTGGGCGGTGGACCTGCCCGCGGCCCGGCTGACCGCGGCCGTGGCCGCACACCGCGACGTCCTCGCCACCGTCACGACGCCACGGCTCGTGCACGCGGACCTGTGGGCAGGCAACCTCCTGCTCGACCCTGGCACGCAGCGCGTCACGGGGGTGCTCGACGCCGAGCGCGCGCTGTGGGGCGACCCGCTGTTCGAGCTCGTCGGCGCCGACCAGTTCAGCACGGGTGCCGTCGATCCCGACCTGCTGGCCGGGTACCGGGAGGCCGGTCGCGAGACGGGTCTCGGCGACGGCACCCCCGGCTCGGGCGACCGCGAGGCCTGGACCCGCCTGCGGCTGTACCGCGCCTACTTCGCGTGCCTGCTCGTCGTCGAGGTGGTGCCCCGCGGCTACCCACCGGACCAGGCCGAGTGGCAGTCGGGACTCGCGCGCGCCAACCTGGCACGACTGCTCGACGAGCTCGACGAGCTCGATGAGCTCGACCCGCCTCGCTGACGCGCGGCGCCCGCGCCGACGCCCGGCCTCCGCCGTCAGCCCGTCCAGCCCAGGTTGCCCATCGCACCCAGGGCCAGCAGCACGCCGAGGATGCCGAGCACCCACCCCGTCATGTCCGCGGCGTTCTTGGTCAGCCACCTCTCCAGCCTGCGGAGCAGCGGATCGACGAACCGCGCGGCCAGCAGCCGCCCACCGAGCAGGAGCAGCGCCGGGAGCACCATGACCACGCAGTAGACCGCGAGCACGCCCACCCCGGTGAGGGTCGGCAGGTCCGACGTCGTGATCAGACCGATCGCCGCCAGGTACGGCAGCATCGTGCCCACCTCCAGCGCGACCGCGCCGAGCGCCAGCCCCAGCAGCGGGAGCAAGGAGGGCCGCGCGGCCACGGAGGCCGTGGGCGCGGAGCCGGTGGGCGCGGACGCCGTCGTCGGCGCCGGGAGCGAACCCCCCACGGCGAGCTCCGCTCCGGCGGTGCCAGCGGTGCCGGCGGCGACCGCCTCCACCCCCATCGCCCGCGCCCGCCAGCGGACGAGGCGCCCGGGGCGACCGCCGCGCCGCTCGGCGCGGGCCTCGGCCTTCTTGCCGTCGAAGCGCCAGCTGATCGCGAACAGGCCGATGCCCAGCAGGAGCTGCAGGATCATGACGGGCCGGGACTCGAGGACGTCCCCGTACAGCGCGAGCAGCGCGCCCGCCCCGAGCATGACCGCGATGCCCACGGCGAGGTAGAAGCCCGCGACGGTGCCCAGGTACGCGAGCAGCCGTGCCGGCCGGAGCCTGCCGGGCGCCATGAGCAGCCACACGGGGATGAGCAGGGTGCCGAAGCTGGTCGAGTCCACGAGCGCGAGCACCACGAGCACTCCGGCCATGGCGCCGAGCCCGGCACCCTCGATGCCACCGAGGTCCAGGATTTCCATGCCGACGATCCTCGCGGCGCGCCGCGGGCGCCGTCGTCGGCCGAACGAGTGATCCTCCGGCGCCGTCGTGCCGGGCCCCGGCGCGTCGTACACCCTTCGGGCGATCCGCCGGCCGGCCACCTGTGCTGGGATGGCACGGTGAGTGTGGACACCGCCGAGCGCCGGCTGCGCACGCTGCTGGAGACCTGGGGCGGCGACGACCGCCGCGGCGACGTGACGACCGCGGTCATGCTGTTCCTCCTCGGCCTGCTCTTCCTCGAGGTCGGCCTGGTGGACCTGTTCTCCGGTGGCGTGCTGGGCAGCGTGACGCCGCAACCGTGGTGGCGCGTCGCGCTGCTGGCCCTCGGGTGCGCCCTGACGCTCGCCAAGCGGACCCACCCCCTCACCGCGCTCGCGGGCGGGGTCGCCGTCACCGCGGTCGACATCACCTGGGGCGGCAGCCTGGCGGTCCTGCTCGTGTTCTGGGACCTGCTGTACGCGGCGGCGATGTGGACCCGCCCGACGGCGCGCCGGTGGCTGTGGGTCACGATGCTCGCGGTCACGGTGGGTGTCGCGGTCGTCGCGGGCGAGGTGGAGCGGGACGTGCGCGCCTTCGTGTACACGGGCCTGAACATCGGTGCGGTCCTCCTGGTGCCGATGTGGTGGGCGACGAACGTGCGGCAGAAGTCCGAGCTCGCCGCGCTCGAGCGGGATCGTGCCGACTCCGCGGCACTGGCCGCGCAGCTCGAGCGGGAACGGGCGGCAGACCTGGTGCGGCTCGGCGCCGCCGAGCGCCACGAAGCCGTGCAGGCGGAGCGCGCGGCCATGGCCCGCGACCTGCACGACGTCATCGCCTCGCACCTGTCCACGATCGCGATCCACTCCGGCGCGGTGCTGTCGAGCCCGCCGGACACCGAGCGGGACCGGGCCGCCCTCACGCAGGTGCGCCAGAGCGCCGTCGCCTCCCTGTCGGAGATGCGCTCGATGATCGAGCTGCTGCGCGCGGACGCGCCGCGCGACCCCCTGACCGCCCCCGGACGGCTGGACCGGCTCGACGACCTCGTCGGGGCCGCGCGCGACGCCGGCGTGGACGTCACGGTCGACGACCCGGACGACATGGCCAAGACCGCCCTGCCGGCGGCAGCGGGCCAGGCCCTGCACCGCATCGCGCAGGAGGCCCTGACCAACGCCCGCAAGCACGCACCAGGCGCACCGGTCCACGTGCGGCTCGCGCGAGCCGGCACCGGCGTCCTGCTGGAGGTCCGCAACGCGTCGCCCTCCGGGGCCCGGGTGCCCCTGGCGGAGCCCGCTCTCAGCGCGGGCACGGGGATGGTCACCATGCGCGAGCGGGCCGAAGGCCTCGGCGGGAGCCTGGAGGCGGGGCTCGACGACGACGGCTGGGTCGTGCGCGCCCACGTCCCGGTGCCGGAGGTCCGGCCATGACGGCCACCGGCCGCACGCCGGTGCGGGTGCTGATCGCCGACGACCACGCAGCCATCCGCGCCGGGCTGCGGCTGCTGCTCGACGCGGCGGACGACGTCGACGTGGTGGGCGAGGCCGCCGACGGGACGTCCGCCGTGGCGAACGCCCGGTCGCTGCGGCCGGACGTCGTCCTCATGGACCTGCGCATGCCCGGCGTGGACGGGATCGACGCGACCCGTGCCATCCGCGCCGAGGGGCTGGCGGAAGTGCTCGTGCTCACCACCTTCGACCTCGACGAGTACGTCGACGGCGCCCTGCGGGCGGGGGCCGCCGGGTTCCTGCTGAAGTCGGCCGAGCCCGCGGCCCTGCTCGACGCCGTGCGCCGGGTGGCCCGCGGAGACGGGGTCCTCGCGCCGGAGGTGACCCGGCGCGTGCTCGCGGGCTACGCCGGTGGGCCGGTGCCCGCCGCCGGGACTCCCGGTGGCGACGGTCGGCCGGCGCCCGACCCCCGCCTCGCCGGCCTCACGCCGCGCGAGACGGACGTGCTCGCGGCGCTCGGGCGCGGGCTGTCCAACCAGGGCATCGCCGCCGAGCTGGTGATCACCGAGGCCACCGCGAAGACGCACGTCTCGCGGGTGCTGGCGAAGCTGGCCGTGACGTCGCGCATGCAGGCGGCCGTCGTCGCGCGCGACGCGGGCCTGGTCTGACGGCGGCCGGGCGCCTCGGTGCCAGCGGTCGGGCGTCAGGCGCCGGGCGCCAGGCCCCGGCCCCGCACGACGTCGGCCGCGTGCGCGGCCGCGGCCCGCATCGCGGCCCCGACGCCCGCGCCGCTCAAGTGGGCGTCGAGGAACGCGGCAAAGAACCCGTCGCCCGCGCCGTTCGTGTCGACGACGTCGGGCACGGCCACCGCGGGCACGTCGACGAAGCCGTCCGCGTCCAGGGCGGTGGCCCCCCGCGCCCCGTGCGTGCACACGACGAGCCGCGCCCCGGCGTCGAGCCGCGCGGCCATGAACGCACGGTGGTCGGCCAGCCGGTCGGAGCTCAGGAAGAGGTGCGACCCCGCCTCGACCCACGGGCGGTGGAAGTCGGCGGAGCCGTCGTAGTCGTGCAGGTCCACCCAGACATCGCGGCCCCGTTCGAACGCTGCCGTGAGCACGGGCAGCGCGGGCAGCGCCAGGTCCACGACGACGGCCTCGGCGTCGTCCAGCGCGGCGAGCGTCGCGGCCCAGCCCGGACCCGACGCCGGAACGGCCCCCGGCGCGCGCAGGTACACGGAGAGCCGCCCGCCGTCCCCGTCCATGAGGTTGAGGTGGCTCTCGGTGCGCCCGTCGGGCGACGGCTCCACGATCAGCCCGACGCCCCCGCCGGCGAGCGCCTCGCGCACCCGGCGGCCCTCGTCGTCGTCCCCGAGCACCGTGCGCAGCACGACGGTGCGCCCGAGCCGTGACAGGTTGAGCGCCTTGCCGGCCGACGTGCCGCCCACGACGTCGTAACTGTCACGGGCGAACGTCGTGTGCGGCGTCGGCTCCGGCAGGGTGTCCACGTGGACGACCCGGTTCCACGAGGCGGGACCGGCCACGAGCACGTGCGGTGAGATCACGTGGACACCCTAGTCACCGGTGCGGTCAGTCATCGTGGCCGTACCTGTCCTCCCAGCGGTCCTCGACCCGCTCGGAGGCGCTGCCCTGGCGCACGACGTCCTGGCCCGAGCCGCCGCTGACGCGGTCGCGGCCGCCCTCGCCCTCGACGAGGTCGCGCCCGGAACCGCCGTGGAGCCGGTCTCGCCCTGAACCGCCCTCGATGTGGTCGTTGCCGCTCCCGCCGCTGATGCTGTCACGGCCGGAGTCGCCCTCCAGGTCGTCCTTGCCGGTACCACCGTAGAGGCGGTCGTTGCCGCGCTCGCCCTCGACCTCGTCGTGGCCGCTGCCGGCGTGGATCCAGTCGTTGCCGGAACCGCCCTCGACCTCGTCGTCGCCGCCGCCCGCGCAGATCACGTCGTGCCCACCGCGGCCGTCGATCTCGTCGTCGCCGCCGCGCGCGACGATCACGTCACGACCCGACGTGCCGTTGATCTCGTTCGCACCGTTCGTGCCGACGATCGTGGCGCGCAGCCCGTGGCACGTGGGGGTCGCCGCCTGGGCCGACGTGGCGGTGGCCGTGACCGAGAGGCCCGCCGCCGTCAGCGTCGCAAGAGAAAGTGCCGCCAGCCGCCCGGTGCGGGTGGCGCGAAACGTGGTGGTTCTCATGATGAAACCTCCGTGTCGGTCCGGGTGTGGACACGCACCACCGTCCGCGCCGTGAATGAGCCGACCGTGTGGCCCCGATGAGGCTCCTCTCATCAAAGCCGACCGATGCCTCAGCCGCGCAGGGGAAGGCTGAGCGCCGCCTCACCCGTCGGGGTGACCCGCACCGGCACGCCCCAGTCCTGCTGCGCCAGGTGGCAGGCGGGGAAGACGTCCGGGTCGGGCTCGCCGTCCGGGCCCAGCGGCACGACGTCGCACGACGCCGCCTTCGCCGTCACGTGCAGCACGCCCTCGGAGATCTCGGGGTTGAGCACGAGGTCGCGCACCAGGTCCACGCCGTCACCGGCGCCGTCGAGCAGCAGCTCGGGCGGGGTGGCGCTGACCCGCAGCTCGGTGGACGGGCCCCAGCGGTCGTCGAGCTTCTGCCCCGGCGCGGGCACGAACGGCACGTCGAGCCGCAGCGGGCCGGGTGCGACCTCGGTGGCCGGCCGGGCGACGCGGTGCGCGCCCCCGTCGAGCACCCGGCCGGCGAGGTCGGCCGGCAGCGCGACCCGCGTGAGCCGGTGCGCGGCGGACTCCACGACGAGGAGGTGCACGGCGGGCGACCCCGCGTCGTCCGCGACCTGCACGACGACGTCGCTGGGCTCGGCGAGGCCCGTCGCGACGGTCGTGACCTCACCTGTGGCGGGGTCGTAGCGGCGCAGCGCGCCGTTGTACGTGTCGGCGACGACGACGCTGCCGTCCGGCAGGGCGGCGACGCCGAGCGGGTGCTGCAGCAGCGCGTCGGCGGCCGGGCCGTCCCGGTGGCCGAAGTCGAACAGCCCCTGCCCGACGACGGTCGTGACGGTCACCCCGCCCGACCCGGCCGAGCTGTCAGGCCCAGGACCATCAGAACCTGCACGAGAACCTGACAGCTCCCGGGCTTCTGAGTTGTCAGGACCAGGAGCATCAGAACCAGCAGGTGACCCTGACAGGTCGGGGGTGACGAGCCGCAGGGCCGACGTCTCCGCGTCGGCGAGCCACAGGCCACCGGGCACGTCGGCGCCGGACGCCGGAGCGAGGCCCGACGGCTGGGCGAACCACGCGCCGTCGCCGGGGCCGTCCTCCAGGCCCTCGTTCATCGTCCCGGCCAGCAGCCGGACCCTGCCGCCCACGGGGTCGAACGACCACAGGGTGTGGTTGCCCGCCATCGCGACGACGAACGCACCCAACGCTCCGGACCACTCGACGTCCCACGGCGAGGACAGCCGGACGCGGCGCGCGGCGTACGAGGCGCCGTCGTCGAACGGACCGGTCTCGCCGGGCGCACCGGGCTCGATGTCCCGCACGACGTTCTCCTGGCCGCCGACCATGAACTGCTCGCCCGTGCCGGCCACGGTCGTCACCGCACCGTCGGCGAGGCGCACGCCGCGCAGCGCGTGGTTCACGGTGTCCGCGACGAGGACGTCGTAGCCGAGCGACGCCCGCAGCCCGGCGGGCACGAGGCACAGGCCGTTCGGCTCGCTGAACCGTGCCGTCGAGGAGCCGGAGCCGTCGGGCGCGCCGTCGACCAGGCCTCGCTCCCCGGACCCGATGCGCCGCACGAGCGTCTCGCCGTCGGGGGCGAGCTCGGCCAGCGAGTGGTGCCCGGCGTCCGCGACCAGCAGGTTCCCGCCCGGCAGCGTGACGGCCTTGGCGGGGAACCGCAGCGTGCCCGCGGTCGGCTCGGGCGGCACGTACGGGCCGTCGCCGCGGTGCAGCGTGCCCCTGGCCTCGTGCTCGGCGACCAGCTCCTCGACGATCGCCTCGATCGCGGACGCGTGCCCCTCCCCCGCCATCTGCGCGACGACGTACCCCTCCGGGTCGACGACGACGAGCGTCGGCCAGGCGCGCGCGGTGTAAGCGCCCCAGGTGACGAGCTCCGGGTCGTCGAGGACGGGGTGGTGCACCTCGTACCGCTCGACGGCGGCCGCGAGCGCCACCGGGTCCGCCTCGTGCGCGAACTTGGGCGAGTGGACACCGACGATCACCAGCTCGTCGCGGTGCCGCTCCTCCAGCTCGCGCAGCTCGTCCAGCACGTGCAGGCAGTTGATGCAGCAGAAGGTCCAGAAGTCGATGACAACGACACGGCCCTTCAGATCGGCCAGTGACAAGTCCCGACCGCCGGTGTTCAGCCAGCCGCGCCCGACGAGTTCGGATGCGCGGACGCGGGGCAGGCGGGATGTAGCGGTCACAGGCCCATTGTGCGGCACCGCGTTGGGTCACCGACGAAGGAGCCCTCGCGACGGCGGCAACCGTCCGAGGGCATGGCCGGTGAGGAGACACCGACGTGCACAACCCTACTTTCTTCTATGCGTCTGGCGCGGAGTCGCTGGAGTGCCTGCACGCCGCGACGATGCGGCGTGACCAGTACCGGCGTGACTGCCTCCAGTGCGGCGCGTCGGCGTTCGACCCGACCGAGGCCGGGGCGGCCGAGGTCGCCGAAGCGGTCGCGACGATCGCCGATTGGCAGGCCGAGTGGTCGGACTCGTGGGAGGCCGACGACCACACGACGGCGGCCGAGCCCAAGAGCCTCCCAGCGCCGAGCCTCGCCGAGGAGGTCGCCCAGGCGGATGGACTCCTCCGCCGCGCCGTCGTGGACGCCCAGGAGACAACCAGGCTCCCGGTCTCCGGTGTACTCCACGGGCGCGTCCTCCTCGTGCTCGCCGAGCGTGACGACGTGCGGGACGCGGGGCTCTCGCTCCAGGATGCGGCGGCCTGGGCTCGCGTGCTGGCCGTGGTCGTGGAGCGCGTTCGCCTCGGCGCCGCGTTCTTCTCCGAGGCCGTCGCCGCGTGAGCGCGGCGGGTTCGCCCGCTCCCACTTCGGGGGCGGGCCGCCCGTCGGCGTCCCGTCGGGGGCGTCGTCGGGCTTGGCATGACGTTGTGGAGCCGGGCGCCTACTCGCACGTCCCGGTGTGGGCCTCGCGGCGCACGTGGCTCGCATTCGTCGCCGAGCGGGCGGCTGGGCAGCCTCGGCGGGCTCGGGTGCGCCTCGCGGTCGCCGAGGTACTCGCCGCGGCAGCCGACGGCCATACCGGGCGCGGTGTTGCGCTGGCGGTCGAGACGATCGCCGAGCGGGCCGAGGTGTCGGAGCGGTCCGTCCGCAACGTGCGGGCGTGGCTCGCGGTCGAGGGGCTCGCGGTTGAGGCCGTGCGTGGTCGCCACCTGACGCGCGCCGAGCGGCAGGCGCGGCGTGCGCTGGGGCGTGGCGGCATCGTGACGGCGTCGGTGTGGGCGCTCACGCATGAGCCGATCGGTGCCGCCCACCCGGACCTCGTAGAGGTCTCGGGTATCTCCAGGAAGTCTCAACTCCCCCAGGCGCGTCGCGCCGGGACCAAGCGCAAGCGTCAGACGACGGCCAGGGACACCGCTCCGCGGTCCCTCGCGCTCCAGCGGCTCACGGCCGAGGTCGCCCGACGGTCGCCAGGTCTCGCGCCGGAGGGGCGCCACCTCGGCGGGCTGGCGGACGTGCTCGCTCGGGCTTTTGGCGAGGCCGTCGAGACCGCGAGGGTGGCCGACGTCTTCAGGATCGCCGAGGCCGGGGGCGCCGGTCGTGTGTGGGCTCTGGAGGGCGTGCGGGACGTGTGGGGCTGGCTCGGTGCCCGGATCCGCGCTGGACGCTCCAGGGGCTTTGCTACGGCCGCGGAACGGGCCACCAGGGACGCCGAGGCGCGGACCGAGCGGGAGCGACGAAGGGCAGCCGAGCGTGTCGCCGAGCGGGCGGCCAGGGCCACGACGCACTCCCCCGCGGCCCGCATCGCACGGGACAGCATCCGGGCGGCGATCGCCGCGGCCCGACAGGGAAGTAAGTACGCCGCGCCGGTCGGCGCGTGAGAGGGGAAGACGTGAGCAACAAGGGCATCGTGTGGGCCGTGGCGGCACTCGTCGGGATCGTCGCCGCGGTCTCGTTCGCACTCTCGGCGTCGGCTCTCGTGGCCGTTGCGGGATGGGCGGGGGTGCGCGGTCCGCTTGCGTGGTGTGCGCCCGTGCTCGCCGACGGCGGCGCGCTCGCGTTCTCGCACGCCGCGCTCGTGCGCCGGGGGCAGGGGCGCGGGGCGCGCGTGGAGTGGGCGAGCCTGGGCGTCCTGGCGGTCGTCAGTGTTGCGGCGAACGTCGCGCACGGGCTCGGCCTGCACGTCGGCGAGGCAGTGCGCGTCGCGGTGGGCGTTGCGGTCGTCGGGCTCGCGCCAGTTGTCGTGCTCGTCACGACGCACACCCTCGCGTCGCTAATTGCTCCCGAGGCGAGACAACTGGCCAGCGACGCGCCGGAGGCGGCCGAGTGCAGCACCCCCGCGGACGACGTTGCAGACGCCGTGAGCGAGAGAGACGACGACCCCGCGGACGACATCGCGGCCATGCTCGCGATGCGCGACGCAGGAACGTCGCTTCGAACGATCGGCGAGCGATTCGGGGTCCATGCTTCGACCGTGTCGCGGCGCCTCGCCGCAGTCGCTAGGTGAGGGCCCGGTGGCCCCGTCAGACATCGCCTCGGCGAGATTCGAGGGCTGTCGGGTGCTAGATGGGGCCGACAGAGCGTGACGCGTGCCGATTGGGACACCCACGGTGAACGATGCCGCGTAGACCTGCATCGATCCTGCGGGCAGCGTAGCGAGATACCCCGGCCTCAACTACAAAAGCCCGGACTCTGCCACACGGCAGGCCCGGGCTTTTGGACGTCGCCTCGGCGTGTCGCGTTCTGGGTGTCAGTGACAGATGCCAGACTCCACGCAGTGAGGCGGCGCTCATCCCACCGCGGGAATGGCCGAAGCCTGGCGGGACGAGCGGGTGATTCGCTTGGTAGGCAATCACACCCTAGACCCGGCGAACGCGGATCGCGCAACGGCGCACCGCGTGCAGCAGCCATGAGCCGCCTCACGGATCGGAGGTAGGCGCATGGCCACCATCCTCATCACGTACGACCTCAACAAGCCCGGCCAGGACTACAAGGCTGTGCACGAGGCGATCAAGAAGTTCCCGGGGTGGGCCCACCTCATGGACTCCACGTGGGCCGTCAGCGGCGTCGGGCTCACGCCGTACTCGGTGTCCGACACGCTTCGTGCCGTCATGGACAAGTCGACCAGCCTGTTCTGCGTCGACATCACGGGCCAGGCCCGACAGGGATGGCTCGACAAGGACATGTGGGAGTGGTTCGACAAGGCGGCCTGAGGTCGTTCATCGCGAGGGTCGTCGTCGAGGAAAGCCTCGGCGGCGGCCCTCGCCGATGTCGCGACGTGTCGCCGTTGGCCCAAGGCTCGCGCAGACGGAACCCGCAATGGTCGCCCCCAGAACTCTCGCCTACACGTTCGCCGGGCTCGCGTTGCGTGTGCGGGGCAGCGGGTTCGGACGCTCGCAAGCGTCGCACGTCCTCGCAACAACACTGGCTGTACCACAAGGTGCACGTGTTGCGGCGCCCGTTACGGACGGCGCGCCGGTGATCGTGAGCGCCGAGCAGAGGGCGACGAATTCGGCGAGTTTGCGGCCCTGGGCGACGTCGCGGCCATGCGCGCCATGCGTGACGGAGGCGCGACGTTGCGCGAGGTCGGCGCGGCGTTCGGGTGCCATGCGTCGGCTGTCGCGCGGCGGTTGCGGACCGTGGCTTCCTAGCCTCCCATCGCCGCCCGCGCCGATGCGGGCCTCTCGTCGTGGACCATCGCGCCATTAGTCGGGGCCTGGCGTAAGGCGGGGAATACAATTCGTTTCGGTCGACGCCTCATGACTCAACTGCTATCTTCCACCTATGTCGCCCATGTCTAGCCTCATGGCCGCCGCCCAGAGCACTGCGGCGCCGTGGTGGGGGGTGCCCGCGATCGCAGGATCCTTCCTGATAGTCGGTGGAGCGCTGGGCTTTTGGTTTAATTGGATTCTCGAAGGACGCAGGCAGGGACGATCGGAAGCGATCCGCTGGGACGGCGACATTCGACAGTACGTCGCCGAACTCGTTGGAGTTGTCGAAACCCTGATTAAAGAGCGCTCCCGACGAGGAGCCTTTACAAAAGGTATGGTCTGGGTTCTTGAACAGAAATTGGGAGAGGCAACGGAGGTTGTCATCGGACACAACCTCACGGCTGATCCGAGTGAGGAAATGCGAAAGCTAATCCGTGACACGGTCAATACCAGCCGCGCAGAATCTCCCATCTACAAGAAGAGCGAGAAGCGCAGCAGGGCCGCCTGGGAGCGGGCCTTCACGCTGACCGCAAGCATCAGTCTCGTGGCATCAAGAGACATTTGCGATGCACTTGACAACCTAATCACAACCGCGAGCAGAGTGCTGAACTTCGACGATCACGAAGACCTCTCCAGCGACGAGATAAAGAAGATTCGCAAAGCGGTGAATCGGCTCGTCGATGAAGCGAGGCGACATCTAGGGCTTCAAGGTCTGGAAGATATTGAACCTCAGCGTTAGGCCGGACCGCCCAAAATCTCGCACTTCGCGGGCACACGGCTTGCACACTCGTCGCAATTTGACTACTCAACCTCGCAGAGGTCGCGCTCCTCGCCATCGGCGATATAGACCGAATCGCCGATGAGCCACCAAGTGCCGTCAGGGCAGGAGCCGAATCGACTCTTGAGGACAACAGCGCCGGACAGGGACACCCCGGGCGGACCTTGGGGACCAGACTCACCCGTTGCGCCCCTCGTGCCCTGCGGTCCCGCTGGCCCCTCCGGCCCTTGCGACGCCTTCGCGTCGGCCACCGCGTACCCAACGACGGCTCCCGCGGCAGGGCCGACCGTCAACGAGCACGCAAGGGCGACTATCGCGAGTCGCCGACCGCCGGAGTTAGGCACGGACGGACAGTAGAACTCCGGGCGCCGGGCAGAAAGGATGAACTTTCGAAGCCGAGGCTACGCCGTCGCGCCGCGCGCGTCGAGCCACTCCGCCATCTCGCGCCAGCCAGCGCCGTAGGCCGCCAGGATCTCGGCCGCCTCGGCGTCTGTCGCTCCGGAGCCCTGGGCCTCCTGGACAGCCAGGAACGAGCCCTCGGCAAGGGCGGCTTGGATGCGGGGGCGCGCGTTGCGGAGGGCATCGGCGGGCGTCATGAGGCGAGCATATGGGCAGCGTCTGACGCACCGGACGCAACCGAGTGCCCGAAGGCCGCGCTTCAACCTTGGCGAGCAAGAGCATCGCCGCCATACTTCGAACATGCTCTTTGACTTCGAAGCGTTCGGGCGGCAGGTCTACCGCGAAGAGAACTCGATGACCATGTTCCTGAAGGGACATCTTTGGGTCGAGCACGCAATGGACGAGACCCTTCGTCGACATTTCAAACGCCCGACAGCGCTCGGCGACCGGTTCACCTTCTCGCAGAAAGCGAGAATGGTCGACGCCATCGGCCTTGCATCATCGGAACTTATGAGCAGCATTCGAATCATGAATCGCGACAGAAACAACGCGGTTCACAATCTTGAATTCGAGATGACCGACGAAGACCTCGCCAGAATCAATCAGCTTGTCCGAAAGCATGGACCTGGACACCCCGGGCCAAGCGACGCCGAGACCGATCGTCACAAAATGTCCATGGCCGCCTGGTTCTTTATGGTGGTAACCATTCTGGGAATCGATATCAAGTTTGAGGAATATCTCGCCACCTCAACGTCTGACCAATTCCGGGTCGGTATCGACGAGATCTGGCACGGGATGGACGATAAAGTGAAGGAAGAATTTTCGGCACTAGCATCCCACTAGCAGCGCGGGCGAACTGCCGGCTCGACGCAATTGAGCACCTTGCCTTGCGGGCACCGACCCGGGGCGGCCGCTGAAGACTGCACCAGCACTATGTTCCGCCCTCGTGGCGCGCGAAGGACCACCGGATGTCAGGGCATTGCCCCGCGGAGTGTGTCAGCGGCCGCAGGGATGATCGCGGGATGGATCCCAGCGACGTACAGATTGAGCCGCACGACCCGGCTGCGTGGCGCGAGATGCCGGACCGCGATGCGTGCATCCTCGTGGGCAAGCGGCCCGAGGGAGTGACCTACTGGCTCACGGTGAACCCCGATATCCCAGACGAGCGCGTGGACACCGTGCGGTCGTGGGCCGCGGGGCTGCTGTCTCGGATTGGCGAGCATGGTTTCGAACGAGCCATGGAGATGGACGGTTGGCAACACCGCAGCGACGGCGATTGGCAGTTGTGGGGCCGTTCGGTGCTCCTGCCAGATCCGGGCGTGTAAACGGCGGAAGGCCCCGGCCCTCGGGTGTGAGGGTCGGGGCCTTTGTCACGCCGTGGGCGGGCGGTAGGCGTCCAGCGTTCCGGCGCGCTCGGCCGCGAGGACAGAGCGGAGCGATAGCGGCTGCCCCCCGAAGCGGTGCCCGTCGGGGTAGACGAATTCTTGACGGTCGACGGCCAAATAGAGCCCGTACGCCTCGCGGGCCTCCGGGGAGGGTCCGCGGTCCCGGAAGACCGCCCGGGCGCCGCAGGTACAGCCAGGGTGTCGGGCGAAGGATCCCGAAAGCACGTCGTACACCGGCCCGCGGGCGATGAGGACTAGGCATCGGTGGCACGTCGTGCCGACGTCGTCGAAACGCTCCCAGCCGACCGCACGGGGGTCACGACGAACCGCGGTCGTGACCGTGTCCGTGGCGCCGTAGGCGGCGAGAGTGGCCGCCCTGGCCGAGGCCGCCGCGAGGACCGCCTGGGCGGTCGTCAGGCTCGACGTGGCCTCCGAGGCGAGGCGTCGAGTCACGGTCTCATCCACGGCCGCGAGGATGGCGCCAGGGTCGGCAGTCGCGACGCGTGCGAAATCCGCGGGCAGGGGGCCGAGCCCCGCAGCCTTGCGCGCGAGGTCGTACGCGCGGAGGGCGTCGGCGGCGTTGTCGCCGTATCCGACCAGGACAACCTCCACGACGTCCGCGAGGAACCGCGCCCGGGACATCGAGGACCCGAAGGTCCCAGGCGCCACTCGGCCTCGCCAGAGGGCGCCGAGGGCTTCGCCGACCCGGTCGGACCGGGCGGCGACGGCCTTTCGGAGCGCCTCCCAGGCGGCGACTTCCTCGGGTGTCACGCAGCCTCGGAGAGGACCGCCGCGCCGTCGGCGGGTTCGGAGGGCTCGGCCGCGGTCGTGCCGCCACGGACGTAGTCGGAGGCGAGCCTCACGGTCCCGTCGCGCTCGGCGGCCAGGGCGCGCCAGGTCTCCAGGTCATCCGCAGTGGCGCCGGGGATCGTGGCAACCAGGGCGGGCCAAGTCGCCTCCGGCGGAAGGCCGAGGGCTCCGACTGCGGTCGCTAGGGCGGTCACCGTGGCCTGGACGGACTCGGCTTCGACGGTCTCCCAGGTGACGCGGGAGGCATTATCAGAGGCGGCGCGGGAGTCGCCGGTGACCTTGGCCGCGAGGCGGAGGACTTGCTCCCAGGCCTCGCCGAACGAAGCCGACAGGGAGCGGATCCGGCGATCCATCAGGCTGGACGACGTCGCCGCGGCGCCTGCCTTGGCGCCCGCGACGTCCAGACCCTCCACGAGGCCCGGTTGGACTCCCGCGAGGACCGCCATGGCGGTCCGTGCGTCGGCGATGTTCGCCAGAACGCCGCTCGGGTCGCTCTGGGCGAAGTCGCCGAACTTGGCATCCGTTGAGTCCGAGACCCATAGCCGGCTCACGGCTGCCTCGAACGGTTCCAGCGGCTCGCCTGTCTCCTCGTCCACCGGGATGGCAAGGCCGGTCGCCCAACGCTGGCGGAAGGAGGCGTACTGCTGGACGACCTCCAGGGAGAGCAGAGCACGGTTCAAGCGATCGGCCTGGGGCTTCAGCGTCGACGCGAGGCCTTGGCAGGGGGCGCCGAACCGCTCAACGAAGCGGACGAAGGGCACGACGCCGAGGCCGTGTGGCACCGGCTCGCTAGCAGCGAGGCCGTCGGTGTTGGTGGATCGGTCGGCCTCTTCGAAGCGCTGGCGGTGTGACGGCGTCCAGACGTCGTAGATGTTCCGGGTGACTCCGTTGGAGTCGGTGCCGCGGCCCACGTGGTGGATAGCTTCAATGGGCCACTCGGCGTCAGCGCTCGCGTAGAGGGCGAGGACGGAATCGAACCCGCACGGGGTGATGGCGGCGACGTCGCCGCGGTTGCCGCTGGGCACGACGCGGACGTAGGACACCCCAGCCGCGAGAGCGTCGAAGTGCACGCCGTCCTGCCTGGCGTCCAGGCCGTTCGCCTGCCAGTTTGCCCACGGGGCAGCGTTCTCGCTTGTCCCGGAAGTGCGGAAGCCGACGACTCGAAGGGGCGCCGAAAGGGTCTGGAGGACGGCAGGGATCCGGTGCTCACGGGAGGACTCGGCGAGGGCGCGGAACTCCCGGCCGACGCGACGGGGCATGTACGGCAGGTCGTGGTCACCCGTGTAGGCATAGCGGCGCGCGAGGTCGAGCCGGGCGCCTGGGCGCTTCTCCGCGTCGAGCATCTCGACAAGTTCACGGGCTCGGGCGGTGGTTGTCACAGAATTCTCCAGTGGGCGGGGCCGGAGGGCGTGCCCTCCGGGCAGGCGTAGGCTTCGAACGTGCGTTCGAAGGGCTTGGAACAGGTGCCGCTGCACGAGCACGCGACGGACGCGCCGCGGTCGGCGCGCGACGGTGCACGCCAGGCGCGGCCTTCGGAGCCGGTGCCGGTGCGGGTGTGGGTCGTGAGCGGGCGCGGTAGGGAGTTCCTCGCCGAGACAGCGGAGGCAGATGCATGGACGGTGTGCGATCACCCGCAGGTCCACGTTCGCTACATCGATCCGGGCGGACGGGAGGGGTTCGCGTGGGTCTGGGCGTCCGCGGTGCGGCGGGTTTGATTGCGACCTCCAAACCCGCGCGTACAGGGAGGTGCCATGCCACTCCGGGAGTGGAGACGCGGCGTCGCGCCTCCCCCGGGGGTCAGCGGCGGGCAGCCGCCGCGATCGCGTCCAGGTCCTCGGCAGTCATCTCGCCGAGAGCGGCACGCTCCGCGCGAGCGTGGTCCTCTTCGCGCTGGCGGAGAGCGGTGGCGACGCGCTCGGCACGGTCGAAACCGACGGGCATCAGATTTGCCTCCACTCGGGCTCTGCGGTGCCGTTCAGCGTCTCGACGTGCTGAATGAGCGCGGCAAGATGCTCGCTCCCGGCCGGGGTGTTCACAACGAAGGTCCGAGGCTTGGTGCGGTCGCCGTTGACGTACTCGTCAGCCGCGGTGACGGTCAGCGCCTCGGTCAGAGATGCAATCGCCTCGGTCGCCTGGTTCACGGCGACCGCCCGAGCAGCGGCATACGCTTCGCGGCGTCGGGTCACAAGGTCTTCGGTCACGTCGTAGATGACGCGCACCGCATCGTGCTCGGCACCAACCTTCGCGCGCTCGGCCGCTACCTCGGCGCGCCGGGCGTCGCGCTGAGCAACCTCGGCACCCTCGACCTCGCCGGGAGTGGAGTCCGAGGGCAGGGCAGCACGGTCGGCGCGGGCGGCGCGGAAAGCCGCGACCGCGGCGTTGTGCGCCGTGCGCTCCTCCGCGAGAGCCTGGAGGGCCTCGCCGGTGCCGGGCGCGGCCAGCGGGCCATCCTTGAACGCAGGCGGCAGGTCGCGGAGTGCGGTGGTCCTCCGGAGGTCGCCAGAGAGAACCTCGCGGAGGGACTCCGGATGCAGGGCGACACTCACGTTGTAGTGACCGGTGGGCGGGAGAAGGTCGGCCAGACTCACCAGGCCGGGCGCGGTCGTGATGTTGCGGGACTTGCTAGCGGCCACGGTGGGCCTCCTTGCGGGTGAGAGTGGGACAGGACGAGACAAGGTGCTCTAGGACGACCTCGGCGGCGTCCAGCCCGCGAGCCTGGCCGTCGTCCTGGGACGGCACGCTCCAGATGCGGAGGGCTCCTTCGCCCGGGTGCAACCGGAGCGATGGGGCGTCGGAGGGCGCCGGGCTCGGCGGGCTCACCGAACGAACGGGGCGGGCGGGACGCTCGGGAGCGTCGGCCCGTGGGACGTGCGTCCCGGACGCCAGGGACACGGGCGTGTAGAACGGCCGGGACCAGCGGTGCCATGACCCGGACGTCAGGGAGCGGCTCACGGGACGATGCCTGCGGCTCGCGCGGCGGCCTCGGTGTGCTCGGCGTGCTCGGGGCTCCCTGGCTCCGCGAAGGCGGCTCGGGCTAGGAGCATTCCCACGGACTCCTCGGGGATCTCTGTCTCGTTGACGTCGTCAGCCATGGTCGGCTCGTTCCGTTCCCGCGGGCGTCTCCCGCGTCAAGTCAGTGGGGCGGAGCGTGGTACCGCTCAACGCCGGTACGAAGAAAGGCCCCGGCCTCCCGAGCGACTGGACTCGCTACGAGGGAGGCCGGGGCCTGGACGCGCTCAACGCTGGGGTGGCGGCAGCGGAGAGCGAGTGGAACGCGCCGGTCCAGCGGCGCGGGCGAATTAGAGGCCGAGGACCGTGACTTTGCGAGCGCGGGCGGCGGCCGCCTTGCAACGTGAAGAGCAGTACCGTGCATCACGGCGAACGCCTGGGAGGAGGCCCTCCGTGCAGTCCGGTGCGTGGCAGTGCCTCGGTGTCATAGCGGGTGGCCTCCAAGTTCAGCCGGGGCGGCGCTCGGCAGCGTCGCGCGATTCGTTCTCCGTAGAGACAGTGCGCAGGGGGTTGCCCGTAGCGGCCACTAGCCGGCTTCCGGTGCTAATTCGCACGCCGCCCGCCGCGTCGCCGTGGAACGGGTGCCGGGTGGGGTATGGCGGGGTGTACGGAATGGCTACATCCCTATGTTCTCTCTCAAGACGTCGTCGTCTAGAGAGAGAACATAGGGATGTAGCCATTCGGTACACCCGAGTAAACGAGGATGAGCGGGACGCCTTCCCCGGCGACCGCACCCGGCGCGTATGACGCCCTAGGAAATGCAGACAAATCTGTAGAGACGACGAAAGCCTGGCGCCCGGGGATCGGGCGTCGAGCCTTCGTTCAGGGCCGCAAGAGGGCGTCAGCGTTTCAAGCCGCCTCGCCGCTTCTCTCCCCACGGACGATCCGAGACGGGCGACGGGGCACCGGTGGAATCAGCGTCGATGGGCGCCGAGGTATGCGCCCAGGTGACCGTCACGCGCTCCGGAGAAAACCTCACGCCGCGCCGACCAGCACGGGTGACGGTCACGCGCTCCACGACCGACTCGATCACGCGGCGACGTGCGAGCGTGTCTAGGGCCTCCCACGCATCCTCCGTACCCGCAGCGTCGAGGAGTGCTCCAACGTCGGGCGTTCCTCCGCCAGCATCGGCGACGTCCCGCTCGGCTACCTCGACCGCCTTTCGGGCACGGGGCATCTCGACCGCGGCGTCCTCCTCCAGGAAGACACCCGCGGCCACCAAGCGCCGGATGCGCTCCAAATTCGCCCGGGCGGCGTTCAAGGCGGCCTCCGCACTCTTCAGCGCGTCGCGAGTGGCTGGATCCTCGGTCGCGGCCCACACCGCGGAAGCGGCCCATAGGGCGTCATCCTCCGGCGTGAGGCTCGCAATGTACGAGCGCACTCGCCAGCCGACATAGTCGTCTAGGTCGAGGAGCGGGGCCGAAAAGCCGGGGCAGCGGCTCCCGCCTTGGGCCGCGGAGGAACAACGGTAATAGCGATACCGCGTGCCGTCCTTCTTCTTCGCATTGTTCACGACGCACCGGGAGCCGCACGAGGAACACACGAGGCGTGTACCCAAAAGCGACGTTGGTTGATTGGCGACGTGACGACGGGGCCGACCCTGGACGGTCGGCACCGCGCCAACGGCCTCTGCCGTCCGGGCATCGAGGTGCGCGAGGATGAGAAGCCGCTCCTCGGGCGTCACCACGCCTTCACCGATGCTCACGGGCTCGCCCGTCTCCGTCGAACGGTAGACCTCGGCGACAGCGGGCCACGGCAGGAGTTTCCCGTCCCCATCCCGCTTGCGGTGACGGATGCCTTGCAGCCCTGCCCACGACGGTTGACGTACGAGGTTCGCCAGGCTCGGCACCCTCCAGCCCTGGGGCGCGCTCACCACGTCCTCCGGGCCATTGCGAGCCTTGCGGGTGACCCGCGCGCCCCACTCGACGCCGGAGGCAAGGGGCGTCACTTGGCGCGCGTTCAAATCGTTCACGACCGACCACAAGGACGCGCCCGCAAGGAGAGCCTCGGCCGCCTTGCGCGCCTCTGGATACGTCACAGGGTCATGCACCAAGCGACCCGTCTTTACGGGGTCACCCGTCACAGGGTCCGGCACCGACTCGACGCGGAGCCCCCAGGGCGGGCGGCCACCCAGCCAACGACCCTCCTCG
Source organism: Isoptericola luteus (assembly GCF_020297055.1). Classification (GTDB taxonomy): domain Bacteria; phylum Actinomycetota; class Actinomycetes; order Actinomycetales; family Cellulomonadaceae; genus Isoptericola; species Isoptericola luteus. The sequence goes on along the minus strand of NZ_JAIXCQ010000001.1, from coordinate 264,381 downwards.
CGGCGGTAGCGCTTCGTCCGGGCAATGTTGTCTCCGAGACGCTCCGAGTAATCGCGCGCCACCTCGCCGCGAATGATGGTCGTCATGCGCTGCTTCTCGTCGGACGTGTCGACGCCGTCGCACGTCAAGACGCGGCGGCCCGTCGCGGCATGCTTGGTGAGCATGTTCCCGAGCGTGTCCGCGCCGCGACGGTCGGCGCGATCGAGGGCGTAGGCAATCACCGTCCGGAAACGGTCGCCCTTGTCGAGGGCGGCGAGGGCCGCCTCCCATTGAGGCCGCTTTTTGCCACTCCGCGCGGACGCTCCGGTCCCCTCCCGCTCCGCGTAGACCTCAACAACGTGAAGGCTCTCCCTCGTCGCGAGGGCGCGCGCCTCCGCCTCCTGTTCGGCGAGTGTCCGGTTTCCGGTCTTCGCAGCGGAGGAGCGGCGCACGTAAAGGGCGCAGCACCTTCCCGGGGTCGGCGCGTCCGTCGTCATGGGGAAAGTTTAGTGCTACTGTCAACGACGTTCAGAAGTCGAGCACCACGACCTTGCCGCGCAGGTCCGCGAGCGAGACGTCGCGCCCGCCGGTGTTGAGCCAGCCGCGCCCGACCAGCTCGGAGGCGCGGACACGGGGCAGACGAGACGAGGAAGCCACCCGGCCATTCTGGGGCATCGTGTGGGGCGGCTGGCACGGCCCGAGCCCGCCCGGAGGCGGCGCGTGCGGAGACACCCGACCCACCTCATCGTGGCCGGGCGTGTGCCGCGAGCCATTGCGCCAGCGTTTCCAGCAGCAGGCGGACGGTCATACCCGCAGCATTCGAGCCTTGCCGGAAGGTGGCGGTGGCGCCCACGGTCCCTGCGTCAGAGGGCGGTGACCGCTCCCACGACCGCGACCTGCACGGGGACGCCGTCGATGACGGGGGGGACGTCCTTGCGGGCGCTCAGCGTGTAGACGTTGACCCGCAGCACCCAGTCCGACTCGTCGCCGCGTTGGGCGAGCCCGACGCCGCACACCCCCTCGACGCTCTCGAGCGCGGCGCGCAGGGCGGGCTTGGCGGCCCGTGCCTTGTCGATCGTGACCATGGAACACCTCCGGGTCCCTCTATTGTGCCCCCGCCGCCGACGCCCGGCCCAGGGGTGGGTACGGGGTGGGTACGGGGTGGGTGCAGGGCGGGTGCGGTTCCGGGCGGGGCGGCCGGTCCACGCTGACGTCCGGCGCGTCGTCGACGCCGGGCCACCCCGCCGGGCTCAGGCGGGCGTCCGCGCGTGCCCTGCCCGGATCCGGCGGTCGAGAGCGGCGAGGGTCTCGCGTGCCTGCTCGACGTCCCACCGCGTGCCCTGGAGCTCGAACTCGAACAGCACCGGGCGCCCCGACGCCTGCGCCACCTGCCGGGCGGCCGCCTGGTAGTGCGTGCCGAAGTTGCGGTTGCCCGACCCCATGACGCCCACCAGTCGACGGCGTGTGACGGGGTGGCGCAGGAACCGGCGCACCGGCTCGGGCAGGGTGTCGTTGTCCGGGTTGCCCGTCTTGTACGACGGCGTCACGAGCACCCACGGGCCGGTGGGCACGGACCCGCGCACCTCACGGTCGGCCAGGTCGTGCGCGGGCCGCCCGAGGCGCTCGCAGAACTGCCGCACCATCCCCGAGGCGGACGACGCGAAGTAGACCTGGACCTCGGACGGCGGCGGGTCCGGCAGCACCTGGTCGAGCGACATCGGACCTCCTCGCGGGGTGGCCGCTGGGCGGCCGGGACGACGCTCCCAGCGTGCTCCTGAAGGGCGCCCGCGGGCCAGTGCGGGCGCGATGGGATCGATCACGCACGCCGGTCATCTCGATCGCCGGTCCCGCGACGGCCGCTGCGAGGACTCCCGGCGCGGGACAGGATGGGACGTATGAGCACCACGATCCCCACCCTTGCCCTCAACAACGGCACGACGATCCCGCAGCTCGGCTTCGGCACGTTCAAGATCCCGCCGGAGCAGACCCGCGACCTGGTGCTGACCGCCCTCGAGACGGGTTACCGGCATCTCGACACCGCGCAGATGTACCGCAACGAGCGGGGCGTGGGAGAGGCGATCGCGGCGTCCGGCGTCGCGCGCGACGAGCTGTTCGTCACCACCAAGCTCAACAACGCGTTCCACGCGCACGACGACGCGCACGCCGCGTTCGACCGCTCGCTCGACGAGCTGGGGCTGGACCACGTGGACCTGTTCCTCATCCACTGGCCGCTGCCCGCCGTGGACAGGTACGTGGAGGCGTGGGGTGCCCTGGAGGAGATCTACCGCTCGGGGCGTGCCCGGGCGATCGGGGTCTCCAACTTCGAACCCCACCACCTGCGCCGCCTGCTCGCGGAGACCACGGTGGTGCCGGCCGTCAACCAGGTGGAGGTGCACCCGTGGCTCGGCAACGAGGACGTGCGCGCCGTCGACGCCGAGCACGACATCGTCACGGAGGCGTGGTCCCCGCTCGGGCGCGGCGCCGTCCTCGCGGACCCGACGATCGTGCGCATCGCCGCCGACCACGGCCGCACGCCCGCCCAGGTGGTGCTGCGCTGGCACCTGCAGCGCGGGGACGTCGTCTTCCCCAAGTCGGTGACGCCGTCGCGCATCGAGGAGAACTTCGCCCTGTTCGACTTCGAGCTCAGCGCCGCCGACCTGGCCGACATCACCGCGCTGGACCGGGGCGAGCGCGTCGGCTCGCACCCGGACGAGATGAACAACACCGGCCGCTGAGGTCTCCTCCCGCGAGATCGAGGTACCCGTGCCGAGATCGACCTTCTGAAGGTCGATCTCGGCACGGGTACCTCGATCCGCGGGGCGGGGCTCAGACCGCCCTGCGGGTGGAGCGGATGCCGACGACGAGGCCGACGGCGCACGTCACGGCCGCCGCCACGGCCCCCCACAGCACCGCCGGGTCGTCGAACGTGCCGGCGAACAGCGCCCGCTCGGCGTCGACCATGTACGTGAGCGGGTTGAACAGCGCCGCGGTCTGCATCCACGATGGCGCGGCCTCGAGTGGCAGCATCATCCCGGACAGGATGAGCAGCGGGAACAGCAACGACTGCTGCACCCCCCAGAACAGCCACTCGCGGCCCTTGGCCGCCTGCGCCAGCGAGTGCGACAGCGCCCCGACCCCGATGCCGAAGATGCCGAGCAGCACCAGACCGGTGAGTGCCGGCAGCACGTGGAACCGGAACCCGAACGGGATGCACACCACCGCGATGAGCAGCCCCTGCACCAGCAGCGGCGCGAACTCCTTGAGCGCCCGTCCCACGAGGATCGCCGACCGGTCGAGCGGCGTGGCGAGCACCCGTTCGTACGAGCCGGTCATGATCTCGTAGAGCAGGTTCGAGCCCGCCATCGAGGTGCCGAACAGCGAGATCATCACGATGACGCCGGGCACGAACCACTGCAGGGTGTCGGCGGTGCTGGCGCCCTCGCCGCCGAACCCGCCGCCGAACGTGCCGGTGAGCAGCGGCCCGAACAGCCCCAGGAAGATCAGCGGCTGGAGCAGCGAGAAGATCAGCGTGAACGGGTCGCGCAGCACCAGCAGGATCTCGCGCGTGAACACGGCGCCCGTGTCCGCGAGGAACTTGCCCGGGCCGGTGCGGCTGACGATCCGCGGAGCCTCGTGGACGGGCGCCGGCGTGACGATCGTGGAGGTCGTGGTCGGGGGATCGGTCGGGCGGCTCATGCTGCCGCCTCCTCTCGCAGGCTGCGTCCGGTGAGGTTGAGGAAGACGTCGTCGAGGCTGGCCCGGCGCACGTCCGCCGACGTGGTCGGGACGCCGGCGAGGCGCAGCGCCTCGATGGCCCCCGGCAGGGCGGCCGCGCCGTGCGCCGTCGCGACCTGGACCATCAGCCCCCCGTCGTGGGGCCGCGTGGTCACCTCGCCGAGCCCGACGGGGAGCGCCTGCCGGACGGCGGCCTCGTCCCCGTCGACGACGAGCGTGAGACGGTCGTCGGCGTGCTCGCGCTTGAGCGCGTCCGGCGCGGCGTCCGCGATGATCTGGCCGTGGTCGATGACGACGACGCGCTCGGCCATGCTGTCCGCCTCGTCGAGGTAGTGCGTGGTGAGCACGACCGTCATGCCGTACCGCTCGCGCATCGCCGAGATGTGCTCCCACAGGTTGGCCCGCGAGTGCGGGTCGAGGCCCGTGGTGGGTTCGTCGAGGAACAGCAGGGGCGGGTGGTTCATGAGGCCGAGCGCCACGTCCAGGCGGCGGCGCTGACCGCCGGAGAGCGACTGCACCGACCGCTTCTCGAGCCCGCCCAGCTCCAGGGCCGCCAGGAGGTCGGCCGCGCGCTCGGTGTAGACGGCGGACGACAGGCCGTAGAACCGGCCCTGGTTGTGCAGCTCGTCGCGCACCCGGTAGCTGAACCCGCCGCCGTTGCCCTGCCCGATGAACCCGATCCTGGCGCGCACCTGCGCCGGGCTGCGGGCGACGTCGTGCCCCGCCACCTCCGCCTCGCCCGCCGTCGGCTCCAGCAGCGAGGTCAGCATCCTCAGGGTCGTCGACTTGCCCGCCCCGTTGGGGCCGAGGAAGGCGACGAGCTCGCCCTCGGCCACGTCGACGTCGATGCCCTTGACGGCCTCGACCACCTCCTTGCCCCGTCGGAACGTCTTGGTCAGTCCCCGTGCTCGGATCATCGTCCCACCCACTCTCGTACGCTGTACTGGATCATGGTTCGAGGCTAGACCGAGGCACCGACAGCCACCTCGGCCCACCCCTCGACCCAGCCGCCACGGTGGGAGGATGCGGGCATGTCGAACGCCGAGCCGCACGCCGAGGACCCCGAGGCGGAGCAACAGGTCCCCCGCCCGCCCGACGTCGTGCGGCGCCTCGCGCTGCTGTGGGACCCGCCGCAGCCGTCCGGGCGCGGGCGCAAGGCGCGGCTCACGCTGGAGCAGGTCGTCGGGGCGGGGATCGAGGTGGCGCACGCCGAGGGCCTCGAAGGCCTGTCGATGCGCAAGGTCGCGGCGAGGCTCGGCGTCGGCGCGATGTCCCTCTACACGTACGTGCCGGGGCGCACCGAGCTGGTCGACCTCATGATCGACCGCGCCTTCGCCGAGCTCGACCTGCCCGACCCGGGCACCGGCTGGCGCGAGGGCCTGACCCGGTACGCGCACCAGCAGTGGGACCTCTTCGGGCGCCACCCGTGGATCCTGCAGACGAGCATGTGGCGGCTCCCGCCGACGCCGTCGGTCCTGGACGCCCAGGAGGCCGGTCTGCGCACCCTGGTCGACACGGGCCTGCCCGAGGCGCAGGTGGTGGAGATCGTCGGGCTGCTCGACGCGTTCGTCCGGGGGCTCGCGCGCGCGGCCGTCGCGGAGGCCGTCGACAAGGCGAGCTCCGGGCAGAGCAACGACGAGTACTGGACGTCGATGAGCAGCTTCTGGGTGGACTACTTCGACCAGGAGCGTTACCCGACGATGACGCGGATCTGGAACGCCGGCGGCTTCGACACGTCGAGCCGGGGCCCGCTGACGGGGCCGCTGGAGCGGTTGCTCGACGCCGTCGGGTCGGCGATCGAGCGCGCGCGCCAGAGCGACGGCTGAGCCCCCTTCCCAACCGCCCGCGGCATCCCTACGATGAACTGGTCCAGACCACCTGTCGCACCGGAGGAACCGTGGAACGCACCGTCGTCGTCGCCATCACCGAGGGCCTGCACGCACGCCCCGCCGCACTGTTCGCCCAGAAGGCCGGCGCCCAGCCCGTCGGGGTCCAGATCGCCAAGACGGGCGGCGACCCGGTCGACGCCGCGAGCATCCTCGGCATCATGACGCTCGGCGCAGGGGCCGGCGACGAGGTCGTGCTGAGCACCGACGCCGACGGCGCGGACGCCACGGCCGCCCTCGACGCCCTCGTCGAGTTCCTCTCGCAGGAGGAAGTAGCCTGACGCCGTGACGCAGCGACCCGGCGGTTTCTTCCACTCGGCACGCTGGCTGTTCGGGGAGATGCTCGTCGGGGCGCTGATCGGCCTGGTCGCCGCGTTCGTGCTGTCGGTCGACGCGGTGGAGCTGGCCGCGAACCCGGACGCCGCACTGTCGTGCAACATCAACGCGGTGCTGTCCTGCGGCGCCGTGGGGACGTCGTGGCAGGCGAGCCTGTTCGGGTTCCCCAACGCGTTCCTCGGGCTCGTCGCGGAGTCCGTGGTCATCACCGTGGCGGTGTCGGGGCTGGCGGGGGTGCGGTTCCCGCGGTGGTTCATGACGGCCGCGCAGACCGTCTACCTGCTGGGCCTCGTCTTCGCCTACTGGCTCTTCTGGCAGTCGATGTTCGTCATCGGCGCCCTGTGCCCGTGGTGCCTGACCATCACCGTCTCGACGACCCTCGTGTTCGTCTCGATGCTCCACTGGAACATCCTCGAGGACAACCTCTACTGGCCCCGGTGGCTGCAGTCCTGGGCCATGTCCCTGGTGCGGTCCGGCGCGTTCGGCATCCTCACCGCGGCGTGGTTCCTGCTGCTCGCCGCCGGGGTGCTGCTGAAGTACGGCGCCGCCCTCTTCGGCTGAGTGTTGTGAGCGGGCGTTTGGCCCCCTTCTCGGACGAGAAGGGGGCCAAACGCCCGCTCACAACACTCAGCCGAAGAGGGCAGGTCAGAGGGCCAGCTCCTCCAGGACGTCCGCCAGCTCGCGCCGGACGGCGGCGCGCGCGGCGTCGGCGTCCGGTTCCTCGAGCACCAGGTGCGCCAGGGCGCGACAGTGCGCGAACGACACCCGCGAGAGCACGGCCGCGACGTCCGCGAGCGCCCGCGGCGTCATGGACAGCGACTTCACGCCGAGCCCCACGAGCACGGGCGCGAGCACGGCGTCGGCCGCCGCCTCCCCGCACACCCCGACCGGGCGCGCGTGCTGCGCGGCCCCCTCGCAGGTGGACCGGACCAGCTCCAGCACGGCCGGCTGCCACGACGTCGACAGCGCCGCGAGCGGACCGAGCATCCGGTCCGCCGCCATCGTGTACTGCACGAGGTCGTTCGTGCCGATGCTGCCGAACCGCGCGTGGGCGAAGATCCACCGCGACCGCAGGGCCGCCGCGGGCACCTCGACCATGACCCCCGCCCGCCGCAGCCCGTGCCGCTCGCAGGCGTCGACGAAGCCGAGCGCCTCCGCGGTCGTGGCCACCATCGGCGCCATGACCCACACGTCGGCCTCCTCGGCCGCGGCCGCCTCGGCGATCGCCTGGAGCTGGCGGTCCAGCACCTCGGGGTGGCCGGCGGCCGTGCGCAGGCCGCGCACGCCGAGCGCCGGGTTGGGCTCGTCGTCGGCGGTGACGAAGGGCAGCGGCTTGTCCGCCCCCGCGTCCAGGGTGCGCACCACGACCTTCTTCCCGGCGAACGCGCCGAGCACCCCGCGGTAGGCCTCGACCTGCTCCGCCACCGGCGGCTCGGTGTCGCGGCCGAGGAAGCAGAACTCGGTGCGGAACAGCCCGACGCCCTCGGCGTGCGCGTCGACGGCCGCCTTCGCGGCCGCCGGGTCGGCCACGTTGGCCAGCAGCTCCACGCGGTGCCCGTCGGACGTGCGGCCCTGGCCGTCAAAGGTGCGCTCGACGTGCACCGCACGTTCGGCGGCCGCCACCTCGGCGTCGGACGGGTCACGCACCACGGTGCCCGCCCCGCCGTCGACGACGACCCGCTCGCCCTCGGCGAGCTCCAGGGCGCCGGTGACCGCGACGACCGCCGGGATGCCCAGCGCCCGCGCGAGGATCGCGGTGTGCGACGTCGGGCCGCCGCCGCTGGTGACGATGGCGACGACGACGGCCGGGTCGAGCGTGGCCGTGTCGGCCGGCGCCAGGTCCTCGGCCAGCAGCACGAACGGGTGCCCGGGCGAGGGCACGCCCGGGGGGCGCACCCCCGTGAGCTCCGCGACGATGCGGTCGCGCACGTCGCGCACGTCGCGGGCACGCTCGCTCAGCGGCGGGCCGAGGGGCTCGAGCTGGGCGGCGAGCGCGTTCGCCGCGTCCCACACCGCCCGCTCCGGAGTGCGGCCCTCGTCCCGGACGCGCCGCTGCGCGTCCGAGGCGAGGGTCGGGTCGGCCGCCATCGCGGCCGTCACGGTGAGCACCTCCGCGGCGGTGCCGGTCGCGGTGCCGGCCAGCGCCTCGAGCCGCTCACGGACGGCGTCGGTCGCCGCCGCCAGTCGATCGACGGCGGCCTCGGCCTCGGCCGGTGCGACGGTCCCCTCCGGGGGCTCCGGGACGGGGGCCGGCATCGTCACGACGACGCCGGTCGCCCGCCCCGGGCTCACCGGGGCACCGGTGAGGGTGGTGCTCATCAGACCGGGTCCTCGCCCCTCGCCGCCCGGGAGTCGCCCGGCGGCGTGCCGGTCTCCGGGGTCCGCTCGGTCTCCGCGGTCACCGGGGGCACGGCGGCACCGACGGCGGCGGACTCGCCGACGACGGCGGCCGCGGCCTCCGGGTCGTCCTCACGGCCCGGCGTCCTCAGGTTCCACCTGGTGATGACCCAGCGGAACAGGAAGTAGTACAGGGCGCCGTACGCCAGGCCGATCGGGAGGAGCAGCAGCGGCATCTCCGCGATCCGGAAGTTCAGCAGGTAGTCGATGGCGCCGGCGGAGAAGCCGAAGCCGCTGCGGATGTCGAGCGCGTTGACGAGCGCCATCGAGGTACCGGTGAGCACCGCGTGGATCGCGTACAGCGGGTAGGCGACGTAGACGAACGCGAACTCGAGCGGCTCCGTGACACCGGTGACGAAGGAGACCAGGGCGGCCGAGCCCATCACGCCGGCGATGACCTTGCGGTTCTGCGGCTTGGCGGTGTGGATGATGGCGAGCGCCGCGGCGGGCAGCGCGAACATCATGATGGGGAAGAACCCGGTCATGAACGTGCCGGCCGTCGGGTCGCCGTGCAGGAAGCGGGCGATGTCGCCCTGCCAGACGGCACCGTTGCCGTCCGTGTACTCCCCGAACTGGAACCAGGGCAGCGAGTTCAGCAGGTGGTGCAGGCCGATCGGCACCAGGAGCCGGTTGAGCGTGCCGTAGATGAATGCGCCGAAGATCGTGGAGCCGGTGACGAAGCCACCGATCTGGTCGTTGATGAGCCAGTCGAACGCGGGGTACACGAGGGCGCCGACGACGGCGATGAGGACGGAGACGCCGGCCGTGATGATCGGGACGAAGCGGCGGCCGCCGAAGAAGGCCAGGTACGGGGGCAGCTTGATCCGGTAGTACTTCTGGTACAGCAGGGCGGCGGTCAGACCGATGACGATGCCGCCGAGCACGCCGTAGTTGATGACGTTCTGCCCGGGGGCGGTCCCGCCGACGGTGATCGCGTGCGTGAGCAGCTCGGTGAAGTCGCCGTTCTGCGCCGCGGTCACGGCCCCGGGGTCCGCGGTGTCCAGGACGTCCTCGGCGAGGACCTGGTCGGGCTTGCCCAGCACGTAGGGCGACAGGGCGGTGCTGACGCCCGAGAAGACGAAGTAGCCGATGAGCGCGGCCAGCGCCGTCGAGCCGTCGGACTTGCGGGCGTAGCCGACCGCCACGCCGAGGGCGAAGATCACGGCCAGGTTGGCGAACAGGGCGTTGCCGGCGGCGCCGAGCACGTCGGCGACGGGCTGCATCCAGGGCAGGGTCCCGGCGACACCGTCGGCGCCCAGCATGTCGGCCTGACCGAGCCGCAGCAGCAGCGCGGCGGCAGGGAGCGAGGCGATCGGCAGCATGAGCGAGCGTCCGACGCGCTGCAGCTGCGCGAGGCCTGGGAAGCCCCGCTTCTCCTTGGTCTCAGCGACCGTGGTCATGGTTCTCCTCCGTGGGGTGGCCCTGATCGGGCGGGTGGGCATGCAGTTGGCCCGGGCGGTCGTCGTCCGGCGGCAGTGTCGCGACGCCTGCGGCGCCGTTGCCGAGGGTCCGGACCAAGTTGTCTGGACCACTTGCAGGAAGAGTGGTCTAGACCTCATGATGTGTCAACCCCCGGGACTCCGCCCGGTGAGCACCGGAGCACACCAGCAGGACAGGACACGACGATGGTCAGGGCGCGGGACCGCGGCAGCGAGCACAAGTACCTCGCGGTGCGCGCCTACCTCTCCGAGCTCGTCGCGAACGAGCTCTCGGTCGGGGACGCCGTCCCCTCCGAGCGGAGCCTCACGGAGCGGTTCGGCGTCTCCCGGATGACGGTCCGCCAGGCGGTCGACGCCCTCGTCACCGAGGGGATCCTGGAGCGCGCCCAGGGCCGCGGCACGTTCGTCGCCCCGCCCCGCGCCGACTTCGAGATGCGGCTCACCACGTTCGGCGAGGAGGCCCGCCGTCGCGGCCTGACCCCCGGCGCCGACATCCTCGAGACCGCCGTCGTCCCCGCGCCGCGCACCGTCGCCGAGGCCCTCGACCGCGACGTCGCGACCCCCATGCACTTCGTCCTGCGGCTGCGCACGGCCGACGGCACGCCCATGAGCCTCGAAGAGACGTGGGTGCCGGTGGACCTCGCCCCCGACCTGCTCTCCGACGGCGTCCCGGAGAGCATCTACGGCGCGCTGCGCGCCCGCGGCCTCGACCCCACCTGGGGCGAGGAGACCATCACCGCCGCGGACGCCACACCCCAGGAGCGCGAGACCCTGCAGATGCAGGGGTCGCACGCCGTCATGCGGACCAGCCGCCGCACCTTCGGCGGCGACGCCCCCCTGATGTACTCGCGGGCCAGCTACCGCGGCGACCGGTACAGCGTGTTCGTACCGCTCCGCGAGGCCCGCCCCACGCTCGTGCCCCGTACCCGAGCCTCCGCCCCGGCCGCGACGACGCCGGCCGGACGCGTCCCCGAAGGGAGCCCCCGATGACCCCGTCCGACGCCGACATCGCCGCATCGATCCTCGCCGGACTCGGCGGCGTGGAGAACATCGACGAGATCGACCCCTGCACCACCCGCCTGCGCTCGCTGGTCAAGGACCCCGCCCTCGTCGACCCCGCGCTCCTGCGGCGCGCCGGGGCGTTCGGCGTGATGATCAACGGGCGGGTCGTCCAGGTCGTCGTGGGGCCCCGCGTGGACACGATCGCCTCCGACCTCGCCGAGCTCATGTGAGCCCCGCACCCGCAGGCCCCGGCACCGTCACCCAGCAGCCCGAGCAGATCCAAGGAGCATCATGAGCAAGGCACAGCAGATCCTCGACGCCCTCGGCGGCGACGACAACATCATCGACCTCGAGCCGTGCATCACGCGGCTGCGCGTCGAGGTCACCGACCCGGCCAAGGTGAACGACTCGGCGCTCACCGCCGCCGGTGCCATCGCGGTCGTGCGCTCCGGCATCGCCATCCAGGTCATCGTCGGGCCCGAGGCCGACACCCTCGCCTCCGACATCGAGGACCTGCGCTGATGGCGGCACTCACCGTGCTGGCGCCCGTCACCGGCACCGTGGTCGACGTGTCCGAGGTGGACGACCCGGTCTTCGCCGCCGGGCTCGTGGGACCGGGGCTCGCGATCGAGCCCGACGGCGTCCGCGGCACCGAAGCCGTCGCGCCCATCGCGGGCAAGATCGTCAAGCTCCACCCGCACGCGTTCGTCGTGCAGCACGACGACGGCCGCGCGGTGCTCGTGCACCTCGGCATCGACACGGTGAAGCTCGGCGGCGAAGGGTTCACCACGCACGTCAGCGAGGGCGACGTCGTGCAGCGCGGCACCGTGCTGGTCACCTGGGACCCGGCCGCCGTGCGCGACGGCGGCAAGTCCGCCGTCTGCCCCGTCGTGGCGCTCGAGGCGTCCGCCGACGTCGTCGACGCGCTCGCGCAGGTCGGCACCGCGGTCGAGCACGGCGAGGACCTGCTCACCTGGGCCTGACGAGCCCCAGCCCGCCGAGATAGAGACCCTTCCGTGCCGAGATAGAGACCCTTCGGTACCGAGATAGAGAGGGGGCTTCTCTATCTCGGCGGGGGACCTCTCTATCTCGAAGGTCTGACCTCTCTATCTCGGCGAGAGGGTGACGGTCAGCGCGGTGAGGACGGCGTCGATGGGGTTGCAGTAGGTCAGGCCCGTGCCGTTGGCACCACCGGTCTCGGAGCCGGCGAACAGCAGCCCCAGGGCCACGCCGTCCTCGCGGTAGACGAGGGACCCGGAGTCGCCGCCGCGGGAGAACGGGCCGTCGCCGGTGGCCTCCACCTCGATCTGGCCGTCGAACGACAGCACGCCCAGGTCGTCGCCGTAGCCCACGACGACGTCGTCGAGCTCGATCGCCGTCACCCGGCCGTGCGTGCGCGCCGTGGTGCGTCCGACCTTCTCGACCGTCTCCCCGCCCGCGGCCACGGCCGTCGTGGTGACGGGACCGACGGGGTACGCGGGGTCGATCCCGATGCCGTCGTCGAGCAGGGCCAATGCGGCGTCGACCGTCGCGGGCCCTCCCTCGGCCAGCGGCACCACCTGGGCGAGCGTGCCCACCCGGTCCGCGGGCGACCGGCCGCCGTCGGCGGGGCCCGGCTGCACGACGACGTCCCCGGGCTGCGCGGCCAGTGACCCGGCGAGCACGTGGAAGTTCGAGAGCGCGTAGCGGGCGCCGGGCTCGTCGGCCCGCACCACGAACGCGCCGAGCGTCCCGGCGGTGACGTCGACGTGCGCGATCGAGACCCCCGGCCGCAGCGGCCGCACCCGGTCCGTCTCCCCGGCGGCGAGCGCCGTCGCGACCGGCGGGCGGGGGCTCCCCCAGCTCAGGGTGCGGATGCGGCCCGTGCGGCGCACGTCGGCGCGCGGCCCGATCTCCGCGCTGACGCGACGCACGAACGCCCGCGCCGTGGGGATGCCGAGCCGGTAGCGGACCGCGATCCCGTACCCGTCCTCCTGCGGGGCGATGCCGAGCGAGAGGGTCGGCGCCCGGACCATGTCGGCGGGCGCGACGTCCGCCCCGGCGCCGTAAGGGGTGGGGACGCCGTGCCGTTCGGCCAGGTCACGGGCAAGATCCACCAGCTCGGACTTGGCCTTGCGCGCCTCCGTGAGATCCATGCCGCGAGTCTGACCCACGCTGGTGACACAGACCATGTCACAAACCGGCGAGTCGGACATCTCTGCATGCCGTGAGAGCAACACGAACCGTGCCGAGCAGCGACCAGGTCAGCACCGCCCTGCGCTGGGCCCTGGACCACAACCTGCCCGCGCTCCTGGAGCACCGCACCGTCGCCCACCTGGGCGGAGCCGCCCGACGCCGGGCCGACTCGACCCTGGTCACCCGCTGGCGGATCGCCACCCGCCCCTGCCGCTGACGCTCGGGTCACCGGGACCTGCGCAGCACCTCCACCACGTCGCCGACCGCCGCCCCCTGAACCCTCGCCACGCCCACGACGGCGCCCCAGGACGCGGCGCCTTCCGACGCGGCGGACAACGGGTCGGCGGGCACCCCGCACCGGCGCAGCCCGGCCACCGCGCGAGCCTCGACATCGCCGTCCGGCAGCCGCACGACGAGGTGCAGGCCGGCGGCCACCCCCTCCACCCGCAGGTGCGGCACCGCGCGTGACAGCGCGGCGAGCAGCACCTGGCGCCGGTGCTTGTACACCAGGCGGGTCCGGCGCAGGTGGCGCGCGTACGCGCCGGTGGTGACGAGCCGTGCGAACGCGGCCTGCTCCGGCACGGAGCAGCCCAGGTCGGCGCGGCGCTTGGCGTCCACCAGCGCAGCCCGCAGCTCGGGCGGCGCGACGACCCATCCCAGGCGCAGCGCCGGGGACAGCAGCTTGGACACGGAGCCCATCAGCACCACGCGCTCCGGGTCGAGGCCGCGCAGCGCCCCGACCGGCTGACGGTCGTACCGCAGCTCGGCGTCGTAGTCGTCCTCCAGCACGAGCCGGTCGCCCTCGCGCGCCCACGCGACCAGCTCGCGGCGCCGCTCCGGGGCGAGCACGACGCCCAGCGGGAACTGGTGCGCCGGCGTCACGAGCGCGGCGACAGCGTCCGGTAGGTCCGCGGTCCGGATCCCGTGGTCGTCGACCGGGACGGGCACGGTCTGCAGCCCGGCGTCCCGCAGCTGGGCGAGGGCGCCGGCCGACGCGGGGTCCTCGACGACGACCCGGGGGCGGCGTGGGCCCGCCCGACCCGGCGATCACCTCGCCGAGCAGGGACAGACCCTGCGCGACACCGCTGACCACGACGACGTCGTCCGCGGCCACCGGGGCCGCGCGCGTGGTGCGCAGGTGCGTGGCGAGCGCCTCGCGCAGCGCGGGCAGGCCCTGGGGGTCCGGGTACCCCAGGCCGGCGTCGGGCAGCTCGCGCAGCGCGTCGCGGGTCGCCCGCGCCCAGGCGGGACGCGGGAAGAGGGCGGGGTCCGGGGTCCCGACGCTGGCCGGCCGCGCGGGAGGCGCGGGAGCCGACGACGCCGAGGACGCCGCGGCGCGCGCCTCGGCGGGCGGGCGCAGCGCGAGGTCCGCGACGACGACGCCCGACCGCGGCCGGCTCACGAGGGCGCCCTCCCCCACCAGCTCGTCCACCGCCGCCGACACCGTGCCCCGGGCGACGCCCAGCTCGGCGGCGGTCGCGCGCGCCGACGGCAGCGCGAGGCCCGCCTCCAGCCGTCCCGACCGGATGGCGTCGCGCAGCCCGTCACGCAGCCAGGCGCCGACGTCGGCCCGGGGCCTGGGGCCGAGCGCGAGGGCCAGGTCGTCAGGCTGCATCCGCATCATCTGGCCCAGTGAACCAGCAACGAGGTGGCCCTGCTGCCCGGGCCAGCCGGTCCGTAGCGTCGACGCCATGCCTTCCTCCGCGTCCCTGGCCCCCGCCCTCCGGTGCGCCGTGGCCATGTCGATCGTCGGCGCCTCGATCGTGGCCTCCGCCGCGCTGTCCACGTACCCGCTGTTCGGCGGCCAGGCGGTGCGGTACGCCGTGGCGGCCCTCTGCCTGCTCGCCGTGCTGCGGTGGCGCCGGCTGCCGTTCGTGCTGCCGAGCCCGCGCCAGGCCGGTCGGCTGACCGCGCTCGCCGCGACGGGCCTGACCGGGTTCAGCGTGTTCGTCGTGCTCGCCACCCGGCACGCCGACCCGTCGCTCGTCGGCGCGGTCGTGGGAGCCACGCCCGTGGTCCTCGCCGTCACCCAGGCCGTGCGCGAACGGCGGCCGGCGGTCCGCACCCTCGCGGCGGCCGCCACGGTGACGGCGGGCGTCGTCCTGATCGAGGGGTTCGGGTCCGCCGACCCGCTGGGGCTGGCGCTCGCGGCGGGAGCCCTTGCCTGCGAGGCGGCGTTCTCCCTGGTCGCGGTACCGCTGCTGCCGTCCCTCGGCGCGCTGCGGGTGTCCGCGTACGCGTGCTGCGCGGCCGTGCCGCAGCTCGTGGTCCTGGGCCTCCTGGCCCCGGGCCCGCTCCTCGCCGTCCCCAGCGCCGAGGAGCTGGCCGCCCTCGCCTACCTCGCCGTGGTCGTCACCGCCGTCGCGTTCCTGCTCTGGTACGGCGGGCTCGCGCGGATCGGTGCCGCGCGGGCGGGGCTGTTCGCGGGGCTGATGCCCGTGGCGGCCCTCGCGACGTCGATCGCCCTCGGCACCGAGGCCGTGACACCGCACGCCGTCGCCGGGACGGTCCTCACCGCGCTCGGGCTGGTGCTCGGCCTGCTGCCCGCGCGTCGGGCCGCGGTCCTTGCGGGCCGGGCCAACGACCACGAGGACGGCGAGGACCGCCGCGGCCGGCCGCGGCCCGAAAAGGCCGCGGTCAGGCCCGCAGCAGCGCCCGCACCCCGAGCCTCCGGCCCCGCGCGGTGACCAGCGTGGTCAGCGCGATCCCGGCCAGGCCCCACACGACCAGGCCCGCCAGGGCGAGCCCCAGCCCGCCCGCACCGGGGACGACCACGGCCACCAGCGCGTCGCGCGCGGCGCCGATCGGCAGCACGTCCACGGCGGTCTGCATGACGGCGGGCACGGTCGACACCACGCCCGTCGCGATGATGAGCACCGCGATGAGCAGGCTGATCCCCCGCCCGAGGTTGCCCAGCAGGCCCAGGAAGCCCTGGTGCACGGCGACGAAGCAGACCGACGCGAACGCCCCGATCGTGGTCGCGGCGAGCCAGCCGCCGAGGCTCAGATGCTCCACCGCAGCCAGGATCGCGCCGACCGCCACGCCCGTGCCCACGGCGACGAGCGCGGGCAGCGCGAACGCCGACAGCGTGAGCCGCAGCGAGTCGCGGGTCGACCCCAGGGCGCGCGCCGCGACCGGCGGGAACACCGTGAGCAGCGCCAGCGCGCCCAGCCACAGGGCGACGACGGCGAACAGCGGCCCGGACGCGCCCATGCTCAGGCTGTCCACCGACGGGCCCGTCACCGGGTCCGCCACCACCTGCGCGAGGGTCTTGCGCTCGTCGTCCGTGTACGACGGGATCTGCTCGACGGCCTCCCCGAGGCCGGACGCGAGGTCGCCCGCGCCGTCCGCGAGCTGCCCCACGCCGTCGGACAGGTCGCCCGCTCCGGTGGACACGCCGTCGGCGCCGTCGGCGAGCTGGCCCACTCCTGACGAGAGCTCCGACGCGCCGGAGGCGAGCTGCCCCGCCCCGCCGGACAGCTCGCCGGCACCGCCCGAGAGTCCGCTGGCCCCCGACGCGACACCGTCCGCGCCGTCGGCCACCTGCCCCGCGCCGCCCTGCAGCCGGCGCAGGCCGTCCGCGAGCTCACGGTTGCCGTCCGCGATGCCGGTGATGCCGCCGGCCACGCCCTCGGCGCCGGTCGCGAGCTGGGAGGTCGCGTCGGCGAGGCCGTCGAGCTGGGTACGCGCCTCGATGATGCCGTCGACCGTGTCCTGCACGGCGTCGGTGTCGGTCTGCATCGCGGTGAGCATCTCCGTGAGCGCTTCGCACGCCGCGGTCGACGGGTCCGTGCCGCACCCGAAGGCGTCGTTCGCGGCGGCCGCGAGCTCGTGCGCCTGGCGATCCGCGTCGGCCAGCGACTTTTCGAGGGCGGCCACGTCGGGCACGACCTCGTCAATGGCCGCCACCTGGTCGGCCAGCATGCGGTTGCCCTCCGCGACCTTGGCCGCCCCCGCGGCAAGCTCGTCGCCGCCCGCGGCGAGGTCGTCCGCGCCGGCCGCGCTCT
Organism: Isoptericola luteus; assembly: GCF_020297055.1. Taxonomy (GTDB): domain Bacteria; phylum Actinomycetota; class Actinomycetes; order Actinomycetales; family Cellulomonadaceae; genus Isoptericola; species Isoptericola luteus. The sequence goes on along the minus strand of NZ_JAIXCQ010000001.1, from coordinate 247,425 downwards.
CACCGATGCCGCCGGCGATGCCGCGCGCCCCGGCGGCGACCTGACCCGCGCCGTCGGCAAGCTGGGCGGCCCCGCCGGAGAGCTGGCTCGCGCCGTCCGCGAGCCCCGACGCGCCCGACGCGACGCCCGACGCGCCGGTCGCCGCGGCATCCGCCCCGCTGGCGAGCTGGCCCGCGCCGTCGGCGAGCTGGCCCGCGCCGTCGGCCGCGTCTCCCGCGCCGTCGGCGAGCTGCGAGGCGCCGTCCTGGGCCTCGCCGATGCCGTCGGCGAGGTCCCCGAAGCCCACGAGGACGTTGTCCACGTACGTCTCGGTGAGGGTGCTCGACATCACCGACGTGGCCGTGGTGGCGACGACCCGGGCGAGGGCGTCGTCCGCGATCCGCCCGCCGGGCGCCGTGCTGACGTCGATCGTGGCCTGGCGGGCCTGCGAGGCGTCCTCGCCGCCGAACGACGTCGCGGCGGCCGAGAAGCCCTCGGGGATGGTGACGACGGCGGCGTACGTGCCGTCGGTCAGCCCCGCGGCCGCGCTGTCCGCGTCGGTGATCTGCCACGCGAAGTTGGTGGCGTCGTCGGCCGGGACGGCCGCCGCTGCGCCGTCGGCGGTCTCACCGCCGCTCACCAGGCCCGCGGCGAGCTGGCGGCCGAGCGGCACGGTCTGGCCGTCCACCTCCACCGGCTCGTCGAGGTTCACGATGGCGGCCGGGACCGTGTCCAGCCGGTCCTGCGGGTTCCACAGGGCGGCGAGCAGGAGTCCCAGCACCATGAGGGGCAGCAGCGCGACGGCCGCGATGCGCCACGGGTCGCGGCGGACCGCGCCGGCCAGGGCGGGGGCGGTGTTCCGGGTGACGTTGGTCGGGGCGGTCATGCCCGCACCTCCTGCACGTGGGTGTCCTCGTCGATCAGGTCGTCGGTGGCGTGCTCGGGGGAAGCTTCCACCGGAGGCGGGACGTCGGCCCCGGTGAGCGTCGTCGGCGCGCCCCAGCCGCCGCCGACGTCGAGCACGGCGACGCCCGACGTGCCCGGGAGCAGGTCCGTGGCGTCGACGCCGCTGGCGCCGAGCAGCACCGCGACCCCGGCGGCGCGCGCCCGGGCGAGGGCGCCGACGAGCGCCTCCCGCTCCGGCCGGTCCGCCACCGCCTCGGTGCGGTCCACGACGACGACGCTCGCGCCGTCGCGCAGGGCGGCGTCCACGGCGGGGGCGGGACGCCCACCCTCGGCCACGCCGTCGACCACGGCCACGCGGCCGCGCACCGACATGGCCCGCTCGGGGAGCACCAGCCCGGTGACCTTGACGGCGCCGGCGTCGGGCGCCATCCGGCCGGCGAGCGCGAGCAGCAGCGCCGTCACGGGGGCAGCGGCGTCGCCGTGCACGCACAGGGTCCCGCCCTCCGGGACGCGCACGCTCACCGGGCCGACGACGGGCACGCCGCGACCCGGGCCCCCGGGGCCGGCGACCTCGAGGTCGCGGGCCACGACGGCGTCGCGGGCACCGGGCTCCGGCCAGTCCGCGAGGCGCAGCTCCTTGGTCAGCCCCTCGCCCTCGACATCGAACGTGGGCAGCGCGCGGTCGAGCCAGCGCGGCATGTGCCAGGCGCGGTCGCCGAGCAGCGCCAGCACGGCCGGCACCAGTGTCATCCGCACGACGAACGCGTCGACGGCCACGCCCACGGCGAGCCCGAGAGCGATGGGCTTGAGCGTCATGTCACCTTGGGGCACGAAGGCGACGAACACCGCGAACATGATGACGGCGGCCGCGGTGACCACCTTGGCCGAGCTGAGGAAGCCGGTACGGATCGCGTGCCGGGCGTCCCCGCCGTGCACGTAGTCCTCGCGGATGCGCGAGACGAGGAACACCTCGTAGTCCATGGCCAGGCCGAAGAGGATGCCCATGAGGATGATCGGCATGAAGCTGATCACCGGGCCCAGGCGGGTCACGTTCAGCGCCTCGGCGAAGACCCCGTTCTCGAACACCAGCGCCACGGTCCCGAACGCCGCCCCGACGGACAGCAGGTAGCCGAGCGACGCCTTGACCGGCACCCAGATCGAGCGGAAGACCATCGTCAGCAGCACCAGCGACAGACCCACCACGACGAACGCGAAGGGCAGCAGCGCCTCCCCGAGCTTGTCGGACACGTCGATGCCGACCGCCGTGAACCCGGTGACGGACAGGTCCACGCCGTAGGTCTCGTAGAAGTGGTCGTGCAGGCCCCGGATCTCCTCGACGAGAGCCTTGGTCTCCTCCGAGTCCGGGCCGCCCGTGGGGACCACCTGGATGATGCCGGTGTCCGCGGTCTCGTTGGGCGTGGCCAGCGGCACGTCCGCGACCCCGGGCAGATCCTCGATCTCGGTCTTGAGGTCATCCATGAGCTGCAGCGGGTCGTTGCTCGTGACGATCGAGCCGGTGACGATGAGCGGCCCGTTGAACCCCTCGCCGAACTCCTCGGCCACGAGGTCGTACGTGACACGGGCGGGGTTCTCCTCCGCCAGCGAGCCGGCGTCGGGCAGCGCGAGCCGCAGGCCCGTCGCGGGCCAGCTGAGGGCCGCGATGGCGCCGACGATGACGACGATCGTCAGCAGCGGGTAGCGGGTCGCGGCGCCCACCCACCCCGCGAAGAACCTGTTCTCGTGGGCGCCGGTCGCGGGCGCCTGACGACGGCCCTTGCGCCGCCCGGCCGTGCGCTCCTCGGCCTTGCGCTCGCGGCGCGGCCTGGGCCGCAGCCGCTCGCCGCCGTACGCGAGCAGCGACGGCAGCAGCGTGAGGGAGACGAGCACCGAGAGTCCCACGGTGGCCGCGGCCGCGACACCCATGACCGTGAGGAACGGGATGCCGGCGACGCCGAGACCGACGAGGGCGATCATCACCGTGAGGCCGGCGAAGATGACGGCCGAGCCCGCCGTCGCGGTGGCCCGGGCGATCGACTCCTCGACGCCGAGCCCGTCACGGAGCTGGTCGCGGTGCCGCGAGACGATGAACAGGGCGTAGTCGATGCCGACGGCGAGGCCGAGCATGGCGCCGAGCATGGGCGTCGTGGAGTTGATCGCGCCGAGCGCCGTCGTCGAGAGCAGCACCAGCATCGCGATGCCCACGCCCAGGAACGCGTTGATCAGCGGGAGCCCGGCAGCGACGAAGGAGCCGAGGGTGATGAGCAGCACGACGAGCGCCACGACGAGCCCCACCACCTCGACGAGGCTGAAGTGGGGGAACTCCGTGCTGAACAGCTGGCCGCCGAGGCTCGCCTGCGCACCGGCCGGCAGCGCCGCGGTGAGGTCGTCGGTCGTCGCGGCCAGCGCGTCCTTGGTCTCGGTGGTGATGACGGACTGGTCGCCGTCGAGCTGGACCGTCAGGAGCGTGGACCGCTCGTCGTCGCTCACCGAGGCGCCGCCCACCTCGTCCCAGGGCGACGCGACGGCGGACACCTGCTCGAGGTCCGCGATCTCCTCGACGGCGTCCTCGACGGGGCCGCGGACGCCGTCGTCCTCGATGGTGGCGCCCTCGGGTGCGACGACGATGATCTGTGCGGAGGCGCCGCTGACCTGGGGGAATGTGCCCGCGAGGCTGTCCAGGGCCTCCTGCGACTCCGTCCCGGGGATCGTCACCGAGTTGTCGAAGCCCTGGTAGAGCAGGCCGGCGGCGGCGCCGACGACCACGAGGACGAGCAGCCAGCCGACCACGACGAGCCGGCGTGCCCGGACCGCCCAGCGGCCGAGCGAGTACAGGACGGAGGACACACGAGCTCCCGGGCAGGTCGAGACGGCGGATGCCACCACGATGCGCGACGGCGACGCACGGCGCGAGGCCGGCGTGCTGCCGTCGACACCGCAGTCGATACGTCACTGTATCGGATACGTGGATGTATCGAGAACCGGATTCGTCGATAGGATCGGCGTCGGCCCCCGATCAACGCCGGCCCCTGAAGGAGGTCACCGTGGCGACACCGAGCGAGACGATCTCGCCGCGACGCGAGCGCACCCGTGGGCGGCTCCTCGACGCCGCGTTCGACGTCTTCGCGCGCCACGGCGTCCAGGCCGCGTCCATCGAGGCGGTCTGCGAGGCGGCCGGCTTCACGCGCGGCGCGTTCTACTCGAACTTCGCGAGCAAGGAGGAGCTCTTCCTCGCCCTCACCGAGCGCGAGACCCGCGCCCAGCTCACCGCGCTCGAGGCGGCGGCCGTCAACCTCGGGCCTGACCCCGTGGGCGCGGACGCACCGATCCGCGACGCCGTGCGGTGCGTGCTCGCCGCCGTGATGCCCGACCCGGCGGCCAAGCAGTCCTGGAGCGTCATGGCGCTCGAGTTCGAGCTCATGGCCCTGCGCGACCCACAGGTCGCGACCCGGTACTCCGCCCAGCAGCGACGGCTCCGCAACGAGCTGGTCGACACCCTCGACCGGCTGATGAAGGACCTCGGGCTCCGCTTCGCCGTCGGCTCGCACGACGCGGTGGACCTGCTGCTCGGCGCCTTCGAGGCGGGTCAGCGCACGGCGCTGCTCACCGGCAGCGACGACGCCCGGCCCAGCACCCTCATCGAGACCCTCGTCGACCTCCTCGTCACGCCCGCCTGACGCCGCCGCGCAGGCGGGTCAGAGCACGTCGGGGAGCTCCGCGACCTCGGAGAGCACGTGCTCGCCGAGGAACGCGAGCACCGTGGAGTACCAGACCTTCGCGTGCTGCGGGCTGAGCACCCAGTGGTTCTCGTCCGGGAAGTACAGGAACCGGTGCACCGTGGAGCCGTCGTCGGCGGCCGGCAGCCCCGACCTCGTGAGCAGCTCCTGCCACAGGCGCAGGCCCTCGCCGATCGGCACCCGGTAGTCCTTGTCGCCGTGGACGACCAGCATCGGGGTGCGGATGTCCCCCACGAACCGGTGCGGGCTGTGGGCCGTGGCCATCTCCGGCGTCATCTCGCGGGCCCAGTAGAAGCTCGCGTCCGTCGTCGGGCCGAACTGGTCGAGCGCCCACAGGCTCGCGTGCGTGACGATCGCCGCGAACCGGTCCGTGTGGCCGGCCACCCAGTTCGCCATGTACCCGCCGAACGACCCGCCCATGGCAGCCGTGCGCGTCTCGTCGACCCCCGGCAGGGCCTCGGCCGCGTCCGTGATCGCCAGCAGGTCGGTGTAGGGCGCAGCACCCCACGCGCCCCAGCCGCGCTGCACGAAGTCCTGCCCGTAACCGGTGGACAGCGCCGGGTCGGGCAGCAGGACGGCGTACCCGCGGGCGACCATCAGCCACGGCGTCCACCGCCAGCTCCACGCGTTCCACGAGCCCAGCGGCCCCCCGTGGATCCACAGCAGCAGCGGTGCCGGGGAGTCCGCCGACGCCGAGTGCGGCAGCGCGAGCCAGGCGCGCACCCGCGTCCCGTCCTCGGCCGTCGTCTCGATCTCGGTCAGGGTGCCGGGCAGCTCCGGGGCGGGGGCCGGGGAACGCAACGCCGTGGCGCGCACCGGGGACCGCTCCCCCGCGGTTCCCCCGGCGACGAACGCCGCGAGGTCGACCCGCACCGGCTCCGACGGCGCGCGGTACGACGTCCGAAGGGCGTACAGCGCGGAGGCGTCCGGGGCGACGCGGACGTCGGTGAACGTGGCGTCGTCCGCGGTGACCCGCTCGACGACGACGTCGTCCCCGCCGCCAGGGCCCGCCGGCCCGAAGCTCAGCAGGAACACCGGGCCACGCCCGTCCTCGTCGGCGGTGACCACCAGGCCGGACCCGTCCGGCAACCAGCCGACCGACGTCGGCCACCGGTCCCAGTCCTCGGCCAGGACCTCGGGCGCCGCGTCGTCGTCGCCGGCGGTGCCGGGATCGAGAGGCACCAGCCCGAGGCGGAACCGCGGCGCGTCGGTCGGCGTCGTGATCGTCTCGGAGACGAACGCCACCCAGCGGCCGTCCGGCGAGACGGCGGGCGACCCCACCTCCGCGTCCGGGTCGTCGACGAGCGTGCGCCGCTCGCCGGTCGTCGTGTCGACGGCGACGAGCAGGGGACGCAGCGCGGCCCCGGGGTCTCCGACGGCCCATGTCGTGACCAGCGTGGCGCCGTCGGGCGACAGGGCGGCGTGGTGCTCGAGGAGCTGGCGGCCCGCGCCGGTGAGCTGGCGCAGCTCGACCCGGTCGTCGCCGTGTGCGTCGCCGAGGGCTGCGACGAAGCGCCGGGGCTCGTCGGGGCCGAGGTCGTGGTCCCAGAACCGCACCGGGTAGCCGGAGTGCAGGATGGCGTTCACCTTGAGGTCCTTGCGGGCCTTGCGGAGCTCGGCGTCCTCCGCGAGGCCCGTGGCGCGCGGCAGCACGGACGTGCTCACGGAGACGACGTCGGCCTCCCGTGCGGCGACCACGCCGCCGACCCCGCCGGGCGTCGTCGCGACCACGCGCGCCTCGCCGCCCCCGGCGGGCAGCAGCCACAGCGCGGGCCGCGGGTCCTCGTCGGCGTCCGTGGCGTCCGGGTCGGGCCGGGCCGAGGTGAACAGGACGTCGCCCGCCGCGGTGAACACAGCCGACGACTCGCCCTTCGCACTGCGGGTCAGGCGGCGCGCCGGCGCCACTCCGGCGGGATCGACCTCCCACACGGCCGTCGTGTAGCCGGTGCGCTTCGCGTCGAGCGTCTGGACGGTGGTCACCAGGCGGGTGCCGTCGGGGCTGAGGTCGAGCCCGCCCACCCGCGGCAGTGCGAGGAAGGCGTCGAGGTCGTGGAAGGACGTGGCAGCGGATGGCGTGGCGGAAGTGTCCTGGGTCACGCGCCCTGGTCTATCACGGCCCGCCGACGACAGGTCGGTCAGCGCCGCCGCGATCTCCCGGACCAGCCGTCGCGACGACTCCCGCATCGCGCTCCACGTCATCCCCGCGACGTGCGGGGTGAGGATCGCGTGCGGGTTCCCGGCCAGCGGCGAGCGGAAGCCCCCTGCGCCGGGTCGTCCACGAGGATCCGCACGGCCGCCATCCTGCCCGATCAGTGCGGCAGTTCGTGATCTGTGCGGCAGTTCGAACTGCCGCACAGATCCCAAACTGCCGCGTTGATCGACCGCCTGCGGAACTCCCGGTGAACAGCTCCTGAACTTCTTCCGGTGACGTCGTCTGCGGTTGAACCGGCCGGTCACGACGGGGCACTGTCTCGTCGTGAGACCCCTGTCGCCCCGCACCGCCCACCTGCCGCCGCTGCCCGCCTCGGTCGACCTCGTCGTCGTCGGCGCCGGTGTCGTGGGGCTCGCCCACGCCGTGGAGGCGCACGCCCGCGGCCACTCCGTCCTCGTCGTCGACCGTGACCCGCACGCGGGCGGGGCCTCCGCGCGGCGTAGCGGCCACGTCGCCGTCACGACGCAGGACGCCGCGACCCTCTCGTGCGCCCTCGCCACCCGGGAGAGGTGGCTCAAGCTGGCGCGCGAGGCAGGGTTCTGGGCCAAGGACACGGGCGCCGTCGTCGTGGCCCGCACGGCGGCGGAGCTGGCGGTGCTCGACGACCTGGTCGCGGCCCGCGACGGCGACGCGCAGCTCCTCGACGCCGCGGCGGCGCGGGACCGGGCGGGGGTACCAGGGGACGACCTCGTCGGCGGCGCGTTCCTGCCGCTCGACCTGCGGGTGGAGATGCGGGACGCGCTCGCCTCGATCGCCGCCTGGCTCGACGCGCAGCCGCGAGCCGACGTCGCGTGGGGCACCACCGCGTGGACGTTCGAGGCGGGCAGCGGGCGCAGCCTCGTGCGGACGTCGCGGGGGGACGTCGTGGCCCGCCGCGTGCTGGTCGCCGTCGGGGCCGACCTGGACCGGTTCTACCCGGCGGAGGCGGCCCGGGCGGGCCTGCGTCATGACGTCCGGCAGGTGCTGCGGGTGGCGGCTCCCGGTGCCGACCCCGGCCACGGGCCGGCCGCGCCCGTGGTGCTCGACGGCACGACGCTCCTGCGGGACGCCGCCTACGCGCACAGCCCGTCGCGCGCGGACGTGCGGGCGCGGCTGCTCGCCGAGTCCCCCGAACTGCTGGACGCCGGGGTGCACCTGTCGTTCACGCGGCACGCGGAGCACGGGGACGGGTCGGTCGTGGTCGGCGACGCGCGGGACCCGGAACCCCGGGGGCACGACGGCTCCGGCCTCGAACGCTCCCCCGCCCGCTCGGAGGCCGCCGACGAGCTCCTGCTGCGCGCGGCGTCCGGTCTGCTGGGCGGCCCGCTGCGGGTCCAGCGCCGCTGGACGGTGCCGGACGTCGTGCTGCCCCGCGCCCGTCGCGGCCCGTTCGCGGGCACCCCGTTCCTCGTGCTCGACCCCGTGCCCGGCGTCACGACGGTCACCGTCGCCGACGGGCTCGGCACCACGACGGCGCTGGGGCTGGCGGCGAAGGTCGTCGACGGCCTGCTCTAGCGGCGCGGCTCGTCCCGCTCGGCCATCTTGGCGAGCATGTCGTTGTAGGCGTGGAGCTCGGCGTCGCCGTCGCGGTCGGCCTTGCGGTCGCGGCGCCGCGCCTCCCGCTCGTCCGACGTCGTCCACTGCACGGCGACGGCGATCGCCAGCGCCAGCGTGGGCAGCTCGCCGATGCCCCACGCGACGGCGCCGCCGCGCTGCTGGTCGTCGATGGCGGGCAGGCCCCAGGGCCTGCCCATGTTGCCGAACCAGTCGGCCACGAGCAGCGACGTGCCGGAGGTGAGCACGACGCCGAAGAACGCGTGGAACGCCATGGTCGCGAACAGCAGCAGCAACCGCTGCGGGTACGCGGGCCGCTTCGGCCCCGGGTCGATGCCCACCAGCGCGTTGGCGAACAGGTACCCGGCAAGCGTGAAGTGCACGATCATCCACACGTGCCCGGCATGGTTGCGCAGGGCGAACTCGAACGCGGGCGTGAAGTAGAACGCGATCATGCCGCCCGCGAAGATCACGGCGGCCACGACCGGACGGGCGAGGAACTGGCCGTACCGCGAGTGCACCAGCCCCAGCACCCACTCCCGCGGCCCCCGGCTGCCGTCCTTGCGGGCTCCGACGGCACGCAGCAGCAGGGTGACCGGCGCGGCCAGCACCAGGAACAGCGGCACCAGCATGGCGAGGATCATGTGCTGCACCATGTGGCCGCTGAAGATCACGTGGCCGTACACGGCAGGCCCCCCGCTGGTGACCCAGAACATCACGACCATGCCCAGGCACCACGAGACGGTGCGCCCGACGGGCCACCTGTCACCGCGCCGCGCGAGCCGGGCCGCCCAGCGCACGTAGACCACCAGGCCGGCCACGCACGCGAACGCGAACAGCGGGTCCAGGCTCCACTGCGTGAACCACCGCGCCATCGTGGGCTCGGGCGGCAGCGCCGCGCCGGTGAGCTGGTAGGCGGGCGACACGTCGACGGGCACCTCGTCGGGCACCGGGGGCGCAGTCGAGCCGAGCGCCACGGCGACGCCGGAGACCGCCCCGATGACGAGGAGCTCGACGGCGAGCAGCCTCCAGAAGAGCCGGCGCACGGCACCCTGGTCGGCCGCGCGCCCGAGCCGGTCGACGACGGCGGCGCGATGCGCGAAGCCGACGGCGCCGAGGGCGACCATGAGCACCACCTTGGTCAGCAGGATGAGCCCGTACGGGGTGAGGAGGTCCCCGAGGGACGCCATGCGGATCCACGCGTTGAGGACGCCCGAGACCCCGACGGCGGCGAAGCACCACCCGGCGACGGGGGAGAACCGGGCGACCGTCGCCGCGGCCGCCCGGCCGTCGTCGGACCGCCCTTCGCCGCGCACCAGGACGACGACCACCAGTGCGCCCAGGCCGCCGACCCACAGGGCCGCCCCGACGAGGTGCATGAGCATCGCGCCGACGGCGAGCTCGTGGTCCGACGCGCCGGCGGCGTGCCCGGTGGTGGACTGTGCCGCGAGCGCGGCGAGCGGCAGCAGCGTCGTCCACAGCGCCCCGACCGGACCCCGCACGGCCATGGCCAGCGCGGACGTCAGCGCCGCGACCACGATGATCGCGAGGTAGAGCCGGCCCAGCTCGAGCTCGGTGACGAACTGGCCGAGGCCGGGGCCGAAGCTCGGCGCGGCCGGCGACACCCCCGACACGTTCGCGTACCGCAGCACGAGCTGCGCGACGGCGGCCACGGCCCACACGGTGGCCGCCGCCCCCGCGGCCGCCAGCACCTTCGACTGCGCCCGGCCGGGCGGGACGAGGCATGCGGCGGTGACGAGCGCGCCCAGCGTGACGGAGACGGACAGCTCGGTGAGCACGGTCGTGACGGGCAGGCCGAAGCGCACGAGCGCGCCCGGGTCGGTGAACCCGCCCAGGGCCTGGAACGCCCCGGAGTAGGCGCCGGCCAGCAGGACGGCGAGGACGGCGACGAGGACCGCGCCCGGTCCGGCGGCGACGAGCCACCACGGCCGCGGCGGCACGCTCGGGCTGCCCCCCGGCCGCGCGACGGCGGTGGCGGTAGAGGTCACCCGACCAGACTAGGCGTGCGCGGGGGTGGTCCAGGTCGTTCCCGGTGTGACGCGCGGCCGCCCGCCCGCCCGCGGCACCCCGGCCGGGTGCAGGCCCGTGGCCCGTGGCGTCGGCACGGGTGGCAGAATCCGGCGCACCGGTACCCCGGCCCCGTGGAGCTGCAGGAGGAACGATGTTCGCGAGATCCCTCGGAGACGACGGCGCCGAGCTGCGCCCGCTGGAGCCGTGGCACGCCGCGGAGCTGCTCACGCACATAGATCGCGGGCGGGACTTCGTCGGGCGGTTCGTCGGGCTGCCGGACGCCGTGACCGACCTGGCCTCGAGCCGCGCGTTCCTGACGGCGTACGCCGAGAAGGCCGCGACCGACACGGGCCGCGTCTACGGCATCTGGCTGGACGACACCCTGGTGGGCGGGGTCCTGTTCCGCACGATGGACCTGGGCCAGGGCACCGCCGAGGCGGGCTGCTGGCTCGAGCCGTCGGCCGTGGGCCGCGGCCTGGTGACGCGGGCGACGCGGCTGCTGATCGACTGGGCCGTCCGCGAGCGCGGGATCCACCGGGTCGAGTGGCGCGCCGCGGCCGCCAACACCGCCAGCATCGCCGTCGCGCGGCGTCTGGGGATGCGGCGCGACGGCGTGCTGCGGGCGCAGCACCTGCACCGCGGCGACCGTCTCGACATCGAGGTCTGGTCCCTGCTCGCCACCGAGTGGGAGGCGGCTCAGGCCGGGCGTCCGTAGGCGGTGAGCCACGCGTCGGCGATGAGCCGCGCGCCGGCCGACGTGGGGTGCACGCCGTCCGGCGCGAGGGCCTCGGCCCCGGCGGCGGCCGCCGCGTCGGTGAGCAGCGTGTGGAGCGGCACCAGGGCCGCGCCGCGCTCGGCCGCCAGGCGGGCGACGACGGCCCGCTTGGGGTCGAGGTCGGCGAGCCAGCCGCGCTGCTCCTCGGTCACCGGCAGGAGGAACGGCTCGACGAGCACCAGCCGGGTCGCGCCGTCGACCTGGGCCAGCAGGCGGCGGTAGGTGGCCTCGAAGTCGGCCGCGCTCGTGGGGTCGTCGCTGTCGTACCGGCGCCACGTGTCGTTGACGCCGACGTACACGGTGAGCACGTCGGCGGCGGCCGGGGCGACCTCGGCCTGCCAGCGGCGCTCGACGTCCACGGCCCGGTCCCCGCCGACGCCGAGGTTGACGACCTCGACGTCGGACAGGTCGCGCGCGACAAGGCTGACGTACCCGTCGCCGAGCGACGCGGCGTCGTCCCGATCCCGGCCGGCGTCCGTGATCGAGTCCCCGACGAAGACGAGGCGTGCGGGCCCGGTCATCGGGCCACCTCGCCGGTGCGGCGCCACGAGGCGGCGGGCGTGAGCGGCACAAGCGGCGGGACGGCGGGCGCCGTCGTCAGCCCGACGCGCCGGCCGTCGTCCGCGGACGCGAGCAGGCCCGCCATCACCTCCATGGCGTGGAGGCCCACGTCGCCGCCGGCGCGCGGGGAGGCCGGTGCGGCGCCCAGGCCCACCGCACCGACCATCTCGAGCAGCCCCACGCCGCGACCGGCGCCGGCGAACCCGGCGCTCGGGGGCAGCACCTCCCACGCGGACGAGCCCGCGCGGAGCAGCTCGACGTCGCCGTCGAAGTGGTTCGGGTCCGGCACGGCGAGCGAGCCGGCGGTGCCGTGCACCTCGATCGGCCGGGAGCGGGACGCCACGGCGTCGAAGCTCATCGTGACGGTCGACAGGGCGCCGCTCGTGTGGGCGAGCACTCCGGTGACGTGCGTCGCGACCTCGACGGGCACCTGCTCCCCCGCGCGCGGGCCGGTCCCGACGGTGCGCACGTCCCGCGACCGGGACGCTGCGCCCTGCACCCAGGCCACGGGCCCGAGGATCTGCACGAGACTCGTCAGGTAGTACGGCCCCATGTCGAGCAGCGGGCCGCCACCCAGCGCGTAGTAGAAGTCCGGGTGCGGGTGCCAGGCCTCGTGACCGGGCGAGACCCAGGTCGCGACGGCGGACGTCGGCGTGCCGATCAGCCCGTCGGCCACCGCCGCCCGCGCGGTCTGGACGCCGGTGCCGAGCACGGAGTCGGGGGCGCAGCCCACGCGGACGCCGGCCGCGGCGGCCGTCGCCATCACCTCGCGGGACGCGGCCAGGTCGGCCGCCAGCGGCTTCTCCCCGTACCGGTCGACGCCCGCCGCCACGCAGGCCTTCGCGACGTGCGCGTGCACGCCGGGGGTCGTCAGGTCGAGGACGACCTCGACCTCGTCGTCGGACACCAGCGCGTCGAGGTCGTGCGCGACGCGCGCGCCCGGCAGCCCGGCGGCGACCGCCTCCGCCCGCGACCGGTCGAGGTCGGTGACGGCGGCGACGCGCACTCCGGGGTGCCCGGTGAGCGTGTCCAGGTACTGCCGGGAGATGACCCCCAGGCCGACGATGCCGACGCCCACGGCGCCGCTCCTGCTCAGCGGCTCGCCCACAGGAGCCCCCTTCGGACGATGGTGCGGATGGTCGGGTGCTCGAGCACGTCCCAGGAGTGGCCGGGCGTCGCGACGAACACGCGCCCGGCGCCCCACCGCCGTGTCCACACCGCGGGGGAGGTCACGGGCCGGTGCCACGGGTGCCAGTCCGGCGCCGGGTGCGTGGTGGTGGCGAGCACGTCGACGAGGTCGTCGTGCAGCACCCAGTACTGCTCGCTCACGAGCTCGACGTCGTCGAGGCCCACCGTGATCGGGTGCTCCCGGCCGAGGTCGGTGATCTCGATCGTGTGCCGCAGGAAGTTGTCGGACCCGTCGCCGACGCGCTCGTCCGGGGCCTTGGCCGGGTGCGTTGCGAACTGGCCGCCCACGAGCTGCAGGTAGTCCGAGCTGTCGCGGTAGGAGTCCGCGATGCCGCCGTGCCACCCGGCGAGCCCCGTGCCGGCCTCGACGGCCGCCCGCAGGCCCGCCAGCGCGGGTCCGCTGATCGTCGACATCGTCACGCACTGGAGCACCAGGTCGGTGCCCGCCATCACGTCGGAGTCGGCGTAGACCTCGTTGTCCGTCTCCACCCGCACGTCGAACCCGTGGGCCCGCAGGAACGGGATGAACAGATCCGTCGTGGCCTCGGGCGAGTGCCCGTCCCATCCACCGCGGACGACGAGCGCCCGTCTCGTCTGCGTCATCTGTCTCCTTGTGTCGTCGTCGACCGTCTTGAGCCGGGACGAGCCTATGCCGTCGCGTGCCGCGCAGGGCGCGGACGGCCGGGACGTGGAACGATCGAGGGCGTGACCAGCGCGTCGACGTCGAGCCAGCACCTGCGCGACCTCGCGCTCCTGCGCCGCGTCCGCGACCGGATCGACCGGGAGTTCGCCCAGCCGCTCGACGTCGAGGCGCTCGCGCGCGGCGTGCACCTGTCCGCCGGGCACCTGAGCCGGCAGTTCCGCGCGGCGTACGGCGAGTCGCCGTACAGCTATCTGATGACGCGCCGGATCGAGCGTGCGATGACGCTGCTGCGCCGCGGCGACCTCAGCGTGACGGAGGTCTGCTTCGCCGTCGGCAGCTCGTCGCTCGGCACGTTCAGCACACGGTTCACGGAGCTGGTCGGGATGGCGCCCAGCGAGTACGCGCGCAGGGCTCGCACGGCGGGATCGGGGGAGCTGCCGTCGTGCGTCACCAAACAGGTCACCAGACCGATCAGGAATCGAGAAGCGCCGGCTACGGGCGTCCACCTAGCGTGAAGTCCATGGACATCACCATTCACACCACGTTCCTCCCGCACACCGACCCGGAGGCCTCCCTGGGCTTCTACCGCGACCTGCTCGGCTTCGAGCTGGTGCAGGAGGTGGGCCGCGGCGACATGCGCTGGCTCACGTTCGTCTCCCCCGCCCAGCGCGACGTCCGGCTCGTCCTCACCCCGCCCGCCGCCGACCCCGGCGTCACCGACGACGAGCGCCGCACCATCGTCGAGCTCATGGCCAAGGGCAGCTACCAGTCGATCATCCTCGGCACGAAGGACCTGGACGGCGCCTTCGCCAAGCTCCAGGCCGCCGACGCCGAGGTGGTCTCCGAGCCCACGGAGCAGCCGTGGGGCGTGCGCGACTGCGCGTTCCGCGACCCCGCGGGCAACATGGTCCGCATCGACGAGGTCCGGTGATCACGATGGCGTCCGTCGACCCCACCGCCACGGCGCGGCCGCGCCGACCGAAGGGCACCCCCGGCGCGCTCTCCCTGTGGATCCAGCGCCGCGCGAACGCCAGCACCGCCACCAAGATCCGCCGCAAGGGCGGTCGGATGATGGGGATGGAGCTGCTGGTCCTGCACACCGTCGGACGCCGCACCGGCGAGGTCAGGGAGAACCCGCTCGCCTGGTTCGACGACGGCGAGGGCGGGCGCCTGGTCGTCGCCTCCGGCGGCGGCAGCCGCCACCCCGGCTGGTTCGCCAACCTCGTCGCCGCGCCTGAGCGGGCCGCCGTCGAGGTGCACGGCACCGGGGTGGTCCCGGTGACGGCGCACGTGCTCGACGACGCCGAGCGGGCGCGCGTCTGGCCCGGCATCGCGGCCGCCGCACCGACCATCGACAAGCACCAGCGCAAGAGCGAGCGGCGCTACCCGGTGGTCCGGCTCGTCCCGGTGGAGGCCTGACGTGTGCGTCCCCGGGCTCCCCCGGCTCACCCGAAGCACCATGCCGCGGGTGGACGCCGGTGACGACGCGAGGCCCCGGGCAGGCGGCGGACCGGCCGGGCACGACCCGGGCCTCGAGGTGCCGGCGGCCGGGCGGGCCGAGCTTGTGCTCGCCGGTGCCGGGCGGGTCTCGACACGGGGCCGGCGCATCGACGAGGCTCGTGCCGAGCCTCCCGGCTGACCGCACCCCGACCGAAGGAGAACGCCGTGACCGTCACGGAGCCCTCGAACCTCCCCTCGCCGACGACCGGACCGCAGGCCGGCCGCGTCGTGTCCGTGCAGGTCAGCGGCGAGCACGGCTTCAGCAAGCCGGCGATCGAGCGAGTCCTGCTCGTCGAGGGCGTGGGCGTGGAGGGCGACGCCCACGCCGGGGTCACCGTGCAGCACCTCAGCCGGGTGGCCGCCGACCCGTCGCAGCCGAACCTGCGCCAGGTGCACCTCATCCACGCCGAGCTCTTCGACCGGCTCGCCGCGGCCGGGTACTCCCTGGTTCCCGGTGACCTCGGGGAGAACGTCACCACCCGCGGGATCGACCTGCTCGCGCTGCCCGTCGGCACGCGGCTGACCGTCGGCGAGGCGGTGGTGACCCTCACCGGGCTCCGCAATCCGTGCCAGCAGATCAACGACTTCCGGCCGGGCCTGCTCAAGCAGGTCCTGCGCCGCCGGGACGACGGCGAGGTCGAGCGGCTCGCCGGGGTGATGGGGATCGTGTCGCGCGGCGGGACGATCCGCCCCGGGGACGCGATCGACGTCGCGCTCCCGGACCCGCCGCACCTGCCGCTCGCCCGCGTGTGACCGCGACGAGGCCGACCCACCCCTGTGTCCACGGCGCGCCCGCGCCGCCCCACTCGAAGGAGATGCCCACGTGACCACCACGGAGTCCCGGAGCACCACGACGCCCTCGCACGCCGCCGACACGCACGACGTGATCCGGGTGCGCGGCGCGCGGGAGAACAACCTGCGGGCCGTCGACGTCGAGATCCCGAAGCGCCGCCTGACGGCGTTCACCGGCGTCTCGGGGTCGGGCAAGAGCTCGCTGGTGTTCGCGACGATCGCGGCCGAGTCGCGGCGGCTCATCGACGAGACGTACTCGACGTTCGTGCAGGGCTTCATGCCGTCGCTGCCGCGGCCCGACGTCGACACGCTCGAGGGCATCACCACCGCCATCCTCGTGGACCAGGAGCGGATGGGCGCGAACGTGCGCTCCACCGTGGGCACGGTGACCGACGCGAACGCGATGCTGCGCAACCTGTTCAGCCGCATCGGTGACCCGTACGTGGGACCGCCCACGGCGTTCTCGTTCAACATCCCGACGTCGACGGCGAGCGGCGTCTTCAGCACGGGCAAGGCGGACGGGAAGACGGAGAAGAAGGTCGTCCGCAACCAGGTGTACCTGGGCGGCATGTGCCCCGAGTGCGAGGGGCGCGGCACGGTCTCCGACCTGGACCTGACCGTCATCGTCGACGAGTCGAGGTCGCTCAACGACGGCGCGATCCTCGTGCCCGGGTACAAGGCCGACGGCTGGATGGTGCGGGGGTACTCCGAGTCCGGGTTCGTGGACGGCGACAAACCGGTGCGCGAGTACACCGAGACGGAGCGCCACGACTTCCTGTACCGGGACAAGGGCAAGGTCAAGGCGCTCGGGATGAACATGACCTACCAGGGCCTCATCCCCAAGCTGCGCGAGTCGATCTTCAGCAAGGCGCCCGAGTCGCTGCAGCCTCACATCCGCGCGTTCGTCGAGCGGGCGGCCGTGTTCGTGCCGTGCCCGGCCTGCGACGGGACGCGGCTGAACGACTCCGCCCGGTCCGCGAGGATCAACGGCGCCGGCATCGCCGACGTGTGCCGGATGCAGATCACCGACGCCGCCGCCTGGGCGCGCAGCATCGAGGACAAGGGCGTCGCGCCGCTGGTCGGCAGCCTGCTGCACCTGTTCGACTCCTTCGTCGAGATCGGCCTCGGCTACCTCTCCCTGGACCGGCCTGCGGGCACGCTGTCGGGTGGTGAGGCGCAGCGCACCAAGATGATCCGGCATCTCGGGTCCGCGCTGACCGACGTCACCTACGTGTTCGACGAGCCGACCATCGGCCTGCACCCGCACGACATCCAGCGGATGAACAAGCTCCTGGTCGACCTGCGCGACAAGGGCAACACGGTGCTCGTCGTCGAGCACAAGCCCGAGGCGATCGCCGTCGCCGACCACGTCGTCGACCTCGGGCCGGGCGCCGGCTCCGACGGGGGCACGATCTGCTTCGAGGGCACCGTCGAGGGCCTGCGGGCCAGCGGCACGCTCACGGGCCGGCACCTGGACGACCGCGCGCGGACCAAGGAGTCCGTGCGCACGCCGTCAGGCGCGCTGGAGATCCGCGGAGCCTCGCAGAACAACCTCGTCGACGTCGACGTCGACGTGCCCACCGGCGTGCTGACCGTCGTCACGGGCGTGGCCGGCTCCGGCAAGAGCTCCCTGATCCACGGCAACCTGGCGGGACGCGAGGGGGTGGTGGTCGTCGACCAGGGCGCGATCAAGGGCTCCCGACGCTCCAACCCCGCCACCTACACCGGTCTGCTGGAGCCGATCCGCAAGGCGTTCGCCAAGGCGAACGGCGTCAAGCCCGCCCTGTTCAGCGCCAACTCCGAGGGCGCGTGCCCCACCTGCAAGGGCAACGGGCGCATCTACACCGAGCTCGGCTTCATGGAGACGGTCGAGACGCCCTGCGAGGACTGCGGCGGCAAGCGGTTCATGGCATCGGTGCTGGAGTACACCCTGGGCGGCAAGAACATCGCCGAGGTGCTCGACCTGTCCGTCGCCCAGGCGCACGCCTTCTTCCGTGAGGGCGAGGCGAAGATCCCGGCGGCGCACAAGATCCTCGCGCACCTGGAGGACGTCGGGCTCGGGTACATCCGGCTGGGCCAGCCGCTGAACACCCTGTCCGGCGGCGAGCGGCAGCGCCTCAAGCTCGCCATGCACATGGGCGAGCCGGGCGGCGTGTACATCCTCGACGAGCCCACCACCGGCCTGCACCTGGCCGACGTCGCGAACCTGCTCGGCCTGCTGGACCGGCTGGTCGACGCCGGCAAGTCGGTGATCGTCATCGAGCACCACCAGGCGGTCATGGCGCACGCCGACTGGATCATCGACCTCGGGCCGGGCGCGGGGCACGACGGCGGCCGCGTCGTCTTCGAGGGCACGCCCGCCGACCTCGTGGCCGCCCGCTCCACCGTCACCGGAGAGCACCTCGCGGACTACGTGGGTGCCTAGGGGCGCCACGCCGCCTCACCACGGCATCCGTGCTTCGGGCTATGCTCCCCGGTGTCGAGGCGGACACGTGCCGCCCGCGCTCGAAAAAGGGGCGCACGGCGGGCCCGGTCGCTTCACCGACCGGCGCCGGGCTCGTGCGGGACACATACGGACTGCCACTCATCCGTCTCTGTCCCCTGGAGCTCCTCGTGCCCGCTGTACCCACCCACGTACCCACCCACGTGTCCGCCCACGTCGCCCGCACGCTCGCCCAGCACGTGGACCACGTCTTCGGCGTGATGGGCAACGGCAACGCGTGGTTCCTCGACGCCCTGGAGCGCTCGACGACCGCGCGGTTCACCGCCGTCCGGCACGAGGCCGGGGGCGTCGTGGCCGCCGACGCGTACTTCCGCGCGTCGGGCCGCATCGCGGCGGCGACCGTCACCTACGGCGCGGGATTCACCAACACCCTCACCGCGCTCGCGGAGGCCGCGCAGGCCCGCGTGCCGCTGGTGCTGCTCGCCGGCGACGAGCCGACGTCGGGCCCGCGCCCGTGGGACGTGGACCAGATCGCGCTCGCGGCGGCCGTCGGTGCCCGCACGTACACCGTGGGCCGCACGGACGCCGCCGCCACGACCGTGATCGCCATCGAGCACTCCCTCACGTACCGCGTGCCCGTGGTGCTGGCCATCCCGTACGACGTCGCGGCGCTCGAGGCGGGCGAGGTGCCGCCCGCCCCGGCCCCGGCGCTGCCCGCGCCGCTGGCCCCGGCGGGCCCGTTCGACGCCGCCGCCATCGCCGAGCTGGCGCGCGCGCTGGCCGGTGCCGAGCGCCCGCTGCTGCTCGCGGGCCGGGGCGCATGGCTCGCGGGGGCCGGCGAGGCGCTCGGCGAGCTCGCCGACGCGACCGGCGCCCTGACCGCCACCACGGCCCTGGGCCGCGGCGTGTTCCCGCAGGACCGCTTCGACCTCGGCGTCGCCGGCGGTTTCGGGGCCGACGGCGCGATGGAGCTGGTGCGCCATGCCGACGTCGCGGTCGTGCTCGGGGCGTCGCTGAACCAGTTCACGATGCGGTTCGGCGACCTGTTCGCACCGGGCACGCGCGTCGTCCAGGTCGACGTCGCGCCGACCGCGACCCACCGGCACGTCGGTGGGTACGTCCGCGGCGACGCGGCGCTCGTGGCACGCGCGCTCGTCGACGAGCTCCGGTCCCTGGGGGCGAGCCCGTCAGGGTGGCGGGAGTCCGTGGACGTCGCCGCGGCGCGCGCGTACGAGACAGGGCCGGCGGACGGCCTCGCCGCCGACGGGCGCCTCGACCCGCGCGCCGTCGCGCACCGGCTTGCCGGGCTGCTGCCGACCGACCGGGTCGTCGTCTCCGACGGCGGCCACTTCATCGGCTGGGCCAACATGTACTGGCCCGTCGCGTCCCCCGACCGGATGATGATGGTCGGCACCGCCTACCAGTCGATCGGGCTGGGCTTCCCCAGCGTCCCGGGTGCGGCCGCCGCGCTCCCCGACGCCACCGTCGTGCTCACCACCGGCGACGGCGGCGGGCTGATGGCGCTGTCCGACCTCGAGACCGCCGTGCGCACCGCTCGCGGGCGCGGCGTCGCGGTCGTGTGGAACGACACCGTCTACGGCGCCGAGGTGCACGTGTACGGGCGCCAGGGGATCACCGAGGAGCCCATGCGCATCCCCGAGACGGACTTCGCCGCGCTGGCCGCCGCCGTCGGTGCGGAGGGCGTCGCCGTCCGCACTCTCGCCGATCTCGACCAGCTCGCGACCTGGTCAGCCACGCCCGTCGCGGAACGCCAGTTCCTGATGCTCGACTGCCGCGTCTCGCCGACCGTCGTCGCCCCGTACCAGGAGGAGATCCTGCGGGTGAACCGCCGCGGCTGACGGCTGCGGGGAGACCCGGACCGCCACGACCGCGATGTCGTCGTCGACCGCGTCGGGGAGCATGCGGGACAGCGTCGAATCCAGGACGTCGCCCAGGGCGACGTCCTGCGTCCCCTCGAGCACCCGCGAGAGCTCCTGCAGCCGGTCGCGCAGCCCGACGTCCCGCCGTTCGACGAGCCCGTCCGTGTAGAGGGCGAGCGTGTCACCGGGACCGATCTCGACGGTGTGGTCCGTGCGCTCGGTCTCGGCGATCAGCCCCAGGACGAGGTCGTTGCGGATGCTCAGCATCTCCACCGTGCCGTCGGCGCGGATCAGGACCGGGGGCAGGTGACCCGCGCTCGCCCAGCGCACCGTCCGGACGTCGCGGCCCTCCTGCTCGGTGGTCTGCTCCACCCGGGCGACGAGCACCGTGGCGGTCGCCGCGCTGCTGAGGCGGAGGCCCTGCACCGCGTTGTCGACCCGCTCCAGGACGCGGGCGGGCGTGGCCAGGCTGTCGTACCCGATGGCGCGCACGAGCGCGCGCAGCTGCCCCATCGCGACGGCCGCCTCCAGGTCGTGACCGACCACGTCGCCGATGACCAGCGTGGTCGCACCGTCCGGCGTGACGAACGCGTCGTACCAGTCGCCACCGATGTCACGCTCGAGCGCCGCCGGCTGGTAGTGCACGACCACCTCGAGGTCGTCCAGCTCGGGCGGGTCCGTGAGCACCGCGCGCTGCAGCGCCAGGGACACCTCGCGGGCGCGGGCGGACTCCTCCTCCGATCGGGCGGCACGACGGCGCAGCGCCTCGGCGTCCTGGCTGCGGCGCACGACGTCCCGCAGCGTCGCGGCGAACGTCGAGGCGAGGCCGGACAGGAAGCGCTCGTACGCCCTGTCCCAGGGCCGCAGCGCGGTCCCGTACAGGACGAGCACGCCCATGAGGCCTCGGCGCCGGTCGGTCCGGATGGGCTTGACCACGATGCCGTCGACGATCTGACGTGCGCCGGTCTCGAGCGCGCGGGCGACCAGGGCGGCCTCGCGCCGGTCCGGCTCCCGCCCCGTCCCGAGCAGGACCCGGGGCGGGTTCCCGACGTCGTAGAGCACGGCCCGGGAGATGTCGGCGCTCTGGGAGAACACGTCGATCGCAGGCTTTGCGAACGTCCGCAGGTCCGAGTAGGTGGTGGGGAGCGTGGCGTGGAGCTCGCCGACGGTGACGAGGCGCCGCTGGTTCACGACCTCCTGCGTGGTCTCGGTCGCGATGTCGAGCACGCCCGCGATCCGGCCGTCGTCGTCCAGGAGCGGGCTGTACGAGAACGTGAAGAACGTCTCCTCGTCGAACCCCGACCGGCGCATCAGGAGCGGCAGGTCACGACTCCACGTCGGTTGTCCGCTGGACAGCACCAGGTCGAACAGGGGGCCGACCTCGGACCAGATCTCCTGCCAGACCACGCGGGCCGGCGCCCCCAGGGCATGGGGGTGCTTGTCCGTGCCGAGCATGTTCCGATGGCCGTCGTTGTAGATCAGCGTGAGATCCGGGCCCCACACCAGCATCACGGGGAATCGCGTCGAGTAGCACAGCCGCACGGCGTGCCGCAGCGCCACCGGCCACGAGTCCGGGTGACCGAGCGGCGTGCGCGACCAGTCGACGCCCCGGGCCTGCCGGCCGACGTCGCTACCCTCGGTCGCTGCTGCGAACCACCCGGTCTCCACGGCCTGATATTAACGAGGAACGGCGCCGTTCTCGCCATTCCGCAGGTCCGTGAGTGCCTTTCCTTCGACGTTCAGCGGTCTGCTGGGCGGCTGTCCTTCCCGTCGAGCCACAGGCGGTCGCTCGCATCCCGGTGCGAACCGGACGAACCGACGTGCTTGGAGCCGATCTGGTCACCCTTGGTGATGACGTGGGTGAGGGCCGACGCGTGCCCGTGCCCGAGGCCGTAGGTCTCCTTGAGCCACGTCGTGACGGGGGTCGCCTTGCTGCCGACGCCGAAACCCTGCTCGGCGGCGGCGTCCACGATCTGACGCGGGGTGAGACCGGTCTTGGTCTCGACGGCGTCGAGATAGGCCTGGAAGGACATCAGAGGTTCTCCTCGCTCTTCATCTGCTGGGTCATCGTGTCGGAGGCGTGGATGCACATCATCCGCAGCGTGCCCGCGCCGGTGTTGGTGAAGCCGTGCCACACGTCGGGCCGCACGACGGCGGTGTCCCCCGCCCGGGCGACGACCGTGTCGTCGCCGATGCGGATCGTGGCCTCGCCCTCGAGGACGGACCAGGTCTCGCTGTACGGGTGCCGGTGCAGGTCCGGCCCCTTGCCTGGGGCGTTGGTGACGAGGAAGAACGACACCCCGGACCCGTGGTCGCGACCCTCGAAGCGGAGCGTGCGCGAGCCGGGGATGCGGATCTCGTCGGCGGGGATCACCGCTGCCATGTGTCCTCCTGCGTCTCGGCGACGTCGCTGGCCGACGTCGGTGCGTCCAGCCTGGTCGGCCGCGTGCTCCCCGGCTACGGTTTCGACGTGGATCGAAACGTCGTGGAGTTCCGCCTCGCCCCCGGAGACGTCTCGGCGATCCGGTTCGGCCTGTCCCCCGGCCACGAGCTCGCGCACGCGGTCCGGGTGCTGGCGCACCCGCACTACCACCCGCTGCAGTGGGGGTGGCTGCGGCAGGCCCGTGGTCGGGCGCCGGCCCGCGCGCTCGACCTGATGCGCCTGCTGGTCGGTCCGGACGGCTACCTCCCGGACTTCCTCACCTCCACCCCGGGCTGGGACCTCGGGCCCGAGGAGGAGCTGGCGCGGCTGAGCGTGGCCGACCTCGCGCCCCTGCGGGCGGACCTCCTCAAGCGCGTGGACCGCACCACCGGTGCCGAACAGCGCCTGCTGCGGGCGCTCGCCGAGCACGCCGAGCGCACCCGCGGCCTGGTGGCCGACGCGTGGCAGCAGTGCTGGGACGCGCTGCTCGCACCGCACTGGCCGCAGCTCGAACGCCTCCTGCGCGCCGACGTCGTCGCGCGGTCCCGGCGGACGACGACGGACGGCCTAGGCGCGATGGTCGGCTCCCTGCACGACGCGGTGACCTGGGCACCCGACGCGGTGCGCGTCCGGCTGCGGCTGCACGGCGAGGTGCTCGACTGCGCAGGCAGCGGGCTCGTGCTGGTGCCGTCCGTCATGGCGCCGCGCTGCTCCGTCGTCACCGAGCCGCCCGCGCAGCCCACCCTCTTCTATCCCGCGCTCGGCGTCTCCGAGCGGTGGGCCGACGACGGCGCCGACACCGCGGAGCGGCTCGTCACCCTGCTTGGCACGGGCCGCGGCGGGGTGCTGCTGGCGCTGGCCGCACCCCTGTCCACGAGCGAGGTCGCCGCGGCCACCGGCCTGGCCGTCTCGACGGCATCCCATCACCTGTCGCTGCTCGCCGGCGCGCGCCTCGTCGACTCGCGGCGGCAGGGCGCGCGCGTCGTGCACGTCCGCACCCCGCTGGGGGAGGCACTGGTGGGCGGCTGACCCCGGCGGTCAGCGGTGCTTGAAGTACCGGAACAGGTGCTTCTCCTGCGTCAGCGCTCCCACGACGAGCGTCGCCACGAGGACGCCGACGACGGCGAGACCGGTGGTCCGCAGCGCGGGGTAGAACGCGCTCCAGGCGGGGTCCGGGTTGCCGGCGGCCGCGGCCCACCACACGACCGGGAGGACGAGCGCACAGGCGGTGACGGTCCACACGAGCGTCTCGACGGCGAGCTGGACGAGCAACGATGCCTTGTCGATCCCCGCGTGCAGGGCACTCGCCAGCTCGAGCCGCCGGGCGCGGACCAGGACGAGTCCGGTCGCGACGGCGAGGACCACGGCGGCGGCGGTCAGGGGCAGCGTCGGGAGGTTCGCCAGGCGGTCGGCGGCGTCGAAGGACGTCCCCGCGGTGGGGTTGAGCTGCCGGACCATCGGCACAAGCTGCTCGCCCTCGACGTCGCTACCGCCCGCCACCGGGAGGGTGAGCAGCGGCGCGACGTGCTCGGACTCGGGCCAGGTCTCGACCCAGCAGGCGTCGAAGGTTCCGGCAGCCACGACAGGAGGGTGGACTCGCCCGAGCCGGAGGGACCGGTCACGGCGACCAGGTCGCCCGGCAGCAGGTCCAGGTCGAGACCGGCGAAGAGGGTGCCAGTCCCGGGGAAGGCGTGGGACAGTCCGCGCACCGTCACCGGCACGGCGCCGAGTCCTGCCCCGCGTCGATCTGCACCCGGGCCGGCGACGGGTCGGCGGAGACGAGGCTCTGCCCGAGCTCGGACGCGACGACCTCGACCGGCAGTGGCACACCGTCCGCCAGGAGACACGCGGCTGTACCGTCCAGCCCGTACAGCGCCGACGGGGGCACCGCCACGACCCGGACGGGCTCACCCAGCCGCACCTGGACGGTGAGCTGCGCTGACGGGTCGGCCCGATGGGCGACGAACTGCCGAGACGTCGTGTAGGCGCGGAGGAACCCAGGGTCGGTGAGCACCGGGTCGGACGGGACCGGCGTCGTCACGTCGTCGGCGACGACGGCCACCAGGTGGCCGTCGTCCTGCGGTGCTTCGAGGTCCAGCGCCAGGGAGGTCAGGCCCCCGCCCGCCACCACGGCGACCTCCCCCGCGGCGACGGACCGACCTGCAGCGGGCACCCGGCGGCGACGACCTCCCGGTCCGGCAGCCAGACAACCCGGGAGAGGGCGAGCGACGTCACCTTCTCCTCGCCCGTGGCGTCGACCCACACCTGACTCATCGCCGCGGCGGTGCCGGCACCGTAGTACCCCGTCGCCTCGACCTCGTGCCCGAGCCGGGTCAGCTCCTCCTGGACGGCCCTGACGTCGTCGCCGCGGATGCCGACCCCGAGGTCCCGCCACAGGGGCGTGCTCGTGTGCAGCGCGAGAACCCGGTGGTCGTCCACCAGGAACGGCGCCGACCCGGACTCGATCGCTTCGCCGACGGCGCACGCGGTCTCGCGCAGCACTCCACCGTCAGGGAGCAGGAGCTCACGCTGCTCGGACAGCGCCGCCGTCACGGGTACGGAACGTTCCCCGGCGAAATCGCGCGCGGACACCTCGACCTGGGCGGCGTCGGTCACGGTGGGCTGCACCCACGACGGTGTCGGGGCTGGTGCCACGGCCCACGTGACCCCCGCGCCGACGCCCAGAGCCACGACCACGGCGAGCACGACGACGCGCCACGGGCGACGCGTCACGACGACGGGTTGATCTGGCACTCCAACGCCTCGCCCTCGTTCAGGTCTGCCCCGCCGGGGAGGATCTGCGGCGCCGCCGCCTCCGTCTGTTCGCCACCGCCCTCTGACAGGTCCACGGTCACGGCACCCTGCATGGAGAGCTCGGCGTAGTCCTGCCCGCTGTACCCCTCCGGCGCCAGGCCATGACGTACCAGGCAGGCGGCCACCATCGTGTCCCAGTCCTCGTTCGCCGGGTTCCCCGTGGTGCGGGCGTACAGCTCCTCGATCCTGCCCATCCACTCGCCGTGGCACGCGACGTCGGCCTTGAGCTGCTCAGGGGTCTCGTCGCCGGTCACGACCATCGCGGTCTGGCCGAACTCGTCGGTCTCGTACCGGGCCGAGATCCCCGCCTGGCTCAGGCACTCAAGGACGTGCCGCTGGGCGTCCTGGAGCTCGGCGGCCTCGACCTCGCCGTCGGACAACGCCTCGCGCACATAGTCGCTCTTCGCCTGCTGATAGGCGGTCTCGAACTCAGCGGCGTACGGGGCGGACATGTCGATCTCGCTGCTGGTCGCACAACCGCTGGTCGTCAGTCCGAGCAGCAAGGCCGCGGACAGCAGGCGCAACCGGGTCGTCGTCATGGCAGCTCATCCTCGAGGGTGACGGGCGAGGGACGTTCGCCCCAGCGTGCCGCATCGTCCCGTCGAGCCGTCACGATGTCAACAGTCGTTCAGCGCGGCGAAGAACTCCCCCAGCTCGCGGGTGGCGGTCAGCGGCAGCACGTGAGCCACGTACTGGTCGGGCCGCACGACGACGACCACGCCGCCGCGATCCAGGCCGCGCTGGTCGAAGATGTCGTCGGGCACCTCGACCGACGCCCCGGCGGCGTAGACCTTCTCGTAGTCGACCAGCCCGAACGGGCCGCTGCGCGGCAGGAACACCTCCGGCACGCGGCCGATGTCCAGCGCCGTGTGGTCCTGCTGGTAGACCACCTTGACGTCGAACCAGGCGTCGGCGTCGAGCCCCTCGGGCGTGCGGGCCAGCGGGGAGGACGGCGACGTCGCGATCCACTCCGCCCAGCGAGACAGCTCCGACGCCTCCCCGGCGGCGGGCGCGTCGGCGAACGCGTACACACGCCACCGCCCGTCCGCGCGGTGGTGGTGACCGAGGTGGATCGGGTTGGCGTCCGCGACCCGCACCACCGGCGCCGAACGGAACCGCTTGCCGACGGGGAAGCCGGTCGCCAGCCCCTGGTGCGTCGCCGGGCCCACGACCATCGACGGCTGGTACTCCGTCATGAACCCCGCGGGGAACTCCGCGGTGCGGACGTAGAAGTCCTCCAGCGCCGACGGCGAGTCGAAGTCCTCGGGCTTCTTCGCCATCATCGTCGACCACTCGCGGTCGAAGTCGATGAGGTCGCTCGCCACCACGTGCCGCTCGGCGTTGTAGGTGGCCAGCAGCTCGGCGGGCGCCCGGCCGTCCAGCACGTGGCCCAGCTTCCACCCGATGTTGAAGCCGTCCTGCATGGAGACGTTCATCCCCTGGCCGGCCTTCGCGCTGTGGGTGTGGCACGCGTCGCCGGTGATGAAGACGCGCGGCGCCCGCGTCCCGACGTCGGCCGCGGGCACGTCGTCGAACCGGTCGGTCAGCCGGTGCCCCACCTCGTAGACGCTGTGCCAGGCGACGTCCTTCACATCCAGCGTGTAGGGCGTGAGGATCTCGTTGGCGCGGGCGATGATCTGGTCGATCGTGGTGGCGCGCACGGCGTGGTTGTCGCCGTCGGCCACGTCGCCGAGGTCCACGTACATGCGGAACAGGTAGCCGCCCTCGCGCGGGATCAGCAGGATGTTGCCCGCCTCGGACTGGATCGAGCACTTGGTCCGGATGTCGGGGAAGTCGGTCACGGCCAGCACGTCCATGACGCCCCACGCGTGGTTCGCCGCGGCGCCCATGTGCTCGGCACCGATCGCGGTGCGCACGCCGCTGCGTGCGCCGTCGGCCCCCACCACGTACTTCGCGCGCACGGTGCGCTCGACGCCGTCCTGCTCGCCGGCGCACCCCCGCAGGGTCACGACGACGGGGTGCTCGCCGTCCTCCTCGACGCGCAGGTCCACGAACTCCCAGCCGTAGTCCGGGGTGAGCCGGGTGGGCGAGCTCGCCGCGACCTCCGCGAAGTAGTCCAGCACCCGCGCCTGGTTGACGATGAGGTGCGGGAACTCGCTGACGTGGCTCGGGTCGTCGACGGGCCGGGCCGCGCGCACGATGTGCGCGGGGTTCGCGGGGTCGGGCTTCCAGAACGCCATCTCGGTGATCCGGTACGCCTCGGCCACGATCCGCTCCGCGAAGCCGAACGCCTGGAACGTCTCGACGCTGCGGGCCTGGATGCCGTCGGCCTGCCCGATGACGAGCCGCCCGGCGCGCCGCTCGACGAGGCGCGTCGTGACGCCGGGGAACTGCGCGAGCTGGGCGGCGGCGACCATGCCCGCCGGCCCGGAGCCGACGATGAGGACGTCGACGACGTCGGGCAGCTCGGCCGGGCGGTCCAGCCCGGTGCCCGCGGGTGGCAGCACGCGCGGGTCTCCCGACACGTAGCCGTGGTGGTGGAACTGCACGTTGGCTCCTTCTCCTAGCAGCAGGATCGGTCGTCGCGCCCCCGGTCGCGCGGGGACGCGACGCGCGGGTCAGGCTCGGGTCACACCGTAGATCGGGCTCTCGGCCTGCTCGGCCTCGTGCTCCGGGCCCAGCGGGATGCCGGTGCGGTCGCGCAGCAGCAGCGTCGCGGCGAACGCGACGACCATGACGCCCGCGATGTAGAACGCCACGGACAGCGCGGTGCCCGTGCGCTGCACGAGCCACGCGGCGATCATCGGCGCGAACGCGCCGCCCAGGATGGCGCCGAGCGCGTACGTGATCGACACGCCGGAGTACCGGATCGACGCGGGGAACAGCTCGGCGAAGTACGCGGCCTGCTGGCCGTAGGTGAACCCGTTGCCGACCGCGAACAGGGACACGCCGACGAACAGCAGCCAGGGGTTGCCGGTGTTCACCAGCGGGAAGAGCAGGAACACGGTCGCCAGGAACGCGATCCAGCCGATGATGTAGGTGTTGCGGCGGCCGATCCGGTCCGAGAGCGCCCCGGCGGCGAACGTGCACACCAGCCAGACGACGGACGCGCCCGCCACGGCCAGCAGCACGGGCGTGCGGTCCATGCCGACGAGGCCGCCGTCGCCGACCGGCATCGTCGCGTAGTTCTGGAGGTAGCCGCCGGTGGTCATGTAGCCGGCGGCGTTGTTGCCCGCGAAGGTGAGCGCGGCCAGCAGCACGAGCAGCCAGTGCTTGCGGAACAGCGTGACGACGGGCGTCTGCGCCGCCGCCTTCTTCTCGGCGATCTCGAGGAACACGGGGCTCTCCTCGACCGCGCGCCGCACGACGATGCCGACGACGATGAGCACCACGCTCAACAGGAACGGCACCCGCCAGCCCCACTCGAGGAACGCCTCGCCCGGCGAGATCACCCCGGTCATGAGGGCGAGCACGCCGGAGGCCAGCAGCAGGCCGATCGGCACGCCGATCTGCGGGAACGCGCCCATCCGGCCGCGCTCGCCGGTGGGGGCGTGCTCCACGGCCATGAGGACGGCGCCGCCCCACTCCCCGCCGGTGGACAGGCCCTGCAGGATGCGCAGCAGCACGAGGAGCATCGGCGCGGCGATGCCGATCGTGGCGTAGGTGGGCAGCAGACCGATGAGGGTG
The DNA here is from genome assembly GCF_020297055.1 of Isoptericola luteus. Lineage (GTDB taxonomy): Bacteria > Actinomycetota > Actinomycetes > Actinomycetales > Cellulomonadaceae > Isoptericola > Isoptericola luteus. The sequence goes on along the minus strand of NZ_JAIXCQ010000001.1, from coordinate 218,364 downwards.
GTGGCGGCGCCCATGAGGATGAGGGTGACCACGAGCATGGTCTTGCGTCCGAGGCGGTCGCCGAAGTGGCCGGCGAGGAACGCCCCGAGAGGACGGAACAGGAAGCTGATGCCGACGGTCGCGAACGACAGCAGGGTCGCGACGGCGGGGCCGGCCGGCTCGAAGAAGAGCGTGCCGAAGACGAGCCCGGCGGCGCTGGCGTACACGAAGAAGTCGTACCACTCGATGGTGGTACCGATGACGGTCGCGAACGCGACACGACGCAGCTCACGTCGCTGGCCGTCATCGAGGGTCGTGGCATCGGTGCGCACGGTCATGGCGGTCGACCTCTCTGTCTCTCCGCAGTGGATGGTGATGATCGTATATCATGTGGGATACGACACGACACGGTCACACGACGAGGGGGTCCCGTGGTCACCGACGACCTGACGGGTGGCGTTCGCACCGAGAGCAAGTCGCAGCGCGCGTACACGTTCATCCGCGAGCGCATCGACGACGGCCGGTACGTGCCCGGCTACCGGCTGGTGCTCGGCCAGATCGCGGGCGAGGCCGACATGTCCGTGGTCCCCGTGCGCGAGGCGATCCGACGCCTCGAGGCCGAAGGGCTGGTGACGTTCGAGCGGAACGTCGGCGCCCAGGTCGCCCTGCTCAAGGAGACCGAGTACCAGCACACGATGGAGACGCTCGCCCTGGTCGAGGGCCACGCGACCGCGCTCTCGGCCCCGCACCTGACACCGGCCCAGCTCGACGCCGCCCGCGCGGTCAACGAGCGCATGCGCCGCTGCCTCGACGACTTCGACCCGCACCGGTTCACGGAGCTCAACCTCGAGTTCCACACGGTCCTGTTCACACCGTGCCCCAACCCGCACGTGCTCGACCTGGTGCACCGCGGCTGGCGGCGCATGCGGGCGCTGCGCGACTCGTCATTCTCGTTCGTGCCCGGCCGGGCACGGGAGTCCGTCGCCGAGCACGACCACATCCTCGACCTCATCTCCACCCTGCAGACCGGCGATGACGCGCGCGGCGACGCCGCCCTGCGTGTCGAGATCGCGGCCCGCCGGCACCGCACCGCCACCCTCGACGCCGTGCTGGACTACCAGCACACGCGTCGTCTGACCCCGCTCACGACGAAGGAGTCCTGATGTCCGACCAGCACCCCCGGCCGAACGCCCGGCACGACCAGGCCGGGCACCGCCCGGCCGACCTGCCCGCCACCATCCAGCACTACATCGACGGGCAGCTCGTGGACTCCCTCGGCGGCGAGACGTTCGACGTGCTCGACCCGGTCTCCAACGAGACGTACGTGCAGGCCGCCGCAGGCCAGCAGGGGGACGTGGACGCCGCCGTCGCCGCCGCCCGGCGCGCGTTCACCGACGGCCCGTGGCCGCGCATGCTGCCGCGCGAACGCTCGCGCGTGCTGCACAAGATCGCCGACATCGTCGAGTCGCGGGGCGACCGACTCGCCGAGCTGGAGAGCTTCGACTCCGGCCTGCCGATCACCCAGGCGCTCGGGCAGGCGCGCCGCGCCGCCGAGAACTTCCGGTTCTTCGCGGACCTGATCGTGGCGCAGGCCGACGACACGTACAAGGTGCCCGGGCGCCAGATCAACTACGTCAACCGCAAGCCGATCGGCGTCGCCGGCCTCATCACGCCGTGGAACACGCCGTTCATGCTGGAGTCGTGGAAGCTCGCGCCCGCCATCGCGACCGGCAACACGGTGGTGCTCAAGCCCGCCGAGTTCACGCCGCTGTCCGCCTCCCTGTGGGCCGGCATCTTCGAGGAGGCGGGGCTGCCCGCCGGCGTGTTCAACCTCGTCAACGGGCTCGGCGAGGAGGCGGGCGACGCGCTGGTGAAGCACCCCGACGTGCCGCTCATCTCGTTCACCGGCGAGAGCAGCACCGGCCAGCTCATCTTCGGCAACGCCGCCCCGTACCTCAAGGGCCTGTCGATGGAGCTGGGCGGCAAGTCGCCCGCCGTCGTCTTCGCCGACGCCGACCTCGACGCCGCGATCGACGCGACGATCTTCGGCGTGTTCTCCCTCAACGGCGAGCGCTGCACCGCCGGCTCACGGATCCTCGTCGAGCGGCCGGTCTACGACGAGTTCGTGGAGCGCTACGCCGCCCAGGCCGCACGCGTGCGCGTCGGCTACCCGCACGACCCCGAGACCGAGGTGGGTGCGCTCGTGCACCCGGAGCACTACGAGAAGGTCATGGGCTACGTCGAGCTCGGCAAGACCGAGGGCCGGCTCGTCGCGGGCGGCGGCCGACCCGAGGGCTTCGACTTCGGCAACTTCGTGGCCCCGACCGTGTTCGCCGACGTCGCCCCCGACGCGCGGATCTTCACCGAGGAGATCTTCGGCCCGGTCGTGGCGATCACACCGTTCGACACCGAGGCCGAGGCGCTCGAGCTCGCCAACGGCACCCGGTACGGGCTGGCGGCCTACGTCTGGACCAACGACCTCAAGCGCGCACACAACTTCTCCCAGGCCGTCGAGGCCGGGATGGTCTGGCTGAACTCGAACAACGTGCGCGACCTGCGGACCCCGTTCGGGGGTGTCAAGGCTTCCGGCCTCGGCCACGAGGGCGGGTACCGGTCGATCGACTTCTACACCGACTCCCAGGCCGTGCACATCACGCTCGGCAAGGTCCACAACCCGACCTTCGGCAAGCACTGACCCACCCCGCGCACCACGCGCCGCAGACCAGCAAGGACGCTGACATGACCGACCGCAAAGACATGACGCTCACCTCCTCGGGTTTCTACGTGTCCCAGGAGGCGCCCATCAGCTGCAGCAACCCCACGCCCACCCCGGCCTCCCCGGCGCCCGACATCCTGCGCTGCGCCTACATGGAGCTCGTGGTCACGGACCTCGCGGCCTCCCGCGCCTTCTACGTCGACGTGCTCGGTCTGTACGTCACCGAGGAGGACGAGCAGAGCGTGTACCTGCGCTCGACCGAGGAGTTCATTCACCACAACCTGGTGCTGCGCCGGGGCGAGGCCGCCGCCGTCGCCGCGTTCTCCTACCGCGTGCGGACGCCGGAGGACCTCGACCGGGCCGTCGCCTTCTACACCGAGCTGGGCTGCGAGGTGCGCCGCGCCCCCGACGGGTTCACCCGCGGCATCGGGGACTCCGTGCGCGTCGTCGACCCGCTCGGGTTCCCGTACGAGTTCTTCTACCAGGCCGACCACGTCGAGCGGCTGTCGTGGCGCTACGACCTGCACACGCCCGGCGAGCTCGTGCGCCTGGACCACTTCAACCAGGTCACGCCCGACGTGCCGCGCGCCGTGAAGTTCATGCAGGACCTGGGCTTCCGCGTGACCGAGGACATCCAGGACGAGCAGGGCACGGTGTACGCCGCGTGGATGCGCCGCAAGCCCACGGTGCACGACACCGCCATGACCGGGGGCGACGGCCCGCGCATGCACCACGTGGCCTTCGCGACCCACGAGAAGCACAACATCCTCGCGATCTGCGACCGGCTCGGCGCGCTGCGGAGGTCCGACGCCATCGAGCGCGGGCCCGGCCGGCACGGCGTGTCGAACGCGTTCTACCTGTACCTGCGCGACCCGGACGGGCACCGCGTCGAGATCTACACGCAGGACTACTACACCGGCGACCCCGACAACCCGGTGGTCACGTGGGACGTGCACGACAACCAGCGCCGCGACTGGTGGGGCAACCCCGTGGTGCCGAGCTGGTACACCGAGGCGTCGCTCGTGCTGGACCTCGACGGCAACCCGCAGCCCGTCGTCGCCCGCACCGACGACTCCGAGATGGAGGTGACCGTCGGCGCCGACGGCTTCTCCTACACCCGCAAGGGCGACACGGAGAAGGGTTTCAAGCTGGGCGCCACGCTCTGACGCCGCTCGAGGAGCGCCCCGGCCTCGTCGCCGCGCCCCGGGAGCTCGCGCCCTGGGCAGGCGGCGTCGCGGGCTAGCTGTACTGACCCGGCGCGACCAGCCCCGACTCGTAGGCCATGACCACGAGCTGTGCCCGGTCGCGGGCGCCGAGCTTGTTCATCGCCCGGTTGACGTGCGTCTTGGCCGTGAGTGACGTGATCACCATGCGCGCGGCGACCTCGTCGTTCGTGAGTCCCCGCGACACGAGGACCACCGCTTCGCGCTCGCGCCCGGTGAGCCGGCCGAGGACGGACGGGTCGCTGGGCACCGGCGGCCGGGACACGAAGTGCTCGATGAGCGTCCGGGTGACCGTGGGCGCGAGGAGCGCGTCGCCCCGGGCCGCGACGTGCACGGCGTGCACGAGGTCCTCGGGCTGCACGTCCTTCACGAGGAATCCTGCCGCTCCGGCCCGCAGCGCCTCGTAGACGTACTCCTCCAGCCCGTAGTTGGTGAGCACGACGACGTGCACACCGGACAGCTCGGGGTCTGCGGCGATCCGGCGGGTGGCGTCGATGCCGTCAACGCCCGGCATGCGCACGTCCATGAGCACGACGTCCGGCCGCAGCTCGCCGGCCAGCCGTACCCCGTGCGCGCCGTCACCCGCCTCCGCGACCACGACGATGTCGTCCTCGAGCTCCAGCAGCGCGCGGAAGCCGCTGCGCAGCAAGGGCTGGTCGTCGACGAGCAGAACCCGGATCATCGGGGCTCCTGCACCGGGATGCACGCCCGGACCGTGTATCCGCCTCCGGTGCGCGGCCCGGCGCAGAACCGCCCGCCGAGCGCGTGCACACGTTCGCGCATCCCCACCAGCCCGTTGCCCGGGGCGATGTCACCGGTGGTAGCCGGACCGTCATCGTCGACGCGCACGGAGACCCTGTCCGGCTCGTGCTCCACCATGACCCGGACGGTGACGTCACCGGCGTGCCGCGCGACGTTCGTCAACGCCTCCTGCACCACCCGGAACAGGGTCCGGCCGACCGCCTCCGGCAGGTCGCCCACGTCACCGGTGATCGCCAGGGACGCGTCCAGGCCCATCGCCCCCGCGCCGGCCACGAGGTCCGGCAGCTGGGCGAGCCCCCGGGGCGGGGCCGTCGCATCGTCACGGAGCGCGGACAGCGTCGCACGCAGTTCCCGCGACGCTTCGCGACCTGCCTCCTGGACCGCGAGCAGTGAGGCGGCGACCGGCTCGCCGCGGCGCCGCGCGCCGTGCACCGCGACGTCCGCCTGGACCGTGATGATCGAGATCTGGTGGGTCAGGGAGTCGTGCAGCTCGCGCGCGATCCGGAGTCTCTCGTCGTCCGCACGCCGCCGGGCGGTCTCCTCCCGCGTCCGCTCTGCCTCCGCGGCGCGGCGCTCGGCCTGCCGGATCGCCTCCCCGGCCGCGGCGGCGGCCACCAACCACGCCAGCTCCAGGGCGTCCCTGCTCTGGGCCACCGCGTTCCCGAGATCGCCCGCGCGGCCCAGAACGACGAGCGGCAGCGCCACGATCATGCCGGCCGCGACGAGTGCCGTCACCGCACGGTTCCCGGCTCGCACGGCGTAGTACACGGCGACGAGGAAGGCGACCAGCGGGACGTCGAGCCCCGCGCCCTGGTGGGCCAGCCCGCACAGGCCCACGGCCACGAGGGTCGGCACGGGCCACGGACGCGCGAACAGCAGCGCCAGTCCGCCGGCGGCCAGGGCTGCGAGCCCGAGCACCCCTGCGGGCCCTGGGGGAGGACCGGTCCCGGCCAGGCCCGTCCCCACCTGTACCGTGGCGGCGGCCGCAGCGATCACCATGGCCACGATGCCCGGGGCCCACGGGCTCGGTCCCACCCCCGCGCGCCCCGGCCGCCTGCCTGATCTCGAACCAGCCACGTCGTCACCCTAGCCAGGCACCGCCGGCCGGTCGTCGTCCCCGCGGAGCAGGCACGCCTGCTGCGCGTGCAGCAGGACCTGTCGGCCCTGCCGCGTGCGCGACCACCGGTACGGCGCCGGCAGAAGGCCGAAGTGCCCACCTCCGGCCGACGACACGGCCCCCTGCCTCCGGAGACGATGAAGTCCTGGAACCCTTCGAGAGGAGCACGTCATGACTGTCACCGAGGTGCTGTGGGAGGCCATGTCCTCCCAGGAACCCGTCTACGGCCTGACGTCCGGCCGCCTCCTGCCCACCGCGGCCGCGCTGCTCGCCGCGGGAGCGCTCGGCGTGAGCCTGGCCGCCGTGTCCCGGGCCCGTCGCCCTGGCTCGAGCCCGCGGCTCGCAGCCGGCGCGACCGTGTTCGGCGCGGCGACCACCGTCATGGGGTCGATCCTCTGGGCCACGGCGGGCGGAGGCCCCGGCACGGGGAACGGCATGGTCGCCGCGTGGATCGCCACCGGGCTCGGGCTCGTCGCCTGTGCGCTCGGCGGGACGGCGTGGCGCCTCGGACGCAGGCCCGCGCAGGGCGACCCGACGACACCCTGACCCACGGGACGCCCCCCGGGCCGCGGCGACAGGCGGCCCGGGGACAGGCGGCCCTCAGCCCCAGACGAGCCCGCGCGCCGGGTCCTCCAGGACCTTGGCGACGTCGGCCAGGTAGCGGGCGGCCAGCTCGCCGTCGACCAGCCGGTGGTCGACGGAGAGCGCGAGCTGGGTGACCCAGCGGGCCTTGATCTTGCCCTTGTGCACCCAAGGCTGCCGGCGGATCGCGCCGAACGCGAGGATGCCGGCCTCACCGGGGTTGAGGATCGGGGTGCCGGTGTCCGTGCCGAAGATGCCGACGTTCGTGATGGTGATCGAGCCGTCCGCCATGTCCGCGGGCTGCGTGCGACCCGCGCGCGCCGTGGCCGTCAGGCCCGCGATGGCCGTCGCCAGCCCGAGCAGGTCGAGCGTGTGCGCGTCCTTGATGTTCGGCACGACGAGGCCGCGCGGCGTGGCCGCGGCGATCCCCAGGTTCACGTAGTGCTTGTAGACGATCTCGCGGGCCGCGTCGTCCCAGCTCGCGTTGATCTCGGGGTGCCTGTTCACGGCGAGCAGCACGGCCTTCGCCGCGATGAGCAGCGGGGTGACGCGCACGTCCGCGAAGTCCCGGTCCTCCTTGAGGCGGGCGACGAGCTTCATGGTCTTGGTGACGTCGATCGTCTGGAAGACCGTGACGTGCGGGGCCGTGAACGCGCTGGCCACCATCGCCTCGGCAGTGCGCTTGCGCACGGACTTCACGGGTACCCGGGTCTGCCGGCCGTTCGCGCTGACCGTGCCCGACGCCAGCCACGGCCGGTCGTCGTCGGGGTACGTGGCGAGAGCCTTCGGCGCGGCGGACTCGTGGTGCGCCGCGACGTCCTCTCGCGTGACGATCCCGCCCGGGCCGGTGGGGTGCACGGACGCGAGGTCGACCCCCAGGTCCTTGGCGAGCTTGCGCACCGGCGGCTTGGCCAGCACCCGCGCACGCTGTGCGCTGGGGGTCGACGACGACGCGCCCGCCACCGCCGGGACGCTGGCCATCGCCCGCTCGATCGAAGGTCCGGGCACGGCGGTGGGGGCCGGTGCGGCCGCCACCGGCCGCGCAGCGGCCGCCGGAGGGGCGGCGGAAGGAGCAGGGACGGCAGGGGCGGCGGCCGGCACGACGGGGGCAGCGCCGGGACGGCGGCGACGCCGACGACCTGACCCCGCGCCGTCGCCCGTGCCGTAGCCGACCAGCACGGAGCCGGAGCCCTCGCCGGAAGCGCCGCCGTCGTCGGCCGCCGAGCCGACAGCGGCCGGCGAGCCGTCGTCGACCGGCCGGACGGAGCCGGGCACGTCGGCGTCGGTGGTGATCTCGATGATCGCCGTGCCGACGTCGACGGTGGTGCCCTCCTCGACCAGCAGCGCGGTGACGGTGCCGGCCCACGGCGACGGCAGCTCGACGAGCGACTTCGCGCTCTCGATCTCCACGACCACCTGGTTGACGGTCACCGTGTCGCCGACGGCGACGCGCCACTCGACGATCTCGGCCTCGGTCAGGCCCTCGCCGACGTCCGGCAGGGGGAAGCGCTGCGTGCTCATCGTTCTCCTCCGGTCGTGCTCAGAAGGCCAGGGCGCGGTCGACGGCGTCCACGACGCGGTCGACGCTCGGCAGGTACTCGTGCTCGAGCTTGGCCACGGGGTACGGCGCGTGGAAACCGCCCACCCGCAGCACCGGCGCCTCCAGCGCGTAGAAGCACTCCTCGCTGATGCGCGCAGCCACCTCGGCGCCTGCGCCCAGGAACGACGGCGCCTCGTGCACGACGACGCAGCGGCCCGTGCGCTCCACGGAGCGGGCGACGGCGGGCACGTCGAGCGGGGAGACGGAGCGCAGGTCGATCACCTCGGCGCTGGTGCCCTCCGCGGCCAGCGCGTCGGCGGCCTTCAGCGCGGTGGTGACGGTCGGCCCGTACGCGACGAGGGTGACGTCGGTGCCTGCCCGGGCGACACGCGCCCGGTTCAGCACGTCCGCGGCGCCCGCGGCCGACGTCGTCGGGTAGTCGCTCGTGGTGACGTCGCCCTTGGTCCAGTAGCGACCCTTGGGCTCGAAGAACAGCACCGGGTCCGGGGAGGCGACGGCCGCGCGGATCATGTCGTACGCGTCCTGGGGGGTCGACGGCGAGACGACGCGCAGCCCCGGGGTGTGCGCGAACAGCGCCTCCGGGCTCTCCGAGTGGTGCTCGACGGCGCCGATGCCCCCGCCGTACGGGATGCGGATGACCACGGGCACCTGCAGGCGTCCGCGGGACCGGTAGTGCATCTTGGCGAGCTGGGTGGTGATCTGGTCGTACGCGGGGAAGACGAAACCGTCGAACTGGATCTCGCAGACCGGGCGGTAGCCGCGCAGCGCCAGGCCGATCGCCGTACCGACGATGCCGGACTCCGCCAGCGGGGTGTCGACGACGCGGTCGGCGCCGAAGTCCTTCTGCAGCCCGTCGGTGACGCGGAAGACCCCACCGAGGCGTCCGACGTCCTCGCCCATGACGAGGACCTTCTCGTCGCTCTCGAGCGACGACCGCAGGCCCTCGGTGATGGCACGCGCGAAAGTCAGGGTCTCGCTCATCGGGAGGCCTCCGTCTCTGCCTCGTACTCCTCGAACCACGCGCGCTCGGTGGTGACCTGCGCGTGCTCGGTGGCGTACACGTGCTCGAACATGGTGGTCGTCGGCGGGGCGCCGAGCTCGCGCACCTCGGTGCGCAGCCGCTCGCCGAGGGCGTCGGCGTCGGCGTCGACGGCCGCCGCCCAGGCGTCGTCCCACGCACCCTCCGCCCGCAGCAGCGCCTCGAGCCGGTCGATCGGGTCGCGCTGGCGCCAGTACTCCTCCTCGGCCCGGTCCCGGTAACGGGTCGGGTCGTCCGAGGTGGTGTGCGCGCCCATCCGGTAGGTGTACGCCTCGATGAACGTGGGGCCGCCACCGGAGTGTGCACGCTCGAGCGCCTCGGCGGTGACGGCGTAGCAGGCGAGCACGTCGTTGCCGTCCACGCGGACGCTGGGGATGCCGAAGCCCTCACCGCGCCGGTACAGCGGCACCCGGGTCTGACGGGAGGTGGGCTCGGAGATCGCCCACTGGTTGTTCTGGCAGAAGAACACGACCGGGGAGTTGTTCACGGCCGCGAAGACGAGGCCCTCGCTGACGTCGCCCTGGCTGGTGGCGCCGTCGCCGAAGTACGTGACGACGGCGGTGTCGCGGGCGGGGTCACCGGTGCCGACGGCACCGTCGCGCTGGACGCCCATCGCGTACCCCGTCGCGTGGAGCACGTGGGAGCCGATGACCAGCGTGTACAGGTGCACGTTGAACGCCGCCGTGTCCCAGCCGCCGTGGTCCTCGCCGCGGTAGAGGCGCAGGCGGTCGACCGGGTCGACGCCGCGCACGTGCAGCACGCCGTGCTCACGGTAGGAGGGGAACACGTAGTCCTGGGGAGCCAGCGCGGACGCGGAGCCGACCTGGGCTGCCTCCTGGCCACGGCCCTGCGCGTACAGCGCGAGCTCGCCCTGCCGCTGCAGGGCCGTGGCCTCGTCGTCGAACCGTCGCGTCAGCACCATGTCGCGGTACAGGGCGCGCAGGTCCTCGGAGGTGAGGTGGTCGACACGCGATCGGTAGGTCGCGTTGTCGGGTTCGACGACACGCTCGCCGGTGGGCGAGACGAGCTGGACGAGGGGGGTGACGTCGGCGAGCGCGACCTCGGGCTCGCCGGTGATCTCGCCGGGCTGGGTGTTCGGCACGCGTTCTCCTTCGCTGGCGGCCCCGTCAGGGCGGGCTGCTCCGGCATGGACGAGGTTCCTGCCGCTCGCGGCCGGAACCTACGCCTTCGTAGCCTACGCAAGCGTAGGTTGACGACCAGGGGGCGCACCCCCGACAACGGGTACCAATGTCCCCCGGACAGTTTTGGAGGAATCCTCCAAGGGTGCCTGGTGTCGGGGGCATGCAAAAGGGCGGGGCCGCGATCGCGGCCCCGCCCTGTGCCGACCCGGCAGACGCCGGGTCGTCGCGTCAGACGGCGCGGATGTTCGTGGCCTGGGGACCCTTGGGGCCCTGGGCGACGTCGAACTCGACCTTCTGGTTCTCGGCGAGGGTGCGGAAGCCGTTGCCGGCGATCTCGCTGTAGTGCGCGAACACGTCCGCGGTGCCGTCGGAGGGGGCGATGAAGCCGAACCCCTTCTCCTCGTTGAACCACTTCACAGTTCCGGAAGTCATGCTGTCTTCTCTCGTTGATGCGACGGACCCGCGAACACAGGTCCGGTCGTCGCGCCCAGCCGGGCACGGACGTGGTGGGGGCGCGCCCGGTGCGAGCGCGCGGCGCCGCTGCGCGACGGGGCCTGGAGCCTCGTCGCGGCGGCGAAGGATGACGCCACGCCGATCGGCCGCGAGTAGCGGTCGTGGACGTGGAAGCCGTCAGGAAGTCGGGTGACCATGCCGCCGTACTCGCCGTCGACCGTCGCGACCCACAGGTCGTCGTCGGCGCGGCGCCACACGGGGGCCGGTCCGGAGTCGCCCGGCGCCGCGGATGCGGTGTCAGGCCTTGCAAGGATGGAAGAAGTGATGCTCTCTACTCTCGCTCCGCGCTCGGATGGGCGGAGATTCGTCGGACGACAGCCAAGCTGCCGTGATGCGCAGGATCCTCGCTTCGATGCTCAGGAACCGAAGATTGCTGTGGAACCGGTCGTGGACACGGTCCTCGCAGTGTGCGCCGACTCAGCATACACGTACTGCCGGGCCGGCGTGACGAGCGTCAGCGTGGGGGCACCTGCCCCACCCGCAGGGCGTCGCGCTCGCGGAGCACGGGCCACCGCGCGAACGCGAAGACCAGGAACATCACGATGTTGAGGATCGGCACGAGGCCGACGAGCACCCACCAGCCCGAGTACCCGGCCTTCTGGATGATGCGGACGTAGGCGACGAGGAACACCACGAGGATCGCCAGATAGACCACCAGGGCCGCGCCCCCGAAGAGCCAGCCGTAGTCGTCCGCGAGCCGGTCGTAGTCCACGTCGTCCATGGTCAAGCAGTCTTCCCTGCCTCCGCACGGGCGCAACCGGAACGGCGTGCCGCCCCGCCGGCACGCCGTGACACCGGGGCGGCGTCAGCCGGTTCGCGACCGTGCCGTTCGTCGTGGACCGCCTCGGCGAGGTGCTTGGCCACCACCTGACAACATTCCGCGATGCGCAACCATTCGTTGCAACAGGAGGCGTCGGGCCAGGAGGTCAGTCCCCGCCGAACAGCCGCGCGGCGACGTCGACCGTGCGCGCGACGTCCACGTCCGACCCCGAGATGCCGCTCCCGGTGAGATTCAGCCCCGTCACCACACCCGCGGCACAGGTCATGACGTGAAGGCTCTGCTGCTCCGCCCCCTTGATGAACGTCACCCTCGTGCCAGCGTCGGCGTCGACGCTCGTGACGACATGGTCGACGTCGGGCTCCGGCGTCAGCGCCAAGACCTGCCGGTAGGCTCCACAGGCGTCGTCGGAGTCGAGGTCGACGCCTCCGGGCAGCCCCTGCCCGAGGTCCAGCCAGTCCGAGACCGGGATCCTGATCACGACGACGCCGGTACCACTGGCACTGACCCACTCGCACGCCGGCATGTCGCCGGACACCGGCCGGCCGCCAGAGACCTCGTCGTCGAGCAGCCCGGCAAGCAGGCGACCGTCGAGCGCGCAAGGATCCGCGGGGACACCGGCGGCAGAGGATGCCGCGGCGAGCGGGCTCGGGGAATCCGACGGTGACGAAGCGGTCCTCGGACCCTCCGTCCCGCACGCCGTCAGCAAGACCAGGAATGCGACAGCGGGCAGGACGGCGCGGACGCGGCGAGACATGAGCACACCTCACCAGCCCCGCGGAGGGAGGGCAAGACCCTCGCGTGACCGCGTCCCTACCGCCGGCGCGTGGCCAGGAACTCCCCGATGCGGCCGATGGCCTCGGTGAGGACCTCCTCGTCGGGCAGGGTGACGAGGCGGAAGTGGTCGGGCTCGAACCAGTTGAACCCGGTGCCGTGGGTGACCAGGATCTTCTTGGCACGCAGCAGCTCGATGACGAACTCCTGGTCGTCGTCGATGGGGTACATCTGCGGGTCCAGGCGCGGGAAGCAGTACAGCGCGCCACGCGGACGCACCGACGAGACGCCGGGGATCTCGTTGAGCAGCTTGTCCGCGAGCATCGCCTGGTCGTAGAACCGGCCGCCGGGCACGATGAGCTCGTCGATCGACTGGTACCCGCCGAGCGCCGTCTGGATCGCGTGCTGCGCGGGCACGTTCGCGCACATGCGCATGTTGGCCAACAGGGTGAGGCCCTCGAGGAACTCGGTGGCGGTCTCCTTCGGGCCCGAGACCATGACCCACCCGGCCCGGTACCCGCACACGCGATACGCCTTGGACAGGCCGCTGAACGTCAGGCACAGCACGTCGTCGCCCGCGGCCGCCGCGGCGTGGTGATGGGTGGCGCCGTCGAACAGGATCTTCTCGTAGATCTCGTCGGTGAGGACGACGAGGTCGTGACGCCGGGCGATGTCCACCATCGCCTCGACCATCTCCTTGCTGTACACCGCCCCGGTGGGGTTGTTCGGGTTGATGATCACCATGGCGTGGGTGTTCTCGGTGATCTTCGACTCGAGGTCCTCGAGGTCCGGCATCCAGCCGTTCTCCTCGTCGCACCGGTAGTGGACGGCCGTGCCGCCGCACAGCGTCACCGCCCCCGTCCACAGGGGGTAGTCGGGCGCGGGCACGAGGATCTCGTTGCCCTCGTCGACGAACGCCTGCAGCACCATCGAGATGAGCTCGGAGACGCCGTTGCCGATGAAGACGTCGTCCACCGCCGTGTCCCGCAGGCCGCGCGACTGGTAGTACTGCGCGACGGCGGTGCGTGCCTCGTAGATCCCGCGCGAGTCGCTGTAGCCCTGCGCCTCCGGCAGGTGGTGCACGACGTCCGCCTGGATGGCCGCCGGCGCCTCGAACCCGAACGGTGCCGTGTTGCCGATGTTCAGCTTGAGGATGCGGTGTCCCTCTGCCTCGAGGCGCTGGGCCTCGACGAGGATGGGACCGCGGACGTCGTATCGGACTCCGCGCAGCTTGCGGCTCTGTCGGATGGTGCGCACGACGTCCATCATCCCCCGCCGGCGCCGTGCGAGGTACGGCCATTCCACGACGAGCGGCCCTGCGACGCGTCGTTGTCCCGGATCAGCGCGGCACTTCGGTATCAGCGCGGCAGTTCGAACTGCCGCAGTGATCACGAACTGCCGCGGTGATCCGGTGCGGGGGCTGGCGCCAGGCGACGGAGTGCGCCACGGTGGACTCCCCGGCTCCTGCAGGAGGTCGTCATGAACGTGGTCGTCATCGGTGCGTACGGCAAGGTCGCGCGGCTGCTGGTCCCCCTGCTCGCGGACGGCGGCACCGGGCCGGTCGTCGACGTCGTCGGCGTCGTGCGCAAGCCTGAGCAGGTCGACCGGGTGGCCGACCTCGGCGCGGACCCGCTGCTGCTGGACGTGGAGCACGCGAGCACCGAGGAGATCGCCGCCGCGCTCACGGGGGCGGACGCCGTCGTGTGGTGCGCCGGCGCCGGCGGCGGCAGCCCGGAGCGCACCTACGCCGTCGACCGGGATGCCGCGATCCGCTCCATGGACGCCGCCGCGAGCGCCGGAGTACGCCGGTACGTGATGGTGTCGTGGGTCGGTTCGACGCCGGAGCACGGCGTCCCCTCCGACGCGAGCTTCTTCCCGTACGCGGACGCCAAGCTCGCCGCCGACGACCACCTGCGCGGCACGGCCCTGGAGTGGACCATCCTCGGCCCAGGCACGCTCACGGACGAGCCTCCCACCGGCCGCATCGCCGTCCTGCCCGAGACGGGGCCGGTCCCGCCGGGCACGGACACGAGCGTGCCGCGCGCCGACGTCGCCCAGGTGGTCGCCGCCGCGCTGCGTGAGGCCGCCACCGTCGGCCGCTTCGTGCGCTTCTCGGCCGGGGACACCCCCATCCCCGGCGCGCTGCGCAGCCTGGACTAGATGTGCCGACCTGAGACGTCGGGCGGCCGGCGCCGACGGCACGGGCGTGGTGGGTGGCGGCGGTCGTCCTGCTGCTCCTCGGTGGCGCGGTCGCGCTCGCGGGCGGGAGCGTCAGGCTCGGCGCCCCAGGACCTGCGGCGCCGCCTCCGCGGGGCGCCCCGCGCTGACCGCTGAGCGTCGGGCCGCGAGCGCCAGCACCGAGGGCGAGACGCGCGTCGCGGTCGAGAGCAGGCTGGGCTCGGGTGCCCCGGCCACCACCCTCAGCGGCACGACCCCGGCCCACACGCCGTGGTCCTCGCCGTCGTCGTGCGACTCCCCTGCCCCGGCGGAGCGGACCTTGACGCTCACGGTGTCGAGCGGCACCTGGAGCACCTGGGTGGAGGCCACCTCCTTGGGCGACATCTCCCGCACCTCCTCGCGGCGACCGGGCATGAGGTGGTCGCCGACGCACCACAGCGCACGGGTGCGCAGCTCCCGCGGCACGACGGTGGCGCGGCCGAAGACCATCGCGGACCGGTAGTTGGCCGAGCTGTCGTTCAACGACCGGGCGTAGACGAGCCCGTCCAGGTGCGTGATCCCCACGGACACGGGCACGCCGTCGTCCCCGGCGTCGAGGAACAGCCCGCCACCCGTGGACCCGTGCAGCAGGAGGCGGCGGCCCAGCCCGTCGCCCAGGTCGCCGACGCCGTACAGGTAGGGCAGCACGACCGGCAGCCCGTCGCGGACCATCGCGACGTGCGCCACGTACCCGTCGGCGAGGATCTCGTCCAGGACGGCGGGGTCGTCGGTCTGCCGCTGAGGCTTGCGGCCCACCCGCATGGACGGGGCGGTGGTCTGGGTGCTGTGGTTGCTCACGACCGTGACGGTAGGAGCACGACTGGACTATCGTCTGGTCCACTTCCCGTGCCAACGACTGGACCAGCATGACGACCCTGCCCGATGCCGTGGACGGCGTCACGTCGAAGGTCGCCCGGGTGGCCGGCCTGGTCCGCGCCATGGTGCACGACGGCCGGCTGCGCGAGGGCGACCCGCTGCCGTCCACGCGGTCGCTCGCCGCCGAGCTGGGCCTGTCGCGCGGCACGGTCACGGCCGCCTACGAGCAGCTCGACGGCGAGGGCTACGTGATCCTGAGGCACGGGGCCGTGCCGCGGGTCGCGGCGACGCTGGCCGGTGGGCGGCCCGCGCAGTCCCGCCGCGAGGACCGCCCCGCCGCCGTCGTCGGGGCCGTCACCCCCGCCGGAGCCGCCGTCGTCGTCGACCTCCAGCCGGGCGTGCCGTCCGTCGCCGCCGTCTCCGGCCGCGAGTGGCGCGCGGCGTGGCGGCACGCGGCGTCGCTCCCGATGGAGGCGGCGTACCCCGACCCGGCCGGCGAGCCCGCCCTGCGCTCCCAGGTCGCCGCCCAGCTCGCGCTCAGCCGGGGTCTCGCGCCCGACGCCGGCCGCGTCGTCGTCACGGGCGGCACCGCGGAGGCGCTCTCGCTGGTCACGGAGGCGCTCGCCGCCCTGCCTCGGACCGGTGGGCGCCCGCGTGTCGCCGTCGAGAACCCGGGGTACCGCGCCGGTCGCCGCGCCGTCGCCTCCGCGGGCGGCGTGGTGGTGCCCGTCCCCGTCGGTGACGAGGGCATCGACCTCGCCGCGCTCGACGACGCCCACACCCGCGAGCGCGTCGACGCCGTGCTGGTCACCCCGAGCCACCAGTACCCGCTGGGCCCGACGATGCCGGTGGCCCGGCGCCACGAGCTCCTGGCCTGGGCCGGGGCCCACGGGGTGCTGGTCGTGGAGGACGACTACGACTCGGAGTTCCGCCACCGCGGTGCCCCGCTGCCCGCACTGGCTGCCCTGGACGAGGGGGGCGTCGTCGTGCACGTGAGCTCGTTCTCCAAGGTGCTCGACCCCCGCCTGCGCTGCGGGTACCTGGTGCTCCCGGCGCCGGACGGCACGGGTGCCGCGGCCGCCCTCCGGGCCGCCCGGGCGGCGCGCGGCGCCACCGTGTCGACGGTGACCCAGCACGCGCTCGCCCACCTGATGTCGACGGGGGCGTTCCGGCGCCACCTGGCCCGGTGCCGCCGCGACTACCGCACCCGGCGCCGCCTCGTCGCCGAGACGTTCGACGGCGTCCCCGGAGTCCGTGCCCGCGCGCTGGAGGGCGGCCTGCACGCCGTCCTCGAGCTGGAGCAGATCCCGGCGGCCGACCTCGTCGCGCGACTGGCCGCGCGCGGTGTCGTGGTCGCCGAGCTCCAGGACTACGTCGTCGACGGCTCCGGGCCGGTGCTGAACGGCGTCGTGCTCGGTTACGCCCCGCCGTCGACGGCGGCACTGCGCGACGCGCTGCGCACCATCGAGGCCGAGCTCCGCCGCCCCGTCGGTCAGGTCGGCGCCGGGTCAGGTCAGCAGGGTGGCGACCCGACGCCGGACGCCCGCGGCGTCCAGCCCGTGCGCGGCGGCGTGGTCGCGCGGTGAGCCGTAACGGCGCAGCTCGGTCTCGCCGGGCACGCCGACGTGCAGCACGCGGGCGGGCCGGTCGCTGAGCGCCGCGGCCACGGCGGCCGCGCTGGTGCCCTCGAGGTACGGCTCGACGACGGCGAGCACGGGCGCCGGGCCGGCGAGCGCGCGCAGGCCGCCGGCGTCCAGCGGGTGCGGGGTCGCCGTCCACGCGACACGGACGGCCAGGCCGGCGGTCGCCTCCAGCACGGTGTCGAGCATCGGCCCGACCGCGACGACGAGCGGTGCGCCGGCGGCGCCGTCGCGCAGCAGGTGCAGCCGCCCGTCGACGGGGTGGGGTCGGGAGTTGCGCTGCCCCGACAGCCGCACGTAGACGCGTCCTGTCCCGCCGGCCTCGCGGTGCAGCAGCTCGGAGGCCTCGTCCGCGTGCCCGGGCACGTGCACCGTCCAGCCGGGCAGCGCGGAGATCAGCGCGACGTCGGCCGCCGTCTGGTGGGTGCGCCCTGCCGAGCTCAGGTCGTAGGACGCCCCCGCGCTGACCAGGAGCGCGCCGACGTCCTGGTGCCCGAGGTCGAGCTTGACCTGCTCGTAGGCCCGCTCCACGAGGAACGGTGCGAAGGTGTGGACGATCGGGCGGCGTCCGGCCAGCGCCAGGCCGCCGGCGACGCCGACGAGCGCCTGCTCGCGGATGCCGATGTCGAACACCCGCCCCGGGTGGCGCGCGATCGCGCGCTGCATGTAGCCGGCTCCGATGACGGCGAGGACGACGTCGGCCGCGGGGTGGGCGTCGAGCACGGGGTCGAGCTCGGCGTAGAACCGTTCGCGCATGTCAAGGCTGGCGGGCGGGTTCGCGGGCGCGTTCGTGGGCGCGTTCGTGGGCGCGTTCGTGGTCAGGGCTGCGGTGCTCATGCGTCCCCCTTCAGGGCGGTCACGACGACGGCGGTGGGCCGGTCCGGGTCGGTGCGCCGCAGCGCGGCGGCGAGGGTGGCGTGGTCGGTGGCCACCGCGTGCGCCGTGGCCCAGCCCTCGACGTGGAACCGGGCGGCGATGCCGCCGGGCCAGCCGAGGTTGTCGCTGCGGTTGTCCACGACGACGCAGGTGACGTTGCCGAGGCCGAAGCGGCCGGCGACGGCGATCGCCTCGGCGTTGCTGCCCTCGTCGAGCTCGGCGTCGCCGACGAGCACGACCACCCGGGCGGCGGTGCGGTGGCGCAGGCCCAGCGAGAGGCCCACCGAGATCGGCAGGCCGTGCCCGAGCGAGCCGCTGCCGATCTCGACGCCCGGCACGAGCGTGCGGTCGGGGTGGTGCCCCAGCCGCGAGTCCCAGGAGGCGACGTCGTCCAGCCAGGCGGCGGGGAAGAAGCCTTTCGCGGCGAGCACGGCGTACGTGGACGCCGGCCCGTGGCCCTTGGACAGCAGGAAGCGGTCCCGGTCGGGGTCGTCGGGGTGCTCGGGGTCCACCCGGAGCACCTGGTCGTAGAGCGTCCACACCACGTCGAGCGTCGAGTGGGCGCTCGGGTCGTGCTTCTCGTCGCCGGTGACGCGGGCGACGAGGTCGAGCACGTGCTGCGGGACGCCGGCGTGGGCCGTGGTCGAGGGTGCGGTGGTCGTCGTCATGCCTCGATCGTGTGACCTCAACCTTAGTTGAGGTCAAGGGTTGTGGTGCGCCCCACGTCGCCGACCCGCACGGCCACCCTGCACGAGGGCCCGCCCCGGGGCAGGATCGGCAGGGAACGCCGTCCCCAACTCTCGGAGGTCGATCGTGGCCCGCACCGTCGCCGAACACCTGGTGGACCAGCTCGTCGCCGCCGGGGTGCAGCGCATCTACGGCATCGTCGGGGACTCCCTCAACCCCGTCGTGGACGCCGTGCGCCGCACCGAGGGCATCGACTGGGTGCACGTGCGCCACGAGGAGGCCGCCGCGTTCGCCGCCGCCGCGGACGCCGAGGTCACCGGCGGGCTCGCCGTCTGCGCCGGGTCGTGCGGGCCGGGCAACCTGCACCTCATCAACGGCCTCTACGACGCGAACCGCTCACGCCTGCCCGTCCTCGCGATCGCTTCGCACATCCCCAGCCCGCAGATCGGCACGGGGTTCTTCCAGGAGACCCACCCGGACCGGCTGTTCACCGAGTCGTCCGTGTTCTCGGAGATGATCTCGACGGCCGCGCAGCTGCCGCGCGTCACCCGCTCCGCCATCCAGCACGCGCTCGCCGCCCCCCGGCGTCGCGGTGCTCACCCTGCCCGGCGACGTCGCCGACGAGCGCGTGCCCGACGACGACGCCCCGATCCTGGTGCCCGGCGCCTGCCCGGCGCGCGTCGTGCCGAACGACGAGGACGTCGAGGCCCTCGCCGCGGCGATCAACAAGGCGAAGAAGGTCACGCTGTTCGTCGGCGCCGGGGCGCGGGGGGCGCGCGACGCCGTCCTCGAGCTCGCGGACCTCGCCGCGGCGCCCGTCGGCCACTCGCTGCGCGGCAAGGAGATCATCCAGTACGAGAACCCGCACGACGTCGGCATGTCCGGCCTGCTCGGCTACGGCTCGTGCCACGAGGCGATGCACGACGCCGACCTGCTCGTGCTCATCGGCACCGACTTCCCGTACGACTCGTTCCTGCCCGCCGACGTGCGCACCGCACAGATCGACATCGACGCCTCGCACCTGGGCCGCCGCACCCGGTTGGACCTGCCCGTGCACGGCGACGTGGGCGAGGCGCTGCGGCTGCTCAACCCGCTGATCAAGCGCAAGCGGGACCGCAAGTTCCTGCGCTCGATGGTGGACCGCCACGCCGGGCTCATGACCAAGGTCGTCGGCGCGTACACGCGCAACGTCGAGAAGCACACGCCGATCCACCCCGAGTACGCGGCCGTGCAGCTCGACGAGACGGCCGCCGAGGACGCCGTCTTTACCGTCGACACCGGCATGAACAACGTCTGGGCTGCCCGGTACCTCACGCCCAACGGGAAGCGGCGCGTCATCGGGTCGTTCATCCACGGGTCGATGGCCAACGCGCTGCCGCACGCCATCGGCGCGGCGTTCGCCCAGCCGGGGCGTCAGGTGGTGGCGCTCGCCGGCGACGGCGGTCTGTCCATGCTGCTCGGCGAGCTCATCACGGTCGCCACCCACGAGCTGCCCGTGAAGATCGTCGTGTTCAACAACGCCACCCTCGGCATGGTCAAGCTCGAGATGCTCGTCGAGGGCCTGCCGTCCTACGGCACCGACTCGCCCCCCGTCGACTACCGCAACATCGGGCTCGCCGTCGGCATCCCGTCCGTGCGCGTCGAGCGGCCGAAGGACCTGCGCGCGGCGCTCAGGGACGGGCTGGACCGCCAGGGTCCCGCCCTCATCGAGGTCGTCACCGACCCGAACGCGCTGTCCATCCCGCCGTCCATCACCACCGGTCAGATCCGTGGCTTCGCGACCGCCATGACCAAGCAGATCTTCGGCGGCGGCATGGGCGAGGTCATGTCGATGGCGCGCTCGAACCTGCGCAACCTCCCCCGCTGACCCCACCTGGGTGTTGGGGTCAGGGGCGCCAGGTCGCGGCGAGAGCGAGGAAGGCGTCGTTCGCCTCCACCTCGCCGATGCTCACGCGCAGGCCGTCGCCCGCGAACGGCCGCACGAGGACGCCGGCCGCGGTCGCCTCGGCCGCACGGTCCATGGTCGCCTCGGCGAGCGGGAACCAGACGAAGTTGGCGTGCGTCTCCGGCAGCTCCCACCCCTGGGATCGCAGCGCCGCGGTGACCCGGTCGCGCTCGGCCACCAGGGCCGACACGTGCTCCAGCAGCTCCGCCTGCGCCGCCGCCTCGAGCGACGCGAGCGCCGCCGCCTGGGCGACGTGCGAGACGCCGAACGGCGTCGACACCGCGCGGATCCCCGCGGCCAGGCGCGGGGCCGCGACCGCGTAGCCGACCCGCAGGCCCGCCAGCCCGTACGCCTTGGACAGCGTGCGCAGCAGCACGACGTTCGGGTGCCGCCGCAGCAGGTCGACGCCGTCGGGCGCCTGCGGGTCGCGCACGAACTCGAGGTACGCCTCGTCGACGATCACGAGAACGTCGCCCGGCACGGCGGCGAGAAGCGTCTCGAGCTCGTCGGCGTGCACCGCGGGGCCGGTGGGGTTGTTGGGCGTGCAGACCATGACGACGCGGGTGCGCGGCGTGACGGCCGCCGTCATCGCGGGCAGGTCGAGCCGCCCGTCGTGGCCCACCGGCACCGTGACGGAGGCACCGCCCGCGACGGCGACCGCGATGGGGTAGGCCTCGAACGACCGCCAGGGGTACACGACCTCGTCGCCGGGCTCGACGACGGCCTGCAGCACGTGGCTGAGCACGGCGACGGACCCGTTGCCGACCACGACCTGGTCGTTGGGGACGCCGACGTGCGCTGCGAGCGCCGCGACCAGGTCGGTGGCGTACATGTCCGGGTAGCGGTTCGCCTCGGCCGCGGCGCGGGCGATCGCCTCCAGCACCGACGGCAGGGGCGCGTACGGGTTCTCGTTCGACGACAGCTTCCACAGCCTCGCCCCCGGCGCGGGGCGCGCGCCCGGGACGTAGGGGGGCAGCGCGGCGACGGCGGCGCGCAGCGGGACGGTCGACGAGTCGGCAGCAGTGCTCACAGCCGTCAAGGATGCCACCCGGCGCGGGCCCGTGCGGCCGGGCCTCTGTCCGCGCGAGCCCCGGACGTGCCACGATGACGCGCATGAACTTCATCGTCCGCACCATCGTCACGGCCGTCGCGCTGTGGCTGAGCGACCTGATCTTCACCAACCTCGAGATCTACGGCGGCGACGACAGCACGCTGAACCGCATCCTCGTCATCCTCGGGGTGGCGCTGGTGTTCACCGTGATCAGCAGCTTCGTCAAGCCGATCCTCAGCATCATCTCGATCCCGCTGCTGATCCTGACGCTCGGGCTCTTCTACCTCGTCATCAACGCCTTCGTGCTGTGGCTCACCACCTGGATCACCGACCAGGGCTGGTTCGGCGACTGGGGCGTCGAGGTCACCGGCGGGTTCTGGTGGTTCATCTGGATCGCCCTCATCCTCGCGGTGCTGCAGGCGATCATCGGGGCGTTCGCCCCGAAGAAGGACTGACCGGGGCCCCCACGCCGTCGGGCCCGGGCGCCATGACCACGCCCGGGTCCCCGACACGTCGGGCGGCGTAGAACCGGGTCTGCGCGGACCGGCCGTCGAGCAGTCCTTCGAGACGCTCGACGACGCCCGCCACCTGCACGTTCTGCGACGCCTGCGCCGCCGCGAGGGTGCGCAGGTGCGTGGGCATCGCGTGCGCGAGCGAGAGGCTGCCCGACGCCGCCCGGTCGGCGCGGTCCGCGGATGCCCGCAGCGCCCGGCCCACGGTGACCCGGTCCCGGGTGCCAGGGTTCTGGGCGCTCGAGCGCCCGTCCGCCGGGGAGACCAGCTCCTCGTCGTTCTCCAGGTGCAGCACCGGGACCCCGCGCGGGGTGGTGAACGTGGCTGAGGGCGTGCCCGCCGTCACGACGCCGCCCACCGGGTGCCGGGACCGGAACGCCGGGGACGAGGCGAGCGCGACGGCGGCGATCCCGCCGAGGCTGTGCCCCACCAGCACCACCGGCTCGTCGGGTGCCGCACCCGCCTGCTCCAGCGCCTGGTTCACGGCGTCGGTGACGTCGGCCGCCTGGTGCGCCATGAGCTGCAGGTCGGTGAGCCCGTCGAACGGGTGGGTGGTGGAGAGCAGCTGCTGCGTCCCAGGCACCAGCACGGTCCACGACGTCGTCCCGTCGTCGTGGGTCACCTCCTCGACCGCGACCGTGCCCGGGGGCGCCCCCGTGCCCGGCCGTCCCACGATCCCGCTGCCGTGCGGGTAGAGGTCGGCGGTGCGTGCGAGCGCCTCGGCGACGGTGCCCGACGGCCGGTCCGCCCAGGCGGGCGGTCCGGTGCCGGAGTCCTGGGTCGCGACCTCGAGGACCTCCACCGTGGTGTCGGGCATCGCCGCGTGCACCAGCCCGGCGAGCTCGCCCGCGGACCCCGTGAGGCCGCCGAACGGGTCCACGCCCCAGGCCAGGCCCGCGACCACCTCGTCGGCGTAGGGCGACAGCCCCCGCCACACGACGGCGCCCGGGCCGCCGGCGCCGGTGACCTCCCGGGTGGCGGGCGGCAGCGCCGCACCCCAGGCAGGAGGTGCCGGGACCCCGCTCGACGCCGTCTCCGGCAGCACCCAGCCGGACACTGCCGCGGCGAGGTGGACGGGGGGCAGCACCACGCCGTCCACGAACCGACCGACGACGGCGAGGGTGCCCGCGACACGGGCGGAGACCATCTGTTCCACCACCGACCCGGAGCGCCGGTACAGCCCTGCGGCGAGCCGCAGTCGCAGGGCGATCTGCTCCGCCCGCTCGCCCCGCCGCGCCAGACGCTCTGCGGCCTGGCGGGCGAGCTCCGCGGCCCGCAGGCGCGCGGCGACCTCCCAGGGCTCGAGACGACGGCCGAACGGCGGCGCCGTGAGGACCGGCACCCACGTCGAGCGGTGCAGGTCACCGGCGACGGCGGAGCAGCTCAGGGCGGCCGAGCGCAATGCGTCCGCGACGTCCGCGACGAGCGCCGCCGCACCCAGCACGGCGTCCGCGTCCACCCGGGTCAGCCGCTGCCCGCCGACCACGGTCAGCGTGTCCCGCGGCGAGAGCCCGCCCCCGAGCGGGTCCCCGCTCACCGCACCCCCTCGGGCACCGACGCCGCCGCCGCCTCGATGACCCTCAGGTCCCCGTCGACCGCCGCGACGAGGTCCCCGACGTCGGCCCGGAACGCGTCCGCCGCGGGCGACGACCACGCGACCGCCAGGCTGCGGTGCGCCGTCGTGACCGCGTCGGTGACGCGCGCGTGCGCGCCGAGCAGATGGGCGCGGGCGGCACCCGCGACGTCGGCTCCCGGGAGCTGAAGGCTGGTCATGGCCGCGACGCTAGGAGCCGCCGGGCGGCCGAGGACGACCCGGCGAGCAGGCTGTGCACGACGCCGCTCTGGGGACGGCGTCGGAGCGTTCAGTCCTGCGGCACCGACCCGTCGTGGACCCTGAGCCGGTCGCGGTCCGACAGGATGTCGATGCCCGAGACCCGTCCGTCGCGCACGCTGAACGCGAGCACCGAGAAGACGCTGCCGTCGTCGAGCACGGTGACCAGGCCCGGCGAGCCGTTGACCAGCACCCGGCGCGAGAACGCCGCGGTACCGAAGTGCAGCGCGGCCTGGTCCGCGACGGCGCGCGCCCCGCGGACCCACCGCGCGGCGGCGCCCGGCCCGTAGTCCACCCGCACCACCACCTCGGGGTCCAGGAGCGCCAGCAGGGCGTCGAAGTCACCGGCCTGCGAAGCCGCGAGGTAGGCGGCGACCACCTCCCGGCGGCGGGCGAGGTCGTCCTGCTGCGGGGTCGCGTCGCGCACCTTGCGCCGTGCCCGGCTCGCGAGCTGGCGGGTGGCCGCCACGGACTCTCCGACGATCGGAGCGACGTCCTCGAACGGCACGGAGAACTGGTCGTGCAGCACGAAGGCGACGCGCTCGGCCGGGGTCAGCGCGTCGAGCACGACCACCAGCGCGTCGGCGAGCTCGTCCGACGTCACCGCCCGCTGCTCGGGCCCGGCGGGGGCGACGACGTCCGCGGCGAGCACCGGGTCGGGCACCCGGTCGCCCCACCGCTCCTCGCCGGTCGCCCACGCCGTCTCGCGGCGTGACGTGCGCGCACGGAGCAGGTTGAGCGCGACCCTGCCGACGATCGTCGTGAGCCAGCCGCCCAGGTTCTCGACGCCGTCCGCCCCCGCGCCGTGGGCCCGTACCCAGGCCTCCTGGACGGCGTCGTCGGCGTCGGCGCCCGAGCCGAGCACCCGGTAGGCCACCGTCCGCAGGTGCGGCCGGTACGTCTCGAACTGTTCCGCGAGCAGATCTGCGGTCACCTGTCACACTCCTGCGTCGGGTCGTGTCAGAGGGAGGACAGCAGACGCTGCCGGTGCCAGGGAACCATGTGGGCCCGACACCGGCGAGACCCCGAGGAGCACCGATGACCGCACCGACCTCGACCGAGACCCTCGCCGACACGCTGCACGGACGCCTGCTGCGGCCCGGCGACGACGCCTTCGCCCGGGCCGCGACCCCCTGGAACCTCGCCGTGCGGCAGCGCGTGGACGCCGTCGTCGAGGCCGCGGACGCCGACGACGTCGCGGCCACCGTCCGCTTCGCCCGCGCGGCCGGGCACGCCGTGGCGGCGCAGTCGACGGGGCACGGCGCCACGGGCGAGGCCGACGGCACGATCCTGCTGCGGACCGGTCGCCTGGACCACGTCGAGGTGGACCGGGCGGCCCGCGTCGCGCGGGTCGGCGCCGGGGCGCGCTGGGCCGACGTGCAGGCCGCGGCCGCACCCCACGGGCTCACCGGCCTGCTCGGCAGCGCGCCCGGCGTCGGGGTCGCCGGGTACACGCTCGGGGGCGGCCTGGGCTGGTTCAGCCGGGTGTTCGGCCTCGCGGCGGACCATGTGCGCTCGATCGACGTCGTCGACGCCGAGGGCACGCCACGGACCGTCGACGCGACCCGGGACCCCGACCTGTTCTGGGCCCTGCGCGGGGCCGGTGGCGACCTCGCCGTCGTCACGGCGCTGGAGCTCGGCCTCGAGCCCGTGCCCGCGTTCGCCGGCGGCCGGACGGTATGGCCCGCCCGTCGCGCCGGGGAGGTCCTCGCCGTCTACCGCGAGGTCACGGCCGCGGCGCCGCGCGAGCTCAGCCTGTGGCTCTCGCGGGTCGAGGCCCCCGGCGCCCCGGCCGTCGTGGTGCTGCACGCAGCGTTCCTCGGCGACGCGGCCACCGCGCGCGACCTGCTGAGCCCGTTCGCGGCGGTGGGCGACGCCGTCGCGCACGAGATCGGACCCGTCGCCCTGGACGCCGTGGGCGGCATCACCGCCGACCCGACCGACCCCGCCGCGGGACGGTCGCGCGCCGAGCTCCTGACCGGGGTCGACAGCGGCGCCGTCGAGCACCTGTTCACGAGCCCCGTCGCGCCGCTCCTGATGCTCCAGCTGCGGCACCTGGGCGGCGCGCTCGCCGAGCCGGGCCCGGGCGCGGGCGCGCTCGGCGCGGTCACCGAGCCCTACCTGCTCTACGGCTTCGGGCTCGCGTTCGAGCCGGGGATCTCGACGGCGGTCGGTGACCGTCTCGCCCGGCTGACGCACGACCTGGACGGCGTCGCCTCGGGGCGCAAGCCGGTCACGTTCCTCGCCCCGGGCGAGCGGGCCGCCGCCGCCTTCGACGCGCCGACCCTCGCACGGCTGCAGGACCTCAAGCGCGCCCGCGACCCGCAGGGCACCGTCCGCGGGAACCATCCGCTCCTCGGCTGACCCCAGTCAGTGTTGTGAGCGGGGGGGGGGGGCCGGGGGGGGGGGGGGGGCGGGGCCCCCCCCCCCCCCCCCCCGGGGGGGGGGGGGGGGGGGGAGGATGACGGGGCGCGCC
>NZ_JAIXCQ010000001.1:188956-192117 GCF_020297055.1 Isoptericola luteus | reverse complement strand
CTGCAGGTTTGGGGCGGGGGCTTTGGCCCCTGCCCCGGGGGGCGCACTGGCCCAACCCCCCGCTCACACGGTGGGGGAGGCTCGTGGGAGAATGTGAGCCGTGACCTCCCCCGCGCCGCAGACCTCGCCTTCCGACGTCCCGACCCGTGTGAACCTCGCCGCCGTCACCCCGCCCGTCGCGCTCGGCCCTCTCGACGGCCGTTACCGCGGTGCGGTCGCGCCGCTGGTGGACCACCTCAGCGAGGCGGCCCTGAACCGGGCCCGCGTGCACGTCGAGGTCGAGTGGCTCGTCACGCTGTGCAACGGCACGCAGGCGGTCCCGGCCGCCGTCGTGCCCGGCGCCCCCACCCTGTCCGACGCCGAGATCGCCTACCTGCGCGCCGTCCCGGCGTCGTTCGGCGCCGACGAGATCGCCGAGCTCGCCGCGATCGAGCGCGAGACCGTGCACGACGTCAAGGCCGTCGAGTACTTCATCAAGCGCCGCATCGCCGCCGCCCCCGATGTCCTCGGCGAGACGAGCCTGCCCGCCGCCAGCGAGCTCGTGCACTTCGCGTGCACCAGCGAGGACATCAACAACCTCTCGTACGCGCTGATGGTGCAGGGCGCGGTGCGCGACGTCTGGCTGCCCGCCGCGCAGGACCTGGCCGACCAGCTCGCGGGCATGGCCCGCGAGCACGCCGACGTCCCGATGCTGAGCCGCACCCACGGCCAGCCGGCCACGCCGACGACGATGGGCAAGGAGCTCGCGGTGCTCACCCACCGCCTGCGCCGCCAGCTGCGCCGCGTCGCCGGCGCCGAGTACCTGGGCAAGCTCAACGGCGCCACGGGCACCTACGGCGCGCACGCCGTCGCCGTCCCCGGCACGGACTGGCCGGCGGTGTCGCGGGCGTTCGTCGAGGGCCTCGGGCTCACGTGGAACCCGCTGACCACCCAGATCGAGTCGCACGACTGGCAGGCCGAGGTCTACGCCGACGTCGCCCGGTTCAACCGGATCCTGCACAACCTCGCGACCGACGTGTGGACGTACATCTCGCTCGGGTTCTTCACGCAGATCCCGGTCGCGGGCGCCACGGGCAGCTCGACCATGCCGCACAAGGTCAACCCGATCCGGTTCGAGAACGCCGAGGCGAACCTCGAGATCTCCTGCTCGCTGCTGGACACGCTGTCCGCGACGCTCGTGACGAGCCGCCTGCAGCGCGACCTCACCGACTCCACGACGCAGCGCAACATCGGCCCGGCGTTCGGCCACTCGCTGCTCGCCATCGACAACGTGCGCCGCGGCCTCAAGGCGCTCGACGTCAACGCCTCCCTCATGGCCGACGACCTCGACGCCAACTGGGAGGTGCTCGGCGAGCCCGTCCAGTCCGCGATGCGCGCCGCGTCCGTCGCGGGCGTCGAGGGCATGGAGAACCCGTACGAGCGCCTCAAGGAGCTCACCCGCGGCCGGCGCGTCGACGCCGCGCGCATGCGGGAGTTCGTCTCCGGCCTGGGCCTGCCCGACGACGTCGCCGCCCGCCTGGCGGCCCTGACCCCGGCGTCGTACACCGGCGTCGCCGCGCAGCTCGTCGAGGACTACCTCGCCTGACCGGAGCCGGGCCCGCTGCTGACGTGCGGCGCGCCGCCGGCGTCGTCACGAATCGTTTCGGGGGCGGGACCTCCGACTCCGCGTGCCCCTACCGTGGACGGGTCCGAGTCCACGACGCGACGGAGCAACGATGCGCACCGCGAACCGCACCCGATCGACGACCCGGCTCGCCGGCCTCACGGCGGCCGCCCTGGTGGGCGGGGCCGGCCTCGCCGCCGGCGCCACGGCCCTCGCCACGAGCGCCGCGGGCGCGACGACCGCCTGCGAGGTCGACTACGTCGTCACGAGCTCGTGGCACGGCGGCTTCCAGGCCGACGTCACGGTGACCAACCTGGGCGACCCCCGCGACGGGTGGGAGGTCTCCTGGGAGCAGGCCGGCGGCGAGAGCATCAGCCAGCTCTGGAACGGCCGGCTCACGCAGTCCGGCGCCGACGTCCGCGTGGCCGACGTCGGCTGGAACGGGTCGCTCGCCACCGGCGGGTCCGCGTCGTTCGGGTTCGTGGGGCAGGCCGCCGCCACCCCGGCCGTGCCCGCCCAGTTCCTGCTCGACGGCGTCCCGTGCACGGGCACGGAGCCGTCGCCCGAGCCGACGGACCCGACGCCAACGCCGAGCGACGAGCCCACCGAGGACCCGGACGAGCCCGACGAGCCCGACGGCGCGACCTTCTACGTCGACGAGGACACGCAGGCCTGGGAGGCGTGGCAGGCGGCCTCGGGGACCGACCGCGCGCTGCTGGAGAAGATCGCGACGACGCCGCAGGCGTCCTGGGTGACCGACGCGGACGCTGCCGACGCACGTGCCGCCGTGGCCGACTACACCGGCCGGGCCGCGGCCGCGGGGGCGACGCCGCTGCTGGCGGTGTACGCCATCCCGGGCAGGGACTGCGGCTCGCACTCCGGCGGCGGCACGGACGAGGCCGCCTACCGGTCGTGGGTCCAGGAGGTGGCCGCCGGGATGGTCGGCGAGCCGTGGGTGGTGCTGGAGCCCGACGCGCTCCCGCAGCTCGGCGACTGCGACGGGCAGGGCGACCGCGTCGGGATGCTGGCCGACGCCGCGCGCATCCTCGACGACGGCGGCGCCCGCGTGTACCTCGACGTCGGCCACTCGGGCTGGCTCGCCCCGTCGGAGGCCGCGTCCCGGCTGCAGCAGGTGGGCCTCGACCACGCCGCCGGATTCTCCCTGAACGTGTCGAACTACCAGACCACCGACGCGGCCCGCGCGTACGGCGAGGAGGTCTCCGCCCTGCTCGGCGGCGTCCCGTTCGTCGTCGACACGTCGCGCAACGGCAACGGCTCCAACGGCGAGTGGTGCAACCCCCGCGGCCGCGCGCTGGGCGAGCGCCCGACCGTCGTCGACGACGGGACGCACCTCGACGCGCTGCTGTGGGTGAAGCTGCCGGGCGAGAGCGACGGCAGCTGCAACGGCGGCCCCGCGGCCGGCGCGTGGTGGCAGGAGATCGCCCTCGAGCTCGCGCGCAACGCCTCCTGGTAAGCCGCTGCCCCGCCCCCCGCTGGCGCCGAACAGGAGGTGGGTCGCGGTATGGGCGTCATTCGACGCTCATACCGCGACCCACCT
>NZ_JAIXCQ010000001.1:0-188946 GCF_020297055.1 Isoptericola luteus | reverse complement strand
CCCCCCCCCCCCCCGCGGGGCCCCGCCCGGGGCGGGGCGGGGCGCGTGCCCCCCCCCCCCCCCCCCCCCCCCCCCCCCACCTCCTGTTCGGCACCGGTCGGGCGGGGCGCCGCTCGTCCGCGAGCGACTGCCGCCCGACGACGGCGAGCAGCGCCAGCTTCTCCTCCGCCTCGGACCGGGGCGCGGCGGTGAGCACCAGCAGCACCTGGGTCTGGTCCTCGGTGAACAGCACCTGGCAGTCCAGCTCGATCGGGCCGACCTGCGGGTGCAGCAGCGTCTTGTGGTCCGTGAAGCGCTGCGACACCTCGTGCCGGTCCCAGATCGCGGCGAACTCGGCGCTGCGCTGCCGCAGCACACCGACCAGCTCGCCCGCGCGCGACCGTGGGCCCAGCATGCCGTGGGCCATCCGCAGCGTGGACACCAGGGCCCGGCCCTGGCGCTCACGGTCCTCGGGCGGGTAGATCTCCCGCTCGGCCGGGACCGTGAACCAGCGATAGACCTTGTTGCGGTCCCAGCCGGCCAGCCCCGACTGGTCGCCGAACAGGGCGACGGCGAGGTCGTTCGCCACGAGGGTCTCGCCGAGCACCGACATCACCAGCGCGGGGGTGTCGGAGAGCCGGTCGAGCACGCGGAGCAGGGCGGGAGCCACGTGCGGCGAGGCCGTCACCCGGTCGGGCGTCCCCCGCCCGGCCACGCGGAAGAGGTAGTCCCGCTCGTCGTCCGTCAGCCGCAGCGCCCTCGCGAGCGAGGCCAGCATCTGCTCGCTCGGCTGCGGGCCGCGCTGCTGCTCGAGGCGGGTGTAGTAGTCGGCCGACATGGCCGCGAGCGCCGCGACCTCCTCGCGGCGCAGGCCGGCGGTGCGCCGTCGCGCGCCCGCCGGGAGGCCGACGTCCCCGGGCTGCACGGCCTCGCGGCGCCGGCGCAGGAACTCGGCGAGGGCTCGACGGTCGGTGGCACGGTCCATACGACCCATCGTGCGGCGTCGTCGTGCCGAGGGCCAGCGGCGAGCCAGGGACCGCCGGTCCCCCGATGTCGGCTCCTCTCCCGCGGCCGGTCGCCGCGACGCAGGGTGGGGCCATGGACATCACGCAGAGCACCGTCTTCATCCCCGGCGCGACGAGCGGCATCGGCCTCGCGCTCGCCGTACGCCTCCAGGCCCAGGGCAGCACCGTGGTGGTCGGCGGGCGCCGCACGGCGCTCCTCGACGAGATCGCCCTCGCGCACCCCGGCATCGACACCGTCCGCATCGACACGACCGACCCCGGCAGCATCGACGCCGCACGCGACGAGGTGCTCCGCCGCCATCCGGACCTGGACGCCGTCGTCGCGATGGCGGGCGTCATGCAGCTCGAGGACTGGACGTCGCCCGACTTCCTTGCCACGGCCGAGCGGGTCGTCGAGACCAACCTGCTGGGCCCGATCCGGCTCGCGGCGGCGTTCCTGCCGCACCTGCGCACCCGGCCGGGCGCGACGCTCGTCACCGTCTCGTCCGGGCTGGCGCACGTCCCGCTGGCGCTGACCCCCACCTACAACGCGACCAAGGCCGCGATCCACCGTCTGAGCGATGGCATTCGCCTCCAGCTGGAGCCGGCGGGCGTGCGGGTGGTGGAGATCGTGCCGCCGGCGGTGCGCACGAACATCGTCGTCGGGCAGGAGGAGAGCCCCGTCGCGATGCCGCTCGACGAGTACGCGGACGAGGTGGTCTCGCTCCTGGCAGCGCAGCCCGACGCGCACGAGATCCTCGTCGAGCGCGTCAAGCCGCTCCGGTTCGCCGAGGTGTCGGGCGCCTACGACACCACCGTCGCGCGGCTCAACGCCGCACACCCGCGCCCCTCGACCCCACACCCCTCAGACCCGCACCCCTCAGACCCGCGCGCCGTGCGGGTCTGAGGGGGCGGCCCGCTCAGGGCCTCTTCTTCCTGAGGTACTTGGTCGCGACGTAGCCCTGCTGGCCCCCGACGGTGACCTTGACCCAGCCGTTGGCGGGCTTGTAGATCATGCGCACCGCCTTCCCTCTTTTCAGGGTGGCCTTGACGGAGCTGCTCGTGCTGGGCTTCGAGCGCAGCCGCAGCGAGCTCGCGTCCACATAGCGCGTCCCGAGGGACGTGAGGCTCGGCGAGACGTAGCTCGCGTGCATCCACCCGGTGGTGCCGCCGTACCGGACCTTGCGCCATACCCCGGAGCCGGCGCCCGGCTTGGCGGACATCTTCCGGTTGATGTTGACGGTCTTGAGGATCCGGTACCCGGTGCCCGGTCCGGAGCGCAGGTTGACCCGCGTCGTCGTGTAGTAGGTGCACGACCTGGGGACCGTGCGCTTGTTCGCCCAGGCCGCGCCGGCGGTGAGCGACGCGCCGTACTTCTTCATCCACGGGATCGGGTCGGTCGCGTCGCCGGAGCCCTTGTACGCGCCCTTCCAGATCTCCAGGTGCAGGTGCGGCGCGGTGGAGGTGCCGGACGAGCCCACGTCGGCGATGCGCTGCCCACGCTTGACCTTCTTGCCCTTCTTGACGTACTTGTTGCCGTCGATGACGTGGCCGTACACGGAGTAGACGCTCTTGCCGCTCACCTTGTGCTTGATGACGACGACCTGGCCGAAGCCCGGGGTCGCCCCCGCCTTGATCACTGTCCCCGGGGCGACGGCCCTGATCTTCGTCCCCTTCTTGGCGCTCATGTCCTGGCCCAGGTGGTACGTCGAGGCCGCCTTGATGGGCATGCAGCGCGGACCGAAGTAGGACGACAGCCCGTACCTGTCCTCCGGCAGGGGCAGCCTCGCCCCGTGGACGCTCGCGCTCGCGGCGCCCGGCGTCGTGAGCGCCGCGGCTGCCGGCGCCCCCGCTGTCGCGAGCGCCAGCGCGACCACCGCGCCGATCCCCGTGGTGACGAACCCTGCCCTGAACCTGCGTCGATCGGCCACGTTGCCGCTCCCCTCGCGCGCCACGGTCGACCGGTCCCCTCGCCCGCCCGTCCCGCTTCGCGCCCACGGGCACGGTATGCGCGGGCGCTGGGGCACGCACGCGCAGGCGACCCTCACCCGGGGCGCAAACCTTCCCTCTGGGGACAGAATGTGAAACTCTTTTGCCGACGAGGGTCGCTTCCCCCCGTCGCCGCCCGAACCCGGAGGACCTGCAATGGCGCACCCGTCCGCTCCCTCTCCCGCTGCCCGCCCCGCGATCGACCGACGCGGCTTCATCACCCTCGCGACGGCCGGCGTCGCCGGCTCCGCGCTGTCGGTGACCATCGGCTCGATGACACCGGCCGACGCCACACCCCTGACCCGCTCCGCCGCGTCGTCCGGAACCACGAGCCGCAAGCGCGAGCTGCGCGCGATGTGGATCGCGTCGGTCGTCAACATCGACTGGCCGTCGCGCACGGGGCTGCGCGCCGACGAGCTCAAGGCCGAGTACCTGCACTGGCTCGACGTCGCCACCGAGTTCCGGCTCAACGCCGTGTTCGTCCAGGTGCGACCCACCGCGGACGCGTTCTGGCCGAGCCCGTACGAGCCCTGGTCGCAGTACCTCACCGGCACCCAGGGCGGCGACCCCGGCTTCGACCCACTGGCCTTCATGGTCGCCGAGACCCACGCCCGCAACCTCGAGCTGCACGCCTGGTACAACCCGTACCGGGTCTCGATGCAGACCGACCCGACCCGGCTGGTGCCCGACCACCCCGCCCGCCGCCACCCCGACTGGGTGTGGGCCTACGGCGGCAAGCTGTACTTCGACCCGGGCCTGCCCGAGGCCCGCGAGCACATCTACGCCGCGATCCTGCACAGCGTCGAGCACTACGACCTCGACGGCGTGCACTTCGACGACTACTTCTACCCGTACCCCGTCGCGGGGCAGGAACTGCCCGACGCCGCCACCTACGCCGAGCACGGCGCCGGGTTCGACGACATCGACGCATGGCGCCGGAACAACGTCGACGAGTTCGTGCGGCAGATCTCCCTGCGCATCAAGGACCTCAAGCCGTGGGTCAAGTTCGGCATCAGCCCGTTCGGCATCTGGCGCAACGCGTCCACCGACCCGCGCGGCTCCGACACCGGAGGTTCGCAGTCGTACGACAACCAGTTCGCCGACACCCGCAGGTGGGTGCTCGAGGGCTGGCTCGACTACATCAACCCGCAGATCTACTGGCAGTTCGGCCTGGCCGTGGCGGACTACCTCAAGCTCGTCCCGTGGTGGGCCGACGTCGCGGCACGGTCCGGCACCCACCTCTACATCGGCGAGGCGCTCTACAAGGTCACGTCCGGGGTGTTCACGGACCCCGCCGAGATGTCGAACCACCTCACCTACTGCGCGGAGGTCACCGCCCAGGGCACGCCCGTGCACGGCAACGTCTGGTACTCGGCCAAGCACGTCCCGATGGACGTGAACGGCGCCATGACGCGGGTCCTGGCCGACCACTACGCGCACCCCGCGCTGATCCCGGCCATGCCGCACCTGCCCGCCACCGACGTCCGCGAGCCGGTGCTCACCCCCCTGCACCGCGCCGACGACGGCGTCGAGGTGCGCTGGGTGGACGCCGCCCCGCACCGCCGCCGGGCGACGTCGTTCGCGATCTACCGCGCGAGCGGCCGCCGCCGGCGCGTCGACGTGGACGACGCCACCCACCTCGTCGCGACCGTCCGGTCGTCCGGGCGCGGGCTGCAGGAGTTCACCGACACCACCGCCGTACCCGGCGAGCGCTACACCTACGTGGTCACCGCGCTCGACCGGGTGTGGAACGAGTCCGGCCCCAGCCGGGCCCGGACCCTGTAGCCCCGCCGCCCGGGAGGCGTCCCTACGATGCCTGCATGACCCCGTCGCCCCCTCCCGACCGGCTGAGCACCGCCTACCTCGACCACCTCGCCGCGGAGGCCGAGCACCGGCGCCGGTCGACGACGCTGCCCGGTGACGTGCCGTCGCTCCTGGCCGACGGCGTGGCGGACGTCGTCGAGCGCGCCGCCGAGGCGCTCGAGCCCGACCTGCGGGAGATCGTCGAGCGGCTGCACGCCGACCCGGAACCGGCGTTCGAGGAGCACCGCAGCGCCGCGGTGCTCCTCGAGGTGCTGGCGCGGCACGGGATCGACGCGGAGCTCGGCGTGCACGGCCTCCCGACGGCGTTCCGCGCCGAGCTCCGCGGCGCGGGCGCCGCCCGGGGTGCGGGCCCGGGCACCGGCGACGACGGCCCGACGATCGCCGTCTGCGCCGAGTACGACGCCCTGCCCGTCATCGGGCACGCCTGCGGGCACAACGTCATCGCCGCGGCGGGGGTCGGAGCGTTCCTCGTGCTGGCCCGGGTGATGGCCGCCGACGACGCGCCCGCCGGCCGGGTCGTGCTGCTCGGCACGCCGGCCGAGGAGGGGCGCACGGGCAAGGAGCTGCTGGCGCGCGCCGGGGCGCTCGACGACGTCGACGCGGCGATCATGGTGCACCCGTACGGGCAGGACGTCGCGGACCAGGTGTGGCTGGGCCGGCGCCTGCTCACCTGGACGTTCACCGGCCGGGCCGCGCACGCGTCGTCCGTGCCGTTCATGGGACGCAACGCGCTGGACGCGGCGAACCTCGCCTACCAGGGCATCGGCCTGCTCCGGCAGCAGATGCCGCCCGTCGACCGCGTCCACGCCACGATCGTCGAGGGCGGCACCCGGCCCAGCGTCATCACGGAGCGTGCCGTCATGCACCTGTACGCGCGCTCGAAATACCCCGACACCCTGCGCGACCTGTCGGCCCGGCTGGACGACATCGCCCGCGGCGCGGCGCTCATGACCGGCACCGAGGTGACGATCGCGTGGGACGACGGCGCCCTGCCGAGCCTGCCGGTGCGCACCAACTCCGCGCTCACGCGGCGCTGGGTGGCTGCGCAGCGGCGACGCGGCCGGGACCCGCTCGCGCCCGGGGTGGTCTCCGAGACCATCGCCGCCTCCACCGACTTCGGCAACGTGTCGTTCCGCGTGCCGGGAATCCACCCGCTCGTCCAGGTCTCGAGCCCCGACGTCGCGCTGCACACCGCGGAGTTCGCCGCCGCCGCCGGCGGGCCCGGCGCCGTCCCGGCCGCCGTCGACAGCGCCGTCGGCCTCGCGCTCGTGGCGCTCGAGTACCTGAGCGACGACGCCCTGCGCGCCGCCGTGCACGACGAGTTCACCGCCCAGGGCGGGCCGCTGGACGTGCCACGCTACTTCGACTGATCCCCGCCCGCCGCCGTCCGGCCGGTGACCGACCACGACCCGCGCGTAGCATCGACCGGGTGATCGAGACGTATCCCGCGCTCGTGCTCCTGCCACCCCTGGTGGCGATCGCGCTCGTCGTGATCACCAAGAAGGTGCTCGTGAGCCTCGGCGCCGGTGCGCTGGCCGCCGCCCTGCTCATCGCCGAGCTCGCGCCGCTGGAGACGCTACGGCTCCTCTGGGGCGCGTTCGCGGGCATCTTCTGGGTGGACGGCGCACTGAACGCCTCGAACGTCTCCATCCTGGCGTTCCTGCTGATGCTGGGGGTGACGACGGCGTTCGTCATGATGTCGGGCGGCACGCAGGCGTTCGCGGACTGGGCGATGGTGCGCATCCGCAGCCGTCGCGGTGCCCAGGTGCTGCCCGCCGTGCTCGGCATCATCATCTTCATCGACGACTACTTCAACGCCCTCGCCGTCGGGCAGGTGAGCCGCCCGGTCACCGACCGGCAGCAGGTCTCCCGCGCCAAGCTCGCGTACATCATCGACTCGACGTCGGCCCCGGTGTCGGTGCTCGCACCCATCTCGAGCTGGGGCGCGTACATCATGGGGCTGATGGTCCCGATCGTGGCAGCCGCAGGCCTCGGCCTGGGCAGCGTCGAGGCGTTCCTCGGCGCCGCCGCGGCCAACTACTACGCGATCGCCGCCCTGGTGCTGGTCTGGCTCGTGGCGCTGTTCGGCCTCGACCTGGCCCCGATGCGCCGCGAGGAACGGCGTGCCGTCACCGACGGGCGCCCCTACGCGGAAGGCACGGACCTGCCGGGCCGGCTGTCGGAGGACCTGCCCGTGCACCGTCCCGGGGCCAAGCGGGCCCTCGTCGTCCCGTTCGTGCTGCTGGTGCTCGGCGTGGTCGCCGGGATCGCGTGGACCGGCCACGTCGGCTCCGGGTCCTGGGACCCCGTCGAGGTGCTCGCCGCGACGGACTCCGCGCAGGCCCTGGTGTGGGGAGGGATCGCGGGCCTCGTCTCGGCGGCCCTGCTCTACCTGAGGTACACGGCGCCCAACCCGAGGTTCGCGGCCGGCACCTTCGGCCGGGGCTGGGTCGAGGGCGCGCGCTCGATGCTGCCCGCCATCGAGATCCTCGTGCTCGCCTGGATGCTGGCCACCCTGGTCGACGAGCTCGGCACCGGGGCGTACCTCGGGGACCTCGTCGAGGGGGCGAGCATCCCGACGGCGTGGCTGGTGCCGCTGGTCTTCGTCGTCGCGCTCGCCATGGCGTTCGCGACCGGCACGTCGTGGGGCTCGTTCGGGCTGCTGCTGCCCCTGGTGGGCGGCATCGTCGCCTCCACCAGCTCGCCCGAGCTGCTGCTGCCCGCCATGGGTGCGGTGCTGGCCGGCGCCGTCGCGGGGGACCATGCCTCACCGATCTCGGACACGACGATCCTGTCCGCCACCGGGGCCGGCTGCAACGTCATCACCCACGTGCTCACGCAGCTGCCCTACGCCGCGGTCGCGGCCGGGTGCGCGCTGCTCGGCTACGTCGCGGTCGCGCTCGGCGCCGGCACGCTCGTCGGCCTGCTGGTCACGCTCGCGGGGCTCGCGGTGTTCGCCGTCGTGGTGCGGGCGTCGACGACGCAGGTCGCCGCCGTCCAGGCGCCGGAGCCCGACGCCGCCTGAGCCCTCAGGCCTCCATCGGCAGCCCGCGGTACGACCACGCGACCATGCCGCCGTCGAGGTTGACCGCGTCGTACCCGACGGCCTCCACGAGGAACCGCGTGGCCTGCGCCGACCGCCCGCCCGAGTGGCACACGACGTAGATCTGCGTGTCCCCGTCGAGCTCGGCGCAGCGCACGGGAAGCTGGGCGAGCGGGATGTGCACCGCACCGACCGCGTGCCCGGCGTCCCACTCGTCCTGCTCGCGGACGTCCAGCAGGGTCGCGCCCGCGGGGAGCGGCGCCGCCGCGTCGAGGTCGCGCACGTCGAGGGTCGGCACATCTGGCTGCTGCGAGAACATGCCCCCAGGGTAGGCGGCCTGGCAGTATCGATCCCATGCACGAGCGCGCGGGACAGCCGGCCCAGGACTCCGACCTCATCGACGTCGACCGGGTGGTGGGGGCGTACTACGACCTCACGCCCGACCCGGACGACCCGGCCCAGCAGGTGGTGTTCGGGACGTCGGGCCACCGCGGGTCGAGCCTGGACTCCGCGTTCAACGAGGCGCACATCGCCGCGATCACGCAGGCGATCGTGGAGTACCGCGCGTCGCAGGGCACGGACGGCCCGCTGTTCATCGGCCGTGACACGCACGCGCTGTCCCTGCCCGCGTGGCAGACGGCACTCGAGGTGCTCGCCGCAGCCGGCGTCACCGTCATGGTCGACGCGCGCGACTCGTTCACTCCGACGCCCGCGGTCTCGCAGTCGATCCTCATCCACAACGGTGCGGCCACCGACGAGGGTGTGCGCGCCGAGGGCCCGGGCGCCGCGGACGGCATCGTCGTCACGCCGTCGCACAACCCGCCGCGCGACGGCGGCTTCAAGTACAACCCTCCGCACGGCGGGCCCGCGGGGTCCGAGGCGACGGGGTGGATCGCGGACCGCGCGAACGAGATCCTGCGCGCGGGCGGGCTCGCGTCGGTGCGCCGCGTCTCGCTCGAGGCGGCGCTCGACGCCGAGACGACGCACCGGCACGACTTCCTCACGACGTACGTCGACGACCTGGCGAACGTCGTCGACGTGGAGGCGATCCGCGCGGCGGGGGTGCGCATCGGCGCCGACCCGCTCGGCGGCGCGTCCGTCGAGTACTGGGGCGCGATCGCCGACCGCTACGACCTCGACCTCACCGTCGTGAACCCGCAGGTGGACCCGCGCTGGGCGTTCATGACGCTCGACTGGGACGGCAAGATCCGCATGGACTGCTCGTCGCCGTACGCGATGGCGTCGCTCGTGGAGGGCATGACCGGCGACGGCGGGCCCGCACCGTTCGACGTCGCGACGGGCAACGACGCGGATGCCGACCGGCACGGCATCGTCACGCCCGACGGCGGCCTGATGAACCCGAACCACTTCCTCGCCGTCGCCATCGACTACCTGTACGGCGGGGCGAGGCCCGCCTGGCCCGATGACGCGGCGATCGGCAAGACCCTGGTGTCGTCGGCGCTCATCGACCGGGTCGCGACGGGCCTCGGCCGGCGGCTCGTCGAGGTGCCGGTGGGCTTCAAGTGGTTCGTGCCCGGCCTGCTGACCGGCGACGTCGGGTTCGGCGGGGAGGAGTCCGCCGGGGCGTCGTTCCTGCGCCGGGACGGCCGCGTGTGGTCCACCGACAAGGACGGGCTGCTGCTGGCCCTGCTCGCGTCGGAGATCATCGCGACCACCGGTCGCACCCCGTCGGAGCACCACGCCGACCTCGTCGCCCTGCACGGCGAGTCCTGGTACGCCCGCGTGGACGCCCCGGCGTCGCGGGAGCAGAAGGCGAGGCTATCGGCGCTGTCCCCCGACCAGGTCACGTCCACGACCCTCGCGGGCCAGGAGATCACCGCGACCCTCACCGAGGCGCCGGGCAACGGCGCGAAGATCGGCGGCCTCAAGGTGACCACCGAGAACGCCTGGTTCGCCGCCCGTCCGTCCGGCACGGAAGACGTGTACAAGATCTACGCGGAGTCGTTCGTGTCCGCCGACCACCTCGCCGAGGTGCAGGCGGCGGCCAAGGAGCTGGTCGACGGCTCCCTCGGCGACGCCTGAGCGGTCCCCGCCCGGGGCTCAACCCGCCGGGTGCGCCAGCAGGTCGGCGTGCTCCGGGTGGCGCTCGACGTACTTCTTGATGAACGGGCACAGCGGCACGATCCGCCCGCCGGCGTCGCGCACCAGCCCGAGCGCGCCCGCGGCCAGCTGCGACCCGATCCCCTGGCCCTCGAACGCGGGGTCCACCTCGGTGTGCGTGAACGTCACGACGTCGCCCTCGCGCTCGTAGTACGCACCACCGACGGCGGTGCCGTCGGCGAGGCTGGCCCGGAAGACCTGCCCGGCGGGGTCGTCGACGACGGTGATCTCGGCTGCGGTGTCTGCCATGCCCCCATCCTGGCCCGTCGTGGCGCCGTTGTCCCGCCCCGGTGCGAGAATCCGGGGGTGCCGCGCAACCCGTACCTCGACGTGCTGAGCGTGCCGGGCGCCCTGCGCTTCTCCGCCGCAGGGACGCTCGCGCGCCTGCCGATGTCGATGATCGGGATCGGCACGATCCTCATGGTCCAGGGCCTGTACGG
Source organism: Isoptericola luteus (assembly GCF_020297055.1). Taxonomy (GTDB): domain Bacteria; phylum Actinomycetota; class Actinomycetes; order Actinomycetales; family Cellulomonadaceae; genus Isoptericola; species Isoptericola luteus. Next base: position 178,546 of record NZ_JAIXCQ010000001.1, on the reverse strand, counting down.
CTCGTACGCGATGGCCGGCCGGGTCTCGGCGGTGCTCGTCGTGGCCCAGGCGCTCGTGGCACCGCAGATCGCCCGCCTGGTCGACCGCACCGGCCAGGCGCGCGTCATGACCCCGATGCTCGTGCTGACGACGATCGGCCTGCTCGGCCTGGTCGTGGCCGCCGCGCTCGGCGCCCCCGAGTGGGTGCTGTGGGTCTGCGCCGCGGTGGGCGGCGCCAGCCAGGGCTCCTACGGGTCGCTCGCCCGCGCGCGCTGGTCGTACGCGCTGCCCGAGCCCCGGCGCGTGCACACCGCGTTCTCGCTCGAGTCGGCGCTGGACGAGCTGGTCTTCATCGTGGGCCCGGTGCTCGCGACCGTGCTCGCCACGAGCGTCGTGGCCTCCGGCGGCCTGCTGGTCGCGGCCGTCGTCGGCGGCGGCGGGGCGGCGTGGTTCCTCGCGCAGCGGCGCACCGAGCCGCCCGCGACCGGGCGCGTCGCGGCGTCGGACGACGCGCAGGTGGTGGCCACGGTCCAGACGCCGGAGGTGCGCGCGCTCGAGGGCAGGTCCGCGATCCGCATGCCGGGGATGCCGGTGCTCGCGGTGGTCTTCGTCGCCATGGGCGTCATGTTCGGCTCGAGCGACGTCGCGACCGTCGCCTTCGCCGACGAGCAGGGCGTCAAGGGCCGAGCCGGGCTGGTGCTGGCGTGCTTCGCGTTCGGCTCGCTCGTGTCGGGCCTCGCCTACGGCGCGAGGCACTGGGTCTCTCCCCTGTCGACCCGGTTCGTCATCGGGGCGGGCGGCATCGCCGTCGGGGTCTCGCTGTTCTTCTTCGTGCAGGACCTCGTGGCGCTGGGTGCCGTGATGTTCGTGGCCGGGTTCGCCATCGCCCCCACGCTCATCAACGGCAACGCCCTGGTGCAGGCGCTGGTCGCGCCCCACCAGCTCACCGAAGGGCTCACCTGGGTGGGCACGGCGCTCGGCGTCGGCGTCTCGCTGGGGTCGTGGCTCGCCGGGTCCGCCGTGGACGCCGTGGACTCCCACGCAGGCTTCCTCGTGACGATGTCGGGCGGCTGGCTGTGCGCACTCCTCGCGCTGGCGGCCCTGCCGAGCATGCGCCGTCGGCGCCCTCACGCCGCCCTCACGACGGTCTGAACGACGGGGCCGACCACGATGGACCCGACGACCACGACGGGCCCGGGCTACGGCTCGGGGTGGTGGGCGTCGTAGCGCCAGAAGCGGGGCTGCGAGCGCACCACGAGCCACAGCACCACCACGCACGCGAGCCCGCCCGCGACGGCGGCCCAGCCCTCGCCGAACCACGTCGCCTCCGCGCCGAGCACCATCTCGCCCAGCCGGGGGCCGCCCGCGACGACGACAATGAACACGCCCTGGAGCCGCCCACGGAGGTGGTCTGGGGTGGCGGTCTGCAGGATCGACTGCCGGAACACCGACGAGACGGCGTCCGACGCGCCCGCCGCGAGCAGCGCCAGCCCGGCCAACACGACGGCGCCCCAGCGCACCGTCGCGGGGGCGCCCGGCCTCACCAGCACGAGCACGGCACCGAATGCCGCGACGCACAGCCCCCACGACGTGATCGCCCAGACGATGATGCGTCCCTGCCAGCGCACGCGGACCAGCCCGCCGGAGAACACGCTGGCGAGGATGCCGCCGACGGCGAACCCGGCCGCCAGCACGCCCGTCGTCGTCTCGCCACCGCCCAGGTAGAGCGCGCCCGCCGCTGGCCACAGCACCCGGGGGAACGCGAGCACCATCGCCGCGAGGTCCACGAGGAACGTGGTGCGCACGTTGGGCCGCGTCGCGAGGTAGCGCAGCCCGTCCAGCACGGAGGACAGGCCGACCACGCGGCGTCGCGCGACCGGCCCCGCCCCGTCGGTACCGTCGGCGCCGCCCGTGCCGTCGACGGGCTCGGGCGGAAGATGGGGCAGCCGCCACACCGCCCACAGCGCCACCATGAAGAGCAGCGCGTCGAGCGTGTACGCCCACTCGTACCCGAGCCGGGCCACGAGGATGGCGCCCAGCAGCGGACCGCCCGTGAGTGCCACGTTCATCGACAGCGTCTGCAGCGCGTTCGCCGCGGGCATGAGCTGCGGCTCCAGCAGGCGCGGCAGGATCGCCATCCGCGCCGGGTTGTTGATCGCGAACGCCGCGGACTGCAGCGCGACGAGCCCGTAGAGCAGGTTCACCGAGCCGACGTCGAGCCAGGCCTGCGCGGCGATGCCGGCTGTCACCAGCCACAGCACGGTCGACGCAAGCAGCGACACCGTGCGCCGGTCGTAGTGGTCCACCAGCGCCCCGCCGTACAGGCCGAGCGCGACGAGCGGCACGAGCGCCGCGATGCCGAGCGTCCCGACCGCCAGCGTGGACCCGGTGAGCGCGTACACCTGCAGGCCCACCGCGACCACCGTGATCTGCGTACCGATGTTCGACACCCCGAGGCCCCACCACAGCCGGCGGTACTCCGGGGAGACCCGCAGCGGCGTGAGGTCGGCGATCAGGCGGGGCACGCCCGCCAGCGTAGGCGAGCGTGCCCCTGAGCGGCCCCGTGCCGGAGCCGTGCGCGACGCGGCCGAGCCCCCTGCGCCCTGCCCCGCCGCCGACCCCGGCCGGGGTGGGACAGGCACGGGCCGCTCCGCTCCCCAGCGACGGCCGTGCCCGCTCCACCCCGTCCGGAACCGTTCACGGCTCCGGTGGGGGGTCTGTCAGGAGGTGGAGCGCACCACCTCTCGTGCCCGACGGCGCAGCACCAGCGGCGTTCCCACCAGCACCAGGAGCAGCGCGAGCCACGTCAGCCGCAGGTCCGCTCCCGTCGCCGCGAGCGCACCGGCGGCCGACGTCTCCCACGTCGCTGCCGTGCCGGTGAGCGATCCCGCCGACGCGTCGGAGCCCGTGGCCACGAACGCGTCGGGGCCGGACCCGACGAACGCGTCAGCACCGGGGCCCGCGTCGGGGCCCGGCGTGGTGCCCGGCGTGGTGTCGCCCGGGTCCGCCGGGTCGGCGGGGTCCGCCGGAGCGGCCGTGTCGCCGTTCTCCAGCACGTCGTCCACCAGCCCGCTGTCAGCCAGCACGCCGTCCGAGACGCCCGGGAGGTCACCCGCCACGAGCGCGTCGGCCGCACCGTCGAGGTCCTCGACCACCGCCTCCACGACCTGGTCGCTCACACCGTCCTCGGGCACGTCCGACCCGACGACGTCATCGACCAGCCCCTCCTCGCCGGCCAGACCCTCCGTCCCCGTCGCGTCCGCGACGTCCTGCAGCACGGAGTCCAGACCCTGGTCCTCCAGGAGGTCGTCGACCACGCCGCCGTCATCCAGCACCGCGTCGGTCACCCCCTGCAGGTCACCCGCCACGAGCACGTCGGCCGCACCGTCGAGGTCCTCGACCACCGCCTCCACGACCTGGTCGCTCACACCGTCCTCGGGCACGTCCGACCCGACGACGTCATCGACCAGCCCGTCCGTGCCCGCCGGCGCATCCGCGCCGACAAGAGCGTCCGCGACGTCCTGGACGGCCGTCCCGGTGCCGAGCAGCTCGTCCAACGACCCGGACGTCTGCGAGATCTGCGCGACGCCGGCGTCGACGCCCTGGTCCTCCAGGACGTCGTCGAGGAGCCCCTCCGGTGCGACGACCTCGTCCACGACCTGGTCGACGTCACCCGCGGCCAGGGCTTCGACCGTCGCCTCGACGTCGTCCAGCGCCGCCTCGACCGCTCGGTCGGTGACGCCGTCCTCGGGCACGTCCGCCCCGACGACGTCGTCCACCAGCCCGTCCTCACCGACCAGCCCGTCGAGTGTGTCCTGCACGGCGGTCCCGGAGCCGGCGACGTCGTCCACGGCGGCCCCGGTCTCGGACACGGTGTCCGACACCTCCTCGACCGTCTGGTCCAGAGCCTCACCGGCGCCGGCACCGTCGGCGACGGCGTCGGCTGCGCCGTCCTCGACCGCGTCCGCAGCGCCGTCCTCGACGGCGTCGTCGACGATCCCGTCGTCGGCCACGACGTCGGCGACCACGGCCTCGACGTCACCGGCCTGCACGTCCGCGACGGTGTCGCCGACGTCCTGCGCGACGGTGTCGACCAGGTCGTCGGTCGTCGTGCCGGAGGGCTCGTCCGTCCCGGCGACGTCGTCCACCACGCCCTCGGCTCCGACGGCGGCGTCGACGACCTTCTCGACCGGCGCCGTGTCGACCTCGGGCAGGTCGACCGGGGTGTCGAGCTCGGCGTCCGAAGCCTCTTCGGTGACCTCGCTCAGATTGAGGTCGACGGACGTGTCCTCGCCGACCGTGAGGTCGACGACGGGGCGATCCACGTCGCCCTCCGCAGCATGGGCCATCCCGGCCCCGGCGACCACGAGGCCGCCCGTGACGAGCGCTGTGCGCAGCGCGCGCCGAACGTAGGTGTGCATGAGAGTTCTCCTGTCTGAGGTGGAACGGGGCGGCAGATACCGCTCCCAGCTCGTCGCGCGCGGCGCGACGGAGCCACCTCAGGCAGGAGAGACGGGGATGTCGTCGACGATCGACGGAAGATCGGCCTGGTGCCCCGGGGCGGAGCCCGCCCGGAGCCACTGGCCGGCGCGCGATGCGTCCGCGACCACGGCCGCCACGTCAGAGCCCGCGCCGCCGCGCGAGAGCGACGACGACGAGCCGACGGCGTTCGCGACCGGCCCGGTCGGCGCGCCGTCCGCGTCGCCGCGAGGCGAGGCCGCGGAGTCCTCGGCACGTTCGGCCTGGTCCGGGACGCTCCCGGCGAAGGGAGGTGCCGTCTCGACGGATGACGGCGAGGTCGGGGAGGGCAGCGAGGGCGTCGCATGCCCGGCGCGCGCGGTCGGCGCTGCCGGCTCCGCCGGTGCGGCACGCACGACAGGCTGCTCCCCAGGCGTTGCTCGCTCGGCAGCGAGGGCAGGGGTCACCCCCGGTGTTCCCGCAGGCGTCACTGTCGCCACCACGGGCGCGGTCACCGGGTCGACGGCACCGAGGACCGGTGCGACCACGGGATCGAGCACCTGGGTCACCGGGCCGACCGTACGCACCACGGGGTCGAGGACGGGACGCGCCACGTCCAGCACAGGACGGGTCACGTCCAGCACCGGCGCTGCCACGTCGACGACGGGCTCGAGGATCTTCCCCACCGCGCCGGTGACGGGGGTGAGCGGGCGGGTGACCTCCCGCACCACGTCACCCACCGGCGCCAGGACCGGGTCCGTGACCCGGGTGACGGGCTCGACGACGGGGTCCAGCACGTCCTCGACGGGGGCCAGCACCTGCTCGACGGGCTTCGTCACCCGCTCCACCGGCTCCGCCACCTTCTCGGTGACCCGCTGCACCGGCTCGGCCACCTTCTCGACGACCTTCTCGACGGGCTTCGTCGACTTCTCGACGACCTTCTCGACAGGCATCGTCGACTTCTCGACGGACTTCTCGGCGGGCTGCTCAGCGGGCTGCTCGGCGGGCTTCTCGGCGGGCTGCTCAGCGGTCTCCGCGGGCTTCTCGGCCGGCTCCGCCGCCTTCTGCACCCGCTGGGTGACCTTCTCGACGGGTTCGGTGACGACCTTCTCGACCGTCTTCCCCACTCCCTGGGCCACGGGATCCAGGACGTCGGCGGCGACGTGCTCCACCAGGGAGCTCACGACACCGTCACGGCTGCGCTCCGAGGTCCCGTCGGAGCCGTCGTCGGCGGAGGCCAGGCCGGCGCCGAGGGCGAGGCCGCCCAGCGTCCCGAGGGCCGCGCCTGCGGCACGCAGCGCCCACCGGCGGAAGCGTCCGGCTTCCGGCGGTCCGGCGTCGCTGTGCGTCACGCTGCCTCCTTGCGTCGTGCTCCGCCGTCGCCCTGGGCGACGGCTCACCCCCTAGCGTGGTGCCCGAGCAATCGTCGCGCAAGCGCACACGCTCCGGGCGAGGTCAGGCGAGGGTGGTGCCGAACGCCAGGCCGAGGAGGTAGGTGATCGCCGCGGCGCCGAAGCCGATGGCGAGCTGCCGCAGCGCGCGCGTCAGCGGCGACGTGCCCGACAGCAGCCCGGTGACCGCACCCGTGATCAGCAAAGACACACCGACGAGGCCGGCGGCCACGGCGATCGCCTGGGCGCCCGTCAGCCCGAACAGGTACGGCAGCACGGGGATGATCGCCCCCGACGCGAAGAAGCAGAAGCTGGAGACGGCGGCGCCCCAGGCGGTCCCGTGCGTCTCGCGGTCGTCCGCCGGCGACTCCTCGTGGTCCAGCGACCCCGACGTCAGGCCCTCGGTGACCGCGAGCCGCGCCAGCACCCCGTCGGCCCGGGCCTGGGCGGCGTCCTGGTCCATGCCTCGTGCCCGGTACACGAGGGCGAGCTCGTTGGCGTCGACGTCGAGGTGGGGCAGCGCCTGGGCGCTCTTCGGGTCGGGGTCGGAGGCCTCGAGCAGCTCGCGCTGGGACCGCACGGACACGAACTCGCCCGCACCCATGGACAGCGCGCCGGCGAGGAGCCCGGCGACCCCGGTGAGCAGCACGGTCTGGGACGACACCCCGGACGCGCCGATGCCCAGGACGAGCGCGAGGTTCGAGACGAGCCCGTCGTTCGCGCCGAAGACGGCAGCGCGGAACATGCCGGACATCCTGTTGCGGCCGCGGGTCGCGAGCCCGCGCACCACCTCCTCGTGGATCTGCTCGTCCGCCGCCATCCTCGCGGTGGCGAACTCCTCGCGGTCGTACGTCGAGCGGGCCTCCGCACGCTGTGCGAGAGCCAGCACGAACACGCCGCCGAACCGGCGGGCGAGGAGGCCGAGCATGCGGGTACGGAGGTCTCCGGGGAGCGGCCGGCCGACGTCGTCGCCGAGCAGGTCGAGCCAGTGCTGCTCGTGCCGCTTCTCCGCGTCCGCCAGAGCAAGCAGGATCTCCCGCTCCTCCCCGGTGCGGCGACGCGCGAGGTCGCGGTACGTCGCCGCCTCCGCGCGCTCGTCGGCGAGATGGCGCCGCCAGCGACGCAGGTCGGCGGGGTTCCGGGCGAGCGACGGCGCCGGGTCGCCGGGTTCGTCGGGGTGGGGTGGCTGCACGTTCTCATGATGGCGTCACCGCGCCCACGACGGGTTGTGCACCGCGCCGTGCCCACTTCCGGCCGTCGGTGCGGGGGGATTCGGACGGCCGAAGCCGGGGGCGCGTAGGTCGTGTCCCAGGCTCGGTGCACAATAGGGCCGACACCCGGGGCGCTCCGGGTGCACACATCGGGATACCGAGGGACACCGACGTGATCATTGTCAGCACCGACGGCTCCTGCCTACGCAACCCGGGCGGCGCGATCGGCTGGGCGTGGATCGCCCACGACGGCGGCCGGTTCGACTCCGGCGGGGCCGTGTCGGGCACCAACCAGATAGCCGAGCTCACCGCGCTCCTGCGCGCCATCGAGGCCCACCCGGGCGACGAACCGCTGCTCATCGAGTCCGACTCGCAGTACGCCATCCGGTGTGCTTCGGAGTGGCTCGAGGGCTGGAAGCGCAAGGGCTGGCGCACCGCGTCCGGCGGCGCCGTGAAGAACCTGGACCTCGTCCAGGCCATCGACCGGGCCATCGCCCACCGGGGCGGTCCGGTGCGGTTCCGCTGGGTGCGCGGGCACGTCGGCAACCCGTTCAACGAGCGGGCGGACCAGCTCGCCGGGCTCGCCGCACAGGACTGGGCCGCCGGGCGAGGTGGCGTGGGAGAGCTGCTCGTCGCACCGGAGGACTCTGACGGCGGAGCCGGGTCGGCTGCCGTCCCGGGGGCAGCGCGCCCGCCCCGCGAGCCGGTGGGCGCGCGAGCCGACTCGGGCTGGGAGCTCGGCACCCTCTTTGACTGAGATCCGTTCCGCAGACGCCCTCACGGTCCGGCACCTCAGCGATCGGCCGCTGGACCTGGGGCCCACGCTGGCCCCGCTACGGCACGGCGTCGGCGACCCCACCTTCACCCGCACCACCGACGGCGCCGTCTGGCGCACGACGCTGCTACCCAGCGGCCCCGCCACCCAGCGGTTCGTCGCCGACGGCGAGCGGTCGGTCGTCGTCCAGCAGTGGGGTCCGGGCGCACGCGAGGCAGCCGACCGGCTGCCGCAGCTGCTCGGCGAGGACGACTCCACCGACGGGTTCGTGGCCCCGCCGCAGGCTCAGGCGGCGGCACGCCGTGCCGTCGGGTTGCGGATCACCCGCAGCGGGCGGGTGATGGAGGCCCTGGTGCCGGCCGTGCTGGAGCAGAAGGTGCAGGTCGTCACCGCGCACCGCGCGTGGCGTCATCTGGTGCTGCGGCGCGGGAGCGCGGCGCCCGGGCCTGCGCCCGCCGGGCTGCGGGTCGTTCCGGACGCCCGCACCTGGGCGGCGCTGCCCGTCTGGGAGTGGCACCGGGCAGGCGTGGATCCGCGGCGCGCGGCGACCGTGGCCCGCTGCGCGCGCGTGGCGGCCAGGCTCGAGGAGACCGCGACGCTCCCCGGCGCCGAGGCACGGGCGCGGCTCGAGGCCGTGCCGGGGATCGGTGAGTGGACCTCGGCCGAGGTCGCGCAGCGTGCGCTCGGCGACGCCGACGCGGTCTCCGTCGGCGACTTCCACCTCGCCGCGGCGGTGGGCTGGGCGCTCACAGGCGAGCGTACGGACGACGCCGGGATGCTCGAGCTCCTGGCACCGTACGCACCTCACCGGCACCGCGTGGTGCGGCTGCTGTTCCTGGACCGCCGGGCCCAGGCGCCACGGCGCGGGCCACGGCTGCCGATCCCCGACTACCGAGGGCTCTGACTACCGGGCCTTCGGACTCCCTGGGGTGCCGTCACTCCGGGAGCGCGCAGGACCCGTCGACGCACACGCCGCCGTCGTCGGTGAGCATCTGCAGGCGGTTGTCGTCCGTGGCGCGGTGGGGCTCGGCGGCCTCTGCCGCGCTCGTGGACATGAGGGTGGTGCGGCGCGGGTTGGCGATGGAGCGGTACGCGCTCTCGGTGACGTCGTTCATGCTCTCTCCTCCACGATGGGTGCTCAGCGACGGTGCCGGCGCGCCCGATGTCGGTCCGTCGCAGCGTTGCGAGACGGAATCTCCCCATCTTGTGCGACTCCGTCTCGCAATGCGAGGGGAGGTGCTGTGAGATGCGGCACGCACCCGATCACACGTCGGCGCCCTGCTCCGCGAGCACCTGGTCGAGGACCTGGACGAAGACCGCCGGGTCCTGCGCACCGGAGACGCCGTAGCGCCCGTCGAGCACGAAGAACGGGACGCCGTTGATGCCGAAAGCCCGGGCGCGCGCAATGTCGTCGGCGACCGCCTCGGCGTAGGCACCCGTCTCGAGGGCCGTGCGCACGGCCTCCCGCTCCAGCCCGATGTCCGCGGCGAGGTCGGCGAGGTCGTCGACCCGGCCCACGTGCCGGCCCTCGGTGAAGTACGCGCGCAGCAGCCGCTCCTTCATCTCGGACTGCTTGCCGAACGCCTTCGCGACGTGCAGGAGCTCGTGCGCCTTGAGCGTCTTGGTGTGCCGGACGTCGTCCATGCGGTAGGTGAGGCCCTCGGCAGCGGCGAGCGCGGTCACCTGGTCCTGCATCTGCTGGGCCGTGGCCAGCGGGATCCCCTTGTGGTCGGCGAGGAACTCCGTCGCCGTGCCCTCGAAGTCGACGGGCGTGTCGGGCGACAGCTCGAACGAGTGGTACTCGATCGTCACCTCCGGTGCCGAGCCGTCCCGCTCCGCCATCCGCTCCAGCGCGGACTCGAAGCGGCGCTTGCCGATGTAGCACCAGGGGCACGCGACGTCCGACCAGACGTCGACCTTCAGAGTCGTCATGCCCAGCCGAACGCCCCGCCGCGGGAAGGGATTCCCACGACGGGGCGTGACGTGCGTCGTACGGTCGAGCCGACGGCTCAGTTGAGCGGTGCGGCCTCGTTCACCCCGGCGTCCTTCCCGGGGAGCTGGCTCCCGGCGATCCCGGCGATGAGCTGGTTGATGTCGACGCCGGTGAGCTGCTTGATCACACCCTGGCCCTCACTGAGGACGGATGCGACGTTCTTGGTGATCGCCGAGGCACCGTCTGTCGAGACGACCGTCATGCCCTGGATCGCACCGATCGGCTCCGCTGCGGCACGCACGATGTCGGGCAGGCGCTCGATGAGCTCCTGCACGAGCGCGGCCTCGCCGTACTTCTTGAGCGCCTCTGCCTTGGCGTCGGTGGCCACTGCCTCCGCGCGCCCCTCGGCCTCCGTCGCGGCCGCTCGGGCCTCACCCTCGGCCCGGATACCGGCCGCGAGGGCGATCTGGCGGTCACGGTCGGCCTCACCGGCACGACGCACGGCCTCGGCCGAGGCCTCGGCGTCCTGCATCGCGGCCTTCTTGTTCGCCTCGGCGATCGTGGTGCGCTTGTAGGCGTCGGCCTCGGTGGCGGCGTTCGCCGCGTCACGACGGGCGTTCGCCTCCTGGACCTCGGCGTAGGCCTTGGCCTCGGCCGGCTTGCGCACCTCGATGTCGAGGCGCTCCTGGGTGACGCGCGCCTTCTCGGCAAGAGCCTCGCGCTCCTGCTGTGCCACGAGGCGGTCCTGCTCCGCGCGGGCGAGCTGGCCGGCGGCGTCCGCCTCGGCGTTCGCCCGGTCGGTGTCCGCCTTGATGACGGCCTTCTTGAGGTCGAGCGCCTTCTGACGCTCCGCGATCTGCTCGGCCGCCTCGATGACGGCGAACTCCGACACCCGACGGGCCTCGGCCTCGGAGACCTCGGCGACCTGCAGCGCACGGGCACCCTCGGCGCGACCCAGGTTCGCGAGGTACGCCGACCCGGGCGTGGAGATGTCGGAGATGTTGAGCAGGTCGACCTGCAGACCCTGCTCGGCGAGGTCCGTCTTGGTGGACTGCACGACCCGGTCGGACAGGCCCTTGCGGTCGGAGATGATCTGCTCGATCGTCATGTCGCCGACGATGGAGCGCAGCGAGCCCTCGAGGGACTCCTTGATGATCTCGGTGAGCATCTCCTGCTGCGACAGGAATCGCTGCGCCGCCCGGCGCACGCCCTCGTCGTCGCCCCGCACCTTGAAGTTGATCGACGCCTTGATGGCGATCTTGATGCGGTTCTTGTCGACGCCCTCGACCGTGATGCCGATCTGGCGCTGCTCGAGCGAGATCGCGAAGCCCTGCTGCAGGACCGGCCAGACGAACGTGCGGCCGCCGATGACGACCTTCTGGCCCGACGCGGAAGACTCCTTGCGCCCCGCACCACGGCCGACGATGACGAGGGCCTGGTTCGGCGGGACCCGGCGGATGCGCTGGGCGACGAAGATGCCCACCGCGAGGAACGCCACCACGAGGGCGACGACCGCGATGGTAGTGATGAAGCTGCTGTCAGAGGTGTCGAACATGGTGCGCGCCGGGGCGCGGCTCCTTCCGGTCGCGGGACGTGCGGTTCAGGGGTCGTGCGGCAGGCGGTGCCGGGGCCGGCTCAGCGCGTCGGCGCGAACGGCCCGACGCGGACGGTGCTGCCGAAGTGCTCGACGACGACCACGCGGGCGCCGGCGGGGATCGGCTCGTCGGCACGGGCGAGCCGGCGCTCGAGCTCGCTCGCGGCGTCGAGGGCGACCTCGCCCGACGTCGGGGTGATGTCGGTGGTCGCCGTGCCCTGCACCCCCACGAGGGAGACGCTCACGCCGTCCTCCGACGCGGTGAGGCGGCGGACCAGCGCCTGGGCCAGCAGCACCGCAAGGATTCCGACGACGGCCGAGACCGCGTAGGCCAGCCAGACCGGCCCGCCGTTCGCGACCACGATGGTGCCGACCGCGCCGAAGACGACGCCGCCGACGCCGAGCGAGGTGCTGGAGACGGCGCCGTCCCCCAGGTCGATGAGGTCCCCCACGATCAGCGAGACGAGGAGCAGGAGCATCCCGGCAGCGCCGATGAGGATGAAGACGAGCACGTGTGACTCCCTGTGACGATGCCTTGGCGAGAACGTGACCAAAGTGTGAGCGCGTCCACCCTAGCGGACCGGGCGGTCGCGACGGTGCGGTCATCCACCGCCCGACCTGCCACTTCGCCCCGGGTGCGCGATCATGCAGTGATGCCACTCCAGCCGAGCAAGGACCCACAGCTCGTGCTCCTGCGTCACGGGGAGACCGAGTGGAGCGCCAGCGGGCAGCACACCGGTCGCACCGACCTCGAGCTCACCGCTGCCGGCGAGGAACAGGCCGGCGTCGCCGGCCGGGCGATCGCTGCCCTGGAGTTCGGCGCGGTCTACACCTCTCCCCTCCGACGGGCCGTGCGGACCGCCGCGCTCGCCGGCCACCCGGACGCCGTCGTCGACCCGGACCTGGCCGAGTGGGACTACGGCCCGGTCGACGGCCGCACGTCCGCCGAGGTCGGGACGATCCTCGGGCGCGACTTCCAGATCTTCGACGACGGCGTCCAGGTGCTGCCGCCCGACGACGAGCACGGCGAGGGCCGCCCAGGCGAGCGGCTCGAGGAGGTGTCCGCCCGCGCGCGCCGCTTCGTGGAGCGTGCCGACGTGACGCTGAACGACGGCGGGAACGTGCTCGCCGTCGCCCACGGGCACCTGCTGCGCGTGCTCGCGACCGCCTGGCTCGGCGTCGAGCCCCGCTACGGCTCACGGCTCGAGCTGGGCACCGCGGCGATCTGCCTGCTCGGCTACGGGCACGGCCTGCGCACCATCGAGGGCTGGAACCTTCCGCCCACCGTCTGACGTGCACGCAGCGGTGTCACGTTCTGGCACCATGTGCGCCATGGCGCTGAACGAGCAGGATCTCACCACGGGTGAGCGCATTGTCATGGAGCTGCGGGAGCACCCCAAGGCCCTCCTGTGGCCCTTCGTCCTGCTGCTCGTGCTGCTGGCCGGCGGGGCCGCGTCGTTCCTGGTGCCCGTCGCCGACGTCGTGCGCTGGATCGCGCTCGGCGTGCTGGCTCTCGTCGCCGTCGTCTGGGTGATCCTGCCGTGGGCGCGCTGGCACTCCTCGTCGTACTCCGTGACCAACCGGCGCATCGCGATGCGCACCGGCCTGATCACCCGCACCGGCCGGGACATCCCGCTGTACCGCGTCAACGACATCGCCCTCGAGAAGGACCTCGTCGACCGGATCCTCGGGTGCGGCACCCTCGTCGTCTCCGACGCGACCGAGAAGGCGGGCATGGTGCTGCACGACGTGCCGCGCGTCGACGACGTGCACGTGCAGCTCCAGGAGCTGCTGCACGCCCACGACGACGGTTCCGACGACGGCGAGTTCCCGCCGACCGAGCCGCCGCGGGGGCCCCGCCGCTGAGTTCTTGCTGTGAGCGGGCTGCGGGGTTTCACCACTGGCTGCGACGTTGCTGGCGCGGGTTACTGGCGCGGGTTACTGGCGCGGGTTACTGACGCGGGTTACTGACGCCGGTGGGATCCGGGCGGCGTGTCGGGCGGTCGGTCGTACCGGTGACCGGTCGGCGCTGTCCAACGCGTCACGCCCGTCGCGGGATCCCGGCCGACCCGCCAGCCGCCGACAGTCTTTGCCCGGTGATGGGTGCGGCACAGCGCGTGCAGGTTGTCGCCCCGGGTCTGGGGGCCGCCCACCGACGGGTCGTACGGTTCGACGTGGTCGAGGTCGCACCCCGACGCCGGCACCCGGCAGCCCGGGAACGTGCAGGTCACGTCACGGGCGGCCACCGCGGCGCGCAGGCTCGGGCTCGGCCGGTACGACCGCGACGAGACGTCGGTCAGCACGCCGCTCCCCGGGTCGGTGAAGATGCGCTGCCACACGGCGTCCGGGTCGCTCGCCAGAGCACGGGCCATCCCGGCGGGGATGGGGCCGTACCTCGCGAGCGTCGCGGGCAGGTCGTCCGTACCCAGCAGCGTCGACGCCGCGACGCTCACCTGTACGCCACCCCGCCGGCCCCGGGTGACCGGGCCGTCGGCACCGCGCCCGCGCGCCGTGTCACCACCGCCCGCTCCGGGCGAGTCGGAGCCGGCCGCGGCGCCTGAGCCCGCCCGCAGGCGTCCGCTGAGCAGGCCGGTCAGGACGTCGGCCCGGCACTCGTCGAGCCGACGCTCCTCCCCCTGGCCGCGGCGCACCGCGAGTGCGAGCTCGTCGACGGCGGCAAAGGCCCGCGACGCGTCGTCCGCGGGCAGGTAGGCGGTCAGGTAGGCCATCGCGTCGCCCACGGGCTCGATCCGCACGAACCGTTCCTTGCGTGCCGCCTGGTGCCGCTCCTCGGCGCCGCCAGGGTCGATCTCGATCTCGGCACGCTTCATCCGGGCACGGATCTGCGGGACGGTCAGCCGTTCGACCTTGGGAAGCAGGTCGCGGACGGCGGTACGCCGCTGCTCGTCGGGGAGGCGTCCCGCCGAGATCAGCGCCTCCGCCTTGCGCCGGTCGACGACGCCCTCCGCCAGTGCGTTGGCGACCTCGGGCAGGCGTGACGTCCCGTGCGCCACCGCCACGTGCTGGCCGGCGGCGCCCCGCGTCAGCCCGAGCCGGGAGGCGACGCCGTCGGTGACGAACTCGTGCTGCGAGGTGCCGTTCGTCCGCTCCAGGAGCTCCGCCAGGGCCCGCGCCGAGCCGGCCTGGGCCCACGACGCGACCCGCTCCCAGGCCGCGAGCACCTCCAGGAGGGTGTGGTCGTCCAGGTCTGCCACCTCGATCGAGGCCAGCCACTCGGCCAGCTCGGGCCCCGGCAGCGCCGCGTCGAGCCGCGCCGCCAGTGTGAGGGCGGCGGCCGGGGCAACAGGGGCCGGGGCAACAGGGGCCGGGGCAACAGGGGCCGGGGTAAGAGCATCGGGCCCGGCCGCGACTCGCTGCTCCACAGTGGCTCGCGGCGCCGCTCCGCGTGGCGAGGGGCCAGGTGCGTCCGAGTCGAGTGCGTCCGAGTCGGAGGCGTCCGAGTCGAGTGGGTCCGCGATGCGCTGCACCAAGGCGGCCCGCGGCAGCAGCACCCCGCCCGGCACGAGGACGGGATCATCCGATTCGGACCGCGGGGTGGACCGCGCGAGCGACACGACGGAGCCGAACCGACGACCCGACACGGTGGGGCACCGACGCATGCCTCTCGCCCGTTGGTCCTGGCCACCCGGGCGGACCGTGCGCGGCGCACCGTCAGGCAACGACCGGAGCGCCGTGTCACCGAGATCGAGGAGACGGGCAAGGACGCGCTCGACCCGCGAGGTGCTCGACGTCGAGGTCGCGGCCACTGCCGAGATCGCGTGGGAGGTCGCGGCTGACGGCAAGCTCGACACGGCTGCGGCCGGCAACGTGCCCGGCTCCGATGCGGCCGGGGCACTGGCCGCATCGGAGCCGGACGTTCGAGCACGCACAGGGACGGCTGGGGGAGCAGCCGAACCATTCCGCGCGTCTTCGAACATGTGTTCGACCCTAGCGTGCCTGATCAGGTCCGGCAACGTCCGCGACGCCCTGTGGACGACGCGCGGCAGTCCGCTGCCAGCCAGCGGTCAGAGCCGCGGGTCCCGCGCACGGGGGAGGCGGATCACCCGACCCGGGGAGGTGCCCGGCACCCTCGCAGCGCGAGCGTGGGAGCACACCGGTTCCCCACGAGAGGCTCGTCATGACCACGGCACGCACCGAGACCACGACAGCACCCCGCACGACACCGACCACCAGGACCACCAGGATCCTGAGCGCCGCCGCCCTCGGGACGTCGGCCGCCACGACGGCGCTGCTCGGGCTCCTCCTCGCCCGCCCCGAGGTCAACCCGTTCCTCGAGGGCGCCACCACGCTCGGCCGGAACTTCCTCAGCGGCCCGGTCCTCACCTGGGTCCTGCTGGCGGTGGGCCTCGTCGGCGTCGCGGGCGCCGCCGTGGCGCTCGCCCGGCCCACGGACGGCAGGACGGGACGCGGTACCGGCCGTCTCGTCACGACCGTCGCCGGCGTCCAGGTCCTCGGACTCGGGATCCTGGCCCAGAGCATGTCGACGCTCAGCGTCTCCGGATACCTCGTCGCGCTGGCGGTCCCCGTGCTCACCGTGTGGGCGGCGGTGCAGGTGTTCCGCACCCGTCCCGCGTGGCGGATCCCGATCGCCGTGGCAGGCGTGCTCGCCGTCGTCGGGATCGTCGTCGCCCGGGACGCGTTCGCCATTCAGCTCGGCGGCGTCATGAGCGGGTTCGTCCGCGAGCGCTGGGAGCTCCTCGCGGTGCTGCTCCCGCTCGCCACGGCGATCGTCTGGGCCGGGCTGGCCGCCGTGGGCGCCTGGCGCCGCGGCTCGCTGCGGCACGCGACCGCGTGGGTGACGCGCCACCGCAAGACGTTCACCGTCATCGCCGCGCTCGGCCCGCTGCCGTACGCGCTCGCCCGGCTCACCTGGCTCACGCCGTGGCCCCAGTTCGGCGGCGAGGGCGTCCCGCTCGCCGTCAAGATCCAAGGACTGTCGCTGTCGTCCGGCGCCTGGCTGGGCATCATCCTCACGCTCGGCCTGATCCTGCCGTGGGGCGAGCGGTTCCCGCGCTGGTTCCCGCGCCGCGCCGGGCAGCCGGTGCCGCCCGCCGCCGCGATCGTCCCCGGCGGGGCCGTCGCCGTCATGCTCTGCGGTGCCGCGATCCCGCTGCTCCTCGAGTTCGGCGTGACGGCGGCGCTGATCTTCCCCGCGTGGTTCTGGGGTCCCGCGCTGGCGCTCGCCGTGTGGGGCTACGCCGGCCACCGGGCGGGCGTCCACTGACGCCCCGCAGCGGGGTCAGGCCTGGACGGCGCCCCGTGCGCGCGAGTGCATGTCCTTGCTCAGGCGGACCTGCCCCGCGTCGTGCGCGGCGAGCAGCAGGCGGGCGGGTTCGACGGGGTGCGGTGCCCCGTCGAGCCCGCTCCATGCCCCGAACCACCCGGCGACGGTCACGCCGTGCGCGGGCCGCTCCACGACGTCGACGGCGTCCCCCGCCGAGAGCGACCCCTTCTCGACGACGCGCAGATAGGCGCCAGTCCGGTTGGCCTCCGTGAAGCGGCGCACCCAGCGCGGCGGCGACTTCAGGTGCCGCGCGAACGTCTGGCACGGCGTGCGCGGCTGCGTCACCTCGAGCAGCGCGGACCCGATGCGCCACCGCTCGCCGATCACCGCGCCGTTGACGTCCACGCCGCGGGTGCGCAGGTTCTCCCCGAACAGTCCCGGGACGACGTCGTACCCGAGCTCGGCGCCCCACACCTCGGCGTCCTCCTGCGCGTACGCGTACACCGCCTGGTCCAGCCCGCCGTGGTCACGCCGGTCCGCCTGGACGTCGGCGTACAGGCCGTAGGGCGTGACCTTCACCGGTCCCCCGACGGGCCGCTTGTCGATGGCGGTGACGCCCACCGTGCCGGCGTCGGGCAGGAGCCGGTAAACACGGCACACGGCGAGGAGGTCAGCCATGGGCCGTATCCTCCCACCACGCCGGGCCGCCGGGGCACCCGCCCAGGGTCCGGACCTGCGGTTCCGCCGACCTGCGCGCCCGCCGGCCCGCGGGACCGTTGGGGACGCGAGACACCGGTCTCGTCGTTACCGTGGGTCCGTGACCGACCGCAACGACCT
Organism: Isoptericola luteus; assembly: GCF_020297055.1. Taxonomy (GTDB): domain Bacteria; phylum Actinomycetota; class Actinomycetes; order Actinomycetales; family Cellulomonadaceae; genus Isoptericola; species Isoptericola luteus. Next base: position 161,122 of record NZ_JAIXCQ010000001.1, on the reverse strand, counting down.
GCCGCACGTCGTCGTCGTCGGCGGCGGGTTCGGCGGGCTCGCCGTCGTCAAGGCCCTCGCCGGCGCCCCCGTGCGCATCACGCTGGTCGAGCGCCGCGTCTACAACACGTTCCAGCCGCTGCTCTACCAGGTGGCCACGGGCGGCCTCAGCCCGGGCGACGTCACCTACTGGCTGCGGGGCCTGCGGCTCAAGCAGAAGAACGTGCGCGTGCTGCACGAGCACCTGGTCGGCATCGACCACGACGCCCGGACCATCCGGCTCGCCAACGACGAGCATGTCTCGTTCGACTACCTCGTGCTCGCCAACGGCGTCACCGTGAGCTTCTTCGGCACACCGGGCGCCAAGGAGCACGCGTTCGGCATGTACTCGCGCTCGCAGGCGCTCAAGATCCGCGACCAGCTCTTCATCCGGCTCGAGAACTCGGCGTTCACGCCCGCCACGGACGACGGCCTGCGCGTCGTCGTCGTGGGTGGCGGCGCCACCGGCGTCGAGGTCGCCGGGGCGCTCGCCGAGCTGCGCACCGCCGGGCTCGAGCCCGCGTACCCCGAGATCCACGGCGACGCCTTCGAGATCACCGTCGTGCAGCGCGGGACCGACCTGCTCAAGGGGTTCCACCAGAACCTGCGGTCCTACGCCGCCGCCGAGCTCGAGCACCGCGGCGTGACCCTGCGGCTCGGCGCCGGCGTCGCCGAGGTGCTCCCCGACGCCGTCGTGCTCACCGACGGCACCCGCATCCACTCCGACCTCACCGTGTGGTCCGCCGGCGTCGGCCCGCACGCCGAGGTGGACGACTGGGACCTGCCCCGCCGCAAGGGCGGTCGCGTGGCCGTAGGGCCCGACCTCCAGGTCGAGGGGCGCCCCCGGGTCTTCGCCATCGGCGACATCGCCGAGACCCCCGACTGGCTCCCCCAGCTCGCCCAGCCCGCCATCCAGGGCGGCAAGGCAGCGGCACGCAACGTCCTCGCGCTCCTCGAGGGGCGACCCACCGAGCCCCTGACGTACCACGACAAGGGCACGATGGCGGTCATCGGGCGCCGTGCCGCCGTCGCGGAGGTCACGGCGCCGGGGTTGCGCGCGCCCCTGCGCTTCACCCGGGGGACGGCGTGGCTGATGTGGCTGTTCGTGCACGTGATGTCGCTGATCGGGCCGCGCAACCGCGTGACGACGCTCGCCGGCCTCGTGACGCGGTACGGCTTCCCGTTCCACCGCCGGCCCATCCCGATCGTCGGCGACGTCCCGACCGTCCGGCCCGAGAAGTAGCTCCCCGTCCGGCCCCCGTCAGCCCCGTCCCGGACGCACCCGCCGGGTCAGCGCGTAGACCACGAGGATGACGACGACGAGGCCCGCGGTCGCGACGATCTGGGCGCGTGCGGCGTCGTCGGACAGCATGAGGCCCGCGAGCCCCACCAGCGCCGCGAGCGTCACCCGGCTCAGCCACGGGTAGCCCCACATGCGCAGCCGCATCGGCTCGCCCGACCGGGCAGCCTCCGCCTCCAGCCGGGGCCGCAGCCGCAGCTGCGAGACCGTGATGAGCAGCCACACCACGAACAGCGCCGACCCGACGGCGTTGAGCAGGATCGACAGGAGCGAGTCGGGCAGCAGCCAGTTCAGGCCCACCGCCACGACGCCGAAGAACACCGACACCAGCACCGACACCCACGGCACCTCGCGCCGGGAGACCTTCGTGACGGCCGACGGCGCGTCGTCGCGCTGCCCCAGCGAGTACAGCATCCGCGACGTCCCGTAGACGTTGGCGTTGAAGGCGCTCAGCAGCGCCAGCACCACCACGACCTCCATGAGCCGCGCCGCCCCGTCGAACCCGGCGAGCTCGAGCACGGACACGAACGGGGAGACGAGCGCCGCGGCGTCGTCCCACGCGACGAGCGCCACGATGATCGCCACGGAGCCCACGTAGAAGAACAGGATCCGCCACAGGATGGTGCGGGTGGCCCGGGCGACGGCGTCGCGCGGGTCGCGGGCCTCGGCCGCGGCGATGGCCACGATCTCGATGCCGCCGAACGCGAACGCCACCGCGAGCAGCCCCGCCGCGACGCCGGCCCAGCCCGCCGGGGCGAAGCCGCCGTGCGCGGCCCAGTCGCCCAGCACGCTGCCGCTCACCGGGACCACGCCGACCACGACGAGCGCACCCACCACGAGGAACCCGACGATGGCCGCGACCTTGATGAGGGCGAACCAGAACTCGGCCTCGCCGAACTGCCGCACCCCCACCAGGTTGATGCCGCCCAGCAGAGCCACGACGACCGCCGCGACCACCCACTGCGGCACCCCCGGCCACCAGCCGGCCACGATGCCCGCCACCCCGGTGACCTCCACGCCCAGCACCATGATGAGCATGAACCAGTAGAGCCAGCCCAGCAGGAACCCCGCCCAGCGCCCGAGCGCCGCCTCCGCGTACACGGAGAACGAGCCGGACGACGGCAGCGCGGACGCCATCTCCGCGAGCATCCGCATGACGAGGACGACGATCGCGCCTGCGATCGCGTAGCTGACGAGCACGGCGGGGCCCGCCGTCCCGATCGCCTGCCCGGACCCGAGGAACAGCCCCGCCCCGATGGCGGAGCCGAGGCCCATCATCGTGAGGTGCCGGGGCCGCAGCCCGTGCGCGAGGGCAGCGTCGGGCGGCGGCGCGCCCTGCGGGTCGGTGGTGGTCACGGCGCACCACGCTAACCCCTGGTGCCGGGACGCGAGCGGCGACGCAGGACTGCTACGGGACGCGCAGCTCGCTCAGCGGATCACGACACGCCGCCCACCACGCGGGCACGGCGCTCATGACAGCAGTGGTCGCCGCCACGACCACTGCGAGCGACGCCACGTAGGCGGGGTCGGGGAGCGGGTCCCCCGACCACCACAGCCAGGCGGAGCCGACGGCCGCGCCAAGCACGGCCCCGGCCACAGAGAGCAGTGCGACCTGCGCCACCACGAGCGTCAGGATCATGCGGCGCGTGGCCCCGAGGGCCCGTCGGCGGCCGAAGTCCCGACGACGGATCATCGCCGCCCCCCAGACCACCACGGTGACCGCCGCGACCGCCGAGGCCAGTGAACCCAGGATGATGGCGCGGTTCTGCCGCGTAAGCTCGCCGTCGACCATCCCGTACGCGTCGGCGAGCTCCTGGGACGTCTCGACCATCAAGTCCTGGGCCGGGATGTCCGCGAGCTCCTGGCGCACCAGCTCGGTGACGGCACCGACGTCGGCGGCCCGCCGGGCAACGATCACGAGGGTGTTGATCGGCGCAGGGTCATCCCCTGTGTCCGCGACCGCAGGTGCGAGCAGCACCGGGTCCCACGACCGCACGGCCATCGGCAGCTCGATCTCGTCCGCGACGAGGTACTCCGTCTCGGAGTACGGTGCCCGGACCAGTCCTCGCCCGGGTAGCCCCAGCGTCTCGACGGCCTGCGCCGTGGCCCAGACCTGGCGGGTCCCGGCGACGGGAGTGAGGGACGCCGGCGCGTCCTCGGCGATCTTGCCGTAGACGTCGCGGAGCGCCACGAGCTCGCCGGCCGTGTTGGCCGCCGCCCGGACATCCGTGGCCGGCCCGAAGCCGAGAGCAGACTCGACGAGGTCGTACGCCGCGAACCGGTCCACGAGGTCGGACATGAGCGGAGCACCACCGTTCACGGGCGCATGGACGCTCACTGTGCGGATCCCCGCCTGCTCGATCTGCGCCAGGACGGCGGACTGCGCACCCTCCGCACGGCCAGCAGTGACGAGCGTCGTCGTCGTCGCGCCGAGCACCACGAGCAGCGTCAGGAGCGAGACGATCCGCTGCGCTCGGGCGGCGGCGACAGTCTCGCGCAGCAGCACCCGCACCGGTCCACGGCCGCGGCTCATGCTGCCTGCGGCCCGAGGTCGAGGTGGACGTCGGCCTGCGCGGCGACGGTCGGATCGTGGGTGACGATGACGACGCACCCGCCGGCGGCGGCGTGGTCGCGCATTGCGCCCATCACGACGTCGGCCGTGGCACGGTCGAGATTTCCCGTGGGCTCGTCGGCAAATACGACGTCCGGGTCCGCAAGCAGCGCGCGACACAAGGCGATGCGCTGCGCCTGGCCGCCGGAGATCTGTGCCGGACGACGATGCAATGGCACTTCGACCCCTACTCGGTCCATGAGCTCGACGGCTCGACCGACGAACGTCGCCGGATCCTCGTGCCGGTACAGCACGGACTCGACGATGTTGTCGAGGACGGTTCGCGTCGGGTCGAGCACCGCGTCTTGGAAGACGAACCCGAACCGGTGCGCACGCACGCGGGCTCGCACCGGGTCGGAGAGCCGCTCGACGGGCACCCCGTCGAGCAGAACCCGGCCGGCCGTGGGACGGGCGAGTAGCGCCAGCAGGTACAGGCGCGTCGACTTCCCGCACCCCGAGGGGCCGGTGAGTGCGGTCACCGTGCCTGCGACGAAAGTCTGAGACCACCTGTCGACGACGGCCTCACTCCCGCCCGGGTAGGTGAAGGAGACGTCATCGATCGCGAGGCGCGGTGCCGTCGTCATGCGCCGCCGTGCCCGCCGACCGGTACACGTACCCGCGCGCCGGGCTCCAGGCCACTCACCACGGCGCGGCCACCCTCGACGGCGTCTACGGTGACATCGACGGCAGTGCCGTCGTCGAGCGTCACCTGAGCCCTGCCCGAGTGCCCGACGTCGAGCGCGGCGGCTGGCACCACGATGCCCTCGGTGGGCGCGAGCACCACCACCCGGGCAGGGAGGATCTGGTCGCCTGCGGTAGCGATGCCCTCGCACTTGCCGTCACAGACGGTGCTCTGAGCCAGCGGCTCGATCGTCGCGACAGCAGCTTCGGCGTCGTCCTGCGGACGGACGATCTTGCCGATGACGGCGGACAGCTCGGCGTCGCCCGCGGTGATCTCGACGACCATGCCCGACTCGAGCAGGCCCAACTGGTCCTCCGGAACTGTCATCTCGAAGGTCACGTCATCGGGCACGACCTCAGCGATCACGGAACCCGCTCCCAGCGTGGTGCCGAGCGGGACGTCATCGGCCCAGTCCGCGAGCCCAGGAAGCCTCGGGACGAACACCAGCTGCCCGAGCGGAACCGTGCCAGTGACCGGGAGCCCCACCCGTTCCTGCCAGGCGCGGACCTGCTGTTGTGTGGCGGCTCCAAACGTGCCGTCGGCGTCCGCCGTGCGCGCGCCGACGTCGACGAGCATCTGCTGGAGCTGGCGGACGTCGCTCCCCTTGATGCCGCGGGCCAGGTCGCGGAAGGCGGGGACGTCGCCTGCTGCGACGACGACGGGGCGGAGGTCGACCGAGTACAGCCTCCTGCCTGACTCGACAGTTCCCCCCTGCTCGACGAGGTGCTCGGTGAGGACGCCGTGCACCGCGTTCACCACCGCCGTGCCGCCAATGCGGCGAGCCGTGACGTCGAGGCGGATCGATCGCCCCACCGTCCCGTGATCCGCCACGACGAGTGCATACTGCGGGCTGGCGGGGACTACCGGCGACGGGGCGAGGAGCGCCTTCAACGCAACGCCGAGCGCGGCCCCCGCCGCTAGCACCACGACGATGCCGGCCGCTACCCACACTCGCTGTGGCCCGAAGGACGTCTGGAGCCTCGATCCGCTCATGCCGGTCTTCTCCTCGTCATTGTCGGGGCGCGTGTCTGACTCAGGCGATGCGGTGCAAGGACTGGCGCGATGCGCTCGCGAGTCGTGCCGGGAGGTACGGGAGCCATGGTGTCGGACGCTAACCATCGGCCGACAACGTCACTCCGGGCACGTCTGCTTCACGCGGTCGAGGGCTACCCCGGCCGGGAGCTCCGCGAACGGTGACCACGGTCCGTCGTCACCGTGCAGGTAATCGTCGATGAAGACGTTCACCGACGGCGGCTCCGAGATCTCGTGTCCTAGACCCTCCAGGCAGGCCTTCGCGTCAACCCACCGGTCATAGACGACTGCAACCTCGGCCCTGGTCAGCGGCTCGTCGTACGGTCCCGGTCCGACGGCATCCTCGCAGGCGGCCATATCGTCGGTGAAAGCTCCTGCTTGGTCCCGCGGAAGGGTTTCGTAGGACAGGCCACCGGCATCCGCCGTCACGCCCTCCCAGCCTTTCTCCCGCAAGCACCGGACGGACTGCGCGATCCAGTCTTCGTGCGCGGCTTCCTTGGCGGCCAATCCCTCCTTGGCGGCCGCTAGTTCCTCCGTGGTCACAGGTGCAGCCGTCGCGACATTCCCGACATCCGGACCCGCGGTGGCCTTGCTAGCCGGGGCCTGCGGACTGCCACAAGCTCCAATCGACAGCATCAATCCCGCGATGAACAGCCACGAGATCCTCACTCGTTCGAACCCGGACACTCCCCGTTCACGCGATCTTGCGCGCGGATGCATAGGTCTACGCCAGATTCAGGTCGCCCGTGGTGTACACGCTCCAATAGCCGTCGCCACAGCCGATGACGCTCCCGTTCTTCGCGGTCGTCTTCCACGTCGTCCCGTTGTAGAACTTCCCGAATCCGGCACCAGGCGGCCAGTGGCTGGTTCCGGACGAGTACGCGCTCGTCGGATAGGGGCCAAGAACGTACGAGTTGCCCGCATGCAACTTGTTCCGATTGTCACCATATAGATCATCGTAGTGGCAATTTTGTGATCTATGTCGCGTTGCCCTAGGCCTCGCGGTCATTGGTGTTCGGGCGCGAACGAGGTCGGTCGTGCGCGACGGCTCAGCGCGTCGCGACGTCCCGTCGTCGGAACCCGGCGAACCCCAGCGCGAACAGCACCACGGCGACGCCGCTCAGCCCGCCCACGTGGACCCAGTCGACGTCGGCGGTGAGCGGGTCCGGTACCCACCAGAACGGCGACGCCTGGCGCGCCCACTCGGGCAGGCCGAACAGGTCGGCGAACATCGCGACCACGAGCGTGTAGCCGTAGACCAGCCACACGAACGGGGTGGCACCCGGCACCCACGCGTACAGGGCCGCGGCCAGCCCCACCAGAACCAGGAGCGCGGGGAGGTAGAGCGCCCCGACGCCCGCGACGGCGCCGAACGATGGCTCGGCGATCCCGGACGCCGCCACGCCGGCCCCCAGCGCCAGCACGCCCGCCAGCAGCACGACCGCCGTCCCGATCGACGACACGACCAGGCCCGCGCCCAGCCACCGGCCGCGGGAGACCGGCGTCGCGAGGACCTGCTCGGCCCGCCCGGCCTCCTCCTCCGCCTTGGCGCGCAGCGTCGCGACCAGCCCGTACGCGCCGGCGCCGAGCGCCGCGTAGAGCACGACGATGCCGACGAACGCCTTCTCGAGGTCGCCCTCGCCCAGCAGGGCCGCGTAGACGGGGTTCTCCTCGAGGGACTCCGCCATCTGGGGGATCTGCGCGACCACGGTGCCGGTCGCGAGCCACATGAGCGCGAGGCCCAGCGCCGTCCACAGCAGGGACATGCGCTGCTGCCTCCACGCCACCGCCGACGGCGCACGCAGGAGCGCGCCGGCGTCCGCGCGCCCACCGCGGTCGGCGACGAGGCCGCCGCCGAAGTCGCGGCGGGACGCGAGCGCCGACGCCACGAGCAGCAGCACGACGATCGCGACGAGACCGAGCGCCGCCGGCCACCAGCGCAGGTCCACGTACGAGCGCATCTGCTGGGCCCAGGCGATCGGCGACAGCCACGACACCCAGCTGCCCCCCAGCTCCTGCATGTCGCCGACGGTGCGCAGCGTGAACGCGGCGCCGAGCGCGGCGAACGAGATCCCGGTGGCGCCGCGCGAGTGCTCGGTGACCTGCGCCGCCACGAGCGCGATCGCGCCGAACGTCAGCGCGCTCAGCGCGATGCCGAGGGTCATCGCGACCGAGTCGACGGCCGCCAGGTCGTTCGCGACGAGCACCCCCGCGGACAGCACCGCGACGAGGAGGTTCACCAGCACCACGACGACCAGCACCGCCACCGCGGCCGCGTGCCGTCCGACGACGGCGGCCCGCACCAGCTCCGACCGGCTGGACTCTTCCTCGGCGCGCGTGTGCCGCACCACCTGCAGGATGCTCATCACGGCGAGCGCGAGCACCACCCACAGCACGAGCTCGTTGGCCACCGCGGCCCCGACCGTGTAGTCGTCGGTGCCGTAGCCCGGGCCCGTCATCGAGACCATCGCGGGCGAGCGCACCAGCGCGGCGCGCGCCTGCAGCCCGGTGGCGTCGTCGGACATCAGCACGTACTCGGGCAGGGCCGCGAGGTACAGCAGGGGGATGCCCAGGCTCCACGCGACGATGCGCACGCGGTCGCGGCGCACGATGAACCGCACCAGGCTCCCGGTCCCCGTAAGCGTGCTCATCGTGCACCCGCCCGCGCGGCGTCGTCGGCGGCCGCCTCGCCCGCCGGCTCGTCGCCGTAGTGCCGCATGAACAGCTCCTCCAGCGACGGCGGCGTGGCGGTGAACGACCGCACGCCCAGCGCGCCGACGGTCGGCAGCAGGTCGCCCATCGCCGCGTTGTCGACGTCGAACGTCACGCGGGTGCCGGCGGCGTCGGGGGACGTCGCGAGGTCGTGCACGCCCGGCAGCGCGGCGATCGCGCCCGGGTCGCGGTCGACGACGGCGGTCACGCTCGTGCGCGTGAGGTGGCGCAGGTCGTCGAGCGTGCCGGACTCCACGGCGCGGCCGCCGCGGATGATCGTCACGGTGTCGCAGACCTTCTCGACCTCGGACAGGATGTGGCTGCTCAGCAGCACCGAGGTGCCCGACTCCTTGGCCTCGCGCACGTACTGCGTGAACACGGCCTCCATGAGCGGGTCCAGGCCGGACGTGGGCTCGTCGAGCACGAGCAGGTCGACGCGGGAGGCGAGCGCCGCGACGAGCGCGACCTTCTGCCGGTTGCCCTTCGAGTAGGTGCGCGCCTTCTTGGTGGGGTCGAGCTCGAACCGCTCGAGCAGCTCGGCCTTGCGCTTCTTGTCGGGGTTGCCGCGCAGGCGAGCGAGGTAGTCGATCGCCTCGCCGCCCGTGAGGCCAGGCCACAGCGACACGTCGCCCGGCACGTAGGCCAGCCGGCGGTGCAGCGCGACGGCGTCCCGCCAGGGGTCGCCGCCCAGCAGGCGGGCGCTGCCGGAGTCGGAGCGCAGCAGGCCGAGCAGCACGCGGATCGTCGTGGACTTCCCGGCCCCGTTGGGGCCGAGGAAGCCGGCCACCTGGCCGGTGGCGACCGTGAGGTCCAGCCCGTCCAGGGCCTGGACGGAGCCGAACGACTTGCGCAGGTCGTGGATCTCGACGGCGGGCTCGCCGGAGGTGCGGGTGGTGGTCATGGAGGTTCCTCGTTCTCGTGACGACGGTGTCCGGGATGCGGCTGCGGGAACGCGAGGTCAGGCGGCGGTGCCGTCGGTGTCCTCGGCCTCGCCCCCGGTCCCCGGCGGGTCGGACACGTACAGGAGGTAGTCGTCGAGCATGCGCCGCGTGGTGAGGAAGCCTTCCGTGAACATCTCGAGCATCGGCAGGTAGAGGTCGTCCGTGAAGGCGCGGACGGCCGCGTTGACGTCCTCCGGGTCCTCCGGCGGGTTCATCGTGACAGACAGCATCAGCGCGCCCAGGGACGAGTACACGAGGTAGCGCACCCGGGCCCGCTCGTCCCGGCTGGGCCTCACGATGCCGTCGGCGACCGCCTCGGCCGTGTACTGCTCGGCGTCGTCGATCATGTGCTCGACGAACGTCCTGCCCACCGAGCCGCCGGCCTGCAGGGACCGCAGCACGTAGCCGACGAGCGGGGCCATGTCGTCGGCCTGGGCGAGGACCTCCAGCAGCTGGCCGCGCGCCGCCTTGCCCATGTTCTGCCGCTTGGTCTCCACGATCCACGCGAGCACGTGCTCGTCGCACGCGGCGTGGAGCTCGTCCTTGGAGCCGAAGTGGTGGATGACGAGGGCCGGGCTCACCCCGGCCTCCGCGGCGATCGAACGGACCGAGGCCCCGAAGCCCGACTTCGCGAACCGCAGCACCGCGGCGTCCCGGATGCGGGCGCGGGTGCCGGTGTCCGGCTCGGCCGATGCTGAACGCATGTTCAACACTAAACACGCGTTCAGCCGCGACCGCAAGACCCCGGGCGCGAGAAGATCGGGCCGTGACCGCTCTCGCCCGCCGCCTCACCACCTCCGACGCCGTGGTCGTCGGCCTGTCGGCCATGGTGGGGGCCGGAGTCTTCGCCGCCTTCGGCCCGGCCGCGCAGGCCGTGCTCCCGGCCGGGACGGGGACGGCGCTGCTCGTCGCCCTCGCCCTCGCCGCCGTCGTCGCCTACGGGAACGCGACGTCGTCGGCGCAGCTCGCCGCGCAGTACCCCGCCTCCGGCGGCACCTACGTCTACGGCCGCGAGCGCCTCGGCCCCTGGTGGGGGTACGTCGCCGGGTGGGGGTTCGTGGTCGGCAAGACGGCGAGCTGCGCGGCGATGGCGCTCACCTTCGCCGCCTACGCCGTCCCGGCGGCCTCCCAGCGGCCGGTCGCTGCGCTCGCCGTCGTCGCCCTGGCCGCGGTGGCCTACCGCGGGGTCACCCGCACCGCCAGGCTCGCCCGCGTGATCGTGGCCCTGGTGCTGCTGGCGCTCGGCGTGTGGACGGCGGTCGCGCTGGGCAGCGGCGCGCCCGCCTGGTCGCGGGTGGTCGCCGGGCCCGACGCCGGCGCGGGGCTCCTGGGCGGGCCCGCCGGCTGGTACGGCGTGCTGCAGGCGGCGGGCCTGCTCTTCTTCGCGTTCGCCGGGTACGCACGCATCGCCACCCTCGGCGAGGAGGTGCGCGACCCGGCGCGCGCCATCCCCCGGGCGATCATGGGCGCGCTGGGCGGGGTCGTCGTGCTGTACGCCGTGGTGGCGGTGACCCTGCTGGCCGTGCTCGGCCTGCCGGCCGTGGCGGCGTCGACGGCGCCCCTGGCCGCCGCCGTCGTCGGCACGCCGTGGGCGTCCGCCGTCGTGCGGGCGGGGGCGGCGCTCGCGTCGCTGGGGGCGCTGCTCGCGCTGGTCGCGGGGGTGGGACGCACCACGCTGGCCATGGCGCGCGAGAACGACCTGCCGCGCGCGCTCGCCGCGGTGCACCCGCGCTACCAGGTGCCGCACCGCGCGGAGGTCGCCGTCGCCGTCGTCGTCTGCGCCCTGGTGCTCACCGTGGACCTGCGCGGGGCGATCGGGTTCTCGTCGTTCGGCGTGCTCGTCTACTACGCGGTGGCGAACCTCGCCGCCTGGACGCAGGGCGCGGAGCACCGGCGATACCCCCGGGCGCTGCAGGGCGTCGGGCTGGGCGGCTGCCTCGTGCTGTGCACGACCCTCCCGCTGGGGTCGGTGCTGGCCGGGCTTGGTGTGCTCGCGCTCGGGGTGGCCCTGCGGTGGGTGCGGGTGCGCCGGGTCAGCGGTTGACGCGGCTGGCGCCGAACGGGCCGCCGAACACCAGGGAGATGCCCAGCACGAACCCGACGTCGTACCAGTTGCCGCTGTTGTGCACCTCGTACACGGACACGGAGTCCGTGAACAAGGAGATCACGAAGGTGACCGGCAGGATCATCCCCTGCCACAGGCCCCACCAGAACCCGTAGGGTCCCGCACCGCCGATCGTCGTGGTGTCGACCCCGGGGTTCGGGCCGGCGGCGCACGCGCCCAGCAGCAGGAGCGCCCCGACGGCGAGCACCACGGTCGCTGTGCGCAGACGAGGTCGTGACGTCATGCCGCCACTCTCGCACCGTCCGGGCGCCGACGCGCGGCGCACGACGCATGACAGATCGCCCACGGCGTCGCGACCCGAGGGGACCATGCTCCTCGCCGTCCAGGACACCGGACACCGACCGGTCGCGGCGGCGATCTGCGCGCCCACGCCGGTCGTCCGCGCGAGGCCCGCCGGGGCGACGCCCCCGGTGCACGCACCGGCGGGCGTCGCCCGCGACGGCGCCCTGGCGGGAGGGGCGGCTCAGCGGGTCGCGCCCCCCTCTCCCTGGTCCCCGCGCACCTGGTCGGCGACGTCCCCCGCGGCCTGCTTGCCGTGCTCGGCCACCTCGCGGCCGGCCTCCATGGCGGAGTCGCGCAGCCCTTCCGCCTGCTCCTGCGCGGTGCCGCGCAGCTCCTGCGCCATCTCCCCGCCGGCCTCCTTGACCTCCTCCACCAGGGGTTCGGCGGCGTCCCTGAGCTTCGTCGCGGCCTCCTGCTCCTGCCGCGTGGCGGGGACGAATGCCGCCGCCAGCAGCCCGGCGCCGAAGGCGATCAGCCCGACGGCGACGGGGTTCCCCTGCGCCTGCTCGCGCACGGCGTGGGGCGCCCGCGCGACCGTGTCGCCCACGGAGCCGGCGCTGTCGCGCACGGAGTCCGCGCCGTCGCGCAGGGTGTCGGCGGCCCGGGAGGTCGCCGAGCCGGCCGTACCCATGGCCTGGTCGCGCCACCGCTGGGCCTTGCCCCGCAGCCGCTCGGTCTGCCGGCGGGCCACCGAGGCGGGCCGCACGTGCTCGCCCAGGGTGTCGACGTCGTCGCTCAGCTCCTGGCGCGTGCGCTCGATGTCGGCGCGGATCTGTTCCGGTTCGGTGCTCATCGGTTCTTCTCCTCTTCGCCTTGCAGCGCGTGCGGGATCTTCTTCAGCGAGTCGGTCGTGCCCTCCATGCCCGGTGCCTGGCGGACCTGCGAACGACCGACGAGCGCGAGGACGGCGGCGACGACCGCCCAGAGCACGGCGACGACGAGCGCCGCCCACCCCAGCCCCATGAGGTCGCCGAGCGCCCACCAGAGCGCGATCGACGCGAACAGGACGGCCAGCCCCGCGCCGTAACCGGCGCCCGCGAGCAGTCCCGCGCCCTTGCCCGCCTGCTTGGCGGACTGCTTCGCCTCGGCCTTGGCCAGCTCGATCTCCTGGCGCACCAGGGTGGACAGGTCGCGTGTGACCTCGCCGACGAGGTCGCCGAGGCCACGCTCGGCGGGGTCTGCACCCCCGGCCCGGGGCGTCGCGGACGGGACCGCGCCGGTGCGGGGCACGGACGCAGCCGGGCCCGAGCGGGGCGCGGACGGGTCAGGAACCGTAGCCATGTGCCCCACCACCCGGGTTCGTGGACGGGTTCCCCGGCCGGCCCTGGTCCGGCGGGACGGACGGCCCCGGAGACGGCGGGGTCTGCGGCGACGCGACGCCGGGCGCCGACGCAGGGGGCGACGGCGGCTGTGACGGCGGCGGGGACGACGGCCGCGACGGCGGCAACGACGGCGGCTGCGGCGGCGCACCGGCGGTGGAGTAAGGCGCCGGACGACGCACCCTGCGTCGACGGGCCCACGGAGGGCGTGCTCGGCGACGGCGCCCTGTGCGACGCCGGGCTCTGGGAGCGCGGGGCGTCGTGGGAGTGCTGGGACGAGCCGCCGTCGGCGTCCTTCGCCCCGCGCAGCAGGCGCCCGACGAGGAGTCCGGCACCGGCGGCGATCGCGATGAACGCCCCCGGCCGGCGGCGGGCGAAGTCCTCGACCTCGTGCAGGACGTCACCGGGCTCCCGCTGCTCGAACCACTCGCCCAGCCGGTGCGCGACGTCGGAGCCGCGCTGCGCCAGGTCGGTCGCGTAGCCCGGGTCCTCGCTCGCCCCGCTCATGTCGGACAGCTCCGCACCCAGGTGGTGCAGGCCCGAGGCGAGTCGCTCCTGCTGCGAGCCGGCCTGCGACGACAGCCCCGACCGCACGTCTCCGAGCAGGTCACGAGCCCGCTCGCCCGCCTCGTGCGCGACGTCGCCCGCCCGCTCCTTGGCCTCGTGGGCCAGGTCGCGTCCGGCGTCGGTCGCCTGGGACGCCGTCTGCGAGGCCCGCTCGCGGGCGCCGCCTGAATCGTTCGTCGCACCGGTCCCGGCCCGCTCGCCCGGGCCGGTCGACGCCTCCTGAGCCGACCTTGCCGAGGGCGTGGTGCCGGTCCCCGAGGTGAAGGATGTGTCACTCATGGGTGGTACCTCCGATCCGCGCCCGCCGAGACGGACGGACGGACGGAGCGCGTCGCGGCAAGCCGGTCCACGGGCCTGCGCCGAGCCTGCGCTGCGCTCCCTGGGCGGCCGCTTCATGACCTTCCTCGACGATGACCCCGTCTCCTCCTGCTCACCATCGGAGCGAGCGTCGGTGGCTGGGGCCAGGCTGAGAACCGGCCCACTGTTGACGTCACGAAGGAGACGACCATGTCCGACGAACGCACCGTTCCCCACGGCTCCGACTCACGGGTCGCCGCCCTGGGCGCCGTGGTCTTCGACGCCCCGGACCATCACGCCGCCGCGCGCTTCTGGCGCGAGCTCACCGGTGGCACGGTCGACAGGGCGGCCGACGACTGGGTCTCGGTGGTCACCCCCGACGGGTGGGGCCTCGACTTCCAGCCCGCCCCGGACCTCGTGCCGCCGCAGTGGCCCGGGCAGGACCACCCGCAGCAGCTGCACCTGGACCTGCGGGTGCCCGACGTCGCGGCGGCCACCACCCGCGCCGTCGCCCTGGGCGCCACCGTGCTCCGCGAGAACCCGGGCTGGACCACCCTGGCCGACCCGGCCGGCCACCCGTTCGACCTGTGCCACGCGCCGGACAACGACGGCCTGACCGTCATGGGAGTGACGTTCGACGTCCCGGACGCCTCCGCGGCCGCGGCGTTCTGGTCACGGCTGCTCGGCGAGCCGGTCGTCCACGACTCCGACGGGACGGCGATGCTCGGCGGCCAGAGGGCCCTGCTGTTCCAGCAGGTGGAGGGGTACACCGCGCCCCGGTGGCCGGACCCCGCGTTCCCCCAGCAGGTGCACCTCGACCTCGTGATCGGCGAGGAGGGCCTCGACGTGGCGGAGGCCGCCGCGCTCGACGCCGGGGCGACCCGCCTGCCCGGGAACGAGGACACGTTCCGGGTGTTCGCCGACCCGGCGGGGCACCCGTTCTGCCTCTGCACGTCCTGAGAGCTGCCCACCTCAGCCCGGCAGCACCAGCGCCGGGCGGTCCGGGTGGTCGCACCGGACGACGACGTCGGCCCGTCGATCCGGCCGCACCTCGCGCCGGTAGCGCCCGTACGCGGCGAGCGTCCACGCGTCGTCGAGCGGGGTGCGCCGCGTCTCCGTGGCGGGCTGCAGGGCCAGGTGCACGGTGAGGTCGACGTCGAGCCCCGCCCCCAGGGCGAGCGACCCGTCGACCACGACGACCGTGCCCGGTGCGGCAGCGACATAGCCGGCCCGCGTCGAGCGGCTGGTGTCCGGGTCGCGCAGCGTGGGCAGCCAGCGTCCCCGCCGCACGATGCCCGTGAGCACCTCGCGGTTGAGGCCGCCGACGTCGATCCGTTCCTCCAGCAGCGCGTCCGGGTCCCGGCGTCCACGCTCGAGGCGCAGCGACGCGGGCCGCAGGAAGTCGAGCGTCCGCACGCGGGCCGTGGGCCGGCCCGCCGCGCGCAGCGGCTCGGTCAGCGCGTCCGCGAGCTCCTCCGGCCGCGTCGACGGGTGGCCGTCCACCAGCACGCGCACCGGCCGGGCGCCGTCGTCCGCCGCGCCGAGGGCGAGCACGCGCTCGACGACGTGCGCCACGACGCCGTCGGGGGTCACCGGCTCCACGCGCACGCCGTCATGCTGCCACGACACGCCGCGTCCGGCGGTTCACGTCCCCGCGGGGCGATCAGCGCGGCAGTTCGTGATCAGTACGGCAGTCCGAACTGCCGCACCGATCTCAAAGTGCCGCGTTGATCGGCAGCGACCGCATCGTCAGCGGGCATGCTCGACGCAGCGGGTGGCGGCAGGCCGGGCCTCGAGCCGCGCAGCGGGGATGGGCCGCCCGCACGCCTCGCACACGCCGTAGGTCCCGGCGGCGACGCGGTCCAGCGCGGCCAGGAGCTCACGTCGTTCCGCGTCGGCACCGTCGGCGAGCGCCGCCGCCTGCTGCCGCTCCCAGGCGAGGGTCGCGCCCTCCGGGTCGTGCTCGTCGTCGGCGTTGGAGTCGCGGGCGGCCTCCACGATGCCGTCGACGGTGGACCGCTGGGCCGCGAACCGTGCCTCGACGTCGGCCAGCCGCAACCGCAGCCGCCGCGCGGCGTCGTCGCTGGTGTGGTCCATCGCAGCAGTCTCGCACCGGCACCGGAAGTTCGTCGGCCCGTCATCGGCGCTCCACCCGCTCGCCCGGCGACCGGAAGACCCGCGTCCTAGCGTCGACGGGACCACCCGTCACGCCAGAGAGGAACGTCATGTCCGCACGACGCCGTGCCCTGCTCGCTCCCCCCGGGAGCCGCACGATCTCCCCCGCGCACACCGTCACGATCGCCGCGGCCGTCACCGCCGCAGCACTCGTCGCCACGACGGTCGCCACCCCCTACGCGTCCGCCGACCCGGGCGACGTCGTCTACTCCCAGGACTTCGACGACGTCGCGGACGGCGCGCTGCCCGACGGCTGGACCGCCGTCTCCGGCGACTGGGCCGTGCAGGACGGGCGTCTCGTGGGCGAGCCCGCGTCCATCGGGCGCATCGTCTTCGGCCCGCACCTGGAGAACTACCGCCTCGAGGCGACCGTCCGGTTCGACGCCGTCAACAACTCCACCCGCTGGCTGGCGCCGATCCTCGACATCGACCCCTCCGGCGACGTCCCCTGGTGGCAGGCCGCGATGCGGACGACGTCGACGGCCAGCAACGGCGTCGAGATCGCCGAGCGCACCTCCGCGAACACGTGGAGCGTGCCACACACCGGCGCGGCACCGTCGGACGCCGGCGTCGGGGACGACGTGGCCGTGGCGATCGAGGTGCAGGGCCGCGACGTCACCTGGGTGTACGAGGGCACCGAGGTCCTCGAGGGCCGGATCGGGCGCTCCGACGACGGCGTCCTCGGCTTCTCTGCCGACGGCGCGCGGGTGAGCATCGACGACGTCGTCGTCACCCAGATCGAGCCGAAGCCCGTCGTCAACGCCCCGGGTGACCTGCCCGTGACGGCCGCGCACCGTGGCTACTCGTCCGTCACCCCGGAGAACTCCCTGGCCGCCTACGCGGCAGCGATGAGGACCGGGGCCGAGCTCGTCGAGATCGACGTGCACACCACGGCGGACGGCGTTCCCGTCGTCATGCACGACCAGACGGTGGACCGCACGACGAACGGCACCGGCGACGTCGCGCGGTTGCAGTCGAGCTACTTCACGAGCCTCGAGGCGGGGTCGTTCTTCTCCCCGGCGTTCGCGACGCAGCCCGCGCCGACGTTCGCGCAGATCCTCGACCTCATGGACACCGGCGCCTCCGACCTGCTGCTGGAGATCAAGGGGCCGGAGACCCGGGCCGAGGTGGACCGCGTGATCGACATGATCGCGGAGGCGGGCCTCGAGGACCGCGTCGTCGTGCAGTCGTTCGACGAGAACGTCCTGCGGTACGCGCACGACAGGGCACCGCAGATCCCGCTCGGGCTGCTGCGCGGCACGCTCGACGCCGACCCGGTCGCGACGGCGCGCGCGCTGCACGCCGACTACTACAACCCGTCGGCCGCGGCCCTGCGCACCCGCCCGTCCGTGGTCGAGGACCTCAACGGGGCCGGCATCGGCGTCTTCGTGTGGACCGTCGACTCCCCCGCCGACTGGGCGGAGCTCGCCGACCTCGGCGTCGAGGGCGTCATCACCAACCGTGCCGGGGAGTACGAGGGGTGGAAGGCCGCGCAGGAGCAGGGCACCGAGGAGCCCGCGCCGACGCCGGGAGTGCTCACCGGTCTCGCGGAGCTGGACCTGTCCACCGGTCAGGCCGTGCAGATCTTCGTGGCCCTCAAGCACGAGCGGTGGGACCGGCTCGAGCGGCTGATCGAGCGGCACGTCGACGACGAGGTGCAGCGCGACGCCCTGCTGGCCGAGGTCGCCGAGCTGCGCGGCTGAGCCGGTCGCCGGCCGCTGGGCGCGCCCGCCTACAGGGCGTGGTGGGTCCAGCGGCCGGCGACGAGCGTCCCGGCCACGGGCATCGCCCGCAGGTCGGCCCCGGGAGCCAGCGGGTCGGCGCCGAGGACGGCGAGGTCGGCCGGGGCGCCGGCCCGCAGGGCGAGGGACCTTCCGTCGACGGACGCCTCCAGGGCGGTGCGCGCGTCAATGCGCTGCTCGGGGTGCCAGGGCTCCCGACCGTCGCGCGACCGCGTGACCGCGGACGAGATCGCCACCCACGGGTCCAGCGGCGCGACCGGGGCGTCGGAGCCGAGCGTCAGGCAGACCCCGGCGGCACGGAGCTCCGCCAGCGGGAACGCGCGCTCCGTCCGGCCCGGCCACAGCTCCTCGGCGACGTCGCGGTCGTCCATCGCGTGCTCCGGCTGCACGCTCGCCGTCACGCCCAGCGCCGCGAACCGCGCGACGTCGTCGCGGCGCACCAGCTGCGCGTGCTCCACCGACCCACGCGCCCCGGACGCCTCGAAGGCGTCGAGGGCCAGCGCGTTCGCGCGGTCCCCGATGGCGTGGATCGCACACCGCAGCCCGCCCGCGGCGGCGCGGGCCATGAGCGGCGCCAGATGGTCGGTGGGGCTGTTGAGGATGCCGTGCGCGCCCGGGCCGGCGTGCCCGTGGTACGCGTCGAAGCAGTACGCCGTGAGGGTGTTGAGCGAGCCGTCGCTGATGACCTTGAGCGGCCCCTGGCGCACCAGGTCCGTCCCCGCCACCAGGGGGTCGCCGTCACGCAGGCCCGCGTCGAGCACGGCGTCCAGGTGCTGCTCCCACACCCCGGCCCGCACGCGCAGCCCGTCCCAGCCGCCCGCCACGCGGCGGCGCCACGCGGTGAGGTTGTCCTCGACCTCGAAGTCGACGACGCCGACGACCCCCCGGGCGGCCGCGGCGCGCGCGGCGTCCGCGACCAGCGCGTCGGCCACGCCGTCGTCGAGCGTCACGATGCGCGGGCTCGCGGCCATCCACTCCTCCTCGCGGAGCAGCCCGGTCGGGTGGTCGCCGAGGCCGAGGAACCGCAGCCCCGCGGTCGAGACCCACGCGCTGTGCAGGTCCCCCGACAGCAGGACGACGGGCACGTCCCCCGCGACCACGTCGAGCAGCGCCGCCGTCGGCTCGTCCGGCCAGGTCGCCCACCGGAAGCCGTAGCCGACCAGCGGCTGGCCGCCCGTCGGGGCCGCCGCGCGGTCCAGCCGGTCGCGCACCAGGTCGGCGGCGTGCGCCGCGCTGGTCGCCCACGACACGTCGAGCCGGTGGCGCACCAGCGCCCACTGCGTCAGGTGCGTGTGCGCGTCCCACAGGCCGGGGACCACCGTGCGCCCGCCGAGGTCGACCCGCTCGGCGGCGACGACGGCGGGCCGCCCGCGCGCCCCGGCGGGTGCCACCGCGACGACACGACCGTCGTCGAGCAGCACGTCCACGGGCACGGCAGGGCGCCCGGCCAGGCGGGCGTCGGTCAGGAGCAGGGCGGTCACGCGCTCACGGTAGCGAGCGCGCCGTCACGGTAGCGAGCGCGCCGTCACGGCGCGATCAGGGCCCGGCCGCGCCGTCCGGCGTCGCTCACCGCCCGGCGAACGCGCGCAGCCCCTCGACGACGAGCGCGTGGTCGTCGGCCTGCGGCAGGCCGGACACCGTGACCACGCCGACGATCCCCACGCCGTCGACCCGCACCGGGAACGCGCCGCCGTGCGCGGCGTACTCCTGCAGCGCGAGCTCGTGCTGCTCGTTGAACTCCAGGCCGCGGGCGCGGGACCGCTGCCCCACGAGGAACGACGACGCACCGAACCGCTCCACGACGCGCACCTTGCGAGCGATCCACGAGTCGTTGTCCGCCGTGCTGCCCTCGAGCCCCGCGTGGAACACCTGCTGCGGCCCCTTGCGGACGTCGATCGCCACCGGCAGCGCCCGCTCGGTGGCGAGCTCGACGAGCAGGCAGCCGAGCCGCCACGCGTCGTCGTGAGTGAACCGCGGTAGCACGAGATCGCGCTCCTGCTCCTCGATCTCGGCGACCAGCGACTGCGCGGCGGCCCTGTCCTCGGTGCTCACGTGACTCCTGTGGTTCATGGGGGTCAGCGTCGCACGGTCGTCACTCGCAGCCCACCCCGTCGCCGTCGCGGTCGAGCTTGGTGGAGTAGCCCGGGTCTCCGCGGCGGATCGGTGCCGCGCCGGCGTCACGCACGGCCGTGCAGTTGGCGTAGGAGACGGACGCGTCCTGGGCGCCGGCGGGCTCCGAGGCGGGCGCCGAGGTGGGTGCCGGTTCCGTGGCCGGTTCCTCGGTCGTGGCGGTGTCAGGCAGGAGCGCAGCCGCGGCCACCGTCGCGTCGCCCGTGGGCAGCTTCTCGTCGGGGCACGCGGACAGCACGTCCGCCATCGCGTCGCGCTCCGCCGCGGTGACCCACAGGTCGTAGGAGACCTTCACCGCGACCTGCCGCGCCACGTACGTGCAGCGGAACGCCTTGTTCGGCGGCAACCAGGTCGCGGCGTCGCCGTCACCCTTGCTCATGTTGAGCGGTCCGTCGGACGCGAGCAGGTTCAGCGGGTCGTTGGCGAGCAGCCTGCGCTCGCCCGCGGAGAGCTGCTGCGCGCCCTTCTGCCACGCGTCCGAGAGCGCCACCAGGTGGTCGATCTGCACCGCCGACGACGTGGTGTTGCCGCGCCGGAAGTCGACGCTCTCGCCCGAGTACGGCTCGTCGAACGTGCCGGTGAGCACGATGCACCCGTGCGTCCCGGCGCGGGTGGTGATGTCGTCGAGGTCACGGCGCAGGACGTCGTTGCGGGTGTCGCACCCGTTGTGGTCGACGTCGGCCCAGGCCGGGCCGAACTCGTCGCGGTCGTAGCCCGTCTTCGGAGCGCGGCCCTTGACGTCGAGGAGCGCGACCGCCGCGAGCGCCGTACCGGGCTCCGCCTCGGGGGTCCCGTCGGCGGGGTCGTCGTCGGCCTCGTCGACCTCGGGTTCCTCGGCGGGCTCGCGGGACGGCGACGGCTCGGCCTGCTCGATGTCCGTCGAAGCGCTGCCCGTCACCTCGGAGGACACCTGGCCGCGCTCTGGGGCGACGGCGCCGGAATCGTCGTCCGACGACGTCGCTCCGCCCGCGACGGCCACGACCAGCACCACGGCGAGCGCGCCGCTGCCAAGAGCAGCGGCACGCCCGCGCGGCATTCGTCCCCACCACGTGCGCGCCGTGACGATTCCCCAGCCGGCACTGAGCGCCACGTAGAGCAGCGCCAGCATCAGCGAGGCCCTCCAGCCTCCGGACGCTCCGAGCAGCATCACCAGTCCCAGTCCGGTGAGGCCGACCCAGAAAGCGCGACGGCGTGCGGGGGGCCCTGCGGTCATCGTTCCTCCGTGCCTGTGGGGGGTGCGCGCCCACTCTGCCGGAAGCGCGCTGCACAGGGACCATTCTCACCGGGTGAACCGCCCTCGCGGACCGGGTGAACCTGCTGGTCAGTCGGCATGACGGACGTCGTCGCCCGGGGGATGACATCGGTAGCCTGGGGCGCGTGACCCGCCTCGTGCTGCTCCACGGACGCGACCTCGACGGCGTCGACCCCCGGCGCGAGGAGGCGCGATGGCTCGGCGCGCTGAACAGCGCCCTCGCGGGGGCCGGTTCGTCCCGGCGGCTGGCCGACGACGACGCGTCGTTCGTGTTCTACGGGGACACCCTGGCGCACCTCACCGGCCGCCTCCCGGGGCCGCCGCCGCCGGTCGTCGTGGAGGCGGGGCGGCCCCGGGTCGACGCCCTCGCCCTCGAGCCCGTGCCCGACGACGAGCTGCGGTTCGTGCTCGCCGTCGTCCGTGAGCTGCTCGACGGTGCAGGGCTCGGGAGCGAACGCGCAGGGCTCGGAGAGGGTGGCGCGGCGGCGCGCGTGGCGGCCGAGGGGCTCGGCTCGACCCTGGCCGAGGCGGTGGCCCGCGCCCTGGCCCTGCTCGACCGGTACGTGCCCGGGCTGAGCGCGGCCGTCGTCCTGCTCGTGGTGCGGGACCTGTACGCCTACCTGCACGACGATGCCGTGCGGGACGCCGTCGACGCCCAGGTGATCGCCGCCGTGCCCGCGGACGAGCCCACCGTCGTCGTCGGGCACTCGCTCGGTTCGGTGGTGGCGTGCTCCGCGCTGGCCGGCCGTGCGGCCGAGGAGTCGGCGGGCGACCGGGACGTCGCCCTGCTGCTGACGCTCGGGTCGCCGCTCGGGATCCGCGCCGTGCGCGACGCGCTGCGGGACGGTGGCCGGCTCACGTTCCCCCGGGGAGTGCGCCGGTGGGTCAACGCGCGCGACCCGCGCGACCTGCTGGCCCTGCACGACCTGACCCCCGACCTCTTTCCGGTGCCCGCCGGTTCTCCCGGGATCGAGGCGCTGCGCGTCGACAACCGGGCGCCGGGCCACCATGCGGCCGCCGTGCGCCTGGCCGACGGCACGTGGGCGGGGTACCTCGCGGACCGGGGCGTGGGGAGCCTGCTCGGCGGGTGACGTAGCGGACTCTTCGCTTCCCGGGCCGAGAAGCGAAGAGTCCGCTACGTCACGCCCCGCGCCAGCCCGGGAGCAGCCGGTCGAGCGCCGCGGCCAGCTCGATCGAGCTGCCGTCCTTGCCGCCCGCACCGAGGATCATGGGCGGACGCCGAGGCTCCGGGCGCACGCCGCGCAGCCGGTCGAGGGATGACAGCGGCGCCGTGAGCACGTAGAACGTGCCGTCGGTGGTGATGCCGGCGGTGCGGTCCTGGCGCAGGTACCAGCCTCGCAGCGACGTGCGGGCCGTGCCCCGGCCGCCGTAGCCCTTGACCTGCAGCGGTCCGGGCTCGAGGCCGGCGTCCCGCGCGGCGGCGGCGAACTCGCGCAGCAGCGCCTCCGCCCGGGCGTGCTCGGCGTCCTGGCGCGCCGCCAGCAGCTCCGCCTGCACCCGCGCTGCCTCCGTGCGCTGTGCCGCCCAGTCGTCCGCGTGGTCCACGCGGGCATCCTCGCACGG
This sequence comes from Isoptericola luteus, assembly GCF_020297055.1. Taxonomy (GTDB): domain Bacteria; phylum Actinomycetota; class Actinomycetes; order Actinomycetales; family Cellulomonadaceae; genus Isoptericola; species Isoptericola luteus. The sequence continues at coordinate 138,353 of NZ_JAIXCQ010000001.1, read as the reverse complement.
CCGCCCCGCCCGCCCCGCCGCAGTTGTCAGGGCCACGTGCACGTTCCCGTGCACGTGGCCCTGACAACGTGTCGGGCGCACGAGTTGTCAGGACCAGGTGAACGTCGACGCGCACGTGCGCCTGACAACTCGGCCGGCTCGTCAGAGCGCGCGCTCCGCGTAGGCGACGAGGGCGTCCCGCACGAACGTCGCGCCGTCGGTGCCGCCGTAGTTGGCGGCGAACCTGTCGTCCGCCACGTACATCTCGGCCAGACCGACGACGTACTCCTTCGCCGGGCGGCCCTGCTCCGACCCGGGCGTGCCGGGCACGGCGCCCAGCCACTCGACGTGGCGCGCGGCGAGCGCCTGCCCCTCGTCGGACGTCGGGTCGACGCCGCGACGTGCGGCCCCGATCCAGGCATCGTTGAGCTCCTGCAGCCGCGCCTGCCAGGCCTTGCGGCCGTCCTCGCCGAGGCCGCGCCACCAGGCATCGCCCGTCGCGTACGCGTCGGCGCCCCAGCGCTGGGTCACCTCGTCCTTGTGCTGCGTGTGGTCGAAGCCGTCCAGCATCTGCTCGGCCATGATCCTTCCTCCCTGTTCGACGGCGGTCAGCGTCCGTTCCACCGACGCGATCTGTCGCGCCAGCCGGTCCCGCTCGGCGCGCAGCTGGTCGAGGTGGCCACGCAGGGCGCGCGCCTCGTCCGTCTGCTCGTCGAGCACCGTGCCGATGTCGGTCAACGGCATCCCCAGGTCGCGCAGCAGCAGGATGCGCTGCAGACGCCGGACGGCGCCGTCGTCGTAGTGGCGCAGCCCGCCGTTCCCGGTGCGCGACGGCGGCAGCAGGCCGATCTGGTCGTAGTGACGCAGGGTGCGGCTGCTGACGCCCGCGAGCCGGGCGACGTCCTGGATGGAACGGGTCATGTCGTCGACGGTAGAGGTTGACGTCGCGTCAAGCGCAAGAGGACTGTCGCATCACCGTGCGGGCCGGCTCAGCCCGCCAGCACCTCCCGCAGCCGCGCGGCGAACGCGGCCGGGTCGTTGTCGGGGGACCACTCGTTGGCCACGAAGCCGCCGTGGTCGCCGGGGAACACCACGGGCTCGACACCGAGCGCGGCGGCCAGCGCCTCGCCGCCGCGACGCGCCATCGTGCCCTCCCCGGCCGCGCCGTGCGCCGGGAGCAGGCGGACCGTGGTGGCCCGCAGCGCGTCCAGGTCCGGGTCGAACGCGGGCATCGTGGCCATGTTCCAGCGGAGCAGCAGGTCGTCGCGCGACCCGTCGTCCTCCGTCGGCAGGCCGAACATGGCCGGGTCCGGGGCGGGCCGCGCCAGGTACTCGTCGGTGACCAGCCCCGGGTAGCTGACGAGCTGGATGAACTTGGCCATGGCCGGCCCGAAGCCGTCGCGCTGGTACGTCTCGGCGATGTCCGCGGCGGCCTTGCGCTGCCCGGCGCTGTCCTCCACGAGCCCCCACAGCGGCGGCTCGTGCGCCACGACGGTGCCCAGCTCGGCGGGGTGGTCGACGATCCACGAGAGCACGTTGACCGCGCCGCCGCTGGAGGCGAAGACGTCCACGGGCCCGTCGCCGACGACAGCACGAGCGGCCTGCGCGACACGGTGGAAGTCGTCCGCGTGGATCGGCACGGAGACCTCGCCGTCGGGGGCGAGAATGCTGCGCTCCATGCCGCGCGGGTCGTAGGTGATCACGAAGCGGTCGTCCAGGTGCTCCACGAGCTGCCCGAAGTCCTTCGCCGCCATCGGCGAGGCCAGCACGAACAGCGGCGGGGCGTCGCCCGGCGTGGCCGGGGTGTGCACGTCGTAGGTGAGGACGGCGCCCGGCACGTCCAGGGTGTACGTCTTGCGCTCGCTCATGTCGGTCGGCCTCCGTCGGCAGTCGTCAGGCATCTTCAAGCATCGTCAGGCGTCCTCAAGCACGGTCAGCACCGTCGTGCGGCCCATCCTGGCTACACCCTCTGACGGTGCGATGCCGCCGAAATCATCGGGTCGCGTCGAGGACTGGCCCACCGCGGACCTCGTCCACAGGGCGCGGTCGTCCACAGGTTCGCCCCCCGGGGTTCCGGCACGAGGTCCGTCCCACGACCGTGGAGCCATGCCCACGACGAACCCCCCGCCCGACGACGCCGACCTTTCCCCCGACGACTCCGTCCGGCCCGTCTCCGGGGCGATCACCCACGACCTCCCGCCGCGCGAGCGGTTCGCCCCGCCCGACCTCGTCGACCTGCGCACCGCGTGGGCGCGCGAGCGCGACCTCGCCACCGCCCCGGGCTACCGGCACGACCGCTGCGACGACCAGCACGGCTGGCTGCTCGACGGCGGCTACGACGCGGTGCTCGAGCCCGTGCTCGGCTCCAACCGGATGACCGGGCTCGGCTACTACCCGCTCGTCGCCGTCGACGCCACGGTGGCGGCGGCGCTGCTCGAACGCCTGGACGAGCACCACCTCGCGACCGAGCGGCAGAACGCGGGCCCGACGCTCGGCACGGTGCTGCGTGCCGTCGTGCGACACCCGGACCGGGTCCTCGCCTACGGGTACGTCATCGGGCCCTCCCGCTGCGACGAGCGGATCACCGTGACGACGGTGCTGCTGCGCGCGGAGCGCGAGCTGTGGTTGGAACGGGACCACGGCGCGGCGTGCGAGTGCGAGGAGCTGCTCGACCTCGCGCACGAGCTGGGTGTCGACGACATGCAGGGCCCGCCCGAGGAGATCACCTCGTGGTGGGGCGGCCGGATCGTCCGGGACCTCGCCGATCGCGGGCCCGACCACCAGCCCGGCGACCGGGACGACGTCCGTGAGCACTGGTACCGGCTCTGGTGGGACTGAGGCCTGTGGACAACCTTCGGGCCCGCCGGTCCGCCCTGGCTACGGTCGTGCAGGTGCTGCGGCACCGACGATGACAACCAGGACGACGACCAGCGGGACGGGACCGGATGGCCTACCTCGACATCGACACGACAACGCTCCTGACCGCGAGCTCGCGCGCCCGCGGCGCAGGTTCCGCGCTGGCGGCAGCGGACACCTTCGGGACCGGTGGACGGTCGGTCGCGGCGGCCGTCACCGGCGACCCGACGCTCGCCGCGGCCCTGGAGGACCTGACCTCGGCCTGGGCGGCCACGCGCACCTCGCTCGCCTCGGAGCTCGACGCGCTGGCGGGCGGGCTCGCGCACGCCGGCGAGCTGTTCTCCGGTGCGGAGACGCTCACGGCGGCGCGGTTCGCGGAGCTGCTCGGCGACGGCCCCTCGTGATGCTCGACGCCGAGCTCGTCCCGCTCAGCGGGGACCCGGTCGCGCTGGCCGATCGAGCCCGTGACGCCGCCCGGTCGACGGCGGCCCTCGACGACGCGCACGACGTCCTGCGCCGGGTCGCGACGGCGCTCGAGGGGCAGGCGGGCGAGGCGGTCCGCGCCGCGCGGCACCGGCTGACGTCCGCGGCCGAGCGGCTGGCCACGTGCGCCGGGGTGCTGGGCGCCACGTCGTCGGCGCTGCGGCACCACGCCGACGCGCTCGCGGACGCGCAGCAGGAGGCGGCGCGGGCGCTCGCCGAACGATCGGCCGCCGTCGTGCGCGAGCACCGCTGGCAGGCGGAGCTGGACGAGGCCCGGTGTTCCACGTGGAACACCGGGGGCCTCGCGACCTCGCCGGCGCTCGGTGGCGCGATCACCGATTCGGCCGTGCACCTGCGCGCGCTGGCGGCCGAGCGGGGGCTCGCCACGGCGCGTGCCGACATCGCCGCCGCCGAGGGCCGGTGGCGCAGGGCGCGGGACACGAAGACCGACGCGTCGCGCCGGACGGCGGCCGTGCTGGTGTCGTTGGGAGACGTCAGGGCCCTGCGGGCGGCGCGCGACCTCGGCCTGTCCGTGCCCGGGTACCAGGCGTCCGCGGCCCAGGCCCGTCAGGCTCACACGGTGCTGGTGGCCGCGGCCACCGGTACCGGGGCCGCGCGGGCGGCTCGACGGGAGCAGCTCGTCGCGCTCCTGCGGTCGCACCGCGACGACCCCGCGTTCTGGGCGGTGTTCTGGGACGCGGCGACACCGCGCCAGCTCTTTCTCGCGCTCGGCACCGCTGGCTCCCCGTTCCCGGCGCCGGCCTCGTCGCTCGCCACGACCCTGCGCAGCGGCGTCGAGCAGTGGGCCGGCACGGCGTCCGTCCAGGAGCTCACCACGTTCGGCCGCGAGGTGATCGAGGGGATCGGCGAGCAGCCGCTCGGGCTGACGGAGCGGTCCGAGGTCGCCGCCGGGCTGCTCTCCCCCGCCCTGCCCACGGCCGTGTTCGCCGGGGCCGGCGACGCCCTCGACGCGTACCGGGACCGCCTCGGGCCGGCCACCGGTCGAGGGTCGCTCGACGATGCCCGGATCGCAGCGATCGCCCCCGCGGCGATCGCCGTCCTGGCGGGATACGCACGGCATCCCCGCCTCGCCCTCGACCGCCTGGCTCCCGCCGGCGCCGGGCAGGCCGAGCGCGCCGCCCGGCGGTGGCTCGGCACACCGGTGCGCGGCGGCTGGCCCGACGGCGGCACGGCCGTGACCGGGGCGTTCGCCGCGGCCGTCCGCGAGGGCACGACGTCACCGGGCCTGGGCGACCAGCGCCGGGCCGCGTCGCTCGTCTCCCACGCGACCACGCAGATGCCCTCCGGGCTGCTCGCCGGCACAGCACTGAGCGACCAGGCCTCCGCCCAGGTCGCCATGGCCTACCTGCCCTACCTGCCGAGCATGGGCGACGCCGCCGAGGCACAATCCCTGAACCGGACCTGCTTCGAGCCGGCGCCCGCGCCCCCGCCCGCACCGGGCGTCGACGACGACCTCAGCCTGGCACCCGGCACCGGCCTGACGGCCCCCACCGTCCAGCCGACGCTCGACGCGTTCGCCCTGCGTGAGGTCATCACGGCCTCCTCACGCACGCCTCGGTCCGCCGACGTCTGGCTCGGCGCGACAGACCTCTACGTGGACCAGATGATCGACCTCGCGACGTCGGGCGACCACGACGTCGACACGGGCCCGCGCACGTCGCTGGTCCGGGAGACCCTGAGCGACGTCGGCGCGGTCACCGGCGCCATGCAGTCCGAGACGATCTCCACCGCACGCCACAGGGTGGAGCTGCGCGAGAACCTCGTCACGCTCGCCGGGACCGGGCTGGGCATGGCCACGGTCGCCCGCGGCACGGTCGAGTCCGCCCTCGCGACCGCCGGGAGCGCCGGTCTGTCGGCCCTGGAGACCGACGCACCGCTGCACGAGGCGTACGCCCGGGTGGCCAACCAGAAGGAGGAGCTCCTCGGGCAGTACGCGCCCCGGCTGCACGACGCCGTCGTGGAGCACGACCTCGACCTGGGGTTCACGCCGGACGAGGCCGCACGACGCGCGGAGTCCATCGACCCCGCCCCGCGGCACGGACAGTTCCGCCGGGACTTCGACGCGACGTTCGACGACCTGTCCCAGGCTCCCGGCGCACAGGAGTGCGGATGACCCGCACGCGCGACAGGGCCTCGCGGCCTCAGGCGGAGTCGCGCACCACCAGCGGCGTGGGCAGGATGATCGCGGCGGGCTCCTGACCGTCGACGACCTCGAGCAGCAGGCGCACCATCTCGGCGCTGATCCGCTCGTACGGCTGATGCATCGTGGTCAACGGCGGGTGGAGCTGGGCGGCGACGCCGGAGTCGTCGAACCCGCCCACGGCGACGTCGTCCGGCACCCGCCGGCCGGCGGTCTGCAACGTCACCAGCGCACCCGCTGCCATGAGGTCGGAGTGCACGAACACGGCGTCCAGGTCGGGGCGCCGCTCCAGGAGCTCGGCCATCGCCAGCCGGCCGCTCTCTCGCGAGTAGTCGCCGTGCGCCACGAGCTCCGGGTCGTAGGCGTCGCCGAGGGCCTCGCGGTAGCCCTCGAGCCGCAGCACACCACCGGGCGTGTCCATCGGCCCGGTGATGGTCGCGACGCGACGACGCCCCGTGTCCAGCAGGTGCTGTGTCATGGTCCGCCCGCCGGAGCGGTCGTCCGCGGAGACGTAGCCGACCTTGCCCTCGTACCCCAGCGGGACGCCGCAGGCCACGGTGGGGATGTCGTGGCGCAGCAGCTCGCCCATCATCGGGTTGCCGCGGTGCGAGCTGATCAGGAGGACGCCGTCCACGTGCCCGGCCTCGAGGTACTGCGCGACGCTGCGGCGTTCCTCGGCGGTGCCCGCCACGAGCAGCACCATCGGCATCTGCCGCTGCGACGCGGCGTGGGTGGCCCCACGCAGCAGCAGCGAGAACGTCGGGTCCTCGAACAGCAGGTGCTGCGGCTCCGTGAGCAGGAACGCGACCGAGTTCGACCGTCCCGTCACGAGCGAGCGGGCGTGCGGGTTCGCCCGGTACCCGGTGGTGCGGATCGCCTCCTCCACCGCGGTCCGCGCGTCGGGGGACACCCAGTGCCCGCCGTTGATCACGCGCGAGACCGTGCCCCGGGACACGCCCGCCACCGCGGCCACGTCACGGATCGTCGGCCGCCGCACCCGCCCGTCCTCGCTCTCCACGCCGGTGAGTGTATTGACCCGGGGCGGTCGGGCGGCGGTCACGACTTCACCGCGCCGGCCGCCAGGTCCACCCGCCAGAACCGCTGCAGCGTCAGGAACAGTGCGACGAGCGGGATGATCGACAGCAGCGCGCCCGTGATGACGAGCGTGTACAGCGCCGGCTGGGACGCCCCCTGGTTGAGCAGGCCGGACAGGCCCACCGTGATGGGGAACAGCCGGTCGTCGCCCAGCATGATGTACGGCAGCATGAAGTTGTTCCAGATGGCGACGAACTGGAACAGGAACACCGTCACCAGGCCGGGCACCATCATGGGTACCGCCACCTGGAAGAACGTGCGCGACTCCCCCGCGCCGTCGGTGCGGGCCGCCTCGACGATCTCGTCCGGCACCGACGCCCCCGCGTAGATGCGGGCGAGGTAGATGCCGTACGGGCTGACGATGCTGGGCAGCAGCACCGACCAGTACGTGTTGGTGAGCTCCAGCTCGGCGAGCAGCAGGTACTGCGGGATCGCGAGCACGATCGCAGGGACGAGGACCCCGGCCAGCAGCAGGTTGAACACCGTGTTCTTGCCGGCGAACGTGTACTTGGCCAGGCCGTAGCCGGCCATCGCGGAGACGAGCGTGGACAGCAGCGCACCGACCCCGGCGTAGAGCGCGGTGTTCGCCATCCACCGCCAGAACAGTCCGTCGCGGTAGGCGTCGAGGTCCGCGACGTTGTCGAGCAGGTGCGTGGACGGCGCGAACGTGAATGTCGAGAACAGCTCCGAGCCGGACTTGGTCGACGCGACGACGACCCAGACCACGGGCAGCAGGCAGTACAGGGCCCCGAGCAGCAGGATCCCGGTGGCGACGGCCGACGGCCGCTCACCCGCGCTGCGGCGCCCGGACCGGCCGCGCGACACAGAGCCCTCGCCGTCGGGCACGGCGGCCGACCCCCCGGGGACGGGGCCCGCGGAGGGGCTGGACAGCATCGTCATCGTCACTTCTCCTGACCGAACGCGCGGGACTGGACCAGCCGCAGGAACCCGAAGGACAGCACGAAGGTCGCCACCGCGATGATCACCGAGGTCGCCGCGGCCGAGTACAGGTCGCCGCGCGTGAACGCGTCGCGGTACACCTTCATCAGCGGCGTCCACGTGGTGGAGATCGCGTTGCTCAGCGGACGCAGCGTCGTGGGCTCCGCGAACACCTGCAGCGTCGCGATCATCGAGAAGACGGACGTCATGATGATCGACGGCAGCACGATGGGAACCTTGATCCGCGTCGCCACGGCGACCTGCGAGGCGCCGTCGAGCTCGGCGGCCTCGTAGAGCTCGGACGGGATCGCCTTGAGCGCCGTGTAGATGACGATCATGTTGAACCCGGTGCCACCCCAGACGGCGATGTTCGCGACGGCGAACATCACGAGATCGCCCTCGAAGAGCGAGGGCACGTCCCAGCCGAGCGCGTCGAACACGTCGTAGAACGGGCTGACGCCCGGCAGGTAGAGGAAGCCCCACAGCAGCGAGGAGATCACCGCGGGCACCGCGTACGGCAGGAAGATCGCCGTCCGCGAGAACGTCGTCGCGCGCGAGCGCCTCGCGTCGAGCAGCAGGGCGAACACCAGCGCGAGGCCGAGCATCGTCGGAACCACGATGAGGCCGTACAGCGCGACCCGGCCCACGGACGCGAGGAACTCGGGGTCGCCCAGCGCCGAGGCGTAGTTCGACAGGCCCGCCCAGACCTCCGTGCGCGCCCCCGCGCCGAGGCCCAGGCCGCTGACCTTCTCCGTGCGGAACGACAGGTAGACGGCGTAGGCGATGGGCAGGGCGAGGAACAGGACGAACAGGACGATCGCGGGGGCGAGGAAGCCCCAGGGCGCGAGGCGCCGGCGTCCGGACGTGCTCGGACCCGTGGTCCGGGTCGCCGTGGCGACGGCGGGGCGGCCGGCGCGGGCCGGCGCTGTGGTGGTCGGCGAGGTCATCGCAGCCTTCCCCTCGTTGGTGCAGGACGGCGGACCGCCCGGGCGCGGGCCCGGGCGGTCCGTGGCGTCACTCGCTGACGTTGAAGCCCGAGCTCTTCAGGTCGTCGAGCGTGATCCGCTGCATGGCCTCGACGGCGTCGACGAATGCCGTGGCCTTCTTCGCCTTCGTGGCCTTGGCGAACTCGTCGTTGTAGGCGGAGAACGCCACGTTGATGTTCGGGCCGTAGGTGAACGGCTGCACCGTGCCGGCGGTCTGTGCGGCGACCTCGTAGAAGTCCGGCTGGTTCGAGAAGAACTCCGGCGGGTCGGAGAGCGCCTCCGTGCTCGCGGGCACGTCCGCCGGGTAGATGCCCGACTCGTCGACGAGCGCCTGCACGGCGGCCGGGTCGGTGTTGAGCCACGTGATGAACTCGGCAGCCTGCTCCGGGTGCTCCGACTGCGAGGTCACGCCGGTCGCGGAGCCGCCCCACGTGCCGGTGGCGGGGGCGTTCGCGTCCCACTGCGGCATGGGAGCCATCTCCCACGAGCCGGCCGTGTCGGCCGCGTTGCCGGCCAGCACGCCGGGCGCCCAGATGGCCGAGAGCCAGCCGACCTGAGTGCCGTCGTTGAGCGCGGCGTTCCACTCCGGGGTGTACATCGGCTTGTTGTCGATGACGCCGTCCTCGACGAGGCCGCCCCAGTACTCGGCGACCTTGCGGGTGGCGTCGGAGTCGACGTCCACGACCCACGCGTCGCCGTCGATCCCGTACCAGGAGGCGCCCGCCTGCTGCGTGAGGCCGGTGAACCAGCCTGCGTCGTTGGCGGAGAAGGTCCCGAGGTACATCTCGGGGTCCTTCTCGTGGATGGTGGCGGCCGCTGCGGCGTACTCGTCCCACGTGGTCGGCACGTCGATCCCGAGGTCGGCGAAGACGTCCGCGCGGTAGTAGAACTGCATCGGGCCGGAGTCCTGCGGGACGGCGTACACGGCGTCGGACCCGAGCGTGACGGCGTTCCAGACGCCGTCGGCGAAGTGGCCGGCGACGTCGTCGCCCAGGGTGCCGGAGATGTCGGCGAGCGCGTCCGCGGACACGAGCTGCGGGATCTTCTGGTACTCGGCCTGCATGATGTCGGGCGCGCCCGAGCCGGCCTTGATCGCCGTGAGGAGCTTGGTGACGGCAGGGTCGCCGCCGTCCTGCTTGTTCACCGTGACCTGGACGTCGGGGTGGTCGGCGTTCCAGAGGTCGACGACCTTCTCCATGTTCGGCGCCCACGTCCAGAACGTGAGCTCGACCGGGCCGGCGGCCTCGGCGCCGTCGCCCGTGTCGCCGTCACCGCCGCCGGAACAGGCGGACGCGACCAGCGCGGTAGCGGCAGCGAGGGCCGCGATCCGGGTGCCTGTGGACAGGCGCATGACTCCTCCTCGTCAAGGACCATCGCACGCTGCCCGTGGGGATCACGGGCGGCGGCTCACGACGGTGTGGGCTGTGCACGGTCACAGTAGTTGCGAATGCCGGGGGATTGTCAACTGGCTCGTTCATCGTGTTACCTAGTCGTTGCACCCTCACCGTGACTGTGATCGTGCACAGCCGCGGCACTGCCTCGACGCCAGTGCACAGCACCGACGCAAGGAGCACGCCATGCCCGACGCCACGAGCGCCCGGCCCACCACGCCGTCCCACCCTGTGGGCCACGTCCCGCCGGGGCCGGTCCAGCCGGGGCCGGACTTCGACGGCTGGCTGCCCGGCGTCGAGCAGGTCTGCTACGGCGGTGACTACAACCCGGAGCAGTGGCCCGAGGAGGTCTGGGAGCAGGACGTCGCCCTCATGCGCGCCGCGGGCGTCAACCTGGTGAGCGTCGGCATCTTCAGCTGGGCGCTGCTGGAGCCCCGCGAGGGCGAGCACGACCTCGGGTGGCTGGACCGCCTGCTCGACCTGCTGCACGCCAACGGCATCCGCGTCTCGCTCGGCACGCCGACGGCGTCCCCGCCCGCGTGGTTCTTCCGCACCTACCCGGACTCGCGCGTCGTGACCCGCGACGGCACGGTGCTCGACTTCGGGTCCCGGGGCATGGCCGCCCCGTCGTCGCCCGCGTACCGGCGCGCGGCCACCCGGATCGCGGGCGTGCTCGCCGAGCGGTACGGCACGCACCCCGCGCTCGCCCTGTGGCACGTGCACAACGAGTACGGCGCACCCGTCTCGGACGACTACTCGGAGCACGCGCAGCGCGCCTGGCGCCGGTGGCTCCACGCCCGGTACGGCACGCTGGACGCGCTGAACGCCGCGTGGGGCACCCGGTTCTGGGGCCAGGTGTACGGCGAGTGGGACCACGTGGGCGTCCCCGCGGTCTCGCCGTCGGTGACCAACCCGGCGATGCGGCTCGACTTCGCCCGGTTCACCGACGCCATGCTGCGCGAGTGCTTCGTCGCCGAGCGCGACGCCATCCGGGCACACTCCACCGTGCCGGTCACGACGAACTTCATGGCGGCCGCCTGCCCGTCCACCGACCTGTGGGCCTGGGGGCGTGAGGTCGACGTCGTCTCGAACGACCACTATCTGACGGCCGCCGACCCGCGCGGCCACGTGGGCCTCGCCATGGCCGCCGACCTGACCCGCTCGGTCGCGGGCGGCAAGCCGTGGATCCTGCTCGAGCACTCGTCGTCGGCGGTGAACTGGCAGCCGCGCAACGTGGCCAAGAGGCCCGGCGAGGAGCGGCGCAACGCCCTGTCCCACCTGGGCCGGGGCGCCGACGGCATCATGTTCTTCCAGTGGCGGGCCTCCCGGTCGGGGGCCGAGAAGTTCCACTCGGCGATGCTCCCGCACGCCGGGGCGGACAGCCGGGTGTTCCGCGAGGTGTGCGAGCTCGGCGCCGAGCTGGGGCGCCTGGCCGAGGTGCGCGGGGCGCGGGTGCGGGCCGACGTCGCGCTGCTGTGGGACTACGAGTCGCACTGGGCGCAGGACCTCGAGTGGCACCCGAGCGTCGACGCCTCGCACCGTGAGCGCACCGAGGCGTTCTACGACCGGCTGTGGCGCGACGGCCTCACCGTCGACATGGCGCACCCCGCCCAGGACCTGTCGGGCTACCGGCTCGTGGTCGCGCCCGCGTCGTACCTGCTCACGACCGTGGCGGCGGACAACCTCACGCGGTACGTCGAGGGTGGCGGCACGCTGCTCGTGAGCTACTTCGGCGCCGTCGTCGACGAGCACGACGCCGTGCACGACGGCGGGTTCGGTGCCCCGCTGCGCCACGCGCTGGGGCTCACGGTCGAGGAGTTCCTCCCGCTGCGCGAGGGCGAGTCGCTGGGCGTCGTCGGCCTCGGGGACGACGTCGTGCCGGGCACGGTGTGGGCGGACGACGTCGCCCTCGAGGGCGCCGACGTCGTCGCCACCTACGACGGCGGGCCGAAGCCCGGCGGCGTGGCGGTGACGCGCCACCGCCTCGGCGCGGGCACCGGCTGGTACGTCTCGACACGGCTCGACGTCGACGCGCTCGCCGCACTGATGGCGCCCGTCTACGCCGACGCCGGCCTGGCGTCGTCGGGCCTGCCCGCAGAGCTCGAGGTGGTGCGCAGGACGGGCGCGGGCGAGGACGGCGCAGCCGTGGTGTACACGGTGGCGATCAACCACGCGGGCGACGACGCGAAGCTGCCCGACGTCGCGCCCGGCACCACCGACCTGCTCACCGGGGACGCCGTCTCCGGTGCCGTGGTGATCCCGGCGGGCGGGGCGCGCGTGCTGCGCACCGCCGGGTGACCACCCCAGGAGCTGTCGGGCCCGCGCGCAGGACGACGTGGCCGCCGGCCTGACAGCTCGAGACCCGAACGGAAGGACGACGATGTCTGGACCCGCAGGGCGGGCCGCGCTGGCCCTCGTCGCCGCGGGAGCACTCGCGGCGACCTCCGTCCCGACGGCGCCCGGGGCCGAGGCCCACCGGCGCCCCCCGGTGACGCTGACCAACGCCGGTTTCACGGACGGCCTCCGTGGCTGGGAGGTGACCGGGGACCGCGCCGCGGCAAAGGTCGAGGCCGACGGCCGCACGGAACCCGGACGCCTCACCCACTGGGCGGCCGACCCGTACGACGTCACCACCTCGCAGCGGGTGACCGGCCTGCGCACCGGGTGGTGGACCGCGAGCGCCTGGGTGAAGTCCGGCGGGCTGGGGGCGACGATGCTGGCGCTGGAGTGCGCGGGCGAGCGGCACCCCCGAGGCCACGGGCACCAGGGCCGGCACACCCAGCCCCGCAGGCCCGGCGAGACCGGCCGGACGGCGGCGTCGCACGGGTCGGTCACCCTGCCGCAGACGCTGCAGGACGACGCGTGGGTGCGGGTGACGGCGTCGGCGTACTCCACCGGGGGTGCGTGCGCCGTCCGGGTCACGACGTCCGACCCGGACGGCGGGGCGTGGGCGAGCGTGGACGACGTCGCGGTCGAGCGAGGCCGCGTGACGCGCGACGTCCGCGGCGGCGACCTGTCGGGGCTGGCGAAGAACGAGGACCACGGCGCCACGTACGCCGACGTCGACGGCTCGCCGGGCGACGCGGTCGAGATCCTCGCGGACCACGGCATGAACCTGGGCCGCCTCAAGGTCTGGGTGGACCCGGCCGACGGGTACAACGAGGTGACGCACGTCGTCGCCGCGGCGCGGCGCATCCAGGCCGCGGGCATGGACGTCATGGTCGACTTCCACTACTCCGACCGCTGGACCGACCCGGGCGCGCAGGGGGTGCCGGCCGCGTGGGCGGCGTCGAGCGTCGAGGGGATGACGGCACAGCTCGCCGACCACACCCGCGAGGTGATGAGCGCCCTCGTCGATGCCGGCGTCGACGTCGCGTACGCGCAGGTGGGCAACGAGATCAACCCGGGCATGCTGTGGCCGTACGGCCAGACGTGGGACGTCGCGGCGGGCGACGGCGTCGACGGGGCGCAGTGGGACACCCTCGCCGGGTTCCTCACGGCGGGCCACGACGCGGTGAAGGAGATCTCCCCGGGCACGGAGACGATCCTGCACCTGACGAACATCAACAACGGGATCGGGTCGCTGACCTGGTGGTTCGACGAGGTGACGGCTCGCGGGGTCCCGTTCGACGTCGTGGGGCTGAGCTACTACGGCTACTGGCACGGCTCGCTGGCCGACCTGCAGACCGCGGTGAGCACCCTGTCCGCGCGGTACGACCGTGACGTGCTCGTGGTCGAGACGGCGTACCCGTTCACGCTGGCGGACGACGAGCCCGCCTGGGAGAACGTCATCGACCTCGAGTCCGAGCTCGTGGCCGGATACCCCGCGACGCCCGAGGGTCAGGCGGCCGCGTTCCGGGCGGTGCAGGACGTCGTGGCCGCGGCTCCCGGCAAGCGCGGGCGGGGCGCCGTCTACTGGGAGCCGGCCTGGACGGCCGTGGAGGGCAACGGCTGGGACCCCGAGGACCCGACGTCCGGCAACGCGTGGGAGAACCAGGCCGTGTTCGACCATGACGGCCGGCTGCTCGGGCCCGTCGCTGCCGCTCTGGCCCCGTGACCCGCCGAGCCGTCAGGTCCACGTTCACGGAGACGTGCACGTGGACCTGACGGCTCGCGTCCGTGCGCGCCGCCGGCTCTGTCAGGGCTCTGTCAGGGCTCTGTCAGGGCTCCGTCAGGGCTCCGTCAGCACGTGGCGAGCAGCGCCGGCACCAGAGCCGTCATGAGGTCCGACGGGAGGGTCGTGTAGTCCCGGCCCGTGAGCGCCACGGTCACCTGACGCTCGGCGTCCGGGGAGGTCAGGGTGATGCTGAACGTCCCGTACGACGCGCCGTCGTGCCCGTACAGCCACGCACCCTCCTGGCACGGGTCGGGCAGGCGGTAGACGCCGAGGCCGTAGTCGGGCAGGACGTCGCTGCCGACGGTGCGCGGCGTGAGCATGTCCGTGACGGTCTCCGGCTCCACCAGGTCACCCGTGACGAGCGCCTCGGTGAAGCGCCCCAGGTCCGCCGTGGTGCTCGTGACGGCGCCGGCGGCGCCGAACCCGGTCGGGTCGAAGTGCTTCAGCGAGTACCAGCCCGCGCCGTCGTCGCCGGTGAACGCGGACTCCTGCAGGAACGGTCCGCGCAGGCCCGGCGCGTCCGGGTAGTCGGAGCGCCACATCCGCGCGGGCCGGAAGATCCGCTTCTCGAGGAGCCGCTCCACGCTCGAGCCCGTGGCCTCCTCCAGCGCCAGGCCGAGCAGCACGTAGCCGGCGTTGGAGTAGGTGACGTCGCTGCCCGGCTCGAACAGCCACGGCTGGTCGTCCATCGCGGCGAGGTGGTCGGCCACCGGGTACTCCTCGCCGAGCACCGCGAAGAACTCGTCGATGTCCGCCGGGTCGGTCATCCGGGCCGCGACCAACGGTCCCAGGTGGTCGGGCAGCCCGGAGCGGTGCGTCAGCAGCGCCTCGAGGGTGACCTGGTCCTCGTACTCGTCGGGGATCACGGCGGCCGCCTGCGGCACGGCGTCCGTCACGGGGGTGTCAAGGGCCCACGTGCCCTTCTCGACCTCCTGCATCACGAGCGTCGAGATCATCATCTTGGTGTTGCTGGCCACGCGGAACCCGTCGTGCGGCCGGGCGGGCGCACGCCTGCCCCGCTCGCGCTTCCCGTCCGCCCCGCGCCAGTGCAGGCCGGGTGCGTCGACGCGGGCGACGACGCCGACGGGGACGCCGGCGACCGTGTCCTCGAGCGCCTGGTCCAGCGCCCTGCGGACCTCGCGGGTGTCGCCCGCGTGTACCTCGCCCGGGGCGCTGGACGTCCTGGCGCTCGCCTGCTGCCGGGCCTCCTCGACGGCGGCCTCGACCGCCCGGGACAGGGCCTGCGAGTCCTCGTCCAGCGCCGGCAGCCCGGCACCGACGGCGGGCGCGGGGCCCGCCTCCGCTCCCGCCGGGGCGGCCCCGAGGGTCAGCGGGAGCGCGAGGGCTGCTGCGGTCGTGACGGTCAGGGTCGTGCGCATGCGGCGTCGCATGGGTTCTCCTTGCTGTCGGCAACGATCGGCCGCACCACCCTCGCACCGCCTCCGCACCGCGCGGATCCCCCTTCCGACGGAGTCCGGCTCCGTCGTCCGTGGGACCCGGCCCCCTCCCCCGCGAGTTGTCAGGGCGTCGTGCACAAAGACATGAACCTGGCCCTGACAACTCGGTTCGGCTCGTAGTTGTCAGGGCGTCGTGCACAAAGACGTGCACCTCGTCCTGACAACTCGGTTCGGGGTCAGGTGAGGTCGCGGAAGCGGGCGGCGGCCTCGTCGCGACGGCGCACGGCGTCGGCGAGGGTGCGCTCGGCCCGCTTGCGGCTCTGCACGGCGCCGCTGAGCTCCGCGTCGACGGCGCCGGCCTCGGCGTCCAGCTCGTCCAGGCGCCGGCGGGCGACGTCGCGCTCGGCGTCCACCCGCAGCGCCAGAGCCTCGATGCGCCCCACCTCGGCCTGCGCCGCGTCGCGCTCGCCCTCCGCGGCCCGCACGTCGTCGGCCGCCTCGGTGGCCTCGGCCCTCGCCTGCTCGACGGCGGCCGCGCGGTCCTCCTTCTCCCGGCCGCGCCGCGTCGCCCTGGCGGGGCTGGCACCACCGGACGACGGCGCGTCGGGGACCGCGTGCAGGTGCCGTCCCGAGCCGGGCGACACGTCGTGGCCGGCCTGCGTCTCGGCGAGGCCGAGCTCGTCCGGGACGGCCACCGCAGACGCGACCTCGGCCGGTCCCCACCCGGTGGCCTCGATCGCCCCCACCAGGAGGCCGCTGCGCACGGCGCGTGCGGCGTCGTCGTCGATCATCGCGGCCGTGAGGCAGGACTCGACCTGCGTCGCGACCGCGTCGGACACGCTCGTCCCACGCTCGTGCGCGAGGTCCCGAGCCCGCGCGGTGACGACGGCGACCAGGTGGCGGCGCCGTGCCGTCAGCTCGCGCAGGCGCTCGCGGTCCATGCCCGCCTGCGCCTCGCGGAACGCGGCGCCGAGCGCCGTCACCTCGGCGACGTCGTCCGGCTCCGAGCGCACGAGCAGGTTCACCACCCATGCCGACGTCGAGGGCTTGCGCAGCCCGCGGACGCGCAGCGCGAGCTCGCCGTCGCCCGCCGTACGGAGCTCGCGCACGCGCGCGTCGCGAGCGGGCACGAACGCGCCCGGGTCCAGTCCGTAGAGCTCCGCGGCGACCTCGAGCAGCGTGGGCACCCCCCGAGCGTAAAGGGCGGGACGGCTCACGGCGCGACGACTAGAATCGATTCGATCCCTATGACCGACGCCCCGCCGCCGAGCCGGCCCTCCCTGCCCGCCGTCACCGTCCCGCCGGTGGACGAGCGCCGCGCCACGATCATCCTCGTCGCGATGGCGCTCTCGACCTTCCTGTTCGTCACGGTCGAGTCGCTACCGTCCGGCCTGCTGACGCTCATGGCGCCCGACCTGGCGCGCTCCACGTCCGAGATCGGCCTGCTCGTCACCGGGTACGCGCTGGTGGTGCTCGTCGCGTCCGTGCCGCTGGCGCACTGGACGCGCGCCGTGCCGCGTCGCTGGGTGCTCTCCGCGTGCGCGGGGCTGGCCGCCGTCTCGACGCTCTGGGCGGCGATCGCGCCCAGCTACGAGCAGGTGCTCACCGCACGGCTCGTGACCGCGGCGGCGCAGGCGCTCTTCTGGGTCGCCGTCGTGCCCGCGACCACCGGGCTGTTCCGCCCGATCGTGCGCGGCAAGGTGATGGCCCGGCTCGCCATCGGCAACTCGCTCGCGCCGGTGCTCGGCGTGCCCGCGGGCACCTGGCTGGGCGAGCACACGTCGTGGCGGTGGACGTTCCTCGCCGTCGCGGCCCTGTCCCTCGTGGTGACGGTCGTCGTCCTGATGCTGTTCCCCACCATCCCGCCCGCGTCGGGCGGCGCGAGCACCGCCCCGCACCCCAGCACCCGCCGGTTCGGCTTCCAGATGGTCACGACGGTGCTCGTCGTCACCGGCGCGTTCGGGGTCATCACGTTCGTCACGCAGTACCTCATCGACGTCGCCGGGTTCGCGCAGGCGGACATGCCCCGGCTGCTGCTCCTTCAGGGCGCGGCGGGCGTGGTCGGCGCCGTCGTCGTCGGGCGGTTCATCGACTCCCGTCCCGTGGGCGTGCTCGTCGCGGCGACGGTGCTGCTGGTCGTCGCCCCGACCTCGATGTGGGCGGTCGGCGAGAACCCGGTGGGGGCGGTCGCGTCGCTCGCGCTGTTCGGGTTCGCGTTCTCGACCGTCCCGCCCGTGCTGTCGCACCGGGTGATGCTCGTGGCGCCCCGGTCCACGACCATGGGGATGGCGGTGTCGTCGTCGCTGTTCAACCTCGGCATCGCCGCCGGGTCCGGGCTGGGCGCGGCGCTGGTCGCCGCCGTCGGCGTGCGACCCGTGCCGCTCGTGAGCGCCGGCATGGTGCTGCTGGCGCTGCTGCTCGTGCTCGCCGAGGAACGGTTCAGCCCGCCGCTGACGGGTGTCGTCGCTCCCGCGACCGCCGCCGACCGGTCATCCTGAGGGCGTGGACGACACCGAGCGCTGCCCCTGTTCCTCCGGCGACACGTACGGCGCGTGCTGCGGCCCGCTGCACCGCGGGGAGCGCACCGCGCCCACCGCGGAGGCGCTGATGCGCTCGCGCTACAGCGCGTTCGCCTTCGGGGACACTGCCTACCTGCGCGACACGTGGCACGCCGACACCAGGCCGCGGTCGCTGGAGCTCGACCCGCACCAGGAGTGGCGCGGGCTCGACATCCTGGCCACCCGCGCGGGCGGCCCGTTCGACGACGCGGGCGAGGTCGAGTTCGTCGCCCGGTTCCGCGACACGGCCAGCCGGGAGCGGGGGCGCCTGCACGAGGTGAGCCGGTTCGTCCGCTCAGACAGGCGCTGGTCCTACGTCGACGGCGACGTCGCGCCGTGACCCCGGCACTCGACGTCCGTGCCGCCCCGGCCGCGTCCCCGCTCTCGGTGCACCCCGGTAGGTAAGGTCGACTCTCCGACCTCGGGAGGACGACGTGCCCAAGCGCCACCGCGCCCGCGAGCAGCGCCACGGGCTCGCGCAGGTGCCGGGCGCGGTCGCGGCCCGTCCGAGCACCACGCCGTCGCGGCCGCCGGCAGGTGTGGTGCAGGTCGTGACCCGCGCCGAGGCGCACGAGCTCGCCGCCGCACTGCTGACGCCCGGACGCCGATGGCCCGTGGCCGTCGTCTCCACGCCCGTCCAGGGCGACGGCCCGTACGTCGACGTGGACGCGCTCAAGGCCGAGGTCGGTGACCTCGCCGAGGTCGTGCTGGTACCCACGGGCGACACGTCGTGGGCGTTCTCGGAGACGATGCCGCCGCGTACCCAGGTGTACGGCGGGGCGTCACGCGTGTACGGCGTCGAGCTCGACTGGACGAGCGACCCGTACCGCTCACGGCTGCGCTTCGCGTACACCGCCACCGACGGCGAGCGGGTCCGTGAGCTGCTGGTGCACGACGTCCTGGCCGCCGCCCTCCGCGCCGGCCTCGTCGGCACGTCCGACGGCGAGGCGACGGCCGCGGACGCCACGGGCACGGTGCGCGGCGTCGTCGGGGGGCGCGGACTGGTGGACCTGGACGACGGCGGCCAGGTCGCGGTCGCGGAGGAGCTCACCGTCGCCGGGATCCCGCTGACGCAGGTCGTCACGCCCGGTCAACGGGTGCGGGGCGTGGTCGACAGGGGTGCGCGACTGCTCGACCTGCGGCCATCCCTGCCCGACGACGAGGCGTCCCGGCGTCTGGTGCAGAGCGCGTACCGGGTGGGCGACGTCGTCCTCGTGCGGGTCCGCGAGGCCGAGCGGGACGCCGTGACCGTCGAGCTCGCCCCGCGCTTCGGGTGCCGCGTGCCGCGCGGGCTCGTCACGGGGAACGACCTGGACCACCTCGACGACCTGTTCAGTCCCGGCGAGGTGGTCCTCGCGCGGACCGTCGCCAGCCCCGGTGGGCTCGCGGTGCGGCTCGACGACGTCGACGACGCCGACGACGTGCCCGTCCCCGCGCTGGCATTGCTGGCGGGCGGGCCGCCGTGGCTGGTTCCGGCACCGGCGCCGAGCGCGCCGGAGCCGGCTGTCTCCACGGCGGCCGTCTCCGAGGCGGCCGTCTCCGAGGCGGCCGGGAGCCTGTCAGCCGAGGCGGGCCCTGTGGACGGTCACGTCGGCGGGACGGCCGGGACACCCGACCTCGGGCTGGGCCCGATCGTGCCGGCGACGACGGCGCCCCCGCCGCCCACCATCCCCTCCCCGGCGCACCTGGCGCAGCGGGCCCGCGGCACGCACCCGACGATGCCGCGTCCCGCCGCGGCCCACCCTGGCCCCTTCGCCCCGGCGGCGCCCTCGGGCGACGGGCAGCCCGGGACGAGCAAGAAGGCGCTCCAGGACGCCCAGCTCGCGCTCGCGGAGGCGCGGGCTCGGGCGGCGCGCGCCGAGCAGGAGTCGATGGACGCCGGGCTTCGTGCGACGCAGCTCGCGAAGGAGGGCACACACCTGCTCGCGGAGATCCAGCATCTGCGCGGCCAGGTGGAGAGGCTGGAGAACCAGGTGCGGGAGCAGAAGAAGAAGTACCGCCTCGCCGACAAGCGGCGGCAGCAGGCGCAGCGCGAACACGGCGACGCCGTCACCGTCGACGGCCCGTGGTTCACCGACCCGGCGGACCAGTTCCGCCACGAGATCTACGACGCGTGGGTGCGGACCGTCGTGGCGGGTGAGAAGGCGGCGCTCCCGCTCGGCAGGTACACGCTGGGGCCGCGGTTCCTCGACTCGCTCGGGCTGGACGGCGTGAGCCGGCGCAAGGTCGTCGAGACGGTGGTGCACGTCGTGACGGGACGCGACCGCGACGTCGGCGGGCTGCAGCTGCACCAGCTGCGCACCAGCGACGGGGGCGGTACCCCGCAGCGCACGCGCGACGACGGCGCCGGGTGCTGGCGGGTGTCGCTTCAGGTCAACTCCCCGCAGGCGCGGCGCCTGCACTACTGGAAGCTGCCCGACGGCACCGTCGAGCTGTCCCGCGTGGTGCTGCACGACGACGTCGAGCCCTGAAGCCCGGCGACGCGGACCGTCAGGCCGATAGTCGGGCCCGGCCGCGGCGTCGTTCCGACGTCCCCATGCCCCAGCGGACGGCGCGGACGGCCACGCCCCCGGCGGGCCCGCCCAGCGCGCGGGAGAACCGGGTGTCGACGTCGAGCTGGTCGCGCGCCCAGGGCGGCAGCAGCCGCACCGCGCCGGCGGCGAGCAACCCGTACGGGCCGCGCGCCGGTCCCGGCAGCGGGGGCTCGCGCAGCAGGAAGTGCGCGGTGTCCAGCGCGGCGGGGGACGCCTCGAGCTCCGGGCGGTAGGCCTCGAGGACGTCCCGCAGCTCCGGCACGGACTCCGGCACGACGACGGCACCGAGCGCGCGGGCGACGCGCGCCGACTGCGCGAGGTACTCGTCGGCGTCGCGGGCGCTGAGCGGGCGCTCGCCGTACCGCTGGTGCGCGGCGAGGAAGGAGTCGGCCTCCGCGGCGTGCACCCAGCTCAGCAGGTGGGGGTCGCTCGCGCGGTAGGGGCGGCCGTCGGGCGCCTTCCCGCGCACGCGGTCGTGCACGGCGCGGACGCGGTCGACCATCTGCTGCGCGTCGTCGGCGGTGGCGAACGTCGTGGTGGCGAGGAACGTCGAGGTGCGCGCCAGCCTCCCCCACGGGTCGCCGCGGTATCCCGAGTGCCCGGCCACGCCCGCCATCGCCAGCGGGTGCAGCGACTGCAGCAGCAGCGCGCGCAGGCCGCCGACGAACATCGCCGCGTCGCCGTGGACCCGCCCGATGGGGCTGTCGGGGGCGAACCAGCGCGGGCCGGGGGTGAGGTGGATGCGATCGCGTGACGCGTGCCCGTCCGGCCCCGCAACCTTGAGGAACAGGGCGTCGCCCAGCCGCACGCGCACCTGCTCCACCGGGTTGGTGACCACCGTCATCCCGCCAGTATGACCCGCTGCGCGGCGCCGCAGGCAGGGCACCAGGCACGGCGGCAGGTGATGACACGGCCGCCACGACCGCATCGACATGTGTCAATATGCTCTCGACCGGCCCGCCGACCGCGGCCTGCCCACCCCCTGCCCTGACGGAGACCCCCATGACCCCCACGGACACGCCGTCCGCCCTGTTCGTCTGCGTCCACAACGCCGGCCGGTCCCAGATGGCCGCCGGGTTCCTGCGCGACCTGTCCGGCGGCGCGGTGGAGGTCCGCTCGGCCGGCTCGATGCCCGCCGAGCAGATCAACCCCGTCGCCGTCGAGGCGATGGCCGAGGCGGGGATCGACATCACCGCCGAGCAGCCCAAGGTGCTCACCACCGAGGCCGTGCAGGCCTCCGACGTGGTCATCACCATGGGCTGCGGCGACGCCTGCCCGATCTTCCCCGGCAAGCGCTACGAGGACTGGCAGCTCGACGACCCCGCCGGGCAGGGCATCGACGCCGTGCGCCCCATCCGCGACGAGATCGAGCGACGCGTGCGCGGGCTGCTCACGTCCCTCGGCGTCGAGCCGGTGGCCTGACCCGCACCGTCCCACGCCCCGACGCGTGACGGGCCGCGACCCGTCGAGGGTGCGGCCCGTCGTGCGTCATCGGCTCACGCGTCGTCGGTGTCGCCCGACCGGCCGTGCGCCACACCGGTCGCGAACCCGAGGCCCGCGGGTGCGCCGACCCCCAGCGTGACCAGCTGCGGCTCCGCCGGTGCGGTGCCGCAGCACGACCCCGCCCCGGACTCGCCGTCCGCGTCGAGCGCCAGGTCGCTGGAGCACACCCCGGTGGCAGGCAGGCTCAGCTCGACGGCGTCTGCCGCCGCCCGGTCCCCGGCGAGCGCCGCGACCACGGAGCGCACCTGCTCGTAGCCGGTGGCCAGCAGGAACGTGGGCGCGCGACCGTAGGACTTCATGCCCACCAGGTAGAAGCCGTCGTCCGGGTGGCGCAGCACCGCCTCGCCGTGCGGCGGCACGGTGCCGCACGAGTGCTGGTTCGGGTCGATGAGGGGCGCGAGCGCGGTCGGCGCCTCGACGACGGGGTCGAGGTCGAGACGGACCTCCCGCAGCATGTCGACGTCGGGACGGAACCCGGTGGCGTTGACGATCGCGTGCACGTCGAGCGCCAGCGGCTCGTCCTTGGCCGTGCCGAGCACCTGGACCGACTCCGGCCCGGGGACGAGCTGCTCCAGGGAGACCCTGGTCAGCAGCCGGAGTCGACCGGCGTCGACGGCGTCCTTGAGCCGGGTGCCGAGCAGGCCGCGGGCGGGCAGCTCGTCGTCGGTGCCGCCGCCGAACAGGCGCCTCGCGGAGCCGCCGCGGATCGCCCAGGTGATCGTGGTGCCCGGCACCGCCTCCGCGAGCTGGACGAGGCTCAGCAGCGTGTTCGCCGCCGAGTGCCCCATGCCCACCACGAGCGTGTGCTTCCCGGCGAACCGGTCGCGGGCGCTGCCGAGGACGTCGGGCAGCGGGCCGGTGACGAAGGGGGACGCCGCCGGTTCGCCGGCCGCGGGCAGGCCGCTGACCCCCAGCGGGTTCGACGTCGAGTACGTGCCCGAGGCGTCGATCACCGCGCGGGCCAGCACGTCCGTGACACGGCCGGTCTCGTCGACGGTGCGCACCCGGTACCCGCGCCGCTCGCGACCCAGCGACCTCGTCTTGTCCGCGCCGTCCCGGGCCACCGCCAGGACGCGCGTGCCCGTCCGCAGCCGGGAGGCGATCTGCTCGGTCGCGGCCAGGGGGGCGAGGTAGCCCTCGACGAGCTCGTGGCCGGTCGGCAGCGCGTCGAGATCGGGCTCGGTCCAGCCCGTGTGCTCGAGGAGCCGCCGCGCGGCGACGTCGATGTCGTACCGCCACGGGGAGAACAGGCGGACGTGGCCCCACGACGCGATCGCCGCCCCGGCCCGGCCGCCGGCTTCCAGCACCAGCGGCTCGAGACCGCGTTCCAGCAGGTGTGCCGCCGCAGCCAGGCCCACCGGGCCCGCGCCGATGACGACCACGGGCAGGTCGTTCCGAGCAACCTCGCTCATCACCACTCCTCGTATCGAGAACCATCGATGTCTATCGATACGGCGATCCTGAACCACCTATCGATGGTTGTCAATCTATGCGAGGATGAGGTCATGACGACGACCGCGCCCGCACCACTGCCTCTCGCCGCACCCGCGGACGGCGGCTGCTGCGCGCCGGCGCTCACCCAGGCCGTCGAGCCCGGCGTGGCGCAGGAGCTCGCCCGGTCGTTCAAGGCCCTGGGTGACCCCGCACGCGTCCAGCTACTCGCGATCGTCGCCACCCAGCCTGGCGCCGAGGCCTGTGTCTGCGACCTCACCGAGCCCGTCGGACTGTCGCAGCCCACCGTCAGCCACCACCTCAAGGTCCTGGTCGAGGCCGGACTGCTGGAGCGCGAGCAGCGTGGCCGCTGGGCCTACTTCTCTCTGGCGCCGGGCGCCCTCGCCGGGCTCGTCGCATCCCTCTCGACGGCCACCGGCCTCGACGCCTGACCCGGATCCACCCGGACCGCCGATCCGAGGGTGCTCCGAGCCAGGCCGTCAGGCCGTGGTGCAGGTGGCCGTGGGCAGCGCGGTCGACCCGTTCGAGTAGAGGGTGATGCCAAAGCTGTCACCGTTGCCGTTGGGGGTGGCCGTGAGGGTTCCCGTGGAGCCCGACACCGAGGCGTTCCACGAGTTCTGCAGGCTCTGCGACCCGTTGAGGCGGATCGAGACGCGCCAGTCCGAGCTGCCGGACACGGCGAGGGCGACGTTGAACCGGTCGCCCCACTCCTGGCTCTTCGTCACGGTGACGCTGCACGCGTCGGACGGGTCGCCGCCGGAGGCCGACGAGCAGCTGGCGGTCGGGGTGGCGGTGTTGCCGTTGGAGTACAGGGTGATCCCGAAGCTGTTGCCGTTGCCGTCGGGCGTGGCCGTGAGCGTCCCGCTCGTCCCCGCGACGCTTGCGTTCCACGAGTTCTGGAGGGACTGGCCGGACCCGGTCCGGATGGTCACGACCCACTCGTCGGCACCGCTGACCACGAACGTGGTGTTGAACCGGTCGCCCCAGGAGTCGCCGGGCACGACCGAGACCGAGCAGGTGCCGTCGCCCGGGTCGGTGCCGCCGTCGTCGCCACCACCGTCGTCGCCACCACCGTCGTCGCCACCGCCGTCAGCCTCGTTGAGCTGGTCGAGCACGTACTGGTAGGCAGCCTTCTTGTTGCCGTTGCCGTCGAACAGCAGCGGGGTACCCGACGCCCGCCACGAGTCGGAGTCGCGCACGCCCCAGACCGTGATGCCCTGGCAGCGGGCGACGGCCATGCACGCCTGCACCACGCCGCGGTACTGCTCGGCCTGCGAGGTGCCGGACCCCTCGATGTCGAGCTCGGTGATCTGGACGTCCACCCCCAGGTCGGCGAAGTTCTGCAGGGTCTCGTGGTAGTTGCTCGGCACCGGGTTGCCCGAGTTGAAGTGGGCCTGGAACCCGACGCAGTCGATCGGCACGCCGCGGGACTTGAAGTCCCGGACCATGTTGTACACGCCCTGCGTCTTGGCGTGGCTCCAGTTGTCGGTGTTGTAGTCGTTGTAGCAGAGCTGCGCGTTCGGGTCGGCGGCGCGGGCGGCACGGAAGGCCGCCTCGATCCAGTCGTTGCCGGTGCGCTGCAGGTTGGAGTCACGACGACCCCCGGACGAGCCGTCGGCGAAGGCCTCGTTCACCACGTCCCAGGAGTGGATCTTGCCCCGGTAGTGGGTTGCGACGTTGGTGACGTGGTTGAGCATCGCCTGGCGGAGCTGCGACCCCTCCATGTTCTGCATCCAGCCCGGCTGCTGGGAGTGCCACGCGAGCGCGTGCCCGCGGACCTGCTTCCCGTTGCCGATCGCCCAGTTCACGATCTGGTCGCCGCTGCTGTAGTTGAACTGGTTCTGCGACGGTTCCGTCGCGTCCATCTTCATCTCGTTCTCGGCCGTGATCATGTTGAACTCACGGTTCGCGATGGTGGTGTACTGCGTGTCAGAGAGTCGGCTGCCCGCGATCGCGGTGCCGAAATAGCGGTCGGACTCGGCGGCGGCGTCCTGCAGGGTGGAGCCGGCCGCCTGGGCCGAGCTGATGCCGATGCCGGTGGTGACCACCACGGCGGCGAGGGTGGCGAGCGCGCCGGCCCTCCGTCGGTTCCTGGTTCGCGGGGACAGTGCTCGGGTCATCATTGATCCTGTTCCTCGGCGGGAGGAGCCCTCGTCGGCTCCCTTTCGAAAAGGATTTCGACGGCGACGCTAACGGCCCCCGAAGGACTTCGCAATCGTTTTCGAAGATCCCGACCTGCCTAAACGTTTCGTTCGTCAGGCGAACGCGGCGACACCGTGGCGGCCGTGCCCGCTCGGTCGTCCAGGACACGGAAAATATCACTGATAACCTCGATGTCGTGGTCGATCTTCGAGCCGAACGCAAGCGAGCGGGCCTCACCCAGGCCCGCCTCTCCGAGCTCGCCGGGATCGCGCCGTCCAACCTGTCGGCCTACGAGTCCGGCCGACGGCCGGTGTCCCCGGCGATGGTCGAGCGCATCCGGCGAGCCATGGTCCGGCCGTCCGACCGACTTCGCGAGAAGCGTGGCGAGGTCCTCACGATCATCTCCCGCAACGGGGGCACCAACCCGCGCGTCTTCGGCTCCGTGGCGCGTGGCGACGACACCCCCGCGAGCGACCTCGACATCGTCGTCGACGTGCGTCCGGAAGACGCGTGGCGCTTCGTCTCCACCCCGCGGGAGCTGTCCGAGCTGCTCGGTGTTCACGTCGACGTCGTCACCGAACGCGGGCTGCGCGCCAAGCACCGGGAGATCCTCGCCGCGGCTGTGCCTCTGTGAACGCGCGCACGCGACGGTGGCTGGGCGACCTCGTCGAGCATGCAGCCGCCGTCGACCGCCTCGTCGCCCGCGGCAAGGGTGCGTACGACGCCGACGAGATGCTCCGCTACGCCGCCGAGGACCTGCTCATCCGCCTCGGCGAGTGCGTGAGCCGCATCGACCGCGACGACCCGGGGTTCGTCGACGCCCATGCGGACCTGGAGCTCCGTCGCGTCAAGGACGCACGCAACGTCATCGCGCACGGCGCCGACGTCGTCGACGCCGAGCTGCTGTGGTCGATCCTGTCGACCAACATCCCGCAGGTCGCCGACCGCGTCGCTCGGCTCGTGGGCTGACGCGCGACCGACCGGGTGAATACCGATGCCGCAAGGAGAGTCGATGGATAGTTCGATGATCGGCGGCGTTCCTGTGGTGAGCCGCTACGTCCGCTACGCCCGGCACGCCGTCTCCACGGATGAAGCCGTCGAGCTTCGTCGCGTCGACGACCTGGCGCACCAACTGAGCGCTCACCTCGACCAACGCTCGGCCCAGATCGACCGTGTCCACGTGCACGGCGCGAAAAGCATGGACGTGCAGACGATCGTTGCCGAACTGCTGTGCGGCACGCTCGGGTTCGGACAGGAAGTTGTCCTCACGCCGCAGGACGGTTTCGTGACCCGTGCGCGGCCCGACTTCTACTACAGCCTGGGCGCCGAGCGCGGAATCCTCGCGGAGGTGGAACGCGGCGGCACCGTGAACAACAACCACGACCTCAAGGACCTCTGGAAAGCGCACATCGCCGTCGACGCACAGCACCTGTTCCTCATCGTTCCGATCGCGAACTGGCAGGCCAACGGCAACGCTCGCGAGAAACCCTTCATCCGCGTCGCTCAGCGGCTCGGGGCCTTCTTCGGCGATGACCGTCGCGAAGTCGACGTACTGAGCGTGCACGTGTTCGGCTACGGGCGCTCGATCCCGCCGCTCTGACGCCACTGATCACGACGCAGCCAGTCCGTCGTCATCGACGCGAGCCAGTCCTC
The DNA here is from genome assembly GCF_020297055.1 of Isoptericola luteus. Classification (GTDB taxonomy): domain Bacteria; phylum Actinomycetota; class Actinomycetes; order Actinomycetales; family Cellulomonadaceae; genus Isoptericola; species Isoptericola luteus. The sequence continues at coordinate 111,107 of NZ_JAIXCQ010000001.1, read as the reverse complement.
GGTGACTTCGGCAACGTCCAGTTCGCTGTCGAGCGGATCGGTGACGATGACTACCACCCCGGGCCTGGTTGCACAGCCGCGCTGGCCGAGTTCCACCAGGGGGACCCCGAGCGACACGATCATCCGCAGCGTCCGCACCACGTTCGTCGTCGACGCGACCACGTGAAACGTCGTGTCGTCGTTACCCGCTTGCCCCAGCGCCTCTGCCCAGACGAACCATCCGTCACCGTCCGCCCGTACGGCCTCCCGGCTTCGGCGAAGCCGTCGCAGGGCTTCGATCACGTGCAGGTACGGAACCCCGAAGTGCACGGCGTACGGCAGGCCACCGGGAGCGGTCGCGAAGTCGGGTAGATCGACGGGCGGTCGAGTCGTGTTCTTGTTCATGATGTCGATCCTGAGCTGCGGTTCTGGCCGCGTCAGCTCACGCCGGCTGACGAATCATCAGCTCCAAGCTGTGCCTTTCGTCAGCTGTGGGAGGAGACCCAGAGCCCGCCAGGCCGGCGGACGATCCGGGCGACGGCGTCCTGATGAGTCCGGTGACGGACACGACGCTCAGCGGCGGCAAGCCCACCCGCACCCGCTCGGCGGCTCTGACCGGTCACCGCCTGGTCAGAGCCGCCGCGCCGAGGTCACTTCACGTTGACCTGCACCCCACCAGAGAACATCGAGTCGTGCAGCTCGAGGCTCTGCGGGGTCGCGTCCTTCGGGAGGTCGAAGACGACGACGCCCTCGACCTTGTTGCCCGGGTTGATCTCGTTGAGGAAGCTGTTGGAGTCGCCGAGGTAGATCGCTGCCGCCGTGTCCGCGGAGTGGGTGCGCCCCTCGGTGTCGATCAGTTCCTGGCTGTCGCCGTCGAAGTACTGTGCCTCGTCGCCGATGTTCTCCACCGTCATGTGCACGAGCACGAACCGGCCCTGGGCCTCCTGGCTGAGGAGCTCGTCGCCGATCTCCCGCACGCCGTCCTCGAGCTCGGTCACCGTGAACTCGAACTTGCCGTCCCTGACCGGGTCCCCGACGGCCGCAGCCTTCTCGGCGTCGGCCTCCTCGGCCTTCGCGACCTCGTCCTTCTCGGTCTCGCCCTTCTCGGTCGCGGCAGCGGCGTCGTCCTGAGTCGCCGCCTCGTCCTGCACGACGGCGGCCGTGCCGGCGCCGTCCTCGTCCCCGCCTCCGAGGTTGGCACCGATGACCGACACGAACACGACCGCACCCAGAACCGTGAGCACCTTGTGGCGGGCGAACCAGCTCTTGCGCTTCTCCGGCGCCGGGGGCTGCTGCATCTGCGGCTGACCGTAGGGCGGGTTGGCGTGGGCCTGGTCGCCGTGCGGAGGCTGGCCACCCTGCGGCGGCGGGGCGGGATGGGTGACCGGCCCGCCCAACCCGCCCAGCCGCGACGTATCAGGCGGACATCACAAATCGGCTACATCTCGACGTGATATACCCCGCTTGCCGGAACCGGGTGAAAACGCCCACAGGTACTTGGTGTTACAAGTGCCCCATTGTTACGTTCCTGGCTGCTTGTACACCCGTACCAAGGAGATGGCAGTGACGACAGCGCCCACCGGGACGACGCCCGCCCTCGTGCTCGAGGCTCCGACGGCGGCCCCGCAGGTCACCGACGACCAGGCCGTTGCCACGATCGCCCAGAACCCCGCCGTCGTCGCGCACGCCTCCGAGGCGACCACCAAGGCGCAGGGTCTCGTCGCACAGCTGTCCGCGCTCGACCCCCGGTCCCCGGAGTTCACGGCGAAGGTGTCCGCCCTCGGCACGCTCGGCGAGCGTGACATGCGCGCCTCGGCGCAGGCCTCGAACCGCATGCTCGAGCGGCCCGCCGCACAGACGTCGGACAAGAGTCCCCAGGGCAAGGTCGGCAAGACGTTGGTCGACCTGCGCAACACCGTCACCGAGCTCGACCCGAACCGCGCCGACCTCACCGGCGTCAAGAAGGTCCTCAAGTGGCTGCCCGGCGGCAGCAAGATCGACAAGTACTTCGCCAAGTACCAGTCCGCGCAGTCGCACATCGACGCGATCATCCGTTCGCTCGCCTCCGGGCAGGACGAGCTGCGTAAGGACAACGCGGCGATCGAGGTCGAGCGCGGCCGCATGTGGGACACGATGAACAAGCTCGGCGAGCTCAAGGTCGAGCTGGATGCTGTGGACGCTGCCGTCGTCGACCGCATCGCCCAGCTCGAGTACGCCGGGGAGAACGAGACCGCCGAGGCGCTGCGCTCCGACGTGCTGTTCACCGTGCGCCAGCGCAACCAGGACGTCATGACCCAGATGGCGGTCTCCGTCCAGGGCTACCTCGCGATGGACCTCATCCGCAAGAACAACCTGGAGCTCATCCGCGGCGTCGACCGTGCGCAGAACACCACGATCGCGGCGCTGCGCACCGCTGTCATCGTGTCGCAGGCGCTCGGCCAGCAGAAGCTGGTGCTCGACCAGGTCAACGCGCTCAACTCGACGACGAGCAGCCTCATCGAGTCGACGTCGCTCCAACTGCGCCAGCAGGGTGCCGCAATCCAGCAGCAGGCCGCCGAGAGCACCATCGAGGTCGAGAAGCTGCAGGCCGCGTTCGACAACGTCTTCGCCACCATGGACGCCGTCGACACGTTCCGCGCCCAGGCCACCGAGTCGATGGCTGCGACCATCGGCACCCTCGAGCAGCAGGTCGCTCGGGCCAAGCCGTACCTCGACCGGGCACAGCGCTCGATCGACGGATGAGCACGGCACACCAGGCACCCGCCCCGGAGACGGGGCGGGTCGCGCGGCTGTTCTCCCGGCTCCGCGGTACCCAGGAGAACGTCACCGAGGCCGTCGCAGCACGCGTGAACGCGACCGTCCTGCCGGACGACGACCCGCGCGCCTTGGCGGAGCAGGTCATCGTCGTCGAGCGCGCGATCGACCGCGCCGGCGGCACACTGCCTGCCGAGGGCACCGTGATCGCCCGGCTCATCACCGACGGCGCCCGGCAGATCCTGGCCACGGCGGACGACGGGCGGCTCGACATCCACGGCCGCGTCGCCCTCAACGGCCTGCTGCGCGACTACCTCCCGACCACGCTCGCCCGGTTCGACGGCGCCCGTCGCGCCGACGCCGACGACGCCCGCCGACAGCTGCTCGAACAGCTCGAGTCGATGCGCCAGTCCGTCCAGCACAGCCTGGCGGCGGTGCGCGACGACGACGCCCGCGCGCTCGAGGCGCAGTCGATCTTCCTGGCCACCAAGTTCACCGAGGGAGACCTCTAGATGGCAGCGCTCCAACGCGGGGCGAACGTCTCGCTGACCCGCGAGGTGCCCGGCCTCGAACACGTGGTCGTCGGCATCGCCTGGGACCCGGCGATCGACCCGGCCCTGGCCGACAACCTCCGTCTCGCCGCGATCCTGTGCGGGGCGGGCGGCGCGGCGCGGTCTGCGGACGACCTCGTCTACTTCAACCAGATGGTGTCGGCCGACCGGTCCGTCGCCGTGGGCGAAGACCCCGGCGACGCCGACCTCGAGCAGATCGAGGTCGACCTCCCGCTCGTCCCCGCCGACGTCGAGCGCATCGCCTTCGTGCTCCACCTCAACGAGGGCAGCCCCAAGCGCCGCACCCTGAACCAGTTGAAGACGTGCGTCGTCCGCGTCCTCGACGGGAGGTCGGGGACGGCGCTGCTGCAGTCCGTCGACCTCGCGAACGAGCTCACCACCGAGAGCGCCGTCGTCCTCGGCGAGCTCTACCGGCATCGCGAGCACTGGAAGTTCCGCGTCGTCGGGCAGGGGCACGCCTCCGGCGTCGTCGGCATCACGCGGCAGTTCGGCCTGCCGCTGTGACCGGCTCCTTAGCGACGACGCGCACCGACCTCGGCTTCCTCCGGCGTCGGCGACCCGTGCGTGCCGCCATCCCGGCACCTGCCGCCCCGACACCCGCCGCCCTGGAGCTGTCCGCCCCAGAGCTCCCCGCCCCGGAGGTCTCCGCCACCTCGTCGCTGGCCTCCGCACTTCCGCCCGCGCCGAAGCCCCTGGCAGCCGCCCCGGCCCTCACGACACCTCACCTCCCGCCCGCACCGAAGCCGCTGATGGCCGCCGCCCCCGCCGTGCCCCCGGCCGCGGTGCGCCGTCCGACCCGGCCACCACTGCCGGCGCCGTTGGTGGGCGTGCCCTCCCTCGCGGCGGGCGAGCACCGCCGCCTGAGCGAGGACGACCCGCTCGCCATGCTCCCGCGTGCCGCGAGCGGTCTCGGTGCGCTGGAGTGCCGCGTCGTCTCGACCGCTGCGTCCGAGCTCGCCGTCGCCTACGAGGTTCGCGGAATCCAGGGCGTGCTCACGACCGGCACCCCACGCCACGGACCCGGGGCGACCCACCCGCGCGTCTCGCGCCGGGACGACCACGTCAGCGTGGACCTGGGGCACCTCGACGAGATCACGCGCTTCGCCGTCCTCGTCCGCGGCGCCGAGGGCACTCTCGTCACGACGACGGCCACCGGCGCGCGCGTCGACGTCGAGCTGTCCGGGGACCGCCTGGGCGTCGCACTCACCGGCCACGTCGCGCGCGGCTGCCTCGTGCTGCGTGCCGAGGGCGGTCACGGCATCCGCGGGACGCTCCGTGACGTGGTGTCGGCGTACGGCTACGACGCGATCGCCTGGGCCTCGGCAGAGGTCCCGCTCCCTCCGAACCACACCCACCCCCACGAAGGGATCCCTCGATGACCGTCAGCCTCGCCAAGGGCGGCAACATCTCGCTCGAGAAGGTCGCACCCGGGATGACGCACGCGTGCGTCGGTCTCGGCTGGGACCCGCGCACCACCGACGGCGCCCCGTTCGACCTCGATGCCTCCGCGATCCTCCTGGACGTGAACGGCAAGGCCATCTCGGACCAGCACTTCGTCTTCTACGGCAACCTCCAGGACCCCGCCAGCACCGTCGTCCACCAGGGCGACAACCTCACGGGCGTGGGTGACGGCGACGACGAGACGATCAACGTCGACCTCTCGGCCGTCGAGCCGGCCGCGGACCGGATCGTCTTCCTCGTGAGCATCCACGACGCGGACGCCCGGCGGCAGAACTTCGGCCAGGTGTCCGACTCCTACATCCGCGTCTACGACGGCGACGACCCGCTGAACGACGCCAAGGTCGTCCGCTTCGACCTGGGCGAGGACGCCTCGACCGAGACCGCGCTCGTCTTCGGCGAGCTGTACCGCCGCGGCGGCGAGTGGAAGTTCCGCGCCATCGGGCAGGGCTACACCAGCGGCCTCGCGGGCGTCATCGCCGACTACGGCCTCGTCGCCGCCTGACCAGAAGGGAAGCAGCATCATGACCATCAACCTGAGCAAGGGCGGGAACATCTCGCTCACCAAGGTCGCCCCGGGGCTCGAGCACGCGGGCGTCGGCCTGGGCTGGAACCCGCGCACGACGGACGGCGCGCAGTTCGACCTGGACGCCTCCGCCGTCGTCGTCGACCAGCAGGGCAAGGCGCTCTCGGACGCCCACTTCGTCTTCTACAACAACACCAAGGACCCCAGCGGTGCGGTCTCCCACCTCGGTGACAACCGCACGGGCGCAGGAGACGGCGACGACGAGACCCTCACCGTCGACCTCGCCGCGCTGCCGGCCGAGGCGCACCGCGTGGTCTTCCTGGCCAGCATCGACGAGGCGGACGCGCGCCGCCAGACGTTCGGTCAGGTGTCCGACGCGTACATCCGCGTCTACGACGCCGACGACGCGGCGAACGTCGACACCCAGGCACGCTTCGACCTCGGCGAGGACGCCTCGACCGAGACCGCGCTGGTCTTCGGCGAGCTGTACCGCCACGGAGCCGAGTGGAAGTTCCGCGCCATCGGCCAGGGGTACACCAGCGGCCTCGCCGGCGTGCTCACCGAGTTCGGCCTGTTCGCCGGCTGACGGCCGCCCCCTTCATCTCAGGAAGAGACTCATGGACACCCTTCGACATTTCAAGTGGGACATCCTCGCCCTCGTGGCGGCGCTCGTCGTGGCCTACCTCTACCAGGGCTGGGGCGCCGTCTGGCTCGCCGCTATCCTCATCGTCGTCGAGATCGTCTTCTCGTTCGACAACGCCGCCGTGAACGCCAAGTACCTGGCACGCATGAACGAGTTCTGGCAGCGCATGTTCCTGACCGTCGGCATCCTCATCGCCGTCTTCGGGATGCGGCTCGTCTTCCCGTTCGTCATCGTCTGCGTGACGGGCGGGGTCACCCCCGTCGAGGCCGTCCAGCTCGCGCTGGCGAAGGGCGACCCGCACGAGCCCGGCACCTACGGCTACCTGCTCGAGCAGGCGCACCCGAGCATCGCGGCGTTCGGCGGCATGTTCCTGCTGCTGCTGTTCCTGAACTTCCTCTTCGACCCCGAGCGGGAGTCCACGTGGCTGTCCTGGATCGAGAAGCCGCTGCTGCGCATCGGCAAGCTCGACCAGCTCGCCACCGTCACCGCCGGTGTCGCGCTCCTGCTCGCCGCAGAGCTCCTCGTCGAACCCGAGCTGCGCGCCACCGTCCTGTTCGCCGGCCTGCTCGGCATCGTCGTGTACATCGCCGTCAACGGCCTCGCCTCCGTCATGGAGGACCAGGAGGCCGCCAAGGAGGAGGCCCTCGAGGCCACGCGGGCCGGCGGAGCCGGGGCCCAGGTGCTCCTCGCCGGCAAGGCCGCGTTCTCGATGTTCCTGTTCCTCGAGGTCCTGGACGCCACGTTCTCGTTCGACGGCGTCATCGGCGCCTTCGCCATCACGCCGGACCCGATCATCATCGCCCTGGGCCTCGGCATCGGAGCGCTGTTCGTCCGTTCGATGACGATCTACCTGGTGCGGCGGGGCACCCTCGCCGAGTACCGGTACCTCGAGCACGGCGCTCACTGGGCGATCGGCGCGCTCGCCACCCTGCTGGTGCTGACGCTCGCGTTCGACATCCCGGAGATCGTCATCGGCCTGATCGGCATCGTGTTCATCGCCGCGGCCTTCGTCTCGTCGGTCCGGGCGAACCGCAATGACACCGCGGGGATCGACGCCGAGCTCACAGGTCTGCAGTCCGGGATCGCGGGGGACGACGGCGACGACACCGCCACGCCGGGGGCCGCTGCGTCCGACGACTCCGAGCGGGTCGGCTGACATGGGCTTCCTCAGCAAGCTCGTCTCCGGCGGGACGACGCCCCAGGACCCGGTGCCGGCACAGGCACCGACCGCGCCGGCACCGGCACCCGCCGGCGGGGTCATCAACCTTGCCAAGGGCCAGTCGATCAGCCTGAAGAAGACGGCGCTGATCACGGCGACCGTCTCCTGGCCGCCCAGCACCGACTACGACGTGTACGCGATCGTCCACTACCGGGACGGACGGCAGGTCGTGGTCAGCACGTTCGGCACCAAGCAGGCGCCGTCCGACTTCCGGACGGCGACCCAGGACGGCGCGGTGCGTCACCTCGGCGACGTGCAGCGGGGCGGCGGTCAGGTGGCGACCGAGACCCTCGAGATCCGGCTGAACCCGGAGATCGTGGCGGTCGCGCCCGTCGTCTACTCCGCGCAGTCGAACGGCACCGGCTCGTTCCGCCGCTATCAGGTGACGATGCGGATCGAGGGCGGCGACCCGACCGTCGTCGTCCCCGCCCCCAACGCGAGCTCGAACAACCGCGTCTACACGTGCGTGCCGGGAATCATCCTCAACGCCGCCGACGGCGTGCGCGTCGAGTCCCTGGAGCTGTACTCACGCGCCGGCTCGGAGCAGCGGCCCGTCATCGACCCCTCGCTCCGGGTCGTCATGGACGCCGGCCAGATCAACGCCTACAAGTAGTGAAGGGACCTGACCGACCATGAGCATCTCCCTGGCCAAGGGCCAGACCATCAACCTCGCCAAGCCCTCCGGCGGCGGCCTCACCCAGGTCCGCATGGGCCTCGGCTGGGACGTCAAGACGACGCAGCGCAAGACGCTGTTCGGCGGCACGAAGACCGTGCAGAAGTCGATCGACCTCGACGCGTCGGCGCTGCTGGTCAGCGGCGGCAAGGTCGTCGAGACCGTGTACTTCGGTCACCTGCGCACCAAGGACGGCTCCGTCGTCCACACCGGGGACAACCTCACCGGTGCCGGCGACGGCGACGACGAATCGATCAAGGTCGACCTGTCCCGTGTGGCGGCCGGCGTCACGCACATCGTGTTCATCGTCAACTCCTACAGCGGCCAGACGTTCGCCGAGATCGACAACGCCTCCGTGCGCGTCGTCGACTCCACCGAGAGTGACCGCGAGCTCGGCAAGTTCACGCTGACCGGATCCGGTGCGCACACCGCCCTCGTGATGGCGCGCGTCTCGCGCACGTCCGACGGCTGGACGTTCACGGCGATCGGCCGCCCCGGCCAGGGCAGGACGGCCAAGCAGCTCGTCCCGCTGGCGCTCGAGTGCCTGTGACCTTCGGGGTGTCCGTCGGCCCTGCCGACGGACACCCGCAGGCGGCCAGCTTCGACATCTGGCTCACGCTCATCCGCAGCAACCCCGGGTTCAAGGCTGCCCGCAACACGCTGATCCAATCCGTCGTCGCGCCTGACACCGAGGCCGACACGTTCGCCCGCGCGCTGCGCGCGGCGGACGTCCGCGCGGACCGGCTCGCGGAGGCGACCGGTACGGACCAGGACCTGGGCGACCGGGTGCGCCTCGCGCTCCAGGAGCTCGGACGCGCCACCGACGCGCTCGGCGACGAGACCGTCGCGGAGCTGCGCCGCCGGCAGCACGACCTCGCCCTCGACCTGCTCCCGGTCGCGCTGGACCCGGCCCTGCCGGAGCTCCTGACCGACCTCTCGTCGACCATCCCCCTGGCGATCACCAGCAACACCGGGATGATCCCCGGCGCGACCATGCGCGCGCTGCTGGACGGGGTCGGCCTGCTGGCACCGTTCGCCGTCCGCGTCTTCTCCGACGAGGTCGGCGTCGCGAAGCCAGGCGCCGCGATCTTCGAGGCTACGCTGCGCGGGCTGCGCGACCACGCGCCCGGCCTCGAGCGGGCCGGTGTCGTGCACGTGGGAGACAACCCGGTGGCCGACGACGGCGGTGCCCGGTCCGCCGGGATGGGCTCGCTCCTGGTTGGCGACGCCCTCACCACCGTCGACGCGGTGGTCCACCTGCTGGATGCGGTGCGCGGCACCACGGACCGGTTGGTCGCGCCGGGGGGCGCGCGATGACCGCCACCGAACTGCGGTCCCCCGCGGCGTCGCAGGTGACGACGACGCGCGTCGCCACCCACCGGCTGACCCGCGCGGAGGACCTGACCGGGCAGCGCCCCGTAAGCGGCGGCGCCGCCCGCACCACGCGCGGTCTGGACCTCGACGCCTACTCCCGGATGAAGCACGGCGACCTGCGCGCCGTGGGGCAACTGGCCGCTCCGCTCGCGTGCGCCCTCGTCGACCAGGTGCCGTCCCTGGTGACCGACGGCCCGGTACCCGTGCTGCCGATCGCCTACAAGGCGGTCCGCCCCGCGTGCTGGTTCCTGGCGCGGGCGGTGCTGGACGTCCTCGACCGTGAGCGGTCGGACGCCGGGCTGGCGCCCGGCAGGATCGTGCGGGTCGCCAAGGGCTCCGTGACGACCACCGACTACGCGACGTCGTCGGCTGCCGCCCGCAGCGCGGAGCTGGATCGCATCGCGTTCCGGCTCGACGAGGACGTGGACGGCACGCAGCTCGTCGTCGTCGACGACGTCCGTGTGACGGGAGCCGCCGAGGCCACGATCCTGCGGGCGCTGGCAACGTCCCGACCCGCGCGTGTCGTCCTCGGCTACCTCGCCGTCGTCGACGGCGCGCTGGCCACGGACCCCGCCGTCGAGGCGCGCCTCAACCACGGCACCGTCCGGTCGTGCGCGGACATGGCGGGCGCCGTGGAGCGCGGCGAGTTCGCACTCACGATCCGTTTCCTCAAGCGGCTGCTCCAGACCGACCGAGCAGACCGTGCCGCGTTCCTCGCCGTCTGCCCGCCCACGCTGCTGCACGAGATCCTGGACGGTGCCGCGGCGACGGGCGAGGAGTTCTGCGCGACCTTTGCCGCCCCGCTCGCCGACGTGGCTGAGGGCCTGCGCTCCGGCGCCGGCGCCGAGGGCGCGCGATGAAGCGGCACGCGGTGTCCCGGCTGGACCGGCACGCGTCGGGCGCGCTGCGGATGGTCGGCCGGTACGGGGACCTCGACCCCGCGGAGTACAGCCGGTTCAAGCACGGCGACGGCGCGGCGTCCGAACGGTACGGCGAGCTGCTGGCCACCCACGCCGTCCGGCACCTCCCGCTGCAAGGGCTGTCCCGCCTGGTCGTCACGTCGTCGGGCTTCGACGTCGCTCCCCCGGCGTCGCACTCGCTCACCGCGCCGTTCGTCGACGCGCTGCAGGCCCGGCTCGGGTCCGCCGTCCAGATCGACAGCGTGAAGGTGCAGCGCACACGCCCGTCGAACGGGGACTACGCCACGATGGACACCGCGGCTCGGATGCTCGCCATCGGTGGCACCCTCGACGCCGGGTCGGCGGCTGACGCCCTCGCCGGCGCGACCGTCGTCGCGCTCGACGACATCGTCGTGACCGGACTGCACGAGCACACCATGGACGAGGCGCTGTGCCGCGCCGGTGCCTCCGTCATCCATCACCTGTACGTCGTCGACGCGCACACGTTCCGACACGTGCCCGACGTGGAGTCCGAGCTCAATCGGTACGACGTGCACACCGTCGACGACCTGCTGACCCTTGTGGGCGGCACCACGTTCGTCCCCAACGCCCGCGTCGCCCGGATGCTGCTGGGCCTGCCCGCGGCGGAGCTGGATGTTGCGGTGCGGGCGCTGCCCTCTTGGGTGGTCACGTGGCTGCTGGAGGTCGCACTGTGCGACCCGCTGGCCGACCTCCCCCGGTACTCCGCCGGCGCAGACGTCGTGCGGGAACTGGTCGGCCAGGCTGCGTGACCCGCCGCCGAGTGCGGCTCGTCTAGTGACACCCTCCGTTGTCCCCGCGGCACAGGCGGCCCCTTGCGAAACGCGGTGCGTTCTGGTGAGCTCCTGACGTGGAGTCTGCGGTGGAGGCGGAGCTGCGCAAGCAGATCATGGCGTGGGTCCACGAGCGGGCCGAGGCCAACGGAGGCTTCCTCTACCGCGAGGAGCTGCTCGGCTTTCATCTCGGGGACCGGAAGCTGCCGGTCATCGACTACTCACGCGGGATCCGCAACCCGAGCAACTTCAGCTCCACGCTGTCGATCGTCAGTACGGCCGACGGTCCGTATGACGACACCGAGTCCGACGACGGGCTCCTCCACTACGCGTACCGCAAGGGCGACCCGTGGTCGGGCGACAACACGAAGCTGCGGCGCGCCATGGAGACAGGGATGCCGCTCATTCTGTTCCGCAAGGAGACCGCGAACATCTACACGCCGGTGTTCCCGGTCTACGTCGTGGACGACGAGCCCCAGAACCGGCAGTTCCTCATCGCTCTCGACGAGTCGTTCACCTTCATCCACAACCCGCGGGAGCTGACCACCCCGCAGCGCGAGTACGCTCTCCGGCTCGCCAAGCAGCGCCTGCACCAGCCGGCGTTCCGCACGCGGGTCATCGTCGCCTACGAGACCCGCTGCGCGGTGTGCGAGCTCAAGCACGGGGCTCTGCTGGACGCCGCCCACATCGTCCCGGACGGTCATGAGCTCGGCGCGCCCACCGTCACCAACGGGCTTGCGCTGTGCAAGATCCACCACGCGGCGTACGACCAGAACATGCTCGGCGTCACCCCCGACCACGAGGTGCGCATCGCCCTGGACCTCCTCGAGGAGATCGACGGGCCGATGCTCAAGCACGGGCTGCAGGAGATGCACGGCCGCACGCTCTCACTGCCTCGCCGGCGGCAAGACCGTCCCGACCGCGACCATCTCGCCTGGCGGTACGAGCAGTTCGGCACGGCCGCCGCCGCAGCCGGCGGATAGTCATTCCTCACCGCCCGTTCCGGCGCGCCCCGGGTCTTCCTGGACTTCCGCGCCCAGGCTCGTGAAGGTGGTCGTGACCGGCGTGCCGGGCTACCCGGTGCGACAGTGACAGGGGGGTTGCGATGGCCGAGAAGCGTCTCGACGGGCTGGCACGGCGGCTGGGGCTGCGCACGGATCCGACGATCTTCTTCGTCTCCGCCGCGCTGATGGTCGCGTTCCTGATCCTGCTGCTGGTCTATCCCGCGCAGATCGGTGACGCGTTCGGCAGCAGCAGGGAGTGGATCGTCACCAACCTGGGCTGGTTCTTCATCCTGGGCGTCACGCTCTGGCTGCTGTTCCTCGCGTATGTCGCGCTCAGCAAGTTCGGGCACCTGCGCCTGGGCGACGACGACTCGCGCCCCGCCTACGGGAACGTGTCCTGGTTCGCGATGCTGTTCGCGGGCGGCATCGGCACCGTGCTGATGTTCTACGGCGTCGCCGAGCCGATGTCGCACTTCGCCACCCCGCCGATCAGCGGGGTGGCACCGTTCTCGGCCGAGGCAGCGTCGGACGCCATGTCGGTCTCGCTCTACCACCTGAGCCTGCACACGTGGGCGATCTTCACGCTGCCCGGGCTGGCGTTCGGGTTCTTCGTCTACCGGTACAAGCTGCCGCTGCGGGTCAGCTCGGTGTTCTACCCGTTCCTCAAGGAGCGGATCTACGGGCCGATCGGCAAGACGATCGACATCTTCGCCGTCCTGGGGACGCTGTTCGGGCTGGCGGTCTCGCTCGGTCTCGGGACGTCGCAGATCGGGGCAGGCATCAACGCGCTGATCCCCTCGGTCGACAACGGCATGTGGCTCCAGGTCGGCATCATCACCGTGCTCACCGCCGTCGCCGTGTCGTCCATCGTCGCGGGCCTCGACAAGGGGGTGAAGCGGCTGTCGAACCTCAACATCCTCATGGCCGTCGGCCTCCTGGTGTTCATCCTCGTCTCCGGGGACACGCTGTTCCTGCTGCGGCAGATCCCCCAGTCGATCGGGGTCTACCTCCAGGACTTCGCCGGCCTCGCGTTGTGGAACGACGCGATGGCGCAGTTCACCAAGGAGGGCGGCTGGGGCTGGCAGGGCGGGTGGACGGTCTTCTACTGGGCGTGGACGGTCACCTGGGCGCCGTTCATGGGGGTGTTCCTCGCCAGGATCTCGCACGGCCGGACGATCCGGCAGTTCGTGGTCGGGGTGCTGCTCGCACCGTCGTTGTTCACCGCCGTGTGGTTCGTGGTCTTCGGGTGGTCCGCGATGGAGCTCGACGGGATCGGCGGCTCCGGAGGCCCCCTGTCCGAGGCCGTGGCCGACGACGTGGCGCTCGCCATGTTCGCGTTCTTCGACAACTTCCCGGCCGCCACGCTAATCTCCGGCGTCGCCGTGGTCGTCGTCGCCCTGTTCTTCGCCACGTCGTCCGACTCGGCGTCGCTGGTGGTCGACATGCTCTGTACCGGGGACTCGGACCCGGGACCCGTGCGCCAGCGCGTCTTCTGGGGCGTGAGCGAGGGGGCGCTGGCGGCGTCGCTCATCATCCTGGGCGGGCTCACGGGACGAGACGGGCTCGCCGCCCTCCAGCAGGTGATCACCGTGATCGGGCTCCCCATCTTCGTCCTGGCCGTCATCATGATGTTCAGCCTGATGAAGGGCTTGCACGCCGCACGAGGGGCGGCCGTCGAGGCGCAGTTCGCCGACGTGCTCACCCGGCGCGACGCGGGACGAGGCCGGCCCAAGGTCGCCGGGCAGGGGCGCAGCCGCGACTCCACCGGGGTGCCGGCGCCGGCGACCACGGACGACGCGAGGCCCGACGAGAGCTGAGCACCGTGCCGCCGGGGCGAGCGTTCGGCGCCGGAGCGCCGGGGACGACGCCGCGCGGTGATCGCCGTCGGCGAACCCGGAAATTGAGCCGGGGTGGCTCAAGTTGTACCCCTCAGCACCACCCACCCGAGGAGGACAGCATGACCACCACCCTGACCCGCACCCCGTTCGCCGACGCCTGGCTCCGCGACCTGTGGAGCCCGCGCTTCGCGGCCGAGGCCGCTCACACCACGAGCGCGGCGCCCGCCGCGGACGTGTACCGCGACGGCGAGGACCTCGTCGCCCGCCTCGACCTGCCGGGTGTCGACCCGGCGACGGACGTCACCGTCGAGGTCGAGGGCCGCAAGCTCGTCGTGCGCGGCGAGCGCAAGGACCAGCGTTCCGAGGAGTCGGAGGGCCGCCGCATCTCGGAGGTCCGTTTCGGCTCCTTCCGTCGTGTGGTCGCCCTGCCGAAGGCCGTGGACGGCGACGCCGTCACCGCGTCCTACGACGCGGGCGTCCTGACGGTCACCGTGGCCGGCGTCTTCGCCGGCACCACGCCGCAGCGCATCGAGGTCACCACCGCGGCCTGAGCCCGCTCACGCCTGCCCGACGGCGCCCGGTCATCGCACGATGGCCGGGCGCCGTCGCGCGCGGCGAGGTCTGTCACGTCTGCGTCCGTCGTCCCGTCGGGGTTCCAGAGCCACCGAAGACGAAGGAGAAGACGATGCACACCAAGACCGAGGTCGTCGTGGTCGGCGGCGGGTACGCCGGCGTGACGGCGGCCAACCGCCTGACCAGGCGCGACGACGTGAGCGTGACCCTCATCAACCCGCGCCCGAGCTTCGTCGAGCGGATCCGCCTGCACCAGCGCGTCGCCGGCACGCACGACGCCGTCGTGGACTACCGCGACGTGCTGGCACCCACGGTCACGCTGGTCGTCGACGCCGTGGAGCAGATCGACGCCCCAGGACGCCACGTGATCCTGTCCGACGGCAGCACGACCGGGTACGACTACCTGATCTATGCGGTCGGCAGCGGCAGCGCCGTCCCGGACGTCCCCGGCGCGGCGGAGCACGCCTACCCGATCGCCACGCTGGAAGAGGCGCAGCGGCTCGAGCCCGCGCTCGACGCCGCGGGCGCCGGAGCCGCGGTGACCGTCGTCGGGGCCGGGCCGACCGGTATCGAGACCGCCACGGAGCTGGCGGAGCAGGGCCGGGCGGTGACGCTGGTCTGCGACGAGCTCGGACCGTACCTGCACCAGCGCGGCCGCCGGGTCGTCGCGTCCACGCTGGCCCGGCTCGGTGTCACGGTGGCCAGCGGGCCGGGCGCCGTCGTGACGGCGGTGACTCCCCACGTTGTGCAGCTCGCCGACGGGAGGGAGATCCCCAGCGCGGTGACGATCTGGAGCGCCGGGTTCGGCGTGCCGGACCTTGCCACCCGCAGCGGCCTGTCGACCGACGCCGTCGGGCGCCTCCGCACGGACGAGACGCTGACGAGCGTCGACGACGACCGCATCGTCGCCGCCGGTGACTCGGCCGCGCCGTCGGACCGTCCCTTCCGGATGAGCTGCCAGGCCGCCGGTCAGCTGGGCGGCATGGCCGGCGACACCGTGCTGAGCCGGATCGCGGGCACCGAGCCCGCCGACGTCGCCGTCGCGTTCCTCGGCCAGTGCCTCAGCCTCGGCCGCGGCGCGGGGATGTTCGAGTTCTCCCGGCGGGACGACGCGCCGATCGGCGTCCACCTCGGCGGCCGGGGCGCCGCGTGGCTCGGCGCCGGGCTCAAGGAGCTCGTCTGCTGGAGCACCGTCAAACAGCTGGGCTGGGAGGCCCGCTGGCCCGGGCGGTTCCGCATCCCGGCCTTCGTCGGCGACCCCCGCCGCCGCGCGGCCCTTCGCGAGCGCGAGGTCGCGGCGACGTCCGACGCGGTGCCGGTGGCCTGACTCCCCGTCTCCGCACCGGGTTCCGCCCCTCGCCACCGCTCAATCGGCGAGAGCCTCCCGGAGGATCCGCACCGCCCTCGGTCCGACGCCGTGCAGCGCGAGCAGCTCGGCGTCGGACCGCTGTGCGACGGCCGCGAGCGTCGTGATCCCGGCGCTCTCGAGGGCGCGGGTGGCGGGACGACCGATGGCGGAGGGCAGGTCGCCCCGGTCGTCGGGTGGCTCGACGGTGGTCATGCCGCCATTCTCCGTTGCCGGTCTCGTGACCGCCGATGAGGGCGCCGGTCCGATGTTGTCGTCCTGACGGGTGTCGGACGGGCAGGATTCGCGACGGCTCGCGTGTCACGGATCCGGCTGTGCCGTAGAAGACCGCGCCGGCGGACTCGCGACCGCTGAGACGTCGTCCGTCCGGCAGAACGGACAGGTGCCGAAACGACAACGTGGGACCGGCGTCCCGACGCCGGGTAACGTTCCGAGAATGGTGGAGAGCGGACCCCAGGGGCACCAGCACGCCGGCCGGCCGGACGACGCCGTCCGGCTGTACGACGATGTGCGCGCGGACGAGGCGGACAAGCCCTACCTCCCCGGTATGAGCAGCGCGTGGAAGATGCCCTGGTACGACGTGCTCGGCTGGTGGCACCGCGCCGGCCGCCTGCACCGGCGGACCGTGGAGCTTGCCGGCATCAGCGCCGGCCAGCACGTGCTCGACGTGGGCTGCGGCACCGGCAACCTGTTGCTGACCGTCCTCGACGCGGTGCCGGACGCCGTCGTCACCGGCCTCGACCCCGACGGCGACGCGCTGCTGCACGCGGCGCGCAAGGCTCGACGGCGCGTCCGGCGCCGTCGCCACCCCGGCCAGGTGACCCTGGTGCGGGGCTACGCCGACCGGTTGCCCGCCGCGGACGCGAGCCTCGACCACGTGGTGTCGTCGCTCGCGCTGCACCACGTGCCGATGGCCGAGAAGGAGCGGTTCGCGGCCGAGCTCGTCCGCACGCTGCGCCCCGGCGGGGTGGTCACCATCGTCGACCTCGACGCGCACGGTGACCACGGGCAGGACGGCGCGCACCAGCACGACGGAAAGCACGCAACGCAGCAGCACCACCACCGGCACGAGCACGAGCACGAGCACAAGCACGAGATCGGCCAGAACCAGTACCGCGCGGACAACGCCGAGGCGGGGATCCAGCGGCTCCTCACGGCGGCCGGGCTGGTCGACGCCCACGAGGTGGCCCGTGCGACCTTCATGGACACGCCGGCGATGTGGGTCCAGGCGCGACGCCCCTGAATCCGGCGCGATCCGCGCGCCGTCCCGGGCGCCGTCGAACGCCCTGCTTACGGTACGGCCATGACGTACGCCAACGTGGGCTGGTTGGGCGCTGCGCCCGGCAGGCGCGACGACCTCGTCGCGTTCCTCACCCGGCCGAGCGACGAGCTGGTGGGCGCCGGCTGCCTGCTCTACGAGGTCGGCACCAGCGACGAGCACCCGGACCGGGTGTTCGTCGTCGAGCTGTGGACCTCCGCCGAGGCGCACCGCGCGTCGCTCGAGCTGCCCAGCGTGCAGGCATCGATCTCCGACGCGCGGCCGCTTCTCTCCGGGGAGTTCGGCGGCGACCGGTTCACCGTGGTCGGATCACCTCTGCGGGCCTGAGGGTCAGCTCCCTGCCGACCCGCCGCCGGCTGGCTCAGGGCGTCAGCACCCGCGCGGCGAGCTGCGCCCTGACGCTCAGCTCGGCCGCCTTGAACGCGTGCTCCTGCGTCATCGCGTTCTCGGTGCGCTCCAGGCAGTCGAGCAGGAGCGCGCCGAAGTACGGGAAGCCGACCTCGCCGTCGGCCCGCAGGTGGTGCTCACCGGAGCCGTCGACGAGGAACACGTGCCCGCCGCCGTCACCGGTGGCGATGTTCGCGTACTTGCGCAGCTCGAGGTAGCCGTCCGTGCCGAGGACGAACGTGCGCCCGTCCCCCCAGGTGCTCAGGCCGTCGGGCGTGAACCAGTCGACGCGGCAGTACCCGGTGGCGCCGTTGTCCATGACGATGCCGGCCTCGCCGAAGTCGTCCAGCCCGGGGTGCTCCGGGTGGTGGTAGTTCGCGACGGCGGCGTGGCTGACCTCGGCGTCCTTCGCTCCCGCGTAGTGCAGCATCTGCTCGAAGTTGTGGCTGCCGATGTCGCAGAGGATGCCGCCGTACCGCTCCTTGTCGAAGAACCAGTCGGGGCGTCCGGTGCCCAGGCGGTGCGGGCCGAGGCCCATCACCTGCAGCACCCGGCCGATCGCGCCCCGGTCGATGAGCTGGCCCGCCAGCACGGCCGCCTCGACGTGGATGCGCTCGGAGTAGTAGACGGCGTACTTGCGCCCCGTGCGGGCGGTCGCCTCGCGGGCCGCGGCGAGCTGCTCGAGCGTCGTCAGCGGCGCCTTGTCCGTGAAGTAGTCCTTGCCCGCGTCCATGACGCGCAGCCCGAGCGCGCACCGCTCGGACGTCACGGCGGCGCTCGCGACCAGGCGGACCTCGTCGTCGTCGAGCAGCTCGTCCTCGCTGCGCGCGACCCGGACGTCGGGGAACCTGGCCCGCATCGCGTCCACCTTGGCCGGGTCGGGGTCGTACACCCACGTCAGCGTGCCGCCCGCGGCGGCCAGCCCTTCGCACATGCCGTAGACGTGCCCGTGGTCCAGGCGCGCGGCCGCGAAGGCGAACTCCCCCGGCTCGACCACCGGCGCGGGCACCGGTTCCGGCGCGTACAGGTCCCCGCTCGCGCCGCTCATGCCTTCGCCCCCACCATGATCTCGCCCGGCAGCGCGTCGACGGACGCCGTCTTGGCGAAGTACCGCGGCGCCCGCTCCTCCAGGGTGCCGGCGCGGTAGTACGGGTCGTCGGGCGCGAGCGGCAGGTCGACGGTGCGGCGCTCGATCCCGGCCTCGTAGATCGCGGTGACGAGCTCGACCGCCCGGCGCCCGTCCGCGCCGTCCACGGCGGGCCGCCGGCGGTCTCGCACGGCGGCGAGCATGTCGGCCACCTGCCCGGCGTGCCCCGTGTGCTCGAGCGGGCGGTGCGCCGCCGCCACGGCCTCGATCGCGGTGACCCGGTCGGCGTCACCGTCCGGCTCCGGGAACCCGTTCGGGCCCGCGACCTCCGCCACGACCCGCCACGGCTGGGACACCCGCGCATGCCGCCCCTGCACGACGATCGCCTGCTCCTCGCCGTGGTGCACCACGGAGCTGGTGACCTCCGCGAGCCCCCGGTCGTACTGCAGCACGGCGACGGACAGGTCCTCCACCTCGGCGTTCTCGTGCGCGGCGTTGGTGAGCACCGACGTCACGGCACGGGGGGCACCGAGCATCCACAGGGTGAGGTCCAGGTGGTGGATGGCGTGGTTGAGGGTGCACCCACCCCCCTCGCGCTCCCAGGTGCCGCGCCACCACAGGTCGTAGTACTCGGTGCCGCGCCACCACGACGAGCTGACCTGCGTGTGCGACACGGGGCCCAAGAGCCCGGAGTCGAGGACGGCCTTGAGGGTGGCCATGTCGTCGCGGAAGCGGTTCTGCGCGACGACGGACAGCAGCCGCCCGGTCGCTCGCGCCGCCTCGATCATCGCGTCGCACTCCTCGAGGGAGGGCGCCATCGGCTTCTCGACCAGCACGTCGACGCCGGCCCGCAGCACCGCGACGGACAGCGCCGCGTGGGTGGACGGCGGCGTGGCGACGCTGACGAGGTCGAGGCGCTCGGCGGCGAGCATCTGCGCGACGTCGGTATAGACGCGGGCCCCGTCGAGGCCGAGCTCGGCGCGCAGCGCCTCGGCCTTCCCCGGTGCGGGGTCGCAGAGCGCAAGCACCTCGCACTCCTCGGCGAACCGCTGGTAGGCGTCGACGTGCGCGCGGGCGATCCCGCCGGTGCCGACGATCCCGATGCTGAGCATGGTGTGTTCCTCCGCTGGAACCCGAATGATACGTATCATGTGAGGACCATCAGCCTGGCGGGGAGCCGGGACCGTGTCAATCCCAGTCCGCAGGGAGCCCATACTGTGGCCGTGCCGAACCCACCCACCAGCCGCGACGTCGCGCGCCTCGCCGGGGTGTCGCAGGCGACGGTCTCGTACGCGCTCACCGGGCGCGGCACCATCTCCGCCACGACGCGCGAGCGGGTGCTGCAGGTCGCCGCGTCGATCGGCTACCGCCCCAACCTCGCCGCCCGCTCGATGCGCACCCGCCGCACCGGCCAGCTCGCCGTCGTCACCGGCACGGTGCTCGACCACCAGCTCCGCGTGCTCACCGGAGCGGGCGAGGTGGCCGAGGCCGCCGGCTACGCCGTGCGGACGCACAGCATCGACGGCACCGTCGAGCACCGCACCGACCGCGTCCGCGAGCTCGCCGCGAGCCGCCAGTACGAGGGGATCCTCACGCTGGTCCCCGTGGGGGCCGACGCGCTGACCGACCGAGCGGCGACAGGCGAGCGCGACGGCGGGACACCCGTCGTCGCCGAGGCGACGTTCGACGAGCAGATGCGCAGCCTCGGCGACCTCGCCGACGCGACCGCCGTCCGAGAGCTCGTGGATGCCCTGGCCGCCGCCGGGTTCCGACGGTTCGCCCACGTCGCGGGCCCCGCGCAGTACGCCTCCGCGCGCGCCCGCCGCGACGTCTACCTCGCGTCGGTGGAGCGGCTCGCCGGGGCGGGCGTCACGTCGCTCGGCGTGCTCGGCGGCGAGTGGTCGGCGGAGTCCGGCCGGCTCGCCGCCCACGCCCTGCCCGACGACGCCCCACCGGTCGCGGTGATCGCGGCCAACGACACCGTCGCCGCGGGCGTGCTGCGCGGGGTGGGCGAGCGGGGCTGGACCGCGCCCGGCGACGTCGCCGTCACGGGCTGGGACGACGTCGAGATCGGCGCCCACCTCACGCCGTCGCTCACCACCGTCGCCGTGGACTTCACCGAGGCCGGACGCCGGGCGATGCACCGGCTGCTGGCCGTGCTCCGCGGCGAACCGCGCCCCACGACGGACGGGCCGATCCACCGCGTCGTCTGGCGGGAGTCCACCGGAGGCGGGCGGGACGCGGGTCAGCGGGTGCGGTCGGCGTAGTACGCCGCCAGCCGCTCCATGCCCTCGTCGATGCTCACCGCGGGCGTCCAGCCCAGGTCGGCCCGGGTCGCGCGCTGGTCGAACCAGTGCGCGGTGGAGAGCTGCTCGGCGAGGAACCGCGTCATCGGCGGCTCGTCGGTGCCCGGGCGCACGCGCCACACGGCCTCGACGACGCTCCCGGCCGCGCGCGCGAGCCCCGCGGGGACCCGCCACGCCGGCGCCGGCACCCCGGCCGCGCCGCAGATGCCGGCCATCAGGTCGGCCACCGTGCGCGGCTCGCCGTTCGTCAGCACGTACGCACGCCCCCGCACGACGTCGGGGGCGTCGCGCAGGCGGTCGAGCGCGGCGACGATGCCGTCGGCGGCGTTGTCCACATACGTGGAGTCGACGAGCGCGGCACCGTGCCCCAGCAACGGGAGGCGCCCGCGGGCGGCGCGGTCGACCACCCGCTCGACGAGCTGCGTGTCCCCCGGTCCCCACACGAGATGCGGCCGGACGGCGACGACGTCCGTCCCCGCGGACCCGTCGTCGGCGGCGAGGGCGAGCAGCTCGGCGAGCCCCTTGGTGCGCGCGTAGTCGCCGTGCGCGCGGGTCGGGTCCGCGGGCTCGGCGCCCACGCCCACCAGCGACGACCCGGCGTGCGCGACCGACGGCGAGGACACCTGCACGAACCGCGGCACCCCCGCGTGCCGCGCGGCGTCGAGCACCGTCGAGGTGCCGCCCACGTTCACCGCGTCGAAGTCGGCCGGGTCACCCGCCAGCGACACCTTGGCGGCGAGGTGCACCACGCCGTCCACGCCCTCGACGGCGCGCGCGACCACGTCCGGGTCGGTGACCGACCCCGCGACGTCGACCGCCCCCGCGACGCCCGACGGCCTGCGCTGGAGGGTGCGCACCTGCTCGCCGCGGTCCACGAGCACGCGGGCGACGACGCTGCCGAGCAGCCCCGACGCGCCGGTGACCAGCACCGTCACGGCGCTCCCACCCGGCCTCCGGTGAGGATGCCGTCCGCCCAGGCGGCCAGCCGCGCGCGGTCGATCTTGGAGTTGTGCCGCACGTCGGTGGGCATCCGCGGCGCCACGAGGACCGCCACGAGGGGCACCGGGCACGCCCCGCGGACCGCCGCGGCGAGCCGGGCGGGGGCGAGGCCCGGTCGGCGCGTGGCGGGCAGCGTCTCCACGACGGCGACGGCGTGCTGCACCCCGGCCGGCCCGACGCCGACGACGGCCGCGCGCCGCACCTGCGCCACCCGTTCGGCGTGCTGCTCCGGCCCGACGGGCGCGAGCGGGCCGTCCGCCGTCGTGAGCACGTGCGCGAGCCGGCCCTCGATCCACAGGCGACCGGCGTCGTCGAGGTGCCCGACGTCGCCCGTGCGGTGCCAGCGGCCGGGCGGGGTGTCGCGCTCGGCGGCGCGGTCGGTGAGCCAGAGCCGGTCGTAGCGCTGCTTGAGGTGCGGGGCGCGCACCAGCACCTCGCCGAGCACGCCGGGTGCGCGCCCGGGCTCCCCCGTCGCGGCGCCGCCGGCGTCGAGCGCGCTCACCAGCACCTCGACGCCGGGAAGGGGGACGCCCACGCACACGCCGTCGTCCGGCTCCGCGGCGGCGTCGCGGACCCCGTCACCGGTGATGTCGGTGACGAGCAGGCACTCCGTCATCCCGTACGGGGTGTGCGCGGTGGCTCGGGGCATGAGGCGGGCGGCGGCGGCGAGCAGGTCCGCACCGATGGGGGCGCCCGTGGACAGGAACGTCCGCACCCGGGCGAGTGCGTCACGGTCGGCGGCGTCGAGCTCGCCCGCCGTGTCCACGACGTTGAGGATCGCCGCGGGCGAGAGGAAGACCATGTCGCCGTCGGCGGCGCGCACGGCGTCCGCCACGGCCCGGGCCGTGAGCGTGCGCGGCCGGGACACGTCCATGACGGGGGTCACGGAGCGGGTGCCCAGCGCCGGGCCGAGCAGCGCGAACGGCGCGAACCCCGTGACCAGGCCCGTGCCGGCACCGACGTCGAGGTGCGCGGCGAGCACGTCGCGCAGCGCGGAGAGCTGGGCGTGGGTGTACACGACGCCCTTCGCAGGGCCGGTCGACCCCGACGTGAACAGCACGGCGGCCTCGTCGAGCGGGCCGGGCTCCGGCGGCAGGTCCGTGCCCTGGCCCGCGCGGGCGACGTCGACCAGCTCGTGCTCGACGCCGAGCGCCCGTCGCACGGCCGGGGACAACGCGTCGGCGGAGATCCGCACGCCCGGCCAGCCGAGCGTCCGCGCGGCCGCGAGGCCCTTGCGCTGCGCGACGACGAACTGCGGCCACGCGCCCCGCTGCGCGCGCGTCATCCCGCGCACGCCGAGCCCGGCGTCGGCCACGACGACGACGGCGCCGATCCGCAGGCACGCGTACACGAGCGCGGTGAGGGTGGGGCCCGGCTCCACCAGCAACGACACGCGGTCGCCGCGCCGCACGCCGATGGCGTGCAGCCCCGCGGCGACGCGCAGCACCTGGCGGTGCAGCGCCCGCCACGTCACCGAGCGCGCGACGCTGCCCTCGGCCGCCGAGAGGTCCAGGACGGCGGGAGCCGCGTCCGCGGCCCTCGCGTCCAGCGCCGCCCAGAGCGGCACGAACGGGGGCTGCGGCCCGGCGGACGGCCCGGCCGACGGCCCGGCTGGACCGGACGGCTCGACGGTCGTGCGCAACCACCCGGTGACGGGCCCCACCCAGTCGGCGTCCTCCGCGACGAGGTGCCCGGCGTCGGCGAACCGGTGCACGTGCGCGTGCGGCAGGCGGTGCACGAGGTCGTCGAGGTACCGGTCGGAGAAGATCGGGTCGTGCGGACCCCAGAGCATCAGCGCGGGCACCTTCAGGGCGGCGACGCCGGCCGCGATGCGGTCCAGCTCGGGCCGGCTCGGGTGCTCGCGGCCGGCGGGGATGTCGGCGACGAACCCCTCGATCCCGGCCCGCTCGTCCGCGCGGCGGTACGGCAGCCGGTAGGCGTCGGCCACGTGCGCCGGCAGCGCCGGGCGGGCCAGCGCCAGCGTCGTCTCGAGGAACGCGCGCGTGCTGCGGGTACCGAGCGGCAGCACCGGACCCGCGAGCGCGAGCCGCAGCGGTGCGGGCAGCGGCACGTCGTCGGGCTGGTGGACCGCCGTGTTGAGCAGCGCGACCCCGGCGAGCCGGTCGGGGTGGTCCACCGCCCAGCCCAGCGAGACGACGCCGCCCCAGTCGTGCCCGAGCGTCACGACCGGGCCGGTCAGGCCCAGCGCGTCGGTGAACGCGGCGAGGTCCGCGACGCGTTCCGGCAGCGTGCGGTACCGGTCCGCCGGGTCGGCCGCGCGCTGGGACAGGCCCATCTCGAGCTGGTCGACGGCGACGACGCGCCAGCCGGCCTCGGCGCCCGCGGCGACGAGCCGGCGCCACAGGTACGACCACGTCGGGTTGCCGTGCACCGCCAGGACGGTGCCCTCCAGGGCCTCGTCGGCGGCGTCGGCGAGGTCGGGCAGGTTGTCCAGGTAGTGCCACTGCGCGCCGCACGCGTCGGTCAGCACACGGCTGTACCGGACCTCGAGGCCGGGCAGACCCGGCGGGACGGTGTCGGCGGCCCGCGCACCTGCTCGCGCAGTCACCAGGCGAGCTCCAGCATCGCCGTGTTGATGCCCGAGCCGACGCCCATGAGCAGCACCCGGTCACCCGCGGCCAGGGAGTCCTGCTCCTCGACGAGGGTGATCGGCACGGACGCCGGTCCGACGTTGCCCAGGCGCGGGTACGTGGTGGGCACCTTGGAGCGGTCGAGGCCGACCGCCTCGACGATGGCGTTCGTGTGCACGCGCGACACCTGGTGGGTGACGTACCGGTCCATCGAGTCCCAGCTCCAGTCCGCGGTGGCGTCCTTCCAGGCGTCGACGACGAGCTCGAGGCCGCCGTCGAGCAGCGCCTTCGCGTCGGTGAACATGCCGTCGGCGCTGCCCACGCACAGGTCGTGGAACCGGGTGGCGGCACGCGTGACGCCGCCGAGCACGCGGTGCCCCTGCGGGTGCTCGTCCGCGCGGCCGAGCACGGCGGCGGCGGACCCGGAGCCGAGGGTCAGCGTGGCGAACTCCTGCATGAAGTCCTCGCGGCCCACGCCGTCGCGCAGCAGGCGCTCGACGGTGCGGTCCTGGATGTCGTCGGCGTCCTCGCCGTCGACGACGACCGCGTAGCGGATCTGCCCGGACTCGATCATCGTGGCGGCCAGGCTCATGCCGTTGATGAAGCCGAGGCAGGCGTTCGCGACGTCGAAGTTCACCGCCGACGACGGCAGCCCGAGCCCGTGGTGCAGGCGCACGGCGACCGACGGCTCCAGGTGCTTGCGCGTCACCGAGGTGTTGATGAGCAGGCCCACGTCGCTCGGGTCGACCCCTGCCTCGCGCAACGCGTC
Organism: Isoptericola luteus; assembly: GCF_020297055.1. Lineage (GTDB taxonomy): Bacteria > Actinomycetota > Actinomycetes > Actinomycetales > Cellulomonadaceae > Isoptericola > Isoptericola luteus. The sequence continues at coordinate 85,999 of NZ_JAIXCQ010000001.1, read as the reverse complement.
GTGGCCGGCGGCGACGGTCGCCGTGTCGGAGTCCTCGCCGGGACCCCAGGCGCGGCGCTCGGACACGCCCGCCACGCGTTCCAGCAGCGTCCGGGGCAGCTTGAGCCGGCGCAGCGACGGGGCGAGGCGCGCCTGGACGTCGGCCGACGTCCGGACCCCTGAGGGCAGCCGGCGCGTGACCGACAGCAATGCGACATTGCTGAACCTGGTGGTGGCGTTCCCGGTCACTCGAGCTCCAGACGGCCGGGCGGAGGGCACCCGGCGGCGACGACGACATGGCCGGGGCCACGGTCTCGGGCCCCGCACGGGTGACGAGCACGCCGCCAATCCGCACCTCCGAGGGTAAGACGCGCGGCGCGACGGCGCGGTTCCACGCCGCCCTGTGGGCTCGGCCACGCCCGGATTCGGGGGATGACCCCCGGGCGGCGACCATCGCCGGACCGGGTCACGATGGATGGACGGCACCGCTCGAGCGGCGCCGTCCGACCGACGAGGAGCAGAGATGACGACCTCCGTGGCTCGAATCACCACCATCACGGCCCGCTCGGACAGCAGCTTCGAGGACGCGACGCAGGCGGGCATCGCCCGCGCCGCCTCGACGCTGCGCAACGTGCAGGGGGCGTGGGTCAAGGAGCAGAAGATCGACGTGCGGGACGGCGTGGCGTCGTCGTACCAGGTGACGCTGGAGATCACCTTCGTCCTCGACGACTGAGACCGGGGGCGCCCCGCCCTACGAGCGCGGGGCACGGGCGCGGCGTGGGCGCGGCGTGGGCGCGGCGTGGGCGCGGCGTGGGCAAGGCGCCGGGCGGGCCTACGCTGGGCGCCGTGACCGTGCCTGAGCTCCCGCCGTTCGCCTCCGACAACTACGCGCCCGCCCACCCGGACGTGCTCGCGGCGGTCGCCGCGGCGAACGACGGGTACGCCGTCGCCTACGGGGACGACCCTGTCACGGCGCGGCTGGACGCCCGCGTCCGCGAGGTGTTCGGCGCGGGGGCGCTCGCGTTCCCGCTGCTCAACGGCACGGGGGCGAACGTCGTGTCGCTCACGGCGCTCGCTCCGCGCTGGGGCGGTGTCGTGGCGTCCGACGTCGCGCACGCGAACACCGACGAGAACGGCGCGCCCGAGCGGGTGGGCGGCCTCAAGCTGCTCGCCTGCCCGTCGGTGGACGGCCGGATCACGCCCGACGACGTCGCCCGGTGGGCACCGCAGCGCGACGACGTGCACCGCGCCCACCCGGCCGTGCTGTCCCTGACGCAGTCCACGGAGCTCGGCACCGTGTACACCGTCGAGGACCTGCGCGCGCTGGTGCACGTGGCGCACGACCTGGGCATGGCGGTGCACGTCGACGGGTCGCGGCTGGCGAACGCCGCCGCGGCGCTCGGCTGCTCGCTGCGTGCGCTGACCACGGACCTCGGGGTGGACGTCGTCTCCCTGGGTGCCGCGAAGAACGGCGGCATGCTGGGCGAGGCGGTCCTGGTGCTGGGGCCGGACGACGCCCCGCACGACGCGTCCGCGCGGGCGCGGGAGTCGGCCGCGGCGGCCGTGCCGTTCCTGCGCAAGGCCCAGATGCAGCTCGCGTCGAAGATGAGGTTCGTGTCCGCGCAGCTCCTGGCGCTGCTCGGCGAGCCGGGCGCCCCGACGGCGGCCGCACCCGGCCGCGGACCGGAGAGCGACGCTCCCCTGTGGTGGCGCAATGCCGCGCACGCGAACGCCATGGCCGCCCGGCTGGGTGCCGGCCTGGCGCGGCTGGGCGGGGCCGACGACCCGGACGGCGCGCCGTCGGGCGTCCGCGTGACCCGCCCGACGGAGGCGAACGCCGTCTTCGCGACCATGCCGCGCGTCGTCGCCGACCGGCTGCGCGAGCGCTCGCGCTTCTACGACTGGGCCGGTGGCGAGGACTCCGGCCGGGTCGAGGTGCGGCTCATGTGCGCGTGGAGCACCACGCCCGACGACGTCGACGCGTTCGTCGCGGCCGCGGCTGACGCCCTCGCCTGAGGGTCGGGCCCGACGCCGGATCTCGGCGGCGGATAGTCCTCGAGGTCGCGCAGGCGCCGGATCTCGCTCAGCCCCACGATCGCGGGCCCGGCCAGCAGCACGAACGCCGACCCCAGCAGCACCTCCCGGCTGCCGAACCGCGCTGCCAGCACCCCTGCCACCAGCGAGCCCAGCGGGATCATGCTCCACGACACGAACCGCACGGTGGCCATGACGCGGGAGAGCAGCTGCGGCGGGCTCGCCACCTGCCGGTACGTGCGGGTCACGACGCTCCCCGGCACCACGGACGCGCCGAACACGAGCGTGCCGACGGCGAAGCAGAGCCAGCCGACGCCTCCTGCACCGAGCGGGATGAGCAGCGCGCCGGCGAACCCGACCAGCCCGTCGAACAGGAGCACCCGTGCGGACCCGAACCGGCGCACGAGCCACGGCGTGGCGGCCGCCGCGAGCAGCGAGCCCACGCCGTCGGCGGCCAGCAGCACGCCCACCATGGCGGGCGGCGCGTCGAGGTCGCGCACCAGGTACACGGCGAACAGTCCGGCCTGCACCCCGCACACGAGGTTGACGGTGCACGCCCACCAGGTGGCGGGTGCCATCACCGGGTGGCGCACCACGAACCGCCAGCCCTCGGCGATCATCGCGCCCATCGGTGGGCGCGCCTCGCCGTCGGCGGGGGCCGGCTCGCGCCGCTCCGGCAGTCGGCGCAGCAGCAGCGCGGACGCGAGGTAGGAGGCGGCGTCGACCAGCAGCGCCGGCACCGCGCCCACCACCTGGACGAGCAGTCCCGCTGCGGACGGGCCGCCGAGCTGGGTGGCCGCATGAGTACCCGAGACGAGGCTGTTGCGGCCGGTCAGCTCGTGCTGCGGTACCACCGTGGGCAGGAACGTCGTGTTGGCGGTGAAGAAGAACACCTCGGCCACGTTGACCGCGAGGGCGGCCAGCACCAGGTGCACCAGGTGCAGCTCCCCCAGCCACCAGACCAGCGGGACGGCGAGCATCACCACCGCCCGCACCAGGTCGGCCACCACCTGGGTGGCGCGCAGGGGCAGCCGGTGCACGATCGCACCGGCGGGGAGGCCGAGCACCACCCAGGCGAGGTACGACGACGCGGCCAGCAGACCCGTCTCGACCGGACCGGCGTCGAGCACGGTCACCGCCGTCAGGGGCAGCGCGACCGTCGTGACGGCGGTCCCGACGCCGCTCGCGGTGCTCGCTGCCCAATAGGTCCAGAACGGCCGTGCGCTGGGGGCCACCGGCCACCTCCTCGATCAGGGTTCGGTCCTGACGGCGGGCCGGGAACAGGCGCGGTACCGTCGTCCTTGGCAAGTTCCAGATTGGAACTTACCTGACAGGCCCGGATGGACGCACGCCCGTCACCGAGGAGAGGATGAGCGCCATGCGTCGTGAGGAGCTCGTCGACACCGACTGCGGCATCGCCCAGGCGCTCGGCGTCGTCGGGGACTGGCAGACCCTGCTGATCGTGCGCGAGGCGGCGGCGGGCGTCACCCGCTTCGAGGCCTTCACGCGTGAGCTCGGGCTGTCCCGGCGCGCGCTCGCCGAGCGCCTCGGCGGGCTCGTCGAGCACGGGGTGCTCGTCAAGGTGCCGTACTCGGACCGCCCGCCGCGCTACGACTACCGCCTCACCGCGCGCGGTGAGGGGCTCCTTCCCGTGCTGCTCGCGCTGCAAGAGTGGGGCACGCGGCACGTGCTGGGCGACGGGTCGCTGACGGGCGGTCTCGGCGAGGCCGAGCTGCACCGCGTGCGCGGGCTCGCTGGCACGCGGGTGCCCGACGTCGGGCTGGAGGCCCACGACGGGACCGAGGTGCGGCTCGTGGACCCCGAGGCGTGGACCGTCCTGTTCTTCTTCCCCGGCGCGTACGCTCCCGGGTCGGCCGGATATCCACCGCGCTGGGGCGAGGTGCCCGGGACCGGCGGCTGCACCCTCGAGTGCGTCACCTACGGACGCCGGCACGCCGCGCTCGTCGGTGCCGGGGCGCGCGTGCTCGGCGTGAGCACCCAGCACCCGGAGCAGCTCGCCGCGTTCGCCGCGCACGCGGAGCTGCCGTACCGTCTGGCGTCCGACCAGGACGGGCTCGCGTCGTCCGCCCTACGGCTGCCCGTGTTCCGCGCGGGCGGCTCGGACCGGCTCAAGCGCGTCACGCTGCTCGTCGACCCGGAGGGCGTCGTCCGGCACCTCCAGGCGCCCGTGACCGACCCCGCACAGTCTGTGGACGACGCCCTCGACGTCGTGCGCCGCCTCGCCACCACCACCTGAGCCCTGCGTCGTCGCTCGGTGCGACCGCGACCGGGTCCGGCGCTAGGGTCGTGGGGAGCACCGACGCCGCCGGAAGGAACCCCCATGACCTCTCCGATCAACCCTGAGGCCACCGACGCCGCCGGCCACTGGACCGAGCACGTCGCCCACGCGTCCGTGCACGTCCAGCAGCCGCCGGACCGGGTATGGGCGGAGCTCATGCACCCGGGCGCACGGTGGATGCTGGGCGCCAACGTCGAGACGGACTACCGGCCGGGCAGCCCCATCACGTTCGAGGGGCACTTCTTCGGCCGCGTGTTCGCGGACAAGGGCGAGGTGGTCGCCGTCGAGCGACCGCGCCTGCTGCACTTCACGCACTTCTCGCCGCTGGGCGAGCTCGAGGACTCCCCCGAGAACTACCACGACATCCGGATCACCCTGGAGCCCGACGCCACCGGCACCGTCGTCACCGTCGAGCAGCGCAACGTCGACACGGCCGAGCACGCCGCACGCTCCGAGGGGCACTGGAAGGACGCGCTCGCGACGCTCGCGCACCGGGACGGGGCACCAGCACGCTGACGCGTCTCGCGGTCGGTCGCACCGTCGGCGTCGCCACGGCCGGGCTGCTGCTCGCGGCCTGCGGCGGCCCGGTGGGCGAGCCGAGCCCGGCGCCGGCAGCCACGTCCCGTTCCGCGTCGCCGACGACGACGGCCCCGTCGGTGACGCCCTCGCCCGAGTCCCCCTCGCCCAGCGCGACCCCCTCGACCAGCTCCGCGCCCGACGACGAGCTGGCGGGCTGGTCGCTGGCGCAGAAGGTGGGCCAGCTTCTCGTCGTGGGCGTCTCGGTGAGCGACCCGGAGCCCGTGAGCGCCCGCGCCGTGCGCCAGCACCACGTCGGCAACATCTTCCTGCACGGCCGCAGCGACGCCGGGGTGGCCGCCACGCGCGACCTCGTCGAGAGATACACGGGCCTCGTCTCGCCGCGCACCACCCGCGGCACGCCGATGCTCGTGGCCACCGACCAGGAGGGCGGCAAGGTCCAGGTGCTGACCGGGCCGGGCTTCTCCGACATCCCCGCCGCGACGGAGCAGGCCACCTGGCCCGTGACCACGCTGGAAAATCGCGCCGAACGGTGGGGCACCGAGCTCGCCGACGCCGGCGTCAACCTCAACCTCGCACCGGTGATGGACCTCGTGCCACGCGAGTCAGCCGCGGACAACGCGCCCGTCGGCGCGTTCGACCGCAGCTACGGCTTCACCGCCGCCTCCGTGTCCCGGTCCGCACAGGCGTTCTCGGCGGGGATGGAGTCGGCCCGCGTGGCCCCGGTGATCAAGCACTTCCCCGGCCTGGGGCGGGTCACGCAGAACACGGACGGCGAAGCGGGTGTCACCGACGACGTCACGGGGCCCGGCGCGCCGTCGGTGCGCCTCTTCGCCGACGCGATCGACGACGGGGCGCCCTACGTCATGGTCGCGACCGCCGTCTACACCCGGATCGACCCCGACGATCCCGCCGCGTTCTCGCGCGACGTCGTCACGGGCCTCCTGCGCGACCACCTGGGCTTCGACGGCGTCGTCATGACCGACGACGTGTCGGCGACGGCACAGGTGCAGCCGTGGACGCCCGGCGAGCGGGCCGTGCGCGCGGTGGACGCGGGAGTCGACCTCGTGCTCGCCTCGGCGGACCCGACGGTCGTGCCGGCGATGGCGGACGCCCTGGTGGCGGAGGCCCGCCGGGACCCGGAGTTCGCGGAAAGGGTCGACGAGTCCGCCCGCCGGATCCTCGCGGCCAAGGCGGCCCTCGGCGACTGACGCGAGCCACGAGCACGGGCGCCGGTCAGTGCCGGTCAGTGCCGGTCAGTGCCGGTCAGTGCCCGCCGGAGACGACGAAGACCAGGCCGAAGGCGACGGCGCCGACCACGACACCGAGGCAGGCGATGGCCCCGACGAGGCGGACCGGCGTCGGGCGGGCGATGGTCACGGTCGCGCTCGCGGTGGCCTCGCCGTCGGACGACGCCGCGGCAGCGCCCTCGGGCGCGACGGGTGCGGTCCCCGCCAGCAGCCGCAGGCCGAGCGCGAACAGCGCGGGGGCGCCGGCGCCGAGGATCAGCCCGGCCACGAGGACCTGCATCAGCGCGCCCCAGTCGATGAAGCTCATGCCTGAACCTTCCCCTGCGCGGCGCCGACGGGCGCCAACGACTCGACGGACTCGACCGACCCGAGGATCGGGCCGACCGCGGTGGGCACGGCGGGCAGCGGACCCACACGCTCGGGGCCGACCTCACCGGTGGTGGCGGCGACGGACTCGAGGTCCGCGCCCTTCTCCTCGTCCCACGCCTCGTTGACGTTGTTGTGGTCCACGGGCTTGCGACGGGAGGCGATCCAGATGGCGGCCGAGGTGACGATCAGCAGACCGAAGACCGCCAGCGTGCCGGCCGTGCCGCCGATCGCGGACTCCAGCCAGTGGCACACCGCGCCGACGAGCCCGGCCGCGGGGAGGGTGACCAGCCACGCCACGAACATGCGCCCCGCGACGTTCCAGCGGACCTTCGCGCCGGGCATGCCGACACCGGAGCCGAGCACCGATCCGGTCGCGACGTGCGTGGTGGACAGCGAGAAGCCGAAGTGGCTCGAGAGCAGGATGACGGCGGCCGACGACGTCTCCGCCGCCATGCCCTGCCGCGAGTCGATCTCGACGAGGCCCTTGCCGAGGGTGCGGATGACCCGCCAGCCGCCCAGGTAGGTGCCGAGCGCCATCGCCACGGCGCAGCTGAGGATCACCCAGAACGGCACGCTGGAGTCGGCCGGCACGGCGCCACCCGCGATGAGCGCGAGCAGGATGATGCCCATCGACTTCTGCGCGTCGTTGGTGCCGTGCGCGAGGGAGACGAGGGACGCGGAGCCGATCTGCCCCCAGCGGAAGCCGCGGTTGCTGACCTCCTGCGGCACGCCGCGCGTCAGGCGGGCCACGAACCACGTGCCCAGCCCGGCGACGGCGATCGCGATGACGGGCGCGAGCAGCGCGGGCACCAGCACCTTGGAGATCACGCCGCTCCACAGCACGCCGGAGGTGCCCACGGCCGCGAGCACGGCGCCGACCATGCCACCGACGAGAGCGTGCGACGAGCTCGACGGGATGCCGAACAGCCAGGTCACCAGGTTCCAGACGATGCCGCCGACCAGACCCGCGAGCACGACGGGGAGCGTGATGACTCCGGCGTCGACGATGCCCTTGGCGATGGTCGCGGCGACCGCGAGAGACATGAACGCGCCGACCAGGTTGAGGACGGCGGACAGGGTCACGGCGGTCTTGGGCTTGAGGGCTCGCGTGGCGATGGAGGTTGCCATGGCGTTGCCCGTGTCGTGGAAGCCGTTCGTGAAGTCGAAGGCCAGTGCAGTCACGACGACGAGCGCGAGCAGAAGCGTCTCGGTCACGCCTTCCATGGTGGGGGGTGGACCCGGGGGTTTTCGACCACGAGAGGACCACCGGGTGAACTGTTCGAGGAGAGTTCACCTGTTGTTCATCTTGGCCCGGTGTGTCGCCCGGCGCGTCAGCTCCGGGGCCGCAGCAGCGGGGGGTCGAGCACCACCGGGACGCTCGCCGGGCCGTCGTCGCCGGTCGCGGCGGAGCCGCCCACGCCCTGGATTCCGGGGGCTCGGACCGCGGCCCGGTAGAGCGCGGCCGGGCGCCCCGCACCACCCGAGGTGAACCGGCCGGTCTCGACGAGCAGCCCCGGCGTCCCCGTGGCCTTGCGCGAGAAGTTGCGCGGGTCCAGTCGCACGCCCCAGACGGCCTCGTACACCCGCCGGAGCTCGGCCACCGTGAACTCCGGCCCGCAGAAGGCCGTGGCGAGCGGCGAGTACTCGAGCTTGGACCGCGCACGCTCGACGCCGTCGGCCAGGATCCGCCCGTGGTCGAACCCCAGCGCGCCGGGGTCGAGCACGTCCGCCACTGGGTGCCAGGCCGCGCCCGCGGCGTCGGAGCCCGCCCGCACCAGCCCGAAGTCCGGCGCGAGGAGCAGGTAGGCCACGGACAGCACCGGCCCGCGGGGGTCGCGTCCGAGCGGCCCGTACGTGCCGAGCTGCTCCAGGTACCCCGGCGGGGCGATGCCCGCCTCCTCGGCGAGCTCACGGGTCGCGGCGGCGGCGAGCCCTTCCCCCGGCAGCACGAAACCGCCGGGCAGGGCGAGCGCCCCGCGGAACGGCTCGACGCCGCGCTCGACGAGCAGCACGTGCAGCGCGTCGTCGCGCACCGTGAGCGCGACGACGTCGACGGTCACCGGCAGGAGCGCGGCCCCCGGCGGCACCTCGGCGCCGGCGACCGGTCGGGAGGGCGGAGGCATGGCGTCCATCCCGCCACCCTACCGGCTTTGATGTCAGCTTGACGAGAACCCCGACCACCCTTAGTGTCATCCTGACATCAATTAATCGTCACTCTGACAGGAAAGAGGGTGCCCCTCATGGCCACCATCCGCAGCTACCCCTGGATCCGCCACTTCCTCGGCAGCCCCACCGGGCACGTCGTACACCTGCGGCACGGCCGCGTGGCGCACGAGGGCGTGGGGCAGGCGTTCTGGTTCCGCCCCACCACCTCCGTGCTCAGCGAGGTACCGGTCGACGACCAGGAGCTGCCCGTCTTCTTCCACGCCGTCACGACCGACCACCAGGACGTCACCGTGCAGGCAGGCGTCACCTACCGGTTCACCGACCCGGTGACCGCCTCGCAGCGCCTGGACTTCGCCGTCGACCCGCACAGCGGGGCCACCAGCACCGACGGCCGCGACCAGGTGACGAGCATCGTCGGACAGCTCGCCCAGAGCCACGCCACCGACGTGCTCGCCTCGATGTCGCTCGCACAGGCCATGACGGCCGGCGTGCCCCGGGTCCGCGCGCTGCTCGGCGAGGTGCTGCCCGCCGACCCCCGGCTGGCCGCGACCGGCATCGCCGTCGTCGGCGTCCAGGTGCTCGCCGTGCGGCCCGAGAAGGACGTCGAACGAGCCCTGCAGACCCCCGCCCGCGAGCACGTGCAGGCCGAGGCCGACCGCGCCACCTACGAGCGCCGGGCGCTCGCCGTCGAGCGGGAGCGCGCCATCGCCGAGAACGAGCTCGCCAGCAAGATCGAGCTCGCCACCCGCCGCGAGCGCCTCGTCGCGCACGAGGGCGCGAACGCCCGCCGGGAGGCCGAGGAGAAGGCCGCTGCCGCCCTCGTCGACGCCCGCGCGCGGGCCGAGCGGGGGCGGCTCGAGACCGAGTCCCGCGCCGACCAGGTCCGAGCGGTCGGCCAGGCCGAGGCGGACGCCGAGCGCGCCCGGATGGACGTGTACACCGAGGCCGGGCAGGGCACGCTCGTCGCGCTCGCCCTGCGCGACGCCGCCTCGTCGCTGCCCGCCGTCCAGCACCTCACCGTGACGCCCGACCTCCTCACCGGGCTGGTCGGCTCGCTGGTCCAGGGCGCGCTCGGCGGCACCCCGGACGGTGACGGCACTCCGGCGCGGAAGGCGGCCTGACGTGCTGCGCCGCCGGGCCGTCGTCGTGCACCGCCGCACCGAGCTGGACGAGCTGCTGGACCGGCACGGCACCCGCGGGCAGGCCGAGTTCTTCCTGCGCGCCCGCGGGCGCACCCTCGCCGAGGTCCAGGAGCGGCACGACGCCCTGACCGACGCCCGCGCCGCCGTCGTGGGCGCCCTGCCCGCGGGCTGGGCCCGGGCCGACGTCGAGCGCGCGGACCTGTCGCGGTTCCTCGTCGCGCCCCAGGACGTCGTCGTGGTGGTGGGCCAGGACGGGCTCGTGGCGAACGTCGCGAAGTACGTGCACGGGCAGCCGGTGCTGGGCGTCGACCCCGAGCCCGGCGTCAACGCGGGAGTGCTGGTGCGGCACTCCGTGCGTGCGGCGACGCGCCTGCTGCGCTCGCTCGGCGACGCCCCGGGTGGCGCACCAGGTGGAGCGTCGGCCGGCGCGACGGGCGGCGCCGGCGCAGATCGAGCCGCCCTGCTGCCCGTCGACGAGCTCACCACCGTCCGCGCCGACCTCGACGACGGGCAGCACCTCACGGCGCTCAACGAGGTGTTCGTCGGGCACCCGTCGCACCAGAGCGCTCGGTACGCGCTGCGGTGCGGCGCCGGGGGCGAGCGTCAGTCGTCGTCCGGGCTGCTGGTGGCGACGGGGACGGGCGCGTCCGGCTGGTGGGCCTCCCTGGCGCACGACCGCGGCGGGCGCACCGCCCCCAGCCCGACCGAGGACCGGCTGGGCTGGTTCGTCCGCGAGGCGTGGCCGTCCCCGGGCACCGGCACGCGGTTCACGGAGGGCACGATCGAGCCGGGGGACGTCGTCGCCCTCACCGTGGCGTCCGACCGGCTCGTCGTCTTCGGCGACGGGATGGAGGACGACCGGCTGGTCGCGTCCTGGGGCCAGACCGTCACCGTGCGGACCGCGGAGGAGCCGCTGCGGCTCGTCAGGCCCTGACGTCCGCCCGTCCCAGGACGTCGAGCACCCACGCGTTCTCGAACGCGATCTCCTCCCAGCGCGCGTAGCGCCCGGAGACGCCCCCGTGCCCGGCCGACATCTCGATCTTGAGCAGCGCCGGCGCCCCCGCGGCGCGCAGCCGCGCCACCCACTTGGCGGGCTCCACGTAGAGCACGCGGGTGTCGTGCAGCGAGGTCGTGGCGAGGACGCGCGGGTAGTGCGCGGCGTCGTCCGGCACGTTCTCGTACGGGGTGTACGAGCGCATCAGCGCGTACGCGTCCGGATCGTGCAGCGGGTCGCCCCACTCGTCCCACTCGACGACGGTCAGCGGCAGCGAGGGGTCCAGCATCGACGTCAGCGCGTCGACGAACGGCACCACCGCGAGCACCCCGGCGAACAGCTCGGGCGCCAGGTTGGTCACCGCCCCCACCAGCAGGCCGCCCGCGCTGCCGCCCTCGGCGACCATCCGCCCGGGCTCCGTCCAGCCGGTGGAGACCAGGTGCCGGCCGCACGCCACGAAGTCCGTGAAGGTGTGCGGCTTGGCGGCCAGCTTGCCGTCGTCGTACCAGCGGCGGCCCAGCTCGCCGCCGCCGCGCACGTGCGCGACGGCGAACACGACGCCCCGGTCCAGCAGGCTCAGTCGCGGCACGGAGAAGTAGGGGTCGATGCTCGTCTCGTACGCGCCGTACCCGTACAGCACCAGAGGCGCCGGCTCCGCGCGGGTGCCCTGCCCGTCCAACGTCACCGCGTCGCGACGCCACACCAGGCTGATCGGCACCCGCGCGCCGTCCTCGGCGACGGCCCACTCCCGGCGCTGCACGTAGTCGTCCGGGTCGTAGCCGCCCAGCACCGGCTGCCGCTTGCGCACGTGCCGCTCACCGGTCGACAGGTCGACGTCGACGACCGTCGCCGGCGTGACGAACGACGTGTGCTGCACCCGCAGCAGGGGCTGGCGCCAGTCCGGGTTGGCGTCCAGGCCCACGGAGAACAGCGGCTCGTCGACGTCGATCTCGGTGACCGGCCACGGCGACCCCTGCTCCACGGCCCCCAGGTCGACCACGCCCACGCGCGGCAGCGCGTCCGCCCGGTAGGCCAGCGCCACGTGGCGCGCGAACGCCTCCACGCCGTCGAGCCGGACGTCCGCCGAGTGCGGCACGACGACGCGCGCGGCCGCCGGGTCGAGGGGCACCGCCGCGGCGCCCGGCGCGGGACGCGCGGGCACGTCCGTCAGCACGAGCTCGAAGTTCCGCGCGCCGTCGTTGTGCAGCACGAGCAGCGCGTCCCGCGGCGCGACGCCGGCACCCGGGGCGGCGGGCAGCTCCACGTGCTCGACGGAGTACTCCACGCCGTCGCGGCGCTCCCACACCCGCCGGAAGGCACCCGTCGGGTCGTCGGCCTCGAGCACCCACGCCTCGCTCGTGGTCTTGGACCCCAGCTCCACGACGAGGTAGCGCCGCGAGCGCGACAGGCCCACGCCCAGCCAGAACCGCTCGTCCGGCTCCTCGAGCACCAGGACGTCCTCGCTCGCCGGGGTGCCGATCCGGTGGCGCCACACCCGGTACGGCCGCCAGGCCTCGTCCACGGTGAGGTAGAAGACGTGCTCCCCGTCGGGCGCAAGCACGGCTCCGGGGGCCGTGTCCTCGACGACGTCGGGCAGGTCGGCGCCCGTGGTCAGGTCACGCACCCGCAGCGTGTACCGCTCGTCGCCCGTGGTGTCGACGGCGTACGCCAGCCGCGTGCCGTCGCCCGAGACGTCGAACGAGCCGAGCGAGAAGAAGTCGTGGCCCTCGGCCTCGGCGTTCTGGTCGAGCAGCACCTGCTCGCCGTCGGGCACCACGCCGGGCTCGACGGCGGGCGGCGTCCACCCGTCCGCGGTGGCGACGTCGGACGCCGCGACGCGGGCGTGGACCGGGTACTGCCGGCCCTCCTGCGTGCGCGTGTAGTACCAGGCGGCGTCCAGCCGTGTCGGCACCGACAGGTCGGTCTCCTGCGTGCGGTCCTTGATCTCGGTGAACAGCGCCGTGCGCAGCGGCGCCAGCCCGGCGAGCTGCTGCGCCGTCCAGGAGTTCTCCGCCTCCAGGTGGGCGAGGACCTCCGGGTCCTCCTTGGCGCGCAGCCACTCGTAGTCGTCGACGGCGGTGTCCCCGTGGTGGGTGCGCCGCACCGGGCGTCGCGGGGCGACGGGAGCCTGGTCGGGTTCGCTGCTCTGCGCTTCAGCGGTCTGCGGTTCGGTGCTCTGCGGTTCGGTGCTCTGCGGTTCGGTGCTCTGCGGTTCGGTGCTCTGCGGTTCGGTGGGCTGCGCGACGTCGGACACGCGGCCAGGGTACGCGGCGGCACCACGCCGCTTCAGGCGCGACATCTCGGCTCCGCACGGCGCCGCTCGGCAGATCACGGCTCGGCAACGGTTTGCGGCGAGCATTCCCGCGACCGCGGAACGACCTCCCGCTGCCGACCTGGGCCGCAGCACGGCGAGAGCCGGGGCCGATGCCAGACTGTGATCCGCGCGTGTCACGTGGGTCACATTTTGCTCGCTACACTTCCGGCACGCTCGCGAAACCCTGGTGATACATGGCCCTTTTAGTGTCTCTGCATCTCCGGGGCGAGCGGGTAGGACCCCGAGCTGCCTCGGGCGCCATACCCCGACCCGACGGAGGACCCGGTCGAATGACAGCGGACCGACCCACCCGCGCGACCGTGCTGCGCCGCACTGCAGCGGCACTCGCGATCGCGCTCGCACCACTGGCCGTCGCCACACCCTTGGCGACAGCAGCCACCGGCACCGGCACCAGTACCGGCGTCGCCACCACCACAGCGACCGGCGTGCCGACCACCACGACCTCGGACGTCGCGACCGACTGCAAGCCCGACGACACCACCGCGTGCGTCGCCGCGTTCGTCCTCACCGACGAGAACGAGCGCATCCCCGACGTGGCGGTCACGATCACGGGCCCGGACGGGTTCAGCGCGGCCTTCACCACCTCCTCGGAGGTGCAGGCGGTCGCCGTCCCGACGAGCGGTCAGTACACCGCGACGATCGACCCGACGACGCTGCCCGCCGACCAGCCCCTCCCCGAGGGAGCGCCGGCCGAGCTCGAGGTGACCGCGCAGACGGGCGGCGTCGCCCGCGCGGCGTTCCGCGTCGGCGCCGACGCGGCCGCGCCCCCCGCCCAGAGCGAGACCAGCTCCGCCCCGGCCGACGACGGCCAGGAGGCGGCGACGGACGCCGGGGACGGCGTCGGCGCGGCCCCCGAGGGCGACGCGTCGGAACGGTCCTTCTCGTGGGGTCAGGTGTGGCAGCAGATCGGCTCCGGCCTCCGCTTCGGCCTGCTCCTCGCGCTGGCGTCCATCGGGCTCAACCTGATCTTCGGGACCACCGGCCTGTCGAACTTCGCGCACGGCGAGCAGTTCGCGCTCGGTGGCGCGCTCGGGTACCTCACGATCAACACGATGGGCATGTCGATCTGGCTCGGCGGCCTGCTGACCATCGCGGTCTGCGCCCTCACCGGGCTCGCGCAGGACGCCGGGATCTGGCGGCCGCTGCGGCGCCGCGGCACCCCGATCATGCAGATGATGATCGTGTCGATCGGCCTGTCGATCGCCCTGCAGTTCTTCATCCAGTTCCTCATCGGCGGCGGCACGGAACGCATCCTCACCAGCAACCCGAGGCCGTGGACGCTGCTGGGGATCACCCTCAGCGCGGCGTCGTGGATCTCCATGGGCGTCGCCGTCGTGTGCATGGTGGCCGTCGCGTGGTTCCTCACCCGCACCCGGATCGGCCGTGCCACCCGCGCCGTGTCGGACAACCCGGCGCTCGCCGCGGCGACCGGCATCGACCCGGACAAGATCGTCCGCATCGTCTGGGTGGTCGCCACCGGGTTCGCCGCGCTGGCCGGCCTGATGTGGGGCATCTCGTTCGGAGCGGTGAACTGGCAGCTCGGCGTCCAGCTCCTGCTGCTGATGTTCGCCGCGGTCACGCTCGGCGGGCTCGGCACGGCGTTCGGCGCTCTCGTGGGCTCGATCCTCATCGGCCTCGTCGTCGAGCTCTCGAACCTGTTCATCCAGTCCGACCTGCGTTACGCGTCGGCTCTCGTGATCCTCATCCTCGTGCTCCTGTTCCGCCCGCAGGGCATTCTGGGCCGCCGCGAGCGGATCGGCTGAAAGGAGTACCACCATGGACGAGTTCAACCGCATCCTCGAACAGACGCTGGCCGAGTTCATCGCTCCCACGACTGCCGCCTACGCCATGGCCGCCATCGGTCTCAACCTGCACTTCGGGTACACCGGGCTGCTCAACATGGGCCAGGCCGGCTTCATGCTGCTCGGCGCCTACGGGTTCGGCATCGCCACGATGGCCGGTCTCCCGTTTCCGGTGGCCATCCTCGTGGCGCTGGCCGCAGGGACCGTCTTCGCCCTGATCCTCGGCATGCCCACGCTCCAGCTCCGGGGTGACTACCTCGCGATCGTGACCATCTCCGCGGCGGAGATCATCCGCTGGATCGGGCGCTCCACCTGGCTCCAGGAGTGGACCGGCGGCGCGTCGGGCCTCCAGGGCCGTGACTACAAGGACAGCTTCCATGCGACGTCGCCGCTCGGCGACGGGAGGATGGCGCTAGGACCGCTCGAGTACATCAACACGGGCTCCGACTCGTGGTGGACCCGCATCTTCGCGTGGGGCCTGGTGGCCCTCGTGCTGCTGTTCGTGTGGCTCATCACCCGCAGCCCGTGGGGGCGCGTGCTCAAAGGCATCCGCGAGGACGAGGACGCCGTGCGGGCCCTGGGCAAGAACGTCTACGCCTACAAGATGCAGGCCCTCGTGCTCGGCGGCGCCATCGGTGCGCTCGGCGGCGTGCTCTACGCCCTCCCGCTCGCCATCGCGCCGGACGCCATGAGCCGCACCATGACGTTCTTCGTCTGGACCGTGATGCTGCTCGGTGGAGCGGCCACGGTGTTCGGCCCGGTGCTGGGCTCGATGGTCTTCTTCGCCGCGTACATGCTGATGCGCACCGGCATGCGTGCCGTGGCCGACAACACGGGCATCGGAGACGTCATCACCACCAGCAACGTGGAGCAGATCGGCGGCATGCTCGTCGGCGTGACCCTGATGCTTCTGGTCATCTTCCGCCCACAGGGAATCCTCGGGAACAAGAGGGAGCTCGCCTTCAATGCCCACTGACGAGAGCATCACGACCACCCCCGAGAGCGTCGCCGACACCGCGGCGGCAGCCGCCGTGGCGCCCGTGACCACCCACCACCAGCAGGTGCTCGCCAAGCTGGCCACCGTGGACCACGTCCCCGGCGCAGCCAAGCCGGACGCCATCATCACGGCGGACCACGTCACCCGGCGGTTCGGCGGCATGACAGCGGTCGACGTCGACCACCTCGAGGTCCAGGAGGGCGCCATCACCGCCCTCATCGGACCGAACGGCGCAGGCAAGACGACGTTCTTCAACCTGCTCACCGGCTTCGACCGGCCCAACCAGGGCAGCTGGACGTTCCAGGGCAGGTCGCTGTCCGGCAAGAGCGCCGCGGCCGTGGCCAAGATCGGCGTGGTGCGCACGTTCCAGCTCACCAAGGCGCTCTCCCGCCTCACCGTGCTGCAGAACATGCTGCTCGCCTCGACGCACAACCCGGGCGAGAACCTCTGGCTGTCCTGGCTGCCCTTCACCTGGCAGAAGCACGAGAAGGCCGCGACCGAGAAGGCGATGGAGATCCTCGCCCGGTTCAAGCTCGACACCAAGGCGTCGGACTTCGCCGGGTCGCTCTCCGGCGGGCAGCGCAAGCTGCTCGAGATGGCGCGCGCCCTCATGACCGACCCCACCGTGATCATGCTGGACGAGCCCATGGCGGGCGTGAACCCGGCGCTCGTGCAGTCGCTCCTGGGTCACATCCAGGCCCTGCGCGACGAGGGCATGACAGTGCTGTTCGTCGAGCACGACATGCACGCCGTGCGGCACATCTCGGACTGGGTGGTGGTCATGGCCGAGGGCCGGATCGTCGCCGAGGGACCGCCCGCGTCGGTCATGCGGGACCAGGCCGTCGTCGACGCCTACCTGGGGGCCCACCACGACACCGACCTCGGGGACGACTCCCTGCTGGACCCCAAGATCCTGGCCCGGCTCGAGGCCGAGGAGGAGAAGCGATGAGCGACACCGCAACGCTGCCCGGACCCGCGCCGGCGGGCAAGAACGACTCCGACGACGTCCTGCTGCGGGTCGACAACCTCGTGGCGGGGTACATCCCCGGCGTGAACATCCTCAACGACTGCTCGATCGAGGTCGGCAAGGGCGAGCTCGTCGGCATCATCGGCCCCAACGGGGCCGGCAAGTCGACCCTGCTCAAGGCGCTCTTCGGGTTGGTGAAGATCCACTCCGGCACCGTCACCATGCTGGGCCAGGACATCACCGGCATGAAGGCCAACGCCCTCGTCGCGCGCGGCGTCGGGTACGTGCCGCAGAACAACAACGTGTTCCCCTCGCTCTCTGTCGAGGAGAACATGCGCATGGGCGTGTACCTCAAGCCGAAGACGTTCGCCGAGCGCTGGGAGTTCATCGGGGACCTTTTCCCGGTGCTGCACGATCGGCGCGCGCAGCGGGCGGGCGCGATGTCGGGCGGCGAGCGCCAGATGGTGGCCATGGCCCGCGCCCTGATGATGAACCCGTCGGTGCTGCTGCTCGACGAGCCGTCGGCGGGCCTGTCCCCGGTGCGTCAGGACGAGTCGTTCCTGCGCACCCGCATGATCAACAAGGCCGGCGTGTCGGTGATCATGGTGGAGCAGAACGCGCGGCGCTGCCTGCAGGTCTGCGACCGGGGCTACGTGCTCGACCAGGGCACGGACGCCTACACGGGCACGGGCCGCGAGCTCCAGGCCGACCCCAAGGTCATCTCCCTGTACCTCGGCACCCTCGCCGAGGACGTCGACGCGGGGGCGGACGCACCCAAGGCCGACGCACCCAAGGCCGACGCCCCGCCGGCGGTGACTCCTGCCGCGGCGGGCCCCGCCACGGTCACGGACGCGGCCGCACCGGACACGCAGACGCCGGACACGCAGACGCCGGACGCCACGTAGTCCTGGACGGGCACAGCGAGAGGCCCGGTTGCCCCCGCGGGGGCAACCGGGCCTCTCGTCGTCTCAGAGCCTCAGCGGCTCGTCGAGCCCTCGATCTGGCGCTCGTACGTGTACGTGTTGTCCTCGCCGTACTTGTAGATGCCGATGAACGCCGACGACGGGTCGTTCTGGTCGTTCAGCGGCCCCGTGCCGGACGGACCGACGTAGTGGATCTCGTCGCCCGCCTCGAGCGCCTTGACGCCGTCCTCGAACGTCATGACCTCGGTGCCACCCTCGGCACCGGAGACCGCCGCGATGTTCTCGGCGATGGTGGGGCCGTCGGTGTCGCCGCCACGCACGGCCGCCAGCGCGGCCAGCATCGTCGCGTCGTACGACTCGGCGGAGTACGAGAAGTCCTCGAGCTCGCCACCCTCGTTCTCCGAGTACCAGGTCGACAGGCGCTCCTTGAAGCTGTCGTCGGCCTGGGCCCCCGGCAGCGTGCCCTGGACGCCCTGGAGCGTGCCCGGGTCGAACTGGTCACCGTAGTTCGACAGGTTGCCGTCGCAGAAGAACGTGGTGCCGTCGAAGTCCCAGCCCTGCGAGACGAGCTCGCTGACGATGGTGACGGTCTCCTCGAACGAGATGATCACGATGGCGTCAGGCTTCTGCGCGAGCAGGTCGGTCACCTGCGCACCGAAGTTGGTCTCGCCGGGGGCGAACTCGTGGCCTGCGCCGTTGCCGCCGTAGACGACCTCCCCGCCGCCGGCCTCGATGGCCTCCTGCGTGTAGTCGCGCAGACCGTTGCCGTAGGCCTCGTTCTGGACGAGGAAGCCCACCTTCTGGGCGCCGGAGTCGAGGATGAGGGACCCGAGGGCCGCACCCTGGACGGTGTCCGGCGGGGCGGTCCGCGCGAAGTAGTCGCCGTAGCCGGACAGGTCGGCCGCCGTGTTCGCGGGCGAGATCTGCATGACCTGCGCCTCTTCGAACACGTCGACGACGGCGAGCGAGACGCCGGACGACGCCGCGCCGATCACGGCCGAGACGTCCTTGCCGATGAGGTCGGTGGCCGTCGAGCTCGCGACCGAGTAGTCGGTGGTGTCGCCGGAGTCGCCCCACTCGATCGAGACGTCGTTGCCGAGCACGCCGCCGGCCTTGTTGATGTCCTCGACCGCGAGGCCCACGCCGGCGATCTCGGGCGGGCCGAGGAACGCGAGGGTTCCCGTCACCGGGAGGATCGTCCCGATCTTCAAGGGCTCGGCGCTCGCGTTCTCGCCGTCACCGCCGCCGCTGCCCTCCTCGCTGCCACCCCCGGACGAGGCGCAAGCCGTCAGTCCCATGGACAGGACCGCGGCGAGGGCGAGGCCTCGGGCGGTCGTATTACGTCGGATCATGCTGTCCCCTTCGATCTGGGCATCCACTGCTCAACACCGTGTGTAGTGGCGCTGAACGTAGTGGGAATGTATGTCCGCGAGGTGTCGCGTGGGTCACACCTGACAGATCGTGACGAACCTGTTATCTGCATCACAGTTGATGCCCGAGATGTCAGGGCCCGGGCGCGTCAGTGGCGGAACTGCGTGAAGGACGCCGTGGCCGGGTCGGCGCCCGTGCGCCCTTCCACCCCGGACTCGAGGGCGTTGAGCTGCGCCGTCTGCGCCGGGCTGAGCTCGAACGAGAACACGTCGATGTTGGTGGCCTGGCGCTCGACCGACATCGACTTGGGGATCACGACCCGGCCCTGCTGGACCGCCCAGCGCAGCACGACCTGGGCCGGCGTCACGCCGAGCTCCGTGGCGGCGGCCACGACGGCGGCGGCGCCCAGGTCGGCGCCACGGCCGAGCGGCGAGTACGCCTCCACGGTCACCCCGAGCGCACGGCACCGCGCCTGCACCTCCGCCTGCTGGAACGTGGGGTGCACCTCGACCTGGTTCACCGCCGGGACCACGTCCGTCTCGGCGACCAGCCGCTCCAGGTGGTCGGGCAGGAAGTTCGAGACGCCGATCGCGCGCACGGCGCCCTCGGCCAGCAGCTTCTCGAAGGCACGCCACGTCTCCACGTAGAGGTCGCGGCTCGGGACGGGCCAGTGGATGAGGTACAGGTCGACCTGGTCGACGCCGAGCGCGCGGCGCGAGTCCTCGAACGCGCGCAGCGCCTGCTCGTACCCCTGGTCCCCGTTGCGGAGCTTGGTGGTGACGAAGAGCTGCTCGCGCGGCAGACCGGAGGCGCGCAGCGCGGCGCCCACGCCCTCCTCGTTGTCGTACCCCGCGGCGGTGTCGACGTGGCGGTAGCCGACCTCCAGCGCCTGCTCGACGTTGGCCTGGGTGCCGTCGTCGGGCACCTGGAAGACGCCGAGGCCGACCTGCGGGATCTCGACGCCGTTGTTGAGGGTCACGGTGGGGACAGAGGTCTGCGTCATGGCCTCTGTCTAGTCCACGCCGCCCACAGGGCGCCTGCGCAGCAGAACACTGGTGCCGGGTCGCGCGCTCGCGTACCGTTGTCCTCGTTGCAGTGCCTCGCTCGTACCGGGACGGTTCGCCCGTCCTGCGCTACGGTGACCGTGTCGTCAGGATTGACATGGTGCCGTGCGGACCTTGGTTTCAAGAGTTGGCGACGATTCACCGTGATGCGCGATCTCGATGGTCGAGGTCGTCGACACCTCTTGAAGGAGTAAGCATGGCCACCGGAACCGTGAAGTGGTTCAACAGCGAGAAGGGCTACGGCTTCATCGCCCCCGAGGACGGCTCGGCCGACGTGTTCGTCCACTTCTCCGCGATCCAGTCCCAGGGCTACCGCTCGCTGGACGAGGAGCAGCGCGTCGAGTTCGACGTGACGCAGGGCCCCAAGGGCCCGCAGGCGGAGAACGTCCGCCCGCTCTGATCCACCGCAGGGCCCAGCCTGCTCGGCCCACCGCGTGAACGAACGGCCCGCATCCCGCTCCGGCGGGGTGCGGGCCGTTCGTCGTTCTCGCGCCGGCCGGGAACGGCTTCCCGGCCCCGGACGTTGATCCCCTATGGGATTCCTCGATCGGTTGCTCGGCAGAACCCCCGATGAGCGCTCGTACCACGGCGTTCCCGGCCGGCCCGGCGAGCCGCCGCCGCATGCGGGTCAGGCGCCCGACAAGCACGGCTATGCGCCCGAGCCCGACCAGCACCCCGGCGGGCGGGTCGGCGCCCCGGGCTACGGCGCCCCGAGCGGTGCCGGTCGTCGCGACCCGGACGACGTCGCGATCGAGCGCTATCGCTACCTCCTGCGCACGGCGCCGCCGGACGCCGTCGAGCAGGCGCACGCCGAGGCGTTCGACCGGCTGAGCCCGGCGCAGCGGCGACAGGTGCTCGACGAGCTCTCCGCGGCCGTCCCGCCGGCGGAGCGTGCGCCGTCCGACGAGCCGCACGACCTCGCCCGCATGGCGACCCGCGCCGAGATGCGCAGGCCCGGCCTCCTGGAGCAGACGTTCCGAGGCCGTCAGGCCGCCGGTGCCTCGGCCCCCGTGCCCAGCGCCGGGTCGGTGGTCGGGGCGAGCCTGCTGGCCACCGTCGCGAGCGTGGTGATCGGCTCGGCCGTCGCGACGACGATCTTCGGTGCGGCGTTCGGCGACCCCTCGCAGGAGGTCGCGGACTCCCCGGGCCCCGAGGCCGGCGCCGGCGAGGTGAGCGCAGCCGATCCCGGCCCGGGCACGGACGCGGGCGGCGGGTTCGGCGACGCCTCGGGCGGCGGGTTCGGCGGTGATACCGGGTTCGGGGGCGGGTTCGGCGGAGACGTCGGCGGCTTCTGAGCCCACGCGCGCATCCTTGCGAAGATGTCCGTGTGACCCACAGGAGCGATCGGCGCCGACCGGACGTCACCACCGTCGAGCTCGTCGGAGGCGTCGAGGCGCTGCACCTCGAGCTGCACGACCCCGACGGCCGGTGGGCCGATGTCTACCTGGAGCACCGGGCCAGGATCCGGGCCGCACTCGCGGCGGTGGACGCCGGGGTCGAGCACATCGGTTCCACGTCCGTTCCCGGCCTGGCGGCGAAGCCCATCGTCGACATCGTGGTCACGGTGGACGACATCACCGCCGAGGAGGACTACCTCGATGCGCTCCTGGCCGCGGGGTACGAGCTGCGGGTCCGTGAGCCGGGGCATCGCCTCGTGCGCACGCCGGCACGGGACGTCCACGTGCACCTGTACGAGCGGGACGACCCGGCGGTGGGCGAGTACCTCCTGCTCCGTGACCACCTCCGCGCGGACGCCGACGACCGCGCCCTCTACGAGAGCACCAAGAGGTCCCTGCTCAGCCGGCGGTGGGACGACATGAACGCCTACGCCGACGCCAAGACCGACGTCATCCTCGCGATCAAGGCACGTGCGAGGGAGGCCCGCGGACGGTGAACCCGGGGCGCTCCCCGTGCCCGCGGCGGCTCGCCGGGCGGGACCGCGGGCCGGCCGCCCCGGGGGGTCAGGCCCGGGCAGCCGGGCCGTCTCCCGAGGAGCTGCCGAGGCGCAGGAACGCGCCCAGCTGCTCGACGCCCCGCACGCCGTGCGGCAGGAAGTCGGTCAGGCCCGGCGAGCGCACCACCCGTGCGCACCACTGTCCACGCGACACCGCGACGTTGATGCGGTGGCGGTCGAGCAGGAACCCCGCGCCGCGCGGGACGTGCTCGGCCGACGACGCGGCCAGGGTGAGGATCACGACGACCGCCTCCTGGCCCTGGAACAGGTCGACGGTGCCGACCCGCACGGCGTCCAGCCCCGCACCGTCGAGCGCGCGGCGCACGGTCGCGACCTGCGCGTTGTAGGCGGCGACCACGAGCACGTCGGCAGGCTCGAGCGGACGGGACTCCCCCGCCCGGGGCGTCCACCGCCGCCCGACGACGGCCTGGACCTGCGCCACGACCTCGGCGGCCTCCTCGGGCGAGGCGACCTCGTTGCCGGCGTGCTCCACCAGCACGTGCTCGACCCCGGGCTCCACGCCCTCCAGGTGACGTGCCGCGGCGCGCGGGTGCGCGTGCAGCCGGCCCTCGTAGGCGAGCTGCGAGACCTCCCGGCACAGCGCCGGGTGCATGCGGTACGACACCGGCAGGAAGTACCCGAACCGGTCCGGCAGCACGTCGCGGCCGCCCGCGAGCCAGCCCAGCGCCGACCCGGCGACGGCCGGCTCGGGGTGGCGCCCGCGGCTCACCTGCCCGAGCTGCTGCGGGTCGCCGAGCAGCAGCAGCCGCCGTGCGGACCGCGCGACCGCGACGGTGTTCGCGAGGGAGAACTGGCCCGCCTCGTCGACCACGAGCAGGTCGAGCCCGTCGACCGGCCACCGCCCGTGGGCGAAGTCCCACGCCGTCCCGCCCACGAGGCAGCCGGCGCCCGACCCCGCGGCTTCGGCGGCGAACGACGCAAGCCCCGCGGCGTCGACCTCGGCCCAGGACCGACCGCCCACCGCGGCTCGTTCACGCCGCTTCTTGGCCACCCGGTCCGGAGGCACCCCGGCACCGAGCGCGGCGTCGAGCAGGTTCTCCACCACGGAGTGCGACTGCGCCACGACGCCGACCCGCCAGCCCGAGGCCACGAGGGCGGCGACCACACCCGCCGCGAGGCGCGTCTTGCCCGTCCCCGGCGGGCCCTGAACGGCGAGGAACGACCGGTCGAGGCGCCGGACGGCCTGCTCCACGGCCGCGAGGAGGTCCGGGACGCCGTCCGGCCCGGGTACCGCACGCGGGAGCGGGCCGCCGGACAGCCGCGGAGCGGCACGCAGCAGCAGGTCGACGGCGGGCCCGGCGACCAGGCGCCCGTCGGCGCGCCACTGCGCGAGCGCCGTCGCAGCGGCATCCTCGACGGCCTGCTCCTGCGGCTCCGTGGGCACGTGCCCGTTGACGGCCACGCCCATGGGCAGCGCCTCGTGCTCCGGGTCGGTGCGACGCAGGTCCTCACGCACCACGACCTCCCACTGGTCGCCGCGCGGCGCCCGGCCGTTGCCGGCGGCCCCAGGCGTGGCGGACGCCGGGGCCGCGACCCGGGCCGCGGACACGATGCGCGCGCGCCGGTGCGCCCCCCGCACCGCCCCAGGGCCCGGCGGCCCGACCGCCGGCGGTGTCGGCTCGTCGTAGAGCAGCCAGACCGGCACGTCCGCGACCAGCTCCGTGCCCTCGACCGGCCGGCCCCGCAGCGCGACCAGTCGCGAGGCGACCGTCCGGCCGGGCTCGACCTGCCAGCCGCGCCGCAGCTCCACCTGGTCGGCCGCCATCGCGGAGCGGCGGCCGGGCCACTCGTCCGGCGGGGACTCCAGCCGGGCGAAGTGCTCGTGCCAGGCAGGCTTGGCCTCGCGCCCGTAGTAGCCCACCGCAGCGCCGAGGAGCGACAGCGCCTGGAGCGTCGCGCCGGCGTGGCCGCCGGTCCCGACGGGCTCCGGTGCCCCGACGGGCGGCTCCGGTAGCTCGACGGTCTCGACGGACGTGACGGACTCGGCGGGCCCGATCGACGACGCACTCTCCACCTCCGCCCGGATCTCGGTCTCCAGCGCGAGGCGGCGTCGGACGTCGAGCTGACGCGCGGTCGGCTCTACGGCGCCCGGTGCCTCGGCCTGGACCTCGGGCGTCGTCGTCACCTCGGCCGGCACCGTCACCTCGGGCGGCACCGTCACCTCGGCCGCCCCCGCGCCAGGCGCCGCCGCACGCCCGGGGTCGAGCCCGGCGCGGGCGTCGCGCAGCCACTCCAGCAACCGCAGGGTGGAGACGCAGTCGTACCGGTTGTAGTCGAGGATCTGCGCCTTGCGCTCCGCGGCGTCCACGTCCTTGCCCGCCGCACGCAGCCCCGCGTACTCGGCGTACTCCACGATCGAGGCCGCGGCGTCGGTGACGCCCTCCCGCCCTGGTTCGGCGGACATGTACAGCGGCTCGAGCTTCTTGATGGACCGCGACCGGTGCGAGATCCGCAGCGCGGGGCGCACCACCTTCCACAGGTCCACGAGCACGCCGTCGCGCAGGAGGTCGTCGACCTCGTCCTCGTAGGTGCCGTGCCGGGCCGCGATGGACAGCAGGTGCGACCGTTCGTAGTCGGCGTAGTGGTAGACGTGCAGGTCGGGCCACCGCCGGCGTCGCTCGGTCAGCCAGTCGACGAACGTCACGAGGGCCTCGCGCTCCTGGGCGAGGGTGTCGGCCCACAGCCCGTGGAACGGCGGCGGCCCCGTGGGGTCCGACCCGTCGTCGACGCCCGGACGCGTCACCCAGCCGAAGAGGTAGTCGAGCCCGAACCCCGCGGCCGGGCCGCGCCCGTCCGGGTCCGTCCACATCGGGTCACCCTCGAAGTCGAAGAACACGTCGCCCGGGCTGGGCGCCGGGAGGTGGTCCACGGGCGACGGGTCCGGCATCGACCAGCGCAGCTCGGCCGTCCCCGCCTGGCCGTCCGCGCCCGCCACGTCGTACCGCACACGACCGTCCCCCGGCTCGCTGCCGAGCTGGAGGCCGGCCTGGAAGCGCAGCTTTTCGAACGTCCCCGCGGCCATCCCCGCCACCGGCGCGGTGGCCGCCGCCAGGGCGTCGATGGTGGTGATCCCGCCGGCGGCGAGCACGGACCGCTGACGGTCGTAGACGCCGCCCACCAGAAGCACGTCCCGGTGCTCGGCCGCCGCGGCCGCGCAGTCGGGGCACACCCCGAGACGCCCGCAGGCGACGTACCGCGGGTCTCCCCACGCCACGGGGCCGTCGTCGGCGACGTGCTCCCCCACGATCTCGAGCAGGCGGTCACGGCGGGCACGGAAGACGGGGAGCAGCTCGGCGACCCGGTGGTGCGACTCGACGCCCGACCCGAGCAGCAGGTGTCCGTGCTCGGTCGGGTCCACCCCCGCCGCGACGAGCTGCTCCGCGTAGGCCGCGACCTGGAGCAGCGCGGGCACCTTGGCCCGGCGCGCGAGCTTGGCCTCCCACACCGCGTAGCGCGGCCTCGCCCCGTCCGCACCTGGTGCGCCCGCCACCGCGCCCGGCCGGGCATCGTCCCGCAGCAGGAAGTCCGCGCGACCGTGGAAGTCCCCGTCGAAGAACGACGCCTGGGCCACGACGTCGGCACCGCCCTCGAGGGCGGCGAGCGTGGTGGCGTGCGCGCCCACGAGCTCGTCCCAGGCCGTGGTACCCGGCGGTGCGATCTCCACGACGCCGCCGCCGTCCGCCGCCGCGCCGAACCGCTCGACGTAGCCCTCGAGGGCGCGCCGCTCGTGCGCCGCCCCGAGCGCGATCGTCCGCTCGCGCGTCGCGTCGGCGACCCGCTCCCGGCGAGGTGCACGGCCGAGCACCTCGTCGAGGCGCCGCAGCAGCGCGTGCTCGCACTCCGCGGCGAGCACGACGTCGCTCGCGGAGTGGACGACCGACGACGCGGCGGGCGCCGACGCCGACACCGAGGGACCGCCCGCGGGCCTGCCTGTGACGAGGAACATGACTCCGGTCTACCAGCGGCCCCCGACAGCGCCCCCGACCGCCCCGTCGCAGGTCCCCGGGCCGCCCGCGGGCGCCGGCTCCGGGCCCGGCGGGCCGGGGCGCGACGTGGCGCCGGGTGGTGCGACGTGGCGCGACGTGGACCTGGGGCGCCCGTTTCCGCCATAGTAGGGCCCGCTCGACGACGGAGGAGTGGTCATGGCAGTGCGATTCAATCCGCCCCCGGGTTGGCAGGTACCCCCGGGCTTCCGGCCCGACGCCGGGTGGGCCCCCGACCCCGCCTGGCCGCCGGCTCCCCCCGGGTGGGACTACTGGGTCGACGACGCGGCCACGGCTCGCCCGGTCGCGGCCGCACCCTCGCGTGCACAGCGGCAGGAGGCACCCGCCGAGGCGACGAGCATCATCGCCCCCGTGCGGACCGCCGCGCCCGCCCCCGCGCGGCAGGCCCCGCCGGCGCCGATGGACCCCACCGCGACGACCGTCGTCGGCGCGCCGGTGCAGACCCTCTCGACGCCCGCCGGGGCCACGCGCGCCTCGCGGCGGACCAACGCGTCGGTGATCCCGCTCGGCGGCGCCGACGACCCGGCACCCGCCGCGGCCGCGCCCACGGGCGGTGGGAGCGGCGGCGGGCACGGCGCAGGGAGCAGGTCCGCCACCGCCCGGCCCGCACGACCGAGCAACATGGTCATCGGCGGGGTGGCGGCAGCGTGCCTCGCGCTCGGGTGCATCCTCGGCGTCACCGTGTCGATGATGCGCAGCTCCGACGCCGCCCAGGCGCGGGTCGACGCGCGCACGGAGCTCCAGGAGGCCGAGAACCTGCGCGCGGAGGCGGCGCAGGAGCGCCAGGACCTCGAGAACCTGCGTGCGGACGTCACGAAGCGCGAGGAGGCCGTCAAGCAGCGCGAGGAGGATGCCTCCGCGAAGGAGGCCGACCTGACCAGCCGGCAGAAGGAGCTCGACGAGCAGAAGACCCAGCAGGAGCAGCAGCCCCAGCAGCCGGAGACGAAGCCCGGCGGCGGGGCCCTGTTCTACTGGGACTGCAACGCGGCCCGGCAGGACGGCGCGGCGCCGATCCCGCAGGGTCAGGCCGCCTATCGCCGGGCGCTCGACCCGAACGGCAACGGCATCGCCTGCGAGGACGGCGAGTAGCGAGGAGACGTCAGCGCCCTGGGGCCACCCTCACCGCCGACGTCGTGCCGTCGGCGAACGTCACCGTGGCGTCGGTCTCGATCGACGAGGGTCCGGGTGCCCAGACGGCCCACCAGCCGTCCTGCACGGTGGCCTCGACGGTGTCGCCGGTCGCCAGGGTCAGCTCGACGGCGCTGACGTCGGTGCCCGCCCGCCCGAAGGCCGAGGTCACCGCGCCGTCGCCGGTGCTGCCCTCCGACCAGGACGTCGTACCCGCCTGGAGGACGGTCACCTCGCGCGCGCCCGGCTCCGTGATCGGCGTACCGGGCTGCGTGGAGCTGCCCACCGCGTCCTGGCCCTGGGCCGCCGTCGTCACGAAGCAGTCGCCGAAGACGCCGTCCCCGGCGAGCACGACGTACGTGTACGCACCGCGCGCCTCGGTGAGCACCGGCGTCATCGCCACGTCCACCACCCGCGGCTCGGCCGCCGCGTCGTCGACGACGTGGGCCTCCGTGTCACAGCTCGCGACGCGGTCGGTGACGGCGTCGGCGGGGACCACCGCGGGCACGGGCGTCCACGACGCGTACGCGGCCGGCGCCTCCGGGCTGGTGACCACGGCCACCGCGACCGCCACCGCGGCGACGGCCGCCGCCCCCGTGAGCACCGCCGTGCGGGCCGGGCGACGCACCGGAGCACCGCCGGTCCGCGGCGCGTCCAGGATCTGCTGCAGGACGTCGTCGTCCGCAGCGCCCGGGGCGCGCAGCTCGCGCGCCGGGTCCAGCGCCTCGAGCTCGATCATCATGGGGGACTTCATCTCGCCTCCTGGAGCTTGTGCAGGACCTCGGCCGTCTCGCTCGGCACCTCGGAGAAGGCGAGGAGACGCTTGCGGGCTCGCGTGAGCCGGACGGAGAAGGTCGAGGGACGGCACCCCAGCACGTGTGCCGCCTCGACCGCCGTGAGCCCGTCCCACGCGACGAGGGCGATGACCTCCCGGTCGGCGTCGGAGAGGAGCTCCCACGCCCGCCGGAGGTCGGCCCGGTCGGCGGCGACGTCGTCCGCTCCCTCGCGGCCCGGCTCGGGCTCGCGCTCGAGCCGGACGCTGAGCGCCCGCCACCGGCCGTGGGTGCGAAGGTGCGTGGCCAGCACGTTCCTGGCCACGCCGAAGAGCCACGGACGCGCGCTGTCCGGGACGTCGTCCAGACGACGCCACGCCACGAGGAACGTCTCCGAGACGATGTCGTCCACGAGACCGGCTCCGACCCGGCGCGCGACGAACCGGGAGACCGGCTCGTGGTGCTCCACCCAGAGCCCGGTCAGACGCTCTCTCGCCTGGACGTCGTCCACGCTTCGTAACCTTCCACCCATCACCCTGTCATTGCCGGCAGGGTCCTGACTGCTACACCGTAGTTGACACGGGCTTGCGTGGACCGTCTCGCTGAGTACGCTCGCCCACGACTCGTGCACGCGAACGAACGCTCGACAACGGAATCGACATCGAGGCGAGGAACGACATGAGGCGATCCCAGTCCACCCGTCGGAGCGCGGCCATCGGGCTCGCTGCAGGCGTCCTCACCCTGGGTCTGGCCCTGGTGCCCGGCACGGGGACGCCCGCCGCCGTGGCGGAGCAGGCGAACCTCCCCGGGGTCCCCGAGCCGGGCAGCCCCGCGGCGGAGTGGGAGGCGTGGGCCGCCGAGGAGCGTGCCGCCGCGAAGGCCACCGACTGGGCCGCGGACTCCGAGGCGCGCGGGTGCGTGCTCGAGGACGTGACGGTCACCGACGAGGTCGATCGCGACTACAACGTGGCGATGGGTGCTCCCGCCGACCTCGTGACACACCGGGTCGACCTCGCGGAGAGCTGCTCCGACGCCGCCCTCGAGTCCGTGGGCGACGGCGCATCGCGCTCCGCGGGGGCGACCGGGTTCGCCGCCACCGACCTGCCGTCCGGGAACCGGTGCGCCAGCACCTCGGGCCCCGGGACGGCATGCCTGTCCAAGGGCAGCGGCCGCGTCTACGCGTCCTGGAAGTACCGTGGCTCCGGCACCGTGACAGGCTTCCTTCGCATCTACCGGGTCTCGGCGTCGGCGGACGGCTGCCCCACGGGCAGCACCTGGCTCACCGGTTCCTCGGCGTCGTGGCGCAACGGCACCACCCGGACGATCTCCAAGACGCAGACGCAGAACGGCGGCTACTCCGCCCACTTCTGGAGGAAGGTCTCCATCGGCCACCGCGACTGGGGCGGGGTCTGCTCGGTCCTGTGACGCGGTGGCCTACCGTGCGCGTCGGCCGCCGCGGCGTGCACGGACGCTCACAGCACGTGGGCGAGGAACTCCTGCAGCCGCGGCTCGGCCGGGTGGTCGAGCACGTCCGCGGGCGCGCCCTCCTCGACGATCACGCCGTCGTCCATGAACACGACGTGGTCCGCGACCTCGCGGGCGAACCCGATCTCGTGCGTCACGACGATCATCGTCATCCCTGAGGCGGCCAGGTCCTGCATCACGGCCAGGACCTCACCGACCAGCTCCGGGTCGAGGGCCGACGTCGGCTCGTCGAACAGCATGAGCTCGGGGTCCATCGCCAGCGCGCGGGCGATGGCGACGCGCTGCTGCTGCCCGCCCGAGAGCTGGGCCGGATAGTGGTCGACACGGTCGGCGAGGCCCACGCGGTCGAGCAGCTCGACCGCGCGGGTGCGCGCGGCACGCTTCGACAGCCCGCGCACCTGCACCGGTGCCTCCATGACGTTCTGCAGCGCCGTCATGTGGCCGAACAGGTGGAAGCGCTGGAACACCATGCCGATCCGGGACCGCTGCCGGGCGACCACCCTGGGGTGCAGCCGGTGCACGACGCCCTTGGCGTCCGTCCGGTAGCCCATGCGCTCTCCGCCGACGCGGATGTCGCCCGCGGTGATCTCCTCCAGCTCGTTGACGCAGCGCAGCAGCGTCGACTTGCCGGACCCGGACGGTCCGAGCACGACCGTCACCGAACCGCGCGCGACGTCGAGATCGACGCCCTTGAGCACGTGCACCGCGTCGTGCCCGCGTCCGAAGACCTTGTGCAGGTCGCGGACCCGCACCATGGTCCCGTCCGGCCCGACGTGCTCCTCCCGTGCGACCGACGCGGTCATGGGGTCACCTCCAGGAAGGGGTCGTCCTTGGTGGTGCCGGCCGCGCCGATCGCCTGCTGCCTGCTGAGCCGCCCGCGACCGCCCGGGCCGGCGCCGGGTGCCCTGCCCGCTCGCCGCCCCGTGCGCCCGCCGTCGAACCCGCGGCCGTAGTGCCGCTCCAGGAAGTGCTGGCCGACCATGAGCAGAGACGTGATGAGCAGGTACCACAGCGCCGCGACGACCAGCAGCGGGATCGGCTGGTAGGTGCGGCTGCCGATGGCGCTCGTCGCGTACGTGAGCTCGAGCGTGAACGGCACGGCGATGACGAGCGACGTCGTCTTGAGCATGGAGATGGTCTCGTTACCGGTGGGCGGCACGATCACGCGCATCGCCTGGGGCAGCACCACCCGGCGCAGGATCTTGCCGTCCTTCATGCCGAGCGCACGCGCAGCCTCGGCCTGGCCCGGGTCCACGGACGACAGCCCCGCGCGCACGATCTCCGCGAGGTACGCGGCCTCGTTGAGCGCGAGCCCCAGCAGGGCGGCCCAGAACGCGGTGATGACGTCGCGGGTCGTGAAGACGAAGAACTCCGGCCCGAACGGGACGCCGAGGCTCAGGCGCGGGTACAGCACCGAGATCAGTCCCCAGAACACGAGCTGGGTGTAGATCGGGGTCCCGCGGAAGAACCAGATGTAGAACCAGGCGACGGACTTCATCACCGGGTTGTCGCCGCGCCGCATGACGGCGAGCAGGATCGCCAGCACGACGGCGATCGCCATCGAGCCGAACGTGAGCACCAGCGTCCACATGACGCCGCGCACCACGATGACGTCACGCAGGTACAGCCACACCGTGTCCCAGCGGAACGCGGGGTTGGTGACCAGCGCGTTGACAGCCATCGCGGCGAGCACCAGCACGACGGCGGCGGACACCCAGCGGCCGGGGCGCGGCACCGGGCGCGCGCGCAGCAGCTCGGGCAGGGACTCCATGATTCCTCCTGGTGCTCGGCAGCCGGCGCACGCGCTGGTCGAGGTGGCCGACGACGGTGGCCGACGACGGCGGTCAGCGGCCGCCGTCACCGGCCACGGTCATCCGGTCAGCAATCAGCGCGCGGCCGGGTTGACCTCTGCCGTCGTCAGGACGCTGCCCTCGCTGCCCCACGTCTCGGCGATCCGGTCCAGGGTGCCGTCGTCGATGAGGCGCTGGAGCGCGCTGCGGATGACGGCGGCGAACTCGGCGTCCTCCTTGGCGACGACGACGCCGTACGGCGCCGCGTCCGTCACGTCACCGATCGGCTCGATCGCGCCTCCGGACTGCTGGACGGCGTAGGAGGTGACGGGCGAGTCCGCGTACATCGCCTGCACCTTGCCCCCCACGAGGTTGGTCGCGACGTCCGCCTGCGAGTCGTACGGGAGCACCTCGACGGCGTCCTGGCCCTCGTCCTCGCAGGTGGCGGAGGCGGCCTCGACCTCGTCGTGCTGCACCGTGCCGGTCTGGACACCCACCGTCAGCCCGCACAGGTTGCTCGGGTCGACGTCGTTCGGGTTGCCCGCCGCGACGGCGAACTGCGAGCCGGCGCTGAAGTAGCTGACCATGTTCACGGTGTCGAGCCGCTCGGGCGTGACCGTGAAGGCGGAGAAGCCGACCTCGTAGCGGGTGCCGACGGCCGGGATGATCGCGTCGAACGTGGACGACTGCACGTCCGGGGCCAGGCCGAGCTTGGCGGCCACCGCGCCGGCGATGTCGATGTCGATGCCGACCGGGGTCTTGCCGTCGACGGCGACGAACTCGACGGGCGCGTACGTGAGCTCGGAGCCGATGGTGAGCATCCCGTCCTCGGAGACCTCCGCGGGGACCGCGGCGGCGAGCTTGTCGTCGACCTGGACGGTGGACATGTCGAAGCCCGAGGCCGTCGGCGAAGGGCTGGCGGCAGCCGCGTCCGGGGTGGTTCCGCCGTCCTGGGAGGCCGTGGTGCAGCCTGCGAGCAGGACGAGCGCGGCAGCAGAGGCTGCGACGGAGAGAAGGGTGCGCATGGTGGTGCTCCGGATCTTCGTGCGAGGGGGTATTCATGAGTATGCGGAGCCCCGCATGAATTTCGCCAACCGATTCAGCATGACGTCGGTCACGCCCAGGCGGGACGCTGTCACCATGAACCCCGCACCGACGCGCGACATCCGATCCTGATCGGCGGCAGCGGGGAGAAGAAGACCCTGCGCATCGTCGCCGAGCACGCCCACGTGTGGCACTCGTTCGGCGACGCCGCGACCCTGGCGCGCAAGAGCGCGATCCTCGACGAGCACGGCAGCGCCGTCGGGCGGGACACCGCCGCGCAGGTGGAACGGTCGGTGGCGGTCTCGCGGCCGCCGTCCGAGGTCGCCGACGACCTCGTCGCCGCGGGCGTCACCCTGTTCACGACGGGCGTCGACGGACCCGACTACGACCTGGGCCTCACCCAGGAGTGGGTGGCCTGGCGCGACGCGCAGAGCTGAGCTTCCGCGGTCGTCCCCGTCGAGCGCCGGCCACCCCCGTCGAGCGCCGGCGCCTCCCGGCGTGCCGGGGGGCCCGGTGCTCCCTATGCTCCGAAGATGATCAGGTTCCTGATTCGCGCAGGCATCTTCCTGCTGGCAGCGGCGGTCGGCATCCTGCTGACGGACTGGATCTTCGGGGCCTTCGACCTCGAGACGTTCAACGTCGTCTGGTCCGAGCCGCTGGGCTTCGTCGTCGCGGTGCTCGTCTTCGCGCTCGCGCAGGCGATCCTGTCCCCGTTCCTCGCCAAGGCGGCGCAGAACAACGCCCCGGCGCTCGTGGGTGCGGTGGGGCTGCTCTCGACGTTCGTCGCCCTCATCCTCGCCGTGCTGCTCACCGACGGGCTGGAGGTCGCCGGTGCCGCGGGCTGGATCCTCGGGCCGGTCGTGGTCTGGCTCGTCGGCATGCTCGCGGCGTTCCTCCTGCCCCTCGTGCTCCTCAAGAAGGGCGTGGAGCGGGTGCGCGAGAACGACTGACGCCGAGATGGAGAGGGGCGGACCGCACCGGTGCGGTCCGCCCCTCTCTATCTCGGCGGGGAGCCCTCTCTATCTCGGCGGGGAGCCCTCTCTATCTCGGCGGGGAGCCGAGGTGAGGTCCGCGTCACGTGTCGTGGACGATGACCGAGCCCTCGTCGCGGGTGTCGTCCTCGCCGCCGGGCGGCAGGTCGTCGCGCTCAGGGCGCGCCCGCAGGGCCAGGATGCTGACGACGAGGCCGCCCCACACGATGAGCAGGGCCAGGATCATGAGCAGGATCGCGGGAGTGGTCATCGCGCGGCCTCCTTCGAGGTCGTCGTCGCGGACGACGAGGGGAACGGGGGCCAGGCGACGAAGTCCTCCGGGTCCCGGCGCCAGCGCGGCAGCGAGAGGGCGATCGCGCCCACCACCAGCACCACGAGCGTGCCCCAGCCGACGTACAGGAGATAGGTCGGGTCGTAGCCCTCGTAGGGCTCCTCGACCAGGGTGATGATCCGCTCCACCAGCATGTAGGCGAGGACCGCCGGCACGATGACGCCGACGCACGCGTACCACCACCGGCCCACCTGGAACGTGGAGATCGCGTTGACGTGGTACCGCAGCTCCGGTCCGCGGCGCAGCGCCCAGACGATGAAGACGCACATGAGCACGGCCGACGCCACGATGCCGATGTTGTTGGACCAGTTGTCGATCGTGTCGAGCGCGAACAGGCCGGTCGTGGTCGAGAAGCCGACCACCGACAGCACGGCGCAGACCACGCCGATCCACAGTGCCGCCGTCTGACGGCGCAGCGCGAACTTCTCCTGGAAGGACGCGGAGACCACCTGCAGGATCGAGATCAGCGACGTGAACCCGGCCATCGCGAGCGAGCCGAAGAACAGCGCGCCGAACAGAGGCCCGGCCGGCATCTGCGAGACGACGGCGGGGAACGTCACGAACGACAGGATCGGGCCGGAGATCCCCTCCAGGTCGCCGACGGCGACGCCCTGCTCGTGGGCCAGGAAGCCGAGCGCGGAGAACACGCCGATGCCGGCGAGCAGCTCGAACCCCGAGTTCGAGAACGCCACCACGAGACCGGGGGACGTGAGGTTCGCCCGCCGCTTCCGGTAGGAGGCGTACGTGATCATGATGCCGAACGCCACGGACAGCGAGAAGAAGATCTGGCTGTAGGCCGCGATCCAGACGTTCGGGTCGCCGAGGGCGGTCCAGTTCGGCGTGAAGAACTCGTTGAGGCCGTCGACCGCGCCGTCCAGGAAGAGCGAGCGCACCACGAGGATGCCGAACGCGACGACCAGCAGCGGGAGGAAGACGACGTTCGCGCGCTGGATGCCCTTGGCGACGCCCGCGACGAGCACCACGATCGCGGCGAGCCACACCAGCACCAGCGGGATCAGCACCGCCGGCACGAAGTCGAGGGTGAACCAGGCCCCGCCGTTCGCCGTGTCGGAGAGCTGCAGGTAGTCGCCCGTGAAGAAGCCCGCGGTGTCGTCGCCCCACGAGAGGTCGAACGAGTAGACGAAGTAGCTCAGCGCCCACCCGATGATCGCGGCGTAGTAGATGGCGATGACGAAGCAGATCATCACCTGGAACCAGCCGAGCGTCTCGAGCCACCGCTTGACGCGGCGGAAGACCGTGGGCGGGCCGCCCCGGAACCGGTGCCCCAGCGCGTAGTCCAGGAAGAGGATCGGGATGCCCGCGGTCAGCAGCGCGATGACGTACGGGATGAGGAACGCCCCACCGCCGTTCTCGTACGCGACGCCCGGGAAACGCCAGATGTTGCCGAGCCCGACGGCCGAGCCGATCGCGGACAGGATGAAGCCGACCTGCCCGCTGAACTGCTCCCGTGGGGGATGGTTGCCTGATGTGGTTGGTGCGCTCACAGGTGACGAACCTCCATGGTGATCACCGCCGCGTCAAACGTGTCTCACGAGCGATGATGCGCGCATCCGGCCCTCTCGGCATCCGAAGCCGGCCCGGCGTGCCGCGGATCCGACGGCGGATCGGCGTCGTCGTACCGCCGTCCGCGGGCGACGCCGGTCAGTCGGCGAGCAGGCGCCCCACGAGGCCCCCGCGCAGGCGACCCTCCGGGTCGAGCCGGTCGGCGAGCTGCCGGAAGTCCGCGAACCGGGGGTACAGCTCCGCCTGGTCGCGCGCGTCGACGGTGCTCACCTTGCCCCAGTGCGGCCGCGCACCCAGCGGCATCAGCGCCCGCTCGACGTCGGGCAGCACGGCCAGCACCTCGGCGGGCCGCGACAGCCAGGTGAAGTGGAAGCCCACGGACGGCTCGTCGAACGGGCTCAGCCACAGGTCGTCGGGCGCGATCGTGCGGATCTCGCTGGTCTGCAGCAGCGGGCCCACCGTGGCCGAGATCGCGCGCATCGCCTCGACGGCGGCCCCCAGCTTCCGCCGCGGGAACAGGTACTCCGACTGGATCTCGTCGCCCGCCGACGGCGTGAACTCGAGCCGGAAGTGGCTCAGCCGGTCGTTCCACGGCCCCGCGACGCCGAGTTGCTCGGTGCACGCCGCCGGGTCCACGCCGGGCAGCGGGTGCACGGGCGCGCCGGCCCACGACCGGACGGAGGCCGGCACGTCCGGGCGGTTCCCGCCGTCGGCCCCCGCCAGCGACTTGAACCACACGTGCCGCACGTCCGGCTCGTCCCAGCTCGTGAAGGCGCTCACCGAGTACGCCGACCCGGTGATCGCGTCGAAGTCGCTCACGAACGCGTCCCACGGCACGTGGGCCGCCACGTCCTGCCGCACGGCGTAGGTGGGCACGGTGAGCAGCTCCACCCGCGTCACGACGCCGAGCGCGCCGAGGGACACCACGCAGCCGCCGAACACGTCCGGGTGCTCGTCGCGGGTCAGGCGCCGCAGCTCGCCGTTCGGCGTCATGAGCTCCAGGCCGACGACAGAGCTCGCGAGACTCTGGTTCGCGTCGCCAGACCCGTGCGTCGCCGTGGCGACCGCACCCGCGATGGAGATGTGCGGCAGGGAGGCCAGGTTCCCCAGGCCGCGGCCCGTGGCGTGCAGGCCGCGCGACACCTCGCCGTACCGCAGGCCGGCGTTGACCGACACGACGCCGGTCGACTCGCCGTCGGGCGTGAGCGGGTCCACCGCCGGGCGGCCGTCGTCGAGCGCGTCCACCTGGACGTGCACGCCGTGCGTGTCCGCGACGTCGTTGAACGAGTGCCGCGAGCCGAGAGCGCGCACGGGCTCGTCACCCGTGAGCACCTCCGCGAGCTGCTCGAGGCTGGTGGGGCGCACGAGCTCCCGCGCCGAGTACGTGAGGTTGCGAGCCCAGTTCTGATGCACGATCACCACCCTGCCATCTGGGCGCGGACGACGGAATCCGCCTCCGGGGGGATCCTCGGTCGTCCTTCCGACCGACCTCAGCGCGCCAGGTAGGCGCCGAGCTCGGCCGACTGCTCGTCGAGCGCGGCGCGCTCCGCAGGCGTCGGGTCGCGCATCCACTGCACCTCGACGGGGTGCTCGGCGTCGACCGCACGGCCCGCTGGCCACCGCCAACGACCCGCGACGACGCCGTCCACCAGGACCGTGTGGACGAACGACCCCGTCCGGTCCGGCAGCGGCAGCGCGGGGTCGAGGACGACGTGCCGCGTCTCGCGGTAGGACAGGAGGAGCTCGTCGTACGCCTGGAGGAGGTCCACGACCGGGCCGGCGCGCGAGGGGACGGGGATCCCCGCGCCGGACCACCGCTCAGCGGTCTCGCGCGTGGCGACCAGCTCCAGGCCCTCCAGGTCGCCGGCGCCGGGCAGCCGCACCACCTCCCCCGCGTCCTCGAGCACCGCGAGCCCGCGGCGCAGGGCGCTGACGGTGATGTCGCTCCACAGGCGCAGGTCGTTCACCGTCGCGAAGGCGCGCGCCGGCAGGTAGCGCCGCCACAGCTCCAGCACGGCCTCCTGGGCGTCGTACCGCTCGCCGAGCGGCCCGTACCCCGACGGGACGCGGTCGTCGAACGCCGCATAGGTCTGGTGCTGCGTGGGCCGGCCCTCCGTGGGCGGTCCGCTGATGACCAGGCGGCCGATCTCGGCCCGGATGAGCACGTGCGTGAACACGACCCCCGGCGCGTCCGCGGCCAGCAGCCCGCGAGCGACGAGCGCCTCCTTGAGCTCGGCGCGGGTCCGCGGCCCGTCGGCCACCTCGGCCGCGACGGCGTCGACGCCGGGGCCCAGGTCGCCCATCCCCCAGCTCCGCTCCGTGGACGCCACGAGCCGTGCCACGCGCTCGCCCGTGAGCCGGACCAGCCAGCGGGCGTCGTCGGGCCGCAGCAGGTGCCAGGTGGGGCGGAGCACGTGCGTGCGCAGCACCTCGCCGGCGGCGAGCAGGGCGTTGGCCTCCGTGCGACCGGGAGACGACGTCGCGCCGGGAGACGGGGCGACCCGGCGCGACAGGCCCCACAGCGCGGGCTGCAGCTCCTGTCCCTGCACGGCCAGCAGGTGCGCGACGGCCGACGTCAGGTCCTGCGCGCCGCCCGCGACGTCCGGCCGCAGGTGCAGCGCGTCGAGGCGAGCCGCGCGCACCCGCGCGGAGTCGACGGCGGCGAATGTCAAGGTCATCCGAGGGCGGCGGGCGGCGGCGTCAGCCGACGCGGCCCGTCGGCTCCGACGCGTCGACGGGGATCCGGCCGCCCATGCCGACCATCTCCAGCACCTCGGACACGGCGTCGGACGGGTCGCGGAGGCGCACCGGCGTCCCGGTCTCCTGACCGAGCATGTACACCTGCAGGATGAAGGCGATGCCCGACGAGTCGATGAAGGTGACGTCGCGGACGTCGAGCACGATCGGGCGCACCGTGCCTCGCACCGCCAGCGCCGCCATGGCGTCGCTCGCGGCCTCGCGCAGCGCCGCGTCCACCTCGCCCCACAGGGTCAGGACGGTCGCGTCGTCGGAGTTGCGTGTCGAGATGCCCGAGCTGGGCTCCGGCTCAGTGCTGATGTCGATGTCCATGTCGTCGTGAAGCTCCCGTACGTGCGAATGCCGATCGGCGAGCGGGTCCCTCGGATATGGCTCCGAACAACGGGCCCGCGTCGAGTGTTCCCCCGCCGTGTGGATTCGTCCACCCTCACCGGGTGGCGTCCGTCCGCTGCCGGTCATGGTCTCACCCCCAGGGGCACACCTCATCCCGAGGGTTCCGGGTCCGTGACGTCGGCGACCTGGGCGCCGAGCACGCGCACCATCTCCGCGCCGTCGAGCGTGGCCGCCACCCCGTGCCCGCCGGCCCCGACCGAGACCTTGCCGGCGACGCGCAGGTCCGCGACCACCGGCCACGGTGTCGTCGAGCCGAACGGCGTGATCGTGCCGCGCTCGTAGCCCGTGACGTCCCGCGCGACGTCCTTGTCCGGCATCGACAGCCGGGTCACGCCCAACAGCGCCCGGAGGCGGGGCCAGGCGATCGTGCGGCCGCCCGGCACGAGGACGAAAAGGAAATCACCCTCGCCCCGGCGCACCACGATGCTCTTGACGATCTGTTCCGGCGACACGCCGCGGACCCGCGCCGCCTCCTCGAGGGATGCCACCCGGCCGTGCCGCACCAGCTCGAACGGGATCCCCGACGCCTCCAGCGCCTGCCGGGACCGCCGCTCGCCGTCCGTCTCGGTGCGCGGCCCGTCGGCAGCGGCCGGGCCGCTCATCGTGCGGCGCGCCGGGACGACGGCGTCACGCGTCGTCCTCGTCCTGCTTGGCCGCCAGGTCGTGGGCGGCGTCCGTGGCGCAGTCATTCTCGTCATCCGTACCGC
This sequence comes from Isoptericola luteus, assembly GCF_020297055.1. Taxonomy (GTDB): domain Bacteria; phylum Actinomycetota; class Actinomycetes; order Actinomycetales; family Cellulomonadaceae; genus Isoptericola; species Isoptericola luteus. Next base: position 46,867 of record NZ_JAIXCQ010000001.1, on the reverse strand, counting down.
AGTCGACGCCGTCGCTCTCCGGCTCCTCGCTCTCGGGCTCCGCCGCGTCGGTGTCCGTGCCCTCCGCGTCGGGATCCGAGGCCTCGGAGTCCTCGGTCTCCGCCGCCGCATCGTCCGTCGGGCACTGCTCGCCGCCTTCTGCTCCCTCGTCGCCCTCGTCGCCCTCGTCGCCCTCGTCGCCCTCGTCGCCCTCTTCACCCTCGCCGCCGTCCGCCGGGGGGTCGGTCGGCTCCGGATCGGACGGCTCCTCGGTCGGGTCCGTGGGCGTCGGGGTCGGGGTCGGAGTCGGCTCGGTCGGCTCCTCGGTCGGGTCCGTGGGCGTCGGGGTCGGCTCCTCCGTCGGCTCCTCCGTCGGCTGCTCGGTCGGGTCCGTGGGCGTCGGGGACGGAGACGGGGTCGACGGCTCGGTGGGGGTCGGGGCGGGCGTGGGCGCCGGCTTCGCGGGCGTCTTCTTGTCGGTGTCCTTGCCGGCGGGCTTCTTCGTGCTGTCCTGGGGCTTGTCCGCGCCGGTCCTGGAGGTGTCCTTGCTGCCGTCGTCGGACGGGGTGCCGGCCGGCTTCGTCGGACCGTCCTCACTCGCGTCCCGCACCCGCACGCCGACGTCGGAGGCGTTCTGCGCGCGGTCCGGGATGGCACCGGCGGCGAAGAACTCGAAGTGCCACGGCTCGGGCTTGGAGCCGTTCGGACGCGCCCACGAGGGGTTGTCCCAGCCGAAGTCGGGTCCGTGCACGCGCAGCCACACGTACTCGGCGGACGCGCCGCCCGCGATCGGGTTCGACAGGTCGACGGCGAGGCCCCAGCCGTGGTTCGACGTGCCGGGCACCGCGGCAAGGTGAGGCTTGGTGATCTTGAGCCGGACCTGCACCTCGAACGGGCGGTACGAGTCGGTCATCGGGATCGGGGACCCGAACTCCTTCTCGTACAGCTCGTTCAGGGCCGTGAGCTGATCGGCCGCGTCGCACCGCAGCATGTGGCCGGGGGCGAAGTCGAGGGGGCACAGCGCCGATGTCGGGATGCGTCCGTTCGCGAACCCGGACGTGCTGCCCGCGTACTTCGCGACGACGGCGCGCAGGCTCGCCGTGAGGACCGCCGCGCTCCCGTCGGCGCCGCCGGCCGGGACGATCGCCGAGACGCCGATCGCCGTCGACGGGTCGAGCAGCCCGGCGAGACGCGTCGCGGCGACCACGACGTCGTCGAACGTGACCTCGTCGGCCTCGTGGTCGCGTGCCTCAGCCTCGTCGTCCGCGAAAACCTCGCCGGCGGGAGCCTCGTCGTCCGGCTCCGCACCCTGGCCGAGGCCCACGACGCGGGCGACGGGCCGAACCGTGACCGGCGTCTGCGCCGGCGCCTCCGTCTCGGGCGCCAGCACCGGAGGCGCGAGCGACGCGGCCTGGTCCCCGTCGGACGGCGCCGCGAACGTGCGCAGCCCTTCCACGACGCTCTCCTGGTGGCCGAGGTAGCTGCTCAGGAGCATGCCCAGCTCGGCGGCCGCCTGCTCGATCTGCGGCGTCATCTCGACCCCGGCGTCGTGGGCGGCCAGCTCGGCGCGCTCGAGGACGTCCAGGACCTCGTCGACGGTCGTCGGCCGGTCGTTCGCCGACCCGATCATCCCGACGGACACGCCCTCGCCCGTCGGGCTGCCCGCACCCTGCGCGGGCAGCTCCTGGTCCGCGTGCAGCAGCGCCTGGTCGGAGGGCGAGCCGATCACCGGGAGTGCGACGAGGCCGACCGCGAGGAAGCCGGCCGCCATGCCGGAGCCGAGCAGGCGCAGCAGCCGCCGTCCGGACGTCCGCGACCCAGGGCGTTCCACCTGGTCAGCGCCTTGCGCAAGCGTCACGACCGCGAACCTCCCTTGGCCTCGATGCGGCAGCGCTCGCATCTTTGCACATCGGCCCGCGCACGGATGACGCGGGCGACCACATCGTGTTCCTACTGTGCGCCAGGCTGCCGCGCCATGCCACCCGCCAGAGCAGAATTCACTCAACGGTCATCGCGGGGTCAGCGGGTCCTGAACCCCTGGCCCGGCTCGACGAGCCCGCACTCGTACGCGGCGATCACGGCCTGCACCCGGTCCCTGACGGCGAGCTTGGCCAGGACGTTCCCGACGTGGGTCTTCACGGTCGTCGCCGACAGGACGAGACGTTCCGCGATCTCGGCGTTGGACAGCCCGTCCGCGATCCCGCGCAGCACGTCGAGCTCGCGGGGCGTGAGCGCACGCAGCCGCGGGTCCAGCCCGTCCCCCGCGGCGTCGCCGTCGTCCGGCTGCCCGGAGGGCAGGTGCCGCGCGAACAGGTCGAGCATGCGGCGCACGACGCGCGGCGCGACGACCGAGCTCCCCGTCGCCACCGTCCTGATCGCGTCGAGGAGCTCGTCGGGGCGCGCGTTCTTCAGGAGGAACCCGCTCGCCCCGGCGCGCAGCGCGGCGAACGCGTACTCGTCGACGTCGAAGGTGGTCAGCACGAGCACACGCACCGCCGGGTGCTCCGCGACGATGCGCCGCGTGGCCTCGATGCCGTCCATGCGCGGCATGCGGATGTCCATGAGCACGACGTCCGGGGCGAGCGCGGCGACCTGCTCGATGGCGCTCGCGCCGTCCGACGCCTCACCGACGACGTCGAGGTCGTCGGTGGACTCGATCACGAGGCGGAAGCCCATGCGCAGCAGCGCCTGGTCGTCCACGAGCAGCACCGTGGTCATCACCGGTCTCCTTCGTCGTCCTCGGGGCGGGGGTCGGTCCGTTCGTCCCAGGGCAGCACGACGCGGACCCGCCACCCGCCGCCCGCCCGGGGGCCGGCGTCGACACGCCCGCCGAGGAGCGCAGCCCGCTCCCGCATCCCGAGGATGCCGCGGCCGCTGCCACCACCGGACGGCGGCCGCGTGCCGCCGTCGTCGAGCACCTCCACCTCGACCGTGCCCGTGCCGCGCTCCACGGCGACGTGCACGCCGGACGTGCCGGGCGCGTGCCGGAGCACGTTGGTCAGGCCCTCGGTCACGATGCGCACGACGGCGAGGCGCAGCGAGGTGTCCGGCGGCAGCGGGGTGTCGAGGCCGCGCGCGGTCACGGGCAGCCCGGCGGCGCGGAACCGCTCGACGACAGCACCGAGGTCCGTCCCGACGGGCTCCGTCCCCGGGTCGGCGGGTGCGGCGTCGTCGTCACCGGGGTCGAGGGCGCCCAGCACCCGCTGCAGGTCCGACAGCGCCTCCCGGCCGGTGCGGGACAGCTCCCGCAGCGCCTCGCGGGAGCGCTCGGGCGCACGGTCGAGCGCGGCGCCCGCCCCGTCGGAGAGCGCCACCATGACGGAGACGCTGTGCGCGACCACGTCGTGCATCTCGCGGGAGATGCGGGCGCGCTCCGACGTGCGCGCGATCGCGGCGCTCTGGTCCCGGTCCCGCGCCATCGCCTCGTACCGCTCGACGATGTCCAGGGCGTGCAGGCGGCGGGCCCGCACCGCCGAACCGGCGGCGACACCCAGCACCAGGAGCGCCAGCAGGAGGGACACCGAGGCCGAGCGCCGGCCGGCCGAGAAGGGTGGCTCGTCGAGCTGCCGGGCCGGTTCGCCCGCGGGATCCATGATCGGCTCGCTCCACAGCAGGATCTCCGCGAGGCCGATCTCCTGCCACGACCACATCGCCACCGACAGCACGGCGAACACGGCCGCGCAGACGGCCCAGGCGGTCCCGGGGCTGCGGGCGTCCGCCACGGCGTACAGCGCACCCGCGAGACAGACCCCCAGCACCCCCAGCACGCCCGCGAGCGCGAGCGAGGCGGCGGACAGCGCCACCAGCGCCACGACGACCGCGAGCGGCCGTCGGCGACGCAGGGTCAGGAGGCCCGCACCGGCGACCGTGCCGGCCAGCGACGCCGCCGGCACCCGCCATCCGGCAGGGTCGCCCGGCCGGTACAGGCCGATGCGGGTGGACCCCTCGACGGTCTGCAGGGCGAGCGCCGCGGCGAACAGCCCGAGCAGCAGCACGAGCCCGAGGAGGGCCACGTCGGCGACCCACGGCCGGGACGCGAGCAGGCGCCGCACCGGGCCCTGGTGCTGCACCTGCCCCGCGGTGAGGGCGCCGGCCGCGCGGTGGGTCGTCACGTCCCCCACTCTCCCACCGCCCGTCACGACCGCTCCCCGCGCTCAGACGACGTCGCCACGGCGCAGCCGGAGCGCGGCGGCGGCGAGCAGGCCGGCCACCCACAGTCCGAGGACGACGCCCCCGCCCCACGGCCCGAGGTCGGGGCCGAGGCTCGCCGCGTCCAGGGACGCCAGCCCTGCGTCGTCGAGCAGCAGGCGCGACCCGGCGCCCGGCAGGAGGGCGCGGACCGTGTCGGTCACCCGACCCGGGTTCGTCGCGAGCAGGTGGTCCACGACGACGAGCAGCAGCGCGGCCGCACCGAACGCCGCCGCGGGACGGCGCAGCAGGGCACCGAGGCCGAGCCCCAGGAGGGCCACGCCCGTCAGCGAGAGCACGTACCCGGCGAGGACCCGGGCGGTCTCGCCGTCCCCGAGGTCGAGCGCCAGCCCCGAGCCCGCCCGCACGCCGGCCGTCGCCCATGCCGCCGCGGCGACGGCGGCGGCCGCGGTGCCGAGCGCGACGACGGCCGTCACGGCCACCTGCGCCGCGAGCACCGGCAGCCGCCGGGGGACGGCGGTGAACGTCGTCGTCGCGGTGCCGGCGCCGTACTCGCCCGCACCCACCAGCACGCCCAGCACCAGCGGTCCGAGCTGGACGAGCAGGTGCCCCGAGACGACCAGCGTGGCCCCGCTGCCGCCGTCCCCCGGCCGCAGGAACATCCCGAGCACTGCCGCGAGCGCCGCCGCTGCGGCGACGGTGGCCACGACGACCCACACCGGCGCGCGCAGGCCGGCCAGCTTGGTCCACTCCGAGGCGACCACGCGGGTCACGGTGACGCCGGCGTGCCCGGCGACCGTCCGCCTCACCGGGACTCTCACCAGGACTCTCACCAGGGCTCTCACCGGGACTCTCACCGGGACCCGGTCAGGTCCCGGCCGCGCAGGCGCGCCGCCGCCGCGGCCAGCGGCACGAGGATCCACGCGAGGAGGACGAGCCCGCCGCCCCACGGGCCGAGGTCGGGGGCCCCCTCGACACCGCCTGTCCCCGGCGGGGTCGCCAGGAGCGCGCCCGCGCCGCTCGGCAGCAGGGTGACGACGGTGTTGACCGTGTCCTGGAGGCTGGTGCTCCCCGCCGCGCCCGCCATCGGGTCGGTCCCGGCGTCGGCCGCCAGCACGAGCGCGATCGGCAGCACGAGGGCCACGGCGACCACGGCCACGACGGACGGCACCGGACGGCGCAGCAGCGCCCCGACCCCGAGGCCGAGCAGGGCAAGCCCCACGAGGAAGGCCACCATGCCCACCAGGACCTGCGGCGTCCCGTCCGACGTCAGGTCGAGGGCGATCCCTCGCGACGCGGCGGGCGGCAGGAGGGCGACCACGGCGGCGCCGACGGCCAGGAGGGCGGTGACCAGCGCCACCGCGGCCGTGACGAGGGTCTGGGCCGCGAGGACGGGGAGCCGGCGCGGGACCGCGGTGAACGTCGCGCGGTACGTGCCGGAGCCGAACTCCCCCGTCCCGACGAGGACGCCCAGGATCAGGGGGCCCACCTGGGCGAGCACGAGGCCCGCCGTGAGCGAGTCGATCGGGTCGAACCCCGGGTCCACGGACGACGCGTTCGCGGCGGCGTACGTCAGGAGGCCGGACACCACGACGGTGGCGACGACGATCGCGGCGGGGCCACGGAGGCCGGAGAGCTTGGTCCACTCGGAGGCGACGACGCGCCGCAGGGTCACCGTCATCGGACGTCACCGCCCCGGTACTGCACCGCGCCGGCGGTGAGCTGCAGGTAGGCCTCCTCGAGGGATCCGCCCTCGGTGCCGTCGACGAGCTCGGGCACGGTCGCGTCCGCGAGCAGCCGGCCCTGGCCGATGACGACGACCCGGTCGGCGCACAGGGCGAGCTCGTGCATCAGGTGGGAGGAGAGCAGGACGGTGCGGCCCTCGGCGGCGAGGCGGCGCACCAGGTCGCGCACCCACAGGACACCGTCGGGGTCGAGCCCGTTGACCGGCTCGTCGAGGATCAGCGTCCCCGGGTCGCCGAGCAGCGCGCCGGCGATGCCGAGCCGCTGGCCCATGCCGAGCGAGAACGTGCCCGCCCGGCGGTGCGCCACGGCCTCGAGCCCGGTGAGGGCGATCACCTCGTCCACGCGGGACCGGGGGATGCCGTGGGTGCGCGCCTGCGCCAGCAGGTGGCGGAACGCGGTGCGCCCGGGGTGCGCGGAGCGGACGTCGAGCATGACGCCGACGGTGCGCAGCGGTGCGGCGAGCTCGGCGTACGGGCGGCCGTCGACCGTCGCCGTGCCGGACGTGGGCCGCTCGAGGCCCACGATCATCCGCATCGTCGTGGACTTGCCCGCGCCGTTCGGCCCGAGAAACCCCGTCACCGCCCCGGACGGTGCCGTGAACGTCAGCCCGTCCACGGCCGTGGTGGGCCCGTAGCGCTTGGTGAGCGCCGTCACTGAGATCATGCGTCCTCCTGGTGTCGGCGGCGTGCGTCGGTGTCGTGCCGCCCGTCGTCGTCGACGGTAGGGACGCACCGCACGGCGCCGTCACCTGCGCACGGCCGAGATCGGCGGCCGCACGACCTCCTCCTCGAGGAGGAGGTCGTCCACCCGAGGGCCCCCGGCACAACGTTGTGAGCGGGCGTCTGGCCCGGTTCGGAGTCCCGAACCGGGCCAGACGCCCGCTCACAACGACCTCAGGGTCAGCCGCGCGCGGTGGCCTCCGCCAGCTCACGCTCGGCGGGCGCCTCGGCGGCGTCCGCGGACTCCGGCTCGTCGTCGGCGAACAGGTGCTCCGCCGACGCGGCGCGGAACCGCTCGAGGTCGAGGATGCCCTCGCGCTTGGCGACGATCGTCGGCACCAGAGTCTGGCCCGCGACGTTCACCGCGGTGCGGCCCATGTCGAGGATCGGGTCGACGGCGAGCAGCAGCCCGACGCCCGCGAGCGGCAGCCCCAGCGTCGACAGCGTCAGCGTGAGCATGACCATCGCGCCGGTGAGGCCGGCGGTCGCCGCCGAGCCCACCACGGAGACGAACGCGATGAGCAGGTAGTCCGTTACCGACAGGTCGACGCCGAAGATCTGCGCCACGAAGATCGCCGAGATCGCGGGGTAGATCGAGGCGCAGCCGTCCATCTTGGTGGTGGCACCCAGCGGCACGGCGAACGACGCGTACTCGCTCGGGACGCCGAGGTTGCGCTCGGTGACGCGCTCCGTCACGGGCAGGGTGCCGATCGAGGAGCGGGACACGAACGCGAGCTGGATCGCCGGCCACGCGCCGCGGAACCAGGACAGGACGCTCAGGCCGTTGACTCGCAGCAGCACCGGGTAGACGACGAACAGCACCAGGGCGAGGCCCACGTAGACCGCCGCCGCGAACGACGCGAGCGAGCGCAGCGACTCCCAGCCGTACGTCGCGACGGCGTAGCCGATGAGGCCCATCGTGCCCAGCGGTGCCAGGCGGATGATCCACCACAGCACCTTCTGCACGATGGCGAGTGCGGACCGGTTGAACGCCAGGAACGGGTCCGCCTTGGCGCCCGACTTGAGCGCCGCGATGCCGATGACGAGCGCGACCACGAGGATCTGCAGCACGTTGAAGCTCACGCCCGTCTCGGCGCTGAGCGCGCCGTCGGCGCCCGCCTCGACCGACGTCGAGGCGCCCAGGCCCAGCACGTTGCTCGGGATCAGGCCGTTGAGGAAGTCCAGCCACGTGCCGGTGCGCGACGGCTCGGCGGCGTCCGCCGTCGTGAGCGTCGTGGTGTTGCCGGGCTGGAACACGAGGCCCAGGCCGATGCCGATGGCCACGGAGATCGCGGCGGTGATCGCGAACCACAGCAGGGTCTGGCCGGCCAGGCGGGCGGCGTTCGTGACGGTGCGCAGGTTGGCGATCGACGCGACGATCGCCGTGAAGATCAGCGGCGGCACGATCGCCTTGAGCAGGGTGACGAACGACGAGCCGATGGTGTCGAGCGTCGTGGTCAGGCCGTTGGGCGTCTCGCCGTCGGCCTGCGGGCCCAGGGCCAGGGCCGCCCAGCCGAGCAGCACGCCGAGCACCAGGCCCAGCAGGATCTGGACGGAGAACGAGGGAAGACGCAGTCCGCGGGCACGCGCAGACGTGCCGGGGATCTTCGCCGTGGAGGTGCGGGACACGAGGGAACCTTTCGCCTCTGGTGCCGGGTGGCACCGGGGATGGCGGCGCGCAAGGGTAGGGGCGCCGTCGGGCAGGGGACGTCGTCCGGGGACGACGGGCGCACGGACGCGTGCGGCGGGCGCTCACAGGCCGGGGCGGTCGGGGCGGCGCGGTCGTCAGGGGACGACGGCGGTCACCGAGGACCAGGGATCGGCAGGCGCCGGGGTGCTACGCCGTCGGCGTCGACGGCGGTCAGCGAAGGGTCAGCGACACAGCGCGCTGGCGACGCGACGGAAGTCGACATCGAGGCGCGCGGTGAGGAGGTTCCTCACGGGGACGCTGACGGTCACGGGATCTCCAACGGAGTCGTGGGCGATACGGCGCGGGCCGGTGACCCGCGGACACGAGGAGGCTAGCAGCGTCGAGGCGCCGATGCTCCCCCACGTGACCGTCGTCATACGCCGACGTACTGTCGCCGGGTGAGCACCCCACCCCTGCCCCACGACCCGCTCTGGCCGCGTGCGGGCGGCTGGCCTGGTCCGTCGCCGGACGCCGCCACCCCCGGGCCGACGGCCGACCTCGCGCTGCTCGGCGTCGGGACGTGGCGCACGTCTCTGTCCGCGACCGGCGCGCACGCCACGCCTGCCGCCGTGCGGGACGCGCTGCGGCGGTACGGCCCCGCCCTGGTGCGCGGCCCGGGCGGCGACCCCGTCGACCTGGGCGCCCTGGCCGTCGTCGACCACGGCGACGTCCACGAGCCCGACGGGCCCGACGGCGAGGCGCGGGCGCGCGACGCCGTCGCCGCCGCGCTCGCCGGGGCACGGGCGTTGGTGGCGCTCGGGGGCGACAACGCGCTCACCGTGCCCGTCGCGCTCGGGGCGTGGGGCGAGACGCTGGCGACGGCCGGGCTGGTCACCTTCGACGCCCACCACGACCTGCGCGACGGCGTCTCCAACGGCTCGCCCGTGCGCCGGCTCGTCGAGGCGGGGCTGGACCCGTCCCGCGTCGTGCAGGTCGGGATCGCGGACTTCGCGAACTCGGCGGCGTACGTGCGGCGGGCGCGGGACCTGGGGATCACGGTCGTGACGCTCGACGACGTGCGGCGCGCGGGTGGTCGGGACGGCATCGGCGGGCTCGACGACCTCGTCCGCGAGGCCCTCGACGTCGCCGGCGCTGCGGGCGGGCCCGTGCACCTGGACGTGGACGTCGACGTCTGCGACCGGTCCGTGGCGCCCGGGTGCCCGGCCAGCGTGCCGGGCGGGCTCGCGGCGTGGGAGCTGCGCGCGCTGGTGCGCGCCGCCGCGCAGGACGAGCGCGTGCGGTCCGTCGACGTCGCCGAGGTGGACGCCACCGCCGACGCTCCCGACGGCCGCACGGTGCGCCTCGCGGCGCTGTGCGTCCTCGAGGTCCTCGCCGGCGTCGCCCTCCGCCGAGACAGCGAGGCCACCCCGCCGAGATAGAGAGCCCACCCTGCCGAGATAGAGAGGCCTGACGACTCTCTATCCCGGCGCGGTTCGACCGGACCGGCCCACCACCTGGTGGCCGTCCCTCCAGACCGCGTGCACCAGCGGCACGCCGGGGCGGTACGCCAGGTGCGTGCGCGACGGCGCGTCCAGGACCACGACGTCGGCGCGGGCGCCACGGCCCAGGTGCCCGACGTCGTCACGACGCAGGGCACGCGCGCCGCCCGCGGTGGCGGCCCAGACGGCCTCCGCCACGGTCATCCCCATCTCCCGCACGGCGAGCGCCACCATGAGCGGCATCGACGACGTGTAGCTCGACCCGGGGTTGCAGTCGCTGGCGATGGCGACCACCGCCCCCGCGTCGAGCAGCCGCCGTGCGTCGGGGTACGGGTGCCGGGTGGAGAACTCGACCCCGGGCAGCAGCGTCGCGACGGTCCCCTCGCCGTCCCGCCACGAGCCCGCGAGCGCCGCGACGTCGTCGTCCGACAGGTAGGTGCAGTGGTCCACGGACGCCGCACCGAGCTCGACGGCGAGACGCACGCCCTGGCCCGGGCCGAGCTGGTTCGCGTGGACCCGCACGCCGAGGCCCGCGGCGGCGCCTGCCGTCAGCACCCGCCGCGCCTGCTCGGGGGTGAACGCGCCGATCTCGCAGAAGACGTCGACCCACCTCGCGTGCGGGGCGCAGGCGGCGAGCATGTCACCGGTGACGAGGTCGACGTACGCGTCGCGGTCGGCGGGTGCGTCCCCCGCGGACCGGGTCGGCACGACGTGCGCGCCAAGGAACGTCACCTCCTCGGTGACCTCGCGGGCCAGCCGCACGGACCGCTCCTCGTCGGCGACGTTCAGCCCGTAGCCGCTCTTGACCTCGAGCGTCGTGGTGCCCTGCGCCAGCGCCTCGGCGACGTGCCGGCGCAGGTTGGCTCGCAGCGCGTCGTCCGACGCCGCGCGCGTCGCCGCGACCGTGGTGCGGATGCCGCCCGCCGTGTAGAGGCGCCCGGCCATGCGCGCCTCGAACTCGGCGGACCGGTCGCCCGCGAACACGAGGTGCGTGTGGCTGTCCACGAAGCCGGGGACGACGGCGCGGCCGTCCACCTCGACGACGCGGTCCGGCGCGCGCCCGAGCACGCGCTCCACCCCGGCCGCGCAGGCGCTCTCCGGGCCCGCCCAGGCCACGCGGCCGCCGTCGAGCAGCAGCGCGGCGTCGCGGACGACGCCGGTCGGGTCGTCGGGGCCGACGGCGCCGTCGGTCCCGGGCGCGTTCGTCGTCAGCTCGCCGATCCCGAGGATCAGCGTCGCATCCCCGGGATGTTCGACCTCCGGCACGTTCAGTCCTCCCGCTGCGGCTCGGTGACCCCTGTGACCCCGGTGACCCCGGCGTCCCCCGCCTCCAGCATGGGCACGCGCAGGCCGCCGCGCTCGGCGGCGGCCGTGGCGTCGTCGTAGCCGGCGTCGACGTGCCGCAGCACGCCGAGCCCCGGGTCGTTCGACAGCACGCGCGCCAGCTTCACGGCGGCCAGCGGCGTCCCGTCCGCCACGGAGACCTGCCCGGCGTGGATCGAGCGACCCATCCCGACGCCCCCGCCGTGGTGCAGCGACACCCAGGTCGCGCCCGACGACGCGGCGGTGAGAGCGTTGAGCAGCGGCCAGTCCGCGATGGCGTCGGAGCCGTCGGCCATGCCCTCCGTCTCCCGGTACGGGGACGCGACGGAGCCCGCGTCGAGGTGGTCGCGGCCGATGACGACCGGCGCGCTGACCTCGCCCGACGCGACCAGGTCGTTGAACGCGAGGCCCGCCCGGTCGCGCTCGCCGTGGCCGAGCCAGCAGATGCGCGCGGGCAGCCCCTGGAACGCGACCCGCTCCTGGGCCGCGCGGATCCACCGGTGCAGGTGGTCGTCGTCAGGGAAGAGGTCGAGCACGGCCCGGTCGGTGGCGGCGATGTCGCGGGGGTCCCCCGACAGGGCGGCCCAGCGGAACGGCCCCTTGCCCTGGGCGAACAGCGGCCGGATGTACGCGGGCACGAAGCCGGGGAATTCGAAGGCCCGGTCGTAACCGCCGCTGCGGGCCTCGTCACGCAGGGAGTTGCCGTAGTCGAACACCTCGGCGCCGGCGTCGAGGAAGCCGACCATGCCCTCCACGTGCCGAGCCATCGACTCGCGCGCCCGGTCGGTGAACTCCTCCGGCTTGGCGGCGGCGTAGTCGGCCCAGGCGTCGAGGTCGACGCCGAGGGGCAGGTACGACAGCGGGTCGTGCGCGGACGTCTGGTCCGTGACGACGTCCACCTCGACCCCGCGCTCCAGCAGCTCCGGCACGACGTGCGCGCTGTTGCCCACGACCCCGACCGACAACGCCCGCCTCGCGGCACGCGCCGCCGAGACCCGGCGCACGGCGTCGTCGAGCGAGTCCGCGACCTCGTCGAGGTAGCGCTCGCGCACCCGCCGCTCCAGGCGGGACCGGTCGACGTCGACCACCAGGCACACGCCGCCGTTGAGCGTCACCGCCAGGGGCTGCGCGCCGCCCATGCCGCCGCAGCCGCCGGTGAGCGTCAGCGTCCCGGCCAGGGTGCCGCCGAACCGCTTGGCCGCGACGGCGGCGAGCGTCTCGTAGGTGCCCTGCAGGATGCCCTGCGCGCCGATGTAGATCCACGAGCCGGCCGTCATCTGCCCGTACATCGTCAGGCCCTGGGCCTCGAGGCGGCGGAACTCGGGCCAGGTCGCCCAGTCGCCGACGAGGTTGCTGTTGGCGATCAGCACCCGGGGCGCCCACTCGTGGGTGCGCAGCACGCCGACGGGCTTGCCGGACTGGACCAGCAGGGTCTCGTCGTCGGCGAGCGTCGTCAGGGTGCGCACGATGGCGTGGTAGCTCGGCCAGTCGCGCGCGGCGCGGCCGGTGCCGCCGTAGACGACCAGGTCGTCGGGTCGCTCCGCCACCTCGGGGTCGAGGTTGTTCATGAGCATGCGCAGCGGCGCCTCGGTCTGCCAGCTGCGCGCGGTGAGGGTGGTGCCGCGCGGTGCGCGCACGGGGACCGGGGTGCCCCGGTCGTACGTCGTGGGGTGGGACATCGGTGTCTCCTTCGGTTCAGCTCAGCGGTCCGACGGCGGCGGCCGCGGCCGCGACGACCGCGCCGTCCGCCACCAGCCGGGTCGCGGCCTCGATCTCGGGTGCGAGGAAGCGGTCCGGTCCGGGCCCCTCGACGGCGGTGCGCAGCAGCGCGTGGACGGCCCCGGTGCCCTCGGCGGCCCGCCACCCTGGCGAGCCCGCGGAGCTGTCAGGCTCACGTGCATCACGACGTGCACCACGTCCTGACAACTCTCGCCCCGTGGAGTTGTCAGGCTCACGTGCATCGATGCGTGCACCACGTCCTGACAACTCTCGCCCCGACAGGTCAGCGAGGCGGAGGTCGAGGGCGCGTGCGGCGGTCATGAGCTCGATGGCGAGCACCCGGCCCAGCCCGTCGACGCCGCGGCGCAGCTTGCGGGCAGCGGCCCAGCCCATGGACACGTGGTCCTCCTGCATGGCCGACGACGGGATGGAGTCGACGCTCGCGGGCGCGGCGAGCCGCTTGAGCTCGCTCACGATCCCCGCGGCGGTGTACTGCGCGATCATCAGCCCGGAGTCGACGCCCGGGTCGTCGGCGAGGAACGGCGGCAGCCCCTCGTTGCGCGCCACGTCGAGGAACCGGTCGGTGCGACGCTCGCTCATCGCGGCGACGTCGGCCACGGCGACGGCGAGGAAGTCCAGCACGTAGGCGACGGGGGCGCCGTGGAAGTTGCCGTTCGACTCGACGCGGCCGTCCACCGTGACCACGGGGTTGTCGATGGCGGCGGCGAGCTCGCGGCCGGCGACGGACGCCGCGTGGTCCAGCGTGTCCCGCGCCGCGCCGTGCACCTGCGGGGCGCAGCGCAGCGAGTACGCGTCCTGGACGCGGGTGCACTCGGGGCGGCCGTCGGCGTCGAGCCGGCGGTGGCTCGCCACGACGGGCGACCCCGCGAGGAGCGCCCGGAGGTTCGCGGCCGACGCCGCCTGGCCGGGGTGGGGACGCATGCCGACCAGGTCCGCGGCGAACGGCGCGTCCGAGCCGAGGAGCGCCTCCACGCTGGAGGCCGCGGCGACGTCCGCCGTCGTGAGCAGGGAGCGCAGGTCCGCCAGGGCCAGGCACAGCATGCCGAGCATGCCGTCGGTGCCGTTGATGAGGGCCAGGCCCTCCTTCTCGCGCAGCTCCAGCGGGGCGATCCCCGCGGCCGCGAGCGCCTCGTCGGCGTCGCGGAGGACGCCGTCGTCGTCGCGGACCGGCCCCTCGCCGAGCGCGGCGAGCGCGACGTGCGCCAGCGGCGCGAGGTCGCCCGAGCAGCCGAGCGAGCCGTACTCGTGCACGACGGGAGTGAGCCGCGCGTTCAGCATCGCCGCGTACGTCTCGGCGACGACCGGCCGCGCGCCGGTGCGCCCGGTGGCGAGCGTGGCCAGCCGCAGCAGCTGCAGGGCGCGCACCACCTCGCGCTCCACCTCCGGGCCGGAGCCCGCGGCGTGCGAGCGCACGAGGCCGACCTGGAGCTGCGCCCGCTTCTCGGGAGGGATGTGCGTCCGGGCCAGCGCGCCGAAGCCGGTGGAGACGCCGTAGTGCGGACGGTCGTCGTTTGCGAGGTCGTCGACGACGGCGCGGCTGGCGGCCATCGCCTCGAGCGCACGGTCGGCGATGCGGACGGGGGCACCGTGGCGGGCGACGGCGACGACGTCGTCGACGGTGAGGGGCTCGCCGGTGAGCTCCACGTCGGCGACGGCGCCGGGGGCCGCCGAGGGGGTGGTGACGGTCATGCGGCCAGCACACACCGCCGCTGGGCGGCTGGACACCGGCCGGCGGGAAGTTCAGTCTGGTATCCCAGACACGCGCGGCGGCCGTGCCTCGTGTCCGCGGCCCGGCGGCCCCGGCGGCACGCGGGGCCCGACCTCGCGCGAAGGGAGGGACGATGGCGGACGTGCCGGCGGCGCGCAGCACGCTGCGGGTGCTCACCTACCTGGCGGCGCAGCCCGGGCCGTCCCCGGCGGCGGCCGTGGCCCAGCACCTGGGGCTGCCGCGCTCCACCGTCTACCACCTGCTGTCGGTGCTGGTCGACGAGGGGTTCGTGACGCACCTGCCGGAGGAGCACCGCTACGGCCTGGGCGTGGCCTCGCTCTCCCTCGGGTCGGCGTACACCCGCCAGGCGCCGCTCGCCCGCCTCGCGCGCCCGGTCGTCGCGCGCCTGGTCGAGACGACGGGCGAGAGCGCGCACCTCGCCGTCCTGCACGGGCGCGAGGTGCTCTACCTGGTGGAGCAGCGCGCCCCGCACCGGCCGTCGCTCGTCACCGACGTCGACGTGCGGCTGCCGGGCCACCTCACCGCCAGCGGCCGCGCCGTCCTCGCCCTGCTGCCCGCCGCGCAGGTGCGGGCGCTGTTCCCCAGCGCCGTCGCCCTGGCCGACCGGACCGGCGTCGGACCGCGCACGCTGCGTGACCTGCGCGAGGTGCTCCGTGACGTCCGGCGCCGCGGCCACGCCACCGAGGACGGCGAGGTGACGCCCGGCCTGGCGTCCGTCGCGCACGCCGCCCTCGACCACACGGGCTACCCGGTCGCGGGCGTCGCCCTGACGTTCTGGTCCGACGACGTCGACGACGCCCGCCGCGCGGAGCTGGCCGCGGCCGCCGGGCGGGCCGCCGCCGAGGTCAGCCGGCGCCTGGGCGCTCGCGGCTGACCGGTGCTGGCGAGGGCGCTCCGCCAACCCCGCTGGCCCTGAGGTCCCGCCGCCCTCGCGCGCACCGCGCGACGTCGACCCTCCTGGTCGCGACGGCCCGGGCAGCTCAGCCCTCCGGGACCGCCGCCCCGTAGATGGCGTGCCAGTTGCCGAACGCCCCGACGGGGCCGGTCCCCGCGACGGCGTCCTGGACGGACACGCTGCGCACCTCGCCGCTGCCGGGCTCGTAGAACTGCAGCTCACCGTCCGAGTGCCCAACGAGCAGCACGTAGTGGCGCGGCACGTCGGTACCGCTCGGACCCACGAGGAACGGCACGGGCGTCCCGGCGTCCACGGAGGCGACGGCGCGCGCGACCAGGTCGCGCGCGCCGCCCTTCGGCCTCAGCAGGCTGTACGACATGTCGACGTCCTGCCCGCCGAGGATCCTGCTCACCTCGTCGCCGTAGCCCCAGGGCGCGGACCCGAGCCAGCGACCCGGCCAGAACGTGAACCTGTTGGTCTGGACGCGCACCTGTTCCTGCACGTGTCGCAGCCGTTCGCCCGTGGTGAGCCCGGCGCCCGCGAGGCGGTCGATCCGCGGGATGTCGGCGAGGTAGTCGGGCACGTGGCCGTCCACGGTCTCGCCGGTCGCGAGGAACAGCGCCAGGTACGGGTCGCGCTGCGCGGCCAGCAGGAGCAGGGACGCGGAACCACAGGTGGTGCCGGTGAACTGGATCAGGTCGGTGCCGTCGGGCGTCCCGAGCGCCACCCCGGAGACGCCCGCACCCACGTCGGCGAGGCCGAGCGACGCGACGGCGCGCACCTCGGCAGGCGTCATCTGCCGGAGCCGCCGGGCGAGCGCGAGCGCGAGCGGCAGTCCGGCCCCCGTGGCGAGGGCGGCGATCACCGCCTGCCGCTCCTCGGGGGTCCGGGCGTCCGCCAGCACGGCGTCGAACCGGGCCAGCTCCGCGTCGGAGAGGTCGTCGCGGACCGCGAGGTACGCCGCCCACTCGGCCGCGGACACGACGGCCTTGTCCGGGTCGCCGACACCGGCCGCGAGCGCCGCCGCCGCGTCGAGCGCGGTGACCGTGCCGGTCGGGGCGAAACCCGCGAGCCGGGCGTGCCCGGCGGCGTCGCCGAGGGCGAGACGCAGGGCGTCCTCCGCGCCGGCAGCAGCCCCGGACGTCGCGGCGTGGTCCTTCTGCGCGCCGTCGAGCGCGGTCGCGTAGGCGCGCAGCCCGGCGGCGATGATCCGGCAGCCGCCTGCCTCGAGGCGGGCCAGGTCGGCGAGTGCCAGCGCGCCCTGCGCCGCCGCCGTCCCGGCCTCGGCGTCGGCGTCGGTGACCTCGTGGGCCGTCGCGGTCAGCGTGTCCGCCCGCTCGTCCAGGAGGTCCGCCGTGGTCTCGTACTCGCCTGCGCCCGCGCGGACGTCGTCGGGCGCTCCCTCGGGCGCGGTGAGGACGTCGCCGCCCCAGCGGCGGGCGGCGGCCTGGGCGCCCTGCGTCCGCACGCCGACGCCGGACGGCGTCGGGGCGGCGAAGGAGGTGTGCCGCACCTGCCCGGCCCGGCGGACGGCGTCGTCGTCCGTCTGCCGCAGGGTGGCGAGCCCGTCGTCCAGGGAGCGGGCGAGGTCGCGGACGGCGTCGCCGCCGACGGTGAGCTCGGCGCGCCAGGTGGCCGCGGCCTGCGTGGCGGCGTCGGCGACCCCCGGTCCCAGACCGGTCAGCGCGGTGGCGTCCGCCCGTTGGGTCCAGGTGCTCGCGCCGTGCCGCAGGAGGGCGGCCAGGCCGGCGACGCGGCCACCGTCGGCCCGGATCCCGTCGGTCATCGCCACTCCCTCGGTCGCGGCCCTTCGCTGCCCGAATCCTTCCAGCACTGTCCCGACCCGGCCGAGCGTGTCCAAGATCTCCACACCTTCTGTGGATTCGAACCCCTGCACCGGCGGCGTCTCAGGGCAGAATCGGTCCATGACGTCAGCGCCGACATCGACGAAGGGCAAGACGACCACCCGTCTTGCCGCCGCGAGCCTGCTCGCCCTCGCGATGATGCTCGGCGCGTGTTCCGCCCCCGCCGACGTCGAACGCTTCATCGCCGATGCCCAGAACCAGGCGCAGGCCATCGAGGACGACCTCCAGCGCCTGGAGCAGCAGGCGTCCGACCTCCCCGCCGCGCTGGCCGGCGACGTCACGAACGCCGTGGCGTCCGCCACCGCCGCCACGGAGGAGGCCCGGGACGCGCTCCAGCGCGCCCAGGACTCGAAGGACGGCGCCGTCGTCGCGCTCCAGGACGCCCAGGTGGCGCTCGAGGCCGCGTCGGCCGAGGTCAGGCACGTGACGCAGGAGGCCGCGGACGCCGGGGCCGACGACGTGGCGCGGCTGCTCGGCGGGCTGCAGGAGCAGATCGACACCCTGCGCGGCGAGACCGACCGCGCCGCCGGCTGACCGGGCCCGCTGCCATTCACCGCGGCCCCGGCGGGCGGGGCACCTCCCGTCAGTCCGGGTCGCTCGGGTCCAGCGGCAGGTGGTGGTCCAGGTTGACCGTGCCCCGGCGCCAGTACCCGGCGAGGGACAGCCGCTCGGCGGGCAGGCCGAGCTCCCGGCGCAGGTAGCGACGCACCGGCACCAGCTCGCCCGCCTCGCCGAGCGCCACGAGGAACTCGCCGTCCTCCAGTCCGCCGAGCGAGCGCACCGCGGTCTCGAGCTGCCCCGGGCCGTCGGTGCGGTAGAGGATCTCGACCTCCGCGCGCCCCAGCTCGGCCTCGACGAACTCCTCGTCGACGTCGTCGCCGATCTCGACGACGGCCGTCACCGGCACCTGCGGCCCCGTCGACCGGACCCACCGCGCGAGGGCCGGCAGACCCGTCTCGTCGCCGACGAGCGTGAGCCGGGCGACGCCGTCGGGCACCCCCACGCTGCCGCGCGGCCCGGCGAGCACCACCTCGTCGCCCACGGCGGCGCGCGCCGCCCACGCGGAGGCCGGGCCCTCGTCGCCATGCAGCACCCAGTCGACGTCGAGCTCGGCCACGCCGTCCACCGTGCGCGTGGCACGCACCGTGTAGTCCCGCGAGATGGAGACGACGCCGGTGGGCCGCTGCAGCCCGCCGTCAGGGGCGGTCGTCGGGGCGTGCAGCTCGCCGGTGGCCGGGTCCGGGAGGAAGACCTTGACGTGGTCCTCCGGGCCAGGGGCCCGGAGCGCGGCCAGCGACGTCGGCGCGCCGGGGTCGGCTCCGTCGACGTCACGGAACGTCGTGCGACGCATCGAGCCGGTCAGCTCGGTGACGGCGTGCACGCGCACGCGACGGGGGACGAGGTCGAAGCGGGTGCGGGATCGCGTGAACACCCGTCGATTCCATCACGAGGTCCCGCCGACGGGTCCACCGTCCGATGAGTTCGCGGCCGACGCCGGGTCCGCCGACCATGACCGACCTCACCTCGGACGCCGCACGCGTCCTGGCCACCGTCCGCTACGTCGCGCTCGCGACGATCGACCCGGACGGCGCCCCCCGCGTCTCGCCGGTGTTCTTCACTCGGGACGGTCACCACGTCTACTGGGTGTCGTCCCCCGCCGCGCACCACTCCCGGAACGTCGAGCGCGAGCCGCGCGTCGAGGGCGTCGTCTTCGACTCCACCGTCCGGGTCGGGTCCGCGGAGGCCGTGTACCTCACGGGCCGGGCACGGCGCGTGCCCGACGACGAGCTCGGGACCCGCTGCGCCGCGGCGTACGCCGACACCCGCGACGGGGTGTCGTTCACGCCTGAGGAGCTGGCCGGCGGGTCCGACCTCCGCCTGTACCTCCTGGAGGTCGATCGGTGGGAGGTCCTGGTGCGGGGCCGTGATCCGGAGCGCGGCACGGGCACCGACCGCCGGGTGCCCGTGCCGCTCGGATGATGCGCCGGCTCGTCAGCCGAAGAACACCCGCAGGTCGGCGACGACGTCGTCCGGCACCTCCATCGCGGCGAAGTGCCCGCCGCGGGGAAGCTCGGACCAGTGCTCGATGCGCGCGTTGTCCCGCTCGGCGAGGCTGCGGATGGTCTGGAAGTCGTCCTTGAAGACCGCGACGCCGATCCGCCCCTGGCTGACGACGGGCTCGGCACCGGAGCGCTGCTCCGCGTAGTGGTAGCGCGCGGCCGTGGCGTAGGTGTTGGTCAGCCAGTAGAGCGTGGCCTGCGCCAGCACCTGCTCCGGGCGCACCAGCGACGTGCCGTTGCCGAAGCTCTCGAAGAGCTCGGAGTAGGCCAGGGTCGCCACGGGCGAGTCCGCCAGCCCGGCCGCGACGGTCTGCGGCCGCGACGCGTTCATCACGTTGTACGCGCCCACCGACTGGAACCACTGCGCGTGGGCGAGCGCCGCGTACTCCTTCTCGCCGAACCCGTCCATCTCCCCCGGCGCGCCGGACGGGAAGGAGAACAGGTGCAGCACGTGCGCGCCGAGGAAGCCCTCGGGGTCGAGCACGGCGAGCTCGCGCGCGACCATCGCCCCGCCGTCGCTGCCGTGGATGCCGTAGGACTCGTAGCCGAGCCCCCGCATCAGGGTGTCGTAGGTCTGCGCGACCCGCGCCATCGTCCACTCCCCGACCAGCGGGGTCGAGAAGCCGAAGCCCGGCATCGACGGGACGACGACGTCGAAGGCGTCCTCGGCGCGGCCACCGTGCGCGACCGGGTCGACCAGCGGGTCGATCATGTCGAGGAAGTCGAGCACGGAGCCGGGGTAGGTGTGCGCCAGCAGCAACGGCGTCGCGTCCGCGTGCGCGGAACGCACGTGCAGGAGGTGGACCGTCTGCCCGTCGATCTCGGTGGTGAACTGCGGGAAGGCGTTGAGCCGGGCCTCGACGGCGCGCCAGTCGAAGCCCTTCCACCGCTCGACCATGTCGCGCAGGTAGGACTCCGGCGTGCCGTAGTCCCACGAGTCGCCGGGGGCTGCCGGGGCGAAGCGGGTCCGCTCGAGCCGCTGCCGCAGGTCGTCCAGGTCGGCCTGCGGGGCCGCCGCGGTGAACGGGCGGAGCTCGATGCCGGCCTGACCGGCGGTGGTGGTGGTCATGGCGTTCTCCCGGTGTCGTGAGCCGGGCCCTCGCCCCAGCTCCTGAGACCACCGTAGTGACGGTTCAGGAAAGGTTCCTTCCTTTATTCTGGGAGGGTTCGACCACTTCTCGACGAACTTCCGGAGGTCGCGATGGGCTCCACCTCGGCGCGCATGCTGACGCTGCTCGGCCTCCTCCAGTCACGGCCGGACTGGTCGGGAGCCGAGCTTGCCGAACGCCTCGACGTCACCGACCGCACCGTCCGCAACGACGTGGCACGGCTGCGTGAGCTGGGCTATCCCGTCCATGCCGTCCGGGGCCCGGGCGGGCGGTACCGGCTCGGGGCGGGCGCCCGCCTGCCCCCGCTGCTGCTCGACGACACCGAGGCCGTCGCCGTGGCCGTGGGCCTGCGCACCGTCACGGGCACCGCGGGATTCGAGGAGTCCGGGCAGTCGGCGCTGACCAAGCTGGAGCAGGTGATGCCCGACCGCCTCCGCCGCCGGCTCGCCGCCATCCGCGACGCCAGCACGGCCGGCCCCGAGAACACCGGCTCCAACGTCGAGGACCCGCGCGTCGACTCCGCCACGCTGGCGGCGGTGGCCGACGCCGTCCGCGACCACCAGAGCCTGCGCTGCCTCTACGCGGACGAGCCCGCCGAGATCGAGCCGTACCACCTGGTCTCGTGGCAGCGCCGGTGGTTCCTGGTGGGACGCGACGTCGCCACGGGCGCGTGGACGCCGTACCGCGTCGACTGGCTGCGGCTACGCACCCCGGGCGGGCGGCGCTTCGTCCCCGCCCCGTTCCCCGGCGACCTCACGACGTTCGTCGTGCAGGAGGTGGCGCGTACCGGCTGGGCGGTGCACGCCCGCATCACCGTCGAGGCCCCGGCCGAGGAGGTGCTGGCGCGGATCAACCCCGCCGTGGGCACCGTCGAGCCGCTGCCGGACGGCCGCAGCGTGCTCGTCACCGGCGGCGACAGCGTCGAGGTGGTCGCCGTGTGGATCGGCATGCTCGGCCTCGACTTCCACGCGGCCGAGCCGCCGGAGCTCGTCGAGCACCTGCGGGTCCTGTCCGTGCGCTACGCCCGGGCGGTCGACGGCTGACACGTGCTGGCGCCGGACGCCGTCGATCCACGACACTGTCCCCGTGAGCGATCCGTATCCGGCCGGCGAGCCGTCCCCGCAGCAGAACCCGCAGCAGCCTCCGCAGGGCTACGCCCAGCCTGGCTACGACCAGCACGGCTATCCCCAGGCCGGCTACCCCCAGGCCGGCTACCCCCAGGGTCCGTACCCGGCGCCCGGTTACGGCTACCCGGGCTACGCCCCGGACCCGCCCGGCAAGACGATGGGCATCGTCGGCTTCATCCTCGCGTTCATCATCTCCCCCGCCGGGATCGTCGTCTCCGCGATGGCCCTGTCGGAGTCGAAGAAGGTGGGCTACCCCAACACCCTCGGCAGGTGGGGGCTGTGGCTGTCGATCATCTTCACGTCGTTCTGGGTGCTGTACGTGCTGTTCATCGTGCTCGCGATGTTCGGCGGATTCTTCGCGGCGATCTCCTCGTACTCGTCGGTGGACAGCATCGCCACGTCGATCTGACGCCCGCCGCCGTCCGGGTGGTGCGCCGCAGCGTCCAGGGGCCGGTTCCACGCGATGGCCTCGTGCGGGCGGAGGGTGTTGTACTCCGTCTGGTAGGCGTCGGCGTGGAAGCCGCGGGCAAGAGCACGTTCGCCCCCGATGACGACGACGCGACTCTCGGGAAGCTGATTCGCAACGACTCACGCGTCACGATCCACCACCTGACGGGGATGGTGTGGCGCAGCGAGTTCGACCGTCACGGGACCGATGACCCGGAGGTCCTCTCGGAGTGAGTGGAGCAGACGCGGAAGCGGCAACCTTCGCTGCGGTCACCTTGGTCCAGCATTTCCAGGCCGGCCACATATCGCGCACGAAGGCCGAAAGCTAGCGCGTGATCCGGCCCGGACCGCCGCAGCCCTCGACCGCGCGCACCGTCGACGATCAAGTCGTGGACATCGACGACGAGAAAATCAGGTTCGAGCGGCGGGACGCTTGACCCCCATCGAGTACGAAGCCATCATCACCACTCAGGTCGCACTCGCCGCCTGAGAACCACTGTCACCTATCCGTGCAGCAGTCCCAACAACACTTCTTGCTCGCCTGGCCCGCGCCCACTCCATGAACCGGAAGCACAACGACGCGTAGTGCCACCGTGTGCCTGCCAAGTTCTCAGACACCGCTCAACCGACCGATTCTGAGACGCGTCACAATCGGGTTCTGGGAGTTTCGGAACCTGACGAGCCGTGGCCGACTGACCACACGGAGGCAGCGGAAGCCGCACCAGCCCGGACCGGATGACGGTTCGATGTCGCACGGTCACCTGGTTCGCTGGGTGAGCATCGTTGCCGGCTCACTCGCATCCGGCCCACGGGGGCGCGGTGAGCAGGGCGGAGGACGCGGTGAGCAGGACGGATCTGCGGGACGGCCTGCGGCTCAGGTGGGCAGGGCGGTCTCGCGGACGCCGCAGGACGCGGTGAGCCACGAGATGAGGAGCTCCTTCTCGGCCGCCTGGACGCGCGCGCGGAGGCTCGCGACGTCGTCGTCGGGCTCGACCGGCACGGGGCACTGCGCGAGAACTGGACCCTCGTCGTACTCGGCGGTGACGACGTGGACCGAGGCGCCGGTAATGGTGGCCCCGTCGGCAAGGACGGCCGAGTGGACGCGGTCCCCATACATCCCGACGCCGCCGTAGGCGGGCAGCAAGGCCGGGTGGGTGTTGACGATGCGCCCGTCCCAACCAGCCAGGACGCGGCGGCCGAGCTTCTTCATGTAGCCAGCGAGCACCACGAGCTCGACGCCGGCCTCGTGGAGCGCCCCCGCGATTGCAGCGGCGAGCGCCTCGGGGTCGGAGTGGGTCCGGCCGCTAAGGTGGCGCGTCGGCACGCCTCGGGAGCGCGCGTGCTCGAGCGCACCTGAGCCGCTGTTGTTGCTGACGACCAGACGGACCGCGGCGTCCAGCCCTCGGCCCGCCGCGTCGATGATCCGCGCGGCCGTGCTCCCCTCACCCGAGGCGAAGATCGCGAGATGCGTGGGGGCGCTGGCGCTCGACATGGCGACACGGTACGTCACGCCCTTGCGGCGTGAGACCGCGGTGACGAGTGCGCTGCGGCCGGTGGGCGGTCGATAGTGGGTGCGCAGGGCCGGGTCGACCTCGTTTCATCCACACGACGTGACGACTGCCGCGCTGGAGTAGTGGCGGTTCTGTCGAGCCCCAACAATCACTGTCAACGCTCCAAGACTGACCGATTCTGAGGCGCGCCAGAATCGGGTTCTGGAGTTTTCGGAACTTCAGGGGGGCTCCTTCCTGTTCGGGCACTTGCGCGAACCGGAGACCCTCACTTCGACAACACGAACTGGCATCGAAGTCGTGGCCGGTTAGACCTAGAGCGGCTGGAGGTCGAACCGCCCCCAGGCCAGCACGAGGAAGAGGCTGAGGTAGAACACGTCAATGAGCATCAGTTTCCATTCGCTGCGACGGAAGCGCGTGGTTGCGGCGCCGGCCATGAAGAGTGCGAGCCCGCTGGCCGCGAGAGGAGTCAGGAGCGGTGCGACGCCGAGCGCTGCCGGGAGGATGAGGCCGAGGCTCCCGATGATCTTGACGACGCCGATGACCTTGAGGTGCCGGTCCTCGAAGTCGTCGACCCAGTGCTGGCTGGCCCCGAGTGCGCGGTACCGCTCCTTGGGCATCAGCAGCAGGCTGGTGCCGCCCGCGGTGTAGGCGATGGCGAGTGCGCCGGCGAGGATCCACAGGGCGAGGTTCACGAACTTCTCCTTCGTCGTTACGTCGGCCCGCTCGGGCCCGTCATCGTGATGACGGGACAGACCGAGGAGAGGTAACGATGAGCTCCCAGACCGACCTGGCAGAGAACTTCGAGGCAGAGCGCGGGCGTCTGCTGGCGATCGCGACCCGGGTGCTCGGGAGCGCGAGCTCCGCGGAGGACGTCGTGCAGGAGGCGTGGGTGCGTCTCGCCCGTCAGGACCCCGCAACGATCGAGAACCTCGCCGCATGGCTGACCACCGTGGTGGGGCGGCTGAGCATTGACGTCCTGCGCTCCCGGGCGGCAAAGGGCGAGACGTCCTTCGAAGCGCAGTTCCGCGACCCGGTCGTCACGGCCGACGTCGTCTCCACCGACGGGGACCCGGAGAGCCACGCGATCGACAGCGAGGCACTCGGCCTGGCTCTGCTCACTGTGCTGGGCTCGCTCCGGCCAGATGAACGGCTCGCCTTCGTGCTGCACGACGTGTTCGGTGTCCCGTTCGCCGAGATCGGCGTGATCATCGACAAGTCGGTCGACGCCGCAAAGATGGCAGCGAGCCGTGCTCGCCGCAAGGTCCGTGACGCCGCACGCCCCACTGGTAGTCACCGCCGGCAACGACTTGTGGTCGACGCGTTCCTGGCCGCCGCCCGCGACGGCGACTTCGAGGCCCTGCTCGAGGTCCTCCACCCGGACCTGGTCTGGGAGGTGCGCAGCCCGCGGGGCGTGACGGTGAGACGAGGCCGTGCAGAACTCGTCCGCGCCGTCGTGCGGGGGAGCGAGCTGGGGTTCACCGCTCGCCAGGTCGTGGTGGACGGGCGACCCGGGGTCCTCGCCTTCGCTCCCACCGGTCGTCCCGTGGGCCTGATGACCTGCACCGTGGAGCACCGGCGTATGACGGCGATCACCGCAGTCGCCGACAGGGCGACGCTAGGCCGGATGGAGCTTCCGGACCTGGCATGACCTGTTCGCCGCCAGGATCCGTCCAGGTTCGATCGCCATCCCGCGCATTCGTGACCAGGGCTACAGGAGGCACGTCTCTGGCGCCTTGGTTCGGCCCGGGCATAGCAGAGTCACCCTGAGGGCATCGACTGCTACGTCTTGGCCCGTTCCCACAAGTCAGGTCGTCGCTTCAGAACTGACCGATTCTGAGGCACGCCAGAATCGGGTTCTGGGAGTTGTGGCTTGCGCCGATAAATGGCGGGGTTCTGTAGGTGCTATGTGGCGGCCTGTCAACTGACGCCGATGACAAGGGTGCTGGCGGCGGCTTCGATGACGTCGTTGGTGATGGTGTCGAGTTCGTTGATCTTCAGGACGCGCTCGATCTGGGGGAAGAGTCGTTCCAGGAGTCGGAAGTTCCCTCGGGTGATGCGGGCGATGGCGGCGATGGCTTGGGCGTCGGTGAAGTCCTCTGGGTCGAGGGTCTTGGTGAGGGCGCGCCAGTGCCGTTGAAGGACGAAGAGCAGTTCGTCCTTGCCCAGGGGCCGGTACTGGTGGGCGAAGCCGACGCGGCTGTAGAACTGGGGGTAGTGGCTGAACTGCTTCTCCAGGCCGGGCATGCCGATCAGGATGAGGGCGATGTTGTCGCGGTCGTAGCGATCGCGCAGCAGTTCCAGTGCGGTGGGGCGTAGGCGTTCGGACTCATCGACGATGATCAGCTCGACGTAGTTCCTGCTGTGGCGCCACCCGCGCGTCTCTGGCGTGACCTGTCCGGCCGGCGCGAGGTGCTGCTCGATGCAGATATTGGTGCGGGAGATGACCTGGTCGAGCTCCTCCTTCAGGGCCCGTGGCGTGGTCAGCACGCTGGGGGTGTAGAGCACGGTACGGCTCTTGGCCAGCGCGGCGTAGATCTTCGCGTCACTGTCGGAGCGCGGTCCCCAGTAGGTCAGCAGGTCGTGGGCCTTGTCCCAGCGGGCGTAGCGGCGCGCGGAGAGCGTCTTTCCCACGCCGGCTGGTCCGAAGCACAGGCCGATGGTGTGCCCGCGCCGCACGGCGTCGGCGAACTCGGTGAAGCGGCGGTGTTCTTTGGTCACGATGAAGCGCTGACTCACCTCAGGTCCTCTCTATAGACCTGCAACTTCCGCCGAGGCGCCGGCGGCGGCGCCTCGGTCGCTGGTGCAGGGTCGGTCTGCGTGGCCACGACGGCGATCCGCTCGTTGATGCCCTGACGCAGCGCCCGGCGCCGGGCGTTGCGGGCGGCCTGGACCTCCTTGAGGCTGACCTTCTGGTCGTGGTGATCCTGGTTGATGGCCTTACAGATGAAGTCCTCGTGGTCGAACACGCGGATCTCGGTGATGTCCCTGGGGTCGTAGCGGATCACGACCGACCGGCCGACGTAACCGGCCAGGGTCGGGGAGATGTAGCGCAGGCCCTGGAAGTGGATGCCATCGCGGCGCACGACCCTGGTCTGGGCGACGGTGAGCAGGAGCCCGTCGAGGTCCTCCAGGCTCTCCGGCATGCGCGGTAGCCAGCCATCGGCGATCCAGGCAGCGCGCGGGGAGGTGCCGAGCTCGCTGTGAGTTTGGTCGTTGTAGGTGATTACGAACTCCTCCATCGCAGCGTCGAGCTCAGCCAGGGACAGCTTCGGCGTCGGCCAGTGGTGTCCCTCGGCGATGTACCCAGGCAGACCAGCCAGCAGCTCGGTGTTCACGGTCCCGAAGAACCTCTCCACCTTGCCGCGCCCCTGAGGACGCGCGACGGCAGAGTGGATGAGTCGGATATGCAAGTCCACGGCCGTGCCGGTGAGTTGGTTGCTGATGAAGTCGCTGCCGTGATCGACGTAGAGCACCTCGGGCAGGCCGCACATCGGCCAGGAGAGGTCGGTCTTGTGCCAGATCGCCTGACGCAGCGCCAGCGCGGTGTTCATCGCCGAGGGCGCACCGAGGAACACGGTGTACCCGCAGATAGCGCGCGAGCAGTCATCGATGATCGTCGTCAGCCACGGCCGGGCGGGCTTGCCGTCGGTGCCCACCACGAGGACATCGAGCAGGGTGTGATCGGCCTGCCACATCGCGTTCGGCCGCTCGGCCTGCCGGCGCAGCGCGATCTCGTACTTGTCCCGGTAGGACGCCGGCCCTTCCAGGGCCAGGGTGACCATGCCCGGATCGAGGTCGGCGATGATCGCGCGCACGACGCCATAGGAGGGCACGGGCCATCCCTGCTCCTCGCAGATGGCGCTGACCTTGCGGTGGATGGTGATGATCGCCGGCCGAGGCTTCCTCAACGCCAGCCCTTCGACCAACGACACGAGCTCAGCGGGCAGGCGGCGGCTGCCGACATCAGCGCGCTGCCGCCTATCGAGGCTTGCGTATCCCTCGGTGCGGTAGCGGGCGTGCCACCGCTCCAGCGTGCGCAACCCGATCCCGGTGTCCCGGGCCAGGGCGGCGAGCGGGATCTGGTCCTCGACGTGAAGCCTGAGGATCTGCCAGCGCCCGGCCGCGTCCATGACCTACACGGCGCTTCTCGACTGTCGTGGTTCGACCACTGGGACACTTTGGCGGTTGAGCACGCGGTAGATGGTGGCCCGGCTGACGCCCAAGACCGCACCGATCTGCGCCACCGTCATCTCATTCTGCTCATACATCCGACGGGCCGCCTTGACCTGGTCCGGCGACAGGGCGGGCGGTCGCCCGCCTTTGCGGCCACGGGCCCGGGCGGCGGCCAGTCCTGCGTGGGTGCGCTCACGGATCAGGTCACGTTCGAACTCGGCCAGCGCGGCGAAGACGTGGAACACCAGCCGCCCGCCCGAGGAGGTCGTGTCGATCGTCTCCTGCAAGGAGCGGAACCCCACGCCCTGCTCGGACAGGACCTGCAGCTGGTCGATCAGATGCCTGATCGAGCGACCCAACCGGTCCAGCCGCCACACCACCAGCGTGTCCCCCGGGCGCAACTGGTCCATCAACTTCGCCAGCTCGGGCCGGTGATCCAGGGAGCCAGAGATCGTATCGACGAAGACCCGATAACACCCCGCCGCAGTCAGCGCATCGATCTGCAGCGCAGCGTCCTGATCGGTCGTCGACACACGCGCATACCCCAGCAGATGCCCCATGGCGCTGACTGTAGCGATACTCGTTCAGCACGGGAAGTATCGAGCCATAGAATCCGGCACTGAGTTTCGTTACAAATGGCGTGGGCCGAGAACCGCGAACCGTCAAGCATCCTGAAGAGGGCGCCGAGCCCTCGTCGCCGCTGTAGCGGAATCGTTCGATTACGTACAGCAGACTGCGAGTGGTGCGTCGTGGCTGCCAAGAGAAGTGCGGATCGCTGATGGCCCGTGGAACGTCAGGGGCCTGCCGTCGACCTCGCTGAGGACTCTGGCCATGCAGGCAGCGACGGCTGCCCGAGCGTTGGGGTGTTGGGGCACCAGCGCTTCGGTGACGGCCCGCGCCGCTGGATGCACCGATCACCTCACGTTTCGGGCCCCGCAAGTTATTGGGCGGCATGTTTCACTACGGCACCGACTTCGGGGGCCGCCTGCGGCTAGTCATCGCCCTGGTTGGCGACGCCGGGAACTTCGCCTGCTGCTACCACCTGCAGTACGCCGTCCACATCGACGGCCAGCCCATCGACCCCGAACCTTTCCCATGGCCGCACAGGGTGTGCCGCTGGGTTGAGTTCCACTCCCTCTGTCCGATTCCGATGCGAGCGCGGGGCACAGGGCGGCTCTCCGAGCATCTACGTCTGGGCTCCCGCACCAAAGCTCCCACCGCAGCCTGCCGTGGAAGGCCAGCACGGGATCCGACCGATGGCAGCGGACCGGCATCGAGCAGCCCGTAGATGCCCGGGATGGAAGGCCAACACGGGATCCGACCGATGGCAGCGGACCGGCATCGAGCAGCCCGTAGATGCCCGGGATAGGTGGGCGGCTTAGTGTGGCGAGGACAGGCGCGGCTACAGCCGGCGACGATCTATGGAGGCATTCTTGGACCCGGATTTCCCGCTCTGGCTGCGGGCTACACACCTGCTCAACTTTGTCCTAATGGGGATTGTGCTGCGCAGCGGGTGGGAAATTCTCGCCTCGCTGCCCCGCCTGTGGTGGCGCAATGACTCCAAGCCGGGCACTGAGTGGATCAAGTTCACCCGCCGGGAGCTGCCGAAGGAGGAGGGCGTCTACACCTCCCTCATGGACGAGCGATCCGCCAGCCCGCTGCTGACCTTGCCGGGGAAGAAGAACATCGGCCTGGGGCGGCACTGGCACGGACTGGGAGTGACGCTGTGGTTGATCAACGGCCTGCTTTACGTCGTCCTGCTGTTCGGCACCGGCCTGTGGCGGCGGATCGTGCCGAACTCGTGGGATGTGTTCCCCGAGGCGTGGGAATCCATGCGGATCTACCTCGGCTTCGGCGTGCCCTCGATCGAGCATTTCCAGCCCTACGACGCGCTGCAGATGCTCACCTACACCGGCGTCGTCTTCATCTTGGCGCCGTTGCTGATCCTGACAGGTATCGCGATGTCCCCGGCCGTGCGTTCGCGCTTCCCCTGGTACCTGAAGCTGTGGGGTGGGCACCAGGGCGCTCGTTCGCTGCACTTCATCGGCATGGTCCTGATGAGCATTTTCATCGTGATGCACATCGGTCTGGTGTTCTTGGTCCACCCCGAGTACAACCTGCCGCACATGGTCTTCGGTGTCACCGACACCGCCCGATACGCGCAGGCCTTCACCATCGCGATCGCCACGATCGTCGTCGTTATCGGCTTGTGGATCGCTCTGAGCTACCTCACGCTGGCCGACCGCCCGCGCTCCCAGCGCGTGCTCGTGGCGCTGACTGAGCCGATCCGCAAGGTCACCCTGAACTGGATGAAGCCCCGCATGGGACGCCAGAGTACTTACACCGAGAAGGACATCTCGGAGTTCCACTGGACCAACGGGCTCCCGCCGACCAAGGACGAGTCCACGGAGTGGCTCGCCCACCGGGACAGCGGCTTCCGTGACTGGCGCCTCGAGCTCGGTGGTGAGCTGAGCGGTAAGACGCTGCAGCTGAGCCTGGGGGACTTGCGTCAGCTCCCGAAGACCGAGTACATCGCGGTCCACACCTGCATGCAGGGCTGGTCGGCCACCTCCAAATGGGCCGGCGTCCGGCTCCG
The DNA here is from genome assembly GCF_020297055.1 of Isoptericola luteus. Classification (GTDB taxonomy): domain Bacteria; phylum Actinomycetota; class Actinomycetes; order Actinomycetales; family Cellulomonadaceae; genus Isoptericola; species Isoptericola luteus. The sequence continues at coordinate 16,570 of NZ_JAIXCQ010000001.1, read as the reverse complement.
TGACCTCCTCGAGGTCCTCGGACCTCCCCCGGAGGGTGCCAACTACGTGATGATCACCTCCCACGGCCTGGCCCAGGAGATGTGGGACCACCGGCCGCGGGAACCGTTCTACGCGGTGCTGGACCTCGACACGGTCGCCGAGGACGACACGATCCTGGCGTACGAGCGCAACGGGCACCCGTTGGAGGTGCATCTGGGCGCGCCGCTGCGGCTGCGGGTGGAGTCGAACCATGGGTACAAGATGGTCAAGTGGATCAAGTCCATCGAGTGGATCACCGACTACGCCGCGTACGGTGAGGGTCGTGGCGGCACCCGTGAGGACGCCGCGATGCAGGCGTTCAACGGCCGGATCTGACAGGAGCAGGGCATGATCAGCACTATCTACACCGTCGCCGGCATGACCACAGCCGAGGATGCGCGGGCCATCAAGGACAGGCTCTATCTCGTGGCAGGTATCGGTGCCGTCGCCACCGAGATCATTCCCGACGGCGAAGCGCGCATCATCCTCAAGCACAAGGACGACGTCGAGCTGAACCGCTCGGCCATCGAGGCAGCCGTGCAGGAGGCGGGCGAATACACGCTCGCCTGACCATTACGGCTACCAATAATGAGACGAAGCACGTGCTTATTCGTCTCGGCGCATCTAGCATCACTTTCAGGAGGCAATCGTGAGCAGCGAACCCGGCTCCGCCGCATCGCACGGTGCATCCTCCCCGGTCAATTCGGCTACCGGCGCACCTGGCCGACGACGAGTCCCGCTGCGCTCAACCTGCGCCCAGCCCCATCACTGTCCATTGCCGGTACGCATGAAGGTTCTCGGCCAGGTGCCGCTCTTCGCCGGTCTGTCCCACGAGGATCTTGTCGGTATCGACCACCGCATGGTCTCGCTGTCCTGGGCTGAGGACGACCCGCTCTACACAGCCGGCGACGTGGCCGAACATCTCTACGTCATGGCAGCCGGGCGCGCCAAGGTCTCCCGCCCGACCCCGAACGGCCAGGACGTCGTCGTCGATCTCCTGGCCCCTGGCGACCTCTTCGGAGGCATGCACACCCTGGGCCAGCCCACCTACCCCGAAACCGTTCGCGCCCTGACCACCACCTGCGCGTTACGCATCGACACACGCGCTTTCCGCGATGTCATGACGCAACACCCCGAGGTCGCCCTACGGGTGGTGGACGACGTCACCGCGCTGCTAGCGCAAGCGCGTGCGGACGTCACCGCGCAATCCACCGCCACCGTCGCCCAGCGGGTAGCGACCACGCTGTTGCGCCTAGCCGAGAAGTTCGGCCAGGACAGCTCCTCCGGTGCCACATTGATCCAGTTGCCGCTGTCTCGCACTGACCTGGCCGGCATGACCGGTTCGACACCGGAGTCCGTCTCCCGGGTAATGAGCCAGCTCCGCAAGGACGGCATCATCGACTCCGGCCGCAGATGGACCGCCATCCTGGACGGCGACCGTCTGCTCGCCACCGTGGCCGCCAGTGCCTGAGGGGCGAGGACTCTCTCACGTCTGCTGCGGTTGATTGATGCACGTCATGGTTCGGTTCCTGGCCCGCTCGTAACGTCGTAGTCAGCACCCAAGAAGGGTGAGACCTCGTCAGAGAAGGAAGGAACACACCATGAGCACCACCGCTCCCACCACCACCCACACGACCCTGCGCGCCGAAGGCTTCTCCTGCCCCTCCTGCGTGGCGAAGATCGAGAAGCGTGTCGGACGCCTGGACGGCGTCAGCGCCGTGAAGGTCCAGTTCGCCTCGGCACGCATCGAGGTCGACCACGACCCGGCCAAGGCCAGCGTCGAGGACCTGATCGCCGCTGTGGGCAAGGCCGGGTACGTCGCCAAGCCTGCCGCGTTCTGACGCCCGCCGCGCCAAGGAGAAGGACAGTGAGCGTCATGGCACAGGCGGCGCACCTGCAGCTGCGCCTGGGCGAGTTTTTCTGCCCCTCGTGCGCCACCGACATCAACCGGCACCTGAAGCGTCTTCCGGGGTGCAGGCCGTGCACATCGATCTGCACTCGCACCGGGTTGACGTCGACTACGACCCCCGACGCTTGGACGTCGAGGACATCCTGGTGACCGTCGGCGGTGCCGGCGTTACCGCAAGCGTTATCTCGGAGGACCTAGGACCCGCCTCCACTAGGGCGACCAGGGACGTCGACCGGTGCCCAGACCAAGCGCGAGCGCACTGCCCGGGCGTCATCCCGCCACCCATGAGGGCCGCACCGGGCCGCCGGGCCCGTCAATGATCAGCGGAAGCCTGCCCGCTGCATTCTCACGTGTGAACCGCTGGTAGACCCACGTCCCAAGAACTCAGGAGAGATTGCTATGAGCGTCAAGCTTCACCATGTCCCGCCGCGCCTGGCGAGCGGGGCCTTCATATTGAACACCGGAATCACTAAGCGGTCATTGGACGTCGACGGGGCAACGGGGCTGCGGGACCAGGCCGCCAACGCGTTCCCGTTCTTGAAGAAGATGGACCCGGTCCGCTTCGGGAAGGCGTTGTCGACCTTCGAGATCGCTCTGGGCACGGCGCTACTAGCCCCGATGGTACCCACCCAGGTGGCCGCGGCCGGCCTAAGTGGATTCTCGGCCGCATTGATGGCCGTGTACCTCAAGACGCCAGGGTTCACCCGTGATGACGGAATCCGTCCAGCGCCGGCTGGCATGGGGATCGCTCGGGACGTCTTCATGCTCGGTAGCGGTCTGGGCCTGATGGTGGAGGAACTGGCAACCAGGCGAACCTGACGGGGCCGTCCCGCCATGCGCGTGACACCCGGCCCCACGGGCCCCGCGGACTGGGGTGTGGTCATGGGCGCCCGCGGGCCGAGGCTACGTGGCTCGTCCGGTCGCATTCTGAGCCGGACCAGCTAAGCGTCACCGCCGATCAACTCGGCGGTGACGCTCTTCATTGCGCCAGCACGCTAGAGCAGCCCCGGCGGCGGTGCACGGATGGGTGTGCGGTTGATTGACGCCGGTCATGGTTGCCCGGTGCCGATCTTCATAACGTCGTTGTCAGCACCCCGAACTGGGGTTGGACAGCTACAGGAAGGTCGAACAGCTATGAACAAGCTGCAGCAGTGGTGGTACGGCAGGTGGGCGATCCCAGTGGTCTCCGGGGCGCTGATCCTCATCTCGTTCTTCGTGGCCCGCGGCCTCGGTTCCGATGCGTGGAGCAACGCCTTCATGGTGGCCGCCGCCGTGGTCGCGGGTACCCCGATCGTGACCAAGGCAGCCCGGGCGCTCATGGCCCGGGTCATCGGCATCGACCTGCTGGTCTCGGTGGCCGCGATCGGCGCGGTGATCATCGGGGAGTACTGGGAGGCCGCCGCGGTGACCTTCCTCTTCGCCATCGGGCACGCCCTGGAGTCCGCAACGCTGAACAAGACCCGCTCGGCACTGGCCGAGCTGGTGGCCGTGGCCCCAGACGTGGCCGTGGTCATGCGCGACGGCGTGCAGGTGGAGGTGCCCGCTGCGAGCGTGGCCATGGGCGAGATCGTCCTGGTCAAGAACGGCGCTAAGGTCCCGGTGGACGGCGAGGTCGTGGCCGGCACCGGCGCCCTGGACGAGGCCTCCATCACCGGGGAGTCCATCCCCGTGGAGAAGTCCAAGGGCGACCACGTCTTCGCCGGAACCGTCGCCAAGGGTGGGTTCCTCCAGGTGCTCGCCACCGGCATCGGCGCCGACACCACGCTGGCCCGCATCATCCACCGCGTGGAGGACGCCCAGGACGCCAAGGCCAAGACCGCCCAGTTCATGGACCGGTTCTCCGCCTGGTACACCCCGGCCATCATGGTCCTGGCCCTCGTGGTGGGCCTGCTCACCGGTGACGTCGTGCTCGGGCTGACCCTGCTGGTCATCGGCTGCCCCGGCGCGCTGGTCATCTCCATCCCGGTCTCCATCGTCGCCGGCATCGGCCGGGCCGCCAAGGACGGCATCCTCATCAAGGGTGGGGAGTACCTGGAGACCTCCGGCAAGATCACCGCCGTCGCGGTGGACAAGACCGGCACCCTGACCAAGGGCCGCCCGCACCTGACCGACGTCGTCGTCCTGGCCCCAGCCATGGATCGCGCCCAGGTGCTGACCTGGGCAGCCCGGGCCGAGGCCGGCTCCGAGCACCCGCTCGCCCGACCCATCCTGGAGGCAGCAGCCGCGGAGGGGCTGGCCACGTCGGGGCTGCCCGAGGTCACCGAGCCCGTGCCTGGCAAGGGCATCACTGCCACCATCGGCGGGCGCCGGGTCCTCATCGGCAACGTGGCGCTGCTGGAGCAGTACGGCATCGCCGACACTGTTGGCGCCGGGCAGGCCGCTGAGGAGCTCGCCGCAGCGGGCAGGACGGCGATGATCGTGGCCGTGGAGGATGCGGTGGCTGGTGTGGTCGCGGTGGCTGATGAGGTCCGTCCCGACGCGGCGCAGATGGTCGCCCGTCTGCACGACGCCGGGGTGAAGAAGGTGGTCATGCTCACCGGTGACGCCCCGCTGGTGGCGAAGGCAGTTGGTGCGGCGACCGGGGTCGATGAGGTCCGCGCCGGCCTGCTGCCCGAGGACAAGCTCGACGCAGTCGCGGACCTGCAGCGTCAGGGTCACGTCGTGGCCATGGTCGGTGACGGCGTCAACGACGCCCCGGCCCTGGCCACCGCCGATATCGGCGTAGCCATGGGTGCGGCCGGCTCGGCCGTGGCCGTAGAGACCGCCGACATCGCCCTCATGGGCGACAACCTGCTCAAGCTCCCCGAAGCGATCGGCCTGGCCCGGCGCACCGTGAACAACATGCGCCAGAACATCACCATCGCCCTGATCACCGTGGCCGTGCTGCTGGCCGGAGTGCTGCTCGGCGGAGTGACCATGTCCATCGGGATGCTCGTCCACGAAGCCTCGGTCCTGGTCGTGATCGTCAACGCCATGCGCTTGCTGCGCCGCCACCAGGACACCACCAGCACCACGGCGACACCTTCCGCGCCAGCCACCGCCGCACCGATCCCAGCTGCGGTCCGGTCCTGACCCTCTACCCCGGGCGGGACGCCTCATCCACCGTCCCGGCCAGGCGCGGATGTATCACCGCCGGGTAAGCCCGGCACAACCACAACAGGAGGAATCATGAGTAACGAAGAACACTTCACCATCGAGGGCAACGTCGAGCACTTCACCATCGCGCGGGTCGCCCAGGACAATCCCGACTTCCGCCGGGTGCTGTGGACCGGCCAGCACGCCCAGATCGTCATCATGACGATCTCCGCCGGTGGCGAGATCGGTGAGGAGGTCCACGAGCACACCGACCAGATCCTGACCTTCGTCAGCGGGGCCGGTCAGGCCGACCTCAACGGCCATACCCACCCGATCGAGGCCGGTGACCAGTGCGCCGTCCCCGCCGGCGCCCGGCACAACTTCCGCAACACCGGCGACGAGCCGCTCGTGCTCTACACCATCTACTCCCCGCCCGAGCACGCGGCCGACGGCGCCTACCCCACCAAGGAAGAAGCCGACGCCGCCGAGGCCGCTGGCCAGGACGAACCTCCCACCGCCGCCTGACCGGCCATCCCCGCGCAGCGAACTCAGCGGCTGTTGGCCGCACCTGTCTCACCCGCTTCGAACACACAGCAGAAGGAGAAGAACCCCATGTCCAAGGTGTACGTATTCACCGACTTCGGCGGCCCCGAGACCCAGGCACTCATCGACCGTCCAGCGCCGCAGCCCGGCCCCGGTGAGCTCGCCGTCCGGGTCCGCGCCGCCGGTGTCAACCCCGTCGACTACAAGATCCGCGCCGGCCGCTACCGTCGGGACCAGCCGTTGCCGGCCCCCATGGGTCAGGAGGTCTCCGGTGTCGTCACCGCCCTCGGTGAGGGAGTCGAAAGCTTCGCCGTGGGCGACGAGATCCTCGGCCATGTGGTCCCGGACTACGGCGCCTTCGCCGAGGACACCCTCGTGCGCGCTACCGATGCCGTGGCCAAGCCGGACGAGATCGCCTTCGCCGACGCGGCCACCATCCCCGTCGCCGGGGCCACCGCCTACGACGCCACCCACCAGATCGAGCTCGAGCCCGGCCAGCAGCTCCTCATCCTCGGGGCCGGCGGCGGTGTCGGACTCATGGCCGCCCAGATCGGCAAGGTCCACCAGTTCACCGTCATCGGCATCGCCTCGCAGGCCAAGCGCGAGATCGTTCAAGCCACCGGAGCAACGTTCATCCCCTCCGGTGCAAATGTCGCCGACCAGGTGCGCCAGATCGCCCCCGAGGGGGTAGACCTGATCCTGGACCTCGTCGGTGGCGATGCCCTGCGTCAGGTCGCCGGACTCGTCACCGACCCGGCCAGGATCATCTCCGCCGCCGACCCCGACACCGTCACCGAGCTCGGCGGCAGTCCCCTGAAGCGCACCACCGAGGCACTGGAGAAGATCACCGGCGTCATCGAATACAACCTCGTCGACCCCAACGTCTCGGCCCTCTACCCGCTGGAGGACGCGGGCGAAGCCATTGCTGCGGTCGAGAGCGGCCACGCCACCGGCAAGATCGTCATCCAGCCTCACAACGCCTGACGCGGGTTGACCGGTTGCGCATGTGAAGCACCTGGGCCGGGCCCGGTAGCACCGCGAGCACCCTCGTCATCGGCGTCAGCTGACCCGGCCGCCACACAACCCCGATAGAACCCCGCCATATAACGGCGCAAGTCACATCTGGGAGTTCGTATGGGCGGCCGTCGAGGGCCGCGCTGCGCGCCATGAGCGCGACGGCGATCAGGGCGATCTCGAGAAACCCGGCGAGCATGTATGCCTCGGCGGGCACCATGCCGGCGACCTCGAGTCCGAACAGGACCATGCCGCGGTAGGCCAGCGCGGTCGCGATGGCGGCGGCCGCGATGACTGCGACGATCGGGAGTCGGCGGTGCCCGGCCGGGGAGTCGGTAGCGCCGACGGCACGTAGCCCAGGTCGTCGATGGCCTGCCGGATCGCGGCTCGCGCGTCCCGGCTGACGAAGCCGTGGGCGTTGATGAGCCGCGTCACCGTGGTGGGTGAGACGCCCGCCCGGTCGGCGACGTCCCGCAGCGTCGTGACGCGTCCCCTCATCGGCGCCTCCTCCGGTCGTGGTCGGCCACTGCGGCGGCCCGATCATGGAACCGCTCCCAGCAGGTCCGCCTTCGCGGGCGAGACCCCTTCGCCTCCCGCCGTCGCGCGCCATTCCCCCTGAGCGCGCGAATCACCTTGCGGACGTTGAGAGAATGGGACGTCGTGAGCACCGAGCCCAGCCCCGCACCGCAGTCGTCGTCGGACGACGGCGGTGCGCGTCGTCCCCGCCGCCGGGGCCGCGGGCGCGGCCAGGGCGGCGGCCAGGGCCGCGAGAACCGCGCCGGGAACCGCGGCGCCCCCCAGCGCTCCGGCCCCCGCCGGGTCAGCCGCGAGCAGCTCGAGAAGGCGGCCGCGAAGCGTGCCGCCGTCGAGGTGCCGCCTATCGTCTACCCGGAGCAGCTCCCGGTCTCGGCCCGCCGGGAGGACATCGCGTCCGCGATCCGCACGCACCAGGTGGTCGTGGTCGCGGGCGAGACCGGCTCGGGCAAGACGACGCAGCTGCCCAAGATCCTGCTGGAGCTCGGCCGCGGGCGCGCCGGGCAGATCGGGCACACGCAGCCGCGCCGGATCGCGGCCCGGTCGGTCGCCGAGCGGGTGGCGTCCGAGCTCGGGACCGAGCTGGGCGGCGTCGTCGGCTACCAGGTGCGGTTCACCGACCAGTCCAGCGACTCGACGCTCGTCAAGGTCATGACCGACGGCATCCTGCTGGCGCAGATCCAGCGGGACCCGGACCTGCTGGCCTACGACACGATCGTCATCGACGAGGCGCACGAGCGGTCGCTGAACATCGACTTCCTGCTCGGCTACCTGTCGCGCCTGCTGCCCCGGCGTCCGGACCTCAAGCTCGTCATCACGTCGGCGACGATCGACTCGGCGCGCTTCGCGGCACACTTCTCGCCGGCCCACCTGGCGGAGGTCGGTGGTGCGCCCGAGGCCGTGGTCGACGTCCTGCCCGACGCCGCGCCCGTCGTCGAGGTCACCGGGCGCACGTACCCGGTGGAGATCCGCTGGCGGCCCCTCTCCCCCGACACCGACCCGGACCAACCCAAGAAGGCCAAGGGCGGCTCCGACCGCGACGAGAAGGACCTCGTCACCGGCATCGTGGAGGCCTGCGACGAGCTGATGCGCGAGGGGCCGGGTGACATCCTCGTCTTCCTCTCCGGCGAGCGGGAGATCCACGACGCCGCCGACGCGCTGGAAGGGCACCTCAAGGAGCGGGTCCGCGACCCGAAGCACCCGCAGCACGTCGAGATCCTGCCGCTGTACTCGCGGCTGTCGGCCGCGGAGCAGCACCGCGTCTTCGAGTCCCACGCGGGCCGGCGCATCGTGCTGTCGACGAACGTCGCCGAGACGTCGCTGACCGTGCCGGGCATCCACTACGTCGTCGACCCGGGCACCGCACGCATCTCGCGCTACTCCAAGGCGACCAAGGTGCAGCGCCTGCCGATCGAGCCCGTCAGCCAGGCGTCGGCCAACCAGCGATCCGGCCGCTCGGGCCGGGTGGCCGACGGCGTGGCGATCCGCCTGTACTCCGAGGAGGACTTCCTCGGCCGGCCGGAGTTCACCGAGCCCGAGATCCTGCGCACCTCGCTCGCGTCCGTGCTGCTGCAGATGATCAGCGTCGGCGTCGTCTCCACGCCTGACGACGTCGCGCGCTTCCCGTTCGTCGAGCCGCCCGACACCCGCTCGGTGCGCGACGGCGTGCAGCTCCTCACCGAGCTCGGCGCCCTGGCGAACCAGGACGGCCGGACCCGGCTCACCGACGTCGGGCGCACCCTCGCCCAGCTCCCGATGGACCCGCGCCTGGCACGCATGATCATCGAGGGCGCGAAGCAGGGCGTGGCGCGCGAGGTCGCGATCATCGCCGCCGTCCTGTCCATCCAGGACCCGCGGGAGCGTCCCGCCGAGACGCGGGCCCAGGCCGACCAGCTCCACGCGCGGTTCACCGACCCGCACTCCGACTTCCTCACCTACCTCAACCTGTGGGAGTACGTGCGCGGCCAGCAGCACGAGATGGGCTCGTCCGCGTTCCGCCGCATGTGCAAGGCGGAGCACCTGAACTTCCTACGGATCCGCGAGTGGCAGGACGTCGTCGCCCAGCTCCGCGAGATGTCCAAGCCGCTCGGGATCGACATGCGCTACACCCCCAACACCACCCGGCCGTCCGGGCGCGACGGCGCGGGGTCCGCGGCGTCGGATGCGAAGGGCGTGGAGGGTCTGGCGGGAGCGTCGCGAGGAACGAGCGGCGCGGATGGTAGCCCGAGCACCGACGCCGCGGACCTCGCGCACCATCGGCACAGCTGGGACGGCGACACCATCCACCGCTCGCTGCTGGCGGGGCTGCTCAGCCAGCTCGGCATGCAGGACACGGGCGAGATCAAGGCGTCGTCGGTCGCGCACCTGCGGGGCGAGGCCCGCGCCCGCGCGCTGCGGCAGGCCGCCAAGCGGGCGCGCAACGAGTACGTGGGCGCCCGCGGCGCGCGGTTCGCCATCTTCCCCGGCTCGCCGCTGAGCAAGAAGCCGCCGGAGTGGATCATGGCGGGCGAGCTGGTCGAGACGTCGCGGCTCTGGGCGCGCGACGTCGCCCGCATCCGGCCGGAGTGGGCGGAGGAGCTCGCAGGCCCGCTCGCGAAGCGCACCTACTCCGACCCGCACTGGTCCACCAAGCAGGGCGCGGCCGTGGCCACGGAGAAGGTGCTGCTGTACGGGGTGCCGATCGTCGCCGACCGCCCCGTGCTGTTCGCCAAGGTCGACGCCGAGGCCGCGCGCGAGATGTTCGTGCGGCACGCGCTCGTCGAAGGGCAGTGGACCACGCACCACCGGTTCTTCGCCGAGAACCGGCGCCTGCTCGCCGAGGCCGAAGAGCTCGAGGCGCGCTCCCGCCGGCGCGGGCTCGTCGCCTCCGAGGACGACCTGTTCGCGTTCTACGACGAGCGGGTGCCGGCGTCCGTCGTCAGCGCCGCGCACTTCGACACCTGGTGGAAGCAGGCGCAGCGCGAGACCCCGGACCTGCTGACGTTCACGCTCGACCAGCTCGTGGACACCGACGCCGTCGACACGGGCGAGTTCCCCCAGGCGTGGACGCAGGGCGAGGTCACCCTGCCGCTCACCTACCAGTTCTCCCCCGGCACCGCGGCCGACGGCGTCACGGTGCACGTGCCGTTGTCGATCCTCAATCGCGTCACCCCCGACGGCTTCGACTGGATGGTGCCCGGCCTGCTCGACGAGCTGTGCGTCGCCACCATCCGCTCCCTGCCCAAGACGGTGCGGCGCGAGCTCGTGCCCGCGCCCGACATCGGCGCCGCCGTCGCCGGCTGGCTGCGCGAGCACACGCCGTCGTGGGACGACCTGACCCGTGCCGGGGACATGGCCGCGCCCTTCCACGTCGAGTTCACGCGCGCCGTCCGGGCGCTGCGCGGCGTCGACATCCCGGACGAGGTCTGGGACGCCGAGCGGGTCGAGCGGCTGCCCGCGCACCTGCGCATGACGTTCCGCGTCGAGGAGGGCCCGCGTGCTCCCGCGCAGGACGCCCCGGGCCCCCAGGGCAAGGGCCGCGGCCGCAAGCCCCGCGCGGCGGCCCCGGCCCTGGTCGACGAGTCCAAGGACCTGCTCGCCCTCCAGCGGAGGCTGGCCGCGAGGTCCGAGGCCGCGGTGCGGGCCGCCGTCAAGGGCGCGGTCGGCGTCGCCCTCGAGGAGGCACGCCGTGCGTCCGCCACCGGGGCCGGGGTGCGGGCCCCGGCCGCGTCGGGCACGCCCGGACGCCAGGCCGGACCTCCGGGGCTCCCGCCCACCACCCCCGCAAGCCCGTCCGCCCGCGCGGCGGCTCCCGCCGCGGACGGGTCCGGCGGCGCACCCCGGGTCGTGGCCGAGCAGGTGGGCCTGAGCACGTGGCCCACAGGGCTGCCCGACGGCGCGCTGCCGTCGGCCGTGTCGACCGACCTCGGCGGGGGCGTCGTCGTGCGCGGGTACCCGGCGCTCGTCGAGGAGGAGGACGCCAAGCGCAGGCCGTCGGTGGCGCTGCGGGTCCTGGCCGACGTGTCGGGCCGCGACGACGCGCACGCCCGCGGCGTGCGGAGGCTGCTGCTGGGCGAGACCGCGCTCCAGGCGGGGCGGATCACCTCGCGCTGGACGGCGTCGCAGTCGCTCACGCTCGCGGCGGCGCCGTACCGGAACACCGAGGCCCTCGTGGCCGACCTGCAGCTCGCGGCCGTCACCGCGCTGACCAGCCCGGACGCGGCGAAGGCGCACGGCACCCCCACGGGCGGTCCCGTGGCCGCCCGTGTCGTGGACGCCGCGTCGTACGTGGACGCGGTGGCGTTCGTCCGGCGGCACCTCGAGGACGAGGTGCACCGGGTCGTCGGGCACGCCGTCGCCGCGCTGAGCGCCTGGCGCACCGTCGAGGGCGAGGTGCGCGCGTCGTCGTCCCTGGCGCTGCTCAACACGCTCCAGGACGTCCGCGGCCAGGTGGCCGGCATCGTCCACGACGGGTTCGTCGCCGCGACCCCGCCGCGGCGCCTCCCGCACCTGGTGCGCTACCTGCGTGCGGCGTCGGCCCGCCTGGAGAAGGCCCAGGGCAACCCCACGCGGGACGCCGAGCTGGCCTGGCGCGTGCACGACGTCACCGAGGCCTACGACAAGGCGCGCGCCGCCTACGCGACGGGCCCCGCCGACCCGGCGCGCGCCGCCGAGCTCGCCGAGGTGCGCTGGCTCGTCGAGGAGCTGCGGGTCTCGCTGTTCGCGCAGCAGCTCGGCACCGACGGCGCCGTCAGCGAGAAGCGCATCCGCAAGATCCTCAGCCCGAACGGCTGGTAGAGCTCAGCCGGCGCAGGCCTCGTAGACGTAGCCCTCCGCGTCGGGCGCCACGAGGTCGAGGTCCCGCAGGACGGTCAGCGGTGCCCGGTCGTCGAGGGCGCACACGTCGTCGAACGTCAGCCCCGCCTCGTCGAGCGCGTCGGGGTACTCGACCTGGAGCACGTGGTCCCCGTAGACGTCGGTGTAGTCCGCGCACTCGGACCAGGCGCCGCACTCCTCGGTGACGGCGAAGTCGAAGCCGAGCTCGCGGTGGGCCACGGGCGCGATCTCGGCGGCGTTCTTCTGCGCGATCGCCAGCCCCTGCGCGTGGGCGAGGTCGACGTAGGCGCTCGCGAGGGCGTACGCGCCGGCGTCGTCGATCTGGTCGAACCGCGTCCACGTGTCCAGGTTGTCGATCTCGACGGCGTCGAAGCCCGCGTCCGCGCAGCCCGTGACCACGGGCCCGATCACCGCGAGGATCCCGTCCCGCTGCGGCTCCGTGGACGGGTCGAGGACGTACTCGTCCGGCCAGTCCGGGTCGACGACCAGCTCGCCGTCGGCGTCACGCAGCAGCAGGTCCGGGTGCTCGTCGGTCCACAGGCCCGCCGCGTCGGGCTGGGTCTGGAAGCCGTTGACGTAGCAGACGTTGTACGCGCCGGGCAGCGGGTCGGCCGTCGCGTCCCGGACGACGACGTCGATCGTCGGCGTGCCGTCGCCGCCGTCGCCGCCGTCGCCCTCGCCGCCGGGCACCGCGTCGTACGCGCCGCCGAGCTGGTAGTCGAACGTGCCACGCACCGGCGGGAGCACGACCTGCTTCGCGGGAGCGGGCGCCCCGGCGAGCGAGGCGTCGTCCCCCGGGGCCTGCGCTCCCTGCGCGCCGTCCACGTGCGGCACCGGGTCGGCGTCCGCGGGCACCTCGGCGCAGGCAACGACCGACAGCGCCAGCGCGCACCCGAGAACCACGGCCGCCGTTCGACGCATCGACTTCCCCCTCGCCTGGACCGACGACGTTCGCCGTCCCACCCCATTCTCGGGGCGACGGCACCCGGGCGCGCGTTCACCCGGCGCCGGCTCAGAGCACGCGGAGCCCGGCATCCGCCGCACGGCGTCGGAGGCGGCTGACGTCCGCGCACACCAGCGGCACCTGCGACGCGTCGGCCAGCACCAGCCAGTGCCGGCGCGCCGCGACCATGTGCGGCGCACCGCTGATCAGGGTCGCGCCGTCGAGCGGGACCGGGACCCCGCCCGCCGGGCGCAGCTCCGGCGTCCCGTCCAGCCGGAGCAGCGCCGGCCCCGGCGGGACGACGACCGGGCCGAGGGCCGGCACGTCGTCCGCCAGCACCAGCACCTCCACGTCCGCACCGCGGGCGCGCAGCCGGCCGGCCAGGGCGCGCAGCGCGAACGAGGCGTAGACGGCCAGGACGGGCAGCACGCAGACGCCCACGGCCACGGCGACGCCGTCGACCCGCATCGAGCCCGTGCCCAGCCGCGCCACGACGAGGATCAGACCGCCCCCCGCGATCGGCAGGAACGCGACGTTGAGCCGCCTCCACCACGGCCGGAGCAGGGCGGGCTCCTGCAGCCCGTGCAGCACCCGCCACCCGGACCACCGGGCGGCGTCGTCGTGCTCGAGGCCCACCAGCGCGAACCCGTCCGCGAGCCGCCACCAGGCGCGCACCGACGCCGCGAGCCCGACGACGAGCACCACCACGCCGGGCGCGAGCGCGACGGCGCCGTCCGCGAGAGGCTGCTGGTCGAGACCCACGGCCACCAGCAGCAGCCCGACCGCCGCGACGATCGGGTAGAGGACGGCGCGCGCGGCGTCGAGGAGACCCGTCGCCCCGTCCACGGGCTTGACCCCCGGGTACGGCTCGAGCTCCGCGTGCCTGCGGGCGCGGAAGTGGTGCATCGCCTCCGGGTCGACACCGTCCGCGGGCCGGGGCTCGCGCACCGGCAGCGCCAGGACGTCGGGCCGCCGCAGCGCGCGCGACCAGGCGCGCCGCAGGACGCGGGCGCGCCCCCAGTCGCGCCGGTGGCGCAGCCACCAGGTGAGCGTCACGGCGACGATCACGCCACCGACGACGAGCGACGCGACGTCCGCCCGGTCGCCGTCCGCACCGTGCCCCAGGAGCACCAGGACGGGCCGGGTCCCGATCCCCGCACCGGCGAGGAGGCCCAGGAGCAGCAGCAGCCCGGCCAGCATGCGGCGACCGCCGCCGTCACGGCGCTGGGCGGTCCCGAGGTGCGCCGCCGCGAGGTCGTACCAGTCGCCGAACGTCGCAGGCAGGGGCACATCGCGCGGCGACGGGGGCAACGGCGCACGACCGCGCCTCGTGACCTCCTCGCCCGGAACCTCCGCCTGCGCCACCGTCACCCGATCTCCTCGCCCTGCGCGTCCACCGGCACGATCTTCGCAGGCCCCGCCATCGCGGCGAGCAGCATCCCGACGGCGCGCACGTGCTGGGGCTCGCTCGACCACCCCACGAGCACCAGCCCCGGCCCGCCGTCGGACGGTGCCGTGACGACGACGGCGAGCCCCAGGTCGCGCTTCGCGGGCGGGGCGGAACCTGCCGCCGCGCCGGGCAGCCGCGCGTCGACGGAGTAGGTCACCGTCATGCCGAGGGCCGGCCCGATGCCGGTCTCGAACGCCTCGGTGTACGCGGCGGACAGGTCGAAGCCCATCTTCGCCGCGACGACCCGGCGGATCACCTCCAGCAGCGACAGCGGTCCGTCGAACGCGTCGATCTGCCGGACGGAACCCACGACGTTGAGGAAGATCTCCTCGTCGATCGCCGTCGGGCCGCGGAACTCCTTGCCCTGATAGACGAGCCCGTGCAGCAGCACGGACCGGTCGCTCCACACGTCCCGCCAGGCGAGCAGCCCGTCGAGCAGCAGCCCGGCGTCATGGGCCGGCAGCTCGACGTCCACCGCGTCGAGCGCCCCGCGGATGACGCCGACCGCCTCCTGGGCGGTCTGCGTCCCGGCGAGCTCCACCCAGTCGTCGGGCACACGGATCCGGAGCTTCCAGCGGGTGGGGTTGTCGGCGTCGAGGACGTCGCTCTCGGTCATCACGCTCACCTGTTCTCGAGCTGGGTGCGCAGCAGCGCGCCCTCGCCGTCCGTCTCGCCAGCCGTGGCACCCCAGTCGGGCAGGACGCCGTTGTAGTCGTCGCCCTTGAGGTGCCCGTAGTCGCTGAACCAGTTGAACGGCTCCGCGACGAGGAAGATCCCCTGGTCGAACATGATGTCGGCCGTGCGCCAGCCCAGCTCCGCGACGGAGTCGATGCTCCCGCCCTTGGCCGCCAGCGTGAAGAACCCGGGGAACGCGCTCGTCGCGGCCTGCCCCACCTTGGACGCCGGGTTCATGAACTGCAGGAACGTCGGCGCGGTGCGACCCGCCGCGGTGGCCGACGCCGCCACCGCGCGGAACGTCGCGGTGAGACCGCCGGCACCCAGCGCCGTCGCGACCATGCCCATGATGACGCCCGGGGTGAAGCCGCCGGAGAACGACCCGGCCTGGCCCGCCGCGCTGAGGTAGGCGGCGAGGGTGCCGATCCCGCTGGCCAGGACGCTGACCAGCGCGAAGACCTGCGCGCCGGGGATGGGCAGCAGGGAGATGATCCCGGCGACGAGGCTGACCACGCCCATGATGTCGGAGATCAGGTCGAGCAGCCCGGCGTTCTCGGCCGCCCACTCGAGGATCATGTCGCCGAGGTCGGCGAACGCGTCGCCGATGTCCTCGAAGCGGTCGCCGACCCAGTCGACCGCACGGTCCCACCACGACGGGTCGTCCGGCGCCATCGCGGCGGCCGTCTCGAACTTCCCCAGCAGCGCGCGCGACGCCGCGCCGTACTGCTCGACGAGGGTCTCGATGCGCGTCCAGACGCCGTCGACCACCCCCTGGGCGTCGGCGCGGGCCTCCTCCGCGACACCGCGGGCGCGCTCGTCGTCCTGGTACTGGTCCCACTCGTGCTGCGGGGCGTCCTCCTCCGGGCGGCGGCCCTCGGGCATGCCGTAGAGGTTCGACTCGGCCGAGCTGAGAGCGGCCTTCGCCTCGCCGAGCTCGTGGTTCAGGGTGTTCGCACGGTCGCGGTAGCTCTCGAGCTTGGTGGCCCAGGTCTCGAGCGCGGAGGCCGCCGTGCGGAAGGCCTCCTCCGCCTCGATCACCTTCGGCTCGAAGTCGTCGTGCAGCATGCTGCGGAAGGCGACCGCGACCTCGCCGACCCACTCGCCCTCGTCGACGCTGCCGAGCAGGAACTTCACCCGCTCGAGGGTCTCGTGCCCGCCCGTCAGGCCGTTGGCGAGGCTGCCGGTGACGACATGGTCGCCGGGTGCCGGGTCGTACCCGATGTGCTCGTAGTGGACCATCACTCGCCCCCGAGCGCCGCGGCGAGGTCGGCGTCGATCTTGGCGAAGCCCTCGCGGATCTTCAGCAGCTGGTCCTTGGCGTTGCCCGTGGCCTCGCACATCTGGTCGATGCTGTGGTCCCACTTGTCGCGGAAGTGCGACACCTTCTCGATGAGCTCCGGCTCGCCGACCGCGGCCGGATCCGCCGACCGGATCGCGTCCAGCGGCTCGTAGAGGCGTTCCTTCATGCGCCCGAGGTCGGTCTCGACCTCCGACAGGAACTCGTCGTTCATGACGATGTCGCCGGTCACGCGCGGTCTCCCCGGGGTCGGTGTACGTCTCGACGCAGAGGATTTCACATGGGCCCGCCCGCGT